>JACKGY010000001.1 GCA_020639295.1 Planctomycetota bacterium
TCGTCGAAGAAGCGATGCCAGTCGACGCGGCCGAGAGAGGGGTTCTCGGCCGCGCCGACCGGTGTCGCTGCCCCGGGGGCCCCCACGGCCCCCGACGCGGCGAATTGTTGCGGGAGATCGAGCTTGGCCTCGCGTCTGGGTGCGTCGACCCAGGCCGGCGCACAGCCGCTGAGGCTGGTCAGCGCGACGCCGAGCAGGACGGCCACGGTCGAGCGGCTAGACATGGTGCGCGACCTCCTCGGAGAGCGACTCGTCCTCCTCGTCGCGGATCAGCTGCCGGCCCTCCGCCAGCCGGCCGAAGATGTAGTAGAGGCCCGGCACCACGACGACGCCGAAGACGGCGCCGAGCACCATGCCGCCGAGCGCCGAGGCGCCGATGGTGCGGTTGCCGATCGCGCCCGGACCGGTGGCGCGCACCAGGGGGATGAGGCCGGCGACGAAGGCGAACGAGGTCATCAGGATGGGGCGGAAGCGGACCCGGGCGCCCTCGATCGCGGCTTCCAGGATCGGCATGCCCTGGTGGTGCTTCTGCACCGCGAATTCGACGATCAGCACCGCGTTCTTGCCGAGCAGGCCGACGAGCATGACCAGGCCGAGCTGGGCGTAGATATCGTTGGCCAGGCCCATGACCTCGAGCAGCAGGAACGAGCCGAACAGGCCGACCGGCAGCGAGAGCAGCACCGCGAACGGCAGGATGAAGCTCTCGTATTGCGCCGCCAGCACGAGATAGACGAAGGCGATGACGACCAAGAAGATCGCCAGCGCCTCGTTGCCGCGTTGGGCTTCGTCGTAGGAGAGCCCCTCCCAGGCGATATCGTAGCCGTGCGGCAGCTTGGTCTTGGCGACTTCGCGGATCGCGTCGATGGCGTCGCCGGTGGTGTAGCCGCGCGCCGGTTCGCCGCGGATCGCCGCGGAGTTGTAGATATTGTAGCGGGTGATCTCGTTGGGGCCCTGCGTCTTGCGCATGGTCATGAAGGCCGAATAGGGGACCATCTCGCCCTTCTCGTTGCGGACGAAGAGCTTGAGCAGATCGCTCGGCATCTTGCGATGCTCGGGCGCGGCCTGGACGTAGACCTTCCAGAAGTTGCCGAAGCGGACGAAGCCCTGCTCGTAGGTGCTGCCGATCAGGATGTCGAGGTTGTCCATCGCCCGCTTGATCGAGACGCCCTTCTGCATCGCGAGCGCGCTGTCGACCACCAGCTCGTATTGCGGGTAGTCGGCGGCGAAGAAGGTGAACAGCCCGGTGAGCTCTTTGCGCTCTCGCAGCGCGGCCATGAAGTCCTTGTTGACCTTGTCGAAATCGGCGTAGTCGGTCTCGTTGTTCTTGTCGAGCAAGCGCAACGCGAAGCCGCCGGCGGCGCCGTAGCCGGGGACTGCGGGCGGCTGGAAATACTCGATGGTGGCGCCGATATCCTTGGTCGCGTGCTCGAGTTTCTCGATGATCTCGACGACGTTGTCCTTGCGGCGGGCCCAGGGCTCGAGGTTGATGAGGCAGGTGCCGGCGTTGGAGCCGCGGCCCTCGGTCAGCACCTCGTAGCCGGCGATGGAGGAGACCGAGGCGACGCCCTCGACCGTCTTGGCCCGCTCTTCGAGGACGCGGGCGACGGCGTTGGTCCGCTCGAGCGTGGTGCCGGGGGGCGTCTGCACGATGGCGTAGACCATGCCTTGGTCCTCGTTCGGCACGAAGCCCGACGGCAGGGTCTGCAGGATGTGGAAGATGCCGAAGGAGAAGGCGCCCAGGATCAGCACCGTCAGCCAGCGGTGGTGGCCGATCCGCCGCAGCAGCCCGACGCAGCGGTCGGTGCCCCCGTGGAAGGCGCGGGCGACGCCGGTGAGGAAGAGCGCCACC
>JACKGY010000010.1:0-145000 GCA_020639295.1 Planctomycetota bacterium
GGTTCACTCTTCCGTGGCCTGAATGACGACGAATCGACGGTCAACGTGCTGATCGGATCGAAGAAGTTCACCGAGGGGTGGAACAGTTGGCGGGTCAGCACGATGGGCCTCATGAACATCGGGCGCACCGAGGGTTCGGAGATCATCCAGTTGTTCGGTCGTGGCGTGCGACTCAAAGGCCACGGCATGACCCTGAAGCGCAGCAGCCAACTTGAAGGCGTGACTCGGCCTGACCGCATCCACTTGCTGGAGACGCTGAACATCTTCGGCATCCGGGCCGACTACATGCGGCAATTTAGGGAGTACCTCGAAGAAGAAGGTCTTTCCGGCAACGAAGAGCGAGTCGAGTTTATTCTGCCGGTCATCAAGAACCTCAACGGGAAGAAGCTCACCAGCGTCCGCATCGAAAAGGGGAAGGACTTCAAGCTCCACGGCCCGAAGCCGATGCTCGCTGAACCGCCAGACCGCCTGCTGCGCCATCCCGTGGCGCTCAACTGGTATCCCAAGATTCAGGCCCAGCAGAGCAAGGGCGTGACGCGCACCGACGACTCGGCGGTGAAACACGAGGGGCGGCTCGAAGAACGGCACATCGCCTTCATGGACATCGACGCCGTTTGGTTCGAGCTTCAGCACTTCAAGAACGAGCGGTCGTGGTACAACCTGAACCTGAGCCGGGATTGCATCGTTCCACTACTCTTAGATTCCCGCTGGTACAAGCTCTTCATCCCACCCGAGGAGTTGGAATTCACACGGTTCGACCGGGTGCGCCGTTGGGAAGAGATCGCCGTCGCCCTGCTTAAGAAGTACGCCGACCGCTACTACAAGCACACGAAGCAGGAGTGGGAGTCGGACTTCTACGAATACCACGAGCTTCAAGAGGACGATCCGAACTTTGTATCGGAGTACCGTCTGCTGATCGACGAGTCACAGGAGGCCATCGTCGAGAAGCTCGGCGAACTCAAGGAGAAGATCGAGGACGGCACTCTGGCCGACTGGTCCTTCGGTAACCTGCACGCCATCGCTTTCGGCCAGCACCTCTACCAGCCGCTCCTCCACTTCAAGAGCGATTTCGTGGATGTCAGCCCGGTCTCGTTGAACGAGGGTGAGAACGATTTCGTCACCGACCTGCGCTCCTTCTACGATGCAAACCCCTCGTTCTTCGAGGACCACGAACTGTACCTGCTACGCAACAGGAGCCGTGGCCGGGGCATCGGCTTCTTCGAGGCCGGGAACTTCTACCCTGACTTCTTGCTCTGGCTGCTGACAGCCGACAAGCAGTACGTCACGTTCGTCGATCCCAAGGGCATCCGCAATCTCGAAGGTAGGGACGACCCCAAGATTCGCTTCTACCGGACGATCAAGGAACTGGAGGCCCGACTCGGCGACCCAAACGTCATACTGAACTCGTTCATCATCTCGAATACGCCCTTCCAGCAGGTCCGCTGGTGGACCGAAGACCTGTCCAAAGATGAGTTCACCAAGGCGCACGTCCTGTTCCAGAAGGATGACCGCAAGACCTACATCAAGCGCCTGCTGATGACGGCAGCGAGCGACCAGCAAGTGACCGTGGAAATCACTTCGTTGAACGGCACATAGTCGCGGCGAGGGGCGCGGTAGGGGACCGGCTACACCCAGGTAGCCGAGGGGATCGGAAAGTCGCGTTTTTCTTCGCGTCAAACACCGAGTTCCTGTGTGGCACAAGAAGGGTGACCCCTTCCTATACCCACAACAGGAGCCCCGCCATGATCAAGATCCATGCCTCCTTCACCAAGAAGGTCCCCGGTGAGGAGCCCTACTCCTCGGACGGCGTCCACCTCGGCGTCGAGATCGAAGTCCCCGACCAGGTCCTGAACGACCCCAACCAGTTCCGGGAGGCCGTGCGCCGCCTCTTCGCCCAGGCAAGGGCCGAAGTCGAGGAGCAGGTGGCCGGGCCGCGTGCCCAGCCCAGGGAGCCCGACTTCCTCCAGGGTGGCCGCCAGCCCGAACCTCGTCGAGGTGGCCGGGATCAGCCCGCCTCGAAGAAGCAGCTCGACTTCCTCCTCAGCCTCGGGCGGAGGAGCGCCAACCTCTCTCCGGCCGACATCCTCGCCGAGGCGGGGGTCAGCAGGCTCTCCGACATCTCGAAGGCGCAGGCCTCGGCCATGATCGACCGCCTGAACAAGAGGGGGGCCGCGTGATGCGGCGCTACAGCTACTCCAAGATCTCTACCTACCTTCGCTGCCCGAGGCTCTACCGGCTTCGATACGAGGACCGGCTGGAGCCCGAGCGCCTCTCCCTGGCCCTGCCTCTCGGTTCGGCCATGCACGATTGCCTCCAATGGGAAGTGGCCGAGCGGGGGAGGGGCCGGGAGGTGGGGGCCGGGGAGATCCACGAGGTCTTCCGCGCGCTCCTCATGGCGCGGCTGGAGATCGCCGGGTGCCCCGTCTCGGGGGAGCCGGAGGAAGCGTCCGAGACTGGCCGCCGGATGATCGAGGCCTATATCGCCTGGGGACGCCTTCAGGACATCGCCACGATCGAGGGCGAGCATCTCGCTCCCATCGACGAGGGCATCGAGCTCGAAGGCCGCATCGATTTCGTTCGCGACGGCGAGGAGGTCGAGATCCTCGAACTGAAGACGGCGGCGCGGGCCTGGAGCCAATCTCAGGCCGACCTGAACCTCCAGGCCGCCTGCTACTCCCTGCTCACCGGCATCGAGAAGGTGCGCTTCATCGTCCTCACCAAGACGAAGAGCCCGAAGGTCCAGGAGATCCTCACCAGCTGCTCCTGGGAGCGCCTCGATCTTCTGCGCGACACCATCCGTGAAGTGGATGCCGCGATCAGGGCCCGGTCCTTCCCTCGAAACGTCTCGCCCATGAACTGCGCCGGTTGCGAGTTCCGCGACCAGTGCCTCGGCACTCTTGCCTGTGTAGGCGCTGCGGACACAGATATGCGCCACAGCGCCTGAATCCCGGAGATCATCATGACCAAGAAGAAGGAAGGGCGGCCGGAGTCCGTCCCGGATGTCCATTTCTGCCGCGAGGTGCGGCTTTCCTACGGGCCGAAGAAGAAGGCCGCGCCGATCACGGGTGCCAGGGCGGCCTTCGAACTGGCGAGAAAGATCATCGACCCGAACGCAGACCGAGAGCACTTCGCGGCCGTCTACCTCGACGCCAAGAACGTGCCGCTCGGCTGGCGCGTGGTCGCCATTGGCACCGTCTCCTCCTGTCTCGTCCACCCGCGAGAGGTCTTCAGGCCCGCGATCCACCTCGGCGCGGCGGCCTGCTTCGTCCTGCACAACCATCCGAGCGGCGACAAGACGCCGTCCACGGAGGACATGCAGGTGACGACGCGGCTCTTCCAGGCGGGCGAGCTCATCGGCATCCGTGTCCTCGATCACCTGATCCTGGGCGGCCGCAGCTACTACAGCTTCGCGGAATGCGGGCGGCTCCTGCCGGGTTCGCAGCCCGAAGAGGACCGGATCTCGGCCTGATCTACAACGACGTCAACGGCAGGGGGCGGGAGCCAAGCTTTCGCCCCCGCCTTCCATCCCCCGAACACCCAGGAGCCCCGAGCCATGTCTGAACTCAGAATCCGCCGCCTGGTCGTCGAGGACGATCAGGGCAGGCCTCGCGCCGTCATCGAATGCGGCCCATCCCCCGACCCGCCTCGCGGTGCGCCGGTCCACCTGCGGCTCCTCGCCGTCTCCGGGGACCCCATGATCGAACTCCGCCTCGACGAGGATGGTGAACCGCTCCTCTCTGTCGGCCATCCCGATCGTGGTGCCGCCGTCATCGTGCTCAGGACGGAGGTGCAGGTCTGGGAGGGCGGCAACGAGGTGGCATCCTTCAACGCGAAGAGCAGCGCATGAGCCCGATCGAGCCATCTCGGGCCGATCTACTTGAGGACGCGACACCCTGGCAGCTTGGCAAGCTCTGAGATGATCCGAACCGCTTGCGGACCTTCATCGAAGATCATGCCCCAGACGTCGTCGAGGTCGGTCTTTCGAAGCGAGTGCGTCTCATGGTGAGCGAGGTCGCGAACACGGGCTGCCGTGTGCAGGTGGCTGGCCAGAATGCGCGGCATGTTCTTCCGCAACTTGAGAGCACCGAAGAACCCGCTCCGGCGAACGTCGCCACGCAACTCTCGTCCTTGGGCAAGCAGCGCTACCTGACGAAGCCCCAGTGACCTCGCGAATCGCTGCGCGGGTCCCGACAACCCTGGGTCGACAAATGCCCGTGCCTGCATCTCCATCGCCGTCGTCAGCAGCGTGCATTGGACGACCAAGTCATCGTGCTCGGAGGATTCGAGGAGACGACAGGCCAGTAGACAGCGCTTCGCCCCCTCTGCGGCATCGCGTTCGACGTCCGCAGGGAGTGTCGCTCCCGATGAATTGGCACGATCGAGCAATTTCTCGATCTCTTGGACCTTGGCCGTCTTCTGCGGCTCCGGATCCGAGTCCCAGAGACTTCGGAACCAGTCGAGGATCTCGTCGATCAAACCTGAGAAGAAGGACGGCGAGCATCCAATCGCGAGCCAACGAACTGCCGCTGGTGCTGCCTCACCATTCTCGGTGACGACGACCCTGAGGATCTTTGCTCTCTCGTCGGGCGTGAGCTTCGAGCCTACCTGCCTGCCGTAAACCGCGACCCCAGGGACGAAGTCCTCGCTCTTCGAGACCCAACGCGTAAACGCCGGGATGATGAAGTCCCTCGGCAGGTCGAGGCTGCGGCCGAGTCGCCACGCGAGTTCGCGGACAAGCGGTTCAAGGGTGGTCGACGAGACCTTCACCTTGAGTGCGCCGAGCCGATCGACGACGAGCTGGACGAGGTCAACAGCACGGCCATGTAGCTCTTCATAGGGAAGCTCTTCTTCGCCGCGAGCTTCCTTGAGGCAGTTCAACTTGTCGAAACCCTTGCCTTCGAGAAGGAACTCGCAGAGCCCGGCGAGCCAGTCTTCGCAAGCCGCCTTCGTGAGCTCGGCGATGAAATCGGCACCCTCCAGAAGGCGCTCTTGCAAAGCTCGTCGATCGAGGGCCGCCTCAAGCGAGAGCCTGTACCCAGCGAATGCATGTTCGGATTCCGACATCTGCGCCTCCCATGTTCCATGACATTCTGACCAAGGAGAATCCCCGTGACCACTACCGATCCGCCCATCCTCGACGCCCTCCAGCAGAAGGGTGTCCTCGTCTCGGTCCACGTCCGCTACTGGCGGGGCCGCAAGAAGCTGAAGGCCGAGGATCTCGGCCTCGAACCCTCGACCATCAACACGAACCTCATCGCCCTCGGGCAGAAGCGCCTCGTCACCAAGGAGGCCCTCCAGCCCTTCGCCCTGATCGAGGGCCGGGCCCACGCCTTCGTCGAGGGGGCGAGCTTTCCCTTCCTGCGCCTCGCCCGCTTCGTTCCCAACGAGAGGCTCCGCGATGTCCAGGAACGCCTCGCCGCGCTGAAGTTCCAGTTCGAGGCCGAGGTCGAGCGCTTTGTCGCCTCCTACTCCGAGATCAGGGCCGAGGCCCTGGCGCAGTGGAGGAGGGCGGCGGGCGACCTCGGCGTCGACCCCACGCTACTCCTCCGGACCATCGAGGATGCCTTCCCCCTCGACGTCCGGCCCGCCTTCGACTTCCGCTGGCAGCTCTTCCAGGTCACGGCACCGAAGGAGGTCTCGATGGCAGCCTTCGACCTGGCCCTGAACCAGGAGGCGCAGCGGGCGCGGAGGAAGGCCGCGCTGGAAGCGCAAGAAGAGATCCGGCGCTCGGCCGAGTCCTTCGTCGCCGAGAGTGTCTCTGCCCTTCGAGGCGAAACCGCCAAGCTCTGCGAGGAGGTCATGGCCACGATCAAGGCGGGGCCGGTCAATCAGAAGACCCTGAACCGCCTCGACCGCTTCGTGGCGAAGTTCCGCGCCCTCAACTTCGTCAACGACGAGGAGATGGACCGGAAGCTCCAGGCCTTCCGCTCCGAGTTCTTGGACCTCGGCGCGAAGGACTACCGCGAGAACGCCGCCGCCCGCTTCCAGCTGGTGGAGGGGCTCTCGCGCTTGCGCAGCGAGGCTTCTGCTCTGGCTTGCCAGGATGCCTCCGAGATGGTGCAGCGCTTCGGCGAGCTCGGTCGGCGCAAGTTCGGGAGGGCCTCGTGATGCCCTGCTGGCAACAAGTGAAGATCGAGGCGCAACTGCGCCTCAAGGACCGAGGCCTGCTCCAGGAGGTCCTGGGCGGCCTCGCCGCCACGCTGGAGGGTCAGGTCATCAGGAAGGACGGCCTGCGGTTCCAGATCGGCGAGGACGGCAGTGTCAGCGCCTCGGTCTCTTCCTACGAGGCCGAGGCGGCCGAGTCCTTCCTGAAGGAGCTGAAGCGCGAGTACGCCCTCGCGACGCTGACCCAGTGGGCCAAGGCCCAGCGCTTCGCGGTGAAGCGCCAGGGCACCAAGTTGAAGACCAGGAGGTGGATCGGATGAAGTTCGTCGAGATCGAGTTCGAGGTCACCGACGATGGTGACCTCATCACCTACCGGACGAGCGAGGTGCCCGGCGAGGTCCACGAGGACATGGAGCGGGCGCTCGCGCAGCTGGAGGAGATGCTGGGCACCGTCGTGGAGCGCCGGTCAGTTCGGCCGGGCTTCCAGCGGCATGCCCATCAGCACCGCAAGCAAGGCATCCAGGGTTCGTAGCTGCTGTTGGGCCTGCGACGATCGGTATCGATCGCCTGATTGCGGCATGCTGGTTTGTTCAGGCGTAGGCGACTATGGGATCCACACTGCGGAGTTCCGGGTGACGCGCGAAAGTCCGTGGTTTGCATGTGAGCGCGGATTCGACCGCACCTTCACGATGCTCTTTCGCAAACCTGCTTCCATCCATGGCATGCCTCCTCCAGCGCCGCCGCCCCAGACGTCGGGAGAGGGGAGCATGATCTCGCCATCGTTGGGGTCGCCGACACCGGCGTACCTATTGCGCCCCACTGCCAATGCGGTAAGGGCACAGACAATGCCCGCCCGATCGTCGTGATCTCGGTGGTGTGCGAAGGGAACGACAGGAGTCCTTCCAGGAAGTAGGTCGTTCAGGAGCGGTGCGAAGCCAGCACCGCCCCCAGCCGTTAGCACATCCCAGTACCGGTCGCTGGCGTCGCGGCGGAGCGCGGGCAGGCTGGGCTCTGGAATCAGTGCGCCGAGGAACATGTTCGGGAAGGCCTCCACGATCGCGAGGTCGTGGATTGGCTGGAAGTGCCTTGCACGTCGAAATTCGAAGCACCCGGATCCATGGTAACTGATGAGGAGGTTCGCGAGGTCGGTAGCGTGGCTGTGGAGCTTCCTGCCGGTCCCGGAACTCGTCTGACCCGGCTTGCCTCGGCGCTGGAAACTTCCACGAGAAAGCAGCGCTTCCGCTGATCGGTAGTGCGAAACGAGGCCGAGGCCGTGAGTCAGCGGGCCGTCAAGCGCCGCCGCGAGAAGCCCTGTTCCTGGAGGTATGACCTTCAGCAAGGCGGCTGCACGGCGGATGGGGTCTGCATCGACCCGTTCGACCTGGATCGCGATCGAAGTCGCATCCCAGCTCAGCAGGCAGATCGCCGTGGACCGTTTCGTCGCCGAGTACCCCACATCGATTCCGAGCACGGCACCTGTTGCGTCGTGCTCGTCGCTACCCCCGTTTCGTCGTTGGTGGTTGTGATTCATCTCGCTCCTCTCTGGACGCCGCCCCCGAGTATTCATCGCAACCGTCGTCGCAACAACTCGACGTCGATCGGCCAGCCTCTTGTCCACCTGGACAGGCCCTCGGCGCTGTTGATCAAGTTGCCGAAGGGGCACCCGTCAAGAACCGAGCTTGTGCACCTCATAGCCCCCGACTCTTCGCCGTAACGTGATCACTCGTAGCTGCTTGCGCTGATATTCAGGCCCATCGACTCGTAACTGCCGGGTGGAGACGAGGCGTTGGTCGTTCCCCCGCTCCGTGTCCTCGGTCCTTGTTGCTGCCGAGGAAGGTGTTGGCGGTGACGATGCATGAAGTCGACAAGATCGCCGGGACCTTCACCAAACGGCTGCTCCCGCGTCCTAATGCCAACTCTCTACCCCCCTTAGGTCTGGTGAAGGTCCCGTTTTCCTCCACCGGTCACGAACCGTGACCCCCCTCGCGGTCACGAGTTCTGACCTCCCTTTCCATTCCCGACCTTCACCACGGCTAAGTCCTGATCCGGATGTCCCTTCGGACGGCGGAGGGGCTCCGTGGTGAAGGTCTCCTCGTTTTCAGGAGCTACCCATGCGATCCACACTCCGGAACTACCTCCGGGCCGGCTTCCCCCTTGTCTACCTCACCTCATGGGAGGAAGTGCGGGTCGAGTCGGACCTCAAGTCCGTCTGCGCTGAGCTCGGCTTCAGCCTTCATTCCTGGTCCGTCACCGAGGGCCTCCTCGATGTCGCGACCGGGGCGGCGCGGGACGTCCAGGACCCGATCGAGATCCTCTCCGCCGTCCTGGAGATGCCCGAGAAGACCGTGGTCCTCCTCCGCGACTACCACGCCTTCCTCGGCGACGATGCCCAGCCCGTGAACCCCCTCATCGCTCGGACGATCCGGGACCTGAGCAGGGTGATGAAGACACGCCAGCAGTGCCTCGTCATCTGCGCCCCCATCCTCCGGCTTCCCCAGGAACTGGAGCGCGAGGTGGTCGTGATCGAGCACGAGCTCCCTGGTCGGCCTGACTTGGGGGCTGTCCTCGACGGCATCGCCGAGAGCGCCGGTCTCCCCGCCGCCCTGGACGAGGAGCGGGATCGGCTCCTCGACGCCTGCCTCGGCATGACCACCTCGGAGGCCGAGAACGCCCTGGCGCTCTCCTTCGTCGAGACGGGCGGCCTCGATCCCCAGGTCGTAGCGCGGCAGAAGGCCGAAGCGGTCAGGAAGGGCCAGCTCCTCGAACTCCACGAGAACCCCGGCTCCCTCGACGAGGTCGGGGGACTCGACCTCCTGAAGGGCTGGCTGCTACAGCGCCGGGACGCCTTCTCGCGACGAGCGAGGGACTACGGTCTGCCGACGCCAAAGGGCCTGCTCATGGTGGGCCTGCCCGGCTGCGGCAAGAGCCTCACGGCGAAAGCCACGGCTGCCGCCTGGGAGAGGCCGCTCCTGCGTCTCGACTGCGGGCGGCTCTTCGGCGGCCTCGTGGGCGAGTCGGAGCGGAATCTTCGGCGCGTGATCCAGGTGGCCGAGGCGGTCTCGCCCTGTGTCCTCTGGGTGGACGAGATCGAGAAGGGCCTCTCCGGCTCTCAGTCCTCGTCCTCGACCGACGGCGGCACCTCCGCCCGCGTCCTGGGCTCGATGCTCAGCTGGATGGAGGAGAAGACGGCCTCGGTCTTCGTCATCGCCACGGCGAACGACGTCTCCGCCCTTCCTCCCGAGCTTCTGCGAAAGGGGCGCTTCGACGAGACCTTCTTCGTCGATCTGCCCGGCGAGGAGGAGAGGGCGGCGATCCTGGCCATCCACCTCAAGAAGCGCGACCGCGATCCCGCCGCCTTTGATCTCAAGGCCCTGGCCAAGGCCTCGGAGCAGTTCTCCGGTGCCGAACTGGAGGCGGCCGTAGTCGCCGGGATGTTCGCGGCCTTCGAGGCCGGGCAGCAGCTCGAATCCTCCCACGTGGGGGAGGCCATCCAAGCCACGGTGCCGTTGGCCCGCACGGCGCGGGAGCGCATCCAGGGCTTGCGGGATTGGGCCAAGAGCCGGGCTCGACCGGCATCAGGGGAGTGTTAGGGGCGTCCTCGCTTGCTCGGCGCTCTGCGGTGCTCCGGACACAAGCTCTCCCAGAACTTCTCATAGGGCAGCACGCTCTCGTGCTTCGAACGCCAATGGGCGTCGATGCCATCCCATCCATTCCCCTTGAACTCGTGTCCACACTCGGGGCACTTGCGTGCACCTGTCGTTGGGATGCCCTTCTTGCAGCAGCGACATGTGCTCATCACCTTTCTCCTTATTGGGCCCCAGCATGTGGGTTCGGAACAACCATGCGACCATCTCGAACCGTAGAACTACACTCGATCAACTCCAAGTGCCAGAGACAGCACCGTCGCCGTACGTCGATCGCTGAGCCAACGGAGATCGTCCTATGACGATCGACCTCGGTGGCCTCATCCCCGACGATGAGGAGGACGACCGCTTCCAACGAGCGAAGCGGGACTTCGAAGAGCAGCGCTGGCGCTTCCGGGCCTTCCCCGGCCTGGAATACGCCCGCGCCCTCTTTCGGCTCATGTGCGACCCCGAAAAGCCCTGGCACCAACGTGCGCTCGCTGCGGCGGCGCTTCTCTATCTCGTGATCCCGCTCGACGCCTACCCGGACTGTTTGCCCGGCGGCCTCCTCGATGACCTGGCGGTCATCCTGGCCGTCGTGCTGAGCCTCTCCGATCTCGTCGAGCCCTACCTGGAGGAAGAAGGATGATGTTCCTGCATGCCGAAGACGCCGGTCTCTACCTGGCGGCGATGATCCTCGTCCTGGCCCTGGGCGCTTGGAGCTTCAGGCTGGCGACGCGCCGGTGCCCTTGAGGGGCAGGCGAAGCGCCCGAGGAGGGGCTTCGCTTTTACCCAGTCGTCTCTGCTCGGAGGACTAATCCCTAATCGGTCCGCCCGGAGCATGCGCATCCTGCATTCAGCGACCTAACCGCGAGCGTCCCGACGAAGCTACTTCCCCTCGCCAAAAAGTGCCCGTTCCAGTTCGCCTGCCTTCGATGGATCAGGCTTCTTCCCAAGCGAGATGCCGAACTTCGTTCGAATCCGATCCAACTCACCTTGGAGCCGTTCATTCTCGCCTTGGAGTCGCTGAAGCTCCTCGCTTGCTTGGCGGAGCTCGTTTTCGATCTTCCCCAGGCGTTTCTTCTGCTCCTCACACACCTGAGACTTCGACCTCAGGTCTTTGCGCAGCCCATCAACTTCGCGCTCCGCGCCGTTGTCAGAGCATCCGAGGACGGCAACCACGATCAACACAGCGGCCAGGGTCCTACTTCTCGATCTCGCCATTTGCAATCCGCTCGCTCTCGATCTTGAGCGCTTCAAGGTCGCTCATAACCGACAGGATCATCCCGTCGATCTCGTCGAAGACTCGCTGGATCTCCTCATCGACTACCTCCAAGGCAAATCGAATCTCCAGCGCCTTCATCGTGTCGTCCACCTGAATCTTGGCGGTGGAGATCTCCTCGATTGATGACTTCGTGGACTTCATCCTCTCAAGGTAAGCGCTCTTGGAAGATTTCACTTGCTCAAGTGTCGTCTCTCGGAGCTTCTCCGAGACGATCGTCGAAGCCTGCTCCTCGACGCTCTCAAAGAAGCTGTCTGCACTCTGAACAAGCTGCAAGAATCTCGCTTCCAAGTCATCGGTCTTCCGGCCCACTTCTTCCCAAGCATCATGAACTGCCGCGAAAGCGGGTCTCCGGTTCTTCGCTTCGGCAACGGCGCTCTTGAAGTCGAGAAGTGACTGCTTTCCGGTCTCCAACGAGGACTTCGCAGCATCCGTCGCCGAGTCGAAGTCACCGATGGCGTCCTTGAATGCGCTACGATGCGCTTCGACACCACGAGTCTCGTTCTTGGGTGGATCTTCGCTCTCCGCCGTGCAGCCCATTGCGAGCGAGAGCATGACGATAAGAAGGTAGGAGCGTGCATCGAATCCGTTGCTCACGGTCAGGTCTCCTTGTTGCAGTGCGCTGTGAGATCCTATTGGATCGCCTCCGGGAAGACAGCCGTCGGAGCTTCGTTGCACTCTAAGTGCCACTCTTCCATCGCCTTCAGGTCGTTCTCGGCCACTGATCTCATCGAAAGCCATTCCACTATCGCCGAAGCGTCTGGCGGCAACGACGATCTTCTCGCGTAGCTGCCTCCATGGGGCACGCTACTCAAAGGGAGCCTCGGTTTGGGCAAGGGGGGGGGGCGGTTTTCCCACCGAGCCACACCTGCCACGTTAGAGGAGCGCCATCAGTGGTCCTCTGGGGACGATTCTCCACGGGCCGCGACGCCAGTCAACGGTCGGGGAGACGCGCCTCCCTCGTTGACGCCGACGGGGCCGAAGATATCCTGAGCGGGTCAGGCCCCCATACCTTCCTTCCTCTCTACGCCTGAAACTTGGCCTGACATCGCCTGCGGCCCCTGGTTGCCTGACCGGGGGCCGGTCTTTTCGCCGGAGGCTGAAGATGCCGGACATCGAGAAGGGTGACCTCCTCCGCCAGCTCGGCTTCGCCTCCGACCACGAACTCCTCCTGGCGAAGCTTGAAGAGGCGGGGCTCACCAACGCCCGGAAGGCGCGGATCGCAGCCTCGAAGACGGAGGCCGTTGCCACGGCGCTCGCCGAGGCCTTCATCAGGGTCTGCACGCGAGGGGACTGCCAGGAGCGGGGCCGTGTCGTCGCCAAGGGGCGAGCCGTCGTGAAGGCGACGGCTCCGAGCTCCTGCGACGTATGCAGCGGCTCAGCGGCCTCCCCGGCCCTCAAGGCCATGCAGAAGGCCTGCGCCAAGGTCGGCTGGACCAGGATCTGCGTCGTGGGCGGCTCGCCGAATGCCAGGAGGGAGATCGAGTCCACAGAAGCTGCCCCGATCGAGTTCCGCCTCGTCGAGGGCACCAAGGCGCGGACGAAGAAGGCGGCCGCCGCCGACCTGGCCTGGGCCGACCTCGTCGTGATCTGGGGCGGCACCCAGCTCGACCACAAGGTCAGCAAACTCTACATGGGCGACCCGAAGTGCAGCTCGATGGCGAAGAGGAGCGTGGCGGAGCTCTTCGGGCACGTGGCGGAGGCGGCGCGGCTGGCCGCTGGCACCTGATCAAGGACGAGGTGCTACATCATTCCTGAAGGCGCGGCGGTCATGCAATGCCTACTCGTCGTAGCTCCATTCGACGATCAGGAACTGCTCGGGCTTCAGGCCCGCGTTGAGCGCCGACTCAAGCCAAGCGGGCTGCGTCTTCTGGAGCCGGTCCTTCTTGGCGTGCTTCGCCTCGGCGAAGACGAGGGAGTCGCCCGACCAGGCCATCACGTCCCAGAACCCGCTGTACCCGCCGCGATCCTTCGAGATGGCCGAAAGGACGGACCAGTCGCGATCCTCGGGAAGCGGCATGTGAACCTGGTCGCGAGGCGGCTTGTCCGCCCAGTCAAGGAGCATCTTCGGGCCCGAGCCGATCCTGAGGTAGGCCTCCACCCAGCGCCCGTGCCATCCAGCGTCAAGGAACATGTTCAGGATGACGAGCTCCGCGAACATCGGACGGCCGCCGAAGGAGAGGACCGGCTTACCGCCGAAGGTCTCTTTCATCGGCTTCCGGTGATCGGGCCAGCGGCAGAAGGATGGCGTGGTCTTCGGGACGGCGACCGAACTTCCGGAAGGCAGGGCGATGACTTCCTCGGCGGTCTGGCAGAGTTGGGTGGGTAGCCTCATGAAACTCCTCTGGGCGAGCGACGTCGAGGCTATGGGCACGCGTGCAACCTGTCGAGTGCGTGAGTGCTCCATGAGTCGAGAGAGTACCCCCGGTCCAAGAGGGACCGGGGGCCAACTTGACGTGTGCAGGCATGCCGATCAGCAACTCGGGAGATTCAGCAAGTTGTCTGCCGTCGTGTCGTTCGGGGCCGTTCGCACGTACTTGAGGGTGCCCCGCGTCACCGCGACCAGATTCGCTCGCGATCCACCGCGTTCGACGTAGAGCGAGCCCGGCGAGATCTTGACCTTGTCGTGCGCTTGCTCTCGGGTGTACCGTCTCGTGGACGTCCCGATCTGGGTGATGCAGCGGCAGTCGGAGTAGAGGTGGCTCTCGCCCTTCACGATGCAGTTCACTCTTTCGGCCATTTTGGCGTCCTCCATCAGTGCTTCCGATCCTTGGGCGGGTGGGGATCGCCGCCGTAGCTGTCCGAGTCCCGAATCGTCCCGTCGGGGCGGTGGATGACGAGTTCGGTTCTCGCTCTACGGGCCAGGTCGCGCCCCGCGTCGATTGCGTCCCGCTGAGAGTTGTGTCGCGAGGAGGCCCGGCTCGATCCCTCGCGCCGGACGGCCCAGCTGTCGCCATCCGGAACGATGTGATAGTCACGCTTATCCATGCCTAAAGTCCTTTTTCTAATCGACTTGAGACCACCGGAGAGGTGGTCGAGTTGACCTGCCGCCACCATGGATGGCGGCCCACGACCCACTGCCGAAACGGTTGAGGCCCGTGGGGCGGGAAATTTCAGATTGTTGGACCCACGGCAGCTACGTGCCCCGGATGTGAGATACTCGCCTCCTCAGGCTTCATGTGGAGGAAGATCATGGCCCCAGACGAGGCTCTCATCGCCCTCGCGGCGGGTGAGGAAGCAGAACAGTCCGAGGCGCAGCGCGTCCTTTTTGACGAGTACTTCGAGCGGCTTGTCGCCATCCTCATCGGTGCATGTAACCTGCCAGAGGAGGCCGTCTATGCGGGTGCATCGGCGGCATTCATCGAGATGTTTCCGCAGGTGACAGAGCTCGTTGAACGAGGATTCGACACGCCGGAGCAGATCTGGAAGTGGCTGGTCACGCGAGGGAAGTCCCGCACCATCGACGAACTCAGGAAGATGGCGCGTCTACGCGGTCTCCCAGAGGCTCAGCAAGCAGAAACGGCGATCGTCGAGTTGGAGGAAGGCACCACGCCGGTCGCGGATGACCTCTCGGTTGTCGCTGAGGTAGCCGGTCGTGAGCTGACCAAGTCGGTTCTTGAGTTCGCTGAAAGTCTGGACCAACCGGATCGCGGAATTCTGCTCGGCATGCTGATAGCGAAGGACGTCGTCGATCAAGGCCAGGCAGCGGAAGTCGATTCGATCATCATCGATTGCCTCGGGCCGTGGGGTGACTATTCGATCGAAGCACTGCGGGCGCGACGGAAGAGGATTCGGGCGCAACTCCAACAGCGATTCAGGGAGCTTTCCCCATGAACCACGATGCAAAGAAGATGGAGGAGCTTCGACGCAGGCTTCGTGAGGAGCTTCTCTCGGACGGAGACCTTCCCGAGTCCCTGCGTCCCGAAAACGCAGAAGTGACCTTCGAGATAAGGGAGATGGCTGCACGTCTTCGCGATGCCGTGCTTCGCGGAGACCTTCGGGAGGCTCGTCGAATCTCGCTTGAAAGAGCCGAGGAGGCTGTTCTCCATCGTGAAGAAGACCAGGAGGACGGCGAGATCCCGGAGCTGGAAGAGGCTGAGCGTCGAGTCCGAGATCGAATCGAGTCTGGAGGCGAAGATGGTGACGAAGGCGACCAGGGCTGCGACGACGATCCTGAGTGACAAGGGGCAGGGCGATCGCTTCCCGACCGATCTTGATGCACTCCTCGCCCGCGAGTCGGTCGTGGTGGAGTTCTTCACCACGAGTCGTCGATTCGAGGGATGCACCAAACTCGTCGCGAACAGGCCTGCGATCTTCGTGAATGATCGATCTCGCGGGCGGTCGGACGGTCGCGTGCGCTTCACGTTCGCGCATGAGATCGGTCACTTCTTCCTTCACCGGAAATTGCTGCGGCAGGGGCGGGAGTTCGCCGACAAGTCGATCGATGAGTCCGGTGAACGTGGCGATGCACTTGAGCGAGAGGCGAATGCCTTCGCCAGCGAGGTCTTGCTCCCGACCAAGCTGATCCGCCAGTTCCTGAGTCGTTCCATCATCTCGTTGGAATCGATCAAGAAGCTGAGTACCACGGCGCAGACGAGCCTACAGGCGACCTCCATCAGAGTGGCGAGGGAGTCATCGAGCCGGTTTTGTGTCTTCTTCGAGCGAGACGGGCAGATCCTCTGGTCCGCGCCGAGCGACGATTGGCGTCACGCCAAGTTGCCGTGGAGCAAGTGGCATGGGCAAGAACTGCCTGCGGCGAGCAACCTCCGAAAGGAAGGCGGCGATGTCGTCGAGAGGGAAGTGCCGCGCAGGGTGTGGCACCCAAACGACCGAGACGATGGCGCTGTGGCCTTCGAGGCTGCCTTGGAAACACCCTTCGGACGCCTGATGCTCGTGATCGATGGCGCATCAGACTACTTCGAGGCCAGCTGAGGGATGAGCCTCCTTGCGCTGCGGCGCTACGCCGATCACTCACCACGTCTCCTGAGGCTAAGCGGGGTCGGCAGTTGGCGAGCACCAGTTGAACATTGACCGCCCGCGCAGGACGACGACGCAGAAGACCAAGGGAGACAATGAAGCGCCGGTGCGTTGAAGAGAGGGAGGGACCGGATGTACTCGAACGACACGGTCAAGAAGGCCATCCCCACGAGCCGCCACGCCGAGCTCCTCTTTGACCTCGTTCTGGACTACCTGCAAGAAGGCGCCTTTGTAGTCTCCGCCGACCAGGGAAGCGACCGTACGATCTACCTGCGTGACGAGACCGGCTCCTGGATCGCTCCCTGGCCGCTCCTGAAGCTAACCCTCGGGCGGCGCGGCTCCTTCGTCGGCATTCCCGGTGAGCTGAGCAACGAGGTTCCCGGGGAGAGCGGTGCGGCCCCATCGCGTCTCAAGAACCTCCAGGGCGGCGAGATCGAGATCTACGGCGCTGAGGGACGCTTCGCCATCACGTACGCCTCGGACGGGCAGGCCTGCGAGACCTCTCGCTCCGGCGACGAGACGGTCGCGGCGCTTGCTCGCGCTCTTGACGTGGGCGGCGGCAACCCTGTCGATCTCCTTGCCCTCTTCATCGCGAGCCGGAACGCCCCGGCCGAAGCTCCGGGGCGTGTTCGTCTTACTGAGGGGGCGGCGGTCGGCCTCATGATGGCCTGGCGCACGGGGCTGGCGGCGATGCGCCGGGCCTTGTTCTTCACCTCAGCATCCAAGCAGGGCACCTGGATCGCCGCCGACGGCTACGCGGGCACGGCCATAGGGACGGGCGCGACCAGGAAGGAAGCCGTGGAAGCCTGCCGCGAGCAGGTGCGCCTCCTGGGGCCGGTGCCGCCCGAACCGAGGAGGCAGCCCGAGCTCAGTGCCGAAGTCCTCGCGGAGATGGGCTTCGGCGATGCCCAGCTGATCTCCACTCCTGCGGAGGATCGAGAGAGAGGGGCGGCCACCATCGAGAACACGCCGATCGTCATGACCAGCGTTCCGGCCGTCTCTGAGATGGGCGGCCGCTCCGTGGTCCTGCTCGACGAGAAGGGCAGGGGCTACGGCGCATCTGTCTTCGAGAGGGAGGGCGGGCTCACGATCATCGAGCACGGCGTCATCGATCAAGTTGACCTGGAAGGTCTGGAGGAGCAGATCGAAGCTGCGATCGTGGAATGGAACGAGCGGCGAGGGCCAGAGCCCTCGTGGCCGGAAGGGCTGCCGCCGCTCCGATCGAAGAGCTGGATGCTCGACGTGGGGCCGGGCGGCGAGTTGAGGGTCTGCGGCAGCTCGGCTACGCCGGAGTTCGACCCTGGGGCGCTGGACGGGGCGCAGCTTCACGAGCGGGGGCTGCGGCAGGTTGCCACTTGAGTCGAGCACTGGCGGCGGAACCTCAGTCGCCCGGGATCCTGAGCGCCTACCAGGGCAGCAGAACAATACATTGCTGGCCCGCTCCTGAAGATCAGGCGCACTGCCTGTGAGACTCGGGCGGCTCCCACCAGGTCGCTCTTGACGCAAACAGACCTGCGACGAGAATCAGAAGCGGGCGTGCCCTCAGGTTTCCTGGGAAGGCCAGTTGCCTCGCGCCAGGCGCGTTAGCGAGGAGAGGAAATGGAATCGATCATCAGAGAGAACATCCGGCTGATGGCCGCTTCAGTCGTCACCAAGGTCGCAAGCAACGACGGCCCCGGTGTCGGCAAGATCGCGCCGGATCTTAGGAACACGATTCAGAGAGGACTCTCGATTGGTCTGAGCCTCGATTCGATGTTCGCTGATGCGCTCGGTGCAGCCGAGCAGCTTCGCGAGACTTTCGGTTCGGCAGCCGTCGATCAAGCGCATGAGCTTCTGCTCGGCATGAAGGCGATGTTTGAACAGAACCCCGAGACGATGGCAAGGCTGCGTCGGAGTGGCTGCGCCGGTGTCGTCCTGATCCTGGTCATCTCAGCAGGACTCGGGCTGCATCTGCTGCTTTGAGTTTCATCGCTGGCATCAAACTCATGAATCGGCCCGCTCAAGGAGGTGACCATGTTGGAGTGGCTGAAGAGGAAGGCGATTGCGAAGCAGAAGTCGAACATCGCGATCATCCTTGGCAACCTCGTTCCGATTTGCAGTTCCCTCGACGAGGAGATAAAGAGGACGGGCGCACCAGTCCGCGCCGGTGCGATGTTCGAGCTGCTCCAGAAACAGCGGGCCGAGCTTCAATTCCAGTTGAACGGTCCGATGTCGATGGCTGAGGTTCGGTCGTACCTTCAGGAGTTCATTCAAGAGAAGCGACTCCAGTCGGACTCTCTCCGGCTTGCCGCAGTCTCCGTGGTCGATCAGTTTCAGAAGGAAACGGGGCGTGCATAGGCAGGCGACCACCCCGAGGTAGGCATCCCTCCGGACGTGCGAGGTCGCGGCAATTCGGTCGTGACTCGCCTCAGCCGAAGATCGATCCGAGGACGACACCAGCCGCGATCGCTGCCGCCTTGCCGAGCCAACCCCACTTACGGCGTCGTTCGTTCTCGTTGACGACGTAGCTCACGATCGACAGGCCGACGTTCAGGACCGATTCAGAATGATCCTCCATCCAGCGCTCGACCCGCTCCTCGTCATCAAGCGAAATGCCGCCTCGCACGAGCGCCACGCCGCAGTGTGAGAGGTAGGCCTCCTGCATGGCTTGAGGGTTCTGCATCACTGCGGGGTTGTTGAGGAGATAGGACGAGAACGACTGCGCGGCATCACGCGCTATCGGGTTCATCGTCGCGACGGCTGCCTTGATCTCGGGGAGTGTCGTAAGAAGATGCATGATCCTGCCTACTCAAAGAAGGTGTCGACTCGGCGGTTGGCTTGACGTTGCCGCTTTAGGCGAGGCCGAAGCTGAACGCGTACTCTCTCTGGGAGCTTCTTCTCGATCTTGTTGATGAGCTCCGCGAGTGTTCGACTGCCTACCGCGAACATGGCTGCGGAGGCGACCAAAAAAGGGACTCCCGGCATGAAGGGAAGGATCCATCCAGCGATGCCGACGGCGAACAGAATGACTCCTGCTGCCAGCGCGGCAACGCGAACGGGAATGGACCTCCTCCGTGAGCGAGGTGGAAGAAGGTCAGGAATTTCAGAGTGATCCATCTCATGCCCCCAGGGGCGACCTGAAGGAGTCGAAGGTACTCCCGAATGAGACTGGTGGTCAAGGGACCCGTTGGGACCGGTGCAAAGTTCAAGACGCCGTTACGGGTCCTTCAGCGGCGAGCCCGCCGAAATGGGTACCTGGCCGGGCCTTAGGTCGCCGGGAAGAACCAGAGTTGAGCCTGGGCTTCCCCTTGTTCCTTCAGCGGCATGCTCCGGGGCGGGCGGAGGAATGTCTACGCAAGCGACTGAGTTCGCCGGAGGAAGAAGCTCCCGGCTGTGACCTTCCCGGTCACGTCGGTGGAGACCCAGTCTTCGTAGACCCACATGTTCCGCCGCAGCGCACACAGCGCGACCAGCTGCTTCCCCGTCAGCCCGTCGAACTCCCCCTTCACGTCGAAGGGTTCGCCCAGATGCCCGGCGGGTTGAAACCTCCCGGCGTCCAGCTCCATGACGAAGTCCCTGAACTCCGAGAGGAGGGGGCAGGGCGCGTCATTATCGCTTGCGAGCTCGCGCATCAGGCCGTCGTGGAATGCCTGGACCTCCTTCTTGATGCCGGGCCAGTCCCGCGCCGGAGGGGGGCCGAGCGTCGCCATGAAGCGTTCCAGGTCGGCGCATTCCTCCGGGGTGGGTTCCCTGAAGTCCTCGGGAGGCGGCATTCCTTCGCCCATCATCGGCAGATCTCCAGCAGGGGGTCGGGGAGGGCGCGGATCTTCGCCACCTTCGTTTTGACCTCGCGGCCGAGCTTTTCGAAGGAGGCGGGGCTTTCCTCGCGCCAGGATTCGGACAGGGCCTCGGCCGAGCTCAGGTAGTAGCGGCTCAGATCGAGGGGCCGGCGATCCTCTGAGGAGGACGCCCACCAGTGCTTCCAGCAATCCAGGTCGTCCACGAGCAGGCTCAGCGCCGCGAAGAGCTGAGGGCGGGCCATCGGATCGATCGCCATGGGTTCGATAGGAAGACGCGGATCCCTTCGGTTCCGGCAGACGCAGAGGGCACGCCGATCGAGATGGATGAGCAGGCGCTGTAGGCGCGATCTTGAGTCGACGCGCAGATCCCGGATCGGGGAGATGGGGTCGCAAATCCCGCAGTACTCGGAAAGCTGGAGCTGGCCCCGCGAGAAGAAGAGGGGGTCGCGATCGACGAGGCGGTCGAGGATCTCCATCTCCGTCATGCCCTCGGCGCGGCCCTCCACGACGATCCGGCCGAGCTCCCCGGGGCTCACGTCGAAGAGGCGATCCTGTAGGAGTCGCTCCAGGCTCAGGACTCGCTCATCAAGGCCGCGCTTCATGGCGACCCTCCAGCGCCGCTTCGAGCCGCGCAACTCGCTCCTCCAGGTCGAGGTCGATCAGGAGGTCCCTCAAGGTCTTCACCAGGCCGCCGAGGGCTGTCGCCTTCTTGGGCTCGATCCGGTCCTTCCAGAGGCCATGGATGGCGGCCTCCAGAAGGCGGGTAAGGGCGCGGATGCTCTTCAGGTCCTCGGGCAGCTCTTCTCTGAGCTCGACATCCTGGGTCATGGATCGCATCTGGCCGCCGCGCCGGCTGGCGGCCTTTCGCTCTTCCTCCAGAGCGGGGTCGTGCCAGCGGCAGAACTCCTGCCCCGCGATGGGGGGCGTCTTGCAGGGGCCGCTCTTGGTCACGCCGGGGCATCGGTTCTTTCCTACCACTGCGCTCGTAGCTCTCAGTCCGTGAAGGGATTCGAAGGCGAAGTAGGAGCTGATCTCCTACTCGAAGTGTAGGAGCGAATCGGGGGCCTGGGAGGCGCGACTTTCTTCGCGCAAAGATGTGTCACCAGCGCCGACACAGATTGGCGGCGCGGAGAATCTGCGCCAAGAAATTCAGAGCGACCCATACTGAAAGAGAACGCCGATGGGCCCAGTAACCCATCGGCGCGAAGGCTTCGGTTGAGTTGTCGGCTCACCGACGCTGGCCACGATCAGGAATGAGGAGACATCGTGACGTCCTTAGGATACCCGAATCCGGCTTCGTGCCTTCTGATTTCGCCGCTCCTGCGGCTCCGGGATCCTGCGAATCCGTTGGACCAAGGTTGGACCACTCTTGGACCAGAAGGCCCATTCCCTGGACCACTTTGCCCTGTGTCCTCGCGCCGAGACCTCGATTCGGCCGAGCTCGCAGCTCAGGTGGTCCAACGGATTGCCACGCCGGTCCAGTCTTGGTCCAAGGTTCCCGCCGGGTTGGACCGCCTAAGTCATTATCTTGTCATCCACTTGTGTCAGGTGGTCCAACTGGTCCAACCTTTTCGACCAAAGGTTCTCTTAGGGAAAAGGAGAAGGAGCTCCCCAACACTCCTCTCCTCCTTATGCAGGAACTTTCCGGCGAAAGGTTGGACCAGTTGGACCACCCAGGCGCGGAGCACTCCTGCACGTGGCGCTTCTCTCCGACAGATAGGACGAAGCGATGAGAGTGAACAAGGAAGCTCGGCGCAGCACCAAGGACGAAGAACCGAAGAGAGACTCGCTGCTGGATCTCCTCGATCCGGCGTACAGGGACGATGACCAGCAGACGCCACCGGCGCTGCGCCTGGTGGCGGAGGATGACGAGGATTTGGGTTTCGACCTCAGCGCCCTTTCGACGGAGGAGGGCCGGGTCTACACGGAGGAGGACTTCTTCCCTGGCGGCGTAACGCTCGCCGACCTTCGACGGAGAAGTCTGGAGCAGTGGAGCCGGAATCGGCGCAGCGTCCTCGCCGACGCTCCCGAGGCCGAGGACTTCGAGCTTCCTCCTGACGCCAGCTCCCAGGACAAGGTGCGGCTCGTGGCCGACGCCTGGGAGAAGGCGCTGCGGAAGCCGCGCGGCTTGATCGAAGCGGCCTGCGAGTTCTGCGAGAGGATCACGGACATCGACCTCGTCGATCTCGCGGTCCTCGCCGTTGGCGATGACTTGAAGTGGCTGCCCGAGGAGAAGACCTGGCGCAAATGGGACGGGCGGCGCTGGAAGTCCATCGGCGACGAGGCCGTGATGCGAATCATCGCCGAATTGGCGCGATGGCTGACCGGGCCGGCCTTCTTCGACGCCCTGCGCCTTCAATACTTCGATGCCCTTCGCTCCTGGCAGGACCGAGACGACCTCGGCGAGGTCAGGGTCGTGCTCCCCAAGGATTCGGTCAGCGAGGTTCCTATCCCAGAGGCCGCGACGGTCGCGGAAATGCCGACGCGGGATCCCGGCGACATGGAGATCGTCGGGATCTTGCTGCCGTCGATCTCGAACGGCGACCTCTTCACCTACCTGACCGAGGAATACGGCCGGGCCTTCATCCCGAAGAACCCCAAGGCCGCCCGCCTGAAGGGCGAGCGGCTCTCCTCGGCGCAGGCGATCCGGAACATTCGTCAGCTCCTTCAGGCCGAGCTGATCGCCCGGCCCGAGGACTTCGATTGCGACCGGAACTTGCTCTGCGTCGAGAACGGCGTGATCGACCTGGCGACCGGCCACCTCCGCGAGCACCGGCGTGAAGACTTCATCACCAAGTTGATCCCGCTCCGCTTCGATCCGGAGGCCACTTGTCCGACCTGGATGAGCGGCCTCTCCAGCTGGCTGCCCGAGGACCAACATGACTTCATCCAGAGGGTGGCGGGCCTCTTCCTCACCGGTTGGACCCACTTCGAGAAGTTCTTCGTCTTCCGGGGCCAAGCCAACTCCGGCAAGTCCACCTTCTTGAACACTCTGGAGCGTGTCCTCGGCGAGTACGCCAGCACGGCGAACCCCCGGCTGATCTCCACGCTGGAGGAGGGCACCGTGCGCGACGATGTCGCCCGCCTGAAGGGCGTCCGCCTGGCCCATCTTTCCGAGTGGGCTCCGAACGGCGCGGTTGACTCCAACGCCATCAAGCGGATCGTTACCTCGCAGAACAGGTTGACGGCTGCCTTCAAGCACCGGGACGAGTTCACGTTCACGCCGGAGTTCACCTTGGCAATCGACACCAACACGCGGCCGGTCATCCGCGACCAGTCTCGCGGCATCTGGCGGCGCATGGTGGTGATCCCCTTCGAGAACGTGATCAAGAACGTGGTCTCGGGACGCATGGAGGCGCGGCTCGCCGGGGAGTACGAGGGGATCCTCGCCTGGGCCGTGGCCGGCGCGGCCCGTCTTCATGCCGAAGGCGATCTGGCCATCCCGGAGAGCATCGAGGCCGAGGTCGAGGCCTACCGAAGCGCCACGGACCCGATCCAGGCCTTCCTCGACGACGCGACCAAACCTTCCAAGACGGGGGCAATGCACGCCGATTCGCTCTACAAGGCCTACGAGGCCTTCTGTCTCGACGGCGGCACCAAGCCTTGGACGAAGCCTGCCTTCTACGAAGCCCTGGCCGAGCGCGGCCTTCCCAAGGAGAAGCGGCGCGTCAATGGGCAGCGGATCTGGGCCATCGGCGGGATCGAGAAGGGCGCGGGCTACGATGCGATTCGGAAGCCGAGGAAGGCGGTGACCAAGAAGGAGGAGCCGGACACCTGAGTCGGATGGGGCGGCGCTGGCGGACAATCACCGCCGGCGCTGCTCGTCACCGCGCCGCAGCGAGGTCGGCCAGCTCCGCGTTGCTCAGGTAGAGGCCCATCCTCGCGCAGAGGAGCCAGACGGCGTTGTCGAAGAAGGTCGGCCGCTCGCCCAGCTCCTTCGCGAAGCGCTCCATCTGCACCATGGTCGCGAAGAGCTCCTCGGGCGAGGCCTCCGGGGGCTTCGTTCCCGATCTGTCCGGCCACTTCCTGAACTCCACGAGGCCGAATGAGCCTGCGGCGCGGCAGATGTGCCGGTCGGGCTTCACGACGTCATAGCCGAGGTTCCTCATGGCCTCCGCCGCGATGGGAATGCCCAAGGATGGGAGCTTCCTGGGGCTGCCGTAGGAGCCGAGGGCCATGACGGCGGCCTTGGGGTCGCCCGTCTCCTCGACGAGGCTCGTGAAGTAGTGCTCGGCCAAGCCGTTCTTCTCAGACCAGCGCCGGAGGATGCGGGCCGTCTCGATCAGGCCCACAAGGCTTCGCTTCAGGGGCATGGAGCCCGCCCGCCTGGCCTTGAACCAGGGCACGATGCGATCGGCCACCTCCTCTTCCATCATCCCGGCGTAGCTGGAGAGCGAGAAGCCATGAAAGACCTCCCGGAGCTCAGGCAGAACCCCCTCCACCTTGGCCCAGTCCGTGTTGTTGCTGAGGACAGCCCGGAGGAGGCTCTCGAAGACGTCGTCGTCGCTCCAGTGGAGGCCGAAGGAGCGCTGCTCGGCCGCCGCCACCTGCCCGAAGTGCTCGATGGTGGAGCGCCAGTCGGGGAGGGCGGCGTTGAGGCAGGCTTGGATGCGGTGCCAGAGTTGGGATCTGCCTTCGGCGTTCACCTTGCGGATCTCCAGGAGCTTCCGGAACGGGCTTCATGAGCCCGGGACGCGGGGAGCCCCCCGATGGCCAGGCCAAGCGATCCGGGCTCAGTAGGGCTCCCCGGAGCCCACTCCAGAGTCTATCATCTGCCGCTGGTGGGCGAGGACGATACCGGATCAGGGGGCGAAGGCGTGAAGATCCCAGGCTACGACATCGAGATCGATGGCCGCGTCCTCTTGAGCAGAACCCTCTCTGCCGAAGCCATCCACCTCTATGCCATTGCCATCACGTTCCAGGCGCAACGAGCAGGTCCTTCATGCAGGCTCGACGAACTCCTCGCGAGCCAGATGCTGGATCTGAAGAAGAACGCCTTCCAAGAGACAGCGAAGGAGCTTCACGACGTCGGCGTCATCGACATCAGGGTGTACTTGGAGAACTGGGCGATCGAACCGGTTCCTCTGAACGACGAGGCCGTCAAGAAACTACGGCCCAAGGAGCCAGCGCCGACGCAGACGATCAGCTTCCTCCCGTTCTTCGCACGGTGCCTCATGTCACAGGACGCATGGCTCGTTGCGGTCATCGCGCTCGCCGTGAAGACGATGGGTCGAGCCCTCGCGATCGGCGAGCTCGTCCCTTGGTTCCCTGGTTTGAACGAGTTCACCCTGATGCTCTGGCTGGATGAGCTGAGGTCTCTCGATCTGATTGATGCTCAAGGCTCACCGGGATCTGAGACCTACCGAGCTCGTGAGATCAGCCAAGACCAGATCGACGACCTCCAGGTGTGCGAGTACCTGACCTCGGAGCTGGGTTGGGAACACCCCGAACCGAAGGACGAGCTGCGGCGGCGACTTGGACGAAATGCCCACGGCTCGGAACCGCGCTGTCGGGCGTGCTATCCGAAACCCGTTTTCGGCGACACGAGCTTCGATGACGACACGGATGCCCATGAGTCACTCGTCACCTCGAAGCTCGGCATTGATGCGTCTGAGTACCAAGCCCTTGCACAGGAGCTCCAGAGGGGCTTTTCGGCACCCAAGGGGCGGAAGCACGAGAATCCTCCTCCGAGGGGCCTGAAGGTCGGCGACTTTCTCCGGATGCTCTCGCCCGAGGAGCCAACTGGTAGCGCCTTCGCAAGGTGGCTGGGAATCAGCAAGCAGAGCGCCTGCGATCACGTTACCGAACTCGTCCTCGCGGGGAAGAGGCTGACCTACCGCGAGCTTCTCAAGGTACACGTGGATCGAGCCGCTCGACATCTCGGTAGCCTCGGTACCTGGGGTTAGTAAGGACTGCCCCCCGAGCTCAGTCGCCCTACCGCATCGAGCTGTCCTAACTCCTTATCTCCTCGGACTCGGACGGTCTCGGACCCGGTCGGATATCCGGCCGGAGACTGGGTCCGTCTACAGCCACCTACTCATGGTCGGAGCCGGTACATCGCAGCGCGTGCTGCGGTGCCATTCACTCCGATTTCGAGGAGAACCTCAATGAGGTCTCACAATCAACAGCCGGGCAATCCGGCCTTTCAGGACTCCTTCGGGCGAACCTTCGATGTCAGCACCGGCTGCGTCGACGGCCCGGAGGGGCGTTTCAATCTCAGGGATGATCAGCAAGTCAGGGCCTTCGGGCGCTGTGTCGGCCAACGTTGGGCAGCAGGAGGAGACGTCTGGGCGCTTCTCACGTTTCGGGACGCCTTGAAGCGCATCGCGATGACCAACCCGACCTATGGGGCACTCGCTGAACTCCTTCGCGACGCTGAGTTCTCGCAGTGGGTCGATGAAGCCGGTCTCCATGCCGAGAAGGTGATCCCGGCGACAGGCATGTTCTTCGATGGCTGGTTCGAGGGCGCGATGGAAGCCCTCGGGCTGGAAGGGGAGATCATCTGATGCGCGACGAACTTGACAACGACGCTGGCGGCGAGCCTCGGCCAGTCGCCCACCCCGACTTCGTGAACGGCTACAAGCCGGAGGCCGCCGAGCCTGAAGGAGACCAGAAGCAGCTCTATGAAGGAAAGGGGCTGCCGAAGGACGATCAGATCAAGAAGGTCGTGGCGATGCTCATCAAGACGAGGCGCTACGTCCGCATGGATCGCTACCCGGTGCAACTTCCTCCCGAACCGCACCTCGTCAAGACGCTCCGCCCCATGAGCGTCACGGAGCTCGCGGCGACGATTCCCAACCACCGCGAAGTCGTGGACGACGCTGGCTTCATCATTCCGACCTCGAAGCTCGCTCGGGCCGTCATTCACTCGGATCATTTCCTGCGCCTCAAGGAAGTCCGAGGTCTGGTGCGGCACCCTGCCTACGGCCCGAACTGGCAGAGGCCGCTGCCTGGAGCGAGAACCGACTGCCTTCTCTACCAGGCAACTCGGATTCTGGCTGTCAGTCGCGAGATGAGCCATTTGGCTCGACTTCTTTCGGGATTCCATGTCGATGGTGAGGATGGCTCCGTGACCAACGTCCTCGCGTTGATGCTGGGCCTGATGTGCACGGTCGCGCTCGGACCCTGCCCGCTTGGGCTCTTCGCGGCGACGAGGCCGGGAGAAGGCAAGACCACGTTGGCCAGGGTCATCGCCATCCTGTTCGGCGAGCCGGAACCATCGGGCCTACGCTACAAGTCCGATTCCGTTCTGGAGAAGGACATCGGCGCGGCGATGATGGCGGGCGACCACGTGATCATCCTCGACAACGTCAGAAAGCGCGGGAGGATTGACTCGCCGCTGCTGGAGAGCCTCGTCACGGACCGGCACCACGCCTTCCGCGTCCTCGGCACCAGCCAGCGCGTCAAGCTCATGAACACCGGCCTGATCGCCATCACGGCGAACAACGCGATGTTACACGAGGACCTGGCGAGCCGGACCCTCACCGTCAGCTTCCGATCCTCGATCGCTCCCTGCGACCGAACCTTCGATTTCGATCCCGAGGAGTACGCCGCCGAGTTCCGCGAGGAGATCCTCGGCGAGCTCATGGGCATCGTCGAGGACTGGAAGGCCGCCGGGATGCCGGAGGCCGACGTGAAGTTCCGGAACCCGCGCTGGGCTCGCGCCATCGGCGGCATGCTGGAGGTCACGGGCATCAAGGGCTTCCTCAAGAACTACGCCAAGGAGTCGCAGGCGGCAGATCTGCGCCGTCGGGCGCTCTTCGAGATGGGGCGGATGTACGAGACCGAGCGCCTGCCCGTTGGCGGCTGGATCGCCATCATGGAGCGTGTGGGACTCACCATGGAGGCCCTGGGCATCGAGACGCGGTCCCAGAGCAGCCAGGCGCAGCTTTCGGCGCTCGGGAAGCTCATGGTCGAGTTCTCCGGCACCACGGAGCTGATCGGCGACGACGCCGTCACGCTGGAGGCCGAGGACACTGGGCACGCTCGTGAGCGCCTGTATCGCTTCGTGGTTGAGCGTCGTGGCCTGCCGTCCACTTCCATCGCCGACCTTGTAGAACTCGCCGAGCAGCGGAGGGCTGAGGCCGAGTGATGGGCCTTTGGGGCCGTCTTGCCTTTCCGTCCGTCACCAGTCTCCGCTGGTGGCGACGAAGAGGGGGGCGGTCCCTCTTTTTTTTCTCCGCCGGCGAGGGTGGAAATCCCCGGTAGAGGAATCCTGGAAATCTCCAAGCCCAATAAAGCGGTCGCGTGGCCCGTCCGCTTTGTCACCAGTGGAGGCAATCGCGCATCGCGGCCTCCTGGAGAAGACCGGAACCAGCCCCTCCTGCCTTGGCGCGAGACCAAGGGCTCGACCATCGCGATCTTCTCACTCCCACCCAACAAGAAAGGAGTCCTGCTGCGTCATGAGAAACCTGGAGGCAGTTTCGCGACCATCGAGAAGAAGCCTTTCTTCATCACGGTGAAGCGCGAGGCGGCCCCCACCCTCCTCGTGCCGGTTGATCTGGCCGGCGTGCGATTCGATTCAAAGTGGCGGAGGCGGTCCCTTGAGGCCGCCCGCGAGGAGGTCCGCCCAGCTTCAAGGCAAGAAGAACGTGTTCAAGAACAACGTAGACAACATGGATCGCCGAGAGCTGCACCCTGGCCCGGCTCCAATCCAGAATCCGACCTGCCGCGACGATTCGCGCAGGGAAGACGAACTCAAGGGCCTGTTGAGCCATCTGATCGCGCTCCTGGAGACGATCCTCGACCAGAATGACGGCGAGCGCATCAAATCGGAGTGGATGACCAAGGAAGAGGTCGCTCAGTTCCTCCGCGAGTCACCGAGGAACGTGGATCGCAGGCGTGCTCGTGGCGAGATCCCGGAGGGCGTGAAGTTTGGCAAGCGGAGGTTGTTCCGCCGGTCAGAAGTCGAGGCCATCGACTTCCGCAACCTGGGAGGCGTGGCATGAGCAGGAAGAAGATCACGCGAGATCGCGATCCTGGCCGAGGAACTCTCCGGCGGGGCAAGAACAAGAAGGGCCAGTTCGTCTGGTACGGCGATTGGGTCGATGCCGAAGGCAAGCGCCATCGGGTCGCTCTCTCGGCGGACAAGCGCGTCGCAGAGACTCGCCTGGCCAATCTGATCAAGGATCGCGACGAGAGCCTCGGCGGACAGGTTCCGATGCTTGACGTGGCGATCGCCGAGATCATGGTCGCCTACATGGAGGCCGCCAGGCTCGTTCGAAGCGCGAGCCACATCGATCGTCTGGGTAGACTGCTTCCGTGTGTCATCGAGCGTCTGGGCGTGAGGGTCGTCAAGGAGATCTCGCGGGCGCGGCTCAACGCGTATCGTGCTCGGCGGCATGACGAAGGTCTCTCGAACGCGACGATCAACCGAGAACTGAGCTCGCTCCGGGCGATGCTCACCTGGGCCGTGGACAACGAGCTTCTTGGATTCAATCCGATGGTCGGATTGAAGCGACTTCCAGAGGGCGAAAAGTTCCGGAAGAGGCCCCGTCGCGCCGCGACCGACGACGAGGCTGCGAGGATCATCGCGGCGGCCGAGGCGATCGACGTGGAGAATGCCGCCTTCTTCGCGGCCGAGAAGTCCATCCGAGGGAAGACCAAGGGCGAGAGGTACGCTCTACGCGAACGCCGGGTCTACGTCCCGCAGGCACCGTTCTGGCGTGCGCTGCTCCTGACCGGCGCTCGTTGGAATGAAGCCGCGACGATCATCTGGTCGGATATCTCGTTCGAGAACCGTCTGCTCACGCTTCGGGCCGAGAATACCAAGACCGGCAAGAGGCGCGAACTGCCCCTCCACAAGGCGGTGATCGCCGATCTGCACATGCTGAAGGAGGTCCAGAGGAAGGCACGGATGCGAGATGTCCTGGACTCGGATCGTGTCTTCCTCTCGCCGGAAGGGACGAGCTACCTCGATCTCGCCAACACGACACGACGCTTCCACCGGATCATCAAGCGGGCCGGGATCGAGAAGAAGACCGAGAAGGGCTCGATGACGATCCACTCGATGCGCCACACCTTCTGCACGATGTTGGCGAGGGCAGGGGTGCCGCTGATCGAGGCCCAGAAGCTGATGGGGCATTCCGACCCCAAGCTGACGGCAGCCATCTACTCCCATGTGGAGGCTGAGGACCTGAGACCGGCCATCGACCGACTTCCAGGGCTCGGCGGCGAGGTCAAGGAGGGGAACAACACCTACATGCTGCTCTCCTTCCGCGACTTCCTGGCCGCCATGACCTGGCGAAAGACGGGCTGAGGCCAGGTGATTCCCAGGGGGCCGGAGCCGAGTGACGGAGCTCGGCACCGGCCCTTCTTTTTTGTCCGGACGAGACCCGGCGGGACCGCACGGGCGCGAATCGTTGGCAACTCGTTGGCAACCCTGTCCACGAAGCTCGACGGCCCTCGATGGTCGAGGGCCGCAAGTCGTTCCATCGTCGCGATGTAGGGGAGTGCTCCCGACAGGACTCGAACCTGTTACCTGCGGTTTAGGAAACCGCCGCTCTATCCTGATGAGCTACGGGAGCCGGTGGCTGGGTTCTATCAAGGGCGGCGGGCGGCGGAAAGGGGCCGGGGGAGGGGACTTGTGTGGGCCGGCTGGCGAGGACCCGGCGGAGCGTGGCCGGGGAGAGGACTGGCGCCTTGGCGCGTTCTCGGCGGTGGTGTCACGGCGACCAGAGCGCGGGTCCTTTCATGCCGGGTGGCGTGATGGCAGCGGCAGGTGATCCAACCTGTACAAGCGAACGAGCGTCGATCGCGACCCGAAGTTCGACGCGATGTTCGTCGGATCGCCGGGATGAATGTTCAGTCGTCGTCATGCGGTCGTTTCGACGGCGGCGCGGCAAGTCCGTATCGATGCGCGACTTGGATCGCGCTGCATCTTCGGTCATCGCGAGACGAGTCGACACGCGACGTCTTGTCGCGAATTTCACGGCGACCGAAGACCGGTTTTGCTCTTGCCGATCCCGGCCTCGTGGTAGATTCCGGCGCGCCTTCAATTTGCCGACACATCCGAACATCGGAGCATTCGACAAGGACCATAGACCTATGCTAGGCACCTCCAAAAGCTCTTTCTTGGCGGTGGTCGCGGTCGTCGCTTTCGCGGCGCCTTCGTTCGCCCAGTTGACCGGCCAGAACGCGAACCTCGGTAACCGTCTGACCCAGACGGACATCACCAACGGTTCGATGAACCTGAAGCAGATCCGCCGCGAAGGTCGCCGGATCTTCACCACGCCCTTCAACAAGGTCGACGGCCACGGCGTCACCTACGACGTGAACAACCCCGATCACACCGACTTCACCAACCGGCCCACGCTGCAGAACAACGGCACCTTCCTGCGCATCAACGGCCTCGACGCGCAGACCTGCCTCGAGTGCCACGGCGTGGTCAGCAACTCGTCGATCCCGGCCGAACTGGGCATCGGCGGCGTCGCCGGCGCGGCCGGCAACGCGATCTTCCAGCCGAAGAACATCGACGTCGACGATTCGAGCAACAACGGCTTCGCCGACTTCGACGGCCGCTTCATCAACCCGCCCTTCCTCTTCGGCGCCGGTGGCATCGAGGCGGTGGGCAAGGAGATGACCACCGACCTGCAGGCCCTGAAGCAGCAGGCCTTCCTCAACCCCAACACGGTGGTCAGCCTCGACACCAAGGGCATCAACTTCGGCAGCATCAGCTACGACGGCAGCAACTTCGACTACAGCAACGTCGCGGGCATCGACCAGGATCTGGTCGTGCGTCCCTTCGGTCGCAAGGGCGAGTTCTTCACCACCCGCGACTTCGACCGCGGCGCGATGCAGTTCCACTTCGGCATGCAGCCGGAGGAGGTCGTGGGTTCCGGCGTCGATGGCGACAACGACGGCGTGGTCGACGAGATCACCATCGGTGAGCTTTCCGCCCTCCACGTCTTCGCCAACCTGCAGCCGAAGCCGGAGATCAAGCCCCGGCCCGGCTCCGGCTACGGCATGGTGCTCTTCGATCAGATCGGCTGCACCGAGTGCCACCGCCCGGTGCTGACCGCGGACTCGAAGTACCACACCTTCTCGTTCCCGGACGTGCCGACCGACCCGTCGCAGAACGTGTACCTGACCGCCAACCTGCGCACCTCGCCGATGAACTTCAGCCCGACCCCCGGTGGCGGCGTCGCGCTGTTCCCCTTCGCCGACCTGAAGCGTCACGACATGGGCCCCGGACTCACCGAGTCCTTCGGTGGTGCCCTCGACGCGCAGTTCACCACCGCGCGGCTCTGGGGCATCGCGGACACCGCGCCCTACCTGCACGACGGTCGCGCGCTGTCGCTCGCCGAGGCCATCGACGCCCACGGCGGCGAGGCGGCCCAGGCCCGGACGAACTTCACCAACCTGAGCAACTCGCAGCAGCTGGCGGTCCTCGCCCTGCTCCGTTCGCTGCGGACCCCGCGCAATCCCAACATGGATCTCGGGCCCTTCCAGCAGAACGTCAATAACTGATCGCCGATCGTCCGTGAATTCGAGCGGGCCCGCGCTCCGGCGCGGGCCCGCTCTCTTTCGCCGCCACGGAAGTCGAGGCCGGGCGGTTCAGCCCTCGATCGCGCCCAGTCGAGCCTCGAATCGGGCGACGTCCTCGGCGCGCTTCTCCTGGCGCGCGAGATCGAGCAGGGCCCGCAACGGCTCGACCAGAGCGGGGTGCTTCGGGCCGGCGATCTTCTCGAAGGCCGCCAGCACCGCCTGGTAGTCGGCCTCGGCCGCCCGGGGCTCGCCACGGGCCTCGGCGACGCGGCCCCGTTCGAGGCGGATCAACAGCCGCTCGGGGTCGGTGGCCGGGAGCTTGCCCTCGGCCAGGGTCATCGCCTCCTCGATCGCCGTGCGCGCGCGATCGAGGTCCTTCGTCCGGCGGCAGGCCACCGCCAGCCGCTTGAGCAGGCCGGCCGTGCGAACGAGATCGGGATAGTCCAGCGCCTTGGCCCGACGGATGGCCTCCTCGAGCTGGGCCGTCTCGCCGACCCGGTTGCCGCGCTCGGCCTCGATGCGCGCCAGACGCTCGAACACGGTCACGGCGTCGGGGTGGCTCTTGGTCACCTTCTCGAGCAGGTCGAGCCAGCGACCGCAGGCGCGCTGCGCCTGATCGAGGTCGCCGAGGGCGACCAGGCAGTCGACGATGGCCGCCACGCCCTTGGCCGTGCTCGGATCGCCCTTGCCCTTCACCTTCTCGAAGACCGCGATCCAGCGCTCCAGGGCCGCGATGGCCGACCGCGCGTCGCCCTGGAGGCGATGGCACTGCGCGGTCTCCCAGAGAGGCTGGCTGATGTCGGCATGGAGCGGGCCACGCAGCTTCTCGATCAACATGACGTAGCGGCCGAGGCTGTCGATCGCGTCGTCGAGCTTCATTCCCTCCCGTTGCAGCCGCGCCAGCGGATGAAGGATGGCGAGCTGCCGCTCGCCGTCCTCGGGCGTTCGCTTGCCGACGATGGCGAGGGCCCGCGCATAGCTCTTGATCGCCCGGTCATCCTCGTCGTTGCGGTCCTCGAGCCGGGCCACCAGGACGATGTCGTCGACCAGCGTCAGGTCGTCCTGTTCGTTCACGGTGCTCTCGCGCTGGCTGAGCGCGGCGCGGGCGTCGGCGAGGGCCGTCTTCGGGTCGCGAAGCTGCTCCCGGACCAGGGCGCGCAGGTGAAGGGCTTCCGCCCGCTCGACGGTCGCGCTCCCGGCCACCGCCCGGTCCAGGAGCTTCAGGGCCTCGTCGAAGTGCATGCTCTCCAGGGCGCCGCGCGCCTTGGCGATGAGTTCACGCGGACTCTCCTGGGGCTCCTGGGCCGGCCCCCGGCCGGCGAGGACGAGGAGGAGGATCAGGAAGGACGTTCCCAGCTTCTTCGTGGTCATGGCTCGAACCTCCGTGTTCCGTGACTCCCGCGTACCGGCGGGCCGGCGCTGGACTATACTACGGTGCCGGCGCGCGGGGATCGAACCCCGCCGCCCCGAGGCCCATCAAGGAAGTCCCGGCCATCAGCCCGCGATCCCGATTGCTCATCGTCATCGTCCTGCTCCTGGGCGCGACCGCGACCTGGGGGCTCTGGACCTTCCTCCATGACGACGGCGGCGGCCCAGGGCTCGCCGGTCCGGGCCCCGTGAGCGCCGAGCCGCCCGACGAGCTGAAGATCAAGCGCAGCTCGGGACCCGGAGCCGAAGGGCCGGGCGAGGGAACCGCCGGTGTCGAGGAGGTCGGGGCGGGAGGCGCGATTCATGGCCGGGTGGTCGACACCGCCGGTGTCGCCATCGCCGGCGCCGAGTTGATCGCCGGGCGGCGGGTTCATGAGGTTCAGATCGAGGGCGGTTTCAGTGCTCGTTCGCGACTCGAGGAGGCCACGGCTCGCAGGGTCCGGAGCGACGAGGACGGGCGCTTCGTCATCGACGGGCTGCCGCGGGCCGGGGCCGGGCAGGGCCTGGTCATGGCGGCGGCGCCCGGCTACCGACCCGGTCTGGTGCAGGGACTCGAGTTCCCGATGGCCACCGAACGTGAGCTCGTCCTGCGCCTCCAGCCCGGTCGACGGCTCGTCCTGAGCCTACGCGATGCCGAGAGCGGACGGCCGGTCGTCGACGCGCGCGCGCTGGTCGCGGCGATGGGTCACGAGGAGGGCGACGAACTGCTCGATCGCTATCTGATGCAGGAGTCGCGCGCCGACGGCGACGGCCAGGCGCGCTTCGATCACCTGGCGCCGCGCCGCTACCGGTTGCGCGTCCTCGCCCCCGGCTACTTCGCGCCACCCGAACGCATCCTCCCGGCCGAGGTCGAGAAGCTGACGGTCGACCTCCGGCCCGCCGGCATCGTCTTCGGTCGCGTCGTCGATGCGCGCAACGGTCGCGGCGCCGAGATCCTCGAGCTCGGCGCGCGAACGCTGCGCAACGGAGCCACCGGCGACGAGCTGCCGGTGCTGCGTGGTGCGGCGGCGGCGGCGCGGCTCGGCATCGAGGTCGTGCCCGGCCTCTTCGCGATCGTCGACGGTCAGGACCCGGACCTCGTCATCGAGGTCCGGGCCAGTGGCCTCGCCGCCGGTCGCTTCACGATTCCCGAGCTCACCAGTGGCGAGCGGCGTCAGGTCGACCTCGAACTGCCGGCCGAGGCGCAGGTCGCGGGCCGCGTGCTCGCGGCGAACGGCGAGCCGGTCGCGGCCGCCCGGGTGTCGGCCTCGACCCCGGACCTGGAGGAAGCCGCCCCCGACGTCGAATCGGCGCTGCTCGCCGGCGAGTTCTCGCGGGTCGATCCGCGCGGCCGCTCGCCAGCCTTCCGGCCCCGGCTCGAGAGCGAGGCCATCACCGATGCCGAGGGCCGCTACCGGCTCCAGGGTCTGGCGGCCGGAAGCTACCGGCTGCAGGCCAGCGCCCGCGGCCATCGCCCGGGCGCGGAGCTCGAGATCCTGCTCGAGGAGGCGGCCCGGCTCGCCGACGTCGACCTCGATCTCATGCCGGCCGGGGCGCTCGCCGGGCAGGTGCTCGACGCCAGCGGCAAGGCGGTGGCCGGCGTGGAGGTGGCCTGTTTCATGCGCCTGGCCGAGGTCGAGCACGCGGCCTTCGAGGGACTCTTCCAGGACTTCGTCGCCGAGCTTCGCACCGACGCCGAGGGCCGCTTCCTCTTCGAGGGCCTGGCGCCGGGCCCGGCCCGGGTCGAGGTCCAGGTCGTCAGCGGCGGTCGTGCCCGCAAGGTCGAGATCGAGGCCGGCGGGACCACCGAGGTCCTGATCCGCCTCGAGGCCACGGACCGCTGATCAGGAGAGCAGAAAGGCCGCGATGTCCTGGCCGACGCGGCGCTCGACCTCCGCGAGTCCGAGGGCTCCGGCGCGCGCGAGCAGCGCCGGGACATGAGCAGGGCGGATGCCGCCGATCACCAGTCGTCCAGCCGGCGCCAGCCGGAGGATCAGCGCCGGCAGCATCGGTTCGATGATCTCCCAGACGATGTTGGCGACGATCAGGTCGAAGGGACCGTCCAGGGTCTCGACCGAGCCCTGATGGACGAGGAAGGCCGGCTCGGCCTCGCCGAGAGCGATGGCGTTGCGCAGGGCGTTGGCGCAGGTCGCCTCGGCGGCGGCTGCCTCGACGTCGCAGGCCTCGACCCGACCGGCGCCGAGGCGGCGCGCGGCGATGGCGAGCAGGCCGCTGCCGCAGCCGACGTCGGCGACGCGGTCGCCGCGCGTCAGCGCCGCCTCGAGCAGCTCGTAGCTGAAGCGGGTGCTGTCGGCGTCGCCGAGGCCGAAGGCCATGCCGGGCTCGATCACCACCCTCAGACGTCCGGTCGGGGTCTCGTCCTCGTTCCAGGGCGGGACCACGTGGAGGGCGCGGCCCAGATCGAGGGCCGGATGCCGCTCCTTCCAGGCCTCCTCCCAGTCGACCTCGCCGAGATCCAGCTGCGCGTGGCGGATGTCGCGCGCCGCGAGGCTCCGTCCGAGCGCGCGCGCCTCGTCGTCGTCGAGCGCGTAGAGGAGGAGATCGAAGCGGCGGGGATCGGAGGGCCGGGCGTCGCGCTCGGCGGCGTCGCGCGCCGGAACCTTCTCCTCGATCACCGCGCCGCCGGTCGCCAGGGCCAGGAGCTCACGACGGCGCGCTTCGGCCTCGCCTTCGGTCAAGCCGCCAAGTCGGAAGACGTGCATGGCGCGATCAGCCCGGAGGCCAGGTCATCTTGCGGCCGCCGAGCAGGTGCACGTGGAGGTGCGGCACCGTCTGCTGGCCGTCCTCGCCATCGTTGATCACCAGGCGGAAGCCGCCGTCGAGCCCGAGCTCCGCCGCGATCCGTCGGGCCACCACGAAGAGGTGGCCGACGATCAGGGCGTCGCTCGCCGACAGCGCCGAGATCCCGGGGATGGGTTTCCGCGGCACGACCAGGACGTGGGTGGGCGCCTGCGGGTTGATGTCGTGGAAGGCGCCGCAGACCTCGTCCTCGTGCACCATCCGCGCCGGGATCTCACCGGCGAAGATCCTCTCGAAGATCGTCTTGTCGCTCATGGTCGCTCCTCGAAGGGATGATGACCGAGGTCCGCGACCCGGTCAATCGAGGATGGGTTCGGCCTGGAGCAGGCCGAGGCGGCAGAGCTCGAACAGCGCCTGGAGCAGACTCTGGCGCGAGTACATGAAGAGCTTCGGTTCCTGGGCGGCGAGGCCGACCACGTCGTCGGTCCACTCCGCCTGTTCGACCAGGCCGATCAGGGGCTCGACCGGCACCCGATGCACGCTCTCCTTCACCGGGCCGCCGGGCAGTCCCCAGCCGATCACCGTCTCGAGCCGCGCGCCGCGACGCTCGAAGGTCTGGTAGCGACCGACCCGCTCGGCGACGCGCAGGCGCTCCGGCACCACGGGCTCGCCCGAACTCTCGAATTCCACGCGCACCACCTCGTGGCGGCGGCGCCAGAAGGGAAGGTCGGAGAAGCGCGCCTCGCCGAGGTAGAGGCCTAGCGCGGCGGCGAGTTCCTCGCGGTAGCGTTGCTCCTGACGGCGGCGTTCGTGGGCGACCAGGGCGGGCAGCAGGGACGGCGACTCGATCGCCGTGTTGACCGCCACGGCGCAGTTCTCACCATCGGCCAGCGCGGCCGCGAGGTCGCGGCCCAGAACCGGGTCCAGCGTCGCCGCGCTGCTGCCGGCCATGAAGACCGGCCAGCGGCTGCCGACCAGGCGCGCGCCCGCCTCGCGCCGTCCGGCATCGTCCAGCTCGATCTCGCCGAAGCCGATGCCCGAACCCTCGAGGGCTTCGGCGATGACCTCGACCGGGTCCTCGTCCTGGCGCTCGCGGTCGATCACCACCTCGACCCGACCCCAGGCCCCGGGCATGCCGGCGGATCGCCAGCGCAGGAAGCCGAAGGGCAGGGCCTCGACCGCGTCGACCCGCGCCCGTTGTCCGAGGGCCCGGACCGGCGCCTGCAAGGCCAGCGATTCCGGCCCCGAGTGTTCGACCACGAGTGGCATGAGACGCGGATCGAGCCGACGGCCACAGGCCAGGACGATGGTCTCGGCGCGCAGGCGGATCTTGCCGCCGGCGAGACTGATCTCGACCATGCCGCGCCCGTCCTCGGGCAGCGCCGACTCGAGCCGCGCCGGCCCGAAGACCTCGACCCCGAGCGCGCGGGCCATGTTGCGGAGATCGAGGTCGAAGAGCTCGCGATCGACGCGCAGGGCGTAGTCGCTCTTCTCGAGCTTCTGTTCGCTGGCGCGGCCGTCGCCCCAGAGCAGGAGCCGGCGGCGCGGACAGGAGGTTCCGGCGTGACGGATGGCCGCCCCCAGGCCGAGGCGCTTGAGGAGCGGGCGATCGAGGTCGCAGACGTCGTCGAGATCCCAGGCGTTGAGCTGGCGGCCGAGTTCGACCATCGCCACCTTCCGGCCCCAACCGGACAGGGTCATGGCCAGGACCGAAGCGCTCGGTCCGGCGCCGATGACCAGGCAGTCGAAGTGGTTGCGCAATCGGAGCATGGCAAACGGGCGGTCGCCGGATCGGTCCGGTGGTCAGGATCGCGAGACGACCTTCTCGAAGATCGGTCCCCGGCCGCGCGCCACTCCACGCAAAGCGCCCGGCTGGATGACTATGCAGGTTCGATCCGCGAGGCGGCGTTCCTCGCGCTCTGACTTCTCCCACCCGCCTTGGGATCGGCGAGCACGCCGGCCGGCGGCCGGCGGACCTGCCGGCTGGGCAGCCGGCGCTCCGAAGCACCGACCGCTCGGACTGTCGTACTGTCGTACTGTCGGACTGTCGGACTGTCGGACCGCGGAGCGCCTGCTCCGCCCCCTCCTCCAGGCCGGCTGGGCAGCCGGCGCTCCGGGGTGCCGATCGCTCGGAATGTCAGCCGCTCGGAGCGCCAGCCGCTGGCTGGCCTAGTTTCCTCGGCCGATGCCGGCTGCCTCACCGGCGTTCCGGAGCACTAGCCGCTGGCGGGCCAGGTCGTCGCCGGGAGTAATCGGGCATTGAATGCGCAGCCGGCGCTGCGCGGTCCTTTCCTGTCGTACTGTCGTACTGTCGTACTGTCGGACCGCGGAGCGCCTGCTCCGCATCCACCAGGCCGGCGGGGCAGCGGGTGCGGAGCGGCTCAGCGGCCGCTGTTCTCGGTGGCGCAGAGTTCGATGATGCGATGGAGCTCGAAGCGGCGGACCGAGCCGTCGGTGAGGCACTGGACCATCAGGCAGTCGACGCCCTGGTCCTTGCAGAAGGTGAGGGGCAGGACGCGCTGGGGGCGTTCGCCGTCATAGCGCATGGTCAGGGCGTCACCGCGATGGATCGCCTCGGGCAGATGCGCGAAGCGCGGCGCGAGACCGACCGTGCTGGGCGCGGTCACCTGATGATTGGAGCTGGTCGCGCGGCGCATCAGCTCTTTCATCTGCAGCGGTTCGATCTGGCCGATCAGGCGCACCATCAGGTTCATGACGTAGATCGAGTCGGCCATCGCGCGATGGTAGCCGGTCTCGGGAAAGCCGAAGTGCTCGACCAGCGTGCCCAGCTTGTAGTTGGGTACCGGCAGTTCGAGCAGACGGGCGAGGCGCAGGCTGTCGATGACCCGATTGGCCGGCGCGCGGTGGCCGCCACGCATCAGCTCGGTGCTGATGAAGGTGACGTCGAAGACCGCGTTGTGCGCCACCAGCACGTCGTCCTCGTGGAGCCAGTCGGTGAACTTGCGGCAGGCCTCGCTCGGGGTCGGCGCGCGCGCCACCATGGCGTTGTTGATGCCATGGATGCGGATCACCTCGGGGCTCATCGGACCGCCCGGGTTGGCCAGCATCGAGAACCGGGAGATCTCGTCACCGGCACCGGTGAAGCGGATGCCGGCGATCTCGACCACGTTCGCCTGTTGAGGCTTGAGGCCGGTCGTCTCGGTGTCGAAGGCGACGAAGATCCAATCCCTGGGGTCGCTCATGAAGGGGGGGCGCTCTGCGGGGCGTCCGAACTCTCGATTTCTTCCAGCGCACGTGCGGCCGCCTCCGTGGCGTCGACGGCCGTCGAACGCTGGCGAAAATACCATCGCTTGAGGACATTCAGGTCGCCGAGCGGGTCGCGGCCCAGGCAGTCGAGCGCTTCCGGACGCGGCAGCACCCGGAAGAACAGGGGCGAGGCCAGCACGACGAGTTTGCGGCGCGCCCGGGTCGCCGCGACGTTGAAGCGGTTGGGCAGGAAGAGGAAGTCGGCCTCGGCGGCGAGGATGTCCGGATCGCTGATGGACATCGACAGGATGATCAGGTCGCGCTCCTGGCCCTGGATGCGTTCCACCGTGTCGACCAGGGGCAGATCGACGGCGCGGGGCAGGATGCGGGCGAGCATCTCGCGGATGCGGACGTTCTGCCGCCGGTGCGGCGCGATCACCGCGATCTCGGCCGGGTCGAGGCCACCGGCGATGGCGTCGGCGACCAGCGAGGCGGCCAGCGCGGCCTCCTCGGGCGCCTCCTGCCCGCGGCCCTCGTGACGGATCAGGACCAGCTGGACCGCGGGGTCGGCGGCGAGGATCTCCGGGTGTCGGCGTCCCGGGGCGAGGTCGAGACGACGACCGGCCGCCTCCGGCGCCGATTGCAGCCGGGCGTCGTAGAACTCGCGGCTCGGGAAGTCGACCAGCTCGTCGTTGAGCCGGAAGCTGCGATCGAGCAGCACCGCCTCGTGACCCGCGCGTTCCACCAGGTGCTGGAAGACGCTGATGCCCTCGCCCTCGCCCGGCCGCACCGTCGCCACCACCGGGGGCAGCTGGCGGTGGTCGCCGGCGAAGACGAAGCGGTCGGCCTGGACCATCGCCATCAACGCGGCCGGCAGCGTGAGCTGGCCGGCCTCGTCGAAGATGATCACGTCGAAGCGCTCGGGGAGCTGCAGGCCGTCGTCGCCGTCGAGCGCGCGGGCGAGCGGCTGGAAGGCCGAGTACTGGGTGAGCCCGGTGACCGCCGGCGTCGACTTGCCGCGGAAGAAGCTGCCGGGACTCTCGATCAGGCGCAGTCGCGGGTCGTCGGCGGGACCGTGCCAGGCGCTGGTCTTGCCGATCTTCACCAGATCGGGGACGTCGGGGTACTTCAGGCACTCGCGCAGGACGTTGTTGATCGCCTGGTGGGTGAAGGCGCAGACCGCGACCCGGTCGCCCCGACGCACGAGTTCGCGGATCAGGAGCCCGAGGAGCCAGGTCTTGCCGGTGCCGGGCGGACCCTGGACGAGGGCGAAGTCCTCCTCGACGCCGCGCCGGAGCGCCTCGCGCTGCGCCGGGGTGAGGGGCGCCGGGAACTCGTCGTCGTCACGATCGAAGCTGCGCCCGGCGATCGGCCGTCCCGTCGCCTTGCCGGCGAGCAGGGCGCGGATGCGTTCGAGGCGCGGATGATCGCCGAGCCGGCCGCCGACGAGGCGGATCGCCAGGGTCGGCATCTCGCGGCTCATCCTCGCCGCCGGCAGGGTCTGGTCGAGGACCAGCAGATCGTCGATGCGGAAGCGCTGGCCGAAGCGCGAGCCCTGCTGGAAGCCGGGGCGGATGATCATCCGTCCGGTGGCCTCGTCGATCGACTCGATGATGCCCTCCGGACCGCTGATCACGTCCTTCGGGGCGACCGTCATCGTGTTGACGTAGACGTGCTCGCCGATGCGGATCTTGGAGGGGTTGCGCTTGAAGGCCAGCTCGAGCCGGCCGGTGTCGGGCGAGCTGCGCAGCACCCGCAGGCCGGGCCAGCAGGTGTACTGGTCGACCCGGCGCGGGATCGGCAGGGTGATCTGGTCGATCACGTTGCGGAAGCGACTGCGGAACTCGGTGTCGACGAAGTCGATCAGCGGCTCGAACTCGAAGCTCATCGGCGGAGCCTCAGCAGTTCGTCGAGCACGCGGCGACCGGCCTCGAGCCGTTCGGCGAGGACGATCTCCAGGATCAGGCGCCAGTCGTCGGCGCCGCCGTCACGCCATTCGCGCAGGGCGATGATCTCGAGGTCGGCATCGGGCGCCGCGAGCCGATCGCGATCGAGGCCGTAGTCCTCGGCGAGTTCGGCGACCAGCGCCCGCAGCCTCTCGGCGCGCGCGGGCGCGCCCTCCGGGTCGGCGAGGCGTAGATGCTCCTCGATTCGCCCCGGGGCGAGCGCCGAGCGCATGCTCGGCACCGGCTGCTGGCCGCGCGCCAGGGAACGGGTGATGCCGTCGAGGTCGCGGGCCTCGACCGGCAGGTGCCAGGTGCGTTCGGCGGTCGCGCTCAGGACCACGCTCTCGGCGAGCAGGCGCTCCACCGCGGTCGGGGCCGCCCGGTGGCGGTCGCCGGCCGCGGCGGCCTGGCGCTTCAGCCGATAGGGCAGGCGCGAGTCGAGGAAGACCAGGAGCAGGCGGCGGCCGTCGCGACGGAGAAGCTTGTTGGTCTGACCGAGCTCGCGGAAGAGCTCGCGCAGGACCTGCTCGGGCTGGCGTGGAGCCACGGCCGCGGCGAAGCGGGCTTCCAGGCCGGTGGGCGGATCGGCGGGATCGAAGCGGGCCGTGGCCAGCAGGGCCTCGTCGCCGTGGAAGGGGTCGCCGATCGCGTCCACGAGGAGCAGCGGGCCCCGGTGCCGGAACAGGCTCGGCGTGCCGAGGTCGGAGCTGGGTTCGCTCTGCTGTGGCTCCTGGCGGACGAGGGGTCGGCCGAAGACCTGCGCGGCCGCGCGCTTCTTCAGGTCGCGATAGCCGTCCATGCTCCGGCCCCAGGCGCGACCGAGGAGACGCAGGGCCTTGTCGTCGGCGGCGGCCAGCGCGGCCCGGTCGCCGATGCCGGCGGCGACCAGCGCCCGCTTCTCCGGGCGCCGGCATCCGGGGATCAGGCTCAGGTCGTCCTCCTCCTGGGCGCGGCGGGCGCAGTGCTCCTGCCAGTGACAGAAGCGACAGGAGGAGTCGAGGTGGAAGAAGACGCGCTCGGGCTCGAGGAACTCGTGGATCTCCTCCTCGAGGAAGTGGCGCAGGGTCCACTCCAGGTCCTCGAGCGCGAAGTCCTCGCGGCTGCCGTCGCCGGTGACGATGAAGCCGGTGTCGGGACGGCGCCCCTGCCGCCGGGCCAGGATCGCCGAGTAGAAGGCGACCTGCATCCGCTGGCCGAAGCGGGCATGACGACTCGACTTGACGTCGCCGACCCGGTAGCCCCAGGCGCCCAGTTCGGTGCCGACGTCGTCGACCCGTTCGAGCAGGTCGGTCTCGCCGCGGAAGCAGAGCGAGCTCGGGCCCCTGCCTAGACCTGGACGGTGGACCTCGACCTCGCCTTCCTCGGTGGCGAGGAAGCCGTGCAGGATGTAGCGCGGTCCGGCGCGCATCGCGTCGAGCGTGGCCGCGATCCGGCGGGCGATGTCCTCCTGGTGGTCGAGCGTCTCGTCACGGGCGATCTCGACCCAATCGTCGGGATGCCGGCTCTTCAGCTCGGCGAACACCCGCGCCTCGTGACGGTTGCCGCGCTCCATCAGGTAGCGGCCGGTCGGCCCGGGCGCGCTGCGTTCCCGGCGATCCCCGAAGAGATCGAGATGGACCCGGTACGAACAGGGGTGGCTGAAGTGGTTGTAGATCGTGTTGCCGGTGACGACCATCACGCTCAACGGTCGGCGGCGACCGAGGTGTGGTCGTGGACGATCAGCCAGCCCTCGGGAAAGCGGCGGAAGATGAGCGTGAACAGGCCGACCTGGTCCTCCTCGCGTTCCACCAGCCGGTAGCGCCCGAGGACCCAGGCCCCGTCGGCGCCGATCGGCCGGATCTCCAGGTCGTGGAAGTAGAGCTGGCCCATGTCGCCGGGGCGGTAGGAACGCTCATAGGCGGCCAGGGTCTCGGCGAAGCCCCGGCGCACCCGGGCGCCGCTGGTGAAGACGAGGTCCGGCGACTCCCAGTAGCCGGCCATGAAGCCGGGGATGTCGCCCGCGTTCCAGGCCGCCTGCTGGTTCATCATCAGGTCGCGGATCTCGCGGGCGAGCGCCCCCATGTCCACGGCGGCATCCATCGGCGGGGCGATCGGCGCCGCCGGCGGTTCGGTCGCGGATTCCGGGACCGGTTCGGGCGCGTGGGCGCAGGCCCCCAGGACGAGGGCCACCACCAGGAGGGGCAGGAATCGACAGCGCATGGCGGGATGATAACCCCCGCGGGGGGCGTTCCGGTCCGGGCCTCGGCGGTGGGGCCGGCCGGGATTTTCTCTTTCACTTCGGCGCCGCTTCGTGATTAGGATGTCCCGATCTACGGAAACCGGAGACCTCGCATGGCCCGAGTCCGCGGCATCCTGATCCTGACGCTGATCCTCCTCCTGCCGACCCTGGCCCTGGCGGAGAACGGGAAACCCGATCGGCGCCGCGAGACCGACCCGAAGCTCCTCCAGGAACAGCTCCGCCGCACCGCCGACCGGATCGCCGTCGCCACCGTGCGGGTCGACACCCCGGAAGGCATGGGTTCGGGCACGATCCTCGATCTCGAGGGCCACATCCTCACCAGCGCTCACGTGGTCGAGGACGCCAGCTCGGTCACCGTCACCCTGAACGACGGCCGTCGTTACGAGGCCCGCGTGCTCGGCATCAACGGCGCCGGCGATCTGGCTCTCCTGGACATCGACGCCGAGGGCCTCCATCCGATCGAGCTGGGCGATTCCGACAAGATCAGCCCGAGCCAGTGGGTGGTCGCCGCCGGGCACCCGGTCTCGGCCTTCGACGACTTCCAGCCCACCATCTCATTGGGCATGGTGCGCCGGGTCGACGGCGTGATCCGCGCCGACCGGCGCAAGGTGTTCTACTCGGCGATCGTCTCGGACGTGCCGCTCTCGCCCGGCTCCAGCGGCGGCGGCCTCTACGACATCGACGGCCGGCTGATCGCGGTCAACGCCGCGGTCACCCGCGACGAGCGCGGCGCCTTCTCGGTCCGGATCTCCGAGTACAAGCAGGACGCCGGTCGCCTCCTCGACGGCGAGCGCTTCGACCGTCGCGCCGAGCGGCTGCGCAGCGCGCCGGAGGACGAGACCGAGGGCCCGAACAGGCGCAACGACTGGTTCGCCAGCCAGTTCGGCGGCAAGGGCAAGCAGCTCGGCCGGCGGCAGGTGGAGCTGAGCCGGGGCCGGGAGTCCTTCTCGGGCATTGTGGTCTCGCCCGCGGGCGAGATCCTGGCGCCGGCCCGTTTCCTCGGCGACCTGGAGCCGGGCGACATGATCGCCGGCTTCGTCGGCGACGAGGAGGTCCTGGTCAGCTACGTCGGTTCCGATCTGACCAACGGCGTGGCCCTGCTGCGCCTGCCGGAGGGCGAGCCGCGTGACCACTTCGACCTCGCGCGGGCCGCCGCCCGCGAGCCCTGCCGGGGCGACCTCGCCCTGGCCCTCCGGGGCGAACAGGTGGTCGGCGGGATCGTCGCCGCCGCCCGACGCGTCCCGCCCCTCGTCCTCACCGACGAGGTCTACTACCCGAACGTCATCCAGGTCGACCTCCGGTTGTTCCGCTCCGAGCGGGGCGCGCCGGTCCTCGACATCGAGGGCGGCCTGCTCGGCATGGTGGTCCAGCATCGGCTGCTGGAGCGTCGCGCCGCGGCCTCGCCCTACGGCGCCTTCCTCCTCCCGCCCAGCCTCCTGCTCGAGAGTCACCGGCTGATCGCCCGAGGCGAGGGTCGGGGCGAGCGTCCGGTCGGCTTCCTGGGGGTGATGCTCGAGGACATGACCGAGAGCGCCAAGGCCGGCCTCGCGCTGGAGGAGGGGGTCGAGGTGGTCCTGGTCGAGCGCGGGATGCCGGCCTGGCGGGCGGGCATCCGCCGGGGCGACGTCATCCTTGCCATCGGCGGCACCAAGGTGGGCTCCCGCGGCGAGGCCATCGGACGCATCGCCGGCTATCGCCGGGGCGACCGGGTCCGGGTGGCCCTGCGCCGGGCGAACCAGAGCCTCGACGTCGAGGTGGAAATGGCCCAGCGCTCCGACGTCGACTGAGGCGGCTCCGGTCTCGATCCGGGGCTGGCCCAAGGCCGGGCTTTTCTCCGCAACGTCTCCGGCCCGGCGGGGTTCCAGGAGGCGTGAGGTTCTGCCCCTTTAGCGACGGGCCTCACGGACCTTAGACTGGGCGCCGATCCCGTCGACCGCGCATGCTGCGCCGGCTCGGGCCGCCCGGTTCCCGGAGTTTGCCGACATGAAGCCCATCGTCAGTTACGCCCTGATCTTCGTGGTCTCGCTCGCGCTGTCCGTCCTCGTGCACCGGTTCAGCGCGGGTGGCGAGGACGATCAGGCCCTGGCCGGCGGCCTGCGCTATTCGAAGGACGACATCGCCCGGCTGGTCGAACACGAGTTCGCCGAGCAGCGCCAGCTCGCCATGCTGGACGAGGACAACGGCCGCAGCCTCCTCCTCGGCCCGCTCGAGCGTGAGTTCCAGGACCTTCATCAACGCCAGGAGGCGCTGTTGACGAAGATCGACGAGCTCATGAACCACAACCCCCTGGCCGCGCTCGAGGGGAAGGATCTGAAGATCCCGGCGATCGGCGAGATCGAGGAGATCGTGGCGACGCAGGTCCGCGACAAGCGTGATCGCGACGTCCGCGAGGATCGCGAGCGCCGTGAACTGGCCCGCAAGGAGCGCGAGGCCACGCGTCGCGTCGAGCTGGAGAAGAACCTCACCGACAAGCTTCGCCTGGTCGGCGACCAGCCGGCCCGGGTGATGGCGGTGATCGACGGCATCGAGGCCAAGCGCAACAAGTTCTTCGAGGACATGCGCACCGCGCGCGAGAGCGGCACCGAGGTCCAGTTCGATTTCCAGACCATGCGTGATTCCATGGTCAAGATGCAGGAGTCGATCGACACCGACGTCAAGGCGATCCTGAACCCCGACCAGGCCGATCTCTACGAGACCTACAAGAAGGAGAATCCCTTCACCTTCGGCGGTCCCGGCGGCATGCGCGGAGCCTTCCGCGGCCGTGACGGTGGCGGTGGTGGCGGCGCCGGAAGCGGCTTCGGCCGGGGGGGCCAGCGATGAAACTCCTGCCCCTCGCCCTGGTCCTGGTCACGGCGATGTTCGGCGGCCGGCTGATCGGCCTCGGCTGGGCCGGGAGCGACGACGGCGCCGGCGGGCAGGCGCCCTCGGCGGCCGAGCGGGAGGAGTTCCAGGCCCTCGCCACCGACGAGGCCCGCCGGCAGATCGACGACTACTTCGCCCGGCGGCGGGACCGGCTGCAGGAGGAGACCACCGGTCTCGATCGGGCCCGCGCCGAGGCGCTGGCCGACGCCCGCACCCGCGTCGAGACCCTGCGCGGGATCCTGGAACGGAGCGAGGATGCCTTCGGCACCCTGAGCTCGACCCTGGCCGAGGACCGCAGCCCGGGCGAGCTCGTGGTCGCCTGGGCCACCAACCGGGTCCTGGCCGACGATCTGGCCATGGGGCGCACCCTGATCACCGGCCGGGAGGAGGAGACGCGCCGCGAGGGCCTCCGGCACCTCGCCAAGGCGGCCGCGGCCGGCAACCGCGAGGCGATCGAACTGCTGATGGGCCTGTTCGGCGACCCGGAACCGGGGATCGCCCAGGAGGCGCTGCGTCTGGCGGCCGGTCTGGCCCGGCGGGACGACCCCGAGACCAGGAAGCTGATCGCCGACAGCGGCCTCGAATCGCGCCTGGTGGCGATGCTGCCCGGGCTCGAAGGCATGGCGCAGCGACGGGTACTGGAGGCCTTGACCGCCCAGGGCAACGCGGCCGCCACCACGGTCTGGCGTCAGATCTACAACGACGACACCGCGCGCGGCCGCGACCAGGTCAGCGCCGCGCGGGCCCTGAAGGAACTGGGGAGCCCGGGCGAATACGACCAGCTCCTGCTCCAGCTCGAATACGATCTCGCCGCCGATGACCGTCGGACCTTCCGCAGCGCGCTGAACGACATCCGCCGGCTCGGCGGTGACGACGCCAAGGCCGCCCTGCAGCGGGCCCTCGATGCGGCTCCCGAGGGCCGCGACGCCGATTCGCTTCGCCGGGCGATCGAGAACTTCGACGTCGAGGAACGGCGGGGCGGCGGGCGCTTCGGCGACTTCGGACCGCCCGATCCGGGCAGCTTCTTCGGGGGCGGCGCCAGCGACCGGCGCGTTCGCCGCCAGAACTGATGACGGTCGGGGCCTGGGCCCCGCCGACCGGGAAGGCGCCAGACCCCCGTCTTTGGGTCTGGCGCCTTCTGCGTTAGCGTCAGCGCCACGGCGGCCCGAGGACCCGATCGTCACGGTCCCGGCCCACGAATCCCGGAGTGCCCAGACCATGAAGTCCGCCCAGGAGATCCGGCAGACCTTCCTCGACTACTTCGCCGAGCGCGGTCACCGCATCGTGCCCTCGTCGCCGGTCGTGCCCCAGAACGACCCGACCCTGCTGTTCATCAACGCGGGCATGAACCAGTTCAAGGACGTCTTCCTCGGCAACGGCAGCCGCGACTACAGCCGCGCCGCCGACACCCAGAAGTGCGTCCGGGTCTCCGGCAAGCACAACGATCTCGAGGAGGTGGGGGTCGACACCTACCACCACACCTTCTTCGAGATGCTCGGCAACTGGTCCTTCGGCGACTACTTCAAGGAGGACGCCATCCGCTGGGCCTGGGAACTCCTGGTCGACGTTTACGGCCTCGATCCCGAGCGCATCTACGTCACCGTTTTCGGCGGCGACGAGAAGGACGGGCTCGAGCCCGACCTCGAGGCCGAGCGCCTCTGGCCCTCGCTCACCGGCATCGCCCCCGAGCGCGTCCTGCGCTTCGGCAAGAAGGAGAACTTCTGGGAGATGGGCGAGACCGGCCCCTGCGGCCCCTGCACCGAGATCCACTACGATCGCGGCCCCGCGGCCGGTGAGATCGCCGATCCGACCAACCCGGTGACCGGCGTCAACGCCGACTCGCCGCGCGTGATCGAGATCTGGAACCTGGTCTTCATCCAGTACGATCGCCGTCCCGACGGCAGCCTGGTGTCGCTGCCGGCCAAGCACGTCGACACCGGCATGGGCTTCGAGCGGCTCACCAGCGTCCTGCAGGGCAAGAACTCGAACTACGACACCGACCTGTTCGCGCCGATCTTCGCCCGCATCGCCGAGGTGACCGGGGTGACCCACGGCGGCACGATGAGCCCGGCCGACATCGCCTGCCGGGTCCTCGCCGATCACATCCGCACCCTCTGCGTCGCCTTCGCCGACGGCGTCCTGCCGGGCAACGAGGGCCGTGGCTACGTCCTGCGCCGCATCCTGCGGCGCGCCGCCCGCTTCGGCCGCCAGGCCCTGGCGCAGACCGAGCCCTTCATCCACCGGCTGGTGCCGGCCGTCGTCGAGGTCCTCGGCGGGACCTTCCCCGAGATCCCGGCGCGCGCCGACCACATCGCGCTGCTGATCGAGTCCGAGGAGAAGGCCTTCGCCAAGACCCTCGACCGCGGCCTCCAGCTCTATGCCGACCTGGCCCAGGGGGTGAGGAAGCGGGGCCAGGAGCGGATCGCCGGCGCCGAGGCCTTCGACCTCTATGCCACCTACGGCTTCCCCCGCGACCTGGTCGAGCTGATGGCGCGCGAGGACGGGCTGGCGATCGAATCGGCGAGCTGGGACGAGGCCGAGGAACGCCATCGTCAGGCTTCGCGCACCGAGGGCAGCTTCGGGCACAAGTTCGATCTGAAGGAGCTCGAAGGCCTGCCGGCGACCGAGTCGCTCTTCTATCGCGCCGGCCACGGCGGCTCGGGCGACGGTCTCGCCAGCGAGGCCCGGCCGATCAAGCTGATCGAGCGCGGGCACCTGGTGCTGGACCGGAGTCCCTTCTACGCCGAGAGCGGCGGCCAGGTCGGCGACCGGGGCACGATCACCGGGCCGGGCTTCCGCTTCGAGGTCGAGGAGACCCGCAAGGTGGGCGGCATCGTCGTCCACGAGGGTCGGCTGATCGAGGGCGATCCGGCGGCGCTGCCGGAGTTCGTCACCGCCCGCGTGGACGTCGCGCGGCGCGAGGCGACGATGCGCAACCACACCGCCACCCACCTCCTGCACTGGGCGCTCCGCGAGGTGCTCGGGGATCATGCGACCCAGCAGGGTTCGCTCGTGGCGCCGGACCGCCTGCGCTTCGACGTCACCCACCCGCGGGCGATCGGCAGCGACGAGATCGAGCGGATCGAGGCCCTGGTCAACGGTCGGATCGTCGCCAACACCGCGCTGGGCACCACGCTCGAGAACCTCGACGACGCCCGGGCCCGCGGCGTCACGGCGCTCTTCGGCGAGAAGTACGACGACCTCGTGCGGGTCGTCGACATCGGTGGCTACTCCACCGAACTCTGCGGCGGCACGCACGTCTCCGCCACCGGCGACATCGGCCCCTTCCTGATCGTGGCCGAGAGCGCGGTGCAGGCCGGCGTGCGCCGGATCGAGGCGGTCACGGGTCTCGGCGCCGTGGCGCGCATCCAGGAGGAGCGTCGCCTTCTCCGCGAGGCGGCCGTCGCCCTGAAGGCCAAGCCGCAGGATCTCCCCACCCGGATCGACCAGCTCCAACAGCAGATGCGCGAGCTCAAGAAGAGCGGCGGGCAGAAGGCCGCGGCCGATGCCGGGGGCCTCGCCCGCGAGCTGCTCGCGGCCGCGCCCGAGCAGGGCGGCGCCCGGATGGTGGTGAACGCGGTGGACCTGCCCGGCAAGGACCTGGCGGCGCTCGCGGACGTCCTCCGCAACAACCATGGCGCCACCTGCGGCCTTCTGGCCGCGAGCGAGGAGGGCAAGGTCACGGTCGTCGCCTTCGCGTCGGCGGAGCTGGCCGGCCGGGTACACGCCGGCAAGCTGGTGAAGGAGATCGCCGGCATGCTCGGCGGCGGCGGCGGCGGTCGACCCGATTTCGCCCAGGCCGGTGGGAAGGAAGTCGAACGGCTGTCCGAGGCCCTGGAGACCGCCCGGTCGCGGTTGCGCGAGGCCCTGGCCTGAGCGTGGCGCGGCAGCGGGTCGCGCCCGGCGAAAGACCGGGAATCGGGTTGACCCCCGCGGCCATCGGCGCTCAAATCGGGGCCGTTCGGTACTCGCAGACCGGACGTCCTGTAGGTGGACGATGATGATGGCGGCTGCGGCTCGTTCGAGTCGCAGCCGTTTCCGTTCGAGGAGCGACCATGGGGGAAGAGGGGAGCGGCCCGGCCGGAACGACGACCGGCCACGATCCGGGCGCGCGGGCCCGGGCCTGGCCGATCGCGGCGGTCGCGGCCGGCGGGCTCCTGCTCGCGATCGACCTGCTCCTCGCCACGCAGCGGGCCGGGCCGGCCGAGGGGCGCGCCCTGCTGATCCCGGCCCTCGCCCTCCTGCCGCTGCTCGTTATCCTGCTCCTGCCGGCCTTCCTGGGCGACCGGGTCCTGGCGCTGCCGATGGCCCTGGCCGGGGCCGGCCTCGGTCAGGCCCTGGCTCGTGGCCCACGCGCCGCGACGATGCCCTTCGCCGCCTGGTGGTGGCTCGCCCTGGCGATCCTCGGCCTGGGGGCCGCAGTCCTGCTCGCCCGCCGGGCGCGCCGGCCGGGCGCGGGGCGTCGGGCCCTGCTCCTCGGGCTGCCTGCGCTCGCGGTCTTCGTGGTCGCCGCCCTGACCCAGCGCGGTCGCTACCAGGAGGTCCGCCTGTTCGTCGACCTGATCGTCTTCCTGACGCTGGCGGCCGTGATCCGTCCGCTCGGTGCCCGCCTGTCGCGGTCCTTGGCCGCGCTGGTGGTCGGACTGGCCGCGGCCGGCGGCGGCCTGGGCCTCGGACTCGCCCTGATCGACGACGGCGCCGCCGCCTGGGCGATGGCCAACTCCAGCCTGGCCGAGACCCTGGTCGCCGAGCTCCGGGCCCGCGTCCTGCCCGAGCTGGTGGTCGAGGACGGTCGCTACCGGCACCGGCCGGTGCTCGGCAGCGCGCTCGGGCTCGAGTCACGAGCGCGGCTCGAACGAGCCGGCGGCCCGCCGCGCGGCGTCCTCCTGGTGACCATCGACGCGATGCGCGCCGATCTCCTCGACCGCCTGGTGGGGGGGCGCCCCGTCGCCCCCGGCCTCGAGGCCCTCGCGACCGGCGGCATGCGTTTCGATCGTGCCTATGCGCCGGCGCCGATGACCCAGTTCTCGGTCTTCGCCATGCTGTCCGGCTGGTACTCCTCGCAGTACCTGAGCTTCCTCGGCGGCTTCGACGGCTGTCCCCTGATCACCGACCGGCTGCGCGCGGCCGGCGTGGAGACGCGAGCCTGCTACCCGAAGGGCATGCTCACCGTCGGCCTCGACCATTTCGAGCGACTCGATCTCGGTTTCGGGACCTCGAGCCTGCATCCCTGGGACGACCTGACGATCGACGAGACCTTCGCGCGCCTCCGGCCCGAGGGCAGGGGGCGCTGGTTCTCCTACCTGCATCTGATGCTGCCGCATCACCCCTACGACGGGGCCGACCCGGCCTTCGTCGCCGGCGGAAGCGAGTTCGAGCGTTTCGCCGCCGAGGTCAGGACCTGCGATCATTACCTCGGGCTCCTGCTCGAGCGCTTCCGGGCCGCCGGGCTCGACGACATGTGGCTGATCGTCAGCGCCGATCACGGCGAGGAGTTCGGCGAACACGGCGCCTATCGGCACAGCACGCAGGTCTTCGAGGAGTCGGTCCATGTGCCGCTCGTCGTGCTTGGTCGTGGTGTCATCGCCGGCCGCCACGCGCAGCCGGTCTCGCTGGTCGACCTCGCGCCGACCTTGCACCAGCTCTTCGATCTGCCCCGCGACGGCGTGGTCTACGCCGGCCGCTCGCTCCTGCCGCTGCTCTGCGGTCTCGACGACCCGGAACGGCCCCGGACGGTGCTGGTGGAGAACCCGCCGGTGGCCTTCAATCGGGCCAACACCCGTGCCGGCTTGGTCGGTCCCCGCTGGAAGCTGATCGCCGACGAGCGCAGCCGCCGCCTGCTCCTCTACGATCTCGATCGGGATCCGGCGGAGCGGGAGGATCTCGCCGCCCGCGAAGCGGAGGAGGCCCGCCGGCTCTATGCCGAACTGGTCGCCCGACGGCGCTTCGGTGGCCAGGGCGCGACCGTCTTCGGCACCATGCTCGACTTCCTCGGCCTGCTCGACGACACCGTGGCCAAGAAGGGCGTGGGCGGCGTGCTCTCCGCCTACGAATGGATGAAGGGCCTGGCGCCGGAGGACGAACTCCGAGTCCTGGCCTTCTTCGTCGAGTTTCCCGACCCGGCGGTGACCGCCCGGCTCGATCAGCTCCTCGCCGGGCGTCCCGAACCGGAGATCCGCCTCGTCCTGGCCCTGATCCACATGGCCGGCGAACCGACCGATCCCGCCGCCTTCGCCGCCGCCCTGGCCGCCGGTGAGGGCCTCCGCTCGCCCGCGCTCGACGATGCCCTGCTGGCCCTCGCGGCCCGCCGCAAGCTGAGCGCGGAGGTCCTGCTCGCGCGCGACCGGGAGCCGGGCCCGCTCGGCGCCCTGTCGCGACTGCGCTACCGCATCCGGCTCGAGGGGCGTGCCGACGGCGACGCCGCGGCGATCGAGGAGGCGCTCGCGACCTCCTCGGCCTGGCGCGCCGACATCGCGCTCGAGGCGGCTCTCTTCGCCGACCTGGAGCCACCGCTCGATCGGCTGATCGGGGCGGCCGCGACCGGACCGACCCGCGAGCTGCGCCGCGCCGCGCTCCGCCTGCTCGCCGCCTCGACCGAAGAGGCGGCCGTCGCCCCCTTGCTCGTGGCCGCCCGCGGACGGGACCTCGACGAGGCCTCGATCGCGGCGCTGGGACTCGTCCGCCGCTCGCCGCTGCCGCCGGGCCTCGTGGCCTTCGTCTGCGCGCGGGCCGGCGCGGAACTCGAGGGGCTGGTGGCCGCGGAAGCGCCCTTCTTCGCCCTGACCGCGGACCGGGCCTCGGCGCCCTTGCCCAGACCGGAGGGGGCGGGGCGGGTGGCCGTCTTCCTGCGCTTCGAGCACCGGCCCGGCCGGACGATCCGGCTGCGCGTGGGCGAGCAACGCTTCGAGCTCTACTACCCGCCGCTGGTGCCGGGCGAGCCGGTCATCCTCGACCTCGATCCGGCCGAGCGGGCGGAGCGGATCGAGATCGAGGTCGAGGGTGGTGCGGCCGACGACCTCCGCTACGCGGGCAGTCTCGGCCTGCCCGCCGACTGAGGGCGGGTCGACCTACATGCCGTGACTCACCGGGCCGATGCCCGGGACCGACACGTAACCCTGGCTGTTGTCCGCGGTGGAGTTCCCGGCGCTGAAGCGCGTGGTCCAGAAGTTGTCGCCACCGCGGCCGCCGCTTCCGCCACCACCGCCGGCGCGCAGGCGCGCCGCCATCACCTGGAGCAGGTTGCCTCCGGCGGGGAAGCCCTCGAAGCCGAAGTTCGCCTGGCCGTCGAGCCAGTAGCGCCCGGGCAGGATCGCCTGGCCGAAGAGCATCGACCAGGAGACGTATTCCTCGGGCGCCAGCTCGCGTCCGTTCACCCAGACCCCGGTGCCGCCGCCCGAGGCGTCGGCGGCCAGCGGACCGAGATCGTGACCGGGCTGGAGGAAGCCGGCGGCCGGCTGGCCCATCGGACCGAAGAGGCCGCTGCGGGCGTCGTACCACCAGGGCCCGCCGGTCGGGCGGGCGCCGTAGCGCTGCTCGAAGTCGGCGAGCTGGCTCTCGTCGAGGGCGCGGCCGTTGATGACCACCGGCGCGGAGCCGCCGCCGCAGGCCACGAGCAGGGCGCAGGCACAGAGGATCAGGGCGGGAACGAGCTGACCGGTCATGGAACCACCTCCAGGGTGCCATAGAGGAGGTGGGGGCGGTCTTTCAGGTCGGGTCGGGGCGCGGGGCCCCGACCCGGACCCGGGCGACGATCAGAACTTGCGGTACTTGCCCTTCTTCGACTCCTCGCCGAGACCGAGCTCCTCCCGGCGCGCCTTCTTCCAGTCGACGTAGGTGTCGTAGTCGCCCTCGAAGAAGTGGACGTGGCCATCACCCTCGAAGGCGAGGATGTGGGTCGCGGTGCGGTTCAGGAAGTAGCGATCGTGGCTGACCACGATGGCGCAGCCCGGGAAGCTCTGGAGGGCCTCCTCGAGGACGCGCAGGGTCTGCAGGTCGAGGTCGTTGGTGGGCTCGTCGAGCATCAGGACGTTGCCGCCCTGGCGGAGGAGCTTGGCCATCTGGGCCCGGTTGCGTTGACCACCGGAGAGCTCGCCGATGCGCTTCTGCTGGTCGTTGCCGCGGAAGCGGAACCGGCCGACGTAGGCGCGCGAGCTGATCATCTTGTCGCCGAAGGGGATCTCGTCGACGCCGCCGGTGACCTCCTCGAAGACGGTCTTCGAGTCGTCGAGGGCGGCGCGACCCTGGTCGACGTAGCAGGGCTTCACCGTGGGGCCGATGTCGATCGTGCCGCTGTCGGCGGTCACCTCGCCGGTGACCATCTTCATCAGCGTGGTCTTGCCGGCGCCGTTGGGGCCGATGACGCCGATGATGCCGCCGGGGGGCAGGTCGAAGGTCAGGTCCTGGATCAGCACGCGGTCGCCGTAGGCCTTGCAGACGCCGTTGAACTGGATCACCTTCGAGCCCAGGCGCGGGCCCGGGGGGATCGGGATGTCGACCGAGTCGTCCTGGATCTCCATCGCCTGGTGCTCTTCCATCAGGCGCTGGAACTCGCGGATACGGGCCTTGCTCTTGGCCTGACGGGCCTTGGGCGTCTGCCGCATCCAGTCCAGCTCGCGCTCGATGACCTTGCGGCGCGAGGCCTCGCGCCGCTTCTCCAGGTCGAGCATCTTGGCCTTCTGCTCGAGGTAGGCCGAGTAGTTGCCCTTGTAGGGGATGCCCTTGCCGCGATCGACCTCGAGCATCCAGCCGACGACGTGGTCGAGGAAGTAGCGGTCGTGGGTGACCAGGATGACCGTGCCCTGGTACTGGGCGAGGTGGTTCTCGAGCCAGGCGACGGCGTCGGCGTCCAGGTGGTTGGTGGGCTCGTCCAGGAGGAGCAGGTCGGGCCGCCGGAGCAGGGTCTTGCACAGGGCGACGCGGCGCTGCTCGCCACCGGAGAGCTTGGTGACGTCGGCGTCGCCGGGTGGGACGCCGAGGGCGTGCATGGCGCGCTCGAGCTGGTTGTCCAGGTTCCAGCCGTCGCGGGCCTCGATCTCGGCCTGGAGCCGGTCGAACTCGGCGTAGGCCTTGTCGGCCGCGTCGCCCTCGAGCTCGCCGAGCTGCATGGACAGGTCGTTGAAGCGATCGATGATCGCCTGGGTCTCGGCCACCGCCTCCTGGAGGTTCTCGCGCACGTTCTTCGTGGGGTCGAGCTTCGGCTCCTGGGAGACGTAGCCGATCGACTTGCCGTCGGCGACCTTGGCCGAACCCTCGAAGTCCTTGTCCTCGCCCGCCATGATCCTGAGGAGGGTGGACTTGCCGGAGCCGTTGTGGCCGATGACGCCGATCTTGGCGCCCTCGAAGAAGGCCAGGGTGATGCCCCGGAGCACCTCGTTCTCGCCGAAGCGCTTGTGCAGGTCCTGGACCTGGAAGATGAATTTCTCGCTCATGGTTCGCTCCCACGTGGGGCCGGGATGATAGCGGTCTGGTGCGGCGAATTCGAGGCCCTATAATCCGGCGGCCGCCAATCCGCCCGAGCGCGGGCCCGCCGGCTGCGGCGGTCGTCGACAACCGGCCCAGGAGAAGGTCATGGACTACCGCATCGAAACCGACAGCATGGGCGAGGTGAAGGTCCCCGCCGAGGCCTACTGGGGCGCCCAGACCCAGCGTTCACGCGAGAATTTCCGCATCGGCGGTCATCGCTTTCCCCGGGAATTCGTCTACGCCCTCGGCGTGGTCAAGAAGGCCTGCGCCCTCGCCAACCAGGAACTGGGCAGCCTGGCGCCGGAGCTGGCCAAGGCCCTGGTCCAGGCCGCCGACGAGGTGATCGAGGGCAAGCTGGACGAGCACTTCCCGCTGGTCGTCTGGCAGACCGGTTCGGGCACCCAGACCAACATGAACGCCAACGAGGTGATCGCCAACCGGGCGAACGAGATCCTCGGCGGCAAGCGTGGCGACAAGACACCGGTCCACCCGAACGATCACGTCAACCGGGCCCAGAGTTCGAACGACACCATCCCGACCGCCATGCACGTCGCCGCGGCCGACCGGGTGGTCAACCGTCTGCTGCCCGAGCTCTCGCGCCTGCGCGATCTCTTCCGCGCCAAGGCCGAGGCCTTCAAGGACATCGTCAAGATCGGGCGCACGCATCTCCAGGACGCGACCCCGGTGACCCTCGGCCAGGAGGTCTCGGGCTGGGCGACCCAGCTCGACCACGGCATCCGTCGGGTCGAGAGCGCGATGCACTTCCTCTGCGAGCTCGCCCAGGGCGGCACCGCGGTCGGCACCGGCCTGAACACCCATCCCGAGTTCGCCCGCAAGGTGGCCGAGAACATCGCCGACCTGACCCGGATCCCCTTCCGGACCGCCGAGAACAAGTTCGAGTCGCTCGCCGCCCACGACGCGATCGTCGAGATGAGCGGCGCGCTCAAGACCGTCGCCTGCAGCCTGAACAAGATCGCCAACGACGTCCGCTGGCTGGCCAGCGGGCCGCGCTGCGGCATCGGCGAGATCTCGATCCCCGAGAACGAGCCGGGCTCGTCGATCATGCCGGGCAAGGTCAACCCGACCCAGTGCGAGGCCATGACCATGGTCTGCTGTCAGGTGATCGGCAACGACGTCGCGATCTCGATGGGTGGCGCCAACGGCAACTTCGAGCTCAACGTCTACAAGCCGATGATGATCCACAACCTGCTCGAGAGCATTCGCTTGCTGGGCGATGCCTGCGAGAGCTTCAACGACAACTGCTGCGTCGGCATCGAGCCGCGGCTCGACGTGATCGCCGACAAGCTGGAGCGGTCGCTGATGCTGGTCACGGCCTTGAATCCGGTGATCGGCTACGACAACGCCGCCAAGGTGGCGAAGGAGGCCTTCAAGAGCGGCCGCACCCTGAAGGAGGTGGCCCTGGACCTGAAGCTCCTCGACGCCAAGCAGTTCGACGAGGCCGTCGATCCGCGCAAGATGGTCGGTCCGAAGAACAGCTGAATCGGCTAGCGAACCGTTCTGACCCAAGGGGCCGTCGTCCCGGATCGGGGCGACGGCCTGACCGTTTATCCAGGTTGAAGACCGGATGGCGGGTTGGCGATAGGGAGGAAGTAGCTTCTTGCCAATTCGCCATCGAGGTCAATGAATGCGGTCCACCGCGAAACTCCAGGCGCGCGGATTCTCCGCCGTCGAGATCCTCCTCAGTTTCCTGTTGATCCTGGCCCTGTCGGCCGTCGTCGTGCCGACCGGGAGACGGACCATCGAGCGCAGCGGCGTCTCGCGGGCCGAGGAGGGCTGTCGGGCCATCGCCGAGGGTCTCATCGAATTCGTCGCCGACACCGGTTCGCTACCCGGAGGCGATCGCGCGCCGCGCTGCTGGACCTGGCTGCGTGGCCCCGGCGCCGACTGCGCCTTCGAGGTCTTCCCCGAGGGGCGGGTCGCCGAACTCGACTGGATCCTGGTCGAGGACGGCACCAGGATCGGCGAGCGCTGGGGCGGTCCTTATGTCGAGGGCCTCCAATCCGATCCCTGGGGCCGGCGATACGTCGTGCTGCTCGAGGGCCGCGGCGACGATCGTGGCGCCCGCCGTCGGGTCTGGGTGCTCAGCGCCGGACCGGACGGGGTGATCGAGACCCGGCCGGAGGACTCGCGGACGGTCGGTGACGACCTCGGTCTCGCCCTCGACCTCTGATCAGCGCCCCACCAGGCGACCCGCCGCGGCCAGGAAGGCGGAGGCGGTGAAGGGCTTGCGGATGAGGGCCACGGCCCCGAGACCCAGGAGCTGCGTCTCGGGCGTCTCCTCGGCGTAGCCCGACATGAGCAGGATCGGCAGACCGGGCGAGAGTTCGCGGATCTCGCGCGCCAGGGTGATGCCGTCGCAGAGCGGCATGCGGATGTCGCTCACGACCAGGGCCCAGTCGTCCGGACCGGCGCGGTAGCGCTGGAGGCCCTCGCGGCCGTCACGGGCGGTCACCACCTCGAAGCCCGCCTGGGTCAGGATCATCTCGCTGACCCGGAGGATCGCCGCGTCGTCGTCGATCAGGAGCAGGCGGCCCTCGGCGAGGAGATCGCGCAGGTCGCCGCCCTCCGACACCTCGCCGGCCGCCGGCGGCGCGCTGCTCGGGATGGTGATCGCCACCTCGCTGCCACGGCCTTCGCGCGACGAGATCGAGACCTCGCCTCCCATCTCGGCCAGGGCCTTGTAGACCATGGTCAGGCCGAGGCCGCGGTGGCGACGGCTGTCCTTGGTGCTGAAGAAGGGATCGAAGGCGCGAGCCCGGGTGTCGTAGTCCATGCCACAGCCGCGGTCGGTGACCTTGAGCTGAGGCGGTTCGCCCTCGTCGTCCAGCTCGATCAGGATGCGACGGTCCGCGGGGCGGGCCTCGTCCGCGTTGGAGAGCAGCTCGAGCAGGATCTGGGTCATGGTCGCCCGTCGCGCCCGGACCCAGCAGGGAGCGTCGGGGCCGACGAAGACCAGCTCGACCTCATGACCGATCAGGCTGCGCCCGAGTTCGACGGTCTCCCGCGCCAGCGAGGCCAGGTCGAGGATCTCGTAAGGCTCGTCCTCGCTGCGCGCGAAGCCGCGCAGCCGGGCGACCAGCTCGGTGCCGCGCACCGCCGCCTTCTCGATCACCTGGAGCAGCTCCTGGTGGACGTCGCCCTCGGGCATCGACTGCATCAGCAGCGTCGCCGCGCTGAGGATGCTGCCGAGCAGGTTGTTGAAGTCATGGGTGACGCCGGCGGCGAGTCGGCCGAGGCCCTCGACCTTCTGCACCCGCTGGATGTTCTCCTGCAGCAGCCGGCGCTCGCTGACGTCGGAGAGGATGCCGTGCAAGGTGCCCGCCTCCTGCGGTTCCCCGAGGATCGGGCGGGCGTGCAGCTCGACCCAGCAGGGGTCGGTGGTGGCGTCGCGCTGCAGGCGGAACTCGACGTTGGCGCCCTCGAGACGGGCCTCGGCCCGCGCCAGCGCGGCCACGACCTGGTCGCGGTCGTCGGCGTGGACGGCCTCCAACCAGGACCGGGGCCGCGCCCGCAGGGTCTCGACGTCGGCGCCGAAGAGCGACTCGACCGCGCCCTCGACCGAGCAGAGGGCGAAGTCCCGCGCGCGGCCCCAGGCGGTCCAGACCACGATCGGCAGGGTCTCGAGCAGGCGCGCGATCCGTTGCTGGCTGGCGCGCAGGGCCTCGAGCAGCTCGCGGCCACGTTCGGCGTCGCGGGCCAGCGAGGCGCCGAGCTCGAGGAGCTGGGTCGTGCTGCGTCGCGCGTGCTCGGTGATGCGCCCCATCAGCGAGGAGACCACGGTGCGGATCAGGTTGTCGCGCGGCATCAGCTTGAACAGGAGCTCGCGATCGGCGTCGATGCCCTCGAGCAAGGTGCGGGTCAGCGTCTCGGCCTCGCGACAGGCGGCGATGGCGCGATCGCGATTCTCGGGAATCTCGGCCAGGAGCAGGGCGAGGGCGAAGTAGGCGTCGCGCATCGACTCGAGGTCGCGCGCGTGCGCGGCCTCGCGCAGGACGGTCTCGGCGGCGCGGATGCGGACCTCGAGATCGGCCTCGAGCCGGCGGCGATGCTGGAGCAGCTCGACCGCGAGCAGCGCCCGCCAGGGGCCGGGTTCGCCGGCCGGGGCCGGGCAGGCGAGGATCTCCTCGGCCCGGGCCTCGGCGCGGCGGTCGTCGCCGCGGTCCGCGGCCTCGATCATCTCCACCAGCGCGATCAGGGCCGGGTTGCAACCACCGGTCGCGATCCGATCCAGGTAGTCGAGGGCGGCCAGGGGCTCGCCGCAGCGGATCGCGGCCAGGGCGGCCATGCCCAGGACCTCGCCGGAACGGGCGTCGAGCGGATCGATCTGCTCGACCAGGGACTCGGCGTAGCTGCGCGCGGCCGTGGCCTCGGCGCCGCGGATCAGGTCGCGCACCAGGCCGTGGAGGGCGCGTAGGCGCACCTGGCTGCCGACCCGGCCGTGCACGAGTTCGAGCTGCAGGGCGAGCGCGCCGGCGATGCGATGGCGCTGGCTCATCAGCTCGGCCGCGCAGAGCGCGGCCCGTTCGCGATCGGCTTCGAGCAGGCGCGGATCACGGCTGAGGGAGAGATAGCTCCACAGGCATTCGGGGTCGTCCTCGAGCTCCTGGAGCCGGGCGCGGAGGAGCTCGACGCCGGGCTCGAGGAAGCCGCGCAGACCATCGAGGTCGGGCAGGCCCTCGATCAGGCGGTCGAGGGCGAGCCGCGCCCGCGCCGCTTCGCCGGCCTCCAGGGCGTCCTCCACCTGCCGCCGCTCGACCAGGTGGCGGAGGAAGGCCTCCTCCCGGCTCTCCAGCAGCTCGAGCAGACGGGCGTCGAGGGCGCGGGAGCGGTCGAGGTCGCCGCGCTCCCGGGCAAGGGTCGCGAGATGGTCGAGGGTGAGCAGCTGGTCGAGCTCGTCGAGGCCCGCGGGGCGATCGGGATCGAGGCCCAGCTCGTCCGAACCGAACACGAGCAGCCGGCAGTAGGTGGGCGACAGCGCGCGCCGCGCCCGTTCCGCGACCCGGCTGAACAGCTCGAGCCGGCGGGTCGGTTCCGGGCGCCGGCGCAGGAGCCAGAAGAGCCGGCGCAGGTCGTCGAAGTCGAGCAGGCGGGCGAGTTCCGCGATCAGCTCGTCGTCATGGCGGCCCGCCTGCCAGGTCTCGATGAGCGCACGCACGGACTGTGATCGAGCGGTCATGACGGCAGCGGCTCCGGCGGCTTTCGGGCGCGAGGCGAATCCACGCCCGAGAGCCTAGGCGAGGGGGCCCTGATGCGCAACCACCGGGCTCGCGGTCAGGCCCGACCCGGCAGGGGGAGGGCGGTCAAGACCTCGGTCGCGGAGCGGGCGTGGACGAAGTGCTCCCGCGGTTCGCGATGGGCGAAACCGCCGCCGCGCATCGAGTCGAAGAGGCGCAGGAGATCGACCCAGTGGTCCTCGGGGTCGAAGAGCACGAGGGGGGCCGCGTTCATGCCGACGATCTTGAGCGAGAGCAGCTCGATGAATTCGTCCAGCGTCCCGGGACCGCCCGGGAGGGCGAGGAAGGCCTGGGCGCGGTCGGCCATGATCCGCTTGCGGTCGCGCAGATCCTCGGTGTGGATGACCTCGGTGGAATCGGCGAAGGTCAGGCCCCGGGCGTCGAAGGCGCGGGGGATGACCGAGACGACCTCCCGCCCCTGGCGCCGGAAGGCCTCGGCCGCGACCCGCATCAGGCCCAGCTTCGAGCCGCCGAAGACCAGGTCCCAGCCGCGCCGGGCCAGGTCGGTGGCGAGGGTCTCGATGCGGTCATGGAGCGCGGCGGGGAGGGACTCGCTCGACGACGCGAAGATGGCCAGGTGGGGCACGGTGGACTCCTCGGAGGGGCGATCGGAGCCGGGCAGCACACCCGGACTCCCGGGGCACTTTTTGGCAGTTTTCTGCGCCGTTTTCGAGCCTCGCCGGGTCTATAGGCCTGGAATGGGTTCAGTAGAAGTCGTGTGACTGACTCCCGCCTCGTGAAAAACGGCAAATGTAACAACACCTACATCATCATCACTCTCTCCTACACACCAAGCCGGTCACACGACTTCTCGCCCTGTTCTCTGCGCCAGCCCCCCCGGTCATCGAGATCTGCAACGAATCGAACATGAATAGGAACGGCTGCACGGCGGGCATCTTCACCGCCTCGCGACGCGGCGAACCGAGCCGCTGAACGCGCAAGAAGGCCCTGGATTCCGAGGAATCCAGGGCCTTCTCGTCAGGCCGAACGCGAACTCAGTCCGGCTCGTTGCCGTCGTCGCGCATCAGCTCCAGGGCGAAGACCAGCATCGGCAGGTTCCCCGAAGCCGGGCCCAGGATGCCGGGCAGGATCTCGGGGCGGTCGGCCTTCGGGTCGGCGCCGTGGACGCGGCTGCGATTGAGCACCTCGTCGAGCAGCCGGGCCTTGAAGGCGTTGAACTCGACTCCGAACTCCACGCAGAGGCGATAGAGGTCGTCGGCGAGGACTTCGGCCAGTTCGGTGAATCCCGGCTCGCCGGCCTGGAAGCGCGCGGCCTCCGGCCGCCAGGCCTGCTCCAGGATCGCATGGTAGATCGAGTCGAGCTGCATGTCGGCTCCTCGAGGAAACCGGCCCCCTCCCCGGGAGCTCGAACGCCAGGGGCGAGGTCCCCCCTCGCCTTGCGCTCACATAGAGGTACGACTCCTGGCGAAACCTGCAAGCGCGAATCCAAAAAGGAGCGGTCCCCGGACCGGTCGGTCGGGCGCATTTTGATGCCCCCGGAATTTGTCCGTAAAGTCCGCGGTTCCGCCCGAGGTCGATGGCGGCCCGAGCCCCGCCGGGTCGCGACCACGAAGGAGTCCTCATGTTCCGTCTCGCGCTTGTCCTCGTCATCGGCCTCGCGGCCGGACTCGACCTCGTCGCCCAGGTCGACGTACCGCCGGTCGCCATCGCTTCGGCGAAGGTGTTGCCGACACCCGTCGCGCCCGGCGGAGAAGCCCGGATCGAGGTGACCGTGGCCATCGAGCCTGGCTGGCACATCTACTCGGTCGCCGAACACGAGGGCCAGGAGTCGACCAGCTTCGCGCTGAAGACCGAGGGCGTGACCCTCGCCGGCGCGATCGTCGAGCCGGAACCCCACGTCGATCGACAGGACTGGGGCACCTACTACGAACATTCGGGCCAGGTCGTCTTCAGCTTGCCGGTCCGCTTCGCGGCCGAGCTGAAGGGCGACCTGCGCATCCGGGGCGAGATGGCCTACATGGCCTGCGACGACAGCGGTTGCCTGCCGCCGGCGAAGCTCGGCTTCAGCGCGCGGGCCAGCATCGCCCCGCCCACGGGTCCGCAGGAGGAGCCGAAGACCGCCCTCGATCTGGCGGCCCTGAAGAAGCTGGTCGCCGAGGTCGTGAGCGGAGCCAACGAATCCCTGCAGGTCGACCTGGAGCGGGTCCTCGATCGCCTCGAGCGGCTCGAGGAGGCGGTCATCCCCGAGCCGCAGTTCGCGCCGGAGCCGCCGGCCTGGGATCTCGTGCTCGACGACTTCAGCATCCTCGACCGGAACTCTCGCGCCGGCGAGACCGTGAGGGCGCGACTGCGCTTCGTCACCGGCGAGAAGGTGAAGCTGGACAAGCCCGGCGAGATCTACGTCGACGTCGGGTCCTCGAAGCGCTTCGTCGAGGCCGAGGCGGTGGCGGCGACCAGCGACGCGGAGGGGTTGCACCACGAGGTCGAGATCGAGCTCCTGGCCAGGGATCTGGCCCGGAGCGGCACCGAGGATCTGGACCTCACCGTCTCCCTGCCGATGAACGTCGAGGGCCTGGTCTTCGAGAAGGAGATCGGCGGCCTGAAGGGACGGGTCGAGTTCGGCCTGCCCAGCATGGGCGCCTGGATCCTCAAGGCGGTGATCGCCGCGCTCCTGGCCCTGCTGACGCCCTGCGTGTTCCCGATGATCCCGATCACCGTCTCGGTGTTCACCAAGCAGGCGGAGAAGCAGCACCGCAACCCGCTGGTGATGCCCCTGGTCTACGTCTTCGGCATCGTCGCCAGCTTCGTGGCGATCGGCACCGCCTTCACCTTCGCCTTCGGCGCCGCCGGGGCCCAGGTCCTGGCCACGAACGGCTGGTTGCAGGGCGCCTTCGGCGTCCTCTTCGTGGTCTTCTCGCTCTCGCTCTTCGGCCTCTTCAACCTGCGGCCGCCGGCCTTCCTGATGAACAAGGCCGGCCAGGCCCAGGGCCGCGGCGACCTCGCCGGCATCCTGCTGATGGGCCTTCTGTTCTCGATGACCAGCTTCACCTGCACGGCGCCGCTGGTCGGCCTGATCCTGGTGGACGCCGCCGAGAGCGGTGAATGGCAGTTCCCCATCGTCGGCATGCTGGCCTTCTCGCTGGTGCTGGCGATCCCCTTCTTCTTCCTGGCGCTGTTCCCGCGGCTACTCACCAGCATGCCCCGCTCGGGGGGCTGGATGAACCGGGTCAAGGCGACCCTCGGCTTCCTCGAACTGGCCTTCGCGCTCAAATTCATCGGGGCCATGGACGCCTACTTCGGCTGGGCCGTCTTCACCCGGACCTCGATCCTCTGGCTCTGGGTCATCATCTTCATGATGAACGGCGCCTACCTCCTCGGCTTCGTCAACTTCAAGCACGACATGAAGCCGGAGAAGATCGGCGGCATCGCCGGGAGCGTCGCCGTCGCGATGATCATCCTCGGCCTGCACACCATGCAGGGTGCCTACGGCAAGTCCATGCCCTACGTCATGGAGAGCCTCCTGCCGCCGAGCCTCGAGGAGGGCGGCGACGGCGGCGTCCTCGGCTGGCACAACCACGTGGTCGACGATCCGGACCTCGCCATCGCGCGGGCCAAGTCCGCCGGTACCGGCATCCTGGTCGACTTCACCGGCTACACGTGACCGAACTGCCGTGACGTGGAGAGCCGTGTGTTCTCCAACAACCAGCCGGTCGAAGCGGCGATGGACGAGATGGTCGTGCTCTCCCTCCACACCGACGGGACGGGCAAGCGGAAGGACGAGTTCGGCAACCTGCGCGAGAAGCTGACCGGCAGCGCCACCAACCCGGTCTACATCGTCGTGAGCCCCTGGAACTTCGAGAAGGTCCTCTACCAGGCCGACTACAACCAGGCGGTCGGCGCCGGTTTCGCCGATCGGCTCGGCCGGGCCAATCGCCGCGCCAAGCGCATCGCGGCCCGGAACGAGACCCCCGGCGCCGAGTAGGGCTGTGGTGACCTTCCTCCGTTTCTTCGGCTGGCTGACCAGCCTGGCGCTGGTCGTCATGCTGCTGGACGGCATCCTGGAACGTTGCGGGCTCTGGTGGCACCCGGCCCTGCACGTCGGCGCCGGCATCGGCCTGCTCGTGCTGGTGCCTCTGCTCTACATCCTGCCCTACCTCGACCTGATCGGGCTGGGCACGCTCCTCCGTCGGCGGGAGGATCTCGCCGAGCGCGCGACCCGGCTCGCTCTCCTGGCCGAGCTGAAGGGGCGCCTGTTCTGGCCGGTCCTGCGCGCGATCCTCCTGCTCGTCGCCGGGCCGATCGCCGGCTTCCTCGAACGGGGACACCTGGTTCCGGCCTGGACGCACGGCGCTTTGATGATTCTTCATCTTGGCGCCCATCTCGAGGTCTGGGCCCGGTCCCTCTTCTCCCAGCGCCTGGCGCGGGAGCTGCTCGCCGCCTGAAGCGCCGCGGTCTTCCCGGATACCGGGAATCCGGGCCGGTACTTCGCTGTATCCTTCCATGTCGCTAAAAAGGGCCGCGCTCTCGGCAGCCTCGCATGACTATGCGAGGATGCCCCCGGTCAGCCCCCGGGGGAGCCGACGTCGCGCCGATGCCGCCAACCCGGAATGGAACGATGGGCCGCAAGGAACACGGAACCACGCAGCAGCTCGTCCTGAAGATCAAGGAGGGCGACCGCGAGGCCTTCGATCAGCTCTTCATGCGCTACTACCCGCGCATCAAGCTGGTCGTCCGCATGCAGATGCTCGACAAGCTGCGGGCCCAGGTCGAGGCCGACGACGTGATCCAGGAGATCTACATGGAGGTGTACAAGAACTTCCACAAGTTCCAGTACTCCGACCCGGACTCCTTCTTCAAGTGGGTCACCACCGTCGTCGGCTGGAAGATCAAGGACTTCGACAAGTACTTCTTCAAGACCGCCAAGCGCCAGCCCCACGAGAGTTCGGCGCAGTCCTCGCAGGTCGACGACAGCAGCGGCTTCGACCTCACCGACCGCGTCCCGGCGGCCCAGAACACGCCCAGCCAGATCGTCATGGAACGGGAGGGCTACCAGGTCCTGCAGCAGGCCCTGGAGAAGCTACCGGAGAAGGACCGCAAGGTGATCGCCTATCGCCAGATCATGAAGCTCAGCGCGGCCGAGACCGGCGAGCTCCTGAACATGCAGGCGAACGCGGTCAACGTGCTCTTCCACCGGGCTCAGCAGCGGCTCGAGAAGGTCCTGAAGGAAATGGCCTACTTCGGATGAGCGAGCTTCCGGACCCGCAGGAAGACGCCCTCGCCGAGCTGCTCGGTGATCTCCTCGATCGCAAGAACCGGGGCGAGGACTTCGACCTCGAGGCCCTGAAGCGCGAGCACCCCGGCTTCGCCCGCGAGATCGAGTCCTTCCTCGGCATGGACGAGGTCTTCGCCGACGCCCTGGGCGATGCCGTCCTCGACCATGCCTTCGGCGACGACGTGGCCCAGCTCGCCGAGCGCTTTCCGCTGGCGGACCGACTCGACGACACCGCCTTCGGCAGCCTGCATCGGCTACGGGCCGAGCCCGGCGGCCTGCCGCGCGAGCTGATCACCGCCGACCCGATGTTCGGCCGGGGCGCGCATTCCCGGCTCGCGGCCTCGCTGCGGCACGCCGCCCTCTACCAGGCGCCTGGTTTCGCCCGCATCCTCGACCACGGCCGCCTCGACGGCCGGGCCTACGTCGTGCGCGAGTGCCTGGTCGGACCCAGCCTGCGTGAACTGGTCGACCGCATCCTCGAGAGCGGGCGGATGCTGCCGGCGGCCGAGCGGGAAGGGGAGGGCCGGCCGGTGGATCGGGTCGAACAGGCCGGACGCTGCGCGGCCTCGCCCGCGCACCTGGCCCGCCTGGCCCGGCACTTTCGGGCCTGGTCCGACATCCTCGACGGCGGTCATCTCCGCGGTCTGGTCCATCGGGAGCTGAACCCCGACAATCTCGGCTTCGGCGCCAACGGCCAGGCGATGATCCAGGGCATCGGTCTCGCCTGGCAGGGGACCCGGATCGAGCCCCGCCTCATGCGCGGTTGGACGCCGCAGTGGCTCGCGCCCGAGGTGGTGGACCCGTCCTGGGGCCCGGTCAGCCATCTCGCCGACGTCTATTCGCTCGGGCGGGCGCTCAGCGATGCCCTCGCCCTCGACATGCCGCAGCCCGCGGACGACGCCGCCGGTCTGCTCATGCACATCGCGGTCGGCGACCGGGCCTTCCTCGAGCTCCTGCCGCGCGCCCTGCCGGCGAGCCTGCGTGAGCTGATCGAGCAGGCGACCTTCCCCGATCCGTCACGACGGCTCTCGAGCCTGGCCGAATTCGGCCAGCGCCTGGCCGAGATCCTGCCCCCGATCGGCGACGAGCCGCGCAGCTGGGCCGCGCGGCTCTTCGGTCGCTGACGCGTCTCGTCCTCGGCGCGGATCGCCTCAGGTCGACAGCTCGAGCTTCTTCGGTCCGGCCCCGCTCATCTGCCGTTTGGCCAGCTCGGCCGCGGTCTGCTCGGCGACCGAGCGGAAGGCGGTCTTCACCGACTCGGGCGTGTCGGCGGCCAGGACCGCGGGCGTGCCGTCGTCGCCATGCTCGCGGATGCTCAGGTCGATCGGCACGTGCCCGAGGAAACGCAGGCCCTTCTCCTCGGCCCAGCGGCGGCCGCCGTCCTGGCCGAAGATGTGGCTGGTCTCGCCGCAATGCGGGCAGGCGAAGCCGCTCATGTTCTCGACGATGCCCAGGACCGGGACGTTCGTGGTCTCGAACATCGCCAGCGCCTTCCGGGCGTCCAGCATGGCGACGTCCTGCGGCGTGGTCACCACGACCGCGCCGGTGGTCTTGACCTGCTGGGCCATGGTGAGCTGGGCGTCGCCGGTACCGGGCGGCAGGTCGACCACCAGGTAGTCGAGCTCGCCCCATTCGACCTCGAAGAAGAACTGGCGGAGCGCGCCGTGGATCATCGGTCCGCGCCAGATGACCGCCCGGTCGCGCTCGACCAGGAAGCCCATCGACATGACCTTCAGACCGTTGCGCTCGAAGGGGATGATCCGGAGCTTGCCCTGCGCGTCCTCCCGGGTCGCGGGGGGCGTCGGCTCGAGGCCGAGCATGTGGGGGATCGACGGCCCGTAGATGTCGGCGTCGAGGAGGCCGACGCGGGCGCCGGTGGCGGCGAGCGAGTAGGCGAGGTTGACCGACACGGTCGATTTGCCGACGCCGCCCTTGCCGGAGGCGACCGCGATGATGTTCTTGATCGCCAGGTCGGCGGTCTGGTCCAGGGCCGCCCGGACCTGGGCGGTCATGGTCACGGTGACCTTCTTCGGCCAGCCGAGGGCGCGGACCACCTCCTCACCTCGGCGCTTCATCTCGTCCTTGACCGGGCAAGCCGGGGTGGTGAGCTCGATGGCGAAGGCGACCTCGTCACCCTCGATCGCGAGCTGCTTGATGAAGCCGAGGTCGACGATGTTCCGGCCGAGATCGGGGTCGATGATCGTGCTGAGAGCGCTGAGGATCTCGCTGCGGCGCTGATCGGCCGCCTGGTTGCTGCTCATCCGGCTCACTCCTGGTTCCGGGTCGCGTTCGCTGCCGTTCGCGACGAATAACACCCCGGCCCGAGCCGATAAAGATCGGGGGCTCCGGGCTTGAAATGACCGGCCGGAACCCTTCTAGTGCTGCGCGGGCGAGCGGACCCGCGCCGTCACTTCTGGAATCCGAGGGCCCAACTCGACATGTCTTACCGGCTGCAAGTCGTGGTGGGGACCCGGGAGGTGACCTCACGCGAGATCCGGTCCGGCGACGATCTGGTCATCGGTCGGGATTCCGGCTGCGACATCGTCATCCCGGACCGGTCGGTCTCGCGCCGGCACTGCCGGGTCAAGCTGAGCGGCCACACCGTCGAGTTCAGTGACATGGGCTCGGCCAACGGGCTCTTCGCCCACGGCCAGCTCGCCCAGCGGGTCCTCCTCAACGACGGCGAGGTCGTCAGCCTGGGCACCGCCCGGATCATCGTCCAGCGCACGACCAACCAGACCGGCATGATCCCGATCACCGGCCTGTTCGAGACCGTGTCCCCCAGCTCCGATCCGGAGTTCGGCGCCGACGTCTCCAGCTGGGGCGAGTCCTCGAGTTCGGCCGGCCCGTCGTCGGTGAGCGACTCGATCGTCCGCGATCCCAGCGAGTCCTCGATCTCGTCCTCGCAGCTCGCCACCAACAAGCGCGAGTACCAGAAGCTCGAACGCGAACGCATGGCGCTCCTGATCGAGACCGGCAAGAGTCTGGCCCAGAGCGCCGACCTCGAGGAGCTCCTCGACCGCATCGTCGATCACCTCTTCCAGGCGCTCGCCGTGCGCCGCGCGGTGATCGCGCTCACCGAGGACGGCACCGAGTTCGTCGCCCGCAAGGTGATGCCCTCCAAGGAGACCGAGGAGCTGTCGTCGATCGCGAGCCAGAGCATCATGCGTCGCGTGGCCGCCCAGGGTTGCGGCGAGATCATCAACGACGCGGTCAACGACCAGAAGCTCAACTCCAACATGTCGATCGTGATCTCGAACATCCGGGCCGCGATCTGCACCCCGATCCTGTTCAACAACCGTTGCCTCGGCGCCATCTACGCCGACTACCCCGGGCGGGCACGGCTCTATACTCCGGCCGACCTCGACTTCCTCACCGCCTTCGCCAGCATCGCCGCGGTCTCGCTCGAGAACGCCCGCATGGTCAACCAGCTGCGCAAGCAGGAGCGGATCAATCGCGATCTCGAGGTCGCCGCCGAGATCCAGAAGGGCCTCCTGCCCAACGAGGTCCAGGAGTTCGAGGGGGTCGAGATCGACTGGGCCTACTGGCCGTCGCTCACCGTCGGTGGCGACTTCTTCGACGTCATCGAGCTCGACGACGGCCGGATCGCGGCCCTCCTCGGTGACGTCTCCGGCAAGTCGGTGCCGGCCGCCCTCTACATGGCCAGGACCCTGAGCATCCTGCGCGCGACCATCTCCTCGGCCGGCTCGCCCGGCGAAGCGATGACCCGGACCAACAACCTCCTCGGCGAGACCGAGGGCCGCGTCCTCTTCGCCACCACCTTCCTGATGATCCTCAGCCCCGATCGCCGACGGATCGAATGGACCAGCGCCGGGCACAATCCCGTGCTCATCCGCGACCTGGCGAACGGCCTGATCCGGCGGCTCGACGCCGAGTCGCCGCCGCTCGGCGTGGTGCCGGGGATCGAATACGAGACCTACGTGACCGAGGTCGATCCGGGGGCCTTCATCTCGATCTACACCGACGGCATGCCCGAGGCCCGCGACCGCGGCGGCGTCGAGTTCGGCATCCCGAAGGTCGAATCCCTGATCCACGACCACCATGGCGGTCCCGCCAGCGATGCCACCAAGGCGATGATCAGCTCGATCCAGAAGCACATCATCGACTCGCCCTACATCCGCGACGACGTCTGCATCCTCAACCTCCGCATCCTCTGAGGCTTGCCGGTCATCGTCGAGCCGGTCGGCCGTTGGGTCGGCGACGCCCGATCCGCGGCGTGGCGAACCCGAAGAACTTCACCTCGACTTCCGGTCTGGACGATGAAGAAGTGAACGAACGGGGGCCGCCGTGCATCTTCATGCACGGGACCGCAAGCGGGGAACCGATGGACATCCACCTCAAGCACGAGGTCGACCGCATCGTGTCGGCCGGTGGCCTTGCCGCCGCCGAGCATGCGAACGACCTGATGGTCGACTACCTCGTGGCTCGTGGCTTCGTCACCGGCGCGGCGCTCGAGCAGGCGCTGCGCGCGCAGCCGCGTCACGCCTTCCTCCCCGGGGTTCCGCTGGCGACGGTCTACCAGGATCGGGCCGTGACCACGGCGCTCGACGATCTGGGTTGGTTCGATTCGAGCTGCTCGACCCCCTCGATCGTCTGCCTGATGACGGAGGCGCTCGAGCTGGCCGCCGACTCCCGGGTCCTCGAGATCGGCGCCGGCACCGGCTGGACCGCGGCGCTGATGGCGGAGATCGCCCACCAGGGCACGATCGTGGCCCTCGAGATCCTCCCCGAGCTGGCCGCGGCGAGCCGGGCGCGGCTCGACCTCCGGCTGCCCGGGCGCGTCGATCTCCGTTGCGCCGACGGGCTCGGAGGCAGCGCCGGCCCCGGCCCCTACGACCGCATCGTCTTCGCCTGCGGCACCACCGGGATTCCGCGTCCGATCGCGGACCTGCTGACCGAGGACGGACGGATGGTCGTGCCGGTCGGGCACTTCCTCCATTCCTTCCGCCGGCAGGGTGCGGCCTTCGTCGGCCGGCCGATCGGCGTGGCCACCTTCATCGCCTTCCGCGACGGTAGGCCCTGTCGGAGCTGGCGGACCCATACCGATCGGGCGGTCCTGCTCGCGGACGACCATGTCGGACTGGCGACCGCCCTGGCCGGACCGGCCGGCGCGGAGACCGCGGGGCCCGAGCTCGATCCGGCGCAGCTCGAGACCTTGCTCTACTGGCTGGCGCTCGAGGAACCGCGGGGGCACTTCCTCTTGGCCGATCGTGGCGGCGGTTGGGGCCTGGGCCTGGTCGCCGAGGACGGCCACAGCGCCGCCGCCTTGCTCTGCCGCGGCGCCTTCACCTTCCGCCACTACCAGGCCGGCCTGGAGGAGACCCGTCTCGCCCTGTGGGGCGGTGAGGAGGCCGGCGAGCGGCTCTTCGCGCTCTGCGAGCGCATCGCCGGGCTCGGCTGGCCGAGGCTCGCCGACCTGGAGATCGTCACCGAGGAACGGCCGGGGGCCGTCCTCGAGGCCGAGGTCGGCGACGACCGCTGGTGGCTGATCCAGGCCGCCGCGGCGGTCAGCAGTCCCTGAACTCGTCGCCTCGGCCGAGCAGGCCGAAGAGGCCGCCCGAGTGCAGGAAGAGGACGGTCTCGCCGGGCGCGATCGTGCCGTCCTCGATCAGACCGCAGAGCCCCATCCAGGCCTTCATCGTGTACACCGGGTCGAGGATCAGCCCCTCCTCGCGGGCCAGCTCCAGAAGCCCGGCGCGCGCGTTCTCGTCGCTGATGCCGTAGCCCAGCCCCTTGTAGCCCTCGACGATCTCGGGGCGGCAGCGGCGGGGATCGAGCTCCGGTAGCCAGCGCCGGGCGACGGCCTCGTAGAGAGGCGCCGTCCGGGCCGCGAAGTAGTCGGCGTCATTGCAGACGCAGATGCCGTGGACCCGCGGCCCGCGCCCGGCGAGGGCGAAGCCGGCGGCGAGACCGGCCATCGTGCCACCCGTGCCGAGGGCGCAGACGAGGTGGTCGAAGCGCCGACCGGTCGCCTCCTCCTGGGCGCGGATCTCCAGCGCGGCGCGCAGGTAGCCGAGGGTGCCGATCTCGTCGCTACCGCCCTCGGGCAGAACCCAGGCCTGGCCGCCGGCGCGCGCGACCTCCTCCGCCTCCTCGGCCATGATCGCCGCCCGCCGTTTCCAGCCGGCCGCGTCGATGTAGCGGATCCGCGCCCCGAGGATGCGGTCGATCAGGTGGTTGCCGCGGTCGCGGTCCTCCGCGTCGCCGAGCAGGACGAGCCGGACCGCGAAGCCACAGCGGATGCCCAGGACGGCCGTGGCCCGGGCATGGTTGCTCTGCGCCGCGCCGCAGGTGATCAGCGTGTCGGCCCCGGCCCGCCGGGCCGCGGCCAGGGCGAACTCGAGCTTGCGGATCTTGTTGCCCGAAGCGAGCGTGTCGGTGAGATCGTCGCGCTTGACGTGGATCTCGCGGCCGAGCACGCGCGATCGGCGCTCGAGCGCTTCGATGGGGGTGGGCAGGCGGGCGAGGCGCAGGCGTTCGACCCCGATCTCGACTTCCATGGTCATGGTGATCCTCCGCGCGGATTCTGCCCGAGCGCGATCACGAGGTGAAGGCGACGCCCCGGTGGCCGGCTCGATTGATCGGCTCCGTTGGCGCCGGTAGGATCGCGCCATGAAGCTGAGGTTGCGATTCTTCGGTCGGCTCACCGAGATCATGAGTCCCGAACCGCAGGACTTCGAGCTGGCGGGCGCCGCGGACCTGATGGGTCTGAAGGCTGCCTTGCTGGCCCGGCATCCCGGCCTCGGGAATGCCCTGGAGCGCTGCATGATCGCGGTGAACACCGAGTTCGCCGCGCCGGACCAGGTCCTGGCCGATGGCGACGAGGTGGCCTTCCTGCCGCCGGTGAGTGGAGGTTGAGGTGACGCGGATCATCAGGGTGCAGCGCGAGCCGATCGAGCTCGACGCCATCGTCGGCGAGCTGAGTCGACCCGACTGCGGCGCCGTGCTCAGCTTCCTCGGCCTGGTGCGCGATCATGCCGGAGGTCGCGAGGTCGAGAGCATCGACTACAGCTGCTACGAGGAGATGGCGGCGAAGGAACTGGATCGGGTCGTCGCCCGCTGCCAGGAGCGGCACGGCGTGGCCCATGCCGCCGTGGTCCATCGGATCGGGCTGCTGGCCGTGGGCGAGGCCAGCCTCGGCCTCGTCGTCGCCTCGCCCCACCGGCGTGAGGCCTTCGCCTGCGGCCTCGACATCATCGACGAGATGAAGAAGACGGTGCCGATCTGGAAGCGTGAATTCGGGCCCGACGGCGCCTCCTGGGTCGATCCCGGGCAACCGGGAACCTGATCGAGCGAAACGGTCGCGCCGCGGAGGAGGAATCATGACCGGCGACAAGATGCGTCAGTGCACCGGCTGCGGAGAAACGGTCGGCATCACCGCCAACTTCTGCGAGTTCTGCGGCCAGCGCATGGACGCGGTGGCCGTGGCGGCGAAGGCCGCGCGGCCACTGCCACCGCTCGATGACGACATGCCGGAATACGACAGCGGTCGTTACCTCGCGGAATTCGATGCCCGCGACGCGGCTCGGCTCAGTCACGAGTACTTCGAGGCGCACGTCCAGCTGCTCAAGGGTCATCGCAAGCGGCTGAAGACCCTCGCCCGCGCGCTCGACGATCACGAACAGCGGCTCAATTCCTTCGGCCGTGGACCGATCGGGAAGCAGCGCACCGGCGAGATCCAGGGCATCCTCGAGGCGGTGGAGGCTCTCGGCGACGAATGGGAAGACCTCCAGCTGGCCTACAACCGGGAATCCGAGGCACTCGACGAGGACTTCCAGGATCGCTTCGCCGAGGTGGAGCTCGACGTCGAGCTACCCGAAGACCTCCAGGAGACGATGGGTCGGGAGCTGGAGGTCATGACCCGCTCCTTCGATCGCATCGGTGAGCGGATCGCGACCCTGGGCACCCTCGGCAACGCGATGATCGCGCGCGCCGAAGGCCGCTACTTCGGCTCCGAGTCCGGAACCGGCGGCATCGGGCGGGTCGTCCTGGGTGCCTTCCTCGGCTGGATCGGAACCGCCCTGTGGATGCATCTGGGGGGCGAGCTGCCCCTCGGGATCTCGCTGCTCTACGGATCGCCCGCCTTCCTCCTGCCCATCGCATTCGTAACCATACGCGGCTGAATGGCTTGCGGCTTCGCCCTCGGCCGCCGACAAAAAAAACGGTCGTTCCGGGGCGAGCCGCCATCGGGTTATCATGGCGACCTGTGCCGGTCCTCCGGAAGCGGTTGTGAATCCGACCTAGCCCGCGAGGGCCCGGGCACTTGTGTTCGTGCCACGGGAGCATGCCATGACTCGCATGAAGATCTTCCTGATCCTGGCCCTGGTCAGTTGCCTGACCGCCACCTTCGCTCTTCCCGACCCCGCGGGTGTCGCGCTCGCCGGTTGGACCCAGGAGAAGATCGATCCTCCGACCTGGGGCTCCGCGACCGGTGAGTTCTGGCTCGAACTTCGGCTCGACCAGGTGCGGCAGCAGTTGCTGGTCGAGATCGGCCAGTGCCCGGCGAACACCCTGGTCTTCCTCGAGGTGCAGACCACCTTCTACGACCGCAACGGTAGCCAGGGGACCTACCAGCACTTCCATCCCGTGATGGTGGATGCGAGCGGCCACGCGGCCGCGGCCGTCGCCCTCTACGGTGGCGAGGACGTCGTCGACTACAAACTGACCGCCTATGCGCTCCACGCCGACGGCACCGTCGAGAGCAGCGAAGGCTGGTCGCTACTCGCCCGTCCGGTCACCGGCGCGGTCGACATCGAGGTCAACTACCCCGGTCTCTTCGAGGCCCTGACCATCGAGATGCAGGAGTCCCAGCAGGCGCTCAGCTTCGATTCGCCGATGGGGCAGAGCTTCGCCTGGGAGGGCTTCACCCAGGCCTTCGTCCCGATCAACCCGCAGAACAGCAGCTATTTCTCGGTCTCCGGCCCGGGCACCGTCTACACGGCGCTGCCCATGAGTTCGATGCGTCTGAGCGCCGGTCCCGCCGGTGTGTTCACCGCCAACTGAACCCACGACCGGAACCGACCGAGGAATTCGTGATGTCGAATCGGCTGAAAGAACGGATGACGGCGCTCCTGGAGGACGCCCGGATCTCGCGCGAGCGGAAGCGGCTCGCCTACGAATTCGGCGGCCTGCTCGAAGCCGTCGCCGCGGTGGCCGCCCGGGCGGATGCACCCGAGGGCACGCGCGCCAAGGCTGCCGCCTTCATCGCCGTCCTGGAGGACAAGGAAGTCGAGCACGAGGCCGCCTTCTTCCAGGAGGTCTTCCTGCTCAACATCGTCGGCGAGGCCATGGCGCGGACCAGCTACCTCGCCCAGCCGGTGATCGACTTCCTGCGTGGCGCCCTCTATTTCCACGGGGTCAGCTGGGTCGAGCGCAACCAGCGCGGCAACTCGCTCGCCTACCTCGGTGCCCATGCCGAGCTGGTCATGGAGATGACCTCGCGGCGTGGCCTGAAGGCCCTGCTCGCCGTCGCGGCCGAACGTTTCGCCGCCGATCGCCCCTTCTGCCTCAGCAATCATTACCTCGCCGAGCTCAAGAAGCGTTACTGGGCCGGACGGCGCGAGAGCGAGGACGCCTGCGACCGTTCGGTCAGCCTGGAAGCCGAGAACGGCAGCCTGGAGGCCGCGAGCCGACTCACCGTCGACCGCGACGCGCAGCCGGCCACCGGCGAGGATCGTGTCCAGGTCATGTTGCGGGTCTTCGCGCGCGACCTCGGTGAGATCGGTCAACGTGTCTACCTGCTGCGCCACCCGATCGGCCGTCAGGAGATGGCGTCCGTCCACCCCGACCTGGCCGCCGAACTCGCGGCGATGCTCGATGGCGACGAGACGGGAGGTGGCAGGAACAACTGGACGCAGATCTCGGATCGCCTCGGGATCTCGGAGAAGGTGGCGAAGAAGGAGTACCTGCGGGCGCTTCACGACCTGCTCGCCGGCGCCGCCCGGGAGATCTATGGCGATCGATTGCCCTCGTCCTTCGTGCGCCGGGTCCTCGGCACGCTGCGTTCGATCCTTCAGGAACGTGATCTGCGGATCAAGGAGAACGTGGGCCGGGGGATGACCCGGCTGGTCGAGCGCTGGGAGATCGCGCTGCGTTTCGTCCTCAACAACGAACGGCTGGCCACGGCCGGTCGTGGCGAGGGCGAGTTCTTCCAGGCTTCGGCCGGGAGCTGAGGCGACCAGGCCATGACCGCGGACGATCGGTCCTTCATCGAGAGCCATCTCGAACGTTTCGTGGCCGGGCACGAGAAGCTCGACCCCGAGGCGATCTCGGACTACATCAAGGCCAACCCCGAGTGTCATGATCAGGTGGCGGAGTTCTTCCGTCTCATCGAGGTCCCGGAATCCGGCTACCTCCAGGAGACGCTCGACGACCTGACCGAGAACATCTACAACCTCGCCAAGGCCTTGATCAAGGAGAGCCCCGAGGAGAACCGGGCCGACCACGAGAACATCCGCTTCCTCGAACAGCCGGAAGCCGCCGAGCACTACGTCGCCGAAGGCGACGAGATCGTCGCGGACGTCCAGGACTACGCCGGCGACGACGAGGTGAGAGGGGAGAGCATGGACGGTCTCCGCGACTGCATGCGCCGCTCTCGCTCGGAATTCGACCTGGTGATGGTCCTCCTGCGCCGGGCCATCGATCTCGAGGGGCGTTGGTCGGCCGATTGCAGCAACCTCATGGGCATCCTGCATCTCTCCCACGAGAACCTCGACGAGGGCGAGGCCTGTTTCCGGGCCGTGATCGGCCTCCGGGCGCCGGATCTCTATCTGCGGACCGTTCAGGTCCATGCCATGAACAACCTGGCCTACGTCTGCGCCATGAAGGCGAAGCTGGACGAGGCCATCCTCTGGGCGACCCGGGCCAGGGTCCTGGCCGAGGAATGCGGCGTGGAGGCCTTCGGCACCCGCTTCGGGCTCATGTACTTCTTCCTCAGTCGCAAGCACGACGGCGACCTGGAGCGTGCCGCGGCCGAGATCGAGGCGATGCTGGCCGACCCCGGCAGCCAGGCCGAGTTTCTCCGTTGTCTGAAGCTCCCCTCCAACAAGGAGATCCTCGAGCTCGTTATCGGCAACGGCATGGATCGTCGCTTCTCCGTCATCCGCAAGGACTAGGGCCAAGATCATTCACCGTCGTCCCGGGAATTCCGTGCCGTTTTCGGCCCTCGGTCCGCCTTTACCATCGAGGCGCGCCTTGAATTGGCAAGTTCAGACGCAGGGCGCCTTCCGGGTGCGGAAACGAATGCCTCGGAACGATGGCGCTGCCTATCTGCCTCGGAGCCGGAGCTAACCCATTCCGGCTCGAGAGCGCGAGGTGCAATGGGCAAATAGCGGAGCCGGCTCAGCGAGCCGGCTCCGCTACTTTTCGCCCGGCTCGACCCGCCCCCCTCCGGGACTGCTTGATGGTCGGCGGGGTGGCTGAGAACATGGGGCCGCCCATCGGTCCGGTCGCGACCCGGCCCGGCATCCAGGGCCTCGGAACCGGACCGATGCCGGCGAACCGGATCGAATCCCGCGGAGTCCCCTCGTGCGCATCGTCCACCTCGTCCACCAGTTCCTGCCGGAGACCCGCGGCGGGGTCGAGTCCTACGTCCACGACCTCGCCCTGGCCCAGAGGGAACGGGGGCACGACCCGCGCATCATCACCGGCAGCCTCGAGCCCCGGCCGCAGGTCGAGGCCGAGTGCCTCGACCTGGACGGTCTCGAGGTCTGGCGCTGCCATCGTGACGACCTCTACTTCGATGCCTGGGACCGGATGCACGCCCCGGCCATGACCGACCTCGTCCTGGCCAAGGTCGCGGAGCTGGCGCCCGACCTCGTCCATCTCCACCATTGGATTCGACTGGGTCAGGACCTGGGCAGTCGGCTGGTCGCGGCCGGTCATCCGCTGGTGGTGACACTCCATGACTTCGCCACCAGTTGCCCGCGCGCCTTCCGCATGCGTCCCGACGAGACCCCCTGCTTCCGACCCCTGGGCGTGGCCTCCTGCCTCGACTGCGTTCCCCGATGGCCCTGGATGGACGATGTCGAGATCGCGGCCGAGATCGATCTCTTCGCCCGCTCGGCGCGGCAGGAGCTGAGGGGCGCCGGCCGGATCATCTGTGCCTCGGCCTCGGTCCGGGAGGTCATCACCGAGGGGCTCGGCATTTCGACCGAACGCTTCGAGGTGGCGGCCCTCGGCTATCGCCCTCGCTTCGGGCGCAAGGCCCGAGCTCTGGCCGCCGGCGAGCCCTTCCGTTTCGGCTACTGGGGCAGCATCACCCATCGCAAGGGTCTGCACCTCCTGGTGGAGGCGATCCGCTCGGTCCAAGCGTCACGTCCCGCCGGTGCCCGCCCGATCGAACTCGAGGTCTTCGGCCACTTCGACCTGCCGGAGCGCCGGGCGAGTCTGGAGGCGGCCGCCGAAGGGCTGCCGATCCGCTTCCACGGCGGCTTCGAACATGCCCAGCTTCCCGATGCCGGCCTGGCCGCGGCGGTCTTCCCCAGTCTCTGCATCGAGACCTACGGCATCGTTCTCGACGAGGCCTTCGAACTCGGCCTCCCGGTCGTCGTGCCCGACATCGGCGCCCTCGCCGAGCGCGCCGGTTCGGCCGGGCACCCGTTCAAGGTGAACGACGTCGGCTCGCTGGCTCGTGCCCTGGGTGCCGTGGCCGACGACGACGCCCTCCGTGCCGACCTGATCGCGGCGATCCCCGGGCCGGGACCGGAACTCGCGAACCACGTCGACCTGATCGACCGGCACTATCGGGCCGCGATCGAGGACGGCCCGGCCGCGAGCGCCCGGGCGCGGGCCGACGGGATCAGCGCCGAGGAGCGCCTGCGCCATCAGAGCCGGCGGATGCAGAGCCAGTTCCGGCGACTCCTCGAGCGTGGCGAACTGCCCTGAGCCGGCCACCGGCCAAACGACGCCACGAGGTCGGAACACGGGCGAGGGCCTGACCCGCGCTCGATGAAACGAGCCCGCCTCGCCACCGGGAATCCGGTGGGCGAGGCGGGCTCGTCGTTCGTCGGCGGGCGAAGATCAGAGCGCGCGCGGCTCGAGCTTCAGACTCGCCTCCGGGTTCGCCATGCTCTCGGCGCGGGCCGAGTCGAGGTCGAGGATCTCGTCGCTCCAGCGCTCGTAGTCACGATCGCAGGTCACCATGACGATCTGATGGTCATCGAGACGATCGAGCATGTCCTTGGTGACGTCGAGACGCTCCTGGTCGAAATTGACGAAGGGGTCGTCCAGGAAGAAGGGCAGCTTCACCTTGCGCGAGAGGTGGCGGGCGATGGCCACGCGCATCGCGAAGTAGAGCTGGTCCTGCGTTCCCTGGCTGAGATCCGAGGGCTGGATGTGCGTGTTGTCGTACTTGGTCAGCATCGGCTCCATGTTGGGTGACAGGGTCACCCGCGTGTAGCGATTGCTGGTGATGCCCCGGAAGATCTCGGAGACCTCCTCGGAGAGCTTGGTGAGGTCGCCCTCCTGGAACTCGGTCACGCATTCCTCGAGCGTGTCGATCACCACCCTCAGGGCGTCGCGCTCGAGTTCGAGACGCTTCAGCTGCCGGCCCTGCTGGTCGACCGATTCCTCCAGGGCCGGGATGTCGTAGTCGACGTCGGCCGTGGCGCGGGCGAGCTTGATTCGTGCCTCGGTGAGGACCTCGGCCGTCACCTCGATCTCCTCGGCCAGCTCGTCGCTGCGCCGGCGGAGTTCCTCCATGCTGCGCGCGATCGCCATCTGGTCCTCGGACATCTCGCGCAGGTAGGGGGCATCGGCGAGGATGATCTCCATCAGGCCGTTGCAGCGCAGGTTCTCCTCGGCGGTCTTCTGGTAGGTGGCATCGATCTCCGCCCAGTCGCCGAGGACCTTCATGCCGGTGATCAGCTCGCGCCGTTCCTCGGTCAGGGAGCGGAACCGACGGTAGTCCTCGAGGAGCTTCTCGGGGCTGCCTTCGCCGAGCACGCCGTGGCTGCGGGCGATGATCTCCTCGATCGCCTGACGCCGACGCTTGACCTCGGCGCCACGATCCGCGACCTGCTGCTCGAGCTCGGCCTTGCGCTCCTTGTAGCCGGTGGCCAACGTGCGGCCGACGAAGAAGAAGCCGAGGCCGGCGGCCACGCCGATGGCGAGGCCGACCGCGGTGGAGAGGACCGGGATCAGCATGCCTCCGGCCATCAGGCCGAGGAGCGCGAGGAGGAGGCCGAGCTTGTCGTTCGGCCTGGGCTTGAGGTTGCGCAGGAGGTCACGGTCGCGGTCGAGCAGGAGTTCGGTCTGCTCGAGCTCGCCGGTCTCCGAGCGCAGTCGGGCCACCAGTTCCGGGAACTCGTCACCCACCCGGGTGAAGACCGCGAGGCCCTGCTTGACCTCCTTCTCGATGGCGGTCATGCGGTCGCGCATCTCGACGAACTTGGCCCGGCGCTTGTCGGCCTCGCCGAAGCGCTCGCGGGCCGACTCGCGGTCGCGGACCAGCTTCAGGAAGCGCTCGAACTGCTTGAAGGCGGCACGCTCGCTCTCGAGCTGCTTCTTGTTCTGCTCCTGGCGCTCCTCGAGCTTCTTGACCTCCTGCTCGAGGGTCAGGGTCAGCATGAAGCTGGTGCGGGCATGGTCGAGGCGTCCGAGATCGCCGTCGAGACCCTCGCGCAGGACCTCGATCTTGCGCGGCTTGGACTTGGAGCGGGTGAGCCAGGGATTCTCCATGGTCAGCTCGCTGAAGCGGCTGTGGAGTTCGTGGAGCACGCCCTTGAAGTCGGTGCTGGTGGAGCCGGTGACCAGCTTGCGGATCTGGTCGTTGATCGAGGTCTCGATCGCGCTCTGGCCGACGAAGACCGTGCCGCGGAAGACGGCCTCGTCCTGGAAGCCCACCAGCTTCTCGAGCCGACGGTAGTAGTCGATGTCGTCGTCCGCGTGTCCGCGCGGATTGGCGCTGCCGAGGAAGACGGAGACGAAGTCCTCGCCCTGGCGCTCGAGGATCTCGGCGGTGTTGTCGGCGAAGTTCCGGCGGATGATCCAGCGGCCGCCGTCCTCGGCGCTCAGTTCGATCTCGCCGGAATACTCGTCATAGTGCTCCCAGGGCTCGAACTTGCGCTGGAGGGCGCTGTCCTTGAAGCCGAACAGGATGCCGAACATCGCGCTCATGATGGTCGACTTGCCGGCCTCGTTGCGGCCGATGACCAGGCTCAGCCGCTCGTCGCCGAAGTCGATCTCGATCCCGCGGTTGAAGCTGCCGAAACCGTTGATCTTGAGGCGTTCGATTCTCATGCCTCGCTCCCCTCGGCCGGGACGGCCGCCTCGGCCGCCTCGGCGGCCTCGCCCTCGCGGTTGAGCTTCCGCCGGTACTCCAGCATCGCCTTCACGCGTTCCTCCAGGTCGGCGACGCCGACCGACTTCTTGATGCTCTCGGCTTCCACCGTCTCGTCCGAGTCGGGAATGAGGGAGTAGATCGAGTCGGCGGGAACCTCCTCCTCGACGAACTGCTCGACTCCCATCTTGAGGGCCTTCTCGTGGACCAGAAGCTCGCGCATCGATTCCGCCGTCTGGCCCTGGCGGTCGATCTTCTGCTTCAGCGCCGCGATGCGCGCGGCCATCTTGCGGACGAAGTAGCCGCGGATCGTGTTCTCGCTCTCGATCTTGCCGAGCAGCGCGGAGTCGACGAGACGCGACTCGTCGACGATCTCGAGGTGCCAGAACGACTCGGCCAGCTTCTCCTGGATCTCGTCCAGCGAGGCCACGAATTCGGCCGTGCCGGTGAGGGTCACCCGCACGATGCGGTCCTTGCCGCCGAGCGTCGCCAGCGCGTTCTCGAGGGCGGCGGCGTCGGTGATCCGCTCCGCGCGCAGATCGAGGCGGACGTGTTCGATGCTCTTGCGGTTGCGGACCAGGCGTTCGACGTGGACGCCGCCGGCATCGTCGAACTCCACGACGACCGGGCCCTTGTCGCCGTACTCGCCGTCGGCGAAACCGCGACCTTCGAGGGAGCCGGGGTAGACCAGCATGCTGTCGCCCAGACGCTCCTCCTGGAAGCTACGCCGGCCACCGAGGGCGACGTAGTCGAAGCCGTTCTCGGCCAGGGCGCGCAGATCGAGTTCGAGCTCGTGCGGCTTCTCGGCGTCGATCCCGTCCTGGGCCGGGCGACCGTGGAGGAGCGCGACGTGGATGCCCTTCTCGGCCGCCCGGGGGAAGGCCGGCAGCGGCCTCGGGGTCTGGCCGGGGACGAAGGCCAGACCGTAGAGGAAGACCCGGCGACCCTTGCGCTCGAAGACCCGCGGCGCCTCGGGGGCGGTGTTCAGGAACAGCTCGACTCCCGGGAGCCGCTCGGTGCGATAGACCGAGTTCTTGTAGGCGAAGCTGTCGTGGTTGCCTGGGACCATCGCCACCAGGATGTCCTTGGCGAGGAGACGGGAGATCAGTCCCTTGGTGAAGCTCCAGAGCTCCTCCTCGGGCCGATGGTGCTCGAAGAGGTTGCCGGCGATGAGCACGCCGTCGATGTCGTTCGAGCGATCGAGCGCGAACTCGACCGCGTCGCGGAACGCCAGGCGGAACTCCTCGGTGCGGGTCCTGGCCCGGTCGGCCAGATAGTAGTTCTTGCAGCCGAGGTGGAGGTCGGCGAGGTGAAGGAAACGCAAGCTCATGGCTACCTCGTCAGGTCGAAGGCCTCGTGGTTCGCAGCGCGACGAGCATGGGCGGACCCCGGGCCCTGGGGCCCCGTCCTCTCGGATGCTCGCGACGATGGATGGTCCAACCGCAGACTCCCGTTCTGGAGTTGCCGCGATCCTATGGGGGCGGAGGGACAGATCGGGGCCCCGACGGGGTCGGGCCGGAGTCTTTACCGGAAAGTCGAAAGGCCGGGATCCGGGCGGGTCCGGGCCGGCCGTCACCGACCCGGACGGAAGACGGTCGCCTGCCGCGACTTCAGTCGCCGGTCACCGAGGCCCGGTTGAGGAAGAGCAGGGCGAAGCAGGTGTCCTCGTAGCTCCGCCGAGACCAGGAGCCGTCGCGTTCCTGCCAGTCGAGCAGGTGCTGGGCGCCCTCGGCGTACCAGGAGCGACCGCCGAACTCGCGGCGCTCGAAGAAGGCGCCCACCCGCTCCAGACCATAGAGCCAGTAGTAGTGGCTCGAGCCCTTGCCCGGATTCATCTCGGGGACCCAGCGCTGATCGAGCCAGGCCAGCGCCTCGGCGATGGGCGCTTCCGCCGCCTTCGCCCGGGTCTTGTCCCGCGGCAACATCCGGGCGCAGATCGAATGCACCGCCAAACCCGCCGCGGTCATGCTGCCGGTCGTGGGCTCGTCCTTGGGCTTGCGTTCGGCGACGTAGTTGTAGCCGCCGTCCTTCTGCGGGCGCTTGATCGCGAAATCCCAGGCCTTCTCGAACACCTTGTCGTCGACCTTGGCTCCGCCCTCGACCGCCGCCTTCAGACCGAGCAGGGCGTACTGCATGTTGGAGAGGTCGGGGCGACCGTCGGGATAGCCCCATTGGCCGTCCGGAGCCTGTTTGTCCGCCAGCCAGTCGGCCAGGGCCTGGAGCCGCTCGGTGTAGCGCTGCTTCGACACCGCCCGGAGGAACATGGCCTCGAGCGCGACGCTGTAGACCTTCTGCTTGGGCAGGGCCTCGGTCCGCTGGACCAGGTCGAGGATGACCGGGTCATCGCGGTCGAGGCCCGACTTGCGCAGCGCCAGCGCGCCCAGGGCCATCACCCCGAGGGGGTAGTCCTTGGTGTTGCCGACCTCCCAGTTGCCGCTCGGCTTGCGTTCCTTCTGGAGCCAGGCCATGCCGCGGTCGATCGCCTCGTTGATCTTCTTCTGGTCCGGATTGGCCGCCGGCTCGGCGGCGAAGTCGCCCTCGCCGAGCAGGACGAAGTCGATCTCGACCGGGCGCCAGCCCGGGCGGGCATCGACGAGCTCGCTGACCTCGATCCGCCAGGCCGTGCCGGTGGTCGGCTTGAAGCGGACGCGCTGCAGGTCGCGGAAGTCGCCCTCGTGCCGGGCCACCGTCTTCCAGCGCCGGCCGGAGAGGACCTGGACCTCGAGCTTCCTGGCCACGCCGAAGCCGCCTTCGGCCTGATGACGGATCTGGACGCCGTCGTACTCCGCCTTGTCGTCGAGCTGGACCTGGACCCAGACCGGGAGCTTGGCGTCGGCGGGCTCGAAGCGGCTCCGGCGATCGCCGTCGAAGGCCTTGTCCACCTCGTGGCCGCCGAGCCCCGGCACCGAGGAGCTGTAGCGTCCCGTGCCGATGGCGGCCTCCACGGCCTTCTCGTCGGCGCCGGGGAAGAGGATCTCGCTGATCGTCGGCGACCAGCGGTCGTTGATCAGGGCGGTGACGTCGATGCGCCAGATCTTCGCCGCGGTCCGGGCGAAGCGGGTCTCGACCCGGTCCTGGTCGTTGCCGGTCACCTTCTTCAGCGACTTCAGCTTCTCGACCGCGTCGCCGGCCAGGATCTCGAAGTCGCGGGGCGCGCCCTTCAGGTCGCGGATGCCGCTGACGATCGTGAGCCGATCGCAGGTCCGGGCCTCGGGGAAGGTCACCTGGATCCAGGCGGTCTTGTCCTTGAACGAGGCGCTCCAGCGGGTGCCACCGTCACCATCGAAGGCCCGCGCGGGCTGGAACTCGTCGCGCTCGAAGCTCGAGGCCTCGTAGCTCTGCGCCCGGAGTCCGAGCGGCAGCAGGATGAGGTAGAGAAGGGCGAGCCATCGGGGGAGCATCGGAGAACCTCTCTCAGCGGTCGAAGTCGAGGGTCAGCGGGATGCTGGCCTCGTCTCGGTCCGGCACCTCGAATTCCGCCACCGCGCCGGCGAGCGCGGCGCTGGCCGTGGCAAGGTAGCGGCCGGGGGGCAGGGCATCAATCCGGAGCTCGCCCGCGCCGACCTCGTGCTCGTGGATACGCAGCCAGAGCCCGGGCGCGAGCGGTTCCTCCAGGCCCTGGAGCAGGAGGTCGAAGCGCTCGGGCGCGTCATGCCCCGCGGTCCGGATCGCCAGGCGGACGGGGCGCGGCCTGGGCAGAAGCAGGCTGAGCGGGGTCGGGTCGGCGCGGGGATGATCGATCACCAGGGCACCGAACTGGCTCTCCAGCCAGCTCCAGCCATCGACCTGCTCGAGGCCGCCACCGAAATAGGCGAGCAGGGCGACCCGGCCCGGCGACAGACCGGGAAAGAGCGCGCGCCCGGCCTCGTCGACCGGGGCCAGGGTGAAGCTGCCGTCGGCGCCGACCGCCGCGATCGCGGGCGGCCGGACCGGCCGGCCTTCCTGGTCGCGACAGCGGACCTCGAGCCCGGGGGCCAGGCGGAGCGCGAGCTGGATCTCCCTCCGGCCGTCGCGGGCGCCCCGGCCGCGCCAGGATCTGGCCTCCCGACCCGGTGCCCGGGCCAGGACGACGATCTCCCCTTCGGGGAGGCCGAGGATCTCGAGCCGACCCTCGGCGTCGCTTCCCCCGATGCCGGGCAACCAGTCGGGCGGTTCGTCGCGGCTGGCGGCGATCACCACCCGCGCGCCGGCGATCGGGTCGCCGGACTCGGCGGCGACGACCCGGAGGACCAGCTCGCGGCCGGGCGGCCGGTCCGTCGGCTCGAAGCGCAGGGTCTGGTCGGCCTCGATCTCGAAGCGGCCGACGCCGCGGATGCCCTGGCGGTCCCAGGCACCCAGGTCGACCATCGAGTACCAGCCGCAGAAGAGCGGGATCAGGACCCGCTCGGGATCCTCGGGATCGTCGGGGAAGGCGGCGAGATCGAAGAGCAGCAGCTCCTCCTCGAGCCGCTCGTCGTCGGCCCGGGCCTCGTCCGGGTCCGGGAGATCGCGCAGGGGCAGGAGGTGGGGGATCAGCTCGCGGGCGAGCGACAGACGCCCGGCCTCGCCGCCGAAGAGCGCCATGTCGTCCTGCATGTCGGCGATGACGTCGGCGGGCATCAGGTTCTCGGCCCCGGGCAGGAGGAAGTGTACGTCGCCCGCGCCGTTCCAGGGCACCTCGAAGCGGCCGCCGACGTTGCGGTGGAGGCCCACGATCTCCGCGCCGCGCGATCGCAGCGCGACCAGGACGGCGTCGATGGCCGGCAGGATCGTCGTGGTCTTCGCGGTCGGATCGGCGCTCGGGACGGCCGGGCGGATCGTCCAGGGCCCGCGCAGCTCGAGGACGTCCGTCTCGTCGGGTCGCCAGGGCCGGGTGATCGGGCCGGAGCGCAGGTCCGGCTTGCCCTCGAGCGACCAGGGCCGGTCCCGCCCCCGCAGCGGGCGGAGCGGCGGGGTGAGGTAGAGGCCGGTTCCGGCCTCGGGAAGGGCCGGCCGTTCCGATGGGTGGTCGAGCCGCGGCTCGTCGACGAGTTCGAAGGGACGAGCCGCGAAGGGACCGTGGAGTTCGCGGACCTGCTCGTGGCCCAGCTCGATCCAGACGCCGCCGGGCACCGAGTCGAGGAGCAGCGCGATCTCGTCCGGGGCGCGCCGCGTCGTCGCGCGCAGGATGCGCCGACCGGCGAGGCCGGGCAGGTCGGCATGGACCGCCTGCACCGCGACGCTGGTCCGGTCGAGGTCGAAACCCTCGGGCAGGCGGAAGCGGAGCCAGGAGGGACCGCGGAGGAAGCCGCCCTCGATCACGGCGGCCTCGGTCGTGACGTCGTCCTCCGAGTCGGCGACGGGCCTGATCGACGGCGCGGTCCCGGCGTCGTCTCCGAGGCGGTCCTTCCCGACGTCGGCCCGGGCGCGGCGGAAGGCCGGCTCGGTGGCACCCGGGCCGTCGACTTCGAGGCGGCGCTCGTCGCGGGCGGCTAGACTCGATCGACCCCCGTCACGGAAGCCGATCAGCTTGCCGATCAGCCAGCCGAGGATCAGGAGGGCGAGGAGGACCAGCAGACTCCGCCAGCCGGGTCGCAGCCGCCGCGCCGATCGAGATCGCTTGCCTCGGGCCATGGCCCCGATGGTAGCGTCCGGGGCCGCCCTCGTCGCCGACGATCCGCCGGATCAGGCCGGGACCGGGCCGAGCAGGGGCGTCAGCTCGCCGCGGGCGATCCGCGTCCGATCCTCGGCATCGAGGACCTGGTGGCCGATGCGGCCCGGCTGGCCGCGCTCGCGACCGAGGTCGACGAAGGTGAGGCTCTCGAGGCAGGCGCCCAGACGTTCGAGCAGGCGCTCGCCGCCGGGCTGCAGGGCGAACTCGCGCAGGCGATCGACCAGGTTCTCGGCCGACTCGGCCTCGATCGTGGCCAGCACGAGACCGGCCCGGGAGGCCACGACGCAGGCGTCGCGCAGGGTGACCGCCTCGTCGATCTCGTCGACCGCGATGACGTCGGAACCCTTGTCGATGGCGCCCTGGAGCAGTCCGTCGCCACCCAGGTGGAAGCGGTTGAGCTCGGCCCGGATCAGGAAGCCGGAGTCGTCGCCGAACTGGTAGCGCTGGGTCCGGGCGAAGAGCGTGATCAGGTAGTCGTGGCGCCGGAGCGAATCCTCCAGCAGGGCGGTGAACAGCGCCGTCTTGCCGCTCGCCAGCGGCCCCGCGATCAGGTGCAGGCCCCGTTGTCCGCGCAGGAGTGATCCCAGCTGGGGCGCCTCGGGGGCCAGGTGGCCGAGCGGCGGGATGCTGCGGCTGGCCGGGCTGATGATGCAGGCGGCCCGCCCCGAATCGTGGAAGGCATGGACCTGGAAGGTGCCCGCGCGATCGGTCGAGTAGTAGACCGAGACCTCGCGATTCTCCGCGTAGTGTCGGGCCTCGGTGGGAGCGAGGAGGGCGGTGAGGAAGCCCTCGATCTCGCCCTTGGCGATCTGATCCTGCTTGATGGTGGTGAAGCCGGTCCCGGTCTTGATCCGCGGCCGGCCGCCCGGGCGCAGGAAGAGGGCCGAGCCGCCGAGGTCGTTCAGGGCGACCAGGAGTTCGTCGAAGGCATGGATCGTGTAGCGGTCACGGGCCGGCGACTTGTTCGAGGCCACCTGGTCGAAGACCTTGGTGAGCTCGCGCTTGAAGCGGTCCTCGAACTGCTCCTCGACCACCGCCGAGGCGTCGCTGCCGTCGTCCTCGATCAGATCGTCGCGCTCGTTCTCGTCCAGGTTGCGGGCGATCTCGAGCAGGAGGTTCTCGGTGTCGAGCCTGATGTTGCGTTCGCGCGGCGCGACGTCGAAGTCGATCGCGAACAGGCCGCCCCGCCAGAAGAAGATCTTGAAGGCGGCCTGCTCGCCGACCGCGAGGGTGTCGTCGATCGCCGAGACGATCTGACCCTTCTCGAAATAGAGGAAGCCCTTCTTGCCGCCGCGCTCGATGGTCACGAGCGCGGTCTTGCGGCTCATCATCAGGGTGTGGGTGATGTCGAAGATGCTGAAGCTCTTCAGGTCACCCTTGACGCTCTTGGACTCCACTTCCTTCATCGGTCGATCCTCCCCCGCGCGGACACGGTCAGGCGTTGACCAGCATGCGATCGAACATCGCCTTGTCCTTGGCGTGCTTCTTGGCCTCGTCGGCCGAGATCAACCCCTCGTTGACCAGGTTCGACAGGGCGGTGTCCATCGAGATCATGCCTTCCTTCTTGCCGGTCTGGATGATGCTGTCGAGCTGGAAGGTCTTGCCCTCGCGGACGAGGTTGGAGACCGCGGGCGTGACCGACAGGATCTCGATCGCCGCGCAGCGACCCTTGCCGCCCTTCTTGGGCAGGAGCCGCTGGGCGACGACGCCACGCAGGGCCTCCGACAACATGACGCGGATCTGATCCTGCTCGTCGGCCGGGAACACGTCGATGATGCGGTCCACGGTGCCGGCGGCGCTGTTGGTGTGCAGGGTCCCGAAGACGAGGTGGCCGGTCTCGGCCGCGGTGAGCGCCAGCTTGATCGTCTCCAGGTCGCGCATCTCGCCCACCAGGATGATGTCTGGATCCTCGCGCAGCGCGGCCCGGAGCGCGGCGGTGAAGTTCTGGGTCATGCTGCCGACCTCGCGCTGGTTGATCAGCGAGGTCTTCATCGGGTGCACGAACTCGATCGGGTCCTCGATGGTGAGGATGTGCTTCGGGTAGTTCTCGTTGATGTAGTCGATCATCGCGGCGAGCGTGGTCGACTTGCCGGAACCGGTCGCTCCGGTCACCAGGACCAGACCGCGAGGCATGTCGCAGAAGCGACGGAGCTGCTCGGGCAGGTTGAGCTGCTCCATGGTGAGGATCTCGGTCGGGATCAGGCGGAAGACCGCGGCGATGCCGTTCTTCTGCTCGAAGATGTTGCAGCGGATGCGGGTGACGTTGGGAATCTCGTAGGAGAAGTCGATGTCCCGCCGTTCCTCGAACTCGTGGACCTGCTCGGGGGTCATGAGTTCGTAGAGGAGCTTCCGATTCAACTCCGGGGTCAATTCGTCGTAGTCGATCGCCTGGAGCCGGCTGTTGAGCCGGACCATGGGCTTGGAGCCCGAAGCCATGTGGAGGTCGCTCGCCCCCTGCTCACGGATGATCTTGAAAATCTCGTCGATGGCGGCCATGCGGCGTCTTTCTCCCAGGGGTCCGGATGCGGAGGCTCTTCCCGACATGGAAAGGCACCATCTCTCATCGGGCGGCGAGGCCCCTGGGATGTCGTCTGCAAGAAAATCCGGCGAAACTGCAAGCTGGTCGGGATTCCATGCTTGAGTCCGATCTCGGCCCGGTCGATAGGTGACCGGGGGAGAAGGCCCCCGAAGCGTTTTCGCGAAAGCGTCCAGGCCGAAGCCGAGGCATGGTATCCTCGGCCACCCCGGGCCGGTGCGCTCGGTGAAACGGATCCGGATTGACCGCCATGCACGACGAGAAGACCTCCATCGAGATCATCGAGAAGCGGCGCTTCCTGCGCCTGAACGATTACTTCCGGGTCAGCTTCCAACCCGCGGGGGAGTTCGGCGAGGAGAGCGCGGCCGCCAGCCGCGAGGACGTCGGTTTCTCGAAGAACCTGTCCCTGGGCGGCGTCGCCTTCGTGACCGGGTCCAACGTCCAGATCTCCGACTACATCCGGGCCGAGATCCAGATCCCCGAGATCGAGACGCCGATCGAGATCGTCGGTCAGGTCATCCGGGTGACGCCCCTCGAGGGCGGGCGCCGCGAGGTCGCGATCAAGTTCCTCCCCTTCGGGATCGACGAGGAGCAACGCGGCAAGCTGGAGCTCTTCATCTACGATCACTTCCTCCAGGATCCGCTCGGCTGAGCCGGAACCTCGAGGCCGGAACAGGAAGGGCGCCGACCCCCGGGTCGGCGCCCTTTCCGATTCCCGGTATCGGCCCGGATTCAGACGGTGCCGGTCTCGGCCTCGCCCACCATGCCCTCGCGGGCCACCTCGCCCCCGCAGAGGGAGGTCAGCCAGTTGGAGCTGCGCTTCAGGAAGTCGCGGACGATCGAGTCGCCGACGTTGGGCGGGAACAGGGCCGAGACCAGGACGTCCTGGCAGCGCTCGCCGACGAGGCCCCGCTTGCCATCGGCGATGGGGGAAGCGAAGTAGCCGAGCTCGTCCTTGAGGAAGAGGCGGCCGGGCGCGCGGATCGGTTCCTGGCCCTGGAGGACCTCGAACTCACGGTTGTCACGGCCCACCACCAGGCCGATGTCGCCGCGCAGCGAGCGGACGTCGGTGAGGAAGACCGGAAGCTTGTAGTAGAGGGTCAGGAGCACGGCCACGTCGAGGGCGTTGTTCTCCACCGGCATCGGCCCGCCCTCGAGAATCGTGCGCAGGAGCCGTTCGCAGCGGGTCACGGTCCGCCGCATGTCGGGGTCGAAGCGGCCGAGGAGGTCATCGATGCCGGCGATCTGCGGGACCTGCTTCAGGAGGGTGGCGTTCTTGACCTCGTCGCGGACTCGATTGGCGACCCGGAGCCGCATGTCGTCCAGGCTCGTATGCCCGAAGCCCACCTTCAGACCCTCGATCTCGACGATCGCCAGCCGGGTCCTGGGGGCGCGCTCCAGGATGGTCTTCTCGATGTAGAATCTCATCTCGTCCTCGAGTCAGCGTGAATGGCCTCTTCGCCGCGGTTCTACCATGCCGGGGGACCAGCCCCGAACTCCGAAGGCATGAACTCGATCGGCGCGGCCGGGGTTCCGGCCGGGCTGGGGGCCCCGACCCCGGCCCGAAACCCGTCCCGGACCGGGGCTTCCGGGGTCGCCGCGAAGGCTCGTCCCGGCCTTGAGGCGCCCCGGCGGCCCACATATCGTAGGGGCCCTTCATGGGGCGAGGTCCATACCATGATCCCGCGGGAGTCAGGGGATGGGGACCCGGCGCGCGTGGCGCCGGTCCAGCGACCACTGGTGACGCGGCAGGAAGCGAACGATGAAGAACGACATCCACCCGAAGTACGTCACGTGCCAGGTCCACTGCGGTTGCGGCAGCACCTTCACCACCCGGGCGACCCTGCCCGAGCTGCGCGTCGAAATCTGCGCCGCCTGCCACCCCTTCTACACTGGCACCCAGAAGTTCGTGGACACCGCGGGCCGGGTCGAGAAGTTCCGTCGCCGCTACGACAAGGCCGCCGGCAAGGCCAAGAACTGATCCGGTCCCCCCTGGATGTCCCTCCTCGACGCCCTGGAACGGATGTCGCGGCGTTTCGATGAACTCGAAGCGCAGATCCTCGTTCCGGAGGTCATCCAGGATCAGAGGCTCTACACGAGCCATCTGAAGGAACGCGGCGGTCTCAAGGCGAAGGTCGAGGCCTATCGTCACTACCGCCGCACCGAGAAGGAACTCGCCCAGGCCCGCGCCGAACTGGAGGTCCTGAGCGACGCCGCCGAACGCGAGCTCTTCCGGGGCGAGGTCTCGAGCCTGGAAGCGGACCTCGAGCGCGGCTGGGAGCAGTTGAGGGAGCTCTTCGTCACCGACGACGAGGACGCGAACCGGGACGTCATCATGGAGATCCGCGCCGGCACGGGAGGCGACGAGGCCGCCCTGTTCGCCGGCGATCTGTTCGACATGTACGCGCACTACGCCGACCAACGTGGCTGGAAGGTCGAGGTCCTGGAGGCGACTCCGGGCACGGTCGGCGGCTTCAAGGAGCTGGTCCTCAACCTGAAGGGCGAGGGCGTCTTCAAGCGGCTGCGCTACGAGTCGGGCGGTCATCGGGTCCAGCGGGTGCCGGCGACCGAGACCCAGGGCCGCATCCACACCTCGGCCGCGACCGTGGCGGTCCTTCCCGAGGCCGATGAGGTCGAGGTGGACATCCGCGACGAGGATCTGCGGATCGATGCCTTCCGCAGCTCCGGTCCCGGGGGCCAGAGCGTCAACAAGACCTCCTCGGCGATCCGGGTCACCCATGTGCCGACCGGGCTCGTCGTCTCCTGCCAGGACGAGAAGTCGCAGCACAAGAACAAGGACAAGGCCCTGCGGATCCTCGCCTCGCGGCTCTACGAGATGGAGCTGCGCAAGCGCGACCAGGCCCGCAGTTCGGCCCGCAAGGCCCTGATCGGTTCGGGGGATCGCAGCGAGCGCATCCGCACCTACAACTTTCCCCAGAACCGGCTCACCGACCATCGCATCAACCTGAGTCTCTACAGCCTCGACCGGGCCATGCAAGGAGACCTGGACGATCTGATCGAGCCCCTGATGGACCACGACAAGGAGCTGAGGCTCCAGAGCCTCGAGGAATAGGAGAAGCGAGACGATGTCCGAGCAGATGCCCAGCGGCCAGCCGATGATGCCGGAGCCCACTCTGGTCCACGATGTGACCTACGAGCACATCTACCGTGGCCAGGTCTACAAGCAGTTCTACGTCTTCCTCTGGGTCAGCGTCGCCTTCTTCATCGGCGCGATCCTGCCCTGGAACGGTCGGTTCGCGACCCAGGGATTCAGTCTCTGGCAGGCGCTGATGCTGGTCTTCTCGACCGGCTGCATCTGGAACGCCTTCCAGTGCATCAAGGGGCGTCGACTCACCCTCTGGCCGATCCTCGCGGTCGAGATCATCGGCGTCCTCCTGGTCATGCTGCATTACAAGGACGTCCAGTCGCAGACCGAGATTCTGCGCTACCGCAACCTCGCCGCGGTCCAGAAGCAGATCGACGAGGCTCCGGCCTCGATGGGCGCCAGCGACCGGATCGAGTACACCGGCCAGCTCACCGATGCCTACAAGGGCGTCAACGAGGCCTACGACGACGGCGTCTTCGGCAGCCACGTCGCGCTCTTCGGTTTCGGCAGCACCTACATCAACAGCGATGTGGTCAAGCGCGCCAAGGCCGAGGCCCAGCTGGGCATGTTCGGCATGGGCTACCACCTCACCTGGCTCGCCCTGGCTTTCGTCGGTCTGTTCATGGTGGGGTCCATGGTCTTCGCCGTGGTCACGGCCAAGCCCAAGGAGGACCCGGCGGAGGCCCGCCGGCGGGCCCGCTCGACCCCGAAGAAGGGCGAGGACGAGGCCACCGAGGCCGACAAGGACTGAGCCGTCCCGCTTCGCCCACCAGATCCATGGGGCGAGGCCCGGAGGCCATGCCGGCGCCGGCCGGCCGGCCGGCTTCGCCCGATCGCCGAGCTCGAGGACCCCGCGTGGCCAGCACGTGGGGTCCTTCCCCATCCGGAGGAAGCGCGTGACCGAACGCTGGACCGTGGGGCGCCTGGCCGCGAGCGCCGCCGAGCTGCTGCGCAACAAGGGATTCGAGTCGGCCCGGCTCGAGGCCGACCTGCTGCTCGCGGAGAGTCTCGGCATCGAGCGCCTCGAACTCTACACGCGCTTCGACATGCCGGTCCCGGACGAGCTGCGTGACCGCTTCCGCGGCCTGATCCGCCGCCGCCTGGCCCACGAGCCGGTGGCCTACATCCTCGGTCGGCGCGACTTTCTCGACTGGACCTTCCGGGTCCGTGCCGGTGTCCTGGTGCCGAGGCCCGAGTCCGAGCATCTGGTCGCCGCCGCGCTCGCCGGCCTGGCCGACGACCGGGACCTCGAACTCCTGGAGGTCGGCGTGGGCTCGGGCTGTCTGATGCTCTCGCTCCTGGCCCGGCGCCCGCGGGCGCGCGGCCTGGGTCTCGACCTCGAAGCGATCCCGCTCGAGGTCAGCGTCGAGAACGCCGAGCTCCTCGGGGTCGGCGATCGCTTCGAGGCCCGCCGCAGCGACTTCTACGCGGCCCTCGGGGCCGACGCGGCCGGGCGCTTCGACCTGGTCATCTCGAATCCGCCCTACATCAGGCCCGAGGAGCGCGCCGAACTCGATCCCGATCTCGGCTACGAGCCGGAGGCCGCGCTCTTCCATCCGGGCGACGGGATCGAGTTCCACCGCCGGCTCCTGCTCGAGGGAGTCGAACTCCTCGCCGACGGGGGCTTCTTCGTCCTCGAGCTGCCGGGAGCGATGGGCGCGGCGCTGCGCGGCTTCTGTGCCGAAGCCCTGCCCGACCTGGTCACGGCGGTGGTCCGGGACTACGCCGGCCGGGACCGGGTCTTCCTCGCCCGAAAAAGCGGCTGGACCGAGGGATTGTCCCGTCACCTCGAGTCGGCGGACTCGACCTGTTGATGGTGGCGGCGTCGATCAGCAGCCGGTCGTGGCGCTGGTCATCGCCTCGATGAAGGCCTCGAGCTGGAGGCGGCTGGTCTCGGCCAGCTCGTGGAAGTAGATGCCGGCCTCGTAGCGGCCGTCATCGAGCGGATCACAGCGGATCACGATGCCCTGGCCCGAGAGCTGGACCTCGGGCAGGTTCTCGTATTCGATGCGGGCCTCGAGTCCGAGGACCTCCATCTCCCTGAGGGGCTGGTTCAGGATGACCTTGGCGCCCACCTGGGAGATGTCCATCAGGTAGCAGAAGAGTCCCTGTTGCTCGTCGCCCATGGCGACCGGGGCCCCAAGGCTCACCCGCGGATGACGGCGGCGTTCTACCGGATTGGGCTTGACCATCGACTCGGCCTCACGAACATGGTCGCTCGGGCGGCATCTGTCCCCGAGACGCGCTACAAGACGGAACCCGCGACCTGTTCCATGATCGGCCGGAGCGCCGTCGGAACTGAACGGAACAGGGGCGCGCACCTGGAGCCGCGCGGCTCGCGCGAGCCGCGCATCGAGAGCTGGAAACGGAAGTCATGGCCAATCTCAACAAAGTCCTTCTGATGGGGAATCTCACGCGGGATCCCGAACTTCGCTACCTGCCGAGCGGTCAGCCCGTCTGCAAGCTGGGCATCGCCGTGAACCGCAAGTGGCGCGACGCCCAGAGCGGCGAGACGAAGGAGCAGACCTGCTTCGTCGACGCCTCGGCCTTCGGCCGGCAGGGCGAGACCATCGCCAAGTACATGTCCAAGGGGCGTCCGATCTTCATCGAGGGCCGCCTCGACTTCCGGAGCTGGGAGGGTCAGGACGGCCAGAAGCGCTCGAAACTGGAGGTGGTGGTGGAGAACTTCCAGTTCCTCGGCGGTCGCCAGGAGGGTGGTGAGGGCATGAGCGCCTCGGCCAGCCAGGGCGGAAGCTATGGCGGCGGCGGCTCTTACGGCGGCGGCAATCGGGGCCCGGCGCGGGGCGGAAACGGCGGTGCCCCGAGCGGCGGTTACGAGGCCGGCGGCCTCGACGACGACGACATCCCCTTCTGAATCACGGCCCGTGGTGGTGGCCCCCGGAGGGAAGCGAAGACCCGGCGCCCGCGGCCGGGTCTTCTCGTTGCCGGCCGGCGGCGATGCCCGATCGTTTGTATCGGAATGAGCCGTGATTCCTGCACACGAAGGCGGATTGACGCGCAGAGAAAATACCGGACGGCCATCTTCGTCGTGGACGCCCGCTCCGCCCCGGGCTTATCATGGCCCCCACGACCGGGATGCCCTGAACGGAATCTCCGGCCCGATGACCGGCCAGGCCGGCGAAGGGCTGGGGAAGCCGGCACCCGAATGCCGACAAGGTCTAGGCTACCGCATCCGTGCACATGCTGAGACCAAGTCGACGCCCGGGGGCCGTCCATGATCGGCATCCGTGACGACGAGGTGAAAGAAACGACGTGGACATGAGTTCCGCCATTCGCAGAACGACCACCATTCGGCGCAGCTACGCGCGGGATCGAATCCTGCTCGTGCTACCGGGTGTCGTGCTGTGCGTGGGACTCGTCCTCATGTTGCGGAGCCTCTCGCCCCAGGAGCAGGACCGCATGGCCTTCTCCAACTTCGTGTCGGCGAACGGAGTCGCCGCGACCGACCAGGCCGCGGCCGCGCGCGTTTCGTTCTTCGGCGGCGATCCGCGCGCCCGCGCGGAGTCCGGCGTCGAAGTCACTCCCGATGCCAAGTTGCTCCGTCCGGTCGCACCCGGGCGGTTCCTGATCGCCGTCGAGGACGAAGAGGGCCGTCCGGTCGCCGCCGCCAAGGTGACGCGACTCGAGACGGCGCAGGTCTGCGTCGCCGCGGCTCCCGATGGTTCCACCGAGGTCTTCCGGCCCTTCGCCCGGGACGAGATGGTCACCGACGCGAAGGGCGAGATCGAGTTCGATGCCGGCGACCGCGGCAATCGCTTCGAGCTGCTGATCGAGGTGCCGGGCTATGCGGCCAAGCACTACCGCCTGCGCGATCCGGGCAAGCGCTATGCCCTGCGCCTGCACCGAAGCGCGAGCATCTCGGGCAAGGTGACCGACATCGCCCGTCGCCCCCTCGCCGGGATCACGGTCGAACTCTGGCACGACATCAGCCGCCGGGTCGCGACCGTCACCGACGAGAACGGTCTCTACGAATTCCGCGACGTGACGCCGACCTCGGCGACGCTCCGGATCCAGGAGCCGGGCTTCATCCGTGCCCGTCAGCACGTGGTCGAGGTCGAGGAGCGCATCCAGTACTTCCGCGACTTCGTCTTGGAGCGGGGTCGCCACCTCGAAGTCGTGGTCCAGGACCCGCAAGGCCTGCCGCTCGGCGGTGCCGAGGTCCGCCTGATCGAACTCCAGTCCGGTCTGGTCTGCGGCGTGGTCGCCACCGATCAGTCTGGTCGGGTCGCCTTCGATTGTCTTCAGCCCGAGCTGCACTACCTTGCGGTGGCGCACACCGGGACCGAAGGCGGTCGCGTCCTGGTGACCGCCCTGGCCGAACAGGAGTCCGGCTCGGTGGCCATCCTGGCCCGCCCCCTCTGGACCTACCAGGGCGTGGTGCGTACCGCCGATGGCCTGCCGCTCGAGGGAACCCAGATCGTCTTCGAGAGCGGGGCGCTCGGCGCCTACAGCAGCACCTCGAAGGAACAGTTCATCGTGGTGACCGACGCCGAGGGCCACTTCGTGGTCACCGGGCTCGATCCGGCCCTCGACTACGCCGCCTTGATCTATCACCAGCAGTTCGCGATGCAGCAGATCGCCGACATCACGGCGCCGGAGCCCACGGAGGGTGAACCGGGCGCCGAGTTGCCGATCCAGCCCGAGGCGCCGGCCGAGTCCGGCAACGAGGAGCAGATCGTCCTGGCCCCGGCTTCGGCCCTCGACGGCCTCGCCGTCGATGCCGATGGGCAGCCGCTCGCGGACACGGTCGTCTACCTCAGCAACGAGGATGACGTCCTGCGCGCGCTGCCCGGCGGGCAGATCAGCGTGCGGACGGATGCCGACGGTCGCTTCTACATCGGCAACATCGGCTCGGGGCGCTACTTCTTCGAGGCGCACCACCTGAGCAGCGGCGTCGCCAGCCAGCCCATGACGCTGGACTTCGGCGCCGGCGAGACGCTCCAGCAGAGCTTCCTGCTCGAGCTGCGCTGAGAGTTCCGCCTCTTCCTTAATCCCGCCCGGACTTCGCGGCCCGCGAGCCGCCTTGCTAATCTTGCCGGATGCTCATCGTCCGGTCAGGGAGCCGACCCGTCATGAAGACCCCGTCCACGCGTTCCGTTCGCCGGCTCCGAGGGCCTGGTCCACGCCGATTCTGGTTCGGCATCCCCGTCCTCCTCCTTCTCGTTTCGTGGCTTCCGGCCCAGAACGGTGAGCAGCCCACCCAGGACCCGGAGGAGGTCCTCGCGGCGATCGATGGTCGGGTCTATCGACCGAAGGAGAAGGGACTCGAGGCCTTCCGGTTCCGGATGGACATGGGGCGTCAGGCCACGGGTCTGCTCGAGAAGGAGCTGAAGGGCATCTACATGGAGGTCGCCCACCGCCGCCCGAAGGCCTGGCGCTTCCGCCTCGTGGACCAGGACGGCAAGGCGCTGGCGGAGGAGCCTGCCTTCTTCGCCACGGAGCAGGGCAAGTCCCTGCGCGCCGCCTGGGAGTCGAATCTCAAGACGATGTCCCTGCAATTCCTGGTCGGGGTCGGCTGGCAGGAGCGCTACCGCGACTACTACAAGCAGATGAAGCGCTACCTGGTCAACGACAAGGTCGAGTACCGCATCACCATGAACCCGAAGGTGAAGGCCGGTAGCTCCACCGTGGTCCTGAAGGTCGCCTCGGGTCTGCCGCGCGAGCTGACCCAGATCGACGACCAGGGCCACCGCTACGTCGCCTACTTCGTCTTCGAGCCCCGAGAGGAACTGGACGGACTTCATCTCCTCACCGGGACCAAGCACGAGGTCGATGGCGTCGAGGCGATGGAGGAAGCCTACGAATACCTGACCCGGGACAAGTTCGTCCTTCTCGGCAAGGTGACCCGACTGGTGAGCCAGGGAGAGATCCGCGCGCAGACCTTCAGCTACGAGGGACTCGAGGTCAATCCGGACTTTCCCGAGGGCTGGTTCGGGAAGGCGGACGAGACCGCCGAGTCTAAGCCGACGATCGAAAGAGCCCCGGAGGAGAACGACGCGGAACCGGCCGGGAAGTGAGCCGGGCCGCCATCGCCCAGGAGCTCGATGGTGAGGAGGCGGCGATCCACCCCATGCCGGCTCGGTCCGGATCGGGGACGGCTCCGGCGGCCTGGGCGCCCGCTGGCCCGTGGAAGGCCCCCGACGCGCATCCGCGGAGCTGATCTCCGTCGGGGGCCGCGACCTCAGTCGAGCCCGACCTCGACCTCGAGCTGGTGTTCGGCGTCGATCTCGTCGCGGTTGATCAGCGAGATGGCCGTGCGGCAGTTCTCGGCGACCCAGTTGTCCGGCGGCAAGGCCCAGGCGAGCTGACGGAGCACCTGCACGGTCAACCGGAATGCCCGGACGATGTCGCCGTCCTGCATCGTCGTGAGGCGGCGCAGGGAGGCGAAGTCCTCCCCGTTGATCCAGGCCTGGAGCGGTGCCGAGAGGGCATAGTCGAGATTGCGCACCACGGGGTCGTAGCCGGCCTTCGCCTCCGACTTGCGGAACTCCCGGATGCGCTTGCGGGCCCGGCGCGCGATGGCGTCGGGAACGAGATTCATCTCGAGCAGGACCGAACTGTCGCGCGGCCGGGACTCGTGGATGATCGCCGCGCAGAGCATGGCCGTCTGGGTGGCGTCGAGATCCTCGAAGCAGCCGTCCCAGAACAGCTCGGTGAGCTGGATCTCGAAGCCGTTGATGCGGGCGCAGAAGCTGCCCTTGCCGGTCAATTCGAAGTCCTGGAGGTAGCCGCGTTCCTCGAGCGCCGCCATCTTCTGGCTGAGGTCGGCGAGTGGCTTCTTGGCCGATCCGGACTGGAAGGCCATGAAGCTGCGGCGCACGGCGTCGGGGACCTTCTCGCCCAGGAGCTTGACCAGGTTGAGCGTCGTGGAATAGCCGAGCGAGAACTGGCTGCGGATCGCGCCGGCCTTCTTGTAGATCGTCTCCTGGATCAGCTTGACCTCGTCGCGAGGATCGAGGATGCCCACCACGTCGCCTTCCTGATCGATGCCCTGGCGACCCGCGCGCCCGGCCATCTGCTGGTAGTCGAGAGGGCTGAGCGGCACCATCTCGACGCCGTTGTACTTGGACAGGGAATCGAAGACGACGCAACGCGCCGGCATGTTCACGCCCAGGGCGAAGGTCTCGGTGGCGAAGAGCAGCTTGACCAGACCGGTGCTGAACAGGCGCTCGATCACGTCCTTGAAGATGGGCAGGACGCCGGCGTGGTGGTAGAGGATGCCGCTCTGCACCGACTCGCGCAGATTCGCGCAGGCCGGGTGCTCGGTGGCTCCGTAGCGCTCGACCAGCTCGTCGAAGAGGCCGACGACCTCGCGTCGCTCCTCCTTCGAGAGCAGCTTCAACTTGCGTTGGTAGCGACGAGCCAGCGACTCGCATTTCTTGCGGCTGAAGGCGAAGTAGAGGACCGGGTAGCGGTTGTCCTTGACCAGGGTCTTGAGGACGTCGCTGCCCTGGCGCGGCTTGGCGCCGGCCCGTTCGTTCCGGCGGCCGCGGCCGGCGTCGCGATCCCGGTTGCCCCGGCGGCGCTTCTGCTCCGGCGCCGGCAGCGACTCCTTGGCCTTGGCCATGCGCTGCTTCAGTTCCCGGGCCTCGAAGAGACCCTGCTCGGGAAGGTAGAGCCAGCGATGGAGGGGAACCGGTCGCTCGTCGGTGTGGACCAGACGCACCGGCACGCCGCGCACCTCGGCCATCCAGGCCCGGAGCTGCTCGAGGTTGCCGATCGTGGCCGAAAGGGCGACGAACCGGACGTTCTCCGGGGCGAAGATGATGCTCTCCTCCCAGACGCTGCCGCGGTCCGGGTCGCCGAGGTAGTGGACCTCGTCGAAGATCAGCCAGTCGATGCCGTGGAGGCGGCTCGAGTCCTCGAAGATGGTGTTGCGGAAGATCTCCGTCGTCATCACCAGGATGGCGGCCTCGCCGTTCACGGTCACGTCGCCGGTCATGATCCCGACCTTGTCCCCGTAGCGCTCCTTGAAGTCGCGGTACTTCTGGTTGGACAGGGCCTTGATCGGCGAGGTGTAGAGGACCCGCCGGCCGCGCTCGAGGCTCTGCTCGATCGCGTACTCGGCGATGATCGTCTTGCCGGCGCCGGTGGGCGCGGAGACGATCACGGACTGGCCGTCCTGGACCGCCTGAACGGCCTCGGCCTGAAAGGGATAGAGCTCGAGCCCGCGGTACTTCATGGCGACAATCTGCGCTGAAGTCCCCGATTCATCAAGACTTGGGGGCGATTGCCGTCGGCTCGGGGCCTTGGAGCGGGCCGGAGCCCTTTGGTAGATTCCGGCCCCGAATCCAGCGAGGACAGCGACATGGCCGGCCATTCACATGCGGCGAACATCAAGCACAAGAAGGACGCGATGGACAAGAAGCGGTCCAAGGTCTTCTCGAAGATCGCCCGCAAGCTCATCGTGGAAGCCCGACTCGGCGGACCCGACCCGGTCACCAATGCCAGCCTGCGCCTGATCGTCGACATGGCCCGGGCGGCGAACATGCCCAAGGACGTCATCCAGCGCAACATCGACAAGGGCGCCGGGGTGGGCTCCGACGCCGCCAACTTCGAGGAGCTGGCCTATGAGGGCTACGGCCCCGGCGGCATCGCGGTCATGGTCGAATGCCTGACCGACAACCGCCATCGCACGGCTCCCGAGATCAAGAAGATCTTCGACCGCGCCGGCGGCAACCTCGGCGAGCCCGGCTGCGTCGGCTACATGTTCGATCTCAAGTCCGTGTTCCTGGTCGACCCGAAGGGCAAGACCGAGGACGAGGTGATGGAGATCGTCATGGAGGCCGAGGCCGACGACATGGAGGAGGCCGAAGGCCAGTTCCTGATCACCGCGGCGCCGCAGAAGTACAGCGAGCTGAAGGAGATCCTCGAGAACGCCGGCTTCGGCCTCGAAGTCGCCGAGATGCGCCGCATGGCCTCGACCGAGATCGAGGTCGCCGAACTCGACCTGGCCGAGAAGCTGAAGAAGCTGGTCGACAACCTCGAGGACAACGACGACGTCCAGAACGTCTACACCAACCACATCCTCACCGACGAGGTCCAGACCCAGCTCGACGCCAAGAGCTGATCCCGACCCCGTTCGCGCCGGTCACATCGAAGGGCCTCGGAGCTCCGCCTCCGGGGCTCTTCGCGTTCGTGGCGCCCCGGAGCCATGGAGGCCCCGATCGAGAAGAGGCCCCGGGGCGATGCCCCGGGGCCTCCTGGGTCGAGCGATGCGGTCTTCCGACTACTTCTTGGCCTTGCGGTCCTCGAGGGTCGACTGCGCCGCGACGAGGCGGGCGATCGGGACCCGATAGGGCGAGCAGGAGACGTAGTCGAGGCCCAGCTCATGGCAGAACTGGATCGAGTTGGGATCGCCACCGTGCTCGCCGCAGATGCCGAGCTTGATGCCCGGGCGAGCCTTGCGGCCGTCCTCCACCGCGATCTTCATCAGCCGGCCGACGCCGCCGCGATCGATGGTCGCGAAGGGATCGGTGGGGTAGATGTCGAGGTCGAGGTACTCGGCCAGGATCTTGCCGGCGTCATCGCGTGACAGGCCCAGGGTGGTCTGGGTCAGGTCGTTGGTGCCGAAGGAGAAGAACTCGGCGACCTGGGCGACGTAGTCGGCGGTCAGGGCGGCGCGCGGGATCTCGATCATCGTGCCCACGAGGTAGGGGATGTCGAGGCCGCTCTTGCCGATCACCTCGTCGGCGACCCGGCGCACGATCCGCTCCTGGAGCTGCAGCTCGCGCACGTGGCCCACCAGCGGGATCATGATCTCGGGATGGACCGGCGTGCCCTTCTTGGCGACGTTGACCGCCGCCTCGAAGATCGCGCGGGCCTGCATCTCGGTGATCTCCGGGAAGCTGATGCCGAGCCGGCAACCACGGTGACCCAGCATCGGGTTCATCTCGTGGAGCTCCTCGACCTTCTTCACGATGTCGGCCGGCTTGACCCCCATCTCGGCGGCCACGGCCTCGATCTCCTCCTTCTCGTGCGGCACGAACTCGTGGAGCGGCGGATCGAGGGTCCGGACCGTGACCGGGTAGCCGTTCATCGCCTTGAAGATGCCCTCGAAGTCGCGGCGCTGGATCGGCAGCAGCTTCTTGAGGTGCTTGCGGCGCTCGGCCTCGTCCTCGGAGAGGATCATCGCCCGCATGTGGTTGATCTTGTTCTCGCCGAAGAACATGTGCTCGGTGCGGCAGAGGCCGATGCCCTGGGCGCCGAAGGCGATGGCCTCCCGGGCCTGGTTGGGCTGGTCGGCGTTGGTACGCACCTTGAGCTGGCGGATCTCGTCGGCCCAACCCATGAGCTTGTCGTAGGCCTGGAAAATCTCCGACTTCTCCGGCTTCAGCTTGCGATCGACCAGGACGCGGGTGATCTCGGACGGGATCGTCTTGATCTCGCCCATGAACACGCCGCCGGTCGTGCCGTTGAGCGAGATGAAGTCGCCGGCCTTGAGGACCTTGCCGGCCACCGTCATCTGCGCCGTCTTGTAGTCGATCTCCAGCTCGCCGCAGCCGGCGACGCAGGTCTTGCCCATCTGCCGCGCGACCACGGCCGCGTGCGAGGTCATGCCACCGCGCGCGGTCAGGATGCCCTCGGCGGCCGCCATGCCGGCGATGTCCTCGGGCGAGGTCTCGATGCGGACGAGGATGACGTTCTTGCCCTCCTTCTTGAGGGCGACGGCGTCCTCGGCGTGGAAGGCGATGATGCCGCTGGCGGCGCCGGGGCCGGCGTTCAGGCCACGGCAGAGGTAGCGACCCTCCTTGCGGGCCTGGTCGTGGTCCTTGGTGTCGAAGACCGGGCGCAGGACCTGCTCGAGGGCGGAGGGCGGCACCCGCTTGATCGCCTCCTCCTTCTTGATCAGCTTCTCCTCGACCATGTCCACCGCGATCTTGATCGCGGCGAAGCCGGTGCGCTTGCCGCTGCGGGTCTGGAGCATCCAGAGCCGGCCGTCCTCGACCGTGAACTCGATGTCCTGCATGTCGCGGTAGTGCTTCTCGAGCTTCTTGTAGATCTTGGTCAGCTGGGCGTAGACCTTCGGCATCTCCTTCTCGAGCTTGGCGATCGGATTCGGAGTGCGGGTACCGGCGACCACGTCCTCGCCCTGGGCGTTGATCAGGTACTCGCCGTAGAAGCGCTTCTCGCCGGTCGCCGCGTCGCGGGTGAAAGCCACGCCGGTGGCCGAGTTGTCACCGCTGTTGCCGAAGACCATCGCCTGGACGTTCACCGCGGTGCCCAGGTTCTCGTCGATGTCGTTGAGCTTGCGGTAGGAGATGGCGCGGTCGTTCATCCAGGAGCCGAAGACGGCGTTGATCGCGCCCCAGAGCTGCTCCTCCGGATCGGTCGGGAAGTCGTGGCCGGTGCGCTTCTTGATCGCCGCCTTGAACTCCTTGACCAGGAGCTTGAGATCGTCCAGCTCGAGCTCGGTGTCGAGCACGATCTTCCGGGCCTTCTTGACCTTGTGGATGATGACCTCGAAGGGATCTTCCTCGTGCTTGTCCTCCGGCTTCATGCCGAGGACGACGTCGCCGTACATCTGGACGAAGCGGCGGTAGCTGTCCCAGGCGAAGCGTTCGTTGCCGGAGACCGCGGTCAAGCCGACGACGGTCTCGTCGTTGAGGCCGAGGTTGAGGACCGTGTCCATCATGCCGGGCATCGACACCGGGGCGCCGCTGCGGACCGACAGGAGGAGGGGATTGCCGGCCTTGCCGAACTTCCGGCCGGTGATCTCCTCGACCGAGCGGACGGCGGCCTTGACCTCCTTGGTGAGGGACTTCGGATAGCCGCCGTGGGTGTAGTAGTGGGCGCAAACGTCGGTCGAGATGGTGAATCCGGGAGGGACCGGAATGCCGAGGTTGGCCATCTCGGCGAGGTTCGCGCCCTTACCGCCCAGGAGCATCTTCATCTCGGCGCCGCCTTCAGCCGCGCCGCCGCCGAATCGATAGACGTATTTCTTCATGGTCATCGCTCGCGTACAGGGTTTGCCGTTCAGGGGCGGGCCGGAGCCCTCCTGTCCAGGCCGAATTTCCTCAGCTCCGCCGGGTCGATGGCGTCGACCAACCACGCGGAGGTCAGAACGATCTTCTCGAGATTCTCGGGGTCGTAGAGTTCGGGGTCGTCGATGCCGCCGAGCTCGATGACGAGCTCGCCGTTCTCGATCCGGGCAATGTCGGCCAAACGACCGGGGTTGCCCTGGAGCGTCTCGACGGTGATCCGTTGATGGCGGACCTCCCAGGTGGTCTGGCGGATGAAACGCACCGGCACCAGTTGGTTGCCGACGCGATAGGTCACCAGTTTCATCTCGGCGCGGTCGTCCTCGATGTCCTCGATCTCTTCGATCTCGATCTGCTGGACGTCGCCGAGGTTCTCGGCCGCCCACTCCTTCACCTCGGACCAGAAGAGGACGAGGTCGGAATCGTTGAATCCCTCGCGTTCCTTCAGGCCCCGGCTGAGGCAGTTGGCCACGTGCAAAGGGTATTCCTTCTCGAAGGCCCACTTCAGGTACTCGGTGGTCCGGCGGGGCGTCCCGGTCGTGTAGCCGGGTGGAACGTCGGGCGAGTAGGGGTGGCAGCAGCCAGCGCAAAGGGTCGCCAGGACCGTCAGGACGAGGAATCGGCTTCTCGGCATGTCGTTCTCCCAGGAGGGCGTGGGCGCCGGCGAGAGGCTACCAGCAGGCCTCGAAAAGAGCCAACCGGGTCGTGCGGATCCACCTCGGCAGCCCCGACTTCGACCACTCCTGGGGGACTTTCCCGCAGGGTGCTGGAAACCACCCAGGGGGCGTGGGCGAGCTTTGGAGCTGAGCGGTAAGGCGCCTTGCCAAAGCAACTTAGGATAACTTGTACAATTCCGGCACCGAGGACTACAATGCGCGCCCTCCGCCGGTGGAGACCGGGCCTCCGGACGCCCTCCGCGGGCCCGGAGGGCGCCCGCCCGGGCCGCCCGGGAGAAGGACGCGGACCCGGCGGGGCCGACGCGACGGATAGGAGACCCCCTCAACGATGGCGAGGCAGCTTCTCGGGCAGATCCTGAAGGAACAGGGCCTGGTCGACGACAAGCAGATCGACGATGCCGTGCGCCTGCAGAACGAGGGCGGCGGCAAGCTCGGTCAGGCATTGATCCGGCTCGGCTACCTGAACGACGAGCAGCTCGCGCGCGCCCTGGCGCGGCAGGCGAAGCTCCCTTTCGTCGATCTCGCCAAGGGTCGGATCGCCGAGGAGGTGATCGCGCTCGTGCCGGCCAATCTGGCCCAGGAGTACGGCATCATCCCGATCAAGGTGCAGGGCGGCGAGGTGATCGTCGCCATGGCCGATCCGCTGCAGTCCTTCAACCTCGAGAACCTGAGCTTCCTCCTCAACATGCGCTTCCGCTGCGCGGTCGCCGCCGAGGCCACGATGCGCGAGGCCTTCCGCCGGTACTACCGCATCGAGGCCGAGGCCCGGCCCGAGCCGGTCGCCGGCCGCAAGAAGAAGGCCGAGGAGGACGACGACGCGCCGATCATCCGTCTGGTCGACAACATCATCGAGGACGCGGTCCGGGTCCGGGCCTCGGACATCCACCTCGAACCCTTCGAGGAAGAGCTGCGGGTCCGCTATCGCGTCGACGGCGTCTGCAAGACCGTGGCCCGGCATCCGCGCCACCTGCACGGCCCGGTGATCTCGCGCATGAAGATCATGGCCGGCATGGACATCTCGGAGAAGCGCAAGCCCCAGGACGGCCGGATCATGACCCGCGTGCTGTCGAAGGACATCGACATGCGCGTCTCGATCCTCCCGGCGGTGAAGGGCGAGAGCATCGTCTGCCGCATCCTGGACAAGGTGGAGGGTCTGGTCTCGCTCGAGAAGCTCGGCTTCGACGGCGAGGACCTGAAACGTTTCGAGAAGATCATCAAGCGCCCGAACGGCATCTTCCTGGTCACCGGCCCGACCGGCTCCGGCAAGACCACCACCCTCTACGCCGCCCTCAAGCGCCTCAATCAACCCGACGTCAAGATCATCACCGCCGAGAACCCGATCGAGTACAACCTCAAGGGGGTGAACCAGTGTCAGGTTCGCCATTCCATCGGCCTCGACTTCTCGCGCATCCTCAGGGCGATGTTGCGCCAGGCCCCGAACATCATCCTCGTGGGCGAGATCCGCGACCACGAGACCGCGGCGATCGCCACCCAGGCGGCGCTCACCGGCCACCTCGTCTTCTCGACCCTGCACACCAACGACGCCCCCAGCGCGATCACCCGCCTGGTGGACATGGGCGTGCCCTCCTACATGGTCTCCACCTCGCTGATCGCGGTCCTCGCCCAGCGCCTGGTCCGAACCCTCTGCCAGCATTGCAAGGAGGCCTTCGAGCCAACCGCCGCCGAGCTGATGACCATCGGGGTCAACATCGAGCAGGCCCGTGGCCGGTCGGTCTACCGGGCCAAGGGCTGCGAACGCTGCGGCTTCAACGGCTACTCGGGGCGGATCGGCATCTTCGAGCTGATGTTCATGGACGAGCACCTGCGCGAGCTCACCTTCAACGGGGCCTCCCATCTGGAGCTGCGCCGGCAGGCCATGCTGGCCGGCATGTCCTCGTTGCGCGCCGACGGCGCCCGCAAGGTGCTCGCCGGTCGCACCAGCATCGAGGAGGTGCTGCGCGTGGTCAGCCAGGAAGCCATCGAGGTCTGAGGAAAGGCGTCATGACCGACATCAACGACATTCTCGACTTCTGCGTCACCCAGAACGCGTCCGACGTCCATCTCACCGTCGGCCGGCCGCCGGTCCTTCGTCTCAGCGGTCACCTGAAGAACCTCGACGCGCCGGTCCTCTCGCCCGAGGACGTCGAGCGCATGGCGATGAGCATCCTGCCCGAGCGCCTGCGCAACGAATTCCACGACAAGGGCACGGTCGACTTCGGCATGGGCTTCCAGGACCGGGCCCGCTTCCGCGTCTCGATCCTGCGCCAGCGCGGCAACGTCGGCCTCGTCCTCCGCCTGATCCCCTCGCGCCTGCTCACCTTCGAGCAGATCGGCCTGCCGGACAACGTCAAGGAGCTGCTCCAGAAGCCGCGCGGCATGATCCTGGTCACCGGTCCCACGGGCTCGGGCAAGACGACCACGCTGGCGACGATGATCGATCACGTCAACCAGAACTACGATCGTCACATCATCACGGTCGAGGATCCGATCGAGTACTACCACGACCACAAGAAGAGCGTGATCACGCAGCGCGAGATCGGTACCGACGTGCCCACCTTCGCCGAGGCCATGCGTCGGGCGCTGCGCCAGGATCCCGACATCATCCTCCTGGGCGAGATGCGTGACCTCGAGACCATCTCGACCGCGATCACCGCGGCGGAGACCGGCCACCTGGTCCTCGGCACGCTGCACACGACCGGAGCCGCGCGGACGGTCGATCGCATCATCGACACCTTCCCGGAACGACAGCAGGAGCAGGTCCGGGCGCAGCTCGCCGGCGGTCTGCTCGCGGTCATCTCCCAGCTCCTCTTGCCGCGCATCGACCGACCCGGGGTGGTCGCCGCCTACGAGCTGATGGTGCACACCTCGGCGATCGAGAACTACATCCGCAAGAACGAGACCTTCAAGCTCTACTCCGAGATCCAGACCGGCAAGCGTCGCGGCATGCAGTTGCTCGACGACCACCTCTACCGGCTCTACAAGGAAGGCGTCATCGACGAGGACCACTGCCTCGCCATGGCCCAGAGGACCCAGGAAATGACCGACAAGGTGCTCGGCTGATGGCGGGACCCGATCGCAAGAAGCTCCTCGGCCAGATCCTCAAGGAGATGCGCCTGGTCCACGAGGGCCAGATCCAGGAGGCGCTCGGCCTGCAGAAGGCCGAGGGTGGCCAGATCGGCGGCATCCTGGTCGATCTGGGCTACATCCAGCGCGGCGACCTGATGGCCGCCCTGGCGACGCAGCTGGGCATCGCCCGGGTCGACCTGGTCGGCATCGAGGTCCCCGAGGAGCTGGTCCGCCGCATGGACGCGGCGACCGTGAACATCTTCCACGTGGTGCCCTTCGCGCAGCAGGGCAACCTGGTCAAGGTCGCGGTGGCGGATCCCACCAACCTGACCTGCCTGGACGACGTGCGCTTCATGCTGGGCGCCGACCTCGAGGCCTACTACGCCGATCCCGACCAGATCGACGCCCTGATCAAGAAGCACTTCCAGGAGCGCGAGGAGACCATGGACTCGCTCCTCGACGAGCTCGAGGACGAGGTGGAGCGCGCGCGCAACATCGACGATCAGGAGTCGCTCGCCAAGTCGACACCGGTGGTCAAGCTGCTCAACTACGTCCTGTTCATGGCGATCCGCGACAAGGCCAGCGACATCCATCTCGAGCCCTTCGACGACGAGTTCAAGATCCGTTACCGGATCGACGGCGTCCTGTTCGAGCTGCGTTCGCCGCCGGCCCACCTGGCCACCGCCCTGATCTCGCGGGTCAAGGTGATGGCCAACCTCGACATCGCCGAGACCCGCATCCCGCAGGACGGTCGCATCGATCTCATGGTGGGGGGGCGCAAGGTCGACGTGCGCGTCTCGACCCTGCCGACGATGTACGGCGAGAGCTGCGTGATGCGCGTGCTCGACAAGACCGTGGTCAACCTCGATCTCGAGCGCCTCGGGCTCCGCGAGGACGAGGTCCGGAAGATCCGTGGCTTCATCGACCTGCCCCACGGCATCATCCTGGTCACCGGGCCGACCGGTGCCGGCAAGACCACGACGCTCTACGCGGCACTCAACGCCGCCGATTCCGAGACCCAGAAGATCATCACCACCGAGGACCCGGTCGAGTACGAGCTGCCGGACATCGTCCAGGTGCAGGTCAACGAGGACATCGGGGTCACCTATGCGGCCTGCCTCAGGAGCATCCTCCGCCAGGATCCGGACAAGATCCTGGTGGGCGAGATCCGCGACCGCGAGACCGCCCAGATCGCGGTCGAGGCCTCGCTCACCGGCCACGTCGTGTTCAGCACCCTGCACACCAACGACGCCTCGTCCGCGATCACCCGCCTCGTGGACATCGGGGTCGAACCCTTCCTGATCGCCGCCACGCTCGAAGCCGTGGTGGCGCAGCGCCTGGTCCGGACCATCTGTCCCGGTTGCAAGGCCAGCTACGAACCGCCCACGGACGTGCTCGACGAGCTCCGTCTGACCCGGGCCGAGGTCGGCCAGGCCAGGTTCTTCTCGGGCAAGGGCTGCCCGGAATGCTACGGTACCGGCTATCGTGGTCGGATGGCCCTGTTCGAGATCCTCACGGTCACGGACCGGGTCAAGGAGGCGATCATCGAGGGCGCCAGCGCGAACGCCCTCTCGGACATCGCGCGTGGCGAGGGGATGAGATCGTTGCGCGACAGCGGTCTGCTGGCGGTCTTCGAGGGTCGGACCACCCCGGAAGAGGTGATCCGCGAGACGGTCCAGCACGGCTGAACAGGGGCGAAGCCCAGGAGCAGGAATGCCCGACAACCTGAAGAAGCGACGCGACAAGTTCAAGACGGCGGCTCGCGGCCAGACCGGTCCCGCCGAGGCGACCGAGAAGAAGCCCCTGTTCGGCGGCGGGCGCATCTCGCGGGTCATGAAGACCCAGTTCTCGGTCCAGTTCTCGACCCTCCAGGACGCGGGCCTCCCGGTGCTGCGCAGCCTGAAGATCCTCGAGGGTCAGATGCGCCCCGGCCGGTTCAAGACCGTGCTGCAGGCGGTCTCCGAGGACGTCGAGGGCGGCAGCCCGCTTTCCGAGGCCCTGTCGAAGCACCCGAAGGTCTTCGACGCGCTCTACGTCAACGTCGTCCGCGCGGGCGAGGCCGGCGGTATGTTGACCGAGGTCTTCCAGCGCCTCGCCGAGTTCATGGAACGGAGCGACAAGCTGGTGCGGCGCGTCCGGGGTGCCCTGGCCTATCCGAGCTTCGTGGTGCTCTTCGCCGCCGGCGTGCTGACCTTCATCATGATCGTGGTCGTGCCGCAGTTCGAGGAGATCTTCTCCGGCCTCGGCCGTGACCTGCCGGCCATGACCGAGATGCTGATCGGCTTCAGCAAGGCGATCGGCGACTACTGGTTCCTGTTGCCGCTGGTGCCCCTGGCCTTCTGGGGCCTGTGGAAGATGATCCGCAAGAGCCCCGGCGGGCTCTACGCCACCGACAAGTTCAAGCTCAAGATGCCGCTCTTCGGCAACCTGATCCGCAAGACCCAGGTCTCGCGCTTCGCCCGGACCCTCGGCACCCTGTCCTCTTCGGGCGTGCCGCTGCTGGAGAGCCTCGACATCGTGCGCGGCACCAGCACCAACGAGGTGCTCGGACAGACGGTCGACAAGGTGAAGGCCAGCGTCAGCGAAGGCGAGAGCATCGCCCAGCCCCTGGGCGAGAGCGGCATCTTCGACGACATGGTGGTCAACATGGTGGACGTCGGCGAGGAGACCGGTGAACTGGATCGGATGCTGATGAAGGTCGCCGATCGCTTCGACGACGAGGTCGACTCCACCGTCGCGGCCATGTTGAGCATCCTCGAGCCGCTCCTGATCGTGGTCATGGGCGTGGTCGTCGGCTTCATCGTCGTCGCCCTGTTCATGCCCCTGCTCGAACTCCAGGGCAACATCTGAACGGCGGGGGAGGGGCTCGCGCCGTTCCCCCGAGGTCGCCATGTCCCTGCGCCGGAAGATCACCCTGCTCTTCGTCCTGGTGAACGCGATCACCCTGGCGCTGATCGTCGCCTCGGTCTGGTTCGAGGGGCGCCGGATCAAGACCAGGCTCGATTCCGACCGGGGCCTGATCGCCGCGCGCAGCGCCGACGTCCTCGGCCTGACCTTCAAGTTCGACATGGAACGGGAACTCGCCAAGCTCCTCGAAAGCGAGTCCGCGGGGCGACGGTTCGACGAGTTCGAGGCGGCGCTCGCCGTCTCCGAGCTGAGCTACTGGGACGAGGATCCGATGGCGCGGGAGATGCTGGATCGCGCGGTCCTGGTGCGTCTCGCTCCGCTCGACGTCAATCGCTTCAATCCGCGGCGCCGGCTGATCTTCGAGCGCGGCGATCGCGACCAGCTCGACAAGGCGGACCTGCGCGACCGGCTCGAGAACGCCGCGGGCATCGTCCGCGAACCGCTCGCGGACGGCTCGGTCCTGGTCTACGGCATGATGGACCCGGAGATCGCGCGCGACTGGGGCTTCGTGTTCAAGACCCGCAGACCCGAGCCCTTCGGCTTCCAGTCGGCCGGCATGGTCCGGACCCTGTTGTCGATCATGGTGCCCGGCACCCTGGTGCTGATCCTGATCTTCTACTTCTACTTCAGCTCCGCGGTACTCCGGCCCCTGGCGGCGGCGGAGTCGGCCGCCTTCCGGATCTCGGCCGGCGACTACAGCGGTCCGCTCGAGGACGGTGATCGCGAGGACGAGATCGGGCGCGTCGCCGCGGCGATGAACCAGATGATGGCGGAACTCGAGAAGTACCGCGACCACATGCTCGGACTGGTGAGCGAGGCGACCGAGCGCTTCCGGGAGGCGGAGCAGGGACTGGTCGTGGCCGAGCGCCTGGCGGCGATGGGCCGAATCGCCGCCGGCATCGCCCACGAGATCAACAACCCGCTCGGCGGCATCCTCAATGCGATCAACCGGCTCGGGCAGGCCGATCTGTCGGAGGAGCGGCGACACAAGTACCACGAGCTGGCGGAGGAGGCGGTGCGCCGCATCCAGGCCACCGTGCAGCGGGTCCTGGAGGCCACGCCCCGGGGCGAGAGCCGGGTCGAGGACGTGCTCCTCGGTCGGATCGTGGACCAGGCGGCCGGCCTGCTCGCCCACCGGGCCCGTTCCGAGGGCAAGGAACTCGAGGTCGACGTTCCCGGAGACCTGTTGGTGGTGGGCGATGCCCACGAGCTGTCCCAGGTCTTCCTCAACCTGCTGATCAACGCCCTGGATGCCAGCGAGAGCGGGTCGCGGGTGACGGTGCGCGCGCGCCAGACCACCGAGGAGGGGATCCTGATCGAGGTGATCGATCAGGGCGCCGGGATGGCGCCGGAGCAGCGCGAGCGCATCTTCGATCTGTTCTACACCACCAAGCCGGGAAACAAGGGAACCGGCCTTGGCCTGGGGATCGTACACAATATCGTCACGGGACATGGTGGCCGGATCACGGTCGAGAGCGAGGTCGGTGTCGGCACTCGTTTCGAGATCGTGCTACCACGGCGCCGGCCACAGCCCGGCGGCGACGAAGCGAGGGACTGAGACCATGAGAAGCATAGACCTGAAGAGCGTGGCCCTGGCGGTGCTGGCGACGGTGCTGGTGATCGGCCATTTCAGCGACCGGGGGGCGACCGCCCAGGCCGGTCGCAACACCGACTCGAACCCGGACATGATCGCCGTCACGGGCGACTACGGCAACGGCACCTCCATCCTCTGGGTGATCGACACAAAAGACCGCCAGCTCGCGGCTTACCGCAGCATCAACGGTTCCTCCATCGAGCTCGTCGGCGCCCGCAAGATCACCTGGGACCTCAAGCTCCAGGGCTTCCGCGATCGGAGCCCCGAGGGCTACTCTCCGGCGGCTCTCGAGAAGCAGTACCTGGACTGGGAAGCGGGCCGCGTCCGGGGCAGCTCACCGGCCGGCGGAGCGCCCGAGAAAGCCGGGGAAGAGAAAGAAAAGTGACTTTTCAAAGTGCCGGGTCCGAGCGTAGACTGCCGCCGCAACGCTCGAAGGGAAATGCCTGTTAGAGGAGAGTTTCGGTGTCCGACAAGGAAGAGTTCATCTCCCTGGAGAAGGCCCTCAAGGAGCTCCGGCTCAAGGAAGAAGAGCTGAAGAGGCTCGTGTCGGAGGGTGAGATCCGCGCTTTCCGCGACGCGGACAAGATGAAGTTCAAGCGGGAAGACATCGAGAAGCTCAAGCAGGACACCGGGAAGACGATCAAGTTCCAGGACGAGTCCAGCGACACGCTGACCGATGATCTCCTCTTCGACGAGGAGGTCGAGGATCTCGACCTCGACGACGACGAGATCGGCATGGCCACCGCCCCGATCTCGAGCGACGAGACCTTCATCGACGATGCGCCCAAGTCGAAGCCGGCCGCGGCCAAGACCCGCGTCACCCGCGCTCAGTCCGAGGCCGCCGGCGCCTCCGCCGGTGGGGCCCGCAACAAGACCACCACGATCCGCCGTACCACCGGCCGCTCGACCCGCATCCGCGTCGAGGCGGAGCAGGCCGCCGGCCAGATCCACCCGGCCTTCATGGGCGTCGCCATCCTGATCGCGGTGATCCTCCTCCTCGCCTGCGGCATCTGGTACGACATCGCGCGCGACACCAAGTCCTCGTTCAGCGAGAACATCGCCGCGAAGTGCAACGAGATGATCGTCGGCAAGAAGTAGCCCGATCGCGACCGAATCCTTCGAGGAGCCCGCGGACCGAGTTCGCGGGCTCCTTGCGTCGGAGCGGGGCGTCCCTCGCGGCTGATATCGTCGCGACATCCGGATCAATCCCCGAGGTCATTCCATGATCAAGTCGACCAAGCACAGAATCCTCTTCTTCCTGATCGCCCTCCTGCCTCTCGGTGCCTGCGTCTCGAGCGAACGCTACTCGGCGGCGAGCAACGAGATCGAGAACCAGGACGAGGTCATCCGCGGCCTGCGTGACGAGAACGGTCGCCTGGTGCGCGAGATGGAAGCCGCCCGCAACCAGCTCGAGCTGGCCCGCCTCGAGGTCGAACGCCTCAAGGGCAACGAGGCCGCCGTCGCCGAACTCCAGCGTCTGCGGGGCGAGTTCGAGAAGCTGAAGGGGCGCTACGAGAACCTCGATTCCGCCATCAGCGTCCGCCAGACGCCGGAAGGCACCGCGCTGTCGGTCGAGGGCGAGGTCCTGTTCGAGACCGCGAGCGACAAGATCTCCGAACGTGGCGCCGAGTTGCTGCGCAAGATCGCCGACCGGCTGCTCGAGGGCCAGGCGGCGATCCGCGTCGACGGTCACACGGACAACGTCCCGATCGTGCGCAACACGGGTCGCTATCCTCGCGGCAACCTGCAGCTCTCCGGAGCCCGCTCGCTTGCCGTCGCCTGGTTCCTGATCAAGGAATGCGGGCTGGCCGAGGATCGGGTCTACTACGCCGGCTACGGCGCCGAGCGCCCGGTCGCCAGCAACGACGACGAGGACGGCCGCCGCCGCAATCGTCGGGTCGAGATCATCCTCCTGGGCGAGTGATGGGGCGCGGCGGAGGATTCATCGGTCCCCGGCGTCTCCTCCTGCTGGTTGCCGCGGCGGCCTTCGCCGCCTGGACGCTCCTGGCCCGGCCGACGCCGGTTCCCTTCGTCGGCACCGACCTCGCCGACATGGTCGAAGTTCCGGCCGGCAGCTTCAGCGCCGCCGGCCGGGTCTTCGAGGTGGAGGGCTACTGGATCGACCGCTTCGAGGTGAGCGAGGCCGACTGGGCCCGCTATGTCGCCGAGACCGGCGCCGAGCCCCTGCCCATCCCGGCCGGCGTCGCCAGCGATCCCGACTATCCGGCCCGCTTCGTCGACGCCGCGGCGGCCGAAGCCTACGCCCGACACAATCTCAAGCGCCTGCCCAACAACCTGGAGTGGGAACGGGCCTCGCAGGGGCCCGGGGGATCGGCCCTGCCCTGGGGCGAGGCCTACCTGCCGGCCGCCAACACCCAGGAGGTCTGGGCCGGCCGCGGTTTTCTCGGCTGGGGCGTCACCCGGGTCGGCACCTTCGAGCGCGGGCGCAGCGCCGCGGGTTGCTACGACATGATCGGCAACGTCTGGGAGTGGACCACCAGCGACTGGTCCGAGGCCCTCCGCCTCCGCCTGGCCGGCGATCCGATTCCGGAGCCGTCCACGGCCCGACGGGGTGTCGCTCTCGTGCCCCAGGACCCCCTGCGGCTCTTCCCCTGGTTGTGGCAGGCGGAGGACTGGCGCAACCTCCTGGTCATGCTCCGGCAGCTCGAGGAGGGCGACGTCGGACCCGGCTTTGGCGGCCGCGGCGCTCGATTTCGGCCGGAATCCAGCTATCGTGGCATGCGCTTGGTCCGAGGGGGCTCCTTCAAGACCTCGATCCGCGGCGCCAGTCCGGAGCTCGAGCGCCTGGACGCCGAGCAGACGCTCGGCTGGGATCTCGGTTTCCGCTGCGCCATCTCCGGACGGGAGGTGGAGCTGCAAGCCCGGCTCCGCGAGGCCTTCGCCGACCTGGGCTGGCGTGATCCCCTGCACTACCTCTTCGCGGTCCTGCCCGCGCGGAGGAAGATCCTGGACCTCGGCCCCGGGGTCCTGCCTCACCTCCTGCGGACGCGGGCGCGCTGCGAGGACGAGACCGTCGCTGCCCGTCTCGACGACCTGATCGAAGCCATCGGAAGCGAACGGTGACCGAAACGAGCCCTGCCCCCGAGACCCCGAGCGAGCTGAAGTCGCTCCTCTCCGCCCACGGCCTGGCGCCGAACAAGCGCTATGGTCAGAACTTCCTGGTCGAGCCGCGGATCCTCGACTTCATCATGCGTCAGGCCGAGATCGCCGAGACGGACATCGTGCTCGAGGTCGGCACCGGCGCCGGCACCTTGACCGGTCGTCTGGCCCTCGATGCCGGTTTCGTGATCACCGTGGAGATCGACGCCGGCCTGCATTCGCTGGCGCGAGACGTCCTCGGCAATTCCGAGAACGTCCGCTTCGTCCACGGCGACATCATGGCCAGCAAGACCCGGCTGAACGACGAGGTCTGCACCAAGCTGGACCAGGCCCTCGTCGACCCGGCGCTGAACGACTTCAAGGTCGTGGCCAACCTGCCTTACAACATCAGCACGCCCTTCCTCAGCTCGCTCTTCGTGCGCTACGGCGCGCCCGACCTGATGATCCTCATGGTCCAGAAGGAGCTGGCCGAGAACCTCGGGGCCGAGCCGGGCACCAAGGACTACGGGCCCCTCGGCATCCTCACGCGTCTGCTGGCGGAGGTCGACGTGCTGAAGGTCCTGTCCCGGGAGGTCTTCTATCCCAAGCCGAAGGTCGAATCGGCGATCGTCCGGATCCGCGGCAAGGGCATCGATCCGCCGCCGGTCCTGCGCGCCTTCCCTCTGGTGCGTTTCCTGTTCAGCGAGCGGCGGAAGGCGCTCAAGGGGCTCCTGCGCAAGCTGCCGGCCGTGATCGGTGGCCCGCTGAGCGAGGCGCTGGTGGATCAGGTCCTCACCCGGACCGGCCTGACCGGACAGGAGCGGGCCGAGGCCCTCGAGCCCGAGCTCTTCCTGAAGCTCGAACGCGCCCTCGCGGAGGTGCTCGAGGAGGACTGAGCGTGCCTGGTCGCATCCGGAACGAGACCGTGGAGCGGGTACGCGAGGCGACCGACATCGGCGACCTCGTCGGCTCCTACGTCGCCCTCAAGCGATCCGGACGCAACATGAAGGGTCTCTGTCCCTTCCATGACGAGAAGACGCCCAGCTTCTCGGTGATGCCCGATCGCGGCCGCTATCACTGTTTCGGTTGCGGAGAGCGCGGCAACGTCTTCGACTTCGTGATGGCGCTCGACCACCTGACCTTTCCCGAGGCGGTCGAGATGCTGGCGGACAAGGCCGGCATTCCGATCGAGCGGGAAGAGGGCGGCGAACCGCGGCGCGAAGGCAGCTCGAAGCAGGATCTCTATCGCCTCAATCGCTGGGCGGCGGAGTTCTTCCGGCGTCGCCTGGCCTCGCCCCAGGGCGAGACCTGTCGCGCCTATCTCGCGCGCCGCGGCCTCGACGCCGCGAGCCAGGAGGAATTCGGGCTGGGCTACGCCCCGGCTTCCTGGGACGCCCTGGTGACCGCGGCCGCGCGCAAGGGCATCGGCGAGAAGCTGCTCCTCGAGGCCGGGCTCGCCAAACCGCGGGAGAACCGGGCCGGTTGCTACGATGCCTTCCGTGACCGCCTGATCTTCCCGATCCGCGACGCCTTGGACCGGATCATCGGTTTCGGCGGTCGCAGCCTCGACGGCTCGGAGCCGAAGTACCTGAACTCGCCCGAGACGCCCGTCTTCTCCAAGCGCCGCAGCCTCTACGGCCTCGACCGCCTGCGCGGTCTGCGGCCCGAGGTCCCGCTCCTGGTGATGGAGGGCTACACCGACGTCATCATGTCGGTCCAGGCATCCGGGGCCCTGGCCGTGGCGACCCTCGGTACCGCCCTCACCGAGGAACACGCCCGGCTCCTGGCCCGTTACAGCGAGCGGATCATCCTGGTCTACGATGGCGACGCCGCCGGTCGGAAGGCGGCCGAGCGCGGCGCCGAGCTGTTCACCGCGGCCGACCTGGAACTCGAGATCAGCCTCCTGCCCGGTGGCCAGGACCCCTGTGACTTCTTCGCCGAGCGTGGCACCGCCGGACTCGCCGAACTGCTCGATCGCTCCTCGGATTCCTACGCCTTCGTCCTGGGCGAGGTGCGCGAACGCCACGACCTGGCGGACATCGCCGGCAAGGTCCGCGCCGCCGACGAGCTTCTTGCCCTGGCCCGGGCCGCGGCCAACCCGGTCAAGCGCGTCCTGTTGCTGGAACGGATCGCCAAGGACCTCGGTCTGGGGCGGACCATCCTCGAGGAGAGGCTGGCGGACCTGGGCGGCCCGCGGCCGGCGGGGCCCGGCGAGCCCCGTCCCTCCCCGGTGCCCGCGCCGAGGCGGGCGGCGGAACCGGAGGTGGAGGAGGTCGAGGCGCCCAGGAGTCGGGCGGCCCGCAGGGCCGAGAAGCAGGTGCTCGAGGCGATCCTGAACGGGGCCGGAGGCGTCCATCCCTGGGCGACGAGGCTCGTTGCCGAGGATTTCTCCGCCGGGCCCTCCCGGCGGATCTTCGGCCTGCTCGCCCGGCGGTTCGCGAGCCAGGAGTCCTGCGTGGCCGACGCCGTCCTCTCGGACTGCGAGGATGAGCAGGACCGGCGCGTGCTCAACCAGCTCGTCGACGACGAGGACCGCGGCGAGATCCTCGCCCGGCAGCTCGAGGGAGCGGTCGACTTCCTGGTCCGCGAGCGGGGTCTGCGGGAACTCGCCGGTCTGAAACGGGCCGGCGTCACCCACGACAACTTCGCCGCGGTCGTGGATCGCCTGAAGGCGGCCAAGTCGGGCGGGGCGGCGGCCGAGAACGAGACCAAGGGGGCGCCGCCGGCGCGGCGCCCGGATCGGACCGAGAGGGTCCGGACGGAAGACGAGCCGAGCCCGGCGGCGGAATTCGCCGAGCCGGAGGAAGCCTGGGAGCTGGGGGAGGAGCCGGGTTGGTCCGGCGAGGGCGGCGACGACGATCTCGACTACTTCTGACGGATCGACGCAAAGCCGCTTTTCTTGCCAATTTGGGCATTTGTTCCTAAAACGCCCGTTGCCATGCCGGTTCCGCTGCACCCCAGGCAAGACAGAGATCGAGAGGCCAGATGAAGGGACTCGAGTCCGAACTGCACACGCTCATCGAGGGCGGCAAGAAGAACGGCTACGTCACCTACGACACGCTCAACCGCGTGTTGCCGCCGGACGTGATCTCGCCCGACAAGATCGAGAACATCCTCCTGCGTCTCGGCGACGAGGGCATCGACGTCATCGACGAGGAGGATGCCGAGGAACGTCGCGCCAAGCGCCGTGGTCGTGAGGCCGACGACGACGACGCCGATGGCGATGGTGAAGACGCCGAGGGCGAGGACGGCGAGGGCTCGAGTGGCGGCAGCAGCAGCTCGACCTCGGAGAAGATCGACGATCCGGTGCGGATGTACCTGACGCAGATGGGCGAGATCCCGCTGCTCACCCGCGATCAGGAGATCTCGCTGGCGAAGAAGATCGAGCTGACGCGGAAGATGTTCCGCAAGAAGATCCTCGAATGCGCCTTCGCCGCGAACGACGCGGTGTCCATCTTCGAGGACGTCCAGCAGGGCAACCTGGCCTTCGACCGGACCCTCAAGGTCGGTGAGGTGGACAAGCAGGACATCTCCGATCGCCTGCCCGAGAACATCGCCACCGTGAAGCGGATCCTGGCCCGCAACCTGGAGGAGTTCCGCGGCTGCCTCGAAGGCAAGGTGGCCAAGAAGGACCTCCACGCCGTCTCCGAGCGCATCCGCGCCCGCCGCAAGAAGGTGGTCGTCCTGCTCGAGGAGCTGGGGCTCCAGATCAAGAAGGTCCGCCCGATGATGGGCATGCTGGAGGAGAAGTTCGCCGAGCTGAAGCGCGTCCAGCGCGAGATCGACCAGCTCGATCCGGACGATGCCGAGACCCGGCGTCGGCTCGAGCAGCGTTACTTCGATCTCCAGCTCGAGATCGGCGAGACCCAGCCCCAGCTCGGTAATCGGCTCGACGTCATCCACGACCGGTTCCACCGCTACGAGGAGGCCAAGCGGGCCCTGTCGAGCGGCAACCTGCGCCTGGTGGTGTCGATCGCCAAGAAGTACCGCAACCGCGGCCTGACCTTCCTCGACCTCATCCAGGAGGGCAACACCGGTCTGATGAAGGCGGTTGAGAAGTACGAATATCGTCGCGGCTACAAGTTCTCGACCTACGCCACCTGGTGGATCCGGCAGGCCATCACCCGCTCGATCGCCGACCAGGCGCGGACCATCCGCATTCCGGTCCACATGATCGAGACCATGAGCAAGCTGCGCAACGTGCACAAGCGCCTCGTGCAGCTGGAGGGCCGCGAGCCGACCATCGAGGAGATCGCCGAGGCGGCGGGAATCTCGCTGGAGGAGGCGAAGCGGGTGATGAACATCTCCAAGCACCCGATCTCCCTCGATCGTCCGGTCGGCGATTCGGAGGACAGCTACTTCGGTGAGTTCATCGAGGACGAGGGCGCGGAGTCACCGGTCACGTCGGCCACCCACAAGATGCTGAAGGACCGGATCAAGGACATCCTGCAGACCTTGAACTACCGTGAACGCGAGATCATCAAGCTGCGATACGGCATCGGCGACGGCTACACCTACACCCTCGAGGAAGTGGGGCGGATCTTCAAGGTCACCCGCGAGCGGGTGCGGCAGATCGAGGCCAAGGCGGTGATGAAGCTGCAGCATCCGATTCGCTCGAGGAAGCTCGCCGGCTTCCTCGAGTCGAGCGGTCTTTGACCCGGAGCCCGGACGCGAGTCCGGGCTCCTCGCTTTTCTGCCAGGAGGACCTGCGATGACGATCAATCCGGAAGGGTCGGGCGAGGGACGGAACCTCGATGCCGGCATGCTCGCGGTGCTCCACCGGCTGATGGCCGCCGATCGCGACATCGCGCAGGCCCATGCCAGCCTCGATCGTCGGCCGAAGGAGCTGGATCTGAAGCGGCGCGAGGTTGCCACGCAGGAGGCGGCCGTCCGGACCGCGACCGATACCGTCAAGGTGGCGCAGAAGCGGATCGACAGGAAGTCACTCGAGAGCGACGCCCTCGAGGCGGACGTCAAGAAGCTCGAAGGCCAGCTCTTCAGCCTGAAGACGAACGACGAATTCGAGGCGATGAAGCACCAGATCGCCCAGCGTCGCGAGAAGGACGACCTGATCCAGACCGAGGTGCTGGAGCTGCTCGAAGCCCTCGAGACCCTGAAGGCCGACGAGGCCGGCGAGAAGGACAAGCTCCGCGCTCTCCAGGCCAACCTGGCCAAGGCCGAGGAGCGGGTGAGGGCCGAGCTGGCCGTGGCCGAGACCGAGGTGATGGCCAAGGAGGAAGCGCGTCAGGCGCTCCGCGACCAGTTGTCGGAGGACCTTCGGGCCCTCTACGACGTCGCCCACGAGCGCCGCGGGAGCGGCGTCGCCCGTCTCGTCGACCAGGTCTGCAAGGGCTGCGACACCCAGGTGACCATGAACGTCCTCGGCGCGGTCATGGCCCGGAAGCTGACGCGCTGCCCGCATTGCCAGCGCATCCTCGTGCTCGAGAGCTGAGGTCCGAATCGTGCCGCGCTGGCTGGTCCGCCTGATCCTCTACCCGCTTCACGAGATCCTCCGTGGGCGCAGCACCTACCGCTTCCTGCGCCGCTTCCGGAAGACCGAGAAGCTCACGGTCGCGGAGGTCGAGCGCGGTCAGCTCGAACTCCTGCGCGACCTGGTGGCCCATGCCGCCGAACAGTCGCCCTACTGGCGCGCCTTCTTCGCCGCTTCCGGCATCGATCCCACGGGCGTCGGCTCACGGGCCAGGCTGCAGGAGCTGCCCTTCATGGACAAGGCCCTGATCCGGGAGCGCCGCGAGGAACTGGTGGCGGATTCCTGGCGCGAGAGGGTCTTCCGGCTCGAGACCGGCGGCTCTTCGGGTGTCCCACTCTCCTTCTACACCGACAAGGAGCGGGAGAGCTCGCAGCTGGCGGCCAAGGCTCGCGCCCGCGAGTGGTTCGGCATCCGTTTCGGCGATCACCAGATGGACCTCTGGGGTTCACCCATCGAACTCGGCGCGAACGACCGGCGACGGATCGCGAAGGACCGTCTGCTCAATTTCCGCCTCCTCTCGGCATTCCAGCTCTCCGACCAGAAGATGGCCGGCTTCCGCTCCGAACTGGAGGGCCACCGGACGGAGTTCGTCTACGGCTACGCCAGCGTGCTGGCGCGTTATGCCCGGTTCCTTCGCGACCGAGGCGAGGATCTCCGGTCCCTGCGCCTGAAGGCGGCGATCGCCACGGCCGAGCTGCTCCTGCCGGAAGACCGCGAGCTCATCGGCGCGGTCTTCGGCTGCCCGGTGGTGAACGAGTACGGTTGTCGCGACGGTGGCTACATCGCGCAGAGCTGCCCGGAAGGGCGACTGCACCTAGCGGCCGACGCCGTGCTGGTCGAGGTGGTCGACGACGAAGGGAGAGCGCTGCCGTCGGGCGAGGTGGGCGAGATCGTCGTCACCAATCTCTGGTCCTACGGCATGCCACTGATCCGCTATCGACTCGGTGATCGCGCCGCGCTGCTCGAGGAGAGCTGCCCCTGCGGTCGCAGCCTGCCGCTTCTCGGCGATCTTCAGGGCCGCAAGACCGACACCCTGGTCACGGTCGACGGCAATCGCATCCACGGCCTCGGCGCGATGTACGTCTTGCGCGTCATGCCCGAGGTCGCGCGCTATCAGGTGATCCAGGACGCGCTCGATCACCTCGAGATCCTGGTGGTGGCGAATCCCGATGCGGACCTCGCGACCGCCGAAGCCACCATCCGGCGCGGTTTCGGCTCGTTGATGGGCCCCGACTGCCGACTGGACGTCCGATTCGTGGCCGAGATCCCGGAGCTGGCATCCGGCAAGCTGCGCGCGGTCTGGAACAAGCTCGAGCCCTGATCGGGCCGTCCGGACCCGGGGCGGGGAAGGGGGGCGCTGCCCCCGCAGCGCCCCGTGCTTCGGGCGAGCCGTAAGCCGGGTCCTGTCCCTCGGGGGAGGTGACGGTCATTTATCTGGGGCGACGGTTACCCGGCGCCTCGAACGACCTACCCTGGAGTCGAGGGAAACGGGCCGCTTCCCGAGGCCGGAGCCTCTCCTCCTCTATTTGGTCTTTCTCCGGAAGGGGTTTGCCGTGCCCGCCCTGTCACCAGGTCGGCGGTGAGCTCTTACCTCGCCGTTTCACCCTTGCCTGTGCCACCCGGAGGTCGCCATCGGCGGTTTGCTTTCTGTTGCACTTTCCGTGGCCTTCCGGCCCGTGGGCGTTACCCACCTTCCTGCCCTGTGGAGCCCGGACTTTCCTCGACGCCTGGGCGCCGCGACCGTCCTGCTCGCAAGCCGGGGATGATACGCAGATGCCACGCTTCGTCGTACGGCGTCAGTCATCTTTTTTCGGTCAGCTCGTCGTACAGAAAGTGAAGCCCCGCGACCTGAGTCGCGGGGCTTCGTGTTGGTGGTCACCACGGCTGCCGTCCAGGGCTGAATCCCGAAGCCCGACATTCGTCAGGTGGGCGCCGGGAATCGCGCGGCGAGGATCCCCTTCTCGGGGCTTGCTCCCGTTCACGATCCTTGGCTCCCGTTTCGAGTTCTCAATAGGGATCGGATTCCGTCCCTGATAAACGGGCAGTGCAGTAGACCTCTTGAGCGGTCTGCAGATCGGATTCTGCCAGGGCGAAGGGGCCGACGCCAAGAGCTTTCGAGCGGGGAACGGAATGCTCGAAGATGCCCTCTCGAGGATGCTTGACATCGTCGGCGCCGATGGTCCCGACCCGGTCCTCGATCAGCTCTCGTTGTGGTCCTGGAGGTAGCTCAGGATCGCCGCCTTCTCCGACTCGTCGAGCCGCGCTTCGATCGCCATGGCGTCCATCACGCGTCGCCAGCCTTCGTCGCTCAGCCGCGACGGCGCATGCAGACCGTGACACTCGACGCACTTCCTCTTCCACAAGCGTAAGGCCCAGGCGTCGCCGCGAGGATCCCCCTCGTCGCCTCCGGCGCGCGTGGAGGTGGTCGCGCAACCGGGGGCGAGAAGGAGGATGCCGACGAGGAGCGAACTCAGGATCAGCTGGGAGACCTCGAATCGCGACATGTTCTCGATCCTCGTCGGCTCAGAAGTAGGTGGCCAGGGAACAGACGAAACGGTCGTTGTCCGCGTCGTCGATGCCGCCGGACTCGACCCAGAACTGGTACTCGAACTTGAGCACCGTCTTCTCGACCGGGCGGAAGTTCAGGCCGATCGTGTAGCGCCAGGGGTCGTCTCGGTAGGCGTCGCCCCGCAGCGCCCGATCGATGCCTTCGGTGACGTCGTCGGTGTCCATCGTGCCGACCCGGAAGACCAGGGTGAACGTCGACTCCTCGGTGAAGAAGCGAGTCGTGCCACGCCAGCTCTCGGGGAAGAAGTGGAAGTTGAGCTGGAGGTAGAACCCCTCGGCGCCGCCGGGAACGCCGAGGGCCTTCTCACGCGTCCCGCGGTCGAGATCGAAGCGCGCGTATTCGCCGATCAGCTCGAAGTCCCCCTTCTTCAGCGACCAGTCGAAGCCGAAGAGGCGGTAGTCCCGCTGGTCGCGATCGTCGTAGCGCCCGAAGCCGAACGAGAGGCCCAGGTAGCTGGAGTCGAGGAAGTCCAGGTCGGGGCGGACACCGATCCGTCCGAGGATCATCTTGCTGTCGTTGTTGTCTTCACGGAAGGAGTTGCGGCTGTCCCGGAAGCCGCCGCCCGGCGTGGTCGAGAAGTCCTCGTCGAGACCGTTGCTCAGGATCAGGTCGTAGTCGATCACGACGCCGCCGAGGTCGAAGGCGCCGTAGACGCCTACGCCCGCGTCGGTCCAGGTGCTGGGGACGATGCGGCGCGCGACCAGGGGCCGGTCGGTGAGGTCGCGGAGCGGGGAATCGTGCAGGGTGTTGAAGCGGTTGAAGGGGACCAGCAGGGCACCGGCCTTGATGTTGAAGGCCCGGTCGAGATGGAAGTGAATCTCGGCGTACTCGACCGCGATCTCGGCGTCGCTGAGGTAGTCGGCCGTGCCGCCGCCTTCGATCTCGATCTCCGCCTTGAAGGAGATCGCCTCGTCCAGGATGTCGGCGGCGAGCTGGAGGACCAGTCGGTGCTGGTCGAAGCTGCTCTCGCGACGAGCGTGGTCGTCGCGGAACTCGAAGTCGAAGTAGCCGCCGAGGCTGAGCCGATCCCTCGCGGCTGGCCAGTCCTGCACCTCGTCGAGGGCCGCGAGTGCCCGCTCGAACTCGCCGCCCGGCGTCTCGGCCGCCAGGCGGGCGTCCAGGTTGGCGATCCGTGCCGTCGACTCGGCCTCCTGCCGGGCCAGGAGACCACGAAGCTCGCGGACCTCGGCTCCGAGGCTCTCCTCGCGCTGCCGAGCGGCTGCCATCGCCGCCTCCATCTTCGCGAGCCGCTCATGGAGGTCGCCTGGGTCCTGGACGGGTTCCTGGGCCCGGACGGATCCGATCAGGAGGAGTGCCGCGGCCAGGATGATGAATCGGTCTTTCATGAGGTCCCTTTCTTCTGCAGCCGGTTTCCGGAGCGCCCGACGATGGCAAGGATGAGATTCAGTCGCAATATTGCAACCGGCAATATTGCGACGAATTCTCAGGATGCCGGGCGCCCCGGCCTGTCCTCCCCAGCCCCGACAATGCTCCGGAAGGGCCAAAGGAGGTCGCTGCAAGATGAATGGTGGTCGAGGTTTGAAGACGCTCGCTCTGGTCGCCGTCCTGGCCTTCCTCGTGGCCTCCTTCGCCTTCCTCGACGGCTGGCCTTTCCGACGCGGTCGAGCGGCACCCGCCGCCGCCCATGAGGAAGCCGCCACCCTGGGTTCCGCCACGACGGAGGAGGGGCCTGTGGCGGCGCAGCCGCGCGATCCGGAGGCCGGCAGCGATGGTTCCGCGGTCCCCTCGCGATCCGACGAGGTCGTGATGGCGGCGCGCGAAGCCCTGGCCGGCACACGGGATGGGGATCTCGGCCTACGGCTCCGGGCGCTCTCGACCGCTGCTCTGCGCCGCGAATTGCCGGCGGACTTCCGGGACGAACAGCTCGCGGAGCTGAGGGAGCTCGCCCGCGGCCAGGTCAATCGCGGCGCCCGGGGGCTCGCGGTCGAGCGGGTCGTGGTGGCGACGGGCGACAACCTGACCCTGATCGCCCGCAGGGTGCAGAAGGCCCACGGCTCGAACGTGACCCCCGCCCTGGTCATGCGCCTGAACGGCCTCCGTTCGGACCGGATCCGGGTCGGCCAGGTCCTGCAGGTGCCGACCGGGCGGCTCACCGTCATCGTCTCGAAATCCGACCACCGCCTGTACCTCGTCCTCGACGAGGTCATCATCGCCGACTACCCCGTGGGGCTGGGCCGCGGCGGCTGCACGCCCGAGGGCGAATTCGAGGTGGTGAACAAGACCGTGAATCCGAGCTGGAGGGCGCCCGACGGCCGCCTGCTCCCCCATGGCCACCCGGACCACATCATCGGCAACCGCTGGCTCGGATTCGCGGATGCCGATGGTCCGACCTCCTACGGCATCCACGGCACGACCGATCCGGACAGCATCGGCAAGGACGAGTCGGACGGCTGCGTCCGCATGCTCGCGGCCGATGTCGAGGAGGTCTTCCGCCTGGTGCCCGAGGGCTGTCCGGTGCGGCTGACGCCCTGATGCCCACGGCGTCGACTCGATCGTCTAACCCTTTGTCGCCTCTTGGTTTGAAGGGGCGTCTTTTTTCCGGCCGCGGGGCTCGCCAAACTTCCCGCGTCGACCCCATCTGGTATAGTGACGCCGCCTCGTCCGGAAGGACGGGTCACGCGCGTGCATCCGATGCAGTGAAGAAGGGACGGTGACGATTCGACCCCAGTCCGGGTCGCCCGCCGAGGTGCCATGCTCTTTCAGTACGCCCACGCCTTGATCGGCTTCCTGTTCGGGATGGTCTTCGTGGCCCTCCAGGTCTGGGTCCTCGTCCGGCTCCTGTCACCCAAGGTGAAGGAACCGATGAAGGACAGCACCTACGAGTGCGGCGAACCGCCCGTCGGCGACGCCTGGGTGCGCTTCGACATGCGCTTCTACACCATGGCCCTGATCTTCCTCATCTTCGAGGTGGAGGCCGTGTTCCTGTTCCCCTGGGCTGCGGTCTACAACAAGCTGATGGCGATCACCGCCGGCAAGCCCGGAGCCTGGTTCCCGTTCATCGAAGTCTTCCTGTTCGTGGTGATCCTGGCCATCGGCCTGATCTACGTGTGGAGGAAGGGCGACATGGACTGGGTCAAGACGACGATGCACGGTCGTTTCGACGACAAACACGTGTACCACGTTGCCGATGACGGCAACCCCGACAAGAAGTCCGTCGCCTGAGGATGCCCACCATGGCAGGTGAAGCGAACATCCAGGAAATCAACTTCAACACCGACGCCGCGACCCGGGACAACGTCCTGATCACGACCCTCGACAAGGTCCTGAACTGGACGCGCAAGTCGTCGGTGTGGCCGATGACCTTCGGTCTGGCATGCTGCGCCATCGAGATGATGGCCACCGGTGCCTCCAACTATGACATCGACCGCTTCGGGTCCGGCCCCTTCCGGGCCACGCCACGTCAGGCCGACCTGATGATCGTCGCCGGGACCGTCTCGCTGAAGATGGCGCCCCGCGTGAAGCTCCTCTACGAGCAGATGCCCGAGCCGAAGTACGTGATCGCGATGGGCGCCTGCACGATTTCGGGCGGTCCCTACATCAAGTACGGCTACCACGTCCTGAAGGGTGTCGACCGGCTGATTCCGGTGGACGTCTACATTCCCGGCTGCCCGCCGCGCCCCGAGGCCTTGCTCGAGGGGCTCTTCCGCGTGCAGGAGAAGATGAAGTTCGAGCGGATCCTCGATCGGACCCGAGAGGGCCTCCGACCCAAGATCCTGGTGGAATAGGAGTCTCCGCCGTCATGAGCGATGCCTCTCGCCCCGGCCCCGCCGAGATCGCGAAGCGCCTGCAGGACGAATTCGGCGACAAGATCGTCGCCGTCGACCTGGAGGCCGTCGATCCGTTCTGCCAGGTCGACCCGATGGCGGTCGACGAGATCGCGACCTTTCTGCGTGATCGACTGGGCTTCAATTACCTCCGCTGCCTGAGTTCCGTCGACTACCTCGACAAGAAGAAGACCAGCGAGGAGCTGGGGGTGGTCTACCACCTCGGCGCGATCCCCGATGCCCGGCACCTGTTCTGTCTGAAGGTTCGCCTGCCGCGCGACGAACCGACGGTGAAGACGGTCTCGGCCGTCTGGCCCACCGCCGATTGGCACGAGCGCGAGGCCTGGGACCTGATGGGCATCGTCTTCGAGGGGCACCCGAATCTCACCCGCATCCTCTGCGCCGAGGACTGGGAAGGGCACCCGCTGCGCAAGGATTACGTGTCGCCGGACACCTACCACGGCATCAAGAACAACGTCGTCTGAGGACGAGGACCGAGATGACCGAGATCAGCACGCGAGAGATCGACCAGCACGGCGACGTCAAGACCGAGGAAATGCTGCTCAATATGGGGCCGCAGCATCCCTCGACGCACGGCGTGTTCCGTGTGGTCATCCGTACCGACGGCGAGATCGTGATCGACGCCGAGTCGCACATCGGCTACCTGCATCGCTGCTTCGAGAAGATCTGCGAGAACGTCAACTACACCAAGGCAACGCCCTACACCGATCGCCTCGACTACCTGATGGCGATGGGGAACAACCTGGGCTACGCGCTCGCGGTCGAGAAGCTGATGGACGTCGAGGTGCCCGAACGGGCCGAGTACATCCGCGTCATCGTCACCGAGCTGTCGCGGATCGCGTCGCACCTCCTGGCGATCGGCACCTATGGCATGGACATCGGGGCGATCACGCCCTTCCTCTACTGCTTCCGCGATCGTGAGAAGATCCTCTTCATCCTGGAGACGATCTGCGGCCAGCGCCTGAACTACAACTACGTGCGCATCGGTGGCGTCGCCTACGACATGGACGCGGCGATGCTCACCATGGTGCGCGAGTTCTGTGACTACTTCCTGCCGCGGGTGATGGAGTACAACGACCTTCTCACCTACAACGGCATCTTCATCGAGCGGACCGCGAACGTCGGCGTCCTGACCCCGGAGCGGGCGATCGCCTTCGGTTGCACCGGGCCGGTGTTGCGCGGCTCGGGGGTGGCTCGCGACCTGCGCAAGGATGCGCCCTACAGCGTCTACGGCCGCTTCGACTTCGAGGTGCCGGTCGGCAGCGGCGAGGCCGGGACCACCGGCGACTGCTTCGACCGCTACATGGTGCGCATGCGCGAGATGATCGAATCGGTGAAGATCATCCGCCAGGCCCTCGACCAGATCGCGGACGGGCCCTACAAGACCGACAAGATCAAGAGCAAGCCGAAGCCCAACAAGGGTGACGCCTACACCGCGGTCGAGAACGCGCGCGGCGAGCTGGGTTTCTACCTGGTCTCCGACGGTTCGGACACCGCCTTCCGGCTGAAGTGCCGCAGCCCCGCGTTCTCGAACGTCTCCGTGCTTCACGAACTCTGTCGCGGTGCCATGGTCGCGGACGTGGTCGCCATCATCGGCAGTCTCGACATCGTCATGGGTGAGATCGACCGGTAGCCGTCATGACCTACACCATCGTCAATCACGTGCTCGACTACTTCGAGCTGGAGCAGGGCGGCCTCTGGTCGCTGATCGGCGCGATCGCCGTCTGGGCGGCGCCGATCACCGGTTTCGTCGCGATCGTCGGCCTGGTCAGCATCTGGCTCGAGCGCAAGATCTCGGCCCACATCCAGTGTCGCCTCGGTCCCATGGAGGTCGGTCCCCACGGTCTGCTGCAGACCCTGGCCGACGGCATCAAGCTCCTCGGCAAGGAGGATCTGGTGCCGAAGAACGCCGATCGCGCGCTCTTCGCCCTGGCGCCCATGATGGTCTTCGCGGCCACCTTCGTCAGTTTCGCCTGCATCCCCTTCAGCGAGAAGGCGATCATCGCGGACCTCGACATCGGCATCTTCTTCATCGCCGCCGTCGGCTCGCTCGAGGCCATCGGCGTGGTGATGGCCGGCTGGTCCTCGAACAACAAGTGGTCGCTCTTCGGCGCCGTCCGCGCCGCGACCCAGGTGGTCAGCTACGAGATCCCGCTGTCGCTCGCCCTCCTGGCTGGCGTCCTCTGCGCCGGTTCGATGAGCCTGGTGGACATCAGCCAGGCCCAGGGAGGCTGGATCTGGAGCTGGTTCATCTTCCGCAATCCCTTCATGTGGATCATGTTCCTGATCTACTTCATCGCCTCGCTCGCGGAATGCCAGCGCGCGCCCTTCGATCTCCCGGAGGCCGAGTCCGAGCTCGTGTCGGGCTTCCACACCGAGTACTCGGGCATGCGCTTCGCCATCTTCTTCCTTGCCGAGTACGGCAAGATGTACGTGGTCTCGGCGGTGGGCGTGGTCCTGTTCTTCGGCGGTTGGCTGTCCGGCATCCCGGCGATCGACGGCATCGGCGGGATCACCGGCAACCTGATCGGCGCCGGCGTGATGATCACCAAGTCCTTCCTGCTGGTCTGCGTGCAGATGTGGATCCGCTGGACGCTGCCCCGCATCAGGCTCGATCAGGTCATGGATCTCTGCCTGAAGTACCTGCTGCCGATCTCGCTGGTCTGCTTGATGCTGATCGCGGTCTGGCAGGGGTTGATGCCGACCTTCGATGAATTCGGAATCGCGATGATCGCGGCCATGGCCCTGGGCTTCATGCAGATGCGGCGCATCTACAGGAAGGCGATCGAGGCCTCGAAGACCAGGCTCAGCCTGCCGACGATGAAGGTCTGAACGGACACGGAGCTGCCGATGAGTGCCCTGCAAACCTACATCAACAAGATCGCCAAGGTCTCCAAGTCGATCATCATCGGCATGGGGGTGACTTGGCGTTACTTCGTGAGCCCGAAGGAGATCGTCACGGTCCAGTACGGCTCCAAGAAGTACGGGCCGCAGGAGAACTACCTGCCGGCGCGGCACCGCGGCGTGCACTACCTCGAGAGCGAGAAGTGCATCCAGTGCAACATCTGCGCCACCTCCTGCCCGGTCGACTGCATCGAGATGGAAGGGACGCGCGACGGTGATCTGGAGGGCGCCTGGCAGGGCGACAAGGTCCAGATCTCCCGTTTCGTGATCGACCTGAACAAGTGCATCTTCTGCAACCTCTGCTGCGAACCCTGCCCGAAGGAGTGCATCCACATGGGGCAGGAGTTCGATATCGCGGCCTACACGCGCTCGAATGGCGTGAAGAACCTGCTCACCGATCGGCCCTGGACCGAGAAGGACCGCGAGGAGGAGGCCTGGCGTCGCGACGAGATGGCGCGCCTCAAGGAGGAGAAGAAGAAGCAGAAGGCCGCTGAGGCCGCCGCCAAGAAGGCCGCGGCCGCGAAGAAGGACGAGGACAAGAAGGACGATCAGTCCTGACCGGAGGTCGGCGCCTGGTCGCGCCGACATCAGATCGAGGAACGGACCCGAGGGTCCCTGCGCGTGGTCGCCGGTGCGACCACTGGACCCGCTGCGGCGGGACTTGGGAGAGAACGCTTGAACTGGGAAGCGGTCGTGTTCTGGGCGATGGCGACGCTGGTGCTCGTGCCCGCGTTCGCCATCGTGTTCAGCCGGAACATCGTGCACATGGCCTTCTGGCTGCTGGGCACGTTGATGGGCGTCTCGGGGCTCTACTTGCTCCTGGGCGCGGACTTCCTGGGCATGACCCAGATCTTCGTCTACATCGGCGGCATCAACGTCCTGCTGCTCTTCGGCATCATGCTGACCCGCAGCGAGCCGGTGTACGTCCGGCGACTGGCCAAGCGGCCGAAGCTGGCGCCGGGCCTGATCATCGGCGCGTTCACCGCCTTCACGCTGGTGAGCGCCTTGCTGGGGGCCGGGTGGCGCAACGTGCCCGGCGAGCCGACCGAGACCGCTGGAATCCTGGGTGCCTTCCTCCTCTCCGAGTACATCCTGCCCTTCGAGATCATCTCGGTGCTCCTCCTGGTCGTCCTGATCGGCGCCGCCTACATCGCGCGCCGTGGCAGTCGCGAGGGAGCCGAGTGATGGGCAACATGCTGACCGACATCGGTCTCGGGCACTATCTGATCGTCTCCGGCATCCTGTTCACGCTGGGCCTGGTCGTGGTGATGACCCGGCGCAACGCGATCGGGGTCCTGATGGGGCTCGAGATGCTGCTCAATGCCGCGGGTATCAACTTCGTGGCCTTCAACCGCTTCTCGGCACCCGAGCGCCTCGATGGCCAGATATTCGTCATCTTCATCATCATCCTCGCCGCCGCCGAGGCGGCGACGGCGCTGGCCCTGGTGCTGAACATCTTCCACCGGATCAGCTCGATCCACGTGGACGAAGCCCGGGCGATGAAGGGCTGAGTAGGGAAGGGCGCGCCGCTCCGGCGGCGCCCGAGGGAAGAGAAACGGAAAGCCGAAGGGAAAGTCGAGGACGATGGAAACCCCGATCCTGCTGGCACTCTTGATCACCGCACTGCCGCTCGCCGGCTTCGTGATCCAGATCTTCGCCGGCCGCTTCCTCCCGCGTCAGGGCGACTGGCTGCCGACCTCCATGATCGGTGCCGGCCTGGCGATGTCGCTCTATCTGCTGGTCACCGGCGTCTTCGGATCCGAGCACGGCATGGAGCCCGTCCAGTGGACGATGACCTGGTTCGACATCGGTGCGACCAGTCGCTTCCATGTCGAGTTCGAGGTCTTCGTGGACAACATGACCGTCATCATGCTCAACGTGGTGACCCTGGTCAGCTTCCTCGTGCACCTGTTCTCGACCGGCTACATGCACGGTGAGGAGCGCTACCACCGCTTCTTCGCCTACCTCGGCCTGTTCTCGTTCTCGATGCTCGGTCTGGTGATCACCTCGAGCATCCTCTTCCTGTTCATCTTCTGGGAGCTGGTCGGACTCTGCTCCTACCTCCTGATCGGCTTCTACTTCTTCAAGAACTCGGCGGCCGCCGCCTGCAAGAAGGCCTTCCTGACCAACCGGGTGGGCGACACCGGCTTCTTCCTCGGTCTGATGATCCTCTGGGTGGTCGTCGGTTCCTTCAGCTTCGACGACATCTTCAAGAGCCTCTCGGACGGAACCTGGAACGACCAGCCCGGCCTGCTCACCGCCGCCGGGCTCCTGCTCTTCGCCGGCGCGGTCTCGAAGTCGGCTCAGTTCCCTCTGCACGTCTGGCTGCCCGATGCCATGGAAGGCCCGACCCCGGTCTCGGCCCTCATCCACGCGGCCACCATGGTCGCGGCCGGCGTCTACATGATCTGCCGGATGTTCCCGCTGCTCGCCGGCATCGACCCCGAGGCCGGCACGGCGGCGATCCTCACCGGCAACTACTTCCACAGCGACACCTTGCTGGTGATCGCGCTGGTCGGCGGTTTCACAGCGCTCTTCGCGGCCACCATCGCGGTTCCCCAGAACGACATCAAGAAGGTCCTGGCCTATTCGACCGTGTCCCAGCTCGGCTACATGGTGATGGCGGTCGGCGTGGGCTCGCCCTACGCGGCGATGTTCCACCTCTTCACCCACGCCATGTTCAAGGCCTGCCTCTTCCTCGGTTCCGGTTCGGTCATCCACGCGATGCACCACGAGCAGGACATGCGCAAGATGGGCGGCCTGGCGAAGAAGCTGCCGATCACCCACCTGACCTTCCTGGCCTCGACCCTGGCGCTGGCCGGGTTCCCGCTGACCTCGGGCATGATCTCGAAGGAGGCGATCCTCACCCAGGCCTACGCCTTCTGGGAGTTCCACGACCGGAGCTTCCTGCACCTTCTGCCGTTCCTCTTCTGCCTCCTGGCGGCGGTCCTGACGGCCTTCTACATGTTCCGCCTGGTGATCGGCGTGTTCTACGGCCAGCCGCGTGACCACCACGCCTACGACCATGCCCACGAGTCGCCGTTGAACATGACCATCCCGTTGATGGTGCTCGCCGCGGTCGGCGTCTTCGGTGCCGGCATCGCGATTCCCGACATCGGCCCCGGCACGAAGTGGTTCGAGCACCGGGCCGACGTGAAGGTTCTCGCCGGCGGTTTGATGACCGACGAGACGATCGTCGCCGACGCGGCGACGCGCGCCGCCTGGGCGGACGAGAGTCACTGGCACGATCTGCACGCCGAGCATCCGGCGGAGGGTGCGCAGGCCGCGGTCGTCGAATTCAGCCACGCCTACCACGATGCCCACTGGCCGACGATGTTCCTGGCCACCGGCTTCGGGCTCTTCGGCATCGCCTTCGCGTTCTGGGTCTTCAAGTACCGGCGCGACAAGGTCTGGGTCAAGGAGGGCGGCTTCCTCGACGGCTACCGGACCGTACTGCTGAACCTCTACTACGTGGACGACTTCTATCGCGCGGTGCCGATCGCGTTCACGCACTTCCTGGCGCGGCTCTGTGCCGGGATCGACAAGATCATCGTGGACGGCATCGTCAACGCCCAGGCGGTCATCACCCGGGTCATCGCCTGGGTCGTCGGGCGGGTCGACTACCACGGCGTCGACGGCGCCGTGCGCGGCACCGGCGAGGCGGCCCTCGAACTGGGCCGGCGCGTGCGCCGCATCCAGACCGGCAAGATTCAGGACTACGTCGGGCTCACCGTCTACGGCATGGCCCTCGTGTTCATCGTCTTGACCATCTGGGTCTTGAACTGACGGACAAGACCGCGCCTCGGGCGCGGTGATGGAACAAGGAATTCGTTAGCGCCGGGCGGAGTTGGCCCGGCAGGGAGCCGGAAGGGAAGCCGATGCTACTCACTCTCGTCACCTTCATTCCCCTGATCACCGCATTCGTGGTCCTCGCCATACCGAGCGAGAAGAAGGCCGCGATCAAGTGGACCGCGTTGATCGCGGCCATCGTCGTGTTCCTGCTCGCCACGAAGCTCATCGCCGACTATCGGGGTGGTGGAGAGAACGCCACCCAGGTCTTCGATCGGCAGGTGACGACCTTGCTCGAGAAGGTCCAGGACCCCGGGCGTCGCCGGCTCATGGAAGCGGGCGTGGCGGCGATCAAGCTGGACTTCGAGACCCGCAAGGCCTCCGATGAGCGCGGCCCCGCCGACTACGCGGCCGCGGTCGGCCTGACGCTGGCCGAGAACGACCCGGATCACGGGACCTGGCGCAGCGTCTGGGAGCTGAGCATGGCCCAGGGCGCCGCGGCGGCGAAGGACATCCGCTTCGTCGAGTACGCCCCCTGGATCGACAGCTTTAACATCGCCTACTTCATGGGTGCCGACGGCCTGTCCTTGCCGCTGGTCTGGCTCACGACCCTGCTCGGCGTCCTCTGCCTCGCCTACTCCTGGAACATCGAGAAGGCGACGAAGGCCTACTTCGCCCTCTTCCTGATGCTGCAGACCGGCATCGTCGGCGTCTTCCTCGCCCTCGACTTCTTCCTGTTCTACGTCTTCTGGGAGGTCGTGCTGCTGCCGATGTACTTCCTCATCGGCTTCTGGGGCGGTCCGCGTCGCATCTACGCCGCGATCAAGTTCTTCATCTACACCCTCGCCGGCTCGGTCCTGATGCTGGTCTGCATGCTGGCGATGTACTTCCATGCCGGCTACGACAGCTTCAACGTGCTGACCCTGATGGAGGTGGCGCGTGGCTTCAGCCACGACATGCAGTACTGGCTGTTCCTGGGCATGTTCGTGGCCTTCGCGATCAAGGTGCCGATCTTCCCCTTCCACACCTGGTTGCCGGATGCCCACGTCCAGGCGCCCACCGCTGCCTCGGTGGTGCTGGCGGGCGTCCTCCTGAAGATGGGTGGCTACGGTTTCTTCCGCTTCAGCTTTCCCCTCTGTCCCGACGCGGCGGCCGGCAACATCCCGCTCTGGGGCAGCTTCAACTTCGTCCACTTCCTGGCCACGCTGGGCGTCATCAACATCGTCTACGGCGCCTTCTGCGCCCTGGCCCAGAAGGACTTCAAGAGCCTGGTGGCCTACTCCTCGGTCAGCCACATGGGCTTCGTGATGCTCGGACTGGCGGCGCTGACCGATGCCGGCGTCCAGGGCGCCGCCCTGCAGATGTTCAACCACGGTCTGAGCTCGGCGATGATGTTCCTCATCGTGGGCGTCATCTACGATCGCGCCCACCACCGGAATCTCGACAAGTTCGGCGGCATCGGCACCCAGATGCCCTACTACACCGGCATCGCGACGCTGGGGTTCTTCGCCTCGCTCGGTCTTCCCGGCCTCAACGGCTTCATCTCCGAGGCCCTGGTGTTCATGGGTGCCTGGGATTCGCAGGCCAAGAGCGCGGGCTATCCGCTCGATCCGAAGTTCGTCTACTGGGCCCTTCCGGGCATCGTCCTGACCGCGACCTACATCCTCTGGACCGTCCAGCGCGTGTTCATGGGCCCGATGAAGAGCGAGACCTACAAGACCTTCCCGGACGTCAATTTCCGTGAGGTGTTCGCGCTGGCTCCGCTCGGCATCCTCTGCGTGGTCTTCGGCGTCTGGCCGAGCCTCATCCTCGACTTCATGAACAGTTCGCTGTCGACCATCGTCCAGGTCGTGGCGGCGGTCCGGAGCTGAGCCGATGTTCTTCCTGCAAACGGTGGCGCCGACGGGAGGCGTGACCTCGAACGAGGTCTTCGATCGCTATCCCGATCTGGTGTCCTCGATCGGCACCGACATGGGGGCCTTCCTCCCCGAACTGGTGCTCTGCCTGGGCATCGTCTGGGTGATCTTCGTCGACCTGTTCTCGAAGCGGCAGGACTCGCGGCGGCCCGGCTGGCACGCGCTCGGTGTTCTCGGCCTGAGTCTGCTGACTCTCGTTCTCGGTGGCTTTCCGAGCGCCGAGGAGGCGGGCTCGCTGTTCCATGGCATGGTCGTCCGGGACGGCTTCGCGGTCTTCATGAAGCTCCTGCTCACCATCGGCACGGCCATCTGCGTGCCCATGGTCATGAGCCACAAGGACCTCCAGGGGCGACGGATGGGCGAGTTCTACGGCCTCCTGCTCGGCTCGCTTCTGGGCATGTACATGATGGCCTCGGCGCGCAACCTGCTCATGTTCTTCATGGGCATCGAGTTCGCGAGCTACACCAGCTACCTGCTGACCGGATACCTGAAGGGTGACCGCAAGGCGGCCGAGGGCGGCGTCAAGTACGTCATCTATGGCTCGGTCGCGTCCGGGATCATGGTTTACGGCCTGTCGATCCTCTATGGCCTGACCGGCAGCCTCGACGTCGGCGCGGTTGCCCAGGCCCTGATCGTGACCAAGGCCTCGCCGTCCCTGCTGATCATCACCGCGCTGCTGTGCTTTGCCGGCTTCGCCTACAAGATCTCGGCCTTTCCGCTGCACTTCTGGGCGCCCGACGTCTACGAGGGCGCGCCGATGCCGTTCACGGCCTTCCTGAGCGTGGTATCGAAGGCCGCGGGCTTCGCCATCCTGATCCGCTTCGTGGTTGCATTCGGCGCGCCGGGGGCCGACGGTCAGGCCCTCACCCTGGCCAGCGGCAAGGTTCTCGACCTCGACTGGCCGCAGATCCTCGCGGTCCTGGCGATGTTCACCATGACCATCGGCAACCTGGCGGCGCTCTGGCAGAACAACTTCAAGCGCCTGCTGGCCTACTCGAGCATCGCCCACGCCGGCTACCTGTTGATGGGCGTTGCCGCCGTGGTGCCACGGATCGGCGCCGAGGGCGACCCCGGTTGGCAGCCGGTGCTGTTCTACCTGGTCGTCTACCTGTTCATGAATCTCGGCGCCTTCTACATCGCCCAGATCGTGGCCGCGCGTACGGGAACCGAGGAACTCCCCGGATTCGCCGGTCTCGGCAAGCGGGCTCCGGTCCTCGCCGTGGGCCTCTTCTTGTTCATGATCTCCCTGATCGGCCTGCCGCCCACGGGGGGCTTCACCGGCAAGTGGCAGCTCCTCAAGGCGGCCTGGGAGAACGGGCTCCACACCTTGGTCCTGGTGGCGGTGACGAACACGGTGATCTCGGTCTACTACTACGCCCGGATCATCAAGCTCATGTTCCTGGACCAGGGTGATGGAGAGGGCTACGTCCTGCCCGTCGGTCAGCGGACCGCGGTCGTCCTGATGGTCGTTCCGATCCTGTGGCTCGGCCTGTTCATGGACTCGACCGTCCACCTCATTCGCAGTCTGAGCTTTGCCGTGATCGGCTGAAGCGATTCGGAGATCGGAGTCTCGAGACGTGAGCAGCAAACTCGACGAGATGGCGGCGGCCCTGATCCTGGAGGATCGAAGCGCTCTCAACTACGCCGTCAACGTGGCCTGGCCGACCGGGGTCGACGCGGATGACCAGGAAGCCGAACAGCTCTGCCGCGATGCCTGGCGGTCCGAGGAGCCCTTCCTGGGCCGCCTCGTGGGCCTCATCAGCGACCACGAGGCGCCGCTCATGGACCGGTCGTTCCGGTTCAGCCCGGCGCGCCTGAACTTCGCCCGCTGGTCCCACATCATCGAGGTCCTGCCGGCGATGATCGAGGAGGAGTGCGAGGTCCTGACCGGGATCATCTCCAGGCTCGACGAGGCGGCCGTGAAGGAACTGCTCGGCACGCTCATGAGGGTCAAGCACAACACCGCCGACCGGATGATCGAGTTGCACCAGAAGCAGGCGGCGGCGCGGGCGGCCCGCGCGAGCGGTGCCGGCGAGGTGGCGGACGCGTCGGATGGCGGCGGCGACGACGGTATGGCCTTCCGTGACGCGAACATGGCCATCGACGATCGCATGGCGAAGGTGAAGGGCGCCGACAAGGCGACCAAGCTCTGGGCCGCGATGGCCCAGACCGACTGCACCGCCTGTGGCTACGATTGCGAGGGCTACGCCCGCGCGATCGCCGCGGGCGAGGAGAAGGACCTGGGCAAGTGCGTCCCGGGCGAGGACGACACGGCCAACATGCTCAAGAAGATCATGGGCGCCTGATCGGGCTTTCGGCGTCCGGAGGGGCCCCGTCGGCCAGGCCGACGGGGCCTCGTCGATTCCGGCTCAGCGCTGCCGGATCGGGACGTCGTTGGCGCTGTCGAATTCGGTCGAGATCGGTCCGAAGCTGGTGTCGAAGCCCATGTTGCCCATGGCACGGACCTTGGCCGAACGGCCGGCCAGGAGGTCGATCAGGCCGAGTCCCACCTCGGTTGCCGAGAGCGAGAAGCCCAGGTCGAGGCTCTTCGATTGGCCCGGAGCCAGGGATCCGATGTCTCCCAGCCGGCGCAGCCGGGACAGCGAGCGGTCGCCGATTCGCAGCTCCATGTCCATGGCCGCGTCGTCCATGGGGAAATCGTTGGCGTTCGCGAGATCGAGGCTGATCCGCCCGACCACTCCCTGCAGGCCGACCTTGTCGAGGACCATGTCGCGCAGGTGGATGCCCGGGGGCGCGGGAATCGGGAACTCGCCATCGTGCGAGAGGGGAATCGCCACGCGGCCGAGGACCGGGGCATCGACCGAAACGGTCACGTCGGCGCGATAGGGAACGGTGCTGCCGGGCCGCAAGGAGGTTGCCGTTTTCAGGATCTTGATGAAGCTCAGCTCGATCTCGAGCGGGACCACCGCGCTTCCCCGCGGGGGCACCGACACCATGCCGTCGTGCCGCGTCGATACGATTCTCTGCTCGCTGCTCGAAAGACTGGCCTCGAGCGCCGCCACGGGGAGGGCCACGGAGTAGGGATTTTCGATCCGGAGGCCTACGGCGAGCTGCGCGGCATCCAGGGTGATGCCGCTGAGGGCGACCGATTCGATGCTGGCCCGTGGCCTTTCCTCACCCAGCAAGCTGTCCAGCGTGGAGCAGGAGCTGAGGGCTGCCATGGGAATGAGCAGGGCGAGGATTCGAAGCGTGATTCCGCGCAACATGAAAGAACTCCTGTCTATGAGGAAGATGTTAACGATCTCGCAGAGGGAAGCCGAATCCGAACGACCTGGAACGGGATCGTCGCCGCCCGCGGCCAAGCCGCCCTGGCGTATCGTTTCGGGACCGTTCTCGCAGGTCTGGTCTCGACTTCGGTTGCCCACATGGTCATTGTGAATCTACGCGATCGAGCCTAAGATCGACGCGACATGACTCTCGTAAGCCCTCGATTCGAACGGTGGTTCGAACGGGCTGCCGTAATCGCTCAGGAAGAAGGCTATCCAACATGAAGAAGAACACGAACACGGTAATTCGTCTGTGTGCGTGCTTGGTCCTCGGACTGCTCGTCCTCTCGGGCTGCGCCTCGCAGCAAAAGAAGAAGACCGCTCCCGAGCAGAAGCCCGCCGTCACGGCCGAGAAGCCGATGATGATGGATGACTCTCGGACCCACAAGGTTCTCTATGTTCCGACCGGCGAGCGTTCGAGCAGCGCGGTCGCGATCGACAAGCGGGGACCTGCCGAGGTCAATCTCGGCTCGCCCTTCGAGTACGTCATCACCTGCGAGAACCTGACCGCCGGTCACCTCCAGGGCGTCAACGTCTCGGACCACCTGCCCGAGGGCATGCAGATCGTCAGCGCTGATCCCGCCATGACCAGCATGACCGGTGATCAGGCCAACTGGACCATCGGGCACATGACTCCGGGCGAGGTGCGCACCATCCGTGTGACCGCGGTCGCCAACAAGGTCGGCAGCCTCCGCCACTGCGCCGAGGTCGTCTACAACCAGCGCGCCTGCATCTTCACCGAGGTGGTCGAGCCCGCGCTGATGATCACGAAGCGCATGACCCCCGAGGTCCTGACCTGCGACAACATCGAGGCCGTCATCGTCGTCACCAACAATGGCACCGGTACCGCGCGCAACGTCGTCGTGAAGGACGACCTGCCCTCGGGCATGATGTCGTCCGATGGCATGACCGACATGATGATGAACATCGGTGACCTCGCCGCCGGCGAGTCGCGCGAGATCCGCTCGAGCCTCCGCGTGAGCGCTCCGGGCGAGTACGAGAACACGGCCACGGCCACCGCCGATGGCGGTCTCCAGGCCCAGGCCTCGGCTCGCACGGTCGCGCGCCGGCCGATGCTCGAGATCAGCAAGACCGGCCCCGAGCTCGTCTACCGCGACAAGATGATCACCTACGAGCTCATGGTTCGGAATTCGGGCGACGGCGAGGCTCGTGACTGCCAGCTGGTCGACATGCTGCCGGCCGGCACGACCTACCAGAGCTCGACTCCCGCCGGCTCCTTCGATGGCGCCAACGTGGTCTGGAACCTCGGTTCCCTCGCCGCGGGTGACGAGCGCACCATTCGCGTCACCGTCCGCGCCGACGAGATCCGCAAGCTGACCAACCGCGCCAAGGCCATGGCCTACTGCGCCGACGAGGTCAACGCGATGTGGGAGACCGACGTCAAGGGTATCCCGGCCATCCTCCTCGAGGTCATCGACATCGAGGACCCGATTCCCGTCGGCAGCAACGTGACCTACGTCATCCGCGTGACCAACCAGGGTTCGGCTGACGGCACCGGCATCGAGATCATCTGCGACCTCGAGTCCCAGATGCAGTTCGTGAGCTGCGGCGGTGCCACCGATGGCTCGGGCAGCACCGATCAGGTCGTCTTCAACCCGCTCGGCCGCCTGGCTCCGGGTGCGGTCGCCGAGTGGCGCGTGACCCTGAAGGCCACCGACGAGGGCGACGTCCGCTTCAAGGTGACCATGAAGAGTGACAACCGCGACCGTCCGGTCCAGGAGACCGAGGCGACCAACTTCTACAAGTGATCGCGGATCGTTCTCACGTTTGAGTGCACGAGGGGCGTCGATTCGTCGGCGCCCCTCGTTCTTTGGTCACCGCGGCGTCGCGCCCGCTTCGCTCACCATCTCCACGAACGAGAGCGGCGACACGGATCGCCGGAGGCCTTGCTCCGTCTCGACGGCGCACCGCCTCGGCCGCGGTCATCGTCATCCGACCGAGCCTGCTGCCTTCTTGATTCGTTGGTTCTCGGGTGTCCCGAATGCGAGGTCTTCCGGCCTCGTTCCCAGGGAACTGGTGAGCGACGCCGGGCAGGCCGCGTGCTGGAGCTTGGTCGATGCGCCGCCCGCCAATCGTCTTGCTGGTGATTCCGTTCTTGGCGGCCTGCGCCAGCCCGACCAGGGTGACCGAGGGGGCCCCCGAGGGATTGCGGTCCATTGTCGCGGCTTTCAGCCAAACGGTCGAAGTGGCTCGTCGCGACCAGGATGTGACCTGGGTTCATGGATGGGACGGCAACGATCGGATCGCGGAGGAGGGCGGTGGGAATCTCCGAGGGCTCTGCTACGAGTGGCAGGAGCTCGTCTATCGGTCCGTCGGTCCGGTTGCGGCCCGGGTGGGCTGGCGGGCATCGATGATCGCGGTGAACGAGGACTGGTTCAGCGAGCATCACGCCGTGATGGTCCACGACCGGAATCTCGGGGACCCCCACGATGTGCTCGCCAGGCGTTCGACCGAAGCCTGGGTCCTTGATCCCTGGATTCACGGCGAAGCGGAGGTCTATCGGCTTCAAGACTGGCTGGCCATCCCGTGGATCGTCTTCGCTCCGGCACGGATCGAGCCGGATGAACCTTGAGGTCGAAGTATCGGTACCGGGAATGACACGGGGCCTCGCTCGATCGAGCGAGGCCCCGCGTCCATTGATCTACGAGCGGCGACCGTCTCAGTGGTGATCGGTCTCCTTGTCGGCGCCGGCGACCTTCTGGGTCCCCATCACCTTGCCGGCAATGAAAGTCATGATCGCGGCCGAGAACGAGCCCAGCGCGCCCATCTTGGCCGCGTCCTGCACCGGAGTACCGGTCTTGAACGCCACCGAAGCAACGAACAGGGCGACGGTGAAGCCGATGGCGCCGGCGCAACCGAGGACGAAGAGGTCCTTGCTCGTCATCCCCTGGGGAAAGCCGAACTTGAGGCCTCGGGCGGCGAACATGCCGCAGACCCAGATGCCCACCGGCTTGCCGACGAGCAGCCCGATCATTACCGCGGACGTCGCCCAACCGGCGGACGAGAAGGCGACGCCCGCGTTGAGCAGACCGAACATGCCGAGGATCAGCTCGACCGGCGTCTTCATCGAATGTTCGAAGTGGGTGAGGGTGTCGTCCTTCTCCATCTTGCTCCAGTCGAAGAGACCGGTGTCGACGTGGGCGTGGGGCATCGTGGGGATGATCGGAAGGAGTCCGAGGGCAGGATGCAGGCCGGCGAGGGCGAACCCGAACCACGAGCAGACACCACCCACGAGGATATAGGGCCAGAAACTGTGGAGCCTCATCCGCCGCATCACCAGGCCGATGACCACGCCCGCAGCTGAGAGGAGGAGCCACATCGGCTCGACCGGTAGGTCCGGGTTGGGATAGAAGGCCGCGAGGATCACCAGCCCCAAGGCATCGTCGGCGATCGCGAGCAGGAGCAGGAAGGGAATCGCCGGGTGCCCGGCGCCGAAGACCATGCGCGCGACCATGTAGCTGAAGGCGATGTCGGTCGCGCAGGGGATGGCCCAGCCGCGAGAGAGTTCGGTGGCGTGATCGCCCGTATGCCAGACGCCACCCATCTTGGCGACGATGAAGTAGAAGAGAGCTGGCCCGGCCATGCCGCCCAGCGTGGCGATGAGCGGCGTCGCGGCCTTCTTCGGATTGCTCAGCGGGCCCCCCGGGAAGGTCGCTTCCCAGACCTCCTTGCCGGCGATGGCGAAGAAGAGGGCCATCAAGATGTCGTTGATGAGGTAGTGGAGCGTGATGCTCTTCTTCTTGGGCGCGTGCGAGCCGGGCTCCTCGACGACTTCCTTGGCCTCATCCTCGAGAGCCGGAACCTCGTGGGCCTCGTCGTGGTGGACGGCGCCCACGATGGTGTCGCCCCAGAGCTCCATGTGGAGGAAGTGCTCGTAGCTGTCCTTGTTGACGTTCGCCCAGACCAATGCGGCCACCGTGCCGATGATCAGGAACATCGAGTTCTCGAGGAGGAACCGGATCGTCTTGCGCATTTCCGACCTTTCGCTTGGTTTCCCTTCTTGATCGCGAGCGCGATCTCAAGCGTGATACCACATTTAGGTCGGTTCCGCGCCTGAAAGCCCTCACCGCGTCCTTCCCTCGCGTTCCAGGGCCTCGAGAAGAATGGACCTCGGAATCGATATCGGCACGATGCGCAGCTCGCCTGAGTGCTCCGGTCCTCTGCCGATCAGCAATCCCAGCTTGAGAGCACCGAAGGTCGCCGTCACCGCCGCCCGGATCACCGGCCCGGGCGCGTCGCCGCTCGCGGCATCGAGCCCGGAGGGCAGATCAAGCGCCAAGATGGTCGGTGCTCGCCGGTTGATCTCCTCGATCCAACGGTCGCTTGGCGGACGTGCCGGTCCCCGGAGTCCGGTTCCGAGAAGTGCATCGACGACGAGCGTGTTCTCGAGGCCGACCTCGTCTAGTAGTTTCCCTGGGGGTAGTCCGCGGCCGTCGATCAGCCGCACACCCGTGCCCCGAGCCATCTCGAGATTCTGGGCGGCGTCGCCGTCGACAGGGAAGGCGTCGGGGCCCGCGGTGAGGATGACCGAGACCGGCAACCCCTCGTTGTGCGCGTGCCGCGCGACGACGAGACCGTCGCCCCCGTTGTTCCCTCGCCCCGCGACCACCAGGACGCGCTCCAGAGCATGGCGGCGCGCCAGCTCCTTGGCGACCAGATAGGCTCCCTGTCCGG
>JACKGY010000010.1:150000-203524 GCA_020639295.1 Planctomycetota bacterium
TTTACTGCAGCCTAATATTGGGCCTTAGCATGGCATGTGTAGGATAGGTGGGAGACTTTGAAGCAGGGACGCTAGTCTTTGTGGAGTCGCCGTTGAAATACCACCCTTGTCGTGTTGATGCTCTAAGCGAGTACCGGATCCGGGCTCGTGACAGTGCTAGGTGGGCAGTTTGGCTGGGGAGGTCTCCTCCTAAAAGGTAACGGAGGAGCGCAATGGTACCCTCAGCACGGTTGGCAATCGTGCGTAGAGCGTAAAGGTATAAGGGTGCTTGACTGCGAGACCGATGGGTCGAGCAGAGACGAAAGTCGGCCTTAGTGATCCGGCGCTTCCGAGTGGAAGGGGCGTCGCTCATCAGACAAAAGGTACTCCGGGGATAACAGGCTGATCCCATCCAAGAGTCCATATCGACGATGGGGTTTGGCACCTCGATGTCGGCTCATCACATCCTGGGGCTGTAGGAGGTCCCAAGGGTTCGGCTGTTCGCCGATTAAAGTGGTACGTGAGCTGGGTTCAGACCGACGTGAGTCAGGTCGGTCCCTATCTGCCGTGGGTGTAGGAAAACTGAGAAGGTCTGACCTTAGTACGAGAGGATTTGGTTGGACGGACCTCTGGTGTGCCGGTTATCGCGCTAGCGGCACCGCTGGGTAGCTATGTTCGGAAAGGATAAACGCTGAAGGCATATAAGCGTGAAGCCCTCTGCAAAACTAGTTCTCCCTATCAGGGCCGTAGGAGACCACTACGTTGATAGGCCAGGTGTGTAAGCACGGTAACGTGTTCAGCTGACTGGTACTAATTGCCCGATTGGCTTGACCACTTTTTCTCCTCACCAGACGACGTCTGGAGGGCGGAAAAAGAAGAATCAGAAGACGATGCGGTAAGGCATGGTCGCAATCCAAATCTCACTATTCATCCTTTTTAACAGCCGAGGAATCGGCTGAAGCGTTTTCCCGGTGAGCATACCTGGGGGGCCACACCTGTTCCCATTCCGAACACAGTAGTTAAGACCCCGGGGCCGATGGTAGTGCAACAAACGCGAGAGTAGGTTATCGCCGGGTTTTTCTTACAATCCCTCGCCGCCCAGCGGCGAGGGATTTTTTTTGTCCATCGACTAAGAGGTCGAGTGATGACGATCGACAGGACCTGGGTCTTCGAGACTCTCGGCATTCGCGACATCAACCCCGGACTCCATGATGGTCTGGAGGCTCATGAACTTGGCGATGCCCCCTGCGTGGATTCACTGACGCCGATCGACGGCAGCCATCTCGCGTCGGTCCGCTGCGCGTCGGTTGCGGACTACGAGAGGATGATGGCGACCGCGCAGGGAGCCTTCGAGACCTGGCGCATGATGCCGGCTCCGCAACGGGGACTGATCGTTCGGGAAGTCGGCGAAGCTCTGCGCGAGAAGAAGGCCGCTCTTGGCGCTCTCGTGACCCTGGAGATGGGCAAGATCCTCTCCGAGGGCGAGGGCGAAGTGCAGGAGATGATCGACATCTGCGACTTCGCGGTCGGATTGTCGCGACAGCTGTACGGCCTCACGATGCACAGCGAGCGTCCGCAGCATCGCATGTACGAGCAGTGGCATCCGCTGGGGAACATCGGCATCATCACGGCCTTCAACTTCCCGGTGGCAGTGTGGGCCTGGAATGCCATGATCGCCGCCGTATGCGGCGACGTGATGGTCTGGAAGCCCTCCCACAAGACTCCGCTCACCGCCGTCGCGGTCCAGAACATCGTCGCGGAGGTCTGTGCACGCCACAAGCTGCGGGGGGTCTTCAACATGATCGTCGCCGCCGACCACGGAGTTGGCGAAGCGATGACGGGTGATCGCCGCTTGCCGCTGATCAGCGCCACGGGTTCCTGCTCGATGGGGCGGAAGGTCGGCTCGCGGGTGGCGGAGCGGCTCGGGCGCAGCCTCCTCGAGCTCGGCGGCAACAATGCCATCATCGTCATGGATGATGCCGACCTGGACATGGCCGCGCGTGCGATCCTCTTCGGAGCCGTCGGCACCGCGGGACAGCGCTGCACCTCGACCCGGCGTGTGTTCATGCACAAGAAGATCGCCAAGGAACTCCGCGATGGCCTGGTCAAGGCCTATGCCAGCGTTCGCATCGGCGATCCACTCGATCGCAACACGCTCATGGGGCCCCTGGTCGACGAGACCGCGATCGACGCGATGATGGCGGCCCTGGAGCTTGCCCGTACCGAGGGTGGTGAGATCCTCTGTGGTGGCCGGCGGATCGAGCGGCCGGGCTACTACGTCGAGCCGACCATCGTCGCGGCGCATCGGAACATGTCCGTCTGGCGCGAAGAGACCTTCGCTCCGATCCTCTATCTGTTCGAGGTCGAGAGCTACGAGGAAGCGATCGCCATGCACAACGAGGTCGACCAGGGGCTGTCCTCGTCGATCTTCACCCTCAACATGAGGACCGCGGAGCGCTTCCTCAGTCATGCCGGCAGTGACTGCGGTATCGCCAACGTGAACATCGGGACGAGTGGCGCCGAGATCGGTGGCGCGTTCGGTGGTGAGAAGGACACCGGCGGCGGACGCGAGTCGGGTTCTGATTCCTGGAAGATCTACATGCGCCGGCAGACCAACACGATCAACTGGTCTACGGATCTGCCCCTCGCGCAGGGCGTGGAATTCGAGATCTGAGCGACCGGAGTCGTCTGCCTCTGGCTTCCGACTCGACCGCGCAGCGTGAAGCCGTGTCTGCAGGAGGGACCGACGGGAAACCGTCGGTCCCTCTGTCGTCATGGGGCGGCACGGGCTCACCGGGACCTCACTTTTGGTCGCAGCGCCCCGGCCAGCCCCGTTTTTTCGGAACTCGACCGTCTCGTTCGCGTCCGGAGGGTCGCGGCGATGGCCGCCCCATGTTCCACTGAAACGCGCTTGGAAGGCCGGTGGGCCTTCCCTGACCTCGAGGTGTCGCCATGTCGAAGCGGAGCTTCCTGATTCTCCTCACCCTGGTCTCCCTGACCGTCTTCGGGACCGAAATCGGTAATGCCTGGCAACAGGACGAGCTCGAAGTGGCGGATCGGAAATTCGAGGAGCACTCCTACCAGCCGGCGCTCGAGGCCTACCGGAAGGTCCTGGCCAGCGAGGACCGCCCCGCCGACGTGCTCGGGCATTCCGCCTTGCGGGTTGGCCTTTGCCTTCAGCGGCTGCAGCGGTGGGACGAGGCGCTGAAGGATCTCGAAGGGCTCGAGGGTCGCTTCAAGGGCCTGGTCTGGGAAGCCCGACTGCGGATGCTCCGCGGGAACATCAACCTCACGATGCCGCACTACTACTACCAGAAGGGTGAGGAGTTCTCGCGGACACGGTGGATCCAGGGGGCCACCTACCACTACACCTACTACGATGACCTGATCGCGGCCCTACGCCTCCTCGAGTCGGCTTGGGAACTCTGGCAGCCCCAGCTTCCCTGGTCGGTGCCCGCGCTCGAGAAGGCCGAAGCGACGCGCCGTGCCGAGGAAGTCGGTCAGCTGGGTCTGGCCTTGGCGTCTGCCCTCGAGGCTCATCGCGAGCAGAAGGGCGGTCTGGTCGGCTTCACGCCGCACCCCGACGTGATCGCCGATCTCCAGGCCAAGGTCCCGGCGCTGGCGAAGGAAGATCGAGCCGATCCGCAGACCTGGTTCGCCGCGGTCGAGTCCGTCTCGCTGAAGGCCGAACTGCCGGACCAGGCCGCGATGGCTCGCTACCTCGAAGCGATGTACTGCAACCGGCTGCTCGAGGGTCAGCGCGAGACCAAGGTGGTCCATCGTCGCGGCGAAACGGTCGTGAGCTGCCGGATCGATCAGGACGAGGTGGAGGCACGCTACGTCCAGCTGCCTGATCGCAGCAATCCCTTCCGGCTTCTCAAGGCGCTGATCGAGAACTACCCGAAGTCGAGCATGATCGATGTCGCGACCTTCGTGCTCGCCAAGCTCCAGGAGAACGCCCAGCTCTACGTCCAGGCGCTGGAGACGACCGAGAACTACGCGGAGCGTTTTCCCGAGAGTGTCTGGAGGAGTGATGTCCTGAATCTCCGCCAGGAGATCGTCTTCCCGCGTCTCAGCTGCGAGAATCCTGCTCCAGTCCGGCCCGGTCGGAAGGTCGAACTCGAACTCCAGCTTCGCAACATCGACAAGATCGAGGTCCGAGCTCGCCGCTTCGATCTCGGCCGCGTGATGGCCTCGGCACGCTACCTGCGCGACGACGAGCTGGATCTGCGTGACCTCTCCCGGATCGTCGACCGGATCGTCGGCCCCGAGGACGAAACGATCATGACGCTCGCCTCGGCGACTCCGGACGAGGGCAAGCATCTCCAGCACACCATGAAGGTCGATTTCGACCTCCCGGGCAAGGGTGCCTACCTCGTCGAGGTGCTGGGAGGTGAATGCCGCTACGTCGTCATGGCACTGGTCTCGGACCTCGCCATGATTCGCAAGACGGGCGACCGGGAGACCATCGTCTACGTCGCCGATGCCGCCACCGGAGCGCCTGCCGCGGGAACCGAGGTCACCGTCCGCCAGAAGCACCGCGCGCGGGGCTTGTTCGGCCGTTACGACAAAATGACCTGGGACAGCGGAACCGCGGACGACGAGGGGCTCTTCCGGCGTTCGCACGAAGACTCTGCCGGCAACAGCATCTACATCGAGGCTTTCGCCCGGCGCGGCGAGGACTACGCCGTCACCATGCAGTCCTGGTCGCCTTCGGTCGCCAGCGAGACCGAAAATGCCGTCGTGTACGGTTTCACCGACCGCCCGGTCTACCGGCCCAGCGAGACGATCGGTTGGGTGGCCAACCTCCGCAGCCGGAAGGGTGAGAACTACGTCAATCTCCCGGACGAGGACTATCAGGTCACGGTCGTCGATCCGAAGGGCAACAAGATCTTCGATCGATCCCTGACGACCGACGGCTACGGCACGATCGAGGGCTCCCTCGCCGTCGGCGCGGAACCGCCCCTCGGAACCTACTACATCCAGTACCGCCGCAACCGTCGCTACCTGGGCGGACACTCGTTCCGGATCGAGGAGTACAAGAAGCCGGAGTTCGAGGTCGTCGTCGAGGGACCGGATGAACCGGTTCGATCCGGGGATCTCGTCCCGGTCACGGTGAAGGGCATCTACTACTTCGGCGCCCCGGTGGCCGAGGCCGCGGTGGCCTATCGGGTCTATCGCGAGCCCTACTCGCCGGCCTTCAACCTCCGCGAGCCCTACGCCTGGCTCTACGGCAAGCGCAAGGGCCGGAGCGATCGTTGGTCCAGGGGAGCCCGGGAACTGGTGATGCAGGGAGAAGGGAAGACCGACGAGAACGGGCTCCTCGCTCTCTCCATCTCATCCGCCGACTGGAAGGAGCGGTATCCCGATCAGGACCATCGATTCGTGATCGAGGCCGACATGACCGACCTGTCGCGCCGGACGATTTCCGGGCAGGCCGCCGTCGTCGTCCCTCGTCGAGGCCTCTTTGCTCACGTGGAGCCGAACCGCGGCTTCTACCGGGCCGGTGAGACGGCCACCTTCGAGCTGCGGACGCAGACCCCGGACGGAGTCGGTGTGGCGAGCAGCGGGCAGATCACGGTCTTTCGGGTTCGCGCCCGTCGTGACGGTGAGACGATCATCGAGGAACGCAGCCAGGTTCAGTCCGCGCCGGCGACCACGGCGAGGAACGGACTCGGGAGCTTCCAGTGGCAGTGCGACGCCCCGGGCCGCTTCGTCGTCCAGTACGTGACCCAGGACCGCTGGGCCGAACCCGTCCAGGGCGAGGTCGCCGTCTGGGTGACCGACACCGGGTATCGGGCCGATGACTTCCAGTTCAAGAACCTGGAGCTGATCACCGACCGCGCCGAGTACCAACCCGGCGACACGGCCTTCATCATGCTCAACAGCGTCTTTCCGGCCAGTCACGTCCTGGTCACCGTGGAGGCCGACTCGCGCATCATCTCCTGCCGCTTGATGGAGATCGTGGGCAAGACGGCGGTCATGTCGCTCGAGATTCCCGAGAGCTATGCGCCCAACGTCTACGTCCATGCGACCACGATTCAGGACGGAGGCTTCTACGAGTCCGTCAGCGAGCTCTTCGTGCCGCCATCGCATCGTTTCATCGACGTCGGCATGAAGTTCGACAAGCCGAGCTACCAGCCCGGCGAGATGGCGCACCTCGACATCGAGGCGCGGGACAACGCGGGCGAGCCCCTTGCTGCTCGTTTCGCCCTGCGCGTCATGGACCGGGCCATCACCTACATCCAGGACGACGAGACCGCCGACATACGGAAGTTCTTCTACGGCAGTCGCCGCGGTTTCCAGGGCTCGGACTCATGGAACTCGAACACCCGCAACTCCCAGCAATTCAGCTTCGCCGGCTACATGGCCCGGCAGCCGGAATGGGTCAACCATGACAGCCATGGCATGCCCCAGGGTTTCTGGCTCGACCTCGATCTGACCCAGTCGCTCTACGGTGGACTCTCCTGGTCGGGTGACGTCGACAAGGGCGGCGAACAGGGCGGGCGACGCCGGTTCTTCGACGATGGCTTCATTGCGGGGGGAGATCGCGCCTCGGGTGATGAGGCCGAGATGCTCGATTCCGAGGATGGCCGCGCCGAGGGCAAAGAACTGCGTCGGGCCCGTCGTGGCCTGATGGAGGCCAGTGCCGCGCCGTCTCCCGGTGCACCGGGCAAGAAGATGGCGGAGGAGAGCATCACCAAGGATCACGGCGAGGAGATGGTTGCGCCGGAGATGCGCGAGAACTTCTCCGACCTTGCGACCTGGCAGCCCTCGATCATCACCGGGGCGAACGGCAAGACGAGCCTCGAGTTCCGCTTCCCCGACAGTCTCACCGACTGGGAGGCGACGCTTCGCGGCATCACCGCCGACACCCGCGTCGGCATGGCCGAGGCAACGGTGAAGACGGTCAAGAACGTCCTGGTACGGCTCCAGGCGCCCCGCTTCTTCACCGAGATGGACCGCGTACTCCTGTCCACGCTCGTCCGGAACGACTTCGACCAGGCCTTGGATGCCGACGTCGATCTGGCGATCGAGGGCGGTACGATCGCCCTGGAGGAAGTCGGGCCGCGGCGCGTTCGGCTCGAGCCAGGTCGTGAGCTGCGCATCGACTGGCCGGCGCGGGTGCTCAAGGGGGGCGAGGCGCTGATCACCGCCAAGGTCCTCACCGAGCGGGAGAGCGACGCCATGCAGGTCCGCTTCCCCGTCTTCACCTACGGCATCACCAAGACCGTCACCCGGGCCGTCGTCCTCGAAGGAGAAGACGGCAAGGCCAGCTTCCCTCTGGTCGTTCCCGCCGAGCGAAAGCAGCAGGACTCGCGTCTGGAGCTGACCATGACGCCGTCGATGGCGGCGACCCTGCTCGAGAGTCTTCCCTATCTGATCGAGTACCCCTATGGCTGCACCGAGCAGACGATGAGTCGCTTCATGCCCGCCGTGGTGGTCGCGCGCGCCCTGGCCGACATGGGCACGAGCCTGGACGAGATCAAGGCGCGTCGGCAGGACCTCGAGAATCGCGACCTGCTGAATGCCCGCAAGCTGGCACCCGTCTATTCCGACGCCGACCTGCGTGGCATGCTCGCCGCCGGGCTCCGGCGCCTCGAGTCGATGCAGAATTCGGACGGTGGCTTCGGCTGGTGGCGTCTCGATCGCAGCTCGGTACATCTCACCTCCTATGTCCTCCAGGGGCTGGCCGAAGCTCGTCTCGCCGGTCAGGACCTGCCGGACGCGATGATCAACCGCGCCGCCGATTGGCTCGAAGGCCGCCTCGACAAGATGGAGGACATCCACGAGAAGACCTATGCCGCCTTCGCGCTGGCCAGGGCCGGACGCAAGCCGGCGGCCGCCCTCGATCAGGTCTTCAAGCGTCGCGATCGACTCGGCACGCAGGGCAAGGCGCAGCTGGCCATCGCGCTCCAGGCCTGCGGGCGCGCCGAGCAGGCGACCCTGGTGCTCACCAACCTGGAGGACTTCGTCCGTCGTGACGAGGTCAACGGCATTGCCTGGTGGGACGGCGGTGCTTCCTGGTGGCGCTGGTACGACGACGAGGTCGAGACCAATGCCTGGGTTCTCCTCGCCATGACCGAGGTGGCTCCGCAGCATCGCTTCTCCCGGCCGCTGGCGCGCTGGCTGATCTACAACCGCAGCGGGAACCGCTGGAAGTCGACGCGGGATACCGCCTTGAGCGTCCTGGCCCTGGCGCGCCACGCCAAGGCCGCGGGCGAACTCGATCCGGACTACGAGATCGTCGTCCGCTGGGGCGACCGGATCCTCAAGCGCCAGAAGGTCGACGCCGCCAACATGTTCGCCTTCGACAACCGGATCGTGGTCGAGGGTGACGCGATCGAGACCGGGCCTCTGCCCCTGGTCGTCGAGCGCGTCGGTCGTGGGCCTCTCTACCTGAACTGCCGCCTCAGCTACTTCTCGCGGGAAGACCGGATCGCGGCTGCCGGCGATCAGGTCGAACTCCGCCGTGAGTACTACCTCCTCAAGCCGATCGAGAAGGAGGTCGAACGCGGTGGCCGGAAGATCAAGATCCTCGACTACGAGCGTAGCCGCCTCGACCACATGGCTCGCGTCCGTGCCGGCGACCAGATCGAGGTGAAGCTCTTCGTCACGGCCGCCAACAACTACGAGTACATCATGCTCGAGGACCGGAAGCCATCTGGCTTCGAGCCGGTGGAACTGCGCTCCGGCGGTCGTTACGGCAACGGGCTCTGCTCGAACATGGAGCTCCGAGACGAGAAGGTCGTCTTCTTCGTCACCTGGCTGCAGAAGGGGACGCATGAGATCTCCTACCGCATGCGTGCCGAGGTCCCGGGCCTGATCAACGCGATGCCCGGCCGCGCCGAGGCCATGTATGCGCCCAAGCTGGGAGGAATCTCCGACTCCTGGCGGGTCGAGGTCGCCGATCAGGCGAACTGATGTCGACACGATTCAGGGGCTCGGCGATCGCCGAGCCCCTGGGTCGTTTCGAAGAAAGCTGGGGGAAAGTGGGAGTCCAGAGCGAGGAAGGTCTGCCCCGAGAAGCGGGGGAGTTCTGCGCTGACGTTGAAGAGGACGCTGTCTCGCGGCGAGTCGGCTGGAAGAGGGAAGGGGTGGGTGGAGGACCGACTCCTTGATGCCTGGCGGACCGTTCTCCTCGCTCTGGATCCTCGAATCTCCTTCGATTGCCTTCGGGCCATCGCCTGGCGACCACGGTCGCACTCGATCGTGGTCGCGATGTCAGTAGCGGCGCATGACGCCCAGGACGACGCCCTGGATACGCACCTCTTCGGCCGGCACGATGATCGGCTTCATGCTCGCGTTTGCCGGTTCCAGCCGGACCTTCCGGCCTTCCGGGTAGAAGCGCTTCAAGGTCGCTTCCTCGTCGCGGATCAGGGCCACCACGGTCTCACCCGGCCGAGCCGTCTGCCGGCTGGCGACCACGACGAGGTCACCGTCCTGGATGTGGTCCTCGATCATCGAGTGCCCCTTCACCTCGAGGATGAAACAGTCACCTCCGGGCGGGAACAGCGACTCGAAGTCGAAGACCTCGTCGTGGCTCAGGGCCTCGATCGGCAGACCGGCGGCGATGCGCCCCAGAAGAGGAACCCGCGGCCAGGTGCCGCCGTCCCGCACGATCTCGATGGACCGCGCCCGGTTCCTCTCGGTCCGGATTGCGCCCTTGGCTTCGAGCGCCTTCACGTGCTCGTAGGCGGTGACCGGCGACACGCCGAAGTGCTCGCCGATCTCCTCCATCGTGGGGGCGTAGCCCCGGTCGTCCACGTAGGTCTCGAGCCAGGCCAGGATCTGTGCTTGCTTCTTGGTGAGAGCCATGTCGCTCGCTCCGGTAGGTCCCCCGTCCTCAGGACAGAAGGGCCAGGATCATCAGACCCGCGACGCCACAGGTGATCAGGATCTCGCTCATCAGGTTCTTGAGGGCCATCGTTCGTCTCCTCGATTCGGGCCCCGAGGGCCCGGCCAGGTTCGTGGCGAGGACCCCGCTCCGGCGAGATCTTCGGGTTCTGGTCAGCTGGCTGCGGCCAGGAACCAAGTAAAACCCTAATACATGGGGGAGACAAGGGTCAAAGAAGGGAAATGTTTGGATCGTCGACCCCGAACATGAGGCGATCCCAGGTCCGGGAGCGGCTTCCGGGGCGGTCAGGAAAGCGCTCCTTGAAGGTCCCGCCCAGGCCGAGAATCATGAGGCATGCCAGCCTCATGGCGGCCCCTGGCCGACCTCTCCAGTCTCGACTTCGACCGTCACGAAACGGATGTCCTCGTGATCGGCGGCGGCGTCGCCGGCTTCAGCGCGGCGATCGCGGCCGCGCAGGGGGCCCGGGTGCTCTGCGTCATGAAGGACAGCGCCTTGACCTCGAACACCTGGGCGGCGCAAGGCGGCGTCGCCGCGGTGTTGAGCGACGAGGACTCGCTCGAAGCCCATCGCGACGACACGCTCGTCGCGGGTGTCGGTCTCTGCGACGAGGAAGCGGTCGAGCTGGTCGTGCGCGAGGGACCCGAGCGCGTCCATGAGCTGATCGCCTGGGGTGGCAGCTTCGACGAGGAGGAAGGGGCGCTGCATCTCTCGCTCGAGGGCGGGCACAGCCGCAAGCGGGTCCTTCACGCCAAGGGCGACCAGACCGGCGTGGAGATCCAGAAGACCCTGCTCCGCAAGGTGAAGTCCTTCGCCAACGTCGAGCTTCGCGAGCACGTCTTCGCCGTCGACCTCACGATCGAGAACGGCCGCTGCGTCGGCGCTCTCCTCTGGCATCAGGGGCGCTACTGCCTGGTTCGGGCACGGGCGACGATTCTCGCCACGGGCGGAGCCGGGCAGCTCTACCGCGAGACCACCAATCCGATCATCGCCACCGGCGACGGCCTGGCCATGGCGATGCGAGCCGGCGCGATCCTCCGCGACATGGAGTTCATCCAGTTCCATCCGACGACCCTCTACATCGCCGGGTCGGCGCGGCACCTGATCACCGAGGCGGTCCGCGGCGAAGGTGGCGTCCTGCGCGACATGCGTGGCGAGCGCTTCATGGTCCACTACCATCCGCACGCCGAGCTGGCCCCGCGCGACGTCGTCTCGAGGTCGATCGTCCGCCACATGCGGATGAACGGGGACAGTCACGTCTTCCTCGACCTGTCGCATCTCGGCGCCGAATTCGTTCGCCAGCGCTTTCCGAGCCTCGACGCCACCTGTCGCCTGTTCAAGCTGGACGTCGCCCGTGATCTGATTCCGATTCACCCCAGCGTCCACTACGTCATGGGCGGTGTCCTCTCGGACCTGGTCGGCCAGACGACGATCCCCGGTCTCTTCGCCTGCGGCGAGGTGGCTTCCAGCGGTCTGCACGGTGCCAATCGCCTGGCCAGCAACAGCCTCCTCGAGGGCCTCGTCTTCGGTCGTCGGGCGGGCCTCGGGGCGGCCGCGGAGAAGGGCGCTCAGCCGGCCGTGCCGGCGGTCTTTCCCGAGGCCGACTTCGGCCTCGAGGGCTCGGTGATCAACATCGCCGACATGTTCAACAGCATCAAATCGCTGATGTGGAAGGACGTCGGCATCGTCCGCAGCGGCGAGGGTCTCGAACGAGCGGTCGGCCGGCTCGGCAACTGGTCGGACTACGTCCTCCAGTGCCGCTTCCATTCGGCGCAGGGCTGGGAGCTGGTCAACACCCTGACCGTGGCTCACGCCGTCGCCTCCGCCGCGCTCTGGCGCGAGGAGAGTCGCGGCGCCCACTTCCGCAGCGACTTCCCCGAGACCGATGACGAGGGCTGGCGGCGGCATAGCTACACGCCGATGACGAACGGGCCGGACTTTGCACAAGACTGAGACCAAGACCAAACGCGAACGCGGCATCCTGGTCGGCTGCGGTCCGGACGTGGCCGACGAGGCCGCGGGCTTGCGCAGCCTGGACGAACTCGAGGAGCTCGCCCGGACGGCCGGCGTCGCCGCCGTCGACCGTGTCTACCAGAAGCGGCAGTCGCCGGACGTCACCTACTTCATCGGATCGGGCAAGGTCGAGGAGGTCGCGGCCCGCGTGCGCGATCACGAGGCCCAGTGCGTTCTCTTCGACAACGAGCTGACCCCTCGACAGGTCCGCAACCTCGAGGAGAAGGTGGGCTGCAAGGTCCTCGACCGCTCCGAGGTCATCCTCGACATCTTCGCCAGTCACGCCCAGACGATGGAAGCCAAGCTCCAGGTCGAGCTGGCCCAGCTCCGCTACACGCGTCCGCGGCTGAAGCGCATGTGGACCCACCTGTCGCGCATCACCGGTCAGGGCGGCATCGGCAGCCGGGGTCCCGGCGAGAAGCAGATCGAGACCGACCGCCGGCTGATCGACCGTCGTCTTCACCAGCTCGAGATGGAACTGGAGGAGATCAAGACCCGCAAGCGTCGCCAGGTCGCCACCCGCGGCGAGGACCTGACCGTGGCCCTGGTCGGCTACACCAATGCCGGCAAGTCGACCCTGATGAACCGGCTCACCGACGCCGGCGTCTACGAGGCCGACAAGCTCTTCGCCACCCTCGACACCAAGACCAGCGACTTCATCCTGCCCAGCGGGAAGCGGGTGCTGCTTTCCGACACGGTCGGCTTCGTCGAGAACCTGCCGCATCATCTCGTCGCCAGCTTCCACGCCACGCTGGAAGAGGTCCGCCAGGCCAAGCTCCTCGTCCACCTGGTCGACGTCTCGAGTCCCGGGGTCGAGCAGCGCATCGCCACCGTCCGGCACGTGATCGACGATGAGCTCGGCCTGCGCGACCACGACGAACTCCTGGTCTTCAACAAGATCGATGCGGTCGAGGATGGCGTCGAGCTGGCGCTCCTGCGCAATCGCTTCCCCGCCGCGATCTCCGTCTCGGCCCGCGTCGGAACCGGAATCGACGACCTGGTCGCCGCGGTCCAGGACTTCGACGACCGCAGCCGCCAGGTCGTGGTCCTCGATCTCGACGCGGGTGACGGCAAGACCCTGGCCGAGGTCCGTCGGGTGGGGGAGATCCTCGACGCCGACTATCAGGGCAGTCGGGTCGCCGTCCGGGTGTCGATGCCCGCGAGCGCCGTGGGCTACTTCCGTCGATTTCTCAGCCCCGAGTTCCGGCGCGCCGAACCGGAGGACTGACCCAGGGAGCGGAACCTGGGTCCGGAAACGACGCGAGCCGGGCTGGCGCCCGGCTCGGTCGATCGTTCCCCATCGCGGTCTCGCGTGGAGGCACGAGGATCAGTCGTCGAAGAAGCTCTCGTCGTCGACCGGCGGCTCCCAGCCCGCGCCGTTGTCGGTCCACCACTTGTGCCACATCTTGAGCATCGTGGTGCGATGCTTCGTGGCCTTGGCGACGTCGTCCTCGCTCTCCGGCCAGGTCATCACGTTGAACTCGTTTTCCCAGGTGGTCTTGTACTCCGCGCAGCGACAGAGCGACTGGACCAGGCTCCAGCCACGCTTGACGTCGTCGCGGTCATCCAGCTTGAGCTCGAACAGGGCATTGAGCAGGACCGGAATGGCCTCCTTGCGGTGGCTGAACAGGGTGTTGTCGGCGCCGCGGATCGCGGTGGTCGCCTCGAGATCCTTGAGGATCGTGATGGCGCCTTCGATCTCGCTCAGCGCCCCGGAGTCGATCTCGGTCAGATCGAAGGGCGTGAGGTTCGCGGAGATCGTGCTCTCCCGCTTCGGCTTGCTGGCCTTCGCCGGCTTGTCGCTGCTGGCCGCGGGCTTCTCGTCCGCCGGCGTATCGCTCGGGGTCGGGATCTCGAGACCGTCGCCGAGATCGGCCACGTCGGGGATCGCGAGGCCGTCCTCGTCCTTGCGCTTGGGGGCCTCCTTGCCGGCCGCGAGCTTGGCCATCTCGGCCTCGTGTTCCTTCTCCTGAAGGTGGTTCTTGTAGACGAAGAAGGAGAGCAGGCCCGCCACCAGGATCGCGCCGATGCTGCCCCAGAGGAGTCCGGGGTGGATGCCCTTGCGACTGTGGTAGTGGAAGTGATGCTCGCCCTCGGGGCCATGCCCATGCCCGTGCCCGTGGGCATGCCCATGCCCGTGCCCGTGGGCATGCCCATGGCCATGCCCGTGAGGACGATGCACCGGCGCCTTGCCTTTCGTCCCGCGCCCGCCCCGGGGCTTCGCTTCTTCCTTCGCGGGGGCGGGCTCGGGCTCCGTCGTCCCGGCCTTGCCGCGCCGGGTGACGATCTTCGGGCGACCAGGTGTGGCGGCTGGCGCCGCCGCGGCCCAGTTCTCGCCGTAGACCTTGGCCAGGACGATGATCATGCCGCAGCCGCCGCAGGTGATCTTCTTGGTGCCCACGGCCGGCATGGCGTTGACGTGGCCACACTCGGGGCAGGGCTTGCTGTTCGTCGCCATCGAGATTCCCTCCGATAGATCGCGTCGGCGCTCGGTCGGCGCGAGGCCGAGTCCTCGGTGCCGACCCCATGGCCGGCACGCGCGGGACTCACTTGTCCTTCTTGCCGTCTTCCTCTTCCTCGCCGGTCAGCTCTTCCCAGCTCTCTGGCTCCGGCTCGTCGACGCGCTTGGTCCAGGTCGCCTTGTTGGTCTCCCACCAGCCGAACCAGCGTCGGACCGCCTTGCGCCGCTCCTCGGGCGTCGACCGGGTCATGCCACCCTGGCCGAAGGCCATGGTCGTCGTGTCGGGCCGGAAGTTGAACTGCTTGCCGGTCATCTCGCGGAGGACCTGGATCAGGAAGAAGGTCTGCTTGATCTCGCCCGAGTCTTCCTCGTAGTCGAGCTGCGACATCGCGCGCAGGATGCCCGGGATCGCGATCTTGCCGCGATTGATCAGGTCGTCGCGAGCGTTCATCGCGGCGCGCAGGTCGTCTTCCTGGATCGTCTGGGCGCAGAGCCGCTCGATGTCGGTCTTGGTGCTGTCGCTGGTGCCCTCGAGCCAGTCGACCAGGACCGGGTCCGCCTCCGGCGGCCCGGCGCTGGCGCGCCGGCGCTTCTTGCGGTCCTCGCGGCGGTCGGCGGCGTAGAGTTCCTCGACGTAGTCCTTCTTCGCCGGCCGGACGCGCTGTCCGAGCGCGTTCACGCGGTTGTGAACCTCGTGCTCGATGCCGACGATCGCCCAGGCGGCGTCGTTCTGGGCGTCGCGCACGGTGTCGAAGCCGGGCTTGATCTCGGTCCGGATGTCGAAGACCAGCAGGGTCTTCTCGTCGTTGTCCTCGATCCTCATCCTGACGTTGCCGTAGTCGGCGCCGATGTCGGCGATGTCCCAGGTGAAGGTGCCGGCGGTGAGCTTCTTCAGCGCGTACTCGCTGACGATCTTCTCGTAGTCCGGGTCCATCACCATCAGCAGGAAGCGGTCGCGCATGGCCGCCTTGGCGTCGTCATCGAGGTTGGCGTAGCGATCCTTCTCGGCCCGCTTGCTCTCCATCTCCTTCTGCGCGAACAGCCGATCCCACCAGATCAGCTTGCCGATCCGCTCCTGGTCGTCGGAGCCGAGCCCGATCAGGAACTGGTTGGCGAGCTTGATCGGAATCTTGCTCTGTTCCTCCGGCTTGCGGATGCGGTTGGGGCCCTCGAGCTGGATCGGGTCCTCGCGCGCCTCGGGCTTCGCCGGCCCAGGGGTCGGATCACCCTTGCCGAGCACCACCAGCGTGAAGACGATGCCGAGCAGGACCACGCATGCGATGGTGGCCTGGAGCGCGAGCTTGTTGTCGGCCGAGTTCTTGGCCTGGCGGGGGTCGACCTTCTCGCGACCGCGTCGCCGTCCTTCGTCCTGGTCCTGACCGCGTCGCCGCGACGGTCTCGTAGTTGCCATCTTCGACTGTTCTCCTCGTCTGCACTTGGTCTTCGCGACCGCAAGGTCGCACGCGGGTGCGAGGGCGCCGGGCGGTCGCTGGCTCGCGGTGCTGGTGGCCATCGTGAATGGACCGGCGGGGCTGCAAGGCCTCCGCCCGACGACGGGGCTCGCGGCCGTCGTCGGAATCGGAATGTACCAAATCGGCGCCGTGCTGCCCCGGGCGCCACCTTTCGTCATCCCGGCCCTGTCCTCGATCGAGGACACTCTCGGCGGCGGCTTCCCCGGCAGGGGACAGCGCGGCTCCGGTGGTCGCGGGGCGAAGGGCCGCAAACCGCGTCGCCCGGCCGGTTCCGGGCCAGGGCGGGGCGCCACGGACCTCGGCACGGCATTTGTTGATATCCTGGTCGAAGTCTCGTGATCGGGAGGCGAACGATGTTGCGAACCATAGCTCATGCCCTGCTGGCGCTGATCCTCCTCGGGGGGCTCATGGCGGATGGCCTCGCGGCCCAGCGCCGCGGTCGGGACGACGGCAATCCCGGCGTGCGGAGCCGCGGCCCCGAGCCCGCGCCGCGTGTCCAACCGACGCCGCGTGCCCAACCCCAGCCGAGCCAGCGCATCCAGACGCCCCCCAGCCGGCGTAGCGAGCCGGTCCCGCGCGCCCAACCGACGCCGCGTGCCCAGCCCCAGCCGAGCCAGCGGGTCCAGACTCCGCCCAGCCGGCGCAGCGAGCCGAGCCCCCGCATCCAGACTCCGCCGACGCCGAGGCCGACGCCCCGCGCCCAGCCGTCGCCGCGGCCGACCCCCACTCCCCGGGCGCAGCCGACTCCCACGCCGACGCCCCGGGCCCAACCGGTCCCCACGCCGCGCGCCCAGCCGACCCCTCGCTCCGCGACGCCGGAGCGGCGCCGGGTCCAGACTCCGTCGACCGGCGGCCAGATCGACTCCGGGTCGTCGCGGCGGACCGGGACCGATGCGTCCGGTCGTTCGCGGATCCCGACCCCGTCGCGTGACGTCGACCGTTCGGCCCGCGGCTCCGGCGACGACGGCTCGCGCGGCCTCGATTCCCTGAAGCGCTATACCGACCGGCGCAACGGCCTCGAAGAGAACCGCCGCCGCCGGGTCGAGGCCGACAGCGGGGGCGAGACCGGCTCGACGAGATCGAACCAGCCCTCGGGAACGGGCAGCCGCGTTCGCGTGGGCAGCTCGAACCTGGGCAGCGGCTCGGTGCCGGGCAGCGGGTTCTCCGGGGGCGGCGCTGCGCCGCGCCAGCCCGACTCGAGTGGCGGCAACCGCGCCGAGACCGGCGGCACGGGCTACGTGCCCCAGGCGCGCAGCCGCACCGTCTTCCCCGGCTCGTCCGGTGAATCCTCGGCCCGCGGTATCGATCCGGGTAGCGAGCGTTCGCGCGGCGGCTTCGGACGCGGAGGCCTGACCACGATCAGCCCCACTGGTACGACCTCGCGTTCGGCCAGCCACGGCCGGGTCGCCAGTGACCTGCCGGCCGCCGACGCACCCCGCCCGCGGGCCCGCGATGGGGTCGAGATCCGGCGCCTGCAGCCGATCGACGGCGGTGGCCGGGCCACCACCGGTGGCCGCTCGAACTCTGCGGAGGAGCGGCGTGGCATCCGGACCGGCTACTTCCGTGGTTCCGACTTCTGGGGTCTCGACCGGCGCGAACACCGGCGGGACAGCGGCTCGTTCAGCTTCTACTTCGGGTTCGGCGGCGGCCGCGACTACTGCGGCAGCTACCTCCTGGGGGCCAGCTACGGGTCCTACTGGGACTACTGGACCTTCGGCATCCGAACGCCCTATCACCTGGGCTACTCGAGCCCGGCCCACGTCTACTTCGGCTATCAGAGCGACTTCCGGCGGCACGCGCGCTACCACTTCGGCTACAACGTCTATCTGCCCTGCACGCGCTATTCGCCCTATCCCCTCTACCGGACCTGCTACTGGCAGCCCTGGTACGTCGACTACTGGGCCAACGTCTGCCCGACCTATCGCAGCTACCACGTGATCTACGAGGACTACGATCGTCGCCCTGGCGTCGGCTACTGGGTCGAGACCGCCGATCCCTACGTCGAGGAGGAAGTCCTCCTCTCGGCCGCGGACTTCAGCGGCGGTTACGAGGAGGTCGCGCCGCTCGGGCCGGAGCTGGATGGCGGGGTTCCGATCGCCTTCCAGCGCAGCTTCAGCGACGCCGTGCCGCTCGATCTCGACTTCGAGGGGCTCCTGGCCTGGGGTGAGGAGGCGCTGTACTCGACCGACTACCTCGGCGCCGCCGAGGCCTTCCGGCGCGCCGCCAAGCTGCGCTGGGAGGACGACTATCCGAAGTTCCAGCTCGCGCTCGCGCTCTTCGGCGCGGAGCGCTACGACCTGGCCTACCTGGCCCTCGAGCTGGGCCTCGACCAGAACCCGGCCTGGCTCTACCGGCGTTTCGATCTCCGTGACGCCTTCGCCAGCGTCGAGGAATTCCAGAGCCGGCAGGCCGAGCTCGAGCGCTACCTGATCCGCAACGAGCGCAACGACCAGGCCCGGTTCCTGCTCGGCTACGTCTACTACTTCTCCGACAACCTCTTCGGCGCCCGCAGCGTCGTTCGCATCCTGAGCGAATCGGCGAGCGGCGACTTCCGGCACCTGGACATCCTCGCCCGCGAGGCGGAGAAGCGGATCCTGCGCCAGAACCGCTGAGTCCGGTCCGGGATCTTCACCCGCCCGATCCGCAGCGCCCCCCGGGACCCCGGTCCCGGGGGGCGCCTCTTTTTCAACCCGGCCGATCGTGCAGTCGTAGATAGGAACATGCCGATGACTGGGAATGAACCCGGCTCTCCGGCCGGCGTTCACGACCACGAGACCGATCATGAGCAGTCTCCTCGACGCCATCCTCGACCAGTACCGCCTCTGGCGCGCCGAGCGCCTGCTGGAGGAGGGCCGTCTGCTCGATGCCTCGGCGCGGCTGTCGCGGGTGTCATCGCAGCGTGGACGTGGGGTGAGGATCTGGCGGCTGAAGGGCCGACTCCTGCTCGCCGCCGGACTGCCGGGTGCCGCCGTCCAGTGCTTCTTCGAGGCCAGCCGCTGCGCCGGCGCCACGCTCGGTCAGATCCTCGAGCTGGCCTGGAGCCTGATGAACGCCCGCGACTTCCAGCGCGCGGAGGCCGTCCTCGTCGGCTTCATCGACCGCTTTCCGGATCATCGCCTCGCGCCACTGATGCTCGCGCACCTCTACCGGGCCCAGGGCCGCTGCGAGACCGCGCTGGGCGTGCTGCGCCGTCACCGGCCCCGCCGGGTCGCGGCCAAGTATGCGCCCCTTGTGCCGCCGCCGCTGGAACTCGGCTGGCAGCCGGAGCGCGCCTGGCTGGACGCGCTGGCGGCCACCGGTCGTGATCCGACCTCCTTCCAGGATCTTGCCGCGATGGCCCTCGACCGGGACGGTCGCGACGAGCTGATCTGCGCCTTCGACGAGATCGCCGTCCGCCCCGGCGGCCTGAAGGGCCTGGCCCACGGGGTCGCCCGCGCCGTCGATTCGGGCGCCCCCTGGCTGATCGACTGGGTGCGGCGCTGCGAGCCCATCCTGCGCCTCCACCTGCCGCGGGGCCTGCCGGCCTTCATCGCCCGGCACGGCGACGTCCGCGACCGCGGCCTGCTCCTGGCCGGGCTGGCCGCCGGCGGTCACGAACGGTTGATGTCGGCGGCGGCCCTGGTCAGCCTTGGCTTCGAGGAATACCAGGAGGTGCTCGACGAGCTGCGCCAGGCCGCGGGGCGGAACGTGCCGGTCTCGGCCGACTCCTGGCAGTCCGCCGACGCGGTCCTCGGCCGCGCGAGCGAGCTCAGCCCGGCGCTCTGAGTCCCCCCCCGCTTCCTGGTCGATGACCCGCCCAGGAAGTAGAAGTAGGGACCATGACCGACTTCCGCATCCACTGCGACTTCCAGCCCACCGGTGATCAACCGCGGGCGATCGCCGACCTCTGCGCCAGCCTCGAGAGCGGTCGCAAGTACTCGACCCTCCTCGGCGTCACCGGTTCCGGCAAGACCTTCAGCATGGCGCAGGTCATCGCGCGGATGCAACGTCCGGCGCTCGTCCTGGCGCCCAACAAGACCCTTGCCGGTCAGCTCTACAGCGAGTTTCGTGAGCTCTTCCCCGAGAACGCCGTCGGCTACTTCGTGTCCTACTACGACTACTACCAGCCCGAGGCCTACGTCGTGGCCACGGACACCTACATCGCCAAGGACTCGGCGATCAACGACCAGATCGACCGCCTCCGCCATGCCGCGACCCACGATCTCCTGACCCGGCGCGACGTGGTCATCGTGGCCTCGGTGAGCTGCATCTACGGCATCGGCTCGCCGGCTTCCTACGCCGACATGAGCGTCGAGATCAGCACCGACGCGGATCTCGACCGTGACGAACTCCTGCGCCGACTGATCATGATGCAGTACGTGCGCAACGACTTCGCGCCGCGCCGCGGGACCTTCCGTGCTCGCGGTGACGTGGTCGAGGTCTTTCCGGCCTACGCCGAGGATCGCGTCATTCGCGTCGAACTCTTCGGCGACAGCGTCGACCGGATGAGCGAGGTCGATTCCCTCACCGGCGAGATCGTCGGCGAGCCCCGGCGGGTCGTCATCCACCCGGCCAGCCACTACGTCACGCCCAAGGAACAGCTCGATCGGGCGATCGAGTCGATCGAGGCCGAGAAGATCGAACGCATCGACACCTTCAAGGGCCGTGGTCGGCTGCTCGAGGCCCAGCGCATCGAGCACCGGACGAACCTCGATCTCGAGCTGCTCGAGGAGCTGGGTACCTGCTCCGGCATCGAGAACTACAGTCGCCACCTCGACGGCCGCCAGGCCGGAGAACCACCCGCGACCCTGCTCGACTACTTCCCCGACGACTTCATCCTCTTCGTCGACGAGAGCCACGTCACCATTCCGCAGGTCGGCGGCATGTACCGCGGCGACCGCGCTCGCAAGACGAGCCTGGTCGATCACGGTTTCCGCCTGCCGTCCGCGCTCGACAACCGGCCGCTGCGGATCGAGGAGTTTCGCGACCGCGTCCATCAGGTCGTCTACGTCTCGGCCACGCCGGGCGACCTGGAACTGGAGGAGTCCGGAGGTGTCACCGCCGAGCAGCTGATCCGACCGACCGGTCTCCTCGATCCCCGCGTCCTGGTCAAGCCGGCGACCGGGCAGGTCGACGACCTGCTCGGCGAGGTTCGCGACGAGGTGGTGCGCAGGGGCAAGGTCCTGGTCACCTCACTGACCAAGAAGCTGGCCGAGAACCTGACCGAGTACTACCGTGACCTCGGCATCCGCGTGCGCTACCTGCACAGCGACATCGACACGCTGGAGCGCCATGCGATCATCCGCAGCCTGCGGCTCGACGAGTTCGACGTCCTGGTGGGCATCAACCTCCTGCGCGAGGGGCTCGACATCCCCGAGGTCACGCTCGTCGCCATCCTGGACGCAGACAAGGAGGGCTTCCTGCGCTCGCGGCGTTCGCTGATCCAGACCATCGGCCGGGCGGCCCGCAACGTCGAGGGTCGGGTGATCCTCTACGCCGACCACGAGACCGACTCGATCCGCGCCGCGCTCGCCGAGACGGGGCGCCGGCGCGAGATCCAGGAGAGCTACAACATCGAGCACGGCATCACCCCGACCACGATCAAGAAGAAGGTGGCCGAGCTGCTCGATTCGGTCTTCGAGTCCGACTACGTCACCGTCGACCTCGACGCCGGCGACGACAAGGTGGAACGGCCCGAGGACCTGGAACGGATCCCCGAGATCGTGGCGGACATGCGCAAGAAGATGCTGGAGCTGGCCGAACAGCTCAAGTTCGAGGAGGCCGCCGAACTGCGCGACCAGATCAAGCGCCTCGAACGCCTGGAACTCGAACGTCCCTGACTCGATCGGCCGCCGAGACCATGCCCGTACTGCCCTTCGCATCCAGTAGCCTCGAGCACGTGCCCGCCGCGCCGGGTGTCTACCTCTTCTTGGGCGAGCGGAAGGAGATCCTCTACGTCGGCAAGGCCTTGAACCTCAGGAGCAGGGTGCGCTCCTACTTCAACAAGAGCGACGATGGCCGCCTCGTGACCGTCTTCCTGCATCGCTTTGCCCGGGGCCTCGACTTCCTGGTGACCGGCAGCGAGCAGGAGGCGCTGATCCTCGAGAACAGTCTGATCAAGAAGCACGCGCCGAAGTTCAACGTCAGGCTGCGCGACGACAAGACCTACTTCAGCCTGCGTCTGGACCTGAAGCACGAGTGGCCGTGGTTCACCATCGTGCGCAAGCGCAAGGACGAGGACGGCGTCCTCTACTTCGGCCCCTACACCTCGGCCTCGGCCTGTCGCAGCACGCTCAACTTCCTCAATTCGATCTTCCCTCTGCGCAGCTGTCGCGACTCGGTGCTCTACAATCGCAGCCGCCCCTGCATCTCCCACGAGATCGGCCGCTGCGTCGCCCCCTGCGTCGATCTCGTCGACCGCGAGAGCTACCGGCGCCTGGTCGACGAGGCGGTCCAGTTCCTGCGCGGCCGCAATCGCGAGCTGGTGGCTCAGATCGAGGACCAGATGCAGGCGGCCTCGGCGCGGCTCGACTTCGAGCAGGCGGCCCTCCTGCGCGATCGGATCAAGGCGATCGAGACCACCATCGCCCGGCCCCACGTCACCCGCAACACCAGCGAGGCCTTCGACGTCATCGGTCTCTACCGCGCCGCCGACGAGACCCATCTCTGCATCCTCATGATCCGTGACGGTCAGCTCAGCTCGAGCTCGTCCTACCGCTTTCCGGCCCATCACGAGAGCGACGAGCTGCTGCGGTCCTTCCTCGGCCAGTTCTACTCGCCGACCCGGCTGCCTCCGGCCGAGGTCGTCCTGCCCGAGGATTGCGCCGAGCTCGAGCTGATGGCGGAGATGCTCGGCGAGATGCGCGGCTCCGCGGTCCGGATCAGCGTGCCCGAACGCGGCGAGAAGCGGCGCCAGGCCCTGCTCGCCACCCGCAACGCCGAACTGGCCTGGATGCAGCGCCACGAGCGCTCCGCCGAGGTGCAGGAGGTGCTCGGCGAACTGCGGCGGCAGCTCGACCTCGTCCATCTGCCGCGCCGGATCGAGTGCTACGACATCTCGAACCTGATGGGGGCCCACGTCGTCGGCTCCGGCGTGGCCTTCCTCGACGGACGACCGGACAAGAACCGCTACCGCCGCTACAAGATCAAGAGCGTGGTGGGGCAGGACGACTTCAAGAGCATGGCCGAGGTCATCCGCCGTCGTCTGCAACGTGGGCTGCGCGAGGACGACCTTCCCGATCTGATCGTCATCGACGGAGGGCGCGCGCAGCTCGAGGCGGCGATGGCGGTCGTGCGCGAGCTGGCGGTCGATCGGGTCGACTTCGTCGGCCTGGCCAAGGCGCGTTCCGGAAAGCGCGCCGATCTGCCGGAGAAAGGCAAGGAACGGGTGTTCAAGCCGGAGTTGCCGGTCCCGATCATCCTCGATCAGAAGAGCCCCGAGATGAAACTCCTGGTCCGGCTCCGCGACGAGGCCCATCGCTTCGCGATCAGCTACCACCGCCGTCTGCGTGCGAAGAGCCAGGTGTCCTCGATCCTCGAGCACGTTCCCGGCATCGGCAAGCAGCGGGCCCGCCAGCTCCTGAAGGCCTTCGGCTCGGTGGCCGCGGTGTGCGCCGCGAGCGATGCCGAACTGGAGGGGCTCCCGGGCGTGACCGCCGCCCTGATCGCCAGGATGCGCGAGTTCTTCGCCACCCGCGGCCATCTCGAGGATGATCTCGGCGAACGCGAGGAGGACTGATCGGCGCGCTCAGGCGACGGTCGCGAGCCGGCAGGTGTCGCAGATCGCGGCCCCGGTCTCGGCCTGGCAACGGGGACAGTGGCGGTCCGCGGGCGCCCCGAGGGCGAGGGCCCGGGCGAGGAGCTCGGGATCGGCCCGTTCGAGCACGAGACGGGTCTCCAGTTCCCGCATGAAGTCGACCACGCGTCGGGCCGCGGCGCCGAGGTCCTCGATCGGCGGGATCGGATGCCGGAGATCCCGGAGGATCAGGCCGACCTGTCGAGCGGCGTCGTCGGCCCCGGCGAGCCGGGCGAGGACCGGCAGGGCGTGGCAGCCGGAGAGCGCGAAGCGGGTCAGGTAGTCGTGGGCTCGCATCGTCTCCGGGACGAACAGCGTCATGACCACGAGACGTTGCAGGCGTTCGGCCCGAAGCTCGGGATGAAGCCGGGCATGGGCGACGACGAAGCGGGACACGACCAGCAGGTTGCCGAGCAGGAGCAGGGGCAAGAGGAGGATCCAGCTCCCCGCGGCGCCGGCGCCCAGGAGCGCGAGGGGCAGGAGCAGGCCGCCGACCGCGAAGAGCAGGTAGAGGCGCCAGCGCAGCGCACCGAACTCGGCCTCGATCTCGGTCAGGCGACGATCGACCCGGTCTGGATCGAGGGCTCCGGCCAGGGCCTCCTCGATCAGGCGGGCCCGCTCCTCGCGCGGGGCGTCGATCAGGTCCCCGAGCAGGTCGACCAGGTCGAGCGCGGCGGTCTCGTCCGCGGCCTCGACGAAGGGCTCGCCGTCGACCTTCACCCGGTGGCCGTCGGCTTCGATCTTGCCGATCCGATCCAGGGCGAGCGTCCGCCCCGACTGTCGCGGCCGCCCATGGAAGCTCCAGCAGCGTTCCTGGAAGGCGACGACGTGGTCCTGGTCGACGCTGATGGGGCAGGGCGTCACCGAATGGAGCGCTCGGAAGGGGGGCAGGATGCGGCCGACGACCGGCGAGCCGAGGCGGCTCTCGAACTGCGGGTCCGGCTGGCGCAGACGGCAGGCGCCCCGGTCGCCGATCAGGGCGAACGAGCCGGGACGAAGCCAGTGGCAGCACTGCCAGAGGTAGAAGAGGGACCAGACGAGGAGGAAACCCTGATCGGCCGTCATTTGGCCGGCGTGCTCCGCGTCCGGCTGCCGCCACGCCGGCCACCGCTGTCCGACGAACCGCCGCGACCGAAGAGCTTCTTGATGAAGCCGACGACGGCCAGGAACCCGATGACCAGGAACTTCCACAGCTTCGAGAGCAGGCCCGTCTTGGCGGCCAGCGCGAGGCCGCCGCCGAGGATCAGGCCCTTCAAGCCGTACTCGGCGATCTTGTCGCCCTTGCGGAAGTCGCCGTAGCGTTCGCCCTCCTGGTAGCGGAAGGCCTTCACGACCTGGGTCGCGCTGGTCTTGGCGGCGGCGTAGCCTTCCTCGGCGCAGACCAGGGTTGCGTCCATGACGCCCCGCCGGCCGAGGATGCGGACGTTGTGGTTGATCGAGGTCTCCTCGCCGCCATCGGTGATCTTGACCGCCCAGGTCAGCGCGCGCAGGTTCTCGTCGTAGTGCGGCTTCTCGGCCCAGCCCTTGTTCTGGAGGGCCGGAAGTCCGAGCGACTGGCGTTTCCTGTTGGCCTGCTTCTGGCCCTCGAGCATCGCCTTCATCAGCTCGTCGGCGTCTATGTCGTCCTTCTCGTCGTCCTCGACGTAGCCGACGTCATCGAAGCTGAAGTCGACGAACCAGCTCAAGTCCGGGTTCGCGACCAGGGCGAGCTGCTCGCCGCGCAGGTTGCCGAGGCGCTCGACGTAGTCGCGGGCCTGCTTCGAGTCGAGGCCGACCATGCCCTCCGGAACCATCACCACCGCGTGCGGACCGACCTTCAGCTCGGCCGGGCCCTGGACCCAGTTCAGGGAGCCGACGAATTCCATGAAGCGGCGGGCTTCCTCGGGAAGCTGCTCGCCATCGACCTCCCCGGTTTCCTGGGCCAGGATCGGGGTCGCGGCGGCGAAGACGAAGCCGAACAGAAGGATGCAGCAAAGCGCGGTCTTGGCGGTTCTCATGATCTGCCTCTCTCGGGTCAGCCCGAGCGTAGGCCAGGGTCCCGGGGCTGTCCAGGTCGATCGGATCGGGGTCTCGTGACGAGACGAAGGGAGCCGCGACCCGTCAGTCGGCGCGCGGAACGGCGCCGAGGTCGAGCGCCGACAGCATGTCCGGCAGGACGGCGATGAAGTCGTCCAGGTCACCCTCTTCGGGGCCGATCACCTCGAGGCGACCGGGTGCGGCGAGGCGGACCGAACCGCCTTCCGGGTCGAGTTCGAGTGGCAGGCTGACCGCCTCGCGGTGGAGTCCGAGCGAGTCGGTGACCTCGAGGACGCGGCGGGTGAGTTCCTTGAAGCGGGCGATATCCATCGGTCAACGTCCCGAGATCAACATCTGGACCAACCAGAACAGGCCACCCGCGACCAGCAGCAGGCCGAAGAAGACCAGCAGCCTGAACCCGCCGTCGCGCTGGCCCATGTCCTGTCGCAACCAGAGGAAGGAGGTCTGGGTGGCATCCTCCTTGGCGAAGGGGCTGTAGCTGAGCGGGCGGTCGCGGACCTCCATCCCGCCGACTTCCTCGAGGACGATCTCGTCGCCGGCCAGGTCGGCGTCGGCGACGAAGTCGAACAGGGTCTCCCCGATGCGCAGCTCGTCGGCGTCGGTGAGTACCGCCTTCTCGATCCGATTGCCGTTGAGGAAGGTGCCGTTCTTGGAGCCGAGATCCTCGACCATCCAGCGCCGGCCGAGGCGGTAGACGCGGCTGTTCTTCCGCGACATCCGAGTGTCCTCGACCGGAATCTCGTTGGCCGACAGGCGTCCGATCGTCTGGGACTCGCCGAGCACGAAGTCCCGGTCCTTGAGGACCCCGTTTCTCGCGATCAATCGTGCCATCGCTCGCTCCCTGAACTCGCGATGCTATTCCTGCGGGAGCGCGCGCACAAGCCGGCGGACTCTTGATCGGAACCGGAAGCCCCGTTATTCAGGTGGGTTATGGACGTGGATAGCGATCTCGCCCTGGTGGTCTCCGGCGTTTCGCGCCGCTACCGCGACGATTTCCGGCGGGCACCTCAGGCCGCTCTCGACGCCGTCGACCTGACTCTCGGCGCCGGGGAGGCGATGATGCTGGCGGGGCTGAACGGCGCCGGCAAGTCGACCTTTCTGCGTCTGGTCGCCGGTATCGAGCGGCCCGACGAGGGCCAGATCACGGTCCTCGGCAAGGGGCCACGGCATCCGTCGAGTCGCCGGCGCCTCGCCTACCTCCCCGACGGCGCCGAGCTCTTTCCCTTCCTCGACGTCCGCGAGACCCTGGCCTTCTTCGCCGCCGCGCGGGGACTCGGTCGCCGAGCGGCGCGCGCGGAGAGCGACCGGCTGATCGAGGTCTTCGGCATGGAGCCCTGGGCGAGGAAGCGGACCGTTAGCTTCTCGACCGGCATGCGCCGACGGCTCGCCCTCGCCTCGGCCCTGATCGGCGCCCCCGACTTCCTGCTCCTCGACGAGCCGGCCTCCGGCCTCGATCCCGAGGCGGCGCGGCTCTTCCTGGAGGTGCTGCGCCAGGAGAAGGCGCGCGGCGCCACCATCCTGATGGCCTCCCACCATCTCGCGCACGTCGAGGGACTCTGCGACCAGATCGCGGTGCTCGCCCGGGGGCGCCTGGCCTTCCGTGGCGCGGTCCAGGAACTCGCCCGCAAGCTCGGCCGCTACGAGGTCGACCTGAGCCTGCCGGCCGGCGCGGCCGAGGGAGTCATCGGCGCGGACCTGGCCGGCTCCACGGTCGGTGAGCCGCGGCTCAGCGAACGGGCGCTCGAGGACTTCCTGATCGCCGAGAGCCGAGGCTCATGATCGGCGACCTGCGTGGCGCCGTGGCCCTCGCCCGCGTGACCATGTTCGAGTTGCTCCGGCGCGGCACCCTGCCGCTGGCCTTCCTCGGCCTCACGCTCTACGTCGGTTTTCTACGTCTACCGGTGGAACTCGACCCGACCGCGGCGCGGGCGCGCTTCCTCGATCAGGCCTTCTCCGCCGGCGCGGCCGGGCTCGTGCTCGTGGCCGCGGTGGCCGGTCTCCAGCTGGCCGCCGGTCGCGCCCGCGGAGGCAGTGGCGAGGACCTCGCCCGGCAGGCGATCGGCGAGTCCGCGCAGCACTGGGGGCGGGCCCTGGGGCTGAGCGCCGTCCTGGTCCTGCTCGGCCTCGGCCTGGGGCTGACGATCATGATCAACGTCGGGCTGCGCTTCGACGACCTGGTCGGCGTCGAGGCGCCGATCCGCCACGCCCTCTCGAGCGAGGGCTTCCGCAACGAGCGCGAGACGCGCTTCGCCCGACCCGGTGCCAGCGCCGAGGCCCTGGTCTTCGATCTCGGCCACGGTGACCCCGACCAAGCGCTCGAATTCCGCTTCTCTCCGCGGCTCCTCCTGGTGGGCCGGAGCGCGGCGCTGCGCGCCGGCGTCCCGATCGCGCTCGAGATCCGGGCTCTCGATGGCGGATACCGCCGCCGTCGCGTCCTGGAACTACACGAGGGCAAGCCGCTGCGGGTCGCGCTCGACCTGCCTCGGGCCCAGCGCGGACGTCTGGCGATCACGGTGGAGAATCCGGGATCCGGCTGGTTGATCGGCTTCACCCGCGGCGACGCCACGATCCTCGCCGGGGCCGACTCGCTCGCCGCGGCGATCCTCAGGGCCGGGCTCATCCTCGGCCTCTACGCGGCCTTCTTCGCCATGATCGCCTACTTCCTCCGCGGTCGTGTCGGCGCGGTCTCGGCCCTGCTCCTGACGCTCGCCTTCGCCCTCCTGTCCTCGTCCTTCGCCCAGGTCGAGGATGGCCTCTTCGACCGGCTGCCGGGGGCCGGGAGGGAGGTCGCGGCCACGCTGCTCGGACTGCTGCTGCCCGACTTCGCCCGCCACGACGTCGCCGCCATGCTCGTGCGCGGCGTCTCGCCCGCCTGGGCGCAGGTCGGCGACGCCGGCCTTCGCCTCGCGATCGGCTCGGTCCTGGTCGGCTTCCTCGCCCGGGTGAGGAAGAGCTGATGCGGCGATTCTGGCCCCAGCTCCTCATGATCCTCGCCCTCGCGGTCTTCGTCCTGGCCCGCCGTCAGCTCGATGGCGCGCGCGTGGCCCAGGGCGGCCTCGCCCTGGCCGATGCTCCGACCAGTCTGCACGGCGTCTTCCTCTTCGGTGCCTTCAAGCCGCTGCTGGTGGAGGAGCTCTGGGCCGCCTGCGACCGTTACGAGCGCGAAGGACGCTACTGGGATCTGGTCGACGCCCAGGCCCGGCTCCTCCGGCTGGCGCCCGAGGAGCCGGCGATCTGGTCGCGTCAGGCCCGGCTCCTGGCCTTCACCGTGGCCCAGAACGAGCCCGACGATCTGCTCCGCTGGCGCTGGTATCGGCGCGTGCTCGCCATCATCGATGCCGGTCGCGCGCGCCATCCCCAGGACTTCGCGCTCGCCGAGTTGCGCTTCACGGTGCTCTTCGATCTGATCGCCGGCGACTCCTACTGCAGCCGGCAGGTCCGCCGAGGTGTGGAGGGCGCCGGCCTTCTGGCCGCGCTGACCTGCGCCGCCGACCTGCGCCGCGACTTTCCGGAGCGGGTCGAGGCCTGGGACGACTACCGCGTGGCGGTGGAGGAGAGCGCCGAGTTCCTGATGAACCGGGGTCGCTTCCGGGAGAGCCGCGAGCTCCTGGTGGAGCTGCGTGGCATCCTCTTCGGCTCGACCTGGCCCTTTCCGCAGGAGCCGCTCCGTCCCGGGCTCGAGTCGGTGCTGCGCTTCGGCGAGGCGGCGATGACCACGCTCGGGTCGGTCGCCGACTGGCGGGCCGAACCCCCGGTGCTGGAACGACCCGACGAGCTGATCGACCTGCTCGAGGGTCTGGCGGAGCTGATCCGGGTCGGTGGGCCGGCCCTTCTCGACCCCGACCGGGAGACCTTCGACGCCTCCCTCGCGATGCTCATCCACGTGCGCGCCATGAACTTATGTCAGGCCGCCCTGCTCGCCAAAAACCACGACCTCGCCTTGCGGCTGCTGCCGCCCCTCAATAGAATCGCGACCCTTGCCGAGGGGCGAGTCGGTTCCGGAATGCCTTGTTATCCAACGGCTTACGTCGAGCACTTGCGAGCGCTCATCGCTCTCGACGCGGAACTGGACGAGTCTTCGGGGCAAGGAGAGGAGGTCGTCAGCGAGCTCAGGCTGCGCTGGCGGCGCGAGCTCCAGGAGCTCGATCGTCTCGTGACGGAACGAATCGGTCACGACGACTCCTTTGCCAGACGCCTCATGAACTCCCGTCGCTGACGTCGTCTCCCCGGACCAGCGCGGGCGATGAAACACGATTCGGATTCAACCGAGAGAGAAGCCGGGCCATGTTGGACCACATCATCTACCTCGCGATCGGCGCGCCGATCCTCGCCTTGATCTTCGTCATGTTGCGGACGAAGGCCATTTATGCCCGCTCCGCCGGCACCGACCGCATGAAGGAGATCGCCAAGGCGATCCAGGAGGGCGCGGTCGCCTTCCTCGTGACCGAGTACAAGGTGCTCGCGGTCTTCGTCGTCGTCCTGGCCGCCGTCCTCGCCTTCACCCTGGGCGACCTCGGCGTCAACACGGCGATCGCCTTCGTCTGCGGTGCGGTGCTCTCCGCCACCGCCGGCTGGATCGGCATGCGCGTCGCCACCAAGGCCGCCGTGCGGACCACCGAGGCCGCGAAGGACAGCCTGTCCAGCGCCCTCGGCGTCGCCTTCAGCTCCGGCGCGGTGATGGGCCTCTCGGTGGTCGGTCTCGGCCTCCTCGGCCTGACCGCCCTCTACATGGGCTTCGGCGAGAACAAGGAGGCGATCGACGCCGTCTTCGGCTTCTCCTTCGGCGCCTCGACCATCGCGCTCTTCGCCCGCGTGGGTGGTGGCATCTTCACCAAGGCCGCCGACGTCGGCGCCGACCTGGTCGGCAAGGTCGAGGCCGGCATCCCGGAGGACGATCCGCGCAACCCGGCCACGATCGCCGACAACGTCGGTGACAACGTCGGCGACGTCGCCGGCATGGGCGCCGACCTGTTCGAGTCCTACGTCGGGTCGATCATCGCGGCGGTCGCGCTCGGCTACACTGCCATCAAGATCGGCGACGTCACCGTCGCCAGCGTCGAGGGCATGAAGCAGAACCTCGCGCTCTTCCCGCTGGTCCTCTCGGGCGCCGGCATCATCTGCTCGATCCTCGGCACCTTCGTGGTGAAGACCAACGACGACAAGAAGATCCACAACGCGCTCTTCCGCGGCCTGATCGTCTCCAGTCTGCTCGTGGTCGGCGTCACCTTCGGCATCGTCAAGATGCTCGACCTGCCGATGAACCTGTTCTACACCGTGATCGCCGGCCTCTTCGCGGGCGTCGTGATCGGCAAGCTGACCGAGTACTATACCGCCGGCGAGTACAAGCCGGTGAAGTCGATCGTCGACCAGACCGCCACCGGCCCGGCCACCACCATCATCCAGGGCATCGCGGTCGGCATGCAGTCCTGCGCCTGGCCGGTCGTCGTGATCGCCGCGGCGATCTGGATGTCGAATGCCTGGGCCGGCATCTACGGCATCGCCATCGCGGCCGTCGGCATGCTCTCGACCCTGGGCATCAGCCTCGGCGTCGACGCCTACGGCCCGGTCGCCGACAACGCCGGCGGCCTCGCCGAGATGAGCGAGTGCGATCCCTCGGTGCGCAAGAAGACCGACGCCCTCGACTCGGTGGGCAACACCACCGCCGCCATCGGCAAGGGCTTCGCCATCGGCTCGGCCGCGCTCACCGCGCTGGCCCTGTTCAGCACCTACAGCGAGGCCATCGTCCACGCGGTCAACAGCACCTTCACCACCGAGAAGATCGTCGACCTGGGCAAGAACCCCGAGTTCGTGGTCGTCGCCGGCAAGCTGAAGGCCATGGTCTTCGACCTGTCGGATGCCACGGTCCTGATCGGCATCCTGCTCGGCGGCATCCTGCCCTTCCTGTTCAGCGCCATGACCATGAAGGCCGTCGGTCGCGCCGCCGGTCGCATGATCGAGGAGGTCCGGCGCCAGTTCCGCTCGATCCCGGGCATCATGGAAGGCAAGGCCAAGCCGGACTACGCGGCCTGCGTCACCATCTCCACCAAGGCGGCGATCGCCGAGATGATCATCCCCGGCCTGATGGCCGTCGCCGCGCCGCTCGCGGTGGGCTGCCTCCTCGGTCCCGCGGCCCTGGCCGGTCTCCTCGGCGGCGCCCTGGTCACCGGCGTGCTGCTGGCCATCATGATGGCCAACGCGGGTGGTGCCTGGGACAACGCCAAGAAGGAGATCGAGGCCGGCCACGGCGGTGGCAAGGGTTCGGAAGGTCACAAGGCGGCGGTCGTGGGTGACACCGTGGGCGATCCCTTCAAGGACACCTCGGGCCCCTCGATCAACATCCTGATCAAGCTGATGTGCATCGTGTCCCTGGTCTTCGTGCCGCTCTTCGTCAAGCTGATCGGCCACAACTTGTTCGGCTGATCCGGGATTCGTCGCGAACGGACTTCGGTCCCGGCCGTACCAGCGGTCGGGACCGTTTCATTTCAGCCGGAACGCGGCATCCGGTCGAAAGGCTGAGTAGGACGTGTCCCTGGCATGAATACCCGGTGACCCGTCCCAGCCGTCCCGGATCGAGGATAGACTTGATCGCGGTACGAACGGACCTGATGATGACCTCGTTCGTAACGGGCTCGGCCCAGGGCCGCGCCCCGGCTCAGGAGCATAGATGACTTACGACATGGAAGGCGCCCCGGGCGCGATGACGAGTCCCTCCTCCGCCCACAAGCCCAGTCCCGCCACCCTTGCCCACGAAATCGGCGACCTGATCCTCGACAAGAAGGGGGTCGACCTGCAGGTCATCGACATCGAGTCGGTGTCGACGATCGCCGACTTCCTGGTGATCGCCACCGGCGCCAGCAGTCGCCAGGTCGTGGCGATCGCCAAGGAGATCGAGGCCCGGGTCAAGGCTGGTGGCGGCCGCGTCGTGAACGAGGCCGGCATGGAGGATGGTTGGTGGGTCCTGCTGGACCTAGGCGACGTGATCGTGCACCTGATGCAGGACGACGCCCGTCGCTACTATGACCTCGAGAACCTCTGGGCCGACGGCAACGTGGTGCGTCGGGCCGCGATTCCCGAGGACCCCGACGCCCTGGCCTGAGCCGCCGTCCCTGCCGCACTCGGTGAGCCGGCCGGCGCGGCCGTGCCGCGTCGTCGCTCACACCCTCTATCCATGACGAAGCCGCTCCGACCGGGGTCGGAGCGGCTCTCGATGCGGTCGGCCCGGCGCTCAGCGCTGGGCGATCTGCTTCTCGAGGCGGAAGTCGCCACCGGTGAAGCCGAAGATCGAGCGCACGCTGCGCTCCAGCTCGTCGTGCTCACCGACCATCTCGGGCTCACCGTGGGCGCGATAGCGGAAGGCCTGGCCCCGATCGGTGACGAAGCCCAGGGCATTGCCCCGGTTGTCCAGGACGAACATCTCGTAGCGATCGTTGTAGTCGTTCGAGTCGCCGTCCAGGATCAGCTTGGTGTCGACCCAGCCGACCAGGGCGCCGTCATGGAAGGCCTTGTGCAACGACACGTCCTGATAGCGGTCGCGGGCCTCCTCGAAACGAATCTGGCCGTCGCGGCTGTAGTGGTACTGGGTCGTGCAGGCGGCCAGGGCCAGTGTGCCGACGACGAGCAGGGCGCCGAACCTCGCGTACATCTCGTGACTTCTCCCAAATCCTTCCGAGCAAGGGATCTGCGCGCATTGGCGCGGGCGAATGTTATCATGCGGTCCCGGCATGGGGAAGCGATTATCTGCTGGACGGGACCCGCTGGTGACTGAAGTGAACGAGGTGGCGGACTTCTTCGCCGCGGAGGGCCCGGCGGCCCGACGGTTGCCCGGTTTCCGGACCCGGCCCGAGCAGCTCGAGATGGCCCGGGCCGTGGCCGCCGCCATGGCCGAGCGGCGTCATCTGCTGGTCGAAGCCGGCACCGGCGTCGGCAAGAGTCTCGGCTACCTGGTCCCGGCGGTCCTCGAGGCGGTGGCCTCCGGTCGTCGGGTTCTGGTCTCGACCCAGACCCTGAGCCTCCAGGACCAGCTGATCGGCAAGGACATCCCCTTCCTGGAGAAGGTCCTGCCCGGTCGCTTCCGCGCCGAGCTGGCCAAGGGCCGGAGCAACTACCTGGCCCCGCGCCGACTCGAGCTCGCCCTGGGCGGTGTCGACGAGGTCGCGGCCGATGCCGAGACCCGCCAGGGACTCCTGGAGATCCGTCGCGGTTTCGATCGCCAGCACTGGACCGAGCGCCAGCACTTCCATCCCCAGCCCCGGTTCGACGTCTGGGAGCAGGTCCAGAGCGAGCACGGCAACTGCCTGGGCAAGAGCTGCCCGCACCACGACGACGACTGCCCCTACCACGTCGCGCGGCGCCGTCTCGCGGACGCCGATCTGATCGTCGTCAATCACAGTCTCTATCTCTCGGATCTCGCCCTACGGATGCAGGGGGCGCGCATCCTTCCGGATCACGACGTGGTCGTCTTCGACGAGGCCCACGGTCTCGAGACCACGGCGCTCGAGCACTTCGGCGCCCGCCTCACCCTGCGGATGCTGCGCCTTCTGCTGATGCGCCTGCACCGCCGCTACAAGGGCCTGGGCTTCCTCCAGCTCGTTCCCGGCTCCGAGCGCGCGCGCATGCTCTGCGAGGAGGTCGAGGCGGTCGCCGAAGACTTCTTCGGTCGGGTGCGGGACTTCTGCGGCGGCGGGGCCCGGGAACGGGAGATCGTCGCGCCGGACGACCTCCAGGACGATCTCTCGACCGCGCTCGGGGAGCTGGCCGGAGCGCTCGCGGACCTCCGCTTCCGCTGCGACTCGGAGGCGCGCGAGATCGAATTCCAGTCCTACATCGCCCGGATCGATCAGATGCGCGACGGGCTGCGGCGCATCCTGAGCCCCGGCCAGGGCGGGCGTCCGGCGGTGCACTGGGCCGAGACCGGGATCAAGCCCAGCGCCAGCTCGATCCAGTGCAAGCCGCTCGAGGCGGCCGAGATCCTCAGGACCTGGCTGTTCGACCGGGTCGGCAGCGTGATCCTCACCTCCGCCACGCTGGCCACCGGCCGCCAGGGCGGCCTGACCTTCGCCGCCCGCAGTCTCGGCGCCGAAGCGGCGGACCAGCTCCAGCTCGGCTCACCCTTCGACTACGAGCACAACGTCCGCCTGCGGGTGCCCACCTGGCTCGACGAGCCCCGGTCCGGCCCCGACTACGAGGAGAGCCTGGCCAACGCCTTGATGCATTACCTGCGCAAGAGCCAGGGTGGCGCCTTCGTCCTGTTCACCAGCTACGACTTCATGCGCCGCATCCGCGATCGGGTCGCCGACGAGCTGCGCGAGCTGGGCTTCCCGCTGCTCGTCCAGGGCGAGGAGATGCCGCGGGCGATGATGATCGAGGCCTTCCGCGAGTCGCAGAACTCGGTGCTCTTCGGCAACGACAGCTTCTGGCAGGGCGTCGACGTCCAGGGCGAGACCCTTCGTCTCGTCGTCCTGGTGCGGCTGCCCTTCGCGGTGCCGACCGCGCCCCTGCAGCGTGCGCGGGCGAAGCTGGTCGAGGAGCGGGGCGGGCATTCGTTCCGCGATCTCTCCCTGCCGGAGGCGATCATCAAGTTCAAGCAGGGCTTCGGCCGGCTGATCCGCACCGAGACCGATCGCGGCACGGTCGTCGTCCTCGACACGCGCATCCTTTCGAAACCGTACGGCAAGGCCTTCATCGAGGCCTTGCCGCCGGTTCAGGTCATCCGGGATTGACGAGGTCTCAGGGCCGGGTCTTCACCTTGCTCGGCGCCTGCAGCGCCTCGAGTCGGGCCTGGACGTCGGCGCGGCGCTTCTCGATCTCGCGCGGCTTGAACTTCTTCGGCTCGCCGAGCAGGCGCCAGCGGATCGTCACCGCGCGGCCGGGCTCGATGCTGGTCACGGTGAAGGCGGCCCAGAGGTCCGAGTCGCTGTCGACGGTGTGGACGAGGTAGCTGTGGCCGACGATGGCCAGGTAGTTGTCGTCGGGGCTATCGTCGTAGAGGGGGCGGGAGATGCTCGGCCGGGGTGAGCGGGGCGAGACCTTCTCGAGCGGGACCTGGCCGAGGTGCCAGAGCTGGCTGTCGTCGTCGACCACGGTCCGGACGCAGAAGTGGAAGGGTGAGCGCTCGATTCCTCGACCCTGGAGGCAGACGTCCCAGTCGTTGTGGACGCCCTCCATGTCGTCGCGGGTCGCGAACTCGAAGCTCATCGTCGCCTTCACATACTCGTCCATGAAGGCCTGTTCGTCCTTCTCGTAGGGCGTGATCCGGCGTTCGAGGCGCACCTCGCCCTCGGTGATCCGGGAGGTCTTCCGGGCCTTCACCTGGGCGACGCAGGGGTTGAGGAGGGTCGCGAGGACGACCAGGGCGAGCAGCAGTTTCGACATGGGAGGACTCCTTGACTTTCCGTTCCGCCAGAGCGACGAACGGCCGTCACGATCTCCTCCCGGAATTTCGCGCGCCCCGGCGCGGGCTACTTGGCCTTCGCCTCGGCGATGATCTGCTTGGCGACGTCGATCGCCGCGCGGCCGGTGCCGACGTTCTCGGCGCGGGCCTTGGCGAAGGTCGACTTCAGGGCGTCGTCGATATGGCCGATCTTCTCGAGCGCGACCTTCTCGTCGTAGCCGCCGGGGTGGAACTCGACGCTGACGTTGATGATGCCGCCGGCGTTGATCACGAAATCGGGGGCGTAGAGGATGCCACGCTCCTTGAGCAGGTCGTCGTGGTGCAGCTCGGCGAGCTGGTTGTTGGCGGCGCCGGCGACGATCCGGCAGCGGAGCCGGTCGATGGTCTGGTCGTTGACGACCGCACCCAGGGCGTGGGGCGAGAAGACGTCGCAATCGACGTCGTAGATCTCCTTCGAGTCGACGAAGACGACCTCGGGATGCTTGGCCTTGACCTGGGCGATGCGCTCGGGATTGATGTCGCAGGCCGTGACCCGGGCACCGTCGGCGAGGAGGAGGTCGATCACGGTCTGCGCGACCGAACCGGCGCCCTGGATCGCGATGTGCCGGCCGGCCGGATCGCCGGAGCCATAGACCTCCTCGAAGCAGGCCTTGATGCCGAGGTAGACGCCGCGGCCGGTGTAGGGCGAAGGATTGCCGGAGCCGCCGCGCTCGAGCGACAGGCCGGTGACCCAGCGGGTCTCCTCGCGGACGTGCTCGAGATCCTCGATGCGCGTGTTGACGTCCTCGGCGGTGATGTAGAGGCCGCCGAGCGAGTCGATCAGCCGGCCCATGGCGCGCATCGTGTCTGGATTGCGGACCACCTTCGGGTCGCCGATCACCACCGACTTGCCGCCGCCCAGGCCGGTGCGAGCGATCGCCGACTTGTAGGTCATGCCCTTCGACAGGCGCAGCACGTCGGTGAGCGCATCCTCTTCACGCTCGTAGGGCCAGATGCGCAGGCCGCCGAGCGCGGGACCGAGGGTCGTGCAGTGGACTCCGATGAAGGCGTTCAGGCCGGTCTGCTCGTCGACGCCGTGGATGACCTTCTCGTAGTCGTCGATCTTGAGTTCGCTGATCTTCATGGTGGGACGTCCCCTCGGAGCGCGTTTCGTGCCGGTAAGATGGCGCACAAGTACTTATGTCGGACCGTAATACGTCACTCGCTCCGGACATTCAAGCGGTGCCGGGCCGGGGATGCGAGGAAAGAGGGGGGTGGTGACCGCGCCGCGCGTATCCAGATCCCGGACGTTTCTGACGCTTTGTCGGAAATCGTCCCCGAGGCCTGACGAAGCGTCGGCCCGTTGTGCCCCTGAGAGGGCAATCGAGTGTCCTCGATTGGACAAAACGGACCGGACCAAGATGAGCAAAGAACACCCTAAGAGCCTGGAGAACAGTGGTTTGAGGCGAGGCCGCGAGGCCGATCGGTCTTTGGCCCGGGGCTTGCTCCAGGGAGAGCGAGGGCGACTCGCAGGCCGAAATGGCGGCCGGCAGTCGGAATCGAGGCGACCAGGGCCGGAAGGCCCGGGTCGCGACGAGGCTCTCGAAGGAGGACCCGAGATGTTGAACCTGAAGGACATGGACCGGACCGAGACCCGCCAGGCCCCCGCCACCGGGAGCCCGACCGGCCGCAAGCCGCGGCGCCAGCGGAGTCCCGAGGAGATCGCTCGCGAGAAGGAGCAGATCCAGGCCTTTCAGGCCGGCGACATGGCCGCCTTCGAGGAGCTGGTCAAGGCCTACGAGAAGCGGATCTACTGGGTCGCCTACAACCTGGTCGGCAACCCGGAGGACGCCCGCGACGTGGCCCAGGACGCCTTCCTGCGCGTTGCCCAGGCGATCGACCGCTTCGACCTGAACTACAGCTTCTACACCTGGCTCTACCGGATCGTCGTCAACCTGGCGATCGACCGCTTGCGCAAGAAGGGCAAGCAGAACGCGGTCAGCCTCGAGGATTTCGTCAGCGATCCGACCGAGGTGGAATTGCAGCCGGAGCGCGAACTCGAGACCGTCGAGCTGGGAGACCGCATCCAGCGCATCCTCGAGGAGCTGCCGGAGAAGTACCGGACGGTGATCCTCCTTCGGGACGTCCACGAGCTGCCCTGCGAGGAGATCGCCCAGATCATCGGCTGCACCAACGCCACCACCCGCTGGCGCCTGCACAAGGCCCGCGAGCTCTTCCGGGCCCGCTGGGGCGATCTGGAGAACTGATCCGGTCGCGGATCGACCGACCCGAACGGTCGGCAGGGAAGGGCGGCCCCCGGGCGGGGTCGCCCTTCTTTCGTGCCCGGCCGGGCCGCTACATCTCGGGGTCCTTCCAGGGCGAGGCCTCGGGCTCGCTGCCGAGGGTCTTCCGCCCGGACTCGATGACGCTCTCGATCCTGGTCACCCGGGCGTCGAGGCGGAGCAAGAGGCCGGCGAGCCGCTCGAGGGTCTTGCCGTGGTCGACCAGGACCTCGTCGAGCTGCTCGACGTGGCGGGCGATCTGCGCCAGCTGGGATTCGATCTCGATCAGGCGCTCGGATTCGGGCATGATGGCCTCACCTCGGTTTCTCGTGGGAACGTCCCAGGGCGTCTCGTTCCAGGATTTCGCAGAACATTCCCCGTCGAGCTACGTCTACCCGCTCGGGAAGAGAGTTTCCAGGTCGGCCACGACCGCCAGGCGATCGACCATCTCGAACAGGCATGGAGGAGCGGCGAAGATGAAATCCAGCCCCAGGACCGGTAGCCCTACACTCACCGGAGTGCTGGCGACCCTCGTCACGATCGCCGTCCTCGCCTCGGTCGCCGGCGCCCAGATCAAGTCCCTCAGCCGCTTCAAGGCCGAAGAGCAGGGCTTCGAGCTCAAGGTCCCGGTCAAGTGGGACCAGATCCCGCCTCAACCCGACGAAGCCCACGTCATGGCCAAGTGGGCCGCCGACTCCATGAAGAAGGGCACGGGCGAGTCCTGGGAATTCCAGGTCATGCGCTTCGTGCCGCGGAGCGGCACCACCGAGAGCGGCGCCGAAGCGGTTCCCGAGGAGGGCGGCATGCCGCCCGAGATCGATCGCAAGGAACTCATGAAACGCTTCATGGAGGCGAGCCGGCCGACCAGCTTCGTGGAGTACTACGAACGCCTGAACACGAAGGCGAAGCTGAGCAGCCCCGAGGACCTGAAGATCGGCCGCGAGAAGGGCAAGCTCTACTGCATCCCGGAATTCGACGACTGGAACGGCGGCACCTCGGCCCTGGTCGGCGTCCTCGACGACGGCGGTCGTGAATGGGTGCTCATGTACCTGGTGCCCAAGAAGGAGGTCTTCCCCGACGGCAAGGAGGATGCCAAGACCAGCGTCAAGACCAGCATCCTGGCCTCGATCTCGTCCTTCCGTCTCTTCGAGCCCAAGCGCCGCAACCAGCCGAGTGACGTCGACCTCGACACGATGTCGGAGATCGATCGCAAGATCCTCGAGGTGAAGGACCGTCTGCCGGCGAGCTGGGAGGTCCTGCCCACGCCGAAGAAGCAGTACGTCATCGTCCACAACATCCCGCAGAAGAAGACCCGGCAGATCACCTTCGCCAAGAACATCGTCAAGTATCTCGAGCGCATGCGCGAGCACTACGAATCGATCTTTCCGCCGCGCAAGACGATCGATGCCGTGAGCGTGGTCCGCGTCTGCCAGGATCGCGAGGAGTATCACCAGTACGGCGGCCCCGGAGGGTCGGCCGGCTACTTCTCGCCGGCGACCGGCGAGCTGGTCATCTACGATGCCACCTCCGAGGGCGGCATGGCCGATTCCTACTCGACCCTCTTCCACGAGGCCTATCACCAGTACCTCTACTATGCCGTGGGCGAGGTCTCGGCCCACCGCTGGTTCGACGAGGGCTACGGCGACTATTTCGCCGGCGCCAATCCCAAGAAGGGCTTCCGCATCGAGCCCTTCGACTGGCGGACCGGCACCGTGCGGCAGGCCGTGGTCGAGGGCAAGAACGTGCCCCTCGAGAAGCTCATCCGCTACACCCAGGCCGAGTACTACGGCAACGCCGACGTCTGCTACTCCCAGGGTTGGGCCCTGGTCTACTTCCTGAAGAGCGACGCCGCCAAGAAGAACGACAAGTGGCCCGGCATCCTCCAGCGCTACTTCGACACCCTGGTCGAGACCCAGCGGCCGGACAAGGCCGTGGACGTGGCCTTCGAGGGGGTCGACATCTCCGAGCTCGACGCCGCCTACTGCGACTTCATCAAGGGCGGCTTCAAATAGGAAGACTCGGATCTCGTGAAACGGGAAGGGGGTCGCTCGCCTCGCGAGCGACCCCCTTCACTTGACGGGCAGCGCTGATCGGCGCCGCGCGCGACTCCGCGTTCAGCCGACGTCGTCGATCGAATCGATCGACCGGCTGCCGAAATAGACCTCCTCCGGGCGCAGGCTGCGCTTGACGAAGAAGGTCACGTAGCCGAGGAAGCCGTAGAGGACGCAGACGCCGCCGACCGGGATCCAGTGCGGGATCGAGATCATCTTGAAGCCCTTCAGCTGGCCGGAACCCATCGGGACCTCGCGGAAGAAGCAGAAGAACCAGGCGCCGAGCAGGACCAGGAACAGCGGCAGGTAGTTGTTCACCATGCGCGCCTTCATGGCCATCAGGAAGGTGATCTTGTAGCTCGGGTTGAGCAGGTCCTCGGCGACGTAGAAGCCCCAGTTCTCGACCGGACTCGACAGATCACGGCGCAGGATCGGGACGTAGAAGTTCTCCTCGATCCGGCGGACCCGGTTGCGCCAGACGTCGTAGAAACGGAAGCGCCGGGACTCGAAGACGAGCATGGTGAAGATCATGTACATGCCGAGCACGAGCACGACGTCACCCATGTGATTGGTGAAGGCGAAGGAGAGGAGGGCGCCGATCGACAGCACCGCCCAGTTCGTCGTGGTGTCGAGCCGGGTGCGCCAGACCTGGGCGCGATGTTGCTCGCCGCGGTAGAGATGGACCATGGCCGAGATGTACTCGGCGCGGGTCAGCGGGTAGCCCTCGAAGGAGGACTCCTTGTTCCTGCTTTCCGTCGTCACCTGTTCCACTCCCTTGACCGCAGCCTCGGTCGGACCCGGGGCCCGGTCGGCGAGCTGCTCGCCGCCATGCTCGCAGGTCGGGAGGACCAAGGCGCGTGTCGGCAGGAGGCCGCGGCGGCGGCGATCCCGGCCCGGCGCGGGCCCCATTTTCGGCCTCGGGTGACTTGAATTCGGCCCCCCTGCCACCTAACTTGCTCGGTGCCTGGGGACGTAGCTCAGTTGGGAGAGCGTCGCGTTCGCAATGCGAAGGTCGTGGGTTCGACTCCCATCGTCTCCACTGGCAGAGGCCCTCTCGCTTCCCGCGAGGGGGTCTCTTCGTTTCGAAGACCCGGGCCGCCGGGAGGTCAGCCCCGCCGGCGCCGGTTCTCGTCCAGGCCGCCGGGCGCGTTGCCGCTGACGTAGACCGGCAGGTGGAGACCCAGGCCTAGCGCCTCCGAGCGCAGGCCGACGGTGAGGGCCTGGAGCAGGAGGGCACTGGCCGCGGTGCTGGTCGAGCCCATCCGCATGCCGTCTTCCAGCTCCACCAGCGTGTCGCCGGGCGGCGCGAGGTTGTCGAGCTGGTGATCCGCCAGCTCATGGAGCCGGCGCCCCGACGGATGCCGGGGCGCCGCGCTCGACGAGGCCTCGCGACTGCCGATCGCCACCAGCAGCGCGCCCGCCGCGCGGGCCAGGAGCGCCATGCCGACCGGCGCCAGGTTGAGCCCGCTCGTCGACACGACCACCAGGACGTCGTCGGTCCGGAAGCCGCCTTCTGGCAGGCGCTCCGCGAGCCAGTCGTCGCGTCGTTCGGCGAGCGAACTCCGTTCGGGCGGCACGAGGTCGAGTTCGACCTCCGGGCTGAACAGGTGGACGAGATCCATGAGCCCACCGGCCCGGTAGTAGACGTCCTGGGCGGCGAGCCCCGAGTGGCCGCAGCCGAAGGTGAAGAGCCGTCCGCCCCGCGCCAGCCGCTCCGCGATCGCCCGGGCCGTCGCCCGCAGGGCCTCGGCGTTGACCGCGAACAGGCGCCGCGGCAGCTCGGTGCCGGCGGCCATGAAGCGGGCGAGGGGGTCGTCCTTCGGTTCCGTCATCGGAATCTCGACTCGTGTCGGAGCTGAATCTTCATCTACCGCCGACCGCGGTCCGGACTCGGGGGTAGGCTATTTCGACAGACCGATACATCAGTTCGCGTGCTGGCGCCCCGTCTCGAGGCGTCCGTCAGAAAAAGGCAAACCCGGCGAAAGCCGGCGACGCAAAGCCGTTGACCTAAGTCCGCTCACCACGCGGATATGGTAGCAGGTTGCCCGACTCACGCCTGGATGGGTCGTCTCCCTCGCGGGAATTGCCGCCGCAAACCGGCGTCGGCGCCCGGCGAAACGAGACGAGGAACTCCGGTTCCCGCCGCCGTCCGGCAAACCAACCGTTCTGGGCCTTCTTCGGAGGCTCGAACGGGACGCCCGCCGCGACTCTTGCCGACGGAGAAGAACGTGAACAATCGAGCTACAGGGTCCGTCCGCAGTTCCTGGCCGACCGTGGCCATGGTCCTGCTCGCGGTCGCTGTTCTCACGGGGAGCGCCGGAGCCCAGGTACTGGGTTTCCCCCTTTTCGTCGAGAACCCTTCCAATTTCGATCGGATCAACGCCCCGGTGGCCAGCGGCCTGCCGCTGCCCTGGTACCTGCCGATCTCGACCCCCGACCTGGACTTCCTCCTGCTCGACGACACTGGCAACCCGGTACCGGCGACCTCGAAGGTCCTTGCCCGTTGGGGTGGCGAGCGCGGTGACGGTTCCAAGCGCGCCAAGTGGGTGCTGGTCTGCTTCAACGCCGACGTGCCGGCCAACTCGACCAGGATCTACTGGATCGTGCCGGGCACGACCCAGCCCGGTCAGATCACCTACAACGAGACCGGCACCGAGGTGGTCGTCTCGACCGGCGCGGCGACCTTCACGATCGACAAGGTCAACGCCACCTTCATGAAGGACGTCAAGATCGGCGCCCAGAGCGTGGTCTCCGGTCCCGGCAGCTTCGAGATGCGCGACATCTCGGGCGGGCAGCTCAACCCCGTCCTCCAGTCGACCGGCTGGGAACAGCAGAACGGGACCCGCGCGGTCCTGCGCCAGAAGGGCTACTTCCAGGGTCTCGGTCTCGAATTCACCGTCCGCTACTACTTCATGACCGGCCATGCCGACGTGAAGGTCGACTTCCGGATCGAGAACGGCGGCAGCTACGGCGAGATCGGCAACACCGGCAGCGCGCCGGCGACGCAGCACTTCGACTCCTTCAAGATCAACGTCAACCTGGCCGACTCGACGCCCGACGTGGTCACCACCAGCACCCTCCGTGATCCGGGTGGTGGGCTCTACAAGCTGGAGCAGGACTTCGCCACGCCGGCGAACCAGCTGGACATGGAGTCCGGCATGGTCTTCACCGAGTCGATGTCCTCGACGATCAACACCGGCAACAAGTACGAGGGTGCTCTCGCCCTGAACGGTTCCTCCTGTTCCCTCTCCGTCGCGGTGGACCGTTTCTGGCAGAACTTCCCCAAGGCCTACGAGGTCAACGGCGGCAGCCTGTCGATCGATCTCTGGCCCTCCTTCGGCTACGGCCCGATCTACCGCGGCCAGTACGGCACGCCGACCAGCAACGTCGTCGACACCACCAGCGCGACGCACTATCGCTTCGAGGGCGGGCGCTGGAAGACCCATACCTTCGTGATCGACTTCCGCGGCAGCGCGCAGAACGGCTACGTTCCGGCCGAGGTCTACGAGCAGGCCGAGTCGCTCAACAAGCCGCTCATGGCCCGGCCGGTGCGCGAGTGGCCCTTCCGTCTCTGGGCCTTCGGCGATCTGATCGTCGAGCGGCGCAACTGGACCGACGTCGGCCAGCAGCACTTCGAGCGGATGATGGACGTGCTCGCCTACGACTCGGCCGCGGACAACCAGGCGGCGCTGGGTCAGATCGGCCTGCCCGAGTTCCGCAAGCGTGGTGGCACCTATGGCGGGCGGCAGATGTTCGGCTGGGAGAACTTCGGCGACATCGCCTGGGGTGACGGCTTCAGCTCGAACCACTACGACCTCACCTTCGGTGTGCTGATCAACTACTGGCGCACCGGCGACTACGGCTTCCTCGACATGGGCCGCGATCTCTGCGCCCACCGGCGCGACTACGACCAGTGCCACACGACCGACCCGAGCTCGCCCCGCCGCGGCGGCCAGAGCTACGAGAAGGGCTACACCCATGGCAACTACAACGCCCCCGAGGCGAGCCACACCTGGGTGCACGGCCTCCTGCTCTACTACGTGACCACCGGTGACGAGGGCGCCTTCGAGGCCGCGCTCGAGGTCGGCGCCTTCGTGCAGCGGCAGTCGCCCGAGTCCTGGTCCGGATACTGGGGCTCGCGCATCCTCGGCTGGCAGCTCGAGTGCCTGATCAACCTCTGGGACTACGTCGGCAAGACGCAGTACCTGAACGAGGCCAAGTCGACCGTGATGCGCTGGGAGCAGCTCGATCAGCAGGGTGGCGCCGATGGCATGTGGGCGAACCCCGGCTGGGCGACGCCGCATGCCCAGGCCTGGATGCACGCCATCGTGCTCAACGCGATCTCGAAGTACTACATCAACACCTACGACCAGAGCGCGGTGCCGACGATCACCCGCATGGCCGACTGGATGCGCGACGAGGTGGTCAAGGACTGGCCGACCGGCCCGATGAACTCGCGGACCACGGCCGTGGTCTGGGAGCGCGTCGGCGACGCGGCCAGCGGTTACAAGGCCGATCCTCGCGCCCATCACTGCTGGGCGATCGCGCAGGCCCTGTCCTACGCCTCGGTGATCCGCTTCGACCGCAGCTACTACGATACCGCCCAGGACCTGTGGAACTCGATCGCGCGTTACCACCAGGTTCTCGAGCAGGACTCGCAGACGCCGCGCAACTGGCTCAATCCGGGCAGCTTCAGCGTGGTGGCCTTCCGGATGATGAACTTCCCCAACTCGGAGACGAAGATCATGTCGAACATCGCTCTCTGGGGACAGGGCGGGCCCGCCGCGCGCTGCCTGTGGGAGTTCAACTGGTAACTCACGTTCCACCGTCCCTCCGACCCCGAGGAGACCTCCGAGCCGCGCGCTCGGAGGTCTCCTCCTTTTCGAAGTCACGAACTCTCGCGAACCGCTTCGGTATCCGCGCCTGCCTCGCGCCCCCGTCCGGCCATCGGCAACCACGCCGGCCAGCGGCCGGCGGTCCTGCCGGCTGGGCAGCCGGCGCTCCGAGTCGCGATCGGCAACCGGGCCGGCTGGGCAGCCGGCGCTCCGACGTGCCGACCGCTGGCTGGCCGGGTCGTCGCCGGGAGCCGATGGTCATGCTTGGCGTCGTCGACGATTCGAAAGCGATCGGCGTCTAGGCCGGCTGGGCAGCCGGCGCTCCGAGTCGCGATCGGCAACCGGGCCGGCTGGGCAGCCGGCGCTCCGGAGCGCCAGCCGCTGGCTGGCCGGGTCGTCGCCGGGAGCCGTCGAGCTTCGGATGCGCAGCAGGCGCTGCGCGGTCCGCTCGGAGCGCCAGCCGCTGGCTGGCCTAGCATTCCTCGCCGTGGAGCCGTCGAGCTTCGGATGCGCAGCAGGCGCTGCGCGGTCCGCTCGGAACGTTCGGGCCTGCGCGCTGGCGCGCAGTGACAATCGGTCTCCTTTGGTTGCCCGCGATCGGAGGTCATACCGTGGCGACCTCGAAGACCGGGGTCGATCACGAAGTCGAGGGAACCGATGGACGTCCTGACCCTCTCACGCCTGCAGTTCGCGCTCACGGTGATGTTCCACTACCTGTTCCCGCCCCTGACCATCGGCATGGGCGTGGTCCTGGTCTACCTGAGCTGGAACCGCTGGCGGGGCGGCGACGCCGCCTACGACGCCGCCGCGCGCTTCTGGACCCGCATCTACGCCCTCAACTTCTCGGTCGGCGTGGCCTCGGGCATCGTCATGGAGTTCCAATTCGGGACCAACTGGGCCAGCTACTCGCGCTTCGTCGGCGACGTCTTCGGCTCGGCTCTCGCCGCCGAGGGCATCTTCGCCTTCTTCCTGGAGTCGGGATTCCTGGCGGTGCTCGTCTTCGGCTGGAACCGCGTCTCCCGCGGGACCCACTTCCTGGCCACGGTGATGGTGGCGCTCGGCTCGATCTTCTCGAGCATCTGGATCGTGGTCGCCAACTGCTGGCAGCAGACGCCCGCGGGCTCGAAGATCGTGCCCCTCCTGCGCGACGGCGGCCCCTTCGTGGTCGACGGCCAGGTCCAGATGCGGGCCGAGATCGACGACTTCTGGGCCATGGTCTTCAATCCCTCCACGATCGACCGGCTGGTCCACGTCTGGCTCGGCGCCTTCGTGCTCGGTGGCTTCTTCACGATGTCCATCGCCGCCTGGTACCTGCTCAGGGGGCGACACGAGGGCTTCGCCCGGCGGAGCTTCCGCGGTGCGCTGGTCCTGGCTTCCGTGGCGTCGATCCTCCTCCTGGTGAGCGGGCACGAGCAGGCGAGCCTCCTCGCCGAGGAACAGCCCGCCAAGCTGGCGGCGATGGAGGGGCACTACGAGACCGGCGAAGCCGGGGCGGGCCTGGTCCTCTTCGGCTGGCCCGACGACGAGGCCGGCCGGATGCGCGGCGGCCTGGTGCTGCCCGGAATGCTCAGCTACCTGGTCCACGGCGATGACGAGCGGCCGGTCCTCGGTCTCGACGCCTTCCGTCCCGAGCACCGGCCGAAGTCCCTGATCCCCTTCCTGAGCTACCGCCTGATGATCGGTTGTGGGCTCTTCGCCATCGCCCTCTGCCTGACCGCACTCTGGCTCCTGCGTGGCGGCCGGCTCTACCGCACGCGTTGGCTCCTGCGCCTCTTCGTCATCGCCGTGATCCCGGCGGTGGTCGGCAACCAGGCCGGTTGGGCCGCCTCGGAGACCGGGCGCCAGCCCTGGATCGTCCATCCCCGGGTCGAACGCGGGGCCACCGGCGAGGTCGCCCGCGACGCCGAGGGCTTCGTCGCCTACGAGCGGGTGACCTTGCCGGACGGTGGGGCGATGATCGCCGGCCTGCGTACCGACGCCGGACTGTCGCGCGCGGTCCGCTCGGAGCAGGTGCTGAGCTCGATCCTGCTCTTCGGCTTCATCTACTTCCTGCTGGCGGCGGTCTGGATCTACGTCCTGCACCAGAAGATCAGCCACGGGCCCGACGATCGGGACGCCGCACCGATGGCGGAGGCACGGGCATGATCGGTCTCGAACTCGAACAGCTCCAGGTCGTCTGGTACCTGCTCCTGGGCCTCTTGCTGGCGGGCTACGCGGTTCTCGACGGCTTCGATCTCGGGGTCGGCATCCTGCACCTCGTCGTGCCGCGGGACGACCGTGAGCGGCGGATCATCGTCAATAGCATCGGCCCGATCTGGGACGGTAACGAGGTCTGGCTGGTGACCTTCGGCGGGGCGCTCTTCGCCGCCTTTCCCGAGGCCTACGCCACCGTCTTCTCCGCCTTCTACGAGGCCTTGATGCTGGTGCTGGTCGGGCTGATCCTGCGCGCGGTCTCGATCGAGTTCCGCGGCAAGGTCCATGCGCCGGGCTGGCGCCGGCTCTGGGACTTCGGTTTCGGTCTCGGCTCGGCCCTGGCGACCTTCATCTTCGGCGTCGCGGTCGGCAACGCGATGCAGGGCATCGCCCTGGACCAGCGTCACGAGTTCACCGGCCACCTCGTCGACCTCCTCGGGCCCTACCCGATCGTGGTCGGGCTGCTCGCGCTGACGGTCTTTGCGATGCACGGGGCGATCTTCCTCTACCTGAAGACCGAGGGTGACCTCCAGCGCCGGTTGGTCACCTGGATGTGGCGGAGCTTCGGCTTCTTCCTGGTGGTCTTCTTCGTCACCACGGTCTTCACCCTGGATCGGGTCCCGCACGCGACCGCCAACTTCGCCGACCAGCCCCTGCTCTGGTTGATTCCGGGGCTGATGATCCTCGCCCTGGCCAACGTCCCGCGCTCGATCTTCCAGTCGAAGCCGGGCCGGGCCTTCGCCTCGTCCTGCCTGCTGGTGATCTGTCTCGTCGGCCTGCTCGGCGCGACCGTCTTCCCGGACCTGGTCACCTCGACCGTCGCGCCGGCGACCAACAGCCTGACCGTGCACAACGCTTCGTCCAGCGCCAAGACCCTGGACATCATGCTGCTGATCGCCCTGATCGGCATGCCCTTCGTCGTCGGCTACACGGCCTTCGTCTACTGGACCTTCCGCGGCAAGGTGGTCATCGACGACCACAGCTACTGATCAGTAGCCGCGCGATTCGTAGAGGGCGATCTGCTCGCGGTTGAAGGCCCAGCCGTCCGGCAGGTTGACGCTGCGGTAGACCGCGGGGGCGAGCCCGCGCTCGGTGAGCCGGGCGCAGATCTCGGCCATCAGCGCCCAGAGCGTGACGGCGGTCATGACGCCGGAGGCCGGCGCCACCGCGGTCGCCAGGCCCGGCAGCTCGAGGAGAGCATCGCCGGGGGGCGCCTTCATGTCGACCACCAGGTCGGCCAGCTCGAAGAGGCGCTTGCCGGAGGAATGCCGGGCCTCCAGTTCGCGCGAGAACGCGACGCTGGTGAGGGCCACCACCAGGACGCCGCGGGCCTGCGCCGCGGCGGCGACGCCGACGGTGAAGGCCTCCTTGCCGGAGTTGGAGACCTGGACGAGCACGTCGCCGGCGACCAGGTTGCTCTTCTCGATCAGGTAGTCGGCGAGGTCCTCGCGATCGTAGAAGTAGGACTGCTCGGCTTCGGTATGGGCCGAGGACCGCCCGGCCGGGGCCCGGTGCCGGACCTCGAGTTCGAGTTCGAGGGGATGGAGGCCGACCAGGCCGCCGGCGCGGCGGATCGGTTCCCGTTTCATGTGGCCGGTGTCGAAGTGGTGGAGCCGCCCCCCGGCCGCGAGGCGCTCGGCCACGGACTCGGCGGCCTGGCCGATGGCGGCCAGCTCCTCGTCGCACAAGCTCCGGATCAGTGCCTGGATGCGCTCCAGATAGGCCGCAGCCGCCATGTCGGGTTCCTCGGGACCGGTTTCGCCGCCGAGGATAGCCGGAAGGGCGGACGCCCCTGCGTTCCGCGCCCCGGACTTGGTAGAAGTCGGCCATGGCCAACCTCAAGACCATCCTCCGCGGCGGTGAATCGGCGACGCTCGAATTCAAGGAGACCTGTCCGGTTCCGCACCGGCTGGCCCGGACCATCGCGGCCTTCGCCAACTCGGCCGGCGGCGATCTCGTCGTGGGCGTCAAGGACACCGGCGAGGTGGTGGGGCTCGCCGACCTCGCCCAGGAACGCAGCACGCTCGAGCTTGCGCTCGAGTACGTCGAGCCGCGGCCGGAGGTCGAGATCATGACCCTGCGCCACGAGCTGAAGGACGTGCTGGTGATGCGGGTGTCGATGATCGACTTCCCGACCATCTGCAGCGTCGACATGAACGGCGAGGACGTCGCCTGTTTCCGCATCGGCAAGGAGACGCGCGCCGTGCCGAGCGAGGTGGTGAAGGCGGTCGTCCGGCTTCGGCGCTACCTCGGCGGCGTCCGCGAGATCTCGGCCGACGGGCAGAAGCTCGTCACCTGGCTGTGGAACTCCGGCGAGCAGAAGGAGCCGGCCTGCGCGCGCAAGTTCAACTACTCGAGTCATCGCCTGCGCAAACTGGCCGAGGAGACCATCGGCGCCGGCTACGTCCTGCCCTGCAGCATGGGCAGCGGCCGCGCCTACGTCGCCATCCACCCCGGCCCCGGCCGCCGCTGAGCGCTCCCCGGATCAGCGTCCGCGCGCCCTGCCGCTCGGAACGCCGACCTCTCGGAACGCCAGCCGCTCGGAGCGCCGACCGCTCGGAGCTTGGATGCGCAGCTGGCGCTGCGCGGTCCACTCGGAGCGCCAGCCGCTGGCTGGCCTAGTCGAGCTCGCCGATTGCGCAGGCTCTCGCCCCGAGATCACCGCGCCCCAGATCGTCGCTGCTCGAGGCCGCTCATCGTTCGCCACCCTTGGGGGCGGGGATCTTCTCGAGCGGTTTGGCTTCGGCGCGATTCACCTGGACGCGTGGTTCGATCGACATGCCGAAGACGATGGTGAGATGGAGCCGGATCTGCGAGCCGCCGTCGTTGAAGGACACCACCATGTTGCGGGCGTCCTTCTTGCCGTCGTCGCCGATCTTGCCCTCGAGGGCCTCGGGCAGGGCGATGCTCAGGATCTTGGCCCAGTTGGGGGCGGCCTCGCCGATCTGCTTCAGGACCGAATCGACTGAGCCGCTGCGTTCCAGCACCTCGAGGGCCTCGGCCGAGAAGGCGACCGGGCCCTCGCTTTCGATCGGGCCGGCGGTGGGGCGGAGGATCTCGCCGCGCGGTTCTTCGTCCGCCGAGGCCAGGTCGGTCGTCGGCAGGCGGCGCGGGTCGTCGCCGAGGGTCGGCGGGATCACCGCCGAATCCGGGTCGGGCTCGGACAGGCTCTCGATCACCAGGTCGCCCGGTTCGTTGCGCGTCCGCATGCCCATGGGGTCGATGAAGGACTCGAGGCGGGGCGGGCTCGCGGGCGACTCCGTCGGACGCTCGATCGCCGCGACCTCGTGGTCGGCTCGCGGTGACGAGGCCTCGCCGCGCGTGCCGTGCCAGCGGCCGATGCCGTAGCTGAAGACCGAGATCAGGATGCCGGCCAGGACGGCGGCCGTGTGCAAGGCGGCGGGTCGTTCGGCGAAGTAGTCGTTGAGGGCGGCGCCGATGCTCCGGCGTGGGCCGGTTCGGCGCCGGTCGCGGTCGAGCAGGGCGCTCTTCGCGCGCTGCACCGCGACGCTGCTCAGGGTCGGCTGGGGGAGGGCGCGGCTCAGCCGGCGCAGGGCCAGGAGCTGGGCGCGTTCCTCGCGGCAGACCGGGCAGCGGGCGACGTGCTCCTTCAGGCGCAGGCGGCGTTCGGCGTCGAGGCGGTCGTCCAGGAGCGCGTCCAGGTGACGCGTGTGAGGGCAGTCGTTGCGGGTTTCGTTGCGGAGGGTCATGGGCGTCCTCCTTTCCGGCGCTCCTCGAGATAGGGGCGTAGCGCGTCCTGCAATTCGCGGCGGGCGCGGAACAGGCGCGAGGAGACCGTCTTCTCGGCCACCCCCAGGATCTCGGCGATCTCGAGGTAGCTCATGCCCTCGCGTTCGCGGAGCAGGAAGGCGGTGCGGAAGGGTTCGGCGAGGTTGGCCAGGGCGATCTCGAAGCGTTCCTCGAGTTCGCGGTTGGCGAGGTCTTCGATCGGTTCGGGGGCGGGCTTCGGCAGCACGCCGCGCGAGCCCGGGCGCAGGCGGCCGAGGAACTCGACGATGCGGTTGCCGCGGTCGCGCCGGCGCAGGTGGTCGAGGGCGAGATTGCGGGCGACGCGCAGGAGCCAGGCCGGGAAGGCTTCGATGTCGCGGCAGTCGTGGCGGCCCTCGTAGAGCTTGACCAGGACGTCGTGGCAGATGTCCTCGGCCGAGGCCCGGTCGCCGAGGACGCTCACCAGGACCGACATCACCCGGTCGCCGTGGACGCGGGCGATGAGGTCGAGCGCGCGGAGGTCGCCCTGGCGCAGGAGGCGGAGGATCAGCTCGTCGGTGACGGCGATCTCACCGCGTCCTTCGGCCTGGTTCATGCGCTTATGGCCGACCGGGTCCGCCATGCTTCCTGCCTCGTTCTCTTTCCTCGTCGCGGTCGGCGGGCCTGGCCTGCCGGCCTCGTTCCAGGTCCTGGAGCATCTTCTCCAGGTCGAACTCCTGGCCGCCCCGGGGCATCTCGCCGATGCGGCCCATCGGTCCGCTGCCCTGCCGGCTGCCGAAGAAGGTCGAACTCTGCCCGACCATCTCGGTGGGCTCAAAGTCGCCGGCGTCGCTCAGCGCGCGGCGGATGCAGTATTCGTGGTCCTTCACCAGCCGGTGGCGACGGAGGTCGGCGAAGATGTCGTCGTCCTTCGCCTGGCGGGCGCCAGCGGCGGCCTTGCGATGCGCGAACTCGACCATCTTACGCCGCGCCTTCGGACTCTGGATGTCGGCGGTCTTTTCCAGGAGCGCATCGACGAAGTCGAGTTCGGCCGCGAGCTCGTCGGGGCCCAGGTAGCCGGCCACGGCGTCCAGCAGTTCGCCGTCCGGGGTGGTGAACAGGATCTGGACGTTGTGGTCGCCGGCGCCGCGGACGCAGGTTCCCGCCGGGTCGTCGGGCGCGTGGGCGAAGGAGGCCCCGGCGCTCTTCTGGCCGCTGAGGTCGAGCCAGGCGAGGCGGTAGTCACGATCGAGGCGGCGCTGGATGTCCTTCTTCGAGAACGTCACGGTTCTCATGGTGTGGGCGGCACTTCAGGTGAAGCCCTCGAGGTCGCCGAGCAGGCGCAGGTAGAGGATCGGGCGCCCGGCCTTCTGGCCGGCTCGATTGGCGGCGATGGCGTCGTCGAGCGAGGAGTACCAGTCGAGGCCGATGATCCGCTTCGGCTTCGCGCCCTCCTTCGCTTCCTTCCCGGCCGCCGCCTTTCCCTGGACCTTCTGCGCCGGCGCCGCGGCGCCGAGCAGGGCCCCAGCGAGGAGCAGGGCAGGGACCATCCTCTTCCAATCGATTCCGGTCATGGACACCTCCGTTCGCCGCCCTGACGTGCCCCCACGCCCGGCCCCTCCCGGAAATCCCCGACCCCGACACCCACCCATACCTCCCCGGCCCGCCCCATGCCGCCTCTCCCAGCTTCCCTTCACCCCAAACCCTGGCCCCCGAGCCCCTTGCGCCCGCCCTTGACTCCCCCCCAGGCCCGCCCTATAGTCCCGCTCCAAAGGGCGATTAGCTCAGCTGGCTAGAGCGCATCGTTCACACCGATGAGGTCACAGGTTCGAGCCCTGTATCGCCCACTTTCATAAGTCCAGCCGACGCGAACACTTCGCGTACCTGCCCCTCGGGGCAGCTGCGGCTCCAAGACCCGCGAAACCCGGTCACTTGACCGTGTATCAGGTTCACGATTGGAGAAGCAGCATGCCCGCCCCGAAGAAGGCCTTCCCTGCATACCGGCACCACAAGACCTCCGGTCGGGCCGTCGTCACCATCGACGGCCGCGACATCTACCTCGGCCAGTACGAGAGCGAAGCGAGCCGCGAGAAGTACGATCGCGTCATCGCCGAGTGGCTCACGGCCGGCCGGCGTCTCCCGCCCAAGCGCTCCGAGAACACCGTCATCTCCGTCGTCGAGGTGGTCCGTGACTTCATGCGCCACGCCAAGCGCCACTACCTGAAGCACGGCCGGGAAACCTCGACCGTCAACCAGTTCGCCAACGCGCTGAAGCCTCTCGTCGCCCTCTACGGTCGGACACCGGCCGGCGAATTCGCGCCCTCCGCCCTGAAGGCCGTGCGCGAGCACATGATCGCCGAGGCCACGAAGGAGGGCAAAAGGCTCTACCGCAAGACGGTCAACGATCGCTGCTGGCGCATCAAGCACCTCTTCGCCTGGGCCGTCTCCGAGGAGCTCGTGCCCCCGGAGGTCTTCCAGCGCCTTCGCCCCTTGA
>JACKGY010000011.1 GCA_020639295.1 Planctomycetota bacterium
AATTACTGCTCCCTGAATCGGGTTCTCAGATTCTTGGTCATAGACATCGATGCTGAGGATTCTCGCATCAGGCAGTCGTATGTCTCCAAGATCCATGCTGGTCATTCCGAAATGTGGAACTTTGACGGTCCAGGACAGACCCTCGAATCCAAGGTGAACCTCAACAGGATGATTCGGATAAGGCCAAGCGACGAGACAGAAGCTCCCGTCCGGCCCCGTCATCTCGCTACTCAAGGTGATAGCGCGCGGCGCCTCCAGTAGCTTCGCATCAATTCCCTCAATAGCTTCTCCGAGAGAGTTTATGACTCGTCCCCTGATGCAGGCGCATTCTCTGATGTTGATGCGCAGCTCTTCGCCTTGGAGCCGCCGTTCATTCAGTTGCGGCCGCGGACCGACCAATGTTGGGGTCCCACCATCTGCGACATACGGTGGCGAGAATCGAAACTCGATCTTCCAGGCCGGCGGCAAGCCGGTAATCGCGAATCTCCCCGTACCTGGTTCAACATCAATATGCCGGCGGTCCTGTGCACGTCGAAGAAGGGAATGAGGTGGAGTGTCTCCCGAGCGGCACACATAGGGTCGCGAACTTGACACGACTACAACGTCGAATGCAACGGACTTCTGCGGAGGGGCCTCGTCGATCGAGAGGAATCCAACGGCTGTCGCGCCACGATGAAGGAGGATCTGAACTGGGCCGGAACTCTCGACTCGCTCGACTGAAGGTAGGAATCCCTCTCGTTCAACAATGACCCAACCGGCCCCATCGTATGAGAAGTGGGCTGTTCCGTCGCGTTCCGATGTCGCGTAACGAGCTTGGTCTCGCGATGACTGTGGTGTGTAGCGCACCTCCGCTGAAGCCACTGGGTTGCCGGACTCCTCGATTACCTGTATCTCAAGATCCTTGTCCGCGCATTCCGCGTCGCTGGTCCCCGCGGTCTCGTCGAGGGCCGAGATAGACTCATCGCAACCTCGCAACCTAGATTCTCGATGGACAATCGCTGCTCCCCGAGGCGCGACATCGGACCTGGGGTCTCCTAAGGGGTCTTCGGTGCCGCTCCAAGCAAGGCTCCAAAGCACGAGCGCAACAAGACTGGCTACTCCGGCCCCCGGTGCGAGCCAGCGACGATTCACCACTGTACTGCTCACGTTTGTTCTTCCCACGCCACCGGCTCGCAGGGCCTGCCACCTCAGGTCGAAGATGCGATTGCCGCTTCCAGCAATGTCTCGAATATCGCCTGACGTTCGAGCAGTCGTCTGCCGCGTGCCGAGCCGTGCTCGGCCGGTATCCGTTCGAGTCGCTACGCGAGTCTTCGCGCCAGCCGACTACTCAGTTCACGATCGTAGTGTCGCGTTCCCGCCATGTCACGGTCAATTGCCGAATCCCCGTTGCCGCATGACCCGCTCGTCGCCCGTCGTCGGGCGGCCATGTCGTGCAGGCTCTCGCGCAGGGCGAGCACGAGGTCGGTGAGGCCGAGCGTACGCTTGCCCCGGAACTCCTCCAGGCTCAGCCGGTCGCGCATGCCCTCCTTCAGCGAGCGCATCGCCCGCTCGACCCAGCAGTTGTGCTGCGGTGTCTGGGGCAGGTTCACGAGCTGGACATGCCCTCCTGCACTGTGTCGCTCCTGAGCTTGCGGCTCGCGTAGCTGCCTGTAACCGGGTTGATGTCTGCGAATCCCGTCTGGACGCCCCACTTGAATATCGCCGAGACGGTCGTGCGGTAGCGGCGGATGGTCGTCGGGGGCCATATCGGCTGTTTCGAGTTCCCTGACCCACCGAGAGACGCGTCCGGCCCTGATCCGGCCCAGGTTCTTGCTGCGGCCGAGTCGCTCCAGGAAGCTCCCGGTTCGGGTGCGGTCTACCCGGTGGCGACGGCTCCAGCCCGGTGGCGTCCCACGCCGAGAAGAGGCCGCCCAGGGTCGTTCGGTCCCCACCGGGGACTTCTGGGCCTCGGGTCGCCGCCTCGTAGTAGAGCTTGGCGGCGACGATCGAGGCTTCTTCTTCGCTCCTTGTTCCGGTCGACCGCCGGTGCTCTTGGTCACCGATCCTGAAGCGCACCCACCAGCAGGGTGTCCGCCTTCGCAGGCACAGCTCGGGGCTCATGGGGCTCCGCTCCGCGATGGTCCGGTCCAGGGGACTTCCCAGGTTTCTAGTGCCCCCACACACGCGGCGACAAGGCGAGCCCAGGGGAGAGGCCGGCGAGAACAGAAAAGGCCCCGAAGTCGTTGAGACTCCGGGGCCTTCGAGTGGGCGTAGCAGGACTTGAACCTGCGACCTCCACGATGTCAACGTGGCGCTCTAGCCAGCTGAGCTATACGCCCATTCCTCATGGGCGGCGCATTTTGTGGCGAGCCAGGGGGGTCGTCAAGGGAAGGAGCAGAAAAGGGCGCAGGGGGCGGGAAGGGGCGTGGAGGGCCGGTTTTGTCCTCAGCGGGGGCTGGCGCGGAGACGGGAATTTCGGAAAAAGGTGCCGGCTTCGGTCCGGGCCGGGGCGCGCGTTCGTCCCGCTCGGGGCAGAATGGCGCCCGGAAGTCGCGCCAAGTCAGGAGGACGGCCTAGGTGAATCCGGGAAAAGGGGGCGAGGGCGGCGGCCGCGAGGTCTACACGACCGGCCAGGTCGCCAAGATCTGCGGGGTCACCATCCGGACCGTGATCAAGTGGTTCGAGTCGGGCAAGCTCGACGGCTACAAGATCCCGGCCTCCCGCGATCGACGCATTCCCCGTGACGCGCTCCTGCGCTTCCTCGACGACCACCGCTACCCCTACGACCCGAGCCTGCTCGATCCCTCGATCCGCGTCCTGGTCGCCGATGACGAGCCGGCCATCGTCGCGATGATCGCCGAGGATCTGGCCCGGCTCGACGGGGTCGAGGTGCATCGGGCCCACTCGGGCTACGAGGCCGGCTACGAGACCGCGCGCATCAGACCGCACCTGCTCCTGATCGACTACAACCTCGGCGACCTCGACGCCGAGCAGGTACTCGCCACCCTGGCGCGGGACGAGGGCGTGAAGGACATGCGGGTCCTGGTGATGACCGGTTTCCTCTCCGACGACGAGGTCCGCACGCTCCAGCGCCGCGGGCTCCGGGTCCTGCGCAAGCCGCTCGATCCGCGCGCCATCGTGGCCGAGATCGAGGATCTGCGGACGGTGAGCCGCCGGTCGCGCGCCTGAGCGGTCCGGTGACTCCAGGCGCCGAGGCCGATCTGGTTCGTGGTCGACTCCTCGGCCGAACCCTGCGCTACGGTTTGCCCCTCGCCCTCGGCATGGCCGCCCATGGCCTGTTCAACTGCGTCGACCTGGTGATCGTCGGCCGCCTCGGCGAGGGGGCGGTCGCGGCGGTGACCCTCGGCGGCGTGATCAACATGGTGGCGATGCTGGCCTTCAACGGCGTCACCAACGTCCTCGCCAGCGCCGCCGCCGAGCGCTGCGGGCGGGGCGACGGCGACCAGCTCGCCGCGCTCGAACGCTCGTCGGAGTGGTTCACCCTCTGGGCCTCGATCGTCCTCGGCCTCGTCTTCGCCCTCCTGGCCCGTCCGCTCATCGCCCTCTGCGCGGCCGACCGCGCCACCTCGGCGCTGGCCGTCGACTACCTGGTGATCTGCTCGCTCGGCTCGGGCACGATGTTCTTCGTGCTCTGGGGCGCGGCGCTGCTCCGTGCCCGCGGCGAGTCCTTTTGGCCGATGGTGGTGCTCATCGGCAGCAACGCCCTCAACCTCCTGCTCGACCTCGTCCTGGTCTTCGGCCTCGTCGGCTTTCCGCGCCTCGGGGTCGCCGGCGCCGCCTGGGCGACCGTCCTGGCCCGGGCGGTCGGCGCCCTGGTCCTGGTCGTCGTCCTGCATCGGCGGCGGCAGGGGCGGGCGGGCCGGAGGGCGTCGGTGCCGCTCGGGCCCATCGTCCGCGCCGGGCTGATCAACTCGGCCCAGACCATCGCCCGGGTCTTCGGCCTCTACCTCCTGCTCAGCCTGGCCTCGCGGGTGGCCGCCCGCGAGAGCGTCGTCGCCGCCCGCGACCTGCTCGACGGCGTCGGCGTGGCGATCCGACTCGAGATGGTGCTGATGTTCGCGGCCCTGGGCTTCGGCGCCGCGGCGGCCAGCTTCCTGGCCCAGAATCTGGCCGCCGGACGCCCGGAACGCGCGCGCGGGGGGCTCCTGGCCCTGACCCTCGAGGCCGCGCTCTTCGGCTCGGTCCTCGCGCTCCTGCTCTGGCTCCTGCGGGCACCGCTCTTCGATCTGGTGGCGCCCGACTCGGCCGCGGCGGCGGCCACCGCGGCCGCGCTCTACCTCGGCCGGCTCCTGCCGGCGCAGCCCTTCCTGATCGTGGGCATCGTGCTCTCCCAGGCCCTGGTCGGCCTGGGCTCGGTGCGCAGCGCGGTGGTCGTGGACGTCCTGCTCTACGCTCTCCTCACGCCGGCGGTCCTCCTCCTGGCCAGCGACGGGGTGGCGACCGCCTTCCTCGTCCTGGCCCTCGCCCACGTTCTTGCCGCCGTCGTCTACATCCTGTTGATGCGTCGGCGTCTGAAGCGTGCGACTCGGGTGGATTCCCCACCGGCTTCCGGGTCGCAGCCACCGGCATCTCCTTTGCCTTCTTGAGCAGGGCGACCGGCAGGCGTACAACGGGTGGCCGAGCTTCCGATTCTCGGTGGACCGAGAAGAACAATGCCCCGAGGTCGTCCGCCGCCGCCGACCCGGCCCCCACGAGGGTGCCGGTGCCGCCGGGTTTCGGCTCGTCGCGGGGCGCAAGGAGTCGACCGAGAAGCCGGGCTTCGATTCGCTACATGGAACGCGTCAAAGTCTCCAAGACCGAACGGCTGCTGAACCTGATCTCCTTCATGCTCAGGTCACCCAGACCCGTTCCCTTCTCGCAGATCGCCGGGCACGTGGTCGGCTACGACGACGAGGCGCGGCTCGATTCGATCGAGAAGCGTTTCGATCGCGACAAGGCCGAACTCCGCAACATGGGCATCCCGGTCGACTACCTGGACACCGGGAGCCAGGAGACCTCCGGCTACGTCATCCCGCGCGACAAGTTCTTCCTGCGCAACATCCAGTTCGACGGCACCGACGCCATCCTGCTCGCCCTCGCCGGTCGCTGGGGTTCCTTCGCGCTGAAGCGGAGCCCGGTGATGCGCGAGGCCTTCAACTCGGCCCTGCGCAAGCTTTCGATCGACATGCCGGAGGTCGACCATCTGCCCGCCGAGCCGGCCCACTTCCTCCAGGTCGGGCGGGGTCACGAGAAGGCCGGCGAGAACCTCCAGGTCATCTGCGCCGCGGTCTTCGGCCGACGCACCATCCGCTTCGACTACGCCGGCCGCCGCGACCAGAAGGCCGCCCGCCGCAAGGTCGATCCCTACGGGCTCGGCATCTCGGAAGGGGAGTGGTACCTGGTGGGGCATTGCCATGCTCGCGCCGGCATCCGCATGTTCAAGCTGGCCCGGATCACCGGCGCCGCCGCCCTGACCGGCGCCTCCGACGCCGGACCGGAATTCGAGATCCCCGCCGACTTCCGGATCGACGACCACCTCAATCGCCGGGCCTGGGATTTCGGCGACGACCAGCCGGTCGAGGTCCGCCTGGAGGTGCCGCGCGACCTCGCCGCCCAGCTCGGCCACGAGGCGACCTTGAGCTTCGTGGTGGAAGCCGAGGGCCGGGTCCTGCCGGCCGGGGAGATCGGCGACGAGCCGCGCCAGATCCTCCGCTTCGAGGCCCGGCAGCCGGAGAAGATGGTCGACTGGGTGCTCTCCCTCGGTCCGGACGTCGAGCTGCTCGACCCGCCGGAGCTGCGCCAGAAGCTGATCGGCCGGGTGGCCCGCTACCGCGAGGTCTACGGGGGCAAGTCGCGATGAACCTCTCCCTCGAGACCGTCCTGCGTTGCCTGGACATCCTGCCCCTGGTCCGCGAGAACCAGGGCATCCAGCTCGCCGAGCTGGCCCAGCGCTCCGGCATCGACGAGAAGACCATCGTCGACCAGCTCATCCCGACGCTCATGCTCTGCGGCGCGCCGCCCTACATGCCGCACGACTACGTCAGCATCTGGCTCGAGGGCGATCACGTCTACGTCGAGTTCGCCGACCACTTCCGCCGGCCGGTGACCCTGCTCCCGGTCGAGATCACCGCCTTGCACCTGGCGCTGACCAGCGCCGCGCGGCCGGGCGAGCACGATCCGGCGGTGCGCCGGCGCATCGAGCAGCTGCGCGAGAAGATCGAGCGCGCCCTGCCGCCGCAGCAGCGGGTCTTCCTGGAGGAATCGAACCGGATCAGCCTCTCCGACCACCCGGACCAGGGTTCGCCCATCCTCGAGCAGGTGCGCCGGGCCGTGGCCGAGCGACGCAAGATCGAGATCGAGTACCTCTCCTTCGGCGACAGCCGGATCAAGACCCGCGTGGCCCATCCGCATGCCATCCTGGTTCGCGACGGCGTGACCTACCTGCCCTGCTTCGACGAGCTGCGCGATCACCTGGTCACCTTCCGGCTCGACCGCATCAACCAGGTGCGCGTCCTCGGCGACCACTTCGAGCCGGTCGACTCCTTCGACGTCGAGAAGCTCGCCCGCGAGGGCTTCAGCCGGCCGGCCGAGGACGACGAGTTCGACGTCCGTCTCGAGGCCCGCGGCAGCGCCGCGCGGCAGCTGGCCGAGACCCTCGATCAGCGTCAGTGGCGCTGGCTCGACGACGAGCGGCTGGAGATCCGTCTGGCGACCTCGCGGCCGCGATCGGTGGTGCGCTGGTCCTTCCGCTTCGGACCCGATCTGGTGATCGTCGAGCCCGAGAGTTTGCGCGAGCTGGCCCGCGAGGAGCTGGCCGAGATCGCCGGGCGTCATTCCTGATCGCGATCTCGACGGGGCGTGGCGCCGCGACGCGGGCCGGCCCTTTCCTTGACCCTCCTTCACGGCGGCCGTTACGATCGTCCTCTCGTCCCGTTCGGAGTGCCGCCGCGTGCGTCCAGTCCTGATCGCCATCCTGTTCGTCCTCGTCGCCGCCGGCGCGCCGATCGCGTCGGCCCAGCCCGATTCCGTCGATCGCTGGCTGGAGCGGGCCGAACGTTTCGCCGCCAAGGGGCTCTGGCGCCGGGCGGCCAACTACTACGCCAAGGCCGCCGAGGTCGAGGCCGACGACGAGGAGATCGCGCGCCCGCTCGCGCTCTGCCTGATGGGCTCGGGCGGCTACGAGGATCTCGACCTCCTCGGCGCGCGCTGGCTGGAGAAGAAGCCCGGCGACCGCCACTGGCTGCTCGTCCGCCACGATCTCCTGCGCGAGCTGGCCCGCGACGACGAGGCCCTCGACCTGCTCCGCGCCGCCCTCGGCGACGGTCAGGACTTCGAGCTCGAGTCGTTGATCGGTCGCATCCATCAGGACCAGGGCCGCGACGACGAGGCCCGGAAGTGCTTCGAGACCCTGGTCGATCGCAGCAAGAACGTGGTCCTGAAGTCGGCCGCGGATCTCACCGGACTGGCGCGGGCGCAGTCCTTCTGGCGGCACGATCCGAACAAGGTCGAGGAGTCGCTGCGCTCGGCCTTGAAGGCCGAGCCCGAATACCTGCCGGCCCGGCTCGAGCTGATCCGGTTGTTCGGCGGGCTGAAGGAGAACCCGTCGGTGATGCTGAAGGAGATCCGTCTCGCCGAGGAGCTGCGGCCGCGCTGGCCGGCGCTGCTCGAGGAGACGATCGCCGCGCGCGATCTCCAGCTCGGCATGGGCGACGAGGAGAAGCGGGCCGCGGTCGATCTGCTCCTGGCGATCAATCCGCGTCACCCGGGCGGGCTCTACCATCGCGGCATGCGCCGGCTCTCGGACGCGCGCTGGGATGAGTCGCGTCAGTGCTTCGACGAGGGCCTCGCGATCGCGCCGCGGGACAAGCGACTGCTCGCCGGCCGCGCGGCCCTGGAGTTCGTGATCAACAGGGTCGACGAGCACGAGCGGGACATGAAGAGCGTGTTCGCGATCGATCCCGGCTGGGGCTATGCCTGGGCCATCGTCGCCGAGGGACTCAACGAGCGGCGACGCTGGGACGAGTCGCTGGCGATGATGGAGAAGGCCGTCGCCATCGACGCCGAGGACTACCGGCTCTGGGACCTCCTGGCCCGCTACGCCTTCTACATCGGCAACGAGGCCCGTGGCCGGGAGGCGCTCGAGAAGGCGGACGCGCTCACCCGCTACGGCCGGGTCTGGCGCAACAACATGGTCACGCTGATGGGGCTGCTCGAGAAGAGCTACGTCACCCGGCGCAGCGACCACTTCCTGTACAAGCTTCACGCGGAGGACGCGGCCGTCCTCGAGCGCGTCGTGCCGCCCTTCCTCGAACGCAGCCACGCCGAGTTCGTCGAGCGCTACGGCATCGAGGTGCGCACGCCGATCATCTTCGACGTCTTCCGCCGCCATGAGGACTTCTCGGTCCGGACCATGGGTACGACCGGTCTCGGCGCGCTCGGCGTCTGCTTCGGTCCCTCGGTCTACATGTACATCCCGCGCGGCGGCCAGCAGGCGGTCAACTGGGCGTCGACCGCGCATCACGAGCTGGCCCACGTCTTCACCCTCCAGCGGTCGAAGGGCCGCGTGCCGCGCTGGCTCACCGAGGGCCTGTCGAGCTGGGAGGAGGTCCGGCGCAATCCCTCCTGGGGTCGCAACATGGAGATCGTCCTCCACGACGCCCTCCACAGCGGCGAGATCCTCGGTCTGCTCGAGTTCGACGGCGCCTTCTATGGCCCGCGCATCGGCTACGCCTACTTCCAGGGCGGCCTGGCGGCGCAGTTCATCGAGGAGACCTGGGGCCTCGAGGCGATCCGCGCCATGCTCAGCCTCTATGCCGAAGACAAGCTGACCGAGGAGGTCGTCCCCGCCGCGCTCGGCGTCTCGCCGCGGGAGTTCGACCAGCGCTTCCTCGACTGGGTGCGGACGATGCTGGCGCCGTTGAAGCGGATTCCGACCTACAGCGAGGCCGCGATCAAGCGGTTCGAGGCCGAGGTCGCCGAGGGCAAGGACGTCGAGCGGAACCGGATCAAGGCCGCCTGGGGCCACTTCCGCGCCGGTCGTCCCTTCGATGCCGATGCCCAGCTGAAGCCGCTCGTCGAGGCCGGTTGTCGGGACCCGGAGTTCCGCCTGCTCCTGGCCGCGCGGGCCCGCCTCGCCAAGCAGGACGACGAGGCCCGGAAGATCTACGCCGAACTCGAGGCCGAGGGCTTCGAGGACCTCTCGATGAGCCTGTTCCTGGCCGGCACCCTCGATCGCGAGGGCAAGGGCGACGAGGCCCTGCGCTACTGGCGGCTGGCGGAACGCCAGAACCCCTTCGACATCGATCCCCAGGGCCCGCGCATGGTTCTGGCGGAACGGGCCCAGGCCGTCGGCGACTCCGCGACCTGGGCGGCGAAGCTCGCCGACCTCTGCGGTCTTGTGGATACCGCTGTGGAAATCCGGGCTCAACTCGTCGACTACTGGCTGAAAGAGGGTGATCAGGCGCAGGCCCTGCGCTACATCGACGAGATCCTGCTGGTGCAACCCTTCAGCCCGGCCAGGCAGGCGAAGCGGGCCACCATCCTGGTCGCGCTCGGGCGCAAGGACGAGGCGGTGGCCGCGCTCGACACCGCGCTCGCGATCGAACCCTCGGGAGCCGACGAGTTCGATCTCAGATTGGCGCTCGGTCGCCTGCTCGTCGACCTCGACAGGAAGGACGAGGCTGTCTACCATCTGGTTCGCGCTACCGAGTTGAAGCCGGGCAATGCCGAAGCGAAGGCGTTGCTGAAAGCCGCCGAACAGTGAAGATTGACGAGCAGGGAATGACCGACACCGTCGCGACGAGGAGCTTCGAGTCGATACTGGCCGAGGTGCGCCAGGTCATCGGAGCCGAACGCTACGAGATCTGGTTCGCCAAGGTGCGGATGATCTCGCTCTTCCGGGGCGTCGTGACCCTGGGCGTTCCGAACCTGGTCTACCGCGACTGGATCACCGAGAACTACCTGCCGGCGCTCGAGGAGGCCTCCGAGCGCAGCATGGGGGCCCGGCTGCGGTTCGAGCTGAAGGTCGACCCGGAACTCCAGCGCGAGCTCCAGGAGAAGATCGCGACCGACACCCTCCAGGAACTGCTCGGCGCCTCCGGGCCGGGCGACGGGGAGGGGCCGGGACTCGACCAGTTCGTCCGCCTGCCGGAGAACGAGACCGCCTACCGCGCCGTCCGTCACCTGGTCAGCAACGAGAGCTTCGCCTTCAATCCGCTCTACATCCTCGGGCCGGCCGGCTCGGGCAAGACCCACCTCCTGCGCGCCTTCAAGCGCTACGAGGGCGGGGCCGACCCGAAGGCGCCGCGGTTGCTCTATCTCGATGCCGAGCGCTTCACCCGGGCCTACACCATGGCCCTGAAGAAGAAGACCATGGCGGCTTTCCGGGCCCGCTTCGAGGACGTCGACGTCGTGCTCTTCGACGAGGTGCACCGCTTCCGCGGCCGCAAGTCGACCCAGCACGAGTTCATGTCGCTGCTCAAGAGCCTCCTGCGTCGGAACGTGCAGGTGGTCATGGCCGCGCGGCATCATCCGCGCGAGATCTACGAGATCACCGAGAGCTTCAAGTCGAACCTGCTCAGCGGGATGATGGTCTCGATCGATCCCTACTCGCCGGCCTCGCTGCAGAAGCTGGTCGCCGATTCGCTCGGTCAGGCCAAGGCCTCGGGCGGCGGTCGGAAGGACGCGGTGCCGCGCGTGCCCCGCGAGGTCCTGCGCCTGCTGTCGAAGCAGGTCGGCGGCAACGTCAGCCTGCTCCTGGCCCGTCTCGATCAGCTCTACTCCCTGGCCAGCGCCAAGGGGCAGGCGGTCGATCTCGCCTTCGCCCGCGATCATCTGAAGGAGATCGCCGGAGCGACCGGGATCGAGCGCGAGGTGGAGCGCCTGATCGACTCGGTCTGCGGCCACTTCGGCGTCGACCATGTCGACCTCATGTCCAAGCGCAAGCTGAAGCGCCTGTTGATGCCGCGGGCCCTGGTGGCCGTGGTCATGCGCGACCGGCTCGATCTCGGCTTCAAGCGCATCGGCCAGATGCTCGGCGGGCGCAGTCACTCGGCGGTCCACAGCATGATCGAGAAGTACCGCTCGGTGATCGCGGAGGACGGTGAGCTGCGCGACCTGCTGGCCAGGCTGCCGATCGGCGGCCATGACGACGAGCGATCGGCGAGCGTGGACGGATGAACTCCGTCGAGTCCGGCCCGGCCTTCGACCGGATCGTCGGCCACCGCCATCCCAAGGCCTTTCTCGACCGGATCCAGGCCACCGGCCGAATCGCGACCGGGTTGCTCTTCCATGGCGACCGCGGGCGCGGCAAGCACACGACGGCCCGTGCCTTCGTCCAGCGCCTGTTCTGCGATCAGGCCGATGGCTGTGGTCGCTGCCCGCCCTGTCGCCAGCTGCTCAGTCACAACCACCCGGACCTCGAGTCGGTCGGGCTCGCCGAGGGCAAGAGCCGGATCGCCATCGAGCAGATCCGCGATCTGAAGGAGTGGTTCTCGCGCGCGCCCTTCGAGGCCGACCGGCGGGTGGCGATCGTCGACGACGCCCAGCTGATGTCGACCGAGGCCCAGAATTCCCTGCTCAAGCTCCTGGAGGAGCCACCTGGAGCGGGGCTCCTGATCCTGGTGACCCCGGAGCCCGGCGGTCTCCTCGAGACCGTCCATTCCCGGCTGCAGTCGGTCTACTTCGGCCCGCTCGCCGACCAGGACATCCTCGAGATCCTCGCCGCCCAGGGCGAGGTCGAGCCGGAGGCGGCCCGCGCCGTCCTGCCGCTCGCGGGTGGTTCGGTGGGGCGGGCCTTGGAGAATCTGGGTGACGAACGCAGCCAGGTCATCATCGAGGCGGCGACCCGGCTCTTCGATCTCGCGCTCCAGCCCTTCGCCTACGCCGAGTTCGTCTGCGGCGGCAAGACCGCGGGGGCCGCGGCCCGACGGGACGTCGGCGCCGTCCTCGACGCCGCCATGGAGATGCTGTCGCGAAAGCTCCGCGCCGAGGCCCTGGGCCTCGCGCCGGCCGCCGCGTCGTCGGGCTCCTTGCCGCCGTTGCCGCTCGAGGTCATCGAGGAGGTCCAGGGGCTCCTGCTCGAGGCCCAGGCCTCGGTCGGCGCCAACGTCAGCCCCCGTGGCCTGCTCGAGTCGCTGAAGATCCGCCTGCATCGACTGATCGGCCTGGCGCGTCGCCGGACTGTCGGAGGGGAGGGGTAGGATCGCCGGGCGCGAGGCGAACCCGCCAGGGGATTCGAAGCGCGCAGGTATTCGATCCCGGAGACCCGTGATGAGCCAGGACGCCGCCGCGATCTTCCAGTCGCTCGCCGAGAAGGACCGCCGCTATCGCCGCGAGGCCTACGCCTTCACCTTCGAGGCCTTCAACTACACGATGGAAGAGCGTCGGCGGGAGGGTCAGGAGGGGCACATCGACGGCCGCTACCTCTGTGACGGCATCCGTCGCTACGCCGAGAACTGCTTCGGCTACCTCACCCGCACGGTCTTCTCGCAGTGGGGCGTCACCCGGACCGAGGACTTCGGCGAGATCGTCTTCGCGATGGTCGACGCCGGCCTGATGCGCAAGCGCGACTCCGACTCGATTGCGGACTTCAGCAACGCCTACGACTTCAGCGAGGTCTTCGAGCAGTCCTTCCTCGACTGAACCGGAGCGCCAGCCGGTGCTCCGAAGCGCAGCAGGCGCTGCGCGGTCCTTTCGGAGCGCCAGCCGCTGGCTGGCCTAGTTCTCTTCGCCCGTGGTTCGTGGTCTTGCCGCGACGATGGCCATGCTTGGCGTCGTCGACGATTCGAACGCGATCGGCGTCTAGGCCGGCTGGGCAGCCGGCGCTCCGGAGCGCCAGCCGCTGGCTGGCCTAGTTCTCTTCGCCCGTGGTTCGTGGTCTTGCCGCGACGATGGCCATGCTTGGCGTCGTCGACGATTCGAAAGCGATCGGCGTCTAGGCCGGCTTGGCAGCCGGCGCTCCGAGGCGCCGCGTGGTCCGGGCTCCGGATCAGCGCTTGCTGGTGGGGGAGTCGTCCTCCTCCGGCACCGGCTCGGGGATGTGGTCCTTGAAGAGCTTGTACTCGGGCACGTCGGCAACCGAAGCGCCGCGCTGCCGGAGCGACTCGTGGATCGCCCGCTGGAGCTGCAGATCCTCCTGGAAGTCGTCGATCATCGGCCGGCCGGTGTGGTTGGCCCACTCGCGGCGGAGGCGAGCCCGGAGGTAGATGCGGACGTCGTCGCGGGAGAGCGGGGTCTCGAGCGACTTGTAGAGTTCATCGAAGCCGGGGTACTCGTTCGGGTCCTTGTCGTCGGTGACGACGAGGCGGGCGAAGAGCTTCTTGTCCGGCACGATCTTGGCCTCGATGTACTGCTCGAGCTTCTTGCTCTCGAGGATCTTGGAGATCTCCTCGATCTTCCAGCCGTCGAGGCGGTCGTTCTTGATCACCAGGTCGGGCAGGACGCCGCCCTTCTCCTTGATGCTGCCGTCCTTGTTGCGCTCGGTGTTGATGCACTCGCCCTTGGGCAGGTAGTAGTGGGCGATGGTCATCTTCATCTTGGGCGCGAGGTCGTAGCGGCCGTTGTCGTTCTCGTCCTCGTAGACCTCCTGGTCGTCCCAGCGGCCGTTGCGATTCCGGTCGACGAATTCCTCGCCCTGATCCCAGTGGCCGTTGCCGTTGGCGTCGGTGAACTTCTCGGCCGAGTCCCAGTGGCCGTTCTTGGCCGGCTTGTCCACGAAGGGCTCGCCCTCGTCCCAGCTGCCGTTGCCGTTGCGGTCCTCGAAGGGCTCGCCGCGGTCGTAGGCGCCGTTCAGGCGCTCCTCGTCCTGCCAGCGCTCGTCCTTGACCGAGTCCAGATCGAAGACCCGCTGCACGGTGCCCTTGCCGAAGGTCCTCTGGCCGACCAGGAGCGCGCGCTCGTGGTCCTTCAGGGCGCCGGAGACGATCTCGCTCGCCGACGCGCTGAGGCCGTTGACCAGGACAACCAGAGGCAGGTCGCGGGGATTGTCCGAGGGGACGGTGCGCTCGTCCTTGCGGTCGACGACGCCCTTCTTGCCCTCCCAGTAGCAGACCAGCTTGCGGCCGCGCAGGAACTTGCCCGCGACGGCGCGAGCGGTATTGAGGTAGCCGCCGCTGTTGTCGCGCAGGTCGAGGAGCAAGGTCTTCATGCCCTGCCGCTCCAGCTCGACGAGCGCGTCCTCGAGCTCGCTGTCGGTCTCCGCGCCGAAGGTGGTCAGGCGGACGTAGCCGACGTCGCCGGGCAGCATGCCGAAAACGACGGTGGGGATGCGGATGGTGGCGCGGACGATGGAGAAGGTCCGCGTCTTCTCCCAGCCCTTGCGGTAGACTTCGAGCGACACCGCGGTCCCGGCCGGTCCCTTCATCCGGCTGGTGACCTCCTCGACCTCGCGGCCCTGGGCGTCCCAGCCATCCACCTTGATCACCTTGTCGCCGGGCTCGATGCCGGCCTGGTAGGCCGGGCCGCCGAACATCGGCTGGGTGAGGATCAGCCGCTTGTCGGCGTCGTCCATCTGCACGTAGGAGCCGATGCCCGAGTAGGTGGGGTTGAGGTCGTAGTTCCAGACCTCCAGCTCGTCACTGGTGAGCAGGGTCGAGTGCGGGTCCATCGACCGGAGCATCGCGCGCGCCGCCGCCTCCTCGAGATGGGCGTCCAGCTCCTTCTTGTTCCAGTGCTGGAGATCGACCTCGGCGTGGATGGCGTGGATCTTGGTCCGGATCTCGTCGAGCAGGGCATCCTGCGGTGCCGCCGGCGGCCGGGCCTGGCTGGTCGCGAGGCGCTCGATGCGGCGCATCTGAATGTAGATGCCGGCGAGTCGGCCTTCCTCCGTCGGACGGCGCTTGAGTTCGATCAGGATGGGCAGGGTGCTTTCGTAGTCGCCGAGGTCGGCAAGGGCCAAGGCGGCCGCGGCGGCCACGTCCTTGTCGGCGGATTGCATCATGTCCTGGAGTTCGCCCTGGGCGCGACTCCGGTGGTCGCGGGAGAGCCTCCACACGCCCCAGAGCAGCTTGATCTTGCTGCGGGGGTCGAAGACGCGGGAACGGGACTCCCAGAGCCCGTCGCCGGCCTCGACGACGTCGGCCTGGACCAGGAGATCCACCACCAGGCGGCGGAGATCCTCGTTCCGGGTGCCGGCGATGATGGCCTGGAGCGCCGGCAGGGCTTGTCCGTCCTCGCCCTGCAGGACCAGCGCGCGCGCGCAGCCCACGCGGGTCGCCTCGTCCTCGGCCTTCAGCCCGGCCTCGAGCGCCTCCAGGGCGACTTCGCCGAGGTCGACCAGCGCGTTGGAGTCGTCCCAGATCTTCTCGGCGCCGGCGCCCTTCAGGCCGCGGATCAGGTCGCGGGCCTGGCCCTCCTGGGCCGGCAGCGCGGCCGCGAAGGCGAGGAGAAGGAGGCTGGTCAGGGGCAGGAGGATCGAGAGGGCGGTGGGGCGACCACCGCACCGAACTGGATTCCGCATCGGAACTCCTTTGGGCGTGTGTATTTGCCGAGCGTCAGGGTACTTCCCGGCCGTCGGCTGGACAAGCGAGCGGCGGGAGGCTCGTCGTTCCGGATCCCTCTACGCGGAACTTGCTTCGAGGCTCAGCGACTTCGTCGAAAGAGGTAACGTCCGAGGCCCTCGTCCTTGTCGGCCTTCTCCTCGAATCGCAGGAGCCGAAGATCGGCATGGAGCCGGAAAGCCTCACCCGGAAGGAGCCGATGGGCGGGAATCCCGGCGCCCGGTTGCGGGAGCGCGACCCGGGCCTCGAGCGCCAGGTAGCCGCCCGGCCGCAGCGCGGCGCCGAGTCGGGGCGCCAGTTCGCGATTGAGGTAGTGGACGGCGAGGACGAGATCGAAGGCGGCCGGTTCCGGGCGCCAGTGGTCGAGGTCGGCCACCAGGGTCTCGATGCCGGGCGGGCTGGCGCCGGCCCGGCGGAAGGCCTCCTCGGCGACGTCGACGGCGAGGACCAGGTGGCCCTCGGCGGCCAGGGGCCGCGCCTGGCGTAGCGGGCCCGAGCCCAGATCGAGCACGCGCGCCGCGGGAGGCAGGAGCGGCAGGACCCAGTCGAGGATCGCGGCCGGTGGCCCGGAGAAACGCTCGCCCTGGCGGTCGGAGGCGTAGATGCCGTTCCACTTCTCGCGTTCCGCCGCGCTCATTCGAAACTCCCGCTCCAGCCCGCGCGTGTTGCCGCCGGTCACCTTGCTTGATGGTCACCGCCACCGTCCTACAATCCGGCACGATGCTCAACCCCGGCGAACTCCAGATCGACCTGTTCTGCAAGGGCTTGCGGATCGGCGCGAGTTGCGATCTCGTTGCCGATGCGCGCCAGGTCTCGCGCACGCGGGCCGGCCTCGGCTCCGGGCTGGAGCTGGTCCTGCCCGGCGACCTGAAGGACCTGTGGCTGAACGCGCCGGTGGAGGAGGACTTCGTCGAGGCCTCGCCCTATCACCTAGAGAAGGAGAACGGCGGCTATCTGGTGATCGACGATCGCGACGGCGGTCGCCACCCGGTGCGCATCCCGGGTGAACCGGCCTGGTACCGGGCCCGGACCTCGTCCGGCGTCGAGATGGCCAAGGTCGGCGTGCTCCAGGGCACCTACCTCGGCATCTACGTCTCCAACTCCTGCATGTACTGGTACGGCGGCGAGCCGAAGAACTGCCGGTTCTGCACCACGGGCGCCAACGTCGGCGTCAACGAGGTCGCGGTGAAAGCGGTCGCCGACGTGGTCGAGGTGGCCCGCCGCGCCAAGGAGGAGTCCGGCGTCACCTTCGTCCACTTCAACACCGGCTACCAGAACGGGCGCGGCCTCGAGCAGATCGCGCCCTACGTCAAGGCGATCAAGGAGGAGGTGGGGCTGCTCACCGGCATCCAGTGCGTGCCGGTGACCGCGGAGCGCCACTGGCAGTACGATCTGCTGATGGATCTCGGCGCCGACCACTTCTCCTTCTGCTACGAGTTCCACAACCCGGAGTTCTTCGCCCGCTACCTGCCGGGCAAGGAGGAGACGGTCGGGCAGGGCGCCTTCTTCGCCTCGCTCGAGTACTGCCAGGGCAAGCTGCCGAAGGGCGCCTGCTCGGGCGAGATCATCGCCGGCGTCGAGCCGATCGAGGACACGCTGCGCGCGATCGACTACATCACCGGCGTCGGCGCCTTCCCCACGGTCTGCATCTTCCGGCCGGTGATCGGCTCGGACATGGAGGACCATCCCTCGCCGGACTTCGCCGCCATGCGCCGGGTGATGGAGTACATGTACCGGGCCTGCCGGCGGGCCGGCATCCCGATCGGCATGGCGCCGAACATCGAGGTCTCGCTCATCGTCAACCCCGACGACGCCAAGTACCTGGTCGAGCGCGACCTGGGCTTCCGCTTCTACGAGCTGAAGCTGAAGCTCATGCGGCGCCTGGCGATGGCCCTGAAGTTCCGGCGCGAACTGCGCCCGCATCCGGTGCGCGGGCGGCTCGAGGACTTCCGCCGTCGCGCCGCGGAGGCGAAGTCGTGATCGTCGAGCGCCCGGCCGATCCCTTCCGGGGCTTCGAGCCGGCCCAGGTCGCTCTCCTGGAGCGCCTCGTGGGCGCGCTCGAGGGACGGTCGGAGAGCTTCGCGCTGAGCCGTTGTGGGGCGGGCCTCGAGATCCGCAAGGCCGCCCTCGCCGAACGTCCGGCCGGCCGGCCGCGCATCCTGGTCTTCGCGGCGACGAGCGAGCGTCTGGTCGCCTTCTTCTACAAGCCCTCGCGGCTGAGCTTCTCGCGCGACCGCTTCAGCTACGGCGCGATCAACCTCCACCCGGCCCGGGCGGAGGACGCGCTCCTCGCCTTCGCCGAGGGCCTCGACTACCTCGAGGCCGACTTCCGGCCGGCGGCGAAGCCGGCGCGGCTCAAACGCAGCCTGGACGTCACCGTTCCCGAGCCCGACTGAGGTCCGCGGGCCGCTCGATTCCGCACGCCGGCTCCCGCCGCTTGGCAGTCGCGGTCCCGGTCGTCCTGCCCGATCGCCGCCCAACCGTCGCCCGGGCCGGTCCTTGCGACCGCGGCCGCCGCGAGGCCGTCGGCGGTCCGGGGCTTGCTCCGCTTCGGGAAACGAGGGAGCCGTCATGACCCGAAGCCTCTTCCTGATCCTGTTCATCGGCCTGGCCCTGATCCCGGCGCGCGCCGACGAACTCGAGCTACGCGGTGGTCGCGTGCTGTCCGGGCGGATCGTCGATCTACGTCTGGCCGGCCAGACCATCCCCTGGCGCCTGGTCGAGGGCCGGATCGAGGCCCCGAAGGGGGCGCTCGTCGTCTTCGAGCGACCCTACGGCCCGATCGAGATCCCGCTCGGCGAGGTGGTTCGCCTGGTCGAGACCGAGGACGACTTCGATCGCTGCGATCGCCTGGCGGCGGAGTTGGGCGACGATCTCGCCGGTCGGCTCCTCCTGGCCCGCTGGTGCCGGGAGCAGGGTCTGCGCCAGCGCATGCGCGACCTGGTGGCCCTCCTGCTCGAGGAGGAGCCCGACCTCGAGGAAGCGCACGAGCTGATCGGCGAGGTGCTCACCGAGAAGGGCTGGATGAGCGCGTCCCGGGCGCGGGCCCTGGCCCGAGCTCAAGCGCGGGCACCGGAGGGCGCCGGGCGCGACCAGGTCCGTGACCGGGCCCGGCTCCGGCGACTCGAACGCGAGATGCGCCGGCTGGCGGCGCGGATCTACTCGCCCAGCCGGAGCGAGGGGGAGGCGGCCTATCTGGCGCTGCTCGAGCTGGCGCGCCGCGAGGAGATCGCCGGCCTGGCGCCGATCGCGGCCCGCTTCCATCGCGACGCCGAGGCCCAGCGCGCGGCGCTCGCCCAGGCGACCGTGACCGTCAACCTGCAGCAGGCGAGCCTGAAGGGACTGCGCGAGCGCAGCATCAACCTCGGCAACGGTGGCGCGGTCAGGGTCCAGCTGCCCGAGAGTCGCCTGGTGGGGATCGGCACGACGGTGACGGTGCCCCTGCGCTGAGTCGACGCGGCGGCGGATTCCGCGGTCCGATCGGGCGGCGCGCTCGACCTTCCTGACGTGAGCGCGAGCGAGGACAGGAAGACGCGGCCGGCGGTGGCCCAGGTCCGCTCGGCCGTGGCCGACGGGGTCGAGGCACGCGAGGTCCGGGTCGAGGCGGTGATCTGGGCCGAGGGCCCGGGGATCGAGGTCATCGGCCTGCCCGACGCCGCGGTGAAGGAGGCGCGGTTGCGGGTCCAGCGTGCCGCGGCCGCGGTCGGGATGACGGTGCCGCGCAAGGCGGTGATCAACCTCGCCCCGGCCACCCTGCGCAAGGAGGGGAGCGCGCTCGATCTGCCCATGGCGGTGGCCTACGTGGCCGCCGGTCTCGGCCGACACCTGAGCCGGGCCGAGGACTACCTGGTGGCCGGCGAGATCGGGCTCGACGGTCGGGTCACCCGCCTTCCGGGAGCCCTGATGCCGGCCCTCCTGGCCCGGCGGCTGGGACTCGCGGGCCTGATCCTGCCGCGGGACGCGCTGGCGGAGGCCGAGCTGGTCGACGGCCTCGTCCTTCACGGCGTCGAGCATCTCGAGGAGGTGGTCAGCCTGCTCGAGGGGCGCGAGGCCGGTCTGCGGCGCCTGGGGCGGAGCCCGGAGCGGGGGCCGATCTCGGCCAGGGTCGGCGATCTCGGCGACCTGAAGGGGCAGGAGCCGGCGAAGTGGGCCGCGGCGGTGGCCGCCGCCGGCGGGCACAACATGCTCATGGTGGGACCGCCGGGTTCGGGCAAGACGATGCTGGCCCGCGCGCTGCCGGGCATCCTGCCGCCGCTCGAACTCGACGCCGCCCTCGAGACCGCGCTGGTCCACGCCGCCGCCGGGTTGAGCCGGCTCGGCGGCTTCTACGAGCCGCCCTTCCGGGCGCCGCATCACACCGCCAGTCGTCAGGCCCTGATCGGCGGGGGCGCCCGGCCGCGCCCGGGCGAGGTGTCCCTCGCTCACCACGGGCTGCTCTTCCTCGACGAGCTGCCCGAGTACGGCCGCGAGGTGCTGGAGGTCCTGCGCCAGCCGCTCGAAGACCGCGAGGTCGTGATCGCGCGTTCGCGCGAGGTACGTCGCTATCCCGCCGACTTCATGCTGTTCGCGGCGATGAACCCCTGCCCCTGCGGCTTTCACGGCGAGCCTGGTCTGGTCTGCCGCTGTCCGCCGCTGGCGGTGAAGCGCTACCGGGGGCGCATCTCGGGGCCGCTGCTCGACCGCTTCGACCTCCATGTGCCCCTGCGCCGGGTGGCGATCGGCTCGCTGATCGAGGGCCGGAAGGGGCTCGACAGCGCGACCTTGGCCGAACGCGTGCGCGCGGCCCGCGAGCGCCAGCTCGGTCGGGCGCGGCGGCAGGGCCTGCCGCCGCGCAACGCCCTCCTCTCGGGGACCGCGCTGGAGCGCGCCGTGGGCCTCGACGCCGAGCGTCGGCGTCGGCTCGCGGGGCAGCTCGAGCGCCTCGATCTCTCCGGGCGCGCCTTCGTGCGCATCCTGCGCCTGGCCCGCAGCCTCGCCGACCTGGCCGACGAGGATCGGGTGACCGAGGAGCGCATCCTGGAGGCCATCCAGTACCGCTTTCTCGATCGCGCGGAGTCCCGACCTTGAAGGCCGTGACGCCGGCGCGGCATGATCGAGACTCGCGGCCGGCCGGAGACGAACATGAGCGACAACGAGGGTGGCTTCAGCCACGTGGACGACGAGGGCCGGGTCCGGATGGTGGACGTCGGCGGCAAGGAGGCGACGCACCGGGTCGCCCGCGCGAGCGGACTGGTCCGGATGCAGCCCGAGACCCTGGCGATGATCCGGGCCGGCACGATCGAGAAGGGCGCCGTCCTGGCGACCGCGCGCCTGGCCGGGATCATGGCCGCCAAGCGCACCGCCGACCTGATCCCGCTCTGCCACCCGCTCGCGCTCAGCAAGGTCGAGATCGAGTTCGCCCTGCGCGGCGACCGCGAGGTCGAGATCCGGTCCGAGGTCTCGCTCACCGGCCGCACCGGCGTCGAGATGGAGGCCCTCACCGCCTGCTCGGTCGCGGCCCTCACCATCTACGACATGTGCAAGGCGGTCGATCGCGGGATGGAGATCGCCGCGATCCGCCTGGAGCACAAGTCCGGCGGCAAGAGTGGCCGCTTCGATCGCGGGGATCGGTCCTGAAGGCTCCGGCCATCGGCGTCGTCGGCGCGACCGGCGCCGTCGGTCGCGAACTCCTGGCGCTCCTCGACCGGGAACTGCCGGGCGTCGCGGAACTCCGGCTCTTCGCCTCGTCGCGATCCCTGGGAAAGAGGATCGCGGTCGGCGGGCGTGATCTCGCGCTGCGCGGTCTCGAGCCGGACTCCTTCGCGGGGCTCGATCTCGTCTTCTTCGCCGCCGGCGCGGCGGTGGCCCGCGAGCAGCTGCCTCGCGCCCTGGCCGCCGGGGCCCTCGTCGTCGACAACTCGAGCGCCTTCCGTCACGACCCGAGCGTGCCCCTGGTGATCCCGGAGGTGAATCCCGACAGCCTCCGGCCGCGACCCCGCCTGGTCGCCAACCCGAACTGCGTCACCATCATCGCGCTTCTCGCCCTGGCGCCGATCGCGCGGGTCTTCGGGCTCGAGTCGGTGGTGGCCTCCACCTACCAGGCGGTGAGCGGGGTGGGGGAACGAGGTCTCGCCGCGCTCGCGTCCGAGCTGGCCGGCCGCCCGGGGGGTGAGGCCTTCGCCGCGCCCATCCTCGGCAACCTGATCCCGCAGATCGGCGCCCTGGTCGAGGGCGGCGACTCGGAGGAGGAACGCAAGCTGGCGACCGAGAGCCGGAAGATCCTCGGGCTGCCGGGCCTCGAGGTGGTCTGCAGTTCGGTGCGGGTGCCGGTGCGGCGCGCCCACACCATCACCCTGGTGGCCGAGCTGGGGCGCGACTTCGACCTGGCCGAGCCGCGGGAGGTCCTGGCCGGACAGGCCGAGCTGCGCCTGATCGGCGACGAGGAGGCGGCGCGCGACCTCAACCCGCTCGCGGCCGAGGGCGGGGACGAGGTCCTGGTGGGGCGCCTGCGCCGGCCGGGTCGGGCCCGACTCGCGCTGGTGGCGATCGGCGACCAGTTGCGTCGTGGCGCGGCGCTCAATGCCCTGCGCATCGCCCGTCTGCTCCTCGCTGACGACGCACCTTCGACCGATCCGGCCCGCGGTGCCTAAACCGGCTTTCAAAAAGGTCTTATCGGCCTTGAATCTCCCCTGGGGCCGTGTTTCGATGGGCCGGTCCCAACTCGAACGGGACCTGAAGAGGTGAACGGCAGGGACGAGAGATGAACCTCGAGGAACTGAAGAAGCTGGTCCGCCTGATGAACTCGAACGATCTCGTCGAGATCGAGATCGAGAGCGGCGACTCCAAGGTCCGGCTCAAGAAGGCGGGCGCGAACGCCCCGACCACCTTCGCGATGCCCCCGATGATGGCCGCCCCCGCCGCCATGCCCCAGCCCGCGCCCTTCGCGTCGATGCCCGTGGCGGCATCGGCGAAGCTCCCCGAGTCGGTCGAGGGTGATTCGGTCACCTTCAACTCGCCCATGGTGGGCACCTTCTATTCGGCGCCCTCGCCCACGGCCGATCCCTTCGTCAAGGCCGGCGACAAGGTGTCGCCCAAGACCGTGCTCTGCATCATCGAGGCCATGAAGGTGATGAACGAGATCGCCGCCGAGATGCACGGCGAGATCCTCGAGGTCCTGGTCGGCAACGGCGAGGCGGTCGAGTACGGCCAGCCGCTGTTCACGATCAAGCCGAAGAAGTAGGGAAGGGCCCCGGCCATGTTCACCCGCGTCCTGGTGGCGAACCGCGGCGAGATCGCCCTGCGGATCATCCGCGCCCTGCGCGAACTCGGTGTCGAGACGGTCGCGATCTACTCCGAGGCCGACGAGGAGGCGCTCTACCGGCGCTTCGCCGACGAGACCATCTGCATCGGCCCGGCGCCGAGCGCCAAGAGCTACCTCGACATCCCCCGGATCATCGCCGCGGCCGAGGTGTCCAACGTCGACGCCATCCATCCGGGCTACGGCTTCCTGTCCGAGAACGCGGATTTCGCCGACATCTGCCGGAGCTGCAAGATCGGCTTCATCGGCCCCTCGCCCGAGACCATCGCCATGGTGGGCCACAAGGCCCGGGCGAAGGAGCTGGCGAAGTCGGCCAAGGTCCCGGTCGTGCCCGGCAGCGACGGCCTGATCGACGACGAGAAGGAGGCCCGGCGCATCGCCGGCGAGATCGGCTACCCGGTCATCATCAAGGCGGCCGCCGGCGGCGGTGGCCGAGGCATGCGGGTCGCCCACTCCGAGCTGGTCCTCATCCGCGAGATGCAGGCGGCGAGGACCGAGGCCCAGGCGGCCTTCGGCGACGGCAGCGTCTACATCGAGAAGTTCATCGAACGGCCGCGTCACGTCGAGGTGCAGATCATCGCCGACGGCCATGGCAACGTCGTCCATCTCGGCGAGCGTGATTGCAGCACCCAGCGGCGCCACCAGAAGCTGATCGAGGAAGCCCCCTGCCCGGTGATGGTCCCGGAACTCCGGGCCCGGATGGGCGAGGCGGCCGTGCGGCTGGCCAAGGCGGCCAACTACGTCAACGCCGGCACGGTCGAGTTTCTGCTCGACGCCCACGGCGACTTCTACTTCATGGAGATGAACAGCCGTCTCCAGGTCGAGCATCCGGTCACCGAGATGGTCACCGGGGTCGACCTCGTGAAGGAGCAGATCCGGGTCGCGGCCGGCGAGAAGCTGTCCTTCCGCCAGGAGGACATCAAGATCCGCGGGCACGCCATCGAGTGCCGGATCAACGCCGAGGACCCGAGCGCGAACTTCCGGCCCTCGCCGGGTCGGGTCGGACTCTACGTGCCCCCAGGGGGGCCCGGGGTGCGGATCGACTCCCACCTGTTCTCCGGCTACACCATCCCGCCGCACTACGACTCGATGGTGGGCAAGCTCATCGTCCATCGCGCCAGCCGCGAGGAGGCGATCGAGACCATGCAGCGAGCGCTGTCCGAGATGGTGATCGAGGGCATCAAGACCACGATCCCGCTCTATCAGCGCATCCTCCGCCACGCCGACTTCCAGGCCGGCGAGATCGACACCGGCTTCATCGACCAGTTCCTCGCCTCCTGATCCCAGACCCCGTCGCGGGCAAATCCGGTCCGCGGCGAGCCGCGCAACAGCTAAGGTCCGTCCCTGGCCGAAGAAGGGGCGGGTCCGCATCGGCGCATCCGACTCCCGAGCGAGGGAAGATGCTCCGAGTGCATGTTCACGCGGCTTTCAGGAGGAGTCCTCGTCGAGTTTTCAGGGCGATTTGTGTCGCATCCGGTGCCTGCTATGATCGGCCCGCTCGAACGCTTCCAATCGCCGTGATCACCGAGGTTTAGGACATGGAAAGAGTCTTGATCACGGGCGGCGCCGGCTTCCTCGGCTCCCACCTGTGTGACCTCTTCATCGGACGTGGTTTCCAGGTCGTCTGCATGGACAACCTGATCACCGGGAACATGGACAACGTGGCCCACCTGATGGGCCACCCGCAGTTCCGCTTCATCCACCACGACGTGACCAACTTCGTCTACGTCGAGGGGCCGGTGGACTACGTCCTGCATTTCGCGTCTCCGGCCAGCCCGATCGACTACCTGGAGCTGCCGATCCAGACCCTCAAGGTGGGCAGCCTCGGCACCCACAAGGTGCTGGGCCTGGCCAAGGCCAAGAACGCGCGCCTGCTTCTGGCCTCGACCTCCGAGGTCTACGGCGACCCGCTCGAACACCCGCAGAGGGAGAGCTACTGGGGCAACGTCAACCCGGTCGGCCCGCGCGGCGTCTATGACGAGGCCAAGCGTTTCGCCGAGGCCATGACCATGGCCTACCACCGCTATCACGGGGTCGAGACGCGGATCGTCCGCATCTTCAACACCTATGGTCCGCGCATGCGGCTCAACGATGGTCGGGCCCTGCCGGCCTTCGCCTCGCAGGCCCTGCGCGGCGAGGACATCACCGTCTTCGGCGACGGTAGCCAGACCCGCAGCTTCTGCTACGTCTCGGACCTGATCGAGGGCATCTTCCGCCTCCTGATGAGCGAGGAGGTCGAGCCGACCAACATCGGCAACCCGAGCGAGATCTCGATCCTCGACTTCGCCCGCAAGGTGGTGGAATTCACCGGCTCGACCAGCCGGATCGTCAACCGCGACCTGCCGGTCGACGACCCGAAGATCCGTCAGCCGGACATCGCCAAGGCCCGTCGCGTCCTGGGCTGGGAGCCGGTGGTGCCGCTCGAGGACGGCCTGCGTCGGACCCTGGACTACTTCCGCGAGCACATCGGCCGCCAGCAGGGCGGCAACTAGGGAGAGCGAACCTTGTGCGGAATCGTCGGCTGCGTCACCAGCGAGCGCAACGCCCCCTACCTTCTGGTCGACGGCCTGAGACGGCTCGAGTACCGGGGCTATGACAGCGCGGGCCTGGCGGTCATCAAGGACGGCGAGATCGTCACCCTCCGCGAGGTCGGCAAGCTGAACAACCTCGAGAGCGCGCTCAAGGCCTCGGGGCTCGGCGGCACGATCGGCCTCGGCCACACGCGTTGGGCGACGCACGGTCGGCCGACGCAGGTCAACGCCCATCCGCACCGCGACGGCAGCGGCAAGATCGTCGTGGTCCACAACGGCATCATCGAGAACTTCCGCGAGCTGCGCGCCGAGCTGCGCGACCAGGGCCACGTCTTCGCCTCGGAGACCGACAGCGAGGTCATCGCCCACCTGATCGAGTCCTGCTACCGGGGTGACCTGGCGCAGGCCGTGCTCGAGGCGACCCGCCGCCTGGAGGGTGCCTACGCGATCGGCGTCATGCATGCCGACCATCCCGAGATGCTGGTGGGCGCCCGCAAGGACGGCCCGCTGGTGATCGGCCTGGGCGAGAACGAGAACTTCCTGGCCTCGGACGTCACCGCGGCGCTGGAGCACACCAGCCGCTTCGTCTACCTCGACGACGGTCAGGTGGCCGAGCTGACCCGGGACGGCCTGCGCATCCTGGATGCCTCGGGCCACGAACAGCCCTACGTGCAGACGAACATCGCCTGGTCGCTGGCCCAGGCCGAGCGCGGCGGCTATCCGCACTTCATGCTCAAGGAGATCCACGAGCAGCCCACGGTCATCTCCGACACGCTGCTCGGTCGTCTCGACGAGACGCGCGGGGAGATCGTCCTCGACGACCTGGGAATCGACGACGAGGCCGCGCGCGCGATCAGTCGCATCCACATCATCGCCTGCGGCACCTCCTGGCACGCGGGCCACGTGGCCAAGTTCTACATCGAGCAGCTGGCGCGGATCCCGGTCGAGGTGGACTACGCCTCCGAGTACCGCTATCGCGATCCGATCCTCGACCCCGACGGCCTCGTGGTGGCCATCTCCCAGTCGGGAGAGACCGCCGACACGATCGCGGCCATGCGCATGGCGCGGCAGGCCGGCGTCAGGGTGGTGGGGGTCTGCAACGTCATCGGCTCGACCATCAGCCGCGAGGCCGATGGCAGCATCATGACCCATGCCGGTCCCGAGATCGGCGTCGCCTCCACCAAGGCCTTCATCAGCCAGCTGGTGGCGCTCCTCTTGCTCGCGCTCCGCCTCGGACGCGCCCGCGGACACCTGAGCGTCGACGAGCTGCGCCGGCACTGCCTGGAGCTGCGTCAGCTCCCGCAAGTGGTGGAGAACGTCCTCAAGACCGAGGGCCGGGTCCTCGAGGTCGCCCGGCGCTTCGCCGGCGCCCAGGACTTCCTGTTCATCGGCCGCGGCATGAATTACCCGATCGCCCTCGAGGGCGCGCTCAAGCTCAAGGAGATCTCCTACATCCACGCCGAGGGCTATCCCTCGGGTGAGATGAAGCACGGACCGATCGCCCTGATCGACGAGCGCATGCCGGTGGTGGCGATCTGCACCCGGAGTCCGGTCTACGAGAAGGTCATCACCAGCGTCGAGGAGGCGCGGGTGCGCGACGCCAAGATGATCGTGATCGGCAACGAGGGTGACGAGAAGATCACGGAGATCGCCGACGAGACGATCTTCGTCCCGCACGTCGCGGAGATTCTGAGCCCGATCGTCAACGTCGTGCCCCTGCAGCTCCTGGCCTACTTCGTGGCCCGCGAGCGGGGCTGCGACGTGGACCAGCCGAGAAACCTGGCCAAGAGCGTCACCGTCGAGTGACCGAGGTCGAGAGAAGATGAACGACACCGCAAAGAAACTGCTGGAACGGATCAAGGCGAAGGAAGCCCGGGTGGCGATCCTGGGCATGGGATACGTCGGTCTGCCGCTGGCGGTCGAGTTCGCCAAGGCGGGCATCCGGAGCGTCGGCATCGACGTCTCCGAGGACCGCGTCGCCCGGATCAACCGCGGCGAGAGCTACATCGGCGACGTCAAGACCGAGGAACTCTCGGCCCTGGTGAAGCAGGGGATGATCGAGGCGGCGCTGCCCGGACCGGTCCTGGGCGAGGTCGACGCGATCAGCATCTGCGTGCCGACGCCGCTGCGGAAGTCGAAGGACCCGGACATCTCCTACATCGTCGCCGCGACCGAGAACGTCGCCGCGCATCTGCGTCCCGGCCAGCTCATCGTGCTCGAGAGCACCACCTATCCGGGCACCACCGACGAGGTCATCCTCACCCGCCTCGAGAGCGAGGGGATGAAGGTGGGCGAGGACTTCTTCCTCGCCTTCTCGCCGGAGCGCGTCGATCCGGGCAACCCGAAGTTCAACACCCACAACACGCCGAAGGTCGTCGGCGGCGTGACCCCGCTCTGCGCGCAGATGGCGGAAGCCCTCTACGCGCACGCGGTCGAGACCGTCGTGCGGGTGTCGTCGACCCAGGCGGCCGAGATGGTCAAGCTGCTCGAGAACACCTTCCGCAGCGTCAACATCGGTCTGGTGAACGAGCTGGCGATCATCTGCCACAAGCTCGGGGTCAACGTCTGGGAGGTGATCGGCGCCGCCGCCACCAAGCCCTTCGGCTTCATGCCCTTCTGGCCCGGCCCGGGCCTCGGCGGGCACTGCATCCCGATCGATCCCCACTACCTGAGCTGGAAGCTCAAGACCCTGAACTATCACGCCCGCTTCATCGAGCTGGCCGACGAGATCAACAGCTCGATGCCCGAGTACGTGGTCGAGCAGGTGGCCGCGGTCCTCAACGAGGACCGCAAGTCGGTGAACGGCTCGAAGATCCTGGTGATGGGCCTCGCCTACAAGAAGAACGTCAGCGATTGCCGGGAGTCGCCGGCGATCGACGTGATCGGCGTCCTGCAGAAGCTCGGCGCCGACGTGGTCTACTGCGATCCCTTCGTCGAGTCGGACGACCCGATCGCCGACCTCGCGCCCCGGGTCGCGGGCAGCCCGGCCGACCTGGCCGCCGCCGACTGCACGGTCATCGTCACCGACCACCGCAACTTCGATCCGAAGGTCATCGTCGAGCACTCGCGTCGCGTGGTCGATGCCCGTAACCTGACCAAGGACATCGACGCGCCCGGAAAGATCAGGAGGCTCTGAGATCCCCATGCGCATCCTGGTGACGGGCGGCGCGGGCTTCATCGGTTCGCATCTCGCCGATCGATTGCTCGAGCGCGGCGATGAGGTCGTCGTCTTCGACAACTTCAACGACTTCTACGACCCGGCGATCAAGCGGGGGAACGTGGCGGCGCGGCTCGACGATCCGGCCTACCGGCTGGTCGAGGGCGACCTGCGCCGGCCCGAGGACGTGGTTCGGGCCTTCGAGAGGCCTATCGACCAGGTGGTTCATCTGGCGGCCATGGCCGGCGTCCGGCCGTCGCTGCGCGATCCCGGCCTCTACGTCGACGTCAACCTGCGCGGCACGATCAACCTCTACGACGCCGCGCTGGCCGCCGGCACCCGGAGCGTGGTCTTCGCCTCGTCGAGCTCGGTCTACGGCGCCAACGAGAAGGTGCCCTTCAGCGAGAACGATCCGGTGGACCATCCGGTCTCGCCCTACGCCGCCACCAAGAAGGCGGGCGAACTGCTGTCGCACACCTATCACCACATCCACGGCCTCGACGTCACCTGCCTGCGCTTCTTCACCGTCTACGGGCCGCGTCAGCGCCCGGAGATGGCGATCCACAAGTTCACGCGCCTCATCGACGAAGGCCAGCCGGTGCCGATGTTCGGCGACGGCGGGACCCGCCGGGACTACACCTACGTCGACGACATCATCGACGGCATCTTGCGCAGCATGGAGCGCTGCTCCGGCTATCGCATCTACAACCTGGGCGAGTCCCAGACCGTGGAGCTGTCGCGGCTGATCGCCGTGATCGGCGCCGCGCTCGGGCGCGAACCGGTGATCGACCGCAAGCCGGAACAACCCGGCGACGTGCCCAAGACCTACGCCGACGTCAGCCGGGCGCGGGCCGAGCTGGGCTACCGGCCGACGACGGACATCGAGACCGGCGTGGCGCGCTTCGTCGCCTGGTATCGCCAGCGCAAGGAGGGCGGCGCGTGAGCAAGCCGTTGCGCATCTGCGCCATCGTCGGGGCCCGGCCGAACTACATGAAGATCGCGCCCCTGGCCTGGGCCGCGGCCGATCGGGACGACGTCGACGTGGTCGTCGTCCACACCGGTCAGCACTACGACCGGAACATGTCGGACCTCTTCTTCGAGGAGCTGCGCATCCCGCAGCCCGACGTCAATCTCGGGGTCGGCTCGGGCAGCCATGCCCAGCAGACCGCCGAGGTGATGATCCGTTTCGAGAAGTACCTGCTCGAGCACCCGATCGACGTCCTGCTCGTCGTGGGTGACGTCAATTCGACCATCGCCTGCGCCCTGGTCGCCAGCAAGCTCCACCTGCCCGTGGTGCACGTCGAGGCCGGCCTCCGGAGCTTCGACCGGCGCATGCCGGAGGAGATCAACCGGGTTCTCACCGACGCGATCAGCGACCTGCTCTTCGTCACCGAGCGCAGCGGCGAGGACAACCTGCGCGCGGAGGGCGTGCCGGCCGAACGGATCCACTTCGTCGGCAACGTGATGATCGACACCCTGCTGCGCAGCCGCGAGCTGGCCGAGAAGTCGGACGTGCTCGAACGCGTCGGCCTGAGCGAGCGGGGCTACGGCGTGGTGACCCTGCACCGGCCCTCGAACGTCGACGACGAGAGCACCCTGCGTGGCATCTGGGGCGCGCTGGCCACGGTGGCCGCCGAGACCGATCTGGTCTTCCCGGTGCACCCGAGGACGCGCGCCCGGCTGGCCGCGCTCGGGCTGGCGCCGCCGCCACGGATGAAGCTGCTCGACCCGGTCGGCTACCTGGACTTCCTCAAGCTCCAGGCTCATGCCGGGCTGATTCTCACCGACTCCGGCGGCATCCAGGAGGAGGCCACCATCCTCGGCGTTCCCTGCCTGACCCTGCGCGAGAACACCGAAAGGCCGGTGACCATCGAGGTCGGTTGCAATACCCTGGTGGGCGTCGATCCGGCGGTGATCGAGGCCAAGGCCCTGGCGATCGTGCGCGGCGAGACCCGCCGTCCCGAGGTGCCGCGCTACTGGGACGGTCGCGCGGCCGAACGGATCCTCGACGTCATCCGGAACAGCTACGGAAAGGACTGAGACGTGGCCCGAATCCTGATCACCGGCGGTGCCGGCTTCATCGGCTCGAATCTCGCCGATGCGCTCCAGGCGCGGGGCGACGAGGTCGTCGTCTACGACGACTTCAGCTCCGGCCGCCGTGAGAACCTCGCCCACCTCGAGGGCAAGATCCGGGTCGTCGTCGGCGACGTCAAGGAACTTGACGACCTGCGCGCCGCGATCGCCGGCTGCGACTACGTCCTGCATCAGGCCGCGGTCCCGAGCGTGCCGCGGTCGATGGAGGACCCGCTCGGTTCCCACGAGGCCAACAGCCGGGGCACCCTGAACGTCCTGCTCGCGGCCCGGGACGCGGGCGTGAAGCGCGTGGTCTTCGCCGCCTCGTCCTCGGCCTACGGCGAGAGCCCGACCCTGCCCAAGATCGAGACCATGCTGCCGGCCCCGAAGAGCCCCTATGCGGCCGACAAGCTCCATGGCGAACATCTCTGCCAGGTGTTCCACACCGGCTACGGCCTCGAGACGGTGGCCCTGCGCTACTTCAACGTCTTCGGCCCCCGGCAGAACCCGAACTCGGACTACGCGGCGGCGATCCCGCGTTTCGTCACCCGGATCCTGGACGACCAGTCGCCGATCGTCTTCGGCGACGGCGAGCAGAGCCGCGATTTCACGCACATCGACAACGTCGTCCAGGCCAACCTGAAGGCTATGGCGGCCCCGGGCGCTCCCGGGCGCGTGTTCAACGTCGGCATCGGCGCGCGGATCACGGTCAACGAGCTGATCCGGACGATCGGCGAGATCCTCGGCAAGTCGGTCACCATCGACTACCAGCCCGCCCGGGTGGGCGACGTGCTGCACAGCCTTGCCTCGATCGACCTGGCGCGCCAGCATCTCGGATACGAGCCCACGGTGGATCTCGCCGAGGGCCTGCGTCGCACCATCGACTGGTATCGCGCCAGCGAGAACTAGGAGAGCAGTCGTGAAGGGCATCATCCTGGCCGGCGGTCTCGGGTCGCGCCTCTTTCCGGCGACCAAGGTCACCAACAAGCACCTGCTGCCGGTCTACGACCGGCCGATGATCTACTATCCGATCCAGGCCCTGGTGAACGCCGGCCTGGACGACATCCTGATCGTCACCGGGGGCAACAGCGCGGGCGACTTCCTCAAGCTGATCGGCAACGGCAAGGAATTCGGCCTCAAGCACGTCAACTACACCTACCAGCAGGGCGAGGGCGGTATCGCCGAGGCGCTCGGCCTGGCCGAGCACTTCGCCGCCGACGACGACATCTGCGTGATCCTGGGCGACAACATCATCCAGGGCAACCTGAAGAAGGCCCGCGCGGCCTACGACGCCCAGGGTGGCGGCGCCCGCATCCTGCTCAAGGAGGTCCCGGACCCGCATCGATTCGGTGTCGCCGAGCTCGAGGGCGATCGCATCCTGCGCATCGTCGAGAAGCCGAAGGAGCCGAAGAGCAACCTGGCGGTGACCGGCATCTACTTCTTCGACCACACGGTCTTCGAGTTCATCCGGCGGCTCGAGCCCTCCGCGCGCGGCGAGCTCGAGATCACCGACGTCAACAACTACTACATCGACGACGGGCGCATGTGCTGGTCGGTCCTCGACGGCTGGTGGACCGATGCCGGGACCTGGGAGTCGCTCCATCGGGCGGCGAACCTGGTCCACGAGGGCGGTGCCAACCGTCTCGACCTGTGAAGGTCCTGGTGGTGGGCGCGGCCGGCATGCTGGGGCGCGCCGTGGTGGCGGAATTCGAGGCCGAGCACGAGGTGATGACGGCCACCCGGAAGGGTGACGAGGTCGCCTACGGGATCGATCTCACCGACGCGCGCTCGGTCCGCGGCGTGGTGCTGCGGGCGGCGCCCGAGCTGATCGTCAACTGCGCCGCCTACACCGCGGTCGACGCCTGCGAGACCGATCTGGAGAGCGCCTTCGCGGTCAATGCGATCGGGCCGAAGAACCTCGCCCTGGCCGCGGCGGCGATCGACGCCACGCTCTTCCACGTCAGCACCGACTACGTCTTCGACGGCACCAAGGTCGGCGCCTACATCGAGTACGACCGGCCGAATCCGACCTCGATCTACGGCCAGAGCAAGTTCGCCGGCGAGGAGGAGGTCCGCCGCCACGCCGGGCGCTACTACATCGGCCGGGTGCAGTGGCTCTACGGGCCCGGCGGACGGAACTTCGCCGACACGATCCTCCGGCTGGCCGACGAGAAGCCCTCGCTGCGGGTGGTGGACGACCAGTTCGGCTGCCCGACCTCGACCCTCGATGCCGCCCGGCAGATCCGGCTCCTGGTGGAGGAGGGCGACCCGGGGCTCTACCACATGAGCGCGCGGGGCAGGACCAGCTGGCACGGTTTCGCCCGGGCCCTGCTCGACGCCGCCGGCCGATCCGACTACCGGATCGAGCCCTGCGCCACGGTCGAGTTCCCCCGGCCCGCGCCCCGGCCGGCCAATTCCGAACTCCGGAACCTCAACCTGGAATTGACCATTGGGGATTCCATGCCGCCTTGGGAGGATGCGCTGGTGCCGTATCTCGAAAGGCGGAACGCATGAGATTGATGGTGACCGGCGGGGCCGGCTTCATCGGCAGCAACTTCATCCGGCTGCTCCGTCGGGAGCGTCCGGACTGGCGCATCCTGAACGTCGATGCCCTGACCTATGCCGGCAATCTCGAGAACCTCGCGGGGCTCGAACGCGACCCGAACTACGACTTCGTCCGCGCCGACGTCGCCGATCCGGCCGGGCTCAGGGCCGCGCTCGACGACGAGGTCGACGCGATCGTCCATTTCGCCGCCGAGAGCCACGTCGACCGCTCGATCGAGGACGCCTCGGCCTTCCTCAGGACCAACGTGATCGGCACCCAGGTGCTGCTCGACCTGGCCCGGGAGCGGGGCCTCGGGCGCTTCGTGCACGTGTCCACCGACGAGGTCTACGGCTCGCTCGGGGCCGAGGGCCTGTTCCGCGAGGACACCCCGCTGGCGCCGAACAGCCCCTATTCGGCGAGCAAGGCCTCGTCCGATCTCCTGGTCCGGGCCGCGGTGGAGACCCACGGCCTCGACGCCGTGATCACGCGCTGTTCGAACAACTACGGACCCTACCAGTTCCCGGAGAAGCTGATCCCCCTGATGATCGCCAACGCGCTGGAGGACCGGAAGCTGCCCGTCTACGGCAGCGGCCTCAACGTGCGCGACTGGATCTGGGTGGAGGATCATTGCCGTGGCGTCCTCCTCGCCCTCGAGAAGGGCAAGAAGGGCGAGGTCTACAACTTCGGCGGCCGCAGCGAGATGACCAACATCGCCGTGGTCGAGGCCATTCTCGCCCAGCTCGGCAAGCCGAGTTCCTTGATCACCCACGTCGAGGACCGCAAGGGACACGACCTTCGCTACGCCATCGACTGCGGCAAGGCCGAACGCGAGCTCGGCTTCGGTCGCAGCATCGGCTTCGAGGAGGGGCTCGCCCGGACCATCGCCTGGTATCGCGACCACGAGGACTGGTGGCGGCGGATCCGGTCCGGCGCCTACCGGGACTACTACGCGCGCCACTACGGAGAGGATCTGGCCTGATGACGCAGGATGCAGTCCGACGCCCGCTGCTCAGCGTCGTGATCCCGGTCTACAACGAGGAGGCCACCCTCGAGGCCATCCTCGACCGGGTCGCCGCCGTCCCCATCGACATGGAAGTGATCATGGTGGACGACGGGTCGCGGGACCGTTCGGTCGAGATCGCCCGGTCGCGCGAGAACGAGCGCGTGCGCCTGATCGTCCACGAGAAGAACCTCGGCAAGGCCGGGGCCCTCGCCACCGGTTTCCGGTCGGCTCGGGGCGAGATCGTGATCGTCCAGGATGCCGACCTCGAGTATGACCCGGCCGAGTTCCCGGCGGTGATCCAGCCGATCCTCGACGGCCAGGCCGACGTCGTCTTCGGCAGCCGTTTCCAGGGTGGCAACCGCAAGCAGCATCGCTTCTTCCACTACCTGGCCAACCGCATCCTGACCCTCCTCTCGAATCTCTGCACCAACCTGAACCTCACCGACATGGAATGCTGCTACAAGGCCTTCCGCCGCGAGGTGATCCAGGCCTTCGAGATCGAATCCAAGCGCTTCGCGGTCGAACCCGAGCTGACCCAGAAGGTGGCCAAGCTCGGGGTCAAGATCCACGAGGTCCCGGTCTCCTATCACGGTCGAGGCTACAGCGAGGGCAAGAAGATCGGCTTCTCCGACGCCATCGAGGCGGTCGGCGCGATCCTCCGCTTCAAGCTCTCCTGGCGCCCGCCGCGGGACTTCCGGCTCGATCCCTTCCCCGCGCGGCGCTGACCCTCCAGCCCCCGGCCCGCGTCGTCGCAGGTCGCCCGCGGGTAAGAACTTCGAGGAAAAAAACTGCTTTGCTTGGTGAAGTGATCCGGGACTGACAGAATCCCTCGGATCCGCGCCCCTCAGGGCTCGTGGTCCGTGCTGCGGTCGTACTTCGGCGAAACAGCCCATCTCGTCGAGGGACGATGCTGCCGCCGTGGCTTCCGGTGGGGCCAAAACTTCCGCCGGAGGTGTATTTTCCGCAGACGAAAGTCGATAAAGCCAAAGAGGATACAGAGCCGAAGCAGTTTCCGGCCGACCTCGGTTTCCGGGGCCTCGGGGCTCGGGCGGCAGTCGGGGAGACGGCAAGGCGGAGTTCGGCTCCGAGGGAAGTCCATGAACGAGATTCGGTTGATCCTGGCGGCTTCGTTCGCCCTCGTGCTCGCGGCCTGCAACGGCCCGAACAGTCGCTACGAGGAGTTCGGGGACCGCGTCAACACCGAGGGTTTCGGCCATCGCTACGCCCAGCCCGAGAACCTCGACGAGCTGGTGATCGGCCCCGACGACACGCTCAACATCCAGATCGCCAACAATCCCCAGCTCTCCGGCAACCAGCTGGTCCGGATCGAGGGCACGATCACCATGCCCTTCGTCGACCAGGTGAAGGTCGCGGGCCTGACCCCGACCCAGATCCGCGACAAGCTGGAGATCCTGCTCTCACCCTACATCCGCGACGTCACCGTGCAGGTGGTGCCGGTGAACATCCAGAGCAAGAACGTCTACGTCATCGCCAAGGACCTCGACGGCGACATCTCGGTGGGCAAGGTCCCGGTCACCGGCGACATGACCCTGATCGATCTCCTGGTCGACGCGAACGGCGGCTTCCCGGCCTTCTCGGACGACTGTCACGTGCGCGTCCTGCGCGGCGACCCGATGCACCCGAAGGTGCTCGACATCAACGTCCACGACATGCTGGTCAACGGCTACATGGCCGGCAACATCCGCATGCTGCCCGACGACATGGTCTACTTTCCGCCGGACTTCTGGGGCAAGTTGACGATCCTCACCCGGCGTACCACCCGTCCGATCCGCGAGCTGTCGAACTCCGTGCGGGGCATCTCCACCGCGGTCGACCTCCTCGAGGACGGCAAGATCGACAGCAGTGGCCGCTACGGCGGTTACGGGAACTAGGAGGAACGCATGGCGGCCACCGAAGTCCAGACCGTTCTTCCCCAGCCCTACGAGGTGGAGCAGGGGCCCGGCCTCGCCGATTACCTCGGTATCTTCCGGCGCCGGCTGGGCCTGATCCTGGTCCCCTTCGTCCTGCTGACCCTGATCGCGGGCCTCGTTGCCTACGTCGTCCCGCCGCAGTACACCCAGTCGACGCGCTTCAAGATCAAGGACCCGAGCATGCTCTCGGGCGTGCTCGCCGGCGTCTCGGCCACCATCCCGCACAAGCCCCTGCTCACCACGATCGTCCCGGACATCAAGCGCCAGCGCTTCCTCGAGCCGATCGTCCGCAAGGTGGGCCTGACCGAGGGCTACAACCTCAACGACCCGCTCGAGCAGACCGAGTTCTACAAGCGGGTGTTCACCAACCTCGAGATCGCGCGCAACGGCAGCGACACCAAGCCGGGCGCGGACACCTTCGAGTTCACCTACACCGGCCGCAGCCAGGAGCGCAACGTCGAGTTCCTCAACGAGCTGCGCGAATCTTACGCGGAGCTCTTCCGGCGCGACTACCGTAACTCCGCCCTCGGCGTCTACGAGCAGCAGAAGGCGCGGATCCAGGACCTCCGCAACCAGCTGGCGCAGCTCGAGGGTGCCTACGAGACCTTCAAGACTTCGCCCGACTACCGCCTGGTGGGCATCCGCAAGACCCACCTGAAGGAGGAGAGCGATCTCAACCTGAAGGCCCAGGACCTACGCATCGAGATCAGCAACCTCGAGGCGCAGTACGACCGGATCGAGATGCAGCTCCGCGACCAGAGCCAGACCAGCAGCGTCTTCAGCCAGGTGCAGAACCCCAAGAAGGCTGCCGAGCGGCTCGCCATCGACGCCTTGAAGACCCAGCTCAACGACCTGGTGGTCAACAAGAACTGGACCGATCTGGTGCCGGCGGTCCGGGACCTGCGCGCCGAGATCGAGGACCGTGAGGCCAAGTGGAAGGAGATGCCCGATCGGGTCGAGGGCGTGGTCCAGCTGACCCAGAACCAGGTCTACGTCGACCTCGAGGGCAAGAAGTACGACCTCCAGCGCGAGATCCAGGGCTACCGCAACGGGCTCCAGGGCGTCATGCGCCGGCTCGAGCAGGTGCAGGACGAACTGACCCGCGAATTCGACCTCTCGGCCACCGACACCAAGTTCCAGAACGACATCATCGACCTGAAGCGTCGCGAGAGGCAGGCCGACGGCAGCTACAGCGCCATCGAGAGCGCCTGGGAACGGGTCAAGGGCAAGGGCAGCGACCTGTTCGAGACCCTCGAACTGCCGAATCCCAACACCCGGCCGGTGTTCCCGTCGATCCCGCTGTTCATGGCCATCGGCGCCGGCGCCGGCGCGCTTCTCGGCATCGGTCTCGCCTTCTTGAAGGAGTTCTCGAGCATGACCTTCCTCACCTCCGGCCAGGTGCAGAGCCGCCTGCCGGTGCCGATCCTCGGTGAGGTGAGCGAGATCCAGACCGAAGAGGAACGGATCGGGGAGCGCAATCGGAAGATCAGGAACTACCTGATCGTGGGCCTGGTCGTCCTGGTCCTCGGATTCATCCACTACTGCTACTTCGAGGCCTCGATGAACGCCGTCCTGCCGACGCCGCTCATCGACCTGCTCGACAAGCTCTACGGAGGCTGAAGAATGTACGAGTCGTTCTTCGGCTTCGAACGGCCGCCCTTCAACAACACGCCGGACACGAGCTTCTATTTTCCCAGCGAGCGGCACAACGAGGCGCTGGCCCAGCTCCTCTACACCGTGACCGCGCGCAAGGGTTTCGCGGTGCTCACCGGCGAGATCGGGTCCGGCAAGACGACCCTCTGCCGCAGCATGCTGAAGCAGATGGACGAGGACACGGTCTGCGCGCTGATCACCAATCCGCGCCTGACCGGCATCCAGCTCCTCTACAGCGTCGCCCGGGAGTTCCACCTCGACGTCGACCAGGTGCACCGGGTCGCGATCCTCGATGCGATCAACGAGTTCCTGATCGAGATGCTCGCCCAGGACAAGAACGTCATCCTGATCATCGACGAGGCGCAGAACCTGCCGCTGTCGACCCTCGAGGAGGTCCGGCTGATCTCCAACCTGGAGACCGAGACCGAGAAGCTGATCCAGATCCTCCTGCTCGGCCAGCCCGAGCTCCGGCGCAAGCTGGAGCACCCGAGCCTCCTGCAGCTGAGACAGCGGATCGCGATGCGCTTCCACCTGACCGCGCTCGACCAGGACGAGATGCTGCAGTACATCCAGCACCGCATGCGGATCGCGGGACCGCACCATCGGGTCCGGTTCTCCTCGCGGGCGCTGGCCATGATCTACCGGTATTCGGGAGGCGTGCCGCGCCTGGTCAACCTGCTCTGCGACCGGGTGCTGATCACCGCCTTCACCATGGAGACCAACAAGGTGGCGGCCAACGTGGTCCTGACCGCAATTCGCGAGATCGAGGGACCGGACTGGAACTTCAAGCGGGCGGCTGCCGAAGAGAAGGAGGCGAAGACGCGCAAGTCCTTCCTCCGGCTGCCCTTCTTCGCCAGCAAGACGCGTTGAGGAATTGAGATGGGCCGGATACACGACGCCCTGAAGAAGGCGGAAGAGGAGCGCAAGAAGCGCCGGGAAGGCCAGACGGTCGACGCCCCGGCTCCTGCTCCGGCCCCCAAGCCCGCGCCGGCACCCGCGCCCCGGACGGTCACCGAGATTCCGGTGACGTCGCGCGTCGAGGCGCCGCGTCCCGAGCCGACCCGCGCGGAGACCGTCCGCACCGAGCCGATTCGAACGGAGCCGGTCCGCAAGGAGAGCGCGCGCAGCGAGCCTCCACGACGCCCGGTCATGCCGGTCGAGACCGCCGCGATCGAGCTGCCCCAGCCGGAGAGCCACAAGGTCAAGAAGGGCATCGCCGCCGGAATCGAGCGGGCCCGGCAGACCTTCGTGGATTCGGGCGGCGGTCACCGCTTCGGCGAGCTCCTGCTCACCCTGCATGCCCCGACCGATCAGCGCTCGGAGCAGATCCGCGCGATCCGGACCAACATCCTCGGCCTGCGCAAGGTGCCGCAGGTCCTGGCCGTCACCTCGGCGGTCACCGACGAGGGCGCCGGTCTCACCGCCTCGAACCTCGCCGTCTGTTTCGCCGAGGACCTGACCCAGAAGATCCTGCTGGTCGACGCCGACCTGCGCGGCTCGCGGCTGCGCGGCTTCTTCGACGTCGCCGAGGATCAGCCCGGTTTCACCGAGATCCTCGAGGGCAAGCTCGACCCCCGGAAGGCCATGGTGCCCTCCGGTCTGGCGAACCTCCAGCTCGTCACCGCCGGACGCGCGGTGGAGAATCCCGGCGGCCTCCTCGCCAGCCAGGCCCTGGCCGGCATGGTGGCGGCCTGGCGCGAGGACTTCGATCGGATCGTCTTCGTCCTGCCGCCGGTCAACGAGGCCAGCGATGCGGCGGTGATCGGCCGCGAGCTCGATGGCGTGCTGATGGTGGTCAAGCTGAGCGCCACGCCCAGGCGCGAGTCCGAGCACGCGATCGAGGCCCTGTCGGCCTCGGGCGTCGGCGTGATCGGCTGCGTCGTCACCAACGCGGGCCGGGTCCGGGAGCGTCCGGGACGCCGCGGCTGAAGCGGGACCTGGAACGATGAACATCCTCTATCTCGTTCATCGCATTCCCTATCCGCCCGACAAGGGCGACAAGATCAGGTCCCACCGTTGGCTGCGGCACCTGGCGGCGCGGCATCGCGTCCACCTGGTGACCCTCTACGACGATCCCGGAGACGTCGTCCACCTGAAGCAGCTCGAGGGTCTCTGCGCCAGCGTCCACGCCCTCCCGCTCCGGCGCAACCGGGCCCGTATCAAGGCGCTGCTCGGCCTGCTCGGTTCGGCGCCGCTGAGCCTGGCCTGGTTCGACTCGGCCGAGCTGAAGGCCGCGGTCGCCGACCTCGTCGCGCGCGAGGGCATCGACCTCGCCCTGTGCTACTCCTCGTCCATGGCACCCTATCTCGACGGCCTCGATCTGCCGCTCAAGGTCATGGACATGGTGGACGTCGACTCCGAGAAGTTCCGCAGCTACGCGGCCCTGGGCCGGGGCCCGAAGGCGAGGATCTACGGCCTCGAGGCCCGGCGCCTGGCGCGCTACGAGGAGAAGCTGGTCGAGGACTTCGATTCGGTCATCCTGTGTACCGAACAGGAGGCCGTCCTGCTCGCCGACCGCGTCGAACGTCGCGACAAGATCGTGGCCATCGGCAACGGCGTCGACCTGCCCGAGATCGAGCGCACCGAAGGTGACCGAGCGGGACAACGCCTGATCTTCGTCGGCGCCATGGACTATCAGGCCAACGTCGACGCCGTCGTCTACGCCGCCCATGAGATCATGCCGCTGGTGCTCGACGAGCACCCCGATGCCCGCTTCCAGATCGTCGGTCGCGACCCGACGCCCGAGGTCCGGGCCCTGGCCGCGCTGCCCGGCGTCGAGGTGACCGGGGCGGTGCCCGACATCGGGCGCCACCTCGCCGACGCGACCCTCAGCCTGGTGCCGCTCCGGGTCGCCCAGGGCATCCAGAACAAGGTGCTCGAGGCCATGGCCTGGGCGCTGCCGGTGATCACCGCGCCACGCATCGTGACCTCCCTCGGCCTCGATGACCTCGGGCCGGTGATCGCGGCCGAGAGCGCGAAGGACTACGCCCGGGCGGTGGTGGATCTGCTCGAGGACCCCGACGAGTGCCGGCGCCGCGGCCGGGCCGGTCGCGCCTTCGTGGCCGAGGCCTTCGCCTGGCAGCCGCGGCTCGACGCGCTCGATCGCACGCTCCGGATCGACGTCGCGCGGACGGGGGCTCCGGCATGAGCCTGCACGTCGTCCATCTGGTGACCAGCTTCGACATCGGCGGCCTGCAGAACGGGCTGGTCAACATCGTCAACGGCTCCGACCCCGACCGCGTGCGCCACACCATCCTGTCGATGCGGGACCGCATCGAACTGGCGGCGCGGCTCCGTCAGGGCGAGGTGATCAGCCTGGGCATTCCCGAAGGCCGCCAGACCGGCGCCTACCGGCTCATCGCCGCGCGGCTGCGCGAACTCGGTGCCGACGTCCTCCACACCCGCAACTGGGGCACCTATCCCGACGGCATCCTCGCCGCCCGCAAGGCCGGGGTCCGGTATCGGGTGCACGGCCACCACGGTCGCGACCTGGCCAACGCCGGTGGCGAGAAGCTGCGCCGGCGGATCATCGGCAGTCTCCTCGGTCTGGTCACCGACCGGATCGTGGCGCTCACGCCCAGCATGAAGGCGGAATACCGGCGCGACTTCCGGGTCGCCGAGGGCAAGATCGTGGTGATCCCGAACGGGATCGACCTCGGACGCATGGCGGCTCATCAGGCCGACCCGGCGCTGCGCTCGCCCTTCACCGTCGCCACCGTGGGCCGGCTCGACCCGGTCAAGAACCTGCCGCTCCTGATCCGGGCCTTCGCCCGCATGCCCGGCCGCTCGGCCGAAGATCTCCTGGTGATCGCCGGCGGCGGGCCCGAGGAGGATCGGGTCCGCGCGGTCGCGGCGGAGGAGGGGATCGGCGCGAGCCTGCGCCTGCTCGGACCCCGCTCGGACGCGCCGGCGGTGATGAAGGCGGCCGACGTCTACGTCCAGCCCTCCTTCTACGAGGGCATGTCGAATACCATCGTCGAGGCCATGGCCTGCGAACGCGCCGTGATCGCCACCGACGTCGGTGGCAACGGCGACGTCGCCGGCCGCGAGGGCACGGCGATCCTGGTGCCCTCGGACGAGGTCGGGGCGCTGGCGGCCGAGCTGGGCAACCTGCGCGCCGACCCCGCGCGTCGGGCCGCCCTGGCGCGGCGCGGGCGGGAGCGGGTGGTGGATCTCTTCGGACTGGAGCGGATGATCGAGGCCTACACCAGACTCTACGAGGACCTCGTGCCCGGCCGGCGACCGGCGGGCCTGGCGGTCGAGGGGGCTCGGGCATGAGTCTACGCCTCGCCGTCATGATGGTGATCGTGCCGATCCTGATCGGCCTCACCCTCCGCAAGCCGCGCTTCGGCCTCTACGCCACCACGGTCATGTACTACTTCCGTCCCGACGTCTGGGACGAGCCGACCTGGTGGCAGCCGGTCTACTGGCTGACCATCGCCACCATCGTCTCCTGGGCGGTGCGGGCCAAGGATCTGCGCATGCCGCCGATCATGGCCCTGGCCATGACCATCGTGCCGGCGATGCTCATCTCCACCTTCACCGCGGTGAAGAGTTCCGACGTCTCGATGGAGACCACGATCGCGGTGATCAAGCTGATCATCGTGATGTTCCTGATCGTCCAGCTGATCCGGACCTTGCCCCAGCTGATGACCTTCCTCTGGGTCAACCTGATCGCCAACCTCTGGACCCTGAAATCGGTCGTGGTGATCACGCTGGGTGGCGGCGATGCCTCGCGCGCCAACGTCTCGGCCGCGCAGGGCGGCGGCGCCAACTACTTGGCCATGACCTTCGTCATGGCGCTGCCCTTGCTCTTCTACCGCTTCATCGAGGGTTCGCAGCGGGAGCGCAAGTTCGCCATGGCGGTGACGCCCTTCCTGCTCTTCGGCATCATGGGCACCGGCTCGCGTGGCGGCTTCCTGACCATGTTCGCGATCTTCATCTTCCTCGCCGTGCGCGGGAAGAAGAAGCTGGCCGGCTTCGCCGCGATCGTCGGCATGACGGTGATCTTCGCCATCGTCACCCCGCAGGCGAAGTGGGACCGGTTCATGACCACCTTCGCCGGCGAGGAGGATCGGGGATTCGCCTCGCAGAGCCGAGTCGAGCTGTGGAAGGCCGGCATGAAGATGTTCTGGGAGTCGCCCATCGTCGGCGTCGGCCACGACAACTTCCAGATGCTCTCGCCGCGCTACGTCGGTTACTTCGCCGGCCAGACGCCGATTCCCTACCAACCGCACCTCGAGGGCACGCCGGGCCACGTCGGCTTCGTCGCCCACTCGACCTGGGTGCAGGCCCTCGCCGACGGCGGGGTCGTGTTCTCGATGCCCTTCTTCGGGCTCTTCGTGCTCGCCTTCCTGATCCTCTATCGGGTCCGGCGGCTCCGCTACGACCCGCGGACGCGGCGCGAGATCTGGTTCGCCAGTCAGATCCTCGAGGGCATCATGTGGGCCTTCGTGATCGCCTCCTCCTTCGGCAGCCACATGAAGATCGACTTCCTCTGGTGGTACTTCGGCGTCGTCGGCGTCCTGGGGATCATCGCCCGCGAGCAGTCGGCGATCTTCCGTCATCGAGAACGCCAGGCCTGGTTGCAGGCGCAGGCCGCGGCGCGGGAGCCCGAGCCGGAGCCAGCGGGAGCGGCGAGCTGAATGTGCGGCATCGCCGGCATGGTCGCGGCCCCCGGGCGCGCGCAGAGAAGTCTCGACGAGGTCCGGCGGATGTGTCGGGCCCTCTCCCGGCGTGGCCCGGACGGCAACCACCAGGAGGATCTGGGCGGGACCGTCTTCGGTCATGCCCGCCTCGCCATCATCGACCTCGACACCGGTGACCAGCCCCAGGCCAACGAGGACGGCAGCGTCACGGTGGTGGTCAACGGCGAGATCTACAACTACGTCGAACTCAGGGCCGAGCTCGAGGCGCGCGGTCATCGCTTCCGCACCCGCAGCGACATCGAGGTCATCCCACACCTCTACGAGGATCACGGTCTCGACTTCGTCGACCACCTGCGCGGGATGTTCGCGATCGCGCTCTGGGACGCGCCGCGACGTCGGCTGGTGCTGGTCCGCGACCGGTTGGGCAAGAAGCCCATCTACCACGCGACCGTCGGCGATCGCTTCTACTTCGCCTCCGAACTGAAGGCCTTGCTGGAGATCGAGGATCTGCCCCGGGAGCTCGCCCACGAGGCGCTCGAGGACTTCTTCACCTTCCAGTACGTGCCGGCGCCGAAGACCATCTTCCGCGGAATCGCCAAGGTCCCGGCCGCGACCATGCTGGTCCGCGAGGACGGTCGCGAGAGCCTGCGCGAGTACTGGCGTCTGCCCGAACAGGCGGACGCGGGCCTCGACGGTGACGAGGCCCTCGAGCGGGTCGCGGCGGTGCTCGACGAGGCCGTGCGCATCCGGCTGCGTTCCGACGTGCCGCTCGGCGCCTTCCTGTCCTCGGGCATCGACTCGACCCTGGTCGTCTCCTCGGCGGCCGGTCTCCTCGACGAACCCCTGCAGACCCGGACCATCGCCTTCGACTCGGCCAACTCCGACGAGGTCCGCCTCGCCGAGGCGGTGGCGGCGCGCTTCGGAACCCGGCATCGCACCCGCTCCGCGGCCAGCGAGATCACCGGCCTGTTCGAGGAGGTGGCCGACTACCTCGACGAACCGCTGGGCGATTCGAGCACCTTGCCGAGCTACCTGGTCTCCAAGCTTGCCCGCGAGGACGTCAAGGTGGCCATCTCCGGCGACGGCGGCGACGAGAGCTTCGGTGGCTACGCCTGGCGCTACTCGCAGAACCTCCTGCTCGACCGCTGGCGGCAACGGCTGCCGGGTGCGCTCGGCCGTGGTCTGGTCGGCGCCATCGCGGCGATCTATCCCAAGCTCGATCGCTTCCCGAAGAAGTTCCGGCTCAAGTGGGGCCTGCGCAACCTGTCGCTGAGCGCCGCCGAGGCCTACTTCCTCGACATGTCGATCTTCCGGCCGGAGACCAAGACCGCGCTCTATCGCCCGGAGTTCCGGCGCGCGCTGGACGGCTATCGCGCCGCCGACGCCTTCGTCGCCCGCTTCGAGGAGGAACCGGAGCGCGACCTGCTCGGTCGCATCCTGCGCACCGACCTGAAGACCTACCTCGCCGAGGGCGTGCTGGCGAAGGTCGACCGCATGAGCATGGCCAACTCGCTCGAGGTCCGCTCGCCGCTCCTCGACCAGGAGATGGTCGAACTCGCCTTCCGCCTGCCGGCCGAGCTCAAGCTGAAGGGCACGACCGGCAAGCTCCTGCTGCGCCGGTTGGCGGCCAGCCGGGTCGGTCGCGAGATCTCCGAGGCGCCGAAGAGCGGCTTCGCGCCGCCGCTCGCCGCCTGGCTGCGGGGTGACCTGGCCCCGCTCTTCCGCGACCTCGTGCTGGCGCCGTCGAGTGGCGTGGCCGAACTGCTCGATCGGGGGCGGATCGAGCGTCTCTTCGCCGAACACCTGTCGGGCCGGGCCGATCATGCCCGCCCGCTCTGGCTCATCCTCTGCTTCGAATCCTGGCGCCGTCGGTTCGCCACGGCGACCGTCCGGGCATGAGGGTCCTCTCGGTCTCGACCATCTTCCCGGGCTCGGCGACGCCGGGGCAGGGCGTCTTCATCAAGGAGCGTCTGCGTGGCCTGCCGGCGGCGGTCGAGGTCGAGGTGCTCCGGCTCCGGCCCTGGTTTCCCGGTCTCGGTCTGCTGCGGCCCGGCAGCGCCGCGTCGGTTCCGGCCGAGGAGCTGGTCGACGGCCTGCCCGTCCACGACCGCCGGTTCTTCTACCTGCCCGGTCTCTTGAAGCAGCTCGACGGCGACTTCCTCGCCTCGGCGCTCCTGCGCTATCTGCGCGCCGTCCCGGACCGCTTCGACCTGATCGACGCCCACTTCGCCTATCCGACCGGCTACGGCGCGGTGAAGGTGGGGCGACGGCTCGGCATCCCGGTCTGCGTGACCCTCAGGGGCACGATCGGTTCCTATGCCCGCGACGCCCGGCGGGGCCGGCTGGTCAGCTGCCTCGAGGGCGCCGATCGGATCGTCGCCGTCTCGGCCTCGCTGGCCGATCTCGCCCGCGAGCTGGTCGGCCATGATCTGCCGATCCGGGTGATCGGCAACGCCGTGGACCTCGGGCTCTTCGGCCCCGGTGACCGGGCCGAGGCTCGCGCGCGGCTCGGTCTCGAACCGGGAGCCGGACCGGTCCTGCTCACGGTCGGCGGTCTGGTGCCGCGCAAGGGCGTCCATCGGGTCCTGGAGGTCCTGCCCGAACTCTGCGCCTCGCGTCCCGGCCTCCGCTACCTCGTGGTCGGTGGCGGTGGTGTCGAGGGCGACGACCGCGAGCGGATCGAGGCCATGATCGCCGAGCTGGGGCTGGCGGACCGGGTGCAGCTGGTCGGACAGGTCCCGCACGATCGCCTGGCGGACTACTATCGGGCCGCCGACCTCTTCGTCCTGGCGACCAGCAACGAGGGCTGGGCCAACGTGCTCCAGGAGGCCCTCGCCTGCGGCTGTCCGGTGGTGACCACCGACGTGGGTGGCAACCGCGAGGTGGTGGGGGAGGGCGACCGCGGCTTCGTGGTTCCCTTCGGCGACCCGCGGGCCCTGTGCTCGGCCCTCGACCGGGCTCTCGATCGCGCCTACGATCGCGCCGAGATCGCCGCCTGGGGAGGTCGGCGCGACTGGCGCGACGTCGGTCGGGAGACCGCCGAGCTGTTCGGGGAGATGGCATGAACGGAGGAGTCGTCCGCAGGTGGCCGATCCTGGCCGTCGTCGCGCTCGCCTTCGTCCTCCGGGCCATGGGCGCCTTCGACGTCGCCTTGCCCTACAGCTTCTATGGCGACGAGATCAACAACGTCGAGCGCTCGGTGAACTTCTACGACGGGCGGGGCGGCTTCGATCTCAATCCGCACTGGTTCAACAAGCCGGCGCTCGGCTACTACCTGAACTTCTTCACCTTCGGCTGTCGCTACCTGGTGGGGCGCCACCTGCTCGGCGAGTACCAGAGCCCGGCCGACTTCGGCGACGACTTCCTCAATTACGAACGCGGGCCGATCTACGTCATCGCTCGTCTGCTCCAGGCCTTCTACGGCAGCCTGGGCGTGCTGCTCACCTGGAGGATCGGTCGCCGTCTCGGGGGCGAGCGGATCGGCATCCTCGCCGCCGTCTTCCTGTGCATCTGTCCGGCCCACGTCACCTTCAGCCAGGTGGTGAAGAACGATGCCCTCGCCTCGGTCTTCCTCTGCCTGTCCTTCCTCGCCATCCTCGACGTCGTCGAGCGGGGTCGCCTCCGCGATCACCTCCTGGCCTCGGCCTGGATCGGCCTCGGCTTCGCGACCAAGTACACGCCGTTGGCGATGATGGCCGTGCTCGGTCTCGCGCACATGCTCCGCCCACGGCCGGAGGGCAGCCGCGCCATCGCGCCGGGGACCACGGCCCTCGGACTCGGCGTCTGCGTCCTGGCGGCCTTCGTCGGCTCGCCCTACAACTTCCTCGATCCGACCTGGGCCAGCACCAATCTCAGCCAGGTCCTGAGTCACGTCGGCCGGATGGTCTTCGGCGCCGGCGAGGTGGACCCGAACAAGTACGGGATTCCCTACCTGATCTGGTACGGCCTGCGCATCACGCTGGCGGAGTCCTGCTTCAGCTGGCCGCTCGGTCTCCTGGCCATGGCCGGGCTCACCATCGGGGCGCGGGGCCGGGGCCGCAACCGGGTTCTCATGCTGGCCGCCTGGCTGGGCGTCTTCTACTTCCTGTTCGCGGTCGCCAGCTCGCAGCGCATCCGGCCGAACCACCTGATGCTGGTCTATCCCGCCCTGGCCATCGCCGCCGCCTGGGGGACGGAGAGGATCGCCGGGCGCCTGGCGGCGCGCTGGCATCTGCGGCCCGACCGGCTGCTCGCTGGCATCGTGCTGCTCGTCATCCTGCCCTGGCCGGGTTCGCCCGGATCGGGCCTCGTCCATCGGATGCTGGAGTTGCGGGGCAAGCCCGCGGCCCTGCGCGCCATGGAGTGGGTCTGGGCCAACGTCCCCGCGGGCACGACGATCGTCAACGACCACGAGGTCCTGATCCTCAAGCCGACGGTCGAACGCTACCGCTGGATCCTCCATCGCATCGATCTGGGCGTCGAGCGAGCGCGTCGCGGCATCGCCACCGAGCGCGAGAAGGCGGCCCAGGCGGCCGACTACGATCGTGAGGAGTCGGAGCGCATCCTGCGCCACCACGAGGCGATGCTCGAGGAGTGGCTCGATCAGCGCAAGCGCTTCGATTTCGAGGCCCGGGCGGCCCGGCGCTACGGTCGACCGCGCTACGACGTCTTCGTGGTCGAGAAGCCCTGGCAGACCGAAGACGGCGATACCCTCGCGCCCTACTTCGGCTACAACCCGCTCTGGGAGGTGTTCCCGCTGCCGCTGCTGGACCGGCGCAACATCCACCTCGCCGAACTCGACCGCCTGCCTCCGGTCGAGCGCTATCGGCGGACCCCCGAGACCCTGAAGGGCCTCCAGCCCGGCAACCGCCTCCTGCATCCACTCCTGGACGGACGACCGGTCGACTACTGGATCGCGTCCGAGGAGACCTTCGACAACTACGACAAGCCCAAGAAGAGGCGCGAGTTCCCGATGTGGGCGGAGTTCTTCGACGACCTGAGGCGACACTATGACGCCGTCGAGATTCCGGCCGGTTCTTCCAATGAGCGCTGGTCGATCCGTATCTTCGATCTTCGTCAGCGCAGGGAGAACGGCGCCACGGTCAGACGGCTCGATAGGGGCCCCTGATCTTCCCACCGGCAGGAAAAAACCGACTGGGAAAGATCGCCGCACGACCCGCCCCGCCGCCGGCCGATAGCTAGCCCATGGACGTTCCCAGGGTTGGATCGCCGCGTCGGGGAGCCAGGCTCGGATTCTCCCGTCGTGCTTCGGTAAGGCCGTCCAAGCCGTTGTCTATGAACGACTAAGCTCGAAGGAGAGCTCTCTGGGAATTCTGTCTTTTCGGTTGATGAGTCTAGTCTCAGGTGTATACTCGTGGGCGATTGGGCCACTGCCCTGGCCCCCATCTGCCTTTTCGTTGCCCTGTACGACTCTGATCTCGAAGAAGTGCCCTTGGTCAGCGTGCCGGTCGGGCCTGCCCTGGTCGCCCCCCGGTCGCCCCCCATGCGAGGAGACGGAAGAGAGGTCATGATCCTGACCCTCGGAACCGCATCGGCAGCACCGCACAGCCGCTTCATGGCGTTGAAGAACGTCACGGACCGGTTGCTGGCCGCGGTCGGTCTGATCATCCTCATGCCGCTCCTGGCCCTGCTCTGCCTGGTCATCAAGATGACCTCGCGGGGTCCGGTCTTCTTCCAGCAGGAGCGCGTCGGCCAGAACGGCCGTCCCTTCAACATCTTGAAGCTCAGGACCATGGTCCAGAACGCCGAGTCGGCGACCGGGCCGGTCTGGGCCCAGGACAACGATCCCCGGGTCACCACCTTCGGACGCCTGCTCCGCCTCAGCCACCTCGACGAGATTCCCCAGCTCATCAACGTCCTCGCCGGCAACATGAGCCTGGTCGGTCCCCGGCCCGAGCGTCCGGTCTTCGTCGAGCAGTTCAAGCGTCAGATCCCGGACTACGCCGACCGCCTCAAGGTCAAGCCCGGCATCACCGGCCTGGCCCAGGTCTACCACAGCTACGATTCGACCCTGCGCGACGTGCGCAAGAAGCTCGCCTACGACCTCCTCTACATCAAGAAGATGTGCATGATGACCGACATCATCATCATCTTCCTGACCGTTCGCTGCCTCACCGGTCGCGGCGCCAAGTAGCGGAGCCTCCCATTGACCGCCGTTCTCAGCCCGGGCGCTCTGGCGAACGCCCTGACCATCGACGTCGAGGACTACTTCCAGGTCGGGGTCTTCCAGGCCAGCATCCGGCCCGAGGACTGGGGCGAATTCGAGCTGCGGGTCGAGCGCAACCTCCATCTCATCCGGGAGCTGCTCGATCGTCGCGGGATCAAGGCGACCTTCTTCGTCCTCGGCTGGGTCGCCGAGCGCATCCCCGGCCTGATTGCCGAGCTCGCCGCCGCCGGCCACGAGATCGGCAGCCACGGTCATGGTCACCGGCCGATCTGGCATCTGGATCGCGAGAGCTTCCGTGACGACGTCCGTCGATCCCAGGGCATCCTGGGCGACATCCTCGGCGCCGCGCCGACTTCCTATCGCGCGCCCTGCTTCAGCGTCACCCGGGAGACCCTCTGGGCCCTGGAGATCCTCCACGAGGAGGGCATCCGCCAGGACTCGAGCATCTTTCCGGTGCGGCACCCGGAGTACGGCATTCCCGGCTCGGAGAAGGACCTCTACCGCATCGCGCTGCCGGCCGGCGGCGAGATCCTCGAGTTCCCGATGACGGTGGGGCGACTGGCGGGCCGCGAGCTGGCCTTCTGCGGCGGCGGCTGGTTCCGCCTCTTTCCCTACTGGCTGACCCGCAAGGCGCTGACCCGGTCCGCCGCCGAGGGCCGCCCCTTCGTCTTCTACCTGCATCCCTGGGAGCTGGATCCCGAGCAGCCCCGCCTCTACCGGCATGCGGGTCTGCTCGGTCGCTTCCGCCACTACGTCAACCTCGGTCGGAACCAGCGCAAGTTCGAGCGACTGCTCGACGAGTTCACCTTCTCCTCGATGGGGGAGGTCTTCGCCCAGCGCCTGTCACGGGGGCCGGAACTCCCGGTGCTGGGCCTCGACGAACTCGCGGCCGGCTGAGCAGCGTCAGGTCGTCGGCGCGGGCCGGGCGAGACGTGCGGCCCGCCCGCCGGGCGACCTCCGAGACGCCGTCGACCGTCGCCGAGGTCAGCCGTTGATGGCGATCTCCTTGATCTTGCCGGTCTTGGCCTTCGCCTTGGCGATGGCGACGTTCAGCATCCCGTTCTTGAAGGAGGCGTCGACCTTGCCCTCGTCGCAATCCTCGGGCAGGGAGAAGCGGCGCATGAAGCCGCCGTAGCTGAGCTCGCGGCGATGGAACTTCGTGTCCTTCTCCTCCTTCTCCTCGCGACGTTCGCCCTTGATGGTGAGGATGCCGTTCTCCACGGTGACGTGGACGTCCTCCTTCTTGACGTTCGGAAGCTCCGCGTGGATGCGGTACTCCTTCTCGGTCTCGCTGATGTCGCAGGACGGGCACCAGTCTCCACGCTCGATGAGCTCCTTGCCGGCCTCGTCGTTCCAGCCGGTGATGTCGAAGAGACGGTTCATCCGCTTCGACAGGCTCTCCATCTCACGGAAGGGATCCCAGTTCTCCAGTTGCTTGGTCGGTAGCATGGTGGTTCTCCAATCGGCGCCGAGGGGCGGATCCGATGCGGATCCGTCGTCCGCCGTCACGGCGACGCCAGATGGAGTCGATCGTCACTCCTCGACCGTGGCGACCTCGGTCGTCATGGGCCCCTGATGCCGGGCGATGGCCTCGCCGATGGCGGCGAGGGTGCGCGTGACGACGTCGCGCAGGATGACGCCCTCGTCGCTCATCGTCCTGCAGGCAAGGCCCGCCAGGTCGTCGAGCGAGACGAGGCCGACCAGAATGCCCCGACGATCGGTGACCGGGAGGCGCCGCACCCCGTTCTCGCTCATGGCCCGACAGACCGTGAGGATGTCGTCGTCCTCACGGCAGGTCACCAATCGCCAGGAGAAGGCACTGCGTACCGGTATCGCATCGAGGCGCTCCTGACCGGCCAGGGCGCCGAGGCAGATGTCACGGTCGGTGATCACGCCGAGCAGCCGATGGGACTTCGGCTCGACGATCGGGAGGATGCCACAGGCATGTTCCGCCATGATCCTGGCGGCATCGCCGAGACTGGCGCTGCCGGGGCAGGTGTAGATCCTCGGTTTCATGATGTCGCGGACCCTCATGGTGGAACCTCCCTCGATCGCTCCTTGGGTGGGCACCGCGATTGCGGACCTGATGAACGTGCAAGCGACATGCCGCCAGGGCTCCGACGGCCCGTCGTCGGCCGCGTCGGTTCTCAAGGGCTTCCGTGATGGTGGCTTCGAGAATTCGTCGCAGGGCCAACCCGGGGCAGGCGCGGCGACGAGGTCGTTGGCAATGCCCCAGGCCGTTCTCTCGCCCTGCGGATTCGACCGTCGTCGGGCGCCGCGATCGTCGCACCGAGCCGACGCTCTGCCCGGTCGAGCCGAGACCTGCGTCCGATGGCTGGAAGGAGCGCGACGAACCGAAGCTCGCCGCCCGTCGGCTCGTCCGTCCCGATTCCGCCGGCTCGGCGATCCTCAGTTGATGCTGAAGTGGCCCATCGGGTCCAGCAGGGCACGCCGATCCTGGAGATAGGCCAGGGTGTCGACGTCGGCCTGATCGACCTCGTTGATCACCGCGAAGGCCACGACGACGTTGCGGGCCGAAGCCGGAGCCGAGGACAGGTAGCGTTCGATGTTCTTGCGCGCCTCGGCCCGTTCGCCGAGCCGATAGGCCGCGCGCGCGAGCGCCACGTGGACGTCGGCATCCTCGATCGGGAAGCGGTAGACCGCCTCCTTCAGGAGTTCGAGGCCCTCGCGCTGGCGCTTCGGATCACCGCTCAGGTACTCGCCCATGATCTGGCAGTAGAGGAAGTCCCGCTGTTCGCGCGACTGCAGGCCATCGAGGATGGCCGCGGCCCGGTCGAGAACGCCCGCCTTGAACAGGGCCCGTGCCTGGGCCCGCATCACCCGGTCGTCCCGGTTCTTGCACAGGAAAACCAGCTTGGCCGCGTCCTCGGCGCGATCGACCGCCAGGAGCTTGGCCGCCAGGTCGAGAAGGAAGCCGTCGCGGCTCGCGTTGCGTTCGAGCAGGTAACGGATCAGGCGTTCGAGATCACCCCAGCGCTCGGCCTTCAGGTAGGCCTCGGCATAGATCGAGACGGCGGCCTCGTCGCTCATGTCCGATTCGTTGAGGATCTTGGCGACGATCCTGATCCCGTCGTTGTAGCTCTCGGGGTCGGTCATCAGGGCCCGGGCGCGGAGCAGGCGCACCTGGCGACCGTACTCGGGCAGGGTCGATTCGATCTCGTTGGCGATCGCCTTGGCCAGGTCGATCGACTGCTCGAAGCTCATCAGCAGCATGAAGCGAGGCAGGCGATCCACGATGAAGGCCTGCTTCTCCGGCACGCCGGCCACGCCGGTGACCAGCTCGCCGATCGACTGCCGCTCCGCCCAGCTCGGGTGCTCGAGGCGATCGAGCCAGTCGATCGCCACGGTGGTCTTGTTCTGGCGCAGATAGAGGATGAAACGCGCCATCGCGACCGTGTCCTGGCCGAGGATCTCCTGCTGGCGGCCGAGGAAGCGCTGGCAGGCGTCGCCATCGCCGCCGATCGCGAGGGCGACGGCCAGGGCGTGACCGATGCTGCCGTCGGCGCGCAGCGCGAAGGCCTTCTCGAACTCGGCGATGGCCTCCCCGGGCCGGCCCTTGCCGACCAGGAGCAGACCCTTGTCGAGGTAGCCGTCCGGCTGATCGGGAGCGACGGCGATGCCGGCATCGACGGCGACGGTGGCATTCGCCGCGCCGGCCTCGAGCACGAAGCGTGCCGCCCGCAGCGCCATGCCCGCCGGGCACTCCTGGCGCGAGAGAGCGGTGGTGGCGGCCTTCTGCAGGGCCTCGAGCTGGCCGTGGCGGCCGTGTAGCTCGATGAGGTCGGTCCAGAGACCGGAACGCTCGTGGGGCAGGGAGTTCTCGATCGCGGTCTCGAGGATCGAGACCGCCTCGACGTAGTCGCCCTCGGCGTCGGTCAGGGCCGCCTTCAGTCGGATGCGCGTCTTGCCGCCCGTGTCCGGCAGCTTGCGGAATTCGCGCAGGAAGCCGGCGGCGAGATCCAGGCGTCCGGCCGCGATCGCGGTCCGGGTACCGATCTCGAGCAGTCGTTCGGTCGTGGCACCTTCGGCGACGGCACCCTCGATGATGCTCAGCGTCTCCGCGGTCGCGCCCTTGGCGCTGGTGAACTCGGCCGCCCAGGTGTGCGACATGCCCCTCCGGCCCTGGCGTCGCAGCCGGGACAGCATGCGGAGGAAGGGTTCGTCGGCGCCGCTCGCGCGGTAGGCGGAAGCGAGGATCTCGACCGCCGCCGGGTCGATCTCGGCATCGCCGGCGACGCGCGGTTCGAGCAGTTCGATGACCAGGTCGTTGCGGCCGATCTCGGCCAGGCGCCGGGAGATGTCCAGGACCCGCGAGGTGCCGTAGCGCTCCGACTTGACCACGCTCTCGATGCGCTGCCGGGCATCGTCCTCGCCGCCCGCGGCCAGGGTCAGGAGTGCATGTTCGATCCGGCGCTCGGGCGACTGGAGTTCCTCCGCCGAGACCACCGCCAGCAGGCGCAGGGCCTCGGTGCGGAGCCCTTCGGCGAGGAGCAGGCGCGCCAGCTCGGTCACGAACTCGTAGCTGCGCACGTTCTGTTCGACCAGATGGGCGCCGGCGGCGATCGCCTCCTTGCGTTCACCGCGGGCCTCCAGGGCATGGAACCGGACCAGCGCCAGCTCGACGTCCTCGGGCTCGAGGAGTTCGGCCTTTTCGATCGCCCGCCAGGCGCCGCCCATGTTGTCGAGGGCCAGCTCGTTGCGGGCCACCGCGACGTGCGCCTCGACCGACCAGGGCCGGTCCTTCTGCGCGCCGATCAGACAGGCGACCGCGCGTTCGTGCCGGCCGAGGCGCTCGTAGGCCCTGCCGGCGCTCATCATGACCTCGTAGTGGGCGTTGTCGTCGAGAGGGCAACGGCTCACCAGATCGTCGGCGACGCGGTGCGCTTGCTCGACCGCGCCGGCATCGAGCAGGAGATCGAGGTAGCGGCGCCCGAAATCGAAGTTGGCGGGGTCGTCGGTCCACAGCACCTGGGCGGTGTGCAGGTCGCGAGGCAGGAGGTCGTGGCGCTCGATGAAGGCGTCCATGTAGGCGCGGAGCTGCCGGTTGGCCTCGCTGCCGGGACGGCTGAAGTTGCCGCCCAGGGCGCGGGTCAGCTCGGCCCGCGCGTCGTCGATCCAGCCCATGCCTTCCATGGCCTGGACCTTGAGCAGGAAGGCCTGCCAGTCGGAGGCTCGGCCCTCGAGTCGTTGCTCGAGCAGGGCCGTGGCCCGGTCGAAGCGCTGCAGCTTGAGCAGGCACTGGATGTAGAGCTCGGCGGCCTCGCTCGTGACCGAGCTGCCACGGGCCACCTCGAGGTGGGGAAGCGCGGCGTCGTAGTCGCCCTGCTGGAAGAGGTGGCGCCCGACGATCAGGTTGGGCGGCGCGAACTTCTGGGAGACCTTCAGCCAGCCGCGGGCGATCTCCAGGGCCTTGTCCTCGTTGCCGAGACCGACATAGGCCTCGGCCATCACCCACTCGACGTCACGCGGTCGGTGACCGTCGACCTCGGGCAGCTCCATGGCGACCTCGATGGCGCCATCGAAGTCACCGGCGTCGAGGCGGGAGCGGGCGAGGCGGCTGCGCGCGACGTTGCGGAGACCACCGGCGCGGGTCTGGCGGAGGAGGTCGCGGGCGAGTCGATCGACGTCGAGTCGGGCCAGGGCGGCCCAGTTGGCCTCGGCCTCGGCCATCCGATCGCGCACCACCATGATCTCGGACAGTTCCCAGCGGCTGTTCGGGACCGGGTCCTGGTCCGGACGCGCGCTCAGCTCGATGGCGCGGCCGAATTCGGCGACCGCGGCGAGCAGGTGCCGATGGCCCCGGTCGATCACGGTGCTGAGCTGGGCGCCCTCCTGGAACTCGTAGCGCTCGGCCAGGACTTCGAGCACGTTGTCGAGGCTCTGGGCGTAGATCTTGCTGTCGGCATGGACGAGACGGGTCAGCATGCCGCGAGCCTGTTCGCCGCGACGATCACCCTTGGCCTCGCCGATCCGCTTTACCGCCTGTTCGATCGCATCCTGGGCGCGTTCCTCGTGATAGAGCCCCATCGCTTCGTGGCCGAGGGCGGTCCCGGATACCCAGGCCGGCGGATTCTCCACCTCGGTCCTCGCCTCGGCGATGCGATTGGTATCGAGGTAGGCCTGGATCTGGGCCCGCCAGGCCAGGTCGCGGTAGCGCGGCGAACCTCCGAGGGTGGCGAGGTCGCGGAGGCCCTGCTCGACGTTGCGTAGCTCGATCTGGCAGATGCCACGGTAGTAGAGGGCCTGCTCGTCGCCGGGGCTCTCGCGCAGGATCCGGTCGAGGCCGCGCACGGCGGCCTCGACGTCACCGCGCTTCAGGGCGTCTTCGACGTCGACGTTGCCGCCACCCATCTTCCGGGCCACGGCGAAGGCGCCGAGACCGATCACCACCAGGACCGCGATGATCATCACGAGGCGAGTCGAACCCTCGTCCCTGCGAAGCCGTGTCATGCTCTCGAGCCTCAAGCCTTCGGTGTCCAGAAGCGTACTTGGCCGCATAAAGGGCCACAGTGTCTTTATCGCGTTTTCCGCCCCCCCAACCCAACCCCGCTCGGGGACCAGACTAAGGAAATTGAAAAAAAACCCGCCGGGGAGCGGCGGGGAATCAAGTTCGTCCGGGTAAGGGTCGATAAATACCCAGGGGAGGACAGGCCTGGTCACGAATCGACCCCGGCGCGATTCGTCACCCAATGGTCATTGGATTCACACACTCGGGATCGATCATCCTGGTGATGGAATCAGTGGCCCACGGAGGTTGGCAGCCGATGTCCACGACCCAGCGTGACGAATCCGTCGCTCAAAGCAGGCGTAGCCGGACGATTCGCGTCCTCGAACTCGAACACGACCTGATCCGTCGCTACGCCAGACTTCTACGTACCGTCTTCGATGGTCGCCGCGAGAAAGAGATCGCCCCCTCGATCCGTCAGCTGACCCTCGAGTTCGGCGAACGCTTCCTCGAGGGACGTCACAACGTCCGCGAGGAGCGCATCTTCCACACCTGCTTCCACGACGACGATCCGGCCATGGACGCCCGGATGTGTCGGCACGAGGACGAATGCGACGACATGCGCAATCGACTCGAAGGCATGAGAAGGGCGCTCGAAAGCGACGATCCGGGCGCCATCACCTCGTTCTCCTGGAACGCCCAGAGCCTGGCCAGCAAGATCCTCCTGCACCTCAACCGGGAGGAGGTCGAGATCATGCCGTTGCTCGAAGGGCGCCTCGATCCGGCCACGGATGCCCGGCTCCGGCTCCTCCTCGGGCTGGACCTGGCGGAGAACATGGCCGAATACGCCCAGGCGGAGAACGTCCTCCTGATCCTGTCCTCGATCTGAACCGCGCCCGGTCAGGGCCGGCCCGGCTCAGGCACCGTGCTGGTCGAGGTCGGCATCGAAGAGGTCGTACTTCCTCATCTTGTTGAACAGGGTGGTCCGGTTGACCTGCAGCATCTCCGCGGTCTTCTGGCGGTTGCCCCCGTTCATCTTCAGGACCTGGAGGATGTAGTCACGCTCCGGTGCCTCCATCGCCTCCTTGAGGGGTCGGATGCCCAGCTCCGCCGCCGCCAGCTTCGGGTCGCCGCCGTAGCGGCCGGGCAGGTCGTCGAGCTGGATGACCTCGCCCTTGGCCATCACCACGGCGTGCTCGACCACGTTCTCCAGCTCGCGGACGTTGCCCGGCCAGTCGAAGTCCATGAAGAAGCGCAAGGCCGCCGGTGCCAGACCACGGACTTCCTTGCCGTAGTCGCGGGCATAGCGGCGCAGGAAGAGCTCGGCCAGGGCGGGGATGTCGTCGCGCCGCTCGCGCAGGGGTGGGAGTTCGATCGCGACCACGTTGATCCGGTAGAACAGGTCCTCCCGGAATCGCCCCTCGCGGACGGCCCGCTCCAGGTCGGCATTGGTCGCCAAGACGAGGCGGACGTCGCATTCGATGGACCGCGTGCCGCCGAGATGTTCGAAGACCCGGTCCTGGAGGATGCGCAGGAGCTTCACCTGTAGAGCCGGCGTGGCGTTGGCGATCTCGTCCAGGAAGATCGTGCCGGAGTCCGCCAGCTCGAACTTGCCGGGCTTGGATCGCACGGCACCGGTGAAGGCGCCGGCCTCGTAGCCGAAGAGCTCGCTCTCGAGGAGGGGATCGGGGAGGCTGCCGCAGCTCACCTCGACGAAGGGACGGTCCCGGCGTTCCGAGAGGGCGTGGATGGCTCGGGCGAGGATGGTCTTGCCGGTGCCGCTCTCGCCACGGATGAGCACCGTCGCGCGGGTCGAGGCCACGGCGTCCACGCTGGCCAGGACGCGCTGCATGCTGGGGTGTCCGGCGACGATGCCGGTGCGTCGGTCGACCTGATCGAGGCGACGGCGGAGGTCGTCGTTCTCGCGGCGGAGCGCGCCCTCCTCGAGGGCTCGTCCGACCCGCTGGCGCAGGAGCTGGTCGTCGATCGGCTTGGTGACGTAGTCGAGGGCGCCGTTCTTCATCGCGGTCACCGCGCTCTCGATCGAACCGTAGGCGGTCATGACGATCACGCGCAGCTCCGGATGGCGCGTCTTGAGCGCATGCAGGAGCTCGAGGCCGTTCATGCCGGGCAGGCGCAGATCGCAGAGCACCAGTTCCGGCGGCTCGCGTTCCAGCTCGCGCAGGGCCGAGCGGGCGTCCTGGGCGGTCGTGACCAGGTGGCCGGCGGTGACCAGGCTGGCGGCGAGCGCGTCGCGGACGAGCGGGTCGTCGTCGACCACGAGGATCCTGCCAGGTCCCTGGTTCACGGCAGATCCTCCTCCGCCTGCTCGGGCGGTCCCTCGAACAGGGGCAGCCGGATGGTGAAGGTCGCACCCTGGCCGAGCCCGGGCGACTGGGCCTCGAGGCGACCGCCGAGCTGTTCCACCGCGACCCGCGCGCTGTGCAGGCCGAGACCGAGCCCGCCGCCCTCACCGCGCTTGAACCAGGGGCGGAAGAGTTCCTCCTTGAACAGCTCGCCGAAGCCCTCGCCGTCGTCGCCCACCGCGAGTTCGAGGCCGTCGGCGAGGCGGCGCGCCTCGATCCGGATGTGGCCCCGACCGTGGCAGGCCTCCTGGGCGTTCTTCAGCAGGTTGGTCAGGACCGGGCCGAGGGCCTGAGGCAGGACGAGGGGCTCCTCGGGTACCGCCACGCTGAGTTCGATCGGCGACTCCACCAGACCACAGGTGACCGTGGCCTCGCGCAGGAGCTCGCGCAGCTCGATCAGGCTGAGTTCGTGCGCCGCCTGGCGGCCGTCGCGATGGAGCTCCTCGAGGGTGCGGGCCATGCGCTTGAGGCCGACCTCGGCGTTGCCGAGATAGCGGGCCGCGGTCTCGTCGGTCTCCTGGTCGAGGGCGAGGCGGACGAAGCGCATGACCGCGTCGAGGGGGTTGTTCAGCTCGTGCAGGACCTGGGCGAGGCGCCGTCCGAGCCGGGCCTCGACCGCCAGGTCGCGCATCTGCTTCCGCTGCCGGCGGAAGGCGCGCTCCCAGGCCGCCTTGCGGGCGAGGGCCACGACCAGCCGGTAGAAGCTGCGCAGATCCACCGGCCAGGGGCACCAGTGCGAGCGCATGAAGGACGGGATGCTGCGGCGGTTCTCGGGGCGGCCGACCGCGAGGTAGTCGACCATGCCCTCGTGGCGGAGGAGTTCGAGGATCTCGGCGTCGGGCACGCTCTCGCGACAGTCGACCACCACCAGATCCACCGAGGCCGAGAGCAGCAGCGAATCGAGTTCACCGGCCCGCTCGCAGCGCTTGACCACGAAGCGGCCTGGAAACTCCGCCAGCAGGTCGGGCTCGCTCGCGGGACGGAGGAGGGCGACCCGGGGTACCGCGCGCTTGCGCGACTCGTTGGTCTCGGACGGCTCGGGGCCGGCGGACTCGGTCATGGCGGGACCTCGTTGCGTCGAGAGAATTAGACAGCAGGCGTCGAGAAAAGTCGACGCTTCAGGTCGTGAATTCTCGCGAGGCTTGGCCGATCGGGGCCGGATCGGTGATTGTTCGGGCGGCGAGTCGGTCGGCTCAGCCTTCGAAGTCCGGACGCCAGGGCATGGTGAGACCGGCCGCGAAGACGGCCCGTCCCGCCTCCCAGCGGACCGCGCCGCCCGCGATCCACTCGATCGCCGTGGGCAAGGCGATCTTCTCCAGGCCGAAGACCCGGGCCGCGAGCACGTCGGCATCGTCGTTCGGTTCGACCGGGCAGGCGAGCTGCAGCACCACCGGCCCCTGGTCGTACTCGTTGTCGACGAAATGCACCGTGCAGCCCGAGACCCGCATGCCGCTGGTCAGCACCGCCTCGTGGACGTGGTGGCCGTAGAAGCCCTTGCCGCCGAAGAGCGGCAGGAGGCTGGGATGGATGTTGATCGCCCGACCGGCGAGATCCTCGGGGAGCCGGTAGTACGAGAGGTAGCCCGCCATGACCACGAGCTCGGCGCCGAAGGCCCGGATGGCCGCGCTGTTGGCGGTGCTGAAGGCCTCGTCGTCGACGTGGTCGCGCCGGCGGATCACCTCGGTCGGGATGCCGGCGTCGCGGGCGTAGGCGAGACCCCCGGCGTCGCGGCGGCTGGCGATGACGCCGACGATGCGCACCGGCGAGCCCTCGGCGGAGAAGCGCTCGATCAGGTTGAGCAGGCTGCGGCCGCCCCCCGAGATCAGCACCGCGATCGGCAGCGGCCGGCTCATCGCGGCAGACGCTCGAGCAGACCCTTCACGATCTCGTTCAGCTTCGGTTCGGCCCGCGCCGCGGTGGCGATGATCTCGTCGAGCCCGGTCGGACGCAGCGCATCGGGCAGGCAGGCATCGGTGATGATCGAGAAGGCGCAGACCCGCATCGACTCGTGGCGGGCGACGATCACCTCCGGCACGGTGCTCATCCCGACCAGGTCCGCGCCCACCGCCCGCAGGAACCGGTACTCCGCGCGGGTCTCGAGGCAGGGGCCGGTCACGGCCACGTAGACCGCGCGATGGAGCTTGATGCCGTGAAGGAGGGCCACGTCCTCGGCATGGGCCATCAGCTCACGGTCGTAGGGCGCGCTCATGTCGGGGAAACGGGGGCCGAGCTCGGGGTCGTTGCGGCCGCGCAGCGGGTTGTCGCCGAGCAGGTTGATGTGGTCCTCGAGGACGCAGACGTCGCCCACGTCGAAGCGCGGATTCATGCCGCCGGCCGCGTTGGAGACGATCAGCGTTCCGGCGCCGAGGGCGTGCATGACGCGCACCGGAAAGGTGATCGCCTGCATGTCGTGGCCCTCGTAGAAGTGGAAGCGGCCCTTCATCGCGACGATGGGGCGGCCACCCAGGCGGCCGAAGACGAGTTCGCCGGCGTGGCTCTCCACCGTGGCCTCGGCGAAGTGCGGGATCTCCCGGTAGGGGATCGATCGGGCCTCCGCGACTTCGCGGCCCAGGCTCGACAGGCCGGTCCCGAAGATGATGGCGGCCTCGGGGCTGAAGTCGCCGATCCGTGACCGGATGGCGGCGACCGCTTCGGCGATGCGCTCTCTCATGGCTGACTCCGCAGGCGATTACTCGAGGCCGGAGCTGCCGTCGCTGTTGATCAGGAAGACGCGGCTCGACCGGTGCTTGTCGAGGAGGATACCGAGGAGTCGGTCGACACGGAACCAGGCACTGGCGTCCTGGCCGCCATCGGCCTTGGCGTAGGCCTCGCGGGCCTGGTCGAGGACGGCCTTCGCCGCCAGCTCCTCGCGCACCTGGTGGTCGAGGTCGACGAGCTCCGGATCGCTGCCCGCGTCCTCCTTGAGCGCGTCGACGATCTCGACCGCCTCCTCGTAGAGGCCGCTCTCGATCAGCCACCAGGCCTGGTCCTTGCGCCCCCTGAGATCGAGGTCGAGGCGTTTGAAGAGCTTGTCGTGGAGCAGGGCGGCGTCGACCTTGGCGAATTCGATTTCCTGTCGGGATCCGCTGCGACGCTCCACCACGAAGCCGTCGGCGTTCACCTCGACGACCCGGCCGGCGGGCAGGTCGCGCGCGCCGGCGCTGGTGGTCACCTCCTTCTCCGGATTGGCCACCGCCTTGGCCAGGGCCTGCTTGAGGGCGTCGACGTGATCGAGACGCTTCTCCATCTCGTCGATCCGGGTCACGAAGTGGCCGGTCTGGAGCATGCCGCGCAGCTTCACCAGCGCCTGGCGTGCCTTCTCCGGTTCGAAGCTCTTGCCGAAGTCCCGGTAGTAGGCGTGGAGCGTGGCGAAGACGTTCTTCTGGTCCAGCTTGCGGTCCTGCTCCCGCGCCTCCTTCTCGGCGCCGTCGATCCGGCCGACGAGGGCCTGGAGGCGGCTCGACAGCGGCGCCACGAGATCGAGCGCGGCCTGGTCTTCGGTGCCTTCGGCCAGGGGTTCGAGGAAGGACTCGATCTCGGTCCGGGCACCGGCGAACTCCTTCCGGTCGAGCGCGGCCTGCGCCGACTTCTCGACCTGGGCGGCCGCGTCCTCGACGCCCTTCACCAGACGGTCGCGGAGGTCCTGGAGGTCGCCTTCGTGCTGCGTGTCGGCCAGCTCGGCGCGACGTCGGTCGGCGATCTGGATGGCGGCGCCGTGGCGTCCGGCCGAGACCAGGGCCTGAACCTCCTTGCCGAGGGCGTCCCAGACCGAGTCCGCGGCCTGCCGCCGGGCCTCGCGCTCGGCCTCCTCGGCCGCGATCTCCTGGCGGCGCTTGTCGATCAGACCCTGGATCTCGGCCTTCTTGGCCCGGGCGCCGTCCGCGGCCTCGGTCTCGGGATCGCTGGCGACGGCCGCCTCGTAGAGCCCGTGGAGGCGTTCGAGCTCGGCGAGTTCGCCCAGCTTGCCGTCGCGCTCCAGGCCGATGCGTTCGTTGTCGGCGGCGATCACCAGGGCCTTCACCGCCAGCTCGCGTTCCTGGCGGGCGATGCGTTCGCGCTGGGCGATCTCCTCCGGGCTCAAGGTGGCCGGGCCGACCGACTCCGGTTCCTTCGGCTTGATCGGCTTGGGCTCGTCGCGGCTGAACCACCAGCCGGCGCCGCCGACCAGGGCCAGCACCATGACGATCAGGCCGATCTTCAGTCCGGCCGACTTCGCGGTCTGGAGCTTGCCCTCCTCGCCCAGGGCCTCGATCGCCGCCAGCAGGGCCTCGGCGGTCTCGAAGCGTTCCTCGGCTGCCTTGGCCATCATCACCGCGACCAGGTCGGCAAGATCCTGGGGGCAGTCCGGGCGCAGGCCGCGCAGATCCGGCGGTTCCTCCTGGATCTGCTTCATGATGATCTCGCGCACCGAGTTGCCCGAGAAGGGCGTGCTGCCGGCGAGCAGTCGGTAGAGGGTCGCGCCCAGGCTGTAGATGTCGCTGCGGGTATCGACCTGCTTGCCCTGGGCCTGCTCGGGCGAGATGAAGTGCGGCGTGCCGAAGATGCCCTCCTCGCCCTGGTGCGCCACCTCGCCGGCGTCGCGGGCGAGACCGAGGTCGCTGATCTTGACCTGCGCCTCGCTGTTCATCATCAGGTTGTCGGGCTTGATGTCGCCGTGGACGATGCCCTTCTTCTCGGCGTAGACCAGGCCCTTGGCCGCGTCGCGCGCGATCTCGAGCACGCGCTTGATCGCGAGCTGCCCCTCGCGCGAGGCCAGGTCCTGCACCGTGCCACCGCCCATCATCTCGAGCGAGATGAGATAGAGGCCCTTCTCCTCGCGGACGTCGTAGACCTGCACGACGTTCGGATTGTTGAGCCGGGCCGCGGCCTGCGCCTCCTTGAAGAAGCGGTTGATGAAGACCTTGTCGTTGGAGTAGCGGGCGGAGAGGACCTTGAGGGCGACGTCGCGGTCGAGCGCGACCTGCTTGGCGCGGTAGACCGTGCCCATGCCGCCGCGGCCGAGGCGCTCGATGATCTGGTAGCCGGCGATGGTCTTGCCGATCAGGCCGCGGTTGACCTCCTTCTCGATGTTGAAGGAGAGGACGCTCTCGCCGGCCACGATGGTGTCGCCGTCGGCGAGCTCGTGCTGGTCGACCCGGTGACCGTTCAGCGTCGTGCCGTGGGTCGAGTTCAGGTCCTTGATGATGAAGCGGCCGTCCTTCTCGGCGACGCCGAAGTGGCGCCGCGAGCAGGAGACGTCGGCGGTGACGATGTCGCAGGCCTCGTCCCGGCCGAACACCAGCCGGGCCCCGGTCTTGACCTCGATCGTGCGGCCGCGTTCAGGACCCTTCTCGACGATGATGTGAGCCATCTTCCTCCGGGCGCCGCCCGCGCAGTCCTCGTGCCGATCCAGCTTTCGCAGCATGGCGAGTCCCCCGGGAGGGACGCCCGCCAGACGGGAAAGTCAGAAGAAATTAGCGATCCTCGTCCATCCCGTCAAAGAGCGCCGAACCGATCCGCAGCATGGTGGCGCCTTCCTCGACCGCGATCTCGTAGTCGTCGCTCATACCCATGGACAGCTCCGGAAAGCGCTCCGGACCGGCGCCATCGCGCAGCTCGCGCAGGGCGGCGAAGATCCGGCGCAGCTCGGATTCGGCGGCCTCGAAGGGCGCCATGGTCATGAAGCCCCGGCAGTCGAGCCGTGGGAAGGCGGCGGCGATGTCGGCGGCGTCCCGGGCCTCCGCGAGGTCGAAACCCTGCTTCGAGGCCTCCACGGCGACGTTGACCTGGATCAGGACCGGGAGGGGCGGCCCCTCGGGGTCGATCTCGATCAGCCGGTGATCGAGGGCCGAGAGCAGTTCGACGCTGTGGACCGAATGGACCATCTTGATCGAGGGCAGGGCGCGGGCGATCTTCTTGCGCTGGAAGTGGCCGATCATGTGCCAGGGCACCGCCCGGCCCATCTCGGCCTCCTTGCGCAGGATCTCCTCGGGGCGGTTCTCGCCGATCGCGTCGACCCCGAACTCGAGCAGGGCCTCGATCAGGGCCGGCGACCGCTTCTTGGTCACGGCGACCAGGCGAGGCAGGGGGTCACGGCGTCCGGCGCGCGCGTGCGCCGCGGCGATCCGCTCCCTGACCCGCGCCAAGCTGTCCGCCAGCCGAGCCTTCGTCTCGTCCCTAAGTTCTTGCATTCTCGAACTTTCGAGTCCGCCCGGGGGGCGGGGCACCATCTTGGAAAGGCTTGACAGCCTTGACCGCCCCAATATAGTGACAAGCCGACGCGACCCAAAAGCGTCGCCGGGAAATAAGATCAGCCCTCCCAAGGGTTTGGAAAAGGGACACGGAGAATCCATTTCAATGACCAAGGGTAACTGCATCTGGGCCCTTGCACTGGTGGTGCTTGCCCTCAGCGCCTGCGCGTCGGACGAGAACGATGCCGGCATGCGGAGCATGGACGACACCTCCATGGCCGCGGATCTCTCGCACATCGATCCGGTGATCGCGCGCAAGCGCGAGCTCGAGGGTGAGGCCCTCGGCATCGCGGACGCGGTTGCGTGGTCGTTCAAGACGGGGATGGGCGAGACCTTCCGTCGCGTCTGGGAGAACGGCCGCTGGTTGCTCGCCGAGACCTACAACGCCCACAGCAAGAACTACTCCGTGCGCTCGATCGATCTGGTCGAAGGGCGCGAGCAGTGGGTCCTCGTGCTGGGCGAGCATCCGCTCGCGCGCGCGCCCCACGTCGGCGACGGCACCATCGCCTTCCTGACCGACATCGACGGCGCCATGATCGTGGTCAACGCGGTCACCGGTGGTCGTCTCTACGCCTTCCGCTCCGATCTCGACGTCGTGCCCTCCGGCGACGCGACCTCGAAGGGCGACACCGTCTACGTGCCGAACCACGTGTCCCAGCGGATCGCCGCCGTCGCCGCCGAGGACGGTCGCAACGGCTGGGACTTCCGCATCCGTGGCTTCTGCAACACGGCCCCGGTCCTGACCTACGGCCAGTCGCAGCAGTTCCTGATCGTCGGCACCGACGCCGGCGAGCTCACCGCCCTGCGCGCCAAGCGGCACAACGAGGTGCCGCCGGAGCGGGCCGAGTGGTCGCGGACCCTGGACACCGGCGCCGTCACCGCCGACCCGCGTTTCATCATGGTCCCGACCGGCGACGAGGGCATGGCCCGCGGTCTGGTCGTGGTGCCCACCGAGGGTGGCTGGCTCTACGGCATCGAGCCCTCGACCGGTCGCTCGCACTGGGTGCTGCGCTCCGACAAGGGCTTCGGCTGCTCGCCGAAGTTCATGAACGGCCGCATCTACGCCCGCAACGCCGAGCGTCTGTTCTGCCTCGACGCCATGTCGGGCGATCGCGCCTGGATGCCGGCGGGTTCCGAGTCGCTCAGCGAGTACGAGCGTAGCCAGCTCTTCCGCGAGCCGGTCGGCTACGAGCTGGCCGATCGCGCCCTCGCCGCCGACGACAACCGGGTCTACCTGCTCAAGGGCAAGAACACGGTGCTGCGCTGCGGCAACGACGGCTCGATCGAGACCGAGCTCGACCTGCCGAGCTTCGACTTCTTCATCAGCAACGAGGCGACCGGCAAGCTGGTCCTGCTCACCGCGGACGGCTACGTCGTCGCCTGCCAGTGACCAGCGCGGGCCGCTAACCCGGAACGAGAAGGGCCGCCTCGCCGAGGCGGCCCTTTTTCGTTCGAAGCCCGATCGGTGCCCGGCGCCGACCGCCGCGTCCTCAGTCGAGCAGCTCGAGGAGGAGGCGTCGGTCATGCCGCCGGCAGCGGCAGCGTTCCGCGGCGCGGATGCCGGGCAGCCACAGGATGCCGCGGTCGTCGGCCACGGCGAGGAATCCGGCGCGGCGATCGGCGTCGAGGCCGGCCTCGCGAAGGAGATCGGTAGCGCGGCGCCGGCCGTCCATGCCGAAGGGCCGGAAGCGTTCGTCGCGTTCGACGGTGCGCAGCGTCAGGGGTCCGTCGAGCCGGTCCCGGGGCAGCGGCTGCCGCCGCAGGCCGGGCTCGAATTCCTCCCCGTCGGCGACCGTGCGTAGCTGCAGTCCGCCGCCCTGCGGCAGCGGCCGGACCCGCTCGTCGATCTCCAGCCGCGTCACCGTCGCGGCCGGCGCGTCCCTGCGGACGACCAGCAGCAGGCGATCCCCTTGGCGGTGGAGATGGCAGTCGCGCGCGAGTTCGACGGTCCTATCGCGGTCCAGGGCGGCGAGGGCGCGCCGGCCGGGGGCGAGCTCGGAGCGACCGAGACGGTGGAGGAGGGCCCGCACGAGCGCGCCGCGGAAGGCGATCGGCAGGGTGGCCAGGTCGCCGGCCCGGGCGCTGGCGCGCGCGTAGGCAGCGGAGCCCGGCGGATCGAGTCGCGCCTCGGCCCAACGCCGAAGGCGGGCCTCGGCCGCCGCCGCGCGCCGACCGAGATCGAGGAGCCGATCCACGGAGGGGCCGGTGGCGGACTCGAGCACCAGGTGGCGGATGAGGTTGCGCCGAGGCCCGAGGTGTCGATTCGATTCGTCGTCGATCGCGTGGAGGCCCGTGCCCCGCAGATAGTCCGCGAGCCGGGCGCGGGACTGGTCGAGGAAGGGCCGGCCGAGCAGCCGGCCGGCCGACGAAAGGGGGCGCAACGGGGCCATCCCGGCGAGGCCACCGGCCTGCGCGCCGCGCATCAGGGCTAGGGCCACGGTCTCGGCCTGGTCATCGCGATGGTGCGCCGTGAGCAGGAGGTCGAGACCGAGCTCGGCCATGGCGCCCTCGAGGAGCGCATAGCGGCGGGCCCGGGCCCAGGCCTCGATCGAGCCCTGCTCCGGCGGCCGGTCGGCGATCTCGAGGATGCGCGCGCGGAAACCGAGGCTCTCGGCCAGGGCGACGACCGTCCGGGCCGCCGCGGCCGAGCCAGGGCGCAGCCCGTGGTCGACGTGGAGCACCCAGGCCGCGCCGAGCCGTGGATCGTCGCCGGCCCGGGCCCGCGCGGCCGCCAGAAGAGCCATCGAGTCGGCACCGCCGGAAATCGCCAGCGCGATGCCGCGCGCCGCCTCGGGCAGCGCCGCGGCGGCGAATTCGGGAACCGGGATCTTCGGCATGCGCTGCGTCATTTCGTCGTGAACTCGAGGCCGGCACCGACCCTTCGGGACGGGGGCGACGTTGAAGGTCCGTGGGCCCTACCTTAGAATCCGAAGCCCGTCGCGACGACGGGGAAAGCGCCCGGCGACCGAACGGTCCGGCCCGCGCTCGACCGGATTCTCTACCTTCACTCAGCCAAGGAGCTGGCCATGACCATTCGTATCGGCATCAACGGCTTCGGCCGCATCGGACGGAACGTGTTCCGCATCATGATGGAGCGTTCCAGCGAGTTCGAGGTCGTCGGCATCAACGATCTCGGCGACGCCCAGATGCTGGCCTACCTCCTCAAGTACGACTCGGTCCATGGCCGCTTCAAGGGCGAGGTCAGCGCCACCGAGGGCGGCATCAGGGTCAACGGCAAGGAGATCAAGATCACCGCCGAGCGGGATCCGGCCAACCTGCCCTGGAAGGCCCTGGCGGTCGACGTCGCCATCGAGGCCACCGGCATCTTCGCCGACCGCGCCTCCTGCCAGAAGCACATCGACGCCGGCGCCAAGAAGGTGATCCTCACCGTGCCGGCCAAGGACGCGATCGACAACACCGTCGTGCTCGGCGTCAACGACGAGACCCTGACGAAGGATCATCGCATCGTCTCGAACGCGTCCTGCACCACGAACTGCCTGGCGCCGATGGCCAAGGTCCTGCATGACACCTTCGGCATCAGCCACGGCCTCATGACCACGGTGCACGCCTACACCAACGACCAGCGCATCCTCGACGTGCTCCACAAGGACGCCCGCCGGGCCCGCGCCGCGGCGCAGAACATCATCCCGACCACCACCGGCGCGGCGAAGGCCGTCGGCCTCGTGGTGCCGGAGCTGAAGGGCCGCCTCCACGGCATGGCCATGCGCGTGCCGGTGCCGGACGGCTCGGTCGTCGACCTGGTCGCCACCCTGAAGAAGAACACCACGGTCGCCGAGGTCAACGCCGCGCTGAAGGCCGCCGCCGAGGGCCCGATGAAGGGCATCCTGACCTACACCGAGGACCCGATCGTCTCCTCCGACGTCATCGGCCAGCCCTGCAGCTCGCTCATCGATGGCGCCTCGACCATGGTGATGGAGGGCAACATGGTGAAGGTGGTCAGCTGGTACGACAACGAGTGGGGCTACTCGAACCGCGTCTGCGACCTCGCGGTCCGCATGACCTCCTTCTGATCGCGCCGGCGTTCGCCAGCAGGAACAGTCTGAACGCCGGCCCTCGGGCCGGCGTTCTTGCGTGAAGCCAGCGCCCGCCGACCGGCGGGCCCAGTCCCGGGGAATACCGATGGCCAAGCTCTCCGTCGCCGATCTCGAACTCGACGGCAAGCGCGTCCTGATGCGCGCCGACTTCAACGTCCCGCTCGACGAGAAGCGCAGGATCACCGACATGAACCGGATCGACGCGGCCCTGCCGACGATCCGCCACATCCTCGACCAGGGTGGACGGCTCGTCCTGATGAGCCATCTCGGCCGGCCGAAGGGCGCGCCCGATCCGAAGTACTCGCTGGCGCCGGTCGCGGCCGCGCTCGGCGAGCGGCTGGGTTTCGAGGTGCCGCTGGTGGCCGACCTGCTCTCGGACGAGGCCGACCGCGCGGTGGCCGGTCTGGCGAAGGGCAGGGCGCTCCTGCTGGAGAACGTCCGCTTCTACCCGGGGGAAACCAAGGGCGACCCCGAGCTGGCCCGGGCGATGGCCCGGCTCGGCGACGTCTTCGTCAACGACGCCTTCGGCGCCGCGCATCGGGCCCACGCCTCGGTGACCGGGATCGCCGGCCATCTGCCGGCCGCGGCCGGCTTCCTGCTCAAGGCCGAGCTGGACGTCTTCGGCGAGATCCTGAGCGACCCGAAGCGACCCTTCGTGGCGATCCTCGGCGGCGCCAAGGTGAGCGACAAGATCCTGGTGATCGAGAACCTGCTCTCGCTGGCGGACACCGTGCTGATCGGCGGCGGCATGGCCTTCACCTTCCTCAAGGTGCTCGGCCACGAGATCGGCTCGTCGCTCCTCGACGAGGCGAGCTTCGAGCACGCGCGGAAGGCGGTCGAGACCGCGAAGGCGCGCGGCGTGAAGCTGCTCCTTCCGGTCGACCACGTCTGCGCGGCCCGTTTCGCCGCCGAGGCCGAGCCGGTGGTCAGCGGCATCGACGTTCCGGCCGGGATGATGGGGCTGGACATCGGTCCGAAGACCCGCGAGCTCTACGCCGAGGCGATCGCCGGCGCGGCAACGGTGGTCTGGAACGGTCCGATGGGCGTCTTCGAGTGGGACGCCTTCGCCGCCGGGACCCGGGCCGTCTGCGAGGCCTGCGCCGACTGCAACGGGACCACGGTCATCGGTGGCGGCGATTCCGCCGCGGCCGTGGCCAAGTTCGGCCTGGCCGAGCGGATGAGCCACATCTCCACCGGCGGGGGCGCGAGCCTGGAGCTGCTCGAAGGCAAGGTCCTTCCCGGGCTCGACTGTCTGAACGAGAAAGTCTGAGCCGCCGGAGCGCAAGTCTCTGGGGGAGCGGTGCTTCGGGCCGCTGTCCCGGGCCTCTCTATCGAGGCCGGGTGGATCGCGTTAGCATGGGGCGTTCATTTCGGGGGGCAGCGGGCCTCGCGGAGCGGACGAGCCCGACTCGGAGAAGGAATCGGTGAGCCTGAAGATTGCGCCCTCGCTGCTCTCGGCGGACTTCGCTCAGTTGCGGAGCGAGATAGCGGACGTCGAGCGGGCGGGTGCCGACTGGCTGCACCTGGACGTGATGGATGGTCACTTCGTGCCCAACATCACCTTCGGGCCGCCGCTGGTGAAGTCGGTCCGCAAGGCGACCGAGATGTTCCTCGACGCTCACCTGATGATCAGCCATCCGGCCCAGTACGTCGCGAGCTTCATCGCGGCCGGGGCCGACATGGTGACCTTCCATATCGAGGCCGAGGACGAGCCGCGCGAGGTCATCGCGCGGATTCGCGGCGACGGTGCCCAGGTCGGCATGGTGCTCAATCCCGACACCGCGGCCGAACGGCTCGAGCCCTTCCTGGGCGAGCTGGACATGGTGCTGGTGATGAGCGTCTTCCCCGGCTTCGGCGGCCAGTCCTTCATGCCGGAGGTGCTGCCGAAGATCGCCAGGCTCCGCGAGCTGGGCTTCGCCGGAGAAATCGAGATCGATGGGGGCATCGCCCCCGACACGGCCGTTCAGGCCGTGGCCGCCGGCGCGACCATCCTGGTCGCGGGGTCGGCCATCTTCGGCAAGCCGGATCGACGGGCCGCCATCGCGGCCATCCGCGCCGCCGAACAGCAGGACCAGATGGCAGGGTAGAACATGGCCTGGAAGCGCTTCCGCAAGAAGAAGGACATGCCGGGCGGGCTCTGGATCAAGTGCCCGAACTGCGACGCGATGCTCTTCAACAAGGAGCTGGCTCGCAACCTTCATGTCTGCACCGACTGTCAGCATCACTTCCCCATCAGCGCCCGTCAGCGGGTCGCGATGACCGTCGACGAGGGCAGCTTCCACGAGGAGTCGCCCGACCTCTGGGCGATCGATCGCCTGAACTTCGTCGACAAGGAGTCCTACGCCGCCAAGCTCGAGAAGAGCATGAAGAAGAGCGGCAGCTCCGAGGCGGCGATCTACGGCTGCTGCACCATCGAGGGTCAGCCGCTCGTGCTCTGCGTCCTCGATTTCAGCTTCATCGGCGGTTCGATGGGCTGCGTCGTGGGCGAGAAGGTCACCCGCGCCGTCGAGCTGGCGACCGAGAAGAACCTCCCCGTGGTGGTCATCTCCGCTTCCGGCGGCGCCCGCATGCACGAGGGAGCGCTCTCCCTCATGCAGATGGCCAAGACCTCGGTGGCCATCGCTCGCCACGCCGAGAAGGGCGGCCTCTACATCTCGGTGCTGACCAATCCGACCACCGGCGGCGTCATGGCCTCCTTCGCCGCGCTCGGTGACGTCGTGGTGGCCGAGCCGGCCGCCCTGATCGGCTTCGCCGGCCCGCGCGTCATCCAGGAGACCCTGCGCCAGCAGCTCCCGGAGGGCTTCCAGCGCTCCGAGTTCCTGCTCGACCACGGCTTCCTCGACAAGATCATCCCCCGGGGCGAGATGCGTCGGTCGCTGGCCAACTTCCTCCGCTACTTCTGGCGCTACAAGGAGACCGAGGTCCTCGCCGCCGACGGCTGGCAGGCCCCGAACTTCCCCGGCGACGACGAGGAAGAGACCAAGGCCGAAGCCGAGAAGGGGGAAGAGGAGACCAAGGCCGAGGCCAAGAGCTGATTCCGCCCCGGTTTCCCATCAACTTTTTTGCTTGAGACGCCGAAAACGCTTCGTAGAATCTGAGCGCGCAGGACCGTCGGCCCAGGCCTAAGGCCTTGCGTGACAACGAGTAATCCCCGATAGCTCAATGGTAGAGTAGGTGACTGTTAATCACTTGGTTGTTGGTTCGAGTCCAACTCGGGGAGCTTGAGGCCCAGAAGGCCACCAACCCAACGAAGCCCGCGGTTAACCCCGCGGGCTTCGCTCGTTTTGGGGGCTGTCGTAACCGACGCCGGCGCCGGGCGATCCGGCACGGTCCCCGACCAGTCGTAGACTCTCTTCCGACAGATTTCAGGAGGGTGCGAGCGGAACGGCCACCGGTCTCGACCGGACCCTTGGCCGGACTCTCTTCGCGCTCTCTCCGGAAACGGAGGCCTTGGCGAAACGGTTAACAGTGAGGAGCGGCGTTCGAGCGGCTCAGTTCACGGAGTTGATCAGTTGGGGCGGGGAGTCACGTGTGCCGCACTGCATTTGCGGTTCCGAGGCCCCCCCATCGGCCAGGTTGGAAAGAGAATGGAGCCCAGAAGATGACGAGTCTGCACAGGGTCTTTGTCTCGTATCACCACAAGGACCAATACTACAAGGACTTGCTATGCGAAGCTGGCGAGAGGTTCTCGCTCTTCGTTGACTGGTCAGTCGAGACCAACGACATAGACGAGAGTCTCCCGGATCAGCAGATCCGGAGGATCATTCGGGACGATTATCTCCGAGATTCGACGGTCACGATTGTTCTTGTCGGTCTTGAGACGAGGAATCGCAAGCACGTCGATTGGGAAATCTACTCGAGCATGATCGACGGGAAGGTCAATAAGAAGTCTGGCGTATTCGTCGTAATGCTTCCCCAGACCGGTTCGAGCCAGTATGTCGCTGCACACGGCGAACAAGAGAAGGCCGTTCTCTATCCATCGGAGACGAACTGGATCAGTATTGATAGGCGCGATGAATACGAAAAGCGATATCCGTTCGCGCCGGCGAGAGTAATCGACAATCTGCTTTGCAACACCGCGAAGATTTCGGTCGTGCCGTGGCATGTTCTGTTCGAGGACCTGAATCGCATCAAGTTCCTGATTGATGCAACCTATGATGATCGTGAGGCCTGTCAGTACGATCTTGGCCGAGCCATGCAGAGATCGAACTTTTGATTGCGCGGCGAGCGCCAATGAACAAACGAGGGCTGGAGGAGAAAGGCGATGAGTGGACGAAATATCTTCGAGGACCTACGCAAGGCCGGAGGACCGTCTGCGCGGAGATGCGTGTTCATTTCACATAATTCGGTGGACAAGGCGTTTGCTCGCAAGATCGCTCAGGCGGTGATGAGTCTTGGCGCCGATGTGTATTTCGATGAGGCTGACAAGGAACTGCAAGACGCGACCGCGATGGGTAACGAAAGAGCGATCGTGGAGTGCATCTTGAGAGGGCTGTCAAGCTGCACGCACCTTCTTGGGATTGTGACCAGTTCCACGAAGGATTCTTGGTGGGTTCCATTCGAAATTGGCGGTGCGATGGGTAAAGCGCGTTCGTGTGCACATATTGTCTCGGAACAGGTACAGTCCCTCCCAGAATACATCAAGACAGCAGAACTCCTCCTGGATCGATGGGATCTCTCGAAGTGGGTGGCCAAGGTGTCGGGAGAGAAACACGACGTCCTGAAAGAATCAATTGAACGACACGCCGGCGCGTTCCTGGGAATGGTGCCAAGAATCCGGCACAAATCAGAGATCAGATTCTATGGTTGAGATCGCGCTTCCTACTAGCCTGCGAATGTCTTCAGCAGCCCGTTTCTAATCAACCCGACAATCTCCTCGACCGATTGGCTCTCGAAGAGCCTCTCATTTTCAGCATCGTCAAGGCCATTGTTGAGGCATGCGAGCCCTGAGGTCGATAGTCGCGCGAAGACTCGAGGGTAGTCGATCGGGTCGACTTCTCCCATGGGCGACTCATTGAATTCGTCCAACGCGCGCTTCCTATCTGGAGAGTCTGCGTGGAAGACAGTCGTGAAGGACGCGGGGACTCTCCCAGCTCGAAGGACCGTGATGATGTCCGCGGTCATTCCTCCGAACCCACCGCAGAGAAAAACTGGTTGCCCCGCATCGAGCGAGCAAAGGAACTCCTCCAAAATTCCGGATCGGGGCGTTGATGCTCGGCGCTGCCCCCCAACGAGAACTCGTGCTCCAGAGTTGGTGACCATGTCCTTTCGCATTTCCGAGAGGCAGCGAATCCAGGCGTATGGGTTGTCAGTGGGTGAAACGAAGATCCTTGGGTCGCAATCGACGTCTTGAGGTTGCGAGGACTTGTGCAGCTTGATTACGGGAGGGAGGCTGGCAACATCCTCAGCCGACAACTTGAGGTGAATGGGCCACGCCAGGAACCAGTGGATGATGCTCTCCTCGAGGTTTCTCTCCTCATCGGTGTAGGCGCGGACCAGCTCGAAGAGTATGTCGGTGAATCCACCGGAGCGCAGGTCGCCGCCGTAGGCCAGTCCTCCACCAAGCGCGAGAATGTGGCGGCTTAGCATCACCCAAAGTCGTTCGAGATGGGCCTTTTCAAAGCCGAGGGTCGGCAGATCTTCCGAGTCGGAGATGCTCACCGCCACGACAGTGCTGGAGAGCGGCGCGACTCCATTGCTATCCGTGCCGAGTTGTTCGATGGGCGTCGAGAGCTTCAATTCGGCGCAGAATCGGCTGATGAGTGCGAATTCGTGTAGGGCAATGGGAGGGTCGGGGTAAATGAACGTGTCGGAACTTGTCGCGTCTACCGTCGTGACTAGTGTCGCCAATTCAGGAGCGCGAGTCAGGTGTCTCGCCCCCTTGGGAAGGCGCCCGGCCTTGGCAAGTGCCTCCAGTCGCATGTGTTCGTGTAGGTCGCGCAGAGTCTCGATCTGAGCGACTGAGACAATTCGCCGACACGCGTCATCATCAAGGGATTCAACGTCTACACGGATCACCGGCACATTGCCAAGGTAGGGGAAATGCCGGCGCTCCCCGTTTGAGAGCATGTCGACGATTAGAATCGGTCGTGAAAGCTCCTTCGCCCGGAGCGCCTCCCACTGACACCAATAGCGTGAGGCCCACGTGTCAGTAAGAAGCACTACCAGCGTGGCTGTGGAAATCTTTTCGCGGAAAGAGTCTTCGAACTGCCTCGAGGGCTGGAGGCTGACCTCGTCGAAGAAGACCTCCGCGTCTGGGGAATTGTCAATAAAGCGCTTGATGGTTCTGGCAGCTTCTCGACCATCTCTTTTGGCATGGCTGATGAAGAGCGTAGTCGATTCCTCATTTGCGCGTGTCGAATCGATGAGGCGACAGATCTCGTTGGAAAGTCGACAACAGAGTTCGAGAGAAATCGCCCCTATATCGCCTGCCCCCCCATCAAGTCGAATGGCTTGGGCGGAGGCATAGCGCCTGCCCAGATTGCGGAAGTTCCTCGTTAGGGCGCAGAAGAATACTCTTCGCTTCTTAGGTGCGGCCTCGAACGCATCCAGCGCAGCGTTGAGCCATCCTTCCCATTCCTCGCGGTGGAGGACCATCTCATCATCAACGAGGACGACGAGCATTACGAAATCCGATCGGGCCCAGGGAATGGGCGCCAGGTCGGAACCCGAACAGTGGCTACGATATGCGACCGGGATTCCTGGGCCGTGGCTCAGGATGTCCCCTCGGTCGCCCGTGAGCCAGTCAAAGAGCGACCCTGCCAACGCGTGCCGCGCGTCAGGCGGAGGATCGGGATTGCCCCCAGGATTCGACGGCGCTTGCCAAGCGACAAAGACTTCAAGTGGTGCTTGCCACATTATGCCACTCCGAAGCCGAGCGGAGCTCGATTACTGTTTGTCTTCACAGCTACGCCTCCGAGCATCGGTCTCTGATCCCTGATCTCGCCCTCCATGCCGACATCATGCCGTGCGAGCGCCCTTCGGTCACGGCCCTCGAGCGGAAAAGAAACCCCCGACCTCGCGATCGGGGGCTCCGCCGGCTGCTACTTGATTTCAGGCGTAGAGAGGAAGGAAGTTTCGCAGCCAGCTCAGCCGGGTCTGCAGCCCCGGCCGTGTTCGGGTTGTGCGCGAAGGTGATGCCCCTTGTGTCGGTCCGCGGCGCGAACACCGGGATCGTGCCACCTCGCGGCGCCGCGGGAAAGGACGGGCGGCGTTCCCGGAATGACGGCGCCCCCTTTTCCGTCGGCAGCGCGGCGACCACTATGCCTCGATGTCACGCTCCTGGGGGAAAGCATAGTCGTCCTTCGAGTGGAGTTCCATCACCTCCTTGCCGTCGCAGGCAAGTACGAGGTCGTAGGGACAGCCATCAAGCTCTGGAGACAACCTGGCGACCGACAGCAAGAGGCAACTGTATTCGCCCGAGAGTTGTAGGACGAGCCATCCCGTTGCGGACGGGGATTCGCTCGATTTTCGCCGAACAGCAAGTTCAACACCATCGACGATGTCATCCGCCGAGAAGGAATCGCAGGGACCGAGAGTCGCGGAGATTGGGCCCGATGTCACTCGGATGTCCCGGATGCCCAGCTTGACGAGAGCTTCGGCGGCCTCTGCGGGGAGTTCGCGGCCCGCCACACGAGCACGAGCGGCCTCGAAAACGAGACGTCTGAACGTGCCGTACGAGGCTCTTCCGAAGTCGTGAAATGCAACGTCAAGGCTCGACTTGGGGTGCTCCGTTCTCCACTCTTTGCTGAGCCGCCTTCGAAGCCTGTCCTGTTCGTAGAATTGTCTCGTCCGGCCCGAATGCACTGTCGTCACTTCGACATCGATGCGCGTCTGGTCGATTTGGACGACCACATCAGGTGGCTCCCCGTCAGAGGGCGTCACGATTGCTCGGTCGAATGGGGCGCCCATGAGACAGAGGCAGCGAGCGACGATTGCGACTTCTCCGGCCTTCTTCGCTTCTCGAGTCATCTGGATTCTCAGTCGTGCGCGTCAGTACTTCCGAGATTGAGCCTCCATTCTCCCATGGCCAGGCGACGGCCACGAAGATGGGAGGCATTCCCGGTCACGACGATGACCCCCTCTCCGCCGGCAGCTGCGCGACGACGTTCCCGCCGGCCCAGACCTCGACGATCTCGCGCGTGACGATGACCGCCGGCCCGCAGTTCGGGTGACCGACGCTCAGGCGGGCGTCGCCGTTTCCCTCCACCTGGGCGACGAGGGCCGGCTCACCGGCCGGATCCAGCAACGTGAACCGGATCGTGGGGCAGGGGATCTCGCGGCCCGGGTCCTCGGTCTGGACGAACTCCAAGGTGGCGCGGACGCGACCCTCGTTCGGTTCCCGGAGGATGATGCGCTCAACTTCGAGCTCGCGGACGTGCAGGCGGTCGGTTCGGTCGTCGTTCATGCCAGACATGAAGCCAGCGACGGCGCCGAGGCTCAAGCTCTATCTGAGCTGTTCCTCGACACGCGCAATGATCTCGGCCGGACGGACCTCGAGGGCGCGCGCCAGGGCGATGATCGTGTCCAGGGTGGGCGAGCGGAGACCGCGCTCGAGCATGCTGACGTAGGTCCGATGCAGATCGCAGGCATGGCCGAGACCCTCCTGCGAGTAGTCGGTCCGGCTACGCAGTTCGCGAAGGACGATGCCGAATGCCTCGGCAGGGCTCAGGTTCTTGCGCGACACGGGCGCAAGATCGCCGAGAACCGCTTGATGATCGACAGACTATAGTATGCAATGCGCTCCGGCTTGCGGGACCACGCAGATCCCGCTGAAAGGAGCAGGAAATGAAGGAAGTCCACGTCAAGGTCGAGACCCCTCGGAAGGGCGGCGCCAGCCTCGGCATCTCATCACTTGTCCTCGGGATCCTCGGCCTCATCATCTGCTGGATACCGATCCTGGGCATGCTCGGCATGCCGCTCAGCGGCCTCGGCATCCTGCTCGGGATCGTCGGGCTGATCGTCGCCCTCATCCGCGGCGGAGCTGGGATCGGGTTCTCGATCGGCGGCTTGGCCGTCAGCGCCCTCGCCTTCGGGGTGGCCCTCACAATGACCGCAGCCGTCGGCAAGGCGGTCGAGGAAGTTGGGAAGTCGATTGAGGAGTCGAACCGGACGAACCAGGAGATCGTCGGAGATGCCGAGGATGAAGACTCGCCTACGCCTGCGGTTGAATGGGCACCGGCGTCTTCCCCGGTGCGGCAAGGCGACGTTCAGGTCGAGGTCACATCAGCCGTCGTACAGAAGATTGCGTACACGGGCATGATGGGAAGCGCGATGTCCTCGGACGATCCGCACCTGGCGATCACGATCCGCCTCACGAACCTGAGCACGACGAAGAAGCTGACCTACCTGACCTGGGCCGGCGGCGACATGTCATTCGAACGAGACTACGCCACGGTCGCGGACGATCTCGGCAACGACTACGATCGGAAGTACAACGATTCGTCGTATCCGCCCAAGGGGCGGACCAGCTACGAGTCCGTCTACCCCGAGAAATCAACCACCGATGTCCTCATCTTCGAGCCGCCCATCAAGGCTGCGAAGGAACTCCATTTGGAGATGCCGGCCAAGCGCTTCGGCGGCGAGGGCATGATCCGCATCGCGATTCCGATGTCCATGGTGGAGTGGCGGGAGGGGTAGACTACGGTCGTTGTCTTCTCAGAACGCGCCAGGATGAGAACGCGAGCACCGGAGGATGGCCGGTGCTCACGTCATCTGCAAGTCACTCTCGGCCCGCGCTACGATGCGAATTCGCACCCCCCAAGGTCATCGAGGTTGTTCCTCGAGTCCCCATCGGGATCGGTGCGCAAATACTGGTCGGCGTACACGTGAATGTCCGTCGGCCTCGTCCCCGGACGCTGGACGAAGAATGAGGCCGTGCCGCTGCGGATCAGCCTGACGGCCTCGAGGCGCGTCCACGTCCGATTACGATTGCCGATTCCCTGGATGACTCCGTTGCGGTCCTTGTCCGCACAACTGATCTGGTGGCGCATGCTGCGTCTCCGTTTCCTGACGCGAGCTGAGGGGCGGTCCTACGAAGTGCAGGGCCGCATCTGCTCGCAGCGGAGCGCAGCTGTTGGAAGGGGGCGGCGCTTCCGCAGGTGTTGGTCCCAAACCCGCCATGAGGCGTCTGTATGGTTCGGACCGAAGACCTGGGAAAACGGTAGCCCCGGCGGGGGACCGACAACTTACTGGCCAGCGGCCAAGAGAAAGGGCGCGAACCGGCGATACAGAACGCCGACCCGCGCCATTAGGTCTTCCCTGCGGAAGAATGTGGACGGTAGACGCCATCCCAATGCGCGTCAACCTGTTATTATGTAGTGATTTACGTGATGAAATCCCGTTGAGAAGTCCCCCCTTCTTGTGGGCATTCTGGGGAGAACTCCCGCAGCTCCTTCTGAGTCGGCCTCAGCTCCCCGAGCAGGATCCCCTCCTGCATTTCGACCGGGAGCCACCTCAGGCTCATGACCTGGGTCATCCGGGCGCGGGTGATTCCGAGCCGCCGCGCCGCGTCGGCCTGGTCTCGAACGAGACCGTTCTCGATCGAGCTGTCGATGAAGTGGGCGAGCGCGAGGCGCCGGGCGACCGCGGACACGGCCGGCCGCGGCTTCATCGCCTTCGCAGGCCGGCGGATCTCGATGGTCTTGCGCTTGCCCTGGCGCTCGACCCGGAACGTGTACTTGGCCTTCACACCCCTCCCTCCGCAAGCAGGCGCATGCCGCCCGGCCGGTAGCTGATCTCGACTTCGCCCTTCCCGCCGTCGAATTCGATGCGCTCGACGAGGAGGCGCAAGACCTTGATCTGCTCTTTCGGGACGAGCTGTGCCCAGACCCGGTCGAACTCGGCCAGCGCCGCACGCACCCCTTCCTCATCGATGACGTTCCGCTCCATGCCGAGGATGTCGTCGCGAAGCTCCTGCTCGCGGGCATCGAGCCTCTCGATCTGGTCGCCGAGCTCGCCGATCCGCTGGCCGATCGCACCCTGGCCACCGCCCGCGGTCGCGAGGGCATCGAGGAGCCCCCTGCGCTCGTCTTCTAGCCTCCTGATCTCCGTCCGCGCGCGTCGCGCCTCGGCCTCAAGCTCCGGCTTCCGGCGCATCACCTCGGCCTGGGCGGCCGCGATCGCCGCGCCGACGACGCCCGGGTCCTTCCCGACGTCGCGGATGCGGGCGACGACGAAGGTCTCCAGCTCGCGTGCCGGGGCGCGGGCGCCTTCGCACTTTCCCTGTCCCGGGAGCTTATGACTCTGGCAGATGTAGTAGTGGTAGCGCAGCGATCCCTTGGTCGAGAAAGTATGGCCCATCGTCCGGCCGCAGCCGCGGCAGACGAGGAGATCGCGGAGGAGCATGGCGTGCTTGTTCCTGGCGGCCGTGCCGCCGGCCCGGCGGTTGACCTTGAGCTGGGCCTGGACCCGCTTCCAGAGGGATTCGTCGACGATCGCCTCGTGCTGGCCGTCGTGGACCTCGTCCTTGTAGGTCATCTTGCCGATGAGGGTCGCCGAGGTGAGGAGGTGTCGGAGACTGCTCTTCGTGAAGGCGGCGCCGTGCCGCTCCACACCGGCCTTCGTGACCCGGTCCTTGTTGCGCCAGCCGCGCCGATCGAGCTCGTTCACTACCTCGCCCAGGGACCCGAGGCGCTCGTAGAGCGTGAAGATCTCGCGAACGCGGTCGGCCTCCTCCGGCACGACGACCAGCCGCTTCTCGACGCAGTCGTAGCCGAGCGGCGGATGGCCGCCGACCCAGAGGCCCTGCCTGCGGGAGGCGGCCATCTTGTCCCGCGTGCGCTCGCTGATGACCTCGCGCTCGAACTCGGCGAAGGACATGAGGATGTTGAGGGTGAGCCTGCCCATCGAGTTCGCGGTCGAGAACTGCTGGGTGACCGAGACAAACTCGACACCGTTCTCCTCCAGGAGCTGGATGACCTTCGCGAAGTCGAGGAGCGAGCGCGAGAGCCGGTCGATCTTGTAGCAGACGATCACGTCGATCTTGCCGGCCATGACATCGGTGAGGAGCCGCTGGAAGGCCGGGCGGTCGATCGAGGCGCCCGAGAAGCCCCCGTCGTCGTAGCGTTCGGGCAGCGACATCCAGCCCTCGCCGGCCTGGCTCGTGATGTAGGCCTCGCAGGAGGAACGCTGGGCGTCGAGGCTCGTGAACTCCTGATCGAGTCCCTTCGAGGTGGACTTGCGGGTGTAGATCGCCGCCCGCTTCGTCGCGGGGACGGCGCGGGTACGGAGGCTCAGGCGGGGCTTCGCGGTCATGCTGAATCTCTCTTCTTGGTCAAACCGAAGAAGTGCCTGCCGTTCCAGTGGCTTCCCGTGACCGCCTTCGCGATCGCGCTCAGGCTCCGGTAGGTCTCGCCCTCGTGCTCGAAACCTTGGTCGAGGACGCGGACGACGATGTCCCGGCCCTTCCAGGGCCGTCGCAGCGTCGTGCCCGCGGGCAGCGTCGAGGCCTTCTTCTTCGCCCGCGCCGGCGTCAACGTGCCCGCGACGCTGCGGGGCCCGAGGTCGAGATCCAGCTCGGCGATCAGCTCCTCGAGCCGATCCCGGGCCTTCTTCGAGAGCCCTCCCGTGCGGGCCTCCTCGCGTTTCCAGGCGACGCGCTTGATCATGTGGTCGCGCCGCTTCACCCGCGGCGGCTTGCCCCAGGCGGCGACGTAGGCGTCGAGGAGTTCGCCCGTCGTCATCGCCTGGAGGTCGTCGAGGTCGGTCCTGGCGTCGGTCATGGTCATCTCTCCGAGTTAACCGCTCGGTCGCATGAAGCCTCGTCCTTGCCGAGGTAGTCAAGGCGATCCTGGCGGTGGTCGGTGGATTGCTCGGTGCGGTCCTCGGCCTGCTCCGCGAGCAGGCGCAGGTACCCTCGCGCCAGGATCTCCGCGACCTCGGCGAGGATCGGTTTCGGCTTCGCGGGGATGGTCATCCCGTGGCCTCCACATTGTTGAGGCCGAGGCCGTCGAGGATCTGGCGCTCGATCTCGATGCGGGTCGCATCGTCGATGGGGTGGAAGTGGTGGTGGAGCTTTCCGCGCTCGTCCTTCCGCGCCGGGAACGACAGGGTCAGCCGGCCGTCCTCGGCGCGGCGCCGGACGGCAATGCCGTCGAGCGCGAGGCCGCCGTTGGCGGTGCAGCGGACGAAGCCGATGATGCCAATGTGGTGGAGTCGCGGTGCCCGGGTGAACTGCAGGTCGGTGATGGTGATGACGTGGTTCATTGGGTCCCTCCCAGTCTTGCTTGAAGCAGCTCGTGATAGTCGCGTGCGTTGTTTCGGGCCGCCTCGCGCGCGAATACCTCGCGGAAGAAGCCCGACTTGTCTTGGTTGGTCGATTCCGATGCCCTCGGAGTCTCGAGCGGCGACGCAGGGAGCGGAGCGGGCACCACGATCTCCCGAGGGACCACGCGCCACGACAGGCTCGGCCGCCGTCCCGGCTTCTTCTCGGTGCTCGGGCGGATCGGGAGCACCCGCTGATCTGCGCTCAGGCGGGCGAGAGCAAGACGCAGGTCTTTCTCCTCCACGTTCCTAAAGCGCTGCTTCAAGTCGTGATGAGAGAACTCCGTCTTGTCGTTCAGCTCCGCCCACTCGAGGATGCTCACCATCAGGTCGTCGATCTCGTCGTGGACACCGGATTGCAAGACACACAATGCGTGTTCGGCGAGGTAAAGACCGATGGTGATCGCGCGATCGACCGTCTCGGCCGGGATCGAGTTGTAGGTGCCCAGCTCGCGCTCATGGTTCTCGAAGTGGTGCATCGCGGCGGCGATCCGTGCGACCGCTCCTGGGAGTTTCGATGCCCAGTCGCGAAGGCCTTCGAAGCGCCCGCCGTTACGCATCTCGGTCTCGATCATGTTGTGGAAGTTCTTCCACGCCTCCAGCGCGTCGCCGGCGATGTTCAGGATCGTGATCATCTCTTCTCTCCTCTCCTCTCCTGGTGGCGTAGGGCGGACTTCACGGCCCTCCCGTAGGCGTTCTCTATCGAGGGGTCGATCGGCCGGTCTTGGTACATCCTCGTTCCCGTGAGACTCCGGGGGACGGAGTAAAGGATCCGGGCGAGGAACCCCGTACCTTTCATCTCGGCTGCGGCAACAATCTCGTTCAGGACGAAGGGCTGGATCGCGAAGGCCATGTTGATGACCGGACGATCCATGCTCACCGGCAGCTTCCCAGGGTCGGCGCGATCGACCTTGCAGGGGCTTCCTGCATGTCCCTTCAGGAAGATGTCAAGGTTGGCGAATCCGCGGCTGGTGTAACGACCGCGCATCGTCGCGAAGGGCCCGCCCTCGTCGGACACGAGGAAGGAACGATCGCCCTGCATGGACATCTTTCTGGCGACCGCTTCCGGCGTGGCATCCTGGACGATCAACTCCGGACTCGGAGGAAACTCGGGTGCCAGGATGGCCATCGATTCGAGTTCAGCTATGAGACGTCCTCGCTCTTGAGGGTCGCCTGACTTGGTCAGTTCCTTCTGAAGCGTCGCGACGCGTTGGGCGTGGGCTGCATGCTGGACTTCGAACTTCTTCAGGTCGAGCTTGTAGGAGACGAGCCATTCGTTCTCCTTCTCCCGAAGAGGACCAAGAACGAGTTCCTGTCCAGCGGTCTTCCGCTCTCCCGAGGGCAAGGCGATAAGAGCCCAGAGCGCAGCGATCTCCTTGTGCGTGCGCCCAATCTGAACCTCGATGATGCCGCCAGCGATCGCCCCGAGGAGGCCGAGCATGGTCATCGCGGGGACGGCGGCATCGATCTGGACAGTCTCCGAGATCTCGGTCGCCATCGCAGCGCAGATCGGAGGCAATGCGGTGACGGGAAACTCGGGGAGGTCATTCGGATCGAACTTGATCCGGTTGAGCTGGGACTCGACTTCTCTGAGGTGCTCTACGGATTCCTGGAAGGTGCTGCCAAGTGCGCGTTGGACGAGGTCGACTATGTCGAAGGTCCCCTTGCAAGCGTAGCAGTGGAGATGATCCTCGTCGTGCAGCCCGGCGGATGGGTTCTGGTCGCCCCGATGGTGCTTCTCAGGATCGACGTGGTCCGGGCACTGGACGTTTCCGTTCGCTGCGACGGTAAGGCCGAGCAGATCGATCCCGTAGTGGATCGAGACTGCGAATCTCATCCTTCGCGAGGGACCGGGCGGAGAATCCGACGCCTTGCGCGGCTCTTGAGGCGGCAGGGACGCGAGAACCTCGTCGGGGTCGAGGGGCGGGCCGGCGAGTCGCCGCACCCAGGCGTTCCCCTGCGCCACGGCGTCGGGAACCCGAGGGAGGTAGTAGAAGTGCGCCTCGTTCCTGCCGCTCGTGTCCGAACCCGTGAGCTCGTTCGCCCAGGCCCAGAGCCGGTCGAACTCCTCCACAGTCACCGGGCGCGTGAAGGCGATGATGATCCGAAAGCGAGGCGCCTCGGGCGTATGGTTGTAGGTAGTGTGGGCGAGGCCGTAGTAGGACAGCTTGGTCAGGATGGCATCCACGCCGTCCGCTGCGCAGTCGTCCTGGTCGATGACGAGCGCGTAGACGGACTCGACATTCGCGTCCTTCTTGCCGAGGTCGAGGTTTCGGAGCTTAGCCGGGACGTAGCCGGGGCCGTCCTTCTCTCCGATCGGGGGGGCTGCGCCCTCTCCCTCCAGGAGGTCGAGGAACGCGCCGATCGTGCACTCGAGTGTCTGGGGGCCATGGCCGTACTTATCGGCGAAGCCCGTGCCGTGGAACGGCGAGGCAAGAAGGGCAGCGACAGCGTCGGAATCGGCCGTCATGCGCCGACCCCCAGCTCGGCATCGGTGGGCACGGCGAGGCCAAGGAGTTCGGCGGCGAGTCGGATCTCGGCGACGGTCCAGGCGTAGCGCCCGGCGAAGGTACTCGGGGGTGAGAGCTGCCTGCGGCGGATCAGGCCGCGGAGGCGGTCCTCAGTGACATCGTGGCCGGGGTTGGCGGCGCGCAGGGCGAGAATGACATCGGGCGTGCTGTACATCGGCTGTCTCCGACCGCGACTGTTGCGGTCCTGCCGATGTCATTGGGGTCACAAGGCATGTGACGTTTGGGACAACCCGCATCTTCTCAGGGTGCCGTCAGACGTTAAGTCCAATCTTCTATGAACTTAGGCTGATGGTAAGAAAACTCGGACGGCTTTCGCTTGATGCTCCTGTCGAGGTGATCACCAAGAGAAGGGTGCTGAGCGCGGATCGATTCGATCGAGCGGTCGATCCGCGCCTTCAGCTTCCTTCCGTCTTTTTTTCGCTTTCTCGACACCTTCCGCTGAGCGCTCTTGAGGTTCCCATTCTCCTCCTCGAGGCGCTCTCTCAGCTCCTGCAGTTCGAGTTCGTCAAGTCCACCTTCGAGTAGGTCGGCCTTGGTCTTGTCGATTCGCTGTTGGCAGCGGAGGACCTCAGCCTCGTTGGCATCGCTCGCTGTGTGTAGGTCGTCCAGCCCCATGCTCTCCAAATCGAATTCGCCATGATCCGCGCATCGGATCTTCAATTCACGTTTGCACGCGGCGCGAAGCAGCTCGGGAGCGGAGAAGGATACCTCGGGACTGATGAGCAGGTGCTTGATTTCTCGCATGCCTTCTCGATCGCGTACGAGCGCGGTCCTTCCCTCGAAATCCACATCCCAGAGGTCGCCGACCGCGTTCGCCTGGAACCGGTTTTCTGGCAGCTCAGTTTCGAGATTGTCGGCTTCTCCCGAGGATTGGTTTGGCGCGACGTGCAGGTTTTGCAGGTGGTCTCCAATCTGGAAGTGCCGGTGAACCATCTGGAACGCCAGGCAGATGCCGGTCGGACCCTGGCTCTCACCATGGTCCTTGACATCGGGAAGGTGCTCACGGGCCGCATCGACGGCAGCTGTGAGCGACTCAAGATCGCCGCCATCGAGGGCGAGTTCGAGGAGCTCAAGGCCAGCTCTGATCCCCAGCCCATTGCCCGAGGAGGTCGGTAGTACAACGGGCGCCTCACCCATCAACTCCCGGATTGCCTTCGCGAGGTCCATGATCCTGGATGCGAGCACATCCGATGGGGAATTCAGGATCCAGTGGAAGTCGCGTCCCAGCTCCAGGCTCACCTCGTCTGCGACCGTTCTCTTGAACGAAGGCTCGATGCCATCGACGATCCAGGGATCGTAGTCCGAGGATGCGGCGACGCGTGCGCAGCGCAGGACCGCACGGCGAGCGTCCTCCCTCTTCTTCCGACTCTCGTGTTCACGGCGGAACGCGTCGCAATCCGCCTGGAGTCTCTCCTTGAAACTCGTTGTCATCTCGCGACCTCAGAGCTACGACTTCAGACCTACTTTCGCGATACTTGACGGACACCGCGCCCGTTGATCGGACTGGAGCATTGTCGCGATCGTGAAGGACAATCTGAAGGGTCAAGGCGAATGCTCCGGCAACGTCGGACCTGCATGCGGTGATGGCGACACGCACGCCGGGCACGGTGGATCATCGTCGCATCGAGCCGGGGCCACCGTGATCGCCGCGCTCAGTGGCGGCGGCGCGCACGCCGAAGCGCGCACCGAATTTGGTCGCACCAAATCCACCGGGACGTTTCGAGGGTTTTGAGGGTTTTGAGTACGACCTGCGATCGCGCGGGCATCGGGCGCGCTAGCGCGATGACGAGTTTAATGCGACTAAAATCGCCGAGGGGTTTCGAGGGTTTTGAGTACGACTGACGCAGCCGGGGAATCGAGGCAGGCCGGTCGCAGGCGGACAGTTGATCAGTTCATGCCATTTCCAGAGGCTGCGGACCAATCAGATTTCGAGAGTTCTGAGATCCCCCCTATAAAGGCCCTTTCTTGGAATGGGGATTAACCAAAATACCCGCCTGGAAAGTCGCTCACTCACCCATTTATCGGTGATTCCTCTGCATCTCGGCTCTGATGTCCGCCTGCAGGGTCGTACTCAAAACCCTCAAAACACTCGAAACCCCGAATGGGCACTTATCGGGCATTTTTCAGAACATTCGAGGCGGCTCGGGCGCTGGCGCGTTCCGAGTCGTACTCAAGGCCCTCAAAACCCTCGGAACTCAGGCCGTGAGCGCCGCCCGCACCCGGCTCGCGTCCGTCCTCGCGTAGATCATCGTGCTCGCGATGCTCCGGTGGTGGAGGGCCGCCTGGACCAGGACCACGTCGCCGGTCCGGCGGAGCAGTCCCGTTGCGAACGAGTGCCGCAAGGAATGCGGCGAGGCCGGTCGATCGACGCCGGCTTGGGCGAGCCACCGCCCGAGGAGCCGTTGCGCGTGGCGGGCCGACAGGCGCCGGTCACCGGCCCCGAGGAAGACCGGACCGGATACCCGCCCCTCGGTCACCTCCGCGAGCGCCGCCGCGACCTCGACCGGCAGGTAGGCTATGTCCTCGCGGTCGCCCTTCATCGACCGCAGCCGCGCCTCGCCGGCCGGGAGATCGAGGTCCTCGATGTCGAGTGCGAGCGCGGACCCGATCCGGATGCCGGTCCGGAGCATCAAGAGGAAGAGGGCGCGGTCCCGGCGCTCGACTGGTCCCTCGGCGCCTTCCAGAGCGGCGACCAGCCGATTGACCTCGTCCACGCTGAGCCCGCGCGGCGGCGGGGGGCTGCAGCGGGCGCGACGGATAAGGCGAGCGGGGTTCACTGCGATCAGGCCGGCTTCGTGCAAGTAGGTGAAGAAGCACCGCAAGCTCGTCCTGAGTGCGTTCGCCGTCGTGGCCTTCTTGGTCTTGCCGTCGGGCCTGCAGCGCGCCGCTGTGCTCGTGAGGAATCGGGCGAGCACGGCGTGGCCGATGGCGGCGATGTCGTCGAGTCCTTCGGTCGTGGCCCAGGCGGCGAGCGCCTGGACGTGGCGCCGGTACTGGCCGATCGTGTGGCGCGAGCGGCCGTCGGCTTCGAGCTGGACGAGGAAGAGGTCGAGGGCGTCGGTGATGGGTGTGGTGGTGGTGCTCATGACCGCATTCAGCCTCGTCCTGCACGAGAGCTGAAGCCCAGTTCCTCATTCACCTTCGAGAGGATTCCTCATCCTGAAATGAAGGCGGCCCCGGCGGGATGCCGGGGCCTTCTAATATGAGGGGATTCCGAGCCGACCCTACTCCGGCCGGCGCGCGTTCGGCCTATCGTGTCGCCGCTTCGACGAGGGAGTGAGGAAGCCATTCCATCCCCGCCGCCCAGGATAGCGCTGAGTGCAGGACGGTGCGCGTCCGAGCAAGGGCGCGGAGGTCGCGCCGGCGACCGGCTCGCGTGTTCAGGAAGTCCTCCGACTGGAAGAACCGTGAGATGCGACCCTCGTTGAGGTCGGCAAGCGGCGTGTCCCGGCCGAGTCCTTCTTCGATGCGAGCGAATTCAAGCTCCTGGACGAAGAACCCGCCGACCTCGCGGCTGGTGACGTTCAGGTGCGAAAGGTAGCCCTGGCACATGTCGTGGATAGTTGGCGGGGTTGGCATCGTTCGCGTCTCCTACTCGGGTTTGAGTTCGTCCGGCCTCGCGTCGCTGGTCACGAAGCTGCGTCGTTCCTTCCCGCCATCGACGATGATGGGCGCCACCTCGACAAGGTCGCCGCGCTGGAGGTCCCCGATCTCGTCATCGTCGGTCAGGATCTCGCGGGTGTCGGGATCAGCGCCGCGATGGACGGCGACGATCTCGACCAGGAGACCGCGAAGTCCGGGGTGGGGGAGACCGACGTAGCGCCGGCGGGATCCGATGATCATGCCTTCGCCTCCTCGTTCTTCGGCAGCGGTGCCTCCTTCATCCAGCCCTCGGAGACCGCCCATTCGAGCGCCAGCCGCAAGACCCGCCGCGTCTTGTCGATGGTCGGCTTTGCCTTCGGCTTGCCCGTGCGCGTCTTGGTCACGAGGTCGCTCGCGAAGAAGGCCTCGACCTCAGTGACCGTGAGGTCCGCGACCTTGGTCTCGCCTCCCAGCGCCTTCAGCGCGAGCTTCAGTTCCATCCCGTAGCTGAATTGCGTGCCGTGGCTCTTCCCCGCGGCTTCGAGGCTCTTGATGTAGCGCTCGCTCATCGCCTGCAGCGTGCCGGCACCCGCGATCGCTGCCGCGTCTGCCGTTGCGGCCTTCGGCTCCACCGCCGGATCCTTCGCCCTGGCCTTCCTCTTCGGCACCCTCGTCTTCTCGTTCGTGGTCGTCATCGTCGTTCTCCTGGCCCCACCATCGGGGCGAGGACATGGAGCCTCGAATCCCCGCACACATCCAGCGAATCCTCCGTCAATCGCAATGTTCTCCTTGGAGCTGAAACCTCTCTCAGAAGCGGAGGCCCAGAGACTTGCGCATGGGGCTCTCGACCGTGGACCCCACGTCCGCAAACTGGCACTGGACGACGCGATTCTTCTTCGCCGCCCAGGCCGCGAGCGCGAGCCCGATCACGCAATCGTCGTGCATGCCGAAAGGGGCGCCCGTCCGCACGTTGCCGGCATCGGTGACCGAATACTCGAAGGCTTCGAGTTCATCGATGCCTTCGGGCCAGAGACGCGGCTCCGGGATGATCAGGTCTTTCTCCTCGAATAGCAGGGCCAAGTTGTTGATGAGGTCCGCCTTCGATCGCTGCGTGAACTGGTAGGGCGCGGCATTCACGCCGGCCGCGCGCAGGCTCTCGTAGACCGGCTCGCCGGAGCCGGTTGAGTCCACGCAAATCCGTGCGTTGTTGAAGCGTGCCGTCGCGGACTGCACTCGCGCCACTTGGATTGCCCAGTCGAGACGGTGGAAACGATCGACATGCACGATGCGGCGATCGCGCGAGTCCATGATGACAAGGACCGTGTAGTCCTCGGTCTTCGCGAGGTCGAGGCCGCCGGCGTAGATGACGTTCGACTGCGGTTCGGAGAGCCTGCCGATGGCGCATTCGCGGACGTTTCTGAATACCGCTCCCGATCCCTCGATGAACTCGGCCCCGTACTCCTGCAGGAAGACCCGTTCCGGCACGCGGGCGCGCTCGCGCTCGATCAGCTCGCGGTCGAGAATCGGATTCGTCCAGGAGGGGTAGTTCCAGCTCTTATAGGCCGGGTCCTTCCCCTGGCCGCGCTTGAAGAGCTCGTGGAAGTAGCCCTTGCCCTTCGGTGTCGAGATCAGAAGCGCCCAGCCCTTCTTGTCGATGAGGCGCTGGGAGAGATGCGACTGCCAGATGCCGGGCTTCAGGCGCGAGGCCTCGTCCACGATCAGCCAATCGAGGCCCTCGCCGAGGAGCGAGACCGGGTTGTCGGCGGACTTGCCCCTGATCTCAGAGATGCCGCCGGCCATGTTCCGGAGCACGATCTTCCGCTCGCTGTCGCGCATCGTGATGATGCGATGCGCGAGGTGCCGCTGGACAAGGAGCTGGATCTCGCGGAAGACGCGGTCCGCGAGATCGTAGGTCGGCGCTGCCACCCAGCCGATCGACCGGTCACGCGGCGCCATTGCGGCGGCGAGGCCCTCCATCGCCGCGCAGAGGGTCTTTCCCCAACGCACCCCGCAGGCGACGATCCTTCGGGGATGGCGCGAGCTGTGGACCTCGAGCTGGCCAGGGTGCGGCTCGTAGTCGAGGTCATGGAAAAAGGCCTTCTTGTCGAGGATGAGGCGGGTCATGGTCAAGTCTCGAGAGAGGTGAGGAACCCACCGCCGACGGCAACACGGCACCCATCGGCCTGCATGTCGATGAAGGAGCTTCCAGCCTCAATCACGGCGTGCAGAAATGCCTTGTACTCCGAGAGTCCCCGAAAGCGGAGCACGAGGCCCTCCGGCGTTCTGAATGCCTTGGGCATGTGGACGCCCTCTTCGAATCCTTCGATCACGATCTCCCCGATGAAGTGCTGGCTGCAGGCGCGATCAGGCGGAGGTGGAACCGTCATCCTGACCGTCACATCGCGGCCCGTGTCGCCATTCAGGACGCGCGACTCGACGATGCCGGTCCGCATCGAGCGAGCGCAAGCCGTCGCATGGTCCACGTCAATGCCTCGGCACGACCCTCCACCGATCCTGTCGAAGACGCTCTTCACTCCGTTGTCGTGAGCCATCGTTCATACTCCTCCTTGATGACCTGCTCGATGCCGACGGCCGTCCGATCGGTCGGCTCGCCGCGCACGAGACGCTCCTGCTTTACGGCCATGTCGAGGGCGCGTACCGCGTCCATCGCATTCGTGATGGGCATGGTGCGCAGGGCCTCCAGGGCCTTGCGCTGCACTAGTTTCAGGACCTTGATGTGCCGCGTGCACATCTCCTCCAGGGACTCAACCGCCTGCACCTCCGCCTGCGACTTCGCCTTCTGCTCGCGCTCGGCGACCAATCGAGGCCAATCCTCCTTCGCAGCGAGGTTCGCGACCGTGCTCTTGCTGACCTCGAAGTGATCGGCGACGGAGCGGTAGCTCCGTCCGGCGCCGAGGCCGAAGTAGTACTCGAAGGCGTCAGCAGGCAGCCGCTTCGCGGGCATCAGGTCCACCTCCGCTCCTGGGTCACATGGAAGCTCTCACCCGTGGACTCGAGGATCGCCTCCTTGCCCGTCGCCTTCTCCCAGCGACGGATTGCGGCATCGACGAAGACCGGCGAGATCTCGATCGCGCGGCAACGACGACCCAGACGCTCGGCGGCGATCAACTGCGAACCGGATCCCGAGAAGGGCTCGAACACCAGATCGCCGGGCCTCGTGTGCTTGCGCATCGGCCGTGCGAAGATCTCGACGGGCTTCTCGGTCGGGTGCTCGTTTCCGGAGACGCGGGCTGCGCCCTCCCAGTCGATCTCCCAGACGGAGTCGAATTCGTGGTTCCCGTCGTGCTCGGGCTTCGAGCCCTTCACCCAGCCCACGACACAGGGCTCGTGACGGAAGTGCCAGTAGACCCGGCCGAAGACGGAGGTGGGCTTCACCCAGACGATCTGCTGGTGATCGAGGAGGCCTACCTCCTCCCAGATCCTCTGGATGAGGCCTGCGCGCTTGTGCGCATGCCAGCAGTAGACCGCGGCATGCGGCGCGACGATAGCGACGATGATGCTGAAGAGGGCGCGGAAGAAGCCCTCCGCATCTTTGATGTCGATTTCGCGGTACGAGTCGGACCAGTCCTTGCCGGAGTCATTCGGGCGCTCACCGGTGTAGTCAACCAGGTAGGGCGGATCTGTGGCGACCAGGGCGGCCTTCTCGCCATCGAGAACGCGCTCGACGTCCACGATCTTGGTCGAGTCGCCGCAGAGGAGGCGGTGCTCGCCGAGGACCCAGAGATCACCGAGTTGGGTAACGGCCTTCTCCGCAGGCTCCTCGGGACCGGGGTCATCGAGATCGTTCTCGATTTCGTCTTCGAGTTCGGCGATCAGCGCGTCGAGGTCGTCATCGTCGTAGCCGGTGCCGTCGAGGGCGTCCTCGTCCCGGAGCTCCTTCAGGAGCTGGGCGAGCGCCGGCTCGTCCCACTCGGCGAACTCGTGGGTCCGGTTGTCGGCGATGCCGAAGGCTGTGGCCTCGATGTCCGGACCGTCGAACCAGACCACCGGGACCGAGGTCATACCGAGGGAGCGGGCGGCCTTGAGGCGGGTGTTGCCGGCGATCACCTCGCCCGAGGGTCGGGCGACAACAGGCTGGCGCCAGCCGAAGCGCTTGATCGAGGCGGCGACGTGCGGGACGGCCTCATCGTTGTGGCGGGGGTTGGCGGGGTTTTCGTGGAGGCGCTCGATCGGCGTCCACTCGACCTCCATCGTCTTCTCGTCGAACTCCATACGGACCTCCTCCGGGGCTCGAGCGCGTCGGAGGTCTCTTGGAGGTCATGCCCGGTGAACCCGGGCTCGGAGGTCAATTAGAAGTAGTCGCTCTTGATGTAGATAGTACGTGTCGATGGGGGACTACGCCAACATCAATGATGCAGAATCGTCATCGACACTCCGGACGAACCGGACGATCTGGACGACTTTCCCGTGTTGTTCACCCCGACGGATCGTCGAGGTGAGGGGGGAATCTGGTCGCTGACAACGAGCCGGTACCAGCATCGCGGAAACATTGTCCAGATCGTCCGGTTCGTCCGGGACTGCGTTGGTGGGGGCCGCGGGGCTCATAGAGATCAGCGTTGAAGGCGCGCCTGGCGACCATCGTTGGCGCCGAATGGCGTATCCTATGAGTATTTGAACGCTGCGGTCGGAGCCCGACGGGGAGGGCGGAGCGTTCAATCTTGCAAGATACTGACACTAAGCATGTTACGGGCGTCGAGACGCCCAATTGAACGCTCCGGACCCCCGAAAAGTGGCCAGTACCGTACTCGTACCGTTCAATTCTGACGTCTCGTCACCGTCTGCGGGCAGCCGGGCGTCCGGTCGCCCCGGACAACCCCACCGGGGACCCGATCCCGTACCGGCTCCGTCCGACCTGACGCGCGCCCCATGGCCCCGGTCACGCCAGCCGAGGGTCATGGGACCCCGGCCGCCGGCCCGGGCGAACTGGCCCCTGGCGTACCGGCATCGTCCAGTTCGACGCGGTCGCCCGGCGCCCCGGCGAGCCCACGGGGTCGCGGCGACGGCGTGCCGGATGCGGTGGGGGATGGCCGGCCAGCGCCTCCGGAATCGCCCCGCCCGTACCGGCATCGTCCACCTGGCCGCGCCCGCGGGCCGCTCGAGGTCCGATGCTTTACGAAATGCGACATGGCGGGGGAGGGGGCCGACTCTGGGGGATCATCCGCTGATCGGGGGCCTCGGATCGGTGGCCAGGGCGCGCTGGCGTACCACTAGCGTCCCATTTCCTCGACTATGCGACTTCCTCGTTTGCCCCGAGGTGGACAGACTCGTCAATCGCCAAGCGACTGACAGTGCTTCGTCTGGACGCCAACGCGCAACCGCGCTACACTCAATATCACTGGCGGAAGGCGAACTCGAGACATGGCTGTCAACTCGCCCACGGCGCCGGGAAGCGCTGCCGGTTACGGGATGCAGGCGACTCAATTGTTACGAGGCGGCACCCTGTGGCGGTGGAGAGGCCGGCCGGCAGGATCCCGGCGATGGCCTACTAACGATGGGAGCTTCACATGGCGCTCTACTTGATGGACTACGACCTGCGTAAGAACCGGAACTATAAGCCCCTCTACGATGAGTTGGCCTCTTTCTCCGCGGTGCGGATCCTCGAATCTACCTGGTGTTTCAATCGGATAAACACCAGTGCCGCGAACTTGCGCGACCATTTTAAGGCCTTCATTGATAGTGACGACGGAATACTGATCGCCGAAATCAACGATTGGGCTACATATGGTGCGGAAAAGACCCCGAAGGATCTAAGGTAGGTCGACGGACCTCACTCGCTTCCCGATCCCGCAGGAGTGCGACATGGCTACGGAGATTTGCAACCACCTTGTCATCGGAGACGGCGCGGATTGTCGCATTGGGAGACCTGAGGAAATTGTTGTCGTCCACGCGTGCAAGGACCCATGCCACCGAAACGCGGTGGGCTACTCAGGGCGCAGCCTTCCTACTGGCCACCCCAACTACTTGTATCTCGAAGACTCGGGAAACCTCTATCTGAATATCATAGATCCCCCGAAGCCACTATTCAAGATTGAGTCATTTCGGAAGTTCATCGAGTTCCTGGATAGCCACATCGGTCGGGTTCCTGTTCTCATTCACTGCAATGAAGGGCGGTCTCGTGCTCCGTCGCTGGCGTTGCTCTACGCAGCCAAGAGGTTGGGTCTGTACGAACGTGGCACGTTTGGAGATTCGAAGCTGTTACTCCAAGAGAAACTGCCTTCGTACTTGCCCGGGTTGGGGATTTCGCGATTTCTTGCGGATCACTGGCACGATTTCGATTAGTCCTCCGAGGACGGGGCTGGTGTTTCAAACCTCAACGCGACTCGACTCGGGAGTCGGAATCGCGGACCCCATCACGTAGGACGCTCGATTGACTTTCGGCGAGCAGTTCGGCGCCTTACCGTTCAGGGGGCTCGTTGACTTTCTCCCGGAACAGTGGACACCACGGAACGGGTTGATGGATTGCTTCTTCGGCCGAGGAAGTACAACGAACGAGGTGACCCCATGTCGACAGTTTTCTACTCCTGGCAGTCTGATCTCTTGAACAGGTGCAATCGCGGGCTGATAGAGAAGGCGCTCGAGACCGCCGTGAAGGCCATCAAGCAACATCCCGACGTTGAGGCAGCTGTGCGCGAACATCTTGCAGTCGACAAGGACACGAAGGGTATACCAGGCTCGCCCAACATCGCTGACACGATCATAGGTAAGATCACATCCGCCGACGCCTGCGTCTTCGATGTTTCCATTGTCGCCCGAAGCGGCGAGCGGGCGTTTCCGAACCCGAACGTTCTCATCGAGTTGGGGTACGCCATGCGTGAGCATCGCGAGGAGAAGGTCATCCTCGTGGCGAACCTCGCCTTCGGGAGGATTGAAGAGCTTCCCTTCGATCTGCGGCACAAGCGTGTGGTGACCTACAGCGCCTCCGAAGGCACCGAGGCATTGGCCGACGAACGCAAGACCCTGGCGAATCAGCTCCGACTCGCACTAGAACTTGTCTATATCCATCTGGAGGAGAACCGATTCACGTCGGAGGAAACCGAATTCTATCTGCTTCTCCACAACAACGTGCGGTCGTTCCTCGATGCCGTCGAAGAGAATCGACACCGGCGGATCAGTCCATGGATCGACACGTTTAAGATCGACTGTCGACATACCGCGGACAATCTTCGTGAGCTTACAGCCGACGACGTCGCTGAAGACCATACCGACCTGTCTGCCCAGATTCAGAGAGTCGCCACCGGACTCGGAGAGCTGGCAGACTGGCAAATGACGCTCGGCGGCGGTGCTCCCTTCTACCAGCGCGTCCAACAGGTCGCAGAGGAAGCAAAGACACTTGTGTCGCCGTGCCTCCCCGCACTCAGAATCAAATACGCGCGCAATGACCATAAGAGGGAGAAGCGCCGCGCTGCTCGTCGAGCCGTGGCTGAGTTTGAGAGGTTCGCACGCGGGCTTGAGAACTCGGATATGAGGACGCTAAACGACGTCCGATCGGTGTTCGAGCAGATTGGAGCCGGACTTCTGCGGCTTAGCAGGGAACTCGAAGCCGTGGCGGATGTAGACGAGCAGCTCATTCGGAAAGCCGGACATGCTTTGCATGTCTCCAACATCCGCGAGACAAAGGAAACCGGATTCCAACCGGAGAAGGGGCTTCACAATCGTCTCGCACCGGTGATCGAGGATCTGCGAGGGCTCGCGTCCGTGCCGACAACTGGTTGATATTCAAGCCATACAGCGTGCGCGTCGGACAGCGGTCGCGTCAGACGCCGGCTCCCCGACGCCCGTGCCCTCCGGTCGTCACGGATATCCGATGCGCTTGTGGTTGGACTCGCTTGCGGGGAAAGGTCACGGACGCAGATTGATCTGTCGTCTCAATTCTGCGACAACAGGACCAGCACGAAATAGGGAACACTCGATATGGCCCGCAAGTCCAATATACAGACGCTGCTCGACGCCGCATTTGCGGACGCCTCGTCAGCGATCCTCAAGAACGTGATCTCGTCGATGGGCGGCAACACCACCGTCCACGACCTCGTGATTGCGATGAAGGGCACCTCCTTCGAGGATACCTTCCACGCCATGACCCTGGCCGAGCTCGGCGGCGCGATCGACAGCGGCGGTGAAGCGACTCCGCGTCGCGGCCGTCGTCCTGGACGCCCCGCGAAGACGAAGCCGGCACCGCGGAAGACTGCCGCCCGTAAGACCTCCAGCCGGCTGAACACCCGCACCGCCGCCGGCCGCGACAAGCTCGACGAGATGATCGCAGGCATCCTCCAGGCCGCTCCCGAGGGCCTGCGCTCGGAGGCCATCAACGCCCAGGTGCCGGCCGACACGGCTCAGATCCGGATGTCGCTGAAGCGCATGATCGCCGCCGGCCAGGTTTCGAGTACCGGCGAGAAGCGCGCCACCACCTACATCTGGGGCGGCGGCGCCGGGGCCGCGAAGCCGGCCAGGAAGCGGCGCAGCGCCAAGAAGAAGACGGCGAAGTAGAAGGCCGCGAAGAAGCGTCCGGCCCGCAAGAAGGTGTCCAAGAGAGGGCGCAAGAAGGTCGCGGCCAAGAGAAAGCGCTCGACGAAGGCGTCGCAGGCTAAGGACGCCTCAGCTTCCTGACCGCCCGAGTCTGACTCGGAGCGCCGCGCCCCCCGCGCGCGACCTCTTCGTCTGTCTCCGAGTCCGACCGCTTGCGCGAACGGCCAATCGAGGTGTAGTCTGACGGCCCCGTCGGGTGAGTCAGGTCCATCGTGCGGCGTGAAGTCAGGCGATCATGGCAAGGAAGAAGAAGAGCGACGACATGACCTTCCTCGGGAAGGTCGGTTCGGTGTGCTTGGTCATCGGTTGCATCGGCGTGCTCGCGACGTGGAGCGAGAACAAGGCCGCGGCGGTCTTCTGGGGCCTTGTGCTGATCGGGCCCTCGATATGGCTCTTCCGCGCTGACACTCGCCTCAAGGAGAAACGGAAGAAGCGTGCGATCGCGGACTACATGATTCCGCAGCACGTCCGAATCCTCGAGGACTGCCTACGGCTATGCCAAGAGAGCAAGAACGCGAAGACGCGCATCGGCCGAGCGGAGCTTGGCATCGAGAAGATCCTCGCGATCGAGGACTTGAAGCCGCGAACGGTTCAGAATCGGGCGGAGCTCCTGCGGTACTTTGGCGCGGTCGTCAAGTGTGCGGAGATTGAAAGCGCCTATGCCAAGGCGGTCGCGGCCCAAACCGCGAAGACGAGGGAGAAGAACCTCGACATCGCACGTGACCTTCTGCGGCAAGCGCCGGTGACCGATGACGACTTTGAGGCAGCGAAGGCCTTGGACCCGCTTTCCGGGACTACCCTGACGACGAGCGCGATCCTGGCGACTGCGAACCCGGATGCGGCCGTGCCCGAGCCGGAGACTCGGGTGCTGCCGCCGGTACTGCCGCAAGCGTTGACCTCGCCTATGCCGAGACCGGCTTCAGCCGCCAGGCCGGCGCCAGCTCCTCCGCGGAAGGCGAAGGCGGCAAGGGGCAAGTGCGCGAGTTGCTGGCTCGCGCCCGGTGAAGCCACGAAGGTTCGAGGCTACGCCATTGCCGACGGCATGATCTACGTCGGGACCACCTTGCCTGAAGTGCGCGAGTACGGAGATGTCGATCCCGCTCTCATCAATCCGAATCTCAATGTCGCGAAGTCTCGTCCCGACCATCCGGGCGAGGGCATGGGCTACTGGCCGAGCTACAGCCGAATCCCGCCCGCATGCCGAGCGGCCTATCTCGAATGGCTCGCCGACGGGCGCAAGGACCCCGAGGCCTACATCGGCTACGTATTCCTCTACTACTACGGACTCGAGCGGCGGGCGCTCATCGACGCTGAATCCGACGAGGAGGCGGCGCAGGAGTTGCCGGCCATCCGAGCGGAAGTCGAGCGGCTCCTTCGGATCTACCGAGGCAACGGTTCCTTCAGAGGCTACGCGAGCGGCTTCCTCGGCTTGCTGGCCGCCCGTGAGATCGGGCACTGGCGCGATACGGAGCCGAGACCCTGGCGAGAAGGCTACGAGCTTCCGCTTGACATGCGTCTCTCGATCGGGCTCATCGCCAAGTGCGGCGACAAACTGCCGGTGGACTGGGCCTTCGCCTGGGTGACGAGTGACCCGGAGTTTCGCCTCAGGACGCCCGCCACACGTTGCCAGAAGGAGTTCGAAGCCCTGTTTAAGAGGCGCTACGCAGATGCGCACGGAGAGGGGATCTCGCTCCGAGTGAGCAAGCGAACCGTCCCGCTCGAATACCATCCGGCAAGCTCCTCTTTCGGAGGCACCTTCCGTCTGAAGACGGAAGTCCCCGACGTGACCGGGCTGGTCGGTCCCCGGCGGAAGCTCGAAGAAATCGTCTCTCGCTGCTGCGATGAACTTGACCCCTACAGTCGCTGGTGCGGTCGGAACCCCGGCGAAATCGACAGTCTCGAAGCCGTGGCATTCATGCCGGAGGCGATCCTCGATGAGCATGCGCCGCGCTCATTCACGAGCTTTCGGTCGGAGCTGCACGGACTCATGGGCGACGATAGGCAGGCGGTCGTCTCGGCGTCACCGCTCCTGCAGAATTGGCTCTCGCGAGACGGGGGACGGCTGAAGAAGAAGACCAGCGTGGAGGTCGCGCAGCTCTTGGCCCGAGCGGGAGTGGGGCTCGTCCCCGACGTGAGATTCGGCAGCCAGTCGATCTCTTCCTCGGATCCTGTCGTTCTCTACCGACTTGGCGAAGGGGATGCTGAGTACTCGGCCCCGTCGCCTGGATTCGCGGCTGCGAGTCTCCTCATTCACCTCGCGGCCATGGTGGCGGCCGCGGACGGCGAGATTGCTGAAGAGGAGAGGGCGAAGCTCGAGGAGCACCTCGCGACAGGGCTCGTGCTCGAAGATGCCGAGCGTCGCCGCCTCAGAGCCCAACTCGAACGACTGCTGCTGCAGCCGCCTGGCGTTGCCGGGCTGAAGAAGCGTGTCGAGTTGCTTCCTCTCGAACAGCGCGACGCCATCGCCAAGTTCCTCGTGGAGGTGGCGCTCGCCGATGGTCGGATCGATGCCGGCGAGGTTCAGGTCCTGACCAAGATCTTCCGAATCCTGGATCTCGATCCCGCGACCGTGCACGACGCCCTGCATCATGCCCAGACATCCGACGCTGGCGCCGGGCCGGTCCTCGTGAGCCCGGCAGGTGCCCCCAGGGGAGGGCACAAGATCCCGGGGCGGCCGTCGGACGCGGACGATCGTGGACAGGAGCCGGTCGCGCAGCCGCGATCTCTTGACATGGCCGCCGTGCAGGCGAAGCTCACGGAGACTGCTGCCGTGGCTTCCTTGCTCTCGGGGATCTTCGAGGAGGACGACGAGCAGCCAACCGCGAATGCAGGCGCGTCGGCACCGGAGACAACTGACGGCGTCGAAGGCCTGGATGCACAGCATGGAGCTCTGCTCCGCCGTCTCGGGGAACGCCAATCCTGGGCTTCCTCCGACTACGCGGCGCTCGCCGACTCGCTGGGCCTTTTGCCTGACGGGGCGCTCGAGGTCCTGAACGAGTTCGCCTTCGACAAATGCGATGCTCCGCTGGCGGAAGGTGAGGACCCGATCGAGATTGACATGGACGTATTCGAGGAACTCATCCAGTGACGAGTCAGAGCATTCGAGCCAGGGACCGCGACGCCATCATCCAATCTCTTCGCGCCGGCGTCGTGCCGAAGCGCGGGCAGCAGCATATCCAGGTCGGCCGTGTCCGCGAAGTCGAGGTTCTGGCGAAGGACCTCGATCGAGTGGCCGATGCAGGCTCCTCCATTCGCTTCGTCATCGGTTCCTACGGCTCTGGTAAGACCTTCTTCCTGAATCTTGTCCGGTCGATCGGCCTGGAGAAGCGACTCGTTGCCGTCCATGCCGACCTCACCCCCGACCGGCGCCTCTTTTCGACCGGCGGACACGCCCGTGCACTCTACGCCGAGATGATGCGCAACATGTCCACGCGCAGCCGTCCGGACGGGGGCGCCCTCCCGGCGGTCGTCGAGAGATTCGTCTCGTCATCCCTAACGGAGGCTCGGGAGCGCGGTGTCGATCCGACCGCTATCCTGCAGGAACGCCTTGCCTCGCTCTCCGAGATGGTGGGGGGCTATGACTTCGCCCAGGTCGTCGAGTGCTACTGGCGCGGCCATGATAGCGGCGACGAACGGCTCAAGGGTGACGCTGTGCGTTGGATGCGGGCCGAGTTCGTCACCCGCACCGATGCCAGGAAGGCGCTTGGCGTCCGCACGATCATCGAAGATGCGACGGTCTACGACCACCTCAAACTCATGGGGCGTTTCGTTCGCCTTGCCGGATTCGGCGGACTTCTCGTCTGCATGGACGAGCTGGTCAACCTCTACAAGATGGCGAGCGGCAAGGCGCGGAACACGAATTACGAGCAGATCCTCCGCATCCTCAACGACTGCCTCCAGGGGAGCGCAGAGGGCATCGGCTTCATCCTCGGGGGTACGCCCGAGTTCCTGACCGACACGCGGAGAGGGCTCTTCAGCTACCAAGCCCTTCAGACCCGGTTGTCGGAGAACAGCTTCTCGGGGAACGGCATGGTCGATTTGGCCGGTCCTGTGATTCGCCTCGCCAGCCTCTCGCCCGAGGACATCTACGTCCTTCTCATGAACATCCGCAACGTCTTCGCATCGGGCGAGAAGGACCAGCACCTCGTTCCTGATCAAGCATTGCGAGCCTTCATGGAGCATTGCTCGAAGCGGGTGGGCGAGGCCTACTTCAGGACGCCGCGGAACACGATTCGCGAGTTCGTGCACCTCCTTGCAATCCTGGAGCAGAACCCCGGGCACGACTGGACCGATCTCATCGCCCACTCGAACATCGAGGAAGAAGGCGACCCGGATCTGGCGCCGCTTCCCGAGGATGCCGAGGACGAGCACCAGGCCGGGCCGCCCGCCGCGGGCGGCGCCACTTCTCAGAGCGACGACGACGATGACGACCTCAGTTCCTTCAGACTCTGAGGACTCCCGATCCTCCGAGGGCAGCTCGCAGGCCTTCGAACTCCTCCATGAGCGGGTCCAGGAGTGGATCTGGAGACAGAACTGGACCGAGTTGCGAGACGCCCAAGAGCGGGCCATCCGTCCGATCCTGGAGAGGAAGCGCGATCTCGTCATCGCCGCGGCAACGGCCGCGGGGAAGACGGAGGCGGCCTTCCTGCCGATCTGTTCCGAGCTTGTCGATGCCGCAGCCGGCAGTGTTCGGGCGCTCTACGTCTCGCCCCTGAAGGCCCTCATCAATGACCAGTTCCGGAGACTCGAGGAACTCTGCGAGGCACTCCACATCCCAGTCCATCGCTGGCACGGGGACGTGGGAAGCCACAAGAAGAGGGTCGTGCTCGAGAAGCCCTCGGGCATTCTCCTGATCACGCCAGAGTCGCTCGAAGCGATCTTCGTCAATCAGGGGCACCGCCTCGGCCATGTCTTCCCGAACCTCGATTGGGTCGTGCTGGACGAGCTGCATGCCTACATCGGCAGCGATCGCGGACGACAAGTCCAGTCCCTGCTCCACCGTCTCGAGACGAGGCTTCGCCGTCGGACCATGCGCATCGGTCTCAGCGCGACGCTCGGGGACATGGGGCTGGCGGCCGAGTACCTCCGACCGAGGATGTCCGGCGAGGTCGACTGCATCGTCTCCGAGTCCACCGGGCAGTCAGTCATGCTTCAGATTCGGGGCTACACGTCACTCGGGGAGTCCGTCGCTGCCGACGGGGAAGGGGATGATGCTGGTCCGCTCGTCGACTCCGATGTGCACGCGATCTCGCGACACCTCCTGAAGGTGCTCAGGGGGACCGACAACCTCGTCTTCGCGAACTCGCGCCGTGATGTCGAGACCTACGCGGACCTCCTCCGCCGGTCCTGCGAACGCCAGCGATTCCCGAACGAGTTCCTTCCCCATCACGGGAATCTGTCGAAGGAGCTGAGGGAGGACGTCGAGGCGAGGCTGAAGGACACGAGCGCGCCGATGACCGCGATTTGCACCTCGACGCTCGAAATGGGCATCGACATCGGCCAGGTTTCGACCATCGCCCAGATCAGGGCGCCGTTTTCGGTCGCGAGTCTTCGGCAGCGACTCGGCCGATCGGGGCGAAGGGGCGAGCCGTCAGTTCTCCGGATCTACATCTCCGAGAGCGAGATCCGGGAGGGGACAGCTCTTCTCGACCAGCTTCGGCCCGAGCTCGTGCAGTCGGTCGCCATGACGGAACTCCTGATCGCGAGATGGTGCGAGCCACCGGAGCACGGTGCACTGCACCTCTCGACCTTGATCCACCAGACCCTCGCAATGATCGCGGAGCGGGGCGGCTGCTCGCCGAAGGCGCTCTGGCAGATTCTCTGCAGCACAGGGCCCTTCCAATCCGTGTCCGCAGCGAATTTCAAGGCAATGCTGCGGACGATGGCAAAGCGCGAACTCGTCACCCAGGCAGCAGACGGTGATCTGGTCCTCGGCGAGAAGGGTGAGAAGATCGTCAACCACTTCAGCTTCTTCGCGGTCTTCCCGACCCCGGAGGAGTTCCGCGTGGTCCACAACGGACAGACGATCGGTCGGATGTCGTCGGCATACCCGGTCAGTGAGGAAGGCAGCATCATCTTCGGTGGCCGACGGTGGCGGGTCATTTCGGTCGACATGGAGGAGATGACAGTTGTCGTCGCGCCGGCTGGAGGCGGTTGCGTGCCGCGATTCGAGGGTCAGCCGGGGGGATTGGTGCACGATGTCGTGCGCCAGAAGATGCGCGTCATCTACGAGGCCGGAGACTTCCCATCCTACCTGAACGAGCCCGCGAAGGAGCTCTTGGTCGAGGGCCGTCGGACCTACGTTCGGCTTCGGCTCGATGAGCGCACGATCGTCGCGGACGGGAAGAACACCATGATCTTCCTCTGCCGCGGGGACCGCATTGCCGGAACTCTTGCGGCCATGCTGACTGCCCGGGGAGTGGACGCGGTGGCCCATGGGCCCGCGATTCAGTGCGACGAGAACGGACCGAAGGAAGTGGAGACGTGCCTGGGGGATCTCGTTGATGCTCCGATCAATAATCCGTCCGTGCTTGCGGAATCCGTCGTGAACAAGCGCGCGGCGAAGTATGACTGGGCGCTCGATGATGAGCTGTTGAGCGCGGACTACGCTTCGCGGGCGTTCGACATCCCGGGTGCGATCCAGGCGGCCGAGGCCATACTTGGATAGAACGAAACCTGTATGCGCAGGTCGTCGCGCTGCAACCCCAACTTGGAGCGGGCAGGAAGTCGATCCTGTGGCGCGGACTGCCACTCCTGTTATCGCGCTACGCTCGCGGGGGAAGTGTGGCAGCCGTTCGACTCCGCCCTCCCGGCGTCACACAGAGAAGTGAGTAGCGTGTGATTGTCGAGAGATTCGATCAGGCGCGTCCGTGCCCAGGTCCGACTGTCGCGAGGTTTTGAACGGGGTTTGGCAGTGCGCCGGACACCGTACTGGAGTGGATCGATAGTGCCTCACGAGCGATGCGCCGGCACTCGAACTCGTCGTTCTTCGGGAATCTCGAGATTCCTTTTGACTTCCTCGACACCGCGGGAGTATGACGATCGTCAAGCGTAACGAGAGGGGTTCAGGTACCCCGACGCAAGACAACCGACCGTTCTTCTAGCCGGCGAGAACCATCGACCAGGCGCTTGGGAAAGGTCCGATCATGTCAGGAGCAGGCCATGATGAATGAAGCCGTTACCGTCTTCAGACGCCAGTACCTCATCGATACTGGTGTTGCTGTGATCACCTCATCGCCCATCGAAGCTCGGGGGAACGAGGTTGTATTGTCGGTCCTTCTGATCAACGCGGTCGTGTCCGGGGGACGACTGATTGTCTATCTCGAAGGAAGCTACGACGGTCAGTCTTGGTTCGATCTGGCTACAAACGTGAGCCTCACGGCTTTTGGACACGGCTCCGCGTCCAAGTCCGGCCTAGATAGCGCCTATGTGCGATTGCGCGCTGTTGCGGAGGCTACCGCTGAGGTAATCTTCGATGCGACCGTCGCCTTCTCGGAGCAGTAGAGATGGGCGACACGAGAGCGCGCATAGTTCGGGCTCTGGATTGGGCGTACTTTGAGCGGAATGCTGGTGGCACAACCGCGACCCAAGCGAACTCCGAACCCGTGCAAGTCTCGGGTAATTCGGTTCGCCTTCAAGGTCAGCTGCTCAGGGCTTCCGGCCTCGGACCCTCGTTGAAGCTCAACTTGCGGATGGAGGGGAGCTACGACGGACTCGTTTGGCTCACTACAGGTCTCACGGACTCCTCGCTGCGACTGCAGTACTCAGGCAGCGGACCCGCCTTCAAGGCAACAGTGGCCGCCGCTACGATCGATTTCGCGCTCATCCGCGTTGCTGCGCTTCTGGCAACGGGAGGGAACGCTAAGGCGCTGTTTGCTGCTGATCTGGTCTTCACCGAGCAGTGAGAAAGGACGGTCATGCAGGAGGCTCTCGAGGTTGATCTCGGTAGGATCTTCGTCTCCACCGCGACGAATTGCGTCGATCAGGCGCACGGCCCGGTCGTGCAAGTCCGAGGGAATACGGCCGTTCTCTCCGTTACGGTCGAATCAGCGGCCTCGCTGGGAACGTTTGACTTGGATGTTCAGGTCGAGGGAAGTTACGATGGTGTCGTATGGTCGACATCTGACATCGACGACCTCTCCTGCGGCTTCACCGTCGCAGAGCCGGCGAATCAGGCGTCCAACGGCATTCCCATAATCTATCCATACCTAAGAGTGCGAACGACCGTTTCCCAGGGAACGGTGCTCCTTGGTATTTCACTTTCTTTCATCGAAGAGTAGAGAGGAGATTACAATGAACGAGGAAGTTGAAGTCTTCAAGAACCAGTACCTTGAAGATAGCACCATCACGATGACCTCGGCACCGATCCCCGCCAGAGGCAACAAAGTTGTAGTGAGCGTCACGGTCCTCAGCGCATTGGACTCCGGCACAGTGACCACGGTCGCGCTTCAAGGAAGCTACGATGGAAAGGCCTGGGTCGGCACGACGCTCACCACAACGACGCTGCCGATCACTGGAGTCATGGGCTATGGATCTGGCTCGCTCAGCAACGTGGACTTCGCCTACGTCAGGCTCGCTGCCAGCGTGTCGGCCAGCGACAAGACGATCTTTGACGCCTCGGTGGCGTTCTCCAAGCAATAGGAGCTTACGATGCTGGAACAGGTCGTCGAGCACGAACTCTTCAGTAACGTGTTCTTGAGTTCGGCGGACAGTTACGTGGCGCGCTGCAATTCGCACGCCATAACGATGGCAGGGAATCGCGTCGTGCTAAATGTCACGCTGATCCAGAGTACTGGCGCTGAATCAGGCGACACGCTGACTCTTCAGGTAGAAGGGAGTTATGAGGGCCAGGTGTGGAAGACGGGGAGCCTCGGTTCGGTAGTTTACACCTTGCTCACGGAATCTCCGCCCGACAACAAGACGATCTCAGTCGCGATCGACGACATCGACTACGCATACATGAGGCTGAGTGCGGACCTCTCAGATGCGGGCGGGGCGTCGACTGTCCAGGTCTTGTTCTCGGCGAGCATCGTTTGCTCAGAACAGTGATTCTCGTCCGTGATCGACTGGCGCCGAACCTCGCGCTGCGACTCGAACGAATACCAGCCGAGCGATGCTCGGCGCGACGCCGAAGGTTGATCGAACGCGATGCGATATTCGAAACGTTGCAGGAAGCGGGACTTGTACCTTTGACCCGAGGCGGCAGGTCCTGGGAGCCGGTAGAGTGGGAAACATCAACATGAGCAGAACAACCGATTCAAAAAGCCACTGGAGGCTGCCTCGATCCATGACCGGAGTATGTATCCACTGCAACTGTAGTCAATCCAATGTCGAGAATCCAAGTCGATGTTCCTCCCCCTTGCAGAGTGAATATGGGCCGCCCTGGATGCGCAACACGATGGTTCCAGACTGCCACTGTGGTCAAACTTCTGGTCTCGCGTCGCATGCGCGCGGTGTGGCTGGGGAACGGGATGCCCGCATGGCGTTCGAACCCAGACCCACGCTGGGATTGCCGCACGACGCCGGAATGGGGTGCCTGAGCCTGTTCACTCGAGAACCCAACCGAACGCTTCGTTCGGAGACAAGAGTTCAGGGTTTGCCCGCGATGAGTGGAGGGCTAGTTGAGTCTAACAACAATGACTCTCACCTCATAGATGCCCTCGGGAGACCGAGTGTGATCCACGACCGCGCTTTCTACGAGCCGAGCATTGATACCGAGGACGTTGCTCGCGAATTGGATCTCCTGAACAAAGGGAAACCTCCGACCATCGACTACATCGATAAGGGAGATGGTCTAGGGCCATATATCTGTATTGAATGGGATCCTGGTCTTGGGGACTCCTTCAAAAATATGGAGTTTCTCATAGATCACAATGTTGATTTTCTTCAGTTTCCAAAGATTGTTGTAGCTGACAGGTTCATTCATTGCCCCTCAGACAAGGCTCTTGCCACCGCAAAGAGCCGGACGCTTCCGTGGAATGGTAGAATTGTGGGTGCGACAGGTAACGCAGGTCAGCCAATTGAGAGAGAGAATACATACGTTGACTCGCGGACATTCCGATCTCCATACTACAATGAGGCGGGTCACGGTGGGCGTGGGTATCGGACGTTCAACTACTTGGGGCAGAAGATTTTTCCGAAGGAGCGTCTTAATGTCTATTCTTCACTGGGCCACGTGAGGTTACTCGATCGTCCGAGTTTTCCACTTTCTTTCTATCTGGAGGAAAGTGAAAAGACGGACGCGGCTCTGGCCGCAGGCGAATATGGAGACGAGTTGCGCCGGTGTCGTATGGTCGGCTTCAAGTTTATTATTCAGTTTACTTGGTATTTGCTGATCGATTATGTCGTTGAATACAAGGGGCGATATAATTGGATTAAGTGCTTTGGTACGTGTGAAAACTCTTCCGGGGAGAAGAAGTCGTCTGAATATGATGACACTTATCCCTATGAGGTGACACTGCCCCCGCATGTGGCCAATGGACTTGATGTGATCGACTATTGGGCACTTCGAGAATTTGAATCTGGGCGGGGTGGTGGTGCTTGGGGGTGGATTGCGTCTTGGGCGAAGATGGGGTCGACTCCGCCGCCGCCCCCCAATTCTCCGTGATGCGTGCCGTGGGGTAGCTGATGCGTGTTAGAATGAGTGTTATCTTGTGGGCTTTGAGCACTTTGTCCATGGCTCTTGCCGCCTGCTGTACCGAAGGACATTCGTGGACTTATGGTGTATCCCATGCTGAGGCGGCGGACTTGTCGAGCGTCGGCCTTGCGGTGGTTCACTACGAAAGCGCCAAGATGACGATCGGGGTGACTGCCATGAATGACCTTGATGAGGCGATTCGTTTATGGCCAAGCTACGTCGATGCATACCTTCTGCGAGCATACATGGCGTCAAGTGTGATGATCGAAGAGCCTCTCGCCCCAGATGAGCGCTCGGAGTTTGGCGAAGATGCGATTCGTGATCTTCATTGCGCTTTGAAGATCGACGAGCGTTGCGCCGCATTCGCATACTACAACCTTGCTGAGGTGTACCTTCGCAGGGGAGAGATCGTTAGGGCGCGTTCATATGCATTGATGGCGGTGGCGGCAATTCGACTCGCGGGAGGTCGCGTTGAAAATGATGCGCTAGGTGGTATGGACATAGCAACCGGCCTGGAACTACTGAGTAGAGTCTCGGAGAGTGTCGAGAAATCCATGCCTGGCGACCTTGGGAAGTGACGTTGTCTGTTGCTTTTGTCGCGACCTGTCCCAATCGTCTATTCAGATCGGACCCTAGTCCTACGAATCCGGCGACCGTACTCGACGCAAGCGGGATTGCTGATGGTCATGGAGGGTGCGGATCACGCGCGATGAGCCGATGATCGCGGGGCGCAGGCATATCGCTCCCGTCGACTTGAGTGAGTCGATAGCGAGTTCAAGCGGCGCAGTGATAACGGTGGTGAAGTTCGCCGAGCAAGGGCGTCGCCACCAGATGGCCATCGAGATCGACCAAGCGGAATTCGGGCGCGTTGCCGTCGAGCGACAGGTAGGTGCAGGCGGGCGTTGTACCAGGCGACGCACTTTGTGCCACTCAATGATTGATTCCCCAAGGCCGACGGCTCTCCTGGTCCTCGAAGTCGCCTCACGGCCGACTGCCGCTCGTGCTCGCGATCGACAACGGCTACGACAGCAAGCAGCTGCGGAGCTTTGCCCGGGAGGAGGGTGTGACCCTGCTCGTGAACCTGCCGCGGACGCCCCAGCACAACTGCTGGGTCGAACGGGCGATGCGCTCGCTGAAGTAGGGCATCCGCGAGCGGCTGGAGCCGGAGGAACTGAGAGAGGAGCGCGCGCTCGCCCCTCACGGACCTCGTGCTCGTCCTGCGGGAGAGCCTGCTCGACTTGGATGCGAGAGGACGAGCACGGCGAAAGGGAGAATCGGCGAATGATCGTGACAGGCCGAGCAGGCAGGACTATGATCAAGAGCTGTGTAGTCGACTGGCGCGAAGCCTCGCGTGTCGACTTGAACGTATACCCGCCGTGCACTGCTCGGCACGACGCCGAAGGCTGCTCGAACACTACGCACCATTCGTGACATTACTGGAAGCGGGACTCGTATCTTTGACCCGAGGCGGCAGGCCCTAGAAGCGGGTGGCGTGGCAAGGATTAGCGTGCGCAGTACAGTAGCCGGATGAGAAACACTTGAGAGGAGTTCCGATGGTTAGGCGACTTAGAGTGATTACGGCACAAGAGGACAATGACGCCATCGAATTTCGATTTGCGGCGGACGAGAGAGTACATTTTGAGTTGAAAGACGGGCAAAGGACGAAGGTTCTATTAAGCGCTGTTCTCGAAGAGACAATCGATGTATTTCTGAACCTGGCCATGCGATCGCTGTTGCGCCGCCTGCGACTGAGGAGACGCTACGCGCCCCGACCTGTAAGAATGCAGCTTTCGATTGATCAGGCTGCGATTGAGAGCGTACTTTCGCATGAGATCATAAGAGGTAGGCTCACTGCCGCGGGTATTCGGCTGCGAGCTCTGGAGATCGGAGTCGATGGAATTCACGCCGACTTGGAGCGTGAGGGAAAGGGCCGACAATCAACCACGTTTTCCTTTCGGGTTAGGAATGGAAACTCACTTGTCATCAAGAGGAGTAGTGGCCAATGGGATACGCAAATCGAAGAGGCGTTCCCAATGGTGCAGGTTAATCGGGAAGAGTTGATAGTGAATCACGGGATTCCTCAGCTCGTCGTGCAGACAACATCAAAAGCAATATGCGCAAGGGCAATTGTGCGCTTCTCCGATTTGCTTGACCTATTGCATTTGACAGGAGTCTGACCAATGCCGAACGGAACTCAACACACAGGCCTGAAGCGGGGAGACGGCGAGAGTCGGCGTGCGTACGTACAGCGACTGTTCGAGAAGGAAAAGCCATCACAAACAGGTGTGTCGACGGAGGAGTGGATAGAGGCCGTAAAACGTGGAATTGTCGATCTTAAGCCAGATGAGATCGACACGATTGCGTCAGTATTCGCGGCTCTGACGACACCCCTTAAGTTCGCGTTTAACGACCTAATTGGCTGGGCAGACTCAGGTCTTGACGCTGAGATTCATGCCCACATACATGACGATGCAAAGAGCTCGGACGGTTGGATCTCCCTGGATCTGTTCATTGACATTGAGCAGCTGAAGAAAGGGGCGTCACTGAGAATCGCTGGTAGGAATGGGATCGCGGCTGCTATTGGCAGTCAGCCGTCATCAGATGCTCAGCAACAGCATGGGATTTGGGTCCGGGTCGAGATTAAGAAAGACATCGCAAAGGAGCTCGATAAGGACGAGCTTCGAACCTGCAATTGGATTACTGTAAAAGGGGCACTCAAGTTCGACCAGGACGGGCACGTCGAGATTCACCCGCGAAAGCCAGGAGACGTTACTCCCCATGGTCATACTTCGCCGCGGGGACCTGGAAGCCCGGGAGCTCCGGGCGCTCCGGGCGAGCCTGCTAAGGGGCGAGGTGGTGGTTCCACAGGTAGTGGTGCAGGTCGAAACGCACCTTCCGACTTGCCTACACAGCGTTTGCGGCGACCGGAAAAGGATCAAATGGTTGACCCTCCATCCTGATCAGCAGGCTCAGCTGCAAGCCTCAAGTGCGTCGTGGGGTGCTGGCTCGGAAGCGCACGAGATTCGCGGTCGAGAAGAGGGCAACGGCCGTGAGCCCACCGACGATCCTGCCGGCCACCATGGCGTCTGCCCTTCCAGTCGCGGCTCGGTCCTTCAAGGGCTGACCCGTCAGTAGCCGGCCGAGAAGCCCTGCTGCACCGCCCTGATCGCGAGCGCGCGCGAGGTGGGTCTTGCCGACGCCGGGCGGACTTCCGACCCCAGGCTGGCCGAGATCACGCCGTCATGCCCGCCGATTCAGCGGTCTGGTGGGTGCGCAAAACTGCGCGTCCCCTATGGCGCTTCGTACCGCGTCCGCCGACAGTGCTCGGGTAGGGCCTCCTCGTACTCGACCGGGATGCCGAGTTGGTTTACGAAGAGGTCCTTGAGCGCAGCCATGCTTCTGGTTGCAATCGCGATGTGCTCGATGCGCTTGATTTTCATGGCCCGACTCCGGAGATGGCTGAGCGGGTCGATCAGGCTCTTGCCCTAATTCCTTCCGCGCGTTCGAGATCATGCTAAGGTCGGTTAGGCGGTGCGACTACTCTGAGTATCGGAGTAGCGGACGGCCCAGGACGGTTCGCGCGCAAGAGGCTACTCCGCAACGCTCACTTGGCCTCCCGCGCCTAGGACCGCATCGCCGATCTTCGGCAGACCGAGGCTGAGGCGTCACGGGGGCCCGTCACGGGATGCGGCGCGCCCTCACGCTCTGCCCGGCGCACAACCGCTCGACGACCCGCAGAGGGTGACACCGCTCTTCGATTCGTGCGACGGTCGCCAGGTTTATGGCAACCGAAGCAGGTTTCCTCACCATCGAACTCGCGAATTCTCTCGGCACTCTGCGTACGAGAGCTTTCACGAAGAACAGCGCGACTTTCTGAAGCTCGTTCAGGATCGCTCGGGCGTCCACAACTCCATTCTTTACTCTTGATACAACCCGACTACCAAGGCGCTTCCCGAACAGGATGCCGAGCGTAATCGCGCGTACGAGGTCAGGGCGCGTTCAGCGTGGCCCTTTTCGGGCCTATGGTATGATAGACGGAAGCGCCTAAGGTCGTGTTGTGAAAGGACGAGTCAAGTGAACTCACGTATTGTTGCAGGGGTGGTTATGGCCTCAGTGGTCACGGCGCGAGAACTTGCCAGAATGCACTGGCAGCCGGGAGTTGCATTGGCCAAACAATCGACTCGTGGCACGACCTTCCTCATCAACGCGATCTGGATCACATCGGCTGTGTTAGTGCTCTCTGAAGATAGGGTGAATACTGGGCTATCAGTTGCTGGTATCGCTGTATTCGTATTAGGCGCGACGATTAGAGTAATTGCCCATTCTGCTCTACGGCATGAGTATTCTAGGGGAATCTGCGCTATTGAAGATCACCGTCTTGTCTCGAGCGGAGTCTATGGAATCCTAAGGCACCCGCTGCACTTTGGCATGTGCCTTGAAGTCGTTGGAATGTCCATTGTTGTTGATCGTCCGTATGCCGATTGGGTATTGGTGCTGTCGATGCTCGTCGTGGTGTGTTATCGAAATCGCCTTGAGGACCTGTTTCTTGAGCGGCTATTCGGAAGGCGGTTTCGAGACTATCAACGTGCGAGTTGGGACCTTGTTGACTTGGTGGTGCGAAAATGAGAGTCCTTATCACAGGCGCCAGAGTGCCTTACTCTCTCTTCGTGGCACAGAGACTACATGCTTTGGGGTGCCACGTCTATCTTGCTGACTGGAGTCGTATTTCTATTGGATTTCAGGGTAGAGACGTTTGCGGCATCCATCGTTACGAAGCTCCCTGGGGTCAGGGTCAGGATTGGGTTCAGGCGCTCTGTAAAATTGCTCGGCGGTGGAGGATCGAAGCGATTGTGCCACTCTACGAAGAGGCGTTTCTTCTTTCAAAACACCAGGAGTTGTTGGGTCCGGTTCGGATCCTCGGGGTATCTGAGTATGATACAGCTATGGGCTTGCATGACAAGCGGTCGTTCTACGCTTTGGCCACGCGTGCTGGTATCAGCGTACCGAAGACGATGAGCGTCGATGAAGCGAAAGAGATTTGGACCACCCATCACTCAGCATTTCTCAAAGCACCGCAGTCGAGTTCTGGTCTCGGAGTGCTACGCGCGATTGGAGGGAAGCAGGCCAGAAGGCGTGTGGGCATTGTTCGTCGGCGCGCGCGCGTACCGACTGGGGTTCCAATCATAGCGCAACAGGCGATTTCTGGCGAGCATCTCTGTAGTCTGAGTTTTGTGAGTGACGATGGTGAAATTGACACATGTGTCTATGAGAATGTTCTGGAGTTTCCGCGACTGAGTGGGGCTGGCGTCTTGAGATCCGCGCGATATGACCAGGAGGTTCTTGAAGCAGCCAAGAGAGTCGCCGTCGTAGGCCGAGTTAGGGGGTTCTTGGGCTTAGACTTCATACGTAGCAAGCGGACGGGGGAGCTGTTCATAATTGACGCCAACCCACGGCCTACACCAGGCATTGTGATTGCCGAGGAAATGGGATGCGGCTTCCTTGGAAGGATGTTGGGACTTAGCTCATCGATGCGGAGCGGTTACCTTCCGCTAATGACGGTGCTGTGGCCACTATGCGTTCCTGCCTGGTTCTGGGAGCTTGCTCGTCAACCGAACCATGCAATGAGAGTGCTTTCGGACTTAAGGCGGTCCTGGCCCCCTCTCAGTGAGTTGCGGACTGATTACGCGCGAAATCGGCTTCTCGCGTGGCTGGTCACGGCGATGAACCTCTGTAGTATGGTCGGCGGGCATAGCTCGTCCAGAATCAGGAGATCGCAGCACGTTGATTATCGTTCCATTTGATCGCCTTGTCCGTAGCGGAAACACCGATCCGGCCCGAGTCCTCTCCCTACCGGAAATCCAGATCCGACCAGAGTCGTACTGACGTGCCCATGAGAAATCCGGCCATGTAAGATGCGAGGGTTGCCCTGGCTCGGAGCCAGAACGGAGACCCTGATGGCAGGACGGAAACGGCATTCAGAAACCCAGATCATCGCGATCCTGAAAGAGGTCGAGGCCGGCCTCTCGGTCACGGAAGCGTCGAGGAAGCACGGCGTGAGCGCCGGCACGATTCATCGCTGGCGAGCGAAGTACGGCGGACTCGAGAGCTCCCAGCTCAAGCAGCTGAAGGAACTCGAGGACGAGAATCGTCGCCTGAAGAAGCTCGTCGCGGACCTCAGCCTGGACAAGCAGCTCCTCCAGGAGGTGCTCAACCGAAAATGGTGACGCCCGCCGATCGCAAACAGGCCGCGAGCTTCCTGGTCTCGAAGCACGAGATCAGCAAGCGTCGATCGTGCGGGCTCGTCAATCTCCATCGCTCGACACTCGACTACGAGAGCTGTCGGGAGGAGCCGGTCGAACTCAAGGAGGCCATGTCGAAGGAAGCCGCAGAGCGGCCGAGATTCGGCTACCGGCGTCTTTGGATAATGGTCCGGCGACACGGTCACGAGGTCGGTTTCTGGGCCTTCTATCGCCACTATCGCGAGCTCGGCCTGGCGCTCAGGAAGCGGAAGAGGAAGCGCCTGAAGGGACAGTCTCGTGCCCCGCAAGCCGAGGCGGAGCAGCCGAACGATCGCTGGTCGATGGACTTCGTCCACGACCAGACCGCGGCTGGCCGGTCCTTCCGGATGCTCAACGTCGTCGACGACTGCACCCGCGAGGCGCTCGAAGTCGAGGTCGCGAGCTCCTTGCCGAGCGGTCGGGTGTTACCGGTCACGAGAAGTGACCCCCCAAATGGTCACGAAACGTGACCCCCTTCCCGCCGGCTGACGGAGGCCGGAAAGGGAGCAGGGCCTGGGGCATGCCCCAGGCCCTGCTCGGAGTCACCGAGTATCCGATCTTTCCCATCTCTGGCAGTTTCAGGGAACTACGAATCCTGAACAGCCGGAGGAAAGCGGAGGTGATCTCCTTGTCTACATTCCTAACTCTGAAGGCCCTCCACGAGGAGGGCGTCCCGAAGAAGACGATGGCGCGGCGTCTGGACCTCGATGTCCGGACGGTGCGCTCCTGGGTGTCGCGGATCGAGGCCGGCGCGACCACGCCGGGCCAGTCCCCGCGCCCGAGCAAGCTTGTGCCGCTCAACGAAATGATTTCCACGACCTGATGGCAGCCCAGGGCTCCGAAAGCCGCCTCCCAACCGCCCCGAAGGGGGCCGAAAGGAGGCTTCCATGGAGGAGCCGAGACGTGTTGATGGCTGCAGGCCGGCCGAGGCCGGCCTGCACGACGAAGAGGCGGCGAGGCCCGCCCGCAGGAGGCGCCGGCGCTACAGCGACGCCGACAAGCTCTACCTGGTGGAGGAGTACCAGCGTCGCCGTCAGAGCGTGCGCGACTTCTGCGCCGAGCAGGAGCTCACCGAGGGCAATTTCCGCCGCTGGCTGAAGGAGTCGGGGGTGGCCCCGCGCAGCGCACCGAAGCGTTCGGCGAGGAAGGCCTCGCGCCGTCGCCGGCATTTCACGCCGGAGGAGAAGCGGGCGGCGGTCGAAGCCTTCGAGCAGAGCGATCTCAACCAGGCCGATTTCTGCGCCACCTGGGGCCTCTCGGTGCCGAGCCTGAGGCTCTGGCTGAAGCTTCACCGCGAGCAGGGTCCGCAGGGCCTCGAGCCCCGGCCGCGCAAGAAGGCGGATCCCGGCGACCCGCGGACGATCCCGGAGGAGCTGCGGGCGGAGATCATCGCGACGAAGGAGCGGCACCCGGACTTCGGCAGCCGCAAGATCCGCGACGAGCTCTACCGCTTCCGCGGGATGAAGGTGGCGGCGACGACGGTCACGAAGACGCTTCAGGAAGCTGGGCTGCCGCCCGGCCCGCGGGTGCCGCTTCGTCCCCGGCGTCGTGCGAGCCTGCCGCGGCGCTTCGAGCGGGCGCGTCCGGGTGAGCTCTGGCAGAGCGACATCACGAGCCTCGTCTTGCGTCGCGAGGGCCGCAGGGTCTACCTGACGGTCTTCATGGACGACCACAGCCGCTACGTGGTCTCGTGGTCGCTCCGCTTGTCGCAGCGCCAGGAACTCGTGACCGAGTGCCTGCTCGACGGCATCGCCCGCTTCGGGAAGCCCTTGGAGGTGCTGACCGACCAGGGCCGGCAGTACTTCGCCTGGCGCGGGAAATCGGGCTTCCAGAAGCTCCTCGATCGCGAGGGCATCCGGCACGTGGTGTCGCGCACGCATCACCCGGAGACGCTCGGCAAGTGCGAGCGCTTCTGGAAGACGGTGCAGGAGGAATTCTGGGAGCGGGCGAAGCCCCAGGATCTCCACGACGCCCGCGAACGCCTCGGGCATTTCATCGCCCACTACAACCACTTCCGTCCCCACCAGGGGATCGGCGGCGTCGTACCGGCCGATCGCTTCTTCGAGGCGACCTCGGCCCTGAAGAAGACGCTGGAGAGCAAGCTCGACGACGACGAACTCGACCAGGCCCTCCACGAGCCGAAGCGCAGGAGCGTCTTCCTCTTCGGGAGGGTCGGCGACGAGGAGGTGGCGCTGCACGGCGAGCGGGGCGAGATCGTGCTCCATCGTCGCGGCGAGCTCCGGGAGCGGATCGGGATGGACGAGCTTGGCCAGGGTGTGCGGGAGCGAAGCGATGACGAACGAGGAGCGAGCGGAGAGGTCGTCACCGGAGACGACGAGCGAGACCGAGGATGCAGGGGCGAGCACGACCGAGCAGAGCGCGAAGCGGCCGCGGAATCGCCGCTCGCGCAAGCGGACGCGCTTTTCTGTGCCGCAGCATCCGGCGAAGAGCGTGAAGGCGCTCTGGCAGGAGGCGAGTGTCGAGGACAGGAAGAAGGCGCATCGGATCGGGATGCTGGTGCTCGAGACCTGGCTCGGCAAGAAGGGCCGGAAGGAGGCGGCGGCGGAGCTCGAGATCCCGGTCTTGCGCTTCTGGCAGCTCTCCCAGCAGGCGGTCTCGGGTATGCTGGCGGGTCTCTTGATCCAGCCGAGAACGAGGAGGACCGCGGCGATGCCGACCTTGGCCCCCGAGGAGGACCCGAAGGTCCTCCAGAAGCGGATCGCGGCGCTCGAGCGCGACCTGAAGAACGCGGACGACCTGATCGCGGTCTTGAAGCTCATCCCGGATCGGCCTCCTGCTCCGCCGGAGAAGGACGGGAGCCCGAAGCGGAAGAAGAGGGCAGCGCGGCCGAGGTCGGGATCGAAGGCGATTCCGGCCGGGGGAAAAAGGAAGGCTGCGCCACGACGCCGCGACGCGGGCGCTGGTGGCGCGGCTTCTTTCGGCGCTGAGTCCTGAGTCATCGGAGCGTCGCCTGCTCGCGGCCGAGCTCGGGGTGAGCGAGCGGACGCTCAGGAACTGGCAGCGAAGCCTGGAGGAGCCGGGGCGGCCGGAGGGCCGGCCGCCCCATCCCGCTCGTGCTCGCCTGTGCGCGGCGCGTGCGGTGCTCCGGCTACTCCAGGCCGAGGGCTACCGGCTCGGCGAGGGCGAGGTGATGAGGCGGCTCGAGGAGCGGGGGAGCCCGCAGCCGCGGCGGCTGGTGCGCTGGGCGCTCGTGGGCCTCAAGGCCCGGCACCGGCGCAGGCAGGCGGCGATCGCGAGGAAGATCAGGCTCCGGCTCGCGCCGCTCGAAGACGACGTCGTCTGGTCGCTCGACGCGACCCACCTCGGGCATCAGGACGGAGGGCAGAAGCTCATGGGACAGCTGATCGTGGACGTGAGGAGTGGCGCTCTGCGCGGGGCGAGCCTGGGCGATCCGCCGAAGGCCGCGGACGCGGTCGCTCTCCTCAAGCATGCGAAGACCGAGCGTGGTCGCTTGCCGCTCGTGCTCGCGATCGACAACGGCTACGCGAGCCGGAAGCTCAGAAGCTACGCTGCGGAGGAGGGCATGATCCTGCTCGTGAACCTGCCGCGCACCCCGCAGCACAACGCCTGGGTCGAGCGGGCGATGCGCTCGCTGAAGGAGGGCGTGCGCGACCGGCTGAGCGCGGAGGAAATCCGGGGCGAGCGTGCGCTCGCCCTCACCGACCTCGTGCTCGCCCTGCGGGAGAGCCTGCTCGACCTCGATGCGCGACGAAGGGCTGGGCGACGAGCAGAGGGGAAGGGGGAATCGGCGATTGATCGTGACAGGCCGCGCAGGCGACGATACGATCGCGAGCTGCGCAGTCGCCTGGCGCGAAGAATCGCGTGGCGACTCGAACGGATACCGGCCGAGCACTGCTCGGCAAGACGCCGAAGGCTGCTCGAACGCCATGCGATATTCGAGACATTGCTGGAAGCGGGACTCGTATCTTTGACCCGAGGCGGCAGGCCCTGGGAGCCCGTGGCGTGGGAAGAATTAACGTGAGCAGTACACGTGCTGAATCCATCAGAGCGGTCACCCGCGACCTCAATCAGAGTGGATATGAGGTGCAGCAGCATGTTGGCGAGTTCACAAAGTCGACCACAGAGACGAAGGTTGGCGGCGAGCAGCGCCTCGTTGAAGAGAAGCGCGAGGTGCTCGAAGTGAAGCTTAAGCACAAGGAGACGGGCGATACGGTTGTTATCAGGATCGAGAGTAGTAACATCTCGGAACTCACACTGGACAAGCACGACAAGTCTCAAGAGTTGAAAGACAAGACGAGCTTGCCATCTATCACTCGACAGTCAAAGAAGCTCGTCGTGGAGCGAAGGACGACAAGGCTCGGATCCAGCTCGGCAGGGACCGAGCCTTCCAAGTCCGAGGGCAGTATTGGGCATCGTATCAGCGTTGACTTCGTCCCCGCAGCATCTCCGAAGTCGGAAGCGGGTCCTCTCAGAGCGGAGACTCCCGATCGATCGGATCTTGACTGGAAATCGGATCCCTTTCGATTGAGCGACGTCTACGAACGCAGCGGGAACCCAATTACCGTGGGGCCTTCCGCCCTCGGCGGTCATACTTCTCGCGAGCAGCCACGCCCCCGGTCTTCGGGCTCGGTTGCGCGCCTCGTCGAGTCACAGTCCCTCGCTGTCGCGGGTGCGATCGGAATGGTGACGGCGTATGCGAACCTCGCGACATTCGGCGCTAGCGTTGGTGTTACGGGAGGGCTGGCCGTCGCATCTGCACTCTCTGGTGGAGTTGTCCTCGTCGTGCTCGGGGCAATCACCGTCGGACTAGAGATTGCAGACGAGGGCGCGGATGCAGAGAGGATTCTGTCCGCAATGCGGTCCTTCAAGAAGGGGATCGACTACACGAGTGGAAAGTGGTCGTTTGTTGGCGCGCTCGCGTCAGACCTCAATCGACACGTGACCAGCGATGGTGACAATCACGAAACGGCCATTCTCGGCACCGTCGCCGCTTTTAGAGCGGTCGAGGTGGCCAAGAGGGCGGGTGACATCGGTAAATTCGACTCAAGGTATCGGGCGATCGTGGGCGGGGCGTATTCGCTCAAGCTGATCAACGACGCCGTCAGGTTGCCGTTCAAACTATGTGAGGTCGAGAGCTCGAACTCTCCGCTTCACTGACAACAGCCCCGATCCTGTCCCTACCGGAAACTCAGTATTGCCCGAATCCTACGATTCCGGCGATCGTACTCGACGCAATTGGGGCTGTCGAGGGCCATCAAGGGCGCGGCTCACGGCGATTTCGCCTGCTGTCCGACGACAGCGCCGATAGACCCCAGGCGTGCACCCTGACCTGAGCCTGAGTTTCAGGGAGGCCGTCGGTGGAAGCTAAGGAGCCCGCCAAGACGCTCGTCGCGGACGATTTCGCCTTTGGTCGGCAACGCGGCCGCGCTGATGAACTCATTGTCGAGACCCTGATCATACTGGTGGAGATATGCTCTCAAACTTCGCAGTGTAGGGGAAGTGCGACTGAGCGTCCAACTCGGGGAGCTTGAGGCCCAGAAGGCCACCAACCCAACGAAGCCCGCGGTTAGCCCCGCGGGCCTCGCTCATTTCCGGGCCTGCCCTAACCCGCGACGGGGTGGGGCGATCCGACACGGTCCTGTCCCTACCGGATACTCAGATCCGACCCGAATCCTACGATTCCGGCGACAGTACCCGACGCAAGCGGGGTTGCCGAGGGGCATCGGGGGCACGGATCTCGCGCGACGATCGATTGATCGGGCAGCGCAGACAGACCACTTCCGTTGAATTGAGCGAGTCGATAGCGCAATCAGGCGGCGCGGTGGTAGCGGTGGTGGAGTCCGCTGAGCACGGGTGTCGTCAGAAGACGGCCGTCGCATTCGACCTCACGGGGTTCGGGCGCGTTGCCGTCGAGCGAGAGGTGCGGTCGGCTCCCGTTGTACCAGGCGACGTACTCGTTCAGCACGCGCACGAGGTGCCTCTTGCCTGACGTCAATTACCCCGACCCACTGACGACAATTAGAATTCCCCACGGCGGCCGACGTCAGTTCGGTCCGAGGGGACCCAGGTCAGGGCGGAGCCCTGACCTGGGCTTCGGTTCTCGCCGCCCGCAGGGCGGCTCCCCCCATGGGGGGAGCGATGCCGAGGATCAGTCATGCCTTCGCCTCCTTCGCGTTGCGCGCCTTTGCCGTCTCGGTGCGGTAGCTTTTGCCCGTGAGTTCGAGGATCGTGGCGTGATGGACGACCCGGTCGATGGCAGCGGCGGTGGTCATCGCGTCCTTGAAGATCTTGTCCCACTGCGAGAAGACCAGGTTGCTCGTGATCATCACGCTGCGACGCTCGTAGCGCTCGGCGAGGAATGTGAAGAGCACCTCCATTTCCTCGCGGTCTTGTTGCACGTAGCCGATGTCGTCGAGGATGACGACGTCGAATTGATCGAGCCGGCGCAGCAGGACCTCCAGCTCGAGGTTCCGCTTCGCGGTCAGGAGCCTCTGCACGAGCCTGAAGGTCGGCACGAAGAGCACCTCGAGTCCGCGCTGGACGAGCTCGTGGCCGATGGCGCAGACCACGTGGCTCTTGCCGGTCCCCGGATTGCCGAAGGCCAGGACGTTCTCGGCGCGCTCGGCGAAACCGCCGGCGCAGAGCGTCGGCAGCTGCCTCGCGACCTTCGTCGGCAGGCACTTCGTGTCCAGGGACGCGAGCGTCTTCTCCGACGGCAGCCCCGATCGCCTCAGGTTTCGCTCCACCCGTCGTCGCCGGCGCTCCTCGACCTCGAGTTCGAGGAGGTGGGCGAGGTAGACCTCGAAGGTCCAGCCGTCCTCGGCGGCCTTCATCGCCACCTCCTCGTAGGACGCCCCCACCGTCGGCAGCTTCAGCGTCTTCAAGAGGACGCCGATCGCGGGTCGTGATTCTCTTGCGCTCATCCGATCATCTCCTCGCAGCCGCCGAGGAGCTCGTCGAAGCCGGTCAGATCGACCTCGATCTCGGGTAGCGTCGGGATGACGGGAGCGTTGCTGGGCATCTTCGCCTTGACCGCTTCGATGCTCGGTGTCTCGTCCTTCGCGTGGCAGGCGGAGATCGCGGCCAGGACTCCTACCTCCGTCGTCTTCGCTGCCAGCTCGAGGATGCGCAGGTAATTGAGGTCGGCCTCGCGGTCGCTCATCGATTCCCGAAGACAGTCGTAGGCGCGGCGGAAAACAAGACCCGGAAAGAGATCCTCCCGGTAGCGATAGCGCTCGAAGGCCCCGGGCTTGCGTACCAGGGAGCTGATCACGTGCCGGTAGTTGATGCGGTGCTTGGCCTCGCCGCGCAGGCGATCGTCGCGAAGCTGCAAGGCCCCGCCGTAGTGGACCTCGATCCGCACATCGTAGACCCGGACCTTGACGCGCTCGCCGATCAGGCGCGACGGCACCGAGTAGGTGTTGCGCTTCACGCGGATCGTGCTCGCCGAGGTCACGGTCACCTCGATCTCCGAGTACTCCGCGAGCCGGCTCGCCGGCAGCGGACGCATCACCTGGAGCTCCTCCGCGATGCGAGCGCTGCGATTCCGGTTCGCCCGCTGGCAGTCCTCCCAGAGCCAGGCTTCGTAGGCTTCCACCGACGGGAAATCGCGGCTGCCCCGCAGCATGAGTCGCTGCGCGAGCCGGTTCTTGTAGGCGCGATGCAGGGATTCCACGTCCCCGTTCTGCTCCTTTCTCCCGACGCCGATCGTCCTCGGCTCGAGCCCGAAGTGCTCGCAGAAGGCCAGGTACTCCAGGTTGAAGGACCGGCCCTTCGAGCTGCCGAGATCCTGGTGCGTTGCCGCCGTCGAGTGGTCCGTCTGGTGGCGCTCCGGGACCCTGCCCAGGCGGAAGAGCGCGGTCTGCACGCCGCGCTTCAAGGCCGGCATCGACTCCGAGACGCAGCTCGTCGCCGACTCCCAGTTCGAGTACGGAAGGACCGAATGGCAGAGCAGGTGGTCGAAGGGCTCCCCGGCAATCGTGATCCCGAGCCGGCTCGCGTGAGTGAAGTCCGTCTGCAGCGCCTCGCCAGGGCGATGAGCCTGCGCAAAGAAGACCTCCTTCGGCGGCCCCGACTCGGCCCGCCAGCGACGGATGCGGCGCTGGAGCGTGCGCAGCTGACCGTCCTCGTAGCGACCGGGCTTCTTCTCCTGGAGATGCTCCAGGATCGTCTTCGCCTCGAGCTCGGGGCTCGTCGCCAAGAGCCCTACGATCGTCTCCCAATCCGCGGCGAAGGGGTCCTTACGGGTTCGCCAGCTCCGCTCCGCCTTCAGCGCCGAGGGCAGGCCCCCGGCGGCCAGATAGCGCCTCGCCGTCTTCCGGTCCATCCCGGCGCGGAGCGCCGCCTTGCCCACCTGGCCGTGCTTCGTCATCTCCTCCATCAGCTTCCTCACCTGTTGATCCGTGACCACCCGAGACCTCCGCAAAGCCAAGCGAAGTCAAGGGCTTACACAACTTCGGGTCACGGCGCGGCGTGGGGAGTTCTAATTGTCGTCGATGGGGAGAAGTAATTGTCGCTGAGCAGCCTCTCGCCGAGCGGGATGATGTGGTCTGTGCACTCGCGGCGGATGCTGCCGATCACGCGCTCGACGAAGGGGTTCTGCCAGGGCGACTTCCTGGCGCTGACGACCTGCCTGATGCCCATCGACTTGATTGCCCGCTTGAAGGTGTCGCCATAAATGGCGTCGCGGTCGCGGTGGAGGAAGCGCGGCTCTTCTCCGCCGGGGAAGCTCTCGCGGATCTGGTTGGCGGTCCACTCGGCTGTAGGGTTCGTGGTGACGTTGACGTGCTGGATGCGACGCCGGTCATGCGAGAGCACGACGAAGACGTAGAGCACCTTGAAAGTCAGGGTCGGCAGGGTAAAGAAGTCGCAGGCCGCGGCTTCGCTCATGTGGTTCTTGAGGAATGCGCGCCAGCTCTGTCGCTTCCGTTCGCTGGGTGGCCTCTTCACCATGTACTTCGCCACGGTCGTCTCGCCGACATCGTGACCGAGGAGGGCGAGCTCGTTGGCGATGTGCGGCGCACCCCAGGTCGCATTCTCCTGGCTCAACTTCCGGATGAGGTGAATGAGCTTCATCGATATCGGTGGCCGGCCCGGTCTCCGACGCTCGTGACTCCGCTTGGCCCAGAAGCGCGCGAAGCCTTCGCGATGCCAGCGGACGACGGTCTCGGGCTTCACGATGACGAGGTTGTCCTTCCAGTCCTTGAAGACCTCCTTCATGAAGGCCCAGAAGGAGCGGTCCTCGTCCTCGATCCTGGGTCGCTTGGTCGTGCGCTTCATGACGGCGAGCTGTTGCCGGAGCATGACGTTCTCGAGCGCGAGGCGCGTGCGGTCGGCAGTCAGGGCCTCCAGGAGGGCCAGGAGGTGGGAGATCAGGTTCAGCATCGCCCGATCCTGTGCAAGGAGGAGTCTCGCCGAAAGCGCTCCAAGAATCAGTCGGTGGAGCGTGCTGTAAGACCCCGGGCTGAGGGAACTTGCGCCGCGACTCCGGGATAGGTTGTCGGCGATTTCGAGTCCGCCATTGAATGACTACGTCATTGGCGTAGACTGGTCGATGGCTTTCGAGTGGGACGAACAGAAGAACCTCCTGAACCAGGAGAAGCACGGCGTCTCCTTCGAAGAGGCGCGGGAAGTCTTCCGGTCAGATGTGGCCGCGCTCGAGATCTTCGACGTCGAGCACTCCGCGACCGAAGAGAGGTTCATCACGATCGGGCCGATCAAGAAGGGCCTGGTCATGGTCGTCTGGACGGAGCGCGACGAGGACGTCGTGCGGATCATCTCGGCGCGTTGGGCCACGAGAGCTGAAGCAGATCGTTACCGCCTCGCGACTGAGGACGAGAAATGAGCAAGGACATTCGAGAACTGAGCGACGCCGACTTCGAGGCCTCGATTCCCGCGCGGGTCCGCAGGCGCCTGATCCAGGGAAAGTTCGAGTCGGGGGCTGACTTCGTTGCCTTGCGTCGATTCGTTCGCCTGACGCAGGAGGAGTTCGCCCGGGCATTGGGCATCAGCGTGCACACGCTCAGGAACTGGGAGCAGGGCCGTCGCTCCCCGGAGGGCCCGGCGTTGGCCCTCCTGAGAATCGCCGCCAAGCACCCGAAGATCATTCGCGAGAACCTGCAGCCCGCCGCGTGAGAGGACGTCATGGCCCTTCTCCTCGTCTGGAAACGAATTCGATGCGCGGCGCAGTGCTCGCACAGGGAGAAGATGGGATGAGTTCTTTGGAGCCTAGTGCTGGCGAACGGATCGTTTCCGTTCGACTCACCGAAGACGAACTGGTCGTCGGCCTCGTCGATGGCCGAACGATCAGCGCCCCGTTGGCATGGTTTCCGCGCCTCCTGCATGCCAGCTCCGAGGAGCGGGAGGACTGGGTCATTGCCGGGGGCGGATTCGGAATCCACTGGCCTCAGATCGACGAGGACATCTCGTCCGCCGGCCTGCTCAGAGGGGCACCTGCGCCTGGGGCGCGAGCCACCCGCTGATCGCATATGCTCTGCGGCATGTTCCGAGACTCCGCGGTGTGGGATAAGTTCGCGCCAGCGTCCAACTCAGGGAGCCTGAGGCCCAGAAGGCCACCAACCCGACGAAGCCCGCGGTTAACCCCGCGGGCTTCGCTCATTTCCAGGGCTACCGTAACCCGCGAAGGGGTGGGGCGATCCGCGCGCCAATCTGAGTGGCGCCGCGCTCTATTTCGACGATGCGGTCGAGGGTGCGAGTGGACCCGTGTAGGGTCTCGGCCGGACCCTCGGCCGAACTCTCTTCGCGCTCTCTCCGAGAACGGCGAGCAGGGCGAATCGGTTAACAGATGTCAGCCGCTTCTACTGGCGCGAAACACCCGGCGCAGGGGAACACGAGGTGGAGATGTGACCTGACCCCAGTGGCGAGACCACCTGCTATGAGAGGACCAAGTTCTTCGATTCTTCGTGGTCGTGGTGGTCCTCAGTGCTAGCCCGTATCGCTCACCACATTTACTAGAAAACAGCCGCCAAGCTTGGAAGAGTGGGGTGAAACAACAGATCCCAGGACTTCCAGCGAGGTGGCTGTAGGTGACAGAGTGTAACGGCGAGCGGGTGACGAGCCGAGGCCCGGGCAGGCGAGAATTCACGGCATCTTTCGACGGCGGCCAGATCAGCTCGGACGCAGGCGGTTTGCTCCTACACGAGGTCGATCGCCGCCTTTCCCTCTTCGATCGCTTCGCATCTTGCTTCCACGACTACCGAGATCCGAGCCGGATCGACCACAGCGTCCGCGACCTGGTGGCTCAGCGTGTGATGGCGATTGCGCTCGGCTACGAGGACCTGAACGACCACGACGAGCTCAGCCGCGATCCGCTTCTGGCCGCCCTGGTCGGGAAGGCTGCATACGGCGCTCCGAAACTGACCCACCCGGCGCTCTGAAACTGACCCACCCCTCCTGGGCTTGACTGCCGCCTCGGCGGCTGTTCCGAAAGGAGGATGTTGGACATGGAAAGCGTTGTCGCGCTGCGACATAGGGTCATGAGGCAGGGGGTTCCGATCCGCCAGGTCGCGCGGGAGCTCGGGGTCTCCAGAAACACGGTCAGGCGCTACCTGAGGGGGGAGTTGGAGCCGGGTCAGCGCCGCCCGGCGGCGCGGCCGACTCCGGTCCGGGACCTGGTCGAGGCCCGGGCGCTCGAGATCCTCGCCGACTCGAAGCTCTGGACGAAGGACAAGCAGAAGCTGACGGCGTCCCTGCTGCATGCGCTCCTCGTCGGCGAAGGGCTCGCCGTGGGTTACACCACGGTGAAACAGATCTTTCGGGAGTGGAAACGAAGGCGCGCCGAGGTCTTCGTGCCGCTGATCCACCGCCCCGGCGAGGTGGCCCAGGTCGACTTCTTCGAGGTCTTCGTCCGGGTCCGAGGCGAGCTCTTGAAGGCCTTCCTCTTCGTGCTGCGCCTCATGTACTCGGGTCGGGACTTCGCCTGGCTCTACGAGCGTCAGGATCAGGTCGCCTTCCTCGACGGCCATGTCCGGGCCTTCGAGCACCTCGGCGGGATTCCCGAGCGATTGGTCTACGACAATCTGAAGGCAGCCGTCGCCAGGGTCCTCATGGGCTCGGAGCGTGAGCTCTCCGAGCGTTTCGCTGCGCTGGCTGCGCACTACGCATTCGAGCCCTGCTTCGCCCGTCCGCGGACCGGTCACGACAAGGGCGGGGTGGAAGCGAGAGGCGGAGCGATCCGCCGCCAGGAGTTCGTGCCGATTCCGGAGGGAGATGGCCTCGCGGAGATCAGCGTGAGCCTCATGCAGCGTCTCGATGCCCGCCAGGATCAGGTGCGCAATGCCGAAGGCCGGACCATCGCCGAGCGCTTCGCGGAGGAGGGACTCATGGAGCTTCCGCCCTTCGCCTTCCGGCCGGTCAAGACCTCGGTCGTGACCGCGAGCTCGCGCTCGATGATCCACCTCGAGGGGGTAAGGTACTCGGTGCCCTGCGACTGGGCCCGCCTCGCTCTCGTCGCCCACGTCGCCGCTACCGAGGTCGAGATCGTGGGCCCCGACGGCTCGGCGAAGCATCCTCGTCTTCGCCGCGGCCAGTCCTCGATCGACTACCGCCACTACCTGAAGGAGCTGGCCAGGAAGCCCCAGGCCCTCAGATCCGTGGGCCAGGAGCTCGTCGCGGCGCTCGGCGAGCCCTTCACGATCGCCTGGGAGCTGCTCGGTCGGCTCCACGGCCCGAAGGAGGGCGCGCGCGCCTTCGCCCAGATCCTCCGCTTCCTCCAGGACCATGGCCACGAGTTCACGGCGAAGAGGATCGAGCAGGCTCTCGATCTGGGCGAGCCGATCCTCATCGCGCTACGACCCGAGGCTTCTGCCGGGCCGGAGCCGATCATCGAGATCCCGGCGGCCTTCGCCGGCATCACGGTCGAGACCGCCGCCATCGGCGACTTCGACCGCCTGCTGGAGGTCGCGTCATGAGTGACCAGCATCTGATCCGGGAGCTGATCGCGGCGCAGGCGAAGCAGCTGAAGATGCCGGGACTCCTGCGCGCGCTCGACGCGACGCTTCGGCGGGCAAAGGAGGCAGGATCGACTCTCGAGGACTTCCTCCACGAGATCCTCGAAGCGGAGATCCTGTCGCGTACGCAGTCCGCGATAACGGCACGGATCCAGGAAGCGAAGTTCCCGGAGACGAAGACGCTCGACCAGTTCGACTTCGGGCGAGCGGAAGGACTCGATCGCGCCGTCATCGCGAGGCTCGCCAAGAGCCACTGGATCGCGGAGCGCGAAAACGTGATCCTTGCCGGCCCGATCGGGACCGGCAAGACCCATCTCGCCAGCGCGATAGCACTCGAAGCCTGCCGTGCCCTGCGCCGAGTCCGATTCGTGAGAGCTGCCGACCTCGTCCAGGCCCTGCTCGAGGCCAGGGACCAGCGTAGCCTCGGCCTCATCCAGCGCCGGATCGATCGGGCCGATCTCCTCGTCCTCGACGAGCTCGGCTTCGTCCCCTTCGATCGGGAAGGAGGCGAGCTGCTCTTCAATCTGCTCGCCCAACGACACGGCAGGAAGTCCGTGATGATCACCACGAATCTCGCCTTCTCGGAGTGGCCCAAGGTCTTCGGAGGCGACGACAAGCTCACCGCCGCCGTTCTCGATCGGCTGGCGGAGAGGGCGACCGTCATCACGACCAAAGGCAAGAGCTACAGGACGAGGAGGAAGGGCAAGGAAGACGACTGAACGCAGGGCAGGGAGCCGGGGGTACCCCCGGCTCCCTGCCCTGACACCCCATGGACGGGCATCGTCGCCCGGCTATCATGCGGCCCTGGGGTGGGTCAGTTTCAGGCCGCCGGAGTGGGTCAGTTTCTCAGCGCCATAAGCACCCTGAATCGCGTCGAGCTCTCGCGTAGCGGCGAGGCGTCCAAGGACCGCTACCGTCGGATCGAGCTGAGCTCGGATGCCGTCGACGAGCTTCTGGTGGATCTCTTCGTCGAGTCTCACGCGGACGAGCCCGAGGAGATCATCCTCGACTTCGACGCGACCGACGATCCGATCCACGGCCGTCAGGAAGGTCGCTTCTTCCACGGTTACTACGACTGCTACTGCTACATGCCGCTCTACATCTTCGCCGGCGATCATCTGCTGTCGGCACGATTGCGCATGAGCAACCAGGACGGTGCGGCCGGCTCGCTCGAGGAGCTGCAACGCATTGTGGCCCAGCTCCGTACGCGCTGGACGAAGACGAGGATCATCGTCCGCGCCGACTCCGGCTTCTGCCGCAATGGCTTCCTCGATTGGTGCGAGGAAAACGGGGTCGACTACGTGATCGGCCTTGCTCGCAACGCCCGCCTCGAGTCCGAGCTCGAGGATCACCTGCTCGACGCTGAGGACCTCTGCGAGAGCTTCGGCCGCAAGGTCGCGCTCTTCCACTGCTTCAACTGGCGGACGATCGACTCCTGGTCTCGCGAGCGGCGGGTGATCGGCAAAGCGGAGTGCTCGAGGAAGGGGCGAAACCCACGCTTCATCGTCACCTCGCTTCCTTGCGACGATCACCACGAAGCCGAACGAATCTACCGCGACATCTACTGTCAGCGCGGCGAAATGGAGAACCGGATCAAGGAGCAGCAGCTCGACCTCTTTGCCGACCGGACGAGCGCCCACACGATGCAGGCGAACCAGATCCGCCTCTACTTCTCGTCGATAGCCTACGTCCTCGTCGACGCGCTGCGACGGATCGGGCTGAAGGGGACGGAAGCCGAGCGGGCGCAGTGTGGCACCATCCGGCTGAAGCTGCTGAAGATCGGCGCTCGGGTCCGGGTGACCTGCCGGCGAATCTGGATCAACATGTCGAGCGCCTGCCCCTACAAGGACATCTTCTTCGCCGCCTGGCGGAACATCTGCGCCACGACGTAGAGAACCCAACCTCCAATCAGCACGCGCGGAAACGACCTGCGCCCGAGGTCCGCACAGGGCGTCCCAATACGCCCATTCTCGGCCTCGAGACCCGCTCAGGTCCCCACACTCGCACCGATCTCAGGCGGGACGACCCAGAGTCGACCCTCGGACATCGCAGATCCCGGGAGTAGACCACCTGCGGATCGGCGTGGTGAGCGAAGCGGGCTAGGGCCGTGCCCCCGAACTCGATCACATCGCACCCATCGGCTCCGGTGCCTGGCCAATGACGAAGGAGCCAATCAGCTGGGAGACTCTCGTCGCGGCGCTCGATGAACTGCTCGCGCCAAGCCGGCGGGACCGCGGGGCCGAGTCCCCGTGGCCGTCGGCTTCGAGGGGCCGCATTCGGGCGTTTGCCGAGAGCCGCGGCCGCCGGTCGATCTCGACCAATGACGCCCCGCCGCCGGGGTCGGCCTGGCCCCTTGGCGAGAGGCGAGGGCCGGGAAGCCAAGGCGCGGTGACCGCTCGGTTGACTTCGATTCGGCGGCCGGGATAAGGTGCGCGCTGACCCCGACGATTCACTCTCAATTCGGGACATGGGATGGAACAGGAGGCGCCGCGCGGCGGAGATTCCGAAGAGCTCTCTCCGGACCAGGATGCCCTCGTTCATGACCTCCAGTCCACGAGCGAGGATGGGCAGAAAAGGGTCTTCGAGTTCCTGTACGGCGAATTGAGAAGACTCGCCCGGCGCTACATGTCCCGGGAGCGGGTCGGTCACACGCTCCAGCCGACCGAACTCGTCAACGAGGCCTGCCTGCGGCTGATCTCCGGGACGAAGCTCGAGGACATCACCGAGCGCCGGCTGATGGGCTACGGCGCGCGGGCGATGCGACAGGTCCTCACCGATCACGCCCGCCGGTCCAATGCCCGGAAACGCGGGGGCGACTGGGGACGAGTCACCCTTCGTGGCGTCGCGGAGTCCGCGAACGGCAATGATCAGGTCTCCCTGGAGTCGCTCGATCTCGCCCTGGAGCGCCTCGAAGCCGAGGACCCCCACCTCGCCGAACTGACGGAACTCCACTACTTCGGCGGCATGACCGGCGAGCAGCTCGCGGCTCAGGTCGGCAAGTCACGGGCGACCGTGAACCGGGAGTTGGGCCTCGCCCGTGCACTGCTTCTCCGGGAGATCGATCGCATCGAGGCAGATCGAGCGTGAAAACCCGGAGACGATCGGCCAGCGACGACGCAGTCGACTCTGGTCGGCTCTTCTGGGCGGCCCGATCGATCGCCAGCACGGAAGACTGATGGCCCGAAGTCGCTACGAGATCGTCAAGGAACTCTACCTCGAGATCGTGGATCTCGATGCGACGGATAGGCTCCGTCGTCTGGAGGAGGTCGAGCGAAGCGACGTCGCGCTTCGCCGCGAGGTCGAGGACCTGCTCGGCTACGAGGATGACACCCGGGCCCCGGTCTCCTCCATCCTGGCGATCGTCGACGACCATCTCGAGCTCCGTTCGGCGGGAGCCGGGCCGGAGGCGGAGATGCCAGCGACGATCGGGGGTTACCGCATCGTTCGGCGCATCGGCGTGGGCGGCATGGGCTCCGTCTTCGAGGCCGAGCAGGAACAACCCAGGCGCACCGTCGCCTTGAAGGTGCTGCGCTCGGGTCTGCTCGATCCCGCGGCTCGTCGCCGCTTCGAGGTCGAGGCCGAGATCCTCGGCCGCCTGCAGCACCCCGCGATCACCCAGGTCTACGAGGCACGGCATGACTCGCCGGACGGCCCCTTCATCGCCATGGAGCTCGTGCGCGGGCTTGCGCTCGACTCCTGGGTTCGGGCGGAATCGCGCGGTCGGGCCGAGCTCATCCTGCTCTGGAAGAAGATCGCCGAAGGAGTCCACCACGCTCATCAGCGCGGAATCATACATCGCGACCTGAAACCTGGGAACATCCTCATCGACGATGAGGGGCGACCGAAGATTCTCGACTTCGGCATCGCCCGGGTGCTCGGCGAAGGTCGCACGACCGCGGCGCGGACGCGCGCGGGCGAGATCCTCGGGACCATCGCCTACATGAGCCCTGAGCAGGCGAGTGGCGACCCGAGCCTGATCGACACCCGCTCCGACGTCTACGCCCTGGGTCTACTCGGTTACGAGTGCCTCCTGAGGCGGGCGCCGCACGATCTCGACGCCTTGTCCTTCAAGGAGGCCATGGCGACGATCTGCACCGGCCCGATTCGGAGGCCGGCCGCCATCGATCCTACGATCTCGGGCGATCTCGAGACCATCCTGCTCACTTCCCTCGACAAGGATCGGGAGCGCCGCTACCAGAGCGCCGCCGAACTCGCGCGGGATCTCGACAACTTCCTCGATGAGAAGCCGATCTCGGCGCATCCGCCCAGCACCTGGTACGAGATCCGGATGTTCGCACGACGCCATCGCGTGGCGATGCTCAGCCTCGCGGCGCTTCTGTGCACGATCGTCATCGGCATCACGGCCGTGATCCTCTATTCGGTCGAGGCTGGCCGGCAGGCGCGGCGCGCGAACCGCGAGTCACGACGGGGGGCTCTCGAGACGCTGGCTGCCAGAAGGTCGAGCTACGCCGCCGAGATCCGCGCGGCCTCGGCGGCCCTCGACGAAGGGCGACGCGACGAGGCGAACCGGCGGCTCGACTCGACGCCGGAGGAACTGAGGGGCTGGGAGTGGCGGCACCTTCGATCGCGTCTCGATACCTGCGAGCTGCTGTTCGGGGACGGGACTCCGGTGGTGGGCGACGTCGACTTCTCGAGCGACGGGCGCATCCTCGTCGCCGAAGCCGATGGGCGACTGCGCCTTATCCACCTCGGCGCGGAAGGGTCGGAGGAGACAATCGAGGTCGAGGCGGGCATGACCAGCTTCTCGGCATCGCGCGATCTGCCGATCGTCGCGACCGGGCATGCCGACGGCGGGGTGCGCATCCGCGACCTCGCCGAGGGCGCAGTGATCGTGGAACGCGATTTCGGCGACGAGTCGATCGAGGCGCTCGAGATCGGTCCGGCTGGTGAGCGGCTCCTGGTGACGACGGCGTCCTCGAGCTACCTGTGGATGCCGGCTCGAGAGCACGTCATTCCGATCCCGCGGCGCTCCTTCTGGAGCTGGCATCCCACGGAGCCGTCGGGAGTCTCCACGTCCTACGAGCAGGTCTCGGGCCTGACCGGTTTTCGGGAGGGGAAGCTCTCGAGCAGCTCGGAGACGCCGATCTGCGCCGCCTTCTCGGCCGATGCCGGGCGTGTGGTCTTCGGCACGAACCATCCTTCGATTCGCGTCGTCGACGTCGGGAGCGAGCGCGTCGCCGCCTACATGAGATCGCCGACCGGCCAGATCTCCGCCGTGGCCTGGCTGCCCGGTGCGGAACGCGTCGTCAGCGGCGATCGATCCGGCTGCGTTCGCGTATGGGACGTCGTCAGCGGCAAGGAGGTACGCGCGCTTCTCGGCCACTCGGAGCCCATCAGGTCCCTCGTCGTCAGCCCGGACGGGCAGTACGTCGCCGCGGCGACACGGACCAGGGTTCGCGTCTGGCGACTGAACGCCCAGGATGGGGTCTCGGTCGCCGAAGGGCATCGAAGCTACGTCTGGTGCGGCAGTTTCTCTCCCGATTCCGCCCTCGTCGCGAGCGCTGCCTGGGATGCCACGGTGCGGCTCTGGGACGGGTTCGATCTCGCACCGATCGGGCTGCTCGATCAAGGGCTCAAGTTCCCGTCCGGGCTCGCCTGGACCAAGGATGGCCGCCAGCTGGCGATCTCGGACTGGAAGATCAGGATCCTCGATCTTCCGAGCGGGGAGGTCGAACTGCCGACGCTCGAGAGACGGCAACTGGTCGAGAGCCTCGGCAACGAACTCTCCTGGCCCGGGCGAGCGGGGAGTCCGTCGGAGCTCTTTCTCCCGGGTCATCGGGTCAGCCTCCTGGGCGACGAGGACTCCGATCAGCTCCTGATCCGCGATGCCCAGGGGCGGGTGCTGGGCCGGATCGCGATTCCGGGCGGGACCATGGACCTCGCCGCCAGCCGGGACGAGACCAGGCTCGCTGCCGTGAGCGGGGAGGGGCGGATCGTCCTGATCGACCCGCTCGAATGGGCGGTGACCGCGCGCATCCGAGCGCACACCGGAGCGATCCATGCGGCGGCCTTCACTCCCGATCAGAGCCGACTGGCGACCGGCGGCGATGACCAGGCTCTGCGAATCTGGGACACCGAGAGCTGGTTGGAGGTGGCGACGCTCCACGGGCACCGTGGTGAGATCCGGGATCTTGAATTCAGCGGCGATGGGCAGCGCCTCCTTTCGGCCTCGAGCGACGGCACGCTGCGTCTCTGGGGCACTCGGCCATTGCATGAGCGCGTCCGTGACGCCAGGGGCGCGGGGGCCGCCCCGAACTCGCTGAGCGAGCGGATTCGCGGTCTCGTCGTCGAACGCGACCGCAGGCGGGCGGACGAAGAGAGGCCGGTCAAGTTGGAGGGAGAGACCGGAAGCGGCTTCGGCACCGCGCTCGCGCTTCTCGAACGGGGACCGAGGAACGGTGAGCGTGCGTTACTCGTGGGCGCCCCGGGCGCCGCTCCAAGGCAGTCCGGAGCGGTCGAACTCTGGAGCCTCGCGCCGCCGGAGCGGATCTGGCGGCGGCAGGGTCTCCATCCCGGCGACGGCTTCGGCTCCTCGATCGTGACATTGCCCGATATGGACGGCGACGGAGTCGACGATCTTGCCGTCGGCGCACCGCGTCGGGACGGCGATGGCCTGGAAAACTGCGGCTCGCTCGTCTTCCTCTCCGGCCGTGACGGCTCGACCATTCGCGAGCATCTCGGCGCGCGTGCATTCGAGGAGCTGGGCCTTCGCGCCACGGCAACCGGCGATCTCGATCGCGACGGAGCGCCCGATGTTCTCTGTTGCCCGCGTCCGGGCAGGGGAGCGCGTCGCATCGAGCTGGTGTCGTCGAGAACGGGCGCGCTGATCCGCTCCTTCGATGTTGCGCGCCAGGGCCTTCCCGCGGCCCACGCGGTCGGCGATCGCGATGGCGACGGGATAGCTGATCTCGCCATTGCCAGCCCTGCGAGCGGCGTGACGATCCACTCTGGGGCGGACGGACGAGAACTCGCGGGCATCCCCTGGTCGGAGGCCGGCGGCGGCACCCTCGCGACCCTGGCCATTCGCGATCAGGCCCGGGCCGAGCTCCGGTTCGTCTTCGGCGCGAAGCCGACGCCGCAGGCCGGAACCGGTGAGAATCCCATCGAGGCGCGGTCGGCCGACGGCGACACGATCTGGCGGGTCTCCTATCCGCGATCGATCGCCGGTCGGCGCTTCCTCGAAGTCGGTGATCTCGATGGCGACGGAATCGACGAGGTCGGGGTCGTCGTCGGCGCCTTCGGAGCCCGCACGAGCCTCTCCTCGGCCGATGTCGTCATCCTCTCGGGCGCGGATGGCCGCGAGATCAGACGCCTCGAGGGGCCGGCCGGGGCGATCCGCTTCGGCAGCGCCATCGTCGCAACACCCGATCAGTTCATCGTGGGCTGCAACGAGGCGGATCGTCCCTTCCTGGTCTTCATCGATCGCTGAGCTCGCGGCCGCCTTCCCGCCACGAAATTCGCAGATTCCCTGAGCCTGTCCGCGACGAATCGCGCGGACACCGGTGACGGGCAACGGATTCGGTTGCCCCCGCATCTACCGAAACCGGAGAGCTCAGATGATCCACCGCATCCCCCGACTCGTGGCCAGCCTCATGGCTCTACTTGCCCTCGCCTCGATTGCTCCAGCGCAACAGTCCCCCGACTCCACCTACGGCTTGCCCTGGACGGGCGCGCAGTTCGGCTGGAGTGGCAATCGCGTCGGCGACTGTAACGGCGACGGCGTCCCGGACTTCGTCGTCGGTGCGCCGCACGGGCTCGTGAACGGAGTCGACACCGGCCTCGCCCGCGTCTACGACGGCGCGACCCAGAACATCATGCATCTCCTGAAGGGTGGCGATCTCGGCGATCGCTTCGGCTTCGCCGTCGATGGCTGCGGCGACGTCGATGGCGACGGCAAGGCGGACATCATCATCGGCGCCGACTTGGACGACGACGGCGGCCTGGACGCCGGAAGGGTCTTCATCCGCTCCGGCGCCACCGGCGCCCTCATCCGGGCCCATGACGGCATTGCCGGCTCCCGAGCCGGCGCGGACGTCACCGGCGTCGGCGATGTGAACGGCGACGGTTACGACGACTATGCCTTCTCGCTGCCGAATTTCGTCAACACCGGCATCGGTACCACGGGCCGCGTTTCGATCTTCAGCGGCTTCGATGGCAGCTTCATCCGTGCCATTCTCGCCCCGAGCGGTCAGACGAACTACGGGTTTGCGATCGATGAGGTCGGCGATCTGACCGGCGACGGCATCAGCGAGATCATCGTGGGCTCGCACCGCGGGACGAGCAGTACCTTCACCGACGCGGGGAGGGCCTTCGTCTACAACGGCGCGAACGGCAACCTCATCTACTCCTTCGTGGGCGACGACGCCAATGATCGCCTGGGCAACGCAGTGTCCGGACTCGGTGACGTCAATGGCGACGGCACGCCGGACTTCGCCATTGCCTCCTTCCTCGACGACACGTTCGGGGTCGACAAGGGCAAGGTGCTCGTGATCGACGGCGGCAGCGGCTCCGTCATCCATCAACTCCATGGTCCGGCCTGGTTCGGCTACTTCGGCAACGAGGTCAACGATGCCGGCGACTTCAACGGCGACGGCTTCGCCGACATCATCGTGGGCGGTTCGCACGGCGCCGCGGTCATGAGCGGCATCGATGGTCGTCTCCTGACGACGCTCTTGCCGGCGGCCGCCTCGCTCAGCTCAGGGCAGCTCGGGCATGCGGTCTTCGGTCTTGGCGACATCAATGGCGACGGCTTCGACGACGTAGCCGCGGGCGACTACCAGGGCGACACGGTCACGGTGGACGGCGGCGAGGTGAACCTCTACTATGCTCCGCAGGTCCCGGTGACCGGCTATTCCAACACGGTCGGCTACCACTTCCAGCAGGCCTACTGGGTGCCGGACAACGGCATTCCGGGCTCGGTCACCGGCTCGCTCGTCGCCCAGGGCGCGACCCCCTACGGCACCGGCATCGCGATCGTGAGCCTCGCTTCGGCGGACTTCGTCGCCTACGGCTTCCTGCCGATCGCCATCAACCCGGACCCCTCGCTGGTGCTCCTCAACCCGACCTACTCCTACGACGCCACCGGCACCCTGGTCTCCGCCGGCGTGAGCCGGCAGGACCCCTACCTCGGCGGCTACCACGTCTACATCCAGTTCATCGAGTTCTACCCGCTCGTGACCAGCTCGAATGGCATCAAGATGAAGATGACGCTCTGAGGCCTCAGCCGCGCCGCTGCCCGACGAGCGGCGGCCAGGCCAGCGATTCAAGCGAGCCCGCGACCAGAGTCGCGGGCTCCGTCGTGCCGCTCAACGAAGTGATTTCCGTGCTCCAAGTCCAGCCCAGGGCTCCGAAAGCTGCGCCCTTCGGCATTCATTGGCCCCAGATCGACGAGGATGTCTCGTCAGCCGGCCTGCTCAGAGGGGCGCCGGCGCCGGGGGCCCGAGCCACGAGCTGAGCGCATATGCCCTGCGGCATGTTCCGAGACTTCGCGGTGTAGGAAAAGTGCGACTGAGCGTCCAACTCGGGGAGTTTGAGGCCCAGAAGGCCACCAACCCAACGAAGCCCGCGGTTGTCAAGGCTCGGTTAGGCAAGTCCACCCCTGGTTCGGCCAAGCTGGTCCACTGGGGTCATGTGGAAACACAGCCTGAGGCCCCCAGCAGGGCGGTCTCGTAGCGCCTGGAAGACTGCGACCCAGCTCGGCCACCAGGACGACGGCAGGAAGCTCGTGGCGCAGCTGATCGTGGACCTGAGGAGCGGCCTTCATCGTGCCGCCAGTCTGGGGCCGCCGCCGAAGGCGGAGGACGCGACGGCGCTCCTGGAGCGGGCGAAAGAGGAGCAGGGCCGGCTCCCGCTCGTGCTGGCCATCGACAACGACTACGCCAGCCGCAAGCTCAAGAGCTACGCCGAGAAGGAGGGCATGATGCTGCTCGTGAACCTGCCCCGGACACCGCAGCACAACTGCTGGGTCGAGCGGGCAATGCGCTCGCTGAAGGAGGGCATGCGCGACCGGCTGAGCCTGGAGGAGATCCGGGGCGAGCGTGCGCTCGCCCTCACCGACCTCGTGCTCGTCCTGCGCGAGAGCCTGCACGACATGGCCGCCCGACGACGGGCGATGAGAGGGTCATGCGGCAACGGGGATTCGGCAATTGATCGTGACAGGGCAGGCAGACGACACTACGATCGTGAACTGCGTAGTCGGCTGGCGCGACGACTCGCGTGGCGACTCGAACGGATACCAGCCGAGCAATGCTCGGCACGCCGCAGACGGCTGCTCGAACGTCAGGCGATATTCGAGACATTGCTGGAAGCGGGACTCGCATCTTTGACCCGAGGCGGCAGGCCCTGGGAGCCGGTGGCGTGGGAAGAACTAACGTGAGCAGTACAGGTGACAAAGCACATACGATGACTTCCGTGGTCGTAAGTCGAGCTGAATTGTCCGTCGGCTATTCTCTCAGTTTGCCGGTTGAAGGGAACGGCCTGTTTTTCCATCTTGACGCGATACCATCGGGGCCACTTGCTGTGTATAAGTTCCTGCATGGTCTTGTTATACGATAACTATGTGGATTACAATCACCGCGTCCTTAGATGTTGTCGCTACGACTGAGGGCGGGCGGGCGACGCCGATTCTGTCTGGCTACCGTGGTGTCGTTTACTTCAAGCCCTTGGGAGACTGTTTCGGCTGCGTAGTCAGGTTTGATGATTCAGTGCCCATGGAGTCCATCGCTCCGGGCGAGTCTTGTGTTGTTTGCCTCTCGTACCTGGCTGCCGACGACTCGCGTGAAACTGCTTCGTCTCGCCGGGGGCAGAGATTCGAGTTGAAGGAAGGCCCTAAGGTCATAGCGAAGGGTAGCGTGTGCCACTGAACTTTGTTGTCCCTTGTCCCTACCGGTGGATTTCAAGATAGTTGTCACGTGAGCGGGTGCAATCATGCTGCCTCCGCGCCGGCGACGGCAGGCTCGGGATTGAGCCTCACCTCGTCGATCCGTGAGCAGTTCCGAGTCTTCCCTGTCCCTACCGGAAATCCAGATCCGACCCGAATCCTACGATTCCGGTGACCGTACTCGACGCAAGCGGGATTGTCGAGGGTCATCGGGGGCGGGATCACGCGCGACGAGCTGATGGCCGCGCGACGTACGCAGACTGCTCCTGCAGTTTTAGATGGGTCGATAGCGGAATCAGGCGGCGCGGTGGTAGCGGTGGTGGGGCCCGCCGAGGACGGGCGTCGTCACGAGACGGCCACCGTGTTCGATCGCTCGGCGTTCGGGCGCGTTGCCGTCGAGCGAGAGGTGCGGTCGGCTCTTGTTGTACCAGGCGACGTACTCCTTCAGCACACGCAAGAGGTGCCTCTCGTTGAGCGGGATGATGTGGTCGGTGCACTCGCGACGGATGCTGCCGATGACGCGCTCGACGAAGGGGTTCTGCCAGGGCGACTTCTTGGCGCTGATGACCTGCTTGATTCCCATCGACCTGATGGCTCGCCCGAAGGTGTCGCCGTAGATGCTGTCGCGGTCACGATGGAGAAAGCGCGGCTCCTCGCCGCCGGGAAAGGCCTCGCGGATCTGGTTGGCGGTCCACTGGGCGGTCGGGTTCGTCGTCACGTTGACGTGGACGAACCGACGCCGGTCATGCGAGAGCACGACGAAGACGTAGAGCACATTGAAGGTCAGGGACGGCAGGGTGAAGAAGTCGCAGGCCGCGGCTTCGCCCATTTGATTCCTGAGGAAGGCGCGCCAGCTCTGTCGCTTCCGTTCGCTGGGAGTCCTCTTCACCATGTACTTCGCGACGGTGGTCTCGCCGACATCGTGACCGAGGAGGGCGAGCTCGTTGGCGATGAGCGGCGCGCCCCAGGTCGCGTTCTCGCGGCTCATCTTCCGGATGAGGTGAATGGGCTTCATCGAGATTGGCGGCCGGCCCGGTCGACGTCGCTCCTGGCTCATCTTGGTCCAGAGGCGGGCAAAGCACTCGCGGTGCCAGCGGACATTTGCCGCTCGTGCTCGCGATCGACAATGGCTACGACAGCAAGCGGCTGCGGAGCTTCGCCCGGGAGGAGGGCATGATCCTGTTCGTGAACCTGGCCCGGACACCGCCACACAACTGCTGGGTCGAGCGGGCGATGCGCTCGCTGAAGGAGGGCATGCGCGACCGGCTGAGCCTGGAGGAGATCCGGGGCGAGCGTGCGCTCGCCCGCACCGACCTCGTGCTCGTCCTGCGCGAGAGCCTGCACGACATGGCCGCCCGACGACGGGCGACGAGAGGGTCATGCGGCAACGGGGATTCGGCAATTGATCGTGACAGGGCAGGCAGACGACACTACGATCGTGAACTGCGTATTCGGCTGGCGCGAAGACTCGCGTGGCGACTCGAACGGATACCGGCCGAGCACGGCTCGGCACGCCGCAGACGGCTGCTCGAACGTCAGGCGATATTCGAGACATTGCTGGAAGCGGGACTCGCATCTTTGACCCGAGGCGGCAGGCCCTGGGAGCCGGTGGCGTGGGAAGAACTAACGTGAGCAGTACAAGGTACTGGTGACCCGACGTTCAGTATCGAGGACATGCGGAGAGAGAAACTGAAGCTCGACCACTTGGGTACCGACCTGACAGGGAAGTTCGATACTCGCTGGAAGCAGCTCAACAGTTGAAACGGAGGTGGAAATGCGACTCATCGTTATTTCTTGCTTGCTTACTATGTTCATGGGCAGCGCATCAGGTCAAACTCCGCAGCTTCCTTCCTGGATCGCCGATCCAATGGTCTTCTCAACGGATAGCATTCACCCGGCGCTGGGCGCCGTCAGTAATCCCTGGGATACCGTCCGGATTCGAAACGAGAATTTCGCCTACGCCGAAACTCGCGATTGGCGCGTTCGATACCACGGCCTTCATGGTGATGTCGTGTGCCAGCATCTGGATAGTGCCAGTAGCGAGTACATGGTTGATGCTGTCTTCGCGACTGGGACTGTTTTTGACTATGTCCTTGACTGCAAGCGCGTAGAATGTTCGACTGATCAATTCTTGGTGATCGGGCAGAAGGCCGGTGCTGCTGTGGTCAGAATCGGCACTTACGACCTCTCAAGCTCTCCGCCTGTGGCTACCCTGGGCCAGCCGATTTTGGTGGGGAATGTCGCAGGAGTGCCCATTGCTGGCGATCTCGTTGGTGGGACTCTGTACGTGTTCGATGGGCTCTTCGGGGCAGTGAGCGCGTATGTGGATGTCAACGGGGATGGTGTGCCTGATTCCCCGAGCGCGATTCAGCCAGCTGAGGCGACCGTTGTTGCCGGGAGTATTTGGAGCTTCTCCGCGGACACATCTGGCCAGATTCGGATGCAAGCGACGACGCGGCTTGGCCCGTTGACAGAGTGGCTGCTGTCGGTCATTGGTGGCGCGTTCGTCTTTTCGGCTGACACCGGAAACGTCGTCGCGGAGCGCCCATCGATCGTATGTCGAGGCTTGATGGCAGGTCAGCGAGCTTTTTCCTTCGCGTATCTTGAAGGCGAGATGGTGCGCGTTGCAGTGACAAGAAATGGCAACAAGTACTATGCGACTGGCCCAATAAAGTCGAATGCCCTCACCCTTCCGACCAACACGATGCTGAGTCAGGCGCTTGCTGTCGGAGATGTCGTTACCGTTGAGGATGCGTCGGACTCAAGTGTCGTCTCAGATGCGATGACCGTTGACAGCGTAGTTCGGCCTCTGCTACTGCCAATTCAGGATTCGTCGGTTATCCCAGGTTCAACTATTCGACTGCTCGGCGAGAATATTGGTGGTGCCCAAGCGATGGTGGCGGTGAAAATTGATGGCGTGGTGGTTGGCAGCGCCGTGTTTACGAAGGTCTCGCCTCGACGAATTGATCTCGTCGTGCCTGACTTGCCCCCAGGGTCATCAGCTGGTCTGCTGGCTATCGAGGTGTATGATTCGACGCTATCACCTCAGGTGACGAGAGCGTATACACAGATCCTGATTCTATAGTGGTGTGTCGCTCGACGAGAATGTGCCGCTCAAGGAGATGATCTCTGTGCCGCTCAACGAAATGACCTCCACGGCCTGATGTCAGCCCTGGGCTCCGAAAGCCTCCTCCCAGACGCCCCGAGGGGGGCTGAAAGGAGGCTCACATGGAGGAGCCGAGACATCTTGAGGGCCGCAGGCGGGATGAAACAGCGCGGCATGCTGTTGGTGACATGCTCTCGCGCTTTGCGGTGTAGGATATTTGCGACTGAGCGTCCAACTCGGGGAGCTTGAGGCCCAGAAGGCCACCAACCCAACGAAGCCCGCGGTTAACCCCGCGGGCTTCGCTCGTTTTCCAACCTTACCTCCTCCACAGCACTGCCTGTCGATATCGGAAACTCGAGGAGTGGCTCCCGTGGTCGGAGTCGGGAACCGAGGAGGGGCGGACTTCGTGGGTCTTGCGCCAGTCACTGGAATGCGGGCTCTTTGGCGGGGGAGGTGACGTCCACCTAACTCGGGCGCGGAGACCAGGGCAGGCGAAGCCAGGGGGTGGCGTCGGCGTTCGACTGCAGGCGATCTTGGAGTCGGCGGAGGGCTTTGGAGAGTTCGATAGCAGTCGAGGGGCGGTGTGCGGGGTCGAGGGCGAGGCAACGCGTGACGAGGTTCGCGACGGTTCGGGGGAGGGCGGGCTGGAGCTGGCGAGGATTGGGCGCCGGGCGATTTCGGATCTGGTCGTGGAGTTGGACCCGTGTCGGCGCGCTCTGCGGTAGCTGGAGTGTGAGGGACTCGTAGAGCATCACCCCGATCGCCCAGAGGTCGGCTGCGGCATCCGGTGCACCGCCCGGCTGGGCCAGCTGCTCCGGTGCGAAGTAACTCGTGTTCCAGAGCGCCTCGCGCTTCTGCGTGCCGCTGGCCGCGCCGATCGAGGTCGCGAGTCCCCAGTCGAGGATCATCGGCGCTCCGTCGGTTCCGACCATGACGTTCTGCGGGCGAAGGTCGCCGTGCACGAGTCCCGCGGCATGTCCAGTTGCGACGATGCGGGCGAGGTCGGCGAAGAACGACAGCAGTCGCACGAGGGCGGCTCCGCGGGCGCGGCGATCCACGCCGATGCGATGGGTCTCGCGTTGCGAGCGGCTCCGCTTCCCGAACTCGAGGTAGTGGCAATTCCGGCCGCCGGCAATCCGGCCTCGGGCCCAGGTGATGCGTCCGGCGAGAGTCTGACCTTCGATCAGCGGCATAGCGATCCAGGTCGTGTCGCCGATCTCGCCCCAGCCGCGGACTCCGACGAGGTCGCGTTCATCGAGGGCGCCGAGCTGCCGGACGATCTCGCGGTGGTTCGAGGTCTGCGCCGTCGTCCAGGCATAGCGGCGCCGATAGATCTTGAGCGCGACCATCGTGTCGTCGGCATGATCGCGGGCGCGGTAGACCACGCCGGTCCGGCCGTGGCCGAGCTCGGCGACGATGTCGAAGCCGGGAACGTCCCGGCGTTGCTTCCGCCCGGACTTCCTGGCGTCGGTCGAGGATGAAGAGAGGGGGCCCCTCATTTCACCTCGTCTTTCGCGAGGGCGGCGCGATAGCGCTGAAGCTGGGAACGAGCGTCCTCGAAACGGTACGACCCGTGGTCCTTGCCGTCGAGGAGTTCGACGATTTCCTCCTGCGTGGTGACGGCCTCCTCGATCTTGCCGCACGCGAACTGGGCCACCGCCAGCGTGTCGAGGATCGAGGGGTCTTTGCGGCCGCTCGCCTTCACGGCGCGTATCGCGATCGACAGGGCGAGCTCGGGATCACGGAGGTCCCTCGATCCCTTCGGATCGACGCGCAGCCAGGCGACGGCGTTGAGAGCGTCGGCGCGGTTGGGTTCGAGACTCAGGAGGATCCGGTACTTCTGGTAGGCCACCCTCCGGTCGCCGCGCGCGATGGCCAGGCGCGCGACGTGGAGCTGAAACTCCGCGTAGGGCAGCGCGCGCTCTTCGTCGGAGAGATGTCTCTGGTCCGCGATCACGGAGCGCAGGCCCTCGCGCATGGACTCGCTCAGCTCGAGCTCGCCGTATTCGTCGATCGTCCTCTCGGCCTCGTCGAAGCCCCGGGCGCGGCAGAGGATGCGCACGAGCTCGGTCAACGTGATCCTGCCCGTCCGCCGGGCGATGTCCTGCTCCTCCATCGTCGTCGCCAGCTCCCGCAGGCCCGCGACGAGATCGTGGGCCTCTTCGAATCGACCGAGTTCGGCCAGAGCTTCGATGCGCCGCAGCCGGACCTCGAACTCGTCGCCGGGAGTCGCGGCCAGTTCGTCGACCACCGCGAGCGATTCCTCCGTCCGGCCGGCGCGCCAGAGCAGCCGATGGAGGCTGAACAGGGCCCGGCGATCCTCTGGATGACTGGAGACGAGGGTCCTGGCCTCGCGAATGGCGATTCTGAAGTCGCCGACACGACTGAGGACGTCGATCCTCACCTGGGCGCCGTCGATCGACAGGGGATCGAGGCGCAGAGCCTCGCTTCCAGCCTCGAGGGCCTCGTCGTCTCGGCCGAGCCTCAGGAGCGTCATGGCGTAGGCCGACCAGGTCTTCGCGTCCGCGGGTGCGATGGTCCTCGCCCGATCGGCGACGTCGGCTGCCTCCTCGAAGCGACCGGCGTCCACGAGGGTCTGCACGAAACCCATCGTCGCCGGAATGTTGGTCGGGTCGAGATCGTTCGAGCGCCGTGCGGCCTCGATGCAGCTCTCGCGATCGCCCAGCACCAGATGGGTGAAGGCCAGGTTGTTCCAGTAGGTGGCTTCGCCGTCGGCGCGACCCTCGCTCCAGGACTTGATCCGATCGAGCAGTTCGGCGTCGGGCGCGAGGGCCGCCGCGCCGACCGTCCGCGCGATCAGAGCCGGGAGGTAGGTCGTGTCCCGCCGCTCGAGTTCGGACACCGGGAACTTGGCGATCAGGGCGTCGATCCGCGCGCGAATCGCGTCCTCGTCCTCTTCTCCATCCTTGAAGAGCCCCACTTCGAATTGAAGGCTGCGATCGAAGGGGGCCAGGGCGGCTGCGGCCTCGAAGGCCGATCGCGCCTCATCGAGTCTTCCCGCCCTCCGGGCCCGGACCCCGAGGTGTTCCTGCCAGCGCCGATCGGTCGGATCTTCGTGAACGAGGTCGCGTGCCAGCGCGAGGGCCTCGTCGTGTCTTCCCGCACGGGAATACCACTCCGAGAGGCTGTCGCGCGCGTTCGTGAGCCGGTCGTCGAACTCCAGCGCCCGGTCGAGCCAGACCTTCACCTCCTCTGCCTCAGCTCCGGTCTGTTGCAGCAGGAGCGCCTGGTTGGCGTAGGTCAGCGCCGTCGCCTTGCCGCTCGCGATGAGCCGTTCCTGGAACTCGAGGGCCTCCTCGGGGCGCCCGCTCTCGCTCAGAAACCGAGCAACGGCGCTCACCACCGATGGGTCGTCGGGCCGATCGGCCGCGATTCTCCTGAGGAGCGTCTCCGCTTCGTCCCTTCGCCCGAGTCGGTCGAGGACCTGAGCCAGGCCGATCTGCGCCGTGACCCGCGTGGACCCGCTCGCCTTCGCGACCGCTTCCTGCGCGAGCGGCAAGGCCTCGGCCTGGCGTTGGCGGCCGAGCAGGAACCGCGCCAGGTAGTGCAGGGAGAGGGCGCTGGTCGGGTCGAGCTCGACGGCGCGGCGGAGGGAAGCCTCGGCCGCTTCCGGGTCGCTGCCCGCGAGGGACACACCGCGGAGTGTCCAGGCCCGCCGATCGTCGGGCCATCGGGCGACGATCGATTCGATGACGTTGCCCGCGAGGCGGTTCTCGCCGCGGCTGGCAGCGACGGTGGCGAGGACGAGCAGGTAGGCGCGGCGCATCGTCGGGCTGGAGCCGGCGGCGCGGCGCAGCTTCCAGAGAGCGCCGTCAGCGATCTCGCGGTTGGCCATTCCCGCCTTCAGGTTCGTGAAGTGTTGGAAGTCGAGCAGGCCCGCGATGAACCAGGTGAGGGCGTCGTTCGGCTCCCCAGCGCGCTTCTCGAGGGCGGCGGACTCCTTGGCGCGGCCGAGATTCTCCAGCACGGCGGCCTCCAGACCGAGGAGACCGTCCGGCCGCTCGATCCGGCTCCGGTTGCGTTCGATCGCCGCCAGCGCCTCCGCCGGACGATCGAGATAGAGGTTGCAGACGGCGATCCCGGCCACGGCTTCGGTGATCAGGCGGTCCTTCGCGATCGCGCGCTCGAAGGTGGCGATCCCGTCCTCGTAGCGCTTCTCGCTGAACGCGTCGAAACCCTCGCCGAGTAGCCCTTCGGCTTCGGCGACGCGATTCGCCTCGCGCTGCTCGCGGATGTCATCGAGGTTGGTGACGAGGAAGCCGCCCAGGCCGGAAACGAGGGGGATGCCGATCGCGAGGATGACGATGAGCGCCGCCTTCATCGGCCGGCGCTTCGACCAGCGCCAGGCTCTACCGACGATGCCGATGGGCCGGGCCGAGATCGGGCGGTTCTCGCGCAGCGCGGCCAGATCGTCCGCCAGGGCCGCGGCGCTCGAATAGCGACGATCGCGGTCCTTCTCGAGCGCGCATTCGAGGAGCACCTTCAGGTCCTGCGAGATCGCCCGGTTGAGCCGGCGAGGGTCGGGAGCCTCTTTGGTCATGATCGCCTGATAGAGGGCCTCGCGGGTCGGCGCCTCCCAGGGACGTCGCAGGGTCAGAGCCTCGAAGAGGGTGACGCCGAGCGAGTAGACGTCGCTCCGAGCATCGAGATGGATGCGCTGACCCGCGATCTGCTCGGGCGACATGTAGGCTGGCGTCCCGAAGAGATCACCGGTCATCGTGAGGGAGCGACCGTCGTCCGAGTCGTCGCTCGCGAGTCCGAAGTCGAGCAGCACCGGCTCGCCGTCGTCGGCGATCATGATGTTGCCCGGTTTCACGTCCCGGTGGACGATCCCCGCCGTGTGCGCCGCGTGCAGGGCCCGGGCCGCCTTCTCGAAGACCCCGAGGATGGCGTCCACCTGGCTGCGCTCCATCACCGTGACGGCCGTGGTGGACGAAGAGACCGAAGTCGAGCCAGGCGCTTCGGGCCTCGACGTGTCGTCTTCCGAGAAGTCGAGGAAGCTCGCCGGCGAGCCCGCGTCGACGGCGCCGCGTGTCCTCGAGATGCGTTGCCCGAGGGTCTCGCCCTTCACGTAGCGCATCGCGATGTAGGGCACGCCGCTCTCGATGCCGGCGTCGTGGACCCCGCAGATCCCGGGATGCTCGAGCCGCGCGGCGACCTCGGCCTCACGGCGGAAGCGCGCGATCTGCTTCTCGGCGCCGGGACCGAGGCCGGTCAGGATCTTCAGGGCGACGGTCCGGCCGAGTCGGGTATCGATCGCCCGGTAGACGAGCCCCTGGCCACCGCGTCCCAGCTCGACTTCGAGGAGGTAGGGGCCGAGGCGTTCTCCCGGTGCCGCCGAACTGCTCTCGGTGCTCGAGCCGCCGACGAGCGCCAGGAACTCACGAGCGACGATCTCCTCGTGCTCGGGCCAGAGCTCGATGTAGTCGAGCATCGCGCGCACGCGCCCATCGGCCTCGTCGCGCCAGTAGCGCTCCTGGAAAGCGAGGACGACGCGTTCGCGATCGAGAGCGATGCCATCACTGCTCATGATTCAGCTCCTTCGTCGCGAGCGCCGCGCGATACCGGGTCAGGTGGGCCTTCGCCGTGGCGAAGGTGTAGCCGCCGGCATCCCGGCCGGCCATCAACCGGACGATCTCTTCCTGCAAGGCCACCGCTTCGTCGAGTTGGCCGAGCCCGAAGCGGATCACGGCGAGAGTGTCGAGGATGTTGGGGTCCTGCCGTTCGCTCAGCTCGACGGCCCGTAGGGAGTGGAGGAGTGCGCCGTCGAGGTCGCGGAACTCGGGGTTGCCCTCGGGATCGGCCTTCATCCAGGCGATCGAGTTTCGGATATGGGCGTCCTCGGGATTCAACCTGGCGATCGCCAGCATGGCGCGAAGTCGTCGCTGGTCGCAGTGCCGTTCGCGACAGATTCGTTCGTGGGCTCGAGCGAGGGCGACCTGCTCCTCGAGTATGACCTCGGGGTCGAGGGCCTTCATCTCGCGGAGCTGATCGAGCTTGGCGGCGATCTGCTCGTGGCCCGAGCACTCGACCAGGAAGTCCTCCCCGGCCGCCATGGCGGCCTCGAGGCCCTCCTCGTAGAAGATCTCCTCGAGGCGAACCCTGATCCGCGCCGCCATGGAGTTGGTCCAGGATGGGTTCGTTTCGATCTCGAGGGGTATGTCGGGGTGTTCGCGTGCGATCTCCATGGCCCGGCGCATCTGTTCGATCCCGGCCTCGGTGCTCTCGACCTCGCCGAGAACCAGGGCATAGAAGTAGTTGGCGCGGTTGCTGGTCGGCTCGAGCTCGATGGCGCGGCGCAGGTCGGCGAGCGCGAGCGAGGCCTTCCGGAGGATGTAGCTGGTCCGGGCCCGCTCGATCAGCAACCAGGCGTCATCCGGATGAGCCGCGATCGCGCGATCCACCACGGGGGCGGCCTCCTGCCAGAGTCCGCGCCCGGTGAGTAGGGACATGAGGTTGGTCGCGTTGTCGCGATCGTCCGGATCGAGCCGGAAGGCGACCCGGAACTCCTCGAGGGCCTCATCGCGCTGCCCGGTCTCGACGAGCGAGACCCCGAGCACGCGATGGGCGTCGCCGTCGTCCGGGCTCATCGCGATGGCCTTCCGCGCGGCGACGATGGCCTCCGTCGGCCGTTTCAACTTGCTCAGCGCCAGGGCCCGCGAACCGTAGCCGAAGGCCTTCTCGGGATGCATCTCGATGAGCGTGTCGGCCGCCTTCAGAGCATCCTCCGGACGGTCCAGTGCGAAGAACACATTGACGGCGTTGGTGATGCAGTTGACGTCCCGGGGATCGATGGCCAGCCCCTTCTCGTAGGCCGCGAGCGAGTCCTCGTATCGGCCGAGCTTGTAGTACATCGCCATCATGTTCGAGTAGAGCGACTCGGTGGTCGGATCGATCGCCTCACAGCGCTGAAAGGCCGCCAGGGCCTCCTCGATCCGATCGAGGCGGTTGAGGATCACGCCGCGCTCGTGCCAGCAGAGCGCGGACTTCTCGATGGCCTTGTCGTTGCGCGTGAGCAGATCGAGTCCGCGCTGCGATTCGCCGAGAACCGAGAGGTGTCGGGCCGCGATCTTGATGTCCTCGACGGCGATCAGGTCGCGAGAGGTCGCCTCCTTCAGGGAAATGGCGGCCTCGTCGAGACGACCCTCCTTGATGTTGCAGCTCGTGATGACGAGGTGGGGGCCGGCGGAGCTGTCGTCGATGGCCGCCGCGCGTCGGGCTGCCTCGCGGGCTTCCTCATATCGTCCCGCTTCCTGGAGAGTCCTCGCCAGGCTCATGACGATGATCGAGGACTCGGGGTTCTCTTCCTCCAGTTCCCGGAAGATCGCCGCGGCGGGTTCGAAGTCGTCCGCGGAGGCCATCGCGCTGGCCAGGAGGAAGCGCAGACGAACAGACTCCGGTCTCTTCTGTAGCGCCAGCTCCAGTCGGGTCCGAGCGGCGCTCATGTCATCGACGGCGATCTCGCACTTGGCGAGGCAGACGGCAGTGATCTCGCGGCCGTCATCGAGGGGCTCGGCGCGCGTGAAGATGTTCTTCGCTCCGTCGATGTCTCCCGAGTCGGCGAGCGCGTTCGCGTACTCCGAGAGGTAGAGCACGCCGTCGGGTTCGAGTTCGGCCGCCCGCCGGTGCGCGTCGAGCGCGCGATCGGGGTCGAAGGGTTCGAGCGCGCTCCCGATCGACGACCAGGCGACGGCCGACTGCGGCCACAGGGTCTGGATCACGTCGGCCGTGGCAAGGCTCGTCGCCTCGTCGCGGGCGTAAGAGGCCGCGTGGAGCAGGACGCTGTGGTAGACCAGGCGCGCGTTCGGGGAGGAGTGGGCGGCGCGGTAGTAGAAGTCGACCGCCTTGCGCGCGAGGTCGCGGGATCGTGGCGTCGGGATGGAGGAGGCGAAGCCCTTCTGGTAGCCGACCTCGAGTCCGGCGAGGAACCAGTCGAGGGCATCGCGCGGGGGCCTGGCATCCTTCTCGCGCTGCGAGGCCTCGTCTTCCCGGTGTGTGGCCCGCATGGCTTCGATTTCGAGCGATACGAGTCGCGCCGGATCATCGATCTTCGATCGCGCCTCGATGAGGAGCTTTGCGGCTTCGTCCGGACGTCCGAGCCGGAAGAGAGCGAAGGCCGCGCCGGAGTAGGCCGCGGGCTCGGAGGGATCCTGGTCGAGCGCGTTGCGAAACCGGGCGAGGGCCGATTCCGGGTCCCGGGCCTCGATCGCCTCGAAGCCGTTCTGGAGATCCTCCTCGACTTCCTCTCGCACCAGCGCCGCCTTGCGCGCCCTGATGTCGCCGAGGTTGGCCAGGACGATGCCTCCGAGAGCCGTGACGAGCGGGAAGCCGACGACGATCGTCGCGGCGAGAGCCGCCCGAGCCGGTTTGCGCTTCGCCCATCGGATGGTTCGTCCGAGGGCGCCTATCCTGATCGCTGACACCGGCCGGCCCTGGCGCACGGCGGCGAGATCGTCGGCGAAGGCCGCGGCGCTGGAATAGCGGCGATCGCGGTCCTTCTCGAGTGCGCACTCGAGAACGACCTTCATGTCCCTCGTGATCGTCCGGTTGTGCTGGCGTGGATCGGGCGCCTCCTTGGTCATGATGGCCTGGTAGAGCCCCTCGCGGGTTGACGCCTGCCAGGGACGACGGAGCGTCAGCGCCTCGTAGAGCGTGACGCCGAGCGAGTAGACGTCGCTTCTCGCGTCGAGATGGATGCGCTGGCCCGCGATCTGCTCCGGTGACATGTAGGCCGGCGTGCCGAAGAGGTCTCCGGTCATCGTGAGGGAGTGGGCGTCGTCGTGGTCGTCGCTCGCGAGTCCGAAGTCGAGCAGGATCGGCTCGCCCTCGTCGGTGATCATGATGTTGCCGGGCTTGATGTCGCGATGGACGACGCCTGCCTCGTGCGCGGCCTGGAGCGTCCTGGCGGTCTTCTCGAAGATCAGGAGGATGGCGTCGAGCTGCGCCTTCTCCATGTCGGCCGAGATCAGGTCGTCGCGGTCCTGCTCTGCGTCGTCCGCCTCGTCCTCGAAGTCCACGGCTTCGAGACTGCCGTCCTCGCCAAGGTCGAGGCTCAGGCCGCGCGTTCGGGAGATCCGCGCGCCGAGGGTCTCGCCGCTCACGTAGCGCATGGCGATGAAGGGCACGCCGTTCTCGACTCCCGCGTCATGAATGCCGCAGATTCCCGGGTGATCGAGTCGCGCCGTGACCTCGGCCTCGCGCTTGAAGCGCGCGAGCTGCTTCTCGGCTCCCGGTCCGAGATTGGTCAGGATCTTCAGCGCCACCCGGCGACCGAGCCGCGTGTCCATTGCCCGGTAGACCTGCCCCTGACCCCCGCGGCCGATCTCCTTCTCGATGAGGTAGGGCCCGACCCGATCGCGGTGGCCCTCGTCCTGGTCGGTCCCGTCGTCGGTCGAGCGCAGCGCGAGGTACTCCCGAGCGACGATCTCCTGGTGGCCGGGCCAGAGGGCCATGTAGTGGGCGAGCGACAGGGACCGGCCCTCCGCCTCGTCGCTCCAGTAGCGTTCCTGGAAGGCCAGGACGACGCGCTCGGCCGGGGCGGCGTTCTCCGTGGTCATTGCGATCTCCGCTGCGGATTCCGGGCTACCGGCGGGCTCGTACGCGGAGGTCCGGGCAAGCCGGACAGAAATCTCCCGACTGATTCAGACCTGCCGTCGCGGACGTCGGCGACTTGCGCTAAACTGCCGTCCGGGAACAACTTCCAGGACGGAGCGGATTGGGTTCGTGCGCGAAGATTCGGGAGTTTCCTCGACCAGAGGTCAGGCCGAACGGGCGGCGAAGGGCGATCGAACGAGCCTCACCCGGCTCTACGAACGACTCGCGCCCGCGCTCTACGCCTGGGCCGCGATCCGTATCCACCCGCGTCACCGCGGACGTCTCGATCCTCTCGACGTCGTCCAGGACACCTGGTGGCGAGCCCTCAATTCCTTCTCGTCCTTCGACCCGGAGCGCGGCAGCTTCCGGGCCTGGATCTTTCGCATCGCCACCAACGTTCTGACCGACGGCTATCGCAGACTCGCCGTCAGGGGGCAGATTCCGAGCGTCGATCGGGTCTGTCGCGAGACCGAACCGGCAAGCGAGGCCGTCGCCCAGCTCACCTCGATCAGCCAGGCGGTGGCCCGCGACGACGACGTGGCTCGGATCATCTCCGCGGTCGAGGCGCTCGATGCCGACGAGCGGACCCTCCTCGCCTGCAGGGGACTCGAGGGGCTCGGCTCGGCCGACACCGCGCTCGTCCTCGGAATCGGTGCCGGCGCCTGCGAGAAGCGCTGGCAACGGCTCAGGGCGCAGCTCCGTGAGTCGCCGATCTGGCGGTCTTTCCTGGCGATGCTCGACGAGGACTGAGCGGACCACCGTGGCCCACCCGTCATTCGAACAGCCGGCGCAGCTCCTCGTCGAAGTCGAGGATGATGGTCCAGGGCACCTCGGGGACCTGCTCGTGCTCGCGCATGACGATCCGCTCGCCGTCCGGCAGGACCGGGGAGAGGAACTCGGCGAGTGGAGATTCGAGTTGGAAGAGGAGGGCCGACCCGATGACTCTCGGCCGTTCGCCGAGTTCGAGTTCGAGTGCGCGACAGCATCGCTCGCCATCGAAGTAACGGATGCTCTTCCCATCGGGCGACCAGGTCGGACGAAAGCCACCCCTGGTCGTGAGCTGGTACGGCGTCGAGTCGGCCCGTCGGGTGACCAGGAAGAGCTCGGCGCGGGAATCGACCAGGCCGGAGTAGGCGATCCACTCGCCGTCAGGCGAGTACGAAGCCCAGCTGATCCTGCCGAGCTGGAGCCCGGGGATGGGAGTCGGATCACCGGCCTGATCGAGGCGGAGCTCGCGGAAACCGGCGCCTTCCGTGGTGCCGTCGGGGCTGGCGAGCAGAAGTCGGCTGGCGTCGGCCGACCAATCGACCACCGCCCAGGCTTCCTTCGTCTCGATCACGGTCTCGGTGGGGCTCGCGCCCGAGAACTTCACTCTCCGGATCCTCGCGCTGAGGGAACTCTCGCCGCCGGCGTAGACGATCTCGTCGGGCGCGCCCCTGGACCAGAAGGGTCGGGTGGAGTAGGCGACCGGCTCGGTGACGAAGCGCATGGTCGAACGCTCTCGGTCGATGATCGCGATCCGCGAGCGGCCACGGTCGTCTTCGACGATTCCCGCGAGCTGCGCGCCGTCCGGCGACGGCTGGAGCGCCGACCAGTTGCGGGCCACCTCGTCGGCGACGATGGGCGTCCTCTTGCCCTCGCGATCGACGATGAAGGGGATGGACTCCAGAGCCGGGCGTCCGGTGTAGATGATGGTGCGCCCGTTCTGGGACGCCACGTAACTCGGGTTCCAGGTCATACCATCGACGAACAGGTCCTGGGCGCAGATCACCGGACTCGACCTCGCCTCCCCGGCTTCGGGATCGAAGCGGATGGCGAGCAGGAGCCCCTCGCGCTGGTAGACGACGTGGCCGGTCCGCAGGTACTGGGCCCCGAATCCGTTGGTGACGACGCTCCGCTGGCTGCCGTCGGCGAGGTCGAGAAGTCTGATCTCGGGCGGGCGGCCGGTCTCGCTCCGGAATACGACGGTGAAGAGGAGCCTGTTCGCTCCGGGGATGAACGACGGGAACGAGTGCTCGAGTTCTCCTTTCATGCCATCGACGGTGGTGATGGTGCGGCTCACGACGGTCCCCGGCTCCAGGAGACGGAGCCCGTCGTCGGGACTCCGGAGCGATCGATAGGCGATCGCGCCATCCTCCCGACAGCTCGGTCCGATGCCGATCTCCTTCGTGAGCAGCTCCGGTGCGCCGCTCTCGATCGAGATCCGGTTCATCGCGCCTTCGGCATCGAGGTAGATCAACCGCTTGCCATCGGGCATGAAGATCGGCTGGAAGCTGTTCGCTGCCGACTTGATCGCCCGGCTCTCGAGTTCACCCAGGCGGCGGTGGTGGAGCTGGAAACTGGAAGACCCGACGCCTTCGATGAAGGCCAGATCACGGCCCTCGGGTGAGAGACAGACGTAGTCCCTGATCCGCACCTGCGACGCGAGCCACGGGGCGGGCGGCTTCGTCCGCAGCCTGACCGGTTCGCGCGCCGGCGGCGAGACGGTCGTTCCCGACTTCTCGACTTCGAGGCCCGGTCGTCCGGGCCGGACGATCAGGAAGGCCGAGAGGCCGGCGAATGCGACCGAAAGGAGCCAAGGGAGAAGGGCCGGGATCGGAGCTCGGCGCGCGGTCCCGACGGGTGCGCCGGAGGCGTAGGTGATCTGCGAGGGGTTCTCGAGCGCCGACTCGATCTCGATCCGCGCGTCGCCGATGTCCTGCAGCCTACGGCGACGATCCTTGGCGAGGCAGCGACGCACGAGCTGTACCACCACCATCGGCGTGTCGGAGGGCAGGAGCGTGAGGTCGGGTTCGGCCCCGATGATCGAGCCGAGCAGATCGGCCTGGCTCTCGCCCGAAAAGGGACGAGAACCCGTCAGACCTTCGTAGAGGACGCAGCCGAAGGACCAGATGTCGGTGCGGCGATCCACCTTCTGCCCGCGGGCCTGTTCGGGAGACATGTAGGGCACCGTGCCGAGCAGCGTGCCCGGCGAGGTCGTATCGCGGCCATCGATGGTCGGTGGCAGGCTCGCCTCGGCGTCGAGGAAGAAGGATTCGTCACTCGCCTTGCGGGGCGAGTCGTCGCGGGCGAGTCCGAAATCGAGGATCCTGGCTTGGGAGTCGTCGTCTACCTGGATGTTGGCGGGCTTCAGGTCGCGATGGATGATCCCCGCCGCGTGCGCGGCCTCGAGGCCCTCGGCGACCTGCTTCAGGATCTCGAGGAGGTCGTGGAGTCCGATCCGCCCGCGGGCGAGGCGTTGCGCCAACGACTCGCCGTCGACGCATTCCATGACCATGAAGTGAGCCCCGTCCTGCTCCTCCAGGCCGTGGACGGCCGCGATCGCGTTGTGGCGCAGCGAGGCGAGGAGCCTCGCCTCGCGCTCGAAGCGCGCCACCAGATTGCCGTCGCCAGAGAGGGCCGCCGGCAGGGCCTTGATGGCGACATCGCGGCGGAGCCTCTCGTCGCGCGCCCGCCAGACCTCGCCCATTCCGCCCCGACCGAGCAGGCTGACGACCACGTAGGGCCCGATCCTCGTCCCCGGCGCGATCTTCACCCGCACCTCCTCGCCGTCGCCGTGCCGACGATCATCGGCCGGCGGCCCGGTCGGCCCGGTACTGATCGAGGACCTCGGCCATGATCGCGACGTCGGAGTCGAAGGTCTCCGGGAGGAGGGGACCGAAGGAGAAGCGGAAGAACGATCCATACGGGGAGCGATAGGACGGGTCCTTGGCGTGAGGCCGCGCCATGTCGCAGTCGAAGCCCTCCAGGATCGCCGCACCGCGCTTGAACAGCCGGCGATTGAACTCGTGGGCGTTCAATCCCTCCGGCAACTCGAGCCAGTGGTAGAAGCCGCCGTCGCCGGTGTGGACGGTCAGGCCCATGTTCCGGAACGCGGCGCCGTATCGTTCGCGTTGCATGCCGTAGTGGGCTGCGACCGCGTCGCGGGCCTGGGCGACGCGCTTGGGTTCGAGCAACTCGGCGGCGTAGAGCTGCGAGGGGTGGCTCACGCCGCCCATTCCGAAGCTCGAGAAGTTCGACAGGGTCTCGATGTTGCGGCGGCTGGCGATGATCCAGCCCACGCGGATGCCCGGACACTGGAGCCCCTTGGTGCAGGCGCCGGAGAGGAAGACGTTGCTCTCGTCGAGGTCGTCGACGTAGGCGATGCCGCTGACGCCCGTCGAATGATGGAACAGCTCGTAGGCCTCGTCGAGCAGGATGCCGTTCTTGGCCTCCTGGGCGATGGCCATGAGCTCGCGCAGCTCGTCGCCGTGGCGGGTGTGTCCGGTGGGATTGCCGGGGTTCGAGATGATCGCCAGAAGCCTCGTCTTCGCATTCAATCCCGCGCGATCGAAGTAGGCCGAATTCGCCGGGTGGAAGCCGTTCTCGCGGGTGAAGGGGACCACGCGCCAGCTGGTCTCGGTCTGGGTCAGGATGTCGAGATAGGCCGGCCACTCGATGCTGCCGATCCGGACCTCGACGTGGTTCTTGAGGAAGGCGAGGACCGAGAAGATTCCCGGCCGACCGCCAGCGAAGACCATCACGTTCTCGGGCGCGATTTGCGAGCCGTAGAAACCGTTGTAGTGCTCGGCGATGGCCTCGCGCAGCCGAGGATGGCCCCAGGCCTTGGGGTAGAAGCGGTCCTCCCAGGTGACCGCCACGCTGCTCGGCAACGACGGCCCACCAGGCAGCGGCGTCGTCAACGGGAAGCCCTGCGACCAGGGGTGCGTCCCGGGAGTGCCCATGAACTGCCCGAAGCTGTCGCGGAAGGCGTAGAGGGTCTCGTAGATGCCCATCGGCGGGCAGTCGTCGGAGAGGAAGGATTCGCGCTGCATGGGTCGGCTGAGTCGATGTTGGTGGGGATTCGCGATCGGACACGAGCGCGGTCGGAGCGTCCCTACCGGACGCACCCCCGAGCGTGGCGAAGGTACCCGACGAGCCCCGGACTGTCGAGGACGCCCGCAATTCACTTCGACCTTCCCCGGTCTGGTGGACGGAAGGTCAGGTAGCTCCAGCTGCAGATGAGCGGTCTGCCTCGAGCTTCGCCGGACGGCGATGGCCTGGCGTCGCGTGGCGGAGCTTCCGGTCGTAGAGGATCTCGACGCAGTCGTGGATCTCGGACTCGATGTAGCCGGCGAAGAGCTGGATCGGCCGGTCCGGTTCTCCTTCCCGATGGCAGATCGTCTGGCCGAAGACGCTCGCCGTCGCCTCGTAGGGGACGGGTAGACCGAAGCTGACTGGCTGGGCGTGCGAGGCGTCGGTCGCGTCGTCGACGTCGAACTCGCCCAGGTCGAGCCCCGGGAGCTCTCCCTTCTGGCTGATGCCGAGCCCGACGTCGTCGCTCATCCAGAACCGGTCGCGTTGTCCTGGCAGCGCAGACGGACCTGGGCGTCCCGACAACCGCCGGTGCCGGCGCCGATGGCTATTGACCGATGGGCCACGACCAGCCGCGTCGTGTCGAGAAGCGAGAGCAGGACGAGGACGGATCGGTGTCGCGTCGTGCGAGTGCTCCAGGGCGATGACGGTCGAGGATTGGGTCAAGGACGGGTCTCGCACTGCGCGGTGGCGTTCGGGCTGCGGTTGAGAATCTGGCGCGCACTTGACCCCGGCGCCGAGAGTCTTCAGTCTCTCCGAGGCGCATGACCTTGGGCAGCAAGGCCCCGAAGTGAAGGAAGACTCGATGCGAGCCCTGCTCTCGATCTTGGTTCTCTCCATCTCCGTATTGCGGCTCTCAGGTCAGGTAACCTGGAACGTTCCCTCTACTGCGACACCGGACTTCGCCACGGCGGTAGCCATAGCGAACGTCGGTGACAGGATCCTCTTCGCGCCCGGCTATTACAGCACGGCGGGAATCAGCGTCCCGATCCGGAAGCCTCTGAAGATCCAGGGCGCCGGCATCAATCAGACCTTCCTGCACGGCGACGTGAATCCGGCGGCCACGACGGTGCTCGATTTCCAGCTCGTCGCGGGTGCCATCCGCATCGAGGATCTCACCATCCTCCCGACCGCGAGCGGTGCCCTGGCGTCGGGCATGAGCCATCGCCAGGGGATCCGGGTCGGGCCCGTCCCCGGAGGGGCCTTCTACGCACCCGTGACGCTCGTCAACGTCCGCATCAAGGGTTGCCAGGGACCTGCCGGGGGCGCCTTCGAGACCGGATTCAGCGGCCAGATCGACGCCACCAACTGCGAGTTCGAGCAGAACGTCAGCTTCGGTGCGGTCGATGGAGGGGGCGCGATCCTGGCCCATCAGGTCAAGATCTCCGGCTGCCGCTTCGCCAACAACCTGAGCGCGCAGGACGGAGGAGCCATCTTCGTGACCCGCGGCGCGGTCGACATCGCCGAGTCCCGCTTCGAGCAGAACACCGCCTTCGGGGCTGGCGGCGTGATTGCCGGGCGGAGCGGCTACGCCTTCGAGCTGAAGAACTGTCGTTTCCTCGGGAACAGCGCCACCAGTGCGGCCATCATGCACATCCGGCGGACTCTCCCCGGGCCGTGGCTACCCATCAGGGGGGCGCAGGTCCTGGTGTATCAGTGCTACATCCAGGGCAACCCGGGTGGTGGATCGGCGAGGCTCTTCGACCTCGACACCGAGAACTTCTCGCTCGTGGCCTCGACCATCCGCGACAACCCCAGTGTCTCGACGGCGCCTCTGGGCGTCGCGACGACTTCGGCGGCAGGCAACGCCTACATCAGCATCAGGGACTGCATCATCGAGGATCCGGTCGACGCGACGATGGTCCTCACGGCCGTTCCCGGGCCAACGGGCCTGCCGCCAGCGCCGCTGTCCAGTACTCTCACGGTCGAGACCTCGATCATCCACGATCCGCCGATCGTGAACGCCGTCTACATCAACTACGGTCCGGTGCTCGACCTCGATCCGGCCTACGCCTCGTTCAACTCCGATAGTTACCTGCTGTTGCCGGGGTCGCCGGCCGTCGACGCCGGTTCCCAACTCCTGGCCGACACGGACCTCGACGGAAACCCGAGACCCGTGGGAGCGCGCCGCGACATCGGCTGCTTCGAGCTGCAGAACCTCGACCCCGGTCCGGCTTTCGCGGGTACCAGCTCGACCTCCGATCTGTTCCTGTTCAACGGCACGAACGGGGGCCTAAGCCGGACGGTGACGGTCGACACCGGCTCGATCTGCACGCTCGAGATGGCCGAACCGATCCCCGGCCAGGTCGCCCCATTCGTACTCTGGGGCTACCTGGGCGTTCCCCGCCCGACCGACGCCTTCCCGATTCCCTACGCCGGCGGATCGATGGCCTTCACTCCGCAACTCGTCGATCCCAACAACCCGCTGCTCTTCACCATGACCGAGAACATCACTCCGGCCGGCGCGGGGCTGATCATGTCGAGGCCAGCGCCCTGGTTCTACACCGGTCCCACCTGGCACGTGCCGATCACGATGACCTTGCAGGGGCTGATCGCCGACGGCACCGGGCCGCTCAAGATCACCAACGCGATGATCCTGCACGCGCGCTGAGCGACTCCTGGTCGGTCCTCCGGTTCGTGTTCCCGCTTCGCGGGAGCACGAACCGAGCGCGACCGTTCCTGGCGCCATCGGCGCAGCTCATGCACCGCCAAGACGGTCGACGGTGGTCAGGGCATCCGGTTGCGGCATTCGGTGCATGCCGGGACCTCGAAGCGGACTCGGCCCAGGTCGAGCGCCTCACTCGGGCAACATTCCGAGCTGGCGTCGCCGTCGATGGCCATCGACCCGGTCGAGACCGGGCGGGTAGAATCCGCGCGCGAAACAACCAGGAGATCGCGCGATGCTTCGAGGTCCTTCGATGACCACCCTGATCGGACTCCTCGCGTTCCTCGGCCTGTCGATGTCGGGGGCGAATCCAGAGGCCAGAACGACGCAGGAGGACGAGCTGAGCCGGCTGGCCGGCGATTGGCTCTTCGTCGAGGATCGCACCGAAGGCCGGACCGCGGCCGAGACGCAGCCCCCGATGAGCGTGCAGTTCGCGCTCCGCGTCGAGAAGGACGCCATCGTGATGAAGCGCGGCCAGCGTCCCGAGGAGCGCATCGCCCTCGATGGCTCGGTCACCGAGGAGTCCCATGGCGCCTCGATCCACCGATCCAGTGGCAGCTGGAAGGACGGCAGGCTCATCCAGACGACCGAGCTCGTCCGCGCCGAGGATGAGGCTGTCACCATGGTGATCCGGATGGAGTTCCGCGCCTCGCCCGAGGGGCTGCTGGTGCGGGTCGTGAACAGCTCGCCGCCGGACAAGGTCCTTCTCGACGGGATCGCGCTCTACCGCCATCCGACGGCCATCCCCTTGCCGACCCCGGCCAAGGCCGAGATCGCCGACCTCGCCTGGTTGGCTGGAGCCTGGGTCGGGACGAGGCGGAGGTCGTCGATCGAGGAGCGCTGGAGCCCGCCACTCGGCGGCGCCATGCTGGGCCTGTCCCGCACGGTCAAGGGCGGCAAGATGATCGCCTTCGAGTACCTGCGCATCGTCGAACGTGATGGCGGCCTGGTCTATGTCGCCCAGCCGGGAGGCAATCCGCCGACCGAGTTCGTCCTCACCGAACTGAGCCAGAAGCGCGCGGTCTTCGACAACCCGCGGCACGATTCGCCCCAGCGCATCGTCTACGAGCTCACGGACCAGGGGCTCGCCGCCACCACGAGCTTCATCAACAGCGGCCCCTACTATCGCTTCGAGTTCAACCGCGCGGACGACTGACGAGCCGCGCCGGCCACCCGGCGCGAGTCGTCGAGGCTCGACAACCATCTCGCCGATGACGGCCGGCCTCCGGATCGAACGAGCCGGAGGCGCCGATCAGCCGGGACTTGGCGCCGGGTCGGGACGCTCGGTGACGGGCGACGGACCGGGGCCGGGGAGCTCGGTGCCTGGTAGGCCGTCACGGAGCTGGGTGAGGATGTCGTCGAGATCGCGGGCGCGATAGACGACGCCGGCTCCGTTCTGGAAGAGGCCGCCGGTGTCGGCGGTGGGGCCGTAGATCGAATGGAGCGCGTCGCCCGTCAGGCGCAGGAACATGCTGAGCTGCCCGCGATGGTGAGCGCTGTGGGCGATGCGGCGGAGCATGATCCAGGCCCGGCTCCGCGTGACCTCGAAGAAGTGGGTCTCCCGCTCGAACCAGCCCGCACCGTGACCGCGCAGGCATTCCAGTCGTTCGGTCGACGCGGCGGCGTAGTGCCGGATGAAGCCCGCGCGATCCTCACGGACGGGAATAGGTCGAGTCCGATCTCGATTCCGAGCATCCGTCGCATCCAGAAGTCCTCGCTGATGCACTGGTGCACCATCTGCTCCCGAGGCGTGCGCGCTCGCGCCTCGACCCGAAACCCCATCCGGTCCTCCGGAATGGCGAGCCAGACCGAGAGCGTCTTGAGCCTCTCGCTGTCGTAGCTATCGACGATGAAGTCGTAGCGTGACATGGTCAGCCTTCCGTTCGCGCCAGCTTCGCCTCGAGCTCGGCGATGCGTCGGCCGAGCTCGGCGACGTGCTCGTCCACCGCGTCGCGATCGTAGCGAGGCCTGATGTGCTTGGGGCAGTTCCAGTCGTGCGCCACGACGTGGATCACGACCGAGCCTTCGACCGTCGCGGGCGCGATCTCGGGCCGGAGCGTGGCCAGCAGCTCGTCGTCGACGGGGCGGAAAGAGGCCCTTCCCATGACCTTCAGACGTCGCCGGCCGGGATAGTCCATGAGGAAGAGGGCGATCCGGTCGTCGCCCCGGAGATTGCCGCGGGAGACGAGCCGCCTGTTTCCGGTCAGGTCGGCGAAGGCCAACGTGTGGTCGTCGAGCACCTGCAGGAAGCCCTTCGGCCCGCCGCGATGCTGCAGGTAGGGCCAGCCCGACGCGCCGATCGTGGCCATGTAGAAGGAGTCGCGGGCCTCGATGAACTCGCGTTCCAGCGCGCCGAGAGGTTGATCGGGCAGCCCCTCGGCTGGCGGCAGGGAAGCGCCGTACTGCTCGGCCTGACAGGCGCGGACCTCCGCCGTGATCGTCAACTCGTGGTACTTGCCGGACATCGTCGCTCTCCGGAGGGATGGCATCCCCGGGTCGGCATCACGCCTTCCCGGGGACGCCGTTCTGGCTCTCGACTCAGAAGATGAAGACCCTGCTTCCCGCCTCGGCGTGCCGGCGGATGCCGGCGAGGCCCGAGGTCCCGGCCAGGGTCTGGTCGGCGAGGAGCGGCAGGCCGCAGGACTCGACCTCCTGGCTGGCGCCGAAGACCTCCGCGCAGCCGCAGGATGCCCCGGCGACGTGCTCGCGCAGCGACTGGTACAGTTCGCCGGCCGGATGGCCGACCTTCTCGAGTTCCGCGGGCCAGCGGGTGCCGGCCGCCGCGAAGACGAGTTCGACCTCGTCACCGGCCGCCTTCGCGTCCGCGGCCAGGGCCAAGCCGTTGAAGAGGCGACCGGTGGCCTCGTCGCCGCCCTTGGGATCGGACATCAGGAAGATGACGTACTTGCTCATGATCGTGTTCCTTTCGGTTGCGTGACTTCAGTTGCCCTGTGCGACCTCGATGCCCGGCTCGACCAGGGGGAAATCGATGGGCGTGTCGGTGATGTGGTTGAACCAGTTGGTGAAGACGTTGAGGAGCGTGGCGCCGAAGACCTCGACGATCTCGGTGTCGCTGAGCCCAGCATTCCGGGCCTCGCGCAGGTCGCCGTCGCGGACCCTGCCGCGCTCGACGACGATCGCGCGCGCCAGGGCGAGGGCGGCCGCGGTCTTGCCGTCGTCGGCCTTGCCGCGCCGCGCGTCACCGATGGCGTCCGGGTCGAGGCCCATCCGGGCGGCGATGGCGGAGTGGGCCGAGAGGCAGTAGCCGCAGGCGTTGATCTCGCCGACGTGCAGGGCGATGCGCTCGCGCAGCGCCGCCGACAGCGAGGTCCGGCCGAGGGTCTCGCTCAGGCCGAGGTAGGCCTCCAGCACGGCGGGGGAGCTGCCGAGGGCCTTCATCATGTTGGGGACGAGGCCGAGCTTGGTCTGGACCGTCCGGAAGAGGGTGGCCAGTTGGCCGGTCGCCTCCTTCGGGTCCTGCATCGTGATCCGGGACATTCTCTTGCTCCTGGTCATGGGCTGCCCGACAGGCGCGACCGTCGCGCTGCCGACGGCCAAGCCCCATGCACCAGCGGGACCAAGCACCTCGCAGATCATTCAAGTCGTTGCCATCAAGCGCCTTGTGAGTCATGATGCGAACTCGGCCGTGGTAGCGAGAATTCGTGACTGACGAGATCTCGCCAGCGAAGTTGACGAGATCTCGGAAGTTCGAACATGAACCTCGAGGCCATGAGGCAGGTGATGCTGGCCGTTGCCGGCGCGCACGAGACCCGCGCGGTCCTCGATCAGATCGTCGAGGGGATCGCCGCCTGCGGCAACGTCGCCCTGGTGCGGATCTGGTTGATCGTTCGCCAGGAGGACGACCGTGGTGAGCGCGCCTGGCTGCAACTCGCCGCCAGTGCCGGCAACCTCGCAGGCGCCGACGCCGACCCGAAACGGCTGGACGGGCGATTCGCGCGCTTCGAGATCGGCGAGCGCAAGATCGGCGGCGTCGCCGCCTCCGGCGCGGGCGTCCTCATCAGCGACATCGAGCAGGACGAGCGCTGGATCGCCGACCCGGTCTGGGCCATCTCCGAGGGCATCCGGGCCTTCGCGGCGCAGCCGCTGATCGCGCGGGCCGAGACCCTGGGCGTGATCGGTCTCTTCGATCGCAGCGGAATCGACGACGAGGATTTCGGCTGGCTCAGGACCTTCGCCGATCACGCCGCGGTGGCGATCTCGAACGCCCGGGCCTTCGAGGAGATCGAGTCCTTGCGTGGTCAGCTGAAGCGCGAGAACGACTACCTGCGCGAGGAGCTGAGCGCGGAGGTCGGTGAGCTACACGGCCAGTCGGCCGCGATGGCCAAGCTGCGCAGTCAGATCGCCATCGTCGCGCCGACCGATGCCAGCGTCCTCATCCTCGGCGAGTCGGGCGTCGGCAAGGAGCTCGCGGCGCGCGCGGTCCATGAAGCTAGCCATCGCGCCGAGCATCCGCTCGTGAAGGTGAACTGCGGCGCCGTCCCCGGCGAGCTGTTCGAGAGCGAGTTCTTCGGCCACGTCCGGGGTGCCTTCACCGGGGCGCAGCGCGACCGCATCGGTCGGTTCGAACTGGCGAACGGCGGCACCATCTTCCTCGACGAGGTCGGCGAGATTCCTCTCGAACGACAGGCGAAGCTCCTGCGCGTACTCCAGGAGGGTACCTACGAACGGGTCGGCGACGAGACGACGCGCCGGGTGGACGTCCGGGTGATCGCCGCGACCAACCGGAACCTGATGGAGGAGGTCCGGGCCGGTCGCTTCCGGGCCGACCTCTACTATCGACTCGGCGTGTTTCCGCTCGAGCTGCCGCCCCTGAGGGAGCGACTGGAGGACCTGGGGATGCTCGCCGAGCTCTTCGTCGCCAAGGCCGCGCGTCGGCTCCGCCGCCCGGCGCCGCGAATCTCGCGTTCGCTGCTGCGCCGCTTCGAGGCCTACCACTGGCCGGGCAACGTCCGCGAGCTGCAGCACGTCATCGAACGGGCCGTCATCCTCTCGCCCGGGCGGACGCTCGAGTGCCCTGATCTCGACCTGGAGGCGCCCTCGGCGCGGTCGGTCGAGATCTTGGGCGAGGCCCCGACGACCGAGCTCACCATGGCGGACCTGAAGGCCCTCGAACGGGAGGTGATCCTGCGGGCCTGGGAAGCCGCGGGCCGCAAGGTCTCGGGGCCGGGTGGTGCCGCGGAGGCTCTCGGCGTGCCGCCCACGACCCTGCAGTCGAAGCTGAAGGCGCACGGACTGAAGTAGGGCGCGAGACCAGCGTCGCGCTCCAGCCCACAAGTCGGGACGCAGTCCGTGGCGACGCGGCCGGGGCGGCGAACGACCAGCGTGGGCAGGCTCCCGTCCCGGCGCCCACCGGAATCCGCGCGGGGCGCGGCCGCCGGGGGCGGGCCAAGGACCGGTCCCGCTCATCACCGCCAAACTGCCGCAGGAGGTGGCGGCGGGCCGCCCGAGGTAGGATGTCGGGGTGGGCCGGCCGACGATGGTCGGTCGGGGCGAGTCCCGATCCATGAGCGCGACGACGGTTGAGATCAGGCTCGATGAGGCCTCTTCGGCGGCGAGGTGGGCCCGCGCCCGGGTCCGCTGGCGTGAGCGGCTCCTCGATCTCGCCGCCGTCGTCCTCGGTCCCTGGTCGACGAGATCGGGACGGAACCGGTGGAAGGACGGGGCGCCGATCGTCACCTACCACCGGATCGTCGCCGATCCGGACCCGACGACCGATCCCTTCGCCGTTCGCGAAGCCGCCTTCGAGGCCCAGGTCGCCTGGCTCGCGCAGCACTTCAGCCTGATCACCGTGGCCGAACTGGCGGCGCGCATCAGGAAGCGCAAGCCCCTGGGTGGCACGGCGGTGATCAGCTTCGACGACGGCTACGACTGCACCTATCGGCGCGCCTTGCCGATCCTGAGGGCGCTGAAGGCCCCGGTGACCCTCTTCGTCGCGACCGGTGGTCTCGACCGCGCGGACGGCGGACTCGGCAGCGCGCAGCTCGCCGAGCTGGCGGCGGCCGGCGTCGAGATCGGTTCCCATGGCGTGACGCATCGCGACCTGCGAACCCTGACCGACGCCGAACTCGAGGCGGAGCTGAAACGGTCCCGGGAACGGCTCGAGGAGTCCGCCGGCGTCGCGGTGGCGGGCCTGGCCTATCCCTACGGTCGCTTCGACGATCGCGTCATCCGCGCCGCGCGCGCCTGCGGCTACGACCATGCCTGCAGCTGCCGCCAGCATCGCCCGAACGAGGCGACCACGGCGCTCTTTTGCCTCAACCGACTGGAACTGAACCTCGGCGACTCGAGACGACGGTTCCTGGGCAAGGTCGGTGGCCGCTACGCGCGGGTCTACGAGGCCTGGTATCGCCTGAATCCGGCGACTCGAGCCTGGTTGGAGGCGTGATCCGGTCCGGGAAAGGAGCCGTCATGAACGCAGCAGTGCCGATTCCCGCCGTTTCGGTCATCGTCCCCGCCTTCGATGCCGGCGCCACGCTTCGTTCCTGCCTCGCCTCGATCTTCGCCAACCGGGATGCGTCCTTCGAGGTCATCGTCGTCGACGACGCCTCGCGCGACGACACCCTCTCGATCGCGCTGGAGTTCCCCTGTCGGGTGATCCATCTCGATGCCAACATCCGCGCCGCGAACGGCCGCAACCTGGGCGCCGAGTTCGCGCGCGCCGAGTTGCTGATCTTCTTCGATGCCGACCAGCTGATGGAACCGGATACCATCCGCCGCTTCCTGGACGAGTTCGCGGCGGATCCGGCGGTCGCAGCCGTGGTCGCCTCGTTCCGCCACGACACCCCGATCGCGGGCTTCTTCACCAGGTTCAAGAACCTGCGCCACCACCACGTCCATCAGGTCGCGAGGCGGGTCGGCGCCACCCTGGCGAGCGGCTTCATGGCGATCCGGAAGTCGGTCTTCGCGGCCGAGGGCGGTTTCGAGCCGGCCTTCGGGACCTCCAGCATCGAGGACATCGCGCTCGGCATCACCCTCGCGCGCAAAGGTCACAAGATCGTCTTCAGCCCGGACAACCAGGTCACGCACCTGAAGTCCTACACGCTTGGCGAACTCCTGCTGTCCGACGTCAGGGATCGCGCCATTCCCTGGACCGAGCTCATGCTCCGCGAGAGGATCTGGCGCGACGACCTGAACACCAGCTCGGGCAACGTCCTGGCCGTGGCCCTGTCCTGGCTCCTGCCGCTCGCGCCCTTCCTGGCCATGCCCTACGGCTGGATGCTCGCGGGCCTCTGCCTCGCCGGCATCTGGCTCGTCAGCGCCGGCCTCCTGCGGCGGGCCTGGCGGCACTTCGGGTTCTCCTTCCTCCTCGGCTCGGCCGCCTTCCTGCCGCTGATGTACTTCGCGCACGGGCTCGGCCTGGTCCTGGGGCTGGCGAACTACCTGCTCGGCGCCACCGCCATCCGCCAGGAGCGTCGGCGCGCCCCGTACCGGGTGTTCCAGGGCGGCGACCAGGGCAACGCCGCCTCCCCGGAGCGCGCCGATCGGGACCTCGCCGGCGTGGGCCCCTGACCGTGGCGGGCGCGGCGGCGCTCGCCACAGCTTGCCGCGAGTCGTGCAGGGACCGTCCGGCGCCCCATGGCGGTATCCGGCCCGCCCTGGGCGAGAAGCCGCAGCGGGCGCTCAGGGTGGCGCTTCCCAGGATGATCCGGATAGGTCCCGGCGGACCCGCCGCCGCGCTCTTGGCGCGATACCTCGGTCGGTCGGCCGGGTTTCCCGGCGCCGTCTTCCCGGGCCGGACCGCAGGGCGCTCCTTCGGCACCGGGTTTGCTGAATCGGTACCGGTCGCGACGGGAACCGATCGGGACAGTCCGTCGGCTTGCCGGCGCCGAGATGGGAGATCCGGGACATGAGGACGTGGACGGCGATCGCTTGCGGGCTACTGGTCTCGATTCTGGTCACGATGGAACTCCGCGCGCAGGAGCCGGATTCGGCGGCCGCCTACGAGCGCGCGGCGATCAAGCTGATCAAGGCCGGCGATCTCGACGCGGCCCTCGAGCAGTACCGCAACGCGGCCGGAGCCGAGGATGCCGACGCCGAGCTGCAGCAGCGCTTCTTCCGTCTCAGCCGGATCATCAAGATGCGGCGCGCCCTGGTGAAGACCGATCCGGCCCAGAACCAGCGTTGGTGGGGCACGGCCGCCGCGCTCGCCGACTTCTACGACGAGTACGGTCTCGACCGCGAGCGCCTCGATCTGGCCGCGCGCATGTACGGCGCCCGGCCCTCGGCCACGGCGGCGATCATGCTCGCCGAGGCGCGCATCGCCACCGGCGCGGACGCGGAGGCTCTCGCTCCGCTCGACGCCTTCCGTGACGAACTCGCCGGGAACCTCGAGGCCGGGACCCTCCGTGGTCTGGCCCTCGCGCGGACCGATCGAAAGGACGAGGCCGCGAAGGTCCTCGCCGGCCTGCCCGGAACCGACGAGGCGGCGCCGCGCCTGCTCGTCCAGCTCGCCCGGCTGGAGGTCCTGTGCGACGCCTCGGAGCGCGCCCTGGTCGACCTGCGTCGCGCGATCGAGACCAGCACGCCGGCCGGACTGCCGCGCCTCAAGGAGCGGATCGCGGCGGCGCCCGAACTCGTCGCCGGCCCGGCCAAGGCCGAAGTGGCCGTGTTGATGAAGCTCGAGTCGAAGGTCGTCAAGTCGTCCTGCAGTGGCGGCAGCGACTGCAGCAGCTGTCCGAGTCGCTCGAAGGGTTGTGGCGGATCCACGCCGGCCGAGGGCAAGAAGGACGAGCCGAAGCCGGAGCCGGAGCGGAAGAACTGAGGCCATGTCTCCTCGAGGACGGCGCTGGCTGGCCGCGCTCACGCGGCCCCGCCGGCTGATGCAGATCGGCTTCCTGGTCCTCACCGGCTGGGCGGTCTTCCGGCTCGGCGCCAACGCCGAGCGCTGGTGTCCCTTCGGCGGTGTCGAGGCGCTCCACACCTACTTCGCCGAAGGCGACATGCCCTGCTCGCTGGGCACCTCCAACTTCTTCGCGCTCGGGGGCCTCCTGCTCCTGGTGCTGCTCGTTCGTCGGGCCTTCTGCAGTCACCTCTGTCCGATCGGCGCTGTTTCCGAGGGCGTCCGCGGTCTCGGCGCCGCCCTCGGCCTGCGCGTCCGCGAGGTCCCGCGCCGCCTCGATCGGGCGCTGTCCGTCCTCAAGTACGGCCTGCTGGCCTTCCTGCTCTGGCTGACCTATCGCGCCGACGAGCTGCTCTTCCGTGCCGCCGATCCCTGCTACGCCATGATCTCGCGCCATGGCGAGGACATCACCTTCTGGGCCTACGTCGTGCTCGGCGCCATCCTGCTCGGCGCGTTGTTCCTGAGCCTGCCGTTCTGCCGCTGGCTCTGCCCGCTCGCCGCGGTGATGAACCCGCTGGCCCGCTTCGGCCTGGTCAGGGTCCGACGCGAGGCCTCGAGCTGCACGGGCTGCGCCCGCTGCGACAACAGCTGCCCGATGGGGATCGCGATCGCCGGCGTCGAGGAGGTCCGCGACGCGAGCTGCACGGCCTGCCTCGATTGCGTCCGATCCTGTCCACGAAGCACGCGGGGCGCGCTCGCGGTCGGTCTGCCCGGCTCGACCCGGCGCTGGAGCGGCGCGGTGGTGCCGCTCGTCGTCCTGGTCGTCCTGGTCTCGGTGGTGGCCGCCGCGGAGGCCTTCCCGATCCCATCCTTCCTGCGCGAGCGGGGCGAGAAGCCGGAGCTGACCCGGACGCTCGAACTCGAGGTCGAGGGCCTGAACTGCCGCGGCAGCGCCAACCAGCTGGTCTACTTCCTCGACCGTGACGACATCCTCGAGATCCCGGGCTATCTCGCCATCGAGGCCTGGCCGGCGCCGCCGGCGGGTCGTCTGCGTCTGACCTTCGATCCGGCGCTGACCGACGAGGAGGCGATCAAGGAGGCGATCGTCACCCCCTACTTCGACACCTTCGAGGCCTTCGAGCGCAGCTCGCCCTTCCGGGTCGTGGGTTACCGGCCCTGGTGAGGCCTGGGCGGACCGGCCCGCCGTCCGTCGGTGCGAGATCGAGCGGAGGACGACGGCGGGGCGGGGAGGATGTCTCGTCCGTCGACGGCGGTCAGTCCCGGAGGACCTCGTACCGGAGCTCGACCATCCCGTTCTGGTAGGCCTTGACCTCCTCGAGGTGGAGGGCGCGTTTCACCCCGATCTGATCGAAGTAGGGCAGTCCGGCACCGATGACGATGGGGGCGATCGTCACGCAGATCTCGTCGACCAGGTCCGCCCGCAGGAATTCCCGCACCAGCTCGGCGCCGCCGCAGACCCAGATGTTGCGGTGGTGGGGCTCGAGTTCCTCGGCGACGAGCCGCCTGAGGTCACCGGAACGGAACCGGACGCTGGCGGGGCCTGGAGCGAGATCGCGCCGGGTCAGGACGTAGGTCGGCTTGTCGCCATAGGGCCAGCCGAGTTGCAGCGCCTGCTCGTAGGTCCGGGAGCCGATCACCCAGCAGCCGATCGACTCCAGAAAGCCGGTCGGATCCTCGGCCTCGACTCCGGCCTCGAAATGGTCCGAGGTGTCGAGCCACGAGACCCCGCCGTCCTCGTCGACGATGTAGCCGTCGAGGCTGGCCACCATGTGAACCGTCACCTTCGAAGCCGTCGTCATCGTATACCGCCTTTCCCGACCGTCATCAGCACCGGTCCTCGTTCGGTCCGCCGGGGTCTTCCGCCGACCGCGGTCGCCGATGGTAGCAGAGGCTCCGGTCCCGCGATCCGGCGACCGCGAACGGCCCGTGCGTCTCCGGACTCGTCCGCGATCCGGGCGGCGGGGCCGTGGTGATCATTCGGGCCGAGGCACGCGCAGGACCCGGCCGCCCGGGACCTTCTCGTACTCCCGGCTGCGACCGCCGGGGAAACGGATCACGACGCGGTCGGCCTCGGTCGCGTCCCCGAGGCCGAAGACGGCGCGCAGGCAGCTCTGCGAGGCGAAGCTGCCCCCGGAGAGGATGACCCGGGTCTGGGTCGCGCCCTTGACCGTGACCTCGATGCGGGCCCCGATCCAGGAGGGATAGGGACTCGGGGCGGCGGCGACGACCAGCCAGCGGTCGGTTCGGCCGCCGTCGTAACGGAGCACGACCGGTGACTCGTCGATGCGCGTGAGCACGAGGTCGGGGTCGAGGTCCCCGTCGAGGTCGCCCCAGGCCAGCGCGCGGTAGGAACCGGCGAGCAGGAAGTCCGCGCCGGCGGCGGCGGAGGCGTCCGTGAACTGGCCGCCGTCGTTGCGCAGGAGCTGATTCTGCTGGCGGTAGGTCTGTCCGCCGTCGAGGTCGACGACTTGGGGGTAGATGTGACCGTTGGCGATCAGGAGATCCTGATCGCCGTCCTGGTCGAAGTCGAGGGCGAGCGTGCCCCAGGACAGCGGGATGAAGGTCGCCCAGCCGACGCCGCTGCGTGACGAGACGTCCGAGAAGAAGAGACCGGGCTCGCCGCGGTAGAGCGTCGACGAGTCCTGCGCGAAGTGGGTGACGAAGATGTCGAGGACGCCGTCGCCGTCGAAGTCGGCGGTCTCGACCCCCATGCCGGCCTGCGCCGCCCCGTCGTTGCTGAACGCGGCGCCGCTGACGACGGCCACGTCCTCGAACCTGCCGCTGCCGTCGTTGCGATAGAGGTAGTTCGGATTGGAGTCGTTGGCGACGTAGAGGTCCAGGTCACCGTCGAGGTCGAAGTCGGCGGCGAGAACGCCGAGGCCGAAACCCAGGCCGAGGTCCTTCAGGCCCACCTTGTCGCTGACCTCCTCGAAGGTCCCGTCGCCACGATTGCGATAGAAGCGATCCTCGCCGCCCTCGAGGCCGAAGGGTCCCACCATGACCTGGGCCTGTCCGCGATAGAGCAAGCTGCGTTTCGCGCGCAGGACGTCGTCGACGTCGGCCACCACGTAGTTGCTCAGGTAGAGATCGAGGTCGCCGTCGCCGTCCGCGTCGAAAAACGCGGCGCCACCGCCCCAGCCGTCGTCGGCGACCCCGGCCGACTCCGCGATCTCCTCGAAGACCCCCTGGCCCAGATTCCTGAACAGCTGGTTGCGGCCGAAGCAGGCCACATAGAGGTCGAGGTCGCCATCGTCATCGATGTCGCCCGCGGCGACGGCGCAGCCCCAGGCGCCCTGGCCCGTGAGACCCGCCGCCTCGGCGCGCTCCTCGAAGGTCCCGTCGCCACGATTGCGGTAGAAGGCATAGGGCGCCTTGAGCGCGATCGCGCGCGCGTCACCATCGTCGCGCTCGTCGGTCAGGGCCCAGCCGTTCAGGACGAAGACGTCGTCGTGGCCGTCACCATCGAGGTCGACGAAGGCGGCGCCGCTGCCGGTGGACTCGAGGAGGTGATCCTTCTTCTTCGAGCCGCAATAGGTGACGCGATCGATGCCGATCTCCCGACCGACGGCGACGTAGCGTGGTGCCTCCGCCGTCGCCCGGGTTGGCGGGCGCTCCCGGTCGTCGGCCTTGCCGCAACCGCCGACCAGGACGGCCAGGGCGAGCATGAGGGCGACCGGGACCCGCCGGGTGGTCATTCGTCGATCAGGCCCTTCGCCAGGGCCATGAATTCGACCTGGATCGCGGTGATCTGCGCCGCGTCGCCGTTGCCGGCCGCGAGCTGGGCGCAACGCTTGGCCAGATCGAGCGCGCTGCGCTTGTGGACCTTCGACACTACCACGTAGCCGTTGTCATAGGCTTCCTCGGTGCCGGTATCCTGGGCGTGGTGATGGTGATGGTGACCTCCCTGGAGGAGTCGGTTGCGGATCGGCTCGATGATCGAGCCGCCCTCGGTGGCGAACTCCCCGATGTGTCGCGCCGCGCGCTGCAGCTCGTCGGTGCGGCCGTCCGCGTCGCCGGTCCTCGCCTTGCCCAGGGCGTCGATGACGAGGTCGCGCTCGGCGGTGAGGATCGCCATGATCACCGCCTTCTCGCTGCGCTTGTTGGCGAGGATCGAGTCCGCCAGGCTGCCGTAGACCTTCGCGAGTCCCTCGACCGCGGTATCCGCCGCGCGCGACGGCGCCGCGGGAGTGGCGGGTTCGGGACGCGAGACGAAGAAGGAGAGGGCACCCAGGGTCAGGCAGGCGAGGGCGAGCTTCATCACGGCGACTCCAATCGATGACGTTGGCGAGACGGCAACCCACTCGCGCCGATCAGGCGTCGTGGGCCGAAACGGAACCCGCCAGCGCTCGACCACCGAGCGCAGGGTGGCGATTTCCCGCGGTCTCGACCGGCTGCGGTTCACCACCTCGGCGGCGGGAACAACCCGGACTATACTCCGCCGCCAACGGCCCGGCGAGTGCCCTCCGCGGCCTACGACCCGTCCCCGACAGGGGACCTCGACCCGCCGCTCCGGGCCGCGGACTCCGCGAGGTCGCGGATCGCTCGACTGCTCGACGAGCGGGGCCGACGACCTGTTGGTCGATCGGGGGGCGTTCGCGCCGGCTCGTCCGTCAGCGAAGCTCGGTAAGGAGATGGCGGAGGCCGCCGCGGACGGCGGCGATCTGGGCCTCGATGCAGATCTGCGGCGTGACCTTGGGGCTGTCGGGGTAGACCTCGGTCGTGGTGACGAAGCGGGCTCTCGTGACCCCCATGCAGAGGCCGAGGGGGCCGGCGTCGTAGTTGATCACGCCCCATTGCTCGAGCGGCTCGCCGATGATCTTGCCGGCGACCGGCGGCGCGATGTGAGTGACCTTCTCGACCGAGTCGATGACGGCCTTCTGGAACGCGGGCACCGGGCGGGCGCCGTCGCCGACGGCGTAGAAGCCGTCCGGGATGTCCCAGATCTCGTGCGGGACCGCGTCCCGGGCCGCCAGGGCCGGGCGGAACTCGGCGTTGTCGGAGTCGGTGGTCTCGTGCAGGTCGAAGTGGGCCAGGAAGTCGATCGCCGCGGCGTCGAGGTAGCCCATCACCGCCGCCGCCTCCTCCGAGGGGCTGTCGGGGCGGAAGGACCGGTTCGGGTCGACGGCACGGGGATTCCAGCGGTTGATGGTCTCGTAGCCCCAGGGGCTGAGGCAGGGCAGGACGAGGAAGTTGAAGACGGTGGCGAAGCGAGCGGCCTCGCCGCGGAGGAAGCCCAGAGCTCCCTGGACGCCGCTGGTCTCGTAGCCGTGGACGCCACCGGTGATCAGGACCGTGGGCCGGCTCGCCGACCAGTCGCGCGAGCGGATCGCGAAGAGCGGGTAGCGCTCCGGGTCGCAGGAAAGGGCGCCGTAGCGCTCGACCTCGTGGTCGGCGCGGAGTCGGTCGATCCTGGCCAGGACCTCGTCGGCGTAGCTGCGCTTCACGGTCTGGGCCGCGAACCAGGCCGCCTTCTCGGCCTCGCCCCAGGGGATGCCCGGTGTTCCGATGGGGTAGCTCGGCGTCGACGTCATCACTCGCTCCTTGGCTGGTCGATGCCCAAGGTAACGGATCGCCGCCAATCCTGTCGGCGGAATTCCGGCCGGCCGGCGGCCGGCGGACCTGCCGGCTGGGCAGCCGGCGCTCCGAGGCGGCAGCCGCTGGCTGGCCTGGATGGCGCTGCCCCGACGCGGCCGAACGACGGAAGCGCAGCCGGCGCTGCGCGGTCCTGCCGGAGGGCCGCTGGCTGATCTGGTCTTCTCGGCCGATGCCGGCTGGGCAGCCGGCGCTGCGAGGCGGCAGGCGCTGGCTGGCCTAAATTGAGCTGCCCCGACGCGGCCGAACGACGGAAGCGCAGCAGGCGCTGCGCGGTCCTGCCGGAGGGCCGTTGGTTGGCCTGGTCTTCTCGGCCGATGCCGGCTGGGCAGCCGGCGCTCCGAGGCGGCAGGCGCTGGCTGGCCTGGATGGCGCTGCCCCGAAACGGCCGAACCACGGAAGCGCAGCCGGCGCTGCGCGGTCCTTCCGGCGCTCCGAGGCGGCAGGTGCTGCGCGGTCCTTCCCGGGCTCCGAGGCGGTGTTCCGGGGGGCCGCGGCACTCGACCAAGGGCGGCGGGGGGGTGTATGCTCCCGGCAACGACGCCCGCCCGGGTCGAATCTCGTCGCTCGGCAGCGGTCGCGTCCAGCGCACCGGGACGACCGCATGAGCAGCCCATCGACGGGAGCCGGACCGAACTACAGCCGTCCGCTCGCCCTCCTGACCGTTCTCTTCTTCATGTGGGGTCTCCTGACCTCCATGAACGACATCCTGATCCCCTACCTGAAGAAGGTCTTCGACCTCGACTACTGGCAGGCGATGCTGGTGCAGATGGCCTTCTTCGGGGCCTACTTCCTGGGCTCGTTGCTCTACTTCGCGATCTCGGTGGCGAAGGGTGATCCGATCGCCAGGATGGGCTACCAGAAGGGCATCGTCGGCGGGCTCTTGATCTCCGGCATCGGCGCCTTCCTGTTCCTGCCGGCGGCGCGCCTGGTGTCCTATCCCTTCTTCCTCTCCGCGCTCTTCATCCTCGGCCTCGGCTTCACCCTGCTGCAGATCTCGGCCAATCCCTTCGTCGCGATCCTCGGCCCGGAGCGCACCGCGAGCAGTCGTCTCAATCTCTCCCAGGGTTTCAACTCGCTCGGGACCGTCTTCGGACCGCTCATCGGCGGCTATCTCGTCTTCCGCTACTTCGCCCACGAGCCGGGGGAGGGCGCCGGCGCGGTGGAGATCCCCTATCTCAGCCTGGCCATCACCCTGATCGTGCTCGCGATCCTCTTTTCGCGTGCCCGGCTGCCGCGGATCGGTCAGAGCGACCGGATCGAGGCCGGGATGACCGCGCTCCGCCATCCCCGGCTCCGCTGGGGCATCCTGGCGATCTTCATGTACGTGGGCGCCGAGGTCAGCATCGGCAGCTTCCTGGTCGGCTTCTTCGGTCGGCCGGAGATCGCCGGCTTCAGCGAGGCCCAGGCCAGCCCCTACGTCTCGATCTACTGGGGCGGGCTGATGATCGGCCGGTTCCTCGGCGCGATCTCGCTCAGCCACCTCGGTCGGCGCGCGAAGCTCGCCGCCACCTTCCTGATCCCGGCGATCGGCTTCCTGTTCCTGGCCTTCAACCTCTCGCGCAGCGAGGGCTTCGGCTACGGCGCGACCCTGCACCTGATGCTGCCCTACCTCGGCTTCCTGGCCCTGGTGGCGGCGATGTTCATCCTCGGCCGCTCGATTCCGGCGCGGACCACCTTCATCTTCGCGCTGGTCGCGGTGGTCCTGCTCCTGGCCGTGCTCGGCACCGACGGGCGGACCGCGATGTGGTGCGTCATCGCCATCGGACTGGTCAATTCGGTGATGTGGTCGAACGTCTTCACCCTGTCGATCGAGGGCCTCGGGCGTGACACCAGCCAGGCCTCGTCGCTGCTGGTCATGGCCATCGTCGGGGGCGCGGTCTTCCCCTTCACGCAGGGCCTGATCGCGGACCACTACGGCGTTCATGCCTCGTTCTGGGTGCCCCTTGGCGCCTATCTCTACATCAGCTGGTTCGCGCTCGAGGGTCATGCCCTGCGAGCGGCGGGCGAGGAGGTCGAAGCGTCATGAGAGAGGTCTGTCTCGGACTCGACATCGGCGGCACCAACTGCCGGCTCGGCATCGTCGATCGCGCCGGCGAGATCCTGCGCGAGGACTCGCTGCAGACCGGCAGCTTCGCCACTTTCCCCGATCTGGTCACGGGACTCGCCGCCGGCTGTCGCCGCCTGCTCGAGGCCGAAGCCCTCGACGCCCTGGCGATCGGCATCGGCGCCCCCAACGGCAACGCCCATCGCGGCACCATCGCCCACGCTCCGAACCTGCCCTGGAAGGGCGAGCTGCCGCTCGCCCGGGACCTCGGCGCGGCCCTCGGCGCCCCGGCCTGGCTGACCAACGACGCCAACGCCGCCGCCCTGGGCGAGATGCTCTATGGCGGCGGGCGCGGTCGTCGCGACCTCCTGGTCGTGACCCTGGGCACGGGCCTCGGCAGCGGCTTCATCGTCGATGGACGCCTGGTCTACGGCCACTCGAGCTTCGCCGGCGAACTCGGCCACGTCATCGTCGAGCCGGGCGGTCGCGCCTGTGGCTGCGGTCGCCAGGGTTGTCTGGAGCGCTACGTCTCGGTCACCGCCCTGGTCGCGATCGCCCGCGAGCGGCTGGCCACCGATGCCGCGGCCTCGAGCCTGCGCGGGCTGCCGGACGAGAAGCTCACCGGGGCGGCGATCCACGATGCCGCCCGTTCCGGCGACGAGTTCGCGCTCGCCCTCTTCGACGAGATGGGCGCCCGACTCGGCCTCGCCCTCGCCAACGCGGCCGCGATCACGAGTCCGGAGAAGATCTTCCTCTACGGCGGTCTGGCGGGAGCGGGGGAGATCCTCCTCGGCCCGACCCGGGCCTCCTTCGAGCGCAACCTGCTCGCCAACTTCGCCGGGATCACGATCGAGGTCTCCGAGCTGCAGGGGCGGAACGGCGCCCTGCTCGGCGCCGCCGCCCTGGCCTTCCATGGACTGGATTCGAACGATGCTTGACGGTCAGACCCGGCTCCGTGTCGGCAGGTTCTCGAGGCTCCGCTCGCCGGCGCTCGCGCGGTCGGGCCTGCTCGTCCTCCTGGTCGCGCTGCTCGCCGCCTGCGCCGGCTCCGGCGCGCGCGAAGGCGAGGGTGGGGCGCTGGCCGACCTCGGCGCGGAGGTCGATCCCTTCATCGGTACCGGGGGTCACGGGCACTGCCATCCGGCGGCCACGCTGCCCTTCGGCATGGTGCAGCTCGGGCCGGACACGCGTACCGAGGGTTGGGACGCCTGCTCCTGCTATCACGACGACGACCGCAGCCTGCTCGGCTTCAGCCACACCCACCTCTCCGGCACCGGCTGCGCCGACTACGGCGACCTGCTGATCGTGCCGCGGGCGGCACCCTCCGAGTCGGGACCGATCCCCTTCGCCAAGGAGGGCGAGAGCGCCAGCCCCGGTCACTACGGCGTTGCGCTCGGCAACGGCGTCGTCGTCGATCTCACCGCGACCGCGCGCGTGGGCTTCCATCGCTATCGCTATCCGGCCGGCGTGGCGCCGCGCATCCAGCTCGATCTCCGCCATCGCGATCACGTGCTGGCCTCGAGCATCGAGGTCGACGAGAAGGGCAGGGCGACGGTGCTGGGCGAGCGGCGCTCGAGCAGCTGGGCCCGGGATCAACGGCTCTACTTCGCCATCCGGTTCTCGCGTCCCTTCGCGACCTTCGTCGGTGACGACCTCGCCGCGGAGTTCCGCTTCGAGGCCGCCGACGACCCGCTGCTGATCAAGGTGGGCCTGTCGGCCACCGGCAAGGAGGCGGCGCTGCGCAACCTGGAGTTAGAGCTTCCGGACTGGGATTTCGCCGCGGCGCGGGCGCGCGCGAGAGCGGTCTGGAACGAGGCCCTGGGCCGGATCGAGATCGCCGGCGGCAGTCGGCGCGAGCGCCGCATCTTCTACACCGCGCTCTACCACACCATGGTGGCGCCGAACCTCTGGAGCGACGTCGACGGCCGTTATCGCGGCCTGGACGGCGAGGTCCACGAGGCCCGAGGCCATGACGTCTACACCGTGTTCTCGCTCTGGGATACCTTCCGCGCCGCCCATCCGCTCTACTCGATCATCGAGCAGCAGCGCAGCCGGGACTTCCTCGGCACCTTCCTCGCCCACTACCAGGACGGCGGGCGCCTGCCGGTCTGGGAACTCGCCGCCAACGAGACCGACTGCATGATCGGCTACCACGCGGTGCCGGTCATCCTGGACGCGTTCGCGGCCGGGCTGATCGACCCGGACTCGCCTCTGGCCCAGGGGCTCTACGAGGCGGCGAAGGGCTTCGCGATGCTCGACCAGCGCGGCCTGGACGCCTACAAGGTCCTCGGCTTCATCCCGTCGGAACACGACGAGAGCTCGGTGTCGAAGACGCTCGAATACGCCTATGACGACTGGTGCATCGCCGAGCTGGCGGGGCGACTCGGTCGGGCCGGCGATCGCGAGGTCTACCTGCGCCGGGCCCAGGCCTACGAGAACCTGTTCGACCCGGAGACCGGCTTCATGCGGCCCCGGCGCGGGCAGGTCTGGAAGAAGCCCTTCGACCCGCGCGAGGTCGACTTCAACTACACCGAGGCCAACTCCTGGCAGTACAGCTTCTTCGTGCCTCATGACGTCGAGGGCCTGGTGCGGCTGCTCGGCGGGCGCGAGGCTTTCGCGGCCCGGCTCGACGCGCTCTTCGCCGCGCCATCCGAGACCACCGGTCGCGAGCAGTCGGACATCACCGGTCTGATCGGCCAGTACGCCCACGGCAACGAGCCGAGCCACCACATGGCCTACCTCTACGACCATGCGGGTCGGCCTTGGCAGACCCAGGAGCGGGTGCGCCAGATCCTCGACGAACTCTACGACGACCGTCCCGACGGCTACTGCGGCAACGAGGACTGCGGGCAGATGTCGGCCTGGTACGTGCTGTCCGCGCTCGGCTTCTACCCGGTCTGTCCCGGCTCGGGCATCTACGAGCTGGGCAGTCCGCTGTTTCCACGGGCGACCCTGCACCTGGAGAACGGTCAGGGCCTCGTCATCCGCGCCGAGGGTGCCTCGAAGGTGAATCGCTACGTCCAGGGGGTCGAGGTCGATGGCGAGCCCTGGAACAGGAGTTTCATTCCCTACGATCTGGTGCGCCGGCAGGGCGAGATCCGCTTCGCGATGGGCGCCACCGCGAACCGTCTCTGGGGCGTGGCGGAGGGCGATCGGCCGCGCCATGCGATCGACGAGGCGAGGATCCTGCCCGCGCCCTACGTGGTCACGCCCGGCCTGAGCTTCCAGGGCTCGCTCGAATTCGGTCTCGCCGCGCTCGAACCGGCCGCCCGCATCCACTTCACGCTCGATGGCACCAGGCCGACCCGTGAATCACCGGTCTACCGCCAGCCGATCCGGATCACGGCGCCCACCACGCTCCAGGCCTTCGCGTCCCTGGATGGCCGTCCGGACTCGGCGGTGATCTCGACCCGCTTCCACCAGATCGACAACGACTGGTCGATCCGGCTCGACGGGCACTACAGCAACCAGTACACCGGCGACGGCGATCGGGCGCTGATCGACGGCCTGCGTGGCAGCACCGCCTGGCGGACCGGCTCCTGGCAGGGCTATCTCGAGGATCTCGATCTCACCGTCGACTTCGGCGCGGTGAAGCGGGTCCGCCGGGTCGCGCTGAGCTGCCTCCAGGACACCCGGTCCTGGATCTGGTTGCCGGAGTCGATCCGCTTCTTCGTTTCGGTCGACGGCCGGGAATTCCACGAGGTCGGCGTGATCGAACCGGACGCGCAGCGTCGGGAGCGCGAGCGACGGATCGAGACCCCGGGCGTCGACCTGGAGGGCGAGACCTGCCGCTATCTGCGCGTGCTGGCCCGGCCGCGGCGGCCGGACAACGCGCGCTATCCCGGCCTGGGCGGGACGGCCTGGATCTTCGCCGACGAGTTGCTGATCGACTTCGACGATCGTCCCTGATCGGCGTCGCGGGCGGTCGGCGCCTCGGAGCGCCGGGGCTGC
>JACKGY010000012.1 GCA_020639295.1 Planctomycetota bacterium
TAAAAGCACGAGGGCGAATGTGAGGGGGATCTTCATCGCGCTACTCCTTCGAGATCGTCCAAACCAGAGTACTGACGCAGGATCCCGCAGAGATCGGCAGGAAGTCCATTCCCGCGTGTCGCGCATGTGTCATGTCGCGAACCTGGTCGACGAAGTCGATCAAGACGTCGCTCGAGACCGTCGGGTCGTCATAGAAGTGCGGCAGACCGACCGTGCGGTCGTGCGTGGTCGTGACACCGTGAGTGATGTGGAAGGCATAGGCCGGGTCCGGAAAGCAGTGATTCAGATGGTCGATGAGGCCGATGTTGGTCAGCAGTCCTTCGTTCGACCAGGGGCCCGCGGCACCCCAGTGACCGAGATAGAGCTGGACGAAGCCGTCAGGAATGTCCGCGCTGGCGCCCACCACGGACTGCCAGCTCTGCCCGGTCGCGATCGGCGGCGTCCCCGGCATGTAACAGTATGATTGGCTCGCCGGACGGATCCACGAATGGTAGTAGATCGCGGGCGCCGGAGGGCTCGCCTCGCACATGCAATTGACCGGCTTCGGCTCCATCACCGTGTACAAGGATGATTCAGTGAGGCAGTGAGGGGGGAACGGATGGGCCCTTATCGAGGGGTTCCATGGTGATGGGTACATGACGGTACTCCTCACTGCATCGAACTTGATCCCGCCATTCGTAATGACGACGTCCTGCGGCATCGGCGGCGCCGCCAGGAAGCTGAAGGGAAGTGGGCCGACCATGTGGTAGCTCGTCGATTCGTGGCGGTTCGGGTTCGGAGCCGTGATCTTCCGCAGGGGATTGATGAAGGGATTGTCGAGGTGGCTCAGGCAACCGACGTGGTGACTCAGGCTGATACTGGCGTCCCAGTGGTGCAGGCCCTGGGAGTCCGTCTTGCAGCTGAAGTCGGCGTGACCCACGAAATGTACCCGCTCGAACCTGTCGGTCGTTGCCGGGCAGGCGTGGCATGGCGGGACCCAGAATGGCGGTGCAAATTGGCGATCGAAGTCGGCGTCACCATTGATGACGTAGCGCCAGACCTGTACGTCGCTTTCCCCGGGCGCGCCAGGAAGGAAGAAGGTACGGGTGTATCGCATGTAGCTCTCGACCGGTTCGATCGCCATGAAGACGTTGCCGTTGTACTTCAGGTACATCCGGAAGACCCGGTGCTGGTTGCAGGCGTAGAGGTTGAAGAACTGTGGCACGAAACTCCGGAACTCGAGGTCCACGGTGGTCTGCTGGCTCAGCGTGCAGGCATCGAAGGTCGCGATCTCGACCGGCATCGCCAGGTCAGGCAGATAGTCCGGTACGTTCGTGAACGCGAGCGACTGGCAGCACTGGGAAACCTGCGGTCCCGTGATCAGACGGAAGAAGTCGTTGCCGGTCGCGCTGCAGGGATATGGCGGCTCGGGAAACGGCGCCTGGGGTTCGTTGGACGGGAGGTTGTTCCAGTAGGCCCAGCCACAGGGATAGGTCTGTGCCCGTGCCTCAACCTGGAAGGACGCGATCAGTCCGAGATTGAGCAGAGCGACGAGCACTGAGCCGATGAGCCGATGAGCCGATGAGCCGATGAGCCGATGACAGTCCCGGCAAGCTTGGTCATGAGCAAGGTCCTTCCTCCGTGGATTCTCTCGCCCCGAGCATCCCGATCCGACATGGATCGAAGGTACCTCGTTGCGGCGCCTGAAGCCGGAGTTTCGCCTCGCGCGAGGGACGGGGTCAAACAAAAAAAGGAGAACCTGACTCGCGGGCAACCCGAGCACGCAGGCCGATGAGCATGGTGTCGGCCGGCCCCGTTCTCGGCATGTGAAGCCGAAGAGCCGCACCCTAGGCGACGACGGTTTCTTCCTCGCCCGCTCCATCTGAGGTTCGGGCGGCCGGGTCGGCGCGCGGTCACGAGGCCGCGCGGGCGCCGAGGCTATCGGACCTCGTAGGTCACGAGGTTGGTCGGGACGTAGACGCCGGGGGCCTCCTCGATCACGCCCTGCAGCGAGATCGTGAGCGGGAAGGGGATCGCCGGCCCGGGCGGCGAGGACCAGGGCGTCGGTGTCGACGGCACGAACTCGCCGCAGGGATCCGGGCCGAAGTTGTTGGTGAAGGTGAACAGGTAGGGAAAGAGCAGGGTGATCATCGGGCAGGGCGCGAAGGCCATGTCGCCGATCCCGAGCGGGACGTTGATGACGTAGGAGAGGCGCGGCCGGTCCAGAAGCGCGAAGATCGCGAAGGATCGTGGGCCCGAGAGCTGCGGTGGCTGCGCCATGGTGACCACCGCCGTGCTGCCGACCGGCGCCAGGACCCGACGATCGAGGCCGCCGGTCGAACCGTTGACGCTCAGGATCGCGAAGGGACCGCCCGCTCCGACGCCGACGCGACCGGCCGCGGCCGGGTGCAGCGCGATGTCGTGGACCTCGTCGGCGCCCATGTCGGTGTCGCCGAGGACGACTCGGGCTTCGCCATCGATGTCGAGGCCCGGGAGGTTGGCCAGGGTCTGGTCGCCGGCGTCGATGCAGGGCGAGTCGAGCCGCAGGTGGTAGTCGCCGTTCACGGGATCGACGAAGTTCGCCGGCAGGTCGATGTTGCCGGCGAGGACGAGGTTGGCCGCGGTGTTCACCTTGAGCCGCGCCGGGTCGAAGTTCGAGTTCTTGAGCGAGACCAGGATCGCGTTGTTGAAGGAGTTGAAGGCGTAGATGTCCTCGCTCCCGAGGTTGTCCCGCACGATCGAGTTGGCGAGTCGAAGGCCGATGCCGGTACAGATGCCACCGCCCAGGACCGCCCCGTTGTCGACGATGGTGTTGCCCACCAGGTCGAACTCGTTGGGACCACCCGGGCTGACCCCGGTCTGGTAGATCCCGCCGCCGAGGAATGGGCCACTGTTGCGGGCGATCAGGCAGTTCTCGACCCTGGTGGTCGTCCCGCTCAGGTAGATGCCGCCACCACCACCAGACGGAGAGCCGGTCCCAGTTGTCACGACGTTGTCGACGATCTCACAGCCGGTGACCGTGTGCGAGTAGGGGAAGCCATCGGAGAGGTAGAGCCCGGCACCGTCCCCGGAGCTGTTGCCCGCCAGCCGACATTGCGTCATGGTCAGCCTGGAACTCGACCACACCCTCACACCACTGCCGACGTTACTTTCTACAACGGAGCGGGAGACGCGCAGGTCGACGACCAAGTTGCCATGGATGCCCTCGCCGAAGTTGTTTCGAATCTCCGTATCCTCGACGGACACCTTCATTGCTCGATGGACACCGATTCCGCCGCCGCCGCCATAGAGGACGGAACCCTGCAGCGCGCAGTTCTCGATCCGGCAGTTCTTGACCTCCAGGTTCGGAAGCGGTTGTGGGATCGGCGAGTAGCCAACGACGGCGATCCCCCCTCCCAGTGACAGGGGATTCGAGGCAGGATCGAGCTGAAACAAGGACCCCAACCCGTTCCGGATGGTGAAGCCCTCGATCCGCGTTCCCAGCGGTTCGGAGTTGGCGATCGTGACCACGCTGCCCTGCATCTGGCCGTCGAGGATGCTCTGGCCCACCCCAGCGCCCACGATCGAGAGGCCCTTGCCGAGGTAGTCGATCCGCTCAGCGTAGAGGCCCGCCGCGACCAGGATCGTGTCCCCGGTCGATGCCGCGTTGATCGCCGCCTGAATCGTGGCATGGCTCCCGGGAACGGTGAGCGTCGCCTGCGCCCGGGCCGAGGTCCCGACGAACACGAGCACGAGGGCGAGCGCAACGAAGACGCTCGTCGCGCCGAGCCGTCGCGACATCCCATGCCATGGTGTCGACGCCGGAGCCCGACGAGAACGGCCGCTCGCGAAGCCGGGATCGTCCGGGCGGCGCCGACCGGCGGTGGGTGATGCGTGGCGACGCCGATGCGTCGATCGGTCGCTGCAGGTTCCGTCGATGACGGCCATGAGCCCCTTCCTTCGTCGTTCATCCTGCCGACGTCGCCAACCTGACCCGGTCTCGATCGTGGCGACCCGGCGCTGCGCCCGAGCTGCGAGTGTCGCCGCGGCGTCGGGCGGCGGTCAAGCGGAAAGGACGGGCCCCGAGGCCGCGGCCCTCGAGTCAGCCGCGGTGATCGGCACCGACTACGAAAGGCGAGCTCCCGGGGATGGCATCGGGGCAGGATGGCTCGAGCGCAGCGCGCGAGCCGTGAGATCGTCGGGACGAAACGGCGCGTAATTCTCCGGCTGCGCCATCATGTCGCGGAGCGCGACGTATCGGATCCTGGCGCTGAGCGGGCGATCGACGATCGGCCCGCCCACCAGCGACGGCCGAGTGCGCGGCAGGTCGTTCCCCAGCCGGAATCAACGGGTCCAGGTCATGGAGCGCAGCCGAGACGAAGCGTCTCGGCCCGAGGTCGTCGCGTTCTCGACGCTCCGAGACGTGACGGTCGCCGCCCGGGCTCCGTCGACTCCCGGCGCCACCACGCGGAGTTGCGTCATGAAGCGTCTCACCACCCTGATCGCCGGTCTGATCCTCGGCGGCCTCGTCCTCGCGGCCGGGCTCGAGGGCCAGGTACCGGATCTCCTCTATCTCCCCTTCAACGAGGGCAGCGGCAGCAGCACCGCCGACGGGGCCCTGCCGGGCCTCGGTCTCGCGCCGACGCTCGTCGGTCAGGCGGGCTGGGACGCCACGCCCATGCTGGGCGCCTCGGCCCTGCTGATGCCCGCGGGTGTCACCAGCGGCGACCAGGTGCAGACCAACCAGCCCTTCGCGCTCTCGGGGAGCTGGACCCTCGAGTTCTGGTTCCGCAACGACGACGCGGCCTCGACCACGCGCTACATCCTCGGCGACGCCAGCGCCGGCTCCTTCCGCTGCTACAAGTCGGGCGCGAGTCCGGCCAGCGTGATCCTCGCCGGCACCGGCGTCAGCTCCTTGACCCTGACCGCGGCGGCGCCTCTGGGCCAGTGGGTGCACGTGGCCTTCGTCTACGACGACCTCGGCCTGGAGCTGAACGGCTACGTCGACGGCGTCTTCGCCGGGATGAAGAAGCAGGCGGCCAACCTCGCCTTCAGCGGCACGGCGGCGAGCGGCCTCCTGATCGGCGGCTACTCGACCAGCAGCCGGATGATCGGCGGTCTCGACGAGCTGCGCCTCTACTCCTGGGCCCGCAGCGCCGACGAGATCGACCGCGAGCGCTCCCTGGAACTGAGCGGTCAGGTCGCCGACCTCGGCATCGTCGCCCTGCAGGCGCCGGTCGACTCGACCGGCTGCGATCCGCTCGGCGCGGCCGAGAGCATCGTCATGCTGGTCCGCAACGTCGGCAGCTCGACCCTCGCGGCCGGCACGCCGATCGTCGCCTCCTACGCGATCGACGGCGCGGCGCCGGTCGTCGAGACCTTCACCCTGCCGGGCGCGGTGGCCTTGAGCGACACCCTGCCGCTCACCTTCGCGCTGGGCGGCGACCTGTCGGCGGCCGGGCCCCACACCATCGTGCTGGGCTGCGCCACCGGCGGCGATCTCAACGGGGTGAACGACGTCCTGACCGCGAGCGTCCGCAGCGGCGGCGACCTGACCATCGCCAGCTTCCCCTGGCTCGAGAACTTCGACGCCAGCGCCGCCATCAACACCACCCAGCCGCCACCGGGCTGGAAGCAGGACCAGAACGACGCCAGCGGCACCGACTCCGACTGGTACTTCCGCAGCGGCGCCACCGCGTCCGCCAACACCGGTCCGACCAGCGACTACAGCAGCGGCGCCGGCTTCTATGCCTACGTCGAGGATTCGACCGGCAACTTCGCGCAGGTGAACCTGATCACGCCCTGCCTCGACCTCGGCCCGCTGGCCCACCCGCGCCTGCAGTTCGCGCTGCACAGCATGAACGGCTCGACCAGCGGTCCGACCGTGAACGAGAACTTCCTCTCGGTCGATCTCATCGTCTACCCGGGCGGCCTGGTGACGGCGGACGCGCTCGGTCCGATCGGTGATCTCGGCGCCAGCTGGAGCCTGCAGGCCCTCGACCTCGCCGCCTTCGCCGGGCAGACGATCCAGCTGGTCTTCCGCGGCCGCAGCGATGGCGGCAGCTTCACTCACGACATCGCGATCGACGACGTCGGCGTCTTCGAGGGTCAGGTCTCGATCGGCCAGGCGCCGCGCGCCGGTCTCGCCGTCTTCGACCTGAACGGAGCGCTGAGCCCGAACCAGGGCCCGGTCGCCTCCGGCGACCAGGGTCCCTACCAGGCCCTGGCCACCGCCGGCGGCCCCTTCCTCCTCGGCTTCGAGGGCGAGCCCGGTCAGCCGATCCTGCTGCTCTTCGGCGCGGCGAATCCGCGGGCGGCGACCTACCCGGGCGGCATCGGCCAGTTCGACATCGGCGGTGCGGTGGACGCCTTCGGGATCCCCCTCGGCCTGCAGGTGGTCGCCGACGGCTTCCGCCCCTGGCACCTGCTCTGGGCGATCTTCAACACCGGCCCGAGCGGCAGCCTCGCCCTGTCCTTCAGCGCGCCACCGCTCCCCCCCGGTCCGCACGGCGCCCTCCAGGCGGTCCTCGGCACCAGCCAGCCCTTCGCCGTCGCCCTCAGCAACTCGGTGGAGATGACCTTCTTCTGATCCCGGCGAAGATCCCCGATCCTCCTTCGCCACCCGGGGCGTCGAGCCTCCGCTCGGCGCCCCACCTTCAGGCGCCCTGGTCAAGCCGTCGCAGATTGTTCTCGATCGCCTTCGTGTGCGGATGGTCGGCGCCCCAGACCCGCCGCGCCGGTTCGAGCGCCGCGGCCCAGAGGCCGCGAGGCGCCGGCGAGATCGCCCTGGGCCCGGAGGGTATGGGCCAGGTTGTTCATGCTGGTGAGGGTCAGGGGATGCTCCGGGCCCAGCAGCCGCGTGCGGGCCGCCAGCACCGCCTCCTGGAGCTCGCGGGCGCCCTCGAGATCGCCCTGGGCCCGGAGGGTCAGGGCCAGGTTGTTCATGCTGGTGAGGGTATCGGGATGCTCCGGGCCCAGCAGCCGCGTGCAGGCCGCCAGCACCGCCTCCTGGAGGCCGCGGGCGCCCTCGAGATCGCCCTGGGCCCGGAGGGTCGAGGCCAGGTTGTTCATGCTGGTGAGGGTATCAGGATGCTCCGGGCCCAGCAGCCGCGTGCAGGCCGCCAGCTCCGCCTCATGGAGACCGCGAGCGCCCTCGAGATCGCCCTGGGCCCGGAGGGTCAGGGCCAGGTTGTTCATGCTGGTGAGGGTATCGGGATGTTCCGGGACCCAGCAGCCGCGTGCGGGGCCGCCAGCACCGCCTCCTCGAGGCCGCAGGCGCCCTCGAGATCGCCCTGGTCCTGGAGGGTCAGGGCCAGGTTGTTCATGCTGGTGAGGGTATCGGGATGTTCCGGACCCAGCAGCCGCGTGCGGGCCGCCAGCACCGCCTCCTCGAGGCCGCGAGCGCCCTCGAGATCGCCCTGGTCCTGGAGGGTCAGGGCCAGGTTGTTCATGCTGGTGAGGGTATCGGGATGCTCCGGGCCCTGCAGCCGCGTGCGGGCCGCCAGCACCGCCTCCTCGAGGCCGCGAGCGCCCTCGAGATCGCCCTGGGCCCGGAGGGTCTGGGCCAGGTTGTTCATGCTGGTGAGGGTATCGGGATGCTCCGGGCCCTGCAGCCGCGTGCGGGCCGCCAGCACCGCCTCCTCGAGGCCGCGAGCGCCCCATAGGTCACCACGCCGGTTTCCCAGGAAGAACGCGAGCCGGGCCATGAAGTTCAGGGGCGTTCGATCGCTTGGCGGGTCCTCCCTGGCGAGGCGCTCGGCCAGGGGTCGAGCCTGGCCTTCGAGGCGGTCGGCGAGCGGCCAGGTCTCCGGTTCGCCGGAGGGGAAGGCGGCGACCACCAGGGCCTGGGCCGCGGCCGCGCGCTCGGCGCGCTGCTCGCGGAGGGTGACGCGGATGACCTCCTGCAGCAGGCGATGGATGGAGAGGGTCCTCGAGCCGGGATCGAAGTCCACCAGCGAACCCCGTTCGAGGACGCCCAGGGCTTCGGCCAGGGCGATCTCGGCCCCGTCTTCCGCGATGGCGCGGGCGAGGGCCGTCTCGGGCCCGGTCTCGGCCAGATGCGCGAAGAGTTCCAAGGGGATGCCCTCGGGCTCGAGAAAGGCGCAGAGTTCCATGAGCTGGGCCGCGGCCGGATGGTGCTCGCCCAGATCCTCGACCTGCAGGAGCCAGGTGGAACCCACCGTCGCCAGCTCGCCGGTGCCGGTCCTGGTCTCGTAGCGGTCGTCCACGCCCCGGTCGAGCAGGTCGAGCTTCTTCCGGGACAGGGCGTCCCGGTAGGCCTCGAGGCTGATCGCCTGCTTCTCGCGCAGGTAGGCCGCCGCCTGGGCGAGCGCGAGGGGGAGCCGACCGAGTTCCTCCACCAGGGCCTCGAGCTGACGCTCGTCCTCGGCCACCAGGACCCGCCCGCAGCCCTGGCGCAGGAAGTCCAGGGCCTCCTCCACGGACCAGAGCCCGAGCAGGATGGGGCCGCCGGTGAGAATGCTGCTGGGGAAGTGACGTTCACGCGAGGTGAGGAGGACCGCGCCCCCGAGCGGACCGGCGAAGAGCGCCTTGAGCAGCTTCGGCTCGTCGGCGTTGTCGATGACGAGCAACCAGCCCCGGTGCTGGCCGAGAGCGCGGCGCAGCGCTTCCGGCAGGTCCTCGGGTGGCCGGTCCTCGAGCGCCAGGCCGAAGACCCTGCCCAGCCGGCGCAGGGAATCGACGAGACTCGCCTCGTTCTCGGCGGCCAGCCAGAAGACCGCGCTGTAGTCCCGCTCATGGCGATAGGCGTACTCGACCGCGAGCTGGGTTTTGCCGATGCCGCCGAGCCCCGCGATCGCCTCCACCTGGCCCGGCGCCTCGACCGGGCTGATCGCGACGCGGCCGTCGCCGCCGAGCCGTCGCGCGATTTCGTCGAGTTCCGAGACGCGCCCCTCGAAGAGCGGGTTGCGCCCGAAGGGGACCTTGAAGATGCGACCGGGGAAGGCCGTCGGAACCGTCGCGGTGATCGGCGCCGCCGAGGGCGAGCCGGGGAAAGGCTGGCGAACCCGCGCGTGGTCATCGGCCAGCCGGAGTTCACGCAGGAGCGTCGCTCGCGCCTCGGTCTCGCTCTGACCGAAGAGACTCCGCCAGACGATGGGCGCGTAGAGGTCGGGGAGAGTGAAGCGGTCCACCATCAGGGGCAACAGGCGCGACTCGCCCAGCAGGCGCTCACGCACGACCGCGGCTTCCCACTCCAGGGTCGCGAAGGCGGACTTGAAGTAGGGCTCGCTCAGGACGGCGATCATCCGCTCGGCCCGGTCGAAGGCCTCCGCCATCTGGGCCATGAAGCTCCGACCGGCCCCGAAGTCGGCGAACTGGACGATGGTGCTGAAACCGGCCGTCTTCAGCTCCTGGTCGATCCAGCGCGCCCAGGCCTCGTCGACCTTGGTGTAGCTGATGAAGAAGTCGTACTTCGGGTCGGCCGCCATGAGATCCTCTCGCCGGCTCCCGGAAGGGAGGGATCCGCGATTATCGGGATCGCCGGGAGGGGGTCAAGACGGCGGATCGGCCGCTCCAGGGCGTCTGGATGAAGATTCGGGGGGGCTGGATGGGCGAGTCCTGGGACTGGCCGGGCGGGACTTGTTAACAGGATGGCCACGCGCCCCACCCCCGAAGCCCACGATCGCGGGCTATCGGATTCCGCCGCCGCAAGCCTGGAGCATGAGATGGCCTCCGCCTGGGAAGAGATCAAGAAGCTGCACAAGGCCTCCACCTTCGGGGCCAAGGAAGGCGTCGCCTTCCGTTACTTCTCGCGCCCGCTGGCGTCGTTCACGCTCTACCACATCCAGCACACGAGGATCACGCCCAACCAGGTCACGATCCTGTCGCTGATCGTGGCGCTGATCGGCTTCGGCGTGCAGATGACCATGCTGAGCTACGCCGGCCTGCTGATCGGCGCCGGGCTCTTCATGATCGCGCACATGCTGGACGCCCTCGACGGCCAGCTCGCCCGCCACAAGAAGGCGGGCAGCGTGATCGGCATGTACTTCGACTTCTTCATCGACGAGTTGAAGGCCTACTTCGTGTTCATGGCGATCGGCTTCCGCATCTGGCAGCAGCTGCGCAACGGCGTCCGCTTCCCGCTGCTCGACCCGATGATCCACTGGTGGGCGAAGCACTTCGACGGCCAGGTACCGGACGCCGGCGACATCCCGGCGATCCCCGGGGTCGGCTCCGACGTGATCCTCGTCATCCTGGTGGTCGGCATGACCGGGCTCGCGATCGGCATCTCCTGCACGCAGTTCGTGAAGCGCCAGGAATGGAAGGACGCCTTCCCGGCCGGCGCGGGCGGCGGCAAGCCCGGCGGGATCAAGGCGCTGATCGGCCTGATCGAGAAGGCCGGCAAGTTCGTGGTCGACTACCCGAGCTACATCCTCCTGGTCTGCCTGGTGAACAAGGTCGAGATCTACTTCGTGGTCTACGCCGCGGTGGTCTCGGTCTACGCGGTCCGCGCCCTCTTCGGCATCGCCTTGAAGCTCTGGCGGATCGATCCCTACCAGCCGAAGGCGAGCTGAGACCCGACCCGGGGCTGAAGGCGAGGGCGGGCGGCCGGCGGGCCGTCCGCCCTCGTCGCGTTTCGGCCGCGGTGCCGCAAGACCCGGCCTGCTCGGGCGTAGAGACCAGGTCCCGCGGCCGGCGCGCCCGGGGCGCGACGGTCCGGGACCGATCGACCGGCCGCCCCCGTAGAGCCATCCCGCGCCGCCGGTTAGACTCCGGACCGAATCCGAACTCCAAGAAGGAGCAGTCATGAGACGCACCCTCCTCACCGCCCTCGTCCTCGCGGGCCTCCTTTCCATCGCCGGCGCCCAGAAGCAGGAGATGACCCTGCAGCAGGCCGTGATGCAGCCCTTCGCCTTCACGCCGCGCGGCCCGCAGGCCCTCGGCTGGCACCCGACCTCGGCCCGGGTCACCATGATCGCCCGCGGCGCCAAGGGTCCGGCGCTGATGGCGATCGACGCCACCGACGGCAGCCGCGCCGACCTGGTCACGGCGCAGGACTTCGAGGCCGCCGCCAAGAGCGCCGGCATCGAGGGTCTCGACCTTCGCGCCCTGCTCGAAGCGCGCTTCCTCGACGACGGCAAGACCCTCCGCTTCGGCCATGACGGTCGCGTCTATCGCTACGACTGCGAGGCCAAGCAGATCCACGGCGGCATCGGCTTCGCCGCCGACTCCGAGGCCCAGGCCTTCGCCAAGGACGACGAGTACGCCGCCTGGTCGAAGGACAAGGACGTCTGGGTCGGCAAGCCCGACGGCACCACCGTCCGGGTCACCCGGGGCGGCCACGAGTTCCTCACCCACGGCCTGTCGGTCAGCCGGGTCGAGTTCGGCATCACCGATGGCCTGTGGTGGTCGCCCGACGGTCGGCGCCTTGCCTTCTACCGCGAGGACCTCCGCCCCATCCGCCCCTATCCCTACATCAACTGGGAGCCGCGGCCGGCCGAGCACAAGCTGGGCCGCTACCCGATGGCGGGCCAGGCCGGCTCCATCGTCTCGGTCGGCGTCTACGACAGCCGCGACGATTCGGTGATCTGGCTGGCGACCGACCCGAACGTCGACGAGTACCTCACCAACATCACCTGGGACCCGACCGGCGAGAAGGTCTTCGTCGCCCACGTGAACCGCGAGCAGAACCGCTGCGAGCTGAAGAGCTACTCGGCCGCCGACGGCAAGCTCCTCGCCAGCCTGCTGGTGGAGACCGACAAGGAATGGACCGAGCCGGAGCACGGCCCGATCTTCCTGCCCGACGGCAGCGGCGACTTCCTCTGGTTCTCGCCGCGTGACGGCTACAACCACCTCTACCTCTACAAGGCCGACGGTCACCTGATGCAGCAGGTCACCCGCGGCGCCTTCGACGTCTCGGCCTTCTCCGGCTTCAGCAAGGACGGCGCCTCGATCTACGTCGCCGCCACCGGCGAGAAGCCGATCGAGATGCACCTCTACCGGGCGCAGCTCGCGCCCACGGCCTTCCGGGTCGACTTCGGCAAGGGTGGCTCCGGCGAGCTCTTCCGCAGCGAGAGCCCGATGACCCAGCTCACCAGCGGGCGCGGGCAGCACGAGGCCACGGTCTCGCCCTGCGGCAACTTCCTGCTCGACAGCCGCTCCGACCTCGAGACCCCGCTGGTCGTCGACATCGTCGACCTGAAGTCCGGCGAGCGGCGTACGATCCACGAGTCGCCGAATCCCTGGGATCGCGTGCGCGGTGGTCGCGAGGAGCTGTTCACGGTGAAGGCGGAGGACGGCAGCGATCTCCACGGCCACATCATCCTTCCGCCCGACCTCGACGAGGGCAAGAAGTACCCGGTGCTGCTCTACGTCTACGGCGGGCCGCATTCGCAGCTGGTCAAGGACGAGTTCCTCGGCGGTTCGAGCTTCTCCGGCCCCTGGTTCCACTACATGGCCTGCCAGGGCGTCATCGTGATCCGCCTCGACGGCCACGGCACCCTCAACCGCGGCATCGACTTCCAGCAGGCGGTCCACCGCCGCCTTGGCACGCTCGAGGTCAAGGACCAGATCGCCGGTCTCGAGTACCTGCTGTCCCGCCCCTACGTCGACCGCAACCGCGTCGGCGTCCACGGCTGGAGCTACGGCGGCTTCATGACGCTGTCGCTGATGACCCGCGCCGGCGAGTACTTCAAGTGCGGCATCTCCGGCGCCCCGGTCACCGACTGGGCCTACTACGAGACCGGTTATGGCGAGCGCTACATGGATCGTCCGCAGGAGAACGAGGACGGCTACAAGACCGCGATGCCGGCGAGCCACCTCGACGGCCTGCGCGGCCGCCTGCTCGTGGTCCAGGGCAGCTCGGACGAGACCGTGGTCTGGCAGCACACGATCGACTTCATCGATCGCTGCGTGAAGGCCGACAAGCCGGTCGAGTACATGGTCTATCCGGGCCAGCTCCACGGCCTGCGCGGCCCCTACCGCTGGCACTTCCACCAGAAGATGACCAAGTTCTTCCTCGACGAGCTGAAGGCCGACTGAGCTTCCGCGCGATCGCGACCGGAAGGGGCGCCGTGGCCATGGCCGCGACGCCCCTTCTCCATGTCCCGAGGCTCAGACTTCGAGAGTTCGATCGCGTTCGAGAGCGCGATCCAGGAGCCGTTCCTGCCGAAGGGAGGTTGGACCGCGCAACGTCCTCTGCGCATCCGGCATCGGCACCGATCGCAGATGAGAAGACCGGGCCAGCCAGCGGCTGGCGCTCCGGGCGGTCGGCCTGTCGGAGCGCCGGCTGCCAAGCCGGCATCGGTGCCGATCGCGATCGAAGGAACGAAGGCCGAAGCGCTTCGATGCCACGGACGAGGACTCAGGCAGCAGGCGAGGCTCCATGGGCCGACCAGCGGTCGGCGCTCCGGGCGGTCGGCCTGTCGGAGCGCCGGCTGCCAAGCCGGCATCGGTGCCGTTCGCAGATGAGACGACCGGGCCAGCCAGCGGCTGGCGGGCGGGATCAGGCCACGTCGTAGGACCAGCCGCAGGCGGCGCAGGTGTTCTGGTCTTCGGCCATCGGGGTCAGGCAGGCCACGCAGAGATCGGGGCCGCGGTACTGACCCGAACGCGACCGGGCGCGCGCGGATCGGTAACCGGTCCAGACCAGGATCAGGGGCAGGATCAGGAGCAGCCAGAGGCCCCATTCGGGCCAGAGGGCGAGCACGACCAGGGTCGCCGCCAGGACGAGGTTGAGCAGGAGGGAGGCGCGCAGCCACCGCCGGATGTCCCGGATCTCGACCTCGAGTTCGCTCGCCATCGCTCCGACCCTCAGCCTCGCTTCTTCTCGTGCAGCTCGAAGAGGATCTTCAAGCGGCGGAAATCGACGTCCTTCACGGTCACCTCGACCGTGTCACCTTCCTTGAAGACCTTCGTGCCCGAGCGCGCGCGGATCGTGATGCTCGGACCCTCGGTGCGCAGCACGCGGCCGATGGCTTTCGCCGGCAGGTAACCGGTGACGCAGAGACCGACGAGATCGAGGTCGAAGCCGTAGGGGCTCACCCGTCCCACCTTGGCCTCGAAGACCTCGCCGATGCGCGGGTCCATGAACTGGCAAACCTTGAGGTCGGCGACCGCGATCTCGACCATCGCCGCGACCTCGGCCTGCTGGCTGGCGTGCGAGGCGACGTCGCAGAGGTCGTGGATGCGCTCGGGATCCTTCAGATCCTTCTGCGCCGCGACGCCACGCTGGAGCACGTCGAAGAGCATGCGATGGACCACCAGGTCCGGATAGCGACGGATCGGCGAGGTGAAGTGCAGGTAGTGCTCGCGGGCGAGGCCGAAGTGCTCGGCCTGGTCCTCGTGGTCCTGCACCTCGTAGCTGGCGCGCTCGAGCAGACTCATGATGCGTGGGATCATCGACTCGGCGTTGGCGAGTCGCCGGGCGTAGCGGATCATCGCGCCGATGTCTCGACCGGTCAGCCGGTCCTTCTTGGGCACGCGGACGCCGTACTCCTCGAGCATCTCGGTGATCTGCTTGACCTCATCCTCGTCCTTCTCGGGATGGATGCGGTAGATGGTCGGCAGGCCGTTGGCGCGGAAGAAGTCGCCGACCGCCTGGTTGGCGGCGAGCGCGGTCTCCTCGATCAGCGTCTGCGAGAAGTAGTTCGGCGCCATGTAGATGTCGACGACGTTGCCATCTTCGTCGAAACGGAATTTCCGCTCCTGGCTCTGGATGCGCAGCGATCCCTTGCGGTCGCGGATCTTCTGCTGCTGCACGGTCCAGGCCCGGAACATCTCCAGGTCCGGTCGCAGGTCGGCGAGGGCGCGGCTCTCGTCGTCGTCGACGCCGTCGAGCAGCTTCTGCACCGCGCGATAGGTGCAGCGGCGGAAGCTGCGGATGACGCTCTTGGTCAGGTAGTAGTTCTTCCGGCGGCCCTCGCGATCGAAGGTCATGAACACCGAGAAGGCCAGGCGCTCGCGGCCGGGGACCAGGGAGCAGAGCCCGTTGGAGAGCTTCTCCGGCAGCATCGGCACCACCTGGTCGGCGACGTAGACGCTGGTCGCGCGGGCGAGGGCTTCGGCGTTGAGCGCGGTGCCGGGCCGGACGTAGTGGCTGACGTCGGCGATGTGGACCGAGACCTCGAAGCCCTCGTCCACGGCGCGGATCGCGATGGCGTCGTCGTAGTCCTTGGCGTCGTCACCGTCGATGGTGAAGATCCGCGCCGTGCGCAGGTCCATGCGATGGGCGACGCCCTCGTAGTCGGCCGGCGGCGGATCGGCGGGCAGCGCCTCGGCCTCGGCCTCGACGTCGGCGGGGAAGATGGTGCGGATCCGGAAGGAGGCGAGCAGCTCCATCTCCTCGGACTCGACGTCGCGGTAGGCGCGCGGGCCGTGATCCATCGGCCCGAAGCCGTCCGGACGCGCGTCGATGATGGCGCGCGCGCCGCCGCGATAGTGGCCGGGATCGACCTCCTCCTCGTCGTCCTCGGCGGGCGCGAGCTCGGCCTTCCCCTCCACCACCGAGGAGGTCTCGTCCTCCTCGTCGTCGCCTCCGAAGCGGCCGAGCAGGTCCTTGAAGTTGCTGAAGTCCTTGCCGGCCATGTCGGCAGACTACCCGGAGGACGCCGTCCTTTGAAGGACGGAGACCGCGGAAGCCGGCCGATGGCGCCGGATTCGCGACCGATCAGGCGCGGCCGAGCTGCTCGCGGGCGGCGGCCACCACCGCCGCGACCGTGAAGCCGAAGTGCTCGAACAGCACCTTGCCCGGCGCCGAGGCGCCGAAGTCGTCGTGGGCGACGATCGCCCCGCGCCGGCCGACGAAACGCTCCCAGCCGAACGAGGTCCCGGCCTCGACCGCCACGCGGGCGCGGCAATCCTCGGGCAGGACGCTCTCGCGGTAGACCGGATCCTGACGGAGGAAGGCCTCCTGGCAGGGCATGCTCACCACCCGGGCATCGACCCCGTCGGCGGCCAGTTCCTCGGCCGCCCGGACCGCGAGCTGCAGCTCGGTTCCGGTACCGATGAGGATGACGTCCGGGATCTCCTTCCGCGACGGGCAGAGGACGTAGGCGCCGCGCGCCAGGCCGGCGGCCGCGCCCATCCGATCGCGATCGAAGGTCGGGTGGTCCTGACGGCTGAGCACGATGGCGGTGGGTCGGTCCTTGCTGGCGAGAGCGCAGCGCCAGGCCTCGACCACCTCGTTGGCGTCGCCCGGACGGACGACGTCGATGCCGGGCACGGCCCGGAGCGCCGCCAGGTGCTCGATCGGCTGATGGGTCGGTCCGTCCTCGCCGACGCCGATCGAGTCGTGCGTGAACACCCAGATCACCGGCAGCTTCATCAGCCCGGCCAGGCGATGGGCGGGGCGCATGTAGTCGGAGAAGACGAAGAAGGTGCCGGTGTAGGCCCGGAGCCCGGAGAGGGCCATGCCGTTGGCGATGGCGCCCATGGCGTGCTCACGAACGCCGAAGTGGAGGTTGCGGCCGGCGGGGCGACCGGCCTCGAAGCTGCCGCCGCCGGCGATGCTGGTCTTGTTGGAGGGACCGAGGTCGGCGGAGCCGCCCATCATCCAGGGAATGCGGCCGGCGACGGCGTTGATCACCTTGCCCGAGGCGGCGCGCCCGGCCATGCCCTTCGGGCTCGGCTCGAAGACCGGCAGGTCGGCGTCCCAGCCCTCGGGCAGCTCGCCGGCGAGATGACGGTCGAGCAGCGCGGCCTCCTCGGGGAAGGCGGCGCGATAGGCGGCGAGGCGCTGGTCCCAGTCGGCCGCGAGGGCGGCGCCGCGCTCCCGGCAACGACCGCTGAAGGCGGCCTTGGCTTCCTCCGGCACCAGGAAACGGGCCTCGGGATCCCAGCCGTAGGCGGCCTTCGCCAGCTTGACCTCCTCCTCGCCGAGGGGCGCGCCGTGGGCGTCGGCCTGGTCCTGGAGGTTCGGGGCGCCGTAGGCGATGTGGGAGCGGACGATGACCAGATGCGGCCGACCGCCGGTGGCACCGGAGGCGGCCAGGGCGGCGGCGAGGGCCTCGACGTCGTTGGCGTCCGGCACCCAGGAGACCTCCCAGCCCATCGCCTTCATCCGGGCGCCGACGTCCTCGCTGAAGGCCAGCGAGGTGTCGCCCTCGATGGTGATCCGGTTGTCGTCGTAGACCCAGACCAGGTTCGACAGCCCGAGGTGACCGGCCAGGGAGGCGGCTTCCATGGCGACGCCCTCCATCATGTCGCCGTCGCCGCAGAGGGCGACCACGCGATGACGGAAGAGCTCGTGCCCGGGCCGGTTGAAGGCCGCCGCGAGGCGACGCTGGGCGATGGCCATGCCGACGCTGTTGCCGAGGCCGGCGCCGAGCGGACCGGTCGTGGTCTCGACCCCGGGGCAGTGCCGGTACTCGGGATGCCCGGCGCAGGCCGAGCCCAGCTGGCGGAAGTTGCGGATCTGGTCGAGAGGCAGGTCGTAGCCGGAGAGGTGCAGGGTGCCGTAGAGCAGCATCGAGGCGTGGCCGAGCGACAGGACGAAGCGGTCGCGGTCGGGCAGCTCGGGGCGGGCGGGATCGTGGCGGAGGAAGCGCGACCAGATGGTGTAGATCACCGGCGCCAGCGCCATCGGCGTGCCCGGATGACCGGAGTTGGCCGCCTGGACCGCGTCCATGGCCAGGGTCCGGATGGTGTCGATGGTGGTCTTCTCGAGTGCCTTCGCGTCGCTCATGTTGCCCCCTGCTGTTCGGCGCCATGGTGGGCCGGGGAGGGGACGATTCCCCACCCGCGCTCAGCGCAGGGCTTCGATCAGGATCGGCGCCGCGATCTCCTGGTCGGCCCGGCCCAGCCGGACGCCAACCCGCGGCGCCCGCGCCAGGTCGTCCGGCAGGATGACCGGCACGGCGAGGACGGCCTCCTCGCCGGGCAGGAGCGCGGTCAGGGGCAGCGGGATCACCGCCGGCTCGCCCTTCGGCCGGTCGAGGCGGTCGAGGGCCACGGCCGCGAGGTATTCGCAGGCGGGCCCCATGCCGCCGACCAGACCGGCGCCGCCGGTCCGGACCCGCACGCGGACGAGGACCAGCGAGCGGCCGACCTCGCCGTCCTCGAGCGACTGACCGGCGACCGGCTCGAGATCGGCCAGGAGCGGCCGGTCCGCGGTCTCGGCGAGACCGATGAAGCGCAGGGCCAGCCCGCGGGCGAAGGGATCGGCGCCCGGGAGCCGGTCGAGCAGGGCCTTCAGGCGTTCGGCCTGGGCCGCGCGCTGGTCGCAGACGTCGTGGAGGAAGGCCACCTCCATGAGCAGGCCCCAGTCGAGCTGGCCCACCTCCGCCATCACCGCCAGGGCCTGGTCGTAGTAGCCCAGCGCCTCGGGCATCACCTCCGGGCTGACCCCGAGGTCCCGCGCCCGCTGGGCGAGGCGCTCGGCGCGACCGGCTGCCTCGAGCCAGCCCGCGAGTTCGGGGCGATCGGCCAGCCAGCCCCGGACCCGCTGGCGCAGCGCGCGATCGGCATGGCGGGCGAGGAGCCGGAAGACCGGCGCGGCCTGGGCGAAGCTGAAGTGCTCGGCGCCGGTGAAGGTCATCAGCCGCTGCTCGGGGTTCTGCAGGCCGAGGATCAGCCGGGTGTAGTAGCAGATGAGCGCGCGCGGGTCGCCCATGCGGCCGATCACCGCGAAGCCCAGGGTCTCGATGTCGCGGTCATTGTTCGGGTCGGAGAGGACCTGATGCACGGCCTCGGCGAGCGCCGCGTCGCCGCCGGCGTAACGAGCGAGGAGTCCGAGCAGGCGGGCGTCGCCGACGAACTCCGGGGCCATGAAGTCGAGTTCTTCCAGGTAGCCCTCGTTGCCGAGCAGGGCGAGGCCGATGGCGGCGTCGAGCTGGCGCCCGCGATCCTCGGAGGCCGCCCAGTCCTGCAGGCTGAGGACGGCGGGGGTGGTCGGGTAGGTGGCGGCGCGCAGGACCGCGAGCCGGCGCAGTCGGCCGTCCGGACTCTCGAGGAGCTGGTCGAGCGCCGCGGTCGCCAGGGGCTTGGGATCACGGAGCCGGGTCATCAGGGCCTCGAGATCGCGCGGTCCGGGCACCGGCTTGCGGGTGATCGCGGCGATGAGCGCCTCGCCGCCACGGTCCGCCCCGATCGGGTCCTCGTCGAGGCCGAGGTGCCGGCGCATGGCGAGGAGCCGCGCGCGCATCCGGTCGAGAGCCTCGGCGTCCACCAGGGCGAGGTTGCGGGCCTCGCGCGGATCCTCGTCCAGGTCGTAGAGCTCGAAGAGGCCGGCGGCCCGATCGTGGATGATCTTCAGGCGATCGACGACGAGGGCATCGAGATCGCCGTTGACGAAGCGCGGCTCGCGGAACTGCGAGAACGCGGTCAGCGGCGGCGCGGGAAGGTCGTCGAGGCCGAGAAGCGGCGCGGCGAAGGAGCGGCCCTGGTCGCGGTCGTCGTCGGCGATGCCGAGGACTTCGAGCAGCGTCGCGCGGAGGTCGATCAGGCCGACCGGGCGGTCGATCGTCGCCGCCGCGATCTCCGGCAGGCGGATCGCGAGCGGCACGCGGATCTGCTCCTCGTAGAGGCTCGAGTGGTGCCCGCTGCCGCCATGGTCGTCGAACTCCTCGCCGTGATCGGAGTGCAGGACGACGATGCTGCGCTCGAAGTCGAGCCGGGCGAGCAGGGTCTCGAGGCAGGAGTCGGCGTGGCTGATCTCGCCCCGATAGCGCGTCCGGGCCGGCGCGCCGGCGTCGACGCCGGGCCGCGGCCGGTAGGGCCGGTGCGGATCGAAGAGGTGCACCCAGAGGAAGAGGTTCTGTTGATCCCGGTCGGCCTCGCCCAGGCACTCGAGCGCGCGCGCCACCACCCTCTCGCTGGAACTGAAGGGCTCGCCGTCGTCGTTGCGGAAGCGCTCGAAGCCGCGGGTGAGCTGCAGCTCCTCGCGCTGGTAGAAGTCCGCGGGGAAGGCGGTCGCCGCCTCGCAGCGGAAGCCGTTCCCGGCCAGGATCTCGGCGAGGGAGGTCTCGGTCGCCTCGATCGACACCGGGGCGTCGCCGGGCGCCAGCTCCCAGAGCCGGCTCGCGGTCGGGTAGCGCCCGGTCATCATCGTGTTGAGCGCGAAGCGCGACGAGGGGAACTGGGTCCAGGCCCGCGGGAAGAAGCGGCTGGCGCCGATGAAGTCGTCCATGACCGGCGTCCGCTCGTCGGGACCGCCGGTCGCGCCGAGGGCGTCGTAGCGCAGGGTGTCGATGGTGATCAGCACCAGATCGAAGCCGTCGCGGCCCGGTAGCGCGGCGTCGATCCGAGCGGCCGGCAGGGGCCGGCCCTGGTCGAGTTCGGCGAGGAAGTCGCGGTCGACCTTGATCCGGCCGTCGCTGGGCGGCGGCAGGAGCTCGCGCAGGACGCGGCCGACCACCCGGCTGCGCCCGAGGAGGACCTCGCGCAGGTAGACCGACTCGCCCGGGACGATGCCGGTCGCCACCAGGGCCACGCCGACGACGCCGAGGATCAGCTGGGTCGCGCCGAAGCGCCGCCAGGGGAGCCGGCTGAACCGGCTGCCGGCGATGATGGTCGCCACCAGGGCGGCGAAGGCGAGCAGGTCGTGCAGCGCGGTCTGCTTGCGCGCCAGCGCCTCGTGGGCGTCGATCAGGAAGAGCAGCGGCGCGGCGACGGCCGCGGTCACCACCGCGCCGGTCGGGAAGCGACCGCGCTCGAGGAAGGCCCGGGCCAGCCGGCTCGCCAGGCGGAAGGCGAGGAAGCCGCCGCCGACCAGGATCAGGACCAGCGCCGCCGGTCGCCAGGCCTGCTGCGCGATCCAGGGTCCGGAGAACAGGTCGACGACCCGGGGCGCGCAGAAGAAGAAGGAGAGGACCACCGCCGGCAGGCCGGCCATGGCGTTGCGCTGCCTGGCCTGGCTCAGCCGGGCGAGGAGACGTCCGAGCAGGCCGACGCCGAGGGCCAGCCCCTGGGCCGCGGCGGCGATCGCCTGCAGGAGGAAGAGCACGAGCAGGATGCCGAGGAGCCGCTGACCCGACTCGGCCGGGTCGGCGGGATCGAAGACATGGAGGAGCTCGACCCCCGCGAGCAGGAGCGCGGTGGCCAGGCCGACGCCGGCGATCATCCGCCCGATGCCGGGTCGCGGTTCGGGTCGCACTCTGCGGAGGACGCGCTGCATGGCGGGGAGTCTATCAGACGGTCGGGCTCATCGAGACCCGAGCTGGCGGCGGTAATGCTGCAGGCGGGGCGAATCGAAACCGGCGGCCTCGAGGGCGGCGAGCCGGGCCAGGGCCCGGTCGCGGTCGCCGGCCCGGAGGTCGAACTCGACCAGGTCGAGCTCCAGGTCCGGGAGGCGCTCCCGAGGCAAGAGGGCCTTCATCGCCTCGGTGACCTCGGCGGCGAGCCGCCAGGCCTCGGCCCGGATGGCCCATTGCCGGGCGAGCTGATGGGCCTGGAGGTCCCCGGGCAGGAGCGCGCAGGCCGCGCGCCCCTCGGCCGCGGCCTCGTCGTGCCGGCCCAGCTCGGCGAGGATCAGACCGTACTTCAGGCGCCAGATCCCCTGGTCCGGTTCCGCGGCGGTCGCCGCGGCGAACTCCCGCGCCGCGCGGGCGAGGTCGCGCCGGCCCTTGGCGAGCTCGCCCAGCTCGGCGGCGAGTCGCGGGTCGGACAGGGGCGAGATGGCACGCGCGATCTCGAAGTGCCGGATCGCCCGGTCCTCGAGCACGCGCAGGTCGCGGGCCCGGGCCTCGCGGTCGGTCATCGGCCGGCGGAGCAGGTCGTCGATCGCCAGGTTCGCCGCCTTGCCGCGGAACCAGTGGTACTGGATCAGGCCGGCGAGGCCGCAGCCGGAGAGTCCGAGCGCGACCACCATGACCACCACCAGGCCGGCCCGGGTCGGGCCCCGTTCGCCGCGCAGCCGCAATCCGGTGATGGCGAAGGGCCCGCCGCGCAGGCTACGCCAGCCGACGCCGAGACCGAAGGCGGCGAGGATCGCGATCGCCAGGGCCAGGAGCAACGGCGTCCGGCCCATGAACGAGCTGCCCCAGGGCGCGAACGACTCGGGCAGGCCGGCGAAGGTGGCGAGCGCGAGGACGAAGACCAGGCCCATGATCAGGTCGAGCCCGAGCCCGAAGTCGCGTCGGCGCCGGCGAGCGTCGCCGGATCGCCGGGCGAGGGCCGGCGCGCCGAAGCCGAAACGCAGCGCCTCCTCGGGACAGGCGACCACGCAGTCGAGGCACTTCATGCAGCCGGAGTCGACCACCATGCCGAAGCGATGGACCTCCTCGGCGACCGCCACGTTCGAGCCGCAGGCGGCGGTGCAGAGCCCGCAGGTCTTGCAGTTCTCGTCGACCCGGATGCGCCCCGGCGCCAGGCGGTCGGCCAGGGCGAAGACGCCGCCATAGGGACAGGCGTAGCTGCAGAAGCCCTTCGAGCCGAGGAACCAGACCATCAGGAAGCCGCAGACCAGGAAGGTGGCCAGGGCGAGCCAGAAGCCGGGGAAGGTGGCCCAGAAGTCCTCCTTGATCAGCGCGTTGCTCGGCTCGGGCATGCCGAGGCCGCGGCTCGCGCGGGCGTAGACCGGCATCCCGAACATCACCAGCGCGGCGCCGAAGGGGACCAGCCAGAGGAAGCGGGAACGGAGGGGCAGCGGGCTGATGCCGAGGCGACCGAGGAGCCAGGAGCAGAGGTCCTGCAGGGCGACGAGGTGACAGGCCCAGCCGCAGAAGAAGCGGCCGACCACCAGCACGCTCAGCGTGGAGAGCGCCATGAGGATGGCCCCGGCGTTGATCAGGCCGTCGCCCAGGGCGTACATGGTCTCGGAGGGTTCGAGCGGCGACAGACTCCGCCCGGCGAGCTGCCAATGCAGGAGGTGCAGGAAGATGACCAGGTGGACGCCCGCCAGCACCCAGGCGCGGCGCCTGCCCATCCGCACGCGCGGCGCGCCGCGCTCCTTCGATCGGGTCCCGCTGGTCATCGTCGGGAGTCTATCAGGGCGACGGCGGTCCTTCCCTCGGCCCGGCGGGAAGATCCGGAAAGACGACGGGCCCCGGGGCAGCTCCCCGGGGCCCGTCGCGGTGCCCGATGGCGTCGCCGATCAGAGCCCGGAGTCGACCCTGAAGTTCACGGCATTGGTGATGCCGTAGTTCAGGGGCGCGCTGGGATCGATCACGATCCCCTGCAGGGTGACGTCGACGTCGAAGAAGATGCCGCCCGGAAGCGACTCGGCCCAGGGCGTGCCGTAGGAGCCGACGATGCCGGGCAGACCCGAGAAGCCCGAGCAGTCGGTGAACAGGAACAGCGCCGGGTTGCCCGGGTCGATGTCGGCCGGCGGGAACAGCAGGGTGCCGATGCCGGCCGGCAGCGGGAAGGCGAAGCTCGGCGGCGGGGTCTCCACCACGCCCCAGATGATGAACACCGAGGAGAAGGGATTGGTCGAGGGCTGCGCCATCGCGAAGCTGACCGGATCGCCGTAGCCGACCGCCACGCGGCGGAGCGGTCCGCCGTTCGTGCCGTTGATCATCAGGACCTGCTCGGCGGGACCGCCCAGGGCCGCGCCGACGGTGCCGGCGGCGAAGGCCTCGGTCATCAGCGGGCAGGAACGGACCTTGACCGCGTCGAGACCGGCCTCGACCACCGAGCCCTGACCGAAGTCCGAGACCCGCAGGCGGAACTGGACGGTCTGGTTGGGCAGGACGTGGTCGGCGACGTGGATGACGCGCTCCTCCCAGCCGGTGAGGTTGGTCGAGATGGTCTCCACCAGCACCCAGGGACCACCGTTCGAGACCTCGATCTGCATCGAGTCGTCGCGCACCGAGGTCGTGATCTTGTTCTGGTACCAGAGCGCGAAGACGATCTCGGCCTGGTCGAGGCCCCAGACGTCGTAGATCGGCGAGGTGAGGATCGTCTCGCCGCCGTCGACGTCGGAGTTGCTGGTGGTCGGGTCGTTGTCGGTGAGCCAGCACTGGCCGCTGCCGTCGTAGTCGGCGGCGGGATCACCGCGGTTGAAGTTCACCGGGATGCCGCGATCCCACTGGCCGTCCAGGGCGGTGCCCGAGACGGTGAAGCCCTGATCGGTCTCGCAGTCGTCGGCGACCAGGACGATGTGGTTCTCGGTCACCGAGCTGCCGAAGAAGGTGAAGGGCGCGCCGGCCGGCAGTCCGATCGGCAGGGTGGCGCCGAGCGGCGTGATCTCGACGTACCAGTCGATCAGATCCCCGCAGGCGAGCCGCGGCAGGGTGGCGAGGAAATCGCCGCCGCCGAGGTCCATCAGCGCGCTGGTGATCCAGCTGCCGCCGTTGACGCGGTAGTGCAGCTCGGCGGTGCTGGGATCCGGCGCGCCGGCGACGTTGGTGGCGCGCACCAGGACGTCGGTCAGCATGCCGTCCGCGACCTCGGTGACCGCGCCGTTCGGCAGGCCGAGGGTGAAGGCCGGAGGCCCCATGTCGATGAGGATCGTGGTCGGGGTGCCCGGCTTGAACAGGTGCAGCGTGCCGGCGCCGGGAGCGACGTCGGAGGTGAAGCGGAAGTTGCTGATCGAGGCCCAACGGAGGGCGTTCGCATTGGGGTCGGTGGCGTAGGGCGTGGTCGCCCAGCTCACCACGCCACCGCTGATCGACGGCGTCCAGTCGACGTTGGCATAGGGCTCGCCCGAGTGCCAGTCGGCATCGTGGTAGCCCTGGTTGGTGATCACCGCGGCCGGGGAGGTGGGCACCTCGAACTTCCAGGCCGAGCGGTCGGAGTTCAGGTTCTGGATGGCGTACTCGTAGGTGAAGGTGCCGTTGCCGTTGTCGGTCGTCTTGAGACCGACCCAGAAGCGGCCGTCACCCGGCACGTCGAAGGACTTGAGCTCGACGCTGGAGTCGGCGGCCTTCCAGGCGAAGATCGCCGGCTCCATGTTGTTGGTCAGGGCTCCGGGCGCGAAGGCGACGTCGTAGTCGGCGCCGCCGTTGCTGGTGGTGAACACGACCTCCTTCCAGGAGGCGTTGTTCTGCTTGTTGCCGGCCGCGGCGTCGTCCTGGGCGACGTACTGGCCCTCGACGAAGTAGCGGGCGCCGGGGAAGCTGGCCGCATCGAGATCCGAGACGTGGACCTGGAGCCGCTTGTAGATCGAGTTGCCGGTGACGCCATCGGCGGTGGGCGGGTAGCTGAAGACGCCGCTGGCGGCGTCGACCTCGAAGCGCGGGCCGAGGTTGCCCTGCGAACCGTTGAGCGACGAGACGTAGGGGTCGGAGCAACCCACGCCGAGCTTGGTGCCGGTGCCGGGGTTGATGCAGGTGTCGCAGTAGTTCTGCGCCAGGGCGGTGAAGCCGTGCTTCAACCAGGCGCGGCCGATCATCTCGAAGCGACCGTTCCAGAGCCGGTAGCACTGCTGGGCGATCACCGGATGCCGGTTGTCGCCGGAGATCCAGTCGCAGGGGGTGTCACCGATGTTGCAGGATCGGGTGCCGACGGCGATGGCGTCGATCCCGCCGATGGCGGTGTAGTTCGAGAGATCCATCAGCTCACCGACCACGAAGTCGGGACCGCTGGTGGTGCCGCCGAGCATCACCTTGGTCGATCCGGAGGGCGGCGTCTGGGCCAAGGCGGGTAGAAACAGCAGACAGACGATGACGGGCATCGCGAGGAGACGATGGGACATGAAAGAGCTCCGACTCGGGTTCCTGGGGCACTAGGAATGCCGGGTGAGCCGCCCTTCTACCGGACGATCGGCAAGAATGCCACGAAAACCAGGAGAAGTCTGGTTCCGGGGCCAACCGCCTCAGGGGGCGACGGAGCCCTCGAAGGGCACCTTCAGCACCCTCTGACCCGGTTCGTCCAGGCGGATCTCGATCGCGCCCGCCAGGGCCTGGTCACCCTCCCGAGGCCGGATCTCGACCGCCAGCGCGTAGCGTCGACCCTCGTCCAGGGTGACGAGCTTCAGGCTCACCCGCGGATCGGCGCAGTAGAAGGAGCCGACGGTGAGTCCGCCGCCCAGGGTCTTCTCGAACTCGATCCGCCCGGTCCAGGTCTTGCCCAGGGCGAGGCCCTCGAGGTCGAGGCGCTCGGGTCGGCAGACCACGGAGCTGACGATCTCGGCGACGACCCGGAAGCCGCGGTAGGGCAAGGGGGCGAAGTCGGTGCCGAAGCGGACCATGCCCTCGAAGCTGCCGTTCTCGAGCCGGCCACCCAGGCGCAGCTCGAACTCCCAGAAGGGCCGACCCGCCTCGTCCTCGCATTCCTTCCGGCTGACCTGGAGAGAGCCGGTCGGATGGACCAGGGCCTCGACCTTCTTCAGTTCGTGACCGGGTTTCACCCGGAGACGGATGGTCCTGGTGACGCTGTCACCGTTCCGGACCTTGCCGAAGTCGATGGTGTAACCCTCGACGTCGACCCACCAGATCGGCTCGATGTGCCCGGTGATCGCGATCCGGAGCTGGGGTCGCGCGGGGTCGTCGGAGTCGATGATCACGAACTTCTTGATCTCGCCCTCGCCGCGGGCGGCGATCAACCGGAGCGTCAACCGGGCCTCGCCGCCGGGCGGCAGCGCCATGACGTCGAGGCTGGCCTCGATGCAGCCGCAGGTCGCCCGCAGACCCCGGATGTTGATCGGCCGGCGGCTCGGGTTGCGCAGGACGATCTCGTGGTCGCGCCGGACGTCCTGGTCGACCCGACCGAAGTCCCAGCTCTCCGGCCCGACGAGCGAAGGCTTCTGCGCGGCGACCAGGGGCCCGAGCAGGAGGACGACCAGCGGAACGACGCGGAGGCTTGGTCTCATCGGTGCTCCCGGGACGGGTCGGCGACGCTCATCGTCCGGAGGCCCCCTCCCCCACGGGCGACGGCGGCGCGGACGCCTTCAGAGAATAGGAGCATCGATCGGATCGGGCCAGGAGCTTTCGGTTGGTGGCCGCAAGGCGATGAGCGGTCCGAGCCGCGGATCGAAGCGCGGCCGGGTCGGGATGAGCGACATCCCCGCCTCCTCGATGCGTCGGCGAAGCGCGTGGCGAAGGATCTCGGAGTTGGCGATCAGGCCGCCGTGGATCACCAGGGGAGCGGCCTCGAGGTCGGCGCCGCGCAGGAGTTCGTCGAGCAGGCCCGCCAGCTCGCGCGCGGCCTCCTCCAGCAGGCCACGGGCGTTCCAGTCGCCGGCGCGGGCCCGACGGTCCACCTCCGGGCAGCGCTCGACCGGACCGAGACTCGCGAGTTCCGGAAAGCGGGTCGCGGCGCGCCGGGCGAGCCAGTCGCCGCCGCCCGGGTCGCCCCCCATCGGCAGGGTGCCACCGACCCGATGGAGCTGACCCGCGCGATCACGGGCCACGGCGATGCTGCCGGTGCCGACGATCAGGATCACCACCTCCCCCTCCGGCCGCGCCGCCGCCAGAAGGGCCTCGGCGTCGCTCATCAGGGCGACGCGGTTGCCGAGCTGTGCCCGCAGGCCGACGTGAACCGCCAGGCGGGTGACGGCCTCGCCGACCCCGGCAAGGCCGCAGGCCACGCGATCGATCCGGTCGAACTCGGGCCGGCCGGGCCGCCGGCAGGGCGCCGCGAGATCGCGGACGATGCGTGCCACCTCGGCCACCGTCCGCTCCGGACCGACCGTGTTGGGATTGACCCCGATCGGACGGGCCAGCGACTCGACCACCTCGCCCCCCATGACCAGGAAGGCCCGCAACCGCGAGCCGCCGCCGTCGACGGCGATGTCGTGACCGCGAGCCATCAGCCCAACGCCGCCAGGATGGCCGCGACCGCCCGCTCGGGGTCGTTGCTGGAGGTGTCGACCACCAGATGCGCGCGGGCATAGAGTGCCTCGCGCTCGCGCAGGAGCTGGGCCAGCTCTTCCTTGGCCCGGGGATGGGCGCTCATCGGCCGGAGGTCGCCCTGGGCGATGACCCGGTTCCAGTGGTCCTGGGCGCTGGCCCTGAGCCAGACCACGAAGGCGCTCTCGAGCAGGCGCTCGAAGCTGGCGGCCTGGGTCACCAGGGAGCCCCCGGTCGCCAGCACCGAGTCGCCGGCGCGCTCGAGGTAATCCTCGAGGGCTTCGCGTTCGAGCCGGTGATAGAGGGTCTCGCCGTGCAGGGAGAAGATCTGCGCCAGGGCGAGCCCGGAACGGTCGACGATGAGGCGGTCCAGCTCGAAGAAGGGCCGCTCCAAGCCCAGGGCCAGGCGCCGACCGATGGTGGACTTGCCGGCGCCGCGGAGGCCGATCAGGGCCACCCGCCGGCCCTCGCTGCCGGCCAGCGGCAGGTCGCAGAGCCGCCCGAGGGGCATGCGCAGGGCCCGGGCGATGCCGGCCAGCTTGACGATCGAGGGGTTGGCGCGGCCGGCCTCCGCCTCGGTGAGGAAGCGGCGGGAGAGACGAGCGCGACTGGCCAGATCGGAGAGGCTCATTCCCTGCCGTTCGCGCTCCCGGCGGATGCGTCGCCCCAGCTCCATCTGTAGCCAATCGCGGGTCATGCGAGCACTATACTGCTCACCTTGGCTTGATCAAGGCGATTGTGTGCACTATGATTCTCGACTCCGGCCGCGGAAGGGCGGACGGAGCCGACCCCGAACAAGCGAAGCCCACAAGGAGCAGGACCGTGGCCGAAGCCATCAACTTCGAGACCGAGCCCTCGAAGTACAAGCACTGGAAGCTGGAGATCGAAGGCGAGCGTGCGCGCCTCATCATGCAGGTGAAGGAGGATCAGGGACTCCGATCCGACTACATCCTGAAACTGAACTCCTACGACCTCGGCGTCGACATCGAGCTGGCCGACGCGGTGCGCCGCATCCGCTACGAGCATCCGCAGGTGAAGGTGGTGGTCCTGGGCGGCGCCATGGATCGCATCTTCTGCGCCGGTGCGAACATCATGATGCTCAGGAGCTCGACCCACGCCTTCAAGGTGAACTTCTGCAAGTTCACCAACGAGACCCGCCTCTACATCGAGGACGCGAGCGAGAACTCGAACATCAAGTTCCTCTGCGCCCTCAACGGCACCGCCTCCGGCGGTGGCTACGAGCTTGCGATGGCGGCCGACCGCATCCTCCTGGTCGACGACCGATCGAGCGCCGTCTCCTTCCCCGAGACGCCGCTCCTGGGCGTGCTCCCCGGCACCGGCGGTCTCACCCGCCTGGTCGACAAGCGTAAGGTGCGCCGCGACCGCGCCGACGTCTTCTCCACCATCGCCGAGGGCATCAAGGGCAAGCGCGCCGTGGAATGGAACCTGGTCGACGACCTCGCCTCCCTCTCGGCCTTCGAGGAGAAGGTCGACGAGATCGTCGGCGAGATGGCCGCGGGCCTCCCGGACAAGGCCGATCGCAAGGGCGTCGCGCTGAAACCGATCCTGCCCACGATCGACGACCGCACCTTCCGCTACCAGTACGTGACCATGACCCTCGGCGAGGACCGCAGCGCCGAGGTGGTCCTGACCGTGCCGGCCGCGCCGGTCCAGCCGAAGTCCGGCGCCGAGGCGCAGGCCGCCGGCAGCGACTGGTGGGTCTTCAAGGCCTTCCGCGAGCTGGACGACTGCCTGCTCCGGCTCCGCCTCAATCACGATCAGGTCGGGCTCGTGCTGCTCAAGACCCGCGGCGCGGTCGCCGACATCCTGGCCACGGACGCCACCCTCGAGGCCCTGAAGGACGACTGGTTCGTCAACGAGGTCCGGCATCACCTGAAGCGGGTGCTGAAGCGCCTCGATCTGACCGCGAAGAGCCTGTTCGCGATCGCCGACGAGGGTTCCTGCTTCGCCGGCACGCTGCTCGAGATCCTTCTGGCCGCGGATCGCAGCTACATCCTCAACGACCCGGACTTCCCGGTCGCCCTCGGCGTCAGCACCATGAACGGTGGCGCCTACCCGATGCCCAACGGCCTCAGCCGGCTCCAGACCCGCTTCCTGGGCGAGCCCGAGCGCGTGGGCCAGGTGCTCGAGGCCCTCGGAGAGTTCGACGCCGAGCGGGCCGACGAGCTCGGCCTGGCGACCAGCGCGCCGGACGAGATCGACTGGGAAGACGAATTGCGCGTCGCGATCGAGGAGCGGGTGAGCTTCTCGCCCGATGCGCTCACCGGCATGGAGGCCAACCTCCGCTTCGCCGGACCCGAGACCATGGAGACCAAGATCTTCGGCCGTCTCAGCGCGTGGCAGAACTGGATTTTTCAGAGGCCGAACGCGGTCGGCGAACGGGGTGCGCTCACCTGCTACGGCACGCCCAACCGTCCCGAGTTCAATTTCCAGAGGACCTGATCCATGTCCATCAACTACAGCGAGAAGATCCCCAACAACGTGGACCTCTCCTCCGACCGCCGCCTCCAGCGCGCGCTCGAGAAGTGGCAGCCCGCTTACCTCGACTGGTGGGCCGAGATGGGTCCCACCGACTTCAACGACAAGGACGTCTACCTGCGCACGGCAGTGAGCGTCGACCGCGACGGCTGGGCCCAGTTCGGCTACGTGAAGATGCCCGACTACCGCTGGGGCATCTTCCTGACCCCGCCGGAGAAGGACCGCAAGGTCGGTTTCGGCGACCACCTGGGCGAGGCCGCCTGGCAGGAGGTCCCGGGCGAGTACCGCAACAGCCTGCGCCGCCTGATCGTCACCCAGGCCGACACCGAGCCGGCCTCGGTCGAGCAGCAGCGCCTCCTCGGCCACACGGCGCCGAGCCTCTACGACCTGCGCAATCTGTTCCAGGTCAACGTCGAGGAAGGCCGTCACCTCTGGGCGATGGTCTACCTGCTCCACTCCTATTTCGGCAAGGACGGCCGCGAGGAGGCCGAGGAGCTGCTCGAGCGCCGCTCCGGCAACGCCGATCGCCCGCGCATCCTCTCGACCTTCAACGAGCCGGTGCAGGACTGGCTGTCGTTCTTCTGCTTCACCACCTTCACCGATCGTGACGGCAAGTATCAGCTCCTCGCCCTCGCCGAGAGCGGCTTCGATCCGCTCGCCCGGAGCTGCCGCTTCATGCTGACCGAGGAGGCCCACCACATGTTCGTGGGTCAGACCGGCATTAACCGCACGATCCAGCGCACCTGCGAGGTGATGAAGGCCCATCCGGGCGAGGACGTGACCAAGTACGGCGCGATCCCGCTCGAGATGATCCAGAAGTGGATCAACCGCTGGGCCTCGTCCTCGGTCGATCTCTTCGGTGCCGAGATCTCGTCGAACGCGGCGACCTTCTTCGCCCAGGGCCTGAAGGGCCGCGCCCACGAGGAGAAGAACTACGAGCGTCACGACGCGCTCGACGAGGGCTACGCCATCGCCAAGTGGGACGGCAAGAGCCTCGTCAACGAGGACGTGCCGCTGCGCAACGCCATGAACGAGGTCCTGCGCACCGACTACTGGAACGACAACGCCAAGCAGGCCGTCGTCTGGACCAAGACCACGGCGAGCTTCGACATCCCCTTCGAGTTCTCGATCCCGGATCGTCGCTTCAATCGCAAGATCGGCATGTACGCCGACGGCTTCTTCACGCCGGCCGGCGAGCCGATCGACGAGGCCACCTGGAACGCGCGCCGCGGCGAGTGGCTGCCGACCCCGGAGGACGAGGCCTACGTCAAGGCCCTGATGGTGAAGTGCCACGAGCCGGGCAAGTACGCCGGCTGGATCGCGCCGCCGTCCAAGGGCATCAACGACCAGGGCGTCGACTTCGAGTACGTCAAGATGTGAGCCGGTCCGATCGACCGGGTGCATGAAGGGGGTCCCGTCTCGCGACGGGGCCCCTTTCCTTTGCCGACCTCGGAGACTCCGACGCGGGCGTCGCGGGCCACACGGGTGCTCAGGGACGCAGGCGCTCCCGGCGCTCGACGAGAGCGCGGGCCACGCGATCACGGTCGGCCGCGGGAAGGCCGATCTCGACCAGGCGGTCGGGGAAGGGCTCGGAGCGCGCGACCAGGCGCGCGAGCATCTTCCTGACCGCCGGTTCGGCAAGTCCGTTGCGCCGGCCGAAGTCGATGAAGTCACGCGCCCGGAACTCGTCGTCCTTCAGACCGAGCTTCATCGCCATGCGTTGATCGAGGCCTCGGTAGGCCTGGGTCGAGAGCAGGTCGTAGGCCGGCGCGAGTTCGATGAGCCCGCTTGCGGGCGAGCGGCGCAGGCTGACGTTGCGCGCGTGCAGGTCGCCATTCCCGATGAGATAGCTGAAGGCGTAGAGCTCGAGGAAGCGCAGCTTCTCGACGATCGGAGCGCTGGCCTGCGCGTCGATGCCCGCCATGATCTCCTGCGCGGCAATCCGATACTTGTCCGCCGGATAGCGGTCGAGAATCTGGCAGCCGTCTTCCTGGTGGCAGCGCTCGATCGCGCCCGCGTCGCCGGCGCGTCGTCGGTCGAAGCGGCTGACGAGGAGGCCTTCCTTTCCCCTGCCGTCCGCCACCAGCCGGACCTCCGCCGCCTTCAGGCCGCAGTCGCGGGCCATCCGCATGAAGAAGCCCTCGTTGGCGACCAGCTTCGGACGGTCGTGGGGATCGAGCTTCAGGATGTAGGAGGTGGTGCCGGACTTCGCCCGGACCGGGAGCGAGATCATCGCGGCCGAGAGCTTCTCCTGGACGCCGGGGATGCTGAGGTCGAGCGTCGTCGCCTCGGGATCGAGCGACTCCTGGAGCAGGGCGCCGAAGTCGAGGTCCTCCGGCCTCGAGAGATCGACGAGCTCGGTACGATCCTCGAGGACCTCGCCTTCGGGAACGACCGAGATGTCGCCGATGCAGTCGGAGCCGATCGCGGCCAGCAGGGAGAAGAGATCGTCGATCGAGGTCTTCACCTGCCGCACGAGCACGCTCAGGCGCAAGCCCTCGGGAAGGAGTCCGGCGAAGAAGGGGTGGAGGTTGATGCCTCGAGTGATGACCGACCGGCGGGTCGGCGGGATCGCGAAGGCCACTCCTCGAATGGCATCGCGGGGGTAGTCGTCGCGATAACGGAACTCGGAGCCCTCGCGGTTGCGAAGCAGGAGACCGGCTCGCTCCCGGCCCACGAAGACATCGAGCCGATCAGTCTCGACCGCGCGCATCGCCGGCATCCGCGACCAGTCCCTGTCCCGGTTCGATCCTGAACCGGAGCCCCAGAACACGCATCAAGGCGAGGAGCTTGTCGAGACGGAGCGTGGCCTTGCCTTTCTCCGCCTGGAGAACGAAGAGGCGGCCGCAACCGGCGAGATCGCCGAGCTGCTGCTGGCTCAGGCCTAGGAGTTTCCGCCGGCGCCGCAGCGCCGCTCCGAGGCGATCGTGATCGGGGTCGGCCATGACGAGAAGTCCGTGATCGAATACAGCTGATGGGATTCTCGGCCGGAGGGAGGCGAGATTCAATGAAAAGTATTCGATCGCATTCTTTTCAGGCGAAGAATGCCGACCAAAGTGGGACTGACGGGGCCAATGCATGCGATCGCATGCAGGTCGAGTGGCGATCGGCCTTCAATCGCCGAGGTCGGCGAGCTTCGTCGCGTAGTCCTTGACGAAGAGGCGCTTGCCCCGGGCGACGATCTCGTGGCCTTCGGCTTCGAGGCGACGGCGCTGCCCATCGAGCCCGCCAGGGTACTTCTCGTTGATCTCGCCCCTCGCCTTCAGGCTGCGCCAGTAGGGCGTGATCCGCGTCTTGCCCTCGGCCTCGTCCTCGCCGGCCGCGCCCGCCGCGATCCGCGCGTGGATACCGGTGACGATGGGACAGACCATGGTGGCGCCGTGGCGGGCGGCGAGTCGTCCACGGATCTCGTTGATGGTGGTGAGTCGTCCCTTCTTCACCCGCCGCATCAGGGCGTCGATCTCGCGGGCCGAGGGGATGAGGATGGTCCCCTCGCCGAAACGGTCGCGCATCTTGCCCTCGAGAGGCTCGACGCGGGGCAAGCCCCGGTCGTCGGCCAGCTTCTCGCGGCAGCTCTTCCTGGCCATGCCGGACTCCTCGGTCTCAGACCGGCGCGAGGGGCTCGTGCGGCCCCTCCGGCGGAATCACCTCGATCGGATCACCGGGTCGGACGACGCCGTCCCGGAGCACGATCGCCATCACGCCCGCCTTGCGGACGAGCGAACCGTCGGCCGCGCGCTCGAGCACCGCGGCCTGGAGGCCGGGCAGGAAGTCGTCGAGCTGTTGGCAGGGATTGCGCAGGCCGCTGATCTCGACCTCGGCCTCGGCACCGAGCCGGAGCCTGGTGCCGCGTCCGAGCGCGAGCAGATCGATGCCGCGCGTGCTCAGGTTCTCGCCGAGCTGGCCGGGCGCCACCGCGAAGCCACGGGCCGCGAGGTCGTCGAGAAGCTCGGCCTGGATCAGATGGACCTGACGGAGATTCGGTTGTTCCGCATCGGCCCGAACCCGCGAACGATGCCGGACCCGGCCACCGGCATGCGCATCGCCCTCGACGCCGAGCCCGCTCAGGAGGCGGATCTCGCGCTGCGGAGTCTTGCTGAAGGAGTGGACCGCGCTCAGCGCCACCGCCAGGACCTCGGCCATCAGTGGACCGGAGCCATCAGATCTCGGCGGCGCCGCTGGCGCGTTCGCCCGTCGCGGCTTTCCACTTCTGCATCCAGGCTTCCCAGGAGCGGCCGTCGGCCATGTCGCGACCGGTGAAGCGGAGGGCCCGGATCTGGCCCACCTCGAGGCGCCGGGCCGGCGCGCTCTCCTGGTTGGGATAGATCTCGATGAAGGGTGGCACCGCGTGGAAGTCGCGGTTGAACAGGTAGCCTTCGAGGGTCTCGCCGCTGGCGAGTTCGCAGGTGACGTCGCCGCGGTAGTCGAAGGCCTTCTCGAGGGCCGCGTGCAGGGCGACTTCATCGCCGAGGTCGGGAACCCAACCTTCGAGGCTTCTCTTCTTCTCTTCAGTCATCGACCGACTCCTCCCATCAGCGGGAGAACATGGCCTTGATGGTCCGGAACAGCCCGGCAGGAGAGCTGAAGGTGTCGTCCACGGCCGTGGCCTCGTAGCCGGAATGCACCATGCAGTTGGCGCATTTGTCGTTGTTGGTGTGGCCGTAGCGATCCCATTCGGTCTCGCGCATCAGCTGATCGAAGCTCTGGGCGTAACCCTCCTGCAGGAGGTAGCAGGGCTTCTGCCAGCCGAAGACATTGTAGGTCGGGTTGCCCCAGGGTGTGCAGTGGTATTCCACCTGCCCCTGCAGGAACTTGAGGAAGAGGGGCGAGTGGTTGAAGCGCCAGCTCTTCTTGGCCTTGGCGAAGACCCGGCTGAACAGCTGGCGGGTCCGCTCCCGCCCCAGGAAGCTCGCCTGGTCGGGCGCTTTGTCGTAGCTGTAGCCGGGCGAGAGCATCATGCCCTCGACGCCCAGCTCCATCATCTCGTCGAAGAAGGCGCGGACCTTCTCGGGGTCGCTGCCATCGAAGAGCGTGGTGTTCGTGGTGACGCGGAAACCCTTGTCCAGGGCCAACTTGATGGCGTCGTAGGCCTTGTCGAAGACGCCCTCGCGGCAGACCGCGAAGTCGTGCTCCTCCCGGGAGCCATCCATGTGCACGCTGAAGGTCAGGTACTTGGAAGGCTGATACTCGCCGGCCTCGAGCTTCTCGCGCAGGAGGATGGCGTTGGTACAGAGGTAGACGTACTTCCGGCGCTCGACCAGTCCCCGGACGATCTCGGGCATGCGCGGATGCATCAGGGGCTCGCCACCGGGGATCGAGACCACGGGCGCGCCGCAGTCCTCGACCGCCTTGAAGCAGTCCTCGGGGCTCAGGTCCCGCTTCAGGACATGGGCGGGATACTGGATCTTGCCGCAGCCGGCGCAGGCCAGGTTGCAGCGGAAGAGGGGCTCCAGCATCAGGACCAGGGGGTAGCGCTTCCGCCTGAGGAGCTTCTGCTTGAGGATGTAACTGCTGACCGTCCAGACCTGTGAGATCGGCACCGACATCGTCGCGCCCCTTCATCGCGTGGCAAGTGCCGGCCCGGAGTGACCGGCCCGCTATGGTAGGTCCCGATCCTCCCTGCTCAAGCCGGGATCGACCTTTGACCAGCAGGCCGAGTCGCCGGGCCCAGGGCGCGGACCGGAAGGACTATTAAGTACTTACATGTACTGGCCTCTCGACAATTCTGGGGTGAATTCCCCATAGCCAGTCGAAGGACCAGAAGCATAGGATTGCGTTTGAGTAAGGAAGGACTGAGCATTTCTCTAGGCCATCGGCCTAGTCAAGTTGCGCAGGAGAAGCCGCAGGTCAAGACGGGGGGTATGCCCGATCGAGTCGGAGCTCGATCAGGTCGAGAACTAGGCGGCGCTTGGGGGGGCGCCGAGGGAGGCGTAGAGATGGTCAGCAACACGGTAGTCGTGGCGGACCAGGACGAGATCTTCTGCGAGGGCTTCGCCACTGTGCTGGCGCGCTCCGGACGATATCAGGTCCTGGCAAGCGCCCATGACGACGCAAGCCTCATCGAGGCGATCAGGGCCCACCGCCCACGCATGGTCATCCTGGACCAGCGGCTCGCGGTGGCGGGCGTCGACCAGGTCCAGGCGGCGATTCCCAGTGCCCGCATCATCCTGATGAGTCCGGAGCGCGCGCCAGCCCGCCCCGCGGCTCCGGCAGCAGGCATCCTGTCCAAGAGCCAGGATGCCCGATCGATGATGGAGGCCCTGGACCTGATCGCCGACAATCGTCCGGTGGTGATCGACGAGATCGGTCGCAAACGCCCCCGGGTGAATCGGCACCCCATCCCGGGCCCGCAGGCCCTGGCGAAGTTGTCGCCGAGAGAACGCCAGGTCCTCGAGTTCGTCGCCGCCAGCTACACGTCGAAGGAGATCGCCGAGACCCTGGGCATCACCCAGCGAACGGTCGAGGTCCATCGGCACCACATGCTGAAGAAGCTCGGCGTGCGCGGCGTCGCCGATCTGGTGAAGTTCGCGATCCGCGCCGGCATCACCGAGATCTGAGGTCGATCCGGGCCGGCGTCACGCCCCTCTCGGGCGATCCCGGCCCGCCCGACACGAAGGCGACGGAGACCGCCCAGGCGTCATCGATGGCCACGGAGCTGGACAAGCCAACCGGCCTCACTACCCTTCCATCTATCAGCCGAGCGCCGCGATCCGCGGCCTCCGTCCTTCGATGGCAGGAGCAAGTAGTCCATGACCCGCATCGCCTTTCCTCGTAGCCTCGCCAGCGCCGCCAAGGCCGCCGAGATGATCGTCAACGTCGCCCCGAAGGCCCTCGTGGCCTCGGGTTGGCTCGGTCTGACCTCGCCGCCGGAACTGGTCGCCGAACTCGAACCGGCTGCCAAGCGCTGCGCGGCGCGGGTCGACGCCGAGACGGTCGCGACGCTGGTCGGTGGCAAGACGATTCACGCCGTCGTCCTGCCCGAGCTCGTCTCGCGCCACAACGCGCCGGCGCGCGCGGAAGCCATGGCGGCGGCTCTGGGCAAGCTCGGACTCGGAGGCAAGAAGTCGGTCGTGGTGGTCGGGCTCGCCGACGACGCCCACCTCTTGCCCTGCGCCAACGCCATCGCGCGCTGCCTGCCGCTCTTCACCCGCAAGGGTGGCAAGAAGCAGACCGAGGGGCAGGCCAGCATTCTCTTCCTTCGCGCCGACGGCACACCGGTCGAGGTCACGCGCGAGGTCAAGGAGACGGTCGCGGCGGCGCGCTGGGCCGCCTGTGCCGTGGACACGCATCCGGCCGAGATGACCACGGCCATCTTCGCCCGCGAGGTGAAGAAGCTGGTGCGCGGCCTGAAGCACCTGCATACCACCGAGATCACCGGCGCGAAGCTCCTCGAACAGAAGCTCGGCGGCATCCATGCGGTCGGCCGTTGCGCGGTCGTGCCGCCTCGCCTGCTCGTCCTGGACTACCGGCCGCCGAAGGCCAGGCGATGCTTCGGCCTGGTGGGCAAGGGCGTCATCTACGACACCGGCGGCCTCTCGCTGAAGGCGGGCGCCAACATGGGCACGATGAAGAGCGACATGGGCGGTGCCGCCGCCGTGGCCGGAGCCTTCCGCGCCCTGGCCGCCTGCGCCTTCGAGCATCGGGTCATCTGCGCCCTGCCGATGGCCGAGAACGCGATCGGTCCCGACGCCTTCCGCAACGACGACATCCTCACCATGCACTCGGGCAAGACCGTCGAGATCAACAACACCGACGCCGAGGGCCGGCTCCTGCTCGCCGACGGACTCAGCTACGTCTGTCGGAAGTACCGGCCCGAGGCCGTCATCGATGCGGCGACGTTGACCGGTGCCCAGCTCGTCGCCACCGGACATCGTCATGCCGCGGTGATCTCGAATCGCGAGGGCTTCGAATGCCTGGCGGTGGACGTCGGCCTCGCGTCGGGCGACCTCTGCCATCCCCTGCCCTTCGCCCCCGAGTTCTATCAGGCCGAATTCAAGAGCAACGTCGCCGACATGCGCAACTCGGTGGCGGACCGATCCAACGCGCAGACGAGCTGCGCCGCGCAGTTCGTCTGGGCGCACATCGAGGATCTCGATCCCGCCTGGCTGCACGTCGACCTGGCCGGACCCGCCTTCCGCGACGGCCGCGGCACCGGCTACGGAGTTGCCCTGATCAGCGAGATCCTGCGCTCCTTCGATTGATCGATCGCGACCGGGATCGCCGGCCGCCCAGCCGGCAGGTCTTCGCATTCGAAGTACGAAGACTCCCGGGCAAAGGAACTAGGCCAGCCAGCGGCTGGCGCTCCGGCAGGACCGCGCAGCGCCTCGGAGCGTTGAAGCTGCCCAGCCGGCAGGTCTTCGCATCAGGAAGTACGAAGACTCCCGGGCGAACCAGGCCAGCCAGCGGCTGGCGCTCCGGCAGGACCGCGCAGCGCCTCGGAGCGCCGGCTGCCCAGCCGGCAGGTCTTCGCATTCGAAGTACGAAGACTCCCGGGCAAAGGAACTAGGCCAGCCAGCGGCTGGCGCTCCGGCAGGACCGCGCAGCGCCTCGGAGCGCCGGCTGCCCAGCCGGCAGGTCTTCGCATTCGAAGTACGAAGACTCCCGGCAAGGAACCAGGCCAGCCAGCGGCTGGTGCTCCAGCAGGACCGCGCAGCGCCTCGGAGCGCTGAGCCGCCCAGCCGGCAGGTCTTCGCATCTGAAGTACGAAGACTCCCGGCAAAGGAACTAGGCCAGCCAGCGGCTGGCGCTCCGGTAGGACCGCGCAGCGCCTCGGAGCGCCGGCTGCCCAGCCGGCAGGTCTTCGCATTCGAAGTACGAAGACTCCCGGGCAAAGGAACTAGGCCAGCCAGCGGCTGGCGCTCCGGAGCGCCGGCTGCCCAGCCGGCCCATGAGAAGAGGCGGAACAGGCGTTCCGCGGTCGATGCGGAAGCGAGGCGGTCAGAGCTTGCGAGGGTCGAGACCACCGAGGCGGACGATGGCCTCGAAGTGCTTCTTCGCGACCGGCTGGACCGAGAGCCGCGAGCCCTTCTGGGTCAACGGCATGTCCTCGAAACCACCGGCTTCCTTCAACTCGGCCAGGGTCACCGGCCGCTTCAGGCGCGCCCGCAGCGCGATGTCGACCATGAACCAGCGCGGCGTCGCGGGCTCGGCCTTCGGGTCGTGGTAGGGACTCTTCGGATCGAACTGGCTGGGGTCGGGGTAGCCCTCCGCGACGATCTCCACCACGCCCATGATCGCCATCGGCTCGCTGCGGCTGTGATAGAAGAGGGCGAGATCACCCTTCTTCATCTCGTCGCGCATCATGTTCCGGGCCTGGTAGTTCCGGACCCCGTCCCAGCAGGTCCGTCGCCCCTTCTCGGCGGCCAGGGCGTCGATCGGATAGACGTCGCCCTCGGACTTGAACAGCCAGCAGGCCATCAGTTCGCCTTGCCGAGGAACTCGCCGGTGCTGGTGTCGACCCGCGCCAGGATGCCCTGCGAGATGTGCTCGGGCACCTGGATCACGTGGCCGGTCTCGAGGGTCGCGGGCTTGGTCCGGGCCGTCGCCGAGTTGCCCCGGACGGCCGGCGCCGTCTCGGTGATCTCGAGCTCGACCACCGGCGGCAGGTCGAGGCCGATGACCTGCTCGTTGTAGACGTAGGAGAAGAGGCTCATCTCCTCCTTGAGGAAGTTGCACTCCCAGTCGATGTCCTCGCGCTCGAAGGCGAACTGATCGTAGGACTGCGCGTCCATGAAGTGGAAGGTGTCCTGGTCGCGGTAGAGGAACTGGACCGGACGCTTCTGGAAGTCGGGCTGCCCGAATGTCTCGCCACCCCGGAAGGACTTGTCGGTCTTGATCTTCGTCTTGAGGTTGCGCAGGCGGACCTTGTAGATCGTCGCTCCGCCCCGGGCCTGGGGGGTCGAGACCGAGAGGCTCTCGACGAGGTGCGGGGCCCCCTCGAAGTCGATGATCAGGCCCTTCTTGAGATCGCTGGTCGTGTACATGACGGTTCCTCGTTGTTCGCCGGGACTCTATCCCGGCGCTGCCGGAGACGAAAGACCGGCCGGCGGCATCGAGACCCGGACCTCGGCCCGGACATGGTACGGCGCCCCCGGGGGAGATCCCGGGGGCGCCGTCGAGGGTCGAAACCGGTCGTTCAGCGGGTGTAGAGCAGTTCCAGGCGGTTCGAGGCCCCGTAGGGGAAGTCGATCTGGAAGGCCTGCAGGTGGAAGGTCGTGCCGGCCACGTTCGGATTGCGCAGGGCCAGGGGGTAGGTCAGCTCACCGACGCCATTGAACACGAAGGGGACCGAGTTGAGCAGGTTGACCGGGTCGATCGCCAGGTAGAGCGGCAGGATATCGATCATGCTGTCGATCGGCGCCAGGCTCAGGCCCATGATGCCGTTGGCGAAGGGCGCGGCACCGCTGCAGACGAAGCCGCCGAAGCTCGGGTCGGCGAGCGGCACGTCGACCCAGCTCAGGCTCAAGGGCTGGCCGCCGCCGGAAGCTCCGTACTCGCGGTTGCCGGCGATCGAGAACTGGGCCATGCCGCTGGCCTGGACGCCCATCAGCAGCAGGGCGAGGTCGCCGATGCTGTTGCTGAGCAGCTCCGGGAAGCCGTCGCCGTTGACGTCGTTGATCATCGCCATCGAGCTGCCGATGACCTGGTTGCTGCGCCAGGGCAGGATGACCTTGAGCTGCGAGTAGTCGGCACCGTCGAAGACGACGATCTGCTCGGTGCCGAGCGCGCCGACCGCGAGGTCGTTGCTGCCGTTGGCGTTGAGATCGCGACCGAAGGCGAAGGACCGGCCAAACTCGGTGCCGCCGTTCAGGGTCTCGAGCGTCGAGCCGTCGAGTCCGGAGATGATCCGGACCTGACCGATGCCGGGGGCGCCCACGGCGACGTCGTCGTGGCCATCCTGGTCGTAGTCACCGACGCCGATCAGCGCGGCGCCGAACCGACCGCCGGCCAGGCTACCGTTCGCGCCGCCGATCGGCGCTCCGGTCGCGCCGGAGTAGAACTTCACCACGCCGACGTCGGGCGACGAGGGCAGCGGAGTCGCGCCCGGAATGCCCACCGCGATGTCGTCGACGTTGTCGCCGTCGAGGTCACCGACGCCGGCCAGGCCGAGACCGGTGGTCCAGTCGACGATCGCCACGCTCGGGTTGATGACGCGCACCAGGCCGCGCGTGGCGGCGTTGCGGATCTTCAGGGTCGGCGGTCCACCGATGCCGGCGAGACGCTCGACGTAGACGATGTCGCGCTTGCCATCGCCGGTGACGTCGCCGATCGACTCGAGCTGTCGACCCGCGTGCGCCTGCGGCTGCGCGCCGAAGATGAAGTCGAGGACGACGCCGTTCGAACCGGAGACGAAGGAGACCAGACCGAGGTTGTTCGCGGAGCCGCCGAGGCTGAAGTCGGGGGTGCCGGCCGCGAAGTCGTTGATGCCGTCACCGTTGATGTCGTCGAGCGGCGCGACGGCGGTTCCGAAGCGCGAGCCGATCTGCGGCCCCCAATGCGGCACGATGATCGAACCGTCGAGACCGGAGACGATCGCGGTGCGACCGGTGCCGATGACCGGGCCGAAACCGAAGTCGACGTAATCGACCGATTTGCCCACGACGACGTCGTCGATGCCGTCGCCGTTGATGTCGCCGATGGTCTTGATCACTTCCGCCGAGACGGGACTCGATTCGGGGGCCAGCCAGTCGGCGCGCAGAGGCAGCTGCGCGAGGGACGATCCGGCGAGGATCGCGAAACAGATGGTCAGAAGGGCGCACTTCCGGCGCATGGCTCGTTCTCCGGGATGGGGTGTTTGGCACGCGGGGCCTGAAGAAGGGTGGCTTCGGGCCCGGAATGAGGGCGCATGTTAACCCAGGGGATCGGTTCAGTCACGACTCAACCCGGGACATCCTCGGCCTCCCGGGATCGCGCCTGCCGTCCCTGCCGCGCGATCCGCCGCTCGTTCGGCCGGGGAGCCCACCATCCCCGCGGCCGGGGAGCCGGCGGGCGATCCGGGCTAAGTCGCTTCTCCCGGCCCAGATCGGACGGCGCCCTCCTTCGGATCAGAGGGTGAAGCTGGTGATGACGTGGTTGGAGACGAAGCTGAAGTCGCCCAGGGCGAGATCATAGGTCACGAAGGCGTGGTAGATGCTGATCCCAGCGGCCTGGACCGGGAGGTAGCCCGGCGGGATCGTGAGCTGCGCTCCGCCCCGGCCGAGGATGTCGAGATAGCCGGTCCAGTTGGCGATCGGATTGAGGGCGGGATCGGTCGTGCCCGCGAAGTAGGCATCGGGCACGAGCGGTACCAGCAGGCCATTGCTGGTCCCGATCCCGGGCGCGAAACCGGTGGCCGAGCCGATCACGAAGTAGGTGTTGCCGGCCTCGGCCGGGCCTGCGTTCAGACGGAAGTCGATCGTGCCACCGGCGCTGACCGAGATCAGATGCGGCGACGCGACCAGCGCCAGGTCGACCAGGGACCAGACCTCGCAGAGCCCGGCCTCGTCGTTCGCGCCCGGCACGTTCAGGGAACTCACGACGAGCTCGGGTCCACCATCGAAGTTGGCGTCGCCGAGGCCGCCGAGACCGATGCCGAAGTACTGTCCGGACTGGGCACCGAAGAGCTGATCGATCAACGAGGCATCGAGGCCGGAGACGATGAAGACCCGACCGTTGTCGAAACCTCCGGCAGCATCGTCGGCCGGGGCGGAGATGGCGAAGTCGTCATGACCGTCACCATCCACGTCGCCGAGTCCGCAGACCGCCCAGCCGAAGGCGTCGTCGAAACCCGAACCGTAGGCGAAGAAGTCGATGCCGAAGAGGAGCGCGCCGGTCGCGCCCGAGAAGACGTCGACGAAGGGGTCCCAGCCGAGCGCCGGCGAGCCGTCATCGAAAGGCGAGCCCAGGGCGTAGTCGTCCACCCCGTCGCCATCGAGGTCGCCGAGGCGAGCGGCGGTGAGACCGAGGTACTCCTGGCCGAAATAGGGCAAGTGGATGCGCAGCTGCGAGTGGTCGCTGCCCGAGCGGATGGTGACGAAGTTGTTCAGGCCACCGATGTCGCCGATACCCATGATGGCGTAGTCGTCATGGCCATCGCCATCGAGATCGCCCAGCCCGGTGACGCTGCCGCCGATGCCGGCACCGCCCGGACTGCCGCCGAAGACCTTGAGGATCGAGGCGTCCCAACCCGATCGCACCACGACGTAGCCGCCGTCGCTGGTGAGGTAGGAGGGCTCGAACAGACCGTTGTCGCCGACCGCGCTGTAGATGAAATCGGGATAGCCATCGCCATCCACGTCACCGCAGCCATCGACGTCCCAGCCGAGCATGTCGCCGGCGCCGTCGCCATCGACGTCGTCCTGGCCGAGTTCATACCAGAGCATGCTGCCATCGGCCCCCGAGTGCAGGCTGACCAGACCGGCGTAGCCGTAGTAGTCGATCAGATAGGGCTGGCCGAGGATGAAGTCGTCGATGCCGTCACCATCGAGGTCGCCGACGCGCCGCGGTTCCGCGGCGAATTCGGGGGTGCTGATCGACCAGAGGATCTCGCCGGTCTGACCCGAGATGCCGAAGACGAAGCCGTAGCAGGACAGCAACCAGTCATCGACCGGGTCGGCATCGAGTCGAAGCGGATTCGAGACGCCGTAGCACCAATCGTAGGAGTTGCCCTCGAAGGCATAGAGGGTGGACTGCGCCCCGAGCGGGCGCATGAGGACGGCCAGCAGCAGGAGCAGGGCGATGCGGCTGAAGGAGAACATGGCGCGCGGATGGTATCACCCGCGCGCCAGCTCCTGCCTCATGAATAAAAATGCGTCATCACCCGGGTCATCAGCTCGGGGTCGCGCGAGCCGCCCATCTCCCGCGCGGAGTGCATCGAGAGCATGGGGTTGCCGACGTCGACCGCGGCGACACCCAGCCGCGTGGTGATGAGAGGACCGATGGTCGAGCCGCAGCCGAGATCGGAGCGCATGACGAAGTCCTGCACCGGCACCTCGACCTCGCGACAGAGCCTGATGAAGGCCGCCGTGCTCTCGGCCTGGGTCGCGTAGCGGGCGTTGGCGTTGGTCTTCACCACGGGCCCGGCGTTGATGCGCGGCATGTGCCGGTCATCGTGCCGGTCGGCGTAGTTCGGATGCACGGCATGCGCCATGTCGGCCGAGATCATCAGGGAACGTGCCCGTGCGCGGGTCCAGGCCTCGTGACCGCCGCCTGCCTTCTCGACCAGACGCAGGAGAACGTCTTCGAGGAAGGACCCGGCCGCACCCTGATTGGTCCCCGAACCGATCTCCTCGTTGTCGTAGAAGGCGACCAGCCGGGTCGCGGCCACCGGCTTCGCCGCCGCCGCGATGAGCGCGCCGAGCCCGGCATGACAGCTCGCGAGGTTGTCGAGCCGCGGGGCGAAGATGAAGTCGCCACCGAGACCTCCGATCGTCGGCCGCTCGACGGCATGGAACATCAGCTCGAAGGAGAGGATGTCCCGTCCCGAGGAGACGCCGACCTCGGCCGCCAGCCAGTCGCGGAAGGCGGGCTCGTCGCCGACCAGACCGCAGACCGGAGGCATGTGCTGCTGCGCGTTGAGCTTCAGGCCCTCGTCGTTGACCGCCCGGTTCAGGTGGATCGCGAGCTGCGGCACCCGGGCCAGCGGCCGGTCGACCCGGAGGAGTCGGGTCCGCGGGCCATCGGAATCGACCACGACCCGGCCGGAGAGGCCGAGGTCGCGGTCGGTCCAGGACGCCAGCAGCACGCCGCCGTAGATCTCGACGCCGAGCTGCCGGTAGCCCTGCTTCTCGTACTCACCCTGCGGTTTGATCCGCAGGTTCGGGCTGTCGGTGTGGGCACCGACCATGCGGAAGCCGGCCTCGGCGGGTGCCTCGGCGCCGACCACGAAGGCGACGATCGACGAGTCGTTGCGGGTCACGTAGTGACGAGCACCGGGCTCGAGACGCCAGGATTCGCGTTCGTCGAGGCGGCCGAAGCCGGCCGCCTCGAGCCTGCGCATGGTCTCGGCGACCGCATGGAACGGGGAGGGGCTCGCCTCGATGTAGGCGAGCAGATCCTCGACCACGCGGCGCGCTTCGGCGCTCACACCCATCCACGAATCTCCATCGCCCGCGCGACGCGCCGCACCGCGACGATGTAGGCGGCGATGCGCATGTTGCACTCGTACTGCTTGTGCGCGGCATAGACGTCGTGGAAGGCCTTGGTCATCTTGGTGTCGAGGCGCTCATGGACCTCCTCGATCGACCAGAAGTAGTTGGCGCCGTTCTGCACCTGCTCGAAGTACGAAACGGTGACGCCACCGGCGTTGGCCAGGAAGTCCGGGATGACGAAGGTCTTCTGGGCGCAGAGGATGCTGTCGCCGTCGGGCGTGGTCGGGCCGTTGGCCAGCTCGCAGCTGATCTTGGCCTTGATGCGCGGCGCGTTGTCGCCGGTGATCACGTTCTCGAGAGCCGAGGGGAAGATCACGTCGACCTTGAGCTCGAGGAGCTCGGCGTTGCTGATCGGCTTGGCGCCCGGGAAACCGACGACGCTACCCGTGGCCATCTTGTGCTCGAGGAGGTGCTGCGGCTCGAAGCCGGCCTCGTTGTAGACACCGCCCTTCGAGTCGGAGACGGCGACCAGCTTGTTGCTCTCGCCGAGCAACTCCTTCATCAGCACGGCGGCGTGCTGACCGGCGTTGCCGAAGCCCTGGATGGCGTAGGTGTTCTTGTCCTGCGGCATGCCGAGGAGCTTGAGCGCCTCGCGGGTGCAGTAGATGCCGCCACGCGCGGTCGCGTCGCCACGGCCCTGCGAGCCACCCACCTCGAGCGGCTTGCCGGTGAAGGCGCCGGGCTCGTTGAAGCCCTTCTGCCAGTAGTACTCGTCCATCATCCAGGCCATGATCTGCGGCGTGGTGTAGACGTCGGGCGCCGGCACGTCCTTGTCGAGGCCGATGATGCGGCCGACCTGGCGCACGTACTGGCGCGAGAGCCGCTCGAGCTCGCCGGTGGAGAGGGACTTCGGATCGCAGATGATGCCACCCTTGCCGCCGCCGAGCGGGATGTCGACGACCGCGGTCTTCCAGGTCATCCAGGCCGCGAGGGCGCGGACGGTGTCGATCGTCTCGTCCGGATGGAAGCGGATGCCACCCTTGTTCGGGCCGCGCGCGTCGTTGTACTGGACGCGGAAGCCCTTGAAGACCTTCACCTTGCCATCGTCCATACGCACCGGCAGGGTGACGTGGAGCTCACGGAGCGGCTCCATCAGGGTCGCCAGCGTACCGGGGGCGAGCTTGAGGTACTTGTTCGCCTCCTGGAGCTGGGCCTGCGCGATCTTGAAAGGGTTCTTGCGGTGTTCTTCGATCGCCTTGAGGTCGACTGGATCGGTCATGTCTTGGCCCTTTCTTGTCGGGCGTCACCGTACTTTCGGGTGGCGTTGGGCCCGGGTCAACCTTGCGGCTGCCCGGTATCCGGGGAAAGAATGGGTCTCGCGCGGCCGAAGCGCGTATTCCACGACGCGGATCGACCGGACTCGCGAGCCGATGCTCGAACGCCAGTTCGGGCACCGTCCAGGTCGGAGACGAGGTCCGCCTGAGGTCGGGAGGTGGAGATGTACGAAGCGAGAACCGTCGAGATGCAGCCGCGCCGACGGGGTGGTCTGGGCCTGTTCCTGCTGATCCTCGCCCTGGCCACGGGAGCCTGGGCGCTGGTCGACCACTTCCGGTCGAACCCGAAGGCGGAACTCCGGCCGGTCACGCCGCGGGGTGAGCTGGCCGGCTTCGAGAAGGCCACGATCGCGGTCTTCGAGCAGGCTTCCCCCAGCACCGTCGGCGTGACGACCTCGCGCCTCGTTTCCCGCCGAGATCTCTACCGGGTCTACACCCAGGAGATTCCTCAGGGTTCGGGAACGGGGATCATCTGGGACGAACAGGGCCACATCGTCACCAACTACCACGTCGTCGAGGATGGCTCCGCCTTCATGGTGCAATTCGCGGGCCGGGAGCAGCCAGTCGAAGCGGTCCTGGTGGGCGGGACGCCGGAATACGATCTGGCCCTGCTCAAGGTCGACCTGCCCGCCTCCGAACTGGCCCCGATCGCGGTCGGTTCCAGCAACGATCTGAAGGTGGGGCAGTCGGTCTTCGCCATCGGCAATCCCTTCGGACTCGATCAGACCCTCACCACGGGAGTGGTTTCCGCGCTCGGGCGCGTGCTCAAGGCCAGCAACGGGCGGGTGATCGAGGACTGCATCCAGACCGACGCGGCGATCAACCCCGGCAACTCGGGCGGCCCCCTCCTGGACAGCGCCGGCCGGCTGATCGGGGTCAACACGGCGATCTACTCCGAGGTGAAACAGAGCGCCGGCATCGGATTCGCCATCCCGGTGGACACAGTCAACTGGGTGATAGCACGCCTGATCGCAAACGGGCGGGTGACACGCCCCACGCTCGGGATTCGCGGCCTGGCCACGAACCACCCCCGGGTCCGCTCCTTCGGCCTGAAGGAGGGAATCCTGGTCTACGAGGCCCTGGAGGGTGGGCCGGCCGCGGCCGCGGGGATTCGCGGCCTGGTCGGCGGGAGCAGCGAGTTCACCGGCGACATCATCACGCACATCGACGACCGGCGGATCACCTCGATGGCCGACCTCCAGGCGGCGCTCGAACGCCACGACGCCGGTGACCGGATCGAGATCGGCTTCCTTCGCGACGGCAAGAGCTACCGCACCGAGGTCGTCCTCGCGAAACCCCAATAGGTCCGGCAGGATCCCCGCCTCGGAGCGCCGGCTGCCCAGCCGGCAGGGAGGAAGAAGCGGAGCAGGCGCTCCGCGGTCCTCGAGGAGGGGGCGCACAGGGTCCGACGGGAAAGGACCGCGCAGCGCCCGCTGCGCCTCCGAGCCCCGACCAGTCCAGGGCAAGGACTACTAGGCCAGCCAGCGGCTGGCGCCTCGGAGCGCCGGCTGCCCAGCCGGCAGGGAGGAAGAAGCGGAGCAGGCGCTCCGCGGTCCTCGAGGAGGGGGCGCACAGGGTCCGACGGGAAAGGACCCTGCAGCGCCCGCTGCGCCTCCGAGCCCCGACCAGTCCAGGGCAAGGACCACCAGGCCAGCCAGCGGCTGGCGCCTCGGAGCGCCGGCTGCCCAGCCGGCAGGTCCGCCGGCCGCTGGCCGGCGCTTCGTCGAGGTGTCCGAGAGGACGACGATTCCGAGTGCGGAGAGGTTGCCGTCGCGAAGGCACGCAACCGGCGAGTTCGACTAGGCCAGCCAGCGGCTGGCGCTCCGGAGCGCCTCCGAACCCCGACCAGTCCAGGGCAAGGACCACTAGGCCAGCCAGCGGCTGACGATCCGGTCGGCGCCGCGGCGGTCAGCGCTTCGGCAGGGCCAGCCGGTCGGCCAGGGCGGGAGCACAGGTCGTCCAGGAACGGCCCCTGAGATCGAGCTTCCAGTCCCCGGCCGAGCCCTCGAGGCCGGCGAGGTCCGTCGTCTCCACCCGACCGTCCTGGCGTCGGATCACCACCAGCCGAGCGGTTTCCGGGCTGGACCGGAGCGGCAGGATCACGAGCCCGACGGCACGGCTCTCCGCCGGGAAGCTGGCCCTGGAGTCGCGGGCGGCGCGCGGGTTGTCGGTGGAACCGCCGAGGCGCTTCACCGGGAAGTTGTGGTCCAGGAGCCGGTCCTCGTCGCGCTCGAGGAGACCGACGAAATGGGTGTCCTCGGGCAGTCCGACCAGCCGCAGCTCGTAGACGTCCGGGCTCAGGAAATGGTCGATCAGGACGACGGCCGCGAACAGGACGACCACCGCGAACAGGATCAGGTAGAGCTTCGAAAACAGTTTGAGGGGCGCGACGATCCGGTCGAAGGCGGTCGGCGGGGCGTGGGGATCGAAACGGGGCTTGGTCCGGTGGATGGGGCTTCCTTCGCTCATGGCGCGATTATCGCGCTGAAGCGCCGAGCCTGCCAGTCCCGGCGGCGGTCAGGGAAGGTGGCACCGGGCCCGGAACGGGCAACCGGACACGAAAAAGCCCCGCGGCGAGACCGCGGGGCTGCTCGTTCGTTCTCGGGGGCCGAAAGACCCCGCGGATCAGGCGCGCTTGGCCTTCGGCGGCTTGACCAGACCGGCCTTGACCAGCACCGAGTAGGCGCCGTCGCGGTCCATGGTCTTCAGGGCCTTCGCGGTCATCCGGACGGTGACCCAGCGGTCGAGTTCCGGCACGTAGATGCGCTTCTTCTGGAGGTTGGGCTTGAAGGTCCGGAAGGCGATTCCGGTGGTCTTCTTACCGACACCGCCCTCGCGCTTGGCCTTGCCTCGGCGGGCGATCGTCTTGCCCGTCTTCGGGCCGGCTCCGGTGATCTGACACTTGGCCATGGTTCTTCTCTTCGGTCCGTATTCAGATGGGCGCGGATGATAGCAAGCGAACCGACCCCTTCAAGGGCCGGAACGAGCCGGAGGGCGCTCGGCCGCGACCGGCCCCGGCTCGACCCGCACGAAGCCGCAGCTTCCGCTCCAAGATCAATCAGAGCATGAGTTTGCGACCTTGCCGTCAAGACCGGACTGTCCGGGGCGGACGGTAGAGTCCGCAGGTGATGCAGGATCAACGAGAGACCCTCCCCCTTCAAGACCTGGTGGCCGACCCTTCTGCCCGGGTCCATTTCGTCGGCATCGCCGGAAGCGGGATGAGCGCCCTCGCCGACTACCGGCTCCTCGCCGGCGGCCGGGTCTCCGGCAGCGACCGCTTCTTCGACCAGGGTCGGGAGCTGACCGAGGCCGCGCGGCTCCGGGCCCTCGGCGCGACCCTCCATCCCCAGGATGGGCGCGGCGCCGAGGAGGCCGACCTCCTGGTGGCCTCCACCGCGGTCGAGGCCCGCATCCCCGACCTCCAGCGGGCCCTGGAACTGGGGCGGCCCCTGGCCCATCGGGCGGACTGGCTCGCCGCCCACCTGGTCGACCGGCCCTCGATCGCCATCGCCGGCACCAGCGGCAAGTCGACCACGGTCGGCATGTGCTTCGCGGCGCTCCGGGCGGCGGGCCTCGACCCGGGCCTGATCACCGGCGGCGATCTGAACGAGATCCGCTCCGAGCGGGTCCGGGGCAACGGCTGGTACGGCCGCGGGCCTCTGGTGATCGAGGCCGACGAGAGCGACAAGAGCCTGGTCCGCTACCATCCCGGCCTCGGCCTGGTCCTGAACCTCCACCTCGATCACGACGAACCGGCCGCGATCCTGCCGGTCTTCCGCCGCTTCCTCGACCAGTGCCGCGGCCCGCGGCTGATCGCCGAGGACGAGGAGCTCGCCGCCCTGCGCCCCGGAGCCGAGATCTTCGGGCTCGGCCCCGATGCCGACCATCGGGCCGAGGCGATCGTCGAAGGCCGCGATGGCTCCTGCTTTCGCTACCGTGGTCACCCGATCGAGCTGCCGATCCCGGGGCGCCACAACCTCCTCAACGCGCTGGCCGCCCTGGCGATCGCCGGCCGCGCCGGAGCCGACCTCGAACTCGCCGCCGCCGGCCTGGCCCGCTACCGCGGCGTCGCCCGCCGCTTCGAGATCCTCGGCCGACCGCGGGACATCGAGGTGATCGACGACTACGCCCACAATCCGGCCAAGATCGAGGCCGCGCTGCGCACGGCGCGAGCCCGCGGCGATCGGCTGATCGCGGTCTTCCAGCCCCACGGCTTCGGACCGACCCGGTTCATGCGCCAGGACTACGTCGCCGCGATCCAGCGCGTGCTGCGTCCGGAGGACCAGTTCTGGTTCCTGGAGATCTTCTATGCCGGCGGCACGGTCACCCGGGACATCTCCGCCCGCGAGCTGGCCGAGGAGCTGCAGACCCTCGGCGTCCAGGGCCGCTTCGCGGCCGAACGCGCCGACCTGGTGGCCGCGCTCCGGGCCGAGGCCCGACCGGGCGACACGATCCTGATCATGGGCGCGCGCGACCCGAGCCTGCCTCTGCTGGGCCGGAGCCTGATCGCGGCGCTCGACTGATCAGTTGGCGCTGAGTTCGATCGCGTTGGTGAGCGCGACCCAGGAGCCGTTGTAGCCGCCCGTGGTGATCGCCGCCTGGAAGGTGACCACCGGTCCGGTCGGGAAGAACGGCATGGTCAGCGTGAAGCGCATCGACCCGGCCGCATCGGTGACGAAGAGCGGATTGAGGCCGAGCGGGTCGGCGCCACTGGCGAGGACCTGGATGCCGGTGGGCAGGCCGGTGAGCGGATCGAGCGGACCGCCGATATCCATCTGCCCGATCAACGGAAAGCTCGCCGCCGCCGGATTCAGCGGCCCGCCGAGCAGGTGGATGATCTGACCGGCACGGCCATCGAACTGGAACTCGAGCAGGTCGCCGTTGGCCGCGGTCAGGAAGAACGGGCCGGGACGCCCCTCCTCCACCCGGTCCTGGTTGACGTTGCGCGCGCCCTGGAGGTCGAAACTCGCGACGTGGACCTGCGCCGCCTGCCCGGGCGTCGGCAGGGCATCGATCACCTCGATGTCGTCGATCGCGAAGGGCGAGCCGGCGGAACCGTTGGCGGTATCGGCCCGGAACACCAGCTGGATCGTGCTTCCGGCCCAGGGGCCGAGATCGAGGAACTGGGCCTGCCAGAAGGCCGAATTCAGCAGGGTGATGGTCGGTCCCCAGGCGGTGAAGGTCGTGGTCCCGCTGCCGTGGTCGATGACGTCGACGAAGATCCGGCTGGCGGCGGTATTCGCGGCCCGATTGCGCCAGGCCCAGAACTTGAGCCGCGGATTGGCCAGACCGCCGAGATCGAGACAGGGGGAAACGAGACGCAGACCGAGGAGGTCGCCACGATCGTCGGTGACCGCGAAATGCCCCTGACCGACGACGCCACTGCCGTGATCCCAGAAGGCACTGCTGAAGGGCAGCGAGGCCCCGTCGTCGAACAACCACTCGGCCTCGGGGCTGGTGCCGTCCTGATCGTCCTGGGTCCAGCCGAGCGGTGGCAGGGCGATCGAGCCGGTGGGCAGGTTCTCGAAATCCTCCTTCCAGGGGAAGCTCGTCACCCGACCCTCGCCGCCGCCGTGGATCACCCGCGTGACCAGGTCGTTGAGCGCATTGCCGTCACCCACCAGGACCACGCCGAGCTTGAGCTGGTGCGGCCCCGGCGCGCCGAGAGCCACCGGCATCGGGATGGTGAAGGTGTCGGTCTGGAAGGAGCCGAGCGACTGGGTCAGGTTGAGGCCATGGTAAGCCGGCACGCTGCCGTCGATCTCGACCGAGACGAAGAGCGGCGTACCGGCCGGCAGGGCCGCGGCCGCCATGTTGCGGAAGACGAGGCCGAGGCTGCTGGTCGCCGAGTAGAGGTCACAGGGACCGATCGCCGGGCCGACCAGGATCTCCTCGGCGGCGAGATCGATCGCGACCACGGGGTCGAGCTGGTAGTGGAGATGGCCGATCGGCGCCGTCTGGGCGCTGACCGCGAAGGGCAGATGCTGGCTCGTCGACCCCACGGTGACCGAGACATCGGCGTTGCCGGCGATCGTCGGGCCGGCGACGTAGGGGGCGTAGCAGGCCATGGCGCCCCGGCCGGTGTTCTCGATCAGGCAGAAACCCCGCACCTGGCCGGCGAGGAGCCGGACCGGCTCGTAGAGACTGATCGGGATCAGGGTGCCGGAGACGATCGGCGGCGCCATCGTGACCACGCCGACGCGCTTCCAGGCGGTGGTGTCCATCGCCACGCCGGCGCTCGGCGCGCCGCTGGTCACGGTCCAGACCTCGAACTGATGGGGCACGAGCGCCAGCAGGTTCGTGCTCCGGAAGTAGAGATCGATCGCGGTGACGGTGAGGGTCGAGGTGGCCTGGACATCGAACATCAACCCGCTGGCGCGGGAGGTGGCCGAAGCCGGCGAGCCCATGTTCAGCACCTGGGCGGTCGACATCGTGGGCCAACCGAGCACGACGACGAGGACGACGAGCGGAAGGCGCATCATGGCCGGATCTCCAGCTGGATCGCGTTGCTGAGCGCCGGCGCTCCGGTGCTCGGGTCGACGAGAAGGGCCTGGAAGGTCCCGACGATGCCGGGCGGCAGCGCCGGTACCGGGAAGCTCGCCAGCATCCGGCCGCTGTTCGGGATGCGGAAGAAGGGATCGAGCCCCGTGGTGTTGAGCCCGTTGAAGATGACCACGATGCCGAACGGGATGCCGGTCGTGGGATTCACCGGACCGCCGATGTCGAGCTGGCCGATCGCCGGGCCATAGGTCGCGGCCTGGGTACCGAGCGGACCGGCAAGCAGGATCACCGCGGCGTTGGGCAGGCCGCCGAAGACGAGATCCATCTGGGCGAATTGACGGAGCTGGCTGTAGTAGGGCCCGTTCTCCAGCGACGAGGGCCGGGCGTAGGAGAGATTGCGGGCCTGACCGAGATCGAACTCCGCGAGGCCGGCGCGCGGTGGCTGGCCGACGTCGCCGAGATGGTCGTAGACGATGAGGTCGTCGATCGAGATCGGGTTGGCCAGCGGCAGCGGCGGCGCGCCGCGGAAACGCAGCTCGACGAGCTGACCGACATGGGCCGAGAGGTCGACCTCCTGCTCGATCCAGTCGGGGCCGAGAACGCCGCCCACCGGCCCCCAGACCGCGCTGCTGACCGCGCCGCCGGGCCGGGTGATGACGTCGAGCACGAGGCCCGGCGAGTTGACCACCTGCACCGGGTCGGCGTGCAGCCAGAATCGGAGCCGAGGATTCACCAGCGCGCGGAGGTCGAGCAGCGGGCTGACCAGGGAACCGTCCAGACGGCATTCGGCCCAGAAGGGCCCGTCCTCAGCCCAGATTCCGTGGCCGCTGCTCGGCGCGCCCAGCATCGGCTTGGCGGCGAAGAAGAAGCCGGGCAGGCCGCCGGCGCCGAATTCGTGCCGCCACTGCGGCACGCCCCAGTAGTTCAGGTTCCAGAAGGCGTTCTCGAAGCCCTCGGTCCAGGGGAACCGGTCGATCAGGTGCTCGACCCCACCGCCACCGATGGCCCGCTTGCGCGCGTCGTTGGCGGGATTCTGATCGGCGGTCCAGGACAGGGAGACGACGACGTCGTGGTGGTTCGGTGTCGCGAGGTTGGCGACCGCGCCGAAGACATGGGTGAAGCGATCGCCGGTGGCGAGGTCGGCGGCGAGCACCGCCGTCTCGGTGACCACCGGACCGTTGTCGACCTGGTAGGAGAGCATGAACGAGGTCCCCGAGGGCACGAGCGTCGAACCGAGGTTCTCGATCGTCGCCGAGACCGGCTCGAAGTTCGAGGGCAGGGCCCGCGTGGTGAGATCGAAGACCGGATTGCGGACCGAGACCACGGCGAGATCCTGCGCGAAGGAACTCAGCTCCTGGTTCATCGTCGCCTGGATCTCGGCCTCGCTGCGCGCATGACTCCAGACCCGGAACTCGTCCAGGGCGCCGACCCAGCTGTCGATGAAGCCGCCGTTGCCGAGCCGCAGGCCATCGGCGGCGCTGCCGCTCAGGACCACCGGCGTGGTCAACGGGAACTTCGAGCGCAGGACCCCGTCGATCAACAGGCTGAAGCTCATCTCCGCCGTGTCCTGCACCAGCGCGATGTGTTGCCAGACGCCGGGCCGCGCCGGCCAGGCCAGGGCCACCTGGGGGACCGGTCCGTCCAGCCGGAAGGCCTCGTCGGCCTTGGTCAGCTGGAAGGGGCCGAGCGAGTCCTCGGCGAAGAGGGCCTTGAAGCCGAGGCTGCCACCGGGATCCTCGCGGAACCAGATCTCGATGGTGAAGTCGCCCGCCAGGCTGAAGGGAGCCTGGGTGGCGAGGTCGGCGGCGAAGAGCGAGGGCCCGATCTTCAGGGCCGCCGCGCCGAGGCGGGGATTGCCCGTCTCCCAGGTGGCGCCGTTGCGCAGGATCGGCGCCGCGCCGGGAAGCCCCGGAAAGGCCGCATTCGCCGAGGCGCTGCCGCTACCCTCGTTCAGCTTCAGATAGAGGAGCTCGGGCACCTGGGCCTCGAGCGTGGGGGCGACCAGACAGACCAGGATCGCCACGACCAGTCGAAATCTCATCTTCGGACCTCCAGCCGGACCGATCGTCGCAGTTCGGCGACCAGCACCGAAGCTTCGGCCGGCATTTTTTTGCCCACCCGGACGGATGAGCCCGGCCGGCGCTCTTGATAGGCTCGGCGACCCCGGAGGACCAAGAAAGATGAGCACGGATCTGCTTCCCTGTGTCGAGCTCGAGACCGGAGAGGAGGTCCGGGGCAGCGTCATCTGGCTGCACGGCCTGGGCGCCGACGGCCACGACTTCGAGCCGGTCGTGCCCATGCTGGGGCTCGACGACCGTTGGCCGCTGCGCTTCGTGTTCCCGCACGCTCCGGCCATCCCGGTCACGATCAACCTCGGCACGGTGATGCCGGCCTGGTACGACATCGTCAGCCTCGACCTCAGGAAGCGGGCCGATGCCGAAGGCGTCCGCCTCTCGGCCGGACGGGTCGAGGCCCTGATCGCCCGCGAGAACGAGCGTGGCATTCCCGACCAGCGGATCATCCTGGCCGGCTTCTCCCAGGGTGGCGCCATCGCGACCTACGTCGCCCTCCGTCACCCGGGTCGCCTCGCCGGCCTGATCGCGCTGTCCACCTACATGGTCTGCGACGACGACCTGCCGGGCGCCCAGGCCGCGGCCTCGCGCCACCTGCCGGTCTTCCAGGGCCACGGCAGCGCCGATCCGATGGTCGCCTTCGATCGCGGACGCCATCTGCGCCAGCGGCTCGACGAGCTCGGCCTCGAGGTCGACTTCCGCTCCTACCCGATGGGCCATCAGGTCGTCATGGAGGAGATCGAGGCGATTGGCGCCTTCATCAACGCCCGGATGTCGGAGCAGGCCTGAGCCATGACCAACCAGAACGAAGGCAACCTGGTCTGGATCGACCTCGAGATGACCGGTCTCGAGATCGAGACCCGCACGATCATCGAGATCGCCAGCATCGTCACCGACGGGCAGCTCCAGGTCCTGGCCGAGGGCCCGGATCTGGTCATCCATCAGCCGGACGAGTACCTCGACGCGATGGACGACTGGAACCAGCGCCACCACGGCGGCTCCGGCCTGACCCAGGCGGTGCGCGAGTCGACCGTCACGATGGCCGAGGCCGAGGAGGCGACGCTGGAGTTCCTGCGCGCCTGGGTGCCCGAACGGATCTCGCCGCTCTGCGGCAACAGCGTCCACAACGACCGGCTGTTCCTGGCCAAGTTCATGCCGCGCCTGCACGACTACATGCATTACCGCAACATCGACGTCAGCACGGTGAAGGAGCTGGGCCGGCGCTGGTACGGCGACGATGTCGTGCCGCCGAAGAGCGGCGGCCATCGTGCCCTCGCCGACATCCGTGAGTCGATCGACGAGCTGCGCCACTACCGCCGGCTGCTGTTCCGCGCCCAGCCCGGAGAGACTCCGGAGTCCTGATGGCCGTGGCCCGCTTCGATCACGACCTGGTCGTCCTGGGCGCCGGCGCGGCCGGGCTGTTCGCGGCGACCGAGGCGGCAGGCCTCGGCCGACGGGTCCTCCTGATCGAGAAGATGAAGAAGCCCGGGATCAAGATCCTGGCCAGCGGCGGCAGCCGCTGCAACGTCACCTCCACCCTGCCGATCCGCGAACTCGGCCGCTGGTTCGGGCGCCAGGGCGAGCGCTTCCTGCGCTACGCGCTCCACGAGTGCGGTCCCGACCAGGTCCGTGAGCTGCTCGCCGACGAGGGCGTCGCCACCGCCGAGCACCCGCTGGAGAAGGTCTTCCCGGTCTCCGGCCGGGCCGGCGACGTGCTCCGCGCCTTCCTCCATCGCCTGGACCGGGCCGGCGTCGAGCTCGCGGTCGACGAGGGCATCCTGGCCATCGAAGCCCTCGAGGGCGGCGGCTTCCGCATCCGCAGCACGCGCCGCCAGATCGAGGCGGCGCGCGTCGTGGTCACCGTCGGCGGCCGTTCCTACCCGAAGGCCGGCACGACCGGCGACGGTTACGCCTGGCTCGAGCGGCTCGGGCACCGGATCGTCAGCCCGCGCCCGGCGCTGGTGCCGCTGGTGATCGAGGAGGCCTGGCTGCGCTCCCTCACCGGGATCGCGGTCGAGGACGTCGTGGTCGAGGCGGTGGACGATCGTGGCCGACCCACCTTTACGCGCCGCCGACCGCTCCTCTTCACCCATCGCGGTCTCTCCGGACCGGGGCCGATGGACGTCTCCGGTCGCCTCCTCCCCGGTCCCGACGGCCGTCGACGCCTGCGGCTCGACTGGCTGCCCGAGATCGACGCGACCGAGCTCGACGCCCGCTTCAAGGCCGCGGCCGCCCGGCGCCAGCCGATCCAGCAGCTCCTGCCGGCGAGTTTCCCCCGGCGGCTGGCGGCGGCCTTCCTGAGCGCGGCGGGCATCCCGGCCGAGCGCAGCAGCTCGGAACTGCGACGCGAGGAGCGCCAGAACCTCGTGACCGCGCTCAAGCGCATGCTGCTCGTGGTCACCGCCGACGAAGGCTGGGACAAGGCCGAGGTCACCGCCGGGGGCGTCGACCTCGACGAGATCGATCCGACCACCATGGAATCGCGGCGCCTGCCCGGGCTCTTCGTGGCCGGCGAACTGCTCGATCTCGATGGTCCGATCGGCGGCTTCAACTTCCAGGCGGCCTTCGCCACCGGCACCGTGGCCGGTCGCGCCGCGGCGCGATCGGGCGACTGAGTCGACCGCCACGCCTTGCAAGGCCCCCCCGGTCCGACAGAATGGCGACGGGTCGCGAAAAGCTCGCCCCGGGACGACGAATGACGACCGGCCCGCAACGGAGGACTGGCGCTCGATGAAGGCACTGCGCTGGATCGTCAAGGTGATCCGCGAGGTCGTGAAGAACGACCTGCCCAATCACGCGGCGGAGATGGCCTACTTCGCGATGATGGCCGTCTTCCCCTTCTTCCTCCTCCTCACCACCGTGGTCGCCTTCCTGCCGGTTCCGGACCTCTTCGCGGTCACCATGGCCCGGCTGCGCGACGTCGCCCCCGAGGAGATGGTCGGCCTGCTCCAGGAGACCATCCGCGAGGTCACGACCGTCCGGAAGACCAACCTGCTCGGCGCGACGCTCCTCGTCTGCCTGTGGATGAGCGCCGGCGCGATGAGTTCGACCACCCGGGGCCTGAACAAGGCCTTCGGCCTGAAGGACCCTCGCCGCTACGTGCGTTTCTTCGGCCTGTCGCTGGTGATGACCTGCCTGCTCGGCCTCCTGCTCATCATCGCCATCCTGCTGCTGCTCCTCGGCCCCAGGATCGAGAGCTTCGTGCTCGCGCGGATCAGTCTCGGCTGGTTCGGCGAGGTGCTCTTCGTGCTCCTGCGCAACATGGTGCCGATCTTCTTCCTCTTCCTCACCCACGCCGGGCTCTACTGGCTCTGCCCCGCGGTGAAGCGTCGCTTCCGCGTGTTCACGCCCGGCACCTTCTTCTCGGTGCTGGGCTGGATCGCGGTCAGCTACGGCTTCAAGCTCTATCTCGACCAGGTCAACAACTACGACAAGCTCTACGGCAGTCTCGGCGCGGTCATCATCTCGCTGTTCTGGTTCTACCTGATGAGCATGGTGCTGCTGATCGGCGCCCAGATCGACGCCGTCCTGCACCCCGAATACAAGACCCCGGTCACCGAGTCCGGCGACCCGATCCGCCAGCCCTTCCCCTGGAAGCTGCTCACCGTCTTCCTGCTGGCGATGGTCGGCATCCCCGTCGGCATCCGCGGCTGCCTGAGCCGCGAGGACTTCACGCCACAGGCCCACTCGATCGGCGGCAAGCTGGCCGAGTCCATCGCCCGGAGTCTCGAATCCGGCCAGGCCGACATGGATCACGACGACCTCGGCGCGCTCCTCGCCGCGGTGGTGGACGACCAGGGCCTGGTCGACTACCCGGCCCTCGAGAAGCGGGCCGACGAGCTCGACCACTACCTGCGACGGTTCGAGGATCTCGACATCGCCGGCCTCCAGGCCGAGGAACTCAAGGCGGCGCTGATCAACCTCTACAACGCCTCGGCGCTCCGTCTGGTCCTGCACAACTTCCGGCAGGTGCACTTCATCAACGACATCCCCGCCCGGGACGATCGCGCGGTGGCCCGGCTCGCCGGCCAGCCGGTGTCGTTGAGCAACATCCGGGACGGCATGCTGCGCACCGACTTCGCCGACGCCCGCAGCTTCTTCGCGCTCTGTGACGGCAGCCGCGGCTCACCGCCCCTGATGCCCTTCGCCTACGAGGGCGAGAGGCTCTCGGCCCAGCTCGACGAGGTCACGCGACGCAATCTACGACCGCCCCGCACCGTGGTGACCAACGGCAAGGTCGAGCTGCCGGCCGTGGTCGACCGCTTCAAGTCGTCCTTCCAGGCCATGGCGCTCGACGGTCGGCTGTCCTCGGCGCTCGCTCCCTACGTCTACGACGCCGCCATGGCGATGATCCACCTGCGCGGCGACGAGGCCCTGAGCTTCCGGAACGAGGACCCCGCCATCAACCGACGCTGACCCGCGCGTCGGACCCTGGCTGCCCCCTCCTCGAGGACCGCGGAGCGCCTGCTCCGCTTCTTCCTCCAGGCCGGCTGGGCAGCCGGCGCTCCGAGGCGCCAGCCGCTGGCTGGCCCTGGGTTCTTCGTCGAGAGCCTTCGAGCTTCGGATGCGCAGCCGGCGCTGCGCGGTCCCACCGGAGCGCCAGCCGCTGGCTGGCCCTGGCTTCTTCGTCGAGGACCTTCGAGCTTCGGATGCGCAGCCGGCGCTGCGCGGTCCCACCGGAGCGCGAGCCGCTGGCTGGCCCTGGCTTCTTCGTCGAGAGCCTTCGAGCTTCGGCTGGGCAGCCGGCGCTCCGAGGCAGGCGTCAGGGTCGGGCGTTGATCAACTCGGGCGACGATCAGAGGCGATAGCCGCCGGCCACGTCGAGGTTGACGCCGGTGACGTAGCCGTCGAAGTCGAGCAGGTAGTGCAACGCGTCCTCGACGTCGGCCAGACGGCCGGCACGGCCGAGCGGGATCGCGGCGCCGAGGTCGTCCGGAAGGTCGACGGAGTTCTCGAGCTGGCCCGGCGAGATCATGTTGCAGCGGATGCCGCGCGGGGCGAGGACCTCGGCGAAGGTCTTGGTGAGGATGTAGAGCCCGGTCTTCGAGATCTGGTAGGCGGTCGCGCGGGGATGCGGCCGGATGTGCTCGACCCCGGCGTAGCCGACGTTCAGGATCTGTCCCGCCTCGCCCTCGGGAAGCTGGGCGACGAAGGCCCGGATCAGCTCGTGGGGCGCCAGGAGATTGGCCTCGAGGATCGCGCGGAACTGCTCGACCGTGGTCTCGAGCGCGCCCTTGACCAGGTAGTTGCCGACGTTGTTGACCAGGATCTGGTAACCGCCGGTCAGTTGCCTGACCTCGTCCGCCAGCCGACCGGCCGCGCCGGGCTCGAGGAAGTCGGCGCGCAGGGCCCAGGCCTCGCGGCCCAGGGCGCGGATCTCGTCGCGGACGGCCTCGGCCTCGTCGCCATGCTCGTTGTGGTGCACCACGACGTCGGCGCCCGCCTCCGCCAGGCTCAGGGCCAGATGACGACCGAGCCGGCGCGCGGCGCCGGTCACCAGCGCGGTCTTGCCGCGCAGATCACGACGGATGCCGCTCATGACCGGCGCTCGATCCGCACCGCCGACCAGCGGGCCTCGGGCACCGCGTCCGGCTTCATCACCTTGAGCATCACGCGGAGCGCGCCGAAGCGCTCGATGATCCGCGCGGCGGCCTCCTCGACGTAGGTCTCGATCAGCTGATAGCGGCCCTCGACCGCGAGGTCCCGCAGGAGGCCGGCGACGGCGCTGTAGTCGATGGTCGCGGCAATGTCGTCGGTGGCCGCCGCCTGCGCGAGGTCGTGGTCCATCTCGCAGTCCACCAGGATGCTCTGCGGCTCGACCCGTTCGTGGGGGTGGATGCCGATGATGCAGTTGACCTCGAGGCCCTCGAGGAGGATCGTCCCGATCATCGCTCGTCTCCGTCCAGTGCCAGCCGACCGCTGCGCAGGAGTTCGTCGAGCAGTAGGCGGGTCGGCGTGTTCAGGTTCAGCTCGAGCGCCGCCGCCGGGCTCAGCCAGCGGTGCTCCTCGATCTCGTAGTTGGTCACCACCGCCTCGGGGCGGTCGGTCTCGGACAGGTAGTTGATCAGCAGGAAGTGCCTCGGCTTGACGAACTCCGGGTTGTCGATGCAGTCCTGGATCATCACGAAGCTCGTGTTCTCCACCTCGAGCCCCACCTCCTCGCGCATCTCGCGCAGGTAGGCCTCGAGCATGGTCTCGCCGCGATCGATCTTACCTCCCGGGATGCCGAAGGTGTCGGACCACTTCCGGGTCCGGACCAGGAGGATGCGCCCCCTCGGGTCGCGGACGACGCCGCCGACGGTCGCGATCACCAGGGGCTGGCGGTCGAGCAGGTACTCGCGGTCCAGGGTGGCGACCAGATCGGCAAGGTCGGCGAAGAGGTAGTCGGGCCCGGCCGCCTCGAGTTCGGTGGCGGCGGTGTAGCCCCAGGTCGAGGCGCCGGCGCGGACGCGACTGGCCTTGGCGACCTCGACGTCGTGGCGGGTGTCACCGACGTAGAGGCTGCGATCACGCTCGAGGCCGGCCGTGGCGATCAGCTCTTCCATCGCCGGACCCTTGTCGGCGGCGCCGCCGATGACCCGGTCGAAGAATCCCTCGAGACCGTGAGCCGTCACCGCGGCGTCGAGGACGTCCTGCGCCATGGTCGAGAGCACGAAGAGCCTGATCCCGCGGCTGCGCTGGACCACGAGCAGGTCACGGACGCCCGGGAACAGCGGCGCCGCGCTCTCGCGGGCTCGGAAGGCGGCGAAGAAGACCCGGTCGATCTCCTCCAGGCTGCGGCCCGGCAGGCGCGGACCATAGAAGCCCATCACCGGCAACACGAAGTCACGGCGATAGGTGGCCAGGTCGACCGCTTCGGCGCCGAAATGGCGCAGGGTGTCGTTGGTCGCGGCCAGCGTGGTGCCGACGTCGTCGGCCAGCGTGCCGGACCAGTCGAGGATCAGGTTCTCGATCATCGCCTCGCCTCGAACGGTGCGCGCGGGCGCGATCACATGATCTGGGCCACCTCGACCACCTCCGGCACCTCCTGGCGCAGGCGGTTCTCGACTCCCATCTTCAGGGTCGCCATGCTGCTCGGGCAGCCCGAGCAGGCCCCCTTCAGCTGAAGCAGGACGACGCCGGCGTTGAAGCCGACGAAGTGGATGTCGCCACCGTCCATCGCGACCGCGGGCCGGATCTGCTCGTCGAGCACCTTGCGGATGCGGGCCTCGACGTCGGCCGGATCGGCGGCCAGCTCGGCCGGTTTCGCGTCCGGCTCGACGATGAGCTCACCGGATTCGACGTGATTGCGGATGACGTCCTTCACCAGGACCTGGAGCAGTTCCCAACCGACGCCGGGGTGCTTGGTGACGGTGACGAAGTCACGGGCGATGAAGACGCCCATGACGCCGTTCTGCCGGAAGAGCTTGGTGGCGAGGGGCGAACTCTCGGCGACCTTCGGATTCGCGAAATCGAAGGGCCCGCCGTCGACGACGGTCGCAGCCCAGCTGAACTTCAGCGAGTTGGGGTTCGGCGTCGGCTCGATCACGACCTGGATGGACTCGGACATGGCGATTCGGGCTCCTGTGCGAAGGGTCCCGCATCATAACAGCTGTGCCGATGACGCAAGGCGCGGCGCCGGACCGGTCAACGGACGACCTGGAAGGTCAGGCCGTTCGAGCAGCGGAGCGTCGGCTGGAACTCGAAGAACTGCAGGAAGAGCCGGGCACCGATGATGTTGGGATCGTGGAGGCTGAGGCCCGGGAGATCGAAGCTCCCGGTCGCGTCGTAGCCCAGATTGCCGATCAGGACCAGGTTGACCGGGTCGATCGCGACCAGGAGCGCCAGCCCGGAGGTCGGGTAGTCGATCGGAGCCTGGCTGAGCAAGGCGGCGCCCAGACCGAAAGGCGTGGCACCGCTGCAACGGATGTCGATCAGGGAGTTCCAGGGCGTCGCCGCGGTCTCGTCGGCCCCGAGCTGCAGGGCTGCGTTCGGCAGCAGGGCGCTGGCATAGGTGCTGGCATGGGACGGAAGGCCCTGGAAGAGGTGCACGCGACCGCTGGCGGTCCCGGGTCCGGGCTCGGAGCGAGCCCCGACCAGGAGGTCGCTGCGGCCGTCGCCGTCCAGGTCCGCGGCATCGAGCGCGCCGCCGAAGAGACCATTGAGGGTCGAGGTCTCGATGCTCGTCATCAGGGCGCCGCTGCCGCCGGAGAGGACGTCGACGCGCCCGGTCCAGGCGTTCAGGGGGCCCTGCCAGGGTGCCCCTGCCGCGACCTCGCTCAGGCCGTCGCCGTCCAGGTCGTCGACCCAGCTCAGGGCGTAGCCGAAGCCGTCCTTGGCCGTCGTCGAGACGAGCTCGCGGATCAGCGCGCCGGAAGCGCCCGAGACGAGGCGAACACGCCCCGGCCCCGCGGCGGCGAGGGCGTAGGCCGGGATGCCGACCGCGACGTCGGGAATGCCGTCGCCGTCGAGGTCCCGGCCGCCGGCGAGGGCGAAGCCCAGGTAGTCGTGATCGGCCGCGCCGCCGAGCGTCCAGATGAGACCGCCGGTGGCGCCGGAATGAAGTTCGAGGTTGCCGCGCTGGTTGCCGAGGCCCGGGTGATGCGGTCGGCCGACGTAGTAGTCGGCGAAGCCGTCGCCGTTCACGTCGCCGGCGCCGGCCACGATGCGTTCGCCGAGATCGGTGCTCGTCGCGTAGACATGGCGGCGGATGGTGGCCCCATCGAGGCCGGCCATGACCCGGACCTCGCCGATGGCCAGCGGATTGGCGAGGCTCATGCTGCTGCCGGCGATGAGGTCCGCGAAGCCGTCGCCATCGACGTCGCCGGCGTTCGCCAGGGAGGTCCCGAAGCCGGAGCTGAAGCCGAAGGCCCATCGTTCCCAGAGAAGAATGCCGGTCGCGGACGAGAAGACGCTCACCTTCCCGGTGCCGCCGAAGGGGGAGTAGAGGAGGGGCGAGCCCACGGCGAGTTCGCCGAGCCCGTCGCCGTCGAGGTCGCCGAGCCGCGCCAGGGCGCTGCCGAAGCGCTCCACCTGGCTCGTTCCCGCCAAGAGGTAGATGAGCCGGCCGTCGTGGCCGGAGCAGACGTAGACCTCGCCGGGGCCGTTGGCGACGGGCGCGCCGACCGCGAAGTCGCGGCGTCCGTCGCCATCGACGTCGTCGAGCCAGACGACCGCTTGCCCGTGGTTCGCGATCGCGACCCGGGCGTCGACCCAGCAGCGGCGCAGGAACTGGGCCGGCGCGACCGTGGCGATCAGGGCGAAGACGATGATCGCGACGGGGATGCCCGCCAGTCGCCGGTCGATCACGGGAGGACTCCGCAGGGGGAAGGGAAGGCCTCGGCCATCGGCCGAACACGTCGGTGGTCGTCGACGCTACCCTCCGCTACCGGGCGCGGTCAAGAACGGCGGCATCCATGCGAAGGGCCTCGACCCGCGGGTCGAGGCCCTTCTCCGTCGGATCCGCGGCGAGCGCCTCAGCCCTGGTTCTGCTGGGCGATCAGGTTGAGGGCCGAACCGGCCTTGAACCAGGCGATCTGCTCGTCGTTCAGGGTGTGGTTCAGCTCGATCTCGTCGGTCGAGCCGCCGGCGTGATGCACGACCATCTTCACCCGCTTCTTCGGCGCGAGTTCCTTCAGGCCGACGATGTCGAGCCGGTCGTCCGCGAGGATCTTCTCGTAGTCGGCCGGGTCGGCGAAGGTGAAGGGCAGGACGCCCTGCTTCTTCAGGTTGGTCTCGTGGATGCGCGCGAAGGAGCGGACGATGACCGCCCTGGCGCCGAGGAAGCGAGGCGACATGGCCGCATGCTCGCGCGACGAGCCCTCACCGTAGTTGACGTCGCCGATCGACACCCAGCCCTCGCCCGCCTCCTTGTAGTGCCGCGCGATGGCCGCGAAGTTACGCCCGCTCTCGCCCGAGATCTGGTCGACGCCCTGGCCGGTCTCGCCGGTGAAGGCGTTGACCGCGCCCAGGAACATGTTGTCCGAGATCCGGTCGAGGTGACCGCGGAAGCGGAGCCAGGCGCCGGCCGGCGAGATGTGGTCGGTGGTGCACTTGCCCTTGGCCTTGAGCAGGACGCGCAGGCCACGGAAGTCCTCGCCGTTCCAGGGCGCGAACTTGGCCAGGAGCTGAAGGCGCTCGCTGTCGGGCGCGACCGCCACGGTCACGCCGGAGCCATCCTGGGGCGGCGCGATGAAACCGGCATCACCCTTGGCGAAACCGCTCTTCGGCAGCGCGTCGGCGGTCGGCGGCTGGAGCTTGAACTTCTGGCCCTTGGCGTCGGTGAGCTCGTCGGTGATCGGATTGAACCCGAGGTCGCCGGCGAGCGCGAGCGCGGTGACGATCTCCGGGCTGCCGATGAAGGCGAGGGTCTCCGGGTTGGCGTCGGCGCGGCCGCGGAAGTTGCGGTTGAAGGAGGTGATGATCGAGTTGGGCGTCCCCTTCTCCATGTCGTCGCGCTTCCACTGCCCGATGCAGGGACCGCAGGCATTGGCCAGGACGGTGGCGCCCACCGCCTCGAGGGCCTCGAGCTGGCCGTCACGCTTCATGGTCTCGAAGATCTGGTCGGACCCGGGCGAGACCCAGAAGGCCGACTTCGCCTTGATCCCGTGCTCGCGGGCCTGGTTGGCCAGATGGACGCTGCGGCCGATGTCCTCGTAGGAGGAGTTGGTGCAGCTGCCGATCAGCGCCGAGCTGAGCGCGCGCGGGTAGCCCTCGGTCTCGCAGTCCTTCTTGAGCTGGGAGATCGGATGGGCGACGTCGGGCGAATGCGGGCCGACGACGTGGGGTTCGAGGGCCGAGAGGTCGATCTCGACGATCTCGTCGTAGTAACGCGCCGGGTCGGAGGCGACCTCGGGGTCGGCGCGCAGGCAGTCCTTGAACTCGTCGGCGAGGGCGGCGAGGGCGGCGCGATCGGTCGTCTTCAGGTAGGCGGCCATGTTGGCGTCGTAGGGGAAGATCGAGCAGGTGGCGCCCAGCTCGGCGCCCATGTTGGTGATCGTGCCCTTACCGGTGCAGGAGATGCTGTCGGCACCCTCGCCGAAGTACTCGACGATCTTGTCGGTGCCGCCCTTGGTGGTGAGCAGGCCGCAGAGCTTGAGGATGACGTCCTTGGGCGCGGTCCAGCCGTTGAGCTTGCCCTTCAGGTTGACGCCGATGAGCTTGGGGTACTTGACCTCCCAGGGCATGCCCGCCATGACGTCGACCGCGTCGGCGCCGCCGACGCCGACCGCGACCATGCCGAGGCCGCCGGCATTGGGCGTATGGGAGTCGGTGCCGATCATCATCCCGCCGGGGAAGGCGTAGTTCTCGAGCACCACCTGGTGGATGATGCCGGCGCCCGGCTTCCAGAAGCCGATGCCATAGCGGCTCGATACGCTCTTGAGGAAGTCGTAGACCTCGCGGTTGGTGTCGACCGCCACGGCCATGTCCTTCTCGGCGCCGACGCGGGCCTGGATGAGATGGTCGCAGTGGACGGTGGACGGCACCGCGGTCTTCTCGCGGCCCGCGTGCATGAACTGGAGCAGCGCCATCTGGGCAGTGGCGTCCTGCATGGCGACGCGATCGGGCCGGAGCAGGACGTAGCTCGATCCCCGCTCGAAGCTCTCGCCGTCGAAGTCGTCGGCGTGCGCCATCAGGACCTTCTCGGCGAGGGTGAGGGGACGGCCGAGTCGCTTGCGGGCCTTCTCGTGAATGGCCCTCGACTTCTCGTAGAGGGCGCAGACGGCATCGGTCGAGATGTTGACCACGGAGAATCTCCTCGGAATTGCAGAATGCGATCGTCGTGGGTGGCCATCGCGGCGGGACAGCGGCCCCGGGCGGCCTCGAGCGATCCTAACCCGCTTCGCCCACCACCTCCACGGGCGGCGGTGGCGAATCGCTCGACCGTCCGGCACTCGCGCCGGGGGCGCCCGGACCGATGGCGCCGGGCAGCCCCCGCCCCGGCGGGCGCCGGGGCGGGGGCTGCCCGCTCGGGACTTCCTGCTACACTGCCCGGGCCAGGTGACCCGCCATACGAGAGGATGCCCCATGGCGACGACCGCCCGACTGACCCGCTCCCTGTTGATCGCCCTGCTCCTGGCGGCGCTGGCCCCGGCGCAGGCCGGGACCACCGAGTCCTGCCTGGAACTCCTGAAGTCCAACAGCGCCGCCGACCTGGCCACCGCCGGGCATCAGGCGGCCGAGAAGGGCCTGAAGCCGGTGGCCGAGAAGATCGCCGAGCTGCTCGGCGGAGCGATCGAGACCCGGGAGGTGGACCAGGAGCGGGCCTACGCCTTCCGCGCCTTCGCCGATGCCCTGTTCATGAACAAGGTGGCGATCGACTCGCCGCGCCTCGCGCGTCTGCGCGCCGAGTTCGCGCCGATCCGGATGTGCGTCGCCGTGGCGAGCCTCGACCCGGCCCGGGCGGAGGACTGGCTCCTGGGCCAGCTCGCCGAGCCGATCGACTGGGAGGTCTACCAGGTGGTCGTCGGCCTGCTGGCCAGCAAGCCCTCGCCCCGCTTCGGCCTCTGGCTCCTGACCGAGGCCGAACCGGTGATCGAGGTGATCATGGAGGGCCCGAACGCGGGCCTCGGCGGCTACCGCGGTGGCCGCAAGACGGCGCGACGCTGGAAGGAGGTGATCGCGCCCGCCGGCTTCCCGCGGTCGATCGACTACGGCATGCCGACGGAACTCTGCATCGACTGCTGGCCGCTCGGCATCGACGGCCCCGGTGCCAGCCACGTCCACCGCGCCCCGCTCGGGATGGTCCAGCACGAGAGTCGACCGGCGGCATCCTGGTGGGAACGCCCGCTGATGCTGCGGGGCGTGCTCGACCGCTACTCGGGCCTGCCGATGTCGGCCGAACTCGCCGCGGAACTCCGGCTGCGCTTCCCGGGCGACACCAAGCCGAGCGAGGTCCAGGCGAGGGTCCAGCTCGGCCGCGAGGCCCTGGCCGCGCTCTACTGGGAGCGGGTGGCGAAGATGGTCGAGAACGGGCTCCTCGAGGCCGCCGAGGCCAGGAAGCTCAAGCCCGCCTTCGCGCTGAAGATCTCCGACTGGCGCGAGAAGGGCGCGGCGAAGCTCTGGAAGATGGATCGCCCGCTCGCGCGGCCGGACTGGCTGCGCAAGCTCAAGTAGTCCCCGGATTGGCCGGAAGACGGCGGAGCGCGTCGCGTCCGAGCCCCATCTACATGGGAGCAGGACATGAAGGCCATCACCATCGTCACCCTCGTCGTCACCGCGTTGCTGGGCAATCTCGTCGATCGCCGGCCGGCCCCCGAACCGGCGCCGGCCAGGAGGATCGAACCGACCCTCGCCACCGGTGATCCGATCGCGAAACTGATCGAACTCCACGGCCTGCCGGACGAGATCGACTACGGTCTCGACCTCATGGTCTGGCGCTACGGCCGGGTCCGTGGCCTCGAGGCGACCATCCACGACGAGGTCCTGGTCGGCCTGGCCGGATCGATGCCGGAGGGCCGCCCCCTGCGGCGGCCGGGAACGGACGCCCCCTACCTGGGCCAGCCGGCGGCGGAGGCGGCGCGCATCCTCGGCTCGCCCCGCACCGTCTACGAAGGCCAGTCGGGCTCGCAGTTCGTCTACGTCACCGGCTGGAAGGTCGTCTATCGCTTCGGCCGCGTGGTGAGCTGCCAGCGCGACTGACCTGGGCCAGCCAGCGGCTGGCGCTCCGGTAGGACCGCGCAGCGCTCGCAGCGCTCGCTGCGCAGCCGAAGGGCGACGACTCGACGGCGAAGAAGACTAGGCCGGCCGGCCTGGAGGAAGAGGCGGAGCAGGCGCTCCGCGGTCCTTGCTGGCGCTCCGGTAGGACCGCGCAGCGCTCGCTGCGCAGCCGAAGGGCGACGACTCGAGGGCGAAGAAGGCTAGGCCACCCGGCCTGGAGGAAGAGGCGGAGCCGGCGCTCCAGAGCGCCGGCTGCCCAGCCGGCAGGTCCGCCGGCCGCTGGGCGGCTTCGTTGAACGTCACCAAGGCATCGGCAAGTTCGGTCGGCCCGACCGGCGATCAGCGCTCCGGATCACGGCTCCGGGCATGAATCCACCACGCGTCGGATTCCGCGCCGATCGGGTATGCTCGTCCCGGGAAGAAGGTCGGTTCCGGGAGAGGATCGCGATGCGAAGCCGAAGGATCGAGCAGCGCGCGGCGGCCAACGTGGTCATCTTGCTGATCGTCGCCCTGATGGCGACGGGCGCCATCGTCTGGGCGCTGGCCCTGCACCGTCGGCTCGAGGGTTCCGAGTCCGCGCGCCGCGAGGCCGAGGACCAGGTCGAACGGGCCGAACAGTCGCGCGGCCACGCCCTCGACCTGCGCCGCCAGCAGGAGGAGGAGGTCCGCGAGCTGAAGAGCGAGCGGGCCGGCTCGACGCGCGCGCGAGAGAAGCTCGAGCGCGAGCTACGGGCGCGCGAGGATCTCCTCGAGCACGAGCGTTCGCTCCGCATCGCGGAGGCGGCCGACCGGACCATCGCCCAGGACCCCGGCCTCGGCCTGCGTCTCGCGGTCACGGCTCGGGAACTCGCCGACACCGCGGCCGCGCGCGGCGGTCTCGCCCGGGCCATGGCGGCGAACCATGAGATCGCGGTGGTCGAGAACGCCCAGGATCTCCTGCTCGCCCCCGACGGCAAGACCCTCGCCATCCGCCTCGCCGATGCGCTGGTCCTCACCCGCGCCGGGGACGGCTCGATCCTGGGGCGCGTGGCCGACCTGGCCGAGGAGGGTCGCATGGCCTTCTCGCCCGACTCCGCCCGGATCGTCTTCACTACCCGAGGGGTCGAGCTGGCCATCGCCACGACCGAGGATCTGTCGATCCGCCAGCGGATCAAGGTCGACTCCCGGGTCACCGACATCGCCTTCGACGCCGCCGCCACGCAGGTGCTCCTGGGCACGACCGATCGCGCCGCCTGGCTCTTCGATCTTGCCAGCGGTGAACGGAAGAAGGTCTTCGTCGGCCATGGCGGCGCCGTGCTCCGCGCGCTCTTCGTCGACGAGGAGACGATCGCGACCTTCGCCGACGACAACATCCTGCGCTTCTTCGAACGCACGAGCGGCGACCGCCTGCGCGAGATCCAGAATGCCGGACGGCCTGACCGCACGCGTCTGCTCCCGGCGCCGAAGGTCGCACGGCTCTTGCTCGTCGACGACGGCAATCGGACGGTCGACGTGGTCGACACCCGGCTGGGCGAGATCGCCTTCAGCGCCAGGCTGAGCGACGAGGCCGCCGCGAACGAGTCGGCGGCCGCCTACCTGCTCTCGGGCCTCGGGCCTCGACCGGCCTGTGTCCTGGCCCTCGATGGCACCGCCCTCTTCCGGGTCAGCGGCGATCGCCGGAAGGTCCTCCGCCTCGACCTCGCGGGCGACGGCTCCTGGACCGACTTCCACGACGCCGGCGAGGGCCTGGTGGTCCGCCTGATCGAACGGGGCTTCCTGGTCAAGGAGCCGGCGCAGGACCGGTTCTACTTCCTCGAGCCCGGCACAAGCCCGGTCCCCCTCGCCTCGCTCCCGCCCACGAGCGGCCTCGAGGTCGCCGCCGACGGCAGCCTTCTCGCCTGGGGTCTGGCCGGCAAGGTCGAACTGATCCGTCCGGACGGCGGCCAATCGACCCTCGCGACCGGCATGCGGGCGATCGAACGCGCCCTGCGCCCGGCCGGGGGTGGCGCCACCGTCGTCCTGGGTCAGGGCCGCGTCTCCTGGCAGGGTGACGAGGCCACCTTCCCGCCGCGGCTGCTCGCGGCGCCGCCACTCTCTTCGGAGCGCTCACCGCCACGGATCTGGCTGTCCCCGGATCGGGCCCTCGTCCTCGCGGCGCAGACGGACGGCCGCGCACGCCTCATCCGACTGGCCGACGGTGCGACACGGCTCGAGGTCGGCGAGAAGGGGCTGACGGTCGCGGCCGCGGCCTTCGCCGCCCGCGCGCCCCTCCTGGCGCTGACCCTCGGGACGCGCGAACCCCTGGTCGACGCCAAGGAACCGCCACCCTCGAGGCTTTTGATCTACGACCTCGAGAAGCTGGAGTGCCTGCACGACGAGGAAGTCGCCCGGGTCCGCCAGAGCGACCCGCTCTGGCCCGGCCTCGACCTCAGCGCCGACGGCAACCTGGTCTTCCTGCGCACGACCAGCGACACGCTCATCCGGACCTGGCGGGACAAGACTCTCGAACATCGGATATGGGCCTGGGGCACGGGGACGGCGTGCTTCGCTCCCGAAGGCGCGCTCGCCGCCGCTTCCTCCTTCGATGGCCTCACGGTGGTCGACCGCTTCACCGGCGAGACGGTTGATCTTCCCGAGGCCGTCACCGCGCCGGGCGGGACCTGCGCCTTCCTGCCGGACGGCGGGAGCATCCTGGTGAACGCCGACGGCGGCCCCTGCCTGATCGACCTGCACGAGAAGGGACTCCGCCACCGCTTCGGCGGCGGCGACCTGCGTCTCGATCTGCGTTCGATCTCGCCCGACGGACGGCGCGCGGTCGCCGCGACGATCTTCGACCAGGACGATGAGCGCCACGAGATCCGCTTCCTGGACCTCGCGCAGGGTCTGATCGGTCCGCCGATCAAATTGGCGCATCGCTGTTCGCTCGCCGCCTGGTCGGCGGACGCTGCCCGGGTGGCGATCACCTCCGATGGCCTCCCCGGTCTCCATGTCCTCGAGGCCGCGACCGGCCGGACCCTGCTCGCGGTTCCCGAGCTGCCGGCGGTGCAGACCGAGTTCACGGCCGATGGCGAGAACCTGCTGGTGATGCGGCGTGACGGCGCTCTGCTGCGCCTGCCCCTCGATCCCCTGGCCGCCGCCCGAGAACGTGGCCTGCCCGGGCTCTCGGCCGCGGAACGCGAGCGCTTCCTCCTGCCGCCGGCCGCCGAGGAGGACTGAGCCGGAAGACGCCGGCAGCCGTCGGCGCGGCTCAGCGACGCCGGGAGAGACCGAGGCGGAGAAGGGTGACGGCGCCCTTGAGGATCTCGATCTGGGAGATCTTCGAGCGGCCGGCGCGACGGTCGACGAAGCGGATCGGTTCCTCGCGGATCACCAGACCGGCGCGCCAGCAGGCGACGATCATCTCCTCGAGATAGGAGTAGCCGTGCGACCGGATCCGATCCGGGTCGACGCGGTCGAAGACCGCGGTCCGGTAGAGGCGATAGCCCGAGGTGCAGTCGGCGACCGGAATGCCGACCAGGCCGCGGGTGAGGCGGTTCGCGACCGCGGACAGGAGGCGCCGCCCCGGGCCCCAGTTGTCGATGCTGCCGCCGGGAACGTAGCGCGAGCCCACCACCAGATCGGCGGCCTCGCGCTCGGCGCGGTTGAGGAGGGCCGGCAGCGCCTCCGGCTCGTGCGAGAAGTCGGCGTCCATGGTCGCCGCGAAGTCGACCCCGAGCCGACGTGCCTCGGCGAAGCCGGCGGCGTAGGCGCTGCCCAGTCCGAGCCGTCCCGGGCGCTCGATCAGCAACAGACGCGGATCGGCCAGGCGCGCGCGCACGATCGCGGCGGTGCCGTCCGCGCTGGCATCGTCGACCACGACGACGCCGAGATCGAGCGGCAGCGCGAGCAGACGGTCGAGCAGCGGCCCGATGTTCTCGGCCTCGTCGAGCGTGGGGATGACGACCAGGATCCGCATCAGCGCCCCACGACGAGGTACTCCTCGGTCTCCCGGCGCGCGGCCGCGACGCCGCCGTGGGTCCCGAAGGAGTAGCGATGGGCACAGCGCTCGACCTCGATCCGCGGGCGATGACGGCGCATCATCGCGACCAGCTCGTCGAGATCGGGCCAGCCGTTCGCCGAGTAGGACAGCACGAGGGTCGCGCCGGGAAAGGCAGCGAAGAGGCGATCGAAGGCCGCCGGGGCGCTGCGCCGGGACCCGAAGGGCGACTTCCTCTTGACCAGCTTCTTCACCTTCGAGTCCTCGCGGATGCGCGCCTCGGGGGCCCGCCAGCGGGTGACCAGGCCCTCGACGAAGTGATAGCGCTTCACGTAGCAGTTGTCATCGGCGCGCGGCACGTAGGGCGGGTCGAGGTAGACCAGATCGGCCGCCCGGCCCTCGAGATCGAAGACCTCGCCGAAGCGCGTCTCGTGGTCGCGACCCGAGGCGAAGACCCGGCGATCGACCAGGGCCGCGTTCTCGCGGAATTGCTGGCGGAGGTCGAGGCGGAGGTCGCGGCGGCCGTCCTTCATGTGCTCGGGATCGCCGGCGACGGTGAAGACGCCGCGCGGCTGGCGCTTGATCGCCGCCCGCGCCAGCGCCGCCAGGATCGGCGCCCGCGGCAGGCCCGGATCGCGGTCCAGCTCGTCCCAGACGGCGTCGAGGAAGGCCAGGTCGGCCGGAGTGAAGAAGATGCCGGCGAAGGTGCGCGTGATGAAGCCCTCGGGATTGCCCGGCAGCGCGGCCAGCCGGTCGATGCGCTCGGCGCCGATCCGTTCGCGCTCGTTGACGACGAGCGCCTCGGCCATGGTCACGGCGACGCGCATGGCGTCGTTGGCGAGGACCTGCTTGCCCATGCACTTGAGCAGGTAGGCGACGCAGCCGCTGCCGGAGAAGGCGTCGATCGCGCGGTCGAAGTCGAGGGCGGCGAAGGTCTCATGGAGGAAGGGCAGGAGCCGGAGCTTGCTGCCCATCCAGCGCAGCGCGGGATAGTCGCGGGCCGCGGCGAGGGCCGCCGGCAGCTCGGCCTCAGGCGGCAAGGTTGCCGCCCCCGCGGATCCGGCGCCGGACGGCGGTGCCCACCAGGTCGCCGCCGATGACGATGAGGCTGTTCATGAGGATGAACACGATGGCCCGATCGTACTGGAACTGGGCGAAGGCGTGGTCGATGTGGAAGCCGATGCTGCGGATGGCGAGGACGCCCAGGATCGCCGTCTCGCGGACGCAGGTCTCCCAGCGATAGAAGAAGTAGACCAGGAACTGCGGCATCAGCCGCGGTCCGATGCCCACGAGCGCGACCGAGTTCTTGCTGGCACCGAGCGCCGACAGCGCCCGGGTCGCGCGCAGGTCCATGTCCTCGACGCACTCGCTGTCGAGCTTGCCGAGGATGCCGCCGTTGTGGATCGCCAGGGCCAGGATGCCGGCGAGGGCCACCGGGCCGAAGGCGATCAGGAAGACGAAGGCCCAGATGAACTCCGGGATCGATCGCATGACCACGAGCAGGCCGCGCGTGGCCGCGAAGGCGAGCCGTCGCAGCGTCCGTTCGAGTCTCGAGACGTCGCGATCGGCGGGCAGGAAGGCCTCGAGCAGGGCGACGTTCTTGGCCGCCGGCAGGATCAGGGGCAGGGACATCAGCGCGGCGAGGACGATGGCCAGCACGCTGAGCGCCAGGGTGTCGGCCAGGGCGTTGGAGCGCGGCCGCTCCTCCGCCGGCAGCAGGTCGAAGGGATCGAGGCCGGTCTCGGCCACGGTTCGACCGAGCCAGCGCCAGAACAGCCCCGTGTCCCAGACCAGCCGCCAGTCGCCGGCCTCGTCGCGGTGGCGGAGATCGAAGGGGATGGCGTCGTCGAGGAAGGTCGGCTTGACCGCGAAGCGGCTCTTGCCGGTGATCGGATGGCGGAGATCCACATCGAGGAAGAGCCAGCTCCCGAGGCAGAGCCCGACGAAGAGCAGAAGGCCCATCTGCAGGAAGCGGTCGCGGGGCGCGTCGCGACGCAACGAGCGCACGGCCTGCCAGCGTTCCGCCGGGTTCATCGCCATGCCGCGATCCTCCGCCGCAGGGCGCCGCTCAGCACCTCGGTGGCCACCAGCAGCGCGAAGAGGGCATAGAGGTAGGTCCAGACCTCCTGGTAGTGGTCATAGTTCGCGGCCGTGCGGATGTTGAGGCCGATGGTGGTGAAGCCGACGAAACCGAGGATCGAGCTCGAGCGCAGGGCGCAGTCGAAGCGGTAGAAGCTGTAGGAGAGGATGCTGCCCGCGGCGCGCGGCAGGAGGCCGACGAGGAAGGTCGCGGCCCGGCCGCCGCCGGCGCCGCGGATGGCGCGGGCGGCATCGCGGGGCGTCTCGTCGATGATCTCGGCGTAGATCCGCCCGAGGGTCGCGGCGTAGGGGATCGCCAGCGCGAGGATGCCGCAGACCAGCGACAGCCCGAAGAGAGCGGTGAACAGCAGCGCCCAGAAGATCTCGTGAATGCTGCGCAGGAAGGCCATGACGGCCCGGATGGCGACCAGCCAGGTCGGCAGGAGGGCGCGCTGGGCGACCCGTCCGACCGCGGTCTCCATCACCACCGGATCGCGCTCCCAGAGTGACTCGCTGGCCAGGCAGCCGAAGACGAAGCCGACCACCAGGGCGAGGCCCATCGCGGCGAAGGCGACGAAGACCGTGGTGCCGAGTGCCTCGCGGAGGTCGGGCAGGATGCTGGTGCCGGTGTTGGCCGAGGTCATCGTCGGCCGGAGCGCCGCGGCGAAGAAGCGGCGGAACTCGGAGAGGCCGCCGGGCGCCGAGAAGCTGCCGCCCAGGAAGTCCAGCTGCCAGAGGGCCAGGAAGGTGGCCAGACCGAGCGCGAGGAGGAAGGTCGAGGTCGGTCCCCAGGTCCGGCGGATGGCGACCGACGGGATCACGTCACCGCTCCGCCGAGGTCGTAGAGCCGATCGAGCTCGGCGTCGGTGACCTCCTCGGCCTTGCGGTCGAAGAAGATGCGGCCCTCGCGCATGCCGATCAGACGGCCGCAGTGGCGGCGGGCGAGGTCGATCGCATGCAGGGAGACGACGATGGTCTTGCCGGTCTCGGCGTTGATCCGGGCCAGGATCTCGAGCAGGTCGCGGGCACGGGCGGGATCGACCGCGCTGACCGGTTCGTCGGCCAGGATCGCGGTCGGGTCCTGGAAGAGGACCCGCGCGATCGCCACCCGTTGAGCCTGGCCGCCGGAGAGCTTCGAGCTGCGCTCGTACATCTTCTCGGTGAGGGCCACGCGTTCGAGGCAACGGTGGACCTCGACCAGATCGTCGCGGCGCGGCCAGGTCAGGAGCCTGAGCGCCTCCCAGAGGCCGCCGAAGCCGAGCCGACCGGCGAGGACGTTGCTGACCACGCGCAGCTCGGGCACGAGGTCGAGGCTCTGGTGGATGAAGCCGGTCGCCCGGCGGACGGCGCGCAGCTCGAGGCGGGAGAGCTTCGCCACCATGTGGCCCCCCACCAGGGTCCGACCCTCGCTCGGCTGCAACATGCCGGCGAGGATGCGGAGCAAGGTGGTCTTGCCGGCGCCGCTCGGACCGATGAGGCCGATCATCTCGCCGCGATCGACCCGGAGCGAGACGTCGGAGAGCGCCACGAAGTCGCCGAAGCGCTTGGTGACGCCCTCCAGTCGGAATGCCTCGCGATCGGTTCCGGTCATGCTCTCAGCGGATGATGCCGATGCTCTTCGCCGTGTCCTCGATGGCCTGGTAGTCGGAGTTCCGGGCCGGGATGAAGCGCGAACGCCGGAAGGCGTCGAGGATCTTCTTGTGGGCCGGGTTGGCCGTGTCGAGGGCGAGCAAGGCCTTCTCGAGCTTCGCCTTGAAGCCCTGGCCGTAGACCTCGTCGATGTTGCCCGGCACCGACCAGTTGTAGTCGTAGAAGGTGGGCGTCTTCCAGATCGCGATGGCGTCGCCGGTCTCGCCCTCCTCCACCGCCTTCTCCCAGTCGGTGTAGTTGATCGCGCCGACCTCGACGCCGCCCTCGCGCACGGCGCGCAGGGTGTTCGAGTGCGAGCCCGAGAAGGCGACGCTCTTGAAGGCGGCCTCGGGCGCCTTGCCGAGGTGCTTGCGGATGTAGAACTCGGGCATCAGGCGGCCGGAGGTGGAACCCTGGCTGCCGAAGGTGAAGGTCTTGCCCTCGATGCCCTTCGGGAAGTCGTCGCCGGCCTGCAGGCCGGTCGACTTGTGGGCGATGAAGTAGCTGTAGAAGGCGGTGTCCTCGGCGCCCTGGGCGATGGCCTCGCCCTTGGTGCGGGCCCGGGCCTGGACGCCGGAGAGGCCGCCGAACCAGGCCAGGAAGACGTCGCCGCTGGTCATCGCATTGACCGCGTTGTCGTAGCTGGTGACCGGCTTGTACTCGACCTTCAGCCCGAGCTCCTGGCTCAGGTACTCGGCCAGGGGATTGAACATCTCCCGCAGCTTGGTCTCGTCGGCGTCGGGGATGGCGGTGAAGGTGAAGACCGCGGGCTTGGCGCCGCCCGTTTCGGACTTGTCGCCCTCACCGCAGGCGGTGAGCAGGATGGGGAAGGCGACGAGAAGGGCGGAAAGGAGGATCTTGCTGAACCTGACCATGGGCTGCTCCTGGCTCCGGACCTCGCCGGGAGAGCCCCGGCGGGTCAGCTGTCTGGTGAGTCGATGCGCCAGCGGTACCCGCCGGCGAAAGCACCGGCTCAATCCCTGCGCATGACGCGCAGCTCTCGCTGGAAGGACTTCATGGGCCGGAGCTTAACCCGCGACGCCCGGCAGCTCTACCGCTGCCCGGGCCGTTTCGGTCGTGATCGGAATCAGGCCGGCCGGGCA
>JACKGY010000013.1 GCA_020639295.1 Planctomycetota bacterium
AGTTCCGAGCGGCTGGCGCTCCGAGCGGCCGCGCATCCAAGTTCCGAGCGGTCGGCGCCCCGCGCCATCGGCGATCTCGGTACCAAGAAGAAGGTCCTCGAGCGGCAACTCGAGGACCTCGTCGAGCGGAGAGACCGGGATTCGAACCCGGGGGAGGTTGCCCTCCACCCGCTTAGCAAGCGGGCGCATTCGGCCACTCTGCCATCTCTCCTGGTTGTTCCTTCGTCGTCCGGGAGTCGAGCCGCGGGCGAAGCGGAGGGTGAGGGATTCGAACCCCCGGTTGCTCGCGCAACAACGGTTTTCAAGACCGCCGCATTCGACCGCTCTGCCAACCCTCCGGGTCGGCCCTGGCGGGCCTTCAACGGCGCGATTGTATCCATGACCCCCCGGGCGACAAGGGCAAAGGGAGGGCGAAGGGCCCTGAACCGAAGTCCAGTCGGTGGCGTTCCTTGCCGGCGGGGATCGGCCGCGCTGCTATCATGGGGCCGCCCAGGAGGATCGTCATGGATGCCAGCATCTCACCACTCCCGGCCCGTCCCGCGGACGCGCACAAGGGGCTCTCGGGGGACGTCCTGATCATCGCCGGGAGCCGCAGGCTGGCCGGCGCCGCGGCCCTGGCCGCCCTGGGCGCCGCTCGCTCGGGCGCCGGCTTCGTCCGGGCGGCGGTGCCGGCGGGCATCGCCGACCGGGTCGCCACCTTGCGGCCCTCCACGATCGTCCTGCCCCAGCGCGAGACGCGTGCCGGCGAGTTCTCGATGACCGCCGCCGCGGAGCTCCTCGAGCGAGCGGCCAGGGCCGACGCCCTGGTCCTCGGGCCCGGCCTCGGACGATCGCGCGATCTGCGAGCCCTCGTCGCCATGCTCCTCGACCTGGTGAGCGCGCCGATCGTTCTCGACGCCGACGGCCTGCAGGCCCTGGCCGAGCTGGGGCTCGACCTGCTCCGCGACCGCGAGCGGACCGTGATCACGCCTCATCCCGGCGAGGCCGCGGCCCTGCTCGGTCGTTCGCCCGCGGCGATCCAGGCCGATCGCGACGCGGCCGCCGCCGAGCTCGCCGCCCGTTCCGGGGCCACCGTCGTCCTCAAGGGCGCCGGCACGGTCCTGAGGCGGGGCGATCACCACCGGGTGAACGACAGCGGCGGTCCGGCCATGGCGACCGCCGGCATGGGCGACGTGCTCGCCGGCATGATCGGCGCCCTCCTGGCGGCTGGAGAGGACGACTGGCAGGCGGTGGCCGCCGCCACCTGGGCGCACGGCCGCGCCGCCGACCTGGCCACCGCCGCGCTCGGGGGGGAACGAGGACTCCTGCCGGAGGATCTCGGTCCCCACCTGCCGCGCGCGCTCGCGGAATTCGGCCGCCGATGAGAGCGCTCGCGTTCCTGGCGGTCGCCCTCGCCACCGCTGCGGCCCTGCCTGCGCAGGACGCCGATCCCCTGATCGAGCGAGCCGCCGTTCTGCTCCGCGACTCCGAGCACGCGGGTCGTGTCCGCCAGCTCGCGGCCGACATCGTCGTCGCCGATCCCGATCGGGCCGCCGCGCTGGCCGACGAGCTCGCGGAGGGCGACTGGAAGCAGGGCCTGAGCGCTCTGGCCATCTGGAGCCGGCTCGGTCCCGATCGGGTCCTGCGCGAAGCGGTGGCGCGGCGTGGCTGGGATCGCTCGACCAATCTCGCCCTGCGCGTGCGTTGCCTCGAGGCCCTGGTCGGCCTCGATGACGCGAGCGCCGCCAGCGGACTCCTCGCCGCGCTCGACGATCCGGTCTGGCTGGTGCGCCGGGCGGCGCTCGCGTCGGTGGGTTCCTTGCCGCCGGAGGTCCTCGAGCGCTGCGGCGACCGGCTGCTCGCCCGCCTCGACGATCCGATCGAGGAGCTGCGCGCTCGGGCGCGCGACCTCTGCCTGGAGATCGCGGGGCGTTCGCCGGCCATGCTCGACGCCCTGGTCGAGCGCCCCTGGCGCGACTGGCGTGATCGCCGGGCGCGGCGTCACCTGGTCTGGGCGCTGCTCGACGCCCGGGCGCGCGGTCAGGCCCCGCCTCCCGCCGAGCTGCAGCTCGATCGCGGCGATCCCTTCAGTCGCGCCCTCGCCCTGGCCTTCATGGAGCCCGGGCCGGACCGCATCCAGGCCTGGGTCGCCCTGGCGCGGGACCCGAGCGCGCGCGAGCTGCTCGGTGATGCCTTGCTGGCGGCGGTGAAGGAGATCGTGGCCGCCGAGGAGCCCGACATGCCCGAATCGCTCTGGCGGGACGGGCCGATCGGTGATGGCGTCCTCGGCGAGATCGTCGCCCGCCTGGCTCCGACGGCCGGTCGCAGGCTGCGCATGCTCGTCCTCGACGACCTGGTCGCGGAGCTCGACCGGGAACGGATCGAGGAGATCGTCCTGCGCGAGGCCTTCGAGAACCCGCCGACCGACCTCGCCGATCTGCTCGACCGGCTGTTCGAGGAGATCGGGCCGCGAGGGGCGAGCCGCCGCCGTCTGCGCCGGATCATGAAGCTCCGCTCCTCGCTCGACGTGCCCATCGCCGACGAACTGCTCCTGCGTGGGCTGGAGGAGGGGCCCTTTCCACGCCGGGTGATCGTCGCGGAGCAGATCTGGCGGCGCAGCGACGCCAGGATGCGTGGCCTTCTGCTCGACCATCTCCGGCATCGCCTCGACGCGAACGACCGGGCGCGCGCGCCGATCCTGCGCATCCTGGTCGAACGACCCCGCGAGGACGCCCTCGACCTCTACGTCGCCACCGTGGTCGATCCCTGGCAGGCGGAAGACCTGCGCATCAAGGCCCTCGACGTCCTGCTCGCCCTGGATCCCGAGCATCGCCTCACGGCCGCGGAGATCGAGGCGGCTCCGACCGAACTCCGGCTGCGGATGATCGAGCACGAGACCGGTCCCGGGCGGGTCGGGCGCAAGATCGTCGCCCTCGCGATCGCCGATCGCGGCCTGGCCGATCTGCCGCTCGAGGAACTCAGGCTGGCATCTCTGTGCGACTTCGAGGAGCTCGACCTCCAGGTCGAGGAGGCGATCCGTGCCGGATCCTTCGATGGCCGTCGCCTGCCGGTCTACCTCGACTACGTGCGCCGAAGGCGCGGGCCGGAGCGGGCCCGCGCGGTCGTGGGCGAGCTGCTCGATCGCGGCCTCGACCTCGAGGCCTCCGTTCGCAGCCTCACGGCCTACGCGCGCATGGACGGCAAGGTGATCGAGAATCTCATCGACGCCTACCAGCCCGATCGGCCGCTCTCCCGTCTCTTCGATCTGGTCGGCCTCGACGCGATCGACGAGCCCGACCGGGTCCTCTACGCCGTCGCCCGGCTGGCCCGGCGACGGGGCGAGGGCGCCGAGCTGATGCGGCTGCTCGAGCAGCGCTGGCGGGCGCTGGTCGCCGACGCGGAGGGCCGGGGCGGAGCCGAACTCGACGCGATCGCGCGCGAACTCCTGCTCTGCCGGGACGACCGGCTCCGCCGTTTGGTCGTCGCGCGGGCCGAGGCCGCCGTCGATGCCTGCTGCGGTCGTGATCTCGAACGTGAGCGGGCCTTCGCGGCCGCGGTCCTGCTCGAGTCGAGCTTCCAGGCCCTGGTCGAATCGGCCGAGGAGGGCGCGCTGGCCTCGGCGGTCGATCTGCTCGGACGCTGTGGCCGCCGGCTCGCCGAGCTGCATCTCGCCGGCGGCGAGGTCGCGGGCCGCGAGGGCTACGATCCGCGGCTCTCGATGATCTCGGTCCTCACCGCCGAGACGCGCGAAGGCCTGGCGGCCGAGACGACCGGCCTCGCGGCCGTGGCGCTCGGGCGGCTGCGTGACGATCCCGATTTCTGGCTGGCCTGGGCCCGGCAGAGTCTGCGGTTTCCCGAACCGGGACCGTTTGGCCGGCTCCTCGCCGAGCGCCTCCTGGCGATGCCGCCGATCCAGCTCCGGGGGCATGATCACATCCTGGTGGCGCTCGGTGCCCGCCTGATGGCCGGCGAGGCCGCCGAACCAGGGGCGCGGTTGCTCCGGCGGGGGCGACGCCTGGCCGGCGCGGCCGCGGCCCGGGACGATCAGGACGAGCGCTTCGAGCGCATCGTCCTCTCGAGCGGGGTCGACGCCCAGGTCGCCTACTGGCTCGATCACGAGGCCGAACTCCTGACCTCGGGCGACGCGGAGGTCACCGTCGTGCCGCCGCTCCATCGTCGCCTCGACGATCGCCGCCATCTGGCCTGGCTCACGCTCGGCCGTCGACTCGGTCGGGTCGAGTTGAGCGAGGAAGGCCTCACCGACCTGCGGCGGAACGGCGAGGACTTCGCCGGCATCGATGCCCTGCGCCTGCGCCTGGCCCTCGATCGCGGCGACTTCGCCGGCGCGCGCGCGCTGGCGCGTCATGCGCTCGAACGCATCGCGGTCTTCGGCGCCTCGGAACGCAACGGCGACCTGCAGTCCTTCTCGGCCTGGGAGGCGGCGGCGCTCTGGGGGCTCGGACGACACGAGGAGGCCCGCATGCTGCTCGAGCGGGTGGGACTGCGCGACCTCGGCAACCTGCGCGGGCCGCGGGTCGAGGACTTCCGCTGATCGCCGGCCTCAGCGCTCGGTGTCGACCTCGAGGAGACCGAGGTCGAAGAGCGTCTGGGCCACCTCGTCGAGGATGCGCTTCTGGCGGGTGAGACCGTCGTCGGGATCGATCTCGTCGAGCCGCCCGAGGCTGCGCTTGATCCGCTGGTCCAGCGTCACCAGGACCCCGGAGCGGAACACCGCGCGACGCAACATGACCGCGGCGAGCCAGCGGTTCCGGCTGGGCACCCGCTGATCGCGCAGGACCGCGAGGTAGGCCGGCAGGTACCAGGTCCCGTTGTGGCGGTTCAGCTCCAACGACAGGCGCGGGTGCAGGGAATCGGCACGGAGCATCTTCTCGACGAAGTCGGGATCGTGTGCCTTCAGGCGCCGGCGGATGGCGTCGGTGCTGCGGCCGGCGTCGAGCTCGGCGAGCAGCGATTCGGCGTCGGCGCTGGCGCTGACCGCCTCGTCGTCGCCGGCGGCGAGGGTCACCGCCAGGACCTCGCGCACCAGGTCCTGGGCCCGGCGGAGCTCGACGTAGCGTCCGCCGCCACGCTCGGCCAGGTTGCGGAAGGTCGACCGGGCGGCCGAGTTGCGCAGGGTGTCGACGAAGATGGCATGGAGCTGGCCGCCGCGATCGCGGAAGCGACCGAGCAGGTCGCCGATCCGGCCCATGGTCTCGGCATGGGGCGGGGCATCGCCGACCAGGATCAGCACCTTCTCGGCGCGGGGCGAGAAGCGCATGCCCATGGCCTTCTTCAGGGCCTCGTAGACCGCTTCGGGCGCATCGCCACCGCCGCTCGCGGAGAGCCTGTCGATGAAGCGGACCGAGCGGTAGATGCTCGGGCTCAGCTCCTCGTCGAGGGTCAGGTAGTCCTCGTCCTCGCCCTGGTCGCGGTAGGCCACGACCCCGAGCCGGAACCGGATGCCGAGGCCGTCGAGCGTGGCGATGAAGGTCCCGATCTGCTGTTGCGCCGCGTCGATCGCGCTACCCATCGAGGAGGTCGTGTCGAGCAGGACGACGAGGTCGAGGCCGGATTGCCGGAGGTCGGCGATCTTGCGGGCCGTCCGCCCGCTCGCCGCCCCGCCCAGGCCGCCCGGTCCGCCGAGGTTCCGGCCGAGGCCGGCATCACCCATGGCGCTCGGTCGCAGGCCGACGGCGGTCATTCCGGGATCGCCGGCGTCGTCGTCGAAGACTCCCTCCAGGTCCGCCGAGGTCGGCGTCTCGGACTCGTCGATCTCGACCGGTTCCTCCTCGCTCGGCTCCTCGAGCTCGGGGCGCAGTTCGTCGAGGTCCTCGTCGATGTCGTTCCAATCGTCGCTACGGGCGGCCTCGACCATGTCCACCGCGAGCTGGGGACCGGGCCGGCCTTTCGGCTGGTCGTCCAGGAACTGGAGGACGAGGAAGGCGATCAGGGCCTGGAGGGCGGCCGAGGCCAGGAGCCAGGGCGCGCGACGCAGCTTCTCGATCAGGAGGTCGTTGAAGTCGGGCTCCCGGGCGGCCGCCGCCTCGGCCTCGCGGGTCGCTTCCTCGCGCAAGAGGGGCAGGGGCAGGCCGAGGAGCTGGAAGCCGGCCGGCATCGTGTCGGCGCTCGGGTCGATCATGACCATCCGGGCGAGGCCGATCCCGATCCGATCGCCGTGGCGCAGCTCGCCCGCCTCGAGACGGCGGTCGTTGAGCGTCGCGCCCTCGGCTCCGGAGAGATCGAAGATCTCGAAGCCGGTCGGGTGGCGCTGGATCATGAGATGCCGGGCCGCCATGCCGGGGAGGCGCAGGTGGACCGCGCAGCCCAGCTCGGCCCCGACCACGATCGCGTCACGGTCGAGCGGGTAGACCCGGCACTCGCCCGGCAGGCCGACCGCGAGGATCGGGCCCGCGTGCAGGCGGATCTCCAGGGCTTTGCTCGCAGACAGTTTCATGACGTCCCGTTCACCGCCAGACCGGTCGCGTGACGAGCGGGTCGGCGCCTGGATCCCGGAAATCCACCGCTCGCTCGCGCCCAGAATATAGCCGGGACGCCGAAGGGGGCGTGAGGTTTCGTCGATTCGCGGTCCGGGTGCCCTTGCCGGTCGGGGAGCGGCCCCGATCGGTCCGGTGGGGTGGTGCGGCCCCGGTCCATCGGCTGGCCACCTCGAAAGTCGCCGAGCGCGGTCAGGCCCCGGCCACCAGTTCCGCCATCCGGCGGACCGCGGTGGGGAAGCCGACGTAGAGGGCCTCGGCCACGATGGCATGGCCGATGTTGAGGTCGTTCATCCCCGGGATCGCCGCGACCGCCGCGGCGTTCTCGTAGTGCAGCCCGTGGCCGGCGTTGACCTCGAGCCCCAGCGTCCGGGCCCGGGCGGCGGCTCGGCCGAGGATCTCCAGCTCCGCCCGCTGTTCGTCGCCGCTCGCATTGGCATAGCGGCCGGTGTGCAGCTCCACGTGGCTGGCCCCCAGCTCCAGGGCGGTCTCGACCGCGCTCTCCTCGGGGTCGATGAACAGGCTGACCAGGGTGCCGCGGTTCTTGAGACGGTCGATGACCTCGCGCAGCCGGTCGACGCCGCCCCGGAGGTCGAGCCCGCCCTCGGTGGTGATCTCCTCGCGCTTCTCGGGCACCAGGGTCGCCTGTTCCGGGCGGAGATCCTCGGCGATGCGGACGATCTCCTCGCTCACCGCGAGTTCGAAGTTGAAGGGCCGATGGAGGGCGCGCTTCATGCGGCGGACGTCGTGGTCCTGGATGTGGCGGCGGTCCTCGCGCAGGTGCACGGTGATTCCGGCGGCGCCGGCTTCCTCGGCGAGCAGGGCGGCGCGCAGGGGGTCGGGGTAATAGATGCGTCGCGCCTCGCGCAGGGTGGCGACGTGGTCGACGTTGACGAACAGGCGAGCCATCTCGAACTCCGATCTCGACGCCCTTGATCGGTCGCGGGCGCGGCGCATGATAGCAGGCCAAGGAGGAGCCAACACGGGACCATGCGCATCATCGCCGGCACGGCCCGGGGCCGGACCCTGCTCGGTCCCAAGGGGCGCGACACGAGACCCTATCTCGATGCTCTGAAGGAGCGTCTCTTCAACATCCTGGGCGATCGGGTTGCCGATGCCCTGGTCTGGGACGTCTTCGCCGGGCCCGGTTCGGTCGGCCTCGAGGCGCTCTCCCGTGGCGCGCGCTTCGCGATCTTCCTGGAACGCGGCCGGCCGGCGCTCGAGGCCCTGCGCAAGAACATCGAGACCCTCGGTTTCGCCGATCGGAGCCGGGTGATCGCCGGCGACGCCCTGCGCTTCCCGCCCGTCGGCGAGGAGGCGGCCGACCTGGTCTTCTACGACCCGCCCTTCCCCCTGGTCGAGGCCGAGCCCGGGCGCCTGTTCGCGCATGTCGAGCGGCTCGGCGCGGCGATGGCCGGGTCCGGACTCCTGGTCTTCCGGACCCCGTCGCGCTTCGATTTCCCGGCCCGGATCGCCGGCCTCGCGGAGGTCGACCGCCGCGACGCGGGGGTCAACAGCCTGCACCTGCTCGTACGCGACGTGAAGGGACCCGAGGTCCCCTGATCCCGCGCGCAAGTCCTTTGCTCGGCGGGATACGAGGCGACGGAATTCTCTTTCCCGCAGCGCTTTCGGCTCATGGGCCCGATGGTCGCCGCCGATAACCGGTGGTGGAGTCCTCGCGCCTCCGAGGGAAAGCATTACGTTGCAAAGGACAGGGACATGAACAGTCTGCGAGTCATCGCCGCTCTCTTTGCGCTGGGTCTGTCGGCGGCGCCCGCCGCGGCTTCCGGCGGTTGGTGGGACGACATCTTCGAGGAGAAGACCGTCTCGCTCGAGACCATCCTCAAGAACCCCGAGGCCTTCCGTGGCCTCGACGTCTCCTTCGTGATCCAGTTCCACAAGCTGGGTCAGATCGACAACCCCTACTACACCCCCTTCGAGAAGGAACGCTACCTGAACTTCTCGGTCTGGGCGGACGGGGCGGCCCTCTGGGAGAAGAAGGTCTTCGAGGCCGATTTCGCCTACATGTTCATCGACCGGATCGCGGAGGACTGCCAGACGATCCTCCAGGCCGGCGCCTACGAGCGCTTCGTGGTCACCGGTCGCGTGGTGAGCGTCTTCCGCGGCCAGCCCTGGATCGAGGTCGTGGGCCTGAAGGGCATCGACCGCAAGCTGGACGAGCCGACCCTCATTCGCATGGTCAAGGCCTACAAGCTCAAGTCGGCGCGCCGCTTCGATGCCGCCGCCGGCGAGTTCAAGAACGCATTCGGCGAGAAGCTCCCCGAGGGCGTGCAGCACCTCCTGCATCGCGAGTCGGGCCTCTGCTTCGCCGCCGCCCATCGCTACGCCGACGCCCTGGTTCCCCTCGAGAAGACGGTCCAGATGGACCCGAAGGACGAGGAGGCCGCCCAGGTGCTCGCCCAGTGCAAGAAGGAACTCGAGTCCATGCCCGTCCCGGTCTCCGAGACCGGTGAGAAGGACGCCGAGTCCAAGTAGAAGACCCTCGTGACGACGAAAAGGGCCGCGAGCCGAGATGGTTCGCGGTCCTTTTCCAGTTCCGGGTCGGCCCTCGCACGAGTCCCCCGAGGGCGATATCTTTCTCGTCATGAGCGAAGCAGACGAGAACACGACGGAGCCGAACTCCGTCCCCGAGACCCCCCTGATCTCGATCGATCATTTCGGCGCGGTGGTCCTCAAGACCGGCGAGGTGCTGGCGGCCGAGCCCCATCCCAACGCCGACCGCCTCGTGGTGATGAAGGTCGACGTGGGCGAGCCCGAGCCGCGCCAGATCGTCGCTGGTATCCGCTCCGACTGGGAGCCCGAGGCCCTGGTCGGTCGGCGCATGATCATCTGCTGCAACCTGAAGCCGGCGAAGCTCCGCGGAGTCGAGAGCCACGGCATGATGCTCGCCGTCCGCGGCGAGGATCGGGTCTGGCCGCTCAGCGTCGAGGGCCAGGTCAAGAACGGCACCCGCGTGACCTGAGGGCGGAGCCCCGCGCCATGCTCGAGGAAATCCTGGTCGAGAACCTGCTGATCATCGATCGCCTGGCGGTCGAGCTGCACGCCGGCTTCAACGTGATCAGCGGCGAGACCGGCGTCGGCAAGTCCCTGCTCCTGTCCTCGGTCGGACTCCTCCTCGGCGCCAAGATCGAGGTCGAAGTCGCCGACGACCGCGAGATGCGGGTCGAGGGCCGGTTCCGCCTCGACGCCCGCGACCGCCGCGCCCTGGCCGACGTCCTCGGCCGTGAACCCGAGGAGGACGAACTGGTCGTCCGGGTGGTCAAGAAGGGCAAGGGCCCGCAGCGTTGCTATGCCGACGGCGGGATGATCTCGCGTCGCGAGCTGGCCGCGATCGGCAGCCGCCTGGTCGACGTCCACGGCCAGCGCGACATGCAGAAGCTGCTCGACCGCCGCGAGCACGCCGCGGTGCTCGACCTCTTCGCCGACACCACGGCGCTGGCCGACGAATTCGCCGCCGAGGTCGAGGCCTGGCGCGCGGCGCGGCGTCAGCTCCAGGACCGACTGGAGGCCGAAAGGCGCCTGGTCGACCGGCTCGACCTCCTGCGCTTCCAGCGCGACGAACTCGAGGCCGCCAAGCTGCAGCCGGACGAGAAGGAGGGGCTCGAGGCCCGCCATCGCAAGTTCCAGGTCGCCCGGCGCGCCGCCGAGGCCGCCGGTCAGGGCGCGGCCGCGCTCGAGGAGGAAGGCGAGGGCGTGATCGACCGGCTCAACCTGGTCGGCAAGGAACTGGGTCGCCTCGCCGATCGCGATCCGGAGCTGGGCATCCTGTCCGAGCGCGCCTACGAGCTGGCCGATGGCGTCGGCGAGCTGGTCCGCGAGCTGCAGGATGCCGCCGAGGAGCGCGGGCGGCTCGACGAGGACCCGGCCGCGCTCGCCGAGCGTCTCGACCTGCTCAACGGCCTGGAACGCAAGTACCGCCGCGACCTGGCCGGGCTCCTGGTCCACCTCGACGAGGCCCGGGCCGAGATCGAGCGGCTCGAGGCGGAGCTCGACGGCCTCGGTGCCCTCGATTCCCGCATCGCGGCCCACGAGGCCCGGCTCCTGAAGCTCGGGGCCGAGCTGGCGGATCGTCGGGGCAAGGCCGGCAAGCGGCTGGCGCGCGCGGTCGAGGCCGAGCTGGCCGAACTCAAGATGCCCCATGCCCGGTTCCGGGTCGACCCGGGACTCGCTCCGGAGCGCTTCGAGGCCTCGGCTCTCCAGGCCCGCGCCTTCGGCGACCCGGGCTTCGAGCTGCGCAGCAACCCCGGCAGCCCCTTCGCGGCGCTGGAAGACGCGGCCTCCGGCGGCGAACTCTCGCGGGTCCTCCTGGCCCTCAAGTCGGTGCTCGCCGACAAGCACAATCTGCCGCTGATGATCTTCGACGAGATCGAGACCGGTGTCGGTCCGCGCCTCGGCCTGCTGCTCGGCCGCAAGCTCAAGGCCCTGTCCGGGCACCGTCAGGTGCTCTGCATCACCCACCTGCCGCAGATCGCGGCCCATGCGGACCGGCACCTGAAGATCGACAAGGAGGTGAAGAAGGGGCAGACCCGGGCCAGCGTGGCGGAGATTCGCGACGAGGACCGGCTGGCGGAGCTGGCGGTGATGCTGGGCGGTGGCGACCTGGAGCTGGCCCGCGCCCAGGCTCGCAAGCTGCTGGAGGAAGCCGGCGGCGCGACCGTGGGTGTCGAGGGCGCCTCGTGAAGCGTTGTCATCGGCTCGATCCCCTGGCCAGGCGCGTGCTCTGGGGTGGGGAACGACTGGGCGCGGAGCTCGGCCTCGAGTCCGTTCCCGGGCAGGCGCCGGTGGGTGAGTCGCTCGAGGTCTCTGGCCTCGCGAGCATGCCCTCGACTCTGCCCGACGAGGGCGGGCTCGGCCTCGACCGCTTCTGGCAAGGCGACCCCGGTCGCCTGATCGGCCAGGATCGCGCCGTCACCGACCGCTTTCCCCTGCTGATCAAGCGGATCGACTCCTCGCAGCGCCTGTCGGTCCAGGTCCATCCCGACGACGAGGCCGCCGCGCGGCTCGAGGGCGAGCCCAACGGCAAGAACGAGGCCTGGGTGATCCTCGAGGCCGAGGTCGGCGCCACGATCCATCTCGGCCTGAAGGAGGGCGTGAGTCCCGAGGCCTTCGGCAGGGCGGCCCGCGCCGGTACCGCGCTCGAGCTGATGCGGCCGGTGCCGGTGGCGGCGGGGGACGTGATCCCGGTTCCGGCCGGCTGCGTCCACGCGATCGGGGCCGGCATCTACCTCTACGAGGTCCAGCAGCCCTCGGACCTGACCTACCGGCTCTACGACTACGATCGCCTCGGCCCCGATGGCGCTCGTCGCCCTCTGCATCTCGACCGGGGCGTGGCCGCGATCGTGGCCGATCTGCGGCCCGAGAAGGCCCGGCCGCGGTTGCTCGAGAGCCAGGACGGGTCGCGACGGGAGCGGCTCTGCGATCTCTCGGTCTTCGAACTCGACCGCTGGCTCGTCGACGGCAAGCTGGTCGTGGCCGAGCGGGAACTGGTGGCGCTCTGGTCCCACCGGGGCGACTGCCGGATCCGCGCGGGGGCCGAGGTCTGCTCGCTGGCCGAGGGCCGGAGCCTGCTGATCGCGGCCGGTGGGGAGGATCTCGTCCTCGAGGGCGCGGCCGAGATCCTGGTCGCCCGCCCGCGCCTGGCCGCTCGGTCCGGGGCTCTCTGACCGGCAAATCGGCGCCGAGGCTTGATGGCCCCGGGCGGCGACCGGATCATCACCGGACCGTCCCCGGATCGAGAGCAGCGATGGCGAAGCAACGACTCCACAAGTTCCTGGCCTCCTCCGGCATCGGCTCCCGCCGCCGCTGCGAGGAACTGATCGCCGAGGGACGCGTGAGCGTCGACGGCGTCGAGGTGCACGAGATGGGTATCGTGGTCGACCCCGATACCCAGGAGATCCGCTTCGACGACGAGCTGGTCCGGCCGGAGCGGCCGGTCCACTTCGTGGTCAACAAGCCGGTCGGCTACCTCTGCACCAGCGCCGACGACTGGGGGCGCCGGACCGTGATCTCGCTGGTGAAGGATCGCCATCGGCGGCGCCTGTTCACCGTCGGTCGGCTCGACGAGGACTCGGAGGGCATCATCTTCGTCACCAACGACGGTGAGTTCGCCAACCGCGTCGCCCACCCGCGCTACGGTCTCGAGAAGACCTACGAACTCAAGCTCCACGGCTATCTCGAGGACGAGCAGCTCGATCGGGTCCGTCAGGGCGTCTGGCTGTCGACCGGCAAGTCCCAGCCGATGTTCGTGCGCCTGCTCAAGCGCTCGCAGCAGTTCAGCCTGGTCCGCGTGCGGATTCACGAGGGCAAGAACCGCCAGCTGCGCCGCGTCTTCGCCAAGATCGGCCACGCCGTGGCCCGCCTGCAGCGGGTCCGCATCGGGCCGATCGAGCTGAAGGGCCTGAAGAAGGGCGAGGCCCGGCGGCTCGGCAAGACCGAGGTCGACGCCATCCTGGCGGCCTGCGAGAAGAACCGGGCCGAAGGGGGCGCGCGGGCCCTCGGCCTGCGCAGCAAGGCCTCGGAGCGTTTCGCCGGCGAGAAGGCCGGCCCGGCGGCGCGGCGCCAGGCCGCCGGGAAGAAGACGACGGGAAAGAAGAAGGCCAGCGCGAAGAAGCCGGCGCGCCAGGACGAGGCCGGTCCCCGCCGCGGCCGTGGCCGGAACGAGGGCCCGTCCAAGGGGCCGGCGCGCAAGCCGGCTCCGGGCTCGAAGCCGGGTGGTCCCGCCCGGCGCGGGAGCAAGCCCTCCGGCCGCTCCTCGAAACCCGGCGGTCCCGGGCGCCGCAAGCCGAACTGATCCCGGCCGGAGCGCCGGTCCCGATCAGTTGTCCTGCTGCTCCTCGAGGCTGCGCTCCTCGGCGTCCTCGAGGGCCTGGCTGTCGATGAAGTGGGGGAAGTCCACGGGGCGTTCGAGCAGGATGCGCGGCCCCTGGGGCGTGCGCCGCACGACCCACAGCTTGCTGCGCCGCGTGTGGCCGCGCTCGGCGGTCACCAGGATCGTGAACACGTTCGACTGGACGGTGAGGTAGGGCGAGACCGCGTTGTAGGTCTCCTGGTTGACGCCCTCCACCTTCTCGCGCAGTTCATTGATCTGGGTGAAGGGCGCGCCTCCGGTCGGGTCCTCGGTCTTGTCCTCGCCCGAGAAGCTCTTGGTCTCGGAGTAGCGCTTGTCCTCGTGCTCCTTCTCCGCGGCCTGGTCGACCCGGTACTCCTCGATCCGCTCGGCGAGCTGCGCCTCCGCCGGCGAGAAGAGCGTGGTCAGGACCGGAACCTCCGCGGTGTTGATGTTCACCTGGAGGTCGGACCAGATGGTGAGGTAGCGCCAGAGGCCGGGGACGATGGTCTCGCCGTCCTCGTCGAGGTAGTCCCACATGCGCTCGGGGCCGAGGCCACGGACGTAGAGGAGGTCGAAGGTGTCGAGGAGCGTCCGCTCCTGCTTGGTCGGCGGCTTCTTGACCTCGTGGTAGGGCTGCTCGTCGCTGCGGTCGAGGAAGCTCTCCAGCTCGCGAGCGATCTCGAGGCCGTCCGAGTAGGAGAGATCGCCATCCGAGTCGGCGCGGAAGTACTCGATCAGGTTGGCGAAGTTCTCGCGTCGCTTGCGGCGCTCGCCCTCGTCCTTGATGAGCAGGTTGTAGACGTTGTATTTCGCGCTCTCGTCGAAGGTCTCGATGTAGAGGCGGGTCTCGCGCTCGCTGTCGTCGCCGCCGTACTCGGAACTCTCCTCGACGACGCCGAACTCCTGGCCGGCGACGTCGGCCTCGATCAGCTCGGTGTCGACGAAGAGCTCGTACCAGAGGTCGTTCTTGCTGTCGATCTCGGTGGTCTGCCGGTCCTCACGCAGACGGGCCAGACCTCGTTCGAGTCCCGCCCGGCAGGCGACGTCGAGGCGCGCATCGATCTCGATGTTGTGGGCGATGAAGGCCTCGATCCGGCTGGCGTGGGAGACCTCGAAGCTGACGATCATCAGCAGGAGGGCGGCGATCAGGGCCAGGATCAGGGCGGAGCCGGATTGTTGCTGGAGTTTCGCGTTCATGGTGCTGCTCCGCCTGTCGACGGCGGCCACGGACGCCATATTCCCGTCCACCCGCGGCGTCGTCAATTACCTTCGTCGTCCGGCTCCGGCGGCGGCGCCGGCGTGATCATGCGCCGGACCTCGCGGCTGGCGTCGATGATCCGGGGGGTGATGAAGAAGATGAGGTTGCTCTGGACGACCTGCTTCGACCGGCTGGAGAAGAAGGCGTTCAGGATCGGGATCTCGCCGAGGATCGGCACGCTGTTCTCGTTGGAGATCTGCGAGCGCTGGAGCAGGCCACCGATGATGGCGGTGTCGCCGTCGTAGATGTCCATCAGCGTGCTGGCGCGCCGCGTCGTGATGATCGGGTTGCTGACCGAGAAGTTGGCCGACTCGAAGGTCGATTCGCCGGTCACCGCCTCGACCGCGGTGGTGAGGTTGACGCGGACCAGGTCACGGCCGACCACCTTGGGGCTGATGTAGAGCTTGATGCCGACCTCCTTGAACACCGTGCTGACGTTCGAGAGGCCGTTGGCATTGAAGTTCGGGGTGAAGAAGGGGATCTCCTGGCCAGCGGTGATCTGGGCGGAATAGCCGTCGAGCACGCGGATGTGCGGGGCGTTGAGGAGATCGGTGCGGGCGAAGAGCTGGAGCGCGCGGATCAGGAAGTCGATCTGGACGCCGTCCGAGACCGTGCCGAGGTCGATGAGGAGCGGCAGGTCGAGCGAATTGGACAGATTGGTGAGGCCGGCGATCTCGGGCAGGCCGAGGATCGACGAGGCGCTGTTGAAGATCGACTTGGTGGGCTTGCTCGGGTCGGACTCGACCGAGTTGAAGACCGAGTCGATGCCGAAGGAGAAGGAGTCGGTCTCGAGCACCTCCACCACGCGGATGCCGATCTCGATCTGTGGGATGCTCTTCTGGATGCCGACGATGACTTCGGTGACCTGGTCGACGTCCTCGACCGGCCCGGTGATCGAGATCGCCTCGAGCTTGATATCGCCGGCCGCCTTGAAGTTGCCGGCGTCGTCGAAGCGGTTCTGTTTCGGCAGTTCGATGCCGTTCACCACGGCCACGCGCTTGTCGAGCACCGAGGGCAGGCCGGAGACGATCTTGAACATCGCGGCCGATTCGCCGGCGCCGAACCAGATGACACGGGTGACCTGCCCGTCACCCAGGTCGACGTCGGGGTAGTCCCACTCGTCGAGTTCCGAGTCGGGCTCCATCAGGACGCCGTCGAGATCACGGAGCGAGACGTTGGAGGAGAAGATCTCCTCGAGGCCGCGGTTGCCCTCGCCGATGCAGGCGGACAGACAGAGGAGGGCGGTAACCAGGAATGGAATCAGGGCGGGAGCGCGCCGGAGCAAATTCTGGCTCCCGAGCTCAGGACGGAAGCTGATCGATCACCGCCTGGGTGATCTCCGCGGCGTCGCAGTTGCGACAGTCGATCGCGCCGGTCTCGGCGACGATGTCGTAACTGCTGGCCTGACGCACCTTCTTCAGCGCGCAGTTGAACTTGTCGTTCGCCGCCTTGAGGAGGAGGTGGTACTCGGCGTCGCCCTTGGTGAGCTTGCGGCGCTTGATCTCCTTCCACTCGTCGATCGAGTCGAAGACGGTCATGCTCACGAGCACGGCCGGCTTGGAGAACTTGTCGCCCTTCTTCACCGTGGCCGGATAGTAGACCTGCGAGGCATTGACGATCTTGACCTCGGGTTCGTCGCCGACGCTCAGGGCGAAGGTGGCGGTCGCACCGACTGCGAAGATCAGCGAGACGGCGAGGAGCAGAATGTGGAGTCGTTGGCGCATCGTGGTCTTCTCCCCGAGTGCTTCCCCGTCTTCTTCCATGGCCGACGATCGGCCATCCGCTTGTCGTCGTCGTACACGTCCGGCCCGAGTCTAACGGGGCCCTCCCGGTCGGGAAAGCCATAAAGTAGATACTCGTCTGGGCCTAGGCGCTGCGGACTCAGGCCTCGCCGGGCAGCTCCTGGGTCCAGGTGACGACCCCGAAGGAGCCCTCGCGCCAGGCCTGCTTGAGGGCCTCCTGGGACCGCCGCTTCAGTTCCTCGGCGGACTCCAGACCCTCACCCGTGTAGTCGGCCAGTCCGGCGCAGGCCGACAGGGGGCCACGCTCGTCGGTCGCCGCCAGGCGCCGATCGGCGATGCTCCCCAGGATTCTTTCGACCATGGCCTGGGCGCCCTTTACCGGCGTGTGGGGAAGAATCAGACGGAAGGTGGTGGCGTCGTGACGGGCGAGCACGTCGATGTCGCGGGACTCGCAGAGGAGCATGCCGGCCACCTCGTTGAGAACGTGTCTCCAGTTCGAGTCCTTGTCCCGCTCCTCGCCGCCCTGGCCCAGGCGGAGCTGGATGTCGACGACGGCGAGCGGATCGCCGAAGCGGCGGCTGCGCTTGAACTCCTCGGAGAGCTTGATCTCGGCGTATTCGGCGTTGAACAGCCCGGTGAGGGGGTCGGTGATGTGGGCCAGGACCGGATTCTCCTGGCGCAGGTTCTGGGCGGCGGTGTCCAGGATGCGCTGGAGGTTCTCCGGCTCGCCGCTGCCCTCCGCCGTCGGCGTGGTCAGCGAGGCGTCCTTCAGCAGGGCCCGGAGCTTGGCCACCAGGGCCCCCTCGGCGAGAAGGCCGTCCGGGCCGCGCTTCAGGATCGCGTCGGCGCCACAGATGAGGGCCCGGTTCTCGGTGTAGGTATCGCCGTCGTCGAGCAGCATCAGGACCGGCAGGGCCCGGGTCTGGAGGGAGGCCTTGAGGGCCTTCAGCACCGAAAGCCCGTTCTGGCGGGGCAGGAGCGCCTCCAGGACGATCACGTCCGGGGTCTCCTTCTCGACCCTCTTGAGCACGTCGGGACCGGCGTTGGTCGCCTGGACGCGGAAGCCCTCGGCTTCGAGTTCCATGCGTTGGCGGGTCAGGGCCTCGTTGTCGTAGTGGGCCAGGATGGCCTTGGGGCGCTCACTCATGTCACCGCGTCTCCGGCGCGAATCGGGACTCGAGTCACCGTTGGTCGCATCGCTCACCCGCCGCGGCGGCGGGCCGGGGAATCCGGTGACCGGAGATCGCGCCGGCTCGACGATGCCTCGGCATCGTCGGCGCCCCGCGCGCCTCGTCGGTCGGGTCGGACCCGCCACCCTCGCCGTTCGGCCGATCGGATCGCCACGGGTGGCGTCCGGGGCCCCTTCCCGCAGATCCCTGGAGCGATGCAGGTTAAGATCTTGGACGGTCAACATTTAGCCACGAGCCCGGGGACAGGCAAGGTGGCGGCCGGCAAAGGCCCGCTTCGCGCCTGAAGACCGGGCCAGATCGCGCCGATAAGAAAGTCGACGTCGCGCCGCGATCCGGCCGACCGGATGACCAGGGACCGAGACGGGGAGATCATGGTCGAGACCTCCAAGGACAGCCGGAATGCCGAGTCCCTCGTCGATGCCGGCGGCACCGCCGCCGAGGACTCCAGCCCCTTCCAGGAATGGCCTTACGTCGATCGTCGCGCCCAGATGGATCGCCGGTCCGCGCCCACCAACATGTGGGCGAGCCTGCTCGGTCGTGGCCAGCGCGCGCGCGGCCGCCGCAAGGGCGAGGACCGCAACATCTACGTCGACGTCTACGGCAAGCGCGAGATCGTCCTGGTCGTCCTGATCCTGGTCCTGAACATCCTCGACGCCTTCTTCACCCTGGACTACATCGAGAAGGGCGGGGCGGAGGCCAATCCGGTCGCCCAGCACCTGCTCGACCTCGGCGAGACCTGGTTCATCTACGCCAAGTCCTTCCTGGTCGGGCTCTGTCTGCTCTTCCTGCTGGTCCACAAGAAGTTCAACTTCGTCGACCTCGCCCTGGGCTTCCTCTGCACCTTCTACACCCTTCTGCTCGGCTACCACATCGTCCTGCAGGTCCGCTACTACGTCGGCCATTGACCCCGGACCGCCGGGACGGTCAATCCGGCTTTACCTTCCTCGCGACCGGCGCCGCGCCGATCCTTCCTTGATTGCGCTGCCCGCAGGCTTTGCGAGAATGCGCCGGCAGGGCGCCCGGGCCCACGAGTTGCAGTATCGCGGCTCGTGATCGGCCTGGAGTGCGCGATCGGAATCGCGGCGAGGGCCGGGGAAGGGCAGGATGGCGAATCTCGAGATCCAGTTCAGGGGCGAGGAGTTCAGCCGGGCGCTCACGGGCGAGGCGCTGATCTGCGGTCGTCAGGACGATTGCGACCTGGTCTTCGCCGACCCGCGTTGCTCGAAGAAGCACTGCCGCATCGAATTCCGGGCCGGCGCCTGGCGGGTCGTCGACCTGGCCTCGGCGAACGGGACCCGCGTGAACGGTCAGACCGTCTCGATGGTGGCTCTGGGCGAGGGCGATCGCATCGAGATCGGCGAGGTCGTCCTGACCTTCCGCGCCGTCGGCAAGGCACCGGAGATCGGTCGCGGCGAGGATCGGCGGCCGAGCTCGCGCATGCCGATGCTCCTGGCCGGAGCTGCGGCCCTGGTGGCGATCCTGGTCCTGGTGCTGCGCGGTGGCGGCGGCGACGAGCCGCGGACCGAGGGCGTGACGAGCGGGAACGAGGACCAGGCCCAGGGGCCCGAATCGGCCGGCGCCGAGGATCTCTTCCTGCGCGGCAGCCTGGTCACCGAGTGGGGCGCGATCCGCTCGGCGCGGACGGCCTCCGTCACCGAGCTGGTCGAACGCGCGCGTGAGCTCGCCGAACGCGCCCGGGGCCTCGACGAGGAACTCGCCACGAAGGCCGAGGACTGGGCGCTGGAGCAGGAGCGCGCCGAGATCCTGCAACAGCGCCGGCGCCTGACCGAGATCCGCGAACAGGCCGGTCTGGAGGCGGCCGAAGGGCGTTTCGCAGGTGGCCTCGACCGACTCGACGAGCTGATGGCCGAGTTCGAGGCGCGTCGGCTCGATCGCCTCCTGCGCGAGGCTCGCGAGGCGAAGCTCGATCTGCTCACCCGGGCGAGGGGAGTCTGGGAAGAGACCGCGAAGGCGGCCGAGGATCGCGCGGACGCCGGCGACTTCGCCGGTGCTCGGGCCCTGCTCACGGCGGCGGCTCCCGGTTTCGGCGGCACCGCCTTCGAGGCCGCGGCCCAGTCCGCGGTTCAACTGCTCGAGCTGCGCGCCCGCGGGCAGGAGGTCGCCGTCGCCCGGCCCGAGGGTCGGGAGGAGGCGCCACGGCCCGCGCGGGTCGAGAAGGTCGATGACGGGGCCACCAGCCTCATCGCCCGGGCGGAGAAGGCGGCGGCCGCGCGTGACTGGGCCGGAGCCGCGGCGGCCTACCGCGAGGCCTTGAAGCTCGCGAAGGGTGAGTCCCTGACCCGCTCCTGGACGCGGCGGGCCGAACTCCTGGCGGCCCTCGCCCGACTGAAGGACGCGGTCGTGGTCGCGGTCAACGACGAGAATCGTCGGGTGCGCTCGCTGCACGTCGGCCGGCTTTCGGCCCGACCCTACGCCGCCGACCAGGACCAGATCCAGCTCAAGTTCGGCGGCTCGGGGCTGGTGACCTGGCGCTGGACCGAGATTCCCGGAGAGACCCTGCTCGACCTGTTCCAGGCCGGCGTCGACCAGCCGGACGACCAGCTGGACTACGCCCGGGCCGCGATCGAGCTGGGTGACGAGAAGCGCGCGCTGGCGGCGCTGGTCAAGGCCGCCGGTTCCTCGCGGTCACGCAAGGAGGAGGCCGACCGCATCTTCGCCGACTGGCGCGGCCGGGATCTGCCTCCTGGAGGCTTCATCGTCGAGGAGGGGGGCTTCTTCGGGCCCGACGAGTGGTCGGAGATCGAGCTCCGGCGCAGCGCCCGGAAGGAGGCCGAGAAGCTGGTCAAGGCACGGCGCGCCCAGCTCCCCGATCTCGTGGCGCGGGTGAAGGCGATGGGCGAGCCGGCCCTCGAGCCCCTGCAAGTCGCCCTCGAGGAACGCTACGCCCTGGTCCTGGCCGAGGCCGAGGCCTCGTCATTCGTGAGCGCGCCGGCGCGTTACCGCGGCAAGCTGATCGAGGAACTCGATCGCCGCCGCGCCGAGGCCCTGGCCCTGATCCGTGACGAGAAGCGCTACCCCTATCCCTACGGCCCGAACCAGGAGGAGGTGGAACGCGAGGTCACGGCCCTGGTCGAGCGGGTCCGGCAGGTCTACCAGCAGCCTTCGGTGCTCCTGCTCGAGACCGAAAAGGGCCTGAGCGAGAAGCTCGACGAGCTCGAGGAGATCGTCGGGCTCATGTTGGTGCCGACCAGCGATCGGCCATCGCCTTCGGCCTTCCTCGATCAGGTCGACCGCGCGATCGATCTCAGGAACCAGGGCCCGTCGCCGAGCGACCAGCGCTACAACGAGGAGGTCTTCATCTTCAACGCCGAGATCAAGAGCTCGATCACCGACGAGGAGCGCGAGGTCCACCGCCTCACCAACGAATACCGGCTGATGATGGGCCTGCGCGCGGTGAAGATCGACGAGGCCCTGGTGCTCGCGGCGCGCGGCCACAGCCAGGAGATGAAGGACCTCGGCTACTTCTCGCACACCTCGCCGACCAAGGGCCGGGAGCGGCCCGGCGATCGCTGCCGACTGGCGGGCTGGGGCGGGGCGGCGAGCGAGAACATCGCCCAGGGGCAGCGCAGCCCCGAGGGCGCGGTCGAGGGTTGGATCCACAGTTCCGGTCATCATCGCAACATCCTCGGGCCGCGCTGGACCCACCTGGGTTGCGGCAAGGCCAAGGACGGCTTCTACTGGACCCAGAACTTCGGCAACGGCAGCAGCTCGGCCATTTCCCGGGAGAAGATCGATCCAGCCGAGCGCGGAGCTGCCGAGAAGAAGCCGGATGTGCCGGCGGGCCGTTGAGCCGGCGCCAGGACTGAAGCCAAAGCGTCGGAAAATCCGACGGTCGGCCTCAAAGGGAGGCGCAAGAAAATCCGAAAAGGCCCGTTGACAGCATTTTGCGGGTCTTTATCTTGCCAGTGGCTCAAAAGAGCCGTGGACGTGCGAAGCGTCGCTTCCATGTCCGAAAGGGCAAACCACTCGAAAGGGTGGGGCGCAAAGCTAGAGGGCCTTCCCCGCCGGGATGCGGAAAGGCAGCCAGTTGCCGAAGACGAGGGAGAGACGGATGGCGCGCGAAGGAACCGACAGGCAGTCGATCTCATCGACGACCGTCGGTTTTTTTGTTGCCCGCGGGACAGGTTCCCATCGCCGTCCCTCTCACCCTTGACCAGACGGGGTCGTGCCGACCCCAGAAGAGGTGTGAGATGGTTGAAGTCGCGACCAAGCCGAAGACCGAGGACGCTCAAGTCGATCGCATCTGGGTGACCTACAAGCGCACGGGTGACCCGAATCTCCGCAACGTCCTCATCGAGCGCTACTACCCGCTGGTTCGTTACATCAGCGAACGCCTGCTGGCGACCCTGCCCAAGAGCATCGAGCTCGAGGATCTGGTGAGCGCCGGTCTGTTCGGCCTCATGGACGCGATCGATGGCTTCGACATCGAGCGCGGCATCAAGTTCAAGACCTACTGCACCACCCGGATCCGCGGCAGCATCCTGGACGAACTCCGTTCGCAGGACTGGGTCCCGCGTCTCGTCCGCCTCAAGGCCAACAAGATCAACAAGGCCTACCGCCAGCTCGAGGCCGACCTCGGCCGCGAGCCCACCGACGTGGAGATGTGCGAGGCCATCGAGTGCTCGCTCGAGGAGTACCACCAGATGCTGGGCGACGCCCAGCCGGTCACGGTCTTCTCCCTCTCCGACAAGTGGGATGACAACCAGGACGAGAACACGCTGGAGAAGGCCGACGTCCTCGCCGACCAGAAGAGCGAGAACCCGATCGAGGCCCTCAATCAGCGCGACGTCATCGAGGCGATCACCCGCAACCTCTCCCAGAAGGAGAAGCGGATCGTCATCATGTACTACTACGAGGGGCTCACCATGAAGGAGATCGGGCGGATCCTCGATCTCACCGAGTCCCGGGTCTGCCAGATCCACACCAACGTCCTGCAGCGGCTCCAGGAGCAGCTCAACCGGACGCGCGTGGGGCTCATGGCCTGAGTCTCCGGGCCGGTCGTCCTCGACCGGCCGATGAGCTGGGGAGCCGCGACTCGCGATGACCGAACCGGCCTGGCGAATGCGGCTCCGCGCCGTGTCCATCCGGCTGCGTCGGCTCTGGGCCCTGCTCGCCCTGGCCGAGGCCGCCCTGATCTTCTGGTCGAGCGGTCGGACCTGGAACGACGACCTGCCGCGGCTCGCCCTCGACTGGAGCAACTTCCTGCACTTCCTGCTCTACGGCGGGCTGGGCGGCCTGATCCATCTGGCGCTGTTCCGGGAGGCGCCGCCGCGTCCGGCGCTCGTTCCCCTGCTCGGCGCCACCGCCTTCGGGCTCTTCGACGAATGCCACCAGGCCCTGGTCCCCGGCCGTGACTTCTCCGTCTTCGACCTGGTCACCGACTTCGCCGGGGCGGCCTTCGCCGTCGTCCTGATCGACCGCCTTCTCCGCGGTGGGCAATATCGCCCGACCTGGTTCCGCATCCTGGTCGCCAGCCTGGCCTTGGGGCTCGCGTCGTCCTTCCTGTTGCCGGCGATTCTGCCCGATTGGTGAACTCCCGCCCGGATTCGCCGTCCAAGGGGCCGATTGACCGGCCGGACTTGCCCCGGCTTGCCGGCTTGTGACAATCGAAAGTCCCGGGGTTGGCCAGGAGCGGGAATTGCCTGGCGACCGATACGTATAGCCCCGGCCCGATGGGCTTGGAACAGAAGAAGATTCGCAGCTGATCTAAGAGGATCGAGACATGAACGTCACCCCCCCGAAGCGGCGCCGGACCCTGGTCCGGACCGTCGCGACCTTCCTGACCCTTCTCCTGATCGCCTCCGGTAGTGCCTGGGTACTCACCGATACCGCCGGCAACCGCGGCAAGGCAGCCTTCGACGTGACCGGGGCCCTCCCGGCCTCGGTGCTCCTGCACGTCGACTACGACGGCGGCGCGGCCGCGAAGAACTCGCGACAGCTCGCCCTCTGCGAACTCTGGAGCGAGCCCCAGATGCAGGCCTTCGTCAAGCCGGCGCTCGAGGTCCTGAACGGCATGACCGATCAGTTCTCGCAGCAGATGGCCGAAGAGGTGGGCATCTCGCTGAACGACATCGAGACCGTCGGCAAGTCGAAGCTCACCGCCACCCTGGTCGACTTCAACATGCAGGAGAACGGGCAGCCCGACGTCGATCTGCTGCTGACCCTCGATCTGGCCCAGGATCGCTCCCTGCTCGACCGGATCCTGAAGGTCGTCAAGGACCAGCTCGAGCAGAACGCCGGAGCCACGGTCACCACCATCGACCTCGGCGGCAGCCAGGGCATGATGACCAACATGGAAGGCGTCGACCTGATCTGGGCGCCGATGGGCAACCACCTCGTGCTCGGCACGAAGGTCGGCACCATGTCGGCGGTCCTGGCCCGGATGAAGGCCCAGAGCACCGTCGGCGGTCTCCTCGAGAACCAGAACTTCGTCAAGGCCCGCGCCAAGGCCGCGCCCACCGGCGAGCCGGTGCTCTGCGCCTACGCCGACGTCTCGCGTTTCCTCGCCTTGGGCAAGAAGATGGCCGGCCATGACTGGGACGAGATCGCCCCGATGATCTCCCTCATGGGCTACGACAGCATGAAGGACTTCACCTACGCGGTCTCCTTCGAGGGACGGGCGGTGGTCGACCGCATGTGGATCGGCGCGCCCGGTGGCCTGGGCGGCATCTACAGCAGCTTCAAGCACAGCAAGGCGGCGCTGCGCAGCCCGCAGATGGCGCCCAAGGACAGCTTCGTCTACTACGGCCTCCGCATGAACCTGTCGGAGCTGGCCAACAACATCCTGACCGGTCTCGATCAGCTCGATCCCTCGACCGGCGTCGCCCGCCAGGTGGACGACGCGATCGCCGAGGCCGACCGCAACCTCGGCTTCTCGCTGGTCAACGACCTCCTGCCCTCGATCGGCCAGGAGATGGCGATGTGGATCGGCAAGGCGCCCTTCGGCGGCATGATCCCGGAGATCGTCTTCGCGATCGAGATGAAGGACAAGGCCAAGTTCGAGGCCTGCATCGACAAGGCGCGCCAGCGCTTCGACGAGCACGCCATCGTCAAGAGCTTCGACTTCATGGGCCGCAAGCTCACCTACCTCGACACCGGCGTGGTCGTCAACGGTCCCAACTTCGGCCCCGGCATGAAGCCCTGCTGGATCATGGAAGGCGACTTCATGATGCTGAGCCTGGCGCCGCAGACCCTGAAGAACTTCCTGGCCGCCCAGAACGCCCAGCGCGAGTCCTTCCGGGACAACGCGGACATCAACGACGCCCTCGCGCACCTGAAGCGCTTCAACCCCGAGGGTGGCCAGGACGCGCTCGCCTACGTCGACCTCGGCAGCGTGCTGACCATGCTGGCGGATACGGCCGGTCCGATCCTCCAGAGCGTCCACATGCCCGCCGAGGAGCTCGGCTTCGAGATCGACATGAACCAGTATCCGACCGGTGACGTCTTCCGGCGCCACCTGTTCGGTCTCAGCATGACCTCGACCATGTCGAACGAGGGCATGCTCGCCGAGATCCACTCGCCGATGGGCTACGCCACCACGATCGGCGCGATCGCCGCCGGCGCCGGCATGTTCTTCGCCATCGCCGACGAGGAGTACTTCGACGGTCCGTCCGACGACTGGGACGACGACTCCGGCTGGGAGGAGGTCGAGCCCGTCGAGGAGGTCGAGCCCGCCGAGGAACACGAGGGCGAGGACAAGTAGTCCTCCCCGGTCGCGATCCCGAGATGACGAAGGCCCCGGAGACCGATCTCCGGGGCCTTCTCTCGTTTCGGAAAGCCATTCCCTCGGCCGGCACTCTCGTGTTCTGATGGGCGGCGAAGACCTCGTCCCAGGGGAGTCCATGGTGAAGACCTCGCTCATCGTCTTCCTGCTGGCCGTCTCGGCCGGGTTGCTCACCGCCCAGACCGTCGTCCTCCAGGGGACGGCGCAAGACGACGCGCTCGGATTCGCGATCGACGGGGCCGGCGACGTCAACGGCGACGGCTTCGACGACGTCGTCGTCGGTGCTCCCTTCGACTCCTCGTCCGGTCTCCATGCCGGCTCCGTCCGCGTCCTCTCGGGCCACGACGGCGCCGTCCTCCACCTGGTCCTTGGCACGAGTCAGTCCCGGCTGGGCTGGTACGTCGCCGGCGTCGGCGACGTCAATGCCGATGGGCTCGACGATTTCGCCGCGGCGCACCATTCCGGAGGCGTCGTGCGCGTCTACTCGGGCCTCGACGCGAGCCCCTTGCTCGTCCTGGCCGAGCCCCCGCCGAGCATCTACGGCAACTGGTTCGGGACGGCCTTCGACGGGGTCGGCGATCTCGATGGCGATGGGCATGCGGACGTCGTCGTCGGTGCCTGGGGTGACGACTCCCACGGCAACCAGAGCGGTCGCGCCTACGTCTTCTCCGGTGCCGACGGAACGGTCCTCCTCGACCTGCACGGCCTCGCGGGCGAGGGCGCCGGCTGGGCCGTTGCGGGCGTCGGCGACGTCGATCGCGACGGCGTCCCCGACCTTGCCGTCGGCGCACCCACCGCCACGACCGCCATCCCGTTCTCCGGCCGGGTGCGGGTCCATTCGGGCAGCGACGGCGCGGTGCTCCAGGTCCTGGACGGCCTCGAGGCGAGCAGCCGCTTCGGCGCCGCCGTGGCGGGCGCCGGCGACGTGAACGCCGATGGTTTCGCCGACGTCATCGTCGGCGCGCCCTGGAGCCAGGCGGCGGCACCCGGCTCTGGGGCCGCCCACGTCTACTCGGGGGCCGACGGATCGCTGCTCCTGAGCTTCCAGGGATCGGTCCTGAACGAGTCGCTCGGCAGCCTCGTCGACGGCGGGGGCGATGTGGACGGGGATGGCCGCTCGGACCTGCTGGTCTGCTCGACGACCCTGACCTACACCCCCGGACTGCCCACGCCCTTCGCGACGCTGCGCTCCGGGGCGGATGGATCGGTACTGGCCACCTTGACCACGCCGCTCGCGAACTCGGCCTTCCCGGGCCGCGTGGCGGGTGACCTGAACGCCGATGGCTTCATGGATCTCGTCTTCGGCTCGCCCCAGGCCGCGAACGGTCCGATCTCGAATGCCGGCGCCGTCAGCCTGTACCGATCACCGACGCTCCCCGCGCTGCACTACCGCAGCGAAACCCGAGGCGACCTCGAACTGGACCTCTCCTGGCGAGGGAGCGGGGGAGATCCTCTCGCGCTCACCGGCGACCTCACCATCGCCATGGCGACACCAGGCGGCGCCGGGATCCTGCTTTCGAGCCTGGCGCGCCGCGACGACCTGGCGAACGGCTACCTGCCCCTGCTCGTGGCCCCGGACCCCACGAATCTGCTCCAGTACTGGTTCTTCGGCTTCGACGGCGGTGGCGGCTTCCAGGCCGCCGGCGTCTCGCGCCTGCATCCCTTCCTCGGGGGCACGAGGGTCCACCTGCAGGCCTTCGAGTGGAGTCCGGTCATCCGGGCGTCGAACGGGCTCCGGCTCCAGCTCGAGACCTGAGGGCCGGGGCGGTCGCGGTGAAATGGGCCCTCCTCACTTGTTATCCTCCGCCGCATCGATGGAGGAGGAGACGATGAGCGAGGAACTCGAGACCTACCAGAGTCCGCTGGTCGAGCGCTATGCCAGCCGGGAGATGACCGCGCTGTTCTCGGCCCGGCGGAAGTTCGGGACCTGGCGCCGGCTCTGGGTCGCCCTGGCGGAGGCGGAGGCCGAACTCGGCCTCGACATCAGGCCGGACCAGATCGAGGCCCTGCGCCGTTCGGTCGACGACATCGACTTCGATCGGGCCCGGTCCTTCGAGGCGGAGCTGCGCCACGACGTGATGGCCCACGTCCATACCTGGCGCGAGCAGTGCCCCCAGGCCGGCGGCATCATCCACCTCGGCGCCACCAGCTGCTACGTGACCGACAACACCGATGCGCTCCTCTTGCGCGAGGGTCTGGAGATCGTCCTGCGCCGGCTGCGGGCGGTGATCCGCAACCTCCGGGACTTCGCGCTCGCCCAGGCCGAACGGCCGACGGTCGGCTACACCCACTTCCAGCCGGCCCAGTTCACCACGGTCGGCAAGCGGGCCTCGCTCTGGCTCCAGGATCTGGTCCTCGACCACGAGGAGCTGGAACAGGCTCTCGGCTCGCTCCGCTTCCGGGGCGTGAAGGGCACCACCGGCACCCAGGACAGCTTCATGAAGCTCTTCGACGGCGACGAGGCCAAGGTCGAGGACCTCGACCGCCGGGTCACCGAGAAGATGGGCTTCGCGCGGCGCTTCATGGTCACCGGCCAGACCTACAGCCGGAAGATGGACAGTCGCGTCCTGTCGGCGCTGGCCGCGGTCGCGCAGAGCACGCACAAGTTCTCGAACGATCTGCGCCTGCTCTGCCACCTGCGCGAGATCGAGGAGCCTTTCGAGAGCAAGCAGATCGGGTCGTCGGCCATGGCCTACAAGCGCAACCCGATGCGCTCCGAGCGCATCGGCTCGCTCTCGCGTTGGCTGATCTCGATGTACGAGAACGCCGCCTACACCCAGGCGACCCAGTGGCTCGAGCGCAGCCTCGACGACTCCGCGAATCGCCGCCTGAGCATTCCCCAGGCTTTCCTGGCCGCCGACGCCATCCTGCTGATCGCCGCCAACGTCACCGCCGGCCTGGTCGTCCGCGACGCGGTCATCGACCGGCACCTCCGCGAGCACGTGCCCTTCATCGCCAGCGAGGAGCTGATGATGAAGGCGGCGCAGAAGGGCGGCGACCGCCAGGAGCTGCACGAGGTCATCCGCCGGCACGCGATCGCCGCGGCCGAGAAGATGAAGAACGAGGGCGGCGAGAACGACTTCCTCGAGCGCCTGATGGGCGACGCCGCCTTCTCGCTCGATCGCGCCGAGGCCGAGGCCCTGCTCGACCCGGCCCGCTTCATCGGCCGGGCGCCGAGCCAGGTGCGGGCCTTCGTCTCGACCGAGGTCGACCCGATCCTGGCCCGCTGGCCGGAGGAGTCGAAGGGGCGGGTCGAGCTCCGGGTCTGATGCGCGACGACCTGCCCCGACTCGGCCTCTCGACCTACTGGAACGGCGTCCGGCAACCGGATCTCGGGGCCGCGGTCGACGAGATCGTCGGCCTCGGCCTGGGCCTGGTGGAGCTCGGCCTGCCCGAGGGGCCGGCCGCCGTCGACCGGGCGGCGAGCGCCCTCGATCGTCATCGTGCTCGTTGCCATGGAGTCTACCTGGCCCCTCCGGACCTGGAGCGTTTCCTCCAGCCGCACCTGCTCCAGATCGACGACCAGCTGCGCGAGCGGGCCGAGCGGCAGCTCGACCGGGCGATCGCCGCGGCGGCCCGGCTCCGGAGCCCGCGGGTCGCCCTGGCCCCCGGGAGCCTGCCGGTGGAATTCGAGGACCAGCGCCTGGCCGAACTCGACCAGGCCCTGGTGGCCGGCGACCGGCCCCGGGCCCACGAGCTCGCCGCCACCCTGGTCGCCGCCCGGGACCGCCGGCGGGAGCAGGCCTGCGAGGATCTCTGCCGCCGCTTCCACGCCCTCGGCCGGCGTCATCCGGGCCTGCGCCTGGTGATCCTGCCCCGTGGCGACCCCCTGGCGCTGCCCGATCTCGAGAGCTTCGGCTGGATCGCGGACGAACTGGGGGACCTGGTCTCGATCCGCCTCGACCTCGGCGAGCTCGCCAAGCGCGAGGCCCTGGGCCTGGAGTCGGTCGAAAGCTGGTTCGAAGCCTTCGAGAGCCGGGCTGACGCGATCTATCTGGCCGACTATCATGGCCTTGGAACCGATCTGCCGCCCGGGGCCGGAGTCCTCGGCGAGCGGATCTGGGCGCTGGGTCTGTCACCCCGGCTGCCGACGATATTGAAGCTCGATCCGGCATCGAGCAGATTGACGGTCCAGGAGGCGTTGCGGCGCTGTCGCTGAGACCTCAGGGATGACCGTGGCCGAGGGCCGGTCCAGGGAGTCGAGAGTCGAAGTCTTGACCAAGCCGAGCGAGCAGGCAACAGACCGGGACCGCGCAGCCAACCGGGGCTTCATCGACCCGGCGCGGCTGCACGAGGTCCTCGACGGTCACGACAACGTGCTCGTCTTCTGCCACATGAATCCCGACCCGGACAGCCTGGCGTCGGGGCTGGCGATGAAGCACCTCCTCGAGCGCCGCTTCGGCAAGACCGTCTTCCTCACCTACCGGGGGATCATCGGCCGGGCCCAGAACCGGGAGATGGTGCGCATCCTCCTCCCCGAGCTGAAGCGCTTCAGCCAGGTCGAGGAACTCGACTTCAGCGCCGCCGTCCTGGTGGACGCCCAGCCGCAGTTCGGCTTCAACCCCGAGGACCTGGCCGAGCAGGACGTTCCGGTCGTGGCCTGCGTCGACCACCATCCCTTCGTGGACTCGACCCGCGATCTGCCCTACTTCGACGTCCGGCCCGACCTCGGCGCCACCTCGACCATCATGACCGAGTACCTGCGCCTGTTCAGCGTGGTTCCCTCGAGCTCGGTGGCGACGGCGCTCTACTACGGGATCAAGACCGACACGCTGGGACTCACCCGCAGGACCTCGGACCACGACCGCGCGGCCTACGAGTACCTGCTGCCCTTCGTCGATCACGAGAAGCTGATGGCGATCGAGTCGCCGCCGCTGACCCGGAGCTACTTCCGCGACCTGCGTGACGCCCTGCAGACGGCCCGGGTCTTCGGCAAGCTGGTCGTGACCCACATCGGTCGATTGCCCTATCCCGACATGGTCGCCGAGATCGCCGACCTCCTGCTCAAGGTCGAGGGCGTGAGCTGGTCGGTCTGCATGGGCCTCTTCGAGGGCCTGCTCTACGTCTCGGTGCGGACCGAGGACCCCGAGGGCGATGCCGGTGTCTTCATCCGTCAGGTGGTCGGCGACCTCGGCCAGGCGGGCGGGCACAACACCATGGCCGCGGCCCGGCTGCCGATCAGCGCCCAGGACGCGGCGGAGTACGGCGCCAAGCGCAACACCCTGATGGCCCGCATGCTCGACCGACTCGACCTGACCGAGGTCGAGGGCGTCGACCTGGTGTCCTGATCATGGCCCACTTCCTCGTCATCGGGATGAACTCCTTCGGGCGCAACCTCGCCCGCGACCTGCTCGCCCGCGGCCACGAGGTCGTGGTCGTCGACCGCGACGTCGACCGCATCAACCGCATCCGCTACGACGTCCCGGACGCGGTGCGTTTCGATGCCACCGATCGCGACGCCCTCGAGGCCTTCGACGTCAAGCGCTTCGATCACGTGGTCGTCTGCATGGGCCACCTCTTCGAGGCGGCCGAACGCGCCACCCTCGCCCTCATCGACGTCGGTGCCCGCGCCGTGACCAACCTGGCCACGACGCGCGGCCGCCGTGACATCCTGAGGGCGATCGGCGCCGATCGCGTCGTGGCGCCCGGGCTCGATCTCGCCCGCAATCTCGCCGTCGTCCTCAGCGAGAAGGAGATCATCAGCTTCGTCTATCTCGATCGCAGCCAGGGCATCGCCGAACTCGCCCTCAGCCGGCACCTCAACCTGACCCGCGAGTGGCCGGAACTCCTCGGCCCCGGCACCCGCACCATCGGCATCCGCCGCGCCGGACGACGCGACGAGGAGACGCCGATCGAGTGCAGCGAGCTGACCGGCGTGGTCCTCGAGGCCGGCGATCGCATCGTGGCCTTCGGGCCCCCCGAGCTGATCGCCGAGCGGGCCAGGAAGCTCGGGCTGTGAAACCGCTGCAGGGCCTCCTCGTCCTCGATCTCTCGCGCGTCCTGGCCGGGCCCTTCTGCACCATGCGGCTGGCCGACCTCGGCGCCGACGTCATCAAGGTCGAGTCACCCGAGGGCGATCCGACCCGACGGTTCGGACCACCCTTCCTTGCCGCCGAATCGCCCTACTTCATGTCCTTCAACCGCGGCAAGCGGTCGATCGCGCTCGATCTCAAGACCGCCAGCGGGCGTGGCTTCGTCGAGCGCGTCCTCGAGCGCGCCGACGTCCTGGTCGACAACTTCCGTCCGGGCGTGCTGGAACGCCTCGGTCTCGGCGAGGACCGGCGCCGCCAACTGAATCCGCGGCTGATCCAGGTCACCATCACCGGCTATGGACCCGAGAGCCCGCGTCATGCCGATGCGGCCTTCGACCTGGCGATCCAGGCCGAGAGCGGCCTCATGGCGATGACCGGAGAGCCCGACAGCGAACCGGTGCGGACGCCGATCAGCATCGCCGATCTCGCCGCCAGCGCGGCCGCGATCGAAGCCGTCCTCGCCGCGCTCTTCCGGCGCGAGCGCACGGGGGAGGGGGCCCGGATCGAGGTCTCGCTGCTCGAGTCGTTGATCGCCATCTTCGGCTATCAGGCCCAGAGTCCGCTCGCCACCGGGCTCGCTCCCGAGCGGATGGGGCACCGGCACCCGAATCTCATGCCCTACCAGGCCTTCGCCACGCGCGACGGATTCCTCGTGCTCGCGGTCGGCACCGACGAGCAGTGGCGGCGGCTGATCGCGGTCGAGGGACTGCCCGGAGCCGAACTCGATCGCCCCGAGTGGACCCGCAACGCCGGTCGCGTCCGTGATCGGGAGCGGATCGAGGCCCTGATCGCGACGGCCTTCGTCCTTCAGGACGGCGAGACCTGGCGCCGACGGCTGCTCGCCGCCGACGTGCCCTTCGGCATGGTCCGCGACGTCGTCCAGGCCCTCGACGAGCTGCGTGCCCAGGACTCGAGCTTCCTCCGTCAGGTCCGGCACGCCACCCTCGGGGAGGTCGAGATGACGACCGGGCCGATCATGATCGCCGGCGAGGGGCGGCAGGTCGCTGAGCTCGCGCCTCCGGTGCTCGACCAGCATCACGACGAGCTCCTGGTCGAGTTCGCCCGCGATGCCGAGGAACTCGCGCGCTGGCGGAGCGAGACCCGATGATCTTCCAGGGCGCGACCATCCTGAGCATGGGCCCGGGCGCGGAGCCGCTGCAGGGCGACCTGCGCGTGGTCGATGGGCGGATCGCCGAGATCGCGCCGGCCATCCTCCACGCCGGGTCGGCCGAGGAGCGGATCGACGCGCGGGGCTGCATCATCATGCCGGGCCTGGTCCAGGCCCACGTCCATCTCTGTCAGACGCTGTTCCGCAACATGGCGGACGACATGGAGCTCCTGGACTGGCTGCGCCGGCGGATCTGGCCCTTCGAGGCCTGGCACGACGCCGAGTCGATGGCGGTCTCCGCGCGGCTCGGACTCTGGGAGCTGATCGCCGGCGGGACCACCGCGATCCTCGACATGGGCAGCGTCCGGCACACGGACGAGCTGTTCGCGGCCGCCGAGGACTCGGGCATCCGCTACGTCGGCGGCAAGTGCCTGATGGACCACGACGACGGCCAGGTACCGGCCGGCCTGCTCGAGGACGCCGCGGCCGGCCTCGCCGAGAGCCGTCGCCTGATCGAGCGCTGGCAGGGCGCCGCCGATGGCCGGATCGGTTACGCCCTGGCCCCGCGTTTCGCGGTGAGCTGCAGCGATGCCTGTCTCGAGGGCGTGGCGGCCCTGGCCCGCGAGCGTGGCGTCGGCATCCACACCCACGCCTCCGAGAACCTCGGCGAGATCGCCGAGGTCAAGCGCCGCAGCGGCCGCGACAACGTCCGCCACCTGGATGCCTGCGGTCTGCTCGGTCCGCGGAGCGTCCTGGCCCACTGCATCCATCTCCAGGACGGCGAGGCCGAACTCCTGCGTGATCGCGGGGCCCACGTCGCCCATTGCCCATCCAGCAACATGAAGCTGGCCTCCGGATTCGCGCGCGTGCCGGAGTTGCTCGAGCTGGGCGTGAACGTCGCGCTCGGCGCCGACGGCGCCCCCTGCAACAACCGCCTCGACGCCTTCCGCGAGATGCAGCTCGCCGGCCTGATCCACAAGCCTCGCTACGGTCCCCGCGCGCTGCCGGCGCGCCGGGTGCTGGAGATGGCGACGCTCGGCGGCGCCCGGGCCCTGGGCCTCGATCGGGAGATCGGCAGCCTCGAGCCGGGCAAGAGCGCCGACCTGATCGTGCTGGCGCCGACCGCGCCCGATCAGGTCGTGGCCGGTTCGCCGGAGGCGGCCGTCGTCTTCAGCCTCGGCCGCGAGGCCGTCCGCGACGTCATGGTCGCCGGCCGGTTCCTGAAGCGCGACTTCCAGTTGCTCACGATCGCCGCCGACCGGGTCGTAGCCGGCGCCCGCAAGGCCTGGGCGCGGTTGGCCCGGGCCTTTCCCGATCTCGCCGAGGAGAGCCGAGACGCATGATTCACCAGCACCCGCCCGGCACCGGCTGGATCGAGGTCATCTGTGGCCCGATGTTCAGCGGCAAGACCGAGGAACTCATCCGTCGGATCCACCGGGCCCGCTACGCGCGGCAGAAGGTGCAGATCTTCAAGCCGGCCATCGACGTCCGCTATGACCAGACCAAGGTCGTCTCGCACAACGGGCGCGAGATCCCGTCGTCGACCATCGATCAGGCGGCGGAGATCTTCGATCTCCTCGACCCGGAATCCCGGGTCGTCGCCATCGACGAGGCCCAGTTCCTCGACACCGATACCGTGCGGGTCGCGCGCGTCCTGGCGGGGGAGGGGCGCCGGGTCATCGTCGCCGGACTCGACCAGGATTACCGGGGACAGCCCTTCGAGACCATGATGCTGATGATGGTCGAGGCCGAGTACGTGACCAAGAACATGGCCATCTGCCTGGTCTGCGGCGCGCCGGCCCATCGCAATCAGCGCCTGATCGAGGCCTCGGGGCGGGTCATCCTGGGCAGCGAGGCCGAGTACGAGGCGCGCTGCCGGCGCTGCTTCAAGCCGCTCAAGGCCGAGGAAGACCTCCTGTTCGAGGCATGAAGCTCGCGCTGACCATCGCCGGTTCCGATCCGACCGGGGCGGCCGGTCTCGAGGCCGATCTGCGGGTCTTCCAGAGCCTCGGCCTGCACGGCATGGCGGTGGCCACGGCCCTGACCGTCCAGGACTCCGGCCGCGTCCACGAGGCCGGAGTCCTCGACGCCGACCTGGTCCTGCGTCGCCTCGACGTCCTGCTCGCCGATCTGGTTCCGGACCTGGTCAAGGTCGGGATGCTCGGCAGCGCCGACATCGTGGCCGGATTGGCGCCTCGCCTCGCCTCCCTGCCGAAGGGGACGCCGATCGTGGTGGACCCGGTCCTGGCGTCGTCGTCGGGGCGCCCGCTCCTCGAGCCGGCGGGCCTCGTCCGGCTACGCGACGAGATCCTGCCCCTGGCCCGGGCGATCTGTCCCAATCGGCGCGAGGCCGCGCTCCTCCTCGGCCGCGAGGACGAGCCGGCCGCGCTCGCTCGCGACCTCGCCCGGTTCGGTCCCCGGCTGGTCGTCGTGACCGGCGGAGACGCGGCTGAACCAATGGTCCGGGATTTCGTCTGCAGCGATGGCGAGCTGATCGAGCTGACGGCGGAGCGCCTTCCCGGTCCCTCGCCACACGGCACCGGCTGCACCTTCGCCTCGGCGCTCGCGGCCCATCTCCTCGAGGGCCGCGGGGCCGTGGAGGCGGTGCGGCGGGCACGTGACTACGCGCGCTCGGCCATCGCCGGGGCGAGGACTCTCTCGCGTGGCGGCGGCAGACCCCTGCCCCGACTGAAAGGAGTGGACGATGACGACTGAGAAGAAGGAGGTTCGGCCCGGGTCGGCGCGCGCGCGCCTGGAGGCCTTCGAGCGCGAGCAGAAGGGCAAGAAGTCGCTCTATGTCCGCTTCGCCGTGGTCCTCGGCCTCTTGCTTCTGGTGGTCGTGATCCAGCAGCTGATCAAGACCAAGGCCCCGGACCGGAGCTGGATCGAGCTGCCGAAGTCGGTCGCCTACCTGGCCCGTGAGGGCAAGTGGGAGGCGCTCGCCGCGGCGCTCGACGACGAGATCGAACTGCAGGGTGTTCCCGCCGGCAGCAAGGGCGAGCTCCTGAACCTGATTCGCAGCCACGCGGAGGAGGGACTCGGCGCCTACGCCACCGACCCGCATCACTGGGACCAGAAGGGTGGTCAGGTGCTGGTCGACTTCTGGATCATCTGGTCGCGCGGCGACATCGAGCGCGCGGCGACGGTGCCGCTGGTCCAGACCTGGCTGGTGCAGGCCCTGCTCGTCCGCGACGGCGGCGACTGGAAGGTAAGAAAGCTGCTCGTTCGCGAGACGCTGGCCCCCGGGGGGGCGCCGCTCGGCGATCTGCTCGACCACTGACCCCGGCGGGCCACTTGACCCGCCGAGCGCCAGCGGAGAGACTCCGGTCGGAGCGGCGGAGATTCTCGATGTACAAGTCCATCATCGCCTGCATGGTCGCGGCCGCGGCCCTGTCCGGCTGCAGCGTTTCCAGCCACAGCCATCGCAACGTCGCCTACGAGGTGGTCGAGGTCGAGGGCTATGGCAGCCAGACCCTGACCCAGCTCTTCCTGGTCCTGGACAACGGCAAGAAGCGGATCTCGGCGGAGGACTTCGACCTCTTCGTCGAACGCGAGATCGTCAGTCGATTCCCGGACGGCTTCCACATCGCCCGGGGCGACGGTCACTGGCGCCGGAGTTCGTCGAATCGCAGCCAGGTCGGCGACAGCCGCGTGGTCTTCATCGTCCACGACGGCAAGGCCGACGCGCTGGCGCGGATCGACGAGATCATGAGTCGGTTCCGGGACAGCTTCGGGATGGCCATGGAACTCCGGGTCGACACGCCCGCCCGGATCCGTTGACCCGAGCCCGGACCGAAGGGACCGACTCCGGCCCGCTTCGTTCGCCGTCGCGACGGGAGCGAGGCGGGCTTCTCAGGCGAGGATGTCGAGCAGGCTGTCCTCGACCTCGAGGCCGACCTTGATCACCTTGGTCGCCGTCTTGGCCTGGTTCTCGGCGATCTTGAGGCCGATGAGGTCATCGACCTCGGCCCCGTTCTCGACGATCCGCTGCGCGTGCTGCTCGGCGCGGCCCAGGGCTGCCTGGTAGCCACGCTGACCGATGCTGACGATTTCCATATACTCCTTCATCGGCCGCCGTCCGGCGGACTGGAGCTGAATGAAAACCCGGGGTCACCCGGAGCTCGAGGAGGGAGCATGACCGGCAAGCGTCTGGCGATCGTGAGGGAGTGGAAGACCGAACTGGAACGGCGCTGCCCGCTCGTTCCGGCGACGGTTCGCGAGCTGGTCGCGGCCGGGATCGAGGTCCTGGTCGAACCCTCACCGGTGCGCATCCATGGCGACCAGGAGTTCGTCGCCGCCGGCGCGCGCCTCGTCGACGACCCCGGCCAGGCCGATTTCCTGCTCGGCATCAAGGAGATGCCGATCGAGAAGATCCAGGCCGGCAAGCCGCATCTCTTCTTCTCGCACACGATCAAGCAGCAACCCTACAACATGCCGCTGCTGCGGCAGGTGCTGGATCGAGGCGCCACGCTGCTCGATTACGAGCTGGTCACCGACGAGCGCGGCCGACGCATGGTCTTCTTCGGCCGGCAGGCCGGTCAGGCCGGGATGATCAACACCCTCTGGACCCTGGGGCAGAGGCTCCTGGCCCTGGGCATCGCCAATCCATTCGACCAGCTACGTCAGGCCCGCCGCTACGATTCGCTCGCGGAGGCCCTGGCGGCGGTCGCGGCCGCCGGCCGCCGGGTCGCCGACGAGGGCCTGCCCGCGATCATCGATCCCCTGGTCATCGGCATCACCGGCACCGGCAACGTCTCCGGTGGCGCACAGGAGGTCCTGGCCATCCTCGAGCCGGAACGGATCACCGCCGAAGAGCTGCTTCGCGGCGACGCCACCGCCGGTGCCGATCGCATCCGCTACGTGGTCTTCGACGAGGCCAGCATGGTGCGTCGCCGTGACGGCGGTGCCTTCGTCCTGCAGGAGTACTACGACCGTCCCGAGTTCTACGAGGGTCGCTTCGCCGACTACCTGCCCTTTCTCGGGGCCCTGGTGGTGGGCAACTACTGGGACCCACGCTACCCGCGTCTGGTGACCCGGGCCGACGTGGCCGAGCTCTGTCGTCCGGGCGGAGAACCATCCCTGCTGGTGATCGGCGACGTCTCCTGCGACCCGGAGGGCGGCGTCGAGGTGACCCTCGAGCCGACCCTCCCCGATGCGCCGAGCTACGTCTACTCACCGGCGAGCGAGTCGATCAGCAGCGGCTTCGAAGGCGAAGGCCTCGCGATCATGGCCTGCGAGATCCTGCCGACCGAACTGCCGCGGGATTCGTCGCGGGTGTTCAGCGAGGCACTGCAGCCCTTCCTGCCGGCGCTGCTCGCCGCCGACTGGAGCCAGACCCTGGACCGACTCGATCTGCCCGGTCCCTTCCAGCGGGCCGTCATCGCCCATCAGGGTCGGCTCGCGCCGCGCTGGGCGCACCTGCTTTGAGGCTCGGGACCCTCGATGGCCTGATCGTCCTCGGCTACCTGGTGACGGTGGCCCTGATCGGCTTCCTCGTCGGTCGCCGCCAGACCGGCACCGAGTCCTACTTTCTCGGGTCCCGACGCATCGCCTGGTGGCTCGCCGGCCTGTCCATCATCGCCACCGAGACCTCGGCGATCACCTTCATCGGCGCGCCGATCCAGAGCCTGCGCGGCGACTGGCGCTACCTGCAGCTGGCGCTTGGCGCCGTTCTCGGCCGCATCGTGGTGGCCAAGCTCCTGATCCCGGCCTACTACCGCGGTCGGGTCTACACCGTCTACGGCTACCTCGAGGACCGCTTCGGACCCCGGTCGAAGAACTCCGCGGCGCTGCTGTTCTTCGTCGGGCGCTGTCTGGGCAGTGGCGTCCGGCTCTATGCCGCCGCGATCGCCCTGCACGTCGTCGTCGCCGTGAGCTTCCCGACCGCGATCCTGCTCGTGGCCCTGGTCGCCGTCGCCTACACGGTCATGGGTGGCATCCGCTCGGTCATCTACACCGACGCCCTGCAGGGCATGCTCCTGCTCGGCGGCGGGCTGGCGGCCCTCGTCTGCCTGCTCGCCGAGATCGACCTCGATCTCGGCACCCTGATCGACCGGCTCGGGGCCGCGACCACGGCCTCCGGCACCGCCAAGCTGCGCGTCTTCGACTTCGGTTTCGACCTCGGTAACGGGATGAGCTTCGTCACCGGCGCGATCGGCTCGGCCTTCCTGACCATGGCGATGATGGGCACCGACCAGGACATGATGCAGCGGGCGCTGACCTGCAAGGACGAGAGGAGCGGCGCGCGTAGCATGCTGTTCTCGGCCTTCCTGGTCCTGCCGATCGTGGCGCTCTTCCTCGCGGTCGGCTCGCTCCTCTGGCTCGCGCTCGGCGGCGACGCCGGCGCGGCCGAGCTGGCGGCGACGATCGCGGGGCAGGCGGGCGAGACCGATCCGGCGAAGGGCTTCGACTATCTCTTCCCCTGGTACGTGGTCCAGGCCATGCCGGTCGGCATCAAGGGGCTGGTCGTCGCCGGCATCTGCGCCGCGGCCATGTCGAGTCTCGACTCCGCGATCTCGGCCCTGTCGTCGACGGCGGTGACCACGCTCTGGCAACCCTACGTCCAGCCGGGCCGTGACGAGGGCCACTACCTGCGGGTCTCGCGCTGGTTGTCCCTGTTCTTCGCCCTGATCCTCGCGGCCATCGCCTTCCTGGTCTGGGGCTCCCGTTCGGTGGGCTCGGCGAAGGAGGGTTTCGGCGTCCTCGTGCTGGGGCTGAAGGTCCTCACCTGGATCTTCCCGCCGCTCCTGGGCATCTTCCTGGTCGGGGTCATGACCCGGCGCGGCAGCGACCGCGGCAATCTCCTGGCGCTCCTCGTCGCCATCGCCGTCGTCATGGTCCTCGAGTTCTGGACCCGGATCTTCGGCAGCCCGGAGGCACCGATGGCCTGGACCCTGAACTCGGTCGTCGGCACCGTGGTCGCCGCCACCGTGGCGGCGGTCTTCGCCGGCCCGCAACCGGAAGGAGAGGGTCACTGATGGCCGCGGCCGGCAGAAGGCTGATGATCGGGTTCGAGGGGACGAAGGCGAGCGCGGAGGTCGTCGACCTGCTGCTCGAGTCCGGTGCCTCGGCGGTCATTCTCTTCGCCCGCAACGTCGTCGATCAGGAGCAGGTCCGGCGGTTGATCGCCGAGCTGCGCGCCGCGGTGCCCTGGCCCCTCATCGTGGCCGTCGACCAGGAGGAAGGGGCGGTCGTCCGCGTGGCCCGCGACCTCGACGTCCTGCCCGGCGCGGCCTGTCTCGGTCGGACCGGAAGCGAGGATCTCGCCCGTCGCGCCGGTCGCTGCTCGGGAGCTCGCATGGCCAGCCTCGGCTTCGACCTGGTGCTCGCACCGGTGATCGACCGTCGGGGCGCGCTGGACAATCCGATCACCGGCTGGCGCAGCTTCGGCGCCGACGGCGAGCTGGTGGCGCGGCTCGGTCGCGCCTACGCGGAGGGCCTCGAGGAGGGCGGTTGCGCGGCCTGCGCCAAGCACTTCCCCGGGCTCGGTCCGGCGCGCATCGATCCCCACCTGGCCCTTCCCGAGGTGGCGGCGGCGATCGACCCGGAGCCGGAGCTCGCTCCCTTCGCGAGCCTGGCACCGGTCTGCGCCGCGATGATGACCACGCACCTTCGCCACCACGGTCTCGATCCGGAGGTGGTCACCTTCTCCCGCAACGTCGTCGACGGCCGCCTGCGCCGAGGGCTGGGCTACGCCGGCGCGATCCTCAGCGACGACCTGCTGATGGGGGGCGCCGCGCGAACGGAGGGCATCGCCTCGGCCGGCGTGGCGGCGGCCCTGGCCGGCCACGACCTGCTGCTGGTCTGTCGCGACCGCGACGCGGTCCTGGCGGCGGCGACGGCGCTGGGTCGGGGTCTCGACGAGGGAAGGCTCGAGGCTCGAGAGCATGCCGCGTCCCTGGCCAGGATCGCGACCCTGGCGCGTCGGGCCGCGGGGACGCCGAAGGGCTGCGACGAGGACTCCCGCAGCCTGGCACTCGAGATCGCCGCGGGTGGGCTCGAGGTCCAGGGCGATCGGCGCCGGATCGGTCTCAGGGCCGGTGATCGTCTGCGGCTCGTCGACCTCGGTCGAGGGGCGATCGAGCCCGCCGAGGAAGGCTGCGCCTGGCCGGCTCGCTGGCTCGCGCGTCGGCTCCGCGAGGGCGGCCTCGAGGACGTCCGCGTCCTGGACCGGCCGGATGAGCTGGAAGGCGATCGTTTCGATCGGCTGCTGGTGATCCTCCGTGACCTCGGTCGCAACGCCACCGCAACGGATGACCTGCGGCGCCTGCGCGAGCGCTGGGATGACCGCATCGTCTTCATCCTGGCCGGACCACCCGGTGACCAGCTGCTGGTCGACCGGCCGGCCCTGCTCATCGATCCCGCCGGCGCGCGTCGGGCCCAGCTCGATCGGGTCGTCGAACTCCTCCTCGGGAGCCTGGCTCGCCCCACGCCCTCCTGATCTCATCCACCCGGGCTCGTTCCGGGCCTGGACCGCCAGCGGCCTCGAACCACCACCCGCGACCGGCGGCCTCGCGATCCCGGCGACGCCGGCATCGAGGATCATTCCAGCCGATCCGACCAGTCGAGTTCGCGGGATCGGCCCACCGCCAGGGGCCGGCGGCGCCGTCGGCGAAGGGCCTGGACCGGCCACGAGCCCGCCGCTTCCCGATCCCACGCCGTCCGGAAGGCGAAGGGCTCGAGGTCGAGGTCCCAGCGTGTTCGCTCCCGCTCGAGATCGAAGCCATCGGGCCGCCAGCCACCGAGTTCGGCCGGACTCGCCTCGCCCCGGGAGCGTCCACGCAGCCAGGACCGGATGAGTCGTCGGTGGCCCCGCGCCCCGCCGCAGCCCTCCGGCGGGAAGCTGCCGGCGCCATCGAAGAGAAAGCGCCAGGACGTCGAGGGCCCCGGCATCATGCCCTCATGGCGCACCTCGTGGACGAAGCGGTCGTCGAGGTCGTAGACGTAGAGCAGGTGATCGCCACTTCGGCGGAGCACCTCGGCAAGAGGACGTTCGTCTTCCGGCCCGGGCAGGACCTGGGCCTCCGGGTCGAAGCCGGCGAGGAAGCGGCCGCAGCCGCTGATCATCTCCCAGCCGCCGTGCCCCGCCCAGCCGAGGTCCTGGATCGCGGCCTGGAGATCGCCGAGGCGAGCCTCGGCCTGGAGGGCGAGGCGTCGCCAGACCTTCGGGTCGCTGTCCTGGAGGGTCACCTCGAGACGGAAGAAGAGGGTCATGTCCAATCTCCTCGGCGCTGGTCGGAATGCGCCACCGGAGTGAAGGTCGCGTTCCGGGCGGTGGGGTGACGCCAAAATCGCGGGTCCGGGAATCCGGCGGCGGAATTTTCTCGGCATCAGGCAATCGGCGGCAACCTGGAGGCTGGTGGACGACTTCGGCAGCACGATCGCCGCCCGGACCCTCGCCCTGCATCGCTTGGCGTGGCGGGCCGGGCCTGCTCGAAGCCGGGGGTCGTCCCGTCACCCAAGGTCCGGTTCCTTCTCGGAGGTCTCTCGGTGACCAAGGCGCAGTCCCTCGTCCTCGTGACCCTGTTCGTCCTGGTGGGCGTCGTCGTGCTTCTCGTGAAGGGGGAGCCGGTCGGTGAAGGGCTGGGCTCGCCCCCGGCCGCCGGCGGCCATGGTCTCGACCGCGATCGAGGCGGTCGGAGCCGGGTCGGTCGCCGAGCCGTCGATCAGGCTCCGTCGCCCTCGGCGGGCGCGACCGCGCCGAGCGGGGCCGTGGTGGCCGATCTCCTCCAGCGTTTCCAGCCGTCCCCCCCGGCTGCCGACGAGGACCTTCTCCGCCTGCGGATCCGGCCGGAACCGCCACCGGATGCGCTCCGGAACCTCGGCGTCGAGGTCATCGGCTCGAGCGCGCCGGAGGGCAGCTGGCTGCTGGTCGGCCGCGGCGTCACGGAGGGCGTCCTGGAATTGCGCCTGCGGCCGCCCCTGGTCGTCGGTCCGGAGGCCGGCTTCGACCTCGTCCTCGACGCGCCGACCTCGTTGCCGGAACGCCTTCACCTCGCGGCCGACGAGGCGACCCGGTCGCCGACGGGGACGCGGCTCTGGGAGCGGACCCTGGAGCTGACGCCCGCCCGGTTGCTTCGCGGTCGTGTCGTCGAGCCGGATGGCCGGCCGGCGCGGGATTGTCCGGTCGCGCTGAACGACCTGACCGGCGAGGAGGTCGGCCGCGCGCCGCTGGATCGGACGCGCAGCGGGGTCGACGGGAGCTTCGAGCTGCGTGCCGCCGTCGACCGCGTCGCGCTGATCACCGCCTGCCGCGAGGACGGGCCGCCGGCCTGGTTGATCCATCGCCCGGGCGAGGCCGGGGCGCTCGCCGACCTCGTCCTCGAGCCCGGCCTCTCGATCGCCGGGCGGATCGTCCTGGATGGGGCCGGGGACCATCGCGTCCGCCTCGCCTGCGACCGCCTCCAGGCGGGCACCCAGATCGGCCATCCGGCTCGACCTCTCGCCTATGCGGCGGGCCGCGTGACCACCGCGGCGGCCAGGGTCGAGACCGCCGACCTCCGGTTTTGCTTCTCCGGCCTCGGCCCCGGCGACTACCGGTTGTCGCTGGACGCGATCGACGGCGCCTCGTGCACGCCGGAGCTGCGCGAGTCCGTCTCCGCGCGCGTTCGCGCGCCGGCCGATGGTCTGGTGCTCGGTGTCGAGGCCTGTCGGCTGGAGTTCCTCGTCCGCGCCGCCGGCCGTCCGCTGGGCCAGGCCGGTCTCCGCCTGACCACGGAACTCGGGACCCGACTGGTGACCGATGACGAGGGCAGGGCAGGGGCCTGGGCCGCGCGCGACCAGCCCTTCGAGGTGGCCGTCGCCGCGCCCGGATTCGAGGCGTCCGGTCTGAAGGGCTTCCTGGCTCCGGACGAGGCGGCGCGCCAACTCGTCTTCGACCTCCGGCCCGATCGTCGCTCGGCCGCGCTCGAGGTCGAGCTGACGGTCGATGGCGACCGGCCGCCCGACGCGATGACCGCCGTCCTGGCCGAACCCTCGCGGCCCGATCGACCGCTCCACGTCCGCAGCGCCCGAGTGGACGACGACGGCGTCTACCGCTTTTCCGGCCTGCCGACGGGGCGCTGGTCGCTACGACTTCGCGCGGGGACCGAGTGGGCGCGCGCGGGCTTCCTCCTCGATCAGGTGCGGGAGATCGACCTGGTCAGGGCCGGCGCCAGCCTGCGCCTGGCGGTCGCGACCAGGGCGGGCGGCCGGCTGTCGATCCAGGTCCTCGGGCCCTCCGGTCGTCCGGTCCCGGCCCGCCTCGAGCTGCGTGGGCCCGACGGACTCGAACGCACGGTGTCGCTCCGACTCGGCGATGCCCATGGCGCCGCGGTGACCACGCGCGATCTCGTGCCCGCGGGGCGGGCCGAGATCGAGGAGGCCCTTCCGGCCGGTCGCTACCAGGTCCTCGTGGTCGACGTCGAGGGACGAAGCGCCCGCAGCGAGGTCGAGGTGGAGGCCGGGCGTCGTCAGGAGCTCGAGCTGCGGTTCGGCGACTGAAGGTCCGGGCCCCAACGGGCGACCCGCGTCGCCTCCATGGAGGCGCCGAGCGCGGCCGGTTAGACTCGGCCGGAGTTCGTCACCCGATGCCCAAGGCCCTCATCGTCCTCACCGTTCTCGTCCTCATCCTCGGCATCTGGCTGGTGAAGGGGCAGGGCGGTGACTTCGACCGCTTCGGCGCCCAGCGCCAGCGCAAGCTGGCCGCCCAGAAGGAGCGCGCCGACGAGGCCCGGGACGAGGTCCTGATCCAAGGCCGGCTCCTCGACCCGGACGGCCGACCGCTCCCGGATCTCCTGGTGGAGCTGGGCGGCCTCGATGGCGCCGCCGGCGCGGCCTTCGTCGCCGAGTTCCAGGCGCGGAGCGACGACAAGGGCCGTTTCCGCTTCCCGGTGCCGACCCCGGCAGCCCGCCGGCTGCGGGTCACCGGTCGAGGCGGCGAGCAGCAGGTCTTCGAGGGGATCCTCCCCAGCACCAATCTCGATCTTCGCGTCGCGCGGCCCTGAGCCGGGCTCCCTGGTCGTTTCCCGGCGTGCCTCCTGTTATGGTCCGCGGCCCCGAAGCCGGACCGAGGATCCCGAATGAGTGCCAGCGTCAGCGACCCCGAGAGCCAGCGCGAGATCAGGAAGCGTCGTACCTTCGCGATCATCTCGCACCCGGACGCCGGCAAGACCACGCTCACCGAGAAGCTCCTGCTCTACTCCGGTTTGATCCGCACCGCCGGTCTGGTGAAGAACCGCCGCGGCAAGGCGGCGACCTCGGACTGGATGGGCATGGAGCGCGAGCGTGGCATCTCGATCACCTCGTCGGCCATGCAGTTCCCCTACAAGGGCGCGATGATCAACGTGCTCGACACCCCCGGGCACGAGGACTTCAGCGAGGACACCTACCGCACCCTGACCGCGGCCGACTCGGCCATCATGGTGCTCGACGCGATGAAGGGCGTGCAGGCCCAGACCCTGAAGCTCTTCGAGGTCTGCCGCCTGCGCGGCATCCCCGTGCTCACCTTCATCAACAAGCTCGACATGCCCGGACGCGATCCGCTCGACCTGATGCACGAGGTCGAGGAGGCCCTGGGCATCCAGGCCTCGGCCTTCAACTGGCCGATCGGTTCCGGCAAGGAGTTCGCCGGCGTCATCGACCGCCGGCGCGACGAATTCGTCCTGTTCAAGAAGACCGCCGCCGGCGGCGCCCATCAGGCCGAGCTGGAGCGCTACCGGCCCGACGATCCCCGACTCGCGGCCCGGCTCGGCGCCGATCTCCTCGACCAGGCCCTGCACGACCGCGAGCTGCTCGAGGTGGCGGGCAACGCCTACACGCAGGACGACTTCCTCGCCGGCAAGGTGACCCCGGTCTTCTTCGGCTCGGCGCTCACCAACTTCGGTCTCGAGCCCTTCTTCGACGCCTTCGTCGAGCTGGCGCCATCACCTGGCCCGCGACCGATCGATCTGGCCGAGGGCGGCGAGGGTCGGGTCGACCCCTACGGCGAATTCAGCGCCTTCGTGTTCAAGATCCAGGCCAACATGGACCGGCGTCACCGCGACGTCATCTCCTTCATCCGCATCTGCTCGGGCCGCTTCACGCCGAACCTCGTGGTGAAACACCATCGTCTCGAACGCGAGATCCGCCTGTCGCGGCCGCACAGCATGGTGGCGCAGGACCGCAACACCCTCGACGAGGCCTACGCCGGCGACGTGGTCGGCCTGATCGGTCGTGACCTCTACCACATCGGCGACACGCTCTCGGTGACCGGGGGCTTCACGCACAAGCCGATGCCGGCCTTCCAGCCCGAGATCTTCGCGCGCATCGCGCCCAAGGCGCCGTCGCTGCGCAAGCGCTTCGACAAGGGCATGAAGAACCTGATCGCCGAGGGCGCGGTGCAGCTCGTCAAGCCGGTGGACGGCTCCCACGATTCGATCGTCGGCGCGGTCGGGCGCCTCCAGTTCGAGGTGCTGCAGTACCGCCTCGAGGACGAGTACGGGGTCGAGACCCGGCTCGATCCCTTGCCCTACGAGTGTTCGGCCTGGTTGGAGGGCGACCCCAAGACCTTCAAGCCGACCACCTCCTGCCTCATGGCCCGCGATCAGCGCGGTCGGCTGCTCGTGCTCTTCCGCGGCGACTGGGACAAGCGCTACGCCGCCGACCAGAATCCCGACCACCTGCTCCTCGACTTCGCCTGAGCCGAGGTCCCCGTCCGGGGATAGCCTGCGGCGATGAGCGAGGAAGTCCGGATCGCGGCGGCTCAGATCGCGGTGGGTCGGGGTGAGGTCGACCTGAACCTCGGCCGCCATCTCGAGCTGATGGCGGTGGCCGCCGACGAGGGCGTGGACCTGCTCCTCTTCCCGGAGCTGTCCCTGACCGGCTACGAACTCGATCTCGCCGCCGAGCTGGCCTTCGCGCCGGACGATCGGCGGCTCGAGGTCCTGCGCCGGTCGGCCCGCGACCGGCGCCTCACGGTCATCGTCGGCGCCCCGATCCGGCTCGACCAGGGGCTCGTCCTCGGCGCCTTCGTGATCGGCCGGGGGGGTGACCTCGCCATCTACGGCAAGCGTCGCCTGGGCGCCTTTCCGGCGGCGGCGAATCCCGGCGGTCCGGTGCCACCCCGCGAGGATTCGGTCTTCGTCGTCGCCGCCGATCTCGATCCACGCCTCGAGCTGGGCGCGCATCGCGCGGCGCTCGCCATCTGCGCCGACATCGGCGACCCGGCCCACGCCCACCGGGCCGCGACCACGGGTGCCGATCTCTACCTGGCCTCGATGTTCCTCGTTCCGGCCGATCACGAGAGCGACGCGCGCCGCCTCGCCGGCTTCGCGCGCGAGCATCGTCTCCTCGTGCTCATGGCCAATCACGGCGCCCCGACCGGGGGCCTGCCCAGCGCCGGCCGCAGCGCGGCCTGGAGCCGCGCGGGCGATCTCCTGGCGGAGCTGCCGGCGGCGGGCGAAGGACTGGTCGTGGTCGACCCGGGCCGCGAGCGCGCCTCGTTTCGGGTCCTCTGATCGACGGCGATCCGGGTCGACTTTTCGGAGTTGAAAGGGGCAGGGGAGGGGCCGCCGCAGTACCCTGGTCGATCATCGGTGCCGGGAGATCCGAAGAGGAGCGTCGGCCATGCATCCTGCCTTCAGCCAGATCGACCATCGGCCCTGGCCGCTCCCCGAGCGGCGCTGGAACTGGCGTCAGACCTGGCTCGATCTGCTCTTCGCGCACTGGGAGGTGCCCGCCGCGCTGTTGCGGCCGTTGATCCCGGCCGGTCTCGAGCTGCAGGCCTTCGAGGGCCGGCACTACATCGCGGTCGTGCCCTTCCGCATGGAAGGCGTCAGCCCGCGTGGCCTGCCGGACCTGCCCGGGATCTCGGCCTTCCCCGAACTCAACGTGCGCAGCTACGTCACCTGCCGGGGCAAGCCGGGGGTCTGGTTCTTCAGCCTCGACGCCGCCCGCCGCCTGGCGGTCTGGGCGGCGCGGCGCTTCTTCCACCTGCCCTACTACTTCGCCGCGATGCGCCTGGAGGAGAAGGACGGGGTGATCGACTACCACTCCCGACGTCGTCACGAGCCTCGGGGCGCCGATCTCGAGGCCCGTTACCGGCCGACCTCGGCGCCCTACCTGGCCGAGAAGGGCAGCCTCGAGCACTGGCTGACCGAGCGCTATTGCCTCTTCGCCGCGTCGCCGGACGGACAGCTCCACTGCGGCGAGATCCATCATCTACCCTGGCCCCTGCAAAAGGCGGAGGCCGAGTTCGCTCGCAACACCATGACCGCCCCCTTCGACATCCCGCTCCTGGGGGAACCGATCCTGCACTTCGCCCGGAGGATCGAGGTGGCGGTCTGGTCGCTCGCCCCGGTCGACTGAGGGCCCCGCGACCTCTTGTCGCGATTGGCGACTGGCCGGCGCAGCTTTAAAGTGGCACCATTGTGCAAGCGTCTCGATTCGAGCCTGGTCATCCGGCTCGATCGAGATCGACGCGCTGGCGCCGGAGGCCAGGGCTGGATCCTGGCTCCAGGCCGCGGCGGGAGACCCCAGCCGTCCCTGGCGACGCCTTTCTCCCGCGGGGCGCGGACCCGAGACGAACGGGGAGAGTTCGCCCACGATGTGGGCAGGTCCGGCGAAAGGACCGTGAACGACATGAAGATCGAGATCCTGGGCCCGGGATGCCGCGACAGTGACAACCTCTGTCGGTCGGCCCACTGGGCGGTGAGGAAGATGGGAATCGAGGCCGAGATCGTCCGGGTGGAGAATGCCCGCGAGATCATTCGACGCGGCGTCCTGATGACGCCGGCCCTGGCGATCGACGAGCGCGTCGTCTCGGTCGGCCGCGTGCTCCAGCCGGCCGACATCCAGGCCATCCTGGAATCGTCGACCCTGGTCTGAGGACTTCCTAGGCCCGGTCCCGGCTGGCGGCATCGACTCGAATCCGAGGGCCCGTCGAGGCGCGCCTCGTCTGGCCCGAGCTTTCGTCACCGAGGCCAAACTTCTCGGCCTTTGGTCCGCCGGCCAGGCCGACTATCATCACCCGCCATGAGCGACGCGCTGGAAAAGAAGCCGAGCTGCAGCCCCCGTGAGGCGGCGAACCGCGTCGATCCCCTCGACGAGGCCCTCGACGTCGAGCTCTTCAAGGCCCTCTCCGACCCCACCCGCGCCCGGATCCTCGCCGTCCTGATCAAGTCGGGCCGACGCTGCTCGGTCACCGAGGTGGCCGAGGCCTGCCACGTCGACTTCTCGGTCGTCGCCCGTCACCTGGCCAAGCTCGCCCGCGCCGGGGCGCTCTGCTCGGCCAAGGAGGGCCGCGAGGTCTGGTACTCGCCCTGTTGTGGCGATCTCGCCATGCGCTTCCGCCGGCTCGCCGAGTCGATCGCCGTCTGGTGCCCGAACATCCCCAACGGTGGCAGCTGCGGCGGCTCGAAGCGTTCCTGATCGCGATCCCGCGCGTCACCCCTTCCTCAACGCGGCAGCGGGTCGACCGCGTCGACCGTCCTCCCGGCTCGAGATCCGACCAGGAATCCGCGTGGGCCCTGGCTCGGAGGTGAAGGTCGGCCCGCTCCACCATCGGCCCCGTCCTCGCTGGTGATCGCCGATTCGGCTCAGGCTAGAGGCGGGCCATGCCGGCGCTCGGCGAGACGAAGCCTCCAGGTGGCCAGCGCCGATGCCAGCACCAGGACGACCGCGGCCCCGAGCGCCCGACGCAGGCCGCGCCCCGGGTCGGCGGCCAGGTAGAGGCTCCCCGAGAGCAGCGTTCCCAGGAGGCGACCGAGGGCATTGGCGGCGTAGTAGAAGCCCACCCGCAGGGCGACGCGGTCGGCCTCGGCGTAGGAGACCACCAGGTAGCTGTGGATCGCGCTGGTGGCCGCGAACACGACGCCGAAGAGTCCGAGGCCGACGATGAGACCGCCGGCCGAGACGTTCGTCCCGCCGACCAGCGCGATCACGCCGCTCAGCGGCAGGACGAGCAGGAGCGTCCAGAGCCCGAGGCGTCCCGCGCCCGGCGCCGCTCCCGAACGCCCGGCGACGAAGCCGGGCGCGGCCGCCTGAACGAAGCCGTAGCCGACGATCCACAGGGCCAGGAAGCCGCCGACCTGCCAGAAGTCCCAGCGCAGCGCGCTGCCCAGAAAGAGCGGGAGCGCCAGGACGAACCAGGCGTCGCGCGAGGCGAAGAGGAAGAGCCGCGCGGCGGCCAGCCAGTTGAGGCGGGCGTCGCGGGAGAAGAGGCCGGAGATCGGGACCTTGCCGCCACTCCGCCCGGCGGCGCGCGGCAGCAGCGCCACCGCGAGCAACAGGGCGGCGGCCAGCAGGACGATCAGGAAGGCGGCCGCGTTGCCGAAGCCGACCAGCGAGAGGAGCAGGCCGCCGAGGAAGAAGCCGGCGCCCTTGAGCGCGTTCTTCGAGCCGGTGAGGATCGCCACCCAGCGCATCAGGCCGGTCTCGTCGCCGGCCGGCACGACCAGCTTGATGTAACTCTTGGCGCTCATCTTGGTCAGGTCCTTGGCGATGCCGCAGAAGGCCTGCGAGGTCATCAGCCAGGGGATGCCGAGACGCGTGGGATCGACCAGGAGCATCGAGCAGGCGGCGATCTGCAGGCCGAGGCCGGCGAAGAGGGTCGCCTTGAGGCCGAAGCGCGCGCCCAGCCAGCCACCGAGGAGGTTGGTGACCACGCCGAAGAACTCGTAGAGCAGAAACAGCGAGGCGATCTCGAGGGCGCCGCGGCCGAGCTCGTGCAGGTGCAGCAGGACGAGCATGCGCAGCGCGCCGTCCGAGAGCGTGAAGGCCCAGTAGGCCAGCGTCACGGTGGCGTAGTCGCGTCGCGAGTTCATCAGCAGTGCATGCGCGGCAGCGGCGGCGCCGTCGCGATCACCTCGGCCTCGTGGGCCGCGATCTCGGCCAGGCGAACGCGGACCTGGTCGCGCGCGAAGTAGGTCTCGGCCAGGCCGACGTAGCTGTTGTGGTGCCGGGCCTCGGAGGCGAGGAGGGAGCGATAGAGTCGGGCCAGCTCCGGGTCCTCGAGGTTCTCGGCCAGGATCTGCATGCGCTCGCAGGAGCGGGCCTCGATCAGCGCGCAGCAGAGGAGGGTGTCGAGGAGACGCTCGGGCTCGGCGGTGCGGACGATGGCCATCAGCTGGCCGGCGTAGGGGCTGGGCTTCTGCTTCCGGTAGACGATGCCGCGGCGCTCCAGGTGACCGAGCATGAGCTCGAAGTGCTGGAGTTCCTCGCGGGCGAGCTGGGAGAGCGGCTCGAGCAGCGCGCTCCGTTCCGGGTAGCGGAAGATGAGGCTGAGCGCGGTCGAGGCCGCCTTCTTCTCGCAGTGGGCGTGGTCGAGCAGGATCTCGTCGAGATCGGCGAGACTCCGGGCCAGCCAGGCGGGCGAACTCTGCGAGGCGAGATTCAGCATGCCCGCGACGATAGCCGCCCCGGCCGCCATGGCCAAGCCGCGGCCGCGGCCGGCGCTGGCGCGGCCAACCCGACCGGATCCCGGCGGGGTCACGACCTGGCCGCCCGCGTCGGACCGACGCTGGCCTCGCGTCATCGGGCGCGCTAACCTGCCGGGCCGCCGCCAGGCTGGCCATATCGTTTTCCGGAGCCGACCATGAAGCAGTCCATCATTCTCGTCCTCGTCGCCTTCCTCCTCAGCGCCTGCGGCCAGAAGCCCGTGGCCTCCGAGGCCGGTCAGCCCGCCGGCCAGAACGCCGCCAAGACCGGGGACGAGGTCGATCAGGCGCCGGCCATGGGCGCGCCGAGCTTCAAGAGCCAGACCGGCTGGACGGAGGAGCAGGTCACCAGCAACATGCGGATCGCGCAGTTCCGTCTGCCCAAGGTCGAGGGTGACGCCGAGGATGCCGAGGTCGTCGTCTTCTGGTTCAACGGCGACGGCGGCGGGGTCGACAACAACCTCAACCGCTGGGAGACGCAATTCGCCGATGCCGAGGGTGGCCCGGTGCCCAGCAAGCGCAGCAACTTCATGGTGAAGGGCCGCCGCATCGATCTGATCGAGCTGGAAGGCACCTGGGCTGGCAGCATGGGCAAGGGTGCCGGCCCCGGCAAGGCGATGGTGGGCGCGGTGATCGAGAACGAGAAGGGCCTCTACTTCGCCCGTCTCGTCGGTCCGGCCAAGACCGTCTTCCACTGGCAGCCCAGCTACATGAGCTTCCTGAAGTCGGTCTACTGATCGGCGGACGAGATCAGCTGTTCCGTCGTCCTTGCCGGCCGGCGCTCCGGAGCGCGGAGCGCCTGCCGGCCTAGTTCTCTTCGCCCGTGGTTCGTGGTCTTGCCACGACGATGGCCATGCTTGACGTCATCGACGATTCGAACGCGATCGGCGTCTAGGCCGGCTAGGCAGCCGGCGCTCCGGAGCGCCAGCCGCTGGCTGGCTTAGAGTTTCTCGCCGTGCAGTCGTCGAGCCTCGGATGCGTAGCCGGCGCTCCGGAGCGCCAGCCGCTGGCTGGCCCATAGTCCTCGCCGTGGAGTCGTCGAACCTCGGATGCGTAGCCGACGCTGCGCGGTCTGCTCAGCGCGTCGTCGCCTCGCGGTAGACCGCTTCGAGTTCGTCGAGTTCCTGGTCGGGGTCGTGGGCCGCGCGGACGAAGGCCCGCGCGGCGGCGGCGATGGCCTCGCGGTCGGCATCGCGAAGTCGGCGCAGAAAGCTGGCCATCGCCTCGAGGCCCCGGTCGTCGTCGTCGATCAGCAGCGCCGCTTCCCGGGGTGCCGCGGCCAGCATCTCGCGATTTCCCGCCGCGCGCCGCGCGATCACCGGGCGACCGAGGGCGAGGGCTTCCAGCAGGGCATTCGAGGCCCCTTCGTGCAGCGAGGCGTTGAGCAGGAGATCGCAGTCGATCATCGCCGCGCGCGTCGCGGCGGCCTCGAGTTCGCCGAGGTAGCGTGCCCGGGGCCGGGCCGCCAGCTCCTGATCGAGCCGCGCGGCGTAGTCGGTCTCGATCACCGGCCCGGCGATCTCCAGCTCCAGCTCGATCCCCATGGTCGCGAGTCGATCGAGCCAGCGGAGGGCGTCGAGCTGGCCCTTCACCCGTCGGATGCCGCCGGCCATCAGGGCGCGCAGGCGCCCCGGGGCCGGGGCCGGGACCGCGGCGTCGATCGGTACGCCACGGCGGACGCGCCGGAAGGGCGCGGCCTCGGGCACCGCGGCGCGCAGGCGCTCGCCGTCCTCGACGAAGGGGCCGACGATGAAGCGCGCGCGCCGGAAGACCTCGCGCGCGCGTGGATCGGGCGCGCCCCCGGGCCCGCCGTTGAGGTCGGTGCCACCGAGGCTCACCACCACCGGCAGGCCGCGGGCCGCGCAGGCCAGCGCCGCCGGGCCGCAGTGAACCGCATGATGGGCGTGGACCAGCTCGGCCCAGCCGCAGGCGTCCTCCAGGTCGCCCGGTTCGAGGCGTCGCAGCTCGTGGCCGCGGGCACGGAGCCCGCGCGCCCAGCGCGTCACCGTGACCTGGTTGCCGCGGGCCAGGCCCTGGTCGGCGGGAGCGAGGAGGAGAAGCCTCATCCGAGCTCTCCGAAACGACAGCGACGATAGCCCCAGCGTTCGAGGCGTCGCCGCAGCTCGGGGTCGGCGAGGACGCCCAGCTCGCGCGCGCGCAGCGGACTCTCGGTGAAGGCCGAGCCGGCGCGGACCCCGGGGTGGACCATCCACTCGCAGGCCCGACGCGGCTCGCGCTCGAGATGATCGACATCGGCGTCGCCGACCCGGACCGCGAAGAGATGGCCGACGAAGCGGGGCAGGCTGCGGCAGCCGGCGGCGGCGATCAGCGTGCGCATCCGGCCCTCGGCGAGGCGCACCTCCGGCATCGCGGGCAGGAGATCGTCGGGACACTCCGGCTCGCAGGGCACGCGCAGGTGCAGCGAGCGGCCGGCGAGAACGGCGAGGAGAGCGTCGAGCACCGGCTCGTAGCAGTGGATGTGGTTGTGGCTGTCGACGTGGTCGATGACGACGCCGAGGTCGTCGAGGGCGCGGAGCTGCGCGGCGATCTCGGCGATCAGGTCGGCCCGGTCGAAGCGGCCGTCGGCGGCGCGCCGCCAGGCCTCGTCCTTGGGATGGTGGAAGAAGCCGGCGTCGTCGACCAGGCTCGGGACCGTCGCCAGCGGCCGACCTTCGCTGAGGTTCAGGTGGAGGCCGAGCCCGAGGCCGAGTTCCTTCGCCGCGGCGACGAAGTCCGCGGCCGTCGGGCCGGTCGCCACCACCGAGGCCGAGCTGATCAGACCGGCGCGCGCCCCTTCGAGGATCGCGGCGTCGACCTCCGGGTCGAGGCCGGCGTCGTCGGCGTTGATGACCAGCGGCGTGAAGGTCACGAATCGTCCGCGCGTCGCCGCGCCTCCCAGACGCAGGCCACGAGGGCCTCGTGGTCGCCGTCGCGGTGGAGGAAGGAGAGGCCCTCCTGGTGGCGCCGGCGGAAGGAGTCGAGCAGGGCTCCGTACTCGCCGCGGCCGAGGTGGCGGAGCTTCCAGCTCCGCAGCACGAGGTCGTGCCGTTCGGCCAGGCGGAGCAGGAGGCGCGGGTTCGGCAGGGAGTGGAGGAAGAAGAGCCAGCGCGCCCCGGCGCCCAGCCGCGGCCGCAGCTCGCGCTCGGCGCGCGCGAAGAGCTCGTCGCCCTCGGGGCCGCCATGCTGCGAGAGCGGCAGGAGGCTCGCGTCCCGCGCCGGCTTGTGGGGCAGGTTGGCGATCACCAGGTCGAAGCGCTCGTCCGCCCGGAGCGGCTCGCAGAGGAAGCCGAGGCGCCAGTCGATCGTGACCTCGTTGGCGACCGCGTTGCGCCGGGCGAGATCGAGGACGCGGTCGTCGACGTCGGTGCCCAGGACCCGGGCGCCGAAGAGCGCGGCCTGGATCGCCAGAAGGCCGGTGCCGCAGCCCAGCTCGAGCACCCGCTGACCGGCGAGCGAGGGCCCGAGTCCGGCCAGGACCCGGGCCACCGACATGGTGGCGTGGTCCGAGCCCAGGCCGAGGGTCTGGTCGTCGTGCTCGAGGATCGCGCGCGGGGCGAGGCCCTCGATCCGCCGGGGTCTTGGTCCGGGTCGGATCAGGTCGCCGGCGTGGTCCGGGTCGCGGGCCAGGTCGGGCGCCAGGTCGAAGGCGAGGCCCGCGGCGCTCAGGTGGGCCAGATAACGATCGAGAACTTCCCTCATCGGCGCTCCGCTCGGCTCGGCAGCCCTGCCCGGGTTTCATAGAGTGCAGGGTACCCGGAGAATGCGCATGACGGCCCGGAAACTCCAGCCCTTCGGCACCACGATCTTCAGCGAGATGACCCGGCTCGCCATCGAGCACGGCGCGGTCAACCTGGCCCAGGGCTTCCCCGACTTCGAGGGCCCGGCCGAGCTGCGCGAGTGGGCGGTCGAGGCCCTGCGCGGCGGCGACAACCAGTACGCGCGCAGCCAGGGGCATCCCGAGCTGGTTCGCGCCGTCGCCGGTCACCAGAGCCGCCACCACGGACTCGACTACGAGCCGATGACCGAGGTGGGCGTCTACTCCGGCGCCACCGAGGGCATCGCCGCGGCGCTGCTCGGCCTGCTCGATCCGGGCGACGAGGTGATCCTCTTCGAGCCCTATTACGACAGCTACCCCGCCTGCCTCGCGCTGGCCGGCGCCCTGCCGCGTTTCCTCACCCTGCGCTTCCCCGACTTCACGATCGACTTCGACGAGCTCGAGCGGCTGGTGGGGCCACGCACGCGCGCCATCCTGGTCAACAGCCCGCACAACCCCACCGGCAAGGTCCTGGAGGGCGAGGAGCAGGAGGCCCTGGCGCGCTTCGCCCGGGCCCACGACCTGATCGTCATCGCCGACGAGGTCTACGAGCACCTCTGGTACGAGGGCCACCGCCACCGGCCGATCGCCGCCCTCGAGGGCATGCGCGAGCGCACGCTCACCATCTCCAGCGCCGGCAAGACCTGGTCCTACACCGGCTGGAAGATCGGCTGGGCGACCGGTCCGCGCGCGCTCGTCGCCGGGGCCCAGGCGGCGCACCAGTTCCTCACCTTCGCCACCGCCACGCCGCTGCAGCGCGCCGTGGCCCGGGCGCTCGACGAGATCGGCGACGACTTCTATCGCGAGCTGCGCGCCGACTACGACGCGCGCCGCCGGCGGCTGGCCTCCGGGCTCGAGAAGGTGGGCTTCCGGCTCGCGCCCTGCGCCGGCACCTACTTCATCACCGCCGACTTCAGCGCCCTGGACGAGGGCGACGATCGCGACTTCGCCTTGCGGCTCATCCGCGAGGCGGGCGTGGCGGCGATCCCGCCCAGCGTGTTCTACACCCGCGACCCCGAGGCCGGCCGCAAGCTGTTGCGCTTCGCCTTCTGCAAGCGCGACCAGACCATCGACGCCGCCCTCGACCGACTGGAAAGGCACTTCTCATGAAGGTCATCGGTCTGCAATTCGACGTCGCCTGGGAAGACCCCGAGACCAACTTCGCCCGCGTCCGCGACCTGGCGCGGCGCGCGGCGGAGCAGCAGCCCGACCTCCTGGTGCTGCCCGAGATGTTCAACAGCGGCTTCACCATGCGCGCGGCCGAGATGGCGGCGCATGCCGAGGCCAGCCGCGACTTCCTCCGCGGCCTGGCCGGCGAGCTGGGCTGCGCGGTCATGGGCGGGCTGGCCGAGGCGGGCGACCGGCTCCCGGCCAACGCGGCCTGGACCTTCGCCCCGGACGGCCGGGTGCTGTCGCACTTCCGCAAGATCCACCCCTTCTCGCTGGCGGGGGAGCAGGACCACTACGAGGCCGGCGGGGCGCTCGCGCCCTTCGAGTGGGCGGGCGTCCGGGTCTGTCCCTTCATCTGCTACGACCTCCGCTTCCCGGAGCCCTTCCGCATCGCCGCCCCGGAGACCGACCTCTTCGTGGTCATCGCCCACTGGCCGGAACGGCGCTCGCTGGCCTGGAAGACCCTGCTCCGCGCCCGGGCGATCGAGAACCAGGCCTTCGTGCTGGGCGTCAACCGGGTCGGCGTCGTCGATGGCCAGATCCACAGCGGCGACAGCGCCCTGATCGACCCGATGGGGGAGATCGTGACCGTTTTGAGTCACGAGCCCGGCCTGGTGACCGGCACGGTGGCGGCGGCAACGGTTTCTTCATGCCGAGAACGCTTCAGCTTCCTTTCGGACCGGCGTCCTTCGCTGTATCTTCGGCTCTCCGAAACCCAGGGAAGCACGGGAGTGTGATCGTGAAGCGAGTCCTCGCCATCCTCGTCGTCGCGCTGGCGACGAGCGGCCTTCGGGCCCAGAACATCCAGGTCGATACGACCGACGGCAACAGCAGCTCCGGCAAGATCGTCGGCCTCTATCGCGAGGGCCTTCGCTACCTCAGCGGTGGCGTCGAGACCGATCTGCCCTGGGCGAAGATCATGACCCTGCGCTCCGACGGCGAGGCGCTGATGACCTTCGGCGAGGACGAGCGGGTCAAGGTGCGGGTGAGCGGCATCCAGGACGGCTGGCTGGTGGTCAGCTCGGACATGCTCGGCTCGATGCGGATCGAGACCGGCAGCCTGCCGGCCGCGCCGGCGCCCGCCAAGGCCAAGGCCGAGAAGACCGGGCCGCTGGAGCCGAAGGACTGGAACGGTCACCTCGCCTTCAACCTGGGCCTGACCTCGGGCAACAGCGAGACCTTCCTGGCCGCGGTCGACGCCCTGGCCCAGACCCAGAGCAGCCACGACAGCTACATGATCCGCTTCTCCGCGGTCTACGGTAAGAGCGAGGGCGAGGAGAACGCCAACGCCCAGAGCCTGCGCGGCGGCTGGCAGCACTACTACCACGAGCATCTCTACACCTACCTGCGCGGCGAGGTCTTCCGCGACCGCATCCAGCGCATCGACTTCGGCGCGCTGCTCGACGTCGGCGTCGGTTGGGTGGTCTGGAAGGAATCCGACGACGAGTCCTTCGCGCTCGAAGGTGGTATCGGCTACCGCCACGAGACCTACGAGGACGACACCGAGTCGCGCAACGACATCACTGCTCGTGGCGCCGTGGTCTACCAGGACATCTTCTTCGAGAAGGTCGACTTCTTCTTCACCGCCGAGATGCTGGTGCCGATGAACGAGCCCTCCGCCTGGCTCGGCCGCGCCGAACTCAACTGGTCGATCCCGGTCTCCGACAACTGGGCTTTCGACAATACGGTGCGCTTCCAGTACCGCAACCAGCCCGCCCGCGACGCCGAGAGCTACGACCTCTTCGTCGGCGCCGGCCTGAAGTACAGCTTCTGAAGCGGCAGCTGATCATCTGACCATCCGGAGGGGCCGCGCCACCCAGGGCGCGGCCCTTCTTCGTCGGCGACTTGCTCGACCGCGGTCTTGTCAGCCCAGGCCCGGTCGGCGATGCTCGTCCCGGGCCCGGTGGGTCGCGCGCTACCCCGAGGCGCGCGACGCGGGCGGCGGCAGACGGGCGACCAGGCATGACGCGGCAACCCGAGGTCTTCATCTCCTACGCGCGGCGCGAATCCCGCGACCAGGTCGACGCGCTCCAGGCGGCGCTCGGCGGGCCGTCTCGCTGTTTCGTCGACCGGAGCAACATCGAGGCCCTGGCCGAGTTTCCGGTCGCCCTTCGCGACGCCATGTTGGGCGCGCGGGTCGTGGTCGCGGTGCTGGGTCCCGCGTACCTGAAGAGCGGCTACTGCTGGAAGGAGTGGCTGCTCGCCCTCGGTCCTTTCCTGGCGGTCCGGCGTCGACGGCTGGACGAGGCCGCGCAGAGCGATGCGCTCCGGCACGTCGTTCCGCTCCTCCAGGCCGGGGCCGGCGAAGAGAGCCGGATGCTGCTGGTCGGTCCCATGGCCGCCTGGAACCTGCCCCGGGCGGACGAGACCGCCGTCATCGCCGCCACCATCGAAGGCCTCCTGGCCGCGCGGCCGCCCACCCTCGACGAACTCATCCGCGACCATCAGGTCGACCCGGCGCTGCGGGAGATCCTCACCGACCGGCACCACGTCGCCCAGCTCCCGCAACGGCAGGGCCGCGTGCCCTGCTATCCGATCCGTCAGGGCGACCGCCATGCCTCCATCGGCGCGGACTTCATCGGCCGGACCGACGACTTCCAGCGTCTGTTCTGGACCCTCGCCGCCGGCGCCCATGAGAATGCCGCGGCCCTCACCACCTCGGTGGTGGGGCATGGCGGTTACGGCAAGACCCGGCTCGCCCTGGAGTACCTGCATCGCCTCGGGCCTCTGCTCTACCCGGGCGGCAACATCCTGATCGATGCCTCGGGCACCGCCGAGGGCCGACCCCTCGGCGATCAGCTCCGCGAGGTCGACCGGCTCCTGCGCGACCGCCACGCCGACCTCGGCATCCCGACGGAGGGCGACGCGCGCGACTCCCTCGCGGTCAGCCTCGCGCACGTCGGTCAGTCGCGGCCGATCCTCTGGGTGATCGACAACCTTCCCGATCAGGGGTCGGTCGGCGAGCTGGCCGACTACTGCCCGGCGGCGAAGGAGGTGGCCATCGTCATCACCACGCGCCGCGCCGTGGACTGGCCCGGCGTCAGCACGCTGGCGCTCGACGTCCTCGGCCCCGACGAGGCCGTGGCCTTGCTTAAGCGCCGGCTCGGGACGCCGGCCCGCGGGGCGCTCTCCAGGCCGGAGTGGTTGGCGCTGGCCGAGGCGGTGGGCCGGTTGCCCCTGGTCCTCGAGATCCTCAACGCCGCTCTCGTCGAGGGGCTCGACGAGCCGCGGTCGCTGCTCGACCGCATCGGTCGGGACGATCCCGCCGCCCTGGGCGACGAACTCTGCGGCGAGCTCCGCGACCTTCTGCCCGAACGCAGCCTGCGCGGCGTCGTCGAGGTCTTCCGGGTCTCGCTCGAGGGGCTCGAGGACGAAGACGCGCGTGAACTTCTCCTCCGTCTGGCCTGGCTCGCCCCGGCGACCTTGCCGGTCCCGCTGCTGAATGCCCTGGCGCCCGACCCCAAACGCCATCGTGCGGCCCTGGTCCGGCTCAATCGCTGCTCCTGGCTGCCGGCCGCGGAGGCCGCCGACGCCCGCCAGCTCCACCGCGTCCTCGCCGCCTACCTGCGCCTGGCCCAGGGCGAGGACGAGGGCCGGGAACGCCTGGTGGCGGTCGCTTCCCGGCTGCACGATCTCATGAAGTCGGACGAGGCCTGGCCAGAGCCGCCCCTCGACTTCCTGTCCCAGATCCGACCGCATCTCGAAGCCTTGATGGTTCGCGCCGAGGCCGCGGCCGACTGGGATGTCGGCGAGCCGGCCTGGGAGGCGCTCCGATTCTGGGATGCCGCCCTGCTGAACCGGGCGGGCGACCTCCTCGGCCTCTTTCCGAGCCCGGAGGACCTGATCCGCCAGCGCTCCTGGTGGCCCCTGATCGAGAGCCAGGAACTCGGTGTTCTGGCCCAGGCCTGGTTCGGCGGCGGTTGCGAGAAGGCGAGGGGTGGAAGGCGCTCTCTGGAATTACCCTCCCGACCATCGCCGGCCGCCCGCGTGCAGGCCAGGTCACGGCTGGCCTTCGAGGGACTCGAAGCGTCGGACCAGGCCGCCATCCCGCCGCCCGGCCGCCCTGGACGCGGACTTCACCCCGCCCGCTGCTGGGGCTGCAGGCTGCCCGAGAGCCGCCCCGGGCCGTCGACCCGCTCGTGCCGGCGAGCTGCTCCTGTCCACCGGAAGGCGAGGCCTTCGGCTTCCTCATGGGCAGCCCCCCGGGAGCCGCATTCGGGAAGTCCGACGAAGGGCCGCAACGGAAGGTCAAGCTCGCTCCCTACCGGCTCGGCCGGACGCCGGTGACCTGGAAGCAGTACCGGGCCTTCGAGCCGGAGCATAGCCCGCGCATCGCGGGCAACCTGGCGCGCGACCTGCACCCGGTCACCGAGGTCGACTGGTGGCGGGCCTGGCTCTTCTGCCGCTGGCTCGGGGGCGACCTGCCGACCGAGGCCCAGTGGGAGGCCGCCTGTCGGGCCGGGACGACGACCGCCTACTCCTTCGGTAACGACGAAGCGGAGCTGGGCAATTACGCCTGGTACCGCGACAATGCCCGCCGCTCGACCCAGCCGGTGGGCACGAAGCGAGCCAACCGCTGGGGTCTCCATGACCTGCATGGCAACGTCTGGGAGTGGTGCCGGGACTGGTATGGCCGCTACGAGGGCCAGGATGTCGATGATCCGAGCGGTTCCGCGGCCGGCGCCGTCCGCGTCCTTCGCGGTGGGTTCTTCTGGAACGACGCCGGCAGGTGTCGTTCCGCGTGCCGGTTCGGGTTCCTGCCCTGGGGCCGCAGCGTCGACGTCGGCTTCCGCGTGGCCCTGCCCCCGCCCCCGGATCGACCCTCGAGTCTTGACCCTCTCGATCGCCCCTGACCGATCCAGTCCCTCGACTGGCGGGCCCGAAGATGGACGACTCGATCAAGCCGCCTTGACCTGCCCTGCTCGTGGCCGGCACACTGGTCGATCCCCGGCGATCCGAGAGGACCCGGTCCGACCTTCCGATCGACGTCGGCTGTCGATCGACGAATCCAGCGGCGGTCGCAGGGACGGGGCCGTCGAGCGTTTGCGAATCGTCCAGGCCGGAGGCCATCGGTGCTCAGCTTGTTGCTCCTGAAGAACGACCCCAAGGCCGGCTCGAAGCGCGACGAGCCGAACCCGCCGGCGCGGGTCTTCATCTGCTTTCGCAGCGAGGACACCGAACAGCTGGTCGGGCGCTTCAGGGACTACCTGGACCGCGACTTCAAGGTCGGCCAGTACTTCTCCGATGAGGACATCGTGTCCGGCCAGAAATGGCTCAAGCGCCTCGAGGCCGAGGTCGGGCGGGCGACGGTCGTTCTCTGCTTCATCGGTTCGCGCTGGCTTGCGCGGACCGCTGGCGAATCGCGGCCCCGCCTCTTCGAAGCCGACGACGTCCTCCGCCAGGAGATCGAGTGGAGTCTCCGCAAGCGGAAGGCCCGGAGCAGCATCGTCATCCCCGTACTGGTGGACGGGGCCAAGCTCCCACGGAAGGACGAGATCCCGGAGTCGATTCATGGCCTCTTGGCCATCCAGGCCTTCCCTCTCCGCAGTCGGAGCTGGGCCGAGGACTATCAGGCGATCCGGGCCGAACTCCTCGCGCGAGCCGTCAGACCGAATCTGCGCCACCGGCTGAAGCCCTCGTCGATCCTGGCCGCGACACGAGCCCTGCCCGGCCGGATCACGAGGGCCTCGAGACGATGGCGTGAGCGGGCGGCTTCGAGACGGGAGGCGAAGGCTGCCGAGGATCGTGCCCGAGAGGCCAGACGAACGAGCGCGGCCTTCGGCAAGCCGAAGACGCTGAATGAACCGAGCTTCGGAACCATCGTGTTCATTGGCCTGATCATCCTGGTCATCGTCAGCGTGGTGCGGTCGTCGACCGACACCTACAGCATTCGAGGAGTCCAGAGGGACTTCGGTCAGGGCGAGGCGCTCCTGCCGATGCCGCGTTCGGGAGCGGCCTGGTCGCCGGTCTCGGTGAGCCTGGCCGAGTACTTCGCGGCGAATTCGCCTCAGGCGCCCGAGGCGATGCGCGATGCCAGGGGGCGACCTCTGCCCGTCGAACCCGTCCCGGCCTTTCCCGTTTGGCATCGTCCTCCGGGCGAGCTGGCCGTCGAGGATGAGGAGCTGGTGAGGCTTCCCGAGGCGCTGCTCAGGTCGGGCACGCCCGAGAAGTCGACGGTCGAGCGCACGCTCTTCCTCGATCAACCCGGCTTCGAGATGGCCCATCTCGAGATCGACGTGTCCGCGGGCTGGGTCAACTCCCTGCTCGGCAGGGACCCGTGGCAGAAGAAGTTCTGGCCCGAGGACGAAGAGGGGCGGGCGGATTGGGAGCTCGACGGCCGGCGTTCCTGGGTGCCCTCACGCCTCAGGCTGGATGGTCACGAGGCCGAGTTCTGGCGCCATGGGTCGTCGCCTCGTCTCTGGGGTCACCGGATGCCTCGGTCGCGACGGTTGCTGGTCATCGACGCCGGCGTCGGTGACGAACCGAGCCGGCGTGATCGGCAGGCCCGGGCCCTGGCCATCCGGATGCTCGATCGCGGCCTGGTGGAGGCGGCCCTGCTCGGCGCCGACTGGGCGGCCGGTCGAAGCGTCTGCGAGGAGATGTCCATGAACGAGTGCCTCTACGTTCTCGAGACCTCGCAGGGAACTCCAGGCACGGGGATAGGCCACGAGCTCAAGGTGCTGGCCGACGACCTCATGCCGCTCATCGATTCCCTCGATCACACCGACGTGCCGGAACTCGCGGGGCTGGTCGAGTGGGCCACGAGGTTGGTCGCGATCAAGGGTGACTTCGAGCTCCATCCCGTCGTCGATCTGGAATTCGTGGCCCTGCCTGGTGGCTCCTTCAGCATGGGGAGTCCGTCACCGGGTGAGGGCCCTCGGCACGAGGTGACGCTCTCTCCCTATCTCATGCAGCGGTACGAGGTGTCCCGCGATCTCTGGATCGCCGTCATGGGCTCGGCTCCGAAACAGCAGGGGAACCCTTTTCCGATCTGGGGCCGCGGCCCTGAACCGGCGCTCGGAATCTCCTACCACGAAGCGCTCGAATTCTGCGGCCGTTTCCGCGAGCTCAGTGGCTGGCCCGTCCACCTGCCAACCGAAGCCCAATGGGAGTTCGCCTGTCGAGCGGGACTCGATGCCGAGGCGGCGAGCGACGGGACCAAACTCGAGGAACGGGCGCGTATCCAATCGGACCAGTGCCTGCCGGTGGGAAGTCGGTCACCGAATGCCTGGGGACTTCATGACCTGCAGGGCAACGTCTGGGAATGGTGCCGGGACTGGTTCGCGCCCGCCTACGAGGTCGCGACCGCCGCGGCGACTCGTGATCCGATCGGGCCGGAAGAGGGCGAGGAGAGGGTCCGGCGCGGTGGCGGCTATGACTCGGCACCCACGGCGGCTCGTCCGACCTTCCGGAGCCATCTACCGCCGAAGACGGTACGTCTCGATACCGGTTTCAGGATGATCATGAGGCTGGGCACCGGACGCTGACCAGGTCGACGAGGACGACCCTCGATCGCTTCGGAGCGCCCCCGACCCATCCGGTTGCGGTTCGACATGGGAGCCAGCCTGGGCGATGGTGTCGGGCGGACGGGCCTCGGTCGCGCGCCGGCTCAAGAGGCCCGAGACCCGCGAAGCCGGCGTGCATGGCCGGGCTGCCTCGTGCCGCGCGCCCATCAGGGGGGCGTCAATTCGCGGTCTCCAACTCGGCTCCGTCCTGATCCTCGTCCTTCGGCCTCGGCATGGACGTCGACATGGACGGCGAACTCCTGCCGGCCTGGGGCGCCGCCATCGACCTGAGGCCGACGAGTGCGGTGTGCAGCTCGTCGATGACCCGGCACTCGCCCATGTCGCGGACCTGCTCACGCCGATCCTCGAGGAGCCGGAACCAGCTCTTCTTGCCGACAAGTCCGTCCTTGATGAGCTCCACGTAGCTCGCGGGATTCGCCGACTTCGTCGCGCAATCCTCGATCAGGATCAGGAGGACCTGATGGTCGGACGGCAGAACTTCGTAGTCCTCGAAGAAGGCCAGGACTCCATTCGGGTCTCGAGACAGAATGCCGAGAGAGTATTTCCCGCCGTCGAGGCCGAGACCGACTTTGAAGAGTCCTGCCCAGTGCGCCCAACGGCTCGACAGGCTCATCGGCCGCAAGACGATCCAGCTCGGTCGCGCCCCGGCGGCCGTTGTCCTCTGGTTCTTCGGCAGTCCCTCCAGGGGGCGGATTCGGCCGTAGATGGTGCCCGCGCTGTAGAGGTCGTTGCTGCAGCGGTTGTCGCTGAGGTAGGAGATGTCCAGGACCTGGCGGGGCGGCGTCGCGGCCTCCGGCTCCAGGCGGCAGTGCGCCAGTCGCGCCAGGTGAGCGGCCAGGGTTCCAGGACCCTCGGTCGAGAAGATCGAGACCAGTCGGGCGATGGCGGGCGCGCCGCTGGACTTCTCCTGGGCGGGCGTCCCGTCGCTCTCGGCGGTCGCGGTCGAACCCGGGATCTCCGAGGAAACCAGCAGGTGGTCCAGCTCCGACTTGCCGCGGACGATTTCGGCCTCGGCCCTCCTTCTCATGCGAACCACGATGCAGGAGGTCATGTCGGGGCAACCCTGGCAGAGCGCCTCGATGGGATTCTCGGACCTGCTCCAGCTGCCCGCCGCCGGTTCGGCAAGAGCGCGGATCGTGGCGGCGACGCCCGGAGCCTCCTCCTTCTTCTTGGGAGTCGATCCGCTCGGTTCCTGATCCGTCGGGGTTGGCTCTCGCCCCGAGCCATCCTGACTCTTCTGCCTCTCCTCGCTCCGTTCGCGGGCCATCGGCAGGACCGCCATCCGCTTGAGCGGGGCGGGGGGAAGGTCGCACGGGGCCTTCTTGCCCGAACTCGAGCTTGCTTCCTCCGTCCGCTCGGGCTGGGCGGTGGGCTGGTCTTCGCCCGCCGGCTTCATGGCCACGAAGGCATCGATCACGCACTTCTTCTGGGTCTCGAGCGGGTGGCCGCCGACCTCCATGATGCGCGTGTCCATGAGCGACAGCGGTTCGTAGCCGCTGTCCGTTTTGCTCCGCGGGACCAGGCGCATGCCGGCGAGGTTGGCGAGCACCGTGGCGAAGGAACCCGGGTCGTTGGTGGTGCAGAGTTCGAGCTGGACCAGGCCTTGACCGTCTCCGGCTCGTTCGGCCTCCTGTCGGGCCTCGATCATCGCGGCGACGCGATGGATCGGGTCATCGACCACGTCCACGGCGGAGTCGCCGAGAATGCGGCTCATGCCATGATCGACCGGACGGGCGACCTGACGCGGGTAGGGTCCGTCCGGGAAGGCTGCGCGGGGAGCGGCGTCCTTCCCGGCGTGGTCCTCCTCGTCACGCTGGGCGCGCACGCTCGCGTAGTAGTCGAGGACGTCCCCGATGTTCTTCGCCCGTCCCCGACGTCCGGTTTCGGCCGCGGCGATGAGAAGCGGCAGGCGGATCCCCTTCGTGGCCTTCAGGGCCCGGACGACGTTCCTCAACTCGACGATCTGGTCGTGGGCGATCATCTCGGAGAGCACCACGATGTCGGGCGCGACCTCGGAGAAGATGTGCTCGAGGGTGGCGGTCCGGTTCAGGTCGGAGTTGATGACGTCGATCGGAATGAACCGGTCACCTACCGTGCCATCCTCTCGGGTGAAGTCCTTCTCGTAGAACAGACCGAACTCGACGCGGTGACTCTCCACCCTCAGCCCGTCGAGAACGGGGGCGACCCTGGTCTCGAGGCGATCGACGTAGATCGAGTCGTTCGAGATCATCGAGAAGGTCGTGATCTTCTTCTGGTCGGGCGACTTGAGCCTGACGATGTCGCTCCGGTCGAGCCCCTTGCAGATCGAGTCCAGGATGTAGCCCAGGTCCTTGCCGCGTCCGACGAGGGCGACGCGGGGGAGCGGGTCCTGGAGCGCGCGTCGGGCGTAGATCGCGGCGAGGACGACGCGGGCCACGGCGAAGGCGCGAAGCTGCCTGGGAAAGAAGAGCTGGATCGGATGCTCGAGCGTCGTCCCGGCCGAATAGGCGATGTCGGCGCTGGAGTTGACGCCGAGGACGGCGGGAACCTCTCGCTCCGTCTGCTGACCCCGGCGCCGCCCGGTCTTCGCGTGGCGACCGATGAACTCGGTCACGGTGTCCGATTGCCGGATCAAGGAGACGACGAGGGAGGCCTGCTCGATCCGCGCGCAGTTCTGGGTGAGCTCGTGGCGGGAATCACCGCAGATGCCGACCGCGAAGATCCGGTCCCTGCCGGCATCGCCGTCGCCGTCGGGACTCGTGGAGCCGCCCTGGGATTCGGTGCGGATCGACGGGTCGAGCTCGATCTCGACCAGGCCGATCGGAGGCATGCAGCCCTCGTCCAACAGACTGAAACGCGACTTGTCGTGGTCGATCACCACGAGCGACCGCCAGATCGTCGCGACCTTGCAGTCGGCGAGCATGACGGTCGAGAGCTCGCGGCCGTCGTAGAGACGGGCGGCGAGTCGCTTGCCCATGTCGCCGAAGCCGGCGATGACCGTGTGCCGCCGAGACGAGCGGAGAACGTCCTCGCAGCGGCTGATGGTCGCCTGGCGGGCACTGTCGGCGTAGCGCTGGAAGGTCTGGATGTAGGGCGCGAGCCAGGCGATCGCGGAGATGATCCAGAACTGGATGATGACCCAGATGGTGCCCTCGGAAGGATGACCGAAACGGCCCAGCAGGAAGACCGTGGGCGCGATCGACAGGACCACGTTGAGGATCGTGCCGCCGATGACGGGGACGGGGAGCTGTCGCGTACGCTCCGCATTCACGTAGGCGGCCAGGGAGAGCCGGGTGTCGGTCGATTCCGAACTCTGACCGGAGCCGACGTAGATGGAGCGCGCGCAGAGGAGGATGTAGGCCACGACGAAGGGGGTCGCGAGCGTCCAGGCCAGCCCGATCGGGGCCAGCATCGCCATCGTCTCGGAACGCCCGGGCGATGGATTGCCGGGGAGCATCGCCTCGAGCCTCAGGATCCCATAGGTGAAGGCGATCATCAGGACCGGGAACAGCAGCAGGAAGGCGAGCCTCTCGATCGTCCGGAGCGAGGCGGTCTTGCCGCCATCCGGATCGGGCTCCCGCAGCCGCTGCGCCACCCAGGGAGCGATCCGGAGCAGGACGCAGCCGAGGAGAAGAAGGAGGACGATGACCGTGTAGCTGCTGGCCAGCAGGTCGCCACGGTCGGGCTGGGCGAGTTCTCGCGCGAGGACGGCAACCTCGCAGACGAGGGCCACGAAGAGCGCCCAGTAGACGGGCCCCTGCTCGATCAGGCCGGAACGTCTTCTCTCGATCGCCTGCTGACGGATCGGAACGATGAATCGGGCCGCGACGACCAGGATGAGGTCGTGGAGGAGGAGCGCGAGCTGCTGGGAGTAGGGAGGGATCACCCAGGACAGGCTCGGCCCGACATGGTTGCCGGCGGCGAGACCCAGCAGACGGGGCAGGAGCAGGACCCCGGCGAGCACGATGTGGAGCGACCGGCGATAGGAGTCGGGACGATCCGGTCGCTTGGTGGTGAGGAAGTAGAGCGCGCCGATCGGGAAGAGGAGTCGGAACAAGACCCAGAGGATGTGGGCTTCGGGATGCTCGTAGAGGGATTCGAGCGAGCTGGTCTCCTGCGATTCCCGCTCCAGACTTCCCCAGGCGGCCGTCGTCAGCTCGCGAGCCAGGAGCCCGATGAGCAGGACGACGAAGCTCGCCCGAGGAATGTCCTCGCGCGTCTCGCGGATCGCCGTCATCGCCTTCGACCAGAGGCCGCGCTTCGTCGGCTCGCCCGCTCGACCGTCGTTCATCTCGCCTGCTGACATCTCGAGGCCCTTCCTTCTTCAAGGGGCGGTGAGTCGTCGTCGTTGTGATGCACGACGGCGACCGTGGCGCGGTCTCGTGATTCGGGTTGCCCGGGAGTTATGCGGCCTGAATCGATTCCTTCGCCAGGAGCATCGCCGATGGATGCGGGGCGAAGCAAGGATCCAGCGAAACGAGTTCTTCCTTCGGTGCGAACGCTAG
>JACKGY010000014.1 GCA_020639295.1 Planctomycetota bacterium
CGGTCCGCTCGGAGCTTGAATGCGCAGCCGGCGCTGCGCGGTCCACTCGGAGCGCAACCGGATCAGCGGGCGTACTGGAAGTCGAAGTTCTCGACCTTGCCGTTCTCGGTGATGACCAGGCTACGGCTCTGCTCGCCGAGCTCGGCGTGGCGGGCCGCCAGGCGATAGCGCCCCGGCGGGATTTCGGCGATTTCGAAGCGGCCGTCCGAGCCCGTCACCGCGAACCAGGGGTGATCGAGGACGTGGACGTGCATCAGCATGTTCGCGTGCAGGTCGCAGGTGGCCCGGATCGACAGCTCCGGTTTCATCAGCTGGCGTACGGCCTCTCCCGGGCCCGCGAAGCTGACCACGAAGCCGGGCTGCCGGCGGGCGCCCATGTTGAGGTTGTGGGCCATCGGGTCGCTGTTGCGGATGCGGATCGGCTGGCCGGCCCGGATCGCCAGCACGTGGGGGACGAAGCGACAGCCTTCCTGGTCGATCGCCGCCTCGTTCTTCTCCCAGGGGAAGACCCAGCCCTCGGTGCCCTCGGAGAGATAGATCAGGACGTCGGCGATCCGTCCATCGGCCACGACCAGGGTCTCGTCCGGTACCGAATCGTGGCCGGTGCAGGCCGTGGCCAGGCGTCGCCGTGGCGGTGGATCGCCCAGGAAGAACACGCTTCCCGAGACCGATCCGGCCGCGGAGAGATCCGGCATCTTGACCTCGCGCGCGGGATAGTCGAGTTTCTCTTCGTCGCCGCCGCAGCCCGGCCCGAGCAGGGCGAGTGCGGCGAGCAGGGCCGTTGCGATCCGCCGCATGACTGCTCCCAGAACCACCAAGGCAGGGTATTGGACTCGATGAAGGACACAAGCGAAGAGCGCCGTGCGGCATTGCGTCGCCTGCCCTACATGGGGGTCATCGCCGTCGTGGCCGAGGCCGAGAAGCTCGGTTTCGTCAACGGCGATCCGACCTGGATCAATCTCGGCCAGGGGCAGCCCGAGGTGGGGCCGATGGCCGGAGCTCCGCCGCGTTTCGAGAAGCTGGAGTTCCAGCCCATCGATCATGCCTACGGTCCGGTTCATGGTGTGCCCGAACTGCGGGCGCGGGTCGCCGAGCACTACAACCGCCTCTATCGTCAGGGCAAGCACTCACACTACGGGCCCGACAACGTCGCCATCGCCTCGGGTGGCCGGCTGGCGCTGTCGCGCGCGGCCTTCTCGCTCGCGCCCTGTCGCATCGGCTACCTCGTTCCCGACTACTCCGCCTACGAGGACATGCTCTACGGTCAGATGCCGCGGGTGGAGCCGGTGCCCCTGCGCGCCCGGGAAGAGGACGGTTTCGCCCTCACGCCCGAGCTGCTCGAGATGGCGATCGATCGCGACGATCTCGGCGCCTTCCTGATCAGCAACCCCTGCAATCCCACCGGCGTGATGGTCAAGGGCCCGGCGCTCGAGCGCTGGGTCGAGCTGGCCCGCGAGCGCAACTGCGTCCTCCTGTCCGACGAGTTCTACTCGCAGTTCCACTACCTGCCCGATGGTCGACCGGCCGAGGCGGGCGTGAGCGCGGCCAGCGCGATCGACGACGTCGAGGTCGATCCGGTGCTGATCTTCGACGGCCTGACCAAGTGCTTCCGCTATCCGGGCTGGCGCCTGGGCTGGGTGCTGGGCCCGAAGTCGCTGATCGAGTGCTTCATCACCACCGGCAGCGCGCTCGACGGGGGCCCGGCGCGGATCATCCAGCGCGGAGCCATGGAGGTGCTCGAGTCCGACCGGGCCGACCAGGAGCTGAACGCCCTGCGCCTCGGCTTCGCGGCGAAGCGCAACCTCATGGTGGAACGCCTGCGGCGGATGGGCATCCGCTTCGCGCGGGAGTCGGAGGGGACCTTCTACCTCTGGGGCGCCCTCGATCGCCTGCCGGCTCCCTTCGACCAGGCCGCCCACTTCTTCCACCGCGCCCTGCAACGCAAGGTGCTCACGGTGCCGGGCTACTACTTCGACGTCGACCCGGGCCGGCGGCGCCAGGACACGGGCGACTTCGACCACTGGATGCGCTTCTCCTTCGGGCCACCGATCGAGGCCGTCCGCGAGGGGCTCGACCGCCTCGAGGCCATGTTGAGGGAGGAGGCCGGCCTGCGCTGAGGCCCGTTTCCGGGACGTGACGTCGTCACCTCCCGGTGACTGCCGAAGCCCATCCGGCGGCGGCCCGGCGCGGCCGCGCGACGCCCAGGAGGCCCCGGATCGGCTCCCAGGGCCGGAATTCGCCGATCGCGGCCGATGGGCACGACCCTTGCTCCCTCTTGGTGCGGACGCTGCGGCGTCGGGTCGGCTGGCCAGCTCGTTGCTGGCCGGCGCCACCAACGTCAATCAGGTTTGCACGTCGATGGGAACCCTCAGGCACGGGGAACACGATCGACTCGATGCCGCCGTCCGATTTTCTTCTTCCCGGCGCTCGTCGCCGAGGCAACGCACCTTCGAGAAGCAGGCAAGGCCCCGTCGACCGACGGGGCCTTGCTTCACCTCGGGTCCGCAAGGCACACCGCCGGTATCGGCCTGGACTCAGGGATAGACCGGTTCGGTGGCGACCACCGTGCCGCCGTTCTTGAACTCGATCGGGCCGGGCAGCGTGACGTCGGCGCCGTCGACCAGGTAGTGGAACGAGCCGTTTTCGTTCGGAGTGACGGTCGCCTGGACCTCGACGCCGCCCACGTAAACCCTGAGGTCGGGTGAATCGAAATCGTCCCAATGGGACTGCCCCTCGGTTGCCATGGATCCCCCCCCTTTGCTGCTGGTTCAGGTCATTGCATGAAGTGAGTCTGGTAGATGGTCCAGAGGCGGGCCGGGGTGTTGCCATCGCCGTCGTCGCTCTTGGCGTCGATCGCCTTCCGGACGGTCTCGAGATCGAAGCTCTCGATGTAGGCCTTCGCCAGGCCCAGCGCCGGGTTCCGGAGACCGGTCAAGTCGACCCGGTTGTCGCCCTTGGCATACCAGTGGATCGCCGCCGCGAGCATCACCGGGTTGCCGCTACCCTGAAGCCGCTCCATCGCCTGGAACTGGTGGCCGACGGTCGTGTTCCAGGTCCTGGCGGCCCAGTCGAGGAACTCCTGGGGCGCCATGTCCTTGGGTTGGCGGGCTCCAGGATGGAAGGTCGGGAGGTAGAACTCCTGACCATCCTCGGCCCAGGCCTGGTCCTCACAGTTGTTCTTGCGCTTGAGCCAGGCGACGACGCGCGCCGAGCGGGCGCCGAGGGGGCTTTCCTCCTCGTTGGGGTAGGGGGTCGAGCCTTCGACCCCGCCCGGCTTCCAGCCCGCGGGGACCCAGAGGTTGCCCTGGGCGTCGATCGGCGGCGGGTAGTCGTCGGTCGACGCCAGGGTCGGTCCGTTGCCGGCGCCGGGGTCCGCCGGCGCGATCGCCGCCCTCTCGCCTGCGGGCGTCGGGCCAGGGTCCGTCCCACCGCTTCCGCCCAGGCCGGGCACGAGGCCGAGTTTCCAGAGCCCGACGCCGAGGACGAGGGTCGCCGCCAGCGCCCCGAGGCGGGCCTTCGTCCGGTCGCCTCGGAGGAAGCGGACCTCGGCCATGACCACGGCCGTGCAACGGTTGCAGCAGAAGACGTGCGCCGTGACTCCGGGCTCCCGCTTCTCGGCTGGCCGGGACAACCAGAGCTGCAGGGCGGCGGCATCGGGGCAGTCGTGCGAGAGCCGCAGGACCTCCGTCGTGCTGGACATCGACTTCTCCCGATAAGGGTGCGACCGAGACGGCCATGATGGCCGTCTCGGATGCCAATGCCACGGTGCTCGGCCAGCTCGAGGCCGTGCCCCACGAGAAATCCATCCTTCACTACCATCAAGCGCCGCGACCCCTTCGATTCGCGAAAAAGTCGGGCCTTTTTTCTCCGGTGCTTCCGGCGACTTCGGCAGAATGCCACCGCGTTGTCGAGGAAACAGGCCGGTCGATGTCTCAGATCTCTAGGCTCGAGGGCCTGTTGAAGCAGCTGGCTTCCGCCGAGGGAGCCGAAGCGGAAGGCCTGTGGGCGCTGGCGCTGCCCATCATCGGCGACCTCGTACGCGCGGGTCTCCGCAAGCGTCGGGTCGCCGCCGACGACGCCGAGGAGGTGGTGGCCGAGGTTCTCCTCAGCCTCTGGCAGCTCGACGGGGGCTTGGTCCAACGATTGAATGCCATGTCCCGGAGCGGCATCGCACGCTATCTCAGGGTCGCCGGTTCCCGTGGCCTCGTCCGTCTGCGCGAGAAGCGCGGTCAGCTCGCGCTCGATCTCGTCCCGGAGGAGGTCTGTCGCCCCCTGGGGCGCGCGCTGGAGCCCGACGAGGCCGACCGCGTGCTGGCCACACTCGACGGTTTTCGCCCCGAACTCCGCTTCATCATGCGGGCCTCGATGATCGGCTACAGTATTGCCGAGATCCACCAGGCCCTGGGTGGCATGCTTTCCAAGGGCTGCGTATACGACTGCCGCGAAGAGGCCTACGCCGAGTTGCGCCGGGCCCTGGCCGAGGGCGACGATGCCTCGCCGGCCGCTGGCGATCGATCGCGGCCGGACTAGCCCGCAATGCTCACCACCCCAAAGGGCGCGACCGGCGTTCGGCCGGCCGCCTGCCCGTCACGGCCAGGCGGTACCTCGCCGCCGTCGTTCGACCCCGGGGTCTCCTGCTGCGAAGCCCGGGGCCGCGGTTCCGAGGTCCTGGAGCATGAAGCCGGACGGAGGACGGGAAAACGGGTTGGTGGACGGAGCAACTCGGGGGGGACTCGCTGAGTCCTCCGCCCACCCTCCCTGGAACTGCCGATCGTCACGCCTGCGAACTCTCGACCTTCCCAGCTTCTAAGCGTCGTGACCCCCGGTTTTCGACGAAATCTCCGCGCTTTCCACGACTTCCCGGCCGTCGAGGTCGCCGCTCATGGCCGGCCGGGTATCATCGCCCCCCTCCCGGAGTCGCTCGGAGGTCCCGATGACGCGTGCCACCATCCTCGCCCTCTTCCTCGCCCTCCTGGCCTGGCCGGCCGTCGCCCAGGAGCCACGACTCGAGGACTACTTCCCGACCGGAACGGACCACGACCCGGCGATCCCCAGCCCGGCCGCGATCCTCGGCCACGAGATCGGAGCCTGGCAGCTGCGTCCGGATCAGATCGTCCGCTACGCCGAGGCCCTGGCGGCCGCGTCCGATCGGGTCGAGATCCAGGTGCAGGGCCGGAGCCACGAACAGCGCCCCCTCGTGCTCCTCACCCTGTCCTCGCCGCGCAACCTGGCGCGCCAGGAGGAGGTCCGGCGTCGCCGCCGCGGCCTGCTCGATCCCGACCAGGAGGCCGCTCGTCTCGACGACCTGCCCCTGGTGATCTGGACCGGCCACTCGATCCACGGCGACGAGGCCAGCGGCGCGGCGGCCGCGCTCCTCCTCGCCTATCACCTCGCCGCCGCCCGCGACGACGCGACCCGTGCCCTGCTCGAGGATTGCATCGTCCTCATCGATCCCTGCCTGAACCCGGACGGTCTGGCCCGCTTCGCCCTCTGGGCGAACGGCAATCGCGGTCGCCGGGTGAACGACGACCCACGGCACCGCGAGCATCGTCAGGCCTGGCCAGGCGGGCGCGGCAACCACTACTGGTTCGATCTCAATCGCGACTGGTTGCTCGCGACTCAGCCCGAGACCAGGGCCCGGCTCGAGATCCACCGGCTCTGGCGGCCCGATGTCGTCGCCGACTTCCACGAGATGGGCTCGCGGTCGAGCTACTTCTTCCAGCCCGGGGTCAGGAGTCGCGGCAATCCGTTGATCCCGCCCGAGAACGTCGCGCTCACCGCGGCGATCGCCGGCTGGAACGCCAAGGCCCTCGATCGCCTCGGCTCGCTCTACTACACCGAGGAGACCTTCGACGACTACTACTTCGGCAAGGGCTCGACCTATCCCGACGCCCAAGGTGGCATCGGCATCCTGTTCGAGCAGGCCTCGGCTCGCGGACAGGCGCAGCGCACGCCTCTGGGGCGGCTCGACCTGCCCTTCACGATCCGCAACCAGCTCACCACCGCGCTGGCGACGATCGCGGGAGCACGGGCCCTGCGACAGGAGATCCAGCGCTATCGCCTCGACTTCCTCACCGCGACCCGCGAACTCGCCGCCGCCGCGCCGGTCAAGGCCTGGGTCTTCGACTCGGTCGAGACGCCGGCGCGGGCGGAGGCCCTCGTCGACCTGCTCCTGCGTCATGGCATCAGGGTCCATCGTCTCGGCCGCGATCTCGAGCAGGAGGGCCGGTCCTTCGCGGCCGGGCGCGCCTTCATCGTGCCGGCGCGGCAAGCCCAGTATCGCCTGCTCGCCTCGATGTTCGAGCGCCGGCGCCGCTTCGCCGACCCGGTCTTCTACGACGTGTCCACCTGGAACCTGCTCGACGCCTTCGACCTGAGCGCGCTCGAACTCGACGGCGACCAGACCGACGCGGCCGCCTTCGGCGAGGAGGTGACGGCTCTCGCGCCTCGCGTCGGCGGCCTCGTCCGGCTCGACGACCCCGCCCCCTACGCCTTCGTCTGGGCCTGGGACGCCGCCGAATCCGCGGGCCTCGTCCGGGCCCTCCAGGATCGCGGCCTGATCGTCCTCGCCTCGGCCGAGCCCCTGGTCGTGGCGACCCGGAATGGCCGGCAACGATTCGATCGCGGCGCGCTGGTCATGCCCACGGGCATCGCCCGAAGCCCGGCCGCCGAGCTGCGCGGCCTGGTCGCCGAGCTGGCGGCGGAGTCGGGCGTCACCGTCTTCGAGACGCCGAGCGGCCTCACCGCCGAGGGGATCGATCTCGGCAGCCCGAAGATCGATCCCCTGCGCTTGCCGCGCATCCTGCTCCTCGTCGGTGGGGCCTGTTCGGCCTACGAGGCCGGCCATCTCTGGCATCTCCTCGACCACCGCCTCGGCCTGCCGGTGACCCTGCTCGACGGCGACGACCTCGACGCCGCGGTCCTGGCCGATCACGACTGCCTGATCGCGGTCGGCGGCGCCGAGGTCGCGCTCGGGAAACAGAAGGACGAGCTCATCCGCTGGATCCGCGCCGGTGGCAACCTCGTCGCCCAGCGCGGGGCGGCGCACTGGGCGGGCCGCGAGATCCTCGGTCTGGCCGAGGCCGAGGCCACGAGCCGGCCCACGGCCGCAGCGGCGAAGGAGGAGCGACCGCGCTATGCCGATCGCGAGGAACGGCGGGCGCGCAACCGTATCGCCGGTGCGATCTTCGCCGCCGAGATCGACTCCGGGCACCCGCTCTGCTGGGGCATCGCCGGCGCGACCCTGCCTCTGTGGAAGGCGGGCGGAAAGCCGCTGGCGGCGCCGGCCAATCCGCTCGACGTTCCGGTCCGCTTCCGCAGCCGCCCCCTGCCGCTGACCAGCGGTTTCGCGGCCGAGGAGGTCCAGAAGGCGCTCGCGGGGAGCGCGGCGGCGACCCTGCAGCGAATCGGTCGCGGGACCGTGACGCGCTTCAGCGACGAGACCTGCTTCCGGGGCACCTGGCGGGGCAGCGAGCGGCTCATGGTCAACGCCGTCTACATGGCCCCCCTGGTCGAGAACACGAGTCCACGCGACGAGGACGCGGTCGAGGAGAGCCACTGACCTCCGGCCCTGGCGCCCGGCGACGGGATTGCCGATAAGATGGGCAGCAGACGGAGCCAGCCATGAGTGACTCAGCACGGAAGTACCGGCCGCCGGTCGACTACATCGTCAAGACCGAGAAACCCCTCGACGAGCTGGACACGCCGCTCGGGCGGGTGCGGATCGGGCCCTACGAGCCCGGTGACGAGCATTCGATCCTCGATCTCTTCAAGCTGGTCTTCAAGGTGGATCGCAGCCTGGAGCAATGGCACTGGGAATTCCGTGACCATCCGGTCGGCATGCACACCTATCTCGGCAAGCTGGACGACGGTCAGGTCGTGTCGCAGTTCACCGGCCTGCCCGCCCGGGCCAAGGTCTTCGATCGCGATCTGATCTTCTCGCAGATCGTCGACTCGATGGTGCACCCGAAGTGCCGCGAAGGCCTGAAGAAGAAGGGGCTGTTCGCCCTGACCCTGCTCAACCACTCCCACCACTTCGGCCATCTCGAGAAGGAGTGCGTGCAGATGGGGCTGCCGAATCCGATCGCCTACCGGCTCGGTTCGCAGACCTGCTACTACGTGCCGATGACCAAGGCCTACGTCCATGCCAAGGAGCTGAAGCCCGCGGGCGACCTGGGCGAGCCTTCGCTCGAGCTGAAGGGCCTCGGCAACAGCTTCCGGGCCGCCCTGGTCGAGGACTTCTCGGCCGACCACGACGACCTCTGGGCGCGAGTGAAGGAGCGCCACCGGATCATCACCTGGCGCGATCGCCGCTTCTGGAACTGGCGCTACACGCGCAACCCGCACTTCCGCTACCTGATCCTGGAGCTGCGCGATCCGGACAGCGGGCGCCTCGCCGCCACGGCGGTGTGCCGCAGCGAGTGGTTGGGGCAGCCGGACTTCGCCATCGCCGACCTGCTCGTCGACCTCGAGATGACCGGCGCCGCCCAGGCGCTGATCAAGGGCGCCGAGGAACTCGGTCGGCGCACGGGCATGAGCCGGGTGGTCTGCTTCCTCAATCACAACGTGCCGGAGTCGCGCGTCTTCGAGGACGAGGGCTACATGCTGGCGCCGATCGCCTTCCGGCTGGTCTCCCACAGCTACGCGCCCGACTTCGTCACCGAGCGCGAGCTCATGCACGAGTGGTACTACGGCCTGGGCGACTTCGACGTCATCTGATCAGCGATCGGGAAGCCGCTCCCAGACCGTCGCCAGGCGCGTGATCCGGCGACCGAGAGGCGTCTCCGGAACCGGGGCGGCGAGCTTGCGCAGGCTCGCCGCCATGCCCTTTCTCACCCCGCCCTTCGCGGCCTTCGCCAGCGCGGCCTCCAGCTTGCCCTCGAGCGCCAGGGTCTTCTGGTCGGCCTCGGCTGCCAGCCGCTGGCGCAGGAAGTCGATCCGCGCGAGCCAGCCGTCCCGACCCTTCACGCCCTTCTCGAGCTTCTCGAAGCGGGCGAGTGCCTCGCTCGGTCGCCCCGCGTCGAGCAGGCCGCGGATCTCGTCGATCACCCGGTCGAGGTGTCGTTGCAGTTCGACGCGGGCCTCGATGGCGTCGGCGGCGGCCGCCTCGTCGTCGGGGCGATGGTCCTCGAGCAGACGATCGGTCGCGGCGAAGTCCAGGTCGACCAGGAAGGCGGCGCGCGCCCGGGCGACCACGCGGTCGGCACCATAGCCTTCCTTCATGCGCGCCAGCTCGCGCGGGATCAGCTCGTCGATGAGCTTGCCCACCTCGTTGCGATGGCCGATGGCGAGAACCTTGCCGTCGATGCCGACGAGCGCGGCCCGCGGCAAGGCGAGGCCGGCGGCATCGCCGATGGCGATCGGATTGTCGCCCGTGACCATGGCCCGGTTGGCCGGGAACCGCGTCCACATGAACGACTCCAGGTCGATCCGCTGCTGGGTGTGGACCAGGACGACCTTCAGGCCCGCGGCGCGGTACTTGCGATCGAGCGCGATGGCATGCGGCACGGCATGCTCCAGGCAGGGGCCTCAGCGGAAGCCCCAGAACTCGTAGAGGACCGGACGGCCGAGCCAGCCGTCGCCACCGCCGACGAAGTCGTCGTTCACGGCCACGTCGGCGAAGCGGAAGTCCGGGAACTTCTTGCCGATCGCGGCCTGATCGGACTGGGCCCGGATCGAGACGGCGAGGAGCACGAGGGTGGCGATGATGGCGCTGATTCTCATGGCGCGATTTTCTCGTGTTGAGACTGCGATTGGAAGGTGGTTCCCAGGATGAAGCTAGAGCAGCGCGTCGCGTCGTCGGCCCGGGCCGCGCAGGTGGCCTCCTGGCGAGCGCGTTCCGGCCATGTTCCAATGCCGGCTCGGCGCGTCGCGTCTCGCCATCGGTTTCCCTGCCTGCGACTCCGGGAGCTCAACCATGACCAGGGTTTCGTGTCTCGTCATCTCGCTGCTCGTCCTCTGCCTGACCGCGGATCTGGCCGCGCAGCTTCCCGACGTCATGTACCTCCGCTTCAACGAAGGTACCGGCACGACCACCGCCGACTTCGCCGTCCCCGGCATCGGAACCTCGTGCAGCTTCCAGTCGACCGCCGGCTTCGACACCAGCAATCCCGCGCTCGGCTTCGCCTGCTTCAAGGCCGCGACCCTCAATCCCTTCAGCCAGGTGAACACCAACGCCACGGTCGCGCTCAGCGGCGACTGGACCCTGGAGTTCCATTGCTACTTCGCCGGCGGCACGACGCTGCCGAACCCCTCCATCCTCCATGACGGCACCAGCAACGGCCTGAAGGCCATCGTGCTCAGCACGCCCGGCGCGCCGAACTTCGCCGTCACCCTGCGCAGCGACACCGGCGGCCATCAGGTCAACCTCGCCAACGTCCTGCCGGTCAATACCTGGACCCAGTTCGCCTTCGTCCACACCGCCGCCAACAACACGATCACCTCCTACGTCAACGGCGTCCTCAAGCAGACCGACGTCTTCTCCAGCCCGGCGACCCTGACCAGCTCCGGGCCGCTCTACGTCGGCGGTGAGCCGGTGACCTCGACCTTCAACGGGATGATCGACGAGCTGCGCATCTGGAACACCGCGCGCAGCGGCAGCCAGATCGCGGCCAACTACAACCAGGAGATCGCCGGCTACACCGACAACATCCAGGCCGGCCCGATCACGGCCCCGGTCAATCCGTCGGCGCCCTGCACGCTCCTCGGCAGCGCCGAGACCGTCACCTTGTCGGTGACCAACACGGGCTCGAACACGGTCGCCGCCGGCACCACGATCACGATGGACCTGGTGATCGACGGCGCGCCCCCGCTGAACGAGTTCATCGTGGTCCCGGCCGGCGGCCTGGTCGCGGGCGCGAGCCTCGGCTACACCTTCGCCGCCCTGGTCGACCTGAGCATTCCCGGCAGCCATCAGATCGACGTCACCGTCGGCCTGGTCGGCGATCAGAATCCGGCCGACGACGTCGCCAGCCTCACGGTGCTGAGCGGTGGAACCGCCTGGATCGCCAGCTATCCCTGGACCGAGAACTTCGACGGTCTGATCTCGGGGACCACGACCCCGCCGGTCGGCTGGACCCAGGAGACGAGCGACTCCTCGGGCGCGAACTCGGACTGGATCTTCCTCATGGGCCAGGCGGCGACCACGACGACCTCGCCCCTTGGCGATCACACCGGCGGCGGTCTCTACGCCTACGTCGAGGACTCGGCGACCAGTCTCGCGAACGTCAGCCTGAGGAGCCCCTGCCTCGACCTGGGGACGCTCACGATGCCCGGGCTGTCCTTCTGGTTCCACAACCAGGACGCCTCGGGCGGCATCAACACCAATCCGATGAGCGTCGACGTGATCGTCCAGCCGGCGGGAGTCGTCACCTCGGACGTCTTCGGACCGGAAGGTGACATCGGCAACGGCTGGATGCCGCGGACCGTCGACCTGAGCGCCTTCGCCGGCCAGTTCATCCAGATCGTCTTCCGCGGACGCAGTGACGGCGGCGCCGGCAACTGCGACACGGCGATCGACGATCTGGTGGTCTTCGACCTCGTGCCGGGCAACGGTCAGGCGCCGCAGGCCGGGCTGGCGGTCTTCGACCTCAATGCCGCGACCGAGGCCAATGGACTGCCGGTGTCCAGTTTCCTGCCCGGTCCCTACGCGACCACCGCGACCGCGGGTGGCCCGCTCGATTTCGACTTCGTCGGCGAGCCGAATCGCCCCTTCCTGTTCATCATCGGGCCGCTCAACCCGGTGGCCGCGACCTACGGCGTGGTCGGGCAGCTGGACATCGGCGGTCCCGTCGATCCGATGACCGGCGTGCCGGTCTCGCTCCAGGTCCTGGGCGACGGCTTCAATCCGGTCGATTTCTTCGACCTGTTCTTCTTCACCGGAGCGACCGGCTCGGCCAACCTGGACTTCCAGCTTCCGGCCCTGCCGACCGGCCTGCTCGGTGCCTTCCAGGCCCTGTTCTCGACCGGCAATGGCAACTTCTTCGCCATCTCGAACGCGATCGCGCTGACCATCAACTGAGGCCGGCTCCGGGGGACCGGGGCCCAATGTGAATCGAGGGTAGCATGATGAATCGAACGATCCTGATCCTTGGCCTGCTCATGGCCGCCAGCCTCGAACTCCGGGCCCAGGGCCCGGACATCCTCTACCTGCGCTTCAACGAGGGCTCGGGCAGTACCACCGCCGATCTCGCCCTGCCCGGCGTGGGCGCCACACCGACCCTGGTCGGCGCCTGCGGCTGGGCCACCAACGGCATCGTCGGCACCACCTGCCTGCAGCCCGGGGCCGGCGCCAACGACAGCGTGGACGTCGGCGTCGGCCTGAACGTGACCGGCGACTGGACGCTGGAATTCTGGGAGCGCGACACCTTCGTGTCGCCGATCTCGCCGCTCCTGGCCCGCCACATCATGTCGGACGGCACCAACAACGGCTTCTCGATCTATCACAAGAACATCCTCGGGTTCCCCAATCACGACCTCGTCTTCGTGCCTTCGGCCGGCAACCCGATGACCGTGGCGCAGTCGATCGTGCCCAACACCTGGGTCCACTTCGCCTTCGTCTACACCAACTCGAACAAGACGATCACCGCCTACGTGAACGGCGTCCAGGTGACCACCCAGGTCTACGGCCTGGCGGTGCCGCTCCTCACCACCGCCGGGACCAACCTGCGGGTCGGCGGCTACGTCAACGGCGCCTCCTGGGCCGGGGAGATCGACGAGGTCCGGATCTGGGGCAGCGCCCGCAGCGCCGTCGACATCAACGCCAACTACAACCAGGAGGTGGCGCTCTTCGCCAACAACGTCGCGGTCGTCGCGGTGACCGCCCCGAGCACGCCGAGCGGAGCCTGCGTGCTCGCCGGCAGCGCCGAGACCGTGACCTGCACGGTCGCCAACGCCAGCGGGACCGCGATCGCCGGCAACAGCCTGATCCCGATCGAGTACGTGCTCGACGGCGGCGCGCCGGTTCCCGACCTGGTGTCGGTGCCGGCCGCCGGGCTCGCGGCCGGCGGCACGCTCAGCCACAGCTTCGGCACCCTGGCCGACCTTTCGGCCTCGGGCAGCCATCTGATCACCGTCACCGTCGGCCAGCCGGGTGACCAGTACGCCGCCGACGATTCGGCCTCGGTCACCGTGATCAGCGGCGGCGAGGGTCGGGTCCAGGCTTTCCCCTGGGTCGAGAACTTCGACGGCCGCAACTCGGGCAGCACCAACCCGCCGCTCGGCTGGGAGCAGGAGACCGGCGACTCCTCCGGCGCCAACTCCGACTGGATCTTCCTCCAGGGACAGGCGGGAACCGTGACCACCTCGCCGCTGGGGGATCACACCAGCGGCAACGGCATCTATGCCTACGTCGAGGATTCATCGGCGGAACTCGCCAACGTCAGCCTGCGGACGCCCTGCCTCGATCTCGGTGGTCTGAGCATGCCGCGGCTCGCGTTCTGGTTCCACAGCCAGGACGCCTCCGGCGGCCTCAACACCAATCCGATGAGCATCGACGTGATCGTGCAGCCGGGCGGCACCGTGACCATGGACGTCTTCGGGCCCGAGGGCAACATCGGCAACGGCTGGATGCCGCGGAGCGTCGACCTGAGCGCTTTCGCCGGCCAGACCGTCCAGCTGATCTTCCGCGGGCGCAGCGACGGCGGTACCGCCAAGAACGACACCGCGATCGACGACGTGTCCGTCTTCCAGGGCGCGCTCACCAACGGCCAGGCGCCGGTTCCAGGTACTGCGGTCCTCGACCTCAACGCGGCGATCAACGGCGCCGGTCTGCCGGTCTCGACCGCCGCCAACGGGCCCTACTTCGTCTCTTCGGGCGCCGGCCAGACGCTGCTCTTCGGCTACGAGGGCGAACTCAACCGGCCCTTCTCGCTCCTGATCGGCCCGCTCAATCCGGTGGCCGCCACCTTCCCCAACGTCGGCCAACTCGACATCGGCGGAGCGGTGGACCCGATGACCGGCATCCCGGCCTTCATCCAGGTCCTGGGTGACGGCTTCAATCCGGTCGACTTCTTCGACGTCCTGTTCAACACCGGACCGACGGGCAGCACCACGATGAGCTTCCCGACGCCGGCGATTCCGGCCGGGGTGATCGGCGCCTTCCAGGTGGTCTACTCGACCGGCAACGGCTTCTTCTTCGCGCTCTCGAATGCCGTGGAGCTGACCATCATCTGAACCCGGCGATTTCCGACCATGACGACGGGGCGGCTTCCAGCGGAAGTCGCCCCGTCTCGTTGCGAAGGACCGCGCAGCGGCTGCGCCCCGGCAGGACCGCGCCGCGCCTGCTGCGCATTCGAAGCTCGAAGGCCTTCGACGACGACCATGCCAGCCAGCGGCTGGCGCCCGGAGCGCCGGCTGCCCAGCCGGCATCAGGTTCGATTGCGACGTCCCCGAGTCATCGAGGCGAGAGCCCGCGTTGGCAGCGCCGAAGGCCGGCCAGCCAGCGGCTGGCGCTCCGGCAGGACCGCGCCGCGCCTGCTGCGCATTCGAAGCTCGAAGGCCTTCGGCGACGACCATGCCAGCCAGCGGCTACGCGCTGGTCGCCGCTCCCTGACCTCGATCCTCAGTCGCCCAGCGTGCCGCGGAGCTTCGCGGTCCATTGCAGGGCGGTGAGATAGGAGTCGCGGATCGCGGTGGCGTCGAGTCCCTGGAACCGCAGGTCGCCCCAGGCGGACTGCTCGTAGCCCAGCGTGCAGCTCAGCGCCTCGCCGAGGACGCCATTGTGCTCGAGCAGCGCGGCGCGCAGATCGTCCGCGAGCGGAAGATCGTCGAGGATCTCCTTCATCGGGCGCGCCAGCAGGGCTTCGAGCGCCGAGAGCAGGCCGGCCGTGAAGAAGGACTCGGGCCGCGGTTGGTTGCTCGCGCGGGCCAGCTGCTCGCACATCTTGCCGCGGATGACCGCCAGGTTGAACAGGGCCTGCGGCCGGTCCTTCACCCCGGAGAGGATGACCAGGTTCGCCCAGGTGCGAACCCAGCGCAGGCCCAGGATCATCACCGCGTGGCGGATCGATTCGACCTCGCTCTTCAGGGCGAAGAGGGCCGAGTTGACGTAGTGCAGGAGCTTGTAGGACAAGGCGACGTCCTGACCGATCGCCTCCTCGAGTTTCTCGATGCCGCCCTCGGGGTCGTTGACCGCCGCCAGGAGGCGCATGCGACCGATGCCGTCCGCCGGCAGGCGACCGCCCACGACGACCTGCGGCCGGGCGAGGAAGTGGCCCTGGAAGGCGGCGAAGCCGGCCTTGCGGCAGGCCTCGAAGACCTCGTAGGTCTCGATGTTCTTGGCGATGCAGGTCTGACCGCGGGTCCTGGCCTCGGCGACCAGGGTCGTGGCCTTCTCGGCGCCGACCTCGTTCCAGTCGATCTTCAGCTCGCTGGCGAGCGTGGTCACCGCTTCCGCCTGGCTGCCGTCGAAGTCGTCGATGACGATGCGGAAACCCTCGTCGCGGAGTTCGGCGAGGCGGGAGACGAGGTCCTCGTCGGCCGCCGGACCCGCCTGGAGCTCGAGCGCGAGCCGTTCCTTCGGGAAGATGCGGATGCACTCGCTCTTCACGAAGAGAGGCGTGACGTTGACGTAGGAGCGCTGGCCGTCGGCGATCTGGTCGACGCCCAGCTCGACGAAGCCGTTCCAGAAGGTCTGGCCGGTGGCCCAGTCGCTGTCGCTGAAGTCGGCCCAGTTGTCCAGCCCGTGGCGGAACAGGAGCTCGTAGGCGCGCGTCTCCAGGTTCTGATCGAAGATCGGTTGGCGCCCGACGTAGGTCGGAATCAGGGCCGATTCGCAGGCCGTCGCGCCATCGTGATCGAGGGTGCTCATTGCGGGACTTCCTCCAACGATCCGCCATCGGATCTTCTCCACTGATCGGCATTTCGGCCGGTCGGCGAGAGCAAAGAGATTCGTCCCGGGTCGGATTCCGGCAGAAAATCGGCGCCTCGGGCCAGAAAAGAGGGCGCCCCGGACTGGCCGGGGCGCCCTGGTCTCGGGCACGGGGCACGAAGGCCGGGATCAGTTGACGCTGACCACGACCGCGTTCGAGAGGTAGACGAAGGGGGCCGCCGGCGCGGTGATCGCCGACTGGAAGGTCGCGAGCACGCCGGTCAGACCGAAGCTGGGGAAGGTGAAGGTGACGTCGAGCTGGCCGGAGGCGCCGGTGAAGAACATCGCGTCGATCGGCAGGCCGATGAAGCCGTTCTGCGCCCAGGTGATGGCATCGACGAAGACGCCGATGTTCACCGGGATGCCGTTGACGTCGACGCCGGGGCCGCCGATGTCGAACTGGCCGACACCGTTGGGGTAGCTCGCCGACGACAGGTTGAGCGCGCCGTAGAGGACCGCGATGGCCTGGTTGGCGCCACCGTCGAAGCCCAAGCCGAAGTTGCCGCCGGCGCTGACGCTGGTGAAGAAGGGACCACCCGCGCCGCTCGAGACGTCGGCGTGGTTGATGTTCAGGGCGCCGTTGATGTCGAAGGCGGCGAGGCCCGGACGCGAGGCCTGACCGGGCGTGGCGGCCGGGATGAAGACGCCGACGTCGTCGATCAGGTGCCCGTCCGTGGGCACCCCGAAGTTGTCGCGCTGGCGGAAGATGATCCGCATGCTGCTGGTGAGGGGCAGGCCGGCGTTGCTGGCCGCGGCGGCCAGATCGATCGAGTACTTGGTCCAGTTCGGGATCGAGCCCAGGTGGGCCTGGAGCAGGATCTCGGTGACGCCGTCGGAAAGGAAGCAGCCGTCCTCCGGGTCGTCCTCGTCGAGGGTCTCCTTGAACCAGTACTCGAGGATGCCGCCGCCGGTCAGGTCGATCAGCAGCGTGGCCTCGTTGGTCGCGTAGACTCCCGAGCCGGAGCTGTCGAGGATCAGGGCATCACCGCCCGAGACGGGCGAGACCGTGCCGGACTGGCCGACGTACTGACGGCCGGTGGCGTCCGCGCTGTAGAAGATCCACTCGCCGCCGGCCGGAAGGCCGGAGTTGAAGTTCTGGCTGTAGGGCACGGTGGCCGGCATGACCGCGTTCACCGTGATCAGGTTGTTCTGCAGCAGGGTGTCGCTGCCGTAGGCATTGGTGACCGTGAGCTTCACCGAGTAGACGCCCGGGGTCGTGTAGACCCAGGCGGCCGAGATGGTGGTGGCGTCGGTGCTGCCGTTGTTGTCGAAGTCCCAGGCCCAGCTCGTGGGCACGCCGCTCGAGGCGTCGGTGAAGGTCACCGACTGGCCCACCAGCACCGTGGTCGCGCTGGCGGTGAAGCCGGCGGTCGGGGCCGCGGGCGCGACCAGGGCGGTGAAGGCGGCCTGGAAGGCGCTGTGCGACAGGTGCGTGCCGCTGTTGCCGCCGCCGGTGGAGGTGCAGCCGGCGTGGGTGTGGATGCCGATGGCGTCGCCGTTGGCCTCGTAGATCACGGGCGAGCCGGAGTTGCCGCCGGTCGTGTCGACCTGGTAGTTGAGCTGGCGACTCGTCGCCGAGCTGAAGTTGGTGAACTGCAGCGGGCCGCTGTGGGTCTGCAGGGTCTGGTTCTCGACCCCGGTGTCGGTGCCGTAGCCGGTGACGCGGATCGTGTCATTGGTGACCGGCACCAGCGTGGTCACGGTGAAGAAGCCACCGTTGCGGGCCGGCGCGGTCTGGCCGGCCGCGTTGGTGAACAGCTTGCAGACGCCCCAGTCGTTGCCGACGCCGCCGTTGGTGAAGGACACCGTGCTGGGGTCGACCGGGAACTGGTCGTTGATGTCGGGCGAGTGCTGGACCGCGCCCGAGGACAGGGACGGCGGCACGTTGAACTCGGCCACGGTGAGGCTGCCGCCGTCGAAGCAGTGGCCGGCGCTCAGGGCCACGCTGTTCGCGCTGGCCAGCCAGATCGTGCAGCCGGCGCTGCCGCTGGCGGTCATGAAGCGGCCGGAGCGCTGGTCGGTGGAGGCGACCCGGTCGTCGGTGGTGCCGCACTGGCTGTCGACGCCGGCGGGCAGGTTGCTGATCGAGCCGCCGAGGCCGACCAGGTAGCTGTAGATCTCGAAGCTGCCGACGGAGCCGGGAGCGAGCCAGAGGGAGATCTCGACGCTATCGCCGTTGAAGTAGGCGCTCGAGCCCTGCCACTTGGTCATCTCGGTCGGGGTCAGGCGGTGGTGGTTGTCGTCCTGGACGCCGTGGACCTCGATGTAGTCGTTCGGTCCGAGCGACCACTGGCCGAAGATCACGCGCAGCGAGGCCGCGCCCAGGTAGCTGTAGGTCTTGGTGTGGACCTTGACGGCCTCGGGGCCGCCGGGGTGGTAGAGTTCGCCGGAGTCATGGTAATCCAGCACCTCGACCGTGCCTTGAATGGCCGTCTGGGCCTCGACCCGGCCGACCGCGAAGGTCGCCAGCAGCAGGGCGGCCAGAACCGCACGGATTCTCATCATGGAGCACCTCTTTCTCGGTTGTCTTGAGCTTGGGAAACGGCAAAGAATCCCACGCCGGATCATAGAGACCGGGGCCCGCCGCGGCCAAAGGCGGCCTCCTTTTTACCCGGCTCTTTTCCCCCCTCGTCCCCGGCCGATCCGGACGGCGACCAGCGGCCTCACTTGAAAGCCACCGCCGCCCTGGCATGCTGAGGCCGCCGATGCTCGATCGAAGCCGCACAAGCCATCCCCGCAAACGCAGCGGATCCCGTCTCGACTGGGTCCGGATCCCGCGCTCCGTCCTCGGGGTCGAACGGAGCTTCGGCGTCTATCTGCCAGACGGTTACGGCCGCGAGACCCGTGGTTACCCGGTGCTCTACCTCTTCCGCGGTCACGAGGAGGAGTGGGCCGGCCGGCAGGATGGCCGCCCCGGCCTGAAGTCCACCCTGGACCGGATGATCGGCGCCGGCACGATCCAGCCCCTCGTCGTGGTCCTGCCCGGCTTCATGCCGCCCAGCCGTCGGCACCAGGGCGTGCCCCTCGACTGGTGCGGCGACGCCGCGGCCGAGGGCGCCGGCAACGGCCGGTTCGAGCGCCACTTCTTCGAGGTCAAGAGCCTGGTGGAGGAGCGCTTCGCGGTCCGGGTCGGGCGCCGGCACAGCGCCCTCGACGGCTTCAGCATGGGCGGCTTCAGCTCCGTCTACCTCGGCGTGAAGTATCCGCATCTCTTCGGCTCGGTCGGGGCCTACGACGGCAGCTTCATGTGGCCCCGGCAGATCGATCCACGGCGGGCGCCTCGCGGTCGAGCCTGTCGACTCTGGTTCGGCGAGTCGACCGCGCCGATCTTCCGCGATGGCTGCGGCTGGCATCTCGAGCTGATGGAGCGCGCCAACCCGATGAGCTGGCTCAAGCTGCGCGGCGGTCGTCGGGGCCGGGAACTGCGCTCGATGCGCTTCCACGTGCGCGCCGCGGGTACCGAGGCGGTCGGCAACCTCGATCGCAATCTGGCCCTCGACGAGGCGCTCCTCGCCGCCGGTTGCTTCAACAGCTTCCGCGACGATCCGGTGCTGTCCGGGGAGGCCCGACACGACTGGAAATGGGCGGACCGGCACCTCGAGGGCACCCTGGTCCTGCACGATCGGGTCTTCCGGCTAGGCCTGAGCTCGTAGGAATTCGTCGGCGGCGACGAAGGAGGTGGCGATCCAGTCGAGGTCGATCGCCTGCTCGATCAGGACCGCCGGCTCGGTGTAGCCGCAGAGGATGGCGAGGCAGCGGATGCGCGCGGCGCGGGCCAGGGCCAGGTCGGGCAGGCCGTCGCCGACCATCACCGTCTCCTCGCGTGGCGCCCCGGTCTGATCGAGGATGTAGTCCACCAGGCTCGGGTCCGGCTTGAGCGGCAGGGGATTGCCCTCGTCGTCGAGCGCGCCGCCACCGATCACCAGCTCGAAGTAGTTGATCACGCCGAGCCGGCGCAGGATCTCCTCGGCGATCCGCAGCGGCTTGTTGGTGAGGATGACCTGGGCCGCCCCTTCCTTCTGCCAGTGCCGCAGGGCCTTCTCGACGCCCGGCACCAGCTTGGTGTCGATCACCGGATCCTCGGAGTAGAAGCCGACGAAGAGGTCCATCATCTCCTGCATGTCGGCCCCGGTGCGCGGCAGGTGCCGGGCGGGCCGCAGGGCCGGGTCCTCGACGATGCCGAGCACGCCCCGTTCCAGGAGTCGCCGGGCGCCGCCGCCGATGAAGGAGCGCACCTCCCATTCGTCGAGGGCCGGCAGGGCGTAGTGGTCGCGGACCCGGTTCAGGGCCACGGCGATGTCGGCGGCCGAGTCGATCAGCGTGCCGTCGAGGTCGTAGATGATCGCGGTGATGCCTGCCATGGACTCCCCCCGTTGAGCTCGACTCGGGCCGGTGCGAGACGACGATCGAGCGGACCCGGGGGTCGCGACCGTCGCGCCAGAGTGAGTTTTAACGATGCCGGCGCCGAGGAGAATCCCCCCGGGGCGGAATTGGCCTCGGCGCCGTTCCAACGGGCCTTTGGCGGCAGCCGCCGAGGTCGTATCGTCGCCTCGCCATGAGTCTCGACAAGCACGTTCCCGAGGGTTTCATCATCCCCGATTGCGCCAGCGATCGGGTCGAGTTCTGGCGACCCTTCTGGGCGGCCAGGGTCTCGCCCTGGGATCTGGGCCGCGCTCATCCCGAGATCGCGGCGCGGCGCGCGCGGCTCGGGAGCGGCGGTCGGGCCTACGTGCCCGGCTGCGGCCTGGGTCACGACGCGCTCGGCCTCGCCGAGGCCGGCTACGCGGTGACCGCGGTCGACTTCTGCCCCGAACTCGAGCCCCTGGTGCGGCCCCGGCTGGAGGCCCGCGCGATCCGCTTCGAGCTGCGTGACGCCCTGGCCCTGACCGAGGGCGAACACTACGACCTGTGGTGGGATCACACCTTCCTCTGCGCCCTGCCGCGGGAGCTGCGTCCGGACTGGGCCCGGGCCCTCGGGCGCGCGCTCGCCAGGGGCGGGTTGCTCGCCGCCCTGGTCTTCCCCTCCGGCAAGCCGGTGGAGGCGGGCGGTCCACCCTTCGGACTCGAGACCGCCGACCTGGTCGCGCTGCTCGGCGACCGCGCCCGGCTGCTCGTCGACGAGGATTGCCTCGAGCCGGCCCGACCCGCCGGCGAGCGTTTCGCCCTGTTCGAGATCCTGCCCGAGGCCTGAGCCCCGGTCGGGCTCAGATCAGGCCGCGCTCCCGCAACCGGCCGTAGCCGCTCTTGACCTCGTCGTAGATCAGCCGGATCCGCTCGTCGTGGCTGATGAAGGCGCTCTTCATCGCGTTGACCGCGAGCTTCTCGAGGTCGGGAGCGCCGAGGCCGAAGACCTGATGGGCGATCAGGTACTCCTCGGTCATGCTGGTCCGCGACATCAGGCGGTTGTCGGTGTTCAGCGTCACCCGGAACTGACCGACGAAGTAGGCCATGAAGGGGTGCGAGGCCAGGTCGGGGACCGCCCCGGTGTGGACGTTGCTGGACAGGCAGATCTCGAGCGGGATGCGGCGGTCGCGGACGTAGGCCGCGAGCGTGCCCATGCGCGTGATCACGCCGTTCTCGATCATCATGTCCTCGGCCAGACGGGTGCAGTGACCGATGCGGTGGGCCCCGCAGTACTGCAGGGCCTGCCAGATCGAGGCCTTGCCGAAGGCCTCGCCGGCGTGGATGGTGATGTTGAAGTTCTCGCGCTGGCAGTAGTGGAAGGCGTCGAGGTGCGCCTTCGGCGGGTGGCCCATCTCGTCGCCGGCGAGGTCGAAGCCGACCGCGCCGCGGTTGCGGAAGGCGACCGCGAGTTCGGCCATCTGCAGCGAGATCTCCGGGCTCATGTTGCGCAGGGCGCAGACGATCAGGCCCCAGGTCATGCCGGTGCTGGCCGCGCCCTCGCGCAGGCCTTCGATCACCGCGGTCATCACCTGCTCGTAGTTGAGCCCCTCGCCGGTGTGGAGCATCGGGGCGAAGCGGACCTCGGTGTAGACGACGCCGTCGGCGTGCAGATCCTCGATCAGCTCGCGGGCGACCCGGCGCAGGGAGTTCTCGTCCTGCATCAGGCCGCAGGTGACGCCGAAGCCTTCGAGATACTCGCTCAGGCTGCCGCGATTCGCCCCGCGGAAGAACCAGTCCGCCAGCTCCGCCGGATCCTCGGTGGGTAGGCTCTTCTTCTGCTCCCGCGCCAGCTCGATCACGGTCTGCGGGCGGAGTCCGCCGTCCAGATGGTCGTGCAGGAGAACCTTCGGCATCTGCTGGATGATCGTCCGGTCGAGCGTCACGCTCATGCTTCTGACTCCTTCAGTCCACTTCGACGAGGACGGCGCTGGCCTGACCGCCGCCCTGGGCCATGATCGCGACGCCACGCCGCGCGCCGCGCTGTTTCAGCTCCCGCGCCAGGTCGAGGAGCATGCGCGGGCCGCTGGCGGCGCCCGCGTGTCCGATGGCGATCGCGCCACCGGCGACGTTGATCCGGTCGCCGGCGATCTCGCCCGGGGCTTCGCCCGGGAGTCGGTGGCGACGCCAGAGCCTGGCCGAACCGGCCAGGGCATGGGCGGCGAGGATCTCACCCGCGAAGCTCTCGTGGATCTCGAACAGGTCGATCTGGTCGAGGCCGAGGCCGCACTGATCGAGGAGACCGCGCAGGGCCGCGAGTCCGGCCACCACCGGCAGACGGGTCCCCTGGGCGCGGGTGCAGCCGAAGCGCAGCCGGGCCAGGTATCCGGACTCCGGTCGCGGCTCGGAGCGCGCGAGCAGCAGGAAGGCCGCGCCGTCGGCGGGGATCTGGAGATGGCCCGCGGTGCAGCGGCCCTCCGGACCAACCAGCGTCTTCAGCCGGCCGAGCCAGTCGAGGTCCTCCTCGGCGGCGGCGCCACGATCGCCATCCACCAGCTCGGTCGCGGTCACGACGGGAACGAGGTCGCGGCGGCGCCGGCCGATGGCCATGCGGGCGCGGCGTCGACTCATGAAGGCGTACTCGTCGAGCTCGCGACGATCGAAACCGAACTGGGCTCCCAGCTCCTCGGCCGGGCGTACCAGGTTGGCGGCATGGTCTTCGCCCGGCGCCGGGGCCCGGCGGCGCGGGCCGCGGACCTCGCCGGGGCGGAGGCCGAGCTCGGCGCTGGTGGCGGCATAGCCGCCGGCGATCACCAGGCCCGGGCCGGTGGTCGCGGTGGCCCGGATCAGCTCGACGATGCCGGCGAGACCCGCGTCCTGGCCGAGGGCCGTGGTACGGCCGAGGCAGCGCTCGTCGAGGCCGGTCCGGAGGACCAACCGGCGGGCCGGGTCCATGGTGGTCGACTCGGCCCGCTCCAGGCCGAGCTGGAGCAGTTCGCAACCCTCGCGGTACGCGGCGCGACCCTGCAGCAGGTGGAGGATCACCTGTCTCGCCAGCTCGGAACCCCCGAGACCGGCGAGCGCGCCGCCGGCGCGCGTGAAGGGCGTCCGCGCGCCATCGATGAGGAGGAGGCCCGCGTCGGCGCTCATGCGATCTCCTCGGCGTAGTGGGCCAGGCCGCCGCGCGCGGCGGGGAAGCCCAGACCGTGGACGCTGAGCAGGTCGAGTTCGGAGGGGCCGTCGATCATGCGGCCGTCGAGGAGCAGACGGCCGGTGAAGACCAGCGGGTCGATCAGCCGGCGAAGGATGCGGGTTCCGTCCTGGTCCAGCATGGTGGCCGGCATGCCGCAGATCTGGCGCAGCTCCGACTCGTTGCGCAGGGTCGAACCCCGTTCGGTCCAGACGCGGATGCCGATGCCCCGGCGCCGGCCGGTCTCGCCGCGCTCGACCAGGGTGACCAGGGCCTCCGGAGCCCGGAAGCCGGCCCGCGGATCCTCGGCGAGCTTCCGGGCCATGGCCAGGACCACGTCGAGGCCGACCCGGTCGAGCAGTTCGAGCGGACCGAGCGCGAAGCCGAACTCGTGCGCGGCGTGATCGATGGTGCGGGGCGAGTAGCCCTCGTCGAAGAGCTGGAGCGCCGCGGCGACGAAACTGCAGAGCAGGCGACCCGAGGCATTCGGGGCCTGCCCGCAGGAGATCAGCGGGAAGCGACCGATCTCGTGGGCGACGCGCACCAGGACCGCGAGCTCGTCGTGGCGGGCGTCGCGCGCCCGCAGGATCTCGCAGAGTCCCGAGCTCTCCTCCGGGACCGGCAGGTGCATGACCTGGACCCGACGTTCGGCGGCCAGGCCGCGGCGCAGTTCGTCCGGCGAGTAGCTGGCCGAGTGGCTGCAGAGCAGCGTGGTCTCCGCGCTCAGCTCGGCCGCCCGGCGGAGCACCTCCTGCTTCAAGGCGAGCACCTCCGGAACGCATTCGATCACCAGGTCGACATCGCGCAGGTCGCGTGGTTCCGGCGCCAGGAAGAAGCGGTCGTGCACCCGGCGGGCGGCGGCCGGGCGCAGGCGCCCGCGCGCGACCATGTCGTCCAGGGCGTCGTCGACCTGGTTGCGCGCCGCGACCAGCGCCTCGGCGAAGGGATCGAAGAGGGCGACCCGCATGCCACGCCCCAGGAGGGCGAGCGCGAGCCGCCGGCCGACATGGCCGGCACCGAGGATGGCGACCCGGCGGGGCAGGGTGACGGTGGCACCGGCCGGGGCGTAGGGTCCGCCGCGAAGGCGATCGTCGCCCCGGCGCATCAGCGAGAGACGGCGGCGCGTATCGAGACGGTCGGCGACGGCGGCGGCCGCGGCGCTCTCGCGTTCGAGCTGTTCGAAGCGGGGCAGGGCGAAGCGGGACTCCAGGTCGTCGAGGAGGCGGGCGGCCAGGGCCGGCGGTCGTTCCAATTCGCGTAGCCGCCGCCGGAAGCGGCCCAGCTCCAGCCGCCGGAAGAAGGCGGCCTGGTCCTGGAGGTAATCGGTCAGCCCGAGGTTCTTCCGGGCGGGGCGGCCCGGGCGACCGCTCCGCCAGGCGGCGGCCAGCTCCTCGATCCGGGCCTCGGCCCGGGTCGTGGCCTGGGCGGCGGGCGCCAGTTCGGCCACGAGGCCGATCTCGAGCGCGCGGCGACCCCCGATGCGGCGCCGCTCCAGGACCAGCTCCAGTCCGTGGCGCAGGCCGCAGACTTCGATCAGCCGACCGAGGCCGCCGAAGAGCGGCGGCAGCGCGGCGTCGGGGCCTGGCAGCCCGATCTTCAGCCCCGCGCCCAGGCGCGCGATGCGCTGGTGCGCGGCCAGCGCCAGCTCCAGGCCGGCGTCGAGGCTGCGACCGCCGAGGATGGCCACCACGGGGATCGGCAGGCGTTCGATCCGGCGGGCGAGCTCGTTGCCCCGGGCCGCGAAGCGGCGGATCGTCTCGCCGTCCTCGCTGTCGAGGAAGAGCGATGGGTCGGGGCCACCGGGCAGTCCGCGGGCGCCGCCGGTGATGATCAGGCCGCGGATCTCGCCCCGGCCGGCGGCGTCCTCGATCCGGGCGATAGCCGGTTCGATCAGGTCGAGCGCGGCCAGATCGATGGCCGGCAGCGCCAGCTCGAGGCGCACGATGCCCTGGCGCTCCTCCAGGGTGATCAACCTGTCATCAGCGGGTGCAGCAGACACCGTCAGCATCCATCCCTCGAAGAACCGGGGCCCGAGGATACCGAAAAGCCGCGGGCCTTCTCACCAGCGCCGAGCGATTATCCCGCCGTCGCGATCGGCCGGCGTCGGCCGGTGACGAGCAGGACGAGCGCGATCAGCAGGGCGATCATCTTGCCGCCTTCCACCCGCACCGAGATCCGATGGAGGCGATCGAAGGCGAGCAGGTCGTCGTTGGGCGGCTGGCGCGGCATGAAATCGATGACCCGGCCCTGCTCGACGATCGCGGGGACCAGCCAGAAGGCGAAGGCGAGCGCGGCCAGGAGGGCGAGGGCGCCGAGGAGGCCGGTCAGGACGCCGCTCCGGACGGCAAGGAGGACGAGCATCGCGAGCAGGCCGAGGACGAGCTGGCCCTTGCCGTAGAGATCGAACAGGTGTCGATTGAGTTCGGAGGCCGTGTAGCGCAGGGCCACGGTCTGAGCGGCCTCGTCGCCGAGCGGGGCGAAGACCCGTCGGGCATCGCGCAGGCGGTCGGGCTTAAGGTCCTTGAAGTTGACCGTGGCCACCACGGTCATGGCGATGCTCAGGGTCAGCCAGGCGGCGACGAGGACCGCGGCGAGGCGACGGAGGCGGTCGGGTTCGGTCACGGATTCTCTCCCACAGGGCCGCGCAGCACGGCCACCTTGCCCACGTTCTCGTTGCCGGCGAGCACCGCCAGCGCCCGGGGCAGTTCGGCGAATTCGAAGGTCCGGTGAAGCGGCGGGCGCAGCCGGCCGGCGGCGAAGGCCTCGCCGAGGGTCGCCTGGAAGTCGCGGATGATCGCGCCCTTCTCGGCGACCGAGCGCGGCCGAAGGAGACTGCCGCGCAGGATCAGCCCCTTCTTCAGGATCAGGCCGAGATCGACCTCCGCGCGCGCGCCACCGAGCAGCCCGATCAGCACCACCCGGCCACCGGGCGCGGCGGCGCCGAGGCTCGCCGCCAGACTCGGGGCGCCGATCATCTCGAGGACCACCTGCGCCCCGCCGCCACCGCAGGCCGCGCGCAGCTCCTCGGCGAGCCGGGGCGAACGCGAGTCGAGAACCTCGGTGGCGCCGAGCGCGGACACCGCCGCCGCCTTGGCCGGCGAGCAGCAGGCGATCGCGCGAGCGCCCAGTTCCCGGGCGATGAGCAGGGCGGCGCAGCCGACTCCGCTGGCCGCGGCCTGGACCACCAGGAGATCGCCGGCGCCCAGGCCTCCCTGCCGGACCAGGGCATCGAAGGCGGTCAGGAAGGCCTCGGCGAAGGCGCCGGCCTCGGCGGCGGCGAGGGCCGGCGGCCAGGTCATGAGCAGGCGCTCGTCCAGGGCGATGCGCTCGGCGAAGGCACCACCGTCGCAGAGCCCCAGCACCCGGTCGCCCGGCGCGAAGGCCCGGGCCTCCGGACCGCGGGCCAGGACCCGCCCGGCGAATTCCAGGCCCGGGACCGCGGGCCCCGCGCTGCGGACCGGGTAGCGGCCGAGCGCCTGGAGGAGATCGGCGCGGTTCATCGCGGTCGACTCGATCTCGACCAGGATCTCGCGGCCCGCCACCTCGGGCTCGGGGCGGTCGATGAGGGCCAGCCCGTCGGGTCCCGTCTCGTTCTGGATGCACCAGGACTTCATCCGTTCTCCCCTTCGCGGCGTGATCCACCCTCGCCTTGGGCTCGCGCGCGACCCTGCTAACGTAGTCCCCGGACAGGGCGACGCAAAGTCGTCGACGCACGATCGCGTCGGAAGGAGAGCAAATGTGCAGCCTCATCGGACTCGGGATCCTCGTCCTCTTCCTCGCGATCGGTTTCCTGGGTGCCCCCCTCATCGTCTGGACGCTGGCGATCCTCGCGGTCATGTGGTTCCTCGGGGCGCCGATCTGGGCCCTGATCGTCGTCGCCCTCCTGTTCGCGCCCTTCAACGTCCGGCCGCTCCGTCGGCTCCTGTTCTCGCGCCAGATCGCCGGCTTCCTGCGCAAGACCAAGCTCCTGCCGGTGATCTCCGAGACCGAGCGCATCGCGCTCGAGGCCGGCACGGTCTGGATGGACGGCGAGCTGTTCTCGGGCAAGCCGCACGCGCGCAAGCTGCTCGACGTCGACGAGAAGCCGATGAGCGACAAGCTCGCGGCCTTCCTCGCCGGCCCGGTCGAACGGCTCTGTGAGCTGGTGGACGACTGGGACTACTGGCGCGAGAAGGATCTGCGGCCCGAGGCCTGGGCCTACATGAAGGAGGCCGGCTTCTTCGGCCTGATCGTTCCCGAGGAATACGGCGGTCACGGCTTCGGCGCCTCGGAGCTCTCGGCGATCGTCCACAAGCTGGCCTCGCGCTCCTTCGCGCTCTCGGTCACGGTGATGATCCCGAACTCGCTCGGCCCCGCGGAACTCCTGCATCACTACGGCACGCCCGAGCAGAAGGCGCGCTACCTGCCGGCGCTCGCCAAGGGCGAGGAGGTGCCCTGCTTCGCCCTCACCGAGCCGGGGGCCGGTTCCGACGCCGGCGGCATCCGCGCGCGCGGCAAGGTCTTCAAGGACGGCGACGGCAAGGTCCGCATCCGGGTCGACTTCGAGAAGCGCTACACGAGCCTCGCGACCTTCGCCACGGTCATCGGCCTCGCCTTCAAGCTGGAGGATCCGGAGGAACTGCTCGGTCAGGGCAAGGCCCCCGGAATCACCTGCGCCCTGGTGCCGGCCGAGCTGCCCGGCATCGACCGGCTCTGGCGCCATGATCCCCTCGGCGTCCCCTTCCACAACTGCGCCGTCTTCGGGCGCGGGGTGGTGATCGAGCCCGACGCGATCATCGGCGGTCCGGCCTTCGCGGGCCAGGGCTGGCGGATGCTGATGGAGTGTCTCGCGGCCGGGCGTGGGATCGCGCTGCCGGCGGCGATGGTCGCCAACGCCAAGCTGAGCGCGCGCGTCGCCGGTGCCTACGCCATGCTGCGCTATCAGTTCGGCCTGCCGGTCGCCGCCTTCGAGGCGATCGAGGAACCCCTGGGGCGGATCGGCGCCCGCGCCTATCTGATGGAGGCGGCGCGCCGCTACACCAACGCGGCGATCGACCAGGGCGCCAAGCCCTCGGTGCTGTCCGCCATCGTGAAGTACCACTTCACCGAGCTGTCGCGCCTGGTCGTGGCCGACGGCATGGACGTGCTCGCCGGCGCCGGCATCTCCCGTGGTCCGCGCAACCTCCTGGCGGCCGCCCACGTCGCCAGCCCGATCCCGGTCACGGTCGAGGGCGCCAACATCCTCACCCGCGGCATGATCATCTTCGGCCAGGGTGCGATGCGCTGCCATCCCTTCGCCCGCGATCAGGTGATGGCGCTCGAACGGGACGACATGAAGGCCTTCGATCGGGCCTTCTGGGGGCACATGGGCCACTTCCTGCGCAACGGTCTGCGCTCGTGCCTGCTCTCCATGAGCCGCGGCTGGCTGGGCTTCAGCCCGGTCACCGGCCCGACCGCGCGCTACTGGCGACGGCTGAAGTGGGCCTCGGCCAGCTTCGCCTTCCTGGCCGATCTGGCCATGATCTCGCTGGGCGGCGACCTCAAGCGGCGCGAGCTGCTCTCGGCCCGTCTGGGCGACATCCTCTCCTGGATGTACCTCGCCACCGCGGTCCTCCATCGCCACGAGAAGGACGGCCGGATCGAGGCCGACCGCCCCCTGGTGCTGGCCGCTCTCGATCACTGCTTCCAGAAGATGCAGCAGGCCTTCGAGGAGGTGCAGGGCAACATGCCGGTGCCGGTCGCCGGTGCCCTCCTGCGCGGGCCGATCTCGCTCTGGTCGCGACTCAATGCCATCGGTGGTCCGATCGCGGACGCGCGCCTGCTCGCGGTCGCCGAGACCCTGAAGAAGCCCGGAGCCCAGCGCGAGCGCCTGCTCGACCTGATGTACTTGCCGCAGGACGAGCAGTCCGCGATGGGCCGCTTCGAACGGGCCTTCGCGGTGTCGAGCCGCGCCGATGCGGTGGCCGCCAAGATCCGCGCCGCCCAGAAGGAGGGCAAGCTCGGTCGTGGTCGCCCCGAGAAGCTGCTCGAGGTCGCCGCCGAGGCGGGCATCGTCGATGCCGAGGAGGTGGCCCTTTACCGCCAGGCCCTGGATCTGCGCTGGGATGCGATCCAGGTCGACGCCTTCCCCGCGGCGGAGTTCGCGGCCCGGACGCCGACTCCCGGACCAGGACAGGCCGAGGTCTGAAGCATGACGATCGCCGGCGAGATCCCGGGCGAGGCCCTGATCGAGAGACGCCTGTGCCGGGAGCACGAGCTCGTCCTCGCGCGCGGCGACTTCGCGGCGCTGTTCGAGGCCCATCGCAATCACGTCGCGACCTGGGGGCTGACCCTCGATCCTCTGGGCGAGGTGATGATGCGGCAGGCCCTGGCCGGTGCCGCGCTGCATCTCTCGTCGCGGCCGCGTGACGAGACGGCGGCCTTCACCTTCAACTTCGTGCGTCCGGCGGCGAACGTCTTCGTCGCCGGCAACTCCCGGGACGGTGCGATCACCGGGCGCATCTTCGTCGAGGACGTCGCCACGGCCGCGGCCGGGCGGCTCTTCGTTCAGACGCGCCGGGCCGGTGGCCGTGACTTCAGCAGCGTGATCGACACCGAGGGACTCGACCTGCTCCTCATCCTCGAGGACTACTGCGCCCGCTCCGAGCAGTCGCCGGCCCGCTTCTTCGAGCTGGGCGGCGACGACTACCTGATGGTGGTCAGCCTCCCGGTGGAGGATCGGGGCGGGCTCGAGGGCCTCGATCGTGATCGCGCCCGCGAGCTCTTCGAGCGCTCGCGGCCGCTCGACGACAAGCGCTTCCGCTTCCTCTGCGGCTGCGATCCCCAGCGCATGCGTCAGGTGATCCAGGGCGTGTTCGCGGGTCGCCTCGACGAGCTTTTTGGCGACGAGGCCGCGGTGCAGGTATCCTGTCCGCGCTGCGGCCGCGGCTGGTCGCTGCGCCGGGACCAGATCGAGCCGGAGACCGAGCGATGAAGGAACTGATCGACGACTTCCTGTCCGCGCCGCGATTCGCCGTGGTGGGCGCCTCGAGCGACCGTGAGAAGTACGGCAACAAGGTCTTCCGCTGTTACCTCCAGCACGGCCACGAGGTGGTGCCGATCAATCCGCGCGGCGGTCTGATCGAGGAGCACGAGGCCCGTCAATCCCTGCGCGAGCTGGATCGGCCGGAGACCTTCGCCATCAGCGTGATCACCCCGCCGGCGGTGACCCTGAAGGTCCTCGAGGAAGCGCACGACCTCGGCATCCGGAGGATCTGGCTCCAGCCCGGCGCCGAGTCGCCCGCGGTGGCGACGCGGGCGGAGGAGCTGGGTCTCGAGCTGATCGCGGGCGGTCCCTGTCTGCTGGTCGTGCTCGGCTTCCACGCCTGAGCGACCGACCCCGAGGCCGATGGCCGGCGGGCCCGATCAGTCGGCCGAGACGCCGATGCAGGTCATGTAGATGATCGCCTCGTTCGGACCCATCCCGAACAGGGCGTTGACCTCGTCGTCGAAGTAGCCGCCGATGCCGCTGGCGCCGAGACCCAGCGCGAGCGCGTCGAGGTTGAGCCGCTGACCGATGTGACCGGCGTCGAGACCGAGGAAGCGGTAGCCGCGTGCGCCCAGCGCCGCCTCCGTCTCGACCAGATCGGCGCTGTGGTAGATGACCACCGCCGCCTGCCGGGCGAGGTCTTGCCCGAGCGCCACGTGATGATCCTCGGCCTCGTGACGGCCGCGACGGATCAGCAGCAGGACGTGGGCGACCGGATCGTAGCGATAGAGGCCGGCGTCGAGGCCCTCGACCTCGTGGATCGACAGCCAGGTCCGGAGCCGGGCCGGATCGAAGTACTCGCAGCGGCCCTCCGTGGCGAGTCGGCGCTGGGGCGCGTAGGCCTGGCCGAGCAGATCGGAAAGCTGCTCGCGGGTCATGCCTTCGCCGCTGAATCGACGCGTCGAGCGCCGGGAGAGGATGGTCGTGCAGAGCGAATCCCGCCGCTCCGCGCGCGGCGGCGGCAGGCGGACGACGGCCTGGGCGCCGGCGACCGGCAGGGGCAGGGCCTCGAGCGGCGGTCGGACCGATTCGACGACCTGGCGGATCGCCGCCGCCCGGTGCAGGTCGAGCATGGCCGCGCCGCCCGAGGGCTCGACGTCGCTGCGGCCGACTTGGGCCAGGCCCGGCCCGTCCTCCGTGATCGCCGCGAGAGCCAGCACCGATTCCTCGGCCCGCGACAGGAGCAGGAGGTCGTCGAGGCCCTCGTCGGCGAAGGCACCGACCAGGCTGGCGCGGAGGCCGAGCTCCGGAGCGAAGCTCACCAGGTTGCCGAGGACGTGCCCGGTGTCGAGGAGGATCCGCCGATAGGCCCGTTCGTGGTAACGCCAGGCGGAGCGGAAGAAGACCGCGCTGAAGAGCAGCACGCAGCGGGAGCGGATGATCTCGGGGTGGCGTCCGGTCAGGGCGGCGAGATCGCGGCCGAAGTCGCCCTCCAGAACCGGTGCCAGGCTGTGATCGCGGATCTGGTAGTTGTAGAGGCCGTCCTCGATCTCCTCGAAGTCCCGCAGGAAGAGGTAGATCTCGGTGGGGTAGAGAGCACCGGCCGAGGGCGCTGCCCGGAAGTAGACCGGGCGCGCGGCGTCGCGGGTGACCGCGGTGGCCCCGTTGGTGTGCAGGAGCAGGGTCGAGAGTTCGGCCAGGCCGAAGCCGCCGCCCTGCCGACGCAGGACGGGGCGGCCATCGTCGTCGTCACGTCCGACCAGCAGCGCCTCCGCCAGCTCCACCCGGGACTCGGAGTGGAATTCCTTCCAGGGTCTGGGCTGGCTGCTCCAGTCCAGGCCAGGATGGCTGGCGATCGTTTCCATCCGGTACTTCGTCGCCTCGTGATAGCGGCGGCTGATCGGCAAGGGGCGCTCTCCGTTTCGGGGAGAGGCTAACACACCGTCGCGCCGGCGCCATCGCGCCGCTCAGGCCCCCCCGATCTGGGCCCGGATCTTGGCCAGGAGTTCGTCGCGGCTCAGGGGTTTGGCGACGTACTCGTTCATCCCGGCGTCCAGGCAACGCTCCCGATCGCCGGCCATCGCGTTGGCCGTGACCGCGATGATCGGGGTCGCGACGCCGAGGGCGCGCAGCCGTTGCGTCGCCTCGATGCCCCCCATCACCGGCATCTGCAGGTCCATGAGGATGACGTCGTAGTGGGGGTCGTGGCGCAGGCGATCGAGGGCCTGCTGCCCGTCGCCGGCGAGATCCACCCGGAAGCCCATGTGCTCGAGGACTCGCATGGCCAGCTTCTGGTTGGTGACGTTGTCCTCGACCAGGAGGACGCGCTGACGGGCACCGAGCGCGCCAGCCGACTCCGTGTCCGAGGGCGATCCGGCTCCGGTCCTCGTCGGCAGGGGCTCGTCCTCGAGCGGGCGCGAGTCGGTCAGGATCGGCAGCAGGAGATCGAACCAGAAGCAGCTGCCTTCGCCCGGCCTGCTGGTCACCTGGAGTTCACCACCCATGAGCTCGCAGAGCTGGCGGCTGATCGCCAGTCCGAGGCCGGTACCACCGAAGCGACGGGTGGTGCTGCCATCGGCCTGGATGAAGGGATTGAAGATGTCCTCGAGCTTCTCCGGCGCGATTCCGATCCCGCTGTCGTGAACGGCGAATCGCAGGCGGGCCTTGCCGGGTTCACCGCCCACCCGGCTCAGCTCCAGGGTGACGCCGCCCAGGTTGGTGAACTTGATCGCGTTGCCGAGGAGGTTGAGCAGGACCTGGCGGAGTCGGGTCGAGTCGCCCTCGACCCGGACCGGGACCTGCGGGTCGAGCTGGAGTTCGAAGCGCAGGTCCTTCTGCCGGGCCATCACCTCCAGCGAGCGAACGATCTCGGTCATCGCGACGTGGAGATCGAAGGGATGGAGATCCAGGCTCAGGTGCCCGGCCTCGATCTTGGAGAAGTCGAGGATGTCGTTGACGATGACCAGCAGGTTCTCGGCGGAGGTGCGCAGGGTCGCGGCGTAATCCGACTGTTCCTCGTCGAGAGGGGTGTCCAGCATCAGCTCGACCATGCCGATGATGCCGTTCAGCGGCGTCCTGATCTCGTGGCTCATGTTGGCCAGGAACTCGGACTTCGCCCGCGTGCCGGCCTCGGCGCGATCCTTGGCGGCGAGGAGTCGCCGATTCGCGTCCATCAGTTCGGCGGTCCGGCGTTCGACCGCCCGCTCGAGATCGTCGCGATGGGCCGCGAGTTCCTCGTCGCGACGTTCGATCCTCCCGAGCATCTGGTTGAAGACGTAGACCAGGTCGCCGAGTTCATCGTCCGTGGTCTTGACCACGCGAAGGCCGAAGTCGTGCTCGTCGGTGATGTTGCGCATCGTGGTGGCGAGCTGGGCGATCGGCCCCGCGATCATCGTCGACAGCCGGGTGGCCAGGACGCTGGCGACGATGAAGAGACCGAGGCCGAGGAGGGTCGAGATCAGGATCAGACGGCCTCGGGCCGCGTTCTCGGCCCGACGATCGCCGAGCAGCAGCACGGTGCCGATCGCGTCGCCGTTCATGACCACCGGCTTCTTCACCGTGATCGAGTCCTCGCGGAGTTCGACCTCGAGGTCGGCCGGCATGACCGGCCGCCAGTCACCTTGACCCTGACGGGCGAGCGCGGCGAAGAGCTCGCCGTGGGCGTCGAAGAGCGCGCAACCGATGACCTGCTCGTCGGACACGACGGGCTTGAGCACCACCTCGGCGTCGTCACGCATGTCGAAGAAGAGCGGCGCCTTGGCGTTGGCGGCGACCAGGCCGCAGATCGAGTCGAGCTGCTCGAGCTTGTTGCTCCGCAGGACGTCGTCCGACAGGAGGTAGAAGGCGACACAGGCGAGCGCGAGCACGACGGTCGAAGCGCCGACGATGATCAGGCGGATCTTGGTGCGGATTCCCGGTCCCTTGACCATCATCTCAGTCGTCCTTCGTCACGACGCGCTTGGCCAACTTGAGCAGCTGGGACGAGACCTTGATCTTCGCGGCCTTGGCCGCCTCCGAGTTGGCCTCGAAGGCGAGCTTCTTGTCCTCGATGAGCAGGTTGAACATGCCGCCCCGGTCGGCGAACTTCTTCTGCTCGCCGACGGTGACGAATCCCTCCTTGGTGGCCCGGCCGAAGATCTCGGCCTGTTCGGCATCGGTCAGGCTGGAGGACAGGAAGAGGATCTGGACGCCCTTGACCTCGGCCGCGGTCTTGAAGCGCTTGGTGACCACGTCGCGGCCGTCGACGGGCTTCAGCTGCTCGAGCAGGTCGAGTTCCTTGCCGAACGGGTCCTTGCCGACCACGCCGATGACGATGGTCTTGGCCTTGGGCGGCAGGTTCGATTCCGGCCACTGGAGAAAGTGCGCCATGCGATAGAGGAAGACGCCCTTGACCCGGTACTCCGGCTCGCCGCCGAGGCCGGCGGCCGAGACCGCCAACATGGCGGCGATCAGCAGCGTGAAGGTCGTCACGCGCCGCCAGGGTGATCTCGGGTTGTCGACGGGCCTCGGAGTCATGCCTCAGAATCGATAGTCGAGCCAGAAGTAGAAGCTGCGTTCGACCTCCGCCGTCACGCGGCCGAAGGTGCCCTGGAATTCGGGATGATGGTCGTCGAGGAGGTTGCGGACCCCGAGGCCGAGCTCGAGATCCTCGGTCGGTCGCCAGCGGGCCTGGAGATCCAGACGCAACCAGCTGGGGATGTCGGCGCCCTGCAGGTTGTCGGTCCAGTAGAGCGTGCCGCTGAGGTCGAGCTCGGGGAGCGGGTCCCAGTGACAGCGGAAGACCAGACGGTGGTGGGGCGAGACCGTCTCGTCCTGCTCGGCCTGGGGATCGCCGCTGCCGACGGAGTGCTCCTGAACCTCGAGGAGCGACCAGCTACCGGTGATCCGGAGGTTGTCGAACGGACGCCAGTCGGCCGCCAGCTCGAGACCGTAGATCTCGGCCTTGGCCCGGTTGGCGTAGACGAGAGGTAGGACCGGCAGGCCCGAAGGGTCGAGATAGGGCAGCCCGGGCTCCTGGGTCGAGACGTGTTCGTAGTCGTTGTAGAAGAGGGCCAGGTCGAGGCTGAGTTCGTCGAGGACGTGGCCGCGCCAGCCGAGTTCGAAGGCCACCAGGTCGGTGGCGCGTGCCTCCTGCGAGCCCTGGTACTCGGGTGACGCCATGAAGCCTCCGCCGACGTCGATGATCGGGGCCCGGATCCGGATGTCGTGGGTCGCTCTCGAGGGGGTCTCCACCGCGCGCGAGATCGCCGCCCAGACCGTGTTCTCCTCGTTGACGTTCCAGACCAGGCGCAGGCTCGGCTGGAGCTCGAAACCGCTGAAGTCGTTGTGTTCCACCTTGGTGCCCACGATGAGGCTGAGACCGTCCTCGACGATCCGCCACTCGTCCTGCACGAAGAAGCTGAACACCTGATAGTTCCGGCGCTTCGGGTCGGTCTCGACCTGGAAACCGCCGTCGAACTCGTCGCGGATGTAGCGGTAGCCGAGGCCCCAGACCAGCTCGTGGTCCTCGAAGGGCTGGAAGCGGTGCTGGAAGTCGAGGTCCCAGGTGTCGCGGCTGTCCTCGAAGGCCTCCTCGTTCCGCCTGGTGCGGTCGTAGTAGATCTGGAGATCGATGTCCTCGTGCTCGTCGAAGCGATGGTGCCAGCGCGCGAGCGCGTTGGTTCCGGAGAACTGGATCACGTCCTCGACCAGCCGGTGGAAGTCCGGCGGCGTCGGCAGGGCCAGATCGATCTGCTGCTCGGCGTCGCCGCGATAGGCATTGACCTGCACCGACAGGTCGTCGTTCTCGTCCAGGGTCCAGTCGAGCCGGACGCCGCCCTGGACGTTGCGCCAGTCGTTGGCGTCCTCGCCCGGCATCGCGAAGCCGTCACGGTCGAACCAGTGCCCCTGCAGGCGGACGTGGAGGTCCTCGCCGAGGGCGAAGCCGTAGTTCAGATAGCTCTCCAGCTCCGAGTCGCCGAGCACGCTGCGGAATTGCCCGCCCTGGCTGTCACGGGCCGACTTGGTGATGACGTTGATCACGCCGTTCACCGCGTTGGCGCCCCAGATCGTCCCGCCGGGGCCGCGGATCACCTCGATGCGTTCGATGCTCTCGATCGGGACGTCCTGCTGGTTCCAGAACACGCCCGAGAACAGCGGCGTGTAGACGCTGCGGCCGTCGATCAGGACCAGCAGCTTGCTGGCGAAGACGTTGGCGAAGCCGCGGATGGTGACCGACCAGCGGTGGCGGCTGAGCTGGGCGACCTCGACTCCGGGCACGAGCCGGAGGGCCTCGGGCAGGGAGCGGGCGCCGGCGCGCTGGATGTCCTCCTGGGTGAGGACGAAGACGGCGGCCGCGGATTGGGAGATCTTCTGGCTCTTGCGGCTGACCGAGGTCACCTCGATGTTGAGGAGATCCTCGATCCGGATCTCGCTGAGGCCCTCGATGTCCGGCGGTTCGCCAGGATCGCCGATCAGTCCAGCGCCTTCCTGGTCGACCTGCGCGGAGAGTGTCGTGGCCCATGGCCCTAGGGCGATCAGGGCCAGCGCCAGGGCCCTGAGGACGCGAATGGGGTCTCGTTTCATGGTTCCCGCCCGACCGTCGCGATCCGACGGTTCGGCATCTCCTCCTAGGGACCTGATCGGCCGGCACCCCCCAGGGGCATTCACCGGATCTTGTCGGCCCGGGTGATTTCCCGGGTGTGAATCCCGGCCTGCCGAAAGACCGGGTGCTTTACTCGGGCGGCCCGGAGCGCTAGTGTGGGGGCATCACCCAGGGCCAGGCCGCCGCGCCGAAGTCGCGTCGGGCGGCCGACATGGAGGAGAAAGTCATGCGTAGGACCCTGTTCACGGTCCTTCCCCTGGCGGCACTCCTCGCGCTGATCCTGCAGGCCCAGGCCGCGGGTCAGTGCTGAGGCGGGGGGGCAGGCGGCAAGGCCAAGACCCCCGGCGGCGCAGGTCGCGTCGAAGTACCCCTGACCGGAAAGACCCGCAGCCCGGAAGTCGCCGGGATGCTCGACATCGACTGGCTACCGGCCGACTGGCCGACGGCCTGGGACGAGAAGTACGGTGAGCGCAGCATGCCGATCGGGCATCTGCTGCAGCTCAGTGATCGCAAGCACGTGCCGGCGATCGTCTACATCCACGACAGTCTCGAAGCCGAGGCCGAGGCCGAACTCGAGGCGGACATGTTCGGCAACGAGGACCTGATCCTCGGGACCCGCTTCTTCCGCTGCTATCGGATCAACGCCAGCTCGATCCAGGACGAGAAGATCAAGGCCGAGTTCGCGCGCAAGCTGCCGACCCTGGTCTTCCTCGACGGACGTGGCGACGAGGTCATGCGCCTCCAGGGCAAGAATCGCGCTTCCCGGGTGCAGTCGGCGATGAAGAAGGTCTTCGGCGATCACTTCAAGGTCAGCATGCCCAAGGTGCTGCGCCAGATGTCGGACCTGCTCGACGACGTCGAGCGCGCCGAGGACAAGATGGCCGACGCGCGCCGACTCCTCGACGACGTCGAGGAGCGGATGGCCGACCGCGACGGCGATACGGCCGAGAAGAAGATCGAGAAACGCCGTGAGGCCTACGAGGTCGCCAAGGCGGAGTTCGAGAAGCTCCTGGCCAAGGTCGTCGAGCTGGCCAACCAGCCGCTCAAGAACGCGGACGTCACCTCGAAACCCTGATCGGCGACGATCCTGGACTTTCCGGACGGGCGGGGCGACTTCGGTCGCTCCGCCCGTTTCCTTTGCCTTCCTGGCGACCACCGGACGGGGCCCAGCCAGCCGCGCCGGCGGGAGGCGATCCCGGGCTCGCGATCAGGCGCGCGGCGCGACGAGATCGAAGTCGATCGGCCGGCCGCTGCCGGGCGCGACGATCTCGTCCTCGCGCATCACGATCCGGCCGCGGACGACGGTGGCCCGCGGCCAGCCGCGCACCTTCATGCCGTCGAAGGGAGTCCAGGCGCAGCGCGAGCGGATCCAGTCGTTGCGGATCTCGCGTTCGGCCTCGAGGTCGACGATGGTGAGGTCGGCGTCGCAGCCGATCTCGATCCGGCCCTTGCGGCGCATGCCATAGAGGCGGGCCGGATTCTCGGCGGCGAGGGCGACGAAACGCTCGAGGCTCAGGCGGCCGGCGGCGACGTGGTCCAGCATGATCGGCACCAGGGTCTGCACGCCGGGCATGCCCGAGGGCGAATTCGGGTAGTCGCGCTCCTTCTCCTCGCGGGTGTGGGGCGCGTGGTCGGAACCGATCACGTCGACGGTGCCGTCGGCCAGGCCACGCCAGAGGGCCTCGCGGTGTCGGGCCTCGCGGATCGGGGGATTCATCTGGGCGTAGCTGCCGAGGCGTTCGTAGCAGTCCGGCGCGGCCAGGGTCAGGTGCTGCGGCGTCACCTCGACGCTGGCCCAGCGCTTCTTGCCGGCCAGGAAGGCCATCTCCTCGGCGGTGGTGACGTGCAGGACATGGGCGCGGCGGTCGGTCTCCTCGAGCAGCGCGACCAGCCGGCGGGTGGCCTTGAAGGCGGTCTCCTCGTCGCGCCAGACCGGATGCATGAGCGCGGTGGCGCCGGCGCCGATCAGGGCCTTTCGTTCCTCCAGGCGTTCCTCGTCCTCGCAATGCACGGCGACCCGTCGTTGGGTCGCGCGGAGGACCCGTCGGACCGAGGCGTCGTCGGGCACCAGCAGGTTGCCGGTCGAGCTGCCCATGAAGATCTTCACGCCGACGCAGCCTTCCTGGGTCTCGAGGGCCGCGAGCTGCTCGACGTTGTCGGCCGCGGCTCCGGCGAAGAAGGCGAAGTCCACCGCCGCGCGGCCCCGGACGCGCGCGACCTTGTCCGCCAGCGCGGCCGCCGTCGTCGTGCCGGGCTTGGTGTTCGGCATCTCGCAGACGGCGGTGACGCCGCCGGCCGCGGCGGCGAGCATGCCGGTCTCGAGGTCCTCCTTGTGTTCCAGGCCCGGCTCGCGCATGTGGACCTGCGAGTCGATGATGCCGGGCAGGACGTGGAGGCCACGGGCGTCGAACAGCTCGTGCGCGTCGGCATCACCGAGATCACCGAGGGCGACGATGCGGCCCGCGCGCAGGCCGAGGTCGGCTTCGTGGCGGCCACGCGGCGACACCAGCGTGCCGCCGCGAACGATCAGGTCGAAGTGTGGGCGAGGCATGGTCCGATTATCCGCCCCGGCGCCGTCGCTGGCAAACGCGGGAACTCAGGAGCCGGCTCCGGAGCGGGGCCGGCGGCCTCGGCCGACCCCTCAGCGCTGGCAGCGCGGGCAGTGGAAGGTGGCTCGATTCTGGATGACGCTGCGGCGGATCGGCTCGGCGCAGCGCGGGCAGGGCTGGCCGGCCCGGTCGTAGACCGAGAGCTCGATGCGGAAGTAGCCGGCCTGACCGGTCGGGTCGAGGAAGTCCTTGAGGGTCGTGCCGCCGACCGCGATGGCCTCGCTCAGGACCTGCTTCACGGTCTCCGCCAGGCGATGGAGCCGGGGCGCGGCGACGCGGCCGGCGGCTCGGCGGGGCAGGATGCCGACCCGCCAGAGCGCCTCGTTGGCATAGATGTTGCCGACGCCGACGACCACCCGGCCATCCATCAGCAAGGCCTTGATCGACCGCCGCGAGCCCCGGGCCGCGGCCACCAGGGTCTCGCCGTCGAAGGCCTCGGCGAGCGGCTCCGGTCCGAGGTGGGCGAGCAGCTTCTCCGCGGCCAGCTCGCGGCGATCGAGGCCGGCGAGCATGCCGAAGCGCCGTGGATCGATGAAGCGCAGCTCGCGACCATCGTCGAGCCGGAAGCTCACGTGGGTGTGGGCCGGGAGCGGCTGCCCCGGCGCGGCCAGCTCGAAGCGGCCGGTCATGCCGAGATGGGCGAGCAGGGCGCGTTCGCCTTCGAGATGGAAGATCAGGTACTTCGCGCGCCGTTCGATCGCGAGCAGGCGGCGGCCGGCGACGCGGCGGCGCAGGCGAGCGCCGTCGAGCGGGTAGCGCAACCGGGTCTCGGCGATCCGGACGGCCGCGAAGCGGTGGCCGACGAGCAGGGGTTCGAGACCGCGGCGAACGGTCTCGACCTCGGGAAGCTCGGGCATCAGCGCCGCTCCAGCTCGCCTCCCAGCGCCATCGGCAGCGTGCCCAGGCGATCCTGCATCGCCGCGAGGTCGGCCTCGTCGACCCGCAGCCGCCGCCACTGGCCGAGATCCTCGGTCCGGGTGGCGAAGATCAGGTCCATCGCGGCGAGGTCGCGCGGGAAGACCCGGCGCTCGAGCCAAGGCGACGGGACCGCCGCCGCCGCGTAGGCCTCGAGCCAGGGCAGCCGGTCGCTGATCGCCTGCCAGGCGCGCTCCTGGTCGAAGGCCCGGCGCTGGACCCCGACCTCGGTGACGACGTCGGCGCCCTGGAGGGGCAAGCCCTCGGGGCCGTGGCCGCTCGTGCGCTCGATCTCGGCCAGGATCAGGTCGATCGCCGGTCGCGAGACCAGGCCGCTGCCGTCCCAGGCGGCGAGCCGCTCGGCCCGATCGCGGGCGATCCCGGCCAGGCCGTCGACGCGCTCGGTCATCGCCCGGTCCATCTCCCAGCGCGGCGTCGACCGGACGGCGACCTCGAGTTCACTCCAGGCGCTCTCGAAGTCGAGCCAGGCGGCCTGGAATCCGTCACCGTCGGTCCGCAGCGGGACCTTCTCCTGGTTGGCGCAGGCGGCGACGACGGCGAGGGCCAGGGACAGGATCAGGATGCGCATGGCGTTCCCCTATTTCTTGGGCCGGAAGACCGTGACCACGTCCGGATTGCCCTCGAGATAGGGGCCGCCGGCCAGGTCGATGCAATAAGGCACCGCCGGGAAGACCGCGTCCAGACAGATCCGGATGCTCTGCGGTTTTCCGGGCAGATTGATCACCAGGGTCCGGCCGACGATGCCCGCGGTCTGGCGGGAGAGGATCGCGGTCGGCACCTGCTCGAGCGAGACCTTGCGCATCAGCTCGCCGAAGCCGGGCAGCAGCTTGTCGCAGATCGCCGTCATCGCCTCGGGCATGACGTCGCGCGGTGCCGGCCCGGTGCTGCCGGTACTGCAGACCAGGGCGAAGCCCCGGTCGGCGAAGGAGCGCAGCGCGGCCTCGATCTCCGGGATCTCGTCGGGGACGATGACCCGTTGGTAGTCGCAGTCGCTGGCGATGTAGTCGCGCAACGCGGCCTCGATCGCCGGGCCCGACAGGTCCTCGTATTCGCCCCGACTCGCCCGGTCGCTGACCGTCAGGACGCCGATCTTCGCGTTCTCGTTCATCCTCAGTTCTTCAGGTTCCGGTCCCAGAAGTCGAGCATCGTGTGATAGAGGTGCAGGCGCGCCGACAGGTCGGCGATCGAGTGGTCGCGGTTCGGGTAGATCATCATCTCGAACAGCTTGCCGGACTCGATCAGGCCGTTGGCGAAGGCCCAGGCGTTCTGGACGTGCACGTTGTCGTCGGCCGTGCCGTGGACCAGGAGCAGCTTGCCGTGCAGGTTGCCGGCCTGGGCGGCCAGATCGCAACGGGAGTAGCCGGCGGGATTGTCCTGCGGCCGCTTCAGCGAGGCCTCGGCCCAGAGGGTGTCGTAGTACTGCCAGCGGGTGACGCCGGCCACCGCGATGCCGGCGCGGAACTCCTTCGAGTTGGTCATCGCCAGCATGGTCAGCGTGCCGCCGCCGCTCCAGCCCCAGATGCCGACCCGCTCGTCGTCGACCCAGGGCTGGGCCTTCAGCCACTTGACGCCGTCGATCAGGTCGTTGACCTCGCCGTCGCCGTACATCTGGCCGAGGATCGTGTTCTCGTCCTCCTTCGAGGCGGCCGCGGCGCTGCGGTTGTCGACGCAGAAGACCAGGAAGCCGTTGGCGCAGAGGACGTTCGCCCAGTAGAGGTCGTTGCCGTCCCACTTGTCGGCGACGCTCGGGGCCGAGGGGCCGCCGTAGCCGTAGATGACCACGGGGTAGCGCTTCTCGGGGTCGAAGCCCTGCGGCTTGACCAGGTAGGCCGGCATCTGGAAGCCGTCGCGCGCCGGGACCCGGTGAAACTCGGGGAAGACCAGCTGCTTGGCCTCGAGCAGCTCGCCACGCCGCTCGGTGAGCACCGCGAGCTCCTTGCCCTCGAGGTCGCGGATCACCTGCCGCGGCGGCAGGTTGCCGCGGGAGTGCTCGTCGATGAAGTGCCGGCCGTCGGGCGAGAAGCTGATCACGTGGGTGCCGGCATCGGGGGTCAGGCAGCTGCGTTCGCCGGTCTTCAGGTCGACGCACCAGAGGTGATTCTCGATCGAGGAACCCTCGAGGGACTGGACCCAGATCTTCTTCGCCTCCCAGTCGGCGTGCTGGATCGCCTGGCGCATCCAGTAGAGGGCGCTGGCGCTGCGCAGCGCGAACTCGCCCTTGGTCACCTGGCCGACCAGCTTGCCGCCGATCTCGTAGAGGTAGGCGTGAGCCCAGCCATCGCGTTCCGAGACCCAGAAGAAGTGGCTCTCGTCCGGCGTCACCACCAGATCGTCGTGCGGGTGCACCCAGCCCTTGTCCTGCTCGACCATCAGCACGCTCGAGGCGAGTTTGCCCTCGCCGGCGTCCAGATCGACGCGCTGGAGCGCCACGGCGTTCTGGGCGCGGTTCATGGTCTGGACGATCAGGGCCGGCGATTTCGGCAGCCAGTTGACCCGGATCACGTACTCCTCGAGCTCGTCCGGCGCCGCCAGCGGCAGGGTGACCGGCTTCGCGCCCTCCTTCAGCTCGACGACCCGGACCTCGACCTTGGGATTCGTGGTGCCGGTGCGCGGATAGCGCTGCTCGCGGACGGTCGGATAGTCGGGCTCCCAGTCGATGATCGGCACGACGCCGACCGCGGTCTCGTCGCTGTGCAGGAAGGCGATCCGGCTCGAGTCCGGCGACCACCAGTAGCCGGTATCCTGACGGCCGAAGATCTCCTCCCAGTAGACCCAGGGCAGGGTGCCGTTGAGGATCAGGTCGGTGGCGCCATCGCTGAGGCGGGTCTCGACCCCGCTGGTCAGATCGACGACGTAGAGGTCGTTCCGGCGCACGAAGGCCAGCTTCTTGCCGTCGGGCGAGAAGTGCGCCGACTTCTCCTCGACCTCGGGGGTCTCGGTGACGCGGATCAGCTCGCCGGCCGGGATGGTGCAGACGAAGAGGTCGCCCGCCACCGCGTACAGGCCCTTCGAGCCGTCGGCGCTGAACTCCTCGGGGAAGTAGACCCCGCGGGCGTCCACCTTGAACTGGGCGAAGGCCTGCAGCACCGGCCGCAACGCGAGCACGCGCTGGCTCTCGCCGGTCTTCGGATCCCAGCGCATCAGGCCCTGCTCGAGGATGCCGCGGCGGCTGTATTCCCAGTGCAGGAGGCTGCCGTCATCCAGCCACTTGTGCTCCTGCGTGAGGCCGAGGGTCCGGGCCTCGGGGCCGTACATCCAGGCCACGGGATCCTCGCCCATGTTCTGGGCGCGGAGCGACGCGGGGAGGAGGAGGAAGGCGACGAGGGCGGTGGCGAGCAGGACTCGCGTTCTGGACATTGCGCTGATCATGTTCTCATCCCATGGCCAAGGGGCGGTGCGAGGGCTCGATCGCGCGTTCCGGGCGGGACGCGGGCGGTCGGGGTCGCGTGGGAGATCAGGGCGCGGCGCCTCCGGGCCCGCACGGGGCGGACGAGGCCGTGGCGGGCCGCCGATCTCCGTCCGCCGCATTCTATGGCGAGCGGGCCGACCCGCAAACGCGCTCAGCCGGCGTCCGGGCGCACCCGGGATCGGAAGAGGCCCATGCCGGCCCAGCGCCGGAACCAGAGCTCCAGTTCGGCCAGATCGCGGTCGGGATCGAAGTCGCCGGCGTCGGCGAGGTCGGCCAGGGCCTCGAGGAGCGGCCGCCCGGCGCGCAGGGAAAGGAGCAGGGCCGCCTGGGGCCGGGAGAGGGGCAGCCGATAGACCTGGTAGTCGCGGCGGTGGAGCAGGACGAAGTGCTCGCCGGGCCGCGGCGGGACGGCGGGCGGCATGCCGGCGTCGAGAAAGCCGTCCAGATCGTGATCGAGGCGCAGGATCTCCAGCGCGCTCACGGTCTCCAGGCGGAGCTCCGGCCAGTCCTCGGGCGCGATTCCGACCAGGGCTTCCGCCTCCAGGCTCGAATCCTCGGCGGCATCGAAGACGCGGCTGAAGGCCAGCTCCAGGCGCGCCAGATCGACCGCCACCGCGCGCATCGGCAGATCCTCGGCCTCGGCCCGGAGGAAATCGGGAAAGCCGTCGCCGAGCCGGGCGAGATTGGGATGACCCGAGGGATGGCGATGGAGGTAGGCCCGCGCCTGCCGGCCGAATTCCTCGGCGCCGAGGAAGTCGCGCAGGCGGCGGAAGTCCTCGGCCAGGACGTCGACCAGCCGCCAGTAGTACATGTCGGCGTAGATGCCGAGCCGGTCCTCGGCGCTCAGGCTCGCCGAGGGCAGGATCAGCTCCGCCACCCCGCCCGCGCCGAGGAGATCGCGGGCCGCGGGCCGTTCGAGTCCGGCCTCGAGGCCGTCCTGGTGCGAGACCGCGGCGATCAGGAAGCGCTCGAGCGCGTCCAGGTCGGGCTCAGCGGACATCGTCGACCTCCTGGCGCAGCGGCCGATGGCGGGCGGCCTTCAGGACCTCGGCGTGGACGGTCTCGAAGTCCGGGATCGAATCGTCCCATTCCAGCAAGGTCGAGCGGGGGCCGCCGCGCTCCATCACCAGCCGATAGAGTTCCCAGACCTCGTCGATGACCGCGGCGTCGTGGGTGTCGAGGACGTGGCTGCCCTTGTCGGTGTGACCGGCCAGGTGGATCTGCACCACGCGATCCAGGGGCACGAGGTCGAGGTAGTCGTCGACCGGGTCGAAGCCGTGGTTGCGGGCGCTCACCCAGACGTTGTTGACGTCGAGCAGGAGGGCGCAGTCGGCGCGATCGGCCAGCTCGGCGATGAACTCGGCCTCCGGGATCGTGCTGCAGCGGTAGGCGAGGTAGGTGGAGGGATTCTCCAGCACCAGAGGTCGTCCGAGGCGGTCCTGGACGCGGCGCACCCGGTCGATCAGATGGGCCAGGCTCGCCCGCGTGTAGGGCAGGGGATAGAGGTCGTGGCCGTTCAATCCGCCGACGCCGGTGAAGCAGACGTGGTCACCGAGCCAGCGGGCCCGCACCCGATCGGCCAGCGCCGCGAGCCGGTCGAGATAATGGTCGTCCAGGGGGTCGGTGCTGCCGATCGACAGGGAGACCCCGTGCATGACGATGGGGTAGCGGGCGGCGATCTGGTCGAGAACCTGGAGCGGGCGGCCGCCGGTCTCCATGTAGTTCTCGGAGATGATCTCGAACCAGTCGATCTCCGGCCAGGTGGCCAGGATGTGGGGGTAGTGGGGCGCCCGCAGGCCGATGCCCAGGCCCAGGTCGGGCAGTCCCCATCTGTTGCCGCCCCCCGCCATCCGTCAGTGGAGGATCGGGACCGAGCAGCCGCCCTTGCCGGCGCAGCTGTTCTTCGCCTTGCAGCCGTTGTCGCCGCTACCGCAGCCGCCGAGACTCTTGCACTCGTTGCGCCCCCGGCAGCTGTGATGCGCGACCGTGGCGCAACCACCCTTGCCGGCGCAGCTGTTCTTGCCGGCGCAGCCCGCGTCGCCGCTCTTGCAGCCGCCCTGGCCCTTGCATTCGTTGCGGCCCTTGCAGGCGTGCCGCGGCAGCCCCATCTCCCAGGCGGCCTTGGTGGCGTCCCCGGCCGGGGTCGCGCCCTTGCCGGCCTCGTCCTTGCCGCCACAGCCGATGCCGGCGGCGAGGCCGCCCAGCGCGGCCAGCATGGCCTTGCTGAAGTCACGTCGCTTCAAGTCTCGTCCTCCTCCTGGATGCGGAAGCCAAGAGTCTCGGCGGCGCGTGGCGCAGGGTCAAGGGCTTTCCGTCGCGCCGGGCCGCCTCAGGAGAGGAGCGGCTTGCGCCGGGACCGGGAGCGTCGCCGCACCAGCGCGTGCTGGAGCACCTGGTTCACCTCCCGAACGAAGACGAAGCGCATCGACTCGCGGCAGTCGGCCGGGATCTCCTCCAGGTCCGCCCGGTTCCGCTCCGGCAGGATGACCGTGGTGATGCCGGCCCGCTTGGCGGCGAGCACCTTCTCCTTGATGCCGCCGACCGGCAGGACCAGGCCGCGCAGGCTGATCTCGCCGGTCATGGCCACCTTGCTCTTCACCTGGCGTTCGCTGATCAGCGAGACCAGGGCGCTGAGGATGGTCACGCCGGCCGAGGGCCCGTCCTTGGGCACCGCCCCCGCCGGGACGTGGACATGGATGTCGTGGCGATCGAGGAAGTCCGGTTCGATGCCCAGATCGGCGGCGGCGCCCTTCACGATCGACAGCGCCGCCTGCGCCGATTCCTTCATCACGTCACCGAGCTGGCCGGTCAGCGTCAGCCGGCCCTTGCCCGGGGTCAGGGTCGCCTCGACGAAGAGGATGTCGCCGCCCACGGGGGTCCAGGCCAGTCCGGTCGCGACTCCCGGCAGGCGGGTGCGCTCGGCGACCTCGCGGCCGTGGCGCGGCGGGCCGAGGATGCTCTTCAGATCCTCCGGCGCGACCCGGCGCCGACCCTCCTGGCCCTCGACGATCTCGCGGGCGCAGGTACGAAGCACCGCCGCGATCTTGCGATCGAGTTCGCGGACGCCGGCCTCGCGGGTGTAGTCCTCGACGATCGCGTTGAGGGTCGCGCGCGGCAGGCTGACCCGACTGCGGTCGAGACCGTGCTCGCGCAGCTGCTTGGGCAGGAGGTGGCCCTCGGCGATCTTGACCTTGTCGTGGGTCGCGTAGCCCGGGATCTCGATGATCTCCATCCGGTCGCGCAAGGGTCCCGGGATGGCATCGCCCCAGTTCGCGGTGGCGATGAACATCACGTCGCTCAGGTCGTACTCGCACTCGAGGTAGTGGTCGCTGAAGCTGGCGTTCTGCTCCGGATCGAGCACCTCGAGCAGGGCCGCCGAGGGATCACCCTGATGGCCCGAGCCGAGCTTGTCGATCTCGTCCAGGACGAAGACCGGATTGCTGGTGCCGGCGCGCTTCAGGCTCTGGATGATCCGCCCCGGCAGCGCGCCGACGTAGGTGCGCCGATGGCCGCGGATCTCCGCCTCGTCGCGCACGCCGCCGAGCGAGATGCGCACGAAGCTGCGGCCCAGCGCCTCGGCGATCGATCGCCCCAGCGAGGTCTTGCCGACTCCCGGAGGGCCGACGAAGCAGAGGATCGGCCCGCGCATGTCCTTCTTCAGCCGGCGCACCGCGAGGTACTCGAGGATGCGTCGCTTGACCTTGTCGAGGTCGTGATGATCGCGATCGAGGATCGCGCGGGCCTGCTCGAGGTCGATGCGGTCGTCGCTCTTCTCGCCCCAGGGCAGGTCGAGCAGCCAGTCGATCCAGGTGCGGGCGACGTTCCAGTCCGGCGAGTTGGGATTCATCCGCTCCAGCCGACGCAGTTCGCGCTCGGCCAGGGTCATCGCGGCCTCGGGCAGGCCCTTGGCGAGGAGTCGGCGGCGCAGCTCACCGACCTCCTGGCCCTCGCCCTCGGTCTCGCCCAGCTCGCGGCGGATCGCCTCGAGCTGCTGGCGCAGGTAGTACTCGCGCTGCGACCTGGTGATCTCGCCCTGCACGCGGCTGTCGATGTCCGAGCTGAGCCGCATCATCTCCAGCTCACGGGTCAGGAGCCGATGCACGCGCTCCAGGCGCGCCTCGACCTCGGTCACCTCGAGCAGGCGTTGCTTCTCGTCCAGCTCGAGCTGCAGGGAGGCGGCGATGAGGTCGGCGAGGCGGCCCGGCGTCTCGGCGTTGTGGGCCATGACCACGTGCTCGCCGCTCAGGTGCGGTGCCAGCCGGGCCAGGTTGGCGAAGGCGGTCTTGACGCTCTGCACCAGGGCGTCGACGGCGACGCCCTCGCTCTCCTCCTCGGCGATGACGTGACCCAGCGCCTCCAGGTGGCCTTCGGCCTGGATCCAGTTCTCGACCTGGAAGCGGTCGTCGCCGCGCACGATGATCGTGCGGGTGCCGTCCGGCATGTTGATCGACTTGAGGATCTCGGCGGTGCAGCCGATCCGGTGCAGCTCCTGCGGGCTGGGGGTCTCCGCTTCCGCCTTGAGCTGGGCGACCACGAGGATCTTCTTGCCGCTCTCCTGGGCGATGCGGACGCTGGCCAGCGAAGTCTCGCGGCCGATGGTGAGGGGCATCACCTGGGCGGGGAAGAGGATCAGGTTGCGGACCGGCACCACCGGGAGTTCCGGGCGCTCGGCGGCCTTCTCCAGGTTGTCTTCCAGACCGAGGGCGTCTTCGCTGATGGCGGACATGCGACCACCTCCTGTCGAGGGCCGGGCGCAAGAGCCGTGCCGCCCCTCGCCGCGGCGGGCTTGGCGCGCGCCGAAGCCCCGGCCGGGAGCCCTCGCGGCTCCGGGCTCGGCCGCGCAAGTCAGGCGATGTAAGGGCCTTGTGACGTCGATCGGGACTTTCTGCCCGGCCCTTCCCGGGGACCGGCCGGGCCCGCCCCGGGCCTCGCCCAGGGTCCTGTCAAAGCGTCAGAAGCCGGCCGTGGATCTGTTCTTCTGGCAGACCGGACCGGCGCTCGCCGCTTGTCGGGAGCGGCCCTTGGGCGTAGAGTCTCGATCCGTCCCAAGGCTCGGTCCGGCTTTCGGTTATGAAGAACGAATCCGCCACACACCGGGTCCGCGCCAGCGTCGCCCTCTGGTCGCGTACCGTCGCCGCCGGCACCCTGGCCGGGCTCCTCCTGGCGGCCACCGACCTCCAGCGCTTCGCGCCCCGGGAACCCGAGGACTTCGAGGCCCTGGCCTTCGTCCTGCGCCGCCTCCTCGCCCTCGGTCTCCTGGCCGGGGTCGCGCTGGGGACGGTCCTCGCCCTCCCGGCTCTTCTCCTCGCCGGTTCGCGGACCGGACGCGGGTCCTGGCCGCGAGCCCTCCTCGGTCTAGGATTCCTCGGCCTGGCGCTGGTCCTCGATCGGGTCGACGCCCGCTGCGAGCTCGGCGCCCACGATCGCGCCCACCAGCTCTGCGCCGGCGCGGCCTTCCTCGCGGCGACCCTGGGCTGGGAACGCCTGCTCGCCCTCACCCGGGCCCGGGCCGCCCTGGTCCTGGTCGGCCTGCCGATCCTGATCGGCCTCTTCGCCCTCGCCGCCGCGCGCGGCGAGGAGCCGGCCTCCGGCAGCCGGTCCCTGATCCACCGGCAGCTCCTGCAGGGGCCGCGTGTCCTCGCCATCTGGGAGGCCCTCGGCTGGCAGGCGCCGGCCGCGGGCCTCGAGTTCCACGGCGACGGCGACTTCGCCGCCTTCCGCCGTTCCGCCGGCAACCGGGCCCTGGCGCTGCGCGCCGAGCTCGATCGTCAGCTCGGCGCCGGGCGGCCCCGGCACCTGGTCTGGATCACGGTGATGGGACTCCGCCGCGACGCGCTCTCCTGCCTCGGCGGGCCGGAGGGGGCGACGCCGCGCCTCGACCGTCTGGCCGGCCACTCGCTCCTGCTCGCCCGCCACTGGGCCCCGATTCCCGATGCCGCGTTGTCGCTCGAGTCGACCTTCCATGGTCGCTACCCGTCGGCGACCCCGCTCCACCGCCGGCGGCAGGCGTTGCCGGACGATCCGGCCGGCAATCGCGGCCTGGCCCCGCGCCTGAGCGCGGCCGGCTTCCACACCATCGGCCTCGTCGCCGCCAGCGCCGCGGAGCTCGCCGGCCCCGAGGCCGAGGTTCTGCGCGCCGGCTTCACCGACCTCCTGCCCGCCGACCGCGTGGGCGCCGGGGCGGACCGGATCGAGGACCTGACGGCGATCCTGGACCGGCTGCCGGAGGCCGCGCCGGTCTTCATCTGGCTCCAGCTCGACGACCCGGCGCGGGCCCTGGCCGCGACGGCGGGCCCGGACGAGACGCCGGCCGCCCGTCGTGAACGCTACCGCGGCGGCGTCGCGGAGGCCGACCGGAAGCTCGGCGCCCTGCTCGACCTCCTCGAGCGCCGTGGTCTCCGCGACGATGGCCTGGTCCTGGTCGACGCCGATCAGGGCGCGATCCTCGACCGCGGTCCGGAAGCAACCCTTGGCGAATCGGGCCTCGCCATCCCCGGCCTGATCCACCTGCCGGGTGGCCGGGTCGCGCGCCACGATCAGCCCAGCGGCAACGTCGACCTCCTGCCCACCGTCTTCGACCTCCTCGGCCTCGCCCCGGACCCGGTCGCGCAGGGCCAGAGCCTGGCCGGACTCCTGCTGCCGGAGCCGGTCGCGGCGGTCCTGCCCCGGCCCTTCGCCTACGCGGAGATCCCGGCGGGAGCCACGGCCGCTCCTGGCGGCGGCGACCTGCAGGCGATCCGGGTCGGCGACTACGAACTGATCGTGGACGGTCGGCGCGGTTTCGATCAGCTCTACGACCTGGCGGTCGACCCCGGCGAGGAACTCGATCTCGCCGGCCGTCGCCCCGACCTGGTCGCGCGGCTCGGCGCGATGATCCGCGTGCTGCGTCAGGAATCGAGCCTGATCAACGTTCCCGAGGATCAGCGCTCCACCGAGACCTACTACCGGGCTCTGCGCGACGAGCTGAGCGCCGGCCCGGTTCCGACCCGGTGCTGGCTGCTCGCCGCGAAGATGGCGAGTCGTGACCAGCAGCTCCGGCCGATCCTCGCCGAGCGCTTGGCCGATCCGAGCGAGCACGAGCTGATCAAGCTGACCATCCTGCGCCAGGGGCTCGACTGGCTCGGCGCCGAACTCCTGCCCGCCATGCGGGCGCTCCTCGCCGACGCCCGGGCGATCGGCACCGCCGCCACCCTGCTCGAACTCTGGCGCCAGCGGGCGCTGCCGCTCGAGGCCGGGGACCGCGACCTGGTCGCGGCGGCGCTCGGGCGGCATCCGCAGATCGCCTGGCGGGCGGCCCGTCTGCTCGCCGACCACGGCGATCGGCGGGGCGAGCCGGTGCTGCGCGCGGCCCTGGCGATGACCGACGACCGGCTCCGCTTCGAGACCGCCTGCGCCCTGGCGGCCCTCGGCGATCGGGACCAGGCGCCGCTCCTGCGCGTCGGCCTGGTGACGGCCGCCGCCGATCCCGAGCTGGGCGCCGAGGCGATCCGGCGGCTGGCGGCCCTCGGCGATCGCGAGGCCTTCCCCCTCGTGGTCCAGGTGGTGACGAACCAGGACCTCGCTAGCCAGGTTCAGGTGGCGGCCCTCGACTACTTCCGGTCCGTCGGGGACGACCTCGGGCGCTGCGGTCTGGCCGCTCTCGCCGGCTCCGGCGCCGATCTCGATCAGGATCTGCGCGACCGAATCCGGGACGGGCTCGGCGCCGACTGCGCGGAGTCGTTGGTCGCCGCCGGGCGAGCCCGGATCGGCCAGGCGGACGAGCCCGAGGCGGCGCTCGCGCGCACCCGCGCGGCGGCCACGAGCCTGGGCTCGATCACCGCGGCGGCGCTCGAACATCTGACCGAGGCCGAACTCCTGCTCGCCGCCGGCCGAGGCTCCGAGGCGGCAGCCCGGCTCGAGGCCCTGGTCGGGACCACGAGCCTGCCTGGAACCTGGCGCGCGCTCGCCGAGGCTCTCGCCGACCAGGGTCTCGCCGCTCCGCCCCGGCTCGAGGTCCGCGAACTCGCGCCCGTGGCCCCCGGGCCCGGACGGGTCGGTCGCGAGGCCCTCGTCCGGGTCAGGCTGGCCAACGTCGGCGCCGGCGTCGTGCCGGGTGGCCCGGGTTCGATCGGCTTCCGCCTGCGCGAGCGGTCGGCGGCCGAGGAAGCACTTGGACCCTTCCGGCCCCTGCCGGCGCCGGGCCTCGCCCCGGGCGGTGAGCTGGAGCTGCTCCTGCCCTTCCTGCCCTCGGCGGCGGCGGTGGAGACCACCCTGGAACTCGCGGCCGAGCCCGCCACGGTCGAGCTGCTCGACGGTCGGCCAGGGCCCAGCACCTACCTGATCGCCGATGCCGGCGGGCCGGGCCTCGATCCGACCGCCCTCGACTTCGGCCCGGCGGCCCTACGCGCGGCCTGGACCGCCAACGCCGCCTTCCGGCCCGGGGTCGAGCTGCCCGGCCCGCTCCTCGGCTATCTGGCGGCGGACCTCGATCCCTATCTGGTCAGCCCTCTGCTCGCCGATCGCGGTCGCGCCCTGGAGGTCGAGTTGCGCCTCGCGGTCGAGGCCGGCGACCCCGCGGCCGAGACCGATCTCGAGCTCTTCTGGCGCTACCCCGGCCAGGACCAGTTCCTGCCCCAGCAGAGTCGATCCTGCCGCCTGCGTCAGGACGGCGCGCTGCGGACCCTGACCTTCCGGATCGAGGCCTCGAAGGGCGAGGGCCCGGTGCAGCTCCGCCTCGACCCCTTCCAGGAACCCGAGCTGGTCGTGATCGAGAGCCTGAAGGTCCGGGTCGCGGACTGAGGTCTCGCGCCGGTGACGAGCTGTTATGATCCCCGCTCCGCGGATGGAACCCGATCACGAGAGATCCCATGAAGAGAACGCTGCAACTCGGCCTCGTCGGCCTCCTCCTCGCCGCCACCAGCTTCGCCCAGGACAAGGCCAGCCGGATGACGCCGGAGCTGCTCTGGAAGCTCGGCCGTCTCGCCGGCGGGGCCTACTCGCCGGATGGCGCCTGGGTGGTCTTCGGCCAGCGCCACTACGACCTGGCGCGGAATTCCGGCGACAGCGACCTCTGGCTGATCAAGCTCGCCGACGGCACGAGCCGTGCCCTGACCTCGGGAGCGGGCAGCGAGCACGACTTCCAGTGGGCGACGACGCCGGCCGGGCCCCGACTCTTCTTCCTCGCGGCGCGCGGCGACGACGGCAGCCAGGCCTGGGTGCTCGACCCGGCCGGTGGTGAGGCCCGACGGGTCACCCGCGAGGCCGGCGGCATCGCCAACCTGAAGGTCGCGCCCGATGGCCGGCATCTCGCCTTCACCCGCGACGTCAAGCTCGACCCCGAGGTGAAGGACGTCTACCCGGACCTGCCGCTCGCCTCCGGGCGCATCATCGACTCGCTGATGTACCGGCACTGGGACTCCTGGCACGACTACGCCTACAGCCATCTCTTCGTCGCGCCCCTCGGCGAGGACCTCGTCGCCGGCCCGGCGACCGATCTGATGGAGGGGCTGAAGGTCGATTGCCCGGTGCCGCCCTTCGGCGGCAGTGAGCAGTTCGCCTGGTCGCCGGCGGGCGACGAGATCGCCTTCACCATGAAGATCGCCAACGACTGGGCCGAGTCCACCGACAGCGACGTCTACCTGGTGAAGCTCGATGGCGACGGCCGCAAGCGCTGCCTCACCGAGGGCATGGACGGCTACGACAACGATCCGGTCTACTCGCCGGATGGTCGCTGGCTGCTCTTCCACTCGATGGAACGGGCCGGCTTCGAGTCGGATCGCAACCGGATCATGCTCTGCGATCGCGAGTCGGGCGCCATCAGCGAGCTGAGCGCCGGCCTCGACCAGATGGCGCACGGATCGCTCTGGGCGCCGGATTCGAGTCGGGTCTACTTCTCCTCGGAATGGCGCGGCTGCGACCAGCTCTTCAGCCTCGACCTCGGCACCAGGACCCTGACCCAGCTCACCAAGGGCTGGTTCAACCACGATCTCCGCGACGTCTCACCCGACGGCAAGACGCTCCTGGTCGGGCGGCAGAGCATGATCCGGCCGACCGAGCTGGGCCAGGTCCCGGCCGCGGGCGGCGGCTGGACGGCGCTGACCGATCTCAACGCCGACCTCTATGGCGAACTCGAGCTGCCGAGCGTGACCGAGCGCTGGGTGCGGGCGACCGACGGCAAGATGATCCACAACTGGGTCGTGCTGCCACCGAACTTCGACCCGAAGAAGAGGTACCCGATGCTGGTCTACTTCCAGGGCGGGCCCCAGGGACAGATCGGCCAGTGGTTCAGCTTCCGCTGGAACTTCCATCTCATGGCCGCGCAGGGCTACGTCGTCCTGGCGGTCAATCGCCGCGGCCTGCCCGGCTTCGGTCGGGCCTGGAACGACGCCATCTCCAAGGACTGGGGTGGCCAGGCGATGAAGGACATCCTGGCCGCGACCGACGACCTGGTCACCGAGCCCTGGATCGACGCCAGGCGCGTGGGCGGGATCGGCGCCAGCTTCGGCGGCTACACGGCCTACTGGATGATGGGCAACGCCGGCGACCGCTTCGCGGCGATGATCGCGCATGCCGGTGTCTTCAACCTCGAGTCGATGTACGGCGTCACCGAGGAGCTGTTCTTCGTCAACTGGGACATCGGCGGTCCTTACTGGCGTAGCGCCGAACTGAAGAAGGCCTACGACCGGTTCTCGCCGCACCGCTTCATCGGCAACTGGAAGACGCCGCTCCTGGTGATCCACGGCGAGAAGGACTTCCGCGTGCCGGTGGGCGAGGGCATGCAGGCCTTCTCGGCGGCGCAGCTGCAGGGCGTGCCGAGCCGCTTCCTCTACTTCCCGGACGAGTGCCACTGGGTGCTCGGGCCGCAGAACGGCGTGCTCTGGCACCGGGTCTTCTTCGACTGGCTCGATCGCTGGCTGAAGCGGCCCTGAGCGGACCGAGGGCCGGCGCGGTGGTCAGCGCCCGCCGGCCTCGTCGTCGCCCTCGTCCTGACCGTCCTCGCTCTCGGTCCCATACTCCGGCTTGAGGACCGTGCTCTTGACCAGGTCGAGCTTCGGAAAGGTCTTCCGCAGGTAGCGGACGCCCGACTCCCAGGCCAGGGTCATGTCGACTCCGGCCTGGTTGCCGTACTGCGCGACCTCGTCGTAGCCCGAGTAGACCTGGCGCATGCGATCGAGGCCGCGGAGCACCCGGCCGAAGGGCACGAAGCCCTGCTCGTCGAGGTGGAAGTTGTCGCTGAGATTGATGTAGACCTGGGTCGACAGCTTGTTGCCCATGGAGGGGTCGGGCGCGATCCCGGCATAGCCCTCGAGGTTGGACTTGAGCATGGGATCGGGCTCGAAGCAGCGGTCCTTCCAGATCGCGGAGATCTCCGGCTTGACGTGGATGCCCCACTGGATCAGCCGGCCCTTCAGGGCCCGGTAGATCGGCATCTGGCTGTAGTAGGAGGAGTTGGTCAGGCGCCAGAACTGATCGGCCGCGTTCGGCGCCCAGTCGCGATGCACCTCGATCCAGCAGGCTCCCTTCGTGGTCCGGACCCAGGCGATGTAAACCTCTGGCGTGGGTGGGATTTGCCACTCGGGGTCGAAGAGCTGCGGGGTCTCGGCACGGACGGCGTCGAGCTTCGCCTGCTCCAGTTCCCGGCGGACTTCCTTGTCCCGTTTGCAGGCCGGAAGCCCGGCGACGAGGCAGCAGAGGCAGAGCAGGATCAGGCTGCGGATGGGCCGCATCGCGGTCTTTCTCCCTGGGGCTTTCGGCATCGGCGGAGCGACATGATAATCCGGACCGCGGTCGGGACGGAGCCTTACCCGGGGTCGGGCCGGAAAAAAGCCGGAATCCTCCCGGGAATCTCGCTGTTCAACCGCTCTGTAGGATTGGGTCCCGATCGCCCCCGCCGCTCCCCATCACCCGACGGGCGGATGGCAGCTCGGTCCGTGGACACGCCGGCCATCGCCTTCGCCTCCCGTTCGGACCGGGGGGTGGGCCCCACCGGCAGGACGTAGGAGATTCGATGATGAAGCGAGCTGGCATGGCCGGCCTCCTCCTGGTGCTCGCGCTGTCGGCGTTCTCGTCGACGCTGCAGGCCCAGAAGGCCCCGAAGATCAAGGAAACGGTGACCTTCGCCCAGAGCTGGGACAAGGCGGTCGAGGAGGCGAAGCTCCTCAACGTGCCGATCGTGGTGCATAGCCACGGCTTCTACTGAGGCCCCTGCTGGGGCATGCATTCTGCCGTGCTGCAGAACAAGAAGTACATCAAGTTCGCCGAGGACAACACCGTCGAGGTGCTTTCGCTGAGCCGACTCGAGGAGGGAATCGAGAAGGGCGACCAGAAGGCCGCCAAGTACAAGACCAAGGATGCCGAGGGCAAAGAGGTCGAGTACATGGTGAGCTGGCCGAACCTGAGTCTGGAGATGATCCAGGCCATCAACCAGAGCAAGGCCGGCCAGTTCAACAAGACCGGCAAGATCCCCTACACCTCGATCGTGAATCCGCACACCCAGGAGGAGATGGCCCAGCTCCTCGGCGGTCGGAGCGCGAAGCAGCTCATGGAGTCGGTCGAGGAGGCGCGCAAGAAGCTGGAGGAGGAGCATGGCAAGGGCCTCGCTCGCCAGGTGATCGCGCGCTGCGACGACGCCATCGCCAAGGCCAAGCAGGCGGTCGCCGATGACAACTGGGACGGCGCCATCGCGCTGCTCGAGAAGGCCGGGCTCGGCGATCAGAAGACCCACGAGGTCCTCGCCGCCAAGCTGAAGCAGGCCCAGGATGACGTGGTCGCCGCCGCCCGCGCCCGCTTCGACGAGGTCAAGGCCATGGAGGCCAAGGACCAGAAGCGCGAGCTCAACCGCATCATCTCGAAGAACAAGAAGACCGGACTCGAGGCCGAGATCCGCGAGGCCCTGCTCGCGCTGAAGGAAGCCTGATCCCGGATCGACACCGACCGACGACGGGCCCCGTTCCCCGGGAACGGGGCCCCTTCGTTGGCATTCCCCTCCGGTCGGATCGCGCCAGGACTCGGCTCCGCGCCCGGGGGTCGTCCTCGTCTCGGTCGTGATCGGCGACCAGGCCGGCCAGCGGCCGGCGGACCTGCCGGCTGGGCAGCCGGCGCTCCGGAGCGCCAGCCGCGCGGAGCGCCGACCGCTGGTCGGCCCAGGTTCTTCGCCCATTGCTCGCGCAGTCTCCTCGGTGATGCCAGGATATCGCGTTCCCTCGTCGACTCGTTCGCGATAACGAGTCGCCGGCCAGCGGCCGGCGGACCTGCCGGCTGGGCAGCCGGCGCTCCGGAGCGCCAGCCGCTCGGCGGGCCTGGTCGTCGCCGCGATCCCTCGCGCTTCGAATGCGCAGCAGGCGCCGCGCGGTCCGCTCGGAGCGCCGGTGCTCGGGCGCGGCGGCGCCTCGTCCCACTACCACCAGCGATGCTTGGCGGCCTGCGGGAAGAGCTCGCAGAGGTAGTCCGCGAAGTCGTCCTGCTCCGGGAACATGAACGACTTGAGCAGGAAGGTCTCGAGCGCGAGGCGCATGGCCTTGGCCGACTTGAAGCGGTCGTCGCGATCGAGGGCGATGGCCTTCATGATGATCTTCGAGAGATCGATCGGCACCAGCGGGTTGGCCTCGTGCGGCGGCAGGATCTCGCGCTGCTCGAGATCCTCGAGCAGCATCTTGGTGTCGTTCACCTCGTGGGCGATCCGGCCGGTGAACAGCTCGTACATCACCAGGCCGAGCGAGTAGATGTCCGACCGCGGTTCGGTGCCCTTGCGCTTGATCTGCTCGGGCGCCATGTAGGGATACTTGCCGAAGACGACCTTGGTCTCGTCCTCGACGAAGGTCAGCTTGGTCTTGGCGACGCCGAAGTCGGAGAGCTTGGGGATGCCGCGGTAGGAGATCAGCACGTTGTTCGGGCAGATGTCGCGATGGACGATGCCCAGGTGCAGGCCGTCGCGGTTGTGCTTGTTGTGGGCGTAGTGCAGGCCCGAGAGCACGCGGGTCATGATGTACACGCTGAAGCCGATCGGGACCGGCTTCTGCAGCTCCAGGTGCCGCTCGATGTAGTCGAGCAGGGTCACGCCGAAGACGTGCTCCATGACGATGAAGTACTCGCTGCGGGTCTCGCCGAGCTGGTAGACCTGGACGATGTTCGGGTGGTTGAGGCCGGCGCAGACGCGGGCCTCGTTGACGAACATCTGCCGGTCGGCGGCGCTCACCAGGCCCTGCTTGGGCAGCACCTTCACCGCCATCAGCTTGGTGAACTCGTGGGTGCCGAGCTTCTCGGCCAGGTAGACCCGGCCCATGCCGCCCTTGCCCAGGAGACGCAGGATGCGATAGGCGCCGGCGCTGCGGATGACCCGGCCCGGACCGATGCTCCGGCGGAAGAGGTCGCTCAACCGGAACTTCTTCGGAGCGAGGGGGCCGATGGTGTGGCGGTGCGATCCGGTCATCGTGACGGAGGATACTCCAGTCCTAATGCTCGCGGGAGGGGAACTCGCCGCGGAATGCGGCGCGCAGCAACTTCTCGGCCGGCTTGCCCCGGACCGTATAACCGCGTTCGTCGCTGGCGTCGTCGTTGCGCCACCAGGTGTAGTAGTAGGCGCCCCGGAACAGCGGGCCCGGTTCCGCCCAGGCGCGCAGGTAGGCCTCGAAGCAGTCCGCCTGCTCCTGCGGATCGGTCCGGGTCGGACTGACGTAGTCCCAGGGATTCCGGTTGATGCCGTCGAGGCTGGCGTAGCCCAGTTCGCTGAAGAAGTAGGGGATGCCGTGGCCGTCGAGCTCCGCCTCCAGCTTCGCTCGCAGCCGGCGCCAGGCTTCGGTCAACTCGGCCACGCTGGGATCGTCGCGGCCGGTCAGGCTGTGGTAGCCGGTCATGCCGATGGCGTCGAGGTCGTCGCGGAAACCGAGAGCCTGCACGTGATCCCAGTTGGCGCTGTAGGACAGGAGCCCCGGGAAGCGGCGGCGCAAATCGCGCAGGATCTCCTGCCAGCGTTCGGTCTCGCCCTCCAGCGAGGAGTACTCGGAGCCCACCATCAGCATGCGGGCGCCGGTGTCGCGGGCGATGTCGGCGAAGGCGGCGATGAACTCGCCGTAGGAGTCGAACCAGTCGTCCCGATCGGCGGGTGCGATGTTGCCGCGCCAGTGGTCCCGGTCGGGATTGCGGAGCAGGACGATGGGCATGAGCCCGACCTCGAGTCCGAGCGCGCGGGCCTGTCGCGCCGTGCGGGCGACGGTCGCGAGCGTGCAGCTCCGTCCCGGCATCGGTTCGATCGTCGTCGCCTTGTGGTCGTCCATGAACCATGGCGTCACCAGGAGCAGATCGCGGGCCCCGATCTCCTTCTGCTCGCGCAGGAGTGGAGTGTAGTCGTGCTCCGGGTCCTGGGCGTAGAGACCGAGCGCGAAACCGGTGAAGGGATGGACGAGGCTGCGCGGCGGCGGTGACGCGTCATCGCCGGCGAAGAGCCCACGCTTCGCCGTCCGGGCCTTCTGCTCGGCGGCTTCAAGGCGGTCCCGGAAGCGCAGGCCGCCGGCCTGGTGGATGAGCCGGGCATGGCCGCCGGCAATCGACAACTCGTTGAGGAGCTCGCCCTCCGGCATGATCGCCCAGGCGCGCAGGACACCGCGTGGGTCGCGCAGGCGGCTCTCGAAGCGGAGTTCGAGATCCTTGCCCTCGATCAGCGCGGCCAGGGCCCTCCGCGATGCCACCGTGGCGGCCTCGTCGTGGCTCAGCGCTCCGTCCGGGGCGTCGAGGCCGATCAGGCGGACGACGAGGTCCCCCTCGACCCGGAAGCGCTCGCCGTCGAGGACCTCGACCACCCGGACGCTGCCGGTCATCGTCTCGCGGGCGCCGAGCGGGGCCTCGTCGGGATTCTTGCCGGCCCGGGCCAGTCCCTCGTCATCGCGCCAGCGGAAGAGCTGGGCCGGGAGCTCGGTCGCAGCCGCGGTCAGCACCACGAGCGTGAGGAGCCAGGCCGCCGCCTTCCTTGACAGCCGCTCCAGGCCTTTCCTATCATCCTCCGGAACGCGCAAGCGGGTCCTCCACAAGTCGAATCGGTAGCGAGGTTTCCGCATGTCGAGCTGGACGACCAGGCTGAGGCGCGATCTGACGGGCCTCCTCGCGCTCGTCATCGCCGTCACGCTGGTCGTGACGCTCGGGCAGAGCCACTCGCAGGTCGCGACATCCTACAACGCCGCCGGCCCCAAGGTCCTGCTCTGGTTGGCGCAGCTTCTGGACGGCCTGCTGCCGCGGTTGCCGCGGCGCGACGGCGAGACCATCTCGCTCGTCGGCCTCGGCCTCCTGTTGACCGCCTGCGCCGGGCTCTTCTACTGCGTCTGGCGCCTCAGTCGCAACCGGATCGTCTCGCTGGGCGCGGCCTTCCTGCTCGGCGCCCAGCCCCTGGCCCGGGTCGCCCTGCTTGCTCCGGCCGGTCTCGGCGACCTGCTCGACATGGCCCTCCTGTCCTGGCTGCTGGCGGTCGCCGCCGGCCCCCGCCACCGGTCGAGCCGCTTTCCCAACCGGCCGCCGCTTCCCGCTCGCCCCGCCCTCGTCGCCCTGTTCGCCCTGGGGCTCGTGGGGTCACCGGCCGCGATGACCCTGCCGGTCGCCGTGCTCCTCTTCGACCTCTTCTTCCAGCGCGAGCCCGGTCGCCGACCGCTCGAGCGCGACTGGCGGGCCTACGCTCCGCACCTGATCTTCTTCGGCTTCGCCGGCATCCTCGACCATCTGCCGCGCCTCCTGGACCTCGTGGCCGCGCCGGCCACTCTCGACCTCGGCCCGGGCGGGCGCCTGGTCGCGGCCTTCGGTCTCGTGGACGCCGATTCCGCCTGGTTGGTCCTGCTGGCGGTCCTGCTGCTCCTCGGCGCGCTCGCCCTCGGTCTCTTGGAGCTGCTCTTCGACCTCGGTCGTCGTCGGCTGACCCTGCCCTGGATCGGTTTCGCCGGCGGCATGCTCTTCCTGGGCTGGTTCTTCGGCCCGGCCACGAGCCTCCACGACCAGGGTTGCTGGCGGGCCGCCCTGGGCCCGGTCCTCGTGCTGCCGGTCCTCGCCTGGCGCCTGGTCATGCGGGTCCTGCCGGTCGCGCCCGAGGCGGCGCCGGTCTGGCGGCCGGGCTGGGACGACCACCTCCATGGCCTCGATCTCCGGCCCCTGCCCGATCTCGCCGGTCTACCGGTCGCGCCGCGGCTCGAGGACTGGACTGCGCCCGACCAGGGCATGCGCCTCGACTGGCAGCCGCTGCCCAGTCCGGCCGCGAGCCTCGCCGCCGCCTCGACCTACGGGCCGGAGCTGCGCGCGGCGCTGGAGCGCATCGGCCACCGGGCGGTCGGCTCCGGGCGGCCGAGCGCCGGCCTCGACCCGGTCATCGCCGAAGAGCTCGTCGCGCCCCGGCTCGGGTCGTCGCGCTGCGCGCTCCTGCTCGTGCCGTCCACCTCGCCTTATCCCGCCTTCGTCGCCGAACGGGTCGGCGAGCTGATCGTGGTCGAGCAGCTGGAAGGCGAGCGCCCGGGCTTCCCGGAGCTGGCCGGCCTCGACAACCTCCGGCTCTTCGAGCAGGACGGTCGCCGACCCTGGCCCTCGCGCGACGCCTCGGTCGACCTGATCCTGGTGGCCGGGGCGGCGGAGAAGCTGCCGGTGCGCCTGCTCCAGGTCGTGCTGGGCGAAGGCCGCCGCGTCCTCGCTCCGGGTGGCCGTCTGGTGCTCGACTATCCGATCTTCGAGCGGGCGGCGGAGGACGCCAACGTCCTGCCGCTGGCGACCCTTGAGGGCTTCATCGAACTGGCCGACCTGCGCCAGGTCCGCCGCCTCGAACGCGCCGATCGACAGGTCTTCGAGCTGGCCGCGAGGGGCGAGGGATGAGCGAGAAGAAGAGCATGCGCGAGGAGATCGACGAACTCGCCCGGCGCCTGGCCGAACGGGAGGTGGAGCTCGATCAGCTCGAGGAGCAGCTGGCCAGGATCGAGACCGATGAGACCGGCGCCGAGCTGACGCGGATCGAGGTCGAACCGGCCGCCGACGCGCCGGCGATCGTGATCGAGGCGCCCAGGCCGATCATCAGCCGTGATCCGGCCGTGGTCGAGCTGCTCCGCCAGAGCGGTGCCGCGGCGGTCCGCTTCGACCATCTGCGCGCCAGCGTCGAGAACCTCGACCGCAAGGTCGACGCCCTGGCCCGCGCGCTCCTCGACCAGCGCCGGCGCGACGAGGACGAGCGCCGGCAGGAGATCCAGGGCGCCTCGCGCCGGCGCGACCACCTCCTGCGTCTCGCCATCATGGCCGTCGTCCTGCTCGTGATCGCGCTGGTCTGGGCCCTGGTCTGAGGCCGGCCTCGCGCGGCGCCTCGGGGCGCAGCCGGCGCTGCGCGGTCCTGCCGGAGCGCCAGCCGCTGGC
>JACKGY010000015.1 GCA_020639295.1 Planctomycetota bacterium
TCCGGTCGGACCGCGCAGCGCCTGCTGCGCATTCGGCAGGATCGTCGGGCGCGCGGATGGCGACGGAACGACCGGCAAGGACGCGATCAATCGGCAAGGGAACTAGGCCAGCCAGCGGCTGGCGCTCCGGCAGGACCGCGCAGCGCCTGCTGCGCAATCGAGGCTCGAATGCCCTCGGTGACGACCGGGCCAGCCAGCGGCTGGTGCTCCGAGCGGCTGGTGCTCCGAGCGGCTGGCGCTCCGAACAGTCGGTGCCCTGGAGCGCCGGCTGCCCAGCCGGCTGGACCGCCGGCCGCCGGCCGGCCGAGCCAGCGGTCGCGATCGAGCCGAGTTCTCCGGTCGCTCAGTCGAGCTTGGTGATCGTGTAGGGGTGGTCGCGCTTGCGGAGGATGCGGATCTTCTCGACCTTGAAGGGGTTGGCGCGCCCGCTCACGTCGATGCCGCGCACCTGGGCGGCCTCGATGCCCTTCAGCACGCGGCCGAAGACGGTGTGGCGGCCGTTGAGCTGCCCGGTGACCGAGGTGGTGACGAAGAACTGGCTGCCGGCGGTGTTCGGCTGGCTGGCCAGGTTGGCCATGCTCAGCGAGCCGTCGTAGTGACGACGGGCGTCCTCGCGGCCGAACTCGTCGGGGATCAGGTAGCCGGGGCCGCCGATGCCGGTGTCGAGAGGGCAACCGGTCTGCGCCACGAAGTTGGCCACGTTCCGGAAGAAGAGGTGGTTGTCGAAGAAGCCCTTCTCGGCCAGGTCGATGAAGTTGGCCACCGTGTTCGGCGCCTGGTCCTCGAACAGCTCGACGACCATCGTGCCACGCTCGGTGACGATCTCGGCCATCGGCAGGTCATCCTTCAACCGGGCGGCCTCGCGTAGTTCCTGCTCACGCTTCCAGTCGTCGACGTAGCCCTGGGCGATCTCGGCCGCCGTGGTCAGGCGGCGGCGATCCTTGTCCTCGGTGGCGACCTTGGCGCCGTCGACGTAGGCCTGCCGGGCCTCGGTGAAGCGATAGGCGTTGCTCATCGCCAGGGCGAGGTCCTGGTAGTGTTCGACCGAGGGCAGCAGCTCGGCGATCTGCTGGCGCAGATCGGCGCAGCGGTCGTAGTGGTAGGCCTTGTGCTGGAAGTCGGCCGCCTTCTTCAGGTACTCGACCGACTTGGTCTGCTCGTAGAGATAGAGGCAATCATCGCTGCGGAGGTCGTAGTCGACCCAGGTGAAGGTGTCGCAGTCGATGCGGCGGTCGCGGACCGGGCGGTTCTCGGGAAAGTCGTCGAGGAAGCTCTTCACGTCGGCGACGTGAGCCTTCGCCTTCTCGATCAGGGCGTTCGCGGTCGCCTCGTATTCCTTCGCGATCGCGGCCCGTCCCTCGGGGGTCGCCTCGCCGCTGTAGCGGATCTGGATGCCCTCCAGGTCGGACTTGCACTGGTTGGTCGCCTTCACCAGCGCGTCCCAGCGGCTCAGGATCTCGTTCTGCCAGGTGATCTCGTCCTTCTGGGCCAGGCCGTGACCGGCGAACAGGACGAGGAGGAGGAGGGGCAGGAACTTGGACTTCATGGTGACTTTCCTCGATCGAAACGCAGCCGCGCTCCCTGGCGCGCCCTGGGATTATTCATCACCGGGCCCGGCGAGAGAACCGGGATGACCGGAAATCTGGGCCCGGGTCCGGACCCGGGCCAGGGCGGGAGCCGCCCCGGAAACGAAACGAGGACCCGTGGGTACGGGTCCTCGCGTCGGTTGGTGGTCCGGCCGGGGCCGGATCGTCGGAAAAGGCTCAGAGGTCCTTCATGCCCGACTTGGGCTCGGTCTTGCGCTCGGTGGCGGGGCAGCAGTCGGCCTTGTGGACCTCGCCGCTCTTCTGGACACCGATCGTCTTGGCGTTCTCGCAGCCGTCGCAGCTCGAACCGCAGTCGGAACCACAGTCGGACTTCTTGGCGTCGGCCTTCTTCTCGATCATCTTGCCTTCGCAGGAGCCGCAGTCGGCCTTCTGCTGCTGGGCGGCCTTGCGCATCTCGGCCAGCTTGGCGGCCGACTTCTCGCAGCCGTTGCAGGCGTTCTTGTAGAGCTGGGCCATCTCCGGGAGCTTCGGGTTCTCCTTGGTGAGGGCGGCCAGCTTGGCCTTGGAGGTCTCGCAGCCCTTGGCGGCGGCGCCCTCGGCGGCCAGGTAGGCGTCGAGCTTCTCGCAGCCGGAGCCCTTCTTGGCCTCGGCCTTCGAGATCACCTTGGCGCCGCTCTCGCAGGCATCGCCACAGGCGTCGCCGCAGGTGCCCTCGCAGTCGGACTTGGTCATCTTGGCGGCCTTGGTGCCGACCTCGCAGTCCTTGCACTCGGGCTTCTGGGCGGCCTTGCGCATCTCGGCCAGCTTGGCGGCCGACTTCTCGCAGCCGTTGCAGGCGTTCTTGTAGAGCTGGGCCATCTCCGGGAGCTTCGGGTTCTCCTTGGTGAGGGCGGCCAGCTTGGCCTTGGAGGTCTCGCAGCCCTTGGCGGCGGCACCCTCGGCGGCCAGGTAGGCGTCGAGCTTCTCGCAGCCCGAGCCCTTGCCGGCCTTGGCCATCTCGGCGGTCATGCCGCAGGCGCCGGTGGGGGCCTTGGCGACCTTGGCGCCGCTCTCGCAGGCATCGCCGCAATCACCGCAGCTGCCCTGGCAGTCGGCCTTGTTCTCGGCCTTCTTGACCACCTTGGCGCCGCTCTCGCAGGCATCACCACAGGCGTCGCCGCAGGTGCCCTCGCAATCGGACTTGGTCATCTTGGCGGCCTTGGTGCCGACCTCGCAGTCCTTGCACTCGGGCTTCTGGGCGGCCTTGCGCATCTCGGCCAGCTTGGCGGCCGACTTCTCGCAGCCGTTGCAGGCGTTCTTGTAGAGCTGGGCCATCTCCGGGAGCTTCGGGTTCTCCTTGGTGAGGGCGGCCAGCTTGGCCTTCGAGGTCTCGCAGCCCTTGGCGGCGGCGCCCTCGGCGGCCAGGTAGGCGTCGAGCTTCTCGCAGCCCGAGCTCTTGGCCTTGGCGACCTTGCCCTTCTCGTCCTGGCAGGAATCGCAGGCGCTCTTCGCGTCGGTGGCCTTCACCGTCTTGGCGGCGTCACCGCAGCAGTCGGCGCTCTTGGCGTCGCCGCAGCAGTCCGACTTCTTGGCCTTGGGCTCCTCCTGCGGCTTCATCTCCTTGCGGAGGGCGGCCAGCTTGGCGGCCGACTTCTCGCAGCCGTTGCAGGCGTTCTTGTAGAGCTGCGCGATCTCGGGGAGCTTCGGATTGTCCTTGGTGAGGGCGGCCAGCTTGGCCTTGGAGGTCTCGCAACCGGCGTTCGCGGCCTTCTCGAGCGAGAGGTAGGAATCGAGCTGGTCGCAACCGCTCGACAGGCTGCCGTGGCAGGCGCCGCGCTTGATCACCTCGTCGGTCTTGGGCGCCTTCTTCTCGTCCTGGGGCTTGGAGGTCAGCTTGGCCTCGGCCTGTTTGCCCGTGGCGGTCCCGGTGCAGGTCCCGCCGTCGCAGCCCTTCTTCGACCCGCCGCAGTCCTGGGCGGAGACGTTGAAACAGAAGAGGGCGACGAGGGCGAGGGCGAACGCGAGTTTCTTCATCGTGAACATCCTTGATCGTCGTGGGTTGGTATCGATCCCTGGGCGGATGGGCCTTGCGCCGCCCCAGGGCCGGGCGACCAGCGCAACGCGATCCGCGTTCCAGGGATGATAACGGACGGCTCCAGGGCCGTCATTCCGACCTTTGCCGGGAAAGTCCCCGTGGCCGAGCGATCGATCGGAAGATGAACGGACCCCGTCACGCCTTGATGCCACGCGACGGGGTCCCTGCCGTTCACCGCAATCGACCGGGTCGAACCCGGAGTTCGCTCAGGCCAGGAGTGGCAGTGCCGGCCCGGAGCCGACGCGAAAATGCGGCGGCGCATCAGGCCGAGTCCTGATAGATATTCCTAAAGCTATTTGGAAAATCGACTTGCGCCGGATCAGGAGCGGCGCATCTCGGGCGATCTTCCCTGGGTCATCAGGAGACGACGTAGGCGGGGACGGCCGAACCGGCGCCCGAAGCCACGTTCAGGATCTCCGAGGACGAGAGCCGGACCCCGAGGCCGTGGCCGCGTCGGCCCATCAGCACGTAGGGGTCGAGGTCGTACTGGAGGAGCACGAACTCCACCTTGCCCCCGATCAGGGCCGGATGCTCGCTGACCGGAATCGAGACCCGACGCTGGATGACCCAGCTCCGCCCCGAGGCCAGGGCGCTCCGCAGCTGTCGGTCCCAGTCGTCCTCGCTGCAGCGCCAGCCGAGGATCACGTCCCGGCCGCCGTAGCCGAGGGCCAGCTTCAGGACCAGCTGGTTCTTGTTGGCCCGGGCATGGTCGAGGACCGAGAGACCGCCCTCGCCCTCCGGGCCGTCCAGCGGGCGGTCCTCGAGGAGTCGGGTCCAGGGGAGGCAGCGATCGATGGTCTCCAGCTCGCGGGCGCCCAGCCGGGCGGGTCGGTCGGCCGGGTCCTGGAGGAGGGCGAAGAGGCCCTTGTGGCAGAGGAGGTAGCCCTCGAAACCGTTGGCCATGTAGGCCAGCCGGTCCCGGGCGATGACCTCGATGATGCCCTCGGGCTCGTAGCGCGCCAGGAGATCGCTGGTCACCAGGCGGCGGTAGACCAGGTCGATCTCCTCGCCCTCGGCCTCCAGGCGGCCGTCGACCAGGGCGAGCCGCTCGGGGCTCAGGATCCGGCAGGGCATGCCCTGGGCCTCGAAGTTCTGCCGGAACAGCTCGAACTCGCCGAGGGTGGGGATGTCGGCCAGGTCGACGATGGCGACCCGGGGAGCGTCCTCGGTCTTCCGGCCCATGCGGTCGGCCCAGCGGTGGTAGGCCGCGCGGAAGGTCCGGACGACCTCGGGGATCACCGGGCGCCGCGACATCGGGCGCCGTTCCGCCAGCCTCTGAACGAGCTCGAGCTCGTCGAAGACCCGGCCGAGGCAGTCGCCGTAGGCGATCCCACCGGGGCTCTCGCCGTTGTACTCGAGGAAGGTCGGCTCCCCGTCGGGGCCCGGCAGGGCGTCCATGCGACCGATCAGGTCGTGGGGTCGGAGGCCGCCGTCGAGCGCGATCAGGGCCCGCTCGCGGTCGCCGAGCCGGAGCCGCGCCATCAGCTCGGGGCGATGGCCCAGATCGACGATCAGCTCGGCCAGGGCGAGGGCCAGGCTCTCCGAGCGTTCGAGCAGGCGCTCGTAGTGCTCGCGAGCCACGAACAGCGGTTCGAGGACCTGGCAGACCACCCGATCGCCGTAGGTCAGGTTGAGCTCGCGGGCGCGGCCCTGGATGTGGGCGTGGACCTTCTCGGCCACGCCTTCCGCGAGGATGGCGTCGTGGTAGGCGCGCCGGAGATCCGCGATCCGTCGGTCAGGACTCATCGATGAACTCCTGGCGCGCCCCCGCCTCGTCTCAACCCCGGAGCAGCTCGTCCCAGCGATAGCTCGGCGGCTGGCTCTCGCCGCGCTCGGCCTTCTCGATCAGGAAGTCGGCCATGGTCCGGACGGCCCAGTGGAACTGCTCCTCGGTCAGCGAGTTGCGGTCCATGTCGGGCGCCGTGTTCATGAAGTCGATGGCGTAGGGGACGCCGTCGCGGATGGCGAACTCGACGGTGTTCATGTCGTAGCCGAGGGCCTCGCAGATGAGCTGCGCCTGCTCGTGGATCTTGGCGGCCAGCTCCGGCGACAGGTCGGCCTTGGCCTTCGTGTAGCGCTCGTGGTGCGGCAGGCTCGGATCCCAGGGCAGCACGTTGATGTGGCGACGCCCGATGCAGATGCAGCGGACGTACTGCTCCCACTGGATGAACTCCTGGAGCATCATGCACAGGGTCTTGGAGCTGTGGTAGGCCTTGAACAGCTCGTCCATGTTCTCGACCTTGTCCACGCTCTTCCAGCCGCCGCCCCAGTGCGGCTTGAGGATGGCGGGGAAGCCGATCCAGCCCATGATGCCGTCCCAGTCGAGGGGGTACTGGAGGTTGCGCAGGCTCTCCGGCGCGATGCCCTCGACGTTCTCGCAGTTGGGCAGCGCGATGCTGCGCGGCACCGCGATGCCGAGCTTCTCCACCAGGGCGGTGCCGAAGAACTTGTCGTCGGCCAGCTTCCAGAACGGGTTGTTGACCACGACGGTGCCGTTGAGCGCCGCGGTCTTGAGCGCGGTCTGGTAGTAGGTCACCTCGTGGGAGATGCGATCGAGGATCACCGCGTACTGGGGCTTCCAGCTGTGCGGCGTGCCCTCGAGGACGGCCATCTCGGCGGTGACGCCGACGTCGCGGCCGTTGATCTCCTGGATGAGGGCGTCGGGGAACGTGGTCTCGCGACCGACGAGGATTCCGATCTTCTTCATGTTTGCACCTTCCGCATCGCGGTCTCCGGCCCGGGGCGCGGGACCTGGTCCTTGCTTGCCATCCGGAAGCGGAGCAGGCTGCGCTCGACGTCCGTGCTTGGATCGGCGAGGATGCGCAATGCCTCGCGCGGCATCAAGCGTCGAGCCGCCGGCCAGGGTCCGGGCGGGCTCGGCTGGCCGGGCTCGCTTGAAAGGGCGGGGAGCAAAGCCTTATGGTCCGCGTAGGCCACGACCGAGGGCGCGCCCACCGGAACCCGGCGTCGCTTGCTAACGATTTACAACCCGATCGCCCCCAGAGTCTTGCGGCCGTGAGCCGCGGTCTGGCGGCTTCCTCGAAGGTGAGAGAGCCCGTGGACTTCTCGATCGAAGAGATCAACCGGAAGGTCGCCGAACAGAGCGGCTTCGTGGAGACCCTGAAGAGCCGCATGGCTCGCCACGTCGTCGGCCAGGAGGCGATGGTGGACGGGCTCATGATCGGTCTTCTGACCAACGGCCACGTCCTGCTCGAAGGCGTGCCCGGCCTGGCCAAGACCCTCACCGTCTCGACCCTGGCCCGCCTGATCGGCACCTCCTTCCAGCGCATCCAGTTCACCCCCGACCTCCTGCCGGGCGACGTGATCGGCACCCTGATCTACGACCCCAAGGAGGGCGACTTCCGGGTCAAGAAGGGGCCGGTCTTCGCCAGCGTGATCCTCGCCGACGAGATCAACCGCGCGCCCGCCAAGGTGCAGAGCGCGCTGCTCGAGGCCATGCAGGAGCGCCAGGTGACGATCGGCGACAGCACCTTCCCGCTGCCCGACCCCTTCCTGGTCCTGGCCACGCAGAATCCGATCGACCAGGAGGGCACCTACCCGCTGCCCGAGGCGCAGGTCGACCGCTTCATGCTCAAGCTGTCGATCGGCTATCCGACCAAGGCCGACGAGCGCAAGATCCTCGACGTCATGGCGCACACCGAGCGGCCGCCGGTTCCGGAGCCGGTGGTCGGCCCTGCCGACATCATCGCCGCCCGGCGCGTGGTCGACTCCATCTACATGGACGACAAGATCAAGGACTACATCGTCGACCTGGTCTTCGCGACCCGCGCGCCGGCCGACTACGGTCTCGACATCGCGCCGCTGCTCGAATACGGCGCCTCGCCCCGCGCCACCATCAACCTGACCCTCGCGGCCAAGGCCCGCGCCTTCCTCGCCGGCCGCGGCTTCGTCACTCCGCAGGACGTGAAGGACGTCGCCCGCCCGGTGCTGCGCCACCGCATCATCACCTCCTACGAGGCCGAGGCCGAGGAAGTCAGCGCGGACGACATCGTCGGCCGCGTCCTCGACAACGTGGAAGTGCCGTGATCCCGAAGGAGATCCTCGACAAGGTCCGGCGGATCCAGATCCTGACCAGCCGCATGGTCACGGACGTCATGTCCGGCCACTACGAATCCGTCTTCCGCGGCCGCGGCATGGAGTTCTCCGAGGTCCGTCCCTATCAGGTCGGCGACGACGTGCGCGCGATCGACTGGAACGTCACCGCGCGTACCGGCGAGGCGCACGTCAAGGAGTACGTCGAGGAGCGCGAACTCACCGTGATGATCCTGTTCGACGCCTCGACCTCGCTCGACGTCGGCACCCACGGGCGCACCAAGCGCGAGATCGCCGCCGAACTCTGCGCCGTCCTGGCCTTCACCGCGGTGCGCAACAACGACAAGGTCGGCCTCATCGTCTTCACCGACCGGATCGAGCTCTTCGTCCCGCCCAAGAAGGGCAAGCGCCACGTGCTTCGCGTCATCCGCGAGATCCTCGCCCACGAGGCCGAGGGGCGCGGCACCGACATCCGCCAGGCGCTCGAGTACCTGTCGCGCGTGACCCGCCGCAAGTCGGTGACCTTCCTGGTCTCCGACTTCATGGACCAGGGCTACGAGAAGGACCTCAGCATCGCCAACAGCAAGCACGACCTCGTCGCCATGGCGATCGGCGATCCGGCGGAGTTCGAGTTCGAGCGCATCCCGGCGCTGATCGACTTGGTCGATGCCGAGTCCGGCGCCGAGCTGCGCATCGACGGCTGGTCGCTGGCCCTGCGCAAGGGCTACGCGCGCAGCAGCGCCGAGGACCGCGCCCGGCGCGACGAGGCCTTCCGCCGCCGTGGCATCGACACGGTCGAGCTGCGGACCGACCGCGACTACGTCCGCCCCCTGATCAACTACTTCCGCGACCGGGAGCGCCGCGCATGAGAGTCCGCCTCCTCGCCCTCGCCGCCGTCCTCGGCCTCGCCGGACTCGTCGCCTGCCGGGCCGAGTCGGGACCGGCCCTGGCCTCGGCCGCGACCGAGACCGCCACCTTCGACGTCGAGAAGAAGCGCGACTGGGCCGCCCGTCTGCGCGCCGAGGGTCTCGACGAGCAGGCGCTGCGCGTCTACGAGGAGCTGCTCGCCGATGGCCGCGGTCTTTCGCCCCAGGCCTTCACCGGCGCCTCGCTCATCGTCGCGCGCATCCACATGGAGCACCGGCGCTACGAGGAGGCCCTGGCCTCGCTGATGCGCGCCACCGCCTTCGGCCCCGAAGGCGACACCGGCGCCGAGATCGATCGCCTGCGGATCCAGTGCCTCGAACGTCTCGGCCGCGGCGCCGCCGCCGACCGCCTGCTGGCGCGCACCACCACGCTCGATCCGGGCGCCGAGTCGAAGGACGACCCGGTGCTCGCCCGGGTCGGCGACGAGAGCATCCGGCGCAGCGAATTCGAGAGCCTGCTCGCCGAGCAGCCGGCCGAGATGGCCCAGCGCCTGGCCGAGCCCTCCCTGCGGCGTGAACTCCTGCGCTCCCTGGTGGCCCAGCGGGTGATGGAACGCAAGGCCCTGAAGCTCGGTCTCGAGGACGACCCGAAGGTCCGGCTCGCCACCGACCTGGCCCGGCGCGAGATCCTGGTCCGCAAGCTGGTCGCCGACGAGGTGCGCGAGCAGGTCGAGGTCGCGCCCGACGACGTCCGGCTCTACTACCAGGCGCATCCCGAGCGCTTCCGTGAGCCCTCGCGTTTCCAGCTGGCCCAGATCCTCGCCGACGACCTCGACCACGAGCAACGCATCCGCGCGGCCCTGGCCACCGAGTCCTTCGAGACCGTGGCCGCCCGCGAGAGCCGCGACCCGAAGACCGCGCAAAACGGCGGCCGGATCGAGGGCGAGGTGGTGATCGGCCAGAGCCATCCGATCTTCGGCGACACCCGGCGCCTGGCCGCGATCCTCGAGGGGACCGCGGTCGGCGCGGTCGCCCCCGACGCGCTCAAGACCGCGAAGGGCCGCCACGTCCTCGAGGTCCTGAAGCGCGAGGACGGCGCGCCGATTCCCTTCGACCAGGTGAAGGACCAGGCCGAGCGGATGCTGCGCGCCGAGCGCGAGCAGCTCCACCTCCAGGAGATGACCAGGAAGGCGCTCGAGGACGCCGAGGTCGAGATCTTCGAGGACCGGCTCGACGGATGAAGACCCACGCCGCGATCACCGTCCTTCTGGCGCTTCTCGTCGTCTCCGCCTGCGGTGACCGCGAGGAAGCGGGCGGCGCGCGCTCGGCGCGCCGGACCGCCGCCGAGGCCCAGGCCGACGACCTGACTGTCACCGCCTCGGTCGACGCAACGACCGTCGACATCGGCGACCGCGTGCGCTTCCGCGTCGAGGTGCGCTATCGCGACGGCGTCGAGGTCGAGTGGCCGGCGATCCTCGACGGTCTCGACCACCAGATGGTCTACGAGACCGGGGAGTGGCGCGACGGCGAGCCGATCGGCAGCTTCAAGGTCCGCAGTCTCGAGACCGTGCTCGATCCCGGCATCGGTCCGGTGCTCGACCTGGCACCGATCCATTTGCGCTGGCGCCGCCGGGGCGAGGATCGCTGGCAGGTCGCCGAGACCGAGGCCATCGCCGTCGAGGTCACCAGCGTCGCCGAGGGCGCGCCGGAATTCGAGGAACCCCTCGACTACTTCGAGCTGCCGGCGCCGGCGGCGGCCGACCGCGTGATCGAGCGCGGCCTGCTCTGGTACGTCGTCGGTGGCGCGGCGCTGCTGTTCCTCCTGCTCTGGCTGATCCTCTTCCGCCGCCGCCGCGCGGCGCGGATCGTGCCGCCGACCCCGGAGGAGCTGGCCCTGGCCGAACTCGATCGTCTCGCCGAGCTCGGCCTGCTCGAGCCCGACCGCGTGCGCGAGCTCTACTACCGGCTCGCCGCCGTCCTCAGGCGCTACGTCGAGGGCCGCTTCGGGCTCGAGGCTCCAGAGCAGACCACCGAGGAGTTCCTCGCCTCCCTGCGCGGCGGCGCCGGCGGCCTGCCGGTCGATCGCCGCCAGGCCCTCGAGGGCTTCATGGGCGTCGCCGACCTGGTCCGCTACGCCCGCCACCAGCCGCCGGCGGCGGAGGTCCGCGGCGCCGTCGACCTGTTGCGCGACTTCGTCGAGTCGAGCAGACCGCTCGCGGTCGAGGACGAGAAGGAGGTCGCCCGTGCGCTTTGAGAGCCCCTGGTCGCTCCTCCTGCTCGGACTGATCCTGCTCGGGCTGGTCGTCCGCCTGCTCATGGTCCAGGCCGGCTTCATGCCGCGTCCGGGTCTGCTCTTCTCCAACCTCGGCGCCTTCCTGCGCCAGCCGCGGAGCTGGCGGCTCAGGGCCAGCCGCGGTCTCGGCCTCCTGCGCGTCCTGGCCTGCGTCGCCATCGTCGTCGCCCTCGCCCGGCCGCAGATCGGGCGCAAGGAGACCCTGGTGCGGAGCGAGGGAATCGACATCGTCCTCGCCATCGACGGCTCCGGCTCGATGATGGCCGAGGACTTCGGCGGCTCGCGCACCCGGCTCGAACACGTCAGTGACGTCGCCCGTGAGTTCATCAAGAAGCGGGTCGACGATCGCCTCGGCATCGTCACCTTCGGCGAGTACGCCTACACACGTTGCCCGATGACCCTCGACGTCGGCCTGGTCGCCGACTTCATGGAGCGCAGCACCAAGGACTGGCTGCAGGCCCTCGACTCCTATCAGCGCAAGAAGGCCGGACTGATCGACGAGCCCCTGACCCCGCGCGAGCGCGACCTCGAGGGCACCGCGATCGGCGACGGCCTGCTCACCGCGATCTCGCGGCTCGAGGACTCGAAGGCCAAGAGCAAGGTGGTCGTGCTGCTCTCGGACGGCGCCCAGACCGCCGGCGAGACCTCGCCCGCCGATGCCGCCGCCCTGGCCAAGCGCTTCGGGGTCAAGGTCTACACCATCGGCGCCGGTTCGGATCGACCCTCGGTGGTGACCCTCTACGATCGGCTCGGGCGCAAGCACAAGGCGACCCAGGCCTTCCTGATCGACGAGGCGACGCTGAAGGAGATCGCCGAGACCACCGGCGGCCGTTACTTCCACGCCGACGATCGCGCCGCCCTGGAGGCGGTCTACGACGAGATCGATCGCCTGGAGAAGACCGAGATCTCCAGTCGCAACTTCCGCGAGTGGGACGAGCGCTTCCCACCGCTGGTCTGGCTCGCCCTGGCGCTGATGGCCGTCGAGGCCCTGCTCGGCGCCACCATCCTGAGGAGGCTGCCATGAGCGAGATCTTCGCGCACGACGAGCTGGCCTTCCTCCTGCTCCTGCCGCCGGGCTACCTCGTCCTGCAGTTCTGGAGCCAGAGCAGGCGGCGCGCGCTGCTCGAGGATCTGCTGACCAGGCGGCTCCTCGACGGCATGGTGGTCGGCTTCTCGCCGGGCCGGCGGGTCCTGAAGACCATCCTGGTCACCCTGGCGCTGACCGCGCTCGTCCTCGCCCTGATGCGGCCGCAGTGGGGCCGGCGCAGCGTCGAGGTACAGCGTCGTGGCATCGATCTGGTCTTCGTCGTCGACACCTCGAAGAGCATGCTGGCGCGCGACGTCCAGCCGAGCCGGATCGACCGGGTCAAGCAGGAGCTGTCCTGGTTCGTCGACCATCGACTCGAGGACGACCGCATCGCGCTGGTCGCCTTCGCCGGCAGCGCCCGCACGCTCTGCCCGCTGACGCTCGATCGTCCGGCCTTCGACATCTTCCTCGGCGACCTCGACGTCGGCGTCATCCCGGAGGGCGGCACCGACCTCGACGCGGCCCTGAGCGAGGCGCTGGCCACCTTCGACGACGACGAGCGCAACCACAAGGCGATCCTCGTCTTCTCCGACGGCGAGGCCCATGCCGGCGTGCCCGAGCGAGCGATCGAGCGCGCCAACGCGCGCGGCGTTCGCATCTACTGCGTCGGCGTCGGGGGTTCCGAGGGCGTGCGCATCCCGATCCGCGACGAGCGCGGCAATGACACCTACCTGCGTGACGGCGAGGGCAACATCGTCACCACCAGGCTCGAGGAGGACGTCCTGCGCGCGATCGCCGCGCGCGGCGACGGCGGCGCCTACGTCGACCTCACCCGGGGTGGCGACAACCTGACCAAGATCTACGCCGCCAACATCAAGAGCATCGAGAACAAGGAGCTGGCCTCGGCGCGCAGCGAGCGGCGCATCGACCGCTTCCCCTGGTTCCTGGGCGCGGCCCTGGTCCTGCTCGCGCTGGAGTTCCTGATCGCCGAGGGCCGGTCGCGCCGGCGGGAAGGGGAGGGACGGTCATGACCCGACGCTTGCTGATCCTGCTGCTGGTGCTGCCGCTGGTCGGGGCCCTGGCCCGGGCCGAGGACGACGAGGGGGCGAAGCTCCTCCGTCAGGGGCTCGAGCGCCTCCAGCGCGGCGACTACGAGGGCGCGCTCGCCAAGTTCCGCGACGCGCAGATCGAACATCCGGAGTCCCGGGAGATCCACTTCGACATCGGCATGGCGCTCTACAAGCTCGAGCGCTGGGCCGATGCCCGCGCCGCCTTCGAGACCGCCGCCCACGCGGCCGACGCCGAGATCGAGAAGAAGGCGCTCTTCCATGCCGCCAACTGCGCGGTCAAGGAGGGCAAGTACCAGGAGGCGCTCGACGGCTACAACCGCGCCCTGGCCGTGGACGAGGGCTACGAGGTCGCCAAGCGCAACCGCGAGTGGCTGATCCGCAAGCTGAAGGAGCTGGAACGCCAGCGTCAGGAGCAGCAGAAGAAGGACGAGGAGCAGAAGGACGTCGCCCAGAAGCTGCAGGCGCTGATCGAGCGCCAGCTCGAACTGCACGCCGGCCTGCGCGCCGGCATGGCGGTGCTCGGCCGTCCCTTCGGTCCGAGTCGTCTGCGCGAGGCCGCCGCCCTGCTCGATGCCGATCCGCCGGCCCGGTACCGCGAGGCCCTGATGGAGCGCCTCGGGGCCGATCCCGGCGAGGCCGAGAAGGAGACCCTGGTGGCCGAGATCCTCGAGAAGACCGAGCCGGAACAGAAGGCGCTCCTCGACGATCTCCGGGCGTTGATCGAGGAGGCGCGCCAGAAGGTCGCCGGCTCGGCCACGACCCAGCCGGGCGGGCCGCCACAGGGCGACCCCGAGACGGTGAAGCTGCAGCAGGCGATCCCGCTGCTCGAGCAGGCGGACGAGGCGCTGGCGCGCGCCCTGCGCGCCGCCGGCGAGGAGCAGGACCCGGTCGGTCTCCACGGCGGCCAGGAGAGCGGCCTGCAGGCGATGCTCGCCGCGCTCGATCTCCTGCTCGACGAGCTGGCCCGCCTGATCAAGGACCAGGCGTTGCTCCATCAGGACGGCTTCGAGTTCCTGCGGACGATCGAGGACGAGACCGCGGCCACGCGGCCGAGCCCGGAGCTGCAGCGCGATCGGGGCGTCGAGCAGGGCCAGCAGCAGAAGGGACTGCGCGACCGCTGCGAGGCCCTGGCGCGGCACTGCTCCGACCAGGTGACCCAGGGGCGCGCGGCGCTCGAGGAGGCCCAGGCGCCGGGCGGGCCGGGCATCCAGCCTGGTCAGGACCCGACCGAACAGCTCCGCCGGCTCGAGACCGCGCTCGGCCACCTCGAGCAGGCCGCCGACCACATGGAGCAGGCGGAAGCCGAACTGCCGAAGCCGGACTTCCAGGCCGGCCTCGAACAGGAGAAGCTGGCCTACGAGGAGCTGATCAAGGCTCGCGCCGCGCTCCAGCCGCCGCAGCAGGGTGGCAACCAGAAGAGCGACCAGCAGCAGCAGAATCAGCAGCAGCAGAATCAGCAGCAGAACCAGGAAGACGGTCAGGAACGACCCCCCGAGCAGCAGGACGGGCAGGAACAGAAACAGGACGGTCAGCCGGAGCAGAATCCCGACCAGCCCTCGGGCGCCGACCAGAAGCAGGACGGTCAGGAGCCCCGGAAGACCGGCGATGAGGCCAAGGAGATGTCCGAGGAGCAGGCCAGGAAGACCCTCCAGCGCGTGCGCGATCGCGAGCTCGAACGCCGGCGCGAGGAGCAGGACGAGCGCCAGCGCGCCGCCCGTGGCGGCCGGCGCAAGGTGGAGAAGGACTGGTGAGATTCCTCGGCGCCCTGCTCGCCCTCCTCGTCCTCCCGCTCCTGGCCGCCGGCCAGGCCGTCGAGGTGCAGGCCAGCTTCGTCGACGAGTCCGCCGTCGTCGGCGAGCCGACCTCCTTCGTCGTCGCGGTGGCGGTGGCGATGCCGCTCGACGCCCGCGAGGAACCGAAGATCGTCACCCCCCAGCTGCCCGCCGTCGCCGGCCTCGAGATCGAATACCTGGGCGGCGGCATCGAGTCCAGCGGCCAGCGGGTGAGCATCGTCAACGGCCGGCGCAGCGGTTCGATCGACTATCGCGCCCGCTACGAGTACCGCGTCGTCGCCGCGGCCGAGGGCCGTTACCGCATGCCGCCCTTCACGGTGACGGTGGGCGACCGGAACTTCGACTGCCAGCCGCAGCGCGCCGTCCTCGAGGTGGGCAAGGTGGCGCCGGGCAACCGCTGGGTCGGTCTCGCGGTGGTCGCCGACCGGCTCGATCCCTACGTCAACCAGCCGGTGCGTCTGCGCTGGGTGCTCAGCTCGGAGCGACTCGTGGTCGACACCCGGGAGTCGATGCCGCGGCTGGAGGTGCCCTGGGCCGGTTCGCCGCCCGGCTTCCTCGCCGAACCGGACGAGCCCCTCGACCGCAACGACCCGCAGTTCACCAACGTCCGGCTCGGCGACCAGGTCCGCCGCCTGCCGCGCGTGATCCGCGACGATCGCAAGCCGCCGATCCTCGAGCTGACCCTGGCCAAGACCCTGATCCCGCTCGCGCCCGGCCGGATCGATCTCGGCGGCACCCGCGCCAGCCTCGAGGTGGCCGAGAACGCGCGCCGGAGCTTCTTCGGCATCGAGTACGAGGGGCGCAAGAAGGCCTTCGTCACCAGCGAGCCGATCGTCCTCGAGGTGCGCGACGCGCCGCTCGCCGGTCGGCCGGAGGGCTATCGCGACGCGATCGGCGACTTCGAGGTCAGGGTCGCCTACGGCAGCGGCAAGATCCGCGCCGGCGACGGCGTCACCCTGAACCTCACCCTCTCCGGTTCTCCCGTGGTCGACCTGATCGAGGCACCGGACATCGGCGCCGACTTCCCGAACTGTCGCACCCTGCCCTCGCCCAAGGAGTCGAGCGGCGAGGGCGCGAACCGCAGCGTCACCTTCAGCTGGTTGATCCGGCCGCTGGATGATGGCCAGAGGGAGCTGCCCGACTTCCGCTACGCCTGGTTCCGACCCGCGACCGAGACCTTCTCGGTCGCCAGCACCGGCGCCTTGCCGCTCGAGATCAGCGGCACCTTCGAGGAGAGCGACGTCTTCAGCGCCGACGGCGGCGGCCGCCTGGCCTTCAAACCCATCGGCGAGGGGCTGCGCCTCCCGGTCGGCGAGCCCGGCGACATGCGGCCGCTCGATCGGCGCATCCCCGCGGCCTGGTTCCTCGTCGTCATCCTGGTTCCGATGGCGAGCCTCCTCATCAGCTCCGTCCTCCTCCGCCGGCGCCGCGCCCTGAGCGGCGACCTCGAGCTGCAGCGGCGCCGGAAGGCCTCGAAGCAGGCGCAGGCCCGGCTCGACGAGGCCCGCGCGCTGCTCGGCCAGAAGGGCTTCCACGGCCGGCTGTCGCGCTGCCTGGCCGGCTTCGTCGCCGACAAGCTCGGCCTGCCTCCGGCCTCGGTGTCGGCCGCGAACCTGCGCGGCCTGCTCGAGCGGGGCCGCTGTTCCGGCGAACTGGCGACGACGAGCGCCGCCTTCCTCGACGAGCTCGACCGCGCGGCCTTCGGCGGCGAGGCCGGCGACGAGAGGTCCAGTCTCGACCGCGCCGAGGAGCTGCTCGCGCGTCTCGATCGGGAGATCCGCGCATGAGCCGTCGTCCGATCCAACCCGTCCTCGCCCTGCTCGTTCTCGCGGTCGGCCTCGTGGCCCAGACGAACTCCGAGCCGGTGCGCGACTTCTATCGCGCCCGCGACCTCTGCGACCGTCAGGATTATCCCGCCGCCATCGCCGCCTACGAGCAGGCGCTCGCCGGAGGCGAGGCCAGCCCCGAGCTGCTCTTCAACCTCGGCACCACCTGCCTCTTCGCCGACGAGAACGGCAAGGGACTCTACTACCTGCTCCTCGCCCAGCGCCTCGCGCCCTGGAACGAGGACGTGGCCCACAACGTCGCCGCGGCGAGGAAACGAGCCGTCGACGACATCCCCCGGCCCGAGCACAACCCGCTGGTGGCGCGCATCCTGATCCTGCACGAGAGGACCACGCCGCGGCTCGCCTTCGTCCTGTTCACCGGCTTCTTCGTGATCGGCTTCGCCCTGCTGCACCTGGGCGTCCTCGGCCGGCAACGCTGGTGGAGTCGGATCGGCATCCTGCTCGTCGTCGTCGGCCTGAGCTTCGCCGTCTCGGCCTGGCAGCGGCGCGACGATCCGCGCGACGCGGGTGTCATCCTGGCCGCGAAGGCCAGCGTCTTCTCCGGCATGGCGGAGGAGAAGCATCTGCTCTACTTCGAGCTGCACGCCGGCGCCGAGGTCGAGGTCCTCGAGGAACAGGACGGCTGGGTGAAGATCGCGGTCGGCGACAAGAAGGGCTACCTGCGCCGCGAGGCGATCGGCATCCTCTGAGTCGCGGGTTCAGCCCTCGCGGATCGCCCGCGCGGTCGGCATGCGCATGACCTTCACCATCGGGTAGATCGCCGCGAGCAGGCTGACCACGATGGCGCCGAGGGCGGCGAGCAGGGCCCGGGCGTTCAGGTTCACCAGCGGCAGGTCGAAGGCCGAGACGATCTGCAGGGCCTCGATCACCACCGGGTTGAGCAGGAGACCGAGCGCGGCGCCGAGCAGACCGCCGAGCAGGCCGATGGTCGCCGCCTCCACCAGCACCAGTCCCGCCATCTGCCGGCGGGTGCAGCCCAGCGACTTCAGGACGCCCAGCTCCTTCGCCCGTTCGAGCGCCGAGAGGAGCTGGCCGTTGAGCACGCCGAGTCCGCCGAGGGCCGCGGTCAGCAGGATGATGACGTCGAAGAGCACGAAGTCGCGGGCGACGTCGAGACGCGCGTCGGCGGCCACCTTGGCGCCGGGAATCACCAGCGGCGCTCGGGCCTCGTCTCCCGGCGGCGTCAGCGCGCGGCTCACCGCGGCGCCGAAGCTGGCCGCGTCGCGGCCGGGTTCGAAGACCAGCGCCAGGCGATCGGCCTTCGCGGTGTCGAGACAGAAGTCGCGGCGCATCGTCTCCTCGGTGGTGACCGCGTAGATGCGTTCGTCCGGATAGGGGAAGAAGCCGACCGCGTCGCTGATCGCCAGGACCTCGAAGGACTCCACCTGGCCGCGGCCGGTGCGGATGGCCTGGCGCGAGCCGACCGCGAGCTTCTGGTCGCGCGCGAGCCGGGTCGACACCACGAGTCCGCGACCGCCGAGGAAGCGATCGAGCCGCTCCGGATCGGCGAAGACCTTCGCCGCCAGCAGGGCCTTCTCGTCGACCCCGGTGAGCAGGAAGGGCACGTAGGCGCGCAGGTCGCCCTTCTCGTGGGCGATGAGGCCGGGGATGCCGGCGAGCGCGCGATCGACCTCGGCGACCTCGCGGCCGTCGAGACCGCCGACGAAGAGCTTGGGGGCCACGGCCACCGCGGCCCAGCGATCGATCTCGGCCTCGAGGCTGGCGGTGATGCCCTGGAGCGCGGTGTAGGCCGCCGCCACCATCGCCAGGACCGCGGCACCGACCGCGAGCCGGAGCGGCCGCCGCCCGATCTCGCGCGCGGCGACCAGCGCCCCGAGCGGGAAGACGCGGCCGAGCAGGCGCACGACGAGCGCGGCCAGGTGGCCGAGCAGGCCGGGGAGCAGGAGCGGCAGGCCGAGCAGGACCGCGAAGGCGGCGATGCCGACCCGGAGCACGGCCTGGATCGCTTCCTTCTGTTCGCCCACCACCGGGGCGATCTCGAGGAAGAGTAGCGGCAGCGCCACCGTGACCAGGACGACCGCGAACAGTCGGAAGCCGAGGCCCGGACCCTGATCGAGATTGCGCTCGCCGCGGATGGCCCGCGCCACCTGGGCGCGGCGCATGCGCAGGAGCGGGTAGACCGAGCCGAGCAGGGCGATGCCGCAGCCGATCGCGGCCAGCGGCAGGATCGTGGCCCAGGGGATCTCGAAGACGTCGATGTGTCGACCCGCTCCCAGGGTGGTGATCCGCAGGGCGAGCAGGAGCCGGGCCAACCCGATGCCGCCCCCGAGTCCGAAGAGGCCGCCGCCGAGGGCCAGCACCAGGGCCTCGCCGAGGAAGAGCCCGGCCACCTGTCGGCGCGTGGCGCCGAGTGCCTGCAGGGTGGCGATCTCGCGCGAGCGTTCGACCAGGGCGATCGAGAGGACGTGGAAGATGACGTAGAGGCCGAGGCCGAGCGCCATCAGCCCGGCGAAGCGGACGCCGTTGCGGAAGGCGCGCTCGTCGGCGGCCTGGCCGATGAGCACGTCCTGGTTGAGCTCGAAGGAGAAGGCGTGGCCGAGGCTCGAGGTGAGGCGCTCGATGTCCACCTTCGGGTCCTTCTCGACCAGGTAGTCGACCCGGGCGAAGAGGTCGGCGAAGAGATCGCGGGCGTCGGCGATGTCGAGCAGGACGACGTCGCCGCCGGAGCGCCGCCCGAGCCGCTCGGGCGCGAGCACGCCGAGCACCCGGTAGCTGCGCCGTCGGTCCTCGAGCTGGTTCTCGGGCTCGACCAGCTTCATCTCGCCATCGACGCAGATCCTGCGCGCGCCGCGCTTCGGACGGGTGAGGGTGATCGCGTCGCCGGGGCCGAGGCCGCGGCTCTCGGCGAGCGCGGCGCCGATCAGCACGCCGCCGGGCGCGAGGCCCCGGCCGGCGAGCACGCGGTAGAGCGCGGGCGCGTCGACCGCGCTCGACTCGATGCCGATCAGTCGGACCCGTGCTGGCCGATCCTCGGCGGCGTCGATCAGGTCGGCCTCGTTCTGGAAGAAGGCGGCGACCCCGGCGACGCCGGGAATCGCGGCGAGCTCGGCGCGCGGATCGGTGATGCCGCCCTCCGGGCTGACCCGCAGGTCGGCCTGCCAGTCGGGATCGCCCGGCCCCTTCAGCCCGAGCAGGGTGTTGTGGTCGAGCGTGAAGATGCCGACCACGATGGCGATGCCCATGGCGATGCCGAGGATGGAGAAGAGCGTCCGGCCCGGCCGGGCCAGGAGGCTCCTCAGCGCGACGGTGCGAAGATGCATCAGATGGCGAGCTCCGCCAGGCTTCGGTGGATCCGCTCGACCTCGAGCCCGGGGCCGCGCAGCTCGTGGTCCGGGTCGAGGCGTCCGTCCACCAGGAAGAGCACGCGATCGGAGAAGGCGGCGTCGCGCGGGTTGTGGGTGACCAGGAGGATGCTCTTGCCGTCCTCGTCGCGCAGCCGGCGCAGGCTCTGCATCACCTCGAGCCCCGATTGCTGCGACAGGTTGCCGGTCGGCTCGTCGCAGAGCAGGAGTCCCTGGCCGCCGGCGAGCGCCCGGGCGATCGAGGCGCGCTGCATCTCGCCGCCCGAGAGCGCGCTGGGCAGCGCGTCGGCGCGATGGCCGAGGCCGAAGCGTTCGATCAGGCCGTCGATCCGCGCCCGCTGCTCGCCGGCCGGCCGGCCCGCGATCGCCAGCGGCAGGGCGACGTTCTCGCGCAGGCTGAGCGCCGGCATCAGGTTGAAGAACTGGAAGACCTGGGCGATGCGCTCGCGGCGCAGGATGGCGCGGCCGTCCTCGCCGAGCCGGTCCATCGCCTTGCCCTCGATCAGGATCGTGCCCTCGTCGGGCAGGTCGAGACCCGCGAGCAGGTGCAGCAGCGTGGTCTTGCCCGAACCGCTCGGTCCCATGATGCAGAGGAACTCGCCGCTCGCCAGCTCGAAGCTCAGCTCGTTCAGGATCGCCTTCTCGCCACCGGCCTGCTTCAATCGCCGGCCGAGCTTCCGCACCTCGATCACGCTGCTCATGTCCGCCTCCGGGTCGCTCCAGGGATCGAGACTTTATGTCGCAAAGAACTCACCGTCCAGAAAGTTCTCACGACTTTCCGGTGAAGACCGGACCCGACGCGACGAATGTTCGAACCGTGACCGGAAGCCCGAGAACAAGAGCCGAACAAGCAGTCGAGACCGAGTCGCGCCCGCGAAACTCCCGGCAGGGGACCGGCCCGAAACGCGCTGGACAAGGTGTCCGGCAGGACTATCCTCTTCTTTCCCGGCGTGGATCAGCGGCACACGTCGCAACCGTTCTCGACTCCCGTCAGCGACGGTTCCTGCCGGCAGAGGCTCGACCAAGAGAGGACGTCACGTGAGCGATGTTGACGACGACCCGGCAGCGGCTGGTGGTTCGGCTCCCTCATGCCCCCGCGAAGAGACCGGCTCCCCGGCTCCACAAGCGGCCTGCTACTGGGCCTTCACCGTCGTTCCGGTTCAGGAGTGGATCGAGGCCGCGCGCCGTTCGCGCGATCTTCGCGCCGGCTCGGTCTTCCTCTCCTGGATCATGGAGCGCGCCCTCGCGGCTCTGCGCGATCGGGCCCAGGCCCTAGGCAAGAGACTCGAGATCCTCCTGCCGAAGCTCGATGACCTGCCGACTCACGGCTTCGACACGGCCTTCGCCGGCAGCTACTCGATGCCCAATCGCGCCGCCGGCAGGATCGTCGGCTGCAGCCTCGACCAGGCGGAAGAGGCCCTTCGACAGGCCGAGTCGGCCGTCGAGTCGTCCTGGACCGAGCTTCGGTCGTCGGTCGTGAACGGTCTGGCTGCGGACGTCCGGGCCCGGCTGCGCATGGTCAAGAAGGCCCTGACCTCGGCTCAATCGCCGGTCAGTAGCCTCTGGTGCCTGCAACTCGCGGAGGTCGAGGCGACCGAAGGACTCGCGGCGGTCGACACCCTGATGGGGGCCCTCAAGCGCGACCGGCCTCGCCTCGCGTTCCCACCGGGCCAGCCCTGGACGAAGTGCTCGCTCTGCGGCCTTCGGGAAGCGATCGGTCCCGAGGTCGACGCCGACCAGAGCCCGGGGAAGCGCTGGAATGTCTGGCGCGCCGTCGCGCACGCGCTGGACTCCGACCGCAAACTGCTCGATTCCCTCCGCATCGAGGCCGGCGACCGCCTGTGCCCGACCTGTCTCGTGAAGCGTCGCGCGGGCTACCTGTCCGGCGGTCGATTCCCCTCGACCGGAGCGATCGCGGCCGCGGACTGGTTGCAGGAGGCGCGGTCTCTTTCTCCAGGCGCGTGCGGGAGACTCGAGAAGGCGGCCGAGGCGATCGACAGGACCGATCCGGAGCTGCTCTTCTACACCCGCGGCAGGCCGACACCTTCCACCTCGTCTCCGCCTCGACCCTCGGACGCGGCTCTCGACCGGGAACTCCGGAGCGCGGCGGTCGCCCTCGCCGCCGACCTGGAGCGGAGCGGCCTCACCGGCGAGCCCTCGACCGTCCTCGCGGTCCTGACCTTCGATGGCGATAGTCTTGGCGAAAGGAGCCGAGAGCACCTCGCCGCCATCCCGAATGGCAAGGACGTCGCCGAGAGGCTGCAGGTGGTCATTCGCGGCTGCCTCGGTCGCAGCTTCTACCTGGGTGGCGACGAGGGCCTCATCCTCTGCCCGGCGTCGACCGCTCTGGCGCTGGCCCGGGCCATCCGCGAGTCGTGGCGCGAGTCCTGGGGCGCCGTGACCACCGTATCGGCCGGCATCGCCCTGGTCGACCACCAGCAACCGCTGTCGATCGGGCTGGCGGAGGCCCGCCATGCCATCGCCGAGGCCAAGGCCTTCCGCCGCCGGCGCAGTCGGTCGAAGGACGCCCTGTCCGTCCGGCTGAAGACCGCCTCGGGCGCCAGCTTCGGGATCACCGACGGCTGGGACGGTTGCTGGCCGCTGGTCGAGGCGCTCCGTCGCCAGCTCGTCGCCGGCCGACTCTCCTCGGGCTGGGTCTACGGCGCCGAAAAGGCCGCCGCGACGATCCTGGAGCAGCTCCCGAATGACTCCAATCGTGCCCTCGAGCTGATCAGGGCCACCTGGATCCGCAAGCTGCGCCGACAGTGCGATGAAGCCGTGGTCGAGGGCCTCGCCGACGACATCGACGGACTCTGGACGACGGGCTGCCCCGACATGCTCGCGACCGCCATCGCTTTCCCGCGGCTTGCGGCCTTCATGGCCCGGCATGCCGTCGATCGGCGCATCCCGGCCACGACCGCGGCTCATGAGACGAAGGGAGAGTCGGCATGACCGCGAAACCCCAAGACATCTGCTTCGACCTGAAACTCGTCGAGCCCCTCCTCTTCGGCGACAACCGCGCCGGCAATCTGTCGACCGCACTCGAAGGGGCGGCGCAGGACCTGTCCCCGCTCACGATCTTCGGCTGCGTCGGCAAGAGCCTCCTCGACGCAGAGTGCGACGACGCCCTCGGGGAGGTGGTCTCGGACATCATGTCTCCTCCGGAGGGGGCCACGACCGCCGAATTGCTGGCCCACTGGTACCAGGACCCTCGAGGCCAGGACCTGCTGCCCCGGCCGCTCAACCTCCCCTGTCGTCGGAGCGGTTCCTCGATCCGGATCGACCCTGGCTCCTACCTGTTGCCCGACCAACTGCGCAGGGAGCAGATCCGTGTCTCGACCGGGGCTACCCACATCATGAATCGCACCGAGATCCGAGATGAGGTCGACCACGGTGATCTCCTGGTCGACCGGACCGTCCTCGAGAACTACCTGACTGCGCGACCGCAGCACTCGGACCAGGAGCTGGTCCGGGAATCGGACCTGCTGCGCGCCGAGTCCCGTGTCGGTCTGCGGATGGACAACGACCGCAACCGCCCGCAGGACGGCATGCTCTTCAACCGCCCATACCGCCGACCCCGGCTCTCGGGCGACGGCGCGGTCGGTCTCCGGGTGCTGATGCGGCTGCGCGCCCCCGTCGATCTGCCGACCGAACGAACTGCCTTCCTGGGTGGCGATCGACGTCGCGTCCGTCTGCGAACGGATGGGGCGAAGGTGCCCCTCGCCGATCTTCGCGACGCGGTCGTCGCTGCCGAGCTCGGGAAGACCCGGGGCTTCCTCGCCTATCTGCTGACCCCCTCGCTGGCCTGCGAGCCGCCCGAGATCGAGGGCCGCCTCCCCGTTGCCTGCGTGCGGGGCCGGGCCGCGCGGATCAGCGGCTGGAACACCCGGGGCTGGCCCCGACCGCTCGAGACCCTGGTGCCGCGCGGCTCGGTCTTCTTCTACGCCTGGGGCGAGATGCGGCCGAGCCCCGAGGACTGGCAGGAACTCGTCGGTCGCCACTGGTTGACTTCCGTCTCGCCGCGCGGCGGGGCCGCCGGCTTCGGCCGCATCTTGCTGGGGCTCTGGTCATGACCCTGAACATCAAACCCGGAGAGACCCTGCTCGAACTGAGCACCGTGACGCCCCTGAACGTGGCGACCGGCGACGGAGACGAGGTCGACCGCCTCCTCGTCCGAGACTCCTGGACCGGGCTTCCCTTCATTCCGGACTCCGCTCTGAAGGGCGTCATCGCCGCGGCCCAGAGGACCGAGGCAATGGGCACGGAAGACGGCGTGGGCGTCAAAGACTGGAGTCAGGGTAGGCCCTCGACCCTGGTCTTCGGCGAGGCGCGCCTGCTGTCTTTCCCGTATCGACTCCGCGGGGGTGAATTCGCTGACGTCGTCCCGGCTTCGACCCTCGGTCTGCTCGTCCGATTGGGACATGCCACCGGCTGTCCCGCGATCGACGCCCGGGCGCTGCTATCGCGCGAGATCGATCCCGCCGATCTGCACACTTCGTCGCTGCGCGCACCCGCGGAGGCCCTGGCCTCTCTCCCGGGAGGACTCCGCCAGGATCGCCCCCTGGCCGTGGCCGGCGACGCCCTTGCGGTCGACCTCCTGGCCGCCTCGGTCATGGACATCCAGTCCACCGCCCTCGATCCTGATCGTCGCGCCGCCACGGGCAGCCTTCGCAGCCTGGAGGTCTGCCCAGCCGGAAGTCGCTTCCTGAGCTGGGTCTCGAGCCTCGGCAAGGGCGACGTTTCGCTCCCGGTGACCCGGATCCAGATCGGCGGCATGGAGAGCGTCGGGATCGGCTTCGCGACGCTGCGACTCTTCACGGCTGGTTCCGCGAGCGGGGCAGAGCGTGCGACCGGGAGCTGGTTGCCAACACCGATCGCCGAAACCGAGATCGCCGAGGCCACCAGGAGACTTCATCCTGACGACCGGAAGAAGCTGCTGAAACCGATCCGCGATCTCCATCGGACCTGGCGGCGACAGGGCATCGAGGCGGCGCTCGTCGGCTTCGATGGGAACCTCGCCGGACTCGAGCGTGAACTTCACGGAGGCGCGAAAGCGGTGATGTCCGTGAAGGAGCTGCTCCTGGGGTCGGACGCGACGCGTGTGCTCGAGGCCATCATCGAAGGCAAGGGCCGGCTCGACCCGATAGCCCTGGCCGCGAACGTCGACAAGGCCATTCAGTGGCTCGAAACCTGGTAGGAGAAACCATGACGAACCTCATCGTGACCGTCGGGACCTCGCTGTTCGAATCGGCGAGCTGGTCGAAGGGACTGACGACGAGCATCCCGGCCTATGAAGACTGGCTCAAGCCCGAATGTTTGGACGATCCGACTGGGCGAGCGAAGGGACCCCATGCGGCGACCATTCGCAAGGAGTTGCTGGCACTCCTCTCGAACGACGCCGACGCGATCGAGCTCACGAAACTCTGGGCGGATCCCAAGGACAACTCCGCGCATCCGAAACGCTACAGCGCCGAGGTCTGCACCATGATGCGGCTCGCGGCCGCCGAAGAGAAGACCTTCGGTGACTGGCTCCGAGCCTACGAGTCGATCCGCTTCGTGGCGCCCCGCAATGACGGGAACGAGAGCCGGATCGCCGCCGACTTCCTGAAGCAGGTTCTGCAGAAGACCGGGGCCAGGATCGACAGCCACCTGTTGGTCGCCGACGACGTGACCGAGGCCGGGGCCGACTTCCACGCTCACCTGCGGGCGTGCCAAGGCGCCACCGACGTGATCGTCTCCGGTGGCTACAAGATCTACGCCACCATGGCCGGGCGCTGGCTCGGATCCTGCGGGAACACGGTTCCGTGCGGCCCGGACCGTAGGGTGCTCTACCTCCACGAGGGATCCGAGCATGTCATCATCGAGCAGGCGCAAGCGGTTACCAACACCGCTCGGCCGACCAGGGTGAAGCTCTCAGGGCAGTGACTTGCGTGAGAGGGACTGCCGCCTGCGGTGCGCGCCAGCACGAGAAGAAGTTCGTCGGGAGTTCGATCGGCTTAGGAGTCTGAATGGTCATGGCAACTGACGACAGAGTTATTGGGCCCGAAACCGATGTCAGCCATCACCCCGAGGAATCGAACCGCGAGGGGTCCAAGGATGTCGACCCAGCTAATGGGCCCGAAACCGATGTCAGCCGTGACCTCGAGGAATTGATCCGCGAGGGGTTAAGGGATGACGCCCTGCTGAAGGCTCTTGATGGCGCTCTGGACGCCGAAATCAAGAGAATCATGAATCCGGAAGGAGATGTAGACGAGGGCGTGATACTCCGGAAGCTTCGATACGAACTGCTGAAGAGAATCGTTGGCCTCGACCGAGGGGCGGAAGATCTCATCTACAAGGTCCTGTGGAAGAAAGGGGAGGACCTACACGCAAAGCTCTTCGTTGGGGTCGAGAAGCTTCTGGCGGACATGGACGGGAAGGGCGAAACGGACGACAACGTCCGTCGCTTCTCTCCCGACCGCATCCGGCGCTGGTTCTTCGACTACTTCATCAGGCGATACGACATCGTCCGGGCGCGCAAGGTCCTGTTGCTCGAGGATGGGTGCCCCAAGGAGGGGGGTAGGGGCCGACCGAACTCGGCGCGACTGGGGGCGTGGATTCCCGCGTTCGCCTTCGTCGTCGCCTGCGCGGCGGTCTCGGCGTCCCGCGGCGGACTCCTGCCGACGGCCTGGGCCGTTCTCGGCGCCTACTCGCTGATCGTCGTCGGTTCCTTCTGGTTCGGCACCGGTCATCGGTGGCCTGACTGGGCGATCGCGATGCACGCCCTGGTACCTCGTCTCGCCGGCACCTCGCTGGTGGGCGCGCTCTTCTTCTCTTCGGCCGGCGACCTGCACGCCCGGGTCACGAGCCTCTCGGACGGCCAGGCGCTGATCTTCGAGGCAGTCCTCGCCCTGGCGGCTCTCGGCTACCTGCTGCTGGAGATGGAGCGACGCCTCGTACCCGCGCCGAGCTTCAAGGCCCTTCTGGATCGAGGTCTCGACATCCTGCTGCTCGCCGCGACGCACGCGCTCCTGATCACCAGCCTCATGTTCGGCTCGGACGGTTCGGGCCTCTACGCTCTGGTCGCCGCCGTGTTCGGCGTCGGTCTGGTCATGAACATCATCCTGGCCGAGGACTCGGTCACGACTCCACTCTGAGGGAAACGCCATGTACGACTTCGCCGAGCTTCGACTTCAGTGCATCACGCCCCTGCACATCGGCTGCGGGCAGCAGGACGGCGTGGTCGATCTGCCCATCATCAGGGAACCGGTCACACGGTATCCCTGGGTCCCCGGTTCGAGTCTCCGCGGCGTGTTCCGGGATCGGCTGGAACGCGAGGATGCCAAGTTGGCGGAACGGATCTTCGGCCGGGCCGACGCCACCAGCGCCGGCTGTGTCAGCATGATCGAGGGGCGCATCCTTCTGCTGCCGGTGCGGAGCGAGAATCCCGGTCCCTTCCTGTGGGTCACCTGCCCCTTCATCCTGCGCCGTTGGCTCGCCGACCGTGCCTTCTTCCTGGGCGAGGCGGCGCCGGGCCTGAGTTCCCTCGATAGCCTGCCGGACGGCAAGGTCCTATGTCATCAGGAGGCCGGGCAGCCTGGGGGGAAGATCCACCTCGAGGAATTCCCCTTCGAGATCCTGCGGGCGGACGACGGCCTGGCTTCGCTGTTGACCCGGTTCCGCCCCGAGATCGACAAGGAGCGGGTCGTCGTCGTGGCGGACGAGGCCTTCGGCCACTTCTCCCTGTTTGCCACCCATCTCCAGCAGCGCGTCCAGCTCGATTCCGCCAAGACGGTCGTGAATCCCTTCCTGATGGAAGCCCTGCCGGCGGAATCGGTCTTCTACTCCTTCGTGGGCTGCGTGGAGGAGCGGAGAGCTGGCGATGGCGACCGACTTGCCAGAAAGCGCGTCTGGAGTGACCTTCAGCGTCACGTCCTCGGCGGGCAGGATGGCTGCTTCATCCAGCTCGGCGGCATGGAGGCCATCGGCTTCGGCCTCACCCGGGTCCGGTGCTCGCAGATCTCCACCGCCCTCGTGGGCGAGGCGGTCGAAGCATGATGCCCGCGAGCCTCCAGCGTCGCCGTGCGGCCCAGGCGCGCCAGCTCTGCCAGAACTGGAAGGGATTCGCGAGCCTACCGGCGCTCCTGCGGGTGAACGGTCTGATCGCCGCGAGCTGTCTCGTGGCCGACGAAGTCTGGAAGTCAATCTGCAGGCACCTGGACGACGTCTTGCCCCGGCCCGACGAAGCCAGTTGGCCTCCCGACCCTGTCAACGTGGCTGAGATCCTGAACGCCGATCCCGTTCTCGCCCGCAAGGCCACGGCCGAGGTCGCGGCCTTTTGTGACTGGCTGAAGCGGTTCGATGGTCGGGAACAGAGCAAGGATGGCCAGGAGAAGGGGAAGGGACTGGGCGGGAGGCCGGCAAGCGCCAAGGCGCTCGCCTGCTGGTCTGGAAGGGGGCTGCCAGCGAATCCCTCGCTGGCCATGAGCCGCGCGGTCCGCTTCAAGAAGGACAAGGGGAACTGGAAGGCCGACCGCGACCCGGTCCTGAACTCCGTGCGCGCGAATCGGGCCCTAAGCCCGGCAGCCAGGGCCTGGTACGAGAGCTTCACGACGGCCGCCGAGGCGCTCCACGGTGACCGACTTCTCGCCCGCACCATCTCGACCCGTTGGCGCCTGGCGATCGGCCTCTCCAACTCGCCCGCCCTCGAGACCTGCCTGACCCTGCACCCCCTCCACGGATTCCCCTACATCCCGGCCACGGCCTTGCGAGGGATGCTGCGCCGACAGTTCGAGCGCGAGAACTTTGTCGGGCGGACGGTCAAGCAAGACCCCAGCCAGCCACTGGGACCCGAGATCCCGGCGGATCTTGGAGCCCTGGTCGCGAACGCCGAGCGCTTCCGCTCCCTCTTCGGCGACTTCAATCTGCCCGCGAGCGACGAGGGGTCGCCGAGCAAACTCCTCGACGAGTGGAGGAAGCGGCTCGAGGAGGCGGGCACGATGCTCGACGCCGACTGGGCGCGCTTGCGCGAGCGCATCGACAAGGTCCTGGTCGCCGAACCGACTTCAGGAAGCCTGCTCGTCCTGGACGCCTTGCCCGAGGGGCTCGGTGCCGCCGAGAATCTCGATTGGCTCGAACTCGACGTGATGACCCCGCACTACACCCGCTACTACCGTGGGCTGGCCAAGTTCGCGCTCGACTCGGAGTCGCCGGTGCCGATCCACTTCCCGGTAGTAAAGAGAGGGAAATCCTTCGAGTTCCGTCTGGCCACGCGCGGACCGCAGGACATGGCCGGGACCGACCGCGACGAGCTCATCGGCCTCCTCGAACGCGGGCTTGCCGAGATCGGCGTGGGCGGCAAGACGACGGCCGGCTACGGGAGGCTTGGCAGCCGCGGAGCGGCGGAGCGCGAGGAGTTCGTCGAGTTCGAACGGGTCACGACGGCCAGGTGTGGCGGCTATGGTGCCGGCACCGATCAGTCGATTGCCCTTCGCCCCCCGTCGATCCGAGGAGCGCTTCGATTCTGGACCCGGGCGCTCGCCGACGAGGACGGCCGAGAGATCGAGACCCGTCTCTGGGGTGGGACGGTGCGGGGGCAGAGGATTCAGATCCGTGCCGTCGAGAAAGGGCAGGATGGTCGCCTTCGGATTGCCTTCCTGGTCCCCGATGACATGGAGCCCGACGATCGGAAGCGTGCCTCGGCGGTCATCTGGACCTGGTTGCAGCTCGGGGGAATCGGGCGCCGTTCGCGCCGCGGGTCTGGCTCTCTGTTGTGGCATCCGGACGATGGGGACTTCTTGAATCGTAAGGGTGGAGGGGGTTGGCCGTTCTTGGAACCGGCCCACGACACGGGCCAGGTCAAGTTGTTCCTGAGGAATGGACTATCGAAGGTGCTCAAGACGTTTGGCGTGGGCCCACGTCCGATCGAACCTACTGGAGAGCGATTCTGCCTCGTCAACCCAGCGCAGGTCTACGTCGGTGAAGAGATCGCCGATTGTCGCGACGCGAAGAGCGTCCTGAGCAAGGTCGCAGGCCTCTCCGATCCAAAGAGAAGTGGAAGGGACTACCTCGAGCTCGGTCGCGCGTCCGACGACAAGGCAAAGGGGCGCGGCGGAGGTCGGGATCGTCTCGCCTCGCCCATGGTCTGGCGCGTCATGCCCGCGCCGGGCGGGACGTTCCGCGTGATCATGACCTGGTCGCCGAACGAGACCGCCTCCTTCGAGGACCTTTCCACGAGCATCAAGGACTACTTGCAACGCAAGTTGCAGATCACCGCGGCGAGTCGACTCTGGTGACGATCGCGACCGAACACCCGACTGATCGCCTCCAGCCTCCGCTCCGGATCGGCGAGTTGATGGTCTACCGGCTACGCTTGGTCTTCCGGGCAACGAGCTCCTGGTCGCTGCCGCCGAATCCGGCGGCGGTCTTCCATGCCCTCTTCGCCACCGCCCGTGGTCTCACAAAAGGCGAGGACGGGGCTCCCGAGGGGCTCATCCCCGAGATCGTCGAGCGTGGCCTGGTCAAGGTCGAGTCGGGCGAGCGCTACGTTCTCGGTCTGACCTGGCTCGCCAGCGAGCCGGCCTCACTCCACCGCGAACTGCTCGCCCTGGTCGCCTCGCTCCGCAAGCTCGGCCAGATGACCAATCGGCGCGGCCACCCACTCGGGGGCAACTTCGAGCTGATCGACGTGCTCGATCTGGTCGGCCGGGGCCAGGTCACCAGGTCCAGTGCGCCCCGGCCGCTGAGCGTCGCGGGGCTCGAGGAGGCGCTGACCGAGCTCGAGTCGTTGCCGGACGTCCGCCTGGTCTTCGAGAGTCCCCTGCGTTTGCGCCGATGCCGGGCCGATCGGCGTCCTCGGGCCGGCTATTTCGACGCCGACTACTTCGACCCGAGGACCTTCCTGCAATCGGCGGCCCGTCGTCTCGAGGACCTGGGCGAGGAACCGCCTGCCGGCGAGCCTCCCGACCTCGTCGTCCGCGAGCGCAGGATGGCCTGGCTCGACCTCTCCTACGGTCGCTGGCCGCGCCGCAAGCACACGGGCGGCGTGATGGGCGAGGTCGCCTTCGCCAGGCCGCCCCGGCCCTGGCTCCGTGTCCTGATGCTGGCGCAGCTGGTTCAGGTCGGCTGGATGACGAGCTTCGGCTACGGTCGTTACCGGATCGAGCAGGTCACCTTCTCGCGCGTCGCCTGCCCGCCGCTCGATTCGGCGTTCGAACGCATGCTCGCCCGCGCGCGAAGCCGGATGGCCCAGGACGACGAGCGTCTCGAGCCCGGAGAGCTGAGCGCCGCCCTTGCCGCGATCGAGAACGACCGCTACCGACCGGACCCGAGGGCGGAAATCGAGGTCGAGCAGGGCGAGAAGAAGCGCCGGCTCAGCATTCCCTCGGTGCGGGACCGGGCGCTCCAGCGCTTGTTCCTCGCCGAGCTGGCGCCCTATCTCGACGCGCTGTTCGAGAACTCGTCCTTCGCCCATAGGCGAGGTCTCAACACCAGGGAAGCCGCCCGGGCCCTTCAGCGGGCCTACCGTGCCGGCTTCCGCTACGCCTGGAAGCTCGACTTCGCCGACTTCTTCGCCAGCATCGATCGCGAGCGACTCGGCACCTTGCTGCGGGTCTACCTCGGCGACGAGCGACTCGTGGCCCTGCTCCTCGACTGGGTCGATGGACGCGAGGCGGGCTCCGGCATTCCCATCGGCGCGCCGATCTCGCCGCTCCTGGCCAATCTCTTCCTCGACCGCTTCGACGAGGAGATCGAGGCCCGGGGTCGGCGGCTCGTGCGCTATGCCGACGACTTCGTCCTCCTCTTCCGCGACCAGGCCGAGGCCGAAGCCGTGCTCGACGAGGTGCGCGCGCTGGCCGAGTCGATCCGATGTCGGCTGAACGACGAGAAGACGGTCCGGGTCGACTTCGACCGCCCCTTCGAGTTCTTGGGCCTCCGCTTCACCCGGAGCCGGCACTGGTCCTGCGGGCCCGCGGGCGAGATCCGGGCGATCGACGATCTGGGCTGGAAGGTGCCGCCGGGGCGTCGAGCCGGAAAGGAGCAGGTGCTGCTGCCGGGAGAGTCCGAGGAGACCGAAGCCAGGGCCGACGACCTGGCCATCCTCGGCCCGGAGCCGAGCGCCATCGTGGTCGCATCGGGTGGCCGACTGCTATGCCGGCGCCGGGAGGGTGAGGAGGAGCGCGAGGTCGATCTCGATCGCATCGGCCGCCTCCTCGCCCTGGGCCCCGTCACCGTCGAGGGGCCGGCCCTCTCGCGCCTTCTGGCGGCCGGCGTCGAGCTAGCGGCGGTCTCCCGGAAGGGCGTGCTCCACTTCTCCTGGGCAGGTCGGGTGTCGTCGTCCGAGCGTCTCCTGCTCGCCCAGGTCGACGCCGCGCGCGACGATGCGCTCCGCCTCGAGGTCGCCCGGAGCCTGGTCGCGGCGAAGCTGCACAACCACGGTGTCCTGGCCGATGCCTCGGCCCGTTCCGAGAGCCGTCGCGGCCTCGGTGACGAGCTGCGCGCGCTGGCTCAGCGGGCCCAGGCCACGGAGGATCTCGCCGAGCTGCGCGGCGTCGAGGGCAGCGGCGCCCGGCTCTGGTACGGCGACTTCGCGACCCGACTCGGGCGCGGCCACCACTTTCCGGGGCGTCGGGCGCCGCGCGCGGCCGACCCCATCAACGTGCTGCTGAACCTGGCGCAGACCCTCCTCCACGACCAGATCGCGAGGGCGCTGGAAGTCAACGGGCTCCAACCGGCGCTCGGTCTCTTCCACGAGGGCCGGGCAGGCCACGCGGCCCTGGCTTCCGACCTGCAGGAGCCCTTCCGACACCTGGCCGACCGCATGGCGATCGTGGCCAGCCGGCGGATCGGCCCGGACCGATTCGCCCCGGGCGAGCGCGACGACCCCTACGCGCTGGTCTTCGACGACGCCGCCCGCCGCGAGTTCGTTCGCGACTTCCTGGTCGGTCTCGGCAGATCCTGCCTCGCCCAGGGCGCCACGGAGGCCGTCAGCTTCCGGCACCAGATCGACCGTCAATGTCGCAGTCTCAGGGGGCGGATCCTCGACCCGGTCCGCGACTTCAAGGCCTTTCGTCACACATGAGCCTCTACCTCATCGCCTACGACGTCCGTTCCGACCTTCGCCGTCGCCGCGTCGGCGCGGTCCTCGAGCGTTTCGGCAGTCGCCTGCAGTACTCGGTCTTCGAGGCCGCCCTCGAGCCGCCGGAGGTCGCCGATCTGCGGCGCGAACTCGGTTTCGTCCTGGCGCCCGACGACGACCTCGAGATCATCCCGATCGATCGGTCGACCGGGCGCCGCCGCTACCGTTGGCAACGGGAGCCCGGCGACTGGACCGGGGTCGTCGTGCTCTGAGCTGGAAATGACCCGAAAGTCGGACGAATCGGTTCTTTGACAAGTGAAGAGGAGTCGCCTGCGACCTGTCACCGAGGCGGCTCCGTACGCGGCGTCTCGGGTCCTGGTACCCGGACGCGTCGACGCCGGAGAGGCGTCTCGATCGAGCGGGCTGCGCCAAAGAGGGCGCCCCGCCATGGCCCGCTGGCCCCGATCGGCGTGCTGACGGGTGATCGTCGAGCATCGGCACCCGGCATAGCGTCGCTCCGAGCCGAAGAACGTCGCTCGCGGAGGAGATTCCAACCCCATGCCAGGACCGGTTCGCGCCCTGCTTCCCTTGCTTCCTGCCCCAGGCCGACTTATGATCGCCTCCTCCGAGCCCTCCGGGGCAAGCGGTTAGTGACATGCCCTCCGGGCGTGTCTATTGCGACGGAGTGCGGGTGATCGGTCCGGCGACAAATCAGACGTTAGTGACATGCCCTCCGGGCGTGTCTATTGCGACTCTCCAACTTTAATCCCCCACAATACGAGAATTTGTTAGTGACATGCCCTCCGGGCGTGTCTATTGCGACTGAGCGAGAACAGGATCGTGACGAAAAGCGCGCGCAGTTAGTGACATGCCCTCCGGGCGTGTCTATTGCGACGTCCAAATCTTGCCGTCCTCCACAAAGACCTGCTGTTAGTGACATGCCCTCCGGGCGTGTCTATTGCGACTCACCGACGCCGGGGAAGTTGCTGCGTTCGAAGAAGTTAGTGACATGCCCTCCGGGCGTGTCTATTGCGACCGATCTCCAATGCAACGCGTATCATGATCAGTACTGTTAGTGACATGCCCTCCGGGCGTGTCTATTGCGACACGATCATCACGAAGTTGCGAAGCGCGCGCATGCTTCGTTAGTGACATGCCCTCCGGGCGTGTCTATTGCGACCCACTCTCGTGGTCACGCAGGCATCACCACCATGAGTTAGTGACATGCCCTCCGGGCGTGTCTATTGCGACACAAAGCCTTCCACTCTTATCGCGTCCAGTCATTCCGTTAGTGACATGCCCTCCGGGCGTGTCTATTGCGACCTGATCAGCTGCGCTGGGCCAACTCCTCGCTGCGTTAGTGACATGCCCTCCGGGCGTGTCTATTGCGACTTCTTCACCGCGCTCGGCACCTCAGGCGCCGGGGGTTAGTGACATGCCCTCCGGGCGTGTCTATTGCGACGGTCAGATCAATCTTGAACAGCGCAGTACGCGTTAGTGACATGCCCTCCGGGCGTGTCTATTGCGACACATCCCTCTGTCGGCAGAGACGACAGTCGTGACGGGCTAGCGACATGCCCTTGCGGTCTGCCTTGGTCCAACGTGGAAGAGGCGGAGCAGGCGCTCCGCGGTCCGGTTGGCGGCACCTCCCGTGCGTGGACTTCGTGGCGGCCTACTTCAGGCGGAGCAGGCGCTCCGCAGTCCGGCTGGCGGCACCTCCCGTGCGTGGACTTCGTGGCGACCTCCTTCTGGCGGAACGGGCGCTCCGCGGTCCAGTTGGTGACATGCCCTCGGGTTGTGTCCATTGCGATGTGATGGGCATCACGAGGATCGTTGCGGACATCGACCTGGTGCCGGCGACCGGGAGTGTTCTTGGTGGGCGCAGGTCGAGTTGGTGTCGTGGTAGGCGCGCTCGGGCGCTGCAACGGTGAACGGAAGCCCCGGTGAGCTGGGAACCGAATGGGTGGTCGTGGGACGCGGACCCGGGCGGAGAGGCTCCGAGGCGGGGCGGTCAGGCGCGGGCGAGGCTCAGAAGCTGGTGGAGGGGTACCAGCGGCGGCCGTCGTTGTCGACGGCGAGGCGTTCCTCGCTGGACCAGGTGAAGGAGAGGGTGTCGGTGGCGGCGCCGAAGTTGACGATGAGCTGGTCGCCGACCTTGCCGTAGCTGCCGTGCTTGAGGACGACGCCGGTGGCGGAGCGGAACTCGTAGAGCGCCTGGCCGTCCGGGGCCAGGACCAGGGCCCCGCGGTCGGCGCCGATCAGGCGGCCGTCGTCGGCGAAGGGGCGCGGGTCGAAGTAGCGCAGGCAGACGCGGCGCGTCAGGCGGCCGTTGTCGCCCATGCGGGTCGGCGCCGGCTCGGCGCCCGGGCCCTCGAGATGGCAGAGCATCTCGAGCAGGCGGCCGCGGGCATGGTCGCGCAGGCCGTCCTTCGAGGCCAGGATGGCCAAGTGCAGGGCGTCGCGCTTGACGAATGCGTAGAGGTCGACCGCGCGGCGGTCGCTGGCGGCGGCGTCGAGCAGGCTGAAGTGGCGCAGGCCCTCGACCACCTCGGGGAGGACCAGCGGCATCGCGCGCTCGACCTCGAGCGCGGCGCCGAGTCCGAGCGTGTCGGCGAAGTAGGCGGCGGCGAGCTTGCGCAGCACCGCCTCGTCGGGAGCCTCGCCGGCGGCGAGGGGATAGGAGCGCAGGAAGAGCTCGAGCCCGGCGCGGCGCAGGACGAAGGCGCGCGAGGCGTCCTCGGTGCCCACCTCGGCGACGCTGAAACCCTCGGGCGCCTCGAAGGAGAAGGGACCCGCCTTGGTCGCGGTCCGGCCGCGCTCGGGCGTGATCTCGAAGCTGCCGAGCAGCGCGCGGCCCTCGGCCTCGCGGCTCGCGAAGTCCTCGGCGCGGCAGCGGTACTCGGCGATCAGGAGACCGGAGTCGGCGACCGCCACCAGGACCAGGCCGGCCTCGCGGCCGCCGATGGCGCTGGCGTAGCGGAAGACCCGGCCCTTGGCGTTGCCGAGCAGGGCCTCGTCGACCTGTTCCCAGCGGCCCTTGGCGAAGCGCGCGGTGTAGTCGTCGCGGACGAAGGCGCAGGCGCGCTCGAGTTCGTCGTCGACGCCGATCAGCTCGGGCACGCAGCCGAAGACCGAGACCCGCAGGGCGACCTGCATGTCCTCCTCGGGCGGCACGAAGCCGTCCTCGTCGCGCGGCGTCGCCAGGATCCACAGCAGCCCGGGCGACTCGACGTCGTCGTAGCCGAGGTACCAGTCGAGCGGATAGTCGAAGCTGAAGGGCAGGATCTTCTCGCTGCCGAAGCTGCCGGCGCGCCGCTCGCCGACCTCGAGCTGCGGCGGCGTGCGTTCGGCCTCGGTCGCCGCCAGCCGGGTCGCCTTCAGGCCCTTGCAGACCTCCTCGACGCCGCGCCGGGTGACCAGCTTGAGCCGCGCCGAGGGCTCGTCGTCCAGGTGGTAGAGCGTGGCCACCACCCGGAGGTAGCGACCTGGCTCGAGCTGGCAGGCGGCGACGATGCGTTCGTAGGAGAACCGGCGTCCGGCCAGCTCGGTGCTGCCCAGGAAGACGCGGACCTTGGCCGGCCGTCCGGCGATCTCGGGGCTCTCCTCGCGGTCCGGGCCGTCGCGATCACCGCCCTTCTCGGCGGCGAGGAAGGCGTCGAGGTCGCCGGCGCCGCTGGCGATCACGCCGACGTCGATGCGGCTGCGTTCCTGGAGCTTGGGCAGGCGATGGATGAAGCGACGCCCGGAACCGCTGCCCGGCAGGTCGCGAAAACCCTCGGGCGCGGCCACCGTGATGCTCCAGTCACCTTCCTGGGCCCGGAGGCCCGGAGCGCCGAGGACGATGGCGAGCAGGAGGAGGAGAGAGAGGCGAGGCGCCGACATGGCGGGATTCTCCCATGAAGCCGCGGCGGGGATCAACCGCCGCGGCGACCGGGACCCGGGAAAGACCCGGGCCCCGGCGCCGACGCCGGGCGGGCGGTCACTCGCCCCTGTAGACCGGGCGGGCCTTGCCGAGGGTCGACAGGCCCTCGTAGGCGTCCTTGGTCCGGAAGATCTCGTCGAGGTGGGCGAGCTCCATGGCCAGACCCTCCTTCAGGCTCACCCGCGCGCCCTCGCGCATCAGGCGGTCGGCCAGGCGCAGGGCGATGGGAGCCTTGAAGCGCAGGGCCTTCACCGCCTTGCCGGCCGGGCCCTCGACGCCGGACGGGTCGGTCTCGAGCAGCGTGGCGAGGTCCTGGTCGAAGACGGTCGCGATCGACTCGAAGCCGGCCGGGACCGTGCTCGGCGGTGCCTGGTCGCGGTTCGGCTTGCCGCGGGCGGCGACCGCGCGGATCGCCGAGCCGAGTTCGGCGTGGGGGACGACGGCGTCGACCAGGCCCATGGCCTGGGCGGTCTTCGCGTCCACCGCCGTGCCGCTGAGCACGAGCCAGCGCGCCAGCGGCAGACCGACCCGACGGCTCAGCCGCTGGGTGCCGCCGAGGCCCGGGTAGATGCCGATGCCGGTCTCCGGGAAGCCCATCGAGCCCTTGTCGGTGGCGACGATGTAGTCGCAGGCCATGGCGATCTCGGAGCCGCCGCCCAGCGACAGGCCGTCGAGGCGCGCCACCACGACCTTGTCGGAGGCGGCGAAGCGGGCCAGCAGCTCCTGACCCTCGGCGGTGAAGCTCTGGATGGCCGGGATGTCGTTCTTCTCGATGTTCTTGACGAAGAAGCGGATGTCGGCGCCGGCGATGAAGCCCTTGCCCTTGCCGGCGATGACGATGACCTTCAGCTCGGGGTCGGCCGAGGCCTCGGCGAAGCGGGCCGAGAGCTGGGCGACCACGTCCTGGTTGATCGCGTTCATCGCGTCGGGGCGGTTGAGGCTGAGGGTGCAGACCTCGCCGTCCCGCTCGACCTCGACCAGGGTGAAGTCGAAGGGTTTGCCGGTCTTCAGCTGCGTCGCCAGCACGCCGGGCAGCTCGCGGCCGTAGCGCTCGCAGCAGGCGCGGGCCATGGCCACGGCGCGCTCGATGCCGGTGACGTTCATCAGCTCGAAGGGGCCCTTCGACCAGCGCAGGCCCACGCGAGCGCCGATGTCGGTGTCCTCGATCGATCCGACGCCCTCGTCGACGAGCTCGCCGGCCACCATGAAGACCGCGCCCAGCATGCGCTCCTCGACCGCGGCGAAGCGGCTCGGGTCGGGCTCGCCGGCGAGGCTCCAGTTCTCCTTCTTCGCCACCTGGGCGCAGAGCAGGGCCGCCGGGGCGTAGAAGGCGCCGAGCTGCTGCCCGAGGGTGTTGGCCGCGTGCATCGCGATCGGCACGCCGGTCACGTTCATCAGCTCGAAGGGGCCCATGCCGATGCGCCAGGCCTTCTTGGCCGCGGCCTCGATCGTCGGGATGTCGGCGACGCCCTCCTCGAGCAGGCGCACGGCCTCGTTCAGCCAGGGCACGAAGTAGCGGTTGACCACGAAGCCGGGGGCGTCCTGGCAGGCGATCGGCGTCTTGCCCATCGCCTCCTGCAGGGTCCAGGCCTTGGCGATGGCCTCGGGGCTCGACTGCTCGGCCGGGACGACCTCGACCAGGCGGTTCTTGGCCGGGTGGTAGAAGTAGTGCAGGCCGATCACCCGCTCGGGATGGTCGACCACGCTGGCCAGGTCGCGGACGTAGAAGCTCGAGGTGTTGCTGCCGAGGATCGTGTCCGGGCGGCAGTTCTCGGCCAGGCGGCGGAAGACAGTCCGCTTGACCTCGAGGTCCTCGAAGACCGCCTCCACGACCAGCTCGGCCTCGGCCAGCCGGCTCCAGTCGGTGGTGGGCAGGAGCCGCGCGATCACCGCCTCGGCGACTTCGGCGCTCATGATCTTGCGCTCGACGGCTTCCTTCAGGGTGTTGCGGATGTTGGTGACGCCGCGCTGCAGGGCGGCCTCGTCGAGGTCGACGAGGATGACGCGGAAGCCTTCGGTGGCCATCTTCTGGGCGATGCCGGAACCCATGTTGCCGGCACCCACCACGGCCAGGGTCTGCTCGTGAGCCATGTTCAGTCCTTATCTGGTCCAGGGATCCGGCCCGGCGTCGCGGCGGCCCCGTGGGGCTCGGCTCGGGCGGCCGGTCCTTGTAGCACGCCCCGCCGGTCATCCCCACAGCGTGACCGGGCCGGCCGGGGTGGGGCGGTCGCGATCGGCGGCCAGGCCGGCCGGGTGGTGGTGCTGCCGTGGAGCGCGGAGCGCCAGCTCCGCAAGTTCTCGACGCCCTCCCGGCAAGAACGGAAGGCGCAGCGGGCGCTGCGCGGTCCTGGGGGGGTGGGGCGGTCGCGATCGGCGGCTAGGCCGGCTAGGCAGCCGGCGCTCCGAGGGCCGGCCGGGTGGTGGTGCTGCCGTGGAGCGCGGAGCGCCAGCTCCGCAAGTTCTGGACGACCTCCCGGCAAGAACGGAAGGCGCAGCAGGCGCTGCGCGGTCCGGGGGTGGGGCGGTCGCGATCGGCGGCCAGGCCGGCTGGGCAGCCGGCGCTCCGAGGGCCGGCCGGGTGGTGGTTCTGCTGTGGAGCGCGGAGCGCCAGCTCCGCAAGTTCTCGACGACCTCCTGGCAAGAACGGAAGGCGCAGCGGGCGCTGCGCGGTCCGGGGTGGGACTGCGAGGAGGCGGCGTGCTTCAGATGCGCAGCGGGCGCAGCGCGGTCCGGGGGTGGGGGTGGGGGTGGGGGTCGCGATCGGCGGCCAGGCCGGCCAGGCAGCCGGCGCTCCGAGGGCCGGCCGGGGGGCAAAGAAAGGAGGCGCCCGGGTCACCGGGCGCCTCTCGCGCTTTCTTGGTCGGGCTTCGGGACTGGATCAGTCCTTGCCCATCTCGTCGAGGATCCGCTGGGCGCGCTTGGCCTCTTCGGTCTCCTTCAGCGGGCCGCTGAGGATGCCCTCCAGGCTGCGCCGGGCCTTGTCGGCCTTCTCGGCGGCGAGGTCTTCGAGGGCGCCGGCGATGCGGCGGCCGGCCTCGATCTCGTCCTTCAGCTCCTTGTTGCCCTTCAGCTCCTTCTGCCGGGCGGTGGCGCGATCGCCGAACTCGTGGCCCTTGTAGTGCTTCACCAGGGGCTCGAGACCGGCGAGGGCGTCGTAGTAGCGCTTCTCGCCGGCGGCGGTCTCGACCGTGTTCCAGCCGGACTCGAACAGGGCCCGGGCCTCGGCCTGGGCCTTCTCCAGGGTCTCGCGGTCGCTTTCCGCCAGCCCCTGGTCGGCCAGGGCCTTGTCGAGCGCCACCAGGCCACGGCCGATGTCGCCCTTCTGCAGCGACTTGGCCGCCGAGGCCCACTTCCGCGGCAGCTCGACGTCCACCGAGAGGCCGCCGTCGGCGTTGCCGACGCGCGCGCCGCCGATGTGCTCCTCGATGATCTTGCCGTTCAGGCCGCCGGGGTGGCCGGTCCAGACCACCTTGCCCTTCGGGTCGACCAGCGCGGAACTCGGGTAGCCCTTGGCGCCGTAGAACTGCATCAGGGCCGAGTTGGTTCCCTGCGAGAGCAGGGCCACCGAGGCCGTGAGCTTGGTGTCCTCGATGAACTTCTCGGTCGGAGCCTTGGGCTCGGCCGTGACGCAGAGGACCTCGAAACCCTTCTTGCCGTATTCCTCAATCAACTGATTGAGATGCGGGACACCCGCCTTGCAGGGCCCTCACCAGTGGGCGAAGAACTCGACCAGGACGAGCTTGCCCTTGAGGTCGGCCGTGCTCTTCAGCTTGGTGTTGATGAGCTCGTCGGCCTCGATCTTGGGCGCCGTCTCGCCGATCTGGGCGAGTCCGTTCAGGCTGAGCGCCAGCAGAAGGAGGAGCGAGCCGAGGATTCGCTTGTGCATCTATCTCGTCTCCGGAAAAGGTGTTCGGTCGGGGCTCGGCCGATCCGGGTTCGGGTCGGCGGCGACATTGAAACCGGATCGCAACCCGGAGGTTACGGCAGCGCCGGACGCCGCGCCATCACCAGGTCACATTTCCCGTTCGGGCTCAGCCGAGGATCTCGGCCAGGAGATGGCGGCAGTCGAGCTTGGCGCCGGTGGCCTGGGCGACCAGGTCGCGCCAGTGGCGGCTGTTGCCCAGGGCGAAGAGCTTCTCGTTGAGGAAGGGGCCGATGCCGGCGTTGCCCACCAGGCCCGGCCCGAGCTCGCGGAGGAAGGTGGCGCGGAACTGGGCGGCGATCAGGTCGGCGAGGAAGTCGTTCTGCCGGCTGATCGGGTCCTCGGCGATGTCCAGGTTGCAGGCCCAGTCGTGGCCGTGGGCGTGGTTGGGCGGCACCCGGATCTTCTGGAAGATCTCGACCAGATCCCACCAGATCCGCTGCAGGTCACGGCCGGGATTCTCGTAGAGCGCGCGCTCGAAGTAGATGAAGGCCGGCAGCCAGCGGCACTTGAGCAGGCCGTCCTGGCGGGGCAGGTCGCCGAGCGCCTTGAGGTTGCGGGTGATGCTGCTCTTGTTGCCGCCGACCATGTCGCCGAGGAAGACCGGGTCGCGGCTCAGCGAGCTGAAGATCCGCGCCGTGCCCTCGAGCAGGAGTTCGTGGCCCGGTTCGCGGAGGAGATAGGGCAAATCGGGGTGGAGTCCCCGGTAGTAGAGCGCCCGCGCCAGGGCCCCGATCAGCTCCTGCATCGAGGCCTCGTCGTCGCCGAGCTGGCCCACCAGCCGGACGTCCTGGCCGCGGCGGTCCATGTGGATCGCGCGGATCTCCGGCGCCATGCCGCTGCGGGTGTCGAGGTCGCTCTTCTGCAGGATCGGGTCGACATCGAAGCCCATCGACGCGAACAACGCGCGGGCGGCGCCGACGTGGTCGACGCCCTCGAAGTAGCGGTCGAAGTCGGGCCGCTTCTTGACCGGCATGCGGCGGAAGAAGAGGTCGCCGTAGTGCCAGGGCATGACCCCGGCGCGACGCAGCTTGAACCGCCGGTTGGCCTCCTCGTCGATCTCGTTCTTGAGCTTGTCGTAGGCCGCGTCGGACTCGCGCACGACCTTCTTGACCAGGGCCAGGAGACCGTCCTCGCCGACCTCCTTCAGCTCCAGCATCATGCGGTAGAAGTCGTCGTAGCCGAGATCGCGGGCGGCGCGATTGCGGATGCCGACCAGCCTCACCATGTGCTCGCCGAAGTCCTCGCCCATCTCGAGGGTGGTGCCCCAGACCGCCTCGCGCAGCTCGGCATCCTCGCTGTTCTCGAAGATGTCGTCCACCTCGAAGAGGGTCAGCTCCTCGTCGTCGATGGCGACCCGATAGGTATGGGCGACGTTGCTGATCTCCTCGATCAGCTCGCGCGAGCGGCTCCGGGTCTCGGTGGGGATCTGCGCCCGGGCGAAGCGCAGGCGCATGACGTGGATCTGGCGCTGGGTGAGGTCCTCGCTGGCGAGGCCCTCGTCGTCGTAGGTGCGGACCCGGGCGAAGTTCTCTCGGTTGGCGAAGATCTCCTCGATCTGCTGCCGCTTCTCCTCGATGGTGCGTTCGTCGGGACCCCTACCGTGACGGCGATAGCGCCACTCGGCCAGGTTGAGCTGGGCCTCGAGATCGGAGACGCTCGCGACGTGCGTCTCGATGAAGTCGACGATGTTGCGTTCCATCTAGATCTCGATCCGGGTCAATCGAAGAGCCGGGCGTATTCCGGAACGATGTCCGCGGTGAAGGCCTTCATGCCCTCCACCGTCTTCTTGTGGCTGGCCATCGCGCTCAGCACGTCGAAGGGGATCGTCGCCACCTGGGCGCCGACCAGCGCGCACTCGCGAACCTGTCGCGGGTTGCGCAGGCTGGCGGCGAGGACCTTGCAGCAGTCGTAGCCCTGCATGCCGAGGATGTCGACGCAGCGCGAGACCAGGTCGACGCCGGAGACGATGCCGTTGTCGTGGCGGTCCGCCTCGCCCTCTTCGGCGTAGTAGTCGGTCTTGCCGAACTTGAGCCCGGCGGTCTTGCGCAGGTCGTCGTCGATGCGGCCGGCGAAGGGGCTGACGTAGGCGGCCCCGGCCTTCGCGGCCAGGAGGGCCTGCTCGGGGGTGAAGACCAGGGTGACGTTGACCGGGATGCCCCGGTCGGCGAGCTGCTTGATGGCCTTGAGGCCGTCGAAGGCGCCGCGGCCCTGGCCTTCCATGTCGGGATTGACCGGGATCTTGACCACGACGTTGCCGGCCACCGGGTTGAAGCGCTCGTAGAGGAAGAGGCCCTGGCGGACCATGTCCTCCTCGGTGGCGCCGATGACCTCCAGGCTCACCGGGTCCTCGCCGGCGGTCTGGAGGATGGACTCGATGTAGCTGGCGATCGACTGGCCGGAACCGCTGGCGTTCAGCTTGTCGACCGCCTTCTTGATCAGGGAGGGGTTGGTCGTGACTCCGTTGACGATTCCCCAGGAATAGGACTCGCGGATCTCGTCGAGATCGGCGGTGTCGACGAAGAATTCCATGTCGGTCGCCTTTCAAATGCGGTCGCAACGGCGGCAAGAGGGGCTTTGCCTCTCCGCAGGTCCCCTATATACCCTGTGGGGCCTGTTCCGTCGAGGTGACCGGGAGGCCGGGTGAGGAGCCATGAACGAGCTGGAATGCATCATCGAGGCCCGGGGACTGAGCAAGTCCTATGACGGGCACCTGGCGGTCGACGGTCTCGATCTGGTCGTCCGTCCGGGGCGGGTCCTGGGGCTCGTGGGCCCGAACGGCGCCGGCAAGACCACCAGCATGCGCTGCATGGCCGGGATCATCCCGGCCAGCAGGGGCTCGGTCCGGATCGCCGGCGCCGACCTGGTGGCCGACCCCCTGGGCGCCAAGCGGCTCCTGGCCTTCGTCCCGGACACGCCGCACCTCTTCGACTACCTCACGGTCGAGGAACACCTGCGCTTCATGGGCCGCATCCACCAGATCGCCGACGTCGAGGAGCGGATCGACCGGCTGCTCGAGGAATTCGAGCTGGGCGAGCGCCGCCGCCATCTGCCCGGAGCCCTGTCCCGAGGGATGAAGCAGAAGGTGGCGATCTGCATCGGCTTCCTGCACCGGCCCCTGGCCATCTTCCTGGACGAGCCGCTCACCGGGCTCGATCCGGCCGGCATCCGCCGGATGCGCGAGGCCATCGCCCGCCGGGCCCGCGACCAGGGCGCCGCGGTGGTGGTCTCCTCGCATCAGCTCGAACTGGTCGAGGCGATCTGCGACGAGATCCTGATCATGAAGGCGGGGCGGCGGGTGGTGCAGGGGAGCCTGGACGAGATCCGCGCCCAGCTCGACGGCCTGCCCGAGAACCCGCGGCTCGAGGACATCTTCTTCCGTCTGACCGAGATCGGCGAGGAGGGCGCGTGAAGGCCATTCTCGCCGCCTTCGGCTACCAGCTCGCCCGGAGCAGCGTGAACCGGCTGCGGGCCCTGGTCGGCCGCCTGCGCAAGCCGCGCTACCTGCTCGGCGCCCTCTTCGCCGCCGCCTACCTCTGGTTCTTCCTGTTCCGCGGCCTCGCTCGCGAGCGCGCCCTCGACCCGGTCGGGGCCGGGGCCGCGGCGATCGTGGTGGTCCAGGGCTACTTCCTGGTCAACCTGCTGATCGCCTGGATCTTCGGCGCCCTGGGTCGCGGCCTCATCTTCCGCGAGGCCGAGGTCGAACTGCTCTTTCCGGCTCCGGTGAGCCGACCCCAGCTCCTGCTCTTCAAGCTGATCCAGGCGCAGTTCGGTCAGATCATCGGCGCCCTGGTGCTGTCGCTCTTCGCCCACCGGAGCCTGCCGGACCGGTCCTTCGCCTACCTGGTGCCCTCCTTCTGGCTGATCGGCAACGCCCTCCACCTGCACTCGATCTTCGTCACCCTGAGCCTCCGCTCGCTCTCCCTGCGGCGCGGCCTGGGCTGGCTCCTGGCCTGGCTGCCCGGGCTCCTCATCCTGGTCGCCCTGCTGGGCGCGGCCCTGATCTCGGCCCGGGCGATCGACGGGATCGAGGGCTTCGGCGACATCGAGCGCCTCGTGGCCGCCCGACCGCTCGGCTACCTGCTGGCGCCCGTCCGCTTCCTGGCCGTGCTCGTGGTCTTCTCCGCCGGCAGCTCCTGGTTCGTCGGCGCCGGGATCCTGGTGGCGGCCTCGGTCCTGCTCTTCCAGCTCCTGGTCCTGGCCGACCACCGCTTCGAGGACCAGGCCCTCAAGAACGCCAGCATGCTCGGTCGGGTCAAGCGCGAGGGCGCCGCCGGTCTGGCTGATCCGGGCAAGCTGGTGGTGAAGGGGGAGGGGCCCGGCTTCCCGGTCCTCCACCCCCTGGGTCCGGTCTGGCGCGCCCTGGTCTGGAAGAACGTGATCAGCATCGGCCGCCTGCCGCGGGCCGCCACCCGGGCGATCTTCATCGTCATCCCCTTCCTGGTCGCGGCCCTCATGTTCACCCGCGAGCACATGGAGGCGGGGAAGGGCCAGGCCGTGCTCTCGTTCATGTTCCTGGTGGTCGCCGCCTACGGCTCGCTGCTCGGGCCCTCGTTCCTGCGCGTCGACCTGCGCATCGACCTGCCGCATTTCGACGTCCTGAAGGCCCTGCCCATCCGCGGTCGGGACCTTCTCCTCGGCGAGGTCCTCGGGCCCACCCTGGTGGTCTTCACGGTCCAGTTCGTCCTCGTGGGCCTCGGCCTCTATCTCCTGCCCGACGGCCTGCCCTCGTCCTTCGACTGGCAGCGCCGCGTGATCGCCTTCCTGGTGGCCCTGCCGGTCCTGTTCGCGCTCGACTTCGCCCTGTTCAGCCTCGAGAACCTCCTGGCCCTGCACATGCCCAGCTTCGTCCGCTTCGGTCGCGGCCTGCGCCAGGGCTTCGACCAGTTCGGCCAGAACATCCTCGGCGCGATCGTCCGCGTGCTGGTCCTCGTCGTCTTCCTGCTCCCGGCCGCGGTGGTGGGGCTCGCGGTCATCTTCCTCCTGGGGCTGATCGAGGCGGCGCCGCTCGAGGCGCGGCTCTTCATCGGCCTCTGCTGTGCCGCCCTGGTCCTGGTCGGTGTGGCCTATGCCCTCCTGGTCCTGTCGGAGAAGCGCTACGAGAACTTCGACCTGAGCGCCGAGGCTCTCGGCGTCGAGCCATGAACCCCCTCGGCTATCCGGAGCTGGCGCTCCTCGCCGGGCTCGGGCTGGTCGCCGGCATCCTCAACACCCTGGCCGGCGGCGGCTCGATGCTGCTGGTGCCGACGATGATCTTCTTCGGCATTCCCGCGACCGCCGCCAACGCCAGCCTGAGACCGGCGATCCTGATGCAGGGTCTGTTCGGCCTGGTCGGCTTCCGCCGGGCCGGCATCCTCGATCGGTCCTTCCTGCGCTCGGTCCTGCCCCTCGCCCTGCCGGTCCTGCCCGGCGCCCTGCTCGGGGCCTACCTGGTGGCCCGGCGGATCGACGACCGGGTCTACGAGCTGATCCTGGCCCTGGTGCTCGGCGTCCTGGCGCTGCTGAGCCTCCGGGCCCGGCGCGGCACCGGTCCGGCCCGGACGCGACCCGGCCCGGTCCAGGCCCTGATCCTGTTCGGGGTCGGCCTCTACGGCGGCTTCATCCAGATCGGGGTCGGCTTCGTCCTGGCCTCGGCCCTCATCATCGGCCGCTGGTCGCGGATGGCGGAGGTCCACGCCGCCAAGGTGGCGATCGTCTTCTGCTACACCATCGCCGTCCTGCCGATCTTCCTCGACGCCGGTCTCGTGGTCTGGCCGGCCGCGGCGGCCCTGATCCTGGGCCAGTCGGGCGGAGGCTTCCTCGGCGCCCAGCTGGCCGGTCGCCTGCCGGATCGCCTGCTCCGCCTGGTCTACGTCGGAGCCATGCTGGCCTTCGCCCTCGCGCTCGCGATCCGCGCCCTCTGGTGAGCCGGGAATTACGTCCGGATTGCCCTCCAGGCACATTTCGTCGCTTCTTCATTGGATCCTCGCGGCCCCGCCTGCCACGTTTGGTCCTCGCGGCCGACCCCCGCTGCCGCGCCCGACAACCAGGCCTTCAGGACCACGCCATGATCACCACCATGCCCCCCCGCGCCCTGCTGGCGGCGCTCGTCCTCATCCTCGGCTCCGCGACCGCCTCCCTCCGCGGACAGGTCGCCCTCTCCGGCAACGTCTCCGATGGCGCCGGCGGCCCGCTGCTCACGGGCATCGTCTATCACAGCGCCTCCGGTCTGACCGTCCCCACGGGCACGACCCTCACGGTGCAGGCCGGAGCGATCGTCAAGTTCTCGAATTCCACCCAGATGGTGGTCGACGGCCAGCTGAACGTGTCCGCCAGCAGCGCCAATCCCGCGATCTTCACCGTGATCCAAGACGACAGCGCCGGCGGTGACACCAACGGCAACGGTTCGAGTGTCGGCGCCCCCGGGCAGTGGCGCGGCGTCGTCTTCACCGCCGCCGCGACCGGCTCGGTCACCGGCCTCGAGACCCGCTACACGGGAGCGAACTTCGCGGCCGCGCTGACGCTGCCGCCGAACGCCGGCGTCAGCCTGACCGACTGCGTCTTCCGCGACGGTCTCGCCGCGGGCCTCGATTACCAGAGCCTCGGGCGTGGGATCGTCAGCGGCTGCAGTTTCCTGAACAACGCTCGCCCGGTGATCAACTGCCCGCTTCAGGAGCTCGCCGACTTCAGCAACAACAGCTCATCGGGGAACAGCACCCACAACTCGATCGAGGTGACCACCGGTTCGATCGCGGGCACCGTGACCATCGGCGCCGCGAACCAGCTGGCCGGAGGAGTCCTCCTGATCGGCTCGCAGACGATCCCGGCCGGCGCGGTCCTGAACATCGGCGCCGGTTTCAACGCCAAGGTCGCCGCAGCGGGCATCCAGATCGTGGTGGACGGCCAGCTCAACTGCGCTGGTACCGCCGGCAGTCCGGTCGTGTTCACCGATTCCCGCGACGACAGCCATGGCGGCGACACCGACAACAACGGTCCGTCCAGCGGCGCCCCCGCCCGTTGGCGTGGCCTCACCTTCGGCGCCACGGCCTCGGGCAGCGTTCTCGATCACGCGGTGATCCGCTACACCGGCTTCAGCTTCCAGCCCGCGATCACGCTGGTCGATTCCAGCCCCAGCTTCTTCGATTGCCTGATCGACAACAGCCTGGGCGTCGGCATCGACACCGGCGGCGGCAGCTCGATGCCGACCATCGCGTCCTGTCGCTTCGAGTTCCTGAACACGCCGATCGTCAACGCGACCTTCGACAATCTCGGCCTCTACAGCGGCAATACCTCGACCGGCTGCAGCGCCTGCTCGACCATCGTCTGCAACCAGCTCAACATCTCGAACTCGGTCTCCTTCGGCGGCGACAACCTGATCGGCGGCGTCCTGGCCAAGGACAACAGCCTGACCATCGATCCCGGCGCCAGCCTGACCATCGACAACGGCGCCATCATCAAGATGCGTTCGGGCGGCTCCAGGGTCGACGTCATGGGCACCCTCATCTGCCAGGGCGGCGGTGGCGGCGAGATCGTCTTCACCAGCATCGCCGACGACTCGCGTGGCGGCGACACCAACGTCAACGGGCCGTCGAACGGTTCCCCGGCCCATTGGCGCGGCCTCAGTTTCTTCGCCGGTTCCGACGCCAGCATCCTGACCGCGACCGTCGTCCGCTACGGCGGCAACAGCTTCCAGGCCGGGGTCACGATCGTCGACTCCGACCTCACGATGCAGGGCTGCTCGATCGAGAACTGCTTCGACGAGGCGCTCTCGCTCGCCGACAGCTCGGCCCGCCCCACGGTCAGCGGCTGCAGTTTCACCGGCTGCGCCCGGGCGGTGGAAGGCGTGCTCTTCGAGGCGCTCCCCGGCTTCAGCGGCAACGTCGCGACCGGCAACACGCAGCGCAACTGCATCCGGATCACCGGCGGAACGATCGCGAGCAGCGTCGCCCTCGCGCTCGGCAACCAGCTGAACGGCGCCTACGAGTACACCGGCAGTCCGACCATCGCCTCGGGGGTTCAGGTGACCCTCGGCAAGGGCATCGTCCTGAAGTCGTCCAGCGGTGGGGCGGCCTTCACCATCGATGGCATCCTCGTCTGCGGCGGCACGGCGGCCGAGCCGGTCGTGTTCACGGTCATCGCGGACGACGACCACGGTGGCGACAGCAACGAGAACGGGCCCAGCAACGGCAACACTGCCAGCTGGCGCGGCCTGCGCTTCAATCCGGGCTCAGACGCCAGCGTCCTCGAGGACGTCGTCGTACGCTACGGCGGCGCGAGCTTCGACCCGGGCGTCAGCATCGTCGATGCGAACATCACCATGCGGAACACGACGATCCGCAACTGCCACGACGAGGCCCTCAGCTTCGGCAACAGCTCGGCCCAGCCGCACATCCGCAACTGTCGCTTCGACTTCAACGCGACGTCGGTGACCGGCTGTCGCTGGGAGAACCTCGCCAACTTCTTCGACAACGAGGCGACGGGCAACAGCCAGTTCGACAGCCCTCTGGTCGATTCCGCGACCGTCACCGGCGTCGTCGAGGTGCGGAACCATGCGATGATCGCGGGCGCCATCGTCTGCTCGACGGCTCCGGTGCTCGATCCGGGCGACCACCTCGTCCTCCACCGCGGCCTGGTCCTGAAGATGTCGTCGACCTTCCAGCTCAGCTCCGGCTCCGGCCGCCTCGACCTCCTGGGAACCGGCGCGGACCCCGTCGTCCTGACCGTGATCGCGGACGACGAGTGGGGTGGTGACACCAACAAGAACGGCCCCTCCAACGGCGCGCCGTCGCAGTGGCGCGGCGTCGCGATCGTCGGCGCAGAGGCCTGTCGCCTGGCCCACGTCCTGATCCGTTACAGCGGTACCGCCTTCGAGCCGGGATTGAAGCTGCAGAACGGTCTCGCCCGGGTCGAGGCGGTCCGTGCCGAGCACGGCCTCGCCGCGGGCATCCAGGTCGATGCGATGGCCGGCGAACTCGAGAACTGCGTCGCCTACGCCTGCAACGGCGTCGGCATCGACTTCCAGAACAACGTCGGCAACAACGAGCTACGCTTCGCGACGGTGACGTCCTGCGGTACCGGCGTCCGCGTCGGCCCCGCGCATCTCGGCCTGGTCCGCAGCTCGATCGTCTGGGGCAACGGCACGAACTTCGTCGGCGCGACCGCCGGCAACGTCCTGATGAGCGACGGCGTGCCGGCGCCCCTGGTCGGCGTGAACGGCAACATCGACGTCGATCCGCTCTTCGTCGACGCGGTGAACGGCGACCTGAATCTCCAGCCGTCCTCGCCCTGCATGGATGCCGGAGACTTCGCCCTCGGTCTGAGCGTGGCCGGCGACTTCATCGACTCCTCCCGGGTGAACGACCACGATCTGGACGGCAACGTCGGGGCCGACATGGGCGCCTACGAGTTCTGCAACTGGACGATGACGGTCACCGGCGAGCCCCGGCTCGGCCAGACCCTCCTCTTCACCCTGAACGGCATGCCGGCCTTCGGGGTGATCTCGGTGGCCCTCCTGGACTACGAGTACTACTACGCGCCCTACGGCATGATCCTCTGCGGCTCGCCGCTGACCCTGCTCCACCAGGACCTGGCCTTCGTGGGCTACGGCTATCCGATCACGATCCCCAACGATCCCTACGCGGTCGGCTACGAGATCGGGGTCCAGATGGGCTGCGCGGTTTACGGCAACCTCATGGTGGGCAACTGCAGCAGCCTCTGGCGCGGCGTGATCCGCGACTGAGGGCGCCGACGGCGTACGCGAGGCCTCCGGCTCCGGTCGGAGGCCTCGTTCCACCATCGACCGGAACGAGCCTTGTCGCCGCCCGTCCTCCGGCCTGCCGTTCTCGACCTGGCCGGGGTGCTCGGGGCGGCTTCCCGCTTCCTCGACCACCGCTGGGGAGCGCGGCGGCGGTCCGCGAGGGGCGACCGGGGGAAGCGCTCGGGCAGCCCCCGCGGACGGTCCGCCGGACTGGACCAGTCCGGCTCATCGCTCAGGCGACATGCCTGATGTCGGCGAAGGGCGGACTTCTTGATTGGATCTTCACTGGCCTCGGCGGCGGCGTGGCCCTTAGCCTGCCCGGAAGCGAATCCCGCGTCCCCCCGGGCGCCAACCCATTCTGGAAGTTCCCCCCATGAACCAACGCGCCACCCAGCGGCTGGTCCGCCTCGTCCTGGTCCTCGCCCTGCTCGGCCTGCCGGCCCTCGCCCAGATCCCCCTCAGCGGCTTCGTCAGCGACGGAGCCGGCGGCCCGCTGCTCGGCGGCAACGTCTACACCGTGGCCACCACGGTCACCGTTCCTTTCGGCCAGACCCTGACCGTGCAGCCGGGTGCGATCGTCAAGTTCGCCAATGCCTCCGACTTCATCGTTCAGGGCAACCTCGTGATCGCCGCCTCGAGCGGCACTCCGGCCATCTTCACCGACAACCGTGACGACTCCGCGGGCGGCGACACGAACGGGGACGGCCCGTCCTCGGGCTCGGCCGGCTGGTGGCGCGGTCTCGACCTCAGCGCCGGCAGCGCGAGCATCACCGGTCTGGAGTGTCGCTTCACCGGTCAGAGCGGCCGCGCCTCGATCCAGCTGCCGACCGCGCCGGGGACCACGGTGACCGACTCGGTGTTCAAGAACTACGGCGCCAGCGCCATCGACTACCTGACCAGCGGCGCCGGCACGATCAGCGGCTGCAGCTTCCTGAATGGCTTCCAGCCGGTGGTGAACTGCCGTCTCGACAACCTGGAGACCTTCACCGGCAACGTCGCCAGCGGCAACGCCTTCTACGACTCGGTCCTGCTCCGGGCCTCGACCTCGACCGGCAACCGTACCATCCCGGCCGCCTCCGTCATGGGCGGCGCGCACGTCATCGACGGCAACGTCGGTGTCGGACTCGGAGCCACGCTCACCATCGAGGCCGGAGTCGTCTTCAAGCTCCGCAACTTCGCCTTTCAATTCGCGGTCGACGGCACTCTGATCTGCAACGGCACCGCCGGCAATCCGGTGGCCTTCACCGAGCTGCGCGACGACACCATCGGCGGCGACACCAACAAGGACGGCGGTGCTTCCGTGCCGGCGCCGAGCTACTGGCGGGGTCTGTTCTTCGGTTCGACCGCGGCGGCGAGCCAGATCAACGGCACGATCTTCCGTTACGCCGGCCAGAGCGGCTTCGCCGCGATCGAGATCAACGGCAACGCCGGCATCACGGTCGACGGCTGCAGCTTCGCCAACTGCAACGCCGCGGGCATCGATCTCAACGGCGGTCTCGGAACGCCCATCATCACCAACTGCGCCTTCGATGCCGTCTCGATCCCGATCACCGGCGTCCACCTCGGTGCCCTGGCGAACTTCTCCGGCAACACCGCCGTCAACTGTGGTACCTACAACGTGATCCTCGCCACGGTCACCGCGACCACGACCTCGGTCAGCTTCGGCGGTGACAATCTGATCAACGGCACCCTGGCCCTCAACAGCAGCGTGTCGATCGGCTCCAGCGCCACCATGACCGTCGACCAGGGCGCCATCTTCAAGATGGTCCCCTATGCCGGCGTCTTCGACGTCTTCGGCACCTTGATCTGCGACGGCAGTGCCGGCGAGATCGTCTTCACCGAGATCCATGACGATGCCCATGGCGGCGACAGCAACGCCGACGGCCCTTCGGCCGGCGTCCCCGGTCAGTGGCGCGGCCTCCAGTTCTTCGCCGCCGCCGACGCCAGCAATCTCGACCAGATCAGGGTCCGCTACAGTGGTCAGAGCGCCTATCCGGGCATCCGCCTGGTCGACGCCGACCTCGTGCTCGCCAACTCGGTGATCGAGGATTGCAGCGCCGACGGCCTGTCGCTCGACAACAGTGCTGCCCTGCCGACGGTGACCGGATGCAAGTTCGACCGTTGCCGCAATCCGGTGGTCGGCCTGCGGCTCCACCAGCTGCCCGGGCTCACCGCCAACACGGCCAGCGGAAACAGCCAGCGCGACACCATCCAGGTGACCTCCTCGATTCTCACGAGCCCGGTGGTGATCGGTGATCAGAACCAGATCAACGGCGCCCTGGTCATGCTCAACAACAGCTCCGTCCAGGTCGGCGCGAGCCTCACCTTGCAGAGCAAGGTCGTGCTCAAGTTCGACGACTATGCCGCGCAGTTCATCATCGACGGCAGCCTGATCTGCACCGGCACCCTCGCCAACCCGGTGGTCTTCACCACCGGCGCGGACGACCAGTGGGCCGGCGATTCCAACGGCGACGGCCCGAGCACCGGCACGCCGGGCGCCTGGCGCGGCCTGACCTTCACGGCGAGTTCGTCGGGGAGCATCCTCGAACGGGCCGTCGTGCGTTTCGGTGGCCAGAGCGGCATCGGCAACCTCGAGATCCAGGGCTCGAACCTGACCATGATCCAGTGCGCGAGCACCGAGAGCAGCAGCGCCGGGCTAGACTTCAACGGCACGGCCGCCCAGCCGCTCATCAGGGACTGCCGCTTCGACGCCAACGCCTACGCCATCCGCGGCGCCCGCTGGGACAACCTCGCCAATCTCGCCGACAACGAGGCCTCCGGCAACACGGTGCGGGATGCGGTCCTGGTCGAGTCCGGCGTGATCGACGGCGACGTGCGCGTCCAGGCCCATGCCCTGACCGGCGGTTGCGCGGTGGTGAGCACGGCGCCCATCATCGGCGCCGGTGAGTCACTCAGCTTCGAGCGCGGTGTCGTGGTCAAGGCCAGCGGCGTCTTCCAGTTCGCGAGTGGCCTGGGGCGCCTCGAGGTCCTCGGCACCGGCGCCGACCCCGTGGTCTTCACCTACCTGACCGACGACGACTGGGCCGGCGACACCGACAAGAACGGACCGAGCTCGCCGAATCCGGGTTCGACCCGCGGTCTCGCCTTCACCGGCTCGACGCTGGAACGCTGCCAGCACGCCATCGTGCGCTATCCGGGTCAGGCAGGCTTCGCCGGCATCGTCATGAACAACGCCCAGGCCCGGCTCGAGGCCTCGCGCGTCGAATACGGCAACGCCGACGGCTTCGACCTGGTCCGCTGCGGCGGCGAGCTGGAGAACCTGGTCGCCCTGTCCTGCGCCGGTCGTGGCCTCGATCTGAGCGGCTGGCTCGGTGGCGGTGACATCCGCTTCGCCACCGTCACCGGATGCGGCACGGGCATCTACTTCCCGACGATGACGACCTCGACCATCGAGAGCACGATCTCCTGGGGCAACACGACGAACTTCGTCAACGTCGGCGTCGGCCAGCTCCACGACTCGAACGGCCTCGCGGCCCTCGCCGGCATGGACGGCAACATCGACCTCGATCCGCTCTTCGTCGACGCGGTGAACGGTGACCTGAATCTCCAGCCGTCCTCGCCCTGCATGGATGCCGGCGATTTCGCCCTCGGTCTGAGCGTGGCCGGCGACTTCATCGACTCCTCCCGGGTCAACGACCACGATCTCGACGGCAACGTCGGGGCCGACATGGGCGCTTACGAGTTCTGCAACTGGACGATGACGGTCTCCGGCGAGCCCCGGTTGGGCCAGACCCTCTCCTTCACGCTGAACGGCATGCCGGCCTTCGGGATCATCTCC
>JACKGY010000016.1 GCA_020639295.1 Planctomycetota bacterium
GCGGCGGCGGCGCGCCGTCTCTTCTGCTTCTTGCCGTAGACGTAGGCGAGGATCTGGGCGACCGCCTTGAACAACCGCTCGGGCACGAAGTCGCCGAGCCGCACGCTGCGGTAGAGGTCACGGGCGAGCGGCCGGTTCTCGATCACCTCGACCCCGTGCTCGCGGGCGACGTCGATGATGCGCAGGGCGAGCTTGTCCTTGCCCTTCGCCACCACCTTGGGCGCCGGGTCGCGACCGCGGTCGTAGCGCAGCGCGATCGCGAAGTGGGTCGGGTTCCTGACCACGACGTCGGCGGTCTTGATGTCCTGGAACATGCGCTGCAGCGCCAGGCTCCGCTGGATCTCCTTGATCTTCGCCTTGACCTTGGGATCGCCTTCCGACTTCTTGCGCTCCTCCTTGACGTCCTCCTTGGTCATCATCAGGTCCTTCGACAGCTTCCAGCGCCGGTAGAAGAGGTCGATGGTGCCGATCAGGAGGAGGCCCCCGGCGACCCGGAAGGACATCAAGAAGAGGACGTCGAGGATGGTCTCGACGATGCTGCCGAGCGGAGCGTCGGCCAGCGCCAGGAGCCGGTCGAGCCGGCTCGCGATGGTGATCCAGCAGACGATGCCGACCAGGATCATCTTGATCAGGCTCTGCAGGGTCGAGATCAGGTTCTCCTGCGAGAACAGCTTCTTGATCCCGTTGAGCGGGTTGAGCTTGGAGAGCTCGGGCTGGATCCGCTTGGTGGCCAGCTTGAGCCCGGTCTGCATCAGCCCGGGCCCGAGGATCGACACCATCGCCACCACGAAGACCGGCAGCAGCAGGAAGAAGAAATCGGTCGCGGTCTGGGTCAGGAAGGGGGCCGGATCGTCGTCGGGGAAGAGATCGATCGGCAGGCGGAAGGAGCGGTCGATCTTGCCGAGCAGACCGAGCACGATCTGATCGCCGGCCATCTTCAGCACGATGAGGCCGCCGAGGAAGAGCGCCGCCGAGGACACCTCCTTCGAGTAGCCGATCTGGCCGCGCTGCGCCGCTTCCTCGCGGCGCTTCGGTGTTGCCTGTTCGGTTTTTTCCTGACCGCTCTCGGCCACCGTTCTCTCCTAGGCGAAGCGCTCGAAGGCCTCGAACATGAACACCTCCATGTCGTCGAAGACGACGTTCATCGTGGGCAGGATCACGCCCAGGGTCGCCAGCAGGAGGATCAGGCCGGCGAGGATCTTCAGGGGGAAGGCGAACATCATGATCTGGAGCTGCGGCGCGACCTTGGCCAGGATCGCCAGGGCGACGGCGAGCACCATGAGCGCGGCGAAGACCGGCCCCGCCACGCGCAGGGCGGCGGCGAAGATGCCGCCGGAATAGACGACCAGCGCCGACAGCAGCTCGCCGTCGATGCTGAAGGTGCCCACGGGATGGGCGCCGAAGGAGCGGCTGAGCGCCCGGATCAGGACGTGATGGCCGCCACCGATGAAGAACACCATCATGCCCAGGGCGTCGAAGAAGTGGGCCATGAGCTGCGAGTTCACCCCGGTGATCGGGTCCTGGATGCTCGCCATGTTGAAGCCCATCTCCTCGCCGATCACGTGGCCGCTGATCCGCAGGGTCGAGAAGGCGAGCAGGGCGACGTAGCTCATCACCAGACCGAGCAGCATCTCCTTGGCCGCCATCAGGCCCAGCATGATGCTGACCCCTGGATCGACGAAGCCGGAGGCATCGCTGGTGAGGCCGATCAGGGTGCCGAGGATGACGCCCAGGCCCACGCGCGCGAGCCGTGAATCGCGGCCCTGGCCGAAGATCGGCAGGGGGCCGATCATGGCCAGGCAGCGCACGCAGTGCAGCGCGATGAAGCGGACGTTCTCCTCGAGGAAGTCGAATCCCATCGCGCTACCAGGCCACGTCCACCAAGGCGTTGAAGATCGAGGTCGTGAACGAGGACAGCGTGTGCATGATGAAGGGCAACATCACGATCAAGGTGACGCCGACCGCCATGATCTTGGGGATCATGGTCAGGGTCTGCTCCTGCACGCTGGTGATCGCCTGGAACAGGGCCATCAGGATGCCGACGATCATGCCGATCACCATGGCCGGCCCGGCGATCCACAGGGCGGTCATGAAGATCTCGCGGCAGAGATTGACGATGTAGGTCTCATCCATCGGTCGGCACCTCGTTCACAGCGGAACCTGGAAGCTCTCCATCAACGAACCGATCACCAGCGCCCAGCCGTCCACCATGATGAAGAGGAGGATCTTGAAGGGCGTCGAGATGATCACCGGCGGCAGCATCATCATGCCCATCGATAGCAGCAGGCTGGCGACGACGATGTCGACGATGAGGAAGGGGATGTAGATCAGGAAGCCCATCTTGAAGGCGACCTTGAGCTCGCTGAGCGTGAAGGCCGGGATCAGCACCGCGATCGGCACGTCCTCGGGCGTCTCCGGCCGCTCGGCCCGGGTGACGTCGATGAAGAGCTCGATCTCCTCGTCCTTCGCGTGCTTGAGCAGGAAGGCGTGCATCTCGTCGTGGGCGACGTCGGCGGCCGCGCTCAGGCTGATCTCGTCGTCCATGTAGGGTCTGATGGCCCCGTCGTAGATCGAGTCCAGGACCGGGTGCATCACCGCGATCGACAGGAAGAGCGACATGCCGATGATGATCTGATTCGGGGGCATGTCCTGGATCGACAGCGCCTTCCGCACGAAACTGAGCACGATGATGATCCGCGTGAACGAGGTCACCGTCATCAGGACGCTCGGCAGGAGCGCGAGGCCGGTCAGGACCAGGATGATCTTGGTCGGCGCGCCGATGTCGACCTCCTCGCTCTCGGGCGCCAGCTGGCCGGCCTGGTCGACGGCCTCGCGCGCCGCCGCCTCGGGGTCGGTCTCCTGGGCGCCGGCCGTGGCCGGGACCAGCAGCACGACCAGGAGAGCGAGCGCGAGCAGGACCAGGGCCTGAGGTCGTTCGGTCTTCATGCCTCGACCTCCATGCCGAGGAGCTGCGGCTCGCGGTCGAGCTTGCCGAGGTCGCGGTCGAGCCGGGCGGCGAAGGCGGGTGCCGCCGCCCTGGGACTCGCGGCGGCGATCTCGTCCTGGTCGAATTCCGACAGGACGTTCATGGTCTCGTTGGTGGCACCGACCACGATCTTGCGGCCATAGGCCGAGACCACGAAGACCTGGCGCTTGGGCCCGAGGGCGATCACGTCGACCAGCTCGAGCACCTTCTCGCCGGAGGGCTTCATGCGCAGCTTCTTCAGGTAGCGGGCGCCGATCGTGGCGCCGCCGAAGAGGATCAGGATGATCAGGCCGAGCGAGGCGAGGGTGCGCCCGACCGAGGCCATCGCCGGCCCCTCGGGGGCCGCGATCGGCGCGCGGGCGCGCTTGCGGGCGAAGCTCCGGGTCGGTTCGTCGCCGGCGACCGCCGCCTGATCGGCCCGGTCGGCCTCGGCCGGCGTGCTGACGGCCTTCTCCTTCGCCGCGGCCGCCCTGGTCCCGCCGCTCCGGCTCGGGCCGAGGCTGCCGGCCGCGAGGAAGGCGAAGAGTCCGAGCGCCGCCAGGCCCGCGAGCCAGAGCAGCCGGTCTCCCTTCTTGCGTCCGTTGCCGAGAAAGTTCTTCGCGATCATGGCGTTTCGTTCCCGCTCCCTTTGCGGATCCGGTCTGGTCCGGTCCCTTACACAAGGGGCGTGCCAAGTCGGGGAGCTTCGGGGGCTCGAACGAAGTGACGATCGGGCCGTGACTTACGATCCGGGCGTCGGGAAGGTCGACGGGGCCGGGCGGGCCTCGTCGTCGCGGATTCCGACGATCCGTCGCGAAGCGCGACGACAGGGCTCGCCGCTGTCGGTTTTCTGGATCGATCGGGACGGGGCCTGCCGGACCGCGGCCTCAGCGGGCGCGGAAGAAGCGCTGGCCCGACCCGCCGGACCCGATGCGGACGCGGATCGGCCGGAGACAGCGGGGGCAGTGGCCGGCATGGGCGTCACCCTTCGCGGTCCGGTAGATCCGCGCGTAGACGCCGCAGCAATCGAAGTGCAGCCCCAGGAAGGGGCGTGGTTCATGACGCTTGTCGCCCATGCGCCCGCTATCGGTCGATCCGCTCCCGGAACTGGAGTGTCCCGGTCGGCGGCTGGGCTGGCTCCGTGAGACCCCGGGGAATCAGACGCGCCAGTCGTCGCCCGGCATGATCCGCTTCATGAACTCATCGAACAGGGGAACCGTGAAGGCCGTGTCGCCATGACTCGGACTCCAGACCATGCCCTTGTTGATGAGCTGGCCCCTGGTCGGACCGAGTGACGACACCTTGCGGCCAAGGACCTCGGCGACGTCTCCCGAGCGATGTGGCCCGGGACCGAGATCCGCCATGGCACGAAGGTAACGCTTCTCGACGGGCGTGAGCCGGTCGAAGCGGACCCGGAAGAAACTCTCATCGAGGGCAGCCATGGCGGTGATGGATGCTCGATCGACGTCGGCTGCGCCTATCGGTGAATCCGTCGCGACATCCCAGGCGTGCTTGCCCCACTCCTGGACGAAGTAGGCGTAGCCCCTGGTCGCATCGACGATGCGCTCGACCGCCTCCGGAGAGATGTCCTCCTTGCAGTCGCGGATCGGCTTGACGACGGCGCGCTCCACGTCCGCTCGCGTCAACGGACCGATGAGCGGGAAGTCGAAAAGGCGCTCCGCATAGGACTTGGCTCTGCCCATGCGCCCCGGCAGCTGCGGGAGCCCAGCACCCAGGAGGATGACTGGCAATTGACGCTGGGCACAGCGATGAAGCGCGGTGACCAGCGCCGCGAGCTGATCCTCCTCGACGTACTGCAGCTCGTCGACGAACAGTCCCAGAGCCGTGTCGCCGGCTTTGGCGGCCGCTCCCGCGGCCTCGAGCAGATCCTCGAGATCCTGCTCGAGCTGCCCGTTGTCCGCCAACCCGGGCTCCGGTTTGAAGTCCAGGCCGACCTCGATGTCCTGGTAGTTCGCCTTGAGTGCGGTCGCGAAGCCGGCAAGAGCACGAAGGGCTCGGGCGGCCAGATCCCGGGCGCGGTCGATTCTCGACAGGCGAAGCAAAGCCTGCCTGAGCCGAGGCGCCAGGATGCCGGGGAGCGATCTGCGCTCAGGGGCCTCGATGCTGATCGTCTGGCAGCCCCCGGCTTCGGCGTCCAGGCGAATGCGGTCGAGCAAGACCGTCTTCCCGGTTCCACGCAGTCCGACCAGCAGGACACTCTTCGCCGGCAGGCCACGTCGAACGCGCTCGATCGCCACGCGTGCGGTCTCACGAATGTTCTCGCGGCCCGCCAGCTCGGGCGGCGGCGTACCTGCACCCGGCGCGAAGGGATTCGTTATCGGGTCCATGGATGGAATTTAGTCAAATTTGTCGAGTTATGTGAAGACGATAATACGACAAAACAACATCAAACTCCGAGGTCGGTGGTCGAAAGGTCCCGGGATGGCCCTCGCCCGCCTCAGGCCAGGGCGAGGATCGTCTCGGCCAGGCGGCGGCTGCGGGCGGCGAGGACCAGCTCGCAGGATTCGGGTCGGTAGCGCCGGCCCCCGCCGTCGAGGAAGACCGCTCCGGCCTCCTCGAGCACGAGCCGGGGCGGGATCACGTCCCAGATCTCCTGCTTGCGCCGGCGCGGGTTGTTGTCGTGCAGGACCGCCCCGAGCCGGTTGCCGGCGCCGAGCATGCTCAGGGCGAGGCCGGAGCCGGGTGGATCCACGGTCACCAGCATCGCGCCCCGCGGACCCCGGAGCGCGCGGGCCAGGGCGGCGAAACGATCGGTCTCGAGCTGGAGATCGCCGTAGTGGTTGAGCGCGATCCAGCTGTCGGCGAGTTCGATCCGGGGGTCGACCCGGAGTCGTTCCGCGCCCCGGTAGGCGCCATGACCGCGGCCGGCGAAGACCACCTCGTCGCTGAAGGGGAAGTGCAGGACGGCGAGTTCGGTCTCGCCGCCGAGGCGCAGGGCCAGCATGCAGCTCACCAGCTCGCGGCGGGCGCCGACGATGTAGGCGTTGCTGCCGTCGAGGGGATCGACGATCCAGCAGTCGTCCGGCAGCGGCTCGCCCGGATCGAGGGGGTGGAGTTCCTCGGAGACGATCCGCAGATCGGTGTGGGCGAGGATGGCGGCGATCGCGGCGTCGATGCGGCGATCCACCTCGGTCACGTAGTCGCCCAGGGATTTGCGCTCGGCCCGCAGCGCGCCGCCGGCGCCTTCACGCGCCAGCTCGGCGCCCCGGGCCGCGGCGCGGAGCGCGAGCGCGAGCTCCGCATCGAGCGGAGTCGCGCCCGCGAAGGACCAGGGGCCGCCGCTCACGGATTGAGCGGGATCTCGAGTTCGGCCCGGGCCTCGCGCACCGCCAGCCAGACGCTGCCGTCGACGCCGACCACCGCCTTGTAGCTGGCGCCGCCGTCCTGGGTCTTGACGTGGTACATGACCTCGTCGCCCGCGGTGACGATCTCGACGCTCTTGAAGTGACCCGGCAGGGCGGCCAGGGCCGCGTCCATGACGTTCGCCGGCGCGTCCTGCCGCCGGATCTCCTCCTCGGTGCCGACGATGTTGCCGTCCTCGTCGACCACGATCTCCCAGTCGATGCCGTCCTTCTCCAGCTTGACCTCGTAGGCCATGCCCTCGGTCCGGTACTCGATCTCGGCGCCGGTCACCTGGCCGCCGCCGGCCCGGTCCATCGCGGCCTTCATCACGTGGATCGGCACCTGATGGGGATGGATGTCCGCCTCGACGTGGTAGATCGTCCCGCTCCGATCGGCCTGGATCTCCATCACGCCGTCCGTGCGGCCGACGTCGTAGAGGTGGTACACGGCGTCCGAGACGCTGCCGTAGTTGCCGCCGCCGTGGTGATGGCCGCCGCCCCCGCTGGTGCCGCAGGCGCCCAGCATGCCGGTGGCCAGGACCGAGAGCAGGATTCCAACACGCTTGATCATCTTCGCTTCTCCTATGGGTCGATGGGCCCTCACTTTGCCGATGCCGGGCCGAGGGTCAAGGGGCGTGAAATGCCCCAGAGATGATACCAGCGGCCCGAGCCCCGCGATTCGCAGCGCAGGACGAGACGGCTGCCGGCCGCGGGCCGGTCGAGGCGCGGGCGCCAGGGCAGAAGCCGGGCATGGTCGCGGAGCGGCCTGAGGCGCAACGCGTCGAGGCGACGCAGACGACCCTCGGCGTCGAGTTCATCGACGACGAGTTCGACCTCGTCGTCGCGACCCGGCCGACCGGCGCGCGGCAAGAGCGTGGCTTCGACCGGACCTTCGTCCAGGAGGATCACCGAGTCGTCGGCGAGGAGGATCGCGGGTCGCGGTCCGATCAGCGAGAGGATGCCCGGGTCGGCGCCGTGGATCTCGACCCGCCGGTCCGGGAAGGCGAGCGCCCGGGAACGCGCCGGCCAGTCCTCCGGCGGCGCCGCGGGCCGATGATCGAGCAACCAGCCCGGCTCGACCGGCAGTCGCGCCGGCAAGGGACCCTCGAGGATCGCCACCGCCTCGCGCCAGCCGCCGATCCGGATCGGCTCGGGCGCGCGCGCGAGCTGCCGGCCGCTCGCCGCCACCAGGACCAGCGTGAGGCCGACTCCGATCAGACGCCGCTCGCGCCGGCCTTCCGGCAGCTCGAGCAGGGTCCAGCAGAAGAGAGCCTGGGTCACGAAGGCGTAGCGGTCGAGGGGATTCTCGAGCAGCAGCCGCGGTTCGCCCCGATAGGCCCAGAGCGTGGCGCCGAGCAGGCCGAGCGCGCCACCGAGAAGGATCGCCGCCGGCCCGGCCCGCCGCCGGACGACCAGGAGACCGAGCAGGGCCAGGATCGCGAGGCCGAGGACGCCGAGGGCGAGGCCTGCGGCCGGGGAGGTCGCGCTCGGATCGAGAGCCAGGAGACCACCGGGACCGCGCGCGCCCAGGGCCTGGAGCAGAGCGCCCGGATCGATCGGCCCGCCGGCCGCGACCCGCGCGGTCGGTAGTTCTCGAGCCTGCAGCCAGGCCAGGGGCAGCGCCAGGGCCGCGAACACGACCGGGCGCCGGCGCCGGCACCAGGCGGCGAGGACCATCAGCGCCGGCAGGAAGAAGAGGATCTGGGGGCCCGAGAGCGCGGCGAGGATGAAGACGAGGCCGTCGCCCGCGAGCCGGCGCCAGGAGTCCTCACCGGAGCGCAGGGCCAGGGGCAGGAGCGCGAGGGCCGCGACGCCGCCGAGATCGGCGAGATGCCCGATCACGGTCCCGTCCTGCGGCATCAGGGGCAGGATCAGCAGGGCGAGCGGGACCCGGTGCGCCAGCATCCCGGGCCGGAGGAGCAGCGCGCCCAGACCGAGGAAGAGCAGGAAGGAAGCGAACACGTAGCGTCGCGGCGTCTGCTCGGGAGAAAGGGCGGAGTCGCAGGCCGCGATCAGTCGAGGAAGGAGATGCAGGTAACCGTTGTGGGGCCTGCCGATGGCCCCGGTTCCGTCCTCGCGGGCCTCCCGGAAGAAGACCACCGCGTCCTCGGCCCGCAGCTCCGGTTCCGCGAGCCAGGGCCAGGCGCGGAAGCCGGCGAGCAGGACGAAGGCGAGGAAGACCAGGACGATCGGACCGCGACGCGCCATGCGCCGAGGATAGCGGATCGGCCGTTCCGGCGCAGGATGCCGGCGCCCGGCGCCCGGGAGTCCGGTGCGGATCGCCGTCGAGCGGGCGCGGGCCGCCGGTTAGCATGGGCCGAAGCCGAGATGACAGATCACGCCGAAGACATCCAGAGCCGGCTGCGTCGCGATCACGACCGCGGTGAACTGCGCGATCTCGACTTCTATCTCGATCTCGCCGACGAAGGCGACCTCCAGACCATCGCCGCCCTCCACCAGAGCATCGTCGCGGCGGCGGCCGTCACCCAGGGGCCGAGCGGAGCCGACTCCGTCACCCTCGGCGTCGCCGGTCTCGCCGGGCCGGGCCGCGCGGCCGAGTTCGGTCCCTATCGCCTCCTCGGCGAGCTGGGCCGGGGCGGGCAGGGCATGGTCTACCTGGCCGAGGACACCCGGCTCGGCCGCAAGGTGGCCCTCAAGCTGCTCGCCGGCTTCGGTGCCACCTCCAAGCAGGGCATCCTGCGCTTCCGCCGCGAGGCGGAGGCGGCCTCGCGCCTCGACGACCCGGGCATCTGCACCGTCTACGAGACCGGCGAGTTCGACGGCGTCCCCTTCATCGCGATGCAGTACGTCGACGGCGAGACCCTCGCCGCGCGGATCCGGGCCGGTCAGCAACGCGAGGCCAGCGCCCGGACCGAGAGCGGGGCCGATTCCGGCAGCTCCGCCCAGCGTCGCGATCTCGACGACTGGGTCCTGGTGATCGAGCGCGTCGCTCGCTCGCTCCATGCCGCCCATGAGGTCGGCCTGGTCCATCGCGACGTCAAGCCCGCCAACGTGATGCTCGGTCGCGACGATCGACCGGTGATCCTCGACTTCGGCCTGGCCCGAACTGAAGACCTCGATTCGCAGGGCCTGACCCAGACCGGCGACCTGATCGGCACACCGGCCTACATGGCGCCGGAACAGATCCGCGGCAAGGTCCACGAGGTCGATCGGCGCACCGACGTCTACGCCCTCGGGGTCAGCCTCTTCGAGTGCCTGGTGGGCCATCGTCCCTTCAACGCGGCCACCCGCGAGGCGCTTTACCACCGCATCGTCGAGGGTCGGCCGCCGGCCCCGTCGCGCTTCCAGTCGCAGATCCCGCGCGATCTCGACGTCATCGTCCTCACCGCGCTCGAGCGCGACCCCGATCGCCGCTACCAGAGCGCCGGCGCCCTGGCCGACGACCTGCGCCGCTTCCGCCACCGCGAACCGATCGCGGCGCGGCCGGCCGGGCCGCTCCTCCGCCTCGGTCGCTGGGCGGAACGCAATCCGGCGCTTGCGGTCGCCCTGGCCCTGCTCTTCCTCTTCCTCTCGGTCGGTCTGGTGGTGACCACCTCGCTCTGGCGCAAGAGCGAGCAGGCTCTCGACGAGGCCCGGGAGGCCACCGACCGCGCCGACGCCAAGTCCCTCGAGGCCCAGGCGAATCTCCGCGACTACGAGATGCTCTCCGATCTCCAGCGGGTCGACGACTACGTCGACGAGATCGAGATGCTCTTCCCGGCCAGTCCTGACCGGCTGCCCTTGATCGCCGAATGGAAGCGTCGCGTCGCCGAGCTCCAGGCCCGCAAGCCGGAATTCGAGCGGCGTCTCGCCATCCTCCGCCAACGCTCACGCGAACTCGACCTGGCGGAGATCATCCGGCGTCGATCCAGTCACGAGGTCGACGAGGTCGTCGACCTCGACCGCCGGCTGGCCCGCCTCGCGACCGGCGACACCGAGGGCCCGGCCGACGTTGCCGCGGGGGACGAGCTGAAGACGGCGCTGGAGGCGCGTCGGAGCAAGCTGGTGGATCAGCTCCTGGCCAGCAATCGCCATCGCTTCGCCGGCGTCGCCGAGGCCTGGAAGCACCTCAATCTCGAGCGTCTGATCCGGTCGATCGACGCGCTCGAGGTCGGCGAACCCGCGCCCCTCGACGAGGTGCTCTTCCTCGAGGAGCAGTGCCGGATCATCGCCGCGCGAAGTCTGGAAGGGCCGGCCGCCGCCGCCTGGTCCGAGGCCCGCGCGCGGATCGCGGCGCCGGGCTCGCCCTATCATGGCCTGCGTCTCGAGCCGCAGCTCGGTCTCCTGCCACTCGGCCCCGACCCGATCTCCGGGCTGGAGGAGTTCGCCCAGGTGCTCACCGGTCGCCCGACCCGACGCGCCGCGGATGGCCGGCTCGAGCTGGTCCCCGACTTCGCCCTGATCTTCGTGCTCCTCCCCGGAGGCGACTTCGAGTTCAGCTTCGACACCGGGGATCTGCCGCAGAAGGAGCCCGGGCCGCGTCGCCTGCGGCTCGATCCCTTCTTCATCGCCAAGCACGAGATGACCCTGGCGCAATGGGAGCACGGGACCAACGATCTCCTGCGCAATCCGGTCGGGCTGGACGGCATCTCCCAGGAGGAGTACGACCGCGCCGGCCGCAGCCCGCTCAAGTACGTGGCCTGGGAGGTGGCCGAGCGCTACCTCCATCGTCTCGGCTTCGAGTTTCCCACCGAGGCCCAGTGGGAGTACGCGGCCCGCGCCGGGGAGAAGGGGCGCTGGCCCGGCGGTGACGAGGCGCAGCTCGGCCTGCATGCGAACTTCGCCCAGGACTCCGACCTGGGCGCGCTCAACGATCCCTTCGCCGGACTCGCCCTCGTCGGTCAGCTCGAGGCCAACGGCTTCGGTCTCCACGACCTGCTCGGCAACGTCTGGGAGCTGACCCGTGACGGCCTGGACGTCGATGGCCTGCCGCTGATGCCGGGCGACGGTCTGCACAGCCTCGGCGGCCTCGACGCCTACATCATCCGCGGTGGCGGCTACCGCAATCCGCCGGCCCAGGTCCGCTACGACATCCGGGCCTCGATCGATCGCTCGAGCAGCTCCGGCTCGGTGGGCCTGCGCCCGGTGCGGCCGCTCAGAAGCGGAACGGGCCGATGACCCGCGTCCTGCTCCTCGACGTCATGGGCACGCTGGTCCACGACCCCTTCTACACCGAGCTGCCGGCCTTCTTCGGCCTTGGCCTCGACGAGCTCCTCCGCCAGAAGCACCCCGGCTCCTGGCTCGACTACGAGTACGGTCGTCGTGGCGAGCAGGCCTTCCTCGACGACTTCTTCGCCGACCGCCGCGCCTACGACCAGGCCGGGTTGAGACGGGCGATGTTCGCGGCCTATCGCTACCTCGACGGCATCCTGCCCCTGCTCGAGGAGCTGCGCCGGGCGGGCGTCGAGATGCACCTGGTCAGCAACTACAGCGACTGGTATCGCGCGATCGAGGAACGTCTGGCCCTCAGCCGCTACGCGCCCTGGACCTTCGTCTCCTGCGAGTGGGGTCTGCGCAAGCCGGAGCCGGCCGTCTTCGCCGCCCTGCTCGGGCGGCTCGGGCGACCGCCGGAGGAGCTGCTCTTCGTCGACGACGTCGAGCGCAACTGCCTCGCCGCGCGGGCGGCGGGCATCGCCGCCCACCGCTTCCGTTCCGCCGCGGTCCTGCGCGCCGAGCTGCGCGGTCTGGCGCTGCTCTGAGCCCCGCCCGCGGCTGGCGGCGCCGGCCGACCGGGCGTAGGATCTCGACCATGACGGACGACAGAGGACCCATCGCCATCGTGACCGGCGCCGGTCGCGGCATCGGGCGCGCCATCGCCGAGCACCTCGCCGCCGACGGTTGCCGGCTCGAACTGGCCAATCTCGATCAGGGCGAACTCGACGAGGTCGTGACCGCGCTCGGCCCGGCCGTGATCGGGGCCCGGGCCTTCGACCTCCGTGATCGCGCGGCGACCGACGCCTGGCTCGCCGAACTCGGAGCGCGACATGCCCGGATCGATCAGCTGGTGCTGAACGCCGGGGTCGGCGGTCCCGATCCGGTCGACGACGACCTCGCCCTCGCCCATCTCCGCGAACTCTGCGCGGTCGACGCCCTGGCCCCCTTCCGCATCGTCCGCGGCCTCGCGCCCGTGATCCGGAGCGACGGCCTCGGGCGCATCGTCGTCGTGGCCTCGGTGCTGGGCAAGATGGGGGTCGCCGGCTTCGCCGCCTACTGCGCGGCCAAGGCGGCCGCGATCGGCCTGGTCCGCGCCCTCGCCCTGGATCTCGCGCCCCGGCGGATCACGGTCAACGCGGTCTGCCCGGGCTGGACCGATACCGCCATGGCGGAACAGGGCTTCGCGGCCCTGGCCGCGAGCCAGGGCAGGACTCCGGCCGAGGCCCGGCGTCAGGTGGAGAAGGGCCTGCCGCTCGGTCGCATCGTGCGCCCCGAGGAGGTCGCCTCCCTGGTCGCCTGGCTCCTCTCCGAGGGGGCTGGCGCCATGACCGGCCAGGCGCTGACCATGAGCGCCGGCGACCTCCAGAAGTAGATCTCGTGAAGTTCGTGGTCTTCCGCGCAGCAGGACGGCAAGACTCTCTATGCACCGGGGGGCGACGGTCCATCGCCGCCGCCGGCAGGCCCCGAGGAGAAGGACGATGACCGACCAGGACCGACCGGCGACCGGAGGCTCGCCGCTGATCGGAGCCATCACGACCCAGCCACCCTGCTACGACTGCGGTGCTCCGGAAACCAAGCGCTATCGCTTCATGCAGGTGATCAGCTACCTGATCGCCACCTCGCATCGGCGCTGGACGGTGCCGCTCTGCCCGCGTTGCGCCGCCCGCCAGGGCCTGCGCGCGCAGGGCCTCTCCCTCTTCCTGGGCTGGTGGGGCATTCCCTGGGGCCTGATGACCATACCGGCGCTGTTCATCAACGCCTGGTCGCTCTGGCGCAGCAACTTCGTCGGCCGCTTCTTCGGCCTGATGCTGCCCTTCCTCGTGCTCGTCGGTCTCGGCTCCCTGGCCGGTCGCGCCAAGCCGCAGCTGCCGCCGCTCCACGACGACCTGCCCATCACCAACTACGTCTACGGCCCGGCGCTCGAGGAGGTACAGACCGCCGATCGGGCCGAACGGCGCGGCGATCTCGCCGCGGCCATCACCGCCATGGAGCGGGCGCGCTCGGTCGATCCCGAGTCGATCGAGATCCGCAAGCGCCTCGCGCTCCTGCGTCTGCAGCGCGGCGACGCGCGCGCGGCCCTGGGCGAGATCGCCGCCGCCGAGTCGATCGGCGGCCCGGATCCCGATCTCCTCCTGCTCGCCGCCGACTGCCAGGATCTGCTCGGAGCGCCGGCAGAGGAACTCCGTTGCCTGCGTCGCGCCCTCGAGCTGCGCGACGAGACCGCCATCCATCTCCGGCTGCAGCAGGCCCTGATCGCGCAGGGCGAGCAGGCGGCGGCGCTGCGCGAATACCGCGCCCGGCACGAGGCCGCGCCCGGGGCACGCAACGCCTACCTGATGGAACGTCTGACCGAGGACGCCTCGTCGCGGGCCCGGCTGCTGGCCGCGATCGCGCCCGGCCCGGGCGACCACGCCGACCTCCTGCGTCGAGACCTGGTGGCGGCGCTGATCGAGATCCGCGACTTCGCCGGCGCCGCCGCGAAGGCCGCCGAACTGTCGCCGGGCGCCCGCCTCGAGAGCGGCGAGCTGGTGGCGGCGCTGGTGGCTTGCGGTCAGGGCGACTTCGATCGGGCGCTGAAGCTCCTCGACGCGGCGATCCGCGCCGCGCCCCTCGATGCTGCCTTCCTCCGTCAGCGCTTCGAGCTGCACCTTCACGTTCACGACCTCGCCGCCGCCGAGATCGACCTCGCGGGCCTCGACCGCATCCCCTCCTGGGCTCCGGTGATGCCGCTCTACCGTGCGGAACTCGCCCTCGAGGCCGGTGACGACCCGGCCTGCGACCGGCTGCTCGCCCCGCTCCTCGCCGATCGGGCCCAGCTCCATCCCTTCCTGTGGGAGTGGGTCGTCGCCCTGGGCGCGCGGGCGCGCTGGCTGCGCGGCGATCCGGAGCAGGCCCTCGAGACCCTCGACCAGGCCTTCGGCGAGCGACCGGACCTGGAGCTGCCCCGCCTGCTGATCCTGAAGGGCCGGCTGCTAGGCCTCGCCGGTCGGCAGCCGGAGGCCCGGGCCACCTTCGCCCGCGTCCTCGCCTGTCGCTCCGCGGCCCCACGGCAAGGCGCCGAGGCCGCGTTGCGGCTCGGCAGGATCGAGGTCGAGGACTACCTCGCCCGTTGCCGTCGCGGCCTGCCCCTCGACGAGGCCTCGATCGATCTCGCCCTCGGGCTTCATCACGAGGCGCGCGGCGATCGCGGCGCCGCCGCGGCCGCCTACCGCGAGGCCCTCGCGCTGGCCGGCCAGGCGCGCTTCAGCGGCACGATCGCGCGGCGCCGCCTGGGGCTCCTGGAGCGCTGAGGAATCGCCCGATTTCGCGACGCCCGCGTGCCCGGGCGTCGCGATTTCCGACACCCAAGGAAAACCTAAGCATCGCCGGGGAAACGATTTCAGCGTCGCGAACGACCTGCCGATAGAGGCTGCATGGAGATGGGATTCCATCTGGATTGAGCAGCATGGCAGCGAGCGAACTCCTCGACCTACAAGGCATCGACGCGCTCCTGGATCGGTTCCGCGCCCGGCGGGCCGCCCAGGTCGACCTGCGCGCCGCCGCCTCGGACTACGAGTCGGACCTGCCCAACGTGCTCCGTCCCGAGGCCCTGAAGACCATGGGCATCCGCTTCCGCATGGTCGGCGAGCGGATGGCCGGCGACCTCAGCGCGGTGTTGCGCTCCCACATGAAGTGCCGGCTCGCGGAGTACCGGCAGCTTCGCCTGCGCAGCGTCGCCGAACGGCTCCCCGATCGCGTCTGCATCATCGAACTCCAGGTGGCCGAGCTCCAGCTCCCGGCCTTCCTGATCATGCAGCTCGAGACCGCGACCTCGATCATCGACCGCCTGGTGGGTGGCGAGGGGGCCTGCGCCGAACTCGAGCGCGACCTGACCGCGATCGAGCAGCGGGTCATGCTCGACGTCGTCCGGCCGGTGATCGATGCCTATCAGGCGATCCTCTCCGGCGTCGCCAAGCTGAACATGAGCTGGAAGCGCTTCATCGGCACCCGCGAGGAGTTCGCCTCCTATCCGCCGACCGAGCTCTACCTGTCCTCCCACTACCACACCGACGTCGAAGGCGGTCTGGAGTGGAAGTTCGAGTTCCTGCTGCCCCTGGGCGAGCTGCTGCCGGCGATCGAACGCTCGGCCAGCGTCCCGATCCAGCGGGTCGAGGTCGACGAGGACCGCCGCCGCAAGCTCAAGTCCGCGCTCTGCGACGTCGACGTCGACGTCACCATCGAGCTCGGCAAGACCGAACTCAGTCTGCGCGAGGTGGCCACCCTGGCGCCTGGCGACGTGATCCTGCTCGACAGCCGGCCCGGCGACGATTTCGTCTTCCAGGTCGGGGGCCGGCCCAAGTACCGCGGCCAGATCGGCCGTAGCCACCGTTCGCTCGCCTTCAAGGTCGGCACGCCGATCGGACCGAAGGGCGGCGCCCAGGAGAAGAAGCGATGACCGACGAGAACGCCAATCCCGAAGCGACCGGCAGCTCTTCCGGTCCCGCCATCGACGCCCTCGCCCTCGAGGACTTCGGCGCCGCCACCGCCACGGCCGTGGCCTCGCCCGACAATCTCGGCCGGGTGATGGACGTCTGCGTGCCGATGACGGCGCGCATCGGCATCGTCCGCAAGTCGATCTCGGAAGTGCTCGATCTCGTGCCTGGTTCGATCGTCGACCTGGAGCGCAACGCCGGCGAGCCGATCGATCTGGTGATCGGCGACAAGCTGATCGCGCGCGGCGAGATCGTCGTGGTGGACGACCGCTACGGCGTCCGCATCGTCCAGGTCGTGCAGGAGGACTGAGGTCCCAGCGCCGGCGTCCATCGGCTCCTGACCGGGGGTTCCCGGCTCAGGGCGCCAGCTTGCGGGCGAAATCCGCGGCGCCGAATTCCGGTCCGAGGACCTCGAACAGGCCCAGGCGGCCGCAGCGCACCACGTTCCAGGTGCTCGGTTCCTCGAGCACGACCACCAGGCTCTTGTCGGCGCAACCGGGGAAGCCGCGCAGGCTGGCGATGGTGGCCAGGACGTGCTCCTCGCCCGGCCCGACCGCGACCACCGCCCCGCTGGTCTCCTCCGCCAGGAAGCGACGCAGGAGTTCCGCGAGATCGGTCACCGGCTCGAGGCCCTGACCCGCGTTCGCCAGCACCTTCTCGGCCAGCTCCGGCCGCGGCGCCCAGACGAGCAGGCCGGAACCGTCGCTCGTGCCGCCCGGCTCCGCCGGCAGGGTCTCGGCCAGCGCCGGCGTCACCAGGATGAAGAGGTCGGCGCTCTCGCCGCCGATCTCCAGCCGCGCGCGCGCGGCCAGGAAGGCGCCACCGCCGAGCGGGTCGGCGCCGCTCTTCCAGACCGCGTCGGCGAGCCGATCGAGCGCGCGCGCGCCCTGGTCCGCGCCAGCGAAGGCCTGGAGTTCGGCGATCAGCGCCGCGCTCAGCCCTTCGAGCGCGGCGGTCTCCGGCTCGTCCGGCTCCCGGTCCTCGGCCAGCCGGGCGCTCCGCGCCTCGTCGTCGGCGCCGGTCGCGCCGAGAGCGAGCGCCAGCGCGCCGCGGTCCTCGACGATCAGGAGCAGCGACACGGCGCCCTCGGCCTCGAGCCCGAAGGCGAAGGCCTTGGCCGGCAGCAGCGCGCTCAGCGCCGCCTCCTCGAGCAGCTCGAAGTCGGGCGTCGCGAGCTTCAGGTCGAGCTTCGCGGCCTTGCCGAGACCGCTCTCGATCCGACGCGCGAGACTCGCGCAGGCCGCCCGGGACGTGGCGGCGTCGATTTCGGAGGTTTCCCCCATGTTCGGTTCAACTCGTTGTCCGGACCGACGATAAGTGGAACATTCCGGGTGCCCCGCGGACCGCTCGGGCGGCTCCGATCCCGGCTGCGGGTCGCGCGCGCGACCTGCCGATGAACTTATCGGCCCGGAGGGGGCTCCGGGCGAAGTCGATGAGAACCCGCGTGGACCAGAAAGAGCCCAGCTTCGAGAGCGAGTGGCGCGCCCGCTTCGATCGGTTCGCCGCCCGGGGTGGCAGCGAGGCGACCATCTCCGGCTGGTCCGAGCACGGCCTGCAACGTCGTCTCGAGGTCATCCGCGGCATCCTGGATGATTACCCGGCGCCACCGGCCGCCCGCCTCGTCGACCTCGGCTGCGGCACCGGCGTCTACTGCGTCGAGATGGCGGCGCGTGGCTACCGCCCGGTCGGCGCCGACTTCAGCGTCGGCATGCTGCGGCGGGCGCGGAGCATCGCGCCCGAGCTCTTCTTCTGCGCCGCCGACCTCAACCGCCTGCCCTTCGCCGACGCGAGCTTCGACGGCCTGGTCACGATCGGCGTCCTCCAGCATCTCGCCACCGTCGACCAGGCGCTGGCGGAGATGGCGCGGGTCCTGAGGCCCGGCGCCACGGCCGCGATCATCACCCTCAACCGCTGGTCCTGCCATGCGCTGGCCGCGGCCCTGATCGCCTGGCCCCGGGCCTGGCTGCGGGGCCGGCTCCGGCCGAAGAAGCACGCGGTCCGACGGGGTCCGGGCGCCCTGGCCGCGCTCGCCGCCGCCAGGGGTTTCGAGCTGGCGGAGATCCGGGGCGTCTGGCTCTTCCCCCGCTTCCTGCGCTTCATGGAGCGACTCCTCGCCGGGCTCGAGGGGCTGCGCCTGCCCGGCGCGCGGCGGCCTCTGCTCCTGCCGGCCGCCAACGCCTTCGCCCTCGTCCTGCGCCGACGCTGAGATCGCGGCTCCGCAAGACCGGTCGCGTCGTGGTCAGGGCTCCGGCTCGAGCTCGAGGGTCAGGATCATGGTCTCGTCGTCCGCCAGGTCGAACTCGATCGTCTGCTTGACCCGGTAGCCCGGCGGCGCCGCCACGAGGCCGAGGCGGTAGTGGCCCGGCCGATCCATGTGGCGTGTCGTCGTCTCGCCGTCGTCGACCGAGCTGCTGATCCGCACCGGTCGGCCCTGTTCGTCCTCGATCGCGAGCTGGAGGGAGTGGCTCTGCGGCAGGACGAGGCCGTCGCAGACGAGCTTCACCACGATGGACTGACCGCGCGGCAGCCGGATCTCGAGGCGGCCGTCGGCCGCCTGGCGTTCCAGCTCGACCTGGCGCATGCCGTGTCGTCCCCAGGACTCGAAGCTGATCCGTCCCGTCGGCAGCGCGGCCAGATGGACCTTGCGGTCGGCATCCCAGCGGCACTCCCCGCTCGCCCCCGGCCCGCTCCAGCTCAGACTCTGATCGGGCAGGATCTCGCCGGTCCCCGCGTCGCGCACGACGATCTCGACCTCGTCGGCGGCGTACTCGCGCTCGAGCACCAGGTTCTCGAGACCCGTCGGCGGCACCTCGACCTCGAATTCCTGATCGTCGGCCTGCACCCGATAGCGTCCGGGCAGGAGCCGGAGTTCGGGCAAGGCCAGGCTCCGTTCCGAGCGCCGCTCATGGCTGTATTCGGTGACCCGGCGGAGCGGCAGCTTCGAGTTCTCGCCCTCGCGGCAGAAGGACACCATGATGAACCCGGGCAAGGTCGCGCCGGGCGGATAGCGCAGCTCGCCCTTCACCGTGACCAGGGTCAGGCGCAGGGCGTCGAGCTCGGGTCGCAGCTCCAGGCGCGTGGTCGTGCCGGCCTCGATCGCGATCACGCTCTCGGCGCAGACCAGGGGCCGCATCCAGGCCTCGCCCGATTCCAGCCGGCAGGAGTAGCGGCCGGCCTCGATGTGCTCGAAGACGACCGCGGGCTCACCCGACCAGGCCGTCTCGGCGATGACCGCCCCGAAATCGGGTAGCTCGGGCGGACGCAGCCGGAGGCTGGGTCGGAGTTCCGCTGGAATGCCGGTCGGATCGCCGAGGATCGCCACCTCGAGACGACCGCCGCCCTCGAGCAGCGCCAGGCGTCGGCCCTCGGTCCTGGCATCGAAGTGGATCGCGGTCGCGGCGTACCCTTCGGCCATGAGCCAGTGCGTGGCCTGCGTGCCGGCGTGCCGGACGTCGATCACGAGGGGCGAGTCGCCGCTGGCCAGGACCGAGGCCTTCGCGAAACTCGACGGACGCACCGAGGAGAAGCTCCAGGCCTCATCGAAGTGGAGCGCCACGCCGCGGAGTTCGTGGCGGTCCCGAGCGTCGAGGACCTGGACTTCGACCCGGGGCAGGAGCCGCAGCGTCCCGTCCCAGGGCTCCCGCGCCTCGGGCACGGCGATCCGACCGGAGGGTTCGAGCCGCAGGTCGCCGTAACGAACCGGGGCCGTCGCCAGCCCGGCCAGGCTCGCCTGGCCCGCCCGCACCGTCAGGGCGATCGACCGTTCGTGGCCTCCCGGATCGGCGACGACGGCCTCGAGCCGACCGTCCTGTTCGGGCCAGGGCTGGTCATCGAGACCGAGCACGACGAGCTTCAGGTCGGCGAGTGGCGTCGGCGCCGGCGTCGCCGCGGGCGCGGACTGGTCCCGCGCCATCACCGGCGATTCGTCGATCGGGGCGGCGACGCGGCGTGCCGCGCCGCCCAGGCCCTCGTCCATCGTCGTCGGGGTCGCGATCCCGGGCCGCTTCGGATCGAGGCCCTCGTCCGCGTCGGGCCGCAGGACGACGGCGACGACGACGACCATCGCGATCAGGGCGAGGCCGAGCAGGCCGAGCTTGTGGCGATCCTTCATGCCGAACTCCTCGTCGCCCGTCGCGCGACGGTCTCCATGGCCGCCGCGACCGCCGCGGTCGGCCGCCCTCGTCGACCGGGTGGGCCTGAACCCGGAGACTGGGCCAGGCGGGCGCGGATGGCAAGCCCGGCGGCGGATTCCCGCCGCCGGTTCAGCGCTGGCGGCGGAGTTCGAAGGCCAGTTTCGCGCGGCTGCCGGGCTCGAGGTCGACGACGAGAGGCTCGGGCAGCTCGAAGCCGGGCGGCGGCCGCCGCAGCGCGAGGAGGTAGCGGCCGGGCTCGGCCAGGGCCACGCGACAGCGGAAGGGATCTTCGAGCAGGATGCGCCGACGCGCGCTGCCGCCATCGAGCCGGTCGATCACCAGGGCCTCGGCCATGTCGTACATGACGTAGTGACCCTCGAAGACCACGCCGACCCAGAAGCTCGTCGCCGGGCGCAGGGTGATCCGCTCGCGCGCGCCGCCGGGCGGCAGCTCGAAGGTCTCGATCTGGATGCCGTCGTCGGTCTCGATCTCGACCTCGACCGGGCCGGGCGGCGGGTTGAGGAGCTGGCGGCGCTCCTCACCGTCGAGGAAGCCGAGGCCGGTGGTGGTTCCGGCGCGCCAGCGGAGGATCGTCCGGCGGGCCGCGTCGCCCTCGAACTCGAGCACCAGCACCGCCGGCGCGGCGAGTTCGAAGCGCAGATCCTCGCGCCCGTTGCCGCCGATCTCGAAGGGGAAGCGCTGACCCTCGACGACGAGTTCCCAGTCGCCGATCGCCGGCAGCTCGGCCGCGAAGGTCAGCTCGCCGCGGGGCCCGTCCCGGTCCCGCTGGCAGATGAGGTCGACCTCCAGGTCCTCGTCGCCCCCGCGTCGCCGGCAGCAGGCCTCCAGCCACTCGCAATCGCCGAGGACGGCGGGCAGGGCGAGGACACCGCGCAGCGGTAGCCGGGGCGGGTCCGGAAGCCGGCTGAGCAGGAGCTCCGGCCGCGAACCGGGCGCGAGATCGACCAGGGCGCGGGCGAGCGGGGGTCGGCTGCCGATCGGGTAGGCCTCGATCGTCACCACCGCCGGTCCCGTGGGCAGGTTCTCGAGCAGGAAGCGCTCGCCGAGATCGGCCGGTCGGTCGACCAGGATCTCGCCGTCCCGTCGACGAAGCAGCACCCGGGTTCGCTCGTGGCCCAGCTCGGCGGCGGCGAAACCCTCGAGCTGCAGGGCCAGGTCGATGCCGGGTTCCAGCTCGAGGCGACGGTCGCAGTCGTTACGGGCGTCGAGCGCGACGAAGAGCGCGGCCCGACCGGGGACGAGGATGGCGAGCTGGTCCCAGAGCTCGAAGGCGCGCGGCAGGACCAGCGGCGAATCGCCGCGACCGATCTCGCGCAGACCCAGGAAGCTGCCCGGATGTTCGCTCCGGCCGAGCGCCGGCCGCTCGTTGACCACGACCCGAGCCCCGCGCAGCTCGCGCCCCGACTCGCGCGCGAGGAGGATCTGTCGGGCCGTCCGGTCGTCCGGCGTCGCCACCGCGGGAGGCGCCGTCGCCACGACCGCGCCGTCGCCGGTCGTCGCCGGCGCCGCGGCCGGAGGGTGTCGTGTCGGTTCGCGCGCGGCGAGATCCGGGCCACGCGCCGCCGGCCCGAGTCGATCGAGGCTCTCCCGCTCCCGGAACTGCCACCAGGCGAGGAGGAAGGACACGATGACCAGCAGGTAGCTGGCGATGAGCAGATGGCGTCGTCCGCGATCCATGGCGATCCTTCACGGGTACTCGAGCACCGGTGTCTCGCCGGCGCGCAGCTCGATCTCGTAGCGCCGATCGTCGCCGCCTCCGGCCGCGTCGCCGATCTCGATGCGGTAGCGCCCGGGCGCCAGGCCGGCGAGGCGGACCGGGTTCTCGTCGCGCGCGTTGGTGAAGCGGACCGAGCCGACCGGGTCGAGCCGCCAGGCGGCGACGTGGAGGTCGGGAATCCGGGAGCCCGCCGGCACCTTCAGTTTGACCAGGAGTTCCTGACCGCCGACGAAGGCGAGCCGACCGAGGTCGAGGTCGTCGGTACCGACCTCGACGCCGTCGAGTTCGAGCGGTGCGTAGGGTGGGCAGTCGAAGACGAAGTCGTAGCGACCCGCTGCCAGGCTGCGGCAATCGAGCCGACCCGCGGCGCGCAGGAGAGCGATGAAGGCGACCCGCCGGTCACGGCTGCCGGCCGGGAAGACGTGGAGCCGCGAGGTCGCGCCGATGTCCTCGGGCAGCTCCGCCGTCACCCGGGCGCCCGCGCGCATCTCGATCAGCAATTCGCCGCCGGGCTCCGGCAGTTCGCCTCCTGAGACGCGGGTCGAGAGGAGACGCGGGTGACGGGCGACCAGGACCAGGTCGGGCGCGCGCCGCAACCTCAGCGTGAAGGAGCCGTCGTCGGCGACGGGCAGGCCGAAGAGCCGCCAGACCTCGCGGCCGTCGACCTCGGCGCCCTCGGTGCCGACCCGGACCTCGCCCAGGTCGATGCCGGCCGGCACCAGCACGCGCCCGCGCAGGCTCTCGACCCCGGTCAGGTCCAGCAGCAGCTCGCGGTCCTCGTCGCCGGAGACCAGGCGGACCTCCGCGCTCCATAGCCGCGAATCACGATCGAGGAGCCGGTAGCTCCCGGGCTGCAGGATGCCGAAGTCGACCAGACGTTCGTCGCCGACGTTCCGGCCCGGGCCCGCGCTCTCGAATTCCACCCAGTCCCGGCGCTGCTCGTCGAAGCGGAGCAGGGCGATCGACATCTGCCCGTCCTGGGGCGGTCGCAGCCGGGCCCTGAGGCCGGCCGCCCGGCGGAGCGCGATGCTGGTGCGCGCGTCGGGCAGGGCGGCGATCTCGCCACGGCCCTCGAGCCAGCCCTCGGCCTCGAGTCGGAGTTCGCGCCGGGGCAGGTCGCGGAGCGGGCGATAGCGGATGTCGATGCGTCCGGCCCGGGGGTCCTCGCGCTGCTCGAGGATCTGGGCCTCGAACAGGTCCAGTTCGAAGCGGGCCGGCAGTCCCGGTCGCTCGCCGAGGCGGACCTCGAGGGTCGCGTCGAGGATCGCGGCGAGCTCCAGCTCCAGGTCCTGGGATCCGGCCTCGAGGTCGACCGAGGCCAGGCGCAGCGCCCGCTCCCTCATCGAGCCGGCCGGACCGACGTAGACCTCGTAGCGACCCGCGACCAGACCGTCGAAGGCGACCCGACCTTGGTCGTCGCTCCGCGCCGTGGGCCGGAGCGGGTCGCCGCCGAGGTCACGGATCTGCACGCCCTGACCCGGGGCCGGCCGCTCGCCTTCGCGCAGGACGACGCTGAGGCGACGTGGCCGCGTGAAGCCGAGGACGCCGCGATCACGCGGCCCGGGCCCCACCAGGATGCGCGCGATCTCGCCCCGGCTCGTCCGCGCGATCCAGGCGCCCTCGGGAACGTCGACGTCGACCAGGAGCCGACCTTCGGCGACCCGCGCGCGTCGGGCCTTGAGGTCGAGGCCGGGGAAGGCGCCGAAGGCATCGGCCGGCAGGGGCAGATCCTCGACCCCGGCCTCCTCGAGGCCTTCCTTCACCGGTCGCAGGACGAGGGTCTCGCCATCGGCCGGCCTCGCGACCTCGCCATCCTCGAGCCGCCAGGACAGGACCTCGCGGCGGGCGAGGCGGATCCTGACCAGGCCGTCCTCGATCAGCTCGCTCACGAGCCGGGTCTCCGAGGCGAGATGGCCCGAGGCCCGCGCGGCGATCGCGAGGCCGTCGAGGGGGCCGACCTCGTCGAGCCGATAGCGACCGTCCTGGTCGCAGCTCGGCAGGTTGGAGCGGAGGACGTGACCGTCCCCGACCGCGGTGGGGTCGCGCAGGAGCAGGATCTCGGCCTCCGGGATCGGCTGGTCGGCATCGTCGAGCACCTCGACCACGAAGCCCTCCTGGGCCTCGAGCCGGAGGTCCAGCGCGCGCTTGTCGCCACCCGCGAGCTGCGTCGCCAGCCGGCCGGCGTAGTGGGCGGTGGCGGCGACGATCTCGTAGTCACCTCCCGGGACCGCGGCCCGGGCGATGCCCCGCTCGTCGCTGCGGGTGGTCACGGCGGCCGCCTCCTCGGGGCGGCGGATCTCGACCCGGGCGTCGCGCAGCGGTCGACCGTCGGCGGCGAGGACGCGCAGCTCCAGTTCCGCCGCGGGCTCGAGCACCAGCACGACGTCGCTCCGATCGCAACGGACGTGGTCGTCGATCTCCAGCCGTCGGCTGGCGACCCGGCCGGCCTCGTCCCGCGCCTCGAGGATGCCCTCGCGGGTGGTGCCCTCCGCGTTGCCGTCGCCGGGCTGGATGAAGAAGCGTCCGGAGGCATCGGAGCGGGTGGTCGTGCTGCCGCCGTGCGCGAGCAGCCAGCGCACCTTGGCTCCGGCCACCGGTCGCCGATCCTGGTCGACGACACGGCCCGCCACCAGGCGTGGCCCGCTGACCAGGTTGCGCAGGAGTGAACCGACCACGCCTTCCGCCGCGGCCGCGGCGATGGCCGCGGTGTCGATCTCCGGCGGCTTCTCGGCGTCGGCCGGCCCGACCGGCGGCGCGTTGCGGCGCGGCTCCTCGGGAACCTCGAGCACCGTCACCAGGTCCCGTTCCTCCGCCTGCGGGAGCGACGGGGGCGGGTCGGAACGGAAGCGATCGAGGAGCACGAAGGCGCCACCGGCGAGGAACAGGACGAGGGTCGCGAGGAGGATCTTCTTCTGGGTCGTCATCAGGAGGGCCGCCTTGGTCAGGAACGAGCTGCTGCTCGCCGCCGCGCCGACCTGACCGAGCGGTCGGAGCGCGAGGACGAGTGGCGTGAGCGCGCGAAGCCATTCCTCGCGCCGCCCGCCGTGGCGTCGATCGAGACGAAGACGGAGATCCTCCAGGGCCCGATGGAGCCGGACCCGGGCCGCGTTGGGGCTGAGGCCCAGTTTGCGGGCGATGTGCTGGGGCTCGAGACCGTCGAGGAAGCGGAGGACGATCAGCGAGCGCGGCTCGTCGTCCAGATCCTCGATCTCGCGCCAGAGCATGGCCAGGCGCCGGCCACGATCGGAGGCCTCGTCGAGCAGTCGTTCGCGCCGGGCCAGGGCCTCGGTCTCACGTTGCCGACGGCGGCCCTCCTCACGGTCTCGCCGGCCGGCGAGACGACGGAGGATCGTGGCCATCAGGGCGCGGGGGCTCTCGGCCCGGGCCGGGTGGCGCAGGCGTTCCAGCCAGGCCTCCTGGACCAGGTCGTCGGCCCGCTGCGCGCCGACCAGGGCCCGGGCCAGATCGAGGAGCCAGGCGCTCTCGATCAGGTCGCGGGACAGGGAGTCGTTGTCGTCGTTTCTCATGACATCCGGCCCCGAGTGCCCACCGATCCCCCGACATTACCGGAAAAAAGCCGGCCCGGTGATAGACTGCCGGCGCATGCCCGGGGAAGTGGACATCAGCGTCATCATGGCCCTGCGCGACGAGGCGGACTCGTTGCCGGCGACGCTCGCGGCCCTGGCCCGACAGAGCCTCGCTCCCGCACGCTGGGAGCTGGTGATCGCCCTGGCAGCCGGAGACGATGCGGCGCGGGCCCTGATCGAAGCGGCCCGGCCGGGTCTGCCGGTGCTGCGCCTCCTCGACAACGAGGGTCTCATCGCCGCCACCGGCCTCAACCTGGCCCTGCGCGCGGCGCGCGGGCGCTTCGTCGCCCGCCTCGACGGCCACTGCGAACCGGCTCCCGACTGGCTCGAGCTGGTCCTCGCCCGGCTGGAGACGGCCGCCGCCGATTGCGTCGGCGGCCCCCAGCGGCCCGAAGGCCGTGGTCCCTGGGGTCGCGCCTGGGCGCGGGCCAGCCGGTCGCTGGCCGGCAACGGCGGCGCCGCCTTCCGTCGTGCCGGGTCCGAGCCACGGCTGGTCGATACCGTCCATCTCGGCGCCTGGTCCCGGGCGAGCCTGATCGAACTGGGCGGTTTCGACGAGGGCCTGCCCCGCAACCAGGACGACGAGCTGGCCATGCGACTCCGGGCGCGCGGCGGGCGCATCCTGCTCGACCAGGCCATCCGGGTGATCTATCGTCCGCGCGAGCGCCTCGGGGGCATCTTGCGCCAGTACTTCGCCTACGGCCTCTGGAAGCCGACGGTCCTCCTGCGGCATCCGGGCGCGCTCCGGCCGCGACATCTGCTTCCGGCCCTGGTCGCCCTGTGGTTCCTCGCCTGCCTGCTGGAGATGCTCCTCATCTCCCTGCCCGGCGGTCTGCTTCTCCTCGCCCTCTGGCCCCTGGCGGTGCTCCTTCTCCTGGCGCCGACGCTCGGCGGCGCCCCGGTCACCGAGATGCTGCGGGCCTGGCTGGTCGCCGCCCTGATGACGCCGGCCTACGGCCTGGGCTTCATCCTGGGCACGCCGCGCGCCTTCCGCGCGCGGCCGCGTCTGCTCGCGGCGGAGGCCTCCGCGCCATGAACGAGGTCGTCGCCGAGAAGCCGGCGGTCAGGGCCGGCATCGAACGCTCCCGGCGCGCCGCGTTGCGGGCTCTGGTGCCCGAGGGCTTCGCCGGACTCGATCTGCTCGACCTCGGCTGCGGCGCCGGTGACTTCGCCCGACTCCTGGTCGCGGAGGGCCTGGACCCGGCCCGGCTGCTCGGCGTCGATCGCGACGAGGACCGGTTGCGCCTGGCCCGGAGCCGCTTGCCGGCAGCCCGCTTCGTGGCGGCCGATCTCGTCCACCACGAGCCCGCGCCGGCCGCGACCGACCTGGTGGTGCTGAGCCAGGTGCTGAGCCAGATCGCCGACCGCGATCGGCGCCACCTGCTCGACCGCGCCGTCGCCGCCCTGCGGCCGGCGGGCCGGCTCCTGGTCCATGACATGCGCCTCCTGCGTCCGCGCGCCCGGCGCGCCGGGCTGCGGCATTTCGGCCCGCGCGATCTCCGTCGTCTGGCGCCGTCGGGTCTGGTCCTGCTCGGTCTCCGGCGCCTGACCCTCCTGCCGCCGCTCCTGCGTGTCCTCGCGCCCCGCGCGCCGGCGCTGGTCACCGGCCTGGAGCGCTGCCCCTTCCTGCTCGGCCACTGGCTGGCCCTGCTCGGCCGGAGCGACGAGCGATGAGGGTCGTGCCCTTCCATCGCCCGCTCTTCGGCGAGGAGGAGATCGCCGCCGTCACCGCGGCGCTCCGTTCCGGCTGGTGGACGAGCGGTCCCCGAGTCCTCGAGTTCGAGCGCCGTTGCGCCGACCGGCTCGGGGGCGGCGAGGCCCTGGCCGTCGCCTCCGGCACCGACGCGCTCGAGCTGATGCTGCGCGCCCAGGGCATCGGCCCCGGCGACGAGGTGATCACCGTGGCCCTGACCTTCGTGGCCACGGTCGAGGTCATCCTCAGGGTCGGCGCCCGCGCCGTCCTGGTCGACGTGGAGGAGGCGAGCGGCTGCATCGACCCGGACGCCGTGGCCGCCGCGATCGGCCCGCGGACCCGCGCGATCTTGGCCGTCCATCTCGGCGGCCGGCCCTGCCGCATGCGCGATCTGGAAGCGCTGGCCCGGGCCCGTGGCCTGCTGCTGCTCGACGACGCGGCCCACGCCTTCGAGACGGTCAGCGACCTCGGCAAGGTGGGCGCGGTCGGTGACGGCAGCGCCTTCAGCTTCTACGCCAACAAGAACCTGGCCTGCGGCGAGGGCGGTCTCCTGCGCCTCGCCGACCCCGAGGCGAGGGCGCGAGCCCGGCTGATGCGGCTCCACGGGATGGATCGCGACGCCCATGCGCGTGGCGACGGTCGTGGCTACCGTGGCTACGACATCGTCATGCCCGGCATGAAGGCCAACATGGCCGATCTCGTCGCCGCGCTCGGGCTGGCGCAGCTCGATCGACTCGATGCCATGACGGAGAGGCGGCGCGCCATCGTCGCCCGCTATGACCAGGCGCTCGCCGGGCTCGAGCAGCTCGAGCCTCCGGACCGTCCCGCGACCGGCCACGCCTGGCACCTCTATGCGCCCCGAGTGCGCGCTGGCGGCGCCGACGACCGCGACGCCCTGATCGACGCGCTGGCCCGCCGGGGCATCGGCTGTTCGGTCCACTACCGGCCTCTCCATCTGATGACCGGCCTCGCGCCGCGGCTCGACCGCCCGGTCGGTTCCCTGCCGCGGAGCGAGTCGATCGGCGCCCGGAGCTTCAGCCTGCCGCTCCATCCGGCCCTGGCCGACGACGAGGTCGAGCAGGTGGTCGAGGCGCTCGAGGCCGCCCTGCGGGAGCGGCGGCGATGACCCGCATCCTCGACCTGCTGCTGGCCTTGCCCCTCGCCCTGGCGACCTCGCCGCTGGTGTTCCTGCTCGCGCTCTACGTCGTCGCGGTCGACGGCTGGCCGGCCTTCCATCGCGACCTCCGGCTCGGTCACCACGGCCGCCCCTTCCGGCTGCTCAAGATCCGCAGCCTGAGTCGCGCCACCGGAGCGGCGGTGACCGCCGCCGACGACCCGCGCCTCCGGCCCTGGGGCCGCTTCCTCCGCCGCCATCGGCTCGACGAGCTGCCGCAGCTCTGGCAGGTCGTCAGCGGCCGGCTCGCCCTGGTGGGGCCGCGGCCCGAGTCGCCGCGCCTGGTGCTCGCCGACGACCCGCGCGAGGAGGAGCTGGGGCGGCTACGCCCGGGTCTGGTCGATCCGGCGCTGCTCGATTTCCTCGACGAGGACGAGATGCTCCGTGACCGGCCCGACCCGGAGGCCTGGTATCGGTGCCACCTCCGCCCCCGCAAGCTCGAGGCCGCGCTCGCCTGGTCGCGTCGACGCCGGCTTCGCGACGACCTGCTCCTCCTGCTCCGGACGGCCGGTCGGATCTGGCTGCCGAGGAGATCGCGATGACCCGGGATCCCGGCTTCGATCTGGAACTCGATGCCGCCACGGTCGAGGCCCTGCTCGGCCGTCCGGATGCCACGCCCTCGGCGATCGAGCCGCCCCCCGGGACCATCCTGGTCACCGGGGCCGGCGGCAGCCTCGGGGCCCTGGTCGTCCGTCGGTTGGCGGCCCGCGGGCGCCGCGTGGTGGCGCTCGACCGCGCCGAGGCCGGTCTCTTCCGGCTCGGCCTCGCCCTGCGCAGCGCCGGCACGAGCGAGCGCGTCCGCCTGGTCGTGCGCGATGCCGGCTCGCCCTCGATCGCGCCGCTCGTCGCCGACGAGGAGGTCGGCGTCGTGCTCCATGCCGCCGCGCACAAGCACGTCGGTCTGATGGAGGACGAGGCGGAGGAGGCCTGGCGGAACAACGTCGAGGTCACCGCCGCGCTGCTCGAGTCCTGTCGTGGGGTGGCCGACTTCCTCCTGCTCTCGACCGACAAGGCCGTGGCGCCGGTCGGGGTCATGGGCCGGACCAAGGCCGCGGCCGAGGCCCTCGTCCTGAACGACGCCGCCGACCGCCGGCGCCGGCGCGTGCTGCGCCTGCCCAACGTCCTCGGCTCGGCCGGTTCCGTGGTCCAGGTCTTCCGTCGCGCCCTCGCCCTGGGCGAGACGCTGCAGGTCCGGGGCGAGGATTCGGAGCGCCTCTTCCTCGGCCCGGAGGAGGCCCTCCAGGCCCTGCTGACCGCGCTCGCCTGGCCGCGGAGCGGGCTCCTGGCCCCGATCGCGCCGCCGGCCATCGCCGTGCTGGAACTGGCCCGTCGCGCCGTTCGCCTCTGGGCGGCGGCCGGCGAGGCGGCGATCCGGATCGTGCCCCGCGCGGCCGGCGAACGCCGACGCGAGACCCTTCTGGCGAGCGATGAGCTGCCCGGACCGGGGCCCGCGGGACTCGTCACCATCACGAGGCGCGACGATGCAGGCAGCCCGTCCGTCTGAGCCGGGCGCCGCCGCCGGCGCGCTCGCCAGCAGCGAGGGCGCGAGCCTCGAACGCCATGACCTCGGGCTCGAGATCGTCGGCCGGTTGCCCCGGTCCCGAGCCCTGCTCCGCCTCGAGGGCGCGATCGGCGCCCTCGCTCCCCGACCGCAGTCCGATCGACTCGATGTCGTCCTCGAAGGCGACGGCCTGCGGCTCGTGTTCGGCGCCGAGTCCCGGCTTCGGGTCGAAGCCCGCTGCCCGCTCGTCCTGCGCGATCTCGGCTCCGGCTGGAGCCACCGGCTCGACCGCCGGCTGCGGGGCGGGGCGGGTTTCGCGAGTCTGCGCAGCGACGAGGCGGGCGGTCACCTGCTGCTCGCGGCGCGCGCGCCGGAGGCCGGCCGGCTCCGGATCGACGTCGGCGAGACGGTCGAGATCCAGGTCTTCCCGCCCAGGCGGACGGCGCTCGATCTGCTCGGTCTGCGCATCGCCCACGAGGGTCGACCACATCCGCACCCGACGGCCGCCATTCCGGACGACGAGCTGGTGGCGCGGGTCGCCGAGCACGCCGACGTCTTCGCCCTGCACGCCTACTTCTGGCGCGAGGAGGATCCGAGGCGCCGGCCGCGCTGGTCGCGCTACCGCTTCCGGCGCTGCCCCTGGTTCAACGCCCGCCACGAACCCGAGGACCCGCGGGCCTTCGAGCGCCTGATGACCACGGTGCGGGCGCGCGGCATGCGCTTTCTGCCCTACCTCTCGCCCCGTTACTCGACGGCGCCCGACCTCCTGGCCGAGATCGGGCGGCTCCAGGCACGCTGGTCCTTCGACGGCTTCTACCTCGACGGCCTCCGCGGCGGGCTCGACCAGCAGATCGACTTCATGCGCGGCCTGCGCCGATTGCTCGGGCCGGAGGCCTTGATCTACCTCAACGCCTCCGCCGGTCCCTTCGCCGATCCGGCCATCCCCTGTCCGGCGCTCGACGCCTGGGCCGACCTGGTCCTGCGCGGTGACGCGGGCCGGGCCGGTCTCGACCGGACGACCTTCCTGCGCGAGGCGGTCAGTGGCTGGCGGCGTTCGGGATCGATCGGCCTCTGGTGTCACTACGGCTCCTCGGGCCTGCCCCTGCCCCTGGACCGGGTCCCCTCGCCCGCCGACGTCGAGGCGGCGCTCGCCGCCCACGTGCGGATCTGGCGCCGTTCGTTCTGGCTCGGAGGCGGGCGCCGGCTGGCGCTCTTCGATGCCGCCTACGAGCGCGGCCTGGAGCAGCTCGCGCGCGCCGAGCGGGCCGCGATCCTGGCGGCGGAGGCACCCGGGTAGCCGACTGCGGTGATCCGAGCCGCGGGAGCCAGGCGGCTCAGTGCTGGTCCTTGGCGCGGAGCGGCGCGGCGATCTTCATCGCGGCCTCCCAGTCGGCGCGGAGGTCCAGGCCGCGCGGTTCGGGCCAGGGGGAGCGCGGGTACTTCTTCATCAGCGCGAGGAGTTCGAGCTGCCGGGGTGAGAGCCAGCGCTCGCCGTCGCTCACCTTGGCGTTGACCCGGGTGCGTTGCAGGCGGGTCATCGGCACCAGGTGCAGGGTGCTGCGTGACAGGTAGTACTTGTCGTCCGTGGCGCCGCGGACCGGCGCGTCGTTGCGCTCGGTGCGGATGCCCTTGATCGCCCGCGCGATCTCGAACTGGCGATCGTCACGGACGAAGACCGGCTGGGCGCAGTCGTGATCGCGGGCGCGCTCCACCAGGCTCCGATAGCTGGTGATCGCGGGGTCGAAGATCACCTCGACCACCTCGACCCGCCCGATCCAGCCGGCGCGGGTCGCGAGGACACCATCGATGAGGCCGAACTCGGCCTCGCCGACCCAATATCAGGTCATGCCGAAGATCGCGGTCTCGACCGCGCGGCCCCCGGCCGCGGCGTCACGCTCGAGCAGCGCGAGCCAGACCGGAACCGGCCGTTTCGCCGCCTCGAGGCCGCGGCGCATCTGCGCGGCGAGCGCGGCGACGCTCCAGCCGTCGCCGTTGCGGGCGACCAGGTCCTTGCCGTCACGGTCGACCACGCGGGTCACCGGATTGTTCCAGGCCGGCTCGCGGAAGCGCTTCATCGCCGCGAGGTCGCTCTCGCGCTTCGAGTTGTTGTGAATGCAGACCGGGGTGAACAGGGTCTCGGCGGCCTCGACGATCTGGGGGTGACTCAGCACCTGAGTCCCGAAGTCCGTGCAGGTCCGTCAGCCCGGGACCTCCTGGAAGAGCAGAAGGCCGGGCCGGTCGCCGGCCGCGAGGGCCGCGAGATCGCGCGCCCAGCCGATGCGGCCGAGCTCGACGGCTTGTTCCTGGGCCGCGAGCGGCGCCAGGAGGACGAGGAGAAGGGCAGCGGTTCTTCCGTTCATGGTGCCGGTACAACAGCGCCGGCCCCGGCGCCGTTCCGCAAAAAGCCGGGAAAGCGCCTCAGCTGCCGAAAAGCAGTTCGAGGCCGTTGGTGACCGTGTGGAAGTAGGGCGCCGCCGGATCGTAGAAGGCGGCCTGCAGGTAGACGCGCAGGCCGATCCAGGCCGGCAGGACCGCGAAGGGCAGACGGATCTCGCCCTCGCCGGCGGCGTTCAGGACGCCGCCGAGCTGCACCGAGAACAGGTTGACGATGGTTCCCGGGTCGACGTAACTGGTGAGGCCCGGCGCGCCGTAGTCGGGCTGGTCGTTGCTGACCAGGCCGACGTAGAGCATGCCGCTGCCGGCCCCGAGTCCGTTCGCGAGTCGAACCGCGGCGGTCGGCGAGGCGGGATCCAGCGGGCCGTCGAAGCCGAGGAGCGGACGGAAGCCGCCGCTGCCGGGCGTTCCGGTGCCGTACTGAAGACCGGCGCCGGCCGCGGTCGGGACGCGCAAGCGGTTGGACTGGGTCACGCCGCCCAGGAAGTCGAGGTCGCCATCGCCATCGAGATCGCCGGCGGCCTCGACCACATAGCCCATGCGGGCCACCTCCTGGAATCCGGTCGTGTTGCCCGGCCCCATGTTGCGGAACAGGCGATCGCCCGAGATGAAGTCGGTCTGGCCGTCGCCATCGAAGTCGCCGACCACCGTGGGCGAGAAGTTGATGATCCCCGGGGCCGAATTCCAGCTCGGCAACAGCAGGTTGCCGACGTTTTCGTAGATGCGGATCTGGCTGGCGTAGTAGTCGAGGAAGATCAGGTCGAGGTCGGCGTCGTCGTCGAGGTCGGCGAAGCGCTCGCCGCCGGTCAGGCTCGCGCTGACCGGGAACACGGCCGGCGGTCCGGTCAGGCCGGGATCGAAGAGGACGAGGCCCACCATGCCGAAGACGTTCGGCCGCGCGAGCAGCTCGAGGCCAGGATCGCCGTCGATCTGGGCGGCGTCGATCGGGTCGTAGCCGAGCAGCGTGACCAGGTCGGCGCTGAACTGGTTGCCGCCGTCGTTGAGCCAGAGCTGATCGGGGACGGCGAGGTCGAGATCGCCGTCGGCGTCCAGATCGCGCACCAGTATCGGCCGGTTCGGCTCGCCGACGATGCGCTGTCCGGCGGCGGCGGGTCCGGCGTCCTGGAGGCGGCCATCGGGCAGGCCGAGGAGGAGGCGGCTCTCGCGGCGCGTCGGACCGCTCATCGGCGTCAGCTCGGCGGTGAGCAGGAGGTCGAGGTAGCCGTCGCCGTCGAAGTCGGCCTCGGCATGGCCGTCGTCGAGAAGATAGTGGATGGCGAGGAGCCCGGGCGGCGTGCCGACCGGCAGTCGCGGCAGGCCATCGGCGAGGGACTCGAAGGACCCGCTGCCGTCGTTGTGACGCACGAGGTCCGGGTTGACCAGGTCGAGGTCGCCGTCGTGATCCAGGTCGTGCAGGCTGCCGCGGCGACTCAGGGTCTGCACCGGCGGTCGGCCGCGCCCATCGCCGAGGATCATGCCGCCGTCGCCGAGGAGATCGAGCAGACCGTCGCCGTCGAGGTCGAGGACCCGGCGCGGCATCCAGGTGACCAGCGAGTAGCCGCTGCTCGGGCCGAAGGGCATCTCGAGGGCGGCAACGGGGGCGAGATCGGCGGCGCCGGCCAGGAAGACGACCTTGCCGTAGTCGGTGGCCCAGCTCGAGCTCGGTCGCTCGAGGAAGGCCAGTTCGACCCGGCCGTCCTGGTCGAGGTCGCCGACGCCGAGGAGGCGGCGGAGGTGGCTGCCGGGGCCGCTGCCCGCGATCGGCGCGGGCGCCGAGCTGGAGTAGCCGCCGCCGTCGGCGCGTAGGACCACGAAGCCCTCGTTGGCCGCGCCGTCGACCACGAAGTCGAGGTCGCCGTCGCCCTCGAGGTCGGCCGCCGCGAATTCGAAGGCCGTGCCGAGGCCGTGGGGGATCGGCGCGAGCGCGGTGAAGGCGGAGCCCTGGCTCAGGTAGCGCTCCAGATCGGTCGGGCCGAGCAGGATGACGTCGAGTTGACCGTCCTGGTCGAGATCCTCGGTCGCGAGATCGAGATGCGGGCCGGTACCGGACAGGCTCGTGGCGGCGGGAAACAGGAACTGGCCGGAGCCGAGGCTCTCGATCCAGGCCAGCCGCGGCGTGCCACCGTTGTCGCCGAGCGTGATCAGGTCGTCGTCGCCGTCGCCCTCGCGATCGTCGATCCCGAGGAGGTCGAGCGGCCCGGCCAGGTTGGTCAGCAGACTGGTCTGGCCGGTGGCCACGCCGCTGCCGTCGAGGGTGACGAGGAGCAGGGCCGCGCCCCAGGTCGCGTTGGCGGCATCGGTCTCGATCACCAGGTCGGCGAGACCGTCGCCGTCGACGTCGCCGGCGACGAGGCGGCGGCTCTGCGCCGGCAGGAGGAAGAAGCCGCCCTCCTGACGCCAGCCGCCATCGGGCTGCGAGAGCACGGCCTTCAGCCGGTCCGGAAAGCTGGAGCTGGGCAGGCTGCGGATGACCAGGTCGAGCCGACCGTCACCGTTCAGGTCGGCGACGGCTTCGAGCCGCGTCGGGCCCTCGACCGCCCAGAAGGGACCGTGGAGCTGGGCCAGACCCGAGGAACGGTGCGTCTGCGCCAGCAGGCCGCCGGCGAGGAGGAGCAGCAGGAAAAGGGATTGCGACCATCGCGCCGACATCGGTTGCGGTCTCGTTCCTCGTTGCGGGCAACGACGCGATCGGGGGGGCGATCGGGTCCGGACTGGACCTGGGCCGAGGCCCAGGGGAGGGTCCGAGGTTAGCCGATCGACCGCCGCCGTTTAAGTGGCAATCCGGTGACTTCCCCGTGGCCGCGTGCGCCCACGGGGACGAGATCGCAGGCCGGCTCCGTCAGCGCTGGTGGCGGCTGACGTAATCCTTTGCCCTGACCACCAGTTCGTCGCTGCGCAGGCCCATGCTCCTGGCCTCGGCGACGGCCTGGTCGAAATCGGCGCCTTCGTCGAGGACCCGGAAGGCGATGTAGAGCGCCCCGACCCGGTTGCCGGAGGCACAGTGCATGTAGAGGGGCCGTGCGGTGTCGTCGCGGAGCCACTGACGGCCCAGGTCGAAGTGGGCGTCCTGGAGGAGCTTGGCGCTGCGGAAGGGAATGGCCACGTAGGTCATTCCGGCCTGACGCACCGACGCGCGTTCGGCGTCGAGGTCGCCTTCCTCGAAGCTGCGCAGGTTGACCACCGTGCGGTAGCCCGCGGCGGCCAGGGCGGCGATGTCGCCGTCGCTGGGCTGGCCGCCGACCGAGAGGTCTGACTCGCTGATCTCCTGGGATTCGGTCTCGGCGCTGGGCGCCTCCTCGGTGGTGCAGGCGACCAGCAGGATCACCGCGCTCAAGGCGAGTACGAAGTGCATGAAGCCCCCTCCCCGGCAAGAATGCCGAATCATCGTCACATCTCCGCTTCCCTGGCCAGCTGCTCCCAGCCCTCGCGGTCGAGGGCCCAACGCTGGCAATCCTCGGTTTCTCCCACCGGCGCGAGGCCGGCCCGTCTCAGCACCGAGGCCGAGGCCTCGGCATGTTCACCTTCGTTCAGCGTCCCGGCCTCGACCCGACGCACCCGGGCATCGCCGAAGGCGTGCTTCACCAGGGCGGCGGCGAATTCGGAGGCATAGCCCCGGCCGCGATGGCTGGGCACGATGGCGTAACCGATCTCGACCTGCCCCTGTTCGCCCGGCTTGCCGCCGTAGCCGCCCTCGCCGATCAGCACCCGCTCGTTCTTCTCGATGACCAGCCAGGTGCCCCAGCCGGCCATCTCCGGGTCCATCCGGAGCGGCTCGCGGAAGTAGAGGATGGCGTCGGGGAAGTTGGGCCAGCCCACGGCGATGCGGGCCTCGACCAGTCGCGCCAGCTGCGCCGGGTCCTTCTCGATGGCCTCGAAGTGTTCGAGCGTGCAGGGAACCAGCACCAGCCGGTCGGTCTCGATCATGGACGCTCCTCGAACCATTCCATCCCAGAGGGAACCACACATCCCGCCCCCGGACAAGTCCCGGCCGTCGCGCTCAGCGGCTGATCGCCTGGCGCAGGAAGGCGATGCCGCGCTCCAGGACCGGGTCGCGCCCGGCCCGGAGGTCGGCCATCGAGCAGGGCACGACGAGATCCGGCGCGATGCCGCAGCCCTCGAAGGGCCGGCCCTCGGCGTCGTAGGCGATCCAGCTGGGCAGGTTCAGCTGGAGCCCGAAACCGAGGTCGTGTGGCTGCGGATTGCCGGAGCTGCCGCCGGTCGGGTTGCCGATGAGGGTCGACTGCGGCAAGGCCCGGAACATCAGCACCAGGGCCTCGGCGCTGCTCAGGATGCCGGGTCCGATCAGGACCACGACCGGAGCGGTGATCGCCGGCCCGGGTCCGGCCGGCTCGAGCCAGCGCTCCTTGACCGGTCCGAAACCGTCGTCGGCTTCGGGGGCCACCGAACGGTGGCGCGCGTAGAGCCGCTTCTCGGCGGTGAAGAGACCGGCGAGCGCGCGACCGAGCATCTCGTTGCCGCCGCCGTTCAGGCGGAGATCGATGATGAAGCCGCGCGCGCTGGCCGCGTCCTGGATCGCGGCGATCGCCCCGCCCACGCTGTCCTCGTCGCTCAGGCTCGCCAGCATCAGGTAGCGGATGCCGCCCTCGAGGTCGGCGCTGGCGCAGGCCGGGGTGATCTGCTTCCAGTCGCCCAGGCGACGGGCCACGACCCGGGCGGAGACCGGGTTCTCGTAGCGACGCCGGTAGCAGGGGAGGATGCGGCCGTCGATCTGCAGCGAGAGATGGGGATCGGGGATCCGCGCCAGCTCCTCGGCCAGGCGCTCGGCGAAGGCGCCCGGACTGGCGGTGGCGAGCAGGGCTTCCCGGTCGAGCTCGAAGGACTGCTCGAGCCGGTGGAGCTTCCGGTAGGAGTAGTCCCGCGCGAGGGCGGTCTCGAGCCGCCGGATCGCCTCGCGCTTCTCGCCTTCCTCCAGCTCGTGGCCGCCGCCGGTGCGGAAGCTCACCAGCCGGGTCGCCGCGATCCGGCCGTCCTTGCTCTTGAAGCCGTCGTAGCCGGCGCCGTTGATGCCGAAGCCGTAGCGCCGATCGGCCGCCACCTCGGCCTCGAAGCGCAGGCTGCGCTCGTCGAGCCAGCGCGGCTTGCCGATCATCCTGGGGAAGGGCAGATCGGTCATGGTCACCGACATGCCGCCATCCATGTCCTGATCGAAGCGGATCGTGATCTCGATCCGTCCCGGGCGCAGGTCGGTGGCGCCGTCGGCCGGTTCGGTCCGGCAGCGGGGCGCCTCCTGTCCCTGGAGCGGCGCCAGGGCCGCGAGGACGAGGATCAGCAGCATCACCAGGCGCATCGGCATCTCCCTTCGCCCGCTTCGCCCACCAGGTCCGCGGGAGCGACGTGTCTCGGACCCCACGATCCTACCCGATGGACCCGGCCGCCGGAATCGATCGGTGTCGATCACGAGGCGTGATCGATCGTCCCTTGACCCGCCTCCGCTCGGCGACTCCAATGATCGACCCCGCTTTCTTCCCGGCGTCGGAGACCTCGATGAAGAGCTACCTGCAGGAATTCGACTGCGAGTCGGAACGCATCCACCTCCCGGACGAACTCGCCGATCGCCTGGGCATCGAGGACAAGACCCATCTCTACGCGGTCCTCATGGCCACGGAGGGCGACGAGACCACGCCGCCCGATGAGCCCCGGTCCTTCCGCCTCATCGCCAGCACCTATCCGGTCGAGAGCTGGGGGCGGCTGCTGCGCGCGGCCTTCACCATCCCCTCCGAGCCGGGCATGCTCGCCAAGCTCCTGGCCTGGATGACCAGGAAGTCCCTCTATCCGCGGCACATCGAGTGCATCCAGGGCCTGCCGACCTCGACCTCGCGGCTCCTCCTCAGCCATCCCAACCGCAGCGAGCCCTTGCGATTCGACCGCCCCAACGACGTCGGCGAGGCGACCGCGAACGTCTACATCGTCTTCGAGATCCCGCATCCGGAGTTCATCGGCCCGCTCGCCGAGGACGACCCGCGGGCGCCGCACGCACTCGACGACGAGACGCTGCGACGCGCCCACAAGCTCCTGCAGGCGGCCTGCGGGCGGAAGACGCGGCTCGATGGCGGTGTCGAAACCAGCGCGCCCCTGGAGGTGCCGACGGCGACCCGGGCACTCCGCCGGGTCGTCGCCGCCGAATTCGACCAGAAGGTGATCCTCGACTGGGTTTCGCCCCTCAAGACCATCGACGCGATCAGCCGCGGCAGCACCTTCGCCGCGCTCCAGGCCGCCTGGCAGAAGATTCCGATCAAGAAGGACGGCGACCACCTGATGGTCGAACTGGAGCACTGGGGGCGCTACCTCAATCCGCGGGCGCGGGCGAGCATCGACCGTCGCGATGGGACCAAGCCGAAGGCCGCCGCGATCATCACCGCTGAGATCCAGGACAAGCTCCTGGTCGTGGACTTCCTGCCCCTGGACAAGGTCTGCGTCGCCGAATTCGAGGTGGTGACGCCCACGCGTGGTCTCGAGCACCTCTGGTCCTACTGGGTCTTCGACGAGATCAAGAAGGGCGGCGGCGACGTCCTGGCGGCGAACACCCGTGGCCGCCGACGCGGGCGCTGGGGCTCGGTCTCCGCGATCGTGAAGTTCGAGGTGAGCAAGGGCGAAGGGCTCGATGCCAGTCTCGTCGACGGAATGGTCGGGGCCTTCCGCAACATCGACGGCGGCGTCGCCCTCGACCCGAAGGACAAGGACCCCCTGCAGGCGATCGCCCGCAGGATGGGCCTGCCCGATCCCGAGCATCTCCGGGAGCGAATCACCAACCACTGCCTCCTCGAGGACGATCTGGTCGCCGCCGCCCTACTGAATCTGCGCCGGGACACGATGCTGAAGCAGGTGCGCTTCGTCGCGGCCTGGCGTGAACTCGCCTCGAGCTCCGAACTGCGTCACGGCTACGCGCCCAGTCCCTACCGGTTCACGGTGCCGATCTACGAGGAGACCCGATCGGCCCTCTATCCCTCCTGGAAGGTCGGTGCCCCCAAGCGCGGCACCCGCTGGAGCATGGCCAGGAAGATCTGCGAGCGGCTCGTGCTCGGCGGCGAGAACGTGGCCCTCATCGGCGGTCATCGCAGCGGCAAGACCTCGACCCTGGCGATGGTCGAGACCATGATCCGCGACGAGATCAGGAAGGCCCTCCAGCAGGAGCGCGCGGAGAAGGAACCGGGTGGCGACGCACCCGACCGCAACTCGATCTGTCCGATCCCGATCCCCATCGATCCGACGCTGCATACGCCCTACGACGTCGGCCGCGAGATGCTGCAGCGGACGATCGACTATCTCCGGAACCTCGAGGCCGAAGAGAGGAACCAGGACCAGCAGGCGACCTCGGGGAAGAAGGTCAAGAAGGCCAAGAAGGACAAGTCGGATGAGGACCGCGGCAGGACCTCGGAGCTGAAGCGGGCCTGCATCGAGACCATCACGACCATCGAGCAGCGCTGGAAGCACCACCCGGCCCTCCTGCTCGCCTACGCGGCCCTGGCCGACGATGCGAACGCCGGCGCGGTCACGGCCGCCGGCAAGGGTGGTCAGCGGGGCGCCGGCCCCGGCCCGGAGATTCCCCACCAGGACTCCAGGAGGACCTGGCAGGCCTACCAGTTCCGGGCGGCGATTGCGGTCGTGCGCGACGTGGTCCGCGAACAGAAGGAGGCGGGTTTCGAGTTCCTGCCGATCATCATCATCGACGAGCTGGGCGAGAGTCCCGGCCGCGACGAGGCCGAGGCCTACCATTCCTGGCGCCGCGAGATGGAGCTGGAATCGGACGTGGAGATCCGCTGGCTGGTCGCCTCGACCCAGTCGGTCGCCGACTCGATCGGCGGCTACTCGTCGCTGGGCGGGGCCCTGCGTGAGTACAACCTCGAGCCTCTGTCCGACGAGGAGGTCGACGAGCTGATGCGGGGCTTCACCGAGACGCGCGGCCGGCCCGGGCGCCGACCGGTGCTCGCCAACGACGCGGTCGAGTACGTCACGAACCGTTGCGGTGGTTCGCCCTATCTGCTCCAGGTCTGCTGCGCCCATCTCTACGACGATGCCACCGACCTGGGCATCCCCGTCGTCGGTCGAGCCCAGGCCGAGCAGGTCTTCGAGCGTCGCGTCTACGGCGAGCTGACCGACTACTTCGAGAACGCGATCCGGCGCTGGCGGCGTCCGGAAGATCTCGAGCGGGCCAACGGCTCGGCCGCTCTGCGCGACCTGCTCGGCGATCCGCGCTTCAGCAAGTTCATGGAGCGCCAGGGTCTGCTCAACCGCGGCAAGCTCGTGCCGCTCTTCGAGGAGTGGTGGGACCGCCAGTTCCGACGTTTCGACGAGGGCGAATCGTGACGACGCCTCGACCGCTCCTTCGCGGCCTGCTCTTGCCGTTGATCCCGACGGGGATCGCCACCGCGATCGTCATCGGCTTCTCGTTGCCGGAGGAGCCCAGGCCGATCGGCGGCTACGCCTGCGTCGCGGCGGCGATCTACTGCTCGTTCCTCGGCCTGAGGGCGATCGTCGGGGTTGCCGTGCATGCGCGCATCCAGCCGGCCGCCGCCGAGCATGCCCCGTTCTTCGCCTGGATCGGGGGCGCGCTCGCGATCGCCTTCTTCGCCCTTGCCTATGCTCAGCTCGGACTCGACGCGCCCGCGCCCGCGCCCGCGCCCGCGCCCGCGGAGAAGGTGGAGGAGGACAAGGACGGCGAGGGTGTCGTCGCCGAGGGCCGTCCCGATCGGCGAGCGGTGGGTGAGCGTCCGGTCGACCTGCCGCGCGAGGCCGTCGTCCGCTGGAACGACTATCTCTACTTCAGCATGATCACCTGGGCCACCGTCGGTTATGGCGACTTCAAGCCGCGACCGGCCGCGCGGTTCACGGCGGCGCTCGAAGGACTCCTGGGCATGCTCTACAGCGCGGCGGTGATCGGTCTGATCCTCGGCCTGCTCCTGCCGGCCCCGCCGTCGAGTTGACCGGTGGCGCCGGCGGCGGTGGCGGCGCCGAGGCTCAGATGCCCTTGCGCATCAGGCGGTCGAAGGGGGCCCAGAGGCCGCGCTTCTTCTGGCGGTCGGATGTGGGGCCGAGGAACTGGGCGAGGTTCTGGCTGAAGGCGAAGTAGGGGATCTTCAGGGTCCAGAGCAGCTTGGCCCCGAGGCCGCTCTGCTCGTCGTCCCAGACCACGCGGTGGAGGTGGCGGGCCAGGTTGCCGCTGTACTCGAGGATGCGGTGCCAGTCGTCCGCCAGACGCAGGCCGGTCAGGTTGTGGATGTTCTGGTGGTCGAGGTAGGCCCGGCGGAACTCGTACCAGATCGAGTTGTCGTGGGAATGCTCGACCGCGCAGCGCGGGTCCATGACCACCTTGTGCCCGGCGAGGATCGCGCTCTTGCACCAGGTGATGTCCTCGCCGAACTGCCTGCGCACGAAGGGCAGATCGACCAGCAGCTCGCGGCGGACGGCCGAGCAGACGTTGTCGAAGGCGATCGTGCGCCAGCGCTCGAGGGGCGTCATCAGCTCGAAGGCCATGCGGTCGGGGATGCGCTTCACCTGCGGCTCGCCCTGGCCGGAGACCCAGCCCTTCAGGCGATCGCGGAGGAAGGGGCCGCAACCGGCGTGGGGGATCTGGTGGCAGTAGGCGCCGGCGACCTCGGGGTCGTCGAAGTTCGACACGAAGGTGCGCATCCAGTCCCGCCCGTGGGGGACCGCGTCCTGGACCAGGAGGATCACGATCTCGCCCCGGCACTCGGCGGCGCCGCGGTTGCGGGTCAGGCCGTGATTGAACTCGGTGTTGGGGATCCGGAGGACCCGCACCGGGTGGCGGCCCAGGATCTCGAGGGTCTCGTCCCGGGAGCCCGAGTCGATGGCCACCACCTCGAAGGCGAAATCCACCTCCTGGGCATAGACCGCTTCGAGCACCCGGGCGAAGAGGGAGCCCCCGTTGTAGGTCGGGATGAAGACCGAGACCCGAGGCTTCGCCTCCGCCACGGCGGCGTCGCCCTCAGATGCCGTCACCGAAACCGCCCTCGGGCGGCTGGGTCGGCTTCACGGTCGGCTGCGAGCCGGTGCGATGGAAGGGGGCGCGCTCCGGCTTCTGCTTCGGGGGCGCCTCCGAACTCTCCGGCAGCTGCCAGGCGCCGCCGCCTTCCCAGACGAAGTCACCGTCCTGGTGGCAGAGGGGCTTGGGCTCCGGCTTCGGTTCGGCCTTGGGCGGGGTCGGCCGGGCGCTCGGCGCGGCCTCGCCGCGGCCCTCGTCGCGCCGGGGGCGGCGATCCTCGGTCTCGGACCGCCGCCGGGGGCGCTCGTCACGGCCCCCCTCGCGCGGCTCCCGATCGCGGCGCGGCCGGCGCTCGTCGTCCTCCCGCCGCTCGCGCGGCCCGCGCTCCCGCCGGTATTCGTCCTGGCCCTCGGCCCGCGGTCGCCGTTCGCCGTCCTCGCGCTGGTCGCGGGGTCCACGCTCCCGCCGGTAGTCGTCGTCGCCCTCGGCCCGCGGCGGGCGCTCGTCACCCTCCTCGCGGCGGCGACGGCCCCGCTCTCGACGCGGCCTGCGGTCACCACCGTCGCCGGCGGCGCCGCGGTACTCGCGCGGCTCGCGCGGCTCGCGGCCCGGGCGGTCGTCCGTGGTCTCGGTCTCGGCCTCCGGTTCGGGACGCCGACGGCTCCGGGGCACGCGCTCCTCCTCTTCGAGATGGGTCACGGCGACCATCTCGTCCAGCTTCCGCACCTGCTCGGGGAAGAGATCCTGGTCGAGCTTGTAGAGGGCTTCCTCGCGCGCCCGGGCCTCGGCCTCGGGGGTCAACGAGGCCACCATGCGCGCGCTGGAATCCTCGGCCTCGGCCGGAATGGTCGCCGCCGGGCGGGGCGCCTGGGCCCGGGCCTCGGGCTCGACCGGCCTGGTCGCCGCCGAGCTGCCGAAGTCGACCGTGAGCCGCACCTCGGCCGCCTCGTCGCTGGGCCCGTAGTCGAGGACGAAGGAGACGCGGGTCTGGGCGCCGCGTTCGACCGCCGAGCTGACCCGGACGTCGCCGCTGCCGACCTTCTCGATCGAGACCTTGATGTCCTTCTTGTCGTCGCCGCGGCCCGCCTGGGCCGGCTTCTGCTCGGGGAATGAGGAGGGCTTCACGTCGATCAGGTTCCTTCGCTGCTCGGCGATCGCGATCGCCTCGTCGTAGATCTTCAGGTAGTCGGCGGCATTGCGCTCGATCGTCTTCACCGACTCACGGTGGCTGGCGCAGCGCCGACGAAGCTCGGGGTCCCGGATCAGCCGGTCGAGGCACCGGGACAGGGCCTCGGCATCACCGACCGGGAACAGGAGGCCGGCCTCGACGTCCTGGAGGGCCTCGCGCATGGCGCCGAGGTCCGAGGCCACGACCGGAATTCCGGCCAGCATGCCCTCGCGAATGGTGAGCGAGAAGGTCTCCCACCACAAGGACGGCACCACCAGAATGTCCAGTCGGGTCAGGATTTCGGCCAGGGCCTCGGGCTCGTAGCGGCCCTTGAACTGCACCCGCGGACCGGCGAGGGCGCGCAGCTCGGCGCCATAGCCGGCCTCCTCGTGCCAGGATCGGACCTCGCCCCAGATCTCGAGGTCGAGGTCCTCGTGGTCGAGGCGCTCGAAGGCGCGGATCAGCACGTCGACCCCCTTGGTCGGGATCACGCTGCCGATGTAGCCGATCGTCCGGACCCGGCCGGGGACGGTGGCGCGGGGCGGGATCCGCTCGTGGACCAGGCCGTGCCCCAGGGCCCGGATCTTGCCGGGCGAGATGTGGCCGTCCTCGATCATCCGCTCGCGGTGGAAGCGCGAGGGGGTGAGGATCAGATCGCAGAGCCGGAAACCGGCCCGGGTCTGGGCATCCCAGAGATCGAGGGCTTCCTCGTGACCCTCTCCGGGACGCCGCTCCTCGAGCCAGCCCGGCCAGAGATGGTGCAGGCAGTTCTGGCAGCGGTCGCGATCGATCAGCTCGCAGAGTCCACCCTCGTGGGGGAGGCGCTGGCCCCGCGGGCAGACGGTCCAGAAGTCGTGCAGGGAGTAGACCACCGGATAGCCCCGGGCCTTGGCGGCCTCGATGATCGTCGTGCTCAACCCGGTCAGGTGGTGGATGTGGACGACGTCGGGCCGGAAGTGCTCGAGGACCTGGATGAAGGCCTCGTGCGCGGCGCGGTGGCGGTAGGTCGACTCGAAGCCGACGTAGTCCTCGTAGAGGTTGTTGAAGCGGACGATCCCCAGGCCGTCGCGGACCTCGGTGAACAGCTCTCCCTGTGCCCGGTCCGGGTCGCCGGCGCGACAGAAGATGCGCAGCTCGTGGTCCGGCGCCAGCGCCCGGGCGATGTCCTGGACGTGAAGTTCCGTGCCGCCCCAGGACTCGGGCGGGAAGGTGTGCAGGACGAACAGGATTCTCATGGCGCGTCCGGCCCTCGGGGCCGGCCTCTCCCACATCGGACCTTCATGCTACGCCCGGCGTCGAGGGCGGGGAAGGGAGCCCGGTCGTGGGGACCGCATGATTATCCGGTCGCTTCCGGGCGGTCGCGGTGTCGAAAAGCGCGGGGGAAGCTGTTAATCAGGGCCTCAGCCACGGCCCTTGGACGGATCGATTGCCATGCGGATCCTGCACGTCACGCACGAGTTCCCTCCCTACGAGTTCGCGGGTACCGCGATCTACACCTACAACATCGTCAAGGCCCTCGCGGGCCGGCACGAGCTGTTCGTGTTCTCGCGGCTCGAGGACAAGAACGTCCCCGCCTACAAGATCATCGACGAGGATCGCAACGGCTATCACGTCCGGTTGATCAGCCGGCCGGAGCTGAGCTGGGCGCCTTTCGAGAACTCCTACACCGATGCCCGGGCCGAGAAGGCCTTCACCGATTACCTCGACGAGGTGCAGCCGGACGTCGTCCACTTCCAGCACATGCTGGGCCTGTCCTACACCTGCGTCCAGGAGGTGAAGAAGCGCAAGATCGCCTGCATCTTCACGCTGCACGACTTCTGGACCATGTGCCCCATGGGCCAGCGCATGTGCTACACCGATCGCGCGCTCTGCGACGAGATCGACTTCAACAAGTGCGGACCCTGCGTCTTCGGTCCCAACTGGACCTGGGAAGGCGACGCCAACGATGCCGGCGAGTCGGCGCCGATGACCTTCCAGCGGCGCTACGACCAGCGCTTCGCCATGACCCCCGGGCTGTTCGCGCGCCGGCCGCGCGCGCTCGCCCACGCCACGATGAAGAGCATCGGTCACTTCCTCGGTTTCGACGACCGGAGCGAGGCGGGCGAGGGCGAGTCGAACCATCCCTTCGCGGTCCGCTTCCGGCGGATGCGCAAGGCCCTCGAGCACTGCGATCTCCTGATCACCCCGTCGGCCTTCCTGCGCGACGAGTTCATCCGCCTGTTCGGCGTGCCGGCCGACCGCATCATCCACTCGCTCAACGGCATGACCTTCGACCACGTGGTCGCCCATCCGAAGAGCAGCTCGGACATCATCCGCTTCGGCTTCGTCGGCTCGATCATCCCCACCAAGGGCGTCCACGTCCTGATCGAGGCCGCCAAGAAGCTGCATGGACGCGACGGCTTCCGGGTCGACGTCTACGGCGCGCCCAACCGCTGGACCGTCGCCTACGAGAAGGAACTCCACGAGTCGGCCGAGGGTTTCGACAAGATCGTCTTCCACGGTCGCTTCGACAACAAGAAGATCGGTCGCGTGCTCAGCAACGTCGACGTCCTCGTCGTGCCCTCGATCTGGTACGAGAACGCGCCGCTCACCCTGAACGAGGCGGCCATGACCCGCACCCCGGTCCTGGCCTCGGATCGCGGCGGCATGCTGGAGTTCGTCCGCGACAATCGCTACGGCCGGAACTTCCGGCTCGGCGACCCCGACGATCTCGCCCGCGAGATGGAACGCCTGCTCGACGACCCGGCCCAGATCCCCAGCCTGGCCGGCAACGAGGTCTACATCAAGCCGGTCGACGTCAACGCCGACGAGCTCGAGGGCTACTACCAGGACCTCCTGGCCGGTCGGCCAATCCGGCCGGCGGCGCGCTGAGCCCGCGGATCGGGGCCACTCCGGAGCGCGATCGCGAATCTCTTCCCTCTCCCGGTCCGGCTTGCTTCAATGGGCGGCGTCGACCGGGAGACGGAATGATCCGACTGAACGTCATCAGGAACGGGGAGAGCGTGCCCCACATCTTCCAGGGCGCGACCGTCCTGATCGGCCGCTCCCGTGGTTGCGATCTCAGCCTCCGTGAGGAAGGCGGGATCTCGCGGCAGCACTGCCGGCTCACGCTCGGCGACGAGGGCATCCGCCTCGAGGATCTGAAGAGCACCAACGGCATCGTGGTCAACGACCGCCCCTCCTACGGCGGCCCGCTCGAGGTGGGCGACGAGATCCGTCTCGGCGCGGTGACCATCGAGCTGGTCTCCTTCGGGCCCGACGAAGCCGAGCCGGTCCAGGTGCGGCCCTGCTCCCGCTGTGGTCAGCTGGTGCCGATCGACCGTCCGGAATGCCCGCGCTGTGATCGCCGCATCAGCCTGCCCAAGCTCAAGAAGCTGGATCGTCGCCAGCTCCCCGGCTACCTCCTCAAGCGCCGGCTCGGTGCCGGCGGCATGGGCGTGGTCTTCGAGGCCGAGCGCCAGGAGGACGGCCAGACCTGCGCGATCAAGATCCTCAAGCCCCATCTGGCCCGCAACCCGGCCTACCTGATGCGCTTCGTCGAGGAGACCCGCGTGCTGACCATGCTGCGCCACCCGCAGATCGTGCAGATCTACGGCCGGGGCGCGGAGGGCGACCTCAGCTTCATCGACATGGAGTACGTGGCCGGCGAGAGCGTTCGCCACCTGATCCGCGCCGATGGCCGTCTGGCCGAGCGGCGCGCCTTGCAGGTGGTCTGGGAGATGGTCGGCGCGCTCGACTTCGCCGCCAAGCAGAAGGTCATCCACGGCGACGTGAAGCCCTCGAACTTCCTCCTGGACGATCGCGGCGGCGTCAAGCTCTGCGACTTCGGCCTCTCGAGGCTGTTCAACTTCACCAATCCGGCGCTGCCCGGCTTCGCCGCCGGGTCGTCCACCCGCAAGGGAACCGCGGCCTACGCCGCGCCCGAACGCTTCCTGGCCGACTCCCAGCCGACGATCGTCGCCGACATCTACAGCATGGGCGTGAGCCTCTACCAGATGCTCACCGGGGAGCTTCCCTTCGGCACCAATGCCGTCGCCCGCAAGGCGAAGAACCGGACCGACATCCCGCGCCTGGACGACCTCGGCGCCGACGTCCGGCCGGCGACCGCGATGCTGGTGGAGCGCATGCTGGCGCCGACGCCGGACGATCGCTACCAGTCCTACCGCGAGCTGCAGGACGATCTCGCGGTGCTGATCTGAAGGCGCCGTCGGCCGGCGTCGCTCGCGTTGATCGGCCGCCGACCGATGGTATCATCGGCCTCGCCAGTCAATCGCGCGACCCCCGGCGTCGGACCGAGCATGGCCTCCGAACGAGACCCCGAAGCATCATCCCGGACCGAAGGCCTGGCGGAGGAACGAGGTCGACCCGCGGCCGTCATCCTGCCGCTGGCCCTCAGCGTGTCCATCGTCACGCTTTTCCTCTTCTTCGAGGGGCCGGATGCCGCGGTGGAGCTCGTGCTCTCCGCCCTGGCCACCGCCACCGTCCTGGGCAAGTTCGCGGTGCTGCGTGGCCTGGAGAGTTCGGGGCTGCTCGACTCACCCTACAAGATGGCGCTGCTGATCATCTACCTGGACGTGTTGATCGCCACCATCGCCATCTTCAACATCCGCCTGCTCCACAAGATCCCGCGCTTCGGCGCCAAGATCGCCGCGCTCCAGTCCGGCGGTGAGCGCATCCTCGAGCGCAACCCCTGGATGCGCAAGGCGACCTTCCTCGGCATCATCGCCTTCGTCATGTTCCCGCTCTCCGGGACCGGCGCCATCGGCGGCGCCCTCTTCGGGCGGCTGCTCGGACTCTCGCGCGCCCGCACCATGGCCGGCATCAGCATCGGTGCCGTGCTGGGCGCCTTCATGATGGCGGCCCTGGCCGACCTGTTCCGCGATCAGATGAAGAGTCTGAGCCACAGCGGCGTCCTGCTCTGGGCCGGCCTCGCCTTCGTCGGCGGCGTGCTCTACTGGCTCTGGCGTCGGGCCAAGGCGATGACCGGTGACCAGGACCAGGAGCCGCCCGCTCGGCCCTGAGCCGGGGCCCCGTGGCCGGGACCGGGATCACCCGGGCGCGCGGGTCAATATGCATGAAGCGGGCGGCCCTCTCGATCCGATAAGTCTCTCGCGTCCACGGTCACCGTCTAGCCATCGAGAGTCGCATGAACGCCCGCCGTCAGCACGGATTCACCCTGATCGAGCTCATGGTCGTCGTGAGCATCATCGCCGTCATCGCCGCCATGGCGATCCCGAATCTCCTCAGCGCCCGTCGTTCGGCCAACGAGGGCTCGGCGATCGCGGCCCTACGGACCCTGTCCTCGACCCAGGTGCAGTGCGTCGACCGGACCTTCATCGATGCCGACCTGGACGGTCGGGGCGAGCACGGCTTCTTCGGCGAACTCTCGGGCGCGGTTCCGGCCCGCAACAACCCGGGGGCGCCGATGGTGCCGCCGCTTCTGGCCGGCTCCTTCAAGACCGTCAACAACCCCGGCGTGATCACCCGGTCGGGCTACTACTTCATGATCTACCTGCCGGACGTCAACGGGCAGGGACTGGGGGAGACCCCGGCGAACTACGGTCAGGTCGACGCCGACGAGGCCGAAGACACCTGGTGCGCCTACGCCTGGCCGGCCGAGGCCAACGGCGTCGGCAGCGTCTACTTCATCAACCAGGCCGGCGAGATCTTCCGCAGCGACAACACCACGCAAGGTTACGGCGGCGCGGCGCTGATCCCGGCTCCCGACGCGGCCTTCGCGGTGGCCGGGAGCATCACCGGTCGGGTCATCCCCGGCCAGGCCGCCGTCGACGGCGGCATCTGGACCGTCCTGAACTGACGCCGCGGCCGCGATCGCCGGGCGAAAAGCCGGCGAATCGCTCTCGACTTCCATCTCGACTTCCTGCGAAGCTGTGAGACCTTCACGCTTCGTCAGGGAGTCGGTCATGAGTCGCTACCTTGCCATCCTCGTCGTCTGCCTTGCCGCCAGCGCGGCGGCCCAGTCCTTCAACTACACCGGTTTCGCCGGGGCCACCACGATCGTTCGCAACGGCACCGCCGTCCACCAGAACGCCATCCTGCGGGTGACGCCGGCGCTGCCCTACCAGAGCGGCAGCTTCTTCCACAACGCCATGGTGAACGTCAGCCAGGGCTTCGATACCAGCTTCAGCTTCAAGTTCGCCACGCCCGGCGGGGGCGGCGCCGACGGCCTCGCCCTGGTGATCCACAACGACCCGCGCGGCGTCAACGCGCTCGGCGCCGACGGCAGCGAGATGGGCTATGGCGCCAACTCGACCTCGCCCGCCAACACGGCGATCACCAATGCCCTGGTGATCGAACTCGATACCTGGGCGAGCAACATCAACAACAACATGGACCTGAGCGGCAACGAGATCGCGGTGCACACCAACGGCGCGCTCGGCTGCACCGCCGATCCGGCCCTGGCGATCGGCCGGGTCAGCCCGGCGATCAACTTCAGCACCAACGTCGTCCACTACCTGCGCGTCGTCTACGTGCCCGGCACGATCTCGATCTACCTCGACAACGGCGCCAGCCCCGAGCTGGTCGTGCCCTTCGATTTCACCAACGGCGGCAGCTACGTCCTCTCCGGCGGCGCGGCGGCGCCGCCCACGCTGGCGGCCGGCGGCATGGCCTGGATCGGGATGTCGGCCGGCTGCGGCGCGGCCTATGAGACCCACGACGTCGCCAGCTGGAGCTTCACCACGCTCGCGCCGCCGACCTGGCCGGGCAACGCCACCGACTTCGACTGCAAGGTGTCGGTCAACGGCGTCCCTTCGCTCGACACCAGCAAGGTGCTGACGGTGAACGCCCTCGACCTGATCGGTCTCCACTTCCACTCGCCCGGAGGCGGCACCGACAACCAGTTCTTCAGCGCCTTCTACCAGGTCGTGACCACCGGCAGCTTGCTCAGCTCCGCGGTGATTCCCGGCGAGACGCCGCCCGGAGGCTTCTGGCTGGACCTCGGCGGCACCAACCCCGGCACGCTCACCGGCGTCGTCCCCTTCATCGACGGCATCGGGCTCGGCGGCGGCGCCTTCCTGCAGCCGCTCCTGCCCCCGACGGGCTACGACTACGGTTTCGTCATTCCGTCGATCCTCGCCGGGGCGAACACCTCGCTCCTCCTCCAGGCCCTGGTGGTGGAGACCGGCCTCAACGGTCTCAATCTCGGCATCGACGACTGCATCGAGCTGCAGGTGATGTGACCGCTCGAATCCGCGGCGGCCGTTCCTGATCGCGGGGACCGGCCGCCAGGGCGAGCTTCCTGCTTCGTTTCGAGACCCAGATCGGTCTCAGGTTGAGCAATCCGGACGGGCGTCGAATCCGTCCTTCACGGCTGCGCCGCGGCCCTGGTACCGTCCCGGGACGTGGCCGCGCCACCTGGCCCCGAAACCACGAGTATCCGCCATGAACAAGACCACCCTCAGTCTCCTCGCCGTCTGTCTGTTCGCCAGCGCCGCCATGGCCCAGGCCACCTGGCCGGGCAACGCCACCGACTTCGAGTGCGAGCTCCGGATCAACAACGTGATCGATACCACGAGTTCGCGCGTGGTCACGGTCAACACCCTGGACATCGTCGTCCTGCGCTTCAACTCGCCGATGGGGGCGACGAACGGCCAGTTCTTCAGCGCCTTCTACCAGGTGATGTACACCGGCACGGCGTTGACCTCGCTGGTGATCCCGGGCGAGACGCCTCCGGGTGGTTTCTGGCTCGACAACACCGGCCTCAATCCCGGTCTGGTGACCGGCGTCGTCCCCTACGTCGACGGCCTCGGTTTCGGTGGCCCGAACTTCCTGGCGCCGGTCCTCCTGCCCGGCGGCTCGAGCTTCAGCTTCGCGGTGCCGGCGATCCTGGGCGGCCAGGGGATCTCCCTCCTGCTCCAGGCGGTGGTGGCGGAGCCGGGTCTGAACATGCTCGGTCTCGGCATCGACGACTGCATCGAACTCCAGGTCAACTGAGCGACGGAACGATCCAAATGAACAAGGTGATGATCATCGTGGCCCTCCTCGTCGTCCTGACCACGACGGCGACGGCGCAGTCTTTCGCCATCAGCGGGATGTGGGGGAGTTCCCCGGTCGTGCTCAACGGCCAGGCGGCCACGGGTAACGGCGTCGTCCGGGTCGCACCGGCGCTGACCTCGTCGAAGGGCTCGATCTTCTACAACTCGATGCTCTCGGTCGAGAACGGCTTCGACACGACCTTCACCTTCAAGATCACGGTTCCGGTCGGCGGCGCCGGCGCCGACGGCATGGCCTTCGTGATCCACGGCGATCCCCGTGGCTCGGGCCTGCTGACCAATCACGCCGCGGCGCTCGGCTACGGTGCCTTCGCGACCTCGCCCGCCGGCACCGGCGCCTTCAACGCGCTGGCGATCGAGATCGACACCTATTCGGGCAGCTTCAATGGCTACTCCGACTCGGGGGCCAACGAGATCAGCGTCCACACCAACGGCGTCAACGAGATCAGCCAGGGCGAGAACCACTCGATCGGCCGGATCAACCTGTCGACCGCGGTCGCCAACTTCAGCGACGGCCTCAGCCACAGCCTGCGCGTGCTCTACGTCCC
>JACKGY010000017.1 GCA_020639295.1 Planctomycetota bacterium
TCGGATGGGCGGTCGGCGCGCCGACTAACCGGCGAGTTCGCGCTTGTGCTGCCACATCCCGCGGGCCGCGGTCAGGAGGGCGACGCCGATGGCGACGTAGACCGCCAGGACGATCACCGGTTGGGCGTAGGCCTTGAGGGCCAGGCCCATGCCGATCATCAGCGGGATCAGCAGGTACATCACCGGGTGGAAGCAGAGGAAGAACCAGTCCTGCTCCGGCCGGCGCGCGATGTAACCGGCGTTGCGCTCGGCGCTGCGCGAGATGACGAAGTAGCCCTTGGCGACGCCGATGACCAGCGCGATGCCGAGGGCGATGAGCTTGGTGTTCATCTCGGGGATCTGGTGCCAGGCGAAATGCAGGCCCCGGAAGATCAGCATGGCCGCCACGGCGCACCAGAGCACGATCGCCACCCAGAACCGCCCGCCACGGGAAATCTTCACCTTCGCGACTCCAAGCATCAGGAGGTCGGCCTGGTCGCCGAAGAAGGCGGCCTCGAGGCCGACTCCTTCTAACCCCCATCGTCGATCACCGCCACCGGCGACCGGGGCAATCCGGGCGCAGGACCACGCGGGGACGCGACCGGCACGCCCCTGTCGCCCGGGCCGGTCGCTCCCTCCTCCGGACGGTCGCGCTCCGGCTCGGCGCCCCGAGACCGCGAGGGGGGCTAGCTGCCGACTGGGCAAGGGGCTGGCGGTTGGTACCCTGGGCCGGGGCGCCGGAATCGCCCCCTCGCTAACCGGAAGAGTGATCACGAGATGAAGACCTACTGCCACGCGCCCTGGGTGCCCGAGGAACTCGAGCCCATCCTCGACGTCGCCTACAACTTCTGGTGGAACACGGACCCGCAGGCCCGCCTCCTCTTCCACCAGCTCTCGCCCGGACTCTGGCGCCTGAGCAACCACAATCCGGTCGCGCTGCTGCGGCGCATGACCCGCGACGAGCTGATCGCCGCCTCGGCCCGGCTCGAGATCCGTTCCGAGCTCTTCCAGGTGCACGACCGCATGCGCCGTACCCTCGAGGCCGGCAGCCGCGTCAAGGTCGAGCGGGTCCGGCGGGGCGAGAACGACTTCCACTACGACCGCGAGCCGAGGGCGGCCTACTTCTCGGCCGAGTTCGGGCTCCACGAGAGCCTGCCCAACTACTCGGGCGGCCTCGGCGTCCTGGCCGGCGACCACATCCGCAGCGCCAGCGACCTCGGGGTGCCGATCATCGGCATCGGCCTGCTCTACCGCTTCGGCTACTTCCACCAGAGCTTCTCGCTCGACAACTGGCAGGAGGAGCGCTTCAGTCCCAACGGCGCGCACAACCAGCCGATCCAGCAGGTGATCGCCGACGACGGCCAACCGCTCACGATCGAGCTGAACCTTCCGGGTCGGAAGCTCAAGGTCCAGGTCTGGTGCGCTCGGATCGGTCGATCGACCCTGCTGCTGCTCGACACCTACATGCATGAGAACTGGCAGGAGGACCGGGACATCACCGCCCGCCTCTACGACGCCGATCGCGAGATCCGCCTGAAGCAGGAGATCGTCCTGGGCGTGGGCGGCGTGCGGGCCCTCGAGGCCCTGGGGATCAACCCCTATCGCTTCCACATGAACGAGGGCCACAGCGCCTTCCTGGTCCTCGAGCGCTGCGCCAGCCTGATGAAGCGCAAGGGCCTCGGCTTCGAGCAGGCGCGGCTCGAGACCCGACGCAACAACGTCTTCACCACGCACACGCCGGTCTCCGCCGGCCACGAGGTCTTCCGGCGCGAGCTGATGGAGCCCTACTTCGTGCCCCAGGTGGAACGGCTCGGCCTGAGTCCGGACGAGTTCTTCGAGCTCGGCCACCGCACCGGCACCGACCACGACGGCAACTTCGAGATGACCTCGCTGGCGATCCGCTTCGCCGACCACATCAACGGCGTCAGCAAGCTCCACGGCGAGGTCTCGCGCCGGCAGTGGCAATGCATGTGGCCGGAGCTGCCCGAGGATCGCGTCCCCATCGGCCACGTCACCAACGGCATCCACACCGGCGCCTGGATCGGCCCCGAGATGCGTCAGGTCTTCGACCACTACCTGGCCTCGAACTGGCTCGACCGGATCGAGGACCGCGCGATGTGGGAGCGGGTCGAGTCGATCCCCGCGGACGATCTCTGGGAAGCCCGTCGGCGTCAGCGGGCCCGGCTCATCTACAACGTGCGCCGCCGTGCCCAGCACCAGCTCATCGTCCGCAACCTCGATCGCGACACACTGCAGCGCAAGACCAGCGGCCTCGACCGCGATGCCCTGACCATCGGTTTCGCCCGCCGTTTCGCCACCTACAAGCGCGCCACGCTCCTGTTCCGCCATGCCGATCGTCTGCGGCGACTCGTGGGCAGCGACGATCGTCCGGTGCAGATCCTGTTCGCGGGCAAGGCGCATCCGGCCGACGACGCCGGCAAGCGTCTGCTCCAGGAGGTCCAGGAACTGGCCCTCGATCCGGGATTCCGCGGTCGGATCATCCTCCTCGAGGACTACGACATCGGCCTCGCCCGCAAGCTGGTCCAGGGCTGCGACGTCTGGCTCAACAACCCGCGGCCACCGAAGGAGGCCTCGGGCACCAGCGGCATGAAGGTCTGCCCCAACGGCGGCCTCACCTGCTCGACCCGTGACGGCTGGTGGGTCGAGGGCGAGAGCCCGCTGAACGGCTGGACGATCGGCCGGGGCTGGACCGATCGCGACGACGAGACCGTCGACGCCGAAGACGCCGACAGCCTGATGAACCTGCTCGAGAACGAGATCGTGCCGCTGTTCTACGACCGCGATGCCGCCGGCCTGCCCCAGGGTTGGATCACGCGCATGCGCGCCAGCATCAAGACGGTCACGCCCTACTTCTCGACCCAGCGCATGGTGCGCGAGTACGCCGAGAAGTACTACTCCTGAACGATCGGGACGCCCACGACGACGCGGGGCCCGCGATCAGCCGATCGCGGGCCCCGTTCGCGTTCCTGCCCTGGCCGCCTCAGCGGCTGATGTCGAGCATCTCGGGTTCGCGCTCGCGGGACGAGCGGTAGTGGACGAGCTTCAACTTGCCTTCGCGCACGCGCCCGAGTTCGGCCCGGACCGCCTCGCGGCGGAGATCGAGCTCCTCGAGGATGCGCTGGTTCATGGTGGCGAGCTCGCCGAGGAGCTCGCGCAGGAGCAGATCGTCCTCGTTGCGTTCCGCCGCCTGGCCCCGGGCCTCGACGGTCGGACGGATCTCCGCCATCAGGCGCTCGCTGTCGCGCGAGAGCCGTTCCACCTCCTCGACGTTCTCCTCTTCCAGGGCGACCAGGACGAGACGGGAAAGCGACCGGATCTCGGCGAGCTTCTTCCAGAAGTCCGGCGTGATGCTGTAGTTCTGCTGCTGGCTCACGGCCTACCTTTCGATCAGACCAGCGTCGCCGCGTGGTCCCAGCCTTCCTTCAGGGTCCCGAGCACGTCGAGGGCGGCCTCGAGGCTCGACTCGTCGCGATCGAGGTTGGCCTCGACCAGACGATCCATCACGAAGGTGTAGAGGCGGGCGAGGTCCTTCGCCATCCGCTTGCCGATCTCGCCGCCGGCCTCGTAGTCGAGGGCGATCTTCAGCTCCGAGACGATGTTGTAGCAGTTGCTGATCGCGGTGCCGCAGGCGGCGTGGTTGTTCCGCTTGAGCTGGAACCGGGCCTGCTCGGCGAACCGGATGGCGCCGTCGTACATCATCACCACGAGCTTGGCGCGCGATGCGGTCATCACGCTGTTCTTGGTGTACTCGTAGGTTGCGTTCATCATCGTCAACGGATTCCTCCCCTTGATCCTGCCCTCGCGACCGCCATCGGCGCCCGCATTCCCCTGGGTCCGTATCTCGTCAGCGGCCGAAGAAGCTCAGGAACGAGCCCTGGGCCTGGTACTGCGACGTGAGTGATTCGTAGGACGCGAAGCGCCGGGTGAGATTCTGCTCGACGCGGTCGAGCCTCTTCTCGGCGTTCTCGATCCGGTTGTCGTAGTCCCTGAGCCGCGAAGCCAGCGCTTCCTTGCGGGCCTGCAACAGGCCGTTGCCGGGGCTGAGGATGCCGGCCGACGAGGAATCGGTGTTGCCCGCGCTCGAGTCGCCGTAGAACAGGCGGTCGAAGACATGGGCCAGACCTTCCTCGCTGCCATCGTCCTTGCCGGCGAAGAGCTCGACCAGGGACTTGAAGTCGTTGTCGATGGCGTCGTCCAGATCGCCGCGATCGAGGGTGAGGCGCCCGGCGGCATCGGTCTTGATGCCGACCTGCGACAGCGCCGTGAAATCGAAGAGTTGATCGTCGAGCCCGGTCTGGATGCCGCCGCGGAGCGCGGTCTGGATGGCGCGCAACGAGACGTCCTGCTTGTCGGACTGGGCGTTGATGAAGCTCATCACGTCGTTGTAGGCGGCGATGACGTCGTCGAGCTTGTCGGCGATGCCGGAGCGGTCGAAGTCGATCTCGACGTCGGCACTGCCGGCGCTGTGCAGCTCGAAGGTCACGCCCTCGACCACGTCCTCGACGTCGTTCGACTGGCTGGTGACGTTCAGGTTGTCGATCGAGAACGAGGCGTTCTTGGCCGCCTTGAGCAGGTTGTCGGTGGCGAAGGGATCGTCGCCGCTGAAACCGCTCGAGACGATGGAGAAGGCGTTGTCGGTCCCGGTCTTCTCCGAGGTGATCACCAGCTGGTAGTTGGTGCCGTCGTTGATGATCGAGGCACGCACGCCGGCTTCCGCGTCGTTGATCTTGTCGCGGAGCGAGTTGAGCGTGTCGCTGCTGGTGACGGTGATCGTTTCGGTGTTGCCGTCCACCGTGATGTCGACGCTGCCACCGCTGAAGGTGGTGGTGTCGGTGTCGGCGAAGGTCTGCTGGAAGCTGTGGCTCTCGGCCTCGGCGAGGTTGTTCACGGTGAGCGCGAAGTTGGCCGGAATCGCCGCGCCCTTGGCGCTGATCGTGACCACGTCCTCGTCGGCGCTCGAGCCCTTGAACAGCCGCAGCTCGTCGGAGTCCTTCAGACCCTTGAAGCGGTCGGCCAGGGTCTTCAGCTTCGACTCGAAGGTGCCGAGCGAGCTCTGCTTGTTGGCGTAGGTCGCCCGCTGCTGGGCGAGGCGGTTGAGGGGCCGGGCTTCCAGGGCCATCAACTGGTTGATGATCGCGCTGGTGTCCAGGCCGGTTGCCAGGCCGCCGAAGCTGATGCTCGCCATGATTCGACTCCGATTCGACTCGGGGCGGACGGTCCCTGCGTGGACCGGATCCTCATCCTTCTTTTCGGCCGCCCGAGGCATCGCCTGAGCCATCCGTCGTCCGTTTCCTGTTTTCCCGCTCCGGGCCGGGAGATTACCCGGGGCCGGTGGGTCCGGGCCGCCTTCAGGGCGGCCCGGCCGGTAGCGAACGATCGAGTTCCGGGGGCGGTCGGCGGTGCCGATCAGGGCCCGTCAGCGCCCCGGAGATTCAGGTCGGATCAGCCCTGCAGCAGCGAGAGAGCGCCCTGCGGCTGGATGTTGGCCTGAGCGAGAACCGAGATCGCCGCCTGCTGCAGGATCGAAGCCCTGGTCAGGTTGGCGGTCTCCTGGGCGATATCGAGGTCGCGGATGCGCGACTCGGCGGCCGACAGGTTCTCCTCGTCGATCTGGAGCTGGTTGATGGTGCTCTCGAGGCGGTTCTGGGCCGCGCCGAGACTGCCACGGAGCTGGGTGACCGTGTTGATCGCCGCGTCGATGCCGTTGATGGCCAGGGTGATCGAGGCACCCGAGGCGATCGACAGCGAGGTCAGGCCCAGGTTGTTGGCCGTGGTCTCGACCAGGGAGACGTCGATCGTGTCGACGCCCGCGGTCGTGCCGGGGCCGATCTGGAGGCGGACCGCGGAGGTCGTGCCGTCCAGGAGCTGGAGACCCGAGAAGGTCGTCGCGTTGGCGATGCGGTCGATCTCGCTGATGACGGCCTGGAACTCCTCGTTGAGGGTGTCCTGGTCCTGCGTCGCGAGGGTGCCGTTCGCCGACTGGACGGCGAGCTCACGCATGCGGATCAGGATGCTGTTCACCTCGTTGAGGGCGCCCTCGGCGGTCTGCACCAGCGAGATGCCGTCGTTCGCGTTGCGCTCCGACTGGCCGATGCTGCGGACGCGGGCCCGCAGACGCTCGCTGATGGCGAGGCCGGCGGCGTCGTCCGCCGCGCTCGAGATCCGAAGGCCGGTGGACAGCCGGCGGTAGGAATTCGCCAGCTGGTTCGACGCGGCACCCAAGTTCCGCTGCGCGTTCAAGGACGCGATGTTGGTCTGGATTCTAAGTCCCATGGATTCCTCCTCGATCCTGGCCGTCACCCTGTGCCGAGAGGTCGTCAGGTCTCTCGTGGCCGAAGCCGGGCGATGGCTGGCCTTCCCTTTCCCCGGGAAAGCGTTCGCTGCAGGCTGATCGGATCAATCGCCCCGGGCTTGAGTGGGAAAATGCGTTTCGGGTGGGTGGGTACCGGATCGTCGCGGCCGCCGCGACGGGCCCCAGGACTAGAAGGGGGATGGCGGCCGACGCAAAGAAGCGGGACGCCAGCTCCTTCCGCCGGTTCCAGGCCGTGCACAGGGCGCCCGGGGCGCTGCAATTCTTTCCATCCGGGGGCGGGAAATTATTTCACTGCCCGAGGAAACCTACCGATGAGAGTGGTGCAACATGCAACGTTCGCCCTCGCGACGGTCCGGGGCGGACCACCGAAGAGAGAGAGCACGCTGACATGCAGATCAAGCCCACCCTGCTCATCGTCGACGAGGACGCCGCCCACTCCGAGGCCCTCGAGAAGGCCTTCCGGGTCGACGGCTACGAGGTGACGATCGTCGCCGACAAGGCCCACGCCCGGGCCGAGATCCGGCGCCGTCCGCCCACCGTCCTGGTCACGGCGGCCCGGCTGCGGGACGGTCGGGGCAGCGAGATCCTCTCCCTGGACGAGATCCGCGACTCGCGTTGCATCCCGGTGGTGGTGGTGGACTCTCCGGAGATCCAGGACGTGGTCGAGGCCGTGACCTGCGGCGCGATCGACGTCCTCGAGAAGCCGGTCTTCCCCGGCCACCTGGCCGCGATCATCGGCAAGTCCCTGAACGAACGCAACTCGCCGACCGGCATGGCCAAGAGCAGCGACGACGTCGACAGCCTGAGCCGGCCGCCGATCGTCGGTTCCAGCCGGGTCCTGCGCCGGCTGATCGACTCGCTCTCGCTGGTGACCCAGGCTCCGCGCGCCACCGTCCTGATCGAGGGCGAGAGCGGCACCGGCAAGGAACTCATCGCCCGGGCCATCCACTACGACGGCCCGCGCAGCGCCAACCCCTTCCTGGCGGTCAACTGCGCCACGCTCACCGAGAACCTGCTCGAGGCCGAGCTCTTCGGCTACGAGAAGGGTGCCTTCACCGGCGCCCTCTCCTCCGGCAAGAAGGGCCTCTTCGACGCCGCCAACGGCGGCACGCTCTTCCTCGACGAGGTCGGCGAGCTGGCTCCCGGCCTCCAGGCCCGGCTCCTGCGGGTCCTGCAGGAGGGCACCTTCAAGCGGGTCGGCGGCATCGTCGACGTCGCCGTGGACGTGCGGATCATCGCGGCCACCAACCGCGATCTGCGCCGCGAGGTCCAGGAGAACCGCTTCCGCGCCGACCTCTACTACCGGCTCAACGTGGTGCCGATCACCGTGCCGCCGCTGCGGGAGCGCCAGGGCGACATCGCCGAGCTCTGCGGCTACTTCCTGGACAAGTTCAGCCGCGAGCTGATGAAGTCGATCCGCGGCTTCTCGCCCGAGGCCATGGACAAGCTGATCAACTACCCCTGGCCGGGCAACGTGCGCGAGCTGCGCAACGTCTGCGAATACGCCGCCATCGTCTGCGACGGCGACACCATCGAGAAGCGCCACCTCACCATCCCCGACCAGGTCGAGACCGACGAGGGGCCGGCCCTCGAGGGCGCCCTGCAGCTGAAGGACATGAGCCTGCGCTCGATGGAGAGCGAGCTGATCCGCATGGTGCTGGGCGAGACCCGCTTCAACGTCACCCGCGCCGCCAACATCCTCGGGATCAACCGGAGCACCCTCTACAACAAGATGAGGGACTACGGCCTGCATCGCGACGAGCGTCCGAAGATGCGACAGAGCGTCTGAGAATCCGGCGCCGGCCGCGTTTCGCGCCGGCCGACACCACCGACGCAACCGACTGAATACTTGAGACTTGGAGAGGCGCGGCCGAGCAGGCCGAGGGCGGCACGGACCTTGCTCCCTACCGCCGGGGCAGTGCGTCCCGAACGAGACCGAGGACCATGAGCGAGAAGGAAGCCAACACCATCGAGGAGACCAAGACGGAGGCCCCGGCCCCCGTCGCCGAGCCCTCCGTCGCTCCCGAGGCGCCCGCCAGCGGCGGCGCCCTCGCCGGCGTCCGGCTCCGTCTGGTCGCGGTCGGCCGGCTCGTGACCAGCCGTGGCCGGGGCCACTACGGCCGCCTGATCGCGGGCCTCCTGTTCCTGGTCATCTGCCTCGGCACCGCCTACCAGCTCCGCCACGGCCTGGTCTTCGACGTGGTCGAGAAGCCGACGAGCGGACCGGCGATCTCGGAGTTCCCCTCCGAGCTGACCGCCGGCGAACTGGTCCGGATGGGCCAGGGCGCCCTCGAGGGCCAGGACGTCGACACGGCCGCGCGCTTCCTCGAGGAGGCGCGCATCCGGGCCGAGCGCGGGCAGCCCGACGACATCAACCTCTTCGTCGACGTCTTCGAGGGCCTGGCCCGGGTCGCCGAGATCCAGGGCCGGCCGCGCGTCGCCGAGCTGTATCGCGACTACGTGCGCCGCAAGCAGGCCGAGCTCGGCCGTTCGCTGCCGCTCTTCTCCGCCGCCGAGCGCGATTTCCACGCCGGCGAGCTGGCCGCCGCCCGCCGCAACTACGCCCGCTTCCTCCTCACCCAGGCAGCGCTGGGCGAGGCCGGCTCGCGCTACGTCCAGCGGGCCCGGCGTCGCCTGGCCGAGATCTGGGAGATGGAGTTCGAGCGCAAGTCCGGCGGCCTCGCCAACGTGGTCGATCTGGCCGAGCCGAAGGAGTTCTTCGATGAGCGTCGTTGAGCGCGCGATCGTCGTCCTCCTCCTGGCCGCCTCGGTCACCGCCCAGACCCAGGATCTGAGCGTCAAGGCGATCCAGAAGGGCAGCCAGAACTTCGAGATCGACATCCGCTCCGGCTCCGCCACGGTCGCCGACTGCCTCGCCGCGATCGCCAGTGCCTGCGGCCTCGAGGTCCAGGTCGCGAAGCCCGAGAACGCCGCCATCCTGAGCCGGGAGAAGGTCGACGTCGAACTCACCGGCACGAGCCTGGAGTCGCTGGTCGAACTGCTCGCGATGGCCATCGGACTCGACGGCGAGGTCGAACTCGACCGGCGCCTGATCGTGATCGCCGAGTCCCCGGCCGAGGGCGACGACGCGGCCGCGTTGGAGCACTGCCGGAGCGACGCCATCACCGCGCTGATCGCCGCCTATGGCGGCAGCGAGGACGCCCAGGACGAGGTCGAGCTGCTGCTGCGCAGCGCCCGGCTGGAACTGGCGGGCGGCGAATACAGCCAGGCCTTCGACACCTACCAGGACTTCCTGAGCAACTTCAAGAAGCACCCCGCCGTGCCCGAGGCCACCGTGGCGGCCGCCCATGCCGCCTTCGAGGCCGACCGGCACGAGGACCTGCAGCGGATCGTCCAGGAGTTCCTCGGCTCCTACCCCGATCACCCGCTCGTGGGTCGCTGCCAGCTGATCGCCGCGCGGTCGCGGCTGCGCACGGGCGACCTCGGCGGTGGCATGGGACTGCTCAAGGGCCTGATCCGTCAGGCCCGCGAACGCGTCCTGCCCCAGCGCGACGGCATGCTGGCGGAGCTCCTGCTCGCCGAGACCCTGCACGAGCGCGGCGAGGACGAGGCCGCGATCGCCGGCCTCGCGGAGGCCGAGATCCGCTACGACCGCAAGCTGGACCAGGACCTGATCCGTCAGATCCGGTTCTACATGGCCATCTGCCGCCGGGCGACCGGCAACCTCCGCGACGCCCTGCACGACCTCGAGGTCGCCGCCTTCGAGGTGCCGAACGATGCCCTGCGCGTGCGGACCCTGCTCCTCTACGCCGATCTGCTCCTCGAGTCCGGCAATCCGCTGGTGGCCCTCACCAGCACGCGTTCGGCCCTGACCCTGAACCCGCAGGGCGAGACCCTGTTCCGGGCGCGGCGCCTGGCCGCCCGCGCCTATCGCCGGATGCAGCTCGAAGACGAGGCCAGCAAGGAGATGCTCGCCCTCGTTCTCGACGCCCCCAAGCTGCTGCCGGATCCCGAGCTGCGCCGCCGCGAGCTGAGCCAGTCGCTGCGCGAGATCGGCGAGATCTACCTGGACAAGGGCCTGGTCCACGACGCGGTGGCGAGCTTCAAGGCGGTCATCAACGCCGCCGAGCACCACGCCGACGAGCTCGACCCGGCCCGGCGCGAGCTGGTCGCCGAATGCCGCTATCTGATCGCCGTCGCCCAGGCTCGAGCCGGTCGCCATCGCGAGGCGGTGGAGACCCTGGACTCGATCACCGAGGGCATCTCCAGCGAATCGCTGGCTCACGAGATCCGTCGCCTGAAGGGCGACTGCTACTTCGAATCCGGCCTCCCCGAGGCCGCGATGCGGGTCTGGAAGGAAGGAGAGGGACGATGACGAGGTTCATCGCCGTGACCTCGGCCCTGCTGCTGGCCGCCGGGCTGGCCGCCGCCCAGGAGAAGAACCGGATCGACGGCGGCATCGCCCGCCGGCTCGCCGACGTGCTCGGCGACGTCCAGGTGGACGAGGACAAGGGCATCGGACTCGCCGATCTCGCCGCCGAGATCGACGTGGCGCTGATCGACGTCGACCCGGACCGGGTCGCCGCGCTCAACGACGAGCTGGCCGAGCTGCAGCGCCAGGAACGCGATCTTCTCGGCCGTCTCGACGATCTCGAGGGCGGCCTGCCGGTGGTGCTCGGCGCCGATGCCGGCCAGGACCCGGTCCTCGGCGACGTCAGCGAGTCGGCGCTCGAACTGGCCCGCGCCGAACTGCAGGCGCAGCAGCTGGAGATCACCCGGCTGGAGCGGATCGACAAGGAGCGCGTCGCCCAGGTCGAGGCCGAACGCGCGGCGCGCCGGCCCACGCCCCTCTCGGTGGCCATGCTCGCGACGCTGGAGGAGATCCCGGAGCCGATGGCCAGCGGCGAGTCGAAGATCGAGGAGCCGACCAGCGAGTTCCCCCTCCGCATCGCGCGGGCGCACTACGTCAGCGGCGATTTCATCGGCGCGTTGCGCCAGTTCCGCCAGGTGCCCGAGGACCTGATGACGACGCAGGGCCGCTACGAGATGGCTCGCTGCCTGGAGGAGACGGCGCAGCTCGACGAGGCGCTGAAGGTGCTCGATGCCATCATCGCCGCCACGGCGGAAGGCGACGACTTCTGGAAGTCCCGCGCCGCCGCCCTGAAGCGCCTGATCGAGAGCTCGCGCAACATGCGCGCCCTGACCCGGAACGACTGATCGAGGACGAGCGATGACCACCAAGACCGAACAGGCCACGGCGACCGCGACGGGAGCCACTCCCGATCTCGCTCGGCTCGAGGAGAGCTTCCGCCTCTTCACCGAGACGACCCGGGGCCTGGAGAGCGCCTACAACGCCCTCAACCGGCGCGCGGCGCGCATCGACGTCGAGCTCAAGCGCAGCAACGACGAGCTGCGCGACAAGATCCAGGAACTCGAGGCCCTCTCCGACAATCGGATGAGCATCCTGCAGGCGCTGCCGAGCGGCGTCGTGGTGCTCGATGCCGGCGGCTTCGTGAGCTGCGTCAACCCGGCGGCCGAGCGCATCCTCGGCCGGCGCGCGCTCGAGCTGCTCGGCCGCTCGGCCCGGGCGGTGGTCGGCCCCACCGGCGACCGTCTCCTGGTCGACGAGGAGGACGGCGGCGCCGGTCGCCGCGGCATCGAGCGCGAGCTGGTGACCATGGACGGCTCCCGCCGCCACGTCTCCTACACCATCGCCGCCCTCCCCGACGGCGGCCAGCTCCAGGTCTTGAACGACCTGACCGTGGTGACCCGACTGCGCGAGCAGATCGGTCGCCTGGACACCCTCGCCGCCCTCGGCGAGATGGCGGCGGGCGTCGCCCACGAGATCCGCAACCCGCTCAACGGCATCGACGGCTTTGCCGGCCTGCTCGAGCGCGCGCTCGAACGCGCCGAGGCCGACCCCGCCACGCTCGCCCGTTACGCCGAGAAGATCCGGCGCGGCGTGCGCGAGGTCAACGACATCATCACCAACCTGCTCACCTTCGCCGCCCAGGAGTCGATCAACCCGGCGCCGGTTCCGCTCGCCGACCTGATCGAGGAGGTGGTCGAGGAGCTGGCCAAGTTCGGTCCCCGCGACGCGGCCCGGCCGCGCATCACCGGGAACCTGCCGGCGCTGACCATCCCGGGCGATCCGGTGAAGCTCAAGATCGTGCTCACCAACCTGGTGCGCAACGCCATCGAGGCCGCCGGTCCCGAGGGCCGGGTGGAGGTCGCGCTCGAACGCGCCGCCGACCGCAAGCGGGCCCTGGTCCGGATCGAGGACGACGGCGGCGGTCTGCCCGAGGAGGTGCGCAGCCGGCTGTTCCGGCCCTTCACCACCACCAAGGCCTCCGGCACCGGCCTCGGCCTCGCGATCGCCAACAAGTTCGCCGCCCTGCACGGCGGCGAGATCACCTTCAAGGACATCCCCGGCGGGACCGCCTTCACGGTCGCCCTGCCGGTCAACGACGAGGGAAGAATCTGATGGCCAGGAAGGTCCTGATCGCCGACGACGACGGTCTCAGCCGCGAGTTCATGGCCGAGGCCCTGCGCGCCGCCGGCCACGAGGTGCTCGAAGCCGAGACCGGCAAGCGCGCCTGCCAGCTGTTCGAGCGCGAGCAGCCGCAGCTCGTGTTCACCGACCTGCGCATGCCCGAGGGCGACGGCCTCCGCGTCCTCGAGACGGTGAAGAAGCTCGCCCCCGAGGTGCCGGTGGTTCTGGTCACCGCCTTCGGGACGGTCGAGACCGCCGTCCAGGCCATGCGCACCGGCGCCGAGGACTTCATCATGAAGCCGGTGACCATCGAACAGATCGACCTCGTACTGGAGCGTCTGGCCGACCGGGCCCAGCTCCTGCGCGAGAACAAGGTGCTCAAGGCGCAGATCGCCGCTGGCCGCGGTCAGGAGGACTGCGTCGGCATCAGCTCGCCCTGGCGGCGATGCCTGGCGCTCGCCGAGCGCGTCGCGCGCACCCGGGCCACCGTGCTGATCCGCGGCGAGAGCGGCGCCGGCAAGGAGGTCGTCGCCGACCGCATCCACCGCTCGTCCGACCGGGCCAACGGCCCCTACATCCGGACCAACTGCGCGGTGCTCCAGGACAGCCTGCTCACCAGCGAGCTCTTCGGTCACGAGAAGGGTGCCTTCACCGGCGCCTACGCTCGCAAGGAAGGGCGCTTCGAGCTGGCCGACGGCGGCACGCTCTTCCTGGACGAGATCGGCGAGATCTCGCCCGAGATCCAGGCCAAGCTCCTGCGCGTGCTGGAGTCCGGCGAGTTCGAGCGGGTCGGCGGCAAGGAGACGGTCAAGGTCGACGTCCGCGTGATCTGCGCCACCAACCGCGATCTCGAGCAGATGATCCGCGAGGGCAGCTTCCGCGAGGACCTGTTCTACCGCCTCAACGTCGTGCCCGTCCTGGTGCCGGCCCTGCGCGAGCGCCGCGAGGACGTGCCGGCCCTGGCCGAGCACTTCCTGCGCCGTTTCGCCCGCGAGTACGGCAGTCCGGCGCGCGCCTTCAGCGCCAGCACGATCGAGACCATGAAGGCGCACGACTGGCCGGGCAACGTCCGCGAGCTGGCCAACATGGTGCAGCGCCAGGTCCTCCTGGCCAACGACGAGATCATCGACGAGGTGCAGCTCGGCATCGGCGGTGGCGTGGTCCCGGCCGGGGTCCAGGCCCTCGACGAGGTCGGCCAGAGCATCGCCGAGATGGAACGCCGCCTGATCCTCGGCACGCTGAGGAAGACCGGCGGCAACAAGACCGAGGCCTCGAAGATCCTCGGGGTCACCGCCCGCACCCTGTCCAACAAGCTGCGTCTCTATCGGGAGCGCGGCGAGCTGCCGGGGGCGGTCGGGGTCTGAAGCGCGGCTCGCGCCCGGCGTTGGAGAGAGCGCCGCCGCGAGCCCGGAAGGAGAGAGAGATGGAGTTCAGCGACAACCTGGACCTTCTGGCCCGGATGATGACGGTCGCCACCAGGCGGCACGAGGTCGTCTCGGCCAACCTGGCCAACGCGAACACACCCAACTTCACCGCCAAGCGGCTCGAGTTCGAGACCGCCTTCCGCGAAGCCTATGCCCGCGAGGGCAAGGAGGCGGCGCTGGCGGTGGACTACGAGCTGGTCGAATCCGAAGCCACGGCCAAGGCCGACGGCAACAACGTCGACCTCGAGGACGAGTTCGCGGTCATGCAGAAGAACCGGCTGCTGTTCGACGTCTACGCCCAGATGCTGAAGCACAAGCTCGGCCATCTGAAGCTGGCGATCGGCGGCTTGCGCTGACTGACGGGCCGGCCCCCGGGCCGGCGACGTGGAGGAGAGAGAGATGGATCTGGACAGCATGTTCTCCGGGATGAACGTCTCCAGCAGCGGCATGTCGGCCGAGCGCCGCCGCATGGACGTCATCGCCCGCAACATCGCCAACGCCAACGTGGTCGCCACCCCCGAGGGCGAGGCCTACCGGCGCAAGGACGTGATCTTCGAGACGGTCCTCGATCAGTTCGGTGACGGCATGCCGGGCGGGGTGCGGATCAAGGAGACCGTCGCCGACTTCGAGACGCCGATGAACGAGGTCTTCGATCCGAAGCACCCGATGGCGGACGAGAACGGCATCGTCCAGTACCCGAACGTGAACATGGCCTTCGAGATGGTCGACATGATGACCTCGGCGCGGAGCTACGAGGCCAACATGAAGGCCATGAAGCTCTACCGGGACATGATGACCCAGGCCCTGAGCCTCCTGGAGCGCTGATCATGAGCAGTTTCGACGCCCAGGCGATCTCCCAGCGGATCGCGCAGGAATTCACCAAGGTCAAGGGGCCGACCGGCGCGTCCGGCGCCGCCGAGGGCGGCACCGGCAGCTTCGTCGACGTCCTCGAGGGCTACATGCGCGAGTCGAACGACCTGCAGAACAAGGCCGACGCGGCGCTCGGCGACCTGGTCGCCGGCAAGAGCGACGACGTCCACCAGGTCATGCTCGCCATGGCCAAGGCCGACGTCAGCTTCCGGATGATGGTCGAGGTCCGGAACAAGCTGGTCGAGGCCTACCAGGAAGTGATGCGGATGCAGGTCTGATCGGTCGCGATCGACGAGAGAAGAGGACGGATAGATGGCGAAGGGTACGGAAATGTTGGCTCAGGCCCAGAAGGTCTGGAGCAACCTGGGGCTGGGCCAGAAGGTCGCGATCGTGGGCATCACGATCGCCGTCTTCGGCGGCATCCTCATGACCACCTTCCTGGCGTCACAGCCCGACTACAAGATCCTGCGCAGCAACGTCGCCGCGAAGGACCTGGGCGCGATCAAGGCGCAGCTCGACGGTCTCGGGATCTCCGAGTACAAGATCGTCGACGACGGCCGGACGGTGCTGGTGGAGGCGGGCGAGTACGACCGCGCCAACAACCAGCTCTACGAGGCCGGCGTGGTCTCGAGCTCGACGGAGGAACCCGACGATCTCGGGCTCCTCGGCGTCAGTGGTCTCACCGGCAACGCCGAGAAATACCACTACCTGCGCCGCGACGAGCGCCGCCTCGCCGAGATGATCCGCGGCATCGAGCAGGTCGAGGCCGCGAAGGTCACGATCACCCGCCGGCTGACCCGCTACTTCAAGGTCGGCGACCAGAACGCCAAGGCGGCGGTCATCGTCAAGACCCGCAACGGCTACTGGAACCGCGACCTCTCCGACTCGATCGCCATGATCGTGGCGGGCGGCGTGGAGGGCCTCTCCCCCGACGACGTCTCGATCACCGCCAACGGCCAGCTCGCCCGCCGGCCCGGTCGCAAGGGCGACCTCGGGCTCGCCGACGAGGACCAGGTGGCGATCCAGGCCAAGATCGAGGAGGAGAAGGAGTTCAAGGCCCAGGAGGCGCTCAACCTGGTGACCGGTCCGGGCAAGGTGGTCGTGCGCGTGGCCGTCGACATGGACTGGACCCGGCAGCAGATCAGCGAGAAGGCCTACGACCCGGAAGGCGTGCGCACCGAGAAAAGCCTCACCGAGAGCGTCAAGGAGACGCCGGCCATCGCCGGCGGCAACGCCAGCGGCCAGGCCACCCAGAACGGCGGCAACAGCGCCGGCGGCAACGGCTTCCGCAACAAGGTCACCACCGAGCGCAGCGAGTACGGCGTCACCGAGAAGCAGATGGTCAAGGTCGGCCCCGAGCTTAAGCGGATGACCGTGGCCATCCTGATCGACGAGAGCCTGGCCGAGAAGAAGGCCGAGGTCGAGAAGATCGTCGCCGCGGCGATCGGCCTCGACGCGTCCCGGGGCGACGAGATCTCGACCATGATCCACACCTTCGCCGAGCTGCCGGCCACCGAGTTCGAGACCGGCGAACCAAGCGGCAGTCCCGCCGCCGGCCTGATCACCTGGATCGAGCGCGGCGTCTGGGCCCTGGTCGGCCTGATCTTCCTGTTCTTCGCCCTGCGCACGGTCAAGAAGGCCCAGGCCGGCCTGCGCGACGTGCTCCAGGCCTCCCTCGAGGAGGAGGCGCCGATCGAGCCGCCGAAGCCGATCACCCTCGAGGAGACCGTCCTCGAGACCGCCATGCAGGACACCGAGCTGGCCGGGCGTTCCCTGCGCCGCTGGCTCTATGAGGGAGCCACGGAGGCGTCATGAACGGAGTCGAGAAGGTCGCCATCCTCTTCCGCGTCCTGGGCACGGACTTCGCCAAGCCCATGTGCGAGAAGATGCGCCCCGAGGAGATCTCCCGGGTCGGCGAGGCCATGGTCCGCTTCGAGCAGAGCCCGCCCAAGGAGGAGGAGGTCAAGAAGCTCCTCCACGAGTTCCGCTCGATGATGACCCAGGGCGGCATCTTCGCCAACGTCAACGAGACCCTGCACGACATCTTCGTCAGCAAGTTCGGCGAGGATCAGGGCCCGCGCATCCTCGAGGAGGTGCGGGTCAACGCGCAGGTCGAGTCGCCCTTCAAGGGCCTCCAGGGGGTCCCCTTCGCCGACCTGGAGCGCATCCTCTCGGAAGAGCATCCGCAGGTGCAGGCGGCGGTCCTGGCCAACATCGGCCCGGAGCTGGCCGCCGGCGTGCTCGGGGTCATGGACGAGGAACGCCGCGCGATCATGGTCAAGCGGATCGCCACCATGAAGCCGCCACCGCCGCGCGTGCTCCGCGACATCGCCGACATGTTCATCGAGAAGACGAGCAAGCTGCCCCGGTTCCAGGAGGTCGCGAAGGACGGCCCGGACCCGAGCATCAAGACCGCGGCCGACATCCTGAACGCGGCCTCGGGCTCGACCAACGAGGGCCTGCTCGAGCGCATCGAGGAGGAGAAGCCCGACCTGGCCGAGACCATCCGCGAGACCATGTTCACCTTCGGCGACCTGGCGACCGTGGACAAGCTGTCGATGCAGAAGATCCTCGGCGGCATCGACACCAAGCTGCTGGCCCTGGCCCTCAAGGCCTGCCGGTCCGACGTCAGCGACGCGATCTTCGCCGCGGTCTCGTCGCGCACGAAGGACATGCTCATCGAGGAGAAGGAGCTGCTCGGCGCCGTGCCGCTCAACGACGTCCGCAACGCCCAGCGCGAGATCATGCAGACCATTCGCGGCCTGATCGACAGCGGCGAGCTGAAGATCCAGATCGGAGGCGGCAGTGCCCAGCTCGTCGAATAGCGTGGTGTTCAAGCGCCGGCCCGCGGTCATCAAACTGGCCCTGCACGACGGCTCCGACGGCCCGGAGCCCCACCTCGGTGGGCGCTTCAACCTGAAGGAGCTGCAGCGACGGGCCTTCGAACGCGGCCAGGCGGTCGAACGCGAACACGGCAGCCGGGCCTTCGCCGCGCTCTGCGCCCGGCTGGAGGCTCAGGCCCGGACCCAGACGGAGGCGCGGGAGAACGACCGCCGCCGGCTCGAGGAATTCGCCACGCGGCTCGCGCTGATGGTGGCCGAGAAGCTCACCTACAGCCGGATCGCGACCGGCGAGCACGACGTCGCCGCCATGGTCCGGGAGCTGCTCGGCGAGCTGGGTCCCGCCGCCGAGGGCGCGCCGGTCAAGTTGCGCCTCTTCCCGGGCGACCACGCCCTGGTCCTCGAGGCCGCGGCCCGGGGCGAGCTCGCCCTCGACGGGATCGCGGTCACCGCCGACCCGACCATCGGCGCCGGCTGCGCCGTGCTGGCCACCGACGAGGTCGAGTACTGGTCGATGCTCAACGATCGGATCGAACGCCTCCGCCAGGAGCTGATCGCCGAGAGCAATCATGACTGAGTTCGGCCTCGATCGTTACGCCGCCACCATCGCCGGCCTGCGCAACGGCCGGTTCTTCGGCAAGGTCACCCGCGTGGTCGGCCTGACCATCGAATGCCGCGGCCTCCAGGTCGGACTCGGCGAGCTCTGCGAGGTCGAGTCCAGCGATGGCGGCGCGGCCATCCTCTCCGAGGTCGTGGGCTTCAAGGGCGGGACCACCATCCTGATGCCGATCGAGGAGCGCGCCGCGCTCGCCCCCGGCGCCACGGTCCATCCCCTCCACCGCAAGCTCACGGTCTCCTGCGGCGACTTCATGCTGGGCCGGGTGCTGGATGCCCTCGGTCGGCCGCTCGACGCCGGCCCCGCCCTGCCCCGTGGCCTCGACACGCCGGTCTTCAAGCCGGCGCCGAATCCGCTCCTGCGCGAGAACATCGACCAGTCGCTGGAGAGCGGCGTCTCGGTGATCGACGGCCTCCTGACCCTCGGGCTCGGCCAACGCATGGGCATCTTCGCCGGTTCCGGCGTCGGCAAGAGCACGCTGCTCGGCACCATCGCCCGCGAGAGCTCCGCCGACGTCAACGTGATCGCCCTTATCGGCGAGCGTGGGCGCGAGGTGCGCGAGTTCATCGACAAGGTGCTCGGGCCCGAGGGTCTGGCGAAGTCGGTGCTGGTGGTGGCCACCTCGGACAGCTCGCCGATCATGCGCCAGCGCGGCGCGTTCACCGCGACCGCCATCGCCGAGTACTTCCGCGACCAGGGCCGCGACGTGATGCTGATGATGGACTCGATCACCCGCCTGGCCAACGCGACCCGGGAGATCGGTCTGGCCTCCGGCGAACCGCCCACGGTGAAGGGTTACCCGCCGTCCTTCTTCAGCACCATGCCGAAGCTGGTCGAGCGCATGGGCCGTCTGCAGCGCGGCTCGATCACCGGCCTGCTCACCGTGCTGGTGGACGCCGACGACATGAACGAGCCGGTCGCCGACACGATGCGCGGCCTGCTCGACGGGCACATCGTGCTCTCGCGCAAGATCGCCGCCCGGGGCCAGTTCCCGGCGGTCGACGTCCTCAACAGCACCTCGCGAATCATGGACGCCGTGGTCCCGGAGGAGCAGCGGCTCGCCGCCCGATCGGTGAAGGAGAAGCTGGCGGTCTACGAGGATGCGCGCGACCTGATCATGGTGGGCGCCTACCGCGAGGGCAGCGACCCCCGGGTCGACGAGGCCGTGGGCAGCCATGACAGAATCATGGCGCTGCTCAAGCAAACGAGTCAAAACAGCCGATCCATGGAGGAGACACGCCGGCTTCTCGCCGAGGCCGCGCGTCCGACCGCCCCGAAGGCGGCAAATGCGCGCCAGAAAGCGTGATAGGGAAACAGGGATGAAGCGGTTCTCGTTCCGGCTCCAGAAGCTGCTCGATCTTTCTCGCCGTCGCGAGGAGGAGGCCCGGGGCGCCATGGCCCGGCAGCTCGCCGAGCTGCGGGCGGCCGAGGAACGCCTCGAGCAGGCCCGGAAACGGCTCGATGAGGGTTTCGCGCGGATGAGCCAGAGCCTCGCCCGGCCCCGGATCGAGCCGGCCGAGATCGGCCTCCTGCAGAACTGGCTGGCCCGGGCGGAGAAGGCGCAGAAGAGCCTCGAGGCCCGACTCGAGCAGGAGGAGCGCGCCTACGAGCGTGCCCGCGCGGTCATGATCGAACGCCGCAAGGAACTGCTCGGACTGGAGCGGGGCCGCGACAAGGCCCTGGAGGACTGGCGCGAGGAGGCCGGTCGCGAGGAAGCCGCGCAGATGGAGGAGGTCGCCTCCTCCCGTCACCAGCGGCAAAGGAGTGAGGGATGAAGGGATTCGTCAACGTCATCGGCCTCCTGACCCTGGCCCAGTGGGTCTTCGTCGGCCTGCTCTACGGCTTCATCCACTACCAGGAGAAGGACAGTCCCGAGACCCTGGCCAAGCTGCACGACATGCCGGTCGTGGGCGGCTACTTCCCCAAGGTGACCCTGGTCACCCAGGCGGAGAAGGACCGCGAGTATGGCGACGAGCTGCGGGCCCGTAGGCTCGAGGCCCAGCGCATCTTCAACCTGCCCAAGTCCTGGAGCGTCGAGGAGTTCGAGGAACTGTCCCAGAAGCTGGCCGCGCGCGGCGAGGAGCTCACCAAGCACGAGCGCGAGCTGGAGCAGCGCCAGGCCGAGATCCAGCAGATGATGGACGAGATCTCCCGCCGGGAAGACGCCCTGGTCGGCGAGCAGGACAAGCTCGACAAGAAGGCGGCCGAGGTGCTCAAGGACCGGGAGGCCCTGACCGCGGCCACCAGCAACATGCAGGGCAAGATCGACGCCTACGAGTCCCAGGCCTACAAGCGGATCGCCAAGCTCCTGGCCGGCATCGATCCCAAGGGGGCCCAGGAACGCCTGATGAGCGCCCCCGAGGGCGAGACCACGAAGGAGCGCAACGCGCGCTTCGACGAGGCGGCCAAGATCCTCACCTTCATGGACGTCGAGCAGGCCGGCCAGATCATCAACTCGATGGAGCCGCCGGACGCGGCGCTGGTCCTGGAGCGCATGAAGGGCCTGGCGCCCGGCAAGTAGACCGAACGCGATCTTCCGCGAACGCCCCTCGCCCCACCGGCTTCGGCCCGGGACGAGGGGCGTCGTCATTTGCGCTGCATGAACATGCGGACTGCGCTTCCACCGCCGGGCTTTCCGACAAGGACCGTGGGAATACGCGGCGCCGACGCCTCGAGGACCGGAAATCATTCACTCCCGGCCCGAGAACGCGTCGATAGACAGCAGAGGCAAGGCGCGCAGGAAGAGGAACCGCATGGACATCGCAACCGTAGTCGGGCTGGTCCTGGCTCAGATCCTGATCATCGGATCGATCCTGATGGGAGCGGGCCTGGCGGCCTTCGTCGACATCCCGTCGGTCATCATCGTGGGCGGTGGCACGCTCGCGGCCTGCATGGTCGCATTCCCGATGAACAAGTTCACGGCCCTTGGCAAGGTGCTCAAGAAGGGCTTCCTGTTCAGTCTGCCGGCTCTCCCGGAGCAGATCGAGGGCATGGCCGAGTACGCCGCCCTCGCCCGCCGCGAGGGTCTCCTCGCCCTCGAAGAGAAGCTCGAGTCGATCAAGGACGCCTTCCTGGTCAAGGGTCTGCGCCTCGTGGTGGACGGTTTCCCGCCCGAGGTGGTGCGCGACATCCTGGCCAATGACCTCTACGCCATGCAGGAACGCCACTCGGGCGGCAAGGCCCTGCTCGACAAGATGGGCGAGGTGGCGCCCGCGATGGGCATGCTCGGCACGCTGATCGGCCTGGTCACCATGCTCAAGAACCTGTCCGACCCCTCGCAGATCGGTAGCGGCATGGCGGTCGCCCTGCTCACGACCTTCTACGGCGCCTACCTCGCCAACGTCGTCTTCCTGCCCCTGGCCACCAAGCTGGACCAGCGCAAGAAGGAGGAGACGATGCTGCGCGAGATCATGATCGAGGGCATCGTCTCGATCCAGAGCGGCGACAAGCCGGCGATGGTCAAGGAGAAGCTCAAGGCCTTCCTGCCGCCCGCGGTGCGCGCGGCCATGGACGCGGCCAAGAAGTAGGGGGAGTCGCCGTGGCCGCGAAGAAGCCAGCCGATCCGAAGCCGCAGGGCGCTCCCATGTGGATCGTCACCTTCACCGACATGACGTCGCTCCTGCTGACCTTCTTCATCATGATGCTGACCTTCTCCTCGATGGAGGACGAGAAGCTCAAGCAGGCCACCGGCTCGCTTTCCGGCGCCTTCGGCAACATGACCCCGAATCGCAAGCGGGCGCGGACGGAGATCGACCGCAGCAACGACGTCAAGTATCGCGATCAGGACAAGGACGGCCCCAGCGACCCGTCGATGCGTACCGATCTCGGCGACCAGGTCGACCGCATCCAGGACCAGCGGATCTTCAACGTGCGCCTCAACGCCGCCGAGGTGGCCGAGGGCATGCGCATCACGGTGACGCCGGTCGGCAACGAGGAGCTGTTCAATCTGGTGACCCACGTCCCCGGGCAGAGCACCGTGATGGTCCTGAAGGAGATCGCGATGATGTTCCGCACCCTGCCGGTGCGGCTGGTCGTCGAGACCCACTGCGACAGCGAGCTGCCCGAGAGCCTGCTGATGAGTCCCACCGACCTGACCATGCTCAACGGCAATGCCGCCGCCGAGGTCCTGGTCGAGGGCGGGATGGCGCCGGAGAACGTCGGCGTCTGCCCCCGCGGCGACGTCGCGCCCCTGGTGATCGCGGCGCCGGGCCGGAAGCTCTCGCCGATCGACCGCTTCCACAACCGCCGTCTCGAGATCCTGGTCATCCCCGCGGACCGGGACGAGGCCTTCGGTGACCTGGGGAGCTGATCATGGCCGAGAAGAAGACACCGCCTGACGACTCGCCGGCCGGAGCCCCGCTCTACATGGTCTCGTTCGGCGACATGATGACCATCCTCTTGACCTTCTTCATCCTGCTCTGCTCCTACTCCAAGGAGCGTCAGGCCGGCTTCATCTCGGACGGCGTGGGTTCCTTCAAGAACGTGGTCAACGCGATGGGTCTGCCGGGCGTGCTGCCGGGCGACAAGTATCCGGTCGACCTCGGCGCCTCGCGCGCGCGCTACCGGCCCGCCGGCGCGCTCAACGACCAGTTCCTCACCGACGCCGAGGGCCGGGTCAGCGAACTCAACCGCGACGCCTTGCGCAAGGTGGTCAAGAAGGCCTTGACCCGGACCAGGATGTCGAAGCTGCCGATCACGCTGATCTACGATCGCCGCGAGACGGCGCTGACCGAGGACCATCGCCAGCTGTTCGACGTGGTCGCCGATCTGCTCCGGGGGCACAACATGGTGCTCAGGATCGACGGTTATGCCTACGAGGAGGGCGTCGATGCTCGCGCCACCCAGGAGATCGCGGTGGTCCGCGCGGCGGCGGTCGCCGACTACCTCGAGGAGGCCCTCGGGATCGACCGCAAGGACATGAGGGTAACCGGATTCGGATCGGGTGGCGCCGGCGCGGAGCGCGCCGCGGTGCGCCGGGTCCAGGACCGACTCGGGCGGCGGATCGTCCTGATCTACGTGCTGCCGAAGGAAGACTAGGAGGGGAAGATGAAGATCAAGATCATCATCGGCGTGGCCGTGCTCGTCGTCCTGGGCGTCGCCGCCTTCGTCGTCACCGGCGACGGCAAGAGCGCCACCGAGGAACAGATGGACCGGATGCGGGGCACCGACGCCTACTACGCCCACAGCGTGGAGATGGTGAAGGAGGACCCCTACGGTGGCGGCGAGATCATGACCAATCTGATGGACAACAAGATGTTGAAGCTCCGCTTCGACGTGAAGTACCAGATCGGTCTCGACTGGGGCGACGACTTCGGGCCGGCCCAGGCCGCCTTCGACGCCGCCGCGGCGGACATCAAGTCCGAGCTGTTCACCCGCCTGCGCGCCAAGCGATCGGTCGACCTCGTCGGCCTGGAGCTGCGCGTCTTCAAGGAAGAGATGATCGAGATGATCGACGGCATCGTGTTCCCGAAGCGCTATGGCCGGGTCACGAAGTTCCTGATCAAGGATCTGATCATCCAGGGTTGATCGGCGCCGGGCGAAGCCGGCGGCCGTCGGGGCCCTTCTCCGCGACCGCCGCGTTCGAGCCCTCGGTCGCCATCAGTAGCCGGGCGCGCCCTCCTGCGTGGTCAGGCGCGCGCGGACGATCCGCCAGCCGTCCTTCTTCTCGAGGTCCAGCTCGAGGTCGAAGAGCCATTGCCGGGATCGATCGTCGCCGCGGCGGACCATCAAGGCGAGCGCTCCTTTCCAGCTCGCCTCCTCCCCCGAGACCGTCACCCAGGGGTCGGCGGAGGAGTCCGCGGCCACCACCTCGAGGGTGAAGCCCCGCTCGTCGCGGGCCGCCTGGCCGAGCAGCACCAGGACGTCGCGGACCCCGCCGCGCATGAGCCCGCGGGCCCGACCGCGCTGGTCGCCTTCGCAGAGGAACTCGGTCGCCAGAGGGTCCACGACGCCGGCGACCTCCCCGTGGTTGAAGGCGTCGATCGCCTCGGCGACGAGGTCGCGGATCCGGTCCTCGTCGCTGCGCAGGGCGGAACGGAGGGCGGGGATGGCGATCGCCAGGGCGACGAGGACGAGGACGATGCGCTTCATCGGCCGCTCCCGATCGACGGATCAGACGGAATCGAGACCCCAGACGAAGAAGGGTAGCACGCGATCCGGTGGCGTGAGGCCCGAGCGCCCGAAGAGGGCCTCGGCGAGGTCCTCGTCGCCCGCCGGGAGCGGCTGCTCGAAGTGCGGTTGCAGGGCCTGACGGAGCCGGCGGCCGTTCAGCACGGTCATCATCGCCATGTCGGTGTGCTCCGGCGTGAAGCCGAGCGCGCTGAAGGCCCGGAGATAGCGACGGTCCCAGGTCGGCCCCATGACCATGGCCTGCTCCAGACCGAACTCGAGCATGAGGTCGCGCGCGAGGGCCGGCACGAGCTCCGGCACCCCACCCCACTCCGAGATCACGCCCTGGAAGTCGAGCCCCTTGCCGAGGCTGGCGTAGGCGACGACGCGGCCGCCCTCCAGCGCGACGCGGGTCTCGCAGCGGGGGATGTTGAACAGGATGCGGGCCTCGTCGAGGCTGCGGCGGACCGGAAAGGCGTCCTGCCGGCGCAGGCGCATCAGGTCGGGGATCTCCTGCTGCCGCAGCGGCCAGACGTCGGCCTCCTGACCGAGGCCGAGCCGACGCGGCTCGATCAGGAACCGGGTCTCCAGGCCCGCGGGAGCGAAACCCAGCTTCTCGTAGAAGCCCTCCACCTCGGCCCAGAGGATCGCGGCCTCGACCCCCGCCAGCCGCGCCTCTTGCAGGAGTTCGGTGACCAGCCGGCGGGCGTGGCCGCGGCCACGCTCGGCCGGGTCGGTGCAGACGGCGCCGATGTCGAAGAGGGCGAAGCTGCGACGTGCCGGCGTGGCGACGCGGAGCAGGCGCCCGGCCGCGTGGGCGACGATCCGGCCCTCGGAACGGACGACCAGGCGTCGCGCGCGCGCCTCGGCCCCGACCAGAAGCGGGAAGTCGAGGCTCATCGACAGGTCGGCTTCCGGCCGCATGCAGCGGTCGATCAGCTGCCGGGCCTCGTCGAAGGAACCCGGCTGGAGTTCCTCGATCGGCTGGAGCGAAAGCAGGGCCTCGGTCTCGGCGGTCATCAGAGGTAGTTCATCAGGCTCAGCTGGTTGACCCGCGAGGTCACCAGCAGGGCGCTCTGGTACGCGGTCTCGTTCTGCTGCATCTGGATCACGGCCTCGCTGATGTCGACGTCCTCGGTCTTGGAGATCAGCTCCTGCAGGCGGACGTCCAGATCATCGACTCTGGACTCGGCGCTTTCCAGTCTCGAGCTCAGGGATCCCAGTTCCGAGAGCCCCTCGAGCAGCCGGTTGTGGCCGGCGTCGAACTCGTCGAGATAGGAGCGGACCCGGTTCAGGGCGGCGCCGACGTCGCTGGTGGAATCGGCGTTCCTCAGCCCGTCGCGGATGGCGACGAGGGCGCTGAAGATGTCCAGGGTACCGCCGTAGCTGACGCTGTCGGTCCCCGCCCGGCGGATCGCGCTGGTGTCGACGTTCAGGGTCGAGCCGTTCAGCGAGTCGACCACGCGGTCGTTGCTGGAGAAGCTGATCGCGGTCCAGGTCCGGCCGCCGTCGATCGACAGATCGCCCATGCCGGTGGCGGTCACCTGGCCCTGGAAGCCGGCGCTGAGGCCGGTCAGGTCGAGGTGGACCAGCTCGCCGTCGGTTCCCTTCAGGACGTAGTCGGTCTCGGTGCCCGTGAAGCTCTGGGCCGGGCCGCCGTCGAGCGCGATGGTGCCGGCGACCGCGTCGATGTCGATCACGTGGCTGCCGAGGATGGTGTCCGCGGTGGTGGAGCTCGCGCCCAGGGCGAGACCCGAGCCGCCCGAGAGCGCGGTGGCGCCGTGCCGGGCGATCAGCTCGTCGACGCCGACGCCGTTGTCGGTGCCCAGGCCCGCCCGGACGCCGGTGACGCCGGAGTAGCTGGTCGCCCCGCGCGCGCCGTGGCGGAAGATCTCGCCGCCGGGAATGTTGGTCTCGAAGGACAGGCTCGGCCCGACCTCGGAGACGATCCGGCCGTCGTCGCCGTGATAGACCACGCGCTCCTGGCCGCTGGCGTCGCGGACCAGCTCGTAGGGCGGCTGGTCGGTGGCGGTCCCGCCGAAGACGAAGCGCGCGCCCACCTTGGAATTGGCCAGGGAGATCAGGTCCTGCAGGAAGCCGTCCACGGCGGTGGCGACGGTGTCGTGGTCGCTGGCGCTGAGGGTGCCGTTCAGGCCCTGGATGACCGCCTCGCGGGCCTGCTGGATGAGGGTCGAGGCCTCCTGCAGGGAGGCCGCCGCGCTGTCGACGAAGGCGCGACCCTGGGAGGCGTTCTGCGAGTAGCGTTGCAGCTCGCCGTGCCGGTTCTTGAAGTCCAAGAGCCGCGAGATCGCGTTCGGGTCGTCCGAGGGCTTGGAGATCCGCTTGCCGCGGGCGACCAGGAGCTGGCTGGTGTAGAGCCGCGAGTAGGCGCCCTGCACCTGCTGCTGGGCGCTCTCGTAGGACAGGTTCTGGGTGACGCGGAAGACCATGGGCTGACCTCAGAGGTTGAAGAGCACCTGGGTGACCTCGTTGATGGCGCTGATGTAGCGCGCCGCGGCCTGATAGGCCTGCTCGTGCCGCTGCAGGGCGGCGAGCTCCTCGTCGACCGAGACGCCGCGGACCGACTCGAGACGGTTCTCGAAGCTGTCACGCAGCAGGACCTCGGTCTCGTAGTTGAGCTGGGCCCGCGAGGTGGTCTGGCCGACGTCGGCGACGATCCCGGAGTAGTACTCCTGCGCCGACAGATCACCGAGCTCGCCGAGACCCGCGTCGCGCAGCGCCAGGAGCCGGACCACGTTGCGGTTGTCCGATGCCGCCGGCCCGAGGGCGCCGGCCAGCATCGAGCTGTCGGCGCGCAGGTCGTCGGCGACCTCGATGTCCTCGGCCGAGGTCCCGACGAAGAAGCTGTTGATGCCGAAGGCCGCGAGCACGTCGCTGTCGTCGCCGTCGGCGAAGGCATCGAGGAAGGCGTACTCGTTGGTGCTCGCGCTGACGGCGCCGGCGCCGAAGGCGACCTTGATGCCGTCGACCACCTCGAGGGGATCGCCCGGGGAGTAGCCGGGACCGACGTCGAGGACCGCGAGCACCTTCCCCTGGGCATTGACCGCCTGGATCTGCAGGCCCGGGGTGAGGCCGATCGTGCCGTCACCGACCGGCTGGAAGAAGACGCGTTCGTCCATGTCGCCGCTGTACTCGCCGGAGATGGTCACGGCGACCGGGTTGTCCTGGCCGGCGGCCGGTCCGGTCGCCAGGCCGAGGGCGGCCGCGGGGCTGCCGCTGCCGTCAGTGATGCTCAGGCCCGAGGTCGCCCCCGAGCTGGCGCTGCGGATCACCAGCCGATCGCCGACCACCTCGGCCTGCGCGCCGACCAGGCTGCCGTTGATCGCCGCCGCGACCTCTTCGGCCGTGGCCGAGCTGATGTCGGCGAACTGCGCCGCGCTGAAGGTGATCGTCTGGTTGGCGCCGCCATCGACGCTGATGTCGAAGCTCGCGCCGGCGCTCAGGTTGAAGGGGCCACCGGCCGCGGTGGCCAGGGAGGCCTGCGAGGATCCGAGGCTGCCGTTGCCGGCGAGATCCGAGGTGAGGATGCCGCCGAAATGGAAGCGGCTGCCCGGATCGGCGGCCAGGCTCAGGCGCCCGGTGGCATCGAGGCTGGCGTTCAGACCCGAGACCGCGTTCAGCGACTGGACGAGATCGGCGACGGTCTGGGCCTGCGGATCGATGTCGATCCGCGTCTGCGAGACGGCGCCGCTGGCCTCGTCCACGATGCTGACCCAGAGCCGGCCGTCCTGAATCTCGAAGGGCAGCCCGGCCGAGCCGATCAGCTCGTCGCCGAGACTTCCGTCGCCGTCCTGATCCTGGACCGGGTAGTGGGACCTGAGCACCTCGAAGCCACCGCCCGCCGGAACGCCGGTGCTGTGGACCCGATTGACGTTGAGGATCAGGGCGTTGGCCAGGGCGTCGAGATCGCGCACGCGCTCGCCGACGCCGGTCTCGGACAGTTCGAGGAAGCCCTTGAGCTTGCCGGAACGGATGTCCAGCGGGTAATCGCTGCCCTCGAGCAGGATGTCGACCTCGCCGTCCTCGCCGGTCTGCGCCGACACCTCCCGGCTGGCGTTGTAGTTGACCACCATCTGACCGCCGATCTGGACGTTGACCCGGCCGGCGCCGGCGTCGGTGACCGAGATGTCGACGTACTGCGCCAGCTCGTCGAGGAGCTGGCCCTGACGGTCGAGCAAGGCGTTGGGCGTGCCACCCTGGAAGCCCTGGGTCTTGGCGAGCTCCGTGTTGATGGCGGCGATCGACTCGGTGATGCGGTTGATGTCGGCCGTCGTGTCCTTGATCAGGCTGCGGACGCCGCCCAGGGTGTCGCCGACGTCGCTGCGGATGCGGCGGAACTGCTCCGCGGTGGCCGCGGCGTTGAGGACGACGCCCTTGCGCAGCGAGATGTCCTCGGGCGCGGTCGCCAGGCTGGAGAGGCTGTCGAACATGCTGCCGAGCTGGGCCGAGAGCCCCGAGGTCGACGGCTCGCCGAAGGCGGCCTCGACGCCGAGGAGCGTGTCCAGGATGACGTTGCGCCGTTCGACCTCCTGCGACTGCTCCCGGACCCGGGTGACCAGGAGGTCGTCGGTGACCCGATCCACCGCCGCGACCCGGACGCCGCCGCCCTGGTAGAAGCGGCCGACCAGGGTCGGGGTGCCGGTGGCGGTGAGCACGCGATTGCGCGAGTAGCCCGGCGTCGTGGCGTTGGCCAGGTTGTTGCCGACGGTCTCGATCGCGAGCCGCGCGGCGGAGAGGGCCGAAAGGCCGGTATCGAATCCGAACATCTCACAGGCTCCGATCGAGAATCATCTCGGGGCGGGTCGTCTTGCGACCTCTCGGGTCGTAGGTCTGGGCACCGGCGGGGACGAGGAACAGCCGGCGCACGAAGTCCTCGGTCAGCTCCAGCGCGCTGCGGGCGAGCATGCCGTTACGGTTGTTGAGCAGGCGCACGCGCCGAGCCGCCGCGTCGAGCGCCCCGACCCGGGTGGTCAGGGCGCCGCGATCGGCCGGCGCCGCGAAGTCGGCGAGCCGCTTCAGCGAACCCTTGCCCGGCATCAACCCGCGCCGGCTGAGCACGCCCTGGAAGATCTTCCGTCGCCGCCGGTCGATGTCCTCCATCTGCGTGAGCAGATCGGAGCTGCCGACCAGGTGGGTCTCCAGGGCGGCCAGGTCGCTCTTCACCAGCAGCCCCTGGAGCTCCTCGAGCCGGGCGATGAGGGCGTCCTGCAGGGCCAGCTCCTCGTCGAGCCAGGCCTCGACCAGCCGCAGCTCCGGTGTCGTGAAGGCCTCGGTCACGATGCTTCCTCCCGGCCCGCCTCGCGGACCTTCTCCTCGGCGATCTCGGCGAGCCGCGCCGAGAGGGCTTCGGGCGCGATCGACTTCGCGCGCGCCTCGGCCTGATCCATCACCAGCCGCGCGATGCCGAGGCCGCCGCTGCGCGACATCTGCTCGCCCATCATCTGGTCGAAGAGGCCGGAATACTGCTCGGCCTCCGGCCCGTCGCCGAACAGGCTCTCGTCGGTCAGCGACTTGCGCATCTCCTTCACCATCATCGAGAAGAAGACGCCTTCCAGCTGCTCGGCGACCTTCTTCACCTCCTCGCGCGGGGCGTCGGCGTCGGGGACGCGCAGGCGCCCGACCTCGAGACCGAGCCGGTCGGTGGGCAGGATCGTCGAGCCGATGCCGTCGATCATCAGCGGACCTCCAGCTCGGCGTGCAGGGCGCCGGCGGCCTTGATCGTCTCGAGGATCGAGATCAGCTCGCTCGGCGCCACGCCGAGCGCGTTCAGCGAGGCGGCGAGCGAGGCGACGCTCTCGCCGCCATCGACCACCTTCAGGCCGCGGTTCTCCTCGGTGATCTGCACCTCGGAACGCGGGACGGCGGCGATCGACGGGCCCTCGGTGAAGGGTGCCGCGGTCACCGGGATCGGGTTCTCTTCGATGGTCACGCTGATCGAGCCCTGGGCGACCGCGACCTTCGAGATCCGGACGTCCTGGCCGGCGATGATCACGCCGGTCTTCCGGTTGACCACGATCTTCGAGACCATGTCGACCTCGACCCGGATCTCCTGGATGCTGGCGATGAACTCGGTGATCCGGGTCATCCAGGCGTCCGGGATCTTCACCTCGATCATCCCCGCGTCGACCGCGTGGGCGGTGCCCGGGTACTTGGCCTCGATCGCCCGGGCGACGTTGCTGGCGGTGTTGAAGTTCTGATTCCTGAGATTGAAGGTGACCACGTTGCGATTGTTGTGGATCTGCATCTCGACTGACTTCTCGATCAGCGCTCCGCTGGGGATGCTGGCGACGGTGGGATGCGCCACCACGACCGACGAGCCCGACTGCCCCTCCGCCTTCTTGGTCGGGGTCGATACCGGGCCCTGGGCGATCGCGTAGACGGTCTGCTGATCGGGACCGTAGAGATAGGTCTCGATCAGGGTGCCGCCGGAGAGGTTGGTGGCATTGTTGATGCAGGCCACGTCGACGTCGAGACGGCTGCCCGGTCGCTTGAAGGGCGACAGACGGGCCGTGACCATCACGACCGCCGCGTTCTTCGAGTCGACGTCCTGCGGGGTCGCGTTGACGTTGTTGCGGGTCAGCATGTTGGCGAGCATGCGCTTGGTGATGTCGGTGCCGTCGCCGGTGCCGTTCAGCCCCACCACCAGACCGATGCCCTTGATGTAGTTGTCGCGGACGCCCTCGAGATCGGCGATCTCGGCGATGCGGGCCTGGGCCGGCAAGAGGCCGGCGAGGAGCAGGATGGCGCCGAGGAGCGACGGGAAGCGCGGGTTCATCTTCTTCTCCCGATCAGAAGGGCCAGACGATGTCGAGCAGGTTGGAGAACCAGCCGCGGTTGGTCGCGCGGGACAGCGGCCCCGTGCCCTGGTAGCTGATCCGGGCATTGGCCACCTGGCTCGAGGTCACCGTGTTGTTGCGGGTGACGTCGAAGGCGCGCACCAGGCCGGTCAGCTTGATCACCTTGGTCTCGCCGTCCATCATCAGCGACCGCGTGCCTTCGACGATCATGTTGCCGTTGGGCAGGGTGTCGATGACCACCACGGACATGGTGGACTCGAAGCGATTGTCCTTGTCGTACTTGCTGGTGCCGTCGAAGGACTTCTGCGCCTCGCCGGCCACGTGCGGCAGCGGCTCGAAGGCGGTCGGGAAGATGTCGAAGTTGGTGAGCAGCGCCTCGAGGCTCGACTCCTTCTCGAAGTTCGAGTCCTCCTTGTTGGCGATCGTGGCCTGCTCGTCGATGACGATGGTCAGGATGTCGCCGACGGAACGGGCGCTGGTGTCGCTGAAGCAGGGCCGGAGCGACAGGGACTGGTCCCAGAGGGACTGGGCGGCGGTGCTCGCGGTCAGGCCGACGAGGACCGCCAGGATGCGGGCGATGCGGTTCATGCTCTCTCTCTCCATCTCCTTCGGGCGTCTCTCACCTCGCCCGGAGGAGTCGATTCCGGTCAACGGTTCAGGTCGATCTCCGCGTTCTGACGGTCGACGAGGACCGCCTGGATCTCCTTCTCGGTGCTCAGGTTCCGGAAGGTCATCAGGTCGCCCGGCGCGCCGTCATGGAGCGCCTGGCAGAGGGCGACGACCTTGAGCGCCCCCTTCACCACGCGCACGTTGACGAAGTCGTCCTTGCGCACGATCGGGCGGGCGCGCAGGTCGGCGCGGCAGACCTCGAGGCCCTCCTTGAGGTCGCGGGTGGCGATCTGGCCGATCACGTCCTCCAGGCGGAAGTAGACGTTGCCGGCGCTCTGCGCCGCGCGTCGTTCCTCGAGCACCAGGTCGTCGCGGCCGAGGACGCTGCCGGCGCGGACCGCGCGCGCGATCCGGACCAGGTTGACCCGCCGTGTCACCCGGACCGGGATCGTCGCCAGGTGCTCGACGACGCCGTCGACCTCCGCCACCAGGCGCAGGTCGGCATTGCCGACGTACTCGCGGTTGTTCGGGTCGGCCTCGAAGCGGACGTCCATGCTGTAACGACCGGCCGGGACGCATACCGGCTCGATCAGCCGCGCGAATTCGACCTGGGCGTCGTCGTCGATCCCGGCCAGGGCGTTGCGGACGTGGCTGCGCGCGAGGTCGAGGACGCGACGGTTGTCCAGGCGCTTCGACTTGCGCGCCACGCTGAACTTCTTCGGCCCGGCGACCGAGACGTCGGTGAGACCGAGTCGCTTCAGCCGCATTTTGATGTCCTCGTGGCCCAGCTCGATTGCCATCTCGCCGGCCTTGAAGGCGTGCAGCTCGGCGCCGTTGGCCCGGTACTCGAGCACGCGGAGATCGCGGCCCTCGGCGGCCAGGATGGTGACCTGGGCGACGTCCTGGAGCCGCACGGCATTGCCGGCCAGTTCGAGGCGCGGCGCCCGGATCTCGACCATCACCGCGGCTTCCTGGCCCTGGGCGAGGGCGGCGGCGAGGAGGATGATCAGGGGGATCGTCTTGGTCATGGTCATGCCTCAGCGAACGATCTGGTTGACGGTAGTGAGCATCTCGTCCGCGGCCGAGATGGCGCGGCTCGAGGTCTCGTAGGCGCGCTGCGAGGTGATCAGGCCGACCAGCTCGTTGACGACCTCGACGTTCGAGCTCTCGAGGAAGCCGCCGACCAGGCCGCCGTAGCCGGCCGCGCCGGGCGTGCCGGTGACCGCCTCGCCGCTGGCCTCGCTCTTGCGGAAGATGTTGCCGCCGATCGCCTCGAGGCCGGCCGGGTTGGTGAAGCTGGCCAGCTGGATCTGGCCGACCTGGCTCGAGGTATCGCCGACGACCTGGGTCACCACGCCGTCGACGCCCACCGCGACCTTGGCGTTGGGCTGGAGGCTGATGTTCGGGATCAGCTTCAGGCCCTGCGAGTTCACCACGCTGCCGTCGCGATCGACCATGAAGTTGCCGTCGCGGCTGTAGACGGTGCTGCCGGAGATGTCCTGGAGCTGGAAGAAGCCCGAGCCGGTGATCACCAGGTCGAGCGGGTTGCCGGTCTCCTCGAGCGAGCCCGGGGTGAAGACCTTGCTGGTGTTCACCAGACGGCTGCCGGTGCCGATCTGGAGGCCCGAGGGGCGGACACCGTTCTGGGTGCGCTCGTTCGGGTTGCGGAGGGTGCTGTAGAGCAGATCCTCGAAGTTGACGTTGGAGCGCTTGAAGCCGGTGGTGTTGACGTTCGCGAGGTTGTTCGCGATGACGTCGATCCTCATCTGCTGGGCCTTCATGCCCGTCGCCGCCGTGTACAGAGCCTTGATCATCGTCTCTCTCTCGTTCCGGTCGGATTACTGGATGCCGCGGATCATCGTCTCGTTGAGCTGGTCGATGGAGCGGATCGCGCGCTGCATCGACTCGTAGTTCTTGCTGGCGACCAGCATGTCGACGACGCCCTTGATGCCGCCGTCGGCGACGTACTCGAGGACGCCTTGATGCACGCTGGTGTCGAGCGCGGCCGGGGCGCGATAGCCGTCCGGCGCCTGGAAGAGGGTGTCGCCGTGGGGCTGGAGCCGGTCGCGGCGATCGTCGGGGAACTCGCCGATCTGGAGCTGCGCGATCTCCTCGCCGTTCTGGAACAGGATGCCGTCGGGATCGACGACGATCGGGCCGGCGAGGGGATCGATGATGATCGGTTCGTCGCCGACGGCCAGGACGCGGTAGCCGGCGCGGGTGACCAGCTCGCCCTCGGGATTGAGGGTGAAGTCACCGTTGCGGGTGTAGTAGACCTTGTCGTCGTCGCCCTGCACGGCCATGAAGCCCTTGCCCATCAGGGCGAAGGAGTAGGGCTCGTCGCTGGGCCTGAGGTCGCCCTGCTCGAAGGTGACCACCTCCTCGGACCCGATCAGGTCCTGGCGGGGTCCGGCCTGGTCCAGGAAGGCGCCGAAGCTCTTCAGCACCAGCTTGTGGTTCTGGAAGCCGGGAATGCCCGAGCCCAGGCTGTTGTGGGCCGAGGTGTCGAGCATCCGCTGGATGGCCGCCATGCCGCTGGCGGCGATGTTCATCGACTCGTTCATCTCTCTCTCCGGCCAGACTCTGGCCGGGGGCCCTGGAGCAAGGTGGGGACCAATGAACGAGACGAGCGGAACTTCGTCGACGGCGCCGGTTCAGAGCTGCAAGTTCATGCAGGAAATCAGCTTGCGGCGGCGCCGCGAATCGCGACAGTGACCGGCCGGAGCGGCTTCCGGCGACTTGAGGAAAAGGTCGGCGATCGCGCGGGAAAAGTCTTCCGGATCAGGAAGGAAGCGCGCGTTCGAGGTGCAGGCGGGCGAGCATCCGGCAGAGCTCGACCGACTCGGGCTCGATCGCCCGGGCGCGCTCGAGGAGACGGCGCGCCTCCTCGTGGCGACCGCCGAGGAGGCGGAGCCGGCCCTCGAGGCGGAAGCAGCGGGCATCCGGGCCTTCGTGGCGGCGGTAATCGTCGATCAGGGCTTCCGCGCGCTGCAGGTCGCCGCGATCGAGCGCGATGGCGACGGCGTCGAGCCGATCGTGGACGATGACCTCGTCGGCGGCAATCATGCGATCGGCTCCACGGGCTGCGGCCGCACCGGTGTGTGCTCGCGGCGGCGTTGTTCGATGACGATCTGCGCGCTCTCCGACTTGATGGTGGAGAGCAGGAAGTCGGCCAAGGCCAGACGTTGGTTCGGGTCGCCGTGATCGAGCTCGACGCCGCCCCGCCAGACGCCGACCGGATCCACCTCGGCCCAGGCGACGCGGCCCTTCACCTCGACCGGTTCCAGATAGTCGGGGAGGTCGATCCGGAAGACCAGCGACTCGCCCTGGTGGAGCTCGGCCTCGGAGAGCAGGCCGAAGCCGTCGAAGGCGACGTCCTGGATACGGACGAGGATCGCTTCCTCGCCGCGGGCCGCGGCGGCCCGGAGATTGGCGTTCGCCCGGTACTTGTGGTGGATTCGCGAGACCGGCTTCGGGCCCTGGATCACCAGTTCGCGCAGATCGGGCTCGGGCCCGGGCCCCACGCGGACGCGGTAGAACAGGACGTGGCCGGCCGCCTCGGGGCAGAGCAGGGTCGCCGCGCCCTCGTCGATCAGGCGGTCGCAATCGAGCGCGACCACGAGACGGCTGGCATCGCCACCCTTGCTGATCCCGCGCGCGCCGCAGCGTAGCTCGCCGACGTCCCAGTAGAGGGCCACGGTGGTGCCGACGGGGACGGAGTCGAGCATCGGGAAGCCGCTGGCCGAAGCCTCGCGGACGAAGTCGCGATGGCCGAGGGATTCGCCGGTCTTGGCCCGTCCGCCACCGTCCTCGACGTTGCGCTTCTTGGTCTTGCCGAGTCCGGATCGTCGATCCGCCTGCGCCGCGCGCTGCCTCACCAGCCACTGGTAGAGCAGCCAGCAGCTCACCACGATCAGGATGGTCACCATCCCCCAGGTGAGGACCCGCCAGAAGGCGAGGTCGTGCTCGCTGTCGCCGCGCAGGGCGTCGAACTTGTCGTAGATGTTCTGCTGCTGGATCAGGAGGTTCATGTCCTCGGCCCATCTCTCGACCGCACTGCCGACTTATCGGAAGTCCCGATCGCCACTTGACCCTGCGGCCAAATAAGTAGGGCCCGCGCACGGCGCGGGCCCTGAAGAGGCTGCCATGATCACTCGCCCGTCCCCGGCGGAGTCGGGGGAGGCCCAGGATCAGGGCGAGGAATCAGACGATCTGCAGCAACTCGGCGAAGATCTCGTCGGCCGTGGTGACGATGCGCGCCGAGCCCTGGAAGGAGCGCTGCGCTTCGATCAGGCGGACGAACTCCTCGGCGGTATCGACGTTCGAGCCTTCCAGCGCGCCGGCCACGATGGCGCCGGCGCCGGCGACGCCGGCCTGGCCGACCAGCGGGATGCCGGAGTTGTCGCTGCGCCGGAACAGGGTGGAACCCTCGCGGATGAGGCCGGCGTTGTTGCGGAACTGGGCGACGCCGACCTGGTCCAGGTCGATGATGGCGCCGTTGGTGTAGAAGCCCTGGATCGTGCCGTCGCCGGTGACGCCCAGCGAGGCCAGGGTGCCGGACTCGTAGCCGTCCTGCGAGCTGGCCTGGGCGCTGCTCTCGCCGCCGAACTGGGTCAGGCCGGAGAGATTGCCGACCGAACCGAAGTCGATCGTGACGGTCTGCGGGTCGGCGCTGTTCAACCAGGTGAGGTCGACGGTGTTGTTGGCCGCGCCCTGGAAGGTGCCGTCGGGACCGAAGGTGATGCCGGTGATGGGCGAACCCACCGCCAGGCCCTCGTCGTCCGGCACCGTGAGGCTCAGGTTCCAGGTCCCGTCGTCCTGGCGCTCGAACTGCCCGCTCAGGGTATGACCGATGCCGAGGCTGTCGAAGACGGTGATCGAGGTGTCCCGGGTGTCGGGCCCGGTGCCTTCCTGCTCGGTCTTGAAGGCGAAGGCCGACCAGCTCGAGCTGCCGGTGTTGCCGGCGTTGTCCATGAGGGTCAGCTGCAGCGGGTTCGGACCGGTGTCGTTGGCCTCGATCTCGAGCTTGCCGTCGGCGTTGAGCGAGACCGTCGCGTTGGGCAGCTCGCCCTGGATGAAGTTGATCAGGTCGTCCACCGTCTCCGCGCCGGTCAGGGTCAGGACCGAGTTGACGGTCTGGCCCTGGCTGTCGAGGCCGTTGAGCGTGATCTTGTCGCCGGCGACGTAGTTGACCTTGTTCGCATTGAGGTTGCTCAAGGCGGTCGTGCCGGTGACCGCATTCTCGGTGCCGACCTCCGAAATCGACGTGGCGGTGCCCATGCCGAAGGCGCCGCCGACGGTCGTGTTCGGCACCGACAACTGGACGCGCGACTTCTTGCCGGCGGTGAGGCTCGCGAGCCGCAGCTCGTTGCCGACGACCGTGGCCAGGACCTTCGGGCTCTTGTTGCCGAAGGCGTTGTTGATCGCCGTGGCCACGTCGGACATGCCGGTGATGGTGGCCGGGAGCTGGACGTCGACGGCGCTGCCGCCATCGACCAGGATGGTGATGGTCTCGTTCTGCGCGGCGGTCGGGGGCGCGGCGGCGGTGCTGGTGGTGAGCACGGCCTCGATGTGCTCCTCGAGGGCCTTGCTCGAGGTCTGGATCTCGGCCAGCGGGCCGCTGATGGTCGCCGGGAGGTTGCCCGAGAAGGTGACCGCCGAGGTGGCGACGGCCGGAGCGACCGCCTCGGTGTCGAGGACGATGTCCTGACCGGCGGTGTTCTGGACGTGGAATCCGGTGCGGGAGTCGACCAGGTTGGCCTCGCGATCGAGCGTGAACGAGCCGACCCGGCTGAACAACGACTCGTTGCCGTTGCTGAGCACGAAGAAGCCCTGGCCCTGCAGCGCGAGGTCGAAGGTGCGGCCGGTGTCGATCAGCGTGCCCTGGCGCTCGATCTGGTCGATGCTCGCCACCTGGACGCCGACGCCGAACTGGCGCGCGTTGACGCCGCCGACGGTCGCCGAGGGACCGGTGGGCTGACGCTGCGTGCTGTAGAGGACGTCACTGAAGGTGAGACGGTCGGCCTTGAAGCCGTTGGTCTCCGAATTGGTCAGGTTGTTGCCGATGACGTCGAGGTAGCGCTGGTTGGCGCGCAGACCCGTCAGACCGACACGAAGTGCTCCGAACATCTCTCTCTCCCGATGAATCCGGATCTCCGGCGCTCTCTCCGCCGAAGTTCCTGCCGATGACGATCAGGCGGTCGCGCCCGTATCCTCGTTGCTCGCCTCCTTCGACACGCCGCCGATGGAGATGACGTTGCCCAGCGGCACGGTGCCCTGGTCCTTGGTGATCAGGTTGATGGCCCCGCGCAGGAACTTGACGCCGACGATGTCGGCCTTCAGCTCGGCGCCGGTGGAGCCGGCGTAGGTGACCTCCTTGCCGATCAGGCTCGCGGCCTGGGCGAGACCCTGGAGGCTGGCGTTGGCCGACATCGCGGCCGCCAGGTCCTCGAGGGCCTTGGTCTGCTTCTGGTTCTCCTCGAGCCCGGTGAACTGGGCCATCTGGCCGATGAACTCGGCATCGGTGATGGGCTCGAAGGGGTTCTGGTTCTGGAGCTGCGTGGTCAGCAGGCGCATGAACTCCTTCGAGTTCACCTGCGACGAGCCGCTGGTCGTGGTCTGGCTGTTCGAGCCGTTGAGGCTGGCAACGTCCATCTCTCTCTCCTCAGGCCATGAGGTTGAGCCGCCCGCTGGCGGCCTCGACCCCGTCCATCCTCTTCGATCGCGCGCTCTCCTCGCGCACCTGTTGCCGGTCGGCTCGTCCTTCCGACCGCTCCCGCCAGCCGCCGTCCGAACCGGCTCGCCGATCGGCGAAGGCCGTTCCGGAGTCGTCCGGCTGGACGTTCTCCTGTTGCACCCGCAGGGAGTCGACCTGCAGGCCCTGCTGGCGCAGACTGTGTTTCAAGGCATCGAGCCCCTGCTCGAGGGTCCGGGCCACGTCGCGGTGATCGGCCTGGATCTCGCCCACGAGCCGACCGCGCCGCAGCAGCAGGCGCACCGTGACCCGGCCGAGCTCGGGCGGGTCGACGATGAAGCTCACCCGGCTGACACCCGGCTTGACCTGGACGCTGAGCTGATCGACCAGCTCCTCGAGGCGCGGCGCGGTGGACGTCGCCGCCGGTTGCGCGACCGCGATCGGCCGCGAGGCGGCGTCGACGGGCTCGCCGACGATCGGGGCGACCTCGCCCCCAGCGACCACGGGGCCCTCGGCCTGCGTGCTGGTCGGAGGCTGCGGCCGGAAGCTCGGGTCCGCGATCGCCTCGGTCGTCGGCGGCTCGAGGTCGGACCTCGCGCCTTCGACCTCGACAACCGCCCCGTCGACGGCTGCCGGCTCGGACCCACCGGCGACCGGGCCGAGCCCGTGGACGGCCTCCTGCGGGACCGGCCTCGGCGCGGTCGGTGCCGGCCGCCCGGCCTGCTGACGCGGATCGTCGTGACCGGTCTGCTGCCGGAAGGCTTGGTCCTCGGCGGGACCCTGGCCGGCGGGGGCCGCGGCCGACGCGCCCGGCGCCACCGAGGTCGTCTCGCTCCGACCGCCGGTTCCGGTCGGTCTGGGCTCGACCGCACGGGCCGCCGGCTCGGTGGGCGCGGCGACCCGAGCCGTGATCGGCGCGGTGCCGGTCGTGGCCGCGTCCGCACCTGGGGTCGACTCGGGTTCGAGCCCGGGCCGGGCATCGGCCTGGACCGCCTTCACCTCCGGCTGCGATCCGGGTGTCGGCGACGCGATCGGCCCGGGTCGCGTAGCGCGATCGACGGCGTCGACTCGAAGTGAAGTCTGGGTCTCGTGGGCGGCCATCGCGTCACCCGACTGCGAACCGATCGGCTTGGCGCTCGGATCGACGGAGGTGACCGGCGGCGCGGCATCGGGCCGGATCGTCTCGGAAGCCGATACCGACGCTGGCCGCGGCGCCAGGGTCTGGGTGGCGTAGGCCTTCGGGGCGGCCTCGGTGATCGGTGCCTCGGGCTTCGCGGTCGCGATCGTCGTCGTGAACGACAGGGACTCGCCTTCCGCCAGACCGTCCTGGTCGTCGCCGGCGGCGAAGAAGTCCTCGGCGAGTTCCTCTTCCGCCTCGGTCTCGTCGGGCAGTTCGGCCTGGGGTCGCGTGTCCTCGACCGCGACCTGGCCCGAGGCCGCCAGGGTCTTCGCCCGCTCGAGGTCCTCGGTCGCCGTCGCGCCGGCGCTCCCGGAGGCCGCGGTTTCGACCTGGGCGAGAACCGACGAGAACGCGCCCTCGTCCTCGCAACAGGAGGCCGGTGCCCTGGTCGTCAGACCTTGACTCGGGACCTGGATGGGGCCGGTGATCAACCGGAACGGGTCGAAGCTCGCTTGCATCTCTCTCTCTCGGCGACGGCATGGTCGCGCGAGCGGAGAGAGCAGAGGTCGTGCCGAAACGCTCCCCGGCTCGACGAGCGAGGTCGCAAGAGGCAGTCGATCAAGGACTTGGAGATTCGGAAAGGAGGCACGACAGGGCCCGGGGGACGTGGCTTCGGGCGGTCGCGGCGAAATTCTTTCCGGAGGAGAAGGACCGGGGAGGAAGAGTTTTCGGGGGGCGGGGGCTCAGCGACCGCGGTAGACGATGCGGCCCTTCGAGAGGTCGTAGGGCGACAGCTCGATGGTCACGGTGTCACCGGGGAGGATGCGGATGAAGTGCTTGCGCATGCGTCCGGAGACGTAGGCGAGGATCGAGTGCCCGTTCGGCAACTCGACGCGGAAGCGCGCGTTGGGCAGCGCCTCCCTCACGGTGGCCTCGACGGTGATTGCGTCTTCTTTCGCCATATGGCAGAAACCCCTTTTGCAGCGGCGCCGGGGCTGGCCGGCGCGGCCCGAACTATAACCGATCGTAAGTCGCGACCAAATAGCGCTGTCGAATGGCGCCGGCGAGAGACAAACCGACATGAAATCGAGACTTGTGGCCGGCCTCCTGGTCATCGCCCTGCTGGTCGCGGGCAGCGCCTGCACCAGTCTTCCCGCGGTCGACGAGCTGCCCGAGGCCGGCTCCGAGACCCGGGTCGAGACCCTGCCCCAGGAGGGCGAGACGGCCGCCGAAGCGCAGGCGGGGCCGGGCGCCGAGACCGTCGAGACGGCCCCGGAGGCCGAGCTGCCGGTGAAACGCCTCCGCCTCGAGGACGTGCGCGGGGGCGAGCTGGACTTCGAGCTCCCGGGTCGCCCGGAGGAGGTCGCCGCCGCCCTGCTCGACTTCGCCGGCGCCAGCGGCCACCGGGCCTGGGCCCCGTTGATCGAAGCCCTGCCCGCCCGCGGCGAGACCCTACTCAGCCGCTGGCACTTCGAGGGCGAGATGGGCATCGACCCGGTGGTCGTGCTCGGCTTCCGGGAGAAGGTCGACGCGGAGTCGCGGCTGATCCGCTTCAAGATCGTGGAGCGCGACTTCGGCCTCGCCGCCTTCTTCGGCGACTACCGCATCCGGGCCAGCGCGACCGACGCCGGACGCTCGCGGGTACGCGCGCGCATCTTCATCGACAGCGGGGTCACCATCGCCAACGCCAGCGACGAGGAGATCGCCGCCGGCCTGCGCGAGGACGCGCGGATGCTCGACAGCTGGATGAAGGAGCGGCTCGCCGTCAGTCCCTGACGGTGATCGCGGCGTCGCCGGGCGGGAGAGCGGAGACGGTCCCGGTCAGCGGACGAGCGCGATCCAGCCGCGGTCCGGGTCGAGGATCTGGGCCGGACGCAACCTGGCCTTGTAGGACATGGCCGGGCAATCGGCGACCCAGAAGCCCGGGTGGTACCAGCGCCGGCGGTCACGGCGGGCCCAGTCGATCTCCCAGAGCATCGAGAAGGTGCCCAGCGAACGCTCGCCCAGATCGGGCTCGAAGTAGAAGTAGTCGGAGCTGAGCAGGTTCGGCGTCAGCGACACGATGCCGACACCGACGAGTCGCCCCTCGAGCCGCAGGAGCAGGGCACGAGCATTCGCCGGTGGATCGTCGAAGAGCGAGCCGGCGATCTCGTCACGCTCGTGCTCGATCCAGCCGCGGTGGCGAGCCTCGAGATAGCGGAAGAGCAGCGCCAGCATCTCCTCGTCGGCCCGGAGTTCGGCGACCTCGACCGCGAGATCCTGGTTGCGGTTCCAGACCCGGCGCTGGCTCTTGCTGCGGCGGAAGGCCGGCGTGGCGATGCGCAGGCTGCGGCAGGATCGGCAATCGGCGCAGGCCGGCCGGAAGAAGGCCTGTCCCGAGCGCCGGAAGCCGAGGTCGAAGAGGAGCTCGTGGACCTCGGCGCCGAGATCGCCTTCGGGGAGGATGATCTCGTTGCGCCAGAGGAGACCCGGTCGATAGGGGCAGGGCTGCTCGGGTCCGATGCCGCCTCGGACGACGACGCCCTCCTCGCTCCCGTTCTCGACCGTCATGCCTGCCCTTCCGCGGGCCTCAGCCCTGCCCGCCCGGCTTCCAGAGGATCTCCTGCCCGCCCTCGCGATTGGCGTGACGCGCCATGACGAAGAGGTGATCCGACAGGCGGTTGAGATAGCGCAAGGCCTCTTCGTTGATGGCGGTCGAATCGGCCAGTCGCCGGGCGCTGCGTTCGCAGCGCCGACAGACGCAGCGGGCGAGGTGCAGGTGGGCGGCGAGCGGCGTCCCGCCGGACAGGACGAAACTCGAGAGCGGCGCCAGCGCGGCGTTCATCCGATCGATCTCGTCCTCGAGCCGCTTCACCTGGGCCGCCTGCACGCGCAGCGCCTGGCCGGGCGCCTCGCCCTCGCCCAGGGGCCGGCAGAGATCGGCGCCGAGGTCGAAGAGGTCGTTCTGGATCCGCCGCAGCCCGTCGAGGTCGTCGCCATCCGCGTACAGGGCCGCCATGCCGATCACCGCGCCCAGCTCGTCGGCGTCACCGTAGGCCGCGACGCGCGGGTCGGTCTTCCTGACCCGGCTGCCGTCGCCGAGCCCGGTGCTGCCATCGTCGCCGGATCGGGTGTAGATGCGGGAGAGATGAACCATCGGGCCAGTGTACCCGGCCCGGCGGCCCGACCAAAGGCGAGGCCCCGGCTCAGTCCCCGTCCGGTTCGGGGTCGCCGGCGAGGGCCCGTTCGGCGCGACCGATCTCGCGCAGGACCTCCGGGTCGCGGTGCCAGGGGTTGTGGGGACCGGTGACCGACATCAGCACCGAGTAGCAGCTGAGGGCCTTCTCGTGGGCTCCGAGACCGAGGTAGGCCGCCGCGAGGAGCCTCTCCGCTTCGAGCAGGTCGCGCTTCTCGGCGTCGCCCTCGCCGGCGAGACCACCGAGGAGGGCGACGACGCGCTCGTGCTCCTCGAGTCGCGCTCGGCACCGCGCCAGTTCCAGCCGCGCCGCGAGCGGCGGCCGGGGCATCAGGTTGAGCCAGGCCTCGAGCTGCGCGATGGCCCGGACACGAAGACCGCGCTCCCCATCCGCCTCCCCTTCGGTCCCGGCACGCTGCCAGAGCGCCATCGCGAGGTCGTGACGGGCCGCCAGCAGCTCGGCGGTCGCGGTCTGCGCCCCGAAGTCGCGATCGAGCAGGTGCTGGTCCTGCTCGGCGAGGGCGAGTTCGTCGAGGCCGAGCCGGCAACGCAGACGCAGGGCCAGCGCCGCCGGCAGCAGCATCGGCCAGGGTCGGAAGCGCTCCTCGAAGCCGAGGAGGTCGGCCAGGGCCCCCGCCAGGCCCTCACGGCGGCGATCCGCGTCCGGCTCCGCCATGGCCAGGATCTGCCGGCTGGCGGCGCGATGGAAGAGCGCCGAGGCGAGCAGGCCGCCATGCGGTCCATTCGCCCCGGCCGCGTCCAGGTGGTCGATGAAACGATCGAAGCCGGCGATCGCCGCCTCGAGCTGGGCGCGGCCGCCGCTCTCGCCCAGTGCCAGGCCACGGCGGCCGGCGAAATGATCGGAGAAGGCCTGTCGGAGTTCGCGGGCGAGTCCGGGATCTCCCCCCTTCCGGGCCAGGCTCGAAAGGGCGAAACCGAGCTCCTGTCCGGTAGCCGACCGCCGCGGCCGCACGGCCGACCAGATGACCAGGGCGCTGAGCGCGAGGGCGATCGGCAGGGTCACGCGCGAGGGCATCTCGAAGACCAGGGCCGCCGCGACGGCGGCCAGGACCAGGGCGACCATCGCCCCGATCATGAGGGCGCGCAGGCGTGGCTCCATTCGGCTGGCGGTCGGCAAAAGCGGCCCTCTCCCCTTGCCCGAGCTGGTCCCGGTCGTCATGACTCTGGTCGGCGGGACGGCCGACGCCGCCCGTCCCGGACCCGATGCGAGCCCGATCATCATGAGCCTGTCATTTCCGGTCAACTCCGGTTCCGACCGCTTCCGCATCCAGTGGCGTCGCCTCGCCCTGGTGCTGGCGATCGGGCTCGTGGCGGTCGCGCTGTTCACGCCTCTGCTGGCGGCCACCGGCATGAAACCCGCCAAGGCCGCGGTGACCCTGCTGCGCTTCGCCGCGCTCGCGACCCTCGGCCTCGGCGCCGGTCGCTCCTGGAAGGAGGAGAGCGCCCTCTTCCGTTGTCGTCGTCCCCTGCTCGTCTGGGGCCGTGGCTTCCTCGCCGGCGCCCTGCCCCTCGCGATCTGGCTTGTGGTCCTGCTCGCGATCGGCGAGCGTCGGCTCGATCAGTTCTCGACCGCGGACTTCCTCGCCTACGGCGGTCGCTACCTGCCGCTCTCGCTGCTGATCGGCTTCGCCGAGGATCTCCTCTTCTTCGGCTTCCTGTTCGCGGCCCTCGGTCGCAAGGCGCTTCCGGCCGCCCTGCTCTACGCTCTCGCCCACTTCCTCAAGCCCGAGGGCACGATCGACGGCGGCCTCCTTTCCGGCCTGCGCGCGATCGCCGGCATGGGCGCGAGCCTGGTCTCCGGGCTCGGCCGACCGATCGAAGTGCTCGGCCTCGTCCTGGTCGGCTGGGTCCTGGTGGGACTGCGGCGCGAGAGCGGCTCGCTCTGGCCGGCGATGGGCGTGCATGGCGGCTGGTTCTGGCTGCGGCAGGTGGGCAAGCGCTTCAGCGACGACCTGGTCGGCGACCACGAGTGGCTGTTCGGGACCAGCCTGTTCTACGACGGCCTCCTGGGCTGGCTCGCGATCATCGCCACCGGCCTCATCTTGACCACCACCATGCGGCGACGAGCATGGCTGCGAGGAGAAGAAGAAGGCTGAGGATGATCAGGCGGCGTCGACCCGTGCGGTCGACCGGATCATCATCGTCGGCAAGCGCCTCGAGCCCCCTGGCCAGCTCCTCCATCGACCGCAGGCGACGACGGGGCTCGCGGTCGAGCGCCCGCTTCATCAGCGCCGCGAGCCGCGGTGAGGCCCCCGCCGGCAGGGCCGCGAGATCGGGCGCATCGCGTTCCACGTCGGCGAAGAAGCGGGCGCGATCATCGGCGCGACGGAGGCTGGTCAGGGTGAGGAGTTCCCAGATCGTCGCCGCCAGCGCGAAGACCTCGCTGGCCTGATCGGCCTCCTCGCTGAGGCCGGTGAGCAGCTCGGGCGCCATGTAGAGCGGCGTCCCCAGCGGCGGATCGCTGGTGCGGGTGAGCCCGCTGTCCTCGAGATTGCGGGCGATGCCGAAGTCGAGGACCAGGGCCTCGCCCCCGGCATCGATCATGATGTTGGATGGCTTGATGTCCCGATGCAGCACGCCGCGCTCATGGACGGCCGCGAAGATCCGGGCGACTCGAGCACCGAGGCGGAGTCGCGCGCGCAGGTCGAGACCGGCGGGGTCGAAGGCGCCGGCCCGGGTCTCGCCGCGCAGGATGCGGATGATCTCGGCGATCGTCGCGCCTTCGATCCAGGGCATGGCGTAGTAGACCGCGCCCTCGTCCTCGCCGACGTCGAGCACCGGCACGACGCCGGGGACGCCGAGCCGCGCCACCGTCCGGGCCTCGCGCTGGAAGCGCTCGAACTCGCGCGGGTCCATGCGGTCGACGCGGCGGAGCACCTTGAGGGCCACGTCCTCGGTGGCCCCGTCGCGACGCGCGCGATAGACGTGGCCACGAGCGGTCGAGGCCGCGAGCAGGACGATCTGATAGGGCCCGAGCCGATCGAGGAGCCAGCGCCGGCGGCGACCCCGTGTCGTCGTCCCGGGATCGTCGGCGACCAGGGGCGCGCCGTCGTGTCCCAGCATGAGAGCGGCGATGCGCTCCGCCTGGCCGGGATAACGGGTGAGATAGGCGTCGACGTCGGGCGACTGCCCTTCCTCGCGACGGAGGAGGTAGTGGAAGAGCACCTCCTCCAGGAAGGCCTCGACCTCGGCCGCGCTGGCGTCGGGACCGGGTTCGGCCGGTAGATCATGCAGGGACTCGGTCATTCCTCCGGGTCACCGTCGGCGAGGCGTCCCAGGCGGAGGCGGAGGCGGGCATCGACCCGTGCATGCCGCATGCGGACGCCGCGATCGGTCATCCCGACCAGGTCGGCGATCTGGGTCGACGAGAAGCCGCGGCGACGCAGGCGGTAGATCAGGCGGTCGAGCCGATCGAAGCCGCGCAACTCCTGGTAGGTGCGTCGCTTGATCTCGTCGAGCGTCGCCGCCGTGCAGGGCGTCGCTTCGAGATCGCGCAGGACCAGGGGTTCGGGGTCGAGAAGTCGGTGTCTCAAATAGCTACCGGAGGCCTTCTGCAGGACGATGCGTGTTGCGATTCCCTTGAGCCAGGCGGGAAAGGAGTGCTGGTCCTGCGGCTCGAATTCGGCCACCTTCTGCAGGACCACCAGGTAGACCTCCTGAAGGATGTCCTGGGTCTCCTCGAGGGTGCGCAGCGGAAAGCCGAGACGGCGTCGAGCCCAGGCCTGGAGCATGGGCTCGTAGCGCCGGAAGAGCGCCTCCACGGCGCTTCGGTCGCCATCGCGGGCGCGCGCCAGGAGGGCCGTGTCGTCGCGGCTCTCGTCCGATCCGGTCATCGGGAACTCTCGATGGGTCATGATGGCGATACGGGAATCTACAGCAGCGTTTCGTCGCGGGGAATAGACACCTGCAAAAGCCTTGAAGCGGGGCTGGGAGGCTTGTATGCTCGCCTTCAGCATGGCCGAGGTTGTGTCCCATACACGTAAAAAATCCTTCCTTCCTCTCTACGCCTGAAATCTTTTCCCTTGGTCATGCCTTTTCTCTCCCCTCGCTCCTGACGGCGAATCCTCCCGACTCGATACGACGACTCGCAAGGCAAGCGGTATGATCCGCGGCATGCCAGCGTTCCGGAGTCCGGTGACATGAGCGTCCATCCGAGCGCGATCGTCGATCCCCGGGCGGAGCTCGCCGCGGAAGTCGAGGTCGGCCCCTTCAGCATCATCGACGACGAGGTGGTGATCGGCCCGCGTTGCCGGATCGCCGGTCATGCCTGGCTGAGCGGCGCGACGCGGCTCGACGAGGACGTCGTCGTCGGCCATGGCGCGGTGATCGGTGCCGCGGCGCAGGATCTCTCCTTCGATCCCGACACGCCGAGCGGCGTCCGCATCGGACCGCGCAGCACGATCCGCGAGTACGCGACCATCCATCGCGCGACCCGCGCCGACGCGGCGACGATCGTCGGCGCCGACTGCTTCATCATGGCGCATGCGCACCTCGCGCACGACGTGGTGCTGGGCGACAAGGTGGTGGTCTGCAACAACAGCCTGGTGCCGGGGCACGTCGTGGTCGGTGATCGCGTCTTCATCTCCGGCAACGTCGTCATCCATCAGTTCTGCCGCATCGGCTGCGGCGCGATGATCGGCGGCGCCGCCGCCGTCGGTCAGGACGTGCCGCCCTGGACCACGATCATCGGCCGCTCGCAGGTCCGCGCGCTGAACGTCGTCGGCATGCGTCGGGCCGGACTCGACGCGGCGACGCGACTGGAGATCAGGACGCTCTACCGGGCGATCTTCGCCGAGCACGGCGACGTCGAGCACGCGCGCGCCCTGCTCGCCGAGGCCTCCGACCGACCGGCGGTGGCGGCGATTCGCGCCTTCTACGCCGGGCCGACGCGACGCGGCTTCTGCTGGCCGCCCAGGACCGGCTTCGAGGCCGCGGACGGCGAGGCCTGACCGTGTACAAGAACCAGCTCGACGGCTTCCGCGGCATCCTCTTCCTGATGGTCTTCAGCTACCACCAGGAGATCAGCCACTGGTTCCTCACCTACGCCCTGCCCTGCTTCTTCTGCCTGTCGGGCTTCCTCATCACCCGCATCGTGCTGCAGTCCGATGGGGCCCCCATCGGCAAGCTGGTGCGTGCCTTCTTCATCCGGCGCGCGCTGCGCATCCTGCCGATCTACTACCTGGTGGTGCTCGCCTGCTGGGCCTTCGGCCTCCTGCTCTTCCCGGCCTGGCAGCTCAGCTACACCTTCAACGTCAAGCTCTTCCTGCTCTCGCTCGAGCCCGAGACCAGCGGCTTCCATCAGATCTTCAAGCACTGGGACTTCGGCCAGATGCACCTCTGGAGCATGTGCATCGAGGAACAGTTCTACCTGCTCTTCCCCTTCCTGCTCCTGGCCACCAGGAAGAGCTGGCGGGCGCCGGCGCTGGCGCTGTCGATCCTGGCCTCGATCGGTCTGCGGCTCTGGTTCCGCTTCCAGCACCCGGAGCTGCTCTACGGCGCGCTCCTGCCGATCTGCGGCGAGTACATCCTCTGGGGCTGCCTGGCGGCGACGCTCAGCTTCGAGCGCTTCCGGTTCGGCAATCCGGTCCTGTGGACCTACGGCGGCGCGCTCGCGCTCCTCGTCCTGTCGATGACCCCGCGACCGCATCTGCAGACCGGCTTCTTCCAGTTCATCCCGGGCGATCTCCAGACCTTGTTCGCCATCGCGATCACCACCTTGATCGTCGGCCTCTGGCACGACGACCACTCGCCGATCTCGCGCTTCCTGCGCCTCGGGCCGCTCGTCTTCATGGGCAAGATCAGCTACGGCCTCTACCTGATGCACATGGCGATGTTCGACCTCGGCGACTGGATCTTCGCCCGGGTCCCCTGGCTGGCGGTGAACGTCAACGAGTACTGGTTCCGCCTCGGTCTCTGCCTGCTCTTCGCCAGCGCCTCCTGGTACCTGATCGAGAAGCCGATCAACGACCTGAAGCGCCACTTCCCGATGCCGCGCCCGGCCGCCTGAACCGCGGCCGCCGACGAGGATGCGACGATCAGTCGACCTGGTAGCGGCGGGCCAGGGTCTTGGGCGCGACGTTGAGCCAGGCGAGGGCCATGGCCGGCGCGACCTCGGCCTTCTTCGCCTTCTTCAGGAGGACCCGGGTGTAGCCCTTTTCGCCCCAGCCTCCGGGAACGGCGCTGAAGACCTCGGGTGCAAGCGCGATCTGCTCGCGTTGCTGATCGGGCAGAAGTTTGAGCACGCCATGGAGGCCGTCGGGAGCCAGGGTCGCGAAGATCTTCCGGCGCAGCCGGAAGTCCGGATGGTCCTGGTGCGCTCCTTCCTCGGCCTCGGGCAGGGCGAGA
>JACKGY010000018.1 GCA_020639295.1 Planctomycetota bacterium
TCGCCGGGCCAGCGATCAGAGCGGGGAGGACCGCTCCCGGAAGGCGAGGCCGTGAGCGGCTAGCTCAGCCAGCACGGGCCGGTAGATCGTCGGCTCGGTCGGCAGGAGACAACCGCGCAGGTCGATCTTGCCCTGCAGGATCAGCTTGACGCCGATCGCCGCGGGCAGGCCGACCGTCTTCGACATCGCGGTGAAGCCCCCGGGCTCGCCGTAGGTGATCAGGGTCGAGATCAGCTTCTCGCGCGCGTCGCCCCGGGCCGGGTGGACCACCTCGAGCTCGTGCTGGAGGATCGCCATGTCGCGACCACCGGGCGGCATCTTGAGCCTCTCCACCAGGAGCGAGGTGACCACGTCGGCGGCGGTCTTGCCCCGGCAGCGGACCTTCTCGTCGGAGAACAGGCCGAGCCAGCGCAGGTTGTCGAGGATGTGGCCGGTGGGCGAGATATTGAGCCAGACGGCCAGGCGCTGCTCCACGATCGAACCGCGGGTCGTGAGCGGCAGGAACATCTCGGCCACCTCGCGGTAGCTGTAGCGACCGAGGTTGGGGATCTCCACCGTGTCGTTGGTGAAGCCGGCCAGGACGATGGGCAGCCAGGTCTCGCACCAGCCGCGATAGCGCAGCGTGCCCCGGATCATCGTGGTGACGTCCTCGAGTCCGAAGCTGTGCATGTAGCTCAGCGAGTCGCGGTTGGGATAGGCCTCGAGAGGTCCGACGCCCTCGACCTCGGCATCCCAGGTGTGCTGGAAGACCTCGTGATAGGGGATGATCTTCATCTGACCATCCTCCATGTACTGGGCGCCGTACTGGCCGGCGATGACCACGTTGCGCGGATTCCAGGTGATCACGTACTTGAAGGGATTGGCCACCGAATCCGGAGCCGGCAGGCCCGAGCCGTAGCTCCGGAAGCCGACGATGCGGCCCCCCGCGGCGCGGACCTTCTCGATCAGCGCCATCGCGGACATGTGGTCGATGCCGGGGTCCATGCCCATCTCGGAGAGGATGAGCACGCCCTTCCTGCGCGCCGAGGGATCGAGATCGCGCAGGTAGGCGTCGCGGTAGGAGGCCGTGACCAGGTGGCGACCGATCTCGACGCAGTCGTGCGCGATCATCCGGTGGAAGGCCGGCGGCATCATCGACACCACCAGGTCGGCGGCGCGGATCTCGGCGGTTCGCTGCTCGGTGTCGTTGACGTCGAAAGAGATCGCCCGGCCGCGCTCGTGGCCACCGACGCGGGCCCGGGCCGCCTCGAGGTCGAGGTCCGCGACCGTGACCTGCCAGTCCTCGCCCTCGGCGTGCTCGAGGAGGTAATGGATCAGGTAAGGGGCGCTCTGGCCGGCGCCGACGACGAGGATCTTCTTCATGGAACGGTCTGCCGTCTGGAGCGGAATCAGGGTGCAGGGGCAGGGTATCGGTCCGGCGCCGACGAGCAAAGCGTGGGACGATCTTTCACCGCATCAACGACCGAAGCGGACCTCGAGCCGCTTCGTCCCCGCGGGGCAGTTCGTGCTGGCCGAGTGCCGCCGATGCGAGCCGTCCGGAGCGGTCAGCCCGAGGACGAGACGCAGCTCTCCCGGGTCCTCGATCTCGACTGCGGCCTCGCCCGCGACCAGGGGGCGCGGGTCGAAGACCGCCCAGCCGTTGCGCAGGCCGTGGATCGTCGGCTTCGCGCTCTCGGCGAAGGGCCGGCCATCCTGGTCGAGCGCGACGATCACCACCGGCGCCGCCGCCTCCAGCTCGATGCGCGACTCGCGCGGCACTCCGGCGAAGCTCCGGGTCCAGTAGCCCGGCCGCGACACGCTGAAACCCTCGGCGAGGAAGAGTTCGGGGACGAGGAGGCTGCCGTCACCCGAGGTCTGGAGACTGAAATGCGACGCGCCGAAGCAGTGGAACCGCAGGCGCGCCGACAGACCGCGCCCGGCATCGTCGACCACCCTCAGCGCACTCGTTCCGCAGAGACCGCGGAAGTCGGCGGTCAGGCGCAGGGGCTCGGCGCGGCCGAGATCCTCCGCCCGGATCTCGACTCTCCGGCGCATGCGGGCCCAGAGCTCGCCCCTCTCGCCGCTGGCATGGCAGCCGAGGCCGAGCTCGAGCTGCCCCTGCCCCACCGAGTCGAGCCGGAAGCGACCACCACCGAGTTCTCGTGGCGCGCGATCCTGGCCGGATTCGATCTCGCCCGCGACCACCGGGAGCGCCAGGGCCGGGCCGGAAGCCCAGGGCCGGAACCAGTCCAGATCCCAGCCGGGATCGAGCAGGAACTCGATCTCCAGCGCCGCCGCCGGTTCCATCCTGATCACCAGGTCCCGAGTCCCGGACCGCAGAAAGCCCACCGCCATCCGGCGGTGTCCGGGCGCGTCCGCCAGCAGGAGGTAGCGGCCGCCGTCGCCATCGCCCTCCGCGCCGTCGAGCGGCGGCTGATGGATGCTGAAAGAGCCGTCCGCGGCACAGCGGAAGCTGGCGGACTCCCAGGCGTCGTCCATGTCCTCGTAGCCGAACTCGTCGCCGACGTGGTCGATCGTGAGTCCGACCCGGGCGCCGGCGATCGGCTCTCCGACCGCGTCCACGACGCGACCGGCGACGAGCAGCGGCCAGCGCTCGAGGCGCAGCTCACCGAGATCGAGCATGCCCTCGCGCTCGCCTTCCGGAAGCGGGACGTCGCCGTGCGCGCCGGCGCCGGCGTCGACGGGGTTGTAGCTCCAGACCGCGAAACGCAGGCCGCGGAGCGGCTCACCGGACCAGGCGCGCAGGTAGCGCGGCGCCAGGCGGAAGGCGACCCGCCCCTCGGCGTCCGCCCGCAGGGTCAACATGGCGTCGCCGCGCTCGGCGTAGGGCCGCTCGTGCTCGAACAATGGCCGGACGTCGAAGCGGATCCCGGCCGCGGCGCGACCGTCCGCGCCGAGGAGCCGCAGGCGAACCAGGGTGCCGGACGGTTCGGCGTCGAGCATGGCCTCGACCGTATCCCCGTCCTGCCTCGGTCCGGCGATCATCCCGGGCAGCTCGAGCCATTGATCCTCCGGCCCGAGGAGCTGCAGGGCCGCGTGCCAGCGAAGACCGGGTTCGACACAGGGGAAGCGCCAGAAGCCGTCGTCTTCGAGCGCGGCCTCGGCGCGGAGCAGCCGACCGTCGACCTCCGCCCGGATGGCGAGACGCGAGCCGGTCGTCACCAGGGCGCTCATCGACTCGCCGGGTCTGAACTCGAAGGCGCCGGTCGCCGGCAGGACGACGAGGGTCTCGCCGGCGGGCAGGGGTTCGACCTCGACCCGCGACGCGGGCAAGGCGAGCAGCGGCAGATCGAGTTCGATGCGAGCCTCCCCCGCCGGAAAGCCCTTCGGGATCGGCAGCGAGGCGCGCCCCTCTTGATCGCTGATCGCGATCGTCTTCAGCTCGTCGACGATCGTGGCCGTCCGGCGCAAGGGACGGACCAGGAGCAGTCCGATGCCGCCGCGACCGCGGCCCGCCTGGTCGACGACGCGGACCGCCAGACCCTCGCCGCGCCCCAGCACGAGGACGAGTTCCCGACCCCGATCGGCATCGGTCACGACCAGCTGGCTCCCGTAGACGTCCTGCCCCCGCAGATGGACCTCGGCAGAGTAGGCCGGCCCACGCGCCGCGAACTCGGCCCGCCCCTCCTCGTCGCTGATCGCCTCGAATGTCGGTCCGGGATGTTGGGTGTAGCTCGTCAACCTGATGCGCGCGCCCGGGACGGCGAGGCCGCTTCGATCGACCAGGCGGAAGCGGAAGGGCACCGACCAGAAGTCGGGTTCGAGAATGACCGGACCCGGCTCGGTTCCGGCCGGCGCTTCTGCGGCGAGACCGGGCAGCCTGCCGACCGGCGTCCCGCGGGCCGGTCCCGCCATGCCCCGATCGATCCCGGTGGCCTCGCCGGAGTCCAGACCATCGCCACCAGGCTCGGCCATGAAGCGATCGAGAACGACGCCGACGATGAACCAGGCGACGAGAGTCGTGAGCAGGAGGGCGAGGATCACCCCGAGGCCGGTCGCAGTCGATCTCTTCACGTCATGGCTCGCCTACCGTCGCCGGGTCCTGATCATGCCAGCCGGGTCGACGCGGCCCCAGGCGAATCCATGCCCGCGACGACCGGCCTGACGATCACGGAACGACCGCCCGGGGATCGGGTCAGAAACCCGGGATGCGGATCTCGAGGGTCTTGGCGCCCTTCTCGAGCTCCACCGTCAGCCACTCCGAGACCTCCTCGCCATCGGCACGCCGGTAGCTGAACTCGACGCCCAGAGGGCCCGCCATCTCCACCAGAATCCGCTGGCGCGCGCCCTGGAATTGGTTGCCGGAAAGAAGCGACTCGCTCGCGGAGTTGATCTGCAGACCGTAGGCGAGCTCCGCCGGCAGCTCCTTGCCGCTCGCGCCCAGGAGCCTGACCTCGACCGGTTCGGCAGGCTGCAGACGGATGCGGGTGACATCGGGGCGAGTGGCGAAGGTCTCGGTCCAGTAGCCGGCCCGGCTGACGCGGATGCCGCCGCGCAGGAGGAGGTCCGGGATCGAGAGCAGGCCCGCGGCAGAGGCCTGGAAGGGCGCCTCGACCTGCCCCAGGCAATGCGGCAGGACGAAAGCCTCGAGACCCTGATCGCGCTCGCCGACGATCTCGAGCGTCGTCAGGGGGCAACGGCCGCGGAGGTCGACCTCCAGCTCGACCGTCTTCCCGGCCTCGATCTGCTCCGGGGCGATCCGGAAGCTCGCGGTCAACCGCGACCAGATCTCGTCCTCGGAGTCACCGTAGGAAGCGACCAGGCCGAATTCGAGTTCTCCGGGGCCGACCGAATCGATCCGGTAGCGACCGCCGCCCAGCCTGGTGGCGATGCGGAAGCGATCCACCGTGTTCTCGGAATCCGCCGGCGCCTCGAAGGCGAGCGCCGCGCCGCTCACCTGGCCGGCGTAGGGAGACAGATCCCAGCCCGCGTCGACCAGGACCCGGAACTCCACATCGACCGCGGGCGCGAGCCGGATCTCGAGATCGCTCATGCCGGGGCAGATCCGGCCAAGGAGCCGGCGCCGATGTCCCGGCGCGTCGGCGAGCAGGATGAGGACATCGTCGGGATCCTCCTCGTCCTCGTCCGCGTCCTCGTCCGCGGCGGCCTCGCCTTCGTCCCGAACCGGAGGACGGCGGTGGATCGCGAAGCTCCCATCCGGAGCGCAGAGCCAGCGCGCCGCGGACCATGGCTCCTCGACCGAATCGTGACGGATCGTGTCCTCGGCCATGGTCAGGATCACCCGGGCACCGACGAGAGGCTCGCCCGCCGCGCCGAGGACCCGACCGCCTACCAGGAGAGGCTGGCGATGGAGCCTTCCCTCGCCGAGAGAAAGGGTGGCGGGCCAGGGCAGGGCCGGCAGGGTGAAGTCGCAAAACGGCGCATCGGCGTGGGCGATCACGCCGCGGGTCGCGACCGCGATCCGCAGCACTCCGTCGAGGCTCCCGCCCGCGTCTTCCAGGCGCTCTTGATCGAGCAGGAAGCGACCCCGGCCCTCGGCGTCGGTGCGGAGCTTGAACAGCCGGTAGTCCGGGTCGAGGATCTCCTCGGGATCGCTGCAGGGCAGCAGGTCGACGAGGATGCCCGCCGCCGGCGAACCATCCGGTCCGAGCAGGCGGAATTCGACCAGGGGCGCCTCCCCGGCCAGGTCCAGGGTCCGTTCGACGCATTCTCCCGCTGCCGCGGGCCCGAGGAAGACCGCCTGCTCCCCATCGAGGAGACCGACCGGACTCTCGTACTCGAAGCTCGGTCTCCAGATGAGTCCCGGTTCGAGCTGGTCGAAGTGCCAGGCGCCATCGGGGCCGAGGCCGAGCGAGACGCTGAGGTCGTGGTCGTCGCCGACGGCCTCGAGCGTGAGCCACTCGCCCGGCGCCAGCATCCGGGCCAGCCGCTCCGTGGGCCGCAGGACGAGCGCGCCTCCGGCCGGCGCATGCAACACGACCTCGGTCGTGGGCAGGTTGGCGAGGTCGACCGGAACGCGGATCGGCTCCCTTCGGGGCAGATCCAGCACGATGTGCCCCTCGATCTCGCCTCCTCGCGGTTCGGCCACGAGCCAGGCCCGGCCGTCACCGTCCGTCCGGGCATAGGACAGGGTGATCTCGTCACCTTCGCGATTCGGCCCGACCAGCAGCTTCAGGGCCACACCGGGAAGACCGACGTCTCCCGCGCCCAGGACGCGGACCGGGATCGCGCGGCGTCGGGGCAACATCACCACCCGCTCGATCAGACGATCGCGGTTGCCGAGATTGGGATCGATCCAGGTCATCTCGTAGGGGCCGCAGGGCCAGAGCAGGACGCCGATGTCGGTGCCCCTGCGGTCGATGAGGAGGCGACCGTCCGCGCCGCTCGCCGCGCTGTCCATGACCGGCGCGCCCGCGGCGGCCCAGGCCGAGAGCTCGGCCCGGACACCGGGGATGCCCCTCCCCGTCTCGTCGACGATGCGGAGCCGGAAGGGATGGTCCCAGTCGCGCGGTTCCAGGCCCGAGGTCGCCACCGCCGCGGCCGGCGTCGCCGGCTCCGGCCCGTCGAGCTGCGCGACCGGTGCCTCCTCGTCGGCCACGTTTCGCGCCGGCCGCTGGGCCTCCGCGGCGGCCCGATCGGCCGCGGAACCGCTGATGCCGAGTCCGGAGGGCCTGCCGTCGGTGACGAATTCGATCACCACCAGGACGACCAGCGAGACCAGGGCGAGGATCGCTGCGATGACGAGGCCGCGTTTCATCGGGCTGCCTTCCTCCACGAGCCCGATCATCGCAGACCGGGCCGAATCCGCAACATCGGTGCGGACAACCAGGCCCCGACCCCGCCAACCGGGCCAAATGCCGACTCGCCTTGCGGTCGCGGCCGGAATGCGTCATCAAGGAAGCGAGCCGTACCGAGGATCAGATGTTCCAGAAGAAGAAGCAGATCGTCATCCACAGCGAGCGCGAGTTCGAGGGCATGCGTGCCGCCGGTCGCCTCGCCGCCGAGTGCCTCGACTTCATCACGCCCCACGTCCGCCCGGGGGTCAGCACCGAGGAGATCAACCGGCTCTGCCACGACTTCCAGGTCGAGCGCGGCGCCACCCCGGCGCCACTGGGTTACCGGGGTTTCCCCAAGTCGATCTGCACCTCGGTCAACGAGGTGATCTGCCACGGCATTCCCGCGCCCGAGCACAAGCTCCGCGACGGCGACATCATCAACATCGACGTCACGCCGATCCTCGAGGGCTGGCACGGCGATTCGAGCCGCATGTACCTGGTGGGCGAGGTCTCCGAGGAGGCGCGCCGGATCGTCGACTGCAGCTACCGCTGCCTCATGGCCGGCATCGCCGCGGTGAAGCCGGGAGCCAAGACCCGCGACATCGGCGTCGCGATCCAGGAGATCGCCGAGGCCGAGGGCTTCTCCGTCGTCCGCGAGTTCTGCGGCCACGGCCTCGGCCGCGAGTTCCACTCCGAGCCGCAGGTCAACCACTACGATGACGGGCGCCCCGGAACGACGTTGCGGAAGGGCATGTTCTTCACCATCGAGCCGATGATCAACGCCGGCCACTGGCGCTCGAACATCCTCGCCGACGACTGGACCGCGGTCACGATCGACAAGCGGCTGTCGGCGCAGTTCGAGCACTCGATCGGCGTGACCGACGACGGTTGCGAGATCTTCACGACCTCGCCCATGGGCTACACCTGCCCACCCTACCGCTGATACCCATCCGCCACGCGACTTGACGCGCCGGGTCCCACCGTCGAATATCGCCGGTCCAAGGCGAATCTCCGAGGCCATCGGCCCGGGATGGAAGGTCGCCCCGACCTTCGCGACCCGTCCAGACCCCAGCCCCCAGCGGAGGACCACCATGCGCGTCGACAAGCTGATGATCGCCCTGCTCCTGTGCCCCGGCCTGTTCCTCGGCGCCTGCGGCGAAACTCCGGCACGCCCCGGCATCGAGAGCCGGAACGAGGAGGCGCGTCCCGGCGCGGGCATCGAGATCCGTTCCCGTCAGGGCGAGCGCGACGAACTCGTCGCCGAGATCGTCCTGCACGAGCGCGGCAGCCTGAGGATGATCTGGAGCAACGGCCTCGAATCGAGTCTCCACGAGGTCGGCCCCACGCCGGCGGGCGCGCCGCTGGTCCTGCGGGCGAGCGCCAAGGAGCTGGTGGGCAAGGAGGTGCTGGACCAGCTCGTCCAGGCCCTCTGGGGCCAGGCCGTGGTGGCTGGAATCCGGGCCGAGATCGCCGATGCCGACGAGCGCGTGGCTCGCGAACTCCTGGTGGAAACCGAGTTCCGGGAGATGCGGGGAGGCGGCGAGGGACTGGTCCGGACCCGGAGCCACGGCTACTTCGCCCCGCTCCCGGGGACGAGGTCCTCGTCGACCACGATCACCACCAGCCCGGTCACCCTCAAGGGCCAGGGGACCGCCGTCCTCGGCACCTGGATCCATCGCCTGGGTGGAGAGGAGGTGTCGATCGCCGGAGGGACGGAGGAAGCGAAGACCGAGATCAAGGTGGACGGCCGGAAGCTCGACGAGGACGAGGCCCGGGGCCGGGTCCTGACCTTCAGCCTCGGCTGGGAGCCCGCTCCCTGAGCCCGGGCGCGCAATCTTTTGGCGATTTTCTGGATGCGGACGGCCCGCAGCTTGTTCCAGGAAGCGTCCGGAGGCGTTAAATGTGGCCGGCGGCCTCGGTGCCGAGACGCCCACCTCCCTCGAACAGAAAGTCTTGAGAGCACATGAAAAAGAGCATCCTTCTCGTCGCCGTGACGGCCCTCCTGGCCGGTGGCGTGCTGGCCCAGGAGACCGACAAGCCGACCTGGTTCGCTGATTTCGACCTGGCGCAGGCCGCGGCCAAGAAGGCCGGCAAGGGCATGTTGGTGGACTTCACCGGCTCGGACTGGTGCATCTGGTGCAAGCGCCTCGACAAGGAGGTCTTCGAGCACGCGTCCTTCCTCGAGGGCGTGGCCAAGGACTACGTCCTGGTGAAGCTCGACTTCCCCAACGACGAGAAGATCAAGGCGAAGGTCCCGAACCCGGCCCGCAACGACGAGCTGATGAACAAGTACGGCGTCGGCGGCTTCCCGACCATCCTGCTGATGGATGGCGACGGCGAGGTCTTCGCCCGCACCGGCTACCAGGAGGGTGGCCCGGAGGCCTACCTCAAGCACGTCGCCGAGATCTCGGCGGACGGCAAGAAGCAGCTCGCCGCCGCCAAGGCCCTCCAGAAGGAATTCGAGAGCGCCGAGGGCGACGCCGTGATCACGGTGATCACCAAGGCCCTCGTCATGCTCGAGGAGGCGAACCCCGAGACCGTCGGTCTCGCGACCATCGCCAAGATCGTCCGCGGCGCCCTGAGCCACGACGCCGATGACGCCAAGGGCATGAAGACCCGCGCCTACAAGGCCCTGATCAAGACCGGTCAGGCCGAGAAGGCCGAGATCGACGCGGTCCGCGCCTTCGACCCGAAGAACGAGAAGGGCCTGCTCGAGTACTGCGTGCTCGCCGACATGAACAGCCTCCAGAGCGAGGAGGACGTCAAGGCGATCCTGCCGAAGCTCGAGGAGATCATCGAACTGGGCGTGAAGGACGCCGAGCACAAGGTGATGATCTACGCCAACACCGCGTTCTTCCACCACCGCTTCACCCAGAACGACGAGAAGGCGAAGAAGTACGCCCTGATGCTCAAGGCCCTGCCCGACCTCGAGCCGCGCGCGAAGCACCTCGTCGAGATGATCCTCGGTCGCGAGGAAGGCGGCGAGGACGAGGAGAGCGGCAACTGATCCCGCGCTCGTGAGCCGATCAAGCCGAGGAGGCCGCCATCGCCACGATGGCGGCCTTCTTCGTGTCAACCCCGGCCGGTCACCGCCGCGAAGGCCAGCAGGACGTCATCGGGACGAAAGGGCTTGCTCAGGTAGGACGCGACCCGTTCGGCGACACGCTCCACCGCCCGGTCGTCCCGTTCGCCGCCGCTCATCAGCACCAGCGGAAGGTCCGGCACCCTCGAGGCCAGGGCCTCGACCAGCTCGACACCACCCATGCCCGGCATGTTCAGGTCGATGAAGGCGGCGGTCAGGGGTCCGACCGCGCCGTCGACGATCTCCAGGGCCTCGAGGCCCGAGGTCGCGCAGACGACCCGACAGCCGCGGCGTTCGAGGGTGATGCGGATCACGGTGAGGATCAGCGACTCGTCGTCCACGACCAGGACCACCGGTCCTGGCTCGTCAATTCCTCCGGTCACGATCGTCTCCTTCATCCGAATCCCGACAGCGTGAGGGGAGCTTAGCCCGGGAGCCCCTCGCGGGCGAGGCCTCCGGACCGCGTGTTCTGGCGCGACGAGGCGAGGCCGCGCAGCGCCCGGACCGCGCAGCGCCCGGACCGCGCAGCGCCTGCTGCGCTCCGGGCGGCTGGCGCTCGGAGCGATCGGTGCTCCGCGGCGCGACGCTCCGAGCCGTCGGCGCCGCGAAGAGCGTCTTGATCAGAGACGGAAACGATCCACCAGCGCCTGGAGCTGATCGGCCACGCCCTGGAATGCGGAGGAGGACTCACGCGTCCGCGCCGCGCCCTGGGCCGCCTGGGCCGCGGACCGACCGAGGTCGTCGACGTGGCTCAGGATGTCCGCGCTCTTGTCGCTCGCCAGCGCCAGATTGCGATTGATCTCCGTGGTCGTCACCGCCTGTTCCTCGACGCTGGCCGCGATGCTGCCCTGGAGGTCGGCGATCTCCTGGATCACGGTGCCGATCTCCTCGATCGCCTGGGTCGCCGCCAGAGTGTCCGACTGGATGGCCTGGATCCGCTCGCGGATGTCCTCGGTCGCGGCCGAGGTCTGCTTGGCCAACTCCTTGACCTCGCCGGCCACGACCGCGAAGCCCTTGCCGGCCTCGCCCGCTCGCGCCGCCTCGATGGTGGCGTTGAGCGAAAGCAGGTTGGTCTGCTCGGCGACGGCGTTGATCACCTTGATCACGGCCTCGATCTCGCTCGAGCTGTTGCGCAGCCGGCGGATCTTCTCGGTGGTCTGGCTCGAGGACGAGACCGCACCGCGAGCGATCTGGGCCGCCTTGCTCGTCGTCGCGGAGATCTCGTTGATCGCGGTGTTCAGCTCGCGGGTCGAGTTCGAGACGTCGGCGATGCTGCGGTTCACCTCGGCGCAGGCGCGCGTCGCGGCCTCGGCCTGACGGTTGGTGACCTCGGTCGCCTGGTTCATGTCACCGGCGACGCCGGCCAGCGAGGTCGAGCTACGCAGGATCTGCCCTGCGGTGGTGGCGATACCGGTCATGCCCTGGCGCAGATCGGCGAGGAAGCGGGCCAGGCCCTCCCCCATCCGACCGATGACGTCGTTGCCCTTGACCGTGACCTTGCTGGTCAGATCGCCGGCCGACGCGGCCTGGACGGTCACCAGCAGCGCATCGACCTTCTCCTTGAGCTCGCGGGCGCGGGCGAGGTCCAGATCGCGCATCTCGGCCTCGCGCCCCTCGGCGGCGACGCGCTCGGTGATGTCGTCCAGCGTGAGCATCATGCCCAGCGACTCGCCCGAACGATCCACGACGGGATCGAGATGGGCCGACATGATCCGGTCCCCGAGGGTGATCCGCCGGCTCTCGGCGCTCCTGATGGCGGCGTCGTCGATCCAGTCGGCGTCGACGCCGGGCAGGTTCCCCAGCGGGATCGCACCCGCCTGGATGGCCTCGTCCATGCGCTCCTGGCTGGCGCATTCGAGAGCCGCCAGGGCCGCGGGGTTGGCGTAGCGGACGATGCCGTTCGGGTCGGCCTGGATGACGCCCAGGGTCGCGTTGTCCAGCATCGCATTCAGGCGATCCTGCTCGCGCCGACGGGTCACACCGAACTCGTTCCAGTCGACGTCGTCGACGCCGAGGGCCTCCCTCAGTTCGCCCATCGTCCCGTCCAGGAGATGAGCCATCCGGCTGATCTCGTCGTTGCCTCGGCAATCGATCGGCGCCTTCAGGTCGCCACGCCCCAGCGAACCGATCGCGGACGCGAGCCCGGCGAGGCGCACCGCGAGCCTGCCGGCGATCCGCAAGGCGACGAACACGATGATCGGAGCCGCCAGCAGGATGCTGAGCAGGATGACCCTGATCTGGGCGATACGGGCGTCCTCGACCTCGTGGTCGAGGGTCTCGAGGTCGTCGAGAGCAGCCAGGGCGACGTCGGCCGGTTGGCGGACGACGACCTTCCAGCCCAGACCGTCGAACTCGGGATCGAGGCGACGGAAGAGCGCGCGATTCGAGTCGCCGGCGAAACCGACGATCTCCTTCTCGGCGACGACCGCGGCGCACTCGCTGCCCGCCATGCTCCTGGCGACCGCGGCCCCCAGGACCTCGGTCGCGGTGACCGTCGGATTCATGATGCGCTCGACCTGATGGTCACTCGCGGTCTCGGCGAGCAGGCGGCCATCGGTGTTGATCACCAGGGCGGCGCTGGCCTCGAGTTCGGCCGGGACGCGGTCGACCGTGGCCTGGATCATCTCCAGGGACAGCACGGCCTTGATCACGCCCAGCTTGCGCCCGGTACCCTGGTCGTCGATCCGCACCGAGACGTCGACACACCAGATGCCTGCGGAATCGTCGTACTCCACCTCACCCAGGTGCAGGCCCTTCTCCCAGGCCTTCTGCCACCAGCCCTCGTCCGACTGGACGAAGTCCGAGGTGGGCTGCGAGTAGGCGACGTTGAATCCGTGACTCTCGGTGAAGAAGGTCTCCTTGAAGTGACCGCTGTTGCCGAGCCGAGCGCGCAGAAGTCGGTCCAAGTCGTCATCGGGAACGAGGCGCCGATCGGCCTTCATCGCCTTCTCGATCGCGGCCAGATCCTGGCCGACCAGGCCGTCGGCGACGGCCTTCTCCTCGGCCCGCCTCGTGGCCGCGCGCATCTCGGGCTCCAGGGCCCAGCCCCGGACCTCGAGGATGCGCTCATAGAGGAAGATCTCGATCTCGTTCACCGCCGCGACCGCGCGCGCCTCCAGGCCGCCTCCGACCAGCTGCTCGGCGAGCTCCGCGTGGCTCTCCTCGAGCCGACCATGGGTCGTGTTCGTGAGCGAGGTCAGCCGGCTCGAACCGAGATAGCCGAGAAGCAGAACCGGCGCCATGCTGAGCGCCAGCATCGCGATCGCGAGACGGCGGCCAATGCCACCCTTGAAGACGGACATGATGGTCCCCCCTGAAACCCACCGGTCATGGACCTCTATCCCGATCGGCCGGCCGGCGCCGTGGACTTGCCTCGAGTCTGCGTCGGCTCGGAGAATTTCCTAGGTCGGGTCCCGTGCACTGGGCCCGGAGGACTCGTGAATGGCCGGCTCCGGGCCGCGGCGTGCTACGTCAATCCACTGATGATGCGTTTACTGATGGCCGGCTCAGGCGAGGAGGTCGAGGAGCGAGCCTCCCTCGCCGTAGCGGTCGGCGAGACCGGATTCGACCTGGTCGAGGGCCTTGCCCAATACCCCGAGGATTCCCTCCTCGGGGGCGTCGCGACCGACCAGAAGGTCGAGGAGCGCATCGGGGTTCTGGCGGGCCTCGAGCCGGAACTTGTCGAGGTCGAAGCCGAGGCTCCGCGTCGCGTCTCGGGACAGATCGAACTGGATTCCCGAGGGGGTCTCGAAGCCGGCCCAGGACCGGCTGGTGATCCCCTCGTTCTCGAACAGTTGCCCGAGACCGGTGATCAGGGCGGTCCGGAACCGCCCGCTCTCCAGGTCCGCGTTGACCACGCCGCGGCTGCCCATGATCTCGTCGAGGCGGAGACCGATTCGAGCGAGTCCACGCCCGATCTCGGCCGAATCCAGACCGCGGAGGTGACGTACGCCGGGGTCGGTCTCCCGTCGGCCCTCACCGACGAGAATCGCGGCGAGGAAGCCGCTCGTATCGTCGTCCAGAGCGAGGGTCTTGCCGGGGGTCGTCGACTCGATCGCCACCCTGCCGGAAGCCTGATCGTAGCTGGCGGTCAAGTCGCTCGCGCTGCTCTCGATCCGTCCCAGCACGTCCTCCAGCGAGTCGACCGCCGGATCGACCGCGATCAGCTGGCCGTTGACCTTGAAGGTCCCCGCGTTGACGCCGAAGAACGCCGTCACCTGGTTCAGGGCCTTCCGACGCTGGTCGTCCATCCCGACCACCGCCTGGCCGGGATCGAGCCGAAGCGCCGCGATCAGGCCCGAGCTGTCGTTCTCGATCGCCACCTGACCCTGGGCCCCGACCTCGTCGGCACTCAGCCGGAAGACGTCGGCCTGGTCGTCGTAGACGGCGCTGACCCCGGCCGCGGAGGAGTTGATGCGGTCGATCACGTCGTTGAGGGAATCGGTGGGATCGACGGAGATGGTGACACCGTTGAGATCGAAGCTGCCGGCCTCGAGGACGAAGCCGGGCTCGAAACCGGCGTCGACCAGCTGGGCATCGGTGGAGAGCCCCTGGGGCGTCGTGTTCGAGACCGAGATGCTGAAACGATCGCCGGCGAAGACGGTCCCGGCGGCGAGGCTGAGTTCGAGTCCGTTGCTGGCGGTGACGGTGGTGCCGGCCGCCGCGAAGGGGTCGAAGCTGAGCACGTCGATGAGCGTGCCCTCGCCATCGCGAAGCTCGAACTCGATCGGCGTCGCCAGCCCGACGATGCCGCCCTGGGTCGCGGTGAAGGTCAGGGTGGAGGTGCCGCTGGAACCGTCGTAGAGGCCCCCGATGGTCGGCCCGGCGGTCGAGGAGCCCTCGTAGCTGGGCTGGGTGGGACCGAAGGAGGTGGTCGAGCCGTTGACCTCCTCGCTGGAGGTCAGCGTGGCCCGCTGGTCGGTAGTGTCGAGATCGAGCGCGAGGCCGCTCCGGGCCGTAGCCAGACCGCCGCCACGATGACCGCGCCTCAGACCGCCGAGGGTCCGGTCGAGACGCCCGAGATCGCCGCGCAAGCGATCGAAGTCCCGGAACAGGTCCTGGAGGGCGACCCGGTCCAGGCTCAGGTCGCGGACCGGTCCCGGGTCGGCGCTCGAACCGGTACGTCCGGTCGAGAACCGAAGATAGGACAGATTGGCGACAGACTGGACGCCCGCCAGCTGCATCGCGACCTCCCGGATACCCGAGAAGCCTACCCCCGGTCGGGCGACGCGGTCGGAGGCCTTCGGAGATTTGGCCGGCGATCGCTCAGTCGGCCAGGCGCAGGCGCCAGCGCGGACCTTCGGGCGTGTCCATGATCAGCACGCCACGGGCCTCCATCTCCAGCCGGATCGCGTCCGCCTGGGCGAAGTCGCGGGCAGCCCGGGCCTCCTCGCGGCGGCGCATCGCGTCCTCGACCTCCGGACGCTCGAGACCGAGGCTGGCCAGGCGCTTGGCCTTGACCTCCTCCTGGAAGTCCTCGGGGAGCGCGTCGAGCAGACCGAGGGTCGCGGCCACCAGGTCGAAGGCCGCCAGGGCCTCGGCCGCGATCGAACCACCCCGCTTCTTCGCCTTCTTGTGGTTCGCGAATCGATTGACTGCCCGGGCCAGCTCGAAGGCGATGCCGAGCGCCTGCGGCGTGTTGAAGTCGTCGTCGAGCGCGGCGAGGAAGCGACCGGCGAAGCCGCGGGCGAGTTCGAGGACCCGAAGCGCGTCTTCACCCAGTTCGGCGGCGACCCGATCGGCCGGCTCCGAACCGGTCATCGACCGGGCGGTCTCCCGGGCCTCGTAGAGCCGCGCGAGCATGCCCAGGACCGAGGGCAGGGCCTCGGGACTCCAGGGCAGGGGCGAACGGTAGTGATTCTGCAGGTAGTAGAGCCTGAGAACCTCGGCCGGGTAGGACTGGAGCAGGTCGCGGATGTTGATCACGTTGCCCAGGCTCTTGCCCATCTTCTGGCCGCTGGCCATGGTCAGGAGCCCGTTGTGCATCCAGTAGCGGGCGTAGGGCCGGCCGTTGGCGCACTCCGACTGGGCGATCTCGTTCTCGTGGTGCGGGAAGACCAGGTCGAGGCCACCACCGTGGATGTCGAAGGTCTCGCCCAGGCAATCACGCGACATCGCCGAGCACTCGATGTGCCAGCCCGGGCGACCGGGTCCCCAGGGGCTCGGCCAGGCCGGCTCCCCCTCCTTGGCGGCCTTCCACAGCGCGAAGTCCGCCGGCGCCCTCTTGCCGGCGGCGTCGTCGGCGCTGCGGGTCTCGTCGACCTTCTGGCCGGAGAGCTTGCCGTAACCATCGGCCCGGGCGACTTCGAACCAGACACTGCCCTCGGACTCATAGGCGTGGCCGCTCGCGACCAGGCGCCCGATCATCTCCTGGATGCTGGCCATCGACCCGGTGACGCGAGGTTCGTGGTCGGGCGCCATCAGGCCGAGAGCCGCGGCGTCCTCGCGGAAGCAGTCGATGAAGTACTGGGCGTAGGCGATCGGGTCCTCGCCCTTCTCGATCGCGCGGACGATGATCTTGTCGTCGATGTCGGTGTAGTTGCGAACGTAGGTCACCTGCCAGCCGCGATGGCGGAGGTAGCGGACGAAGGCGTCGAAGACCACCAGGAAGCGACCGTGGCCGATGTGGGCGTGGTCGTAGACCGTCATGCCGCAGACGTAGAGGCCGACCCGTCCCGATTCCTCGGGAACGAAGTCCTCGATCCGACGGTCGAGGGTGTTGTAGATGCGGAAGGGCTCGGGCATGGTCATCCTCGCGCGGCGGCGGCCAGCGCCTTGATCCGACCCACCATGGCGTGCAGTCCGTTGGAACGCATCGGGCTCAGGTGCTGATCCAGCCCCAGACGTGCGAACCAGGGCAGCGGGTCGAGCCCGATGATCTCTTCGGGCTGACGGTCCGAGAAGATCATCAGCACGATCGCGATCAACCCGCGGACGATGTGGGCGTCGCTGTCGGCCACGAAATGGAGCCGACCGTCCTCTTCCTGCCGGCAGATCAGCCAGACCTGGCTGGTGCAGCCATGCACCTTGTTGGCGGCGGTCTTGTGCTCCTCATCGAGCGGCTCGAGCTTCTTGCCGAGGTCGATGATCTGGCGATAGCGGTCTTCCCAGCCCTCGAGGAGTTCGAACAGGCTGGCGAGTTTCTCGATCTGCATGGCGCCTTCCGGATTCCGGGCGGTGTCGGGCCAGCACCGCCCGGAGCTGCCGAGCCCGGGCGGTGTGCCGGGTGATAGCAAAAGGCCCGGAAAGGCCCCAGGAGGGGCGGAGGCTCAGTGCTTGACCGGCATCTCCGGCAGCGGCTCACCCTCGGGATGGAACTCGAGCGCGGCCGAGTTCATGCAGTACCGGAGCCCGGTGGGAGCGGGCCCGTCGTCGAAGACGTGGCCGAGATGGGCGCCACAGCGAGCGCAGCGGGTCTCGGTCCGAACCCAACCATGGCTGCGATCGACCACCTCGCCGATGTGCTCGGGATCGAAGGGCTCGTAGAAGCTCGGCCAGCCGGTCCCGGACTCGAACTTGGTCCTGGAGCGGAACAGGGGCAACTTGCAGACGACGCAACAGTAGGTCCCCGAGGCCTTGTTCTTGAGCAGGGCCCCGGTCCCCGGTCGTTCGGTACCGGCGTCGCAGGTCACGTGGCGCGCGAGCTCGTCGAGCTGCGAGCGCAACATCGCCATCGTCGCCGCGTCCGGCGGGGTCAGGTCGTAGCCGGACTTCGAGATCTTCTTCTCGCCCATCTTGCCCTCGTTCATCGGAGCGGCCGCGCCCATCGGGGTCTCGGTCGTCGTGTCCTCGGTGCCGGCTCCTTCGCGGATCGTGCTCCTCCCCTTGTCGTCGCCGCTGCCGCAGGCGACCAGGACGAGACCGAAGGCCAGGACCAGAACGTACTCGATGCGGAACCGTGTCATCTTCGTCTCCAGAACCGAGGGCACAACACCGCGGCGCCGGCTTCTATTTCCTGCCTCCGTGACGACCATCCCGGAGCATGGCGGTGAGGGCCACGATCGGCGCGCCGGTCGGCCGACCGTGCTGCCAATCCGAACCCTCGTTGGCGCTGCCGGCCACGTCCAGATGCGTGTAGGCGAGCGGCAGGCGCGCGTCGGGGCCGTGATCGGCCAGTCCCGAGGCCCGGGCCAGGAAGGCCATGGGGAACTGATGACCGCGTGGCGTCTGCGAGGACGGCGCGTTGTTGCAGGAGAGGACGTCGTCCGCGCGGCTCTTCGGGGCGATGAAGTCCCAGTCCTCGCGGCGCAGGCGCGAGACCTCGAAGGGATCGCCCCAGATCTCGCCCTGATCCTGAAGACCGCGCGAGACCCCCAGGTCGAGCGCCGGCCGGTTGTCGAGAGCGATGCTGTAGGGACCGGCGGCGAGCACCGCGTGCCCGGTCAGGGTCGCGACGCTGAACAGCCGGGGTTCGACCGCGTCGAGGGCCTCCTCGCGCAGATGCGAGAGGAGATCGGCGAGCACGAGTCGCCCCTCCGCGTCGGTGTTGCCGATCCGGACCCGGACGCCGGCGTGGGAACGGATGATCTCGTCGGTGACGTAGCTCTCGGCGCCGATGCTGTTGCGGACGCAACCGATCTCGGCGATGACGGCAACGCCCTTCGGACGGAGGATCGCGACCGTCTTGAGGAAGCCGATCACGGCGGCACCGCCACCCTTGTCGCGGCTCATGCCGGCCATGTGGCCGCCCACCTTCAGGTCGGCGCCACCGGTGTCGTAGGAGAGCCCCTTGCCGGCGAGGAGCCAGGTCTCGCGGACCTTGCCCTTGGGCCGATAGGCGAGCCGGACGACCCGCGGCCGGTGGCGGGCCACGGCCATCGAGGCCCGGGCCACGGCGGCCAGCAGCGGATAATCACGGCCCAGGATGGTCTCGTCCTCGACGACCTCGACCGTCACCGGCGTGTCGGCGAAGAGTTCCTGGCAATACTCGGCCATCCGTGGCGGCGCCATCCGCTCCGGCTCGGTGCCCCCGATGTCGCGAGCGGCGCGGCGACCGGCCTCGAGCGCACGCAGCAGGTCCAGGTCGTCATCGTCGACGCCGACGAGACCGAGTTCCTCGATCGGCTCGGTCTCGCCCTCGCCCAGGGCCTCGCGGGCCTCGAGCGGCTCCCAGATCGCGCCGAGACCACCCAGGGCGGCCGCCTCGACCGCCCTCGCGAACCGCGCCTCGTCCTCGGGCAGGCCGGTGACGACGAGCAGGGGACGCCGGCTGCCGGCCGCGCGGGCTCGGCGCAGGGCCGCCGCGCCGGCATCGGCGAAGCGACGGACGTCGTCCTGATCGCGGTCGAGGGGCCCGGTGCAGGAGACGACGAGCCGACCGCCGGCGAGTCCCGGCGCGGCGAGGAAATGGAGGCCCTCACCGGCGCTGGCATCGACCGCCCCCAGGGCCTCGAGAGGCTCGCGGAGGAATCGAAGCCGCTGCAGGGCCTTGCTGGGCCCGACGGCCAGGACGGCATCGTAGCGCGAACGGGGCGAGGTGGCGGCACTGTTCTTGGCCGCGGAAAGGGTGGGCATGGTCATCGGGCTTCTCCTTCGATCGGAGCCCCAGACTGACATCCACCCTCCCGAGCGGCAAGCACCCCGGCCCGGATCTCCGCCGAGCTGGACCCGGGTCGCGGCGACCCGGAAACGAGAAGGGGCCGGAACCCCTGGGTTCCGGCCCCACTGACTCGGGATTCCGCTCAGGGAATCACTGCGTGACCAGGACGACCGCGTTCGAGATGCTCGCGCCGCCCGTGCGCAGGACGACCGCCTGCATCGGGATCTGGAAGCCCGAGGGGATGACCGGGGGCAGGGCCACCGCCAGCGAGAAGGTGCCGGTGATGCCGGTGTTCCAGATGAGGTTGAAGAGAGTCGGAGGAGCCTGCGTGCCGGTGCCGTCCGCGAGGACGACGAGCCCGTTCGGCAGACCGGTCATCGTGTTGAAGGAGCCGCCGATGTCGAACTGGCCGATGTTCGGATCGAGCGAGGTGTAGTCGGCCGCCAGGATGTTGAGCGGACCGCTCAGCATGATGATCGGCTGGTTGACCTCACCCGCGATCGAGATGTCCATCAGGCCCTGGGTCGGCACCGTGGCGTAGTGGGGGCCGTTCTCGTCGCCCACGTAGCCCACGAAGTGATCGTTGAGGTTGGTGGCGTTCGAGATGTCCATGATGGCGAAACCGGGGATGCCGCCCGAACCGGCGCTGATCATCGTCTGGTCGAGGATCCGGACGTGATCGACGAGCAGGCCCTCGCCGCCGGCATAGGTGCCGTTCGACTCGTGACGGATGACGATGCGGCAGTTGTTGGCGAGACCGATACCGTTGGGCACCGCCAGACCGGCGTTGATGAAGAAGTTGGCGTCGAAGTTGTACTCGAGGCGCGTCCAGGTATTGGCCGGGCCGATATCGGTGATGATGTCGGCGACCAGGTACTCCTTGAAGCCGTCGAGACCGGGAATGCCGGTGTTGACGTTGCCCTGGCTGTCGACCGAGTCACCCGTGGTGACGCCGTCCTGGAAGCAGATCAGGTCGTTGAAACCGGCGGTCTCGCCGCTGTGCTGCGCCCAGAGGACGAGCCGGAAACCGGCGCCACCGTTGAGCAGGAACATGTTCTCGGCGTCGACGTGCAGGACGATCTCCTGCATGCTGCTGAGGGCCGGGCCGACCGAGTCCAAGATGGCGACGGTGGGCTGCGACTGGGTGGCGTCGACGTAGCCGCCGGGAGCGCCGACGGTGCGCGGATCGACGGTGACGACCTGGGCGTTCGAGTTGCTGCGATTGACCTCCCAGCCGTTCAAGGCCGACATCGCGGTGCCGGTGTCGGGATCGGTCGCGCCCTCGAACTCCTCGGTGTAGACGTAGTTCTGCGGGATCGCCACGAGCGGCTCGGAGACCATGATCGTGGTGATCGGCGAGACCGACATGCCACCGCAGGAGTCGACGATGGTGAGCTGGACGTCGTAGTTCACGACCGAGCCCGGGGTCGTTCCCGGGGGATTCGCGAACACGAAGGAGTCGTTGAACAGGGTGCTGGTGCTGATGCCCGGGTTGGCCGTGACATCGAAGTCCCAGGTGAGGGTGCTGAGCGAGCAATCGCCCTGCGAGGTGTTCGAGAACTTGACCAGGAGCGGCGTCGGCCCGGAGGTCACGTCGGCCGAGAAGCTGGCCACGGGGGGCAGCATGTCGGCGTCGGTGGTCGACTCGAAGTTGTTCAGGTAGCTGGGCGACCAGTTGGCGGCGGTGGTCATGCTCCAGTCGTCCGCGCTGTCGGTGTCGATCAGGCTGTGACGGAGGAAGACGTCACCGGTGTTGATGCCGGACTCGACACCCCACTTCGGGGCCGCCGGGCTGTTCCAGATGGTCGCGGTCATGCCGCTGTTCGACTTCAGGGCCTTCTCCGGGTTCGGATTGCCGAAGGCGAAGTAGTCGAGGCCGACACCGGTATTGTCGAGGATCGAGCAGGAACCGGGCGAGCCGGGCGACCAGGCGAGGGTCTGCGAAGTGAACTGGTAGGCGGGGGTACCGGCGGCCAGGGCCGGGAGGCCGGAGCCGGAGGCGTCGGTCCAGATCATCGACTGGCCGGGGGCGAGGATCGCCGAGGACGGCACGCCGTAGCCGAAGTAGTTCGAGGTTCCGAACCAGACCTGGTAGCCGGTCAGGGTCAACGTGGTGGTGCCGAAGTTCGTGTATTCCACGTAATCGACGGCACCCGCACCGACCTCGTTGATCCGGATCTGGGCCGTGCCGAAGCTGGCCAGCATCGCGATCGCGACGAGGGTGAGCAAAGCTGTTCTCATCGGGTTCTCCAGAGTTGTGCACCAAGATGTCGAACGAGACCTCGCGCGCGCGGGGGGCAAATGTCCCGGAACCACGGTTCAAAGTCCGAGGTGGATGGGATTGAAGATCAAACGAGCGGCGAATCTCGTCGCGGCCTCACGTGAAATGCCGCGAACCACCACGCTAATCCGGGGTGAGGGGCGGGTAAAGATGGAAGATCCGCAAAAGTGGGATTTCCCCCTTTGGTCCGGAAAAGCAAATAGTTAGCGACCAGCCTCTTGACCTGGGCGACTCGTCGGGGGGTCGGCGGGGCGAGAACTCGGGGCGGGGTCGTCGGGGCGTTTCAGGGGGATGGGGTCCACGACCGGAATCCAACCGGTCTCCGGGCCGATCTTGGGCAGCGGCGCGTCCTCCAGACCGGCGGGGATGAGCTTGCGATAGGCCTCGAGCTTGGCCTCCGCCCGGCGGGCGAACTCCGGGGCGGGCTTCTTGTCGTGGAGGAAGTGCTTGAGGGCCGAGGCGCCATCCCGCGCCGCGGCCTTCTCCGGGATCTTGTCGAGCAGGTCGAGCGAGCGCCGCCAACGATCCTGGTCGTCGCCGCGGAACTGGAAGAGGGCCTCCATCAGTTCCTGCTGGCTGTAGATGTTCCGCTGGATGCAGAAGGCCTTCACCGCCTTGGCGACCGCCTCGTCGCCGTCGACCCGGAGGTTGAGCAGCACGCCGAAGTGGCGCTCGAGTTCGTCGGTATCGTAGTAGGACACCTGACGCAGGGCCTCCAGGCGGCGCTCGCGGCTGGGTCCACGCGCGAGCATGCGCAAGATCGACTGCAGTGACTCGATCCGGTCAGCGCCCTTCTCCATCGGGACTTCGTCGAGGATGAGCGCCTTCTCCTCCCTCCCCTTCCAGGGACCGAGGTCGATCAGCGGGTAGATGAGCAGCTTGGTACCGTCGATGATGCTCACCAGGGCGTAGGGCAGCCGCTCGGGCCCGAAATCGAAACCGCGGGCGACGAGTTCCCTGAGCGTGGCCGCCTCGATGCCCTTGATCGCGGTCGCGACCCTGATCCTGCGGCCGCCGACCAGGCTGAAGCGATGCTCGACCCAGTCGTTGCCCCGGCTCTTCGTGACCTCGGAGCCCTCGTAGACGTAGCGCCCGCGCGGCACCATGTCGCCGAAGATCTCCTTGTCGATGTTGGCGTCGTCGATGATGCGGGACCGGAGGCTCAGGGCCGGGATCTGCCCCTTCCTGGCCTCGAGCCGCAGGAACAGCTTGCGGATGCCGTTGTTCAGCCCGGCGCGGAGGTCGAGGTCGTCACCTTGCCAGAGGTCGGTCTGGGCACCGAGCGGCAGGACGAGGACCAGAACGAGGAGGGCAAACGACGATCTCGCCAGGCTGGTCATCGGGCGCTCCGGAGTTCCTGGAGCCGGGCACGGACCTTCTCGGCGTGGCCACGGGCCGTCACCCGCTTCCAGCGATGGGCGACGCGACCCTCGGGATCGAGGATGACCGTGGACCGGATCACGCCCTCCTTGACCTTCCCGTACATGTTCTTCTCGCCCCAGGCCTCGTAACGTTCCATCATCGCGTGCTTCGGATCCGAGAGCAGCTCGACCTCGAGATCGTGCTTGGCGCGGAAGCGTCGATGGGACTCCGCATCGTCGGGAGACACGCCCAGGACCCGGGCGTCGAGCGCCGCGAAGGAGGCGATGCCGGCGCTGAACTCGCAGGCCTCGATCGTGCAGCCCGGGGTGTCGTCCTTGGGATAGAAGTAGAGCACGACCCAGGAGCCGGCCAGGTCGGCCCGGGCCACCTTGTTGCCATCCTGGTCCTCCAGCGTGAAGGCCGGGGCCATCTTGCCGACTTCGAGCATGCGTCGTCTCCTGTTCCGGGGAGTATAGTCGATCGCCCTCCCTGCAGAAAATCCCCAGAGCGCCCGACAGGCATGCGGGGAATCACGCATGCCTGGGGCGGCCTTCCGCGCCATCGAATGCCCGGGAAGGCTCGAGCCCCATGACGGGCTGGCAAGCGCTCCCATTTTCGCCTGCATCGTGGTCTCGGTGGGCATTGGCACGGGATGTGTTCACGTTCCCGCTCAATCGAGGTCCGGACCGGGACGACGGATGACGCAGGGATCACAGGGTGACGGCGGGCGCAAGGGACGGGGGCCGCGCTCCAGCCCCGGCCCGACCTTGTCGCCGAGCGTCGACCTCGATCGCAACCTGCCCCTCGAACACCCCTTGCGACTCTTCCTGGCGGAACACGCCTTGATGCGCCGCCTGGCGGACGAGCTCGACGAGTACTGCAGCCGCCTGGCCCGGAACCGGGGCAACCGGATCGAGAACCTGGCCAAGATCCGCGGCCTCGCTCTCGAGCTCCAGTCCGCCAGCCGCGCCCACCACCGGCGCGAGGAGGAGGCCCTCTTCGGCCAGCTCCGCGCTCGCGGCGTCCATGGCCCTCCCGACGTCCTCGAGACCGAGCACGACGACTTCGACCAGCTGGAGGCCGATCTCGTGCGCCTCGCCGCGGAACTCCAGCTCGCGCCCCAGGCCGACCCCACCGCCCTCTTCCAGGCGGCCTCGAGCCTGATCGCCCTGTCGCGCAGCCACATCCATCGCGAGAACGAGGTCCTCTTCCCCATGGTGCTGGAGCTGTTCACGCGGGACGGAATCTGGGACGAGGTGCAACGCGTATCGGATACCATTCCCAGCAGCACCTCGGAGGACGAGTCGTGACCAGCGAAGGCAAGAAGCTCTGGGGATTCGATCCCGACCTCATCCGTCGCCACGACCGGGCGGGGCCGCGCTACACCTCCTATCCCGCCTCGCCCTTCTTCACCGCGGCGGTGGGCGAGGCCGACCTCGTCCGGGTCCTCGGGGCGCGCGCTCCGACGCCGATCTCGCTCTACGTCCACCTTCCTTTCTGTCCCCAGCTCTGCTGGTACTGCGGCTGCCACAAGGTGATCAGCCGTGACCCCAAGCGGATCGATCGCTACCTGGACGACGTCGAACGCGAACTCGACCTGCAGCGCGCGGCGGCCGGCCAGGCCCTGAGCGTGGCGCAGCTCCACTGGGGCGGCGGCTCGCCGAGCGCCCTCGACGACGACCAGGCCACGCGACTCATGCGCGCCATCGCCGATCGTTTCCCCATCGCCGAAGGCGCCGAGTGCTCGATCGAGGGCGATCCGCGCCAGCTCTCGCCGGCCCGGCTCGCCGTCTACCGCGAGATCGGCTTCAATCGGCTTTCCCTGGGTCTGCAGGACTTCGATCGCAAGGTCCAGGAGACGGTCAACCGGGTCCAGGACGACGAGGCGACGCTCGAGTTGATCGCCGCCGGTCGCGAGCTGGGCTTCGGCTCGATCTCGGTCGACCTGATCTACGGTCTGCCCTTCCAGACCACCGAGACCTTCGATCGCACCCTGGCCCGCGTCCTCGAGGCCAGGCCCGACCGCCTGTCGATCTTCAACTACGCCCACCTCCCGGCCCTGTTCCCGGCCCAGAAGCTCCTGCCCGAGGAGCACATGCCGGGCCCCGAGACCAAGCTGGCCATCTTCGGCAATGCCCTGGAGCGGCTGGCCGGATCGGGCTACGCCCACATCGGCATGGACCACTTCGCCCGCCGCGAGGATGAACTGGCCCGGGCGGCCGAGACCGGCGGGCTACGCCGGAACTTCCAGGGTTACTCCACCCATGCCGGCCTCGACATGCTCGCCTTCGGCGTGTCGGCGATCGCCCAGATCGGGGCGGTCTACCTGCAGAACACGAAGAGCCTGCTCGAGTACCGCGAGAGCCTCGCCGCCGGCCGGTTGCCGATCGAGCGCGGCCTCGTCCTCGACGAGGACGACCGGCTCCGTGGCCGCGTGATCATGGACCTCATGTGCACGAACCACGTCGACCTGCGCGAGGTCGAGCGGGACTTCGGGATCGACTTCGCCGAGCACTTCGCTCCCGAGATGGAGGAACTGCAGGGCTTCGTCCCCGACGACCTGATCGAGATCCATGCCGACCGCATCGAGGTCCTGCCGGCCGGTCGGTTCCTGGTCCGGAACGTGGCCCGGGTCTTCGACGCCCGGCTGCGCCGGAGCCGGGAGCAGCGTTTCTCGCGGGTGATCTGAGCCCCATCCTCGCCGGCCACGGGCTTTTTTGCCCCCGGCCGGCCCCTTCGCTCGTAACCAGGAAGGCGCTACCTTCATGCCCGGGCCACCCGATCAGGGTGCCGCCCCCGAACCATTCCGCCCGCGCCGGGCCACGACCAAGGAAGTCAAGATGAAGCAGATGTTCCTCCTCGCCCTCCTCTGCCTGTCGGGGCTCGCCCTCGGACAGGACCCGCAGCCCGCGACCGACGCGCCCGCGGCGAAGCCGGCCAAGAATCCGGTCGTCGTCATCGAGACCTCGATGGGCACGATCGTGGCCGAGCTCTTCGCCGACGCCGCCCCGAAGACGGTCGAGAACTTCATCGGCCTGGCCGAGGGCACCAAGGAGTGGAACGACCTCAAGGCCGGCAAGAAGGTCAAGCAGCCCTTCTACGACGGCCTGATCTTCCACCGGGTGATCAAGAACTTCATGATCCAGGGCGGCTGCCCCAACGGCCGGGGCGACGGCGGCCCGGGCTACCAGTTCGCCGACGAGTTCAACTTCGAGAAGCTCGGCCTCGACAAGGAGATGGCGGTCGATGCCGAGGGCAAGCCGAATCCCCTCGCCGGCCAGGAGATCCGCCTCGGCGTCCGCAAGGTCGCCGGCAAGCTCGGCATCAGCAACGATCAGCAGCTCCAGGCCCGCCTCCAGGAGGTCATCGCCGAGCTGCGGAAGATGCCGGTGAGCGAGCTGCTCGTGGCGTCCGGGCGGAAGGACGATCGCGACCTGCCGGCCTGCCACGCGCCGAAGCGCGGCTATCTCGCGATGGCCAACTCCGGCCCGAACACCAACGGCTCCCAGTTCTTCATCAACCTGATCGACACGCCCTGGCTCACCGGCCGTCACACCGTCTTCGGCAAGGTGATCGAGGGCATGGACATCGTCGACAAGATCGGCATGGTCACGACCGCCGCCGAGGACAAGCCGGCCGAGGACGTGGTGATCAAGTCGATCCGGGTCAAGAAGGACGAGAAGGCCGAGGAAGCCGACGCGACCCCGACCGAGGACAAATAGTCCCGGCCGGAAACGACTCCAGCGGATCCAGGACGACCTCGACGCCCGCCGTCGAGGTCGTTCTCGTTCTGCCCTTCGGCGCTCTCAGAGGGCGGGGGCGAACAACCGCGAGACGACGCTCCCGCAGTCCGCGCAGTACTCCGCTCCGCGCAGATCGAGGGCCTCGACGTCGGGGCTGAAATGCATGAGGCAGTCGGGATCGAGACAGTGCTGGAGGCCGGCGCTGTGCCCCATCTCGTGGCGGATCTCCTTGATGGCGCGATCGACCAGGATCGCCTCCTCGGGCGGCAGGCCGTAGAAGCGCGGGTCGAGCCGGGCCAGGGAGACGAGCACCGCCGAGCCGTCCAGGCGGGCCCGGCCGAAGAAGTAGGAGAAGATCCGGTTGCCGATGTCCTCGGCGCAGAGGCAGACCAGGAGGGCATCGTCCGCGCGCGGCACGCCCTCGACCTGTTGCAGGAGTTTGTCGGCATCGAGCTGGTCGCGCCCGGGGACCCGCGGTGGCTCGGCGATGCTGGCGCCCTCGTGATGACCGCAGGGCACCGGCAGGCGGACGCTCAGTTCACGCATGAGCGCCCGGAGCAGGGCCTCGCTCGATTCGCCGAGCGCCATGACCCGGACGATCCGAACGCGGCCCGCCCCGGCTTCAGCTGTCATCCGCGGACCTGGGGATGCCGAACTTCTTGATCTTGTTGTAGAGGGTGCCGCGGTCGACGCCGAGGATCCGGGCCGCCTCGGTGACGTTGCCGCCGACCTCGTCGAGGATGCGCCGGACGTGGCTCGATTCGATGTCGGCGAGGGTTCTGGGCCGCACGCGATCGGCGGTGGCCACGACCCAGTCCGGCAGGTCGCCGACGCCGATGACGTTGTCCTTGCCGAGGACCACCGCGCTCTCGATCGCGTTCTTGAGCTGGCGGACGTTGCCGGGCCAGGGGCAGGCGAGCAGCGCCTCCATGGCATCGGCGCCGATGGTCTTGGGCTTCTTGCTCATGTTGCGACAGAAGCGCTCGAGGAAGTGATTGGCCAGGACCGGGATGTCCGGGATGCGCTCGCGGATCGGCGGGATCCAGATGCTGACCACGTTGATGCGCCAGAACAGGTCCTCGCGGAAGGTCCCGGCCCGGACGCAGGCCTCGAGGTCCTGATTGGTGGCCGCGATGATCCGGAAGTCGACCGGAATCGTCTGCCGCCCGCCGACGCGAACCACCGCCTTCTCCTCCAGCACGCGCAGGAGTTCGACCTGGACCTGGGGCGAGATGTCGCCGATCTCGTCGAGGAAGACCGTGCCGCCGTCGGCCTGTTCGAACTTGCCCTTGTGATGGTAGCGCGCGCCGGTGAAGGCGCCCTTCTCGTGGCCGAAGAGTTCGCTCTCCAGGACGCCCTCCGCCAGCGCGCCGCAGTGGACCACGACCAGCGGATTGTAGCGGCGCGAGGAGCGTCGATGGACGGCCTGGGCGACCAGCTCCTTGCCGGTGCCCGACTCGCCCTGGACCAGGACCGTGCATTCGGTGCTGGCCACGGTGTCGATCCGCTCGCGCACGCGCTCGGCGGCGGTCGAGACGCCGATGAACTCCCGGGCCTCGCCGCTGGCCTCGAGGCTCTGCTTCAGCCGCATGTTCTCGGTCCGCAGGGAACGGTGCTCCTGGGTGCGGCGCAAGAGGTGCGAGAGCTCGTCGGGGTCGAAGGGCTTGACCACGTAGTCGTAGGCACCGCCCTTGAGGGCCCGGACGGCCGACTCCACCGACGCATAGGCGGTCATGATGATGACGCTGAGGTTCGGCGCCTTCTCCTTCAGCCTGGCCTGCAACTCGAGGCCGTCGGTCCTGGGCATCTTGATGTCGACCAGGGCGACGTCGAACTCCTGCTCGGCCACGAGCCTGAGCGCGTCGCGTGCCGAGGGCGCCGCCGAGACCTGATGGCCGTCGTCCCGGAGCCACTCCGTCAGCGACTCGCGGACGATGTCCTCGTCGTCAACGACGAGGATCCTCAGGCCCCTGTTCTCAGCCGCTTCGCTCATCGATCGCTTCCTCCGGGCACGAACTCACCCTGGTCGGGGCGGATCGGCGCTTCCCTGGGCAGGTGAATCATGAAGGTCGTGCCCTCGCCCTGGGTCGAGGCCACCTTGATGCTGCCGCCGTGCTTCTCGACGATCCCGTAGGCCACGGCCAGGCCGAGGCCGACGCCGTGCCCTTCACTCTTGGTGGTGAAGAAGGGCTCGAAGATGGTCTCGAGCAGATCCGGCGGGATCCCGATGCCGCTGTCGGCGATCGAGATCATGACCTCTTCCTCGTCCGGGAGCCAGGTGGCCGCGAGCCGCAGGGTACCACCTTCCGGCATGGCCTCGATGGCGTTCATGGTGATGTCGATCACGACCTGCTGGATCTGGGCGGCATCGCAGACGATCGGGGGCAGGGCCTCGGGCAGGTCGACGTCGATGGCGACGTCCTGCAGTTCGGCCTGGTGATGCACGAGCAGGGCGCAGCGTTCGATGATCGGCCCGACGTCCCGTTCGGCGAAATGAGCGGTCGGGGCCCGGCTGAACAACAGGAGGTTCTGCACGATGCGGCCGCAGCGGGCGCTCTCCTCCTCCACCATCTTCAGGATCCGCAGGGTATCGGCGGGGTCGACTTCCTGCGGCTCCTCCGTCTGCTTCTCCATCCGTCGGCGCAGGAGCCGCGCGTAGGTGGTGATGCCCGCCAGCGGGTTGTTGATCTCGTGGGCGACCACCGCGGAGAGCTTGCCGAGCGAGGCCATCTTCTCGACCAGCATCATCCGTCGATAGGCCTCGTGCAGCTCGTTGGTCTTGTCCTCGACCCGGACCTCGAGGTCCTGATTGAGTCGCTCGAGTTCCTGGCGCGTGCTCGAGAGTTCCTCGAGCATGTTGTTCCAGCGGTCGGCCATCTGGCCCATCTCGTCGCGGGAGACGACCGGCATGCGGGCCCGGAAGTCACCGGTGGCCACCTGGTCCGCGGCGACGCTCAGCCGGTTCACCGGCCGGATCACCAGGCGCCACATCAACAGGACGAGGGCCGCGGTGGCAGCGAGGAGGGTGACGCCGAAGCCGATGCCGAGGCTCACCTCCGACTCGTGGATCTGCTCGTCGATCGCCTTGAGCGGGAAGACCACCTCGATACCGCCGAGGTAGGGTTCCTCGCCGACCGGCCGATGGCAGGCGGCGCAGTCGGCCTCGTTCTCCACCGGCAGGACGATGCTGAGAACCCGCTCACCGGCGTCGTTGCGACGGAAGACCTGGCTCTCGATCGGACCGTTCTCACCCAGGCTCTCCTCCCGCTTCAGCCGGGTCTCGAGATCGGCGGGATCGGTCGCCCGTTTGATCACGCCCCGGCCATCGAAGATGCGGATCGCGGAGATGCCCTTCTGCAGGCCGATGTCGCGGAGGATGCGGTTGAGCTGGTCGGCCTGGTTGAGCAGCATCGCGTCGCGGGTCGAGCGACGGATGGTATCGGCGCAGCGGGTGGCGCTGACCTCGAGCTGTCGCTCCAGGTGGTCCCGCTGCTGCCTCAGGTTGACCCAGCCCGCCGCCACGAGGATCAAGGTCAGGGGCAGGCAGAGTGCGAAGACAATGCGGAAGGCCAGGCCTCGCCACCATGGGCGAGGCCTGGCCTTGGAGTCGCTGCGCGATAGTCCGCTCATCGAGTCTCTCGCCGGGGTCTAGCTCGCTCGGCCATCTCCGAGGCGAGCATGATCACCCTCATGCGGGAAGACTTGCAAGTACCGTGCCGCCAACCGGAAGGCGGCGAAGCCCAGGCCCACGAACATCAGGGTCGCGATCGCCTCGGGAATGGCCGGGACGTAATGCTCGCCACGGCTGGACTCGAGGGCCGTCATGCTGACATTCAGGCGATGGAGGATGAAGCCCAGGACCGTGAGCAGCGAGGCTCCGTAGAGGAGGCGTAGGTTGCTGCGCTTCAGCGCGACCATCAGCAGCAGGGCCGGCAGGATCAGACCGACACCGACCTCGAGCCAGAACAGGCCACTCTCGTAACCCAGGTCCATGGCCGCCGGGAGGGCGCCGCGCGCCGCCAGGTCGGAGAAGCGGACCAGGGCGTAGATGCCCAGCATGACCAGCTGAGCGACGCCGAGTTCGGTGAGGGTCCGGCCGCCGAGGTGATGGCCGAAGACGCGGCCGGAGATCCGGGACTCGACGACGATCATCGCCAGGCCCACGGACACGGCCGAGACCAGGAAGAGCAGGGGCAGGAAGTTGGAGTACCAGAGTTCGTGCATCTTGCCGGGGATGGTCAGGTAGAGACCGCCGAGCGAGGACTGGTGCACGATCGAGAGGACGACGCCGAGGATCACCAGCGGAATCGTGGCGCGACGCTGGATGACCTGGGCCCGCTTCCAGCCCAGCTTCTCGAAGATCATGCCGGAGAGCTCGGCCGCCAGCACGACGGAGTAGACCGTCACGCACCAGGCCACCACGAACATGACCGAGTCGGGGTTCCAGCTGAACAGCGGTCGCCACAGGTTCCAGGGCCGGCCGAGGTCCAGCATGAGGGCCAGGACCTCGAGCATGTAGCCGATGAAGGCGGTCATCAGGGCCGGGCGCACGATCGGCTTGAAGCGCTCGAGGCGGAAGATGTAGACCACCGCGGTGATCAGGAATCCGCCCGCCGCCAGGCCGATGCCGCAGAGGATGTCGAAGCCCACCCAGAGTCCCCAGGGGAAGGCATCGGAGAGATGGGTGACCGAACCGAGCCCGCGCGTCCAGCGCATCCAGAAGACCACCAGGCCGGCGGCCAGGACGATGAAGAACAGGGTCTTCCAGAAGCCGGGATTCCAGTTACGCCGTGACATGGTTGCTCTCCTTTCCCCCCTTGGGCGGCTTCGGCAGCCGGTCGTCGGTCCGAGCACGCGCCTTCTCGGCCATGACGCGATTGCGTCGGCCGGCGAACCAGTAGATGCCGAAGAGCGCCGCGGCGCCGACGACGGCGAAGCCCGGCAGCTGCTTCAGGACACCGCGCGCGATCGCGGCCGGCGAGCTGTCGGCGAAGTCGATGCCACCGCGGACGGCGGCGATCTCCTTGGGCCCGATCATCAGGATGGCGTAGCCACCGTTGTCGTGCTCGCCGTAGATGTAGTCGAGATACTCTTCAGGCGCGTCCTGGATACGCGTGCGCGCCTCGGCGAGCAGCTCCTCGCGTTCGCCGAACAGGGTCGCCCCGGCCGGGCAGGCCTCGGCGCAGGCGGGGATGCCACCGGCCTCGATCCGATCCCAGCACATGTCGCACTTCTGGATCTTCGGCGCCACTTCGTCCCACTCGTAGCGCGGGATGTCGTAGGGGCAGGAGATCATGCAGTAGCGGCAACCCATGCAGCGATCCGAGTCGTACTTGACCGCGCCGTAGTCGGTCCTGACCAGGGCCTTGGCGGGGCAAGCCCCGACGCAGGCGGGGTCGATGCAGTGGCGGCAGAACTTGCGGACGTTGTAGTCGCCGGCGTGCTCGAGGATCGTTCGCGCCGTGGCCGAGAGCTTGGTGACCTGCTCGGGGTCGCCCTCGAAGCCCTGCTTCTTCATGCAGGCGGCCATGCACTCGTGGCAGCCACCGCACATGTTGACGTCGATGAGCATTCCCATGGTCTTCATCGGACCGACTCCTTCCATCGGGTCAGGGTAGAGGGCATCAGTTCCGGAGGAAGCTGTGGGTCAGCTCGGTCCAGTCTTCGGGTTCCAGATGATCCGCGAAGTCGTCCGCGGGCCGACCACCGTCGGCGAGAACCGAGCGCGAGAGCCCCATGAGCCGGTGCTCGAGATGGTTCTTCGCGTCCTCGAGAGTCGCCTTGGCGACGCTGCCGCGGAGCAGGTTGCGCATGTTGTTGCCGAGGTTGGAGCAGCGGATCTCGTAGAGCCAGCCACGCCGGAAGGGATCGGAGGAAGCGAGTGCCGGGTCCTTCTCGACCATCGGATTGACGCGGAGGACCTCACCTTCGACCGGCGACACCAGTTCGGCGACGCCGCGATCGGTGTTGACCTTGACGCCCTTGGCGCCCTGCATCAGCCACTGGCCGGCCTTGGGCAGCTCGAACTTCTTGACCTTGCCGACCAGACGACGCGCGAAGTCGTCCATGCCGACGAGGACCGTGTCCGCCGAGGTGACCTTCGCCCAGGTGTGACCCGGGTGATAGCTCGGCTCCTCCGAGAACTCGTAGCCGCCGACCCAGACGGGCTCGAGGGCCTCGGCCTCGGAGTTGGTCATGAAGGGAGACTTCGCCAGTTCCGGTGCGCGGCGGCGAGCCTTCTCCTTGCGGTAGTTGAGCAGGTAGTCGAGAGAGATGAAGAGGACGAAAGTGATAGCTGCGAGAGTGGCGCCCATGATGACACCTCCTTTCTGTTCGATGCCCTCCTGATCGCAAGGGACGTTCCCCCTCCTCGAGATCTCTCTCGCGCGGTCACCCAAGGCATGTGTCGGCCATGACTTGCGTGCGAAGAAAAAACCCTGGCGGCCTCGTCGAGCTTCTCGACAGGCCTGGCGGCGCGTTGATGAATTCTTCGACGCGATCCGGCGGGGACCGTGGTGACGGCCACAACCGACTTCTCGACCGTGACTTGTGGCCGTGTTGAAAGCTCCCACGACCACCGTGGAGGCCTTCGACAAGAAAGGGCCCGGCCAGCGTTGGCCGGGCCCTCGAGTCGACGGCGGGAAAGGGACGGTGTCGACTCGTTGCTCGGATCGAAGAACCGTGGTTCGAATCAGTCCTCGAGCGGCCGCACGATCAGGTCGTCGAAGGAGGTGGCCGCGTCGGCCTTGGTCCAGAAGCCGACCCGCCCCCCTTCGGTGAAGGTCTGGTCCTCGAAGACCAGGCATTCCTGACCGTCGAAGCCGACCACCCCGCGGCGGCCCCGCATGCCGATGGAGATGCGGTGCCAGGAGAGCGAATCGCAGTCCAGGTAGCAGCCGGCGAACATGGTCCGCTTGCCGCCCTCGACCTTGTAGACCCGCAGGTTCTTCTCGAGCGGATTCCAGCGCGCGAGATAGTAGTTGTCGGCGTCCCGCGCTCGCCAGACGGGACCGCCACCCTGGTCCTCCTTGCCGGACTCGGCTCGCACCGCGACCTCGAGACGGAGGTCGGCGGGACAGGCGGCGTCGGCGAGCAGGAGGTTGAAGGTACCGCCGGCATTCTCGTTCCGCGTCATGCGGACGAGCCCCCGCCCCGGAGCCTCCCGGGTCACCTCCCAGGCGGCGGGCCGACCCTGGCCTCGGGTCTCGACCACCTCGAAGCCCGGGGGCGGCAGACCGGGCTGGTCCTGATCGAAGTCGCGCTCCATGAGGGCCGCGGCCCGCGCCGGCCCGGTCGCGGCATCCGGGATCGGGTCCAGGCCGGGAATCGGGTAGTCCGGCAGCCCGCCATCGGGATCGATCGCCAGGCCGTCCAGCCCCTGACCCGGTTGCCGGGTCAGCATGAAGACGTGGTAGCCGAAGCCGCCGGCGACCAGTTCATCGGTGGCGTTGCGGCCGTCGAGCTCGGCCGCGGTCAGCCAGTGACCGCCACCCCCGTCCATGAACAGGGTCTCGACCTGCCAGCTCGCGCCCGGAGGCCGGCGCAGGAGCTGGACCTTCTTTGAGTAGCCGAAGACGGCCACGGTCTCGGTCCGAGCATCGGCATCGAAGCGGCCGGCGGCAAGGCCCCGTGGCCCGCTGGGCCCGGCGTAGATCGGCCGACGCTCCCAGCCGCCCTCCCGCTTCTCCTCGAAGCGCAGGATGAGACCATCCACGCGGGCGACGTAGACGACCTCGGGCTCACCCTCGGCCACGCGCCGGCGTGCCAGCCGGGCGATCGACATCGGCTCGTCGCAGAGGATCTCACGCTTCGGTTCCGATCCGACGAAGCTCAGCAGGGTCACCTCACCGGTCTGCAGCAGCGCCGCCACGCGCGGTGGCTTGCCGCCGCGCCCGGGCAGGAGGACGGCGTCGCGGCAGCGGGTGCCGAGGTCGCAGACCCGCTCGATCGCCAGGCTCCCGACGGTTCCGGGTTCCGGCAGGGCCATGAAGACCGGGCCGTCGTTGGTGACGATCAGGAGCTCGGGCCCCGGCCGGGCGGGGTCGATCTCGCCCAGCACGAACTGCGACAGCGAGCTGCCCTCGATCCTGGCGATCTCCTCGGCCACGAAGCCGCGGCCCTTGGTGCCGACCCGGAAGATCCGGCCGCTGCGACCGCCCAGGTAGATCTGGGCACCGGGCAGACGCGGATCGAGTTCGCCGGCCGCCCAGGCCGACATCGAGGCCTCGTCCTGCACGACGACGTGGGGAGCCCACTTGCCGCTATCGCCCTGGAGGATGATGGTCCGCCCCTCCTCGTCCATGACGACGACCTGCGGCGAGCCGTTGGCCCGGCTGAGCAGGCCGGCTCCGATCGTGTGGAGGCGCCAGGTCTCGCTGGTGTAGAGATGGAAGGCGTTCCAGCCGGCGGCCGCGCCCTCGAGCGGGATCTCGCCCCGGGCGGGATCGCCGGCGGGCAGGTCCGCCGGATCACCGATGCAGTTCCATTGCCGCGGGCTCCGCTTCGGCATCCCGCCGGCCTCGTTCCCGGCCTGAGCCGTCAGAACCGAGGCGAGCAGGACGACACCGAGAGCGACCACGATGCTGGTCCGATACATGTTGGTCTCCCTGTTCGGGCCGCCACGGGCCTCAGAGGATGATCGAAGTGGCCGAGTTGGTGAGATAGGCGCTCATGCCGTTGATGGCGACGCCCTGCCAGTAGACCGGGACGCCGACCACGCCGAAGGGCAGGTAGGGCACCTGGAAGGTGAAGGTGACCACGCCCGCTGGCGGCATCAGGAAGTGAGCGGCCTGGATCGCGGTGGCCGGGTCGACGAGCAGCGGGCCCCAGGGCGTCGGCACGTTCGCCGGCACCAGGCTGAACAGGAGGTAGCAGTCGGCGCCCGGTTCGGCCGCGAGGTCGATGCCGAAGCGTTGACCCTGGGTCACGTTGCGCCAGTGGTCCGGGAACTCCCCCCAGCTCGCGATCTGGCCGAGACCGGAGTAGGCGTGGACCTGACTGCCATCGAAGACGAAGCCGGAATGGACCTGGGCTCCCTGGCCGAGAACTCCGGTCGCGGAGATCGGAGTCGCGCTCCAGGCATCGGTGAGGTTGCTGAAGGCGTGGGCGAAGCCACCGTCGACGACGAGGATCACCGAGGTGTGACCGCGGACGTAGCTGGGCGCTCCGGCGATCGTCGTCTGGCGCCAGGACTCGGTCCGCGGGTTGAAGGTCGTCACCATGCTGCCGCTCTGGGCCAGGATGGTCCCGGCGGTCTTGGGCGGGTTGGTGCCCACGGTCACCGTGGGCGTGCCCGGAAAGGCCTCGAAGACCCAGCTGGAACCGCGCGCGGACCAGCCCCAGAGGCCGCCGGCCGGATCCTCGATCACGACCGAGAGCGCGGTCACCCAGGTCGCGGCGTTCATGCCGACGCTGGTCGGAGCGAGGAGCCAGCTGTTGGTCAGGGCGGAGTAGAAATCACTGGGCGTCGTCCAGCCCGCCGGTGTCGCGGTCGCCAGCCAGGCCTGGGTGCCGATCTGGTAGCTGCCGACGAGCGGCGCCGAGAAGGCGCCGACCACGCCGCTGTAGGCGACGTAGCCGAAGCCCGGATCCTCGATGACGGCGTGGTACTGATCGAGCATGACGTTGGGCGCGGACCCGGCGACCATGGTCGAGTAGCTGCCCTTCAGGCCGGAGTAGCCGTAGACCGTGTTGCCGTCCACCACGATCGCCACCTGCCGCTGGAGGTAGGGCGTCGCCGTGGGCGCGGCCGGCAGGGTGACGAAGCTGCCGGTGTGACCGCTGAAGAAGGAGATCGCCACGCCGTCGTTGATGGCGATGAAGCCGTTCTGGGTGTTGCCGGTGGTGATCATCGGCTGGTTCGCGACGCCGATCTTCGCCCAGGCATTCTTGGCCGCCGAGAAGCAGCAGAGGATGCCCGAGGCGTAGGCATGGCCGACGTTGCCATCGGCGCCGGTGACCGTGGCGCCGGGCACGCCGAGGCGGCGAAGGGACTCGTTGTAGGAGCTGATCGCGTAGATGTCGCTGCCGTCGTCGATGAGCAGGCAGAAGCGGCCGATGGTCAAGGCCGGCGGCGCGCTGAAGGAGTAGGTCTGCCAGTGCCCGCTCAGCGCGAAGAAGACGTGGACGTCGTAGCCGTCCACCACGACCTGGTGCCAGGTCTGCGGCGACACGTTGGGCACGACGTTGGCCGTGGCCGAGAAGGTGTAGACCGGGGCGAAGGCGCCGGTGTGCGGCGAATAGCCCCAGAACAGGGCGCCATCCTTCACGATGAAGCTCTCGTTGGCGAGCGTCACGGTCGGGGTCATGGTGGTGAAGACCGCGGTCCAGCCGTGGGTGATGGCGGAATAGGCGTTGACGCGGTTGCCGTCGATGACGTAGGCCAGGGATTCCTCGAGCTTGACGGTGCTCGAGCTGCTGGCCGGGTTGCTCGACCAATCGGGAAGCTGGGCTTCGAGTCTGAGGCCGAGGATCGCGCCGACGAGGGCGATGCCGAGGAATCCGGTGACGAGGCGAGACATGTTCCTTCTCCCGGTGATGGGTCCGGCGCCGGAGGCTCGACGTCGAAGGGAACGACGTCGCCGGCATGCGGAAGAAGGCAAGGGGCATGCCCGAAGGCGCTCGGCACCCAAGAGGAACCGGAGCAAGGGTTAGCGGCCATGGCGGCGAATCGGCCCCGAGGCCGTATCGGTTACCGCCGCGTAATCATGTCAAACAAACTGACGGTCTCGCCCTCGTCGACGTCGGCCGAGGGCTTGCGCGCGGCCTACCGCATGGCTGTGGCGCGTGGTCGCAGCGCTCGTTCAGTCGCCGCGGACGAGGCGGGCGAAGGCGGCGCGTTCGACCCAGAGGAGGTAGAGCGCGAGAACCACGACGGCCTCGACGATGAAGGGCCCCTGGAACATCATCTTGCCCTTCGCGATCAGGACCTGGAAGGCGAGGATGTTGACGATGATCGGGCCGAGCACCAGGAGCCCGAGGCGCCTGGTCCGCGGCAGCATGGTGAGCAGCCCACCCACGAGTTCGAAGAACTTGACCAGCTTCAGGTAACCCGAGCTGGCGAAGACACCCATGAACTCGGGGACCTGCGTCCCCTCCGGCAGCTCGCCACCTTTCATCGGGATCCCCAGGAGGGCGATGGCGCCGAAGACGGCGAAGACGAGCCCGAGGAGGGCGCCGGCGACGATCGGGAGCTTGTTCTTCATCCTGTGTTCCACTTCCCAGGGCCCTTCGGCAACTCGATCCCGGACCGGGGCCACGGGGCCGCCACGATCCGGTCGGGGACCGGCAGCATGGCTCCCGGCGTCTCGCCACGCAAGTGGGATCAGGAGACCCCAGGCCCTCGGCGGATGAGATCGCGGGCCGCCTTGAGGCCGCCGATCGTGGCCGCGAGGGCCGACTGGCCCGGGAAGACCGTGTCGCCCACGAGCCAGAGTCCGGGCGCCGGGCGGCAGGGCCCGAGCCGACGGTAGGCCGCCAGTCCCGCCCGCCTCGGGATGCCGCCCACGAGGCCCTCGGGGCGGGCGGTGAAGCGCTCGAAGCTGCGCGGCGACGCCGGATGGTCGACCTCGATGCCCTCCGCCCACTCCGGCGCCAGCGCTCGGAAGGTCGCGAGCATCCGCGCCTGCACCTCGGCGACCAGGCCGGCCCGACCTGCCGAGTCGACCGCGCGCAGTCGATCCATGGCCAGGTGGCTCGACATGGTCACGCTCCTCAGTCCCACCGGCGCCATGCCGTCGGCCGCCGCCGTGATCGAGACGAAGACGTGGTTGCCCTCGACCAGAGGTCGGGTCGGATCGGCGATGAGCTGGAGATGACGTGGTCGCGGCCCGGCCGTGGCCGGCGGGCGCAGCAGGAGATAGTGCATGCAAGCGCCCCAGCCGCTCTCGACCGCCTTCTCGCGGGCCTCGAGATCGCGCAGTCTCACCTTCGGCGCGAGGCGGCGGAGACTCGCCGGCAGGAGGTTGGCGACGACCGCACGGGCCTCGAGCTCGCCGCCGCGGGTGCGGAGTCGCCAGCGCCCGCCGACAGCTTCGAGGCCGCGCAGCTCGCAGTGATGGCGGATCGTGCCGCCGAGCCGCTCGATCCCGGCCACCATGGCCTCGGCGAGCCGACCGACCCCGCCGACGACGTGCGCCGTGCCGCGGAAGGGATACTCCATCGTCGCCATGGCCGCCGGAGCCTCCACCTCGGCGGCGGAGCCCTGCAGGGTGATCTGGCTGATCGCATCGGCGACAAGGCGCAGCAGTGACTGGCCTTCGAGACCATGGCGGGCGATCCTCGCCAAGAGGGAACGCCCCAGGAGGGGCAGGAGGCCGAGGTAGCCCCGGATCTGGCCCAGGTGGATCGACAGGGCCCCGCGCTCGAAGGGCGGCAGGGCCTCGGGATGGTCGATCAGCCGCCACAGGACGCCGGCGGCGCGCCCCTGCTCGGCGAGGAAGGCGGCGAGCCGGCGGCGCTCGTCGGCGTCGCGCGCCCGGTCGAGCAGGGCGGCCACGAAGGCCTGACGATCGTTGCCGATGGGCAAGACGAGGCCCGGCGCCCGGAGTTCGATCACGGGATCGAGTTCCTCGATCGCCAGGTCGATGAGACCTTCGTCCAGGAACCGGCGGAAGAGCTGGCCCGGCCCGAAGCCTGAGACCAGGGTCGCGCCGGCCTCGAATCGTCCCGCGCCACGACGAAAGCTGCCGGCGCAGCCACCCGGGTAGCCGAGTCGTTCCAGGACCAGGGGCCTGAGCCCGGCGCGCGCGAGCGCGAGCGCCGCGCCGAGCCCACCGAGGCCGCTGCCCACCACGACCACGTCATGACATGCCGCCTTCGAACCGGTCATGGGGTGATCATAATCCCCCCGGCCGGGCGTCCGCAGTCGGACGGCCGGATCTCCCGGCGCCCGGCCGTCCGGAACTCATCCCGAGAGCCACCCCCGCCCCCGCCGCCGCGGACTCAGCGCGCACGCAAGGCGGCGACGTGGTTCTTGAAGTCCTTCTCGAGGGCGTCGAGGTCGGTGTCGGCGAAGACCTTCTCGATCGCGGCGTGGCCGGAGCGGAGAGTCATCAGGGCGGCGAGCAGATCGTCGAAGAGCCTGGCATTGCCCCGCGAGGAATGACGGAGGAAGTGGACGAAGGCCCAGGCCTGGGCGTAGGCCCAGACGCCGTCGCCATAGAACTGGTGGGCGCCGTCGCGCAGGAAGGTCTCGAGCGGGCGGAAGCCACGGGTCTCGAGCTGCTCCAGATGGTCGGGGCGGAGGACGCCCTTGTCCCAGGTGCCGCTGCCGGCGCATTCGTAGTACTCGGCGAGGCCTTCGTCGAGCCAGCGCGGCGCGTCGGAGACCACCTGATCCAGGTACTGGTGGAAGCCCTCGTGCTGGACCGTGCGCAGCATCTCCTCGCGGCTGGGCAGGTTCCAGATCAGGAGCTGTTTGAGCAAGGGACTGTAGAGGCCGGCGGTATGGCGCGGCGAGCCACCGAGCGCATCCGCGACGTAGGCGGTGTAGCCCGCCTCCCCGGAGAACAAGTAGACCCGGAAGCGCTCCTTCGCGTCGGCGCGCAGCGCGGGCAGGTGGGCCGAGTAAGCGAGATAGGCCTGTTCGAGCGTCTGCGCCGCGTCGACGCAGACCTCCTTGTCGATGTCGGAACAGACCTGGTAGTGGCGCGACTTGTACTCGAAGGTCTGGCGCCAGCGGGGTCCCTTCTCGGCCTTGAAGAGCATCGACTCGTAGGGGCGGATCTCGCGGTTCTCCGGGTCGATCCCGCGGATCCGGGCGATCAGCCTCTTGCAGTCCTCGAGCCGGCCCCGGCCCATGAGCGCCGCGACGACCTGATCGAGATCGTCGGCCACCGCCGGGAAGGCGGTCTCGAGCTCCTTCAGCGCGGCGCCGAGGTCCTCGTCCCGGCCGGCGTCGGCCGCGACCAGGGCCAGACGCCAGGCGGCCCAGTAGAAGCTCGGCTCCGACCGGCGCAACTCGCGCAGGCCCTCGGCGGCCGCGTCGAACTGCCCGGCCAGATGGAGGACGGACGCGCCCAGGTAGAGCTTGGCGTTGTCGGGCAGGATCATGCCCTGTTTCTCGGTCAGGAGCCGCGCCACGTAGTCGAGCCGTCCCTCATCGAGCGCGGTCACGGCGGCGTCGTAGATGCTGCGACCCTGGCCCAGGAGGCCGGCCGGACGGAAGGTCGCCTTGCCGGCCGGGGCCGGGGCCGGGGCCGGGATCGCGGCGCCGGCCGACCCGGTCGCGGTCGCCGCCGGGGGCGCCTCGGCGGCGCGCAACCAGGCGGGCAGGAGCGCCGTCCGATCGAGACCCTCGAGGAAGCGGGCGAAGTCCTTCTGCATCACCTCGTCGCGGAGGCCGGCGAGCCAGGAGGTCTCGATCGTGCCCTCGATGACGAGCGATTCGGGGTCGAAGTGGCGAAAGCCGAAACCGCCATAGACGTCCTTCTCCTTCTTGCCGATCAGGTAGCTCTTGCCGTTGTAGGACACCCTCACGTCACGGCTCGAGACCTGGATCTTGAGCAGGTAGGGCTTGCCGGTCCGACAGGGAGACATCTCCTTCTCGTCGACCGTCGACCACTGGTCCTTCGCGAACAGGTCGATGCGGCCGGGCACCCAGCGCTGGGTGGCGCCGTCGCTCTCGACCGGCTGACCGAAGTAGACCCGCACGAGCGTGTCCTCGGCGATGCAGACCATCGTCTCCGGCGTCACCGGCTCGCCCCGGGGGCCGGACGAGACGCGCCCCAGGTACTTCGCGCCCTTGAAGGTGATGGTATAGGGACCGGCGAAGACCGCGGGATGGCAACGGAGCCCCGACGAGCTGCGCTGGAAATCGCGCAGGTCCTCGCCGTACTCGAGCTTGATCTTGCCGCTACGCTCGTTGTAGCTGATCAGCTTGCCGCTGATCAGGTCGTCCAGGTCCGGGTCGTGATGATCACGATAGTAGCTGCAGCGGGTGAGATCCTCCTCGATCTCGAGCTTGTGCGCCCAGACGTGCGGCTGGTTCTCGTGCGTGGCGAGCAGGGTCTCGAGTTCGGCCAGGGCCTTGGCCCAGGCCCGTCGTTCCATCTGGCGATGGACCGAGTCCATCCCCTGCTGGAAGTCCTCCGCCGTCTGGGCCCGAACCGTGCCCAGGCTCATGACCAGGACGAGCACGACCTGCTTCCACATGGCGCCTCTCCGCGAGGGTGTCTCCGGCCCGAGGCAACGGGAGCGCCTGATCGCCCCGTTCCACGCCTTGCCCGAGCTTAGCGGTGGTCGGTCCGCCCGCAACGGGCAGGGACCGCGGCGCTTGGTCACGCCTTTGCCCGGGCCGGAGGACGGGTGTTATCCGGGTCCCTGACCACGAGGGAGCGATCCGTGATGCCCGTTCCGGCCGAAAGACTGCGCGTCCTCGACGATCGCCCGCCTCGACGCGACGGCGACTACGTCCTCTACTGGATGGTCGCCCAGCGCCGCAGCCGCCACAACTGGGCCCTCGAGCTGGCGCTGGCCGAGGCCCGCCGGCTGGACCGTCCCCTGGTGGTCCTGGAGGCGCTACGGGTCGACTATCCCTGGGCGTCGGACCGCATCCACTCCTTCGTGATCGAGGGCATGGCCGAGACCAGCCGCGCCTTCGAGGCCGCCGGCATCCGCCATCTCGCCTACCTGGAACCGGAGCCCGGCGCGGGCAAGGGGCTCCTCGCCGCGCTCGCCGCCAGGGCCAGCCTGGTGGTGACCGACGACTTCCCGGTTTTCTTCCTGCCGCGCATGCTGGCCGCCGCCGCCCGCGACCTCGACCTCCGCCTGATCGCCGTCGACGGCAACGGCCTGTTGCCGATCCACGAGCCGCGCCAGCCCTTCGCCACCGCCCACGCCTTCCGCCGCTACTACCAGAAGAACCTCCGCGGCCATCTCGCCCTGGCCCCGCTGGCCGAGCCGCTCGAGCACCGGGCCGGGCCGCGCGAACAGCCCGACCTCGACCGTCTGATCGCGCCCTGGCCGCTGCGCTCGGCGACCGACCTGGACGACCCGGCGGCGATCGTCGCCCGGCTGCCGATCGACCACTCGGTTCCGGCGGTGGCGGCCCGGGGCGGGATGCGGGCCGCGGCCGCGAAGCTCGATCGACTCGTCACCGAGGTCCTGCCCCGCTACGACCAGGATCGCAACCATCCCGACGAGACCGCGACCAGCGGCCTCTCGCCCTACCTGCATTTCGGCCAGGTCTCGGCGCACGAGATCTTCGCGCGGCTTCACGAACCGGGTGGTTTCGACCTCGGCCGACTGCCCGACCGCAGCAACGGTTCACGCAGCGGCTTCTGGGGCCTCGACGCCGGCCGCGAGGGATTCCTCGACCAGCTCGTCACCTGGCGCGAGCTCTGCTACCGGACCGCGGCGCACGAGCCTGGCTTCGATCGTTTCGACTCGCTTCCCGAGTGGGCCCGGCGGACGATGCTGGAGCACGAAGACGACCCGCGCACGCCGCTCTACGATGCCGGCACGATGGAGCGGGCCGAGACCCACGACGAGATCTGGAATGCCGCCCAGCGGGAGCTGGTGCGGACCGGCCACCTCCACAACTACCTGCGCATGCTCTGGGGCAAGAAGATCCTGGAGTGGTCCGAGAGCCCACGGGCCGCCTGCGAACTGATGGTGCACCTGAACAACAAGTACGCCCTCGACGGGCGCAACCCGAACTCCTGGGGTGGCATCTTCTGGGTCCTCGGCCGCTACGACCGGGCCTGGGGCCCCGAGCGCCCGATCTTCGGCAAGATCCGCTACATGAGTTCGGACAACACCCGGCGCAAGGTCCACCTCCGAAGCTACCTCGCCCGCTTCGGCCCCTGAGGGCGGACATCGGACCGATACCGGGCCTTCATCGGATGCCCACGCCTTCTCGCAATCACCACCTGCGCGCCCCACGCCGCGCCGGTGGCCTGCATCCGCTTTCCCTGCCTTTCACACGGAAGCTCCACGCGGCGGCGACAGACTGGGATCGAAGTCCTCGTCACCATCGCGGAGATCCGACCCGATGTCCAAGTCGCTGCATCAGAGCCAGGAAGTCGATCGTTTCGGCCAGACCAAGCCCTTCGGCCGCGGGCCGGTGGGCCGTCTCCTCGAGCGCCTCCTGGCCATCGACCGCCTCGACGACTGCTACCGCGGCATCGACCACGCCGCCGGCGAGCACGACGACGTCCACGAACGAGCGCTGCGCCAGCTCGGCATCGACACCGAGGTCATCGGCGACCTGGCCGATCGGCTGCCCGCGAAGGGCCCGGTCATCGTCGTGGCCAATCACCCCACCGGCATCGCCGAAGGTCTGATCCTCCAGGCGGTGATCCGGCGCCATCGCCCGGACCTGAAGTTCATGGCCAACGGCCTGCTCCTGCGCTATCCCCGGTTCGGCCGGGACATCGTCGCGGTCGACCCCTTCGGCGGCCACGAGGCCGCGCGCGCCAACGTTCGCGGCCTGAAGGAGGCCAGGCGCTGGCTCGATGCCGGCGGTGTCCTGGGCGTGTTCCCGGCCGGTTCGGTCGCCGCCCTCGAGGCGCGCCGGCTGCAGGTGAAGGAGGGTCCCTGGAGCGACACGATCGCCCGGCTGGCCCTGAGGACCGGCGCCACCGTCCTGCCCATCCACGTCACCGGCAGCAACGGCGCCCTGTTCCATGCCGCGGGCCTGCTCTCGCGACGGCTGCGAACCGCTCTCCTGCCTCAGCAGCTCCTGAACAAGCGTGGCCGCAGCTTCAAGCTGCGCGTCGGGCGACCGATCGCTCCGGCCCGGATCGCCGCCCTCGGCAGCGCCGAGCGGGTCACCCGCTACCTTCATCACCAGACCATGCTCCTTGGCCAGCAGCGGCGACGCGTCGCCACGCGCCGCCGCAATCCGACCTTTCTCGGCGCGCTCCCCATCGTCGCCCAGGCGCCGGCCGCCCTGCGCCTGGCCGAATTCGAGCGCATCGCCCGCCGCACCGAGCTGGCGCGAGAGGGCAGCTTCTCGGTCCACGTCGCCGAGGCCGCGCAGATCCCCGAGCTGCTCACCGAGATCGGCCGCCTGCGCGAGGAGACCTTCCGCGCGGTCGGCGAGGGAACGGGACAGGCCTGCGACACGGACGCCTTCGACAGCCACTACCTGCATCTCTTCGTCTGGGATCACGATCGCGGCGAGATCGCCGGCGCCTACCGGCTCCGGCCGACGATCGATGTCCAGGGTCGTCCCGAGGCGGCGATGCTCTACACCAGTCGCCTGTTCCGCTACGACGACCGCTTTCTCGAGCGCGTCGGCCCGGCGCTCGAGCTCGGCCGCTCCTTCGTCCGCCAGGACTACCAGTCGGACTACGGCAGCCTCTACATGCTCTGGCGCGGCATCGGCGCCTTCCTGGCCCGCAACCCGCGCTACCGGCGCCTGATCGGCGCGGTGAGCATGAGCGCCAGCTACCGCGAGGAGTCGCGCGAACTGCTGGTGAGCTACCTCGGCAACCGCCACCTCGACGCCAGCGTCGCCGCCCTGGTCGATCCGCCGAGCCCGTTCCGGGACTCGACCACGGACACGGCCTGGTCGCCGCGCGAGCTCGGCCTGCTGGCCGGCGACCTGCGCGAGGTCTCCGAGATGATCGAGGAGATCGAGGGCGAGGGCAACGGCGTGCCGGTGCTCTGGCGCCACTACCTGAAGCTCGGCGCGCGGGTCGCCGCCTTCAACGTCGACCAGGACTTCGGCGGCGTGGTCGACGGCCTGATCGTGGTGGACCTGGATCGGACGCCGATGCGCCATCTCCAGCGCTACCTCGGCAGCGAGGAGGCCAAGAGCTTCCGCGGTCTGAATCTGGGCCAGGCGACGCCGCAGGCGGGCCCGAGCCGGAATCCGGTGGCCTGAGGGCCGGCGGCGGCGGGCGCCACCGGACCGCGGTCGTTATCATGGCGGCGACGAAAGGAACGCCATGCGACTGACCAGTACCAGCTTCCTGGACGGTGCCATGATCCCGACCCGCTACGCCTTCGCGCGCGCGGCGACGACGGGCCACGTGGAGCTGTCCGACAACGTCAATCCGCAGCTTCTCTGGAGCGACGTGCCGGCCGGCACGAGGAGCTTCGCGATCAGCTGCATCGATCCCGACGTGCCCAGCGTCCCCGACGACGTCAATCAGGAGGGCCGCAGCGTGCCGGCAGACCTGCCGCGCTGCGAGTTCGTCCACTGGTTGATGGTGGACGTTCCGGCCGACTGCCGCGAGATCGCCGAAGGCGCCTGCGCCGAGGGCGTCATCGCCGGCGGCAAGCGGACGCCGACGGGACCGACGGGAGCGCGCCAGGG
>JACKGY010000019.1 GCA_020639295.1 Planctomycetota bacterium
GTTCCTCCCGATCCTGGTCCTCATGCTCGTCGGGCTCGGGACCCATGCCCTCCTGTCCTATGTCGGCGATGGTTTCAGCGCCCCGCGCAGCAACCCCTGGTACATCGCGGTGGTATTCCCGGCCACCGCCCTGCTCATCCACGGTGGCACGGCCTGGCTGCCGAGGCGGTTGCACCTGTCCCTCGGCGTCCTGGCCGCCGTCTTCCTGTTCGCGGCCGAGGTCTGGGGGCACGCCTGGGTCATCACCCGGGTGAGCTGTGCCGGGGCCGATCCGCAGACCACCTGGAGGCGCCTCGCCCGGCTCACGCCCGATTTCCTGGGCCCCGGACTCGCGGCCCCGCTGCTCGGCCTGGCGGTCGTCCTGTTCGCGCTCGTCCTGGGCCGAGCCCTGGCGGCGGCCGGACTCGCGGTCGCCCCGGATGTGCCCGCCCCGGGGACGATTCCGGGTCGGCCGGCGGCCTCCTGAGCCGGAGCGATCGAAGGATCGATTGCAGGGCTCGGTCCCGGGGCTTAGCATCGTCGGATCGCGCCTTGGTGTCCGTCGCGTCGGGCAACGGCCGAGCTGCGCCCTGGAGTTGCCGCCTCCGCGCCGGAGGGAGCCGATGACCGACCCGAAGAGCTGCCGCGACTGCGGCTCCCTGACCGTGAGTTCCGGCAGGGAGCAGCTCTGCTTCAGCTGCCAGATCAAGCGCTCCACCGCGCAGCGCGAGGCCGGTGAGGACTTCTTCTTCGACGAGGAAGACCCCAGGACGGTCCATGACGGGCTCGAGGAGCGCCTCGCCACCGCGCTCGAGTCGATCGAGATCGAGCGAGAGCTCGGACGGGGCGGCATGGGCATCGTCTTCCGTGGCCTGCAGACGCGCCTCGGCCGGCGGGTCGCGGTCAAGGTGCTCCCGCCCCACCCCGACCAGGACGTCGGCTTCGCCGAGCGCTTCCTCCAGGAAGCGCGGGCGATGGCCCGGCTGACGCACCCGAACATCGTGACGATCCACGATTTCGGCCAGACCGCCTGCGGCCTCCACTACATCGTCATGGAGTACGTCGACGGCCGACCGCTCTCGGCGCTCCTGGCCGAAGGGGCCCTGACGCCGACCCGATTCCTCGACGTCATCGCCCAGGTCTCGGACGCGCTCGCCTATGCCCACGGGCAGAACGTCGTCCACCGCGACATGAAGCCGGAGAACATCCTGGTGGACGGTCGCGACGTCGCCAAGATCGCCGACTTCGGCATCGCCAAGCTCGAAGGCGAACGCCACGTCGCGCGCCTCACGAAGACCCACCAGATCCTCGGCACGCCCCTCTACATGGCTCCCGAGCAGGCCCAGGCGGCGGCCACGGTCGACCACCGCGCCGACCTCTACGCGATCGGCGTCATGCTCTACGAAGGCCTGACCGGCAAGTTCCCGGGCCGGAGCATCGAGGCCCCGACCCGGGCGGCCCAGGTCGATCGCAAGGTCGACCCCCTGGTGCTGGGACTCCTCGAACGCGATCCCACCCGCCGCAGCGGTTCGGCCATCGAGGTCGCGCATCGTTGCCGCGACCTCGCCCGCAACTGGAAGCCTCAGCGCCGCGGCGGATTCCTCGGCCGCATGTTCGGCTCCTGAGCCCTCACGCCCTCGACGCTGCTGCCACAGCGGCGCCGTCGACGGCTCCGGGGCCGGTACGCCCCGGAGCCCGCCACGACGGCTTCAGCGAGCGAGGGCCAGGGCGAGATCGGCCCTGGCGTCGTTGCCGACGATGTCCAGGTCGAACTTCTCCTTGAGCACGGCCATGACGTTGGGCGTGATCCAGGCCGGAGCCTTGGGACCGATGCGGATGCCCTTCACGCCCAGCGAGAGGAGCGAGAGCAGGACGGCCACGGCCTTCTGCTCGAACCAGCTCAGCACGATCGTGAGCGGCAGGTCGTTGACGCCGCACTCGAAGGCCTGGGCGAGTTTCGCCGCCACGTTGATCGCGCCGTAGGAGTCGTTGCACTGCCCCATGTCCATCAGGCGCGGCAGGCCGAGGTGCTCGCCGTAGTCGTGGCCATTGATGCGGTACTTGCCACAGCCGACGGTGAGGATGAAGGAGTCCTTGGCGGTCGCCTGGGCATAGTCGCTGAAGTAGTTGCGACCCGGCTCGGCGCCGTCGCAGCCCCCGATGACGAAGAAGCGGCTGATCTGGCCGGCCTTCACCGCCGCGACCAGATCGCCGGCCTTGTCGAGGATCACGCTGTGATGGAAGCCGATCGTGCTCTCCTTCTCGAAGTGCTCGACGCAGGGCTCGCAGGCGCGGGCGCAGGCGATCAGCGGGGCGAAGTCGTCGTCGTCGATCCTGGTGCCGCCGGGAACCGCGGTGACGCGGGTGTGGAAGACGCGGCCCTTGTAGCTCTCCTTGGGCAGGAGGATGCAGTTGGTCGTGGCGAGGACCGGTCCGGGGAAGGCGGCGAATTCCGTCTTCTGCTTCTGCCAGGGCCCACCATAGTGACCGGCGAGGTTCGGATGATCGCCGAGCTTCGGATACATGTGCGCCGGCAGCATCTCGCCATGGGTGTAGACCATGACGTCGGTGCCCTCGACTTGCTTCAGGAGGTGGTTCAGGTCGACCATGTCGTGTCCGGTGACCAGGATGCCGGGGCCCGCGAGCGTGCCGTGACGCACCTTGGTGGGCCGCGGCTTGCCGAAGGTCTCGACGTGGCCCTCGTCCAGGAGACGCATCGCCTCCAGGTTGACGGTGCCGCACTCGAGCACGAGACCGAGCAGGCTCTCGAGGTCGAAGTTGACGTTGGTGACCGTGCTGAACAGCGCCTCCTCGATGAACTCGTTGACGCGCTCGCTGGTCTTGCCGAGTCGCCGGGCGTGATGGGCGTAGGAGGCGAGGCCCTTCACGCCGTAGATCAGGGTCTCCTGGAGCGACTGGACGTCGGCATCCTTGCCGCAGACTCCCGGGAGGGCGCCGATCGCGCAGCCGATTCCGTTGGCCGTCTGCTCGCACTGGTCGCAGAGCAGGTGCTCGTTCACATGACTGGAGTTCATGACCGCATCTCCATAGCGTGTCGTCGTTCGTTCCGGAGCCCTCCATCGGGCTCACGGTGACGATCATCGCGGGGCGGGAACCAAGTCGCCTTGATCTGGATCAAGCCGGGCGGGTTTTTCGCGCCCGTCTCGAATCGAGCCGGCACGAGCAGCATGAAGAAACGCAGCGCCTCCGAGGTCCTCGACTCCTGTGACCTCTTCAGCGGCCTCGACGACGTCCAGCACGAACGACTGGTCGCGATCAGCGAGGAACACGTCTTCGAACCGGGCGAGCTGATCTTCCGCCAGGGCACGCCCTGCCCCGGCCTCTTCGTGGTCGACGCCGGCCTGGTGCGCCTCTACCGCCTGGCCCCGAGCGGCCAGGAGCACGTGCTGCACCTCTGCGGCCCCGATCAGACCTTCGCCGAGGTCGCCGCCATCGGCGCCTTCGCGGTGCCGGCCAATGCCGTCTCGGTGACGGCCTCGAACTGCGTCCTGCTGCCCGCCGACCGGCTCCAGGCCGAGCTGGCCGGCAGCCACGCCCTCTGCCGCCAGCTGCTCACCGGCATGGCCTTCTGGGTGCGACATCTCGTCGTCCTGCTCGAGGACGTCACCCTGAGGGACGCCGCCGGCCGCGTGGCCCGCCTGCTCTCGGACCTGCCCATCGGCCCGGAGGGGACGATCGAGCTGCCCTCCACCAAGCGCGATCTCGCCAGCCACCTCAACCTGAGCTCGGAGACCTTCTCCCGCATCCTGCGCCGCCTGGGCGAGCGCGGCCTGATCGAGCTCGGCAGCGACCGTTCGCTGCGCCTCATCGACCGGGGCCGACTCGAGGACCTCGCCGGCCGCTGACGCGGCCGCGGGTCAGTTCTCGAGCGGGACGGCCACCAAGGCCATCCTCGGCCCGGGCAAGGTCGACGGCAGATCGACGAAGACGTTCTGGTCCGCGTCCCAGAACTCGGCGCCGTCGTGGACGGTGCCGTTGTCCGAACCGCCGATCATGAGCACGTCGCCATTGGGCAGGCGCAGGGCCGCGTGCGCGCCCCGATTCCGGTTCATGTCGGGGCCGGCGCTGAAGAGGTCGGTCGCGGGATCGAAGAAGTCGGTCGCCGCGGTCTCGAACAGATTGCCCTGACCGCCGGCGATCAAGACCCGACCATCGGCCAGCAGCGTCACGGTCGGGAAGTTCCCATGCGGGCTGGACATCGGCCCCAGGTTGCTGAAGGCATTGGCGACCGGATCGAAGATGGTTGCGGTCGTGCTGGTACTGCCGGCCAGAAGCACGCGTCCGTCGCCGAGCTTCACCGCAGCGCGCTGGACGCTCGGTGATCCCGCCAGAGCCGTGAACACCTGGGTGACCGGATCGTAGGTTTCGGCGTCGGCGCCGGCGCCGAACAGTCCACCCACGACGAGCACGCGGCCGTCATCGAGCAGCACGGCGCTGTGGAAGCCACGCGTCGCCGTCATGTCCCCGACCGGGCTGAAGTCATGGGTCGTCGGGTCGAAGACCTCGGCGCTCGCCAGGGCCTGATTGGCGGCATCGAAACCGCCCAGCACCAGCACCCGGCCATCGGCGAGTCGCACCATGGCGTGATTCCGCCGGGCGGCGACCATCGGTCCGACCGTCGTCCAGGTATCGAGACCGCCGTCGTAGAGATAGGCCTCGGCGCCGGGAACGTTGCCGGTCCTGAAGCCCCCGGCGACGAGTGCCCGGCGCCCGGGCAGGGCGACCATCGCGGCGTCGTCGAGGATGCCACCGGGCAGGGGCGCCAGCGCCGCCAGCTGGTAGGGCGGCGCCAGGGTGGACTCGGTCGCCGATGGCGTGCGGTAGACGCCGGTCGCTTCGTCGCCGCTGGCCGATCCCGAGGAGTTGGCGACACCCCCGACGATCACGCCATCAGGCTCGTCCCCGGCTCCCATCATCGGCTCGTCCGACGAGCCACCTCCGCAGCCGACCAGGAACAGGGCCAGAAGCAGCCAGATCCAGCGCATGGCACGATCTCCAAAGCCGGGAGTCTAGTGCAGGCCGTCGGCCGGGGCTACGCTGCAGTCCACTGGATCATCGAGAAGCGGCGCGCCACCTGGGCTCGACGAAGGTCGGCGGTCGTCATGACCACGCGTCGTCGCGCGGAGCAGGGAACCCGCCCGGCCCGGCGCGGAGCCCGAAGATCCGGCCGGGAAAGGGGCTAGGTCGGCCGCCGATCGGGACCTGGCGCGCGTCCTCGGGCCGCGCCCGCTCGGCGGGGCTCCCGACCCGACCTCCGGGAACTTCGCCCTGGCCGCGCTCGGTGCCGGATCAGCGCTCGGGAAAGCGAGCCTTGCCGATGTGGCTGCCCTGGTCGAGCCGCTGGCAGTCGATCTCGATCCCCTCGTCGTCGACGTCGATCAGGAGGTAGCTGCCGACGTGCGGATGCTCGCCCATGCCGGAGGCGAGGAGATGGACCTTCGGCGCGGCCTCGCCGCGCCATTCGACGACCTTGGCGCCGGCGGCGACGTCACCCGCGATCACGAAGACCTCGGCGCCGGACTTCTCGAGGAGCGGGAGGATCACCTGATCGAAGTTGCCCTTGTCGGCGTAGCCGGCGCTGACCGAGTTGACCAGGCCCTTCACCGCGGGGTCGGCGGCCTTCTCGGCGTCGACCCAGACCAGGTGATGCACGAAGACGAAGAGCGCCCGCGGCTTGGCGGCACAGAGCTGCTTCAGCGCCTCGAGGTCGTCGCCGTCGATGTTGCCCCGGTAGCGCTGCGTGTCGCAGCAGAGGAAGGCATCGCGACCGAGCCTCCAGGCCTTGCCGCGCGCGCCGTAGCGCTTGAGGATGACGTCGCGATCCTGACCGGCATAGCCACCGTCGTGGTTGCCCGGGGCGAGATAGACCGGCTTGCCGAAGCGGGCCAGGTCCTCGTCGATCAGATTCCAGGACGCGGCATCCGGGCGGAGGACGACGTCACCGGTCAGGATGGCGAAGTCGGGCCGCCGCGCCTCCGGCAGCGCCGCCCAGGCCTCCTCGAAGGGAGCGAACAGGCCGCTCGAGTGATCGTGGCGCCCGTAGACGTGCCCGGCCACCAGGAAGCGGTAGCGGCCGTCGGCGGCCGCGGCCTTCAGATCGACGGCCGGGTCGCCGGCCATCGCCCCTAGGCCGATGACGGTGGCCGGCCGATCCTGCTGCAAATAGAACGTGGTCCCGACGACGCCCGAGAGGACGGCGAGGAGGCCGAGAATGGCGACGGGACTGGACATCTTCCCTACTCCCACAGGATCGACTTCAGACCGAGGGCCCCGCCCGGGCTGGGACTGACGTCGAGCGGCTCGCCGCGCGGTTCCGAGAGGCGGATCACCAGGCGGTTGCGCTGCTTCGGGAAGAAGGGCGCGTCGCCGACCTCGGCGGTCACCTTGATCTCGCCCTGCTCCAGGCGTTCCTCGTGGAGCAGCTTGCCGTTCAGCTCGAGCGCGAAATTCGCCGTGCGCGGCAGGACACCTTCGATCATCAACCGCTTCGGCCGCTCGTCGGCGCCGCAGAAGCGGAAGGTGCCCTGCGGCGAGCGCAGCCAGATCTTGCCATCCGGACGATCGGCCATGACCCAGTGGCCATCGAGGCGGGCGAAGGCGTAGACGTCGCCGGCATCGGGCATGCCCTGGGGCCAGCGACTCTCCTCGATCCGCGGGATGACGCCGATCAGGCCCTGGCGCTTCCAGGCGACGGACTCGTTGGCGCCGCCCAGGGCCTGGATGCCGAAGCGGGTCACCTCCTTCGGTAGATCGAAGCGGAAGGTCTCCTCGGGGGCGCGGATCGGGAATTCCATGGCCTCGAGGCCTTCGGCCGAGAGGACGATGCGACCGCCGATCGCGTCGTCGCCGAAACGGGCGATGACGTAGGCACGACGCGACTCCTCGTGCTCCTGGAGCTGGAGCGAGGCGATCTCGACCTCGACGGGCGGGCCGGCGGGGACCTCGACCTCGGCGAGATCCATGAGGTGGCGGCAGTCGTTGACCGGTCGCCCGAGATCACGCAGGAAGCCGGCCCCGCGCGGGCCGAGGACCGGGTCGGTGGCGCAGAGGTCGAGCAAGAGCTGCGGTGCGCGCTCGCTCTTCGAGTTCTTGACGTTCTTGGCCGCGACCGCGCGGAAGCGCTGATCCTCCTCGTAGTCGAGAACCAGCTCGAAGATGCCGACCCGGAAGGGTTGGTCCTTGAAGCGCTCCGAGGCGGCCAGGCCGTTGGACCGGATCCGCCCGTTGCTCTGGCGGAAGAGGTCGCGGACCCAGGCGTGCCGTTCCTCGGTCTCCTGGAAGTAGCCGTACCAGCACAGGAAGACCTGTGCCTCGATGCCCACCTCGTTGGCCACGTCGACGAGCCGCTCCCAGGCTTCCTTGCCGGGAATGTGGCAGGCCGCGCAGATGAGGGCCCGCAGGCGATCCTGGTCGGCATCCTTGGCGTAGCTCAGGAGGAGTTCGTGCACGCTCGGATCGCCGGCGTTGCCGAGAGCGCAGGCCAGCTCGAAGCGGAGATCGGGATTCTCGGTGGCCGCGAGGCGGGCCTTCAGCGGGCCGAGGTCACCGATCGCGGTGGCATTCGAGGCCAGGGCGCGAACGATGCGCAGTTCGACGTCGTCGGGGAACTCGCCGAGCTGGGCGATGAGCAGCTCGCCGAGCTCGCTCTTGCCCTGCGCGAAGGCCAGCGCGTTGCAGAGGGCGATGACCTGGGCGTCCTTGCCGGTATAGGGCTGGAACTCGATCGGCTTCGGGTTGCGCGTGTTGCGCAGGTCGAGCAGGACCTTGACGGCATCGCGCTGCACCAGCTCGTCCGGGTCGTTGATGAAGCGGTCGAAGGTCTCCAGGGCCCGAACGTCGCCGGCCTCGACGAGCTGGCGCTCGCTGCGGTAGGCCACCGGCAGGGCCGCCGCGTCTCCGGTCGGTGTCGCGCGCAGCAGGCGATCGTTGCGCCACTCCTTCTCGAGCTCGGTGAGTTCCTGGAGGACCTCCGGCTCGGATTCGGCGACGTCGAAGGCGTGCAGCGGGTCCTCGTCGACGTGGTAGAGGTTGCCGACGCCGAGGCCGAGGTCGAGCACGAGTTCGTAGCCCTTGTAGACGATCGAACGCGAAGGCGACATGCCGGGGAACTGCGACAGGGCCGGGCGCTCGACGACGCAGTAGCTGTCGTCCCCGTTCTCGATCCCGAGCGCGAGCGGCAGGAGGCTCGTGGCCTCGTTCTCCGGCAGGTCGGGCAGGGAGAGGATGTCGCACAAGGTCGCCGGGATGGAGACGTTGCTGACCGGGGCGGCCACGGTCCGCGGCTCCAGGAGACCGGGGGCATAAAGCATCAACGGCACGGCCGACTGCACCCAGTTCGGCGGCCCACCGTGCATGAACTGCTTCTTCTCGCCGAAGGCCTCGCCATGGTCCGAGGTGATGATCAGGAGCGTGTCCTTGGCCACGCCGCGCTGCTCGAGACCGGCCCAGAGACGCTTCAGTTGGGCATCCACGTGGGCGAGCTCGCCGTCGTAGTTGTCCATGGGCTGATGGCCCCAGATGCCCTCGGGACGGGGCTCGTAGGGCGCATGCGGGTTCATGATGTGGGTGAAGGCGAGGAAGGGCCCGCCACCACGGTTGGCGTCGACGAAGTCCAGGATGTCGTCGGTGGTCTCCTCGGCGTAGGGGTGGTCGCCGAAGACCTGCTGGAAGCCGAGCGTACCGTCGGCCTCGGGCCAGGAACGATCACGGACGGTGAAGATCGCATCGGAGAACCAGGCCGCCGTCTTCCAGCCGAAGCTCGCCAGGTGGGTCGACAACAGCGGCGGGTTCTTGCCGTGGAGGGCATCGATCGTCGACGGCTCGGCACCGGTGAGCAGCGAATGCAGCGAGAGGAAGCTGGCGGTCGCCGGCGACCGGGCCCTGGTGAAGTTGACGCTGCCCTTGGCCAGCTCGGCCATGAAGGGCGTGGTCAGGCGCTCGTAGCCGGCCATCGTGGTGTGATCGAAACGGACCGCGTCGATCGAGTAGATCAGGACGTTCCACTTCTTGTCGGCGCCGACCTTGGCCGCGACGGCCTTACGGGCGCGATCGCGCGCCTCGAGGTGACGCTGCGCCCGGGCCGAGAGACCGGCCGGAATCTGACGGTCTTCGGTGACGACGGTGCGACGATAGGGCACGAGCTGCCAGAGCCGGGACGTGGTCTGCAGCTCCGTGCCGATCAGCCGGCGGGCGCTGGGCGCCGATCCGAGAAAACTCTCGAGATGACGGTAGCCCGACCAGCCGCCGAGGGCGCAGACGCAGAGCCCGAGGACGATTCCCGGCTTGCCCAGCGCCGAGCGCGGCACCAGGATGAAGGCGGCGCAGGCGGCGACGGCGTAGAGCGCGACCACCGCGAACTGATGGAGATGCGGGTAGAGCCCCGGGTAGAAGTGGGTGTCGAAGCGCCGGCAGACGTAGGCGAAACCGGCGAGGCCGAGGAAGGCGAAGGGTCGCCCCCAACCGCGCCGCGCGAACCAGCCGGTCAGGGATGCGGCCACCATGATGCCGATGCAGATGGCGATGACCAGGCAGGCCGGCGCGAGGCCGCCATACTCGTTCTTCTGCATCCTCGGGGTGTCGAAGATCAGGAAGGCGGTGCGGATGATCAGCGGGAGCGCCGGCAGGAAGAAGGCCGCGGTGGCCATGAAGGCGCGACGGCCACCGAAGATCCGGCCGAGGATCCGGTGCAGGACGAGAACCGTCCAACCCGCGACGATCAGGACGCCGAGGACCAGGCCGGCGAAGCCGAGGAGGCTCGGCGCGCTGTCCTCGGGGAGGGACTTGCCGCGCAGGTAGAGGTCCAGGCCGAGAACCGCTCCGGTGGCCAGCAGGGCGGCCCAGACCACGCGGACCGCCTGCAGGCCGAAGGCACCCTGTCCGGGCGAAACTTGCTTCTGGTTCATCCAGTCATCGGGTGGGGCCCGATCCCCTCCCGTCCTTCACCATCGACAAAGGCAGCTCGACGCCCTGGACCGGATCAGCAAGTCCTTCAGGCAATTCGAGTTGAGGCAAAAAAGCGAGTACCAGCCACCCACGGCTGCTCCAGAGCTTACGCATCCCTTACCCGAAAGTCGACCAATTCCCCCACCATCACCACTGGATGTTCATGCAGGAGCAGGCCTTACCGCCGATCGGCAGACCGCTGGGTCGCCCCGGCGGCAGGCCGGGTGACGAGGCCGCGCGATCGCGGCGCGAGCGCGCGGCCAGGGGCGACGCTCGGCGCAACCTCCCGGGTTGGCTGCAACCCCGATGGGTCGGGCCGGTTGAGTCACGGTCCGGGAGCCTCCCGCTGTTCCGCCGCCGCCCGACCCGCCTGGCGCGGTGCTTCGGGACTCGCCCGGAATTCGTCGCAACCGGGCGTCACCGCGGGTCTGGAGACTTGCCGCCGCCCGGGCCCCGATCGAGGACAGCCCGGATCATGACCAGACCATCACCCTTGCTCCTCCTCGTGACCCTCACCCTGTTGGCACCGTCGGGATTGGCGCAGCGGAACGACCTGGCGCAGCGACTCATCAAGCTGGAACAGGGCTGGTCGAACCACGAGGTCACGGCACGCGTTCGCGCCCTGCCGAGCGTCGAGGCCGCCGTGGCTTCCTTCTTCGGCTTCCGCCTCCAGCGCGCGGCCCGCCAGCTCGACGAGGGCCGGCTGCTCCTTCGCTCGGCCGAGATCGACCCGGAAAGCGCCTGGGCGGCCAGCCGCAGGATCGTGCTCGGCAGGAGGATCGTCGACCCGCGCGCCGGTGAGTCGCTGACCTGGCACGAGGAGGCCCTCTACGACGCCGGTGCACGACCCGAAGCTCTCGAGATCGACTTCCGCTTCGAGACCGTCGACGGCAAGGCAGCCCTCCCCCAGCGAATCGAACGCGTCCGGCCGGAGGACGCGGACTCGCCCCTGCGCCTCGTCGTCGCCGAGACGGCGCCGGCCATGGATCTCGATCTGGTCGCCACCCTGCGGATCGGCAAGCACGCGCTCGATCGCTTCGTCCACGCCGTCGCCCTGATCCCCGACCTGGAAGACCGGCTCGCCGCTCTCGCCGAGGTGGCCGCCGCCATGGACGGGCCCGATTGGCGGCGGACGAGCATCGAGGCCGGCCTCGCGGCCCTGCGCCGGCTCCACGACGGCGACCTGCCCGAGAACGAACCCCGCCCCCTGGCGCGCCTGCGCGCCCTCGAGACCCTGGCCGCGCTGAAGGCCGACGACGCGCTGCCCGCCGGCGAGTACGTCCTGGCCCTGCCGCGCGAGTCCGGTATCGACACGATCCGGATCGCCGTTCCCGAGAAGGTCGGCCCGAGCAGCCCGCTGCTCCTCCTCCTGCACGGCGCCGGCGGCAGCGAGAACATGTTCTTCGAGGCCTACGGCCGCGGCCGCTACGTCGCCGAGGGCATCGCTCGTGGGGCGGTCGTCGTCGCGCCACGGCTGCCGATCCTCGGCAGGCTCGACCTCGCCGGCCTTCTCGACCGCCTTGCCGGGATCCGCCCTTTCGCGCGCGACCAGGTGTTCCTCGTCGGTCACTCGATGGGCGCGGGCGCGGCCCTCGATGCCGCGGCCCGGAGTCCCGAGCCCCTGGCCGCCGTCGTCGCCATCGCCGGCGCGGCGCGAACGAGCCAGCTCGAGCGTCTCACCCGCGGCCCGCTCTTCCTGGGCACCGCCGAGCGAGACTTCTCCAGGCGCTCCGTGCTCGATCTCGCCGCCCGGCTCGCCGACCTCGACGGTCCGGCTCCCGTCCTCGAGATCGCGCCCCAGTCGGAGCACCTCATGGTGGTCCAGGATCTCCTCCCTACGGTCATGGCCTTCCTCGACGAGCAGGGCCTGGGCCGACCGAAGGCCCGGTGACCACCGGCCCGCGACCTGGCCCTGCGCGCGCCGACTCGGCTCTGGTGTCGCCTCGGCTCGGTCGATTCCAGGCTACGCGGCGCCACCACCCGATCGGGAAGAGGCCAGGTGGGCCCGCCACTCGCCGCGCCGGCGGTTGACAGGAGATCGGCCTCCGACGAGGCTCTGTTCGTGATCGACCCTCCGGTCGATCGTCGACCGGCGTGGTGAGTCGAAAAGGACACGACCCGACGTCGAATCGTGGTGGCTCGTCGGCGGCAGGTCCGCTGGAGGTCGCCGGCCACCCCGCAGGCTGGAGCTCGATCCGTGGCCGAGATTCCTCGTGGTCTCTACGAGCGCGTCCTCGATCTGGCGACCCACTCGCTGGTCCACGAACTCGCGGCCGAACACCACGATCTCGGCGACTCGGAGGCCGGTCGCCGCCTCGCGCGCGCCGTCTACGACTTCCTCGAGCGCGCTCTCGCCGACGTCAAGGGTGACGACCAGGTCGACGCCCAGCTCCGGATCTGCAATCGCATCCTGGACGTGCTGATCGCCGAGCTCCCGCGCTTCGCCCGCTCCGACGATCATCTCACCAGGACGCTCCTGACCGCGGTGGGGCCGGAATCCGCCAGCCGTCGATCACCACGCCCGAGCGTCCCGCTCTCCGAATCGGCCCTCTTCGTCAACGCCAATCGCGAGCGGAGCTTCCAGTCCGAACTCCGGCTCGAGATCGCCTCGTCGGACTCGGTCGACTTCCTCTGTCCCTTCCTGTTCTGGCAGGGCTACGTCGGCATCCGGAACGAGATCGCGAAGCTCAGGGAGCGCGGTGGCCGGCTGAGAGTCCTGACCTCGACCTACGGCGGCATGACCCAGGCCCGCGTGCTCGACGACCTCGTCGAACTCGGCGCCGAGGTCAAGGTCTCCTATGAGCAGCGCTCGACGCGCCTCCACGCCAAGTCCTGGTATTTCCAGCGCGACTCCGGGTTCTCGACCGCCTTCGTCGGTTCCTCCAACCTGTCGCAGGTGGCGCTCACCAGCGGCCTCGAATGGAACGTACGCCTCTCCGAGATCGAGAATCGCGCCACGCTCGAGGAGTTCCGCGGCGCCTACGAGAACTACTGGAATCACCCGGACTTCCGCGACTACGCGCGGGAGGAGTTCGCGCGCGGCATCGCGATCGTCCGCCGGAACGACGACCGGATCGAACACACCTTCGCGATCCGCCCCTTCACCTACCAGCAGGCGGTGCTCGATCGCCTGACGGCCGAGCGCGAGGTCCACGACCGGCACGCCAACCTCATCGTCGCGGCGACCGGTACCGGCAAGACCGTCGTCGCCGCCCTCGACTACGCCCGCATGGGGCGGCCTCGCCCCAGCCTTCTCTTCGTGGCCCATCGCAAGGAGATCCTCGAGCAGGCCTGCGCGACCTACCGCCACGCGGTCGGGGACGGTTCCTTCGGCGAGTACCTGGTCGATGGCCAGACTCCCCGCGAGTGGACCCAGGTCTTCGCCTCGGTCCAGGCGCTCGCGCGCCGTGACGTGGCGTCCTGGCCCAGGGATCGCTTCGACGTGGTCGTCGTGGACGAGGTGCACCACGCCGCGCGAAGGAACGAGACCTACGGCCGGCTCCTCGATCATCTGCAACCGAGGGAGCTGCTCGGCCTGACCGCGACGCCGGAGCGAGCTGATGGCTCGACCATCACCGACTGGTTCGGCGGCCGGATCGCGGCTGAGCTCCGGCTCTGGGACGCGATCGATCGTGGCCTGCTCGTGCCCTTCCAGTACTTCGCGGTCCATGACGGCGTCGATCTCCGCGACGTCTCCTGGCGCGGTGGCCGCTACGACCCCCGCGAGCTCGACGACCTCTACGACGGCAACGACGCCCGCGCCCACCTGATCCTCGCCGCGGTCAGGCACCACGTCGAGGATCCGACCACCATGCGCGCCCTCGGCTTCTGCGCCGGCGTCTCCCATGCCCGCTACATGACCCGGGCGTTCCAGCGCGCGGGCCTGCCCGCCGCCTGCGTCCTCGGCACCACCGACAAGGCGGACCGCCGCGACGCCATCCGGAGGCTCGCCGCTGGCGAGCTCAAGGCGATCTTCTGCGTCGACGTCTTCAACGAGGGCATCGACATCAAGGCGGTCGACACCATCCTGTTCCTGCGCCCGACCGAAAGCGGCCTGCTCTTCGCCCAGCAGCTCGGCCGTGGCCTCCGACATGCGGAGGGCAAGCGCTGCCTGACGGCCCTGGACTTCGTCGGCCACGCGCATCGGCGCTTCCGCTACGACCTCAAGTACCGGGCCATCACCCGAGGCAGCCGGAGGGAGTTGCGGGATCAGGTCGAAGACGGTTTCCCCTACCTCCCCGCCGGCTGCTCGATCCAGCTCGATCGCGTCAGTCGCGAGCTCATCCTCGAGAATCTTCGCCAGGGGATCGGCAGCGGGCGACGGGGCCTGTTGGCCGAGCTGGCGGATCTCGGCCCCGCGACGACGCTCGCCGGCTTCCTCGAGTCCTGCGACCTCGAGCTCGGCGATCTGTACCGAGGCGGAAGGACCTTCACCGAACTGCGCCGGGCGCTTCGCTTCGAGCCGGAGCCGGCGGGACCCGACGAGGCGGCGCTAGCCCGCGCGATCGGTCGTCTCCTCCACGTCGACGACCGGCGGCGGCTGACCGCCTGGCGGGCGCTCGTGCGCGGAGACGAGGCGGTCGACGCGCAACCACGACTCGCCATGATGCTGGCCACGGCGCTCGATCGCAGTGCCGCCGTCGACCCGGGCCGGGCGATCGGGTCGCTGCGCTCCCACCGAGCCCTCGGGCGCGAGTTCCTCGAACTCCTCGACCTGCTCGAGACCAGGCTCGACCACCGGACGCCCGCCTTCGTGCACGAGTCCGGGGTGCCGCTCGCGCTCCATGCGCGCTACGCCCTCCACGAGATCATGGCGGCCTTCGGCGACGTCCGTAACGGCCGCCTCTACGAACCCCGCGAGGGCGTCGTGTTCCATGGTTCGAGCCGCTGCAATCTCCTCTTCGTCACGCTGACCAAGGACGAAGACGACTACTCGCCGACGACCATGTATCGCGACTTCGCCCTGGCTCCGAATCTCTTCCACTGGCAGTCGCAGAGCCGCACGCGCGTCGACAGCGAGAAGGGGCGGCGTCACACCGAACATGCTGCCCGCGGGATCACGCCCTTGCTCTTCATCCGGGTCAGGAAGAAGGACGACCGCGGCGAGACCATGCCCTACTCCTTCGTCGGTCCGGTCCGGTTCCAGAGGTCGAGAGGCGAGCGGCCGATGAACATCGAGTGGGAGCTCGACCACCCGATGCCGGCCGCGCTCTTCGAGGCCGCGGCGGTCGCGGCCTCCTGAGACGGATTCCACGCGGTTGGCGGCGCCCGCCTTCGCCGCCTCGACGGGGGCGGGAGGCCAAGACTGCGCCGAACTGGGTCGCCTGCCTCGGCACGACGACCGGCGTTCCAGGCCGGGCTCGACCGCCGCGAGTTGCCGTCCCCAACGTTCGCGGCCGCGGTGGCGACGGAATCTCCCCGTTCCGACATCTTTCGCCCGCTCGACGGTGGACAGGCCTCCGGTCATCGGCAGGATGGCTGGGCAGCCGAGAGGAGACCATGTCGACCTGTCCCCAGTGTCAAGCCGTCCTGTCCGGATCTCGTGACCGCTGTCCGTCCTGTGGCGCGGAGATCGCGACCCGGCATCCGACGGTCCGGCCGGCCACGGATGCCAGCTGGTTCGGCTTCGACGAGGGCGAGACCGAGGCGGGAATCGGCGGGGCGACCGGCTCGGGGCGTCGCTTCCAACCGGGTCACCTGCTCGGACGGCGCTATCGCATCATCGACCTGCTCGGCCGGGGCGGCATGGGCGAGGTCTACCGGGCCGAGGATCTCGAGCTGCGCGAGGACGTGGCCCTGAAGTTCCTGCCGCCGCTGTTGGCGAGCGATTGGCGGGCCCTGGACCGCTTGCGCGCGGAGGTCCGCACGGCGCGGAAGGTGTCGCATCCGAACGTCTGTCGGATCCACGACATCGGCACGACCGGCGACGAGTGGTACCTGTCGATGGAGCTGGTCACCGGCGAGGACCTGAGCTCGGTCCTGCGTCGACTCGGTCGCCCGGCGGCGGAGAAGGCGGCGGAGATCGCCCAGCAACTCACCCGCGGACTCGCGGCCATCCATGGCGCGGGCGTGCTGCATCGCGACCTGAAGCCGAGCAACGTCATGATCGACGACGCCGGGCGCGTGCGGATCACCGACTTCGGCATCGCCAGCCTGGTCGATCGCGAGGCCGGCGACTTCGCCGGCACGCCCGCCTACATGGCGCCGGAGCTGTTCGAGGGCGCGCCGGCCTCGGTCCGGTCGGACCTCTACGCGCTCGGGCTGATCCTGCGCGAGCTCTTCAGCGATGCGCGAGGCGATTCCGCCCCGACCGCCCGGGCCGCGGAGGCCCCGGCCAGGCTGACGCTCGACCCGGAGATCGACGGCGTCCTGCGCGCCTGCCTCGCGGCCGAACCCGAACGACGCCCGAAGAGCGCCCTTGCCGTTCTCGCGCTCCTCCCCGGTGGCGACCCGATCGCCGCGGCCCTCGCCGCCGGCGAGACGCCCTCGGCCGCCATGGTCGCCGACAGCGGCGCCGACGGCGTCCTCCTTCCGGGACAAGTGGCTCGGCTCCTCGCGGTCGTGATTCTCGGCACCTCGTCGAGCCTGCTGTTCTCGAGCTGGCCCAGGGTCCTTCCCGACCATGACCCGGCACGATTCCGGGCGGAGGCCGAACGGGTGCTCGAGGCCGCCGGCTTCGCCGAGCTTCCGCCCCATCAGGCCGGGGGCTTCGTGGCGGCGAAACCCGAGACCGCGGACGAGGGCGGCCTCGCGATCGCGGCCTGGTGCCGCTGGAGCGCGACACCGCTCGAACCCGAGAACATCCACCAGATCGGCGCGAACCTCGGCGATCCTCCCGAGGAGCTGCCGGGGTCGATGATCACGCTGCTGAACCGGGACCTCGAGCTACGCAAGCTCGACGTCTACGTGCCGGACGACTTCGACGCTCGCGATGACGGCCGGGTCGAGGATCGGCTCGCGGCCGTGCTCGCGGCGGCGAACCTGCGCCGGGACGAGCTGAGGCCGGTCGAACCCGTGCTCCGGATACCGCTCCGCCATGATCGACGTCTGGCCTTCGCCACCACGAAGGCGGGAGGACCGCGGGTCGAAGTCGCACTCTACGGCGACCGCGTGGTCGGCTTCCGCTACGGCAAGATGGCGGGCGAACGCTGGCTGACCTGGGATCGATTCGGCGCGCGCGCCGACGACGCGCCGCCCCGGCGTCGGGGCTTCGACTTCGGCGGGCTCGTCCGCGTGGTCATCGCCGTCCTCGCGCTGATCCTCGCCTGGCGGAATCTGAAGGCGCGGCGGATCGATCCCCGGGGCGCGCGGCTCGCGGCACTGATCCCCTTCTCCGGCTACCTGGTCGCCCACCTGGTCGCCATCCAGGTCGACGAAAGCGGGGTGCTGGGCATCCTGGATTCGCTCCTCCTCGGGCGCGCCCTCGGCCATGCGGCTCTGCATGCGATCACCTGCGCGGTGTCCTTCATGGCGATCGAGCCCCATCTGCGCCGGTTCTGGCCGCGATCGCTGGTGGGCTGGACGCGTCTCGCCGCCGGCCGCTGGCGCGACCCGATGGTGGGACGCGAGTTCCTGATCGGCATGGCGACCGCCATCGGCGTCGTCGGTCTCTTCCATCTGGCGGGCCTCGTCCTGCCCGCCTGGATCATGTTCCGGCCCGCCGAATGGAACGGGGCCCTGCAGTCACTCGGCGGCCAGGGGTTGAAGCTCCAGCAGTTGAGCCTCGACCCGGCGACCGCGATCATCTGGGTGCTCATGCTCGCCACCGTCTTCGTCGGTCTGCGCCTGCTCTTCCGCCGCAAGCTGCCCGCCGAGATCCTGGCCGCGCTCCTGCCGGTCATCCTCTACCTGTCGGTCGAGGCCCGCGGCGTTCCCGCCGGGGAGTTCGCGGCCGGCGTCGTGCTCCGTCTGGTCTACTTCGCGACCTTCACCTTCCTCCTGTCGCGGGTCGGTTTCATCGCCGCCATCGGCGCGGTCCTGGGCCTGCAGCTGACCCGCTCCTGGCCTCTGACCTCGGACCTCGGCCACTGGTATGCGCCGGGCTCGCTGATCGCGCTGCTGGTCATCGCGGGCCTGGCCTCCTGGTCGGCTCGACGCGCCCTCGCCGGCGCGCCGCTCTTCGGGTCGAGACCGGGAGGCGCCTGAGCCGTCGGAGGCAACCCGGTCATCGACCCGCGTCCCCGGCTTGCCGACCCCGGCGGCGACGGCGAGAATGCCGCGACCGGTAGCGGAGCGCGGCATGCGATCGATCGTCCTCATCCTCCTCGGCTCCTCGATCTGCGCCCAGACGCCGGGCGATCCCCTGAAGGCGCTCGAGGCCTGGCTCGCCCGTCCCGTCGCCGAACGCCCCGCGCTCGCCGACCAGGCCTTCGCCAAGGTGGCGCTGACGCGGGTGAAGGCCGAGAAGGGCCGCGACCTGCTGATCGCCGACCTCGAGCGCCGCCTCCGCGAGGAGCGCGAGGAAGAGTGGAAGAAGAGGGAGATCCGCATCGGCGAGCTGACGATGCCCTTCGAGTACGGCGTCTTCGGCGAGGCCGCGCCCGGCAAGCGAAGCCTCTTCATCTCGATGCACGGCGGCGGTAGCGCCCCGAAGTCCGTGAACGACCAGCAATGGCGCAACCAGATCAAGCTCTACGAGCCGAAGGAGGGCCTCTACCTCGCCCCCCGCGCCCCCACCGACACCTGGGACATGTGGCACCAGGCCCACATCGACGCCTTCTTCCTGCGCCTCATCGAGGACGCGGTGCTCTTCGCCGGGGTCGACGTCGATCGGGTCTACCTGATGGGCTACTCGGCCGGCGGCGATGGGGTCTTCCAGCTCGCCCCCAGGATGGCCGATCGCTTCGCCGCCGCGGCCATGATGGCCGGGCATCCGAACGAGACCCGTCCGCTCGGCCTCAGGAACCTCCCCTTCACCCTGCACATGGGCGCCAACGACGCGGCCTTCAAGCGCAACGAGGTCGCGGCCACGTGGAAGGAGGAGCTCGCGAAGCTCCGCGCCGCCGATGCGGGCGGCTACGATCACGAGGTGGTGATCCATGCCGGCAAGGGCCACTGGATGGACCGCGAGGACCGCGTCGCCCTGCCCTGGATGGCGAAGTTCAAGCGCCGTCGCCGCCCGGACCGCGTCGTCTGGCTCCAGGACGACGTCCTGCACGATCGCTTCTACTGGCTCGGCATGCCCGGGTCCGCGCGCCAGGCCGGCAACCTGGCGGCCGTCCGGATCAGCGGCCAGAGGATCATCGTCGAGGAAAAGACCACCGCTCCGTCCCTCACCATCTACCTCGACGACAGCCTCGTCGACCTCGACCGCCCCGTCACCCTCGTCCGCCCCGGCCATCCCGACCGGGAGCAGCTCCTCCCCCGCAGCCTCGCCACCATCGCCATGACCCTCGGCCCCGACCCCGCCTCCGTCTTCGTCGCCCAGCTCGCCCTCACGGCGGAATGAGGCGCGCCTTCACGCGCGTCCGGGGGACTCCGCGGCGGCCATGGTCGGCCCAGCTTGATCGTTGGGCGGCAGCCACCTCGCATCGCATCCGCATCGCCTGGTATTCCGCCCGTCGTCATGGCCTGGACCGACCTTCGTTGGCATCATGCGGTTCTGGCCAACACCGGCTCGATTCCGGTAGCCTCGCCCCGACGCGTGCTCCAGGCGGGCGACCGACCAGCTGCCCTGGATGGACTTCACAAGCAGCAAGAAAGCTCTTCCCCGTGCCGACCGACAATGATCTCCGCCGAGCTCACCTGCACGATTTGCTGATCACGACCATCGAGTCCCTCGAGATCGGTACGCCCTGGACGGTGCCGATCGTCCTTCCTGGGAGCGCCGCCATCGCCGTTCTCGCCGCGACCCGAACGAGCTCCCGGAAGGGCAGCGTTCTACTTCATGACGACACGTCCAACCTCCGGGCCATGGTCGCCCAGAACTTCGGAGGGCCCCTGCTCGAGACGCCTGCGGACCTCGGACCGATGCTCTACGGAGGGGTCGATCCCCAGGGTTTTCGTGGGCCCGCCGGCAGGATCGCGCGCGCTGGAGATGGGCCACGACGAGGTCTGCATCCATTCTTGATGCGGCACGATCCGGCGGGCACGAGCAGCCCGACTCCGGCCCAAGAGGCACGTTACCTCCTGGCGTTGGAGAGCCTGCGCTGCGCCCGGCAAGACCACGGGCTCACCTGTACCGGCGACATCGACCTGAGGTCGATCCGCGGGATCGTGGTCCTGTCGGCCAAGAAGGACCCGATGGCGCAGCAGATCGAACTCGAGCTTCGCGACTTCGACCTGTCACATCTTCGACCGACGACCGCGCGCATCTCGAGACTGTCGCCGATCGTGCATCGCTGGCACGAGGCCAACGCTCGAGCGACGCTCGCCATCAGCTCGGCCGCGACGACCGACCTGCTCTCGATGGAAGACACCATGAGGACCTTCTTCGGAGACGGCGATCTCGCGGATTGGGAGGGCCATCTGAACGCCCCGGGCGCGGCGACCGCCTATGTCGAGTGGTTCGTCCGCCATCATCGCGGCGCCCCGGGAGCGCCGACCATCATCGAGAGCCTGCTGGCGACCGGACAACCCGAGAACGACTCGGATGCCGAGGAAGTCCTGCATGGTCGACTCGACGCGAAGACCTCCATCTACCGCAGCCGACCTGCCTCGGGTGACACGGTCGAATTCGAGGACGTCTTCAACGCCAAGATCGAAGCCATCGACCTTGGTCTTTGGTCGTCGGAGTTCAGATCGCCGCTGATTCGCCCCCTCACGATCGTCAACTTCGGCCCATTGCGATTCCCACTCGAAGCCGGCCCGGCTTTCACGGAGAGCGAACTTCCCGTGGTCCTGGCGACCATCGCCGCACGCTCAGGACTCGAGCCCGCCGCCGCGATAGCCGAAGCTCCTCACCTGACTGGCCACCTCTACGTCCTCCGCGCCAGCCTCGACATCACACCCCCCTCTCCGAAACCTTGACCTCATCAGGATGTGTCGGCTCAGGTCGCCCCTCCGCCGTGACGTCAAGGCGGCGACCGGCGAGAACACCGACTTCGACTGCTTGCCAAGCCCCCTTTCATGCGAGCGTCGTTCAGCAAGACGTCCCGCGACAACGAGCCAGCCCACAAACTCGGTGTCATCGATCTCTCTGGAACTCGTTCCGCCTCTGAGAATCAGGCGTCGCCCTAACACTCCCAGACGCGAAAATCGCGCTCATTCTTCTGCGTCCACCACTCACCCGACACCTCGGGCAAGAGGTCACCGCGATGGCCCCAATTCAGAACATGGACGTCGCGACACTCGATGTCCGTATTCCATGTGAGACCCGAGACGTTCTGCTTGTTCCAAGCGGGCTTGTGCGCCACGATCAGGAGCTGCTCGGCCTTGTCGATCAGCTTCTCCCATACCTTCTCATTCGGTGGCCCCTCCGAAGAAGGGCCTGACAACCGCCCGAGTCGCACCGAGATACTCCCGCCCTCTTCGCCGTCGACGTTGCTCCAAGGGCCCTGTCGAATCCGGGTGGCGAACGGCTGCTGATTCGCCTTCCCGATGTACAGCAGGACGTCTCGCCCGTAGGTCTCGTGTCCACCGTAGACCTGATAGACGCCGAAGTCCCGTGTCTCACTGGCCCCCACCATCGTGAGTTCGTCCAGCTTGTGCGGTCCAGTCCACATGATGTGGACGAGTGTGGTCGTACTGCTCACGTCGATCCTCCCTGTACTGCGCACGTCGGTTCTTCCCACGCCACCGGCTCCCAGGGCCTACCGCCTCGGGTCAACGTTGCGAGTCCCGCTACTTTCGCCTGGCGTTGGAGCAGTCGTCTGCGGTGTGCCGTACAGTCCTCGGCCGGAATCCGTTCGAGTTACTGCGCGAGTGCTCACATCAGCCGACGATGCAAGGCACGATCGTAGTTGGGTCCGACCGTCCTGTCACTCGGAATCTCCGGATCGGGGCGTTGCGCGGGTCACGACCACGACGCCGATCGAGGTGCCGCCGAGACGGATCGGCATTCCCTCGCGGATCGCTTCCGAGTTGGAGAAGTCGAGGCCGGAGAATCCGAGGCTCGCGACCAGGACGAGGATTGGCGATCAGGAGAGCCGACGGCCGAGCCAGGCGCGGGCGAGACGCCAGTCGGCTTCGATGGTCGCGACCGAGAGGCCGAGGCAGTCGGCGACCTCGGGCACGCTGAGGCCGGCGAAGAAGCGGAGTTCGACCACGCGGGCCTGGCGGGCGGAGAGCTGCTCGAGATCGACCAGGGCCTCGTCGAGTTCGACCAGATCGACGGGGCTGGCGGCCGACCCGACGTCGGCCAGGGTCACGCGCCGGAGGTCGCCACCGCGCTTCTCGGCCGCGCGCCGCCGCGAGGCGTCGATCAGGACGCGGCGCATGGTCACCGCGGCCACCGCGAAGAAGTGATGGCGATCGACGAAGTCGAACTTCCCGGCCGACATGAGCTTGGCCCAGGCGTCGTGCACCAGGGCGGTGGGCGTGATCGTGGCCGAGTCGGCGCCGGGCCCCGCGATCTTGCGGGCCACGCCTTTCAGCTGGTCGTAGACCGCCGGCAGCAGACTCTGCCAGACCTCGTCCGAGCCCCTGCCGAGTTCGGACAGGAGGGCGGTCAGCGACTTTTCGAGTTCCTCGTTCATCGCTCGTCCCCGGGCAAGGCCTCGGCGCGGGCCTCCAGTTCCCTGGCCCGGGCCTCGTTGCCCTTCGTTCGACTGAGATCCGCCTGCAGCCTGATCGCATCGTAGCGCTTGCTTCGGGGCACGCCGTCCTGATCCAGCACCTGCGCGGCCGCGAGGATGAGTGACTCGCTCTCGTCCAGGCGTCCGAGCTTCATCATGGCTCGCCCTTCCTGGAGCGTGTTCACCGCGCGGCGGAGCGGATCCTCCAGGCGGAAGCCCGCCTTTCCGAGTGCCTCGATCTCGGCGAACTGATCGGCCGCGAGTTGCCAGGCCTCGAGCTTCATGGCCATGTTCGCGCTCACGCTCAGATAGCTGACGCGAACGACGCCGTCCGGGATCTTGCGCCGGATCAGTTCGAGCCCCTCTTTGAGCCACTTCAGGCTCTCCTCCCGGTGACCGAGGTCATTCTCGACGTAGGCGAGATTCATCCAGACGTCGATGAGGTCGGGCGGGAAATCCCGGTCGCGAAGCTGCTCGGCGAAGCCCCGCATGCACTGCAGGGCCTCGTCGGCGCGCCCCAGCCCGTTCAGGAAGGTCCCGCGGATGATGACGCAGCGCTGGTACTGCTGGCTGTCGATGCCCTCACTCTCCGCGCTGAGCTTCTCGGCCAGTTCGATGTCCGCCAGGGCTTCCTCGAGGCGCCCGAGTTCACCGAGGATCTGGGCACGGGTCGAGAGCGTCGTGATCGTGGCCGAGTGCGACGCGCCGAGCGTCTCCCGCTGGATCGCGAGAGCCTCGTCGAGCACCGGCAGGGACTCTTCCGGGTGATCGCCCTGGCAGATGACGACCGCCAGGGCCTGAAGGGCCTCGGCGACGTAGGGATTCGCGCCGGAGTACTTCCGGCGCCGGATGGCCAGGAGCTTCTCGAGCTGGGCTCGACTCTCGTCGAGCCGTCCGAGCCAGAGCAGGGCCCCGGCGAGGGTATGCAGGCCGCTCTCGACCTCGTCGGTCGCCCCGAGGTCGCCGGCGAGGGCGATCGATTTCTGGATCGCGGCGAGGGCCTCCTCGAGGCGCCCGAACTGGATGAGGACCTCGGAGCGCAGGCGGAGCCCTCGGGCCTCGTCGACCGAGCGGTCCTGCCCGAGCCGGGCGAGTTCGCCGAGGAAGTGGTCGACCTCGTCGAGCGCTTCCTGCAGACGTTCGACGCGCAACAGGCCGTGCGCTCGCTCGAGCATCAAGGGCAGGTGGTCGGCATGATCGGGAGCGTATTCCCCGAACAGCTTCCCGGCGAGCTCCAGGTGCGACACGGATTGCTCCGGTCGGCCGAGGGCCTCGAACATCTTGCCGAGGAAGCGATGAAGGCGCGCCCGGACGACGGGTTGGTCGCCGAGGTCGCGATCGACTCCCGCCGCCACGCGCTCGATGGCGCCGCGCAGGCTGGGCTCCTCCATCTCCGCCGGGTCGCCTTCGAGCAGGGTCCGGATCATGAAGTCGACGAAGGTGTTGGCGGTTCGGGCCTCGCGGTCGGCGCGAGTCGCCGATTCCACGGCCTGGGTCTTCTCGCGCTCGAGGTTCTCCTGAGCCTCCTTCAGCTCGACGTTCGCCTTCTGCACGTCGAAGGCGAAGGAGAGGGAGACGACCGTCGCCGCCATCAGCACGAGCATCGAGAAGGCCACGGCCGTGACCAGCACGCGATGCCGCTGCGCGAAGCGGGTCAGAAGATAGGCGGTCGAAGGCGGCCGGGCCAGGATGGGTTCGGCGGCGAGAAGGCGGTCGATGTCCTCGGAGAAGGCCGCGACCGTCTCGAAGCGGCGCTCCGGCTCCTTGGCCAGCGCCTTGCCCAGGATCACCGAGAGATCCTTCTCGAAGCGTCGACCGCGCAGGGTCAGCGGCGGCGGCTGATCCTCGGCGATCCTCGTGATCGCCCGGTCGAGCGGCAGGTCGTCGAGATCGAGCGGACGCCGGCCCTCGACGAGTTCGTAGAGCATCACGCCGAGGGAATAGACGTCGGAGTGCGCGCCGATCGCGGCGACCTCGCCCCTGGCCTGCTCGGGACTCATGTAGGGCAAGGTCCCCAGGATCATGCCGGTCTGGGTCTGCAAGGTCGGCAGGTCGTCGTCGCCCTGGTCGAGTATGCGCGCGATGCCGAAGTCGAGGATCTTCACCTGCCCGTCCGCGGTGACCAGGACGTTCGCGGGCTTCAGGTCGCGGTGGATGATGCCGCGCGCGTGGGCGTGGGCGACGCCACGGCAGACGTCCTGGAAGGTCCTGAGGATCGGTTCGAGCTGGCCCTCCGCCGCGAGGTGCTCGTCGATCGGCGCGCCCTTCACCCGCTCCATCACGATGAAGGGCCGACCGTCGGCCATGCCGGCCTCGTAGACCCGGGCGATGGAATCGTGCTCGAGTCGGCCCAGGGCGCTGATCTCGCGCCGGAAACGGGCGAGCGAGAGGTCGACCAGGGAGGATGCCAAGAGCTTGATGGCGACCTCGCGGTCGGGCTGGGTCTGGCGCGCGGCCCAGACGACGCCCATGCCGCCCCGCCCGATCACCTCCCGGAATTCGTAGCCCTCCAGGGTCGGCGGCTTCGAACCGTCCGCCAGGGAATCGAGGAAGGGAACACCGCCCTCGTGCACGGAGAGCAGGTCGCGCAATTCGTCGACCAGGTCGGCGGGAGCCTCGACCGCGGCGAGCCAGGTCTCGCGCTCGGTCGCGGAGAGTCCCAGGGCCTCCTCGAAGAGGCGACCGAGCCTTGCGTGTCTGTCTTCGGAAGGCGATCCCAAGTCATTCTCCAGGCGGCATTTCGCGGCCGGCCCGTCATGGCGCGAGGGACGAGGTTAAGACCCACGGGAACCGGAGTCAATCGACCAGCGAGTCTTGTGGAATTCGCCAAGGGGGGAGCCCCCCCTTTGCGTTGGAGGGGGCACGAGGCCGCCTCCGGGAGGCCCGGATCGACCCTTCGACCCTCGCACGCTCGTCCGACCAGGAGAACCGACCATGTGGCGACCGCTGATCGTCCTTGCCCTTGCCCTGATCTTCACGGGGAAGGTCTCGGCCCAATACGTCTATCAGACCTCCTTTCCGACCGGCCCGACCAACGAAGTGAACGTACCGCTGACGGCGGGCACCCAGGATCTGCGCATCACCGGCTTCGATCTCTACCTCCTACCCGGCACGTACAACCTGTGGATTTCCTACATCGCCTTGTCCGGCACGTCCTCGGGTACCTACTCCGACCTGGGCTTCGTGACGGTCAACTCGATGGGTTTCGGTGCGCCGACGGTCATCCCGATCGGCTTCGACGTCGTCATCCCGCAGAACCAGACCTACGTCTTCAGGTTCACCACGGTGGGCTCCGCACCGATCGGCGTCGACACGTCGCTGTCACAGCTCAACTACGGCCAGCTCGGATTGGCGGTCGGTCAGTTCCAGCCCTTCGTCGGCTCCGCCTACGTGAACGCCGAGTTCTGCGGCAGGATCAGGTACTCCGACCAGACGGGGGGGCCGCGCAGTTCCCTTCAGGTCCTCTACGGTCCGCCGCTGAACGGCGTTCTTTCGCAAGGCGTCACCTTCGACATCGAAGCCCGTGATCGGGACATCATCCTGGACGGCATCTCGATCCACGCGGCGAGCAACGTCACCAAGATCCGTCTGTTCACGACGGAGGCGATCGACTCAGCCGCCAACGTTCCCCTCACCTCGAGTTCGTGGCGGGAGCTCGGCGACACCGGCGCCTACGCGACCACTCCTGGACAGCTCCATGAGGTCCCCTTCGACCTGGAGGTCGTCATCCCCAAGGGCAAGCGTCGCGGCTTCTACATGGTCGAAATGGTCTCCGGCGCACTCGACGCCTACGTCGTCCTGGGCGGCGGCGGAATCTACGAATCCGGCAATGCCGACCTCAGCTACCATTCCGGTCAGCTCGTTTCGGGCCTGTTCGGCACGCCGAGCAATCCGGGCGTCCTCAACTGCAACCTGCGCTACCGCGTGCCCGGCGCCCCGACGACCACGGCCGGCGCCTTCGGCTCGCTGAGCACGAGCGCCACGCCGACCGTCAACGGTCGGGGCATCGCCTTCGACCTGAGCGCCGCTTCCTCCGTGAACGTCCAGAGCCTGAGCGGGACGGTCCGGAGCACCGCGGTTCTCTTCGGTTCGCCCACCACGACCCTGGAGCTCTGGACCACGATCGACGGCGCGAGCCATCAGGGCCAGCTCGGAAACCCGGCGAACTGGAGGAAGATCGGCATGACGACGGCCCTCTTGCCCCCCGGAGGATCGAGCGCGCCCTTCGTCATCCTCGGCACGACTACCCAGGTGCCGGCGGGCGGCAGCCGCGGCTTCTACCTCACGACCAGTGCCCCCGATTCGAGCCTGATGCTCCAATCAGGGCTGGCCTCTCCGGGGATCCTGGCCAGCAACGGCAGTCTGTCGGTCACGACCGGCACGGTCACGACCTCGCCCTTCGCGCCGGGGGCCGCGGGGCATGGCGTGACCTTGACCGTCGGGTACCAGGAGCCCGGACGCGCCGATCTGGGCTTCCGCGAGAACTTCGAGTCCGCGAACGTCGTCCAGGCGCCGGCGGGTTGGCTTTCGTCCTGGGACGGCAACACCTCGACCGCGCAGGGCTGGCGCTTCGACAATCCCGCCGGCCGCCCGACCTACTCGCCGATGTCCGGCAAGACCGCCATCTTCGACTCGAACTGGAGCGGACCGGGCAACCCCGTCGCGGGGTCCCTCCAGTCGCCGCGCTTCGACGCCTCGCGCGACCTCGACTACGAGCTCCATTTCCAGAGCCGTTTCGCGAGCACCGGCTCGAGTCAGGGAGTCGTCGAGGTCTGGGACGGCACGAACTGGAACCTGATCGCCAGCATGTCGCCCAGCTCGGCGACCACGGAGCATCTGTCCTTCGACATCGGGGCCGCCGCCGGCGGCTCTACCGACGCGATGGTCCGTTTCCGCTACCAGGGGAACGGCGATCTCTACTGGATGCTCGACGACGTCGGTCTCGGGATCTGTCAGAAGGGTCAGCGACCCCAGATCGGAATCGGCAAGTTCGACGTCAACTACGCCAAGGACGCTCTCCACGGTCAGCCGGTCGCCTGCGGCCTGCCCGGCCCCTACGTGGCCACGGCCAGCATCTACGGCCAGACGATCTTCCACTGGGAGGGCGAACCGAACCAGCCGATCCAGCTCTTCGCCGGCTACCTCAATCTCGGCAACGAGGTGCTCGTGCCGCAAGGCCAGCTCGACGTCGGCAGCTACGACCCACTGACCGGGACCTTCCCGGGGATCTACATGCTCGCGGACGGCACCCTGCCCGACATCTTCAATGCCGCCTTCCGCACCTCGGGCGGTGGCGACCTCACGATGTCGATCTACTTCCCGCCCTACCTCGCGGGCTTCGTCGTCAACATGCAGAGCGTCGTCTACTCTTCCATCCAGAACATCGCGCTCACCAACGTGGTCACGCTGTCGATCAACTGAGCGGCAGCGTCTCGATCCCTTCCCGTCGCGCCGGCTCTCCTGGGGGAGCCGGCGCTTCTCTTTGGTAGGGCCGCCGCGCGGCACCATGGGAATTCCCCAAGGGCCCTGTTCAAGGCCTGCGTTCCGAGGGTAGAGAAGACGCTGGACGAATGTCGACCCCGGCGTCGAGTCGCCACCTTGGCTGGAGGAGAAAACGCGATGTCGCGCTGCACGATGATTCTTGTCCTCGCCTTCATGATGGGCATCAGCGCCCGGGCCCAGTACGTCTACCAGACCTCCTACCCGGACGCCGTGACCAGCGGCCTCGACTGGTACGTCTATTCGTTGATCGACGACCTGCGTCTCACGGGCCTGGAGATCTACCTCATCCCCGGCGTCCACAACGTCTCGCTCTTCTACGGCGCGAACCCGAACGGCGGGAGTTCGCAGCCCTGGGTGCCGGCCGGTTCGGCCACGGTCCATTCGAACGGGATGGGAACACCCACGGTGATCCCGATCGGCCTCGACGTGATCCTCCCCGTGCAGTCCTGGGTCCGGTTCCGGATCGTCACCAGCTACAACGCCCTCGGCGTCGATTCCAGCCAGGGACAGAACGGCTGGGGTCAGGCGGGAATCCATGTCGATGTGGGCGAGTGCTTCATCAACAACACGACGGCGTATGCCGACTTCTGCGGTCGCATCCATTATTCCGACACGGCGGGCGGCCCGCGGAATACGCTCGTGGCCAACTACGGCCCGCCCCTGGGCGGCTTCCTCGCGCCCGGAGTCACCTTCGACATCGAGGCGAGGGGCCAGGACGTGATCGTCGACGGCCTGCAGATCGCCTCGGCCCTGAACAACAACAGGTATCAGCTCTACACGACCGAGGCGGTCGATTCCTACGCCAATGTCCCCTTCAATGCCGCTTCCTGGCGCTCGCTCGGAGCCTCGCTCTTTTACAGTCCTGGCGCCGGAGTGACCGCGACGATCCCGATCGACTTCGAGGTGGTCGTTCCGAAGGGCAAGCGTCGCGGCTTCTACCTGGTCGATCTGGCGCACGGTTCCCTCGACACGGGCAATCTCAACCCGGCCCTGCCCCCGTCGTTGAAGATGAGGAGCAATGCGGACATCAACCTCCACTATGGCGAGCTCCACTCGAGCGCGGCCGGCAACTTCGGCGCGGCGACCAATCCCGGCTACATCAACTGCTCGGTCCGCTACCGGGTTCCCGGTCGGCCGAGCGTCGCCACCCTGCCCAACAATGTCCTCAATGCCGCAGTGACGGCGAACACGCCCGGAACGGGTATCGCCTTCGACCTCGGCGCCTCGTCCCCGATCGCGATCTCGAGTCTGAACGGGACGATCCTGAAGACGGCTTCGCTGCTCACCAACGTCACCACCACGATCGATCTCTGGACGACGATCGACGGGGCGAGTCACGTCGGTCAGCTCGGTAACGCGGCCAACTGGAAGAAGATCGGCTCGGTGCCCGCGGCGCTCCCCGCCGGGATCACCTCCTGGCCCTACGTCTTCATCGGCTTGCAGGCCTACGTCCCGACCGGCGGAACACGAGGCTTCTACCTCACGACGAGCAGCACGCAGACGAGCTTCCAGATCCAGTCCGGGCTCGGCTCGCCGGCCGTCGCCGCGACGGACGGAACGCTCTCTCTCCTGACCGGGGAGTTGACCACGACGGCCTTCGTTCCCGGGACGGCGGGACACGCTCCCGGCGTCGTCGTCGGCTACTTCGGAGCGGGTCGCGCCGATCAGGGCTTCGGCGATGAGTTCGAGAACGCCGGGGCGACCCAGACCTCGGGCTGGCTCGCGCTGGCCGAAGGCGGCACTTCTGCGACGCAGGCCTGGCGTTTCGACAACCCGGGCGGCCGCTTCTTCGGCTATCCGATGAGCGGTAAGACCGCGATGTTCGACTCGAACTGGAGTGGCGCGGGCAACCCGGTGAGCGGCTCGCTCATGACCCCGCTCTTCGACGCCTCGCGCGACCTCGACTATGAGCTCCACTTCGACACCCAGTTCATCCAGGGCGGCACGAGCCAGGGCTTCGTCGAGGTCTGGGACGGCACGACCTGGAACCAGATCGCCAGCTACTCGAGCACCCAGAACTTGGTCGTCCACGAGATCCTCGCGATCGGCGCCGCGGCCGGAGGCTGCCCGGACGCCATGGTTCGCTTCCGCTATCAGGGCAATGGCGACCAGGTCTGGATCCTCGACAACGTCGCGCTCGGCATCTGTCAGAAGGGCCAGCGGCCGCAGCTCGGCATCGGCGAATTCGACGTCGAGAACGCCATCGAGCCGCTCCACGGCCAGCCGGTGAGCTGCGGCCTTCCCGGCCCCTACGAGGCGACGGCGAGCATCTTCGGCCAGACCATGTTTCACTGGGAGGGCGAGCCGAACCAGCCGATCCAGCTCTTCGCCGGCTACCTGAACCTCGGCAACGTTGTCCTGAGCCCGCAGGGCCAGCTCGACGTCGGCAGCTACGATCCGATGACAGGGACCTTCCCGGGCATCTACATGCTCGCGGACGGCACCCTGCCCGACATCTTCAATGCCGCCTTCCGCACCTCGAGCGGCGGCGAGCTGACGATGCCCGTCTACTTCCCGCCCTACCTGGCGGGTTTCATCATCAACATGCAGAGCGTGATCTTCTCGTCGACCCAGAACATCGCGCTCACCAACGTCGTCACCCTGACCATCAACTGACCGCTGGGGACCGGGCCGGCTCCGTCGGCCGGTCCGGTCTGCCGTCCGCCCTCGCGCGGCTGCCCGAGGAACTCCGAGTGCGGGGTAGCGGGTCGCAGAGCCGTCAGTCGGTCTTCGCGTTCGCCTGCCACCAGGCTTCGATCAGGGCGATCGCGGCGCGCCGCGCCTCGTCGTTCTGGGCGGCCAGGTAGCCGGTCGCGTCGAAGTCGAAGCTGCGATAGGGAAAGAGCGCCTGGAAGAGCTGGCGGAGGCCGTGGAAGGCCTGCTGGCGCACGCTGACGTTCGCGCTCGAGAGCAGACGGATGAGCGGCGGGACGGCCCGGCGATCGCGAAACTTGCCGAGCGCCATCGTGGCGCTCATGGCGGCGCTCCCGCCCTTCTCGGCCACGACGATGAGACGCTCCAGTCCGCTGTGGTCGTCGAGACGACGCAGCGTGTCGGCGGCGGTGACCGAGACCTCCTCCTGCTTGGAGGAGAGCAGGGCCACGAGCTTCTCGCGCGGGATGTCCTCGCCCATCGAGATCAGGCCGTCGAGCGCCGCCTTGACCGCCTCGCTGTCGTCGCCTTCGAGCCAATCGCGCATCCGCGCGGCGGCCGGGCGGTGGTCGTGTTTCACCAGGAGCTGGATGGCGTAACGCAGCTCGTAGCCCTCGAGGCTCCCGGCGCGCTCGAGCACCCGGTCGAGGATCTCGCGATCGAGCAGCTTGGCCTGATCGAGGATGAAGTAGAGGTCGCTCCAGGTCTTCGTCCCGGGGAGCGCGGCGACGAGCGCCGCCTTGCCGCGCTCATCGCCCATGACGCAGAGGAAGGCCGCGCAGCGCGCCCGGCGATCGTCGTCGAGCCCCTCCCCTTCGAGGAGCTTCGCGACGATCGCTGAGGCCGGCTCGTGCCGCGCCTGCGCGAGGATGCGCAGAGCCATGCTCAGCTCGCCGACATTGAGGTCCTTCCCGAGCTTCGAGCGGACGACATCGATGACCTCGGCATCGTCGATCCCGAGCAGTCGCCCCAGCATGAGCGAGAAGGCCGGGTCGGGACCCGGGCTCTCGAGGCAGGCGACGATGTGCTTCGCGAGTCCCTTCTCCCCCATCCGCAGCAGGTAGGCGGCGGCGCCGAGCCGCAACAGCGAGGGCTTGCCGGCGAGGAAGGCCTGCATGGTCTTGCGGCGATCGGGTTCCTGCAGGCTCTGCGCCAGGTAGAGGCCGACGCTCTGGGCCGAGGGATCGAACTCGGGCAGGCGCTTGCGCAGCTCGGCGGCGAGGTCGGGGCCGAGCCGCGTGCGCAGCTCCTGGTAGGCCGGGGTGCGGACCGTGTAGTCCTCGCCGCCGAGCTTGGCCACGAGCGCGGCGATGCTCTCCTGCGCGGCGACGCCGGTCGTGGCGAGGAGTGCCGCGAGGGCGACGAGCAGGTGGATGGTCAGCCGGCGCTTCATTTCCCGGTCGTCCCGCCGCTGGTGCCACCGCTCGAGCCCGAAGGTCTGCCGGTCGGGACGCGCGGTGTCGTACCGTCTCCCGCGGTCTTCGAACCGCGCAGGGGGCGCGGCGGCTTCACGTAGGTCGCCGGGTAGGTGAAGGTGAAGTCCGCGATGCCCGAGCGGTGCAGGGCGGCGATGTAGGGCGTATGCGCGAAGCGGGTCTCGAAGGACTCGACCTCCTGCGCCAGGAGGTCCATCTCGGCCCGGAACGCCGGGCCACCCGGCAGTTCGACCTTGCGAAAGGGAGCCACGCCGTGGCAGAGGCAGAAGTTGCTGAAGCCGATGCCGGTGGCGCGACGGCCCCGGTTCGGCGTGTCGATTTCGGGCAACAGGAGTTCGGGCGCGCTCTTCGCCGCCTGGGCGGGCGCGATCTCCTCGCACCAGCCGGCGTAGGACAGGAGGTTCGCCTTGGTCACCCGGAGCATCACCAGGGTGAAGGTCGCCATGGCCCGATAGCGCGGCAGGCTCGATAGCTGGTCGATGCCGGCGAGGGTCTCCTCGAGTTCCGCGCGGATCGCCTCGCAGTCCACGGCCAGCTGGAGCGCCGTCCGCCGCTTCTTCGGAAAGCCGCCGCCGCTGAAGAGTCCGCTGTCCTTGCCGTTGCGCAGCCGCTGCGCGGCGAGACCGTTGCCCGAGATCGCCACCGAAGGCGACCCGCGCAGGAGCCCCTTGGCGTAGGCCTTCTCCCAGGCCCGGAGCATGGCGCGGAAGGCCGGATCGGCCGCGGCCGCGGCCATCACCTCGTCCCGTGACGCGGTCGAGGGCCCGAAGTCCGTCACCTTCGAGCGCCAGTAGATCTCGTTGCGCGGCATGTGATCGCCGCTGCAGAAGAGGCAGGTCCCGTAGACCTGGCACTGGTGCGTTCCCGAGGGCGGCGCGTAGAGGTGGACCCGCCCCTCGGTCGCCGCCGCCAGCCGACTGAGCGGATAGACCGCCGTCCCGCTCGGCGCCACCTCGTTGGCCACCGTCATCTGAAAGAGCCAGCCCCAGGGCAGCTCGATGAAGGCGCCGTCGCCCCCGTAGATCTCCCACTTCGAGCTCGGGATCTCGTTCCGGTGCGAGGCCCAGTAGCTGTCGGAGAGGTAGGCCTCGCTCGCGACGCAGCTGAAACGCACCTTGAGCTTCCTGAGCTGCTCGACCGTCCCCTCGAGGTCATCCTCGGCGTCGCCGTTGTCGAGGGAGACCAGAACGAGTTCCCGCTCGCCGGAAGTCTCCGCCAGGAGCCCGGCCGCCGCGCGCAGGTCCTTGTAGACGTTCTTGATCTCGTCGACCGGGGACGCCAGCAGCTCGTCCAGGCGCGCAACCAGCGCACCATGATCGTCAGGGCCGAAGACCTTCACGGCCCGCGGCGCGCCGACCGCAGCCACGGCGATCTGCCGGTCCGCCATCGTCGCGACGGCCCGTTCGAGCGCCGCGGCCATCTCGCGGGCGAAGCCGCTCTCCTTCAGGGTGGTCGTCGGGTCGACGAGGAAGAAGAGCGCGCCGGCCTTCTCGCCCTCGGTCCGACGACCGAGGAGGATCGCATCGAGGGCCTCGCCCATGCCCGCCGCCGACGAGGTGTAGCGCCCGGCGGACTCCGTCGTCTGCGCGGAGGTCCGCGCCGGCAGGACGAGGCTCGCGTGGAGCAGGACGGTCAGGAGCAGGAACCGGGAGTTCATGGCCGGCATCGTAGCACGCCGGCCCGGGAATCGGCCGCCCGTCAGAGCGTCTGGAGGCGCCTCCCCGAGCGGATGGCCAGGCCTCCACGCCGATCGCGGGCCTGGCCTGACCCTCGAGGGAACGATCGAAGGGAACGACTTGCCGGGCGGTCGGGCCCGTTCCCGGAAGAACCCCCGACGGTTCCCCTGGGGCCCCGAGTTCAGCGCTCCGGAGACGGTCATTCGCCACGGACGCCGCGCCAAGTCCTTGTCCTGGCACGGGGATCGAGTATCGGTACGAGCCTGTCCGGCCGGGGCCGGAGTCGCGGGCAAGGGTCGGGCGGAGAAATCGCCAAGGTCCGGGTCGATCGGCTGCGTTTCCCAGGGCATGCCGAGCCCGAGCCGCCCCTGGCCCGCGCTCAACTCCAATCAACCTCTCGAGTCATCGGAGAGCCCATCATGCGGCGCAAACTGTCGACCCTGATCCTCGTCTTCATTCTCTCTGGCGCGGCGTCCGCGCAATACGTCTACCAGACCGCGTCACCAGACCTCTTGGCCGAGGAAATCAGCTTCTACCTCGGCTGCAACCAGGGACACGACCTCAGGATCACGGGATTCGAACTCTACCTGCCCCAGGGCCAGCACGTTCTGACCATAGGGCACGTCTCCTCAGGCGGGGGGCCCCTGACGACCTGCGGCACGATCTCGGTCTACTCGAACGGCATGGCCGCGCCGACGGTGATCCCGATGAGTCTCGACGTATTCGTCCCAAGATACTCTTCCACGAGATTCTTCATCGAGTCGCCGTCGACGATCATCGGCGTCAACACCCAACAGGCGATGGTCTACTCCGGGCAGCTCGGATTCACTCTCAACAGCACTTTTGCCTACTCGAACGGGCAGATCTACGGCGCCGACATCTGCGGGCGCATTCACTACGCGGTGGAAGACGGCGCCCCGCGAGGCGCATTCACTCCCTCATTTGGCGGCTCGTTCCTCAATTCCGCGCCCGGTGTGACCTTCGACATCGAGGCCCACGACCAGGACCTGATCGTGGATGGTTTCGATATCAAGTCGACCTTCGCCAGCAATTCCTACAGCCTGTACACGACGGAGGTCGTGGACTCACACGCGAACGTCGCCTTCAACCCCGGCTCCTGGCGCCTGCTCGGCGGTGCGCCGATTCAATACGACTACTTCACGTCGAGCAGCTTCCCCCTGCCGCTCGACTTCGAAGTGGTCATTCCCAGGGGCAAGCGCCGCGGTTTCTACCTCGTCGACAACCTCAATGGCCATCTCGACACGGGCCTCCTCGGCGGGGCCACGACGAGTCTGGTTCGAGGAAACGGCGACCTGAGCATCCATACGGGCGAACTCCATGTGACGCCCTTCGGCCCCGCCACGGGCCCTGGATACTTCAACTGCACGGTGCGCTACCGCTTGCCCGCCGGGCCGACGATCACGGCCGCACCGAGTGGTTCCCTGAGCACGAGCTTCTCTCCGAGCGTCGGCACCCGGGGAATCGCCTTCGACATCGACGCATCGGCGCCACTCGAAGTCGGGTCCATTTCCGGCCCCGTCCGGAGCACCGGGAACCCCTTCCTGTTCGATTCCACCAACGTCGAGCTCTGGACCACGGTCAACGGCGCAAGCCACGTCGGCCAGCTCGGCAACTCCAGCAACTGGAAGCTGATCGGCGTCATGCCCCTGTTCTTCCCCTTGGGAGGTACGACCCAGAACTTCAACTTCTCCGGTCTCGGGCAATTCGTGCCCGAGGGCGGTTCACGAGGCTTCTACCTGACGACGAGCAGCGCCACGACCACCTTCTACGTCGAGTCCGGCCTTGCCACGCCGGGAGTCGTGGGCACGAGCTCGGCCCTGTCGATGACGACGGGCACGAGGACGACCGCCCCCTTCGTCCCGGGTGCGGCCGGCCACGGGGTCGCGCTGAGTCTCGGATTCAGTGAACTCGGGCGCGCCGATCGGGGCTTCCACGAGAACTTCGAGACCGCGAACGGGCTCCAGCCGGCCGCGGGTTGGCTCGTCTCCCGCGAGGGCGCCACGACGGCTTCGCAGGGCTGGCGCTTCGACAATCCCGGCGGACGGATCGTCGACAGTCCGATGACCGGCAAGTCGGCGATCGTCGATGCCAACTACTCGGGTTCGAGCAACTCCGTCAGCACCGCGCTCTATTCACCGCGCTTCGATGCCTCTCGCGATCTCGACTACGAACTCCAGTTCGACAGTCGATTCGTGCAGGGCGGCACGGACCAGGGCTTCGTCGAGGTCTGGGACGGAACGACCTGGAACCTGATCACGACCCATGTCGCGACGCAGTCCGGAGTGACGCACCAGTCCTTCGACATCGGCGCCGCCGCCGGCGGCCATGTCGATGCGATGATCCGCTTCCGTTACCAGGGCAACGGCAACCAGTACTGGATGATCGACAACGTCGGTCTGGGCGTCAGCCAGAGGGGACAACGTCCTCAGCTCGGGATCGGCGAATTCGACGTCAACTACGCCACCGATCCCGTCCACGGCCAGTCGGTCAGGAGCGGTTTGCCCGGTCCCTACACGGCCACGGCGAGCGTCCTCGGCCAGACGATCTTCCACTGGGAGGGCGAGCCGAACCAGCCGATCCAGCTCTTCGCGGGCTACCTGAACCTCGGCAACGTCGTCTTGTACCCCCAGGGCCAGCTCGACGTCGGCAGCTACGATCCGATGACGGGAACCTTCCCGGGCATCTACATGCTCGCCGACGGCACCTTGCCCGACATCTTCAATGCCGCTTTCCGCACCTCGAGCGGCGGCGAGCTCACGGTGCCGATCTTCTTCCCGCCCTACCTCTCCGGCTTCACCATCAACATGCAGAGCGTGATCTTCTCCTCCACCCAGAACATCGCGCTCACCAACGTCGTCACCCTCAGCATCATCTGAAGAACCCCGGACCGCCCCCCGAAGCCCCCCAACGACCCGGCCCCGACGCACCCGCGTCGGGGCCTTTTCACGTCCGACACCGCCCGCGAACCCGTGACCTCATCGGTGTGAAGCCCCATAAGTCCTTCTTGCATAGCGACTTCAAGACCAC
>JACKGY010000002.1 GCA_020639295.1 Planctomycetota bacterium
GGTTGAGGGCGGGCAGGCGCCCGATGCGGCAGGAGGCGAACTTGTCGACCTCGTCGGCGTAGCCCTCGGTGGGGTGGCCGGAGAGGAAGAAGCCGATGGCGTCGCGCTCGTTGGAGAGCAGGCGCTCGGGCGACCACTCGGCGGTCTCCGGCGGGCGCCAGGCGGGCTTGCTCACGCCCCCCACCCCGCCGCCCAGACCGCCGAAGAGCCCGAACTGGCCGCTGGCGCGGTCGGCCTGGTCCCGCTGGGCGCTGGCGATGGCGCCCTCGAGGCCCTCGAGCAGGGCGGCCCGGTGGTGGCCGGTCCAGTCGAAGGCGCCGGCCTTGATGAGGTTCTCGAGCACCTTCTTGTTGACGCGCTTGTAGTCGAGCTTCTCGAGGCAGTGCATGAAGCCCGTGAAGCGGCCGCCGGCCTCCGCCCGCGCCTCCAGGATGGCCTCCACGGCCGAGGAGCCGACGTTCTTGATGGCGTCGAGGCCGTAGCGGATGCTGCCGCGGTCGTCTCGCGGCACGTTGAAGGCCGCGATGGAGTGGTTGACGTCCGGCGGGTCGATGCGGATGCCCGCCCGCTTGCAGTCGCCGATGTAGATGAGGATCTTGTCGGTGTTCGCCGACTCGATGCTCATCAGCGCGGCCATGTACTCGGCGCGGTGGTTCGCCTTGAGCCAGGCCGTCTGGTAGCTGACGTAGCCATAGGCGGCGGAGTGGCTCTTGTTGAAGCCGTAGGCCGCGAACATGGCCAGCAGGTCGAAGATCTCCTCGGCCTTCTTGGGGTCGTAGCCGTTGTCCTTGGCCCCCTGCATGAAGCGGACCTTCTGCTTGGCCATCTCCTCGGGCTTCTTCTTGCCCATGGCGCGGCGCAGCAGGTCCGCCTCGCCCAGCGAGTAGCTGGCGAGGACCTGAGCGATCTGCATGACCTGCTCCTGATAGACCACCACGCCGTAGGTGGACTTCAGGATGGGTTCGAGCGGGGGCAGCGGGTACTCCACCGCCTTGCGCCCGTGCTTTCGGTCGATGAAGTCGTCGACCATGCCCGCGTTGAGGGGGCCGGGTCGGTAGAGCGCGACCAGCGCGACCAGGTCGTCCAGGGACGAGGGGCGCAGCTTGGTGAGCAGCTCGCGCATGCCCGAGGACTCGACCTGGAACACGCCCAGGGCGTCGCCCTTCTGGAGCAGCTTGAAGGTGGGCGGGTCGTCCGTCGGGATGTCCGACATGTCGATCCGCTCGCCCGTGTTGCGCTCGATCATCGCGACGGCGTCGCGGATCTGGTCGAGGGTCTTGAGGCCGAGGAAGTCGAACTTGATGAGGCCGATGGACTCGGCCGACTTCATGTCGAACTGCACCACGGGCCCGCCGTCAGGGCCGTCCCGATAGAGCGGCACGAGCTCGACCAGCGGCCGGTCCGCGACGACCACGCCCGCGGCGTGCACGCCGGTCTGCCGGGTCAGGCCCTCGACGCCCTGGGCCAGGCTGTAGATGCGCCGCACCCGGGGGTCGCCGTCGCGCAGGCGCTGCAGCGCCTCCTCCTGCAGGGCGTCCTCCAGGCTGATGCCGAGCTCGTTCGGGATGAGCTTGGCGATGCGGTCCGCGTCGTTGAAGGTCAGGTCGCAGACGCGGGCGACGTCACGGATCGCGAGCTTCGCCTGGAGCTTGCCGTAGGTGATGATCTGCGCGACGTAGGGCCCGCCGTACTTCTGGCGCGTGTGCTCGATGACCTCCTCGCGGCGGTCCTGGCAGAAGTCCACGTCCACGTCGGGCATGGACACC
>JACKGY010000020.1 GCA_020639295.1 Planctomycetota bacterium
CCCATGCCACCCATGTCGCCGCCCATCGGCGGACCGGCGTCGGCCTTCTTCGGCACGTCGGTGATCAGGGCATTGGTGGAGAGCAGCATCGTGGCCACGCTGGCGGCGTTGATCAGCGCGGTGCGGGTGACCTTCGCCGGGTCGATGACGCCGGCCTCGATCAGGTCGCGGTAGCTGTCGTTCATCGCGTCGTAGCCGAAGCCGTCCTTGCCGTCGAGGACCTTCTTCACCGCCACGCTGCCCTCGGCGCCGGCGTTGTCGGCGATCTGCTTCAGCGGCGCGGTGACCGCCTGGCGGACGGCCTCCACGCCGAAGGACTCGTCGCCCTCGGCCTTCAGCTTGTCGAGGACCTTGCGAGCGCGGCAGAGGGCGACGCCGCCGCCGGGGAGGATTCCCTCCTCGAGCGCCGCCATCATCGAGGCCTTGGCGTCCTTGGTGCGCGCCTTCTTCTCCTTGACCTCGGCCTCGCTCGAGCCGCCGATGCTGATCACGGCGACGCCGCCGGCCAGCTTGGCCAGCCGCTCCTCGAGCTTCTCGCGGTCGTAGTTGCTGTCGGTGTCGGCGATCTCGCGGCGGATCTGGGCGATCCGCTCCTCGAGCTCGGCCTTCTTGCCGCCGCCCTGGACGATGGTCGTGTGATCCGAGGTGATCGTGATCCGACGGGCGCTGCCGAGGTCCTTCAGGCCGAGGGCCTCGACGTCGACGGCGAGATCCTTGAACACGGCGTTGGCGCCGGTGAGGATCGCCAGGTCCTTCAGCATCGCCTTGCGGCGGTCGCCGTAGCCCGGAGCCTTCACGGCGGCGACCTGCATCGTGCCGCGCAGCTTGTTCACCACGAGGGTGGCGAGGGCCTCGCCCTCGATGTCCTCGGCGATGATGAGCAGCGGCTTGCCGGACTTGGCCACCTTCTCGAGCAGGGGGATGAGCTTCTTGATGTTCGAGATCTTGTCCTCGTGGATGAGGACGAGGGCGCTCTTCAGGTCGCACTCCAGCGTCTTGGCGTCGGTGACGAAGTGGGGCGAGAGATAGCCGCGGTCGAACTGCATGCCCTCGACCACGTTGACCTCGGTCTCGAGGCCCTTGCCCTCCTCGACGTTGACCACGCCGTCGGCGCCCACCTTGACCAGGGCGTCGACCAGGGTCTTGCCCAGGACGTCGTCGCCGTTGGCGGCGATCGTGGCGATCTCGGTCAGCTTGCCCTTGTCGGCCAGGGTGATCTTCTTGGCCTGCTTGGCGAGCTCGGCGCAGACGGCGTCCACCGCCGTCTTGATGCCGCGCTGGACGGCGGCCGAGTTGGCGCCGGCGGTCAGGGCCTTGAGGCCGTGGTTGTAGATCGCCTCGGCCAGCACGGTGGAGGTGGTGGTGCCGTCGCCGGAGACGTCGTTGGTCTTGTCCGCCGCCTCGCGGAGAAGCTGGGCCCCGAGGTTCTCGTAGGGGCAGCTCAGCTGGATCTCGTCGGCGACCGAGTAGCCGTCCTTGGTGATGGTCGGACCACCGAAGCCGCGATCGATGACCACGGTGCGACCGCGCGGGCCGAGCGTGCTCTTCACCGCCTTCGCCAGCTTCTGCACGCCGTTTCGGAGCGCTTCCTGCGCCTCGGCGTCGAAGATGAGCTGTTTGGCCATGTTCTTTTTTCCTTTCTTGTTCCAGCGGGGGTCGTCGGACGTTCTCCTGGACGGACCCCTTGATCGCGCGGGACTCCACAAATCCCGCGCCAAGGCGGCCACTCCGGCCGAGGCTCTTCAAGTTGCCGGGGCTGGACGACTTGCGAGCCGATCGAAGGGACCGCCCGGGCCCGGTTTCCGGGTCGCCTGTCACGCTGTCATGCCCCCCTCGGAGGCCTTCCGGCGCGGGTGACAGATTGACAGCCCTGAGGCCCTGCCGGCCGACCGCCGCCGGGTGGCGGTTTGATAGAGTGCGCCGAACGCTGGAAGGAGATCTCGCTTGCCACGACTCCAGGCAATCGTCCTCGCGCTGATCCTGGTCACCGATCTCGCGGCCCAGGTGGACGTCCATCTCGCCGACGGCCGCCGGCTCGGCGGTGATCTGGTCGAACTCGACCCCGAGGCCGGACTCCGGCTGGAGCGCGAGGGGGGCGGGAACGAGCTCATCCCCCTGGCGGAGGTCTGCTCGATCCGCTTTCCCGAGGCCTCGGTGCATCGGCACGACGCCGATTCCGGGCTCCTCCGCTTCGAACTCGTCGGCGGCGACCTCCTCTTCGGCGAGGTGATCGACGGCGATTTCGACCAGGTTCGGCTCGAGACCGATGCCGGTCGCGTCGACCTGCCGCTCGAACGGCTGGTCTGGATGCGGGTCCTGGCCAACGCCCAGGGCCTGGCCCGCGACCCGGTTTCCGACCTGCCCGCCGATCGCGACCTCCTCCTGGTCCGATCGGGGGAGGGCCTCGATCAGGTCGTCGGCGAGGTCGCGCGGCTGGCCAAGAGCGGCGTCTGGTTCGACTGGACCGGTGACGCGGAGAGCCTGTTCTCCTACCGCAAGGACCGGGTGGTCGGCCTGCGCCTGGCCGCTCCTCTCGAGCTGGAACCGGCGCGCGGCATCCAGGCCCGCGTCCACTTCCGGGACGGCTCGCGGCTCAGTGGGCGGGTGACCCGCAAGAAGGGCGGCACCCTGGTCCTCGAGCATCCGATCGGCTTCCGCCTCGAGCTCGACACCGGGCGCGTGGCGGCCATCACCTTCGAGGGCGGCCACTACCGCTACCTCTCCGACCTCGAGCCGGCCGCCTTCGTCGAGACCCCCTACATCGAGGGTGGCCTGCGCTACGGCCTCCGCCGCGACGAAAGCCTGAAGGGTGGCCCCCTGACCATCGGCGAGGTCTGGTTCCCGAAGGGGCTGTCGGTGCACAGCCGTTCCGAGATCGGCTACGACCTGAAGGCCGGGGACGGGTTCTTCAGCGTGTCCTGCGGCATCGATGGCCGGGTCGCCGACGCGCGGGTGCGCGGGGCGGTCAGTTTCAGCGTCCTGATCGACGACCGCGTCGTCTTCGGTCCGGTCGTCCTGCGCGCCGGCGAGCCGCCGCGCGCGGTCGACAAGATCGCGCTCGCCGGCGGTCACCGACTGGTCCTGCGTGCCGACTTCGCCGACAACCACCACTTCAACGGCTGGGCCGTCTGGGGCTCGCCGGTGATCACCAGCGGCGCCGAGGGCCGCTGAGCAGCGAGCCATGATCGACCAGCGGCTGGAGCTTCTCGCCCGCCCGGAGCTGCTGCCCTTCGTGCTGCCGATCCTGCTCTGGGTGCTGGTGCCGGCCCTCCTGGCCCGCCGCCGCTTCCGTGGCCCGAGCTATTGGCTCGCCGCCGGCTCGCGCCTGGTCCTGGCCCTGGTCCTGCTCTGGTTCCTGGCCGGCCCCGAAGTCGTCCACGTGAGCGAGTTGCCGGCCCGGCTCGAGATCCACGTCGATCTCTCCGCCAGCATGTCGCCGACCGCCCGGGAGGCGATGCTCGATCGCCTGGAGACCCAGCTCGAGACGATCACCCGCCGCGAGCCGGAGCTCAGCATCGAGACCTACGGTTTCGCCGGCGCCGCCGAATTGATCGCGGTCGGTGATCTCGACGCCTTCCGCGCCGCGCGTCGCTCGCTCCGCGAGCTCGGCACGCGATTGGAGCCGATGGCCTCGCGTCCCGATCGCTCGCTCGCCATCGGTCGGGCGCGCCGGCACGCCCGCGAGCGTCTCGGTCGCGTGCTGCTGACCGATGGTCGGGTCCCGCCGCCGGAACGCGCCGACGATGCCGGTCGGAATCTGGTCCTACCCCCGGAGGCCGCCGCCGAACGCAATCTCGAACTCATCGGGCTCGGCCACGCCGATCGCCTCGAGGCGGGAGCGGAAGCGCGCGTGGTCCTGGGCTGGGCCGCCGACCGGGACGGAAGCTGCCCGATCGAGATCCTCGTGGACGGCGAAGCGATTCGCCGCGTCGACCTCGACTTCCATCCCGGCAGCGGCGAGCTGGTGGTGATGCTCGATCCGGGTTCGCTGGCGCCGGGCCGGCATCGGCTCGAGGCGAGGGCCGAGATCGACGACGACGAGGATGCCGACGATCGCGTCGGCGGACTGATCGAGATCCTGCCTCGGCGCCGGCCGATCCTGATCGATGGCGGCGGCGCGGCGGACGAAGGCTCGGCGCTGGCCCGGGCGCTCGAGGCGCAGGGCCTCGAGGTCGAGTCGATCGCGGCGAGCGGGATCGCGACCGCCGGGCTGGCCGAGCGCTGCAGTCTCCTCGTGCTCGACCGCGTGGCCCCGGACGCGATCGATGCCGACGGCGCGCGGCAGATCACCGACTTCGTGGCCGAGGGCGGCGGCCTGATCCTCCTGCCGCGCGAGGACCGCGACGAGCTGCTGGCCTGGAACCGGCATCCCCTGGCCCCGCTCCTGCCCCTCGCCGGTCTCCCGGAACCGCGCCTGCCGCCGGAGAAGGACGAGAAGACCGCGCCCGAGGACGATCCCGGCAAGAAGCTGAGCGACCCGGATCCCGAACGCAAGGAGGAGAAGGAGGTCGACGCTCCGACCCACATCATGCTGCTGGTGATCGACGCCTCGGCCAGCATGGAGGAGGGCTCGCGGATGACCTATGCCCGGCGCGGCGCGGTCGCGACCCTACGCAAGCTCCACCCGGAGGACCGGATCGGCGTCATCGCCTTCAACGACCGGCCGACCGAGGTGGTGCCGGTCCAGCCGGCCGCCAACGCCGACGACATCGAGCGCGCGATCACCCGGATCGAACCGGACGGGGCCACCGACATCGAGGCCGCGCTGCTCTTCGCCCAGGCGACGCTGGAGCGGGAGACGGCGGCGGTGAAGACCATCGTGCTGCTCTCCGACGGCGCCGGCCGCCCCTTCAACGACCGCGAGGTCGCCCAGCGCATCCGGGCCTCCGGCATCACGATCATCACCGTCGGGGTCGGCTCGGAGTTCGAGATGGCGCTCCTCACTAGGCTCGCGAAGCACTCCGGCGGCATCGGCCCGATTCCCGCCCGCAACGCCCGCCAGCTGCCGGCGGTCATGGTGGACGTGGCGGCCCGCCTGATCGACCGTAACGGCCTGCGGAAGGCACCGGAGCGGCCGGAGCCTGCGCGACCGGACGACGGCATCAGCCGACCCGAGACCCGGATCGAGAACGGGTCGGAACCGCGCCGGCCACCCGCGGGGAACGCGAGCGCGGGTGACGGCGAGGGCGAGCCGCGACTCGAGATCGAGGCCGCGCGGCCGGCGAGCTTCCTCGACGGCATCGATCTCGGCGAGGCTCCGAGTCTCGCCGGCTGCCACCGGGCCGAGACCCGGAGCGGAGCGCTCACCAGCCTGAAACTCGAGGACGGTCGACCCTTGCTCTCCTACTGGCGGCGCGGCGACGGCGTGGTGGCGATGGCCGCCTTCCCCTGGGAGGGAGCCTGGGCCGCCCGCTTCCTGCTCTGGGATTCCTTCTCGCCCCTGCTCGCCCAGCTGGCGCGTTTCGCCGAGCGCGACCCGAGCCGCAGTGACCTGGACTTCGTCGTCGATCTCGCCGACGACCACGCCCTGGTCGACATCCTCGACTCGCGTCGGCGCCAGCCGGGCGCGGACTGGCGCTTCGCCATCGGCGACCGGACCCTCGAAGCCAGGGACCTGGGCGCCGGTCGCTGGCGGATCGAGCTGCCGCCCGACCTCGAGCCGCCCCTCGCCGTGGTGACCGCCCAGCAGGTTTCGGCTGCGGCGACCTACGCCTTCGCCCTGGCGGTCCGGCCACCCGAGGAGATCCGCGAGCGGGGCCTCGACCTGCCCGGCCTGGAGGCCTGGCGGCGGGCGCTCGCCGCCCGTCTCCTCAGCGCTCCGGACGGCGACCTCCTGCCGCCGCCGCGCAGCGAGACCCGGCGGCTCCCCGCGGCCTTCGACCTCGGCCTGGCGCTAGTCGCCCTCGCCATCCTCGAGCTCGCGTTGAAGCGTCGCGCCGCTTCGCGCATCCTCGACCCGTGACCACCGCCACCACCACCCTCGCGATCTCCGCCGGCGATCCCCAGGGCATCGGCCCCGAGGTGGCCCTGCGCGCCAGCCTCGACCTCTTGATCCGGGACGAAGACCTTCGCCTCCGCCTCCACGGTCCGCGCGAGCTCCTGCTGCGTCGCGCCGCCGACCTCGAACTCGAAGTCGACGAGCGCCTGATCCTGATCGACCGGCCCTTCGTGGCCGCGGGACCGCCGCCCTCGCTCGAGGCCGGTCGCGCCGCCCTGGCCGCGCTCGAGGGCGCGCTCGCCGACGTCCTCGAGGGGCGGGCCGCGGCGCTGGTCACCGCGCCGCTCGCCAAGGAGGCCGTGGCCCGGAGCCTGCCCGGCTTCCACGGCCACACCGAGTGGATCGGCGATCGGGTCGGCGCCCGGCCGCTGATGATGCTGGCCAATGACCGGCTGCGCGTGGCCCTGGTCACCACGCACCTGCCCCTCGCCGCGGTGCCGGCGGCGATCGACCGGGCCGCGGTGGTGACCGCGCTGGACATCCTGCGCCGCGACCTGATCGGGCGCTTCGGCATCGACCGGCCGCGGATCGCCGTGCTCGGCCTCAACCCCCACGCGGGGGAGGGCGGACTTCTCGGTCGCGAGGAGATCGAGCGGATCGCGCCGGCCATCGCCGAGGCCGGGGGCGAGAGGGCGGGCATCCACGGACCCTTTCCCGCCGACAGCTTCTTCGTTCCCAGCCGGCTCGCCGACTACGACGCGGTCCTGGCGATGTACCACGATCAGGGCCTGATCCCGGTCAAGGCCTTCGGCTTCGGCCGTACCGTGAACGTCAGCCTCGGGCTGCCGCTGATCCGCAGCTCGCCGGACCACGGCACCGGCTTCGACCTGGTCGCCCGGGGGCTCCGGCCCGACCCCGGCAGCATGCTCGCAGCGCTCGAACTCGCCCTCCGGCTCGCCCGCCGGGACGTCGGTCGGCAATCCTGACCCCCCTTGGTCTTAGGATCGGCGCATCCGGTCGTGGGGCTCGGGTGGGGCTCCGCCATCGGTGCATCTCGGTCCTGGGGAGGCCAGATCACGGTGAGACGGAAGAAGCGACTGCTCTTCGACGTGCTCGACGACATGATCGAGCCGCGGGACCGCTACGACCGGCCCGCTCGAAGCAGTGGCGGTCGGGCCACGGCCGCCAAGGGCAAGAAGAAGGCGAAGCAGCCGCGGCGCCCGGAGAAGAAGGCGCCGCCCAGGCCGCGGGGCCGCGCGCCGGGCGAGGGCATAAGGCTCAGCTACGGCATGGCGGGGGCCGTTCTCCTGGTCCTCCTCGGCCTGGTCGGCATCTCCTATCGCTTCGGCTTCGACCATGGCGAAGGCGGGGTCTTCTCGCGCGAGGAAGGGGAGATCCCCTCGCTGCCGGAGGGCGGCCGCGACCTCGAGCGCGACCACTTCGCCGTCCGGGCGGCCAGCATCGACTACGCGCGCGGCGGCTTCGAGAGCGCGGCGCAGCTCGCCCAGGAGTACGTAGACTTCCTGCTGGATTGTGGTTACGTCGATGCCGTCGGTGTTCCGGTGGCCAATCCGAAACGGGCCGGCTGGGGCAAGATCATCATCTGGGCCGGCCAGGCCCGAGCCCGCGACGAGCTGGCGGCCGACGCCGAGCGGATCAGAAGTCTGACCTTCCGCGGAACGAGCCCTTTTGTGGCCGCCTATCCCGAGTTATTTTCGCGGCCCAAGTAGCCACGGATCCGGGCCCAAGGGGCCCACAGGAGAACAGTCGTGTCCCTGCACAAGAGCCTCTCGACCGGCGGTAAGCTGAGCCGCACCCGAAACGTCTGGACCCGCGCCGAGCGCCTCGCGCGTCTGACCGAGGAAGGTCGCTACGTCGAGGGCGACAGTGTCTTCAATCTGCCGAAGGTCCGCACCAAGTTGAAGGCCAAGGGCAAGAAGAAGAAGGCCGCGAAGGAGAAGTAATCTCCTTCCTCCGCCCGACCGACCCAGAACGAACGAGGGGACCAGGCGCGAGCCTGGTCTTTTTTTGCCTTGAGCCACCCGCCCGCCGAGATCATCGAGATCTTCTCCGCCATCCAGGGAGAGGGCCCCATCCTGGGGCGCCGCCAGATCTTCCTCCGCTTCGGGCGTTGTGACGTGACCTGCAGCTACTGCGACACGCCGCTCTGCCACGTCGAACTGCCCGCCGCCCGGATCGAACGGACTCCCGGGCGCCGTGACTTCGTCCGGGTGGCCAACCCGATCGGCCTCGAAGCGCTGATCGAGGCGGTGATCCGGCTCGACGAACCGCGGGGCCTCCACCATTCGGTCTCGCTCACCGGCGGCGAGCCGCTCCTGCACGCGGAGGCGATCGCGGCCATCGCGCCGGCGCTCAGGGCTCGCGGTCTCAGGCTCTACCTCGAGACCAGCGGTCATCTGGTCGCCGAACTCGACCGGGTCCTCGATCTCGTCGACATCGTCGGCATGGACATCAAGATCGCCTCCGCCACCGGTTTTCCCGCCCGTCACGACGACAACCGGCGCTTCCTCGCCCGCTGCCGGGATGCCGGCCGCGAGGTCTTCTGCAAGGTCGTGATCGGCGAGGACGTGACCGACGCCGAACTCGATGCCGCCCTGGCGGTGGTCGCCGAGGTCGCGCCCGAGACGCCTTTCGTGATCCAGCCGCTCACCCCCTTCGCCGGCCGGGGCCGTCCGCCCGCGCCCGAGCGCCTGATCGAACTGGACGAGCGGGCCCGCCGCCGCTTGCCACAGGTCCTCGTCATTCCCCAGACTCACAAGATGATCAATCAGCTATGAGCCTCCCGACCATCGCCATCGTGGGGCGGCCCAACGTGGGCAAGTCCTCCTACCTGAACGCCGTCGTCGGCCGGCGGGTCTCGATCGTCGAGCCGACCCCGGGCGTGACCCGCGACCGGGTCACGGTCGAGGTCGAACATGGCGACCGCCGGGCCCTCCTGATGGATACCGGCGGCATCGGCGTCGTGGACGAGATGCGTCTCGACCAGGACATCGAGCACCAGATCGAGCTGGCCCTGGACATCGCCGACGTCCTGATCTTCGTCGTCGACGGCCGCGAAGGGGTCACCCCGCTCGATCAGCGCGTCGCTCGGCGCCTGCGCAAGCTGGAGAAGCCGGTCATCCTGGCCGCCAACAAGCTCGACCATCCCGGCAAGGACATCCTCGCCGCCGAGTTCTACCGGCTCGGCATGGGGGAGGTCGTGCCGCTGTCGGCCCAGGAGGGCATCGGCGTCATGGACCTGCTCGATCGGGCCTTCAAGCTCCTCCCGGAGCCGGAGGGGATGACCGACTTCGGCTTCGACCCGGAGGTGCCGCGCATCGCCCTGGTCGGCAAGCGGAACGTCGGCAAGTCGACCTTCATCAACCAGGTCGCCGGAACCGAGCGGGTCATCGTCAGCGACATCGCCGGGACGACGCGAGACGCGGTCGACGTGCCGGTCGACTACAAGGGCCGGCGTTTCATCGCCATCGACACCGCCGGCATCATGAAGAAGAACCGGGTCGGGAGCTCGATCGACTTCTACAGCCAGGCCCGGAGCGAGGCCGCCATCCGCCGGGCCGACATCATCCTCTTCCTGATCGATCCGGCGACGGACCTGTCCCAGGTCGACAAGAAGATCGCGATGCAGGTGGTGGAGCAGGGCAAGCCCTGCGTGCTGGTGATCAACAAGTGGGACAGCGCCGGCGAGCGGATCAGCACCGAGGAGTACATGGAGTACCTGGAGCTGAAGCTGCCCGGGCTCCATTTCGCTCCGGTGGTCTTCATCTCGGCCCGGGAGGGCTTCAACGTCGACAAGGCGATCGACGTCGCCTTCGACCTCCATCGCCAGGCCCAGCTCCGGGTCGGCACCGGCGAGCTGAACCGGGTCCTCGAGGCCGCCTTCGAGCGTCGCCGCCCCGGCGGCAAGACCGGCTACAAGGCGAAGATCTTCTACGGGACCCAGGTCGATCGCTCGCCGCCGACCTTCGTGGTCTTCGTCAACGACCCGAGCCTGTTCCCCGGCAACTACCAGCGTTACGTCGAGAACCGCCTCCGCGAGGCCTTCAAATTCGACGAGATCCCGGTCCAGGTCTTCTTCCGCAGCCGCGACAGCCTGTACCACGACTGAGGCCCTCCGGGACCATCCCGGGGAAGTCCTGGCGGCTTGCCTGTGCCGGCCCCGGAACGCATCCTGGGGGCGACGCGCGCGCCCCGCGTCGTCGAGAAGGAGGTTTCATGAGGTCCATCCTGCTACTGGCCGCGCTCGCGGCCGTCATCGGTCTGCCCGCCTGTTCCAGTCATCCCGAGCCCTACGAGGACGACTGGGAGATGAAGTACATGCACAGCTACGACTTCATGTGGGACCAGTGCATCGCCGCCCTGCAGCAGCAGTATCGAATCGAGAAGGCGGACGAGGAGAGCCACACCATCACCACCGATTGGGACGAGCACCTGGCCGTGATGGCCTACCAGGGCTACCGGACCCGGCTGATCGTGACCATCGAGGGTGACGTGGAGGAGGGCTACAAGGTCAAGGCGCGCGAGGAGCGCGAGCAGAACGCCGAGCAGATCAACCCGGACTCCTCGGCCGAGGCCGACTGGGAGCCGGGGACCGCAGACGGCGGCACGCTCGCCCGGTTTCGGATCGCCCTGCACCGCCGGCTCAACCCGAAGGAGAGCTGGCGCGAAGCCGAGGCCCGCTGAACTTCGAGCCGATCGACGACGAGGCGCCGCCGGGAACGTGTTCCCGGCGGCGCCTTCTTGTCGGTCCCCTGGGGCAGGATGTGGGCGCGACTGGACGATCGATGAAGCGTGGGGAGCTGGCGTTCGACCAGCCCTTCCCTGCGTTGCGATGGCGGCAAAGGCGTGTTTCGCGCCTCTTCGCGACCTCGCGGCATGATCGTCGCCGAGCCCAACTCGACGCCGCTGCTTCGAAGGTCGAACCCACCTTCGCACTCTCCGGGTCCGTCATCGCCTCGCTACGATCACCGTCATTTCAGCGCGCGCGCGTCGACCTCTCGGCGAAAGTGCCCCGTTTTGACTGAAGGTTTTTTTCAAGCGCAGCCGATCTTTTCTTGTTGAAGGCCCACGGGTCGTGCTTTATTTTTTTTGTTGCATGCAGAGGACGTTTCGACGGACCGCCGCATGTTCGCTTGGGTGGGTTTACGGGACCATCCTTCGACTTCGTTGAACTCTGTCAAAGGAGTAGGGAATTGGCTAAGAAAGCAACCAAGAAGAAAGTCGCGAAGAAGAAAGCGGCTCCGCGCAAGAAGGCAGCGGCCAAGAAGGTCGCGAAGAAGAAGGTCGCCAAGAAGAAGGTCGCCAAGAAGGCGACCCGCAAGAAGGCGGCCAAGAAGGTCGCGAAGAAGGCGGCCAAGAAGGTCGCCAAGAAGAAGGTCGCCAAGAAGGCCACGCGCAAGAAGGCCACCAAGAAGGCCGCGACCAAGAAGACCGCGACCAAGCGCTGAGTCGATTCCTTCGGGAATTCACGAGAGGGCTGCCCTGGGCAGCCCTCTTTTCGTTTCGGGCCGCTCGCTGCCATCGACCCCGGTCTCGCGGACGGCAGCTCGATCGGCGGCGGGCGTCCTGGTCCGCCCGACGGCGCCGGGAGCAGGGCCCGGGCCGGCGTTGTCGTTTTGCCTATGCGCGCGTGATCGCTATCGTATGAGCCACGTGCTGCCTGGCCCGTCCTGCTCACCGGTTCCGCGGGAGCGCCGCGGGCTGATGAGAAGAGGATCGCGATGACCAACCGCCAACTCGTCCTGCTCCTGCTCCTTGGCGCCCTGACGGTGCCGCTGGCCGCCCAGGGTACTTCCTCGGCCAAGCTCGAGCCGCCGGACGTCTATGCCTTCCCGGCCACGCCGCCCTTCGAGCCGCGTTACCAGCACGACGAGAAGCGGGAGAGGATCATCCTCAACCCGGACTTCTTCTGTTCGGTCTGCGCCGAGGAGGGGCGGATCAAGTTCAAGAGCCGGGACGAGATGAAGGACGTCCTGGAGCAGACCAAGAAGTTCCCCTATCCCCTCAACGACGGCACCAAGGAACGGCACCACGGGCGCTTCCGCTTGATGAACCGGCCGGCCCAGGACGTCCTCGACTTCATCTACAGCAAGAAGCAGAAGGCCAAGAACCCGGTCTTCATCGAGGACCCGCAGATCCGGCTCTACGCCGACCTCCCCGGCTTCAGCACCAAGAAGTTCACCTGGGATCGCCGCGGTGAGGAGTTGCAGCTCCTGAGCGACATCTTCCCCGAGGTGAGCGAGAAGACCGTCGTCCTCAACCCGCATCAGCATGCCCACCTTTACCTGATCCGCGCCCACCGCCTGCTGCGCGAGTTCTCGTGGATGGTGAACGTCGACGCCCACAAGAAGGACCTCGAGTACCTGGGGCCCTACCTCGGCTGCATGGAGAAGTTCGAGATCTTCATCTTCCAGAAGAAGAAGAACCTCGACGACTTCCTGCTCCAGCACCTGGGCGCCGCCGGCGAGGACGGCCGCTGCTGGCACAACCTCGACGACAAGAGCATGGCGACCATCCTCCATGGCCAGAACCTGGAGGACTACGAGATCATGAACACCTTCACCCACCGCTTCTGCTACAACATGCTCGGTGGCTATCGGCTCTATCAGTACGATCTGCCGGCCTGGGTGGTCCTCGGTTTCGCCCACGTCATGGAGCGCCGCGAGCGCACCGACTTCAACACCTTCATCTTCGGCGAGGCCAAGGTCCCGGACCTGCCGAACGTCTCCAAGTGGAAGGTCCACATCCGCAAGCTGGTGGTGAAGGACGACATCCCGCGCAGCCTGCCGGAGATCGCCGACATCGAGAACGTGGCCCAGGTCTCGGTCGACGAGCACCTCATCCTGTGGAGCCTGATGAGTTACCTCATGCAGCAGGATCTGCAGAAGACCGGTGTCTTCTTCAACGTGCTCAAGGAGAAGAAGGAGGGCGAATCCACCCGGAACAACGTCATCCGGGCCCTCCGGACCGCCTATGGCGTGTCGATTCCCGTCCTCTGGGAACAGTGGCGCGAGTGGGTCAAGGAGACCTACCCGGCGGTCTGAACCCCGACCACCGGTCCAGGAACGAGAAGAGGCCGCTCGCCGAGCGGCCTCTTTCGCGTCACCAGGGTTGGCCAGGTCTCGACCGACCGCCCCGCGCCGGGGCGACGGGCCGCCTCAGTCGAAGCTGACCGCCACGTACTGGCCGCCGGACAGGTCGGCCATGGGCTTCAGCAGCGAGGCGTTGCCGGTGCCGAAGGTCAGGGTGTGGAAGACCATCTTGGTCCGGCTGTTGAGCACCTTGAAGTAGCGCAGAAGCTCCGAGATGTCGGTGATCCGGCCGTAGGTGGGCATGCCGTCGGTGAAGAAGAACACGGTGTCGCTGTCCACCGTGTGGTTCTTCGACGGGATCTCCTGCTCCTCGTTGGCCAGGCCGAAGGCGAAGTTGAGGGCGCCGAAGGTGTTGGTGCCGCCCTTCTCGTCCTTGATCAGGCGGCGCTTGATCTCGTCGGTCGTGAGCCGCGAGAGGAACTTGATCGCGACGTTCTTGTTGCCGGGGGTGGCCTTCTGCAGGCTCTTCTTCCAGGGGCGGACGTCGGCGTCGAAGAGGCAGATGTTGAACCGGACGTGGTCGCCGAGGTTGGCGATGGTGGTGATCAGCTCCTCCCGGCAGAAGTCGATCTTGGTCTCGGCCTCCTCGCCGTAGCGCTTCTTGAACTCCTCGATCTTCTCCGGGGAGGCACCGGTCATGGTGATCTTGTCGGCCATGCTGCCGGAGACGTCGAGGATGAACAGGATGCGCTGCGACTTGGTCCGGATGCCGAGGAAGGGCGGGGTGTCGTCCGGGCTGCCGCCGTAGGCCGCCATGGCCTCCTTGAGCTTCTGCCGCTGCTCCTCGAGCTGGGCCTGGGTCGGGATCTCGAACTTGCTGCCCACCCGGGCCCACCAGTCCTTCCAGGTCTTCGGATCCGGGGCGTAGCTGCGTCCCGTGAGGGAGACCAGGGCCTTGTGGGCATCCTCGCGGAGGCGACCCTCGCCGTTCTCCAACATGTCGATGAGCGGGGCGACGCTCTTCTTGTCCCGCAGCCCGGCGAGGGCGGCGATGGCCGTCGCCTGGACGCGCCAGTCCGGATCGTTCCGGGCCAGATCGAGGCAGAGATCGATGGCCTCCTTGATCTGGAGGGCGACCAGGGCGTCGATCGCCACCAGGCGGATCTGCGGCTCCTTGTCCTGCAGGAGGTCGATGAGCCGCTTCTGGGCCCGATCGTCCTCGGGCGGCATCAGGGCCAGGATCTCGGTCGCCACCAGGCGCAGCTCGTAGACCTTGTCGTCGGAGAGCTTGAAGATCGTGTCGTAGGCGACCTTCGGACGGGTGACCTTGAAGGCCTCGAGGATGGCCAGCTTCTTGCCCAGGTCGGAGGTCTTCTTCAGCTCGCGGGTCAGCGTGGCCAGGGCCTCGGGCGTGCTCTGCTTGGCGAGCGCCGGCGAGACCGACTTCTTCACGATCTCGGACTTGTCGTCCCAGGCCGAGAGGAGGGGCATCACCGACTTGGCGTGGTTGCAGTCGCCGAGCTGGTCCACCGCGGCCTTGCGAACGTGCTCGTTGGCGTTGCCGAAGAACTTGTTGAACTCCTCCAGGGCGGTCTCCGCCTCCTTGTTGGTGACCTCCTTCTTCGGCTGGGCGTGCAGCGGCTGGGCCAGCACGAGGAGGGCGAGGACGAGGATGGGGCCGGTGAAGTCGCGCATGCGCAGGAGTCTCCGATTCCGTCGAGCAGGGGCCGTCAGGATACACCATGCGGCTCGATCGCCAAAACGGCCTGACCTGGCGGCCTCCCTAGGCACGGATCGGAGTCGGTGGCGTGAGTCGGAATTCCCGCCCGCCCTCAATCCGCGGTCAGAAGGGCGCGCACTTCGGGACGGGCGAGGAAGTCGGCGAGTTCCGGTCGCGTGCCCAGCAGGCTCCGCGGTCGGAAGCCGCGCTCGAGGAGATCCTTCAGGGCGCCGATCGCGGCCTCGACCCGGCCGTCCCGCGCGTTCGCGATCAGCTCGATCAGGTAGGGGTCGCCGCTCCTCGGGTTGCGGGTCCGCGCGAGGCGGAGGTGGACGCGCAGGGGGCCGGAGTGCCCGCCCAGGAGCCCTTCCCAGGCGAAGTGGCAGCGACCCAGGGCGAAGGCCCGGTTCTTGATTCCCTCCAGGTGCTCTCCCGGACTGGTGCCGGGACTCGCGGAGGCGAGGAGATCGCCGAGGGCGACGATCACCGGCGTGTCGTGGTGGTGACGACCCAGGTGGGCGAGGTAGCCGGCGTAGCGCTCGGTCTCCGGGCGATCCGAGAGCCGGCTCAGGCAGTCGTCGCCACGCTGCTGGCGTTCGGCCCAGACCGGGGCGTCCGCGAGAAAGCGACCGAGGGTCTCGTCGGTCTCGCCGAAGTGGAGCACCAGCTCCCCGGCGACCATCCGGCGGGCATCGTCGTCACCACAGTGGGCAACCCAGCGGTCGACGGCGGCCAGGGCCTGGTCGAGCTTGCGCTGGCCGCCGAGGCAGAGCGCGAGCTGGGCCCAAGCCTCGTCCGCGGCCGGCTGGAGGTCGGGGTAGAGGCTCACCTGGCCCTCGAGGATCTCCGCCGCCCGACCGTAGTGATCGCTGCCGCTGCCACGGAAGAGCGCCGCGAGTTCGAGCCGGGCCTCGGGCTCGGCCGGGTTGATCGTCAGCACCTGTTCGAGGCCGGTGATCGCCTCGGGCTTGCGGCCGGCCATGAGGTCGACCCGGGCGAGGAGTCGGCGGCTGGCGAGGTGCGCCGGCGCCAGCTCGATCTGGCGCAGTGCCAGCTCGCGGACCGCATTCGGCTCCGGCAGTCGTCGGGCGGCGTTCTGCAGCCCGGCCAGGTCGCTCGTGGCGCTCGGGTCGGCGTCGGCGCTCGCCGCCGGCACCAGGCGACCACGCTGCTCGGCGAGATTCTCGGCGCTGAGCAGGAGCCGGTAGCGCAGGTCGACGCTGACGAAGGGGGAGCCGGCGACCCGGACGAGGGCTCGACCGGTCTCGCCGAGATCGAGGAGCTGGGCGGGGGCCCGGGCGGGATCGGCGGCCTCGTTGAGGCTTCTGGTCAGGGACTCGGCCCGGTCGCGGAGCTGGACCGCGTTGCTCTCCCGTTCGAGCTGACCGAGCAGGAGCCCGAGCGCGAGGACGCCGGGCACGAGCAGGAGCCAGGCGAAGCGGGGCTGGGCGGCGGCCTTGCCGGCCTGGCGGTCGCGCAGCGCCAGGGCGCTGAAGACCGCCAGCGGCACCAGGGTCGCCGGATGGCCGAGGCTGCCCCAGGTGAGCGCCATGGCGAGGAAGCCGGCCCAGGCCGCGAGGCTGGCGATGGCGGCGTCGCCGGCCGGGCCGACCCGCGTCGTCCGGCGCCAGAGGCCGCGGAGGACGAAGAAGAGGCCCAGGGCCGCGAGCAGGAGGCCCGGCAAGCCGGTCTCGGCGAACAGCCGCAGGTATTCGTCGTGGGGATTGCCGGCCCGGGTGCCGAGGCCCGAGATCCGCCACTCGCGGGCGCCCCGGTAGGCACCGTGCTCGGCGCCGAAACGGCCGGGGCCGACTCCGGTCAGGAGGTGATCACGGCCCATCGCGGCGGCGTCGCGCCAGAGCTCCAGACGGACCACGTTGGTCGGGTGCTCGACGTCGACGATGCTGCGCAGACGGTCGAGGAGCCGCGGCCCTCCGAGCCCCTGTTGGAGCACCACCGCGGCGACCAGGAGGCCGAGCGCGAGCAGGGCCAGGAGCCGACGCTCCGGTCCGCTCGGCTCGGTCCGGAGCCGGCGGCGCCTGAGCAGCACGAAGGCAAAGACGATCGCCGCCGCGCCGAGCCAGGCGCCGCGCGAGTCGGCGCCGATCAGCAGCCAGGCCAGCGGCGCGCCCAGGCCGAGCAGGAGAGCCAGGGCGATGGCGCGCGAGCGCCCGGCCAGGGCCAGGAAGAGGAAGGGCAGGCTGATCATCGCGCACTCGCCGACCAGGGCGGAGTTGCCCATGGTGGCGGTGATCTCGCGGGGGTGAACGGCGACCTCGGCGGGCCAGAGTCCGCCGCGGATCAGCCGGTCGGCGAGCAGGAGGAGGGCGGGGACGGCGGCCTGGAGCGGCGCCAGGCGGCGAGCGGCCAGGGGGCCCAGCGAGACGGCCGCCGCGAGCGCGACCAGGACGACGCTCAGCCAGCGGGCGCATTCGAGCAGGACGGTGGTCGGGTCGGCCGGTGCGGCCAGGCTCCAGAAGAGAGGCAGACCCAGGCCCAGCCCGAGCAGGAGGACGAGGCGCCGCGGGCGGGCGAGCACCTCGAGCTTGCCGTCACGACCGGCCAGCGCCAGCGCGAGGAGCGCGATGGTGGCGGTGGCGGTCCAGCGCAGGAGTTCGGGGTCGACCAGCGAGGCCGTGGCCGAGAGCGGCAGGAAGAGGATCAGGATGACGAAAGGGGAGAGCATCGTGACCTCGGGCCCCGCAGTCCTGGTTACCGTGTCGGGCCGCTCGGCCGCGCGTCAGCTGAACAGCGCTTCGACGAAGGAGTCGGGATCGAATTCCTCGATGTCCTCGGCCTTTTCCCCGACCCCGATGAACTTCACCGGCACCGCGATCTCGTGCCGGATGCCGATGACGGCGCCACCCTTGGCGGTGCCGTCCAGCTTGGTGAGGAAGAGGCCGGTGACGTCGATCGCCTCGGTGAAGCGCCGGGCCTGTTCGATGGCGTTCTGGCCGTTGTTGGCGTCGAGGATGAGCAGGACCTCGTGCGGTCCGCCCTCGATCTTCTGGCTGATCACCCGCTTGATCTTCTCCAGCTCCTGCATCAGGTTCTTCTGGGTGTGCAGGCGGCCGGCGGTGTCGATGATCACGTAGTCGGCCGCGCGCGCCCGGGCCGCGTCACAGGCGTCGAAGGCGACGCTGGCCGGGTCGGCGTTCTGGCCCTTCTTGACGATCTGCGCGCCGAGCCGGTCGGCCCAGATCGACAGCTGTTCGACCGCGGCCGCGCGGAAGGTGTCGGCCGCGCCGAGGACGACCTTCTTGCCGTCGCGAGAGAGGAGCTGGGTCAGTTTGGCGATCGAGGTGGTCTTGCCGCTGCCGTTGACGCCGGCGACCAGGATCACGGTCGGACCCTCGCTGGCGCGGCGGAGCCCGGGCCGCGAGTCGGCCATGATCGCCTTCAGGGTCTCCTTGAGGAAGGCGAAGCACTCGTCCGTGGTCCTGATCCGCTTGTCCTTGTAGGCGGATTGGACCTCGTCGACGATCTTCTGCACCGTCGCCGGACCGATGTCGGCGGAGTAGAGGTACTCCTCCATCTGGTCGATCGTGTCCTGGTCGAGAGCCCGGCCGAAGGGCATGACCGCCTTGAGGCCGCCGAGGATCTTCTCCTTGGTCTTGGCCAGGCTCGCCTTCAGCTTCTCGGTGAACTTCTTGAACACCTGTCAGTCCCCGGTCTTGCCACTCTTCTTGCGGATGGTGTCCAGCACGCCGTTGACGAAGGAGCCCGAGGCCGCGGTGCTGAACTTCTTGGCCAGGTCCACCACCTCGTTGATGGTGACGCTGGCCGGGATGTCCTCGCGGTGGAGGAGTTCGAAACTGCCCAGGAGGAGCAGGCAGCGGTCCACCACCGGCATCCGTCGCCAGGTCCAGTTGCGGGTCGAGCCCTCGACCAGCTCGATGATCTCGCCCCGCGCCCCGATCGAACCCTCGCAGAGCTCGCGGGCGAAGTCGATGGCGTCCTGGTTCTTCTCCTGGTCGCGGGCGAAGGACTCGAATTCCGTCATGTCGAATCGGTCGGCGAGGTCACGGCTGAACAGGTACTTCAGCGCGAGTTCGCGTCCGAGCGTGCGCTTCCTCAAGCTCGATCTCCCCGCGGCCGGCGGACGAGGGCGTTCAGACGCGCCATCTCGACCGCGGCGAGTGCCGCCTCGAAACCCTTGTTGTCGGGACCGTCACCCGCCCGCTCCAGGGCCTGCTCGGGGCGGTCGACCGTGAGCACGCCGAAGATGAAGGGCTTGCCGGCGTCGAGCGCGACCCGGGTGCAACCCTCGGTGACCGCCTTGCAGACGTAGTCGAAGTGGGCGGTGTCGCCGCGGATGACGCAGCCGAGACCGATCACCGCGTCGCAGTCGTCGCGGCCGAGCAGGGCCTGGCCCAGGAGCGGAATCTCCACCGCGCCGGGCACCCAGACCTCGGTGCGGTCGAAATCGCGCAGGCCGGTCTCGGCGAGACCGCGGCGCGCGCCCTCGAGCAGCGCGCGGGTGACGAACTCGTTGAAGCGCGCCACGACGATGCCGATCCGCAGACCGTCGCCGTCGAGGGGGCCCTCGAGCATGGGCATGTTCGTGTCCTCTGGTCCTCAGGTAAGGGGGCGAATCCTAACGTCGCCTCCGGGGGGCGCCAACCGGCGGACGGGTCCGCGGCTCAGAAGACCTCGTCGGGCTCCTCGGCCCCCGCCGGCAACGGCGCGAGCGGCCGTTCGATCGTTCGGGGGCGCCCGATCAGGATGCCGCCCAGGTCGAAGAGGGCGCGGCGGAAGTCGTCGAGCAGGGTGTAGACGATGGGGACCACCACCAGCGTGGCGAGGGTCGAGACGGTCAGGCCGCCGATCACCGCCCGGGCCAGAGACTTGTAGGAGATGAAGGAGCCGGACGAGGCGGCCAGGGCCATGGGCACGAGGCCGACGACGGTCGTGGCCGTGGTCATCAGGATCGGCCGGAGCCGGCGGACACCGGCCTCGACCAGGGCCTCCCGGCGGCGGCAACCCTCCTGGGCCAGCCGATGGGCGGCGTCGAGGAAGACGATGCCGTTGTTGACCACGATCCCGATCAGCACGATGGCGCCGATCATGCCCATCATGTCGACCGGCGTGTTGGTGACGGTCAGGAACCAGAAGCCGCCGAGGAGGGCGAAGGGGATGGTGACGAAGACCGCCAGCGGCAGCACCACCGACTCGAAGAGCACGCCCATGAGGAGCAGGATCAGCACCATCGCCAGGTAGGCGGTGCCCAGGATCTGGGTCAACTGCTCGGCGAAGTCGGCGTCGCTGCTCTCGCTCCAGCTGTAGCCCTCCGGCAACTCGTAGTCGGACAGGACGCCGGCGATCGACCGCGACAGCTCGGGGCCCTTGCCGTCGAGCGTGTCCAGCTTGATCTGGATCGAGGACCGGCCGCCGCTCTTCTGGATCTCGCCGTAGCCCTTCGCATAGCGGACGTCGGCGACGTTCGCGAGCGGCTGGAAGCCGGTGCCCCCGTCCCAGATCGACATGCGCTCGAGATCCGCGACGGTCGTGTCGGCCGCGTCCTCGAACTCGATGATCATCGCCATCTTCTGGTCGCCGAAGTGGAAGTCGGGCAGGCGTTGGCCGCGGATGCCGTACTGCACGGTCCCCATCAGGATGCGGGGCTTGATCCCGAAGAACTGCATGCGCTCGCGATCGGGCTCGATCACGATCTCCTCGGTGGCCTGGGCGACACCGCCGGAGACGCGGGTGATGCCGGGCAGGGTCGAGAGGCGGTCCTTGAGGTCGAGGCCGATCCGGTCGAGTTCCTCGATCTCGGGGCCGTAGATCGAGACCTGGTAGGAGGTCTCGTCCTCGTTCTGGCGGTCGATGCTGGCGGTGGCCTTCACCCCCGGGATCTTCGGCAGGGCCTCCTTCAGTTCCTTCACCACCTTCTTGGTGTAGTCGGGATCGTCGTTCTCGAGCCCGGCGAAGATGGTGCCGCCGTCCTTGTCGAAGAAGAGCCAGGAGAAGGTGTAGCCGTCCTTCTGCCAGCGGCCCTCGAGCGTGCCGTAGAGGCGTTTGAAGACCTCGTTGGCGTCCGCCAGGGTGTAGTTGGAGTCGAGCTCGACGTTGATCACGATCCAGCCACCCGACTCGTCCATGCTCTTGACCATCCGCGTCCGGTCGGCAAGGAGACCGCTGATCAGGCCGGCGGAACCGAGGGCGAGCGCGAGGGCGGCGAGGCGGTGATCGAGGGCCCAGCCGAGGAAGCGGCCCTGGAGGCGCTCGGCCATCCCGATCAGGACGCCGGCCAGACCGGCGAGGAGATGCAGGGGCAACAGCGGGGCGAGCAGGAGCGCCGGCAGGAGGCCCAGGTCGCGATTCCGGCCGCGGAGCCGGTCGAGGGCGCGCTCCAGGAGTCCGCGGTCGTCGCTCCGTCCGCCCTCGCGGTAGAAGACCACCGTGGCCAGGGGAATGAACAAAAGGGCGACCAGGAGCGAGGCCAGCACCGAGAAGCAGACCGGCAGGCCGATCGCCTTGGTGAAGAAGGATGCGTCGGCATTGGCATCCATGAAGATCAGCGGGATGAAGGCCACGACCGTGGTCAGGGTCGCCATGGTCACGGCCAGGGCCACCTCGGCGGTGCCCTCGAGGGCGGCGCGGCCGGCATCGAGCCCTTCCTGGCGCTTGCGGAAGATGTTCTCGACCACGACGATCGAGTTGTCGACCAGCATGCCGATGGCGATGGTGATGCCCATCATGCTGAGCAGGTTGAGGGTGCCGTCGCCGAAGTAGAGGGCGCCCATGGTGATCAGGAGCGAACTCGGGATCGCCAGCGTGATCACCAGGGTCATGCGGACCCGACGCAGGAAGAGGAAGAGGGGCAGGACCGCCAGCAGGCCGCCGATCGCCGCCGCCCGGACCAGGCCCTCGAGGGCCTTCTCGACCACGCGGCCGAAGTCCCGCTGTTCGGGCTGGAACCACTCCCAGGTCTGCTCCATGACCCGTGGGTCGGTCTTGATCCGCTCCTCGAGCGCGGCGCGGACCCGGCGGCAGACCTCGACCGTGTTGGCGCCGGCCTCCTTGTTGACCGAGAACCAGACCGCGGTCTTGCCGTTGAGCCGGAAGACGAAGTCGCGCAGGGCCTGGGCCGAACTGATCTCGGCGATGTCGCCCAGCCGCAGTCCGGGTCGGACCGGGTAGTCGTTGAGCTCGTCCAGGTCGCGGAACCGACCGAGCGAGCGCAGGTAGTAGTAGCGTCCGCCTTCGCGGACGCGGCCGCCGACGATGTCGCGGTTGTCGCCGCCCAGGACCTGGGCCAGCTCGAAGAGCGATACGCCCTGGGCGGTGGCCCGGTCGCGGTCGACGTAGATCCGGATGGTCTCCTCGACGATGCCCTGGGCCGAGACCCGGGCGACGCCGTCGATGGCCTCCACCTTCTTGATGATCTTCTCGTCGATCAGGAAGGAGGTGTCGCTCTCGAAGGGGCCGTCGAGCAGGATGCCGAACTGCATCGCCGGCAGGTCGGTGTCGAGGTTGAAGCGGAAGGTTCGGTACTCGCGCACGTCGTCCGGCCAGGACAGCTTGGCGACCTCCATGAGGTCGCGGACCTCGGCGAAGGCCTCGTCCGGGTTGCGGTCCTTGCCGAAGGTGATCGAGATCCGGGCGTTGTCCTTGGCCGAGACCGTCTGGAGCTTCTCCAGGCCGGAGATCTGGCGCAGCACCTCCTCGGTCGGCCGCGTCACCTGCTCCTCGACCTCGATCGGATTCGCGTTCGGCACCGGGATCACGATGGTGACGTTGCTGTTGACGAAACCGCGGGGCAGGAGCTCGAGCGGGATCCGCTTGGTGGCCAGGAAGCCGACCAGGACGGTGGAGCAGAAGACCATCAGGATGGTCACCGGGCGGCGCAGGGTCGCCCGGACGAAGGCGTTCATGCCGCTCACGACCCGGCTCCCGGCCTGCGGAATCGATCGGTCAAGCCGTGGGCCAGGGAGTAGACCACGGGGATGATGACCAGGGTGAGCAGGGTGCTCGTGCTCAGTCCGGCGATCACGGTCACCGCCATCGGCATGCGCATCTCGGCGCCCTCGCCGGTCGACATGGCCATCGGCACCAGGCCGAGGACCGTGGTCAGGGTGGTCATCAGGATCGGCCGCAGTCGCTGCTCGCCGGCGGCGACGATGGCGGCGTGCTTGTCCATGCCGCCTCGGCGCAGACGTTCGATCCGGTCGATCAGCACGATCGCGTTGTTGACCACGATGCCCGCCAGCATGATCCCGCCGATGAAGACGACGACGCTGGCGGCGATGCCGAGCCAGTCGAGGGCGAAGATCGCGCCCACGCCGGCGAAGATCGACGACACCATGATGATCAACGGATCGAGCAGCGACTCGAACTGCGAGGCCATGACGATGTAGACCAGCACCAGCGCGAGGGCCAGGGCGAAGAGCAGTTCCTGGGTCGAGTGTTCGGCCTCCTCGGACTGACCGGAGACCTCGACCACGACCCCGCGGAAATCGGCCGGATGGTCGTCGCGGATGGCGTCGACGGCGGCCCGGATCTGGCCGGCAGCGGTTTTCAGGTCGACGCCGTGATTGCTCGCCGAGAGCACGACCGAGCGCTGGCCGCCGATGCGGCGGATCTCGGCCGGGCCACGCCCCTGGACGATGCTGGCCACCTCGCCGAGCAGAACCGGCCGGCCGTTGCTCCGGCCGACCTCGATGTCGCCGAGGGCCTGGGCGGAGCCGACCCGCTCCTCCGGGATCTTGACCAGGACGTCGATCTTGCGCGCCTCGCCCGGCACCGAGTACCGGGTCGGCACGATGCCCTTGATCTTGTCGCGCAGCTGGCCGGCGGCATCGGCGAGCCGCAGGCCACGCTCGGCGAGGCGGAGGCGGTCGTACTCGATGACGAACTCCGGGCTGCCCTCCTGGACGGTCGAACGGACGTCGTCGAGGCCGGCGATGGCGCGCATCGCGGCCTCGATCCGGCGGCCCAGGCGATCGATCCGCTCCAGGTCGTCGCCCTTCACCTGGACCTCGATCGGGTTCTTGAAGGTGAACAGCTTCGGTGCCTCGAAGGCCAGCTCGGAGACCTCGGCCATCTGGCTCAGCTCGGCGCGGAGGGCCTCGATCAGCCGGGACTCCGCGACTTCCATGTCGGGCACGATCGGCAGCGAGAGGTAGATCTTGGCGGTATGCGGCCCCTCGCCGGCGGGAGCGATCTCGTCGCGCGCGACGCCGACCGCGGAGGCATGGCCGAGCAGGACCAGGTCGTCCCGTTCGGCGCGTAGACGATCGATGCGCGCCTCGATCTCCTCGGTCACCGCGGCGGTGGCCATGAGCGAGCTGCCGACCGGCTGCGGCGCCTCGACGATCAGTTCGCCCGAGTGGAGGGCGGGGACCAGGTCGATGCCGATCCGGCCGAGCCGCGTCCAGGCCAGCCAGCTGAGGGCGATCGCCAGCATCACCACCAGGAGGCGCTGGCCGAGGGCGAGCCTGAGGACCAGGGTGTAGCCGGCCTCGATCAGGGCGTAGCCGCGGTCGAAGACGAAGGCGAAGGGCCAGGCCAGGAGCCGGAGCGCGGCGTGGATCGCCCAGAGCAGGCCGCCGATCACGAGCGCGGCGAGCGCGGTCAGGGTGAAGAGCACGCGGCCGGTCATCTCCAGCGCGAAGCCGAAGGACAGCCAGAGGAGGAGGAAGGGCGCCAGCGGCAGGCGGAGAACGCGGCCGACCCGGCCGGAGCGCTGCAGGCCGGCGGCGTAGCGCTCGAGCCCGGCGATGAGGCCGGGCCGCGCGGCGAGGCGCTGGCCGATCAGGGTGAAGGCGCCGCGCAGCCGCGCCCGGGGTTCCCGGCGGGCCGGCGCGGTGATCTTGCGCGCGGCCAGCATCGGGATGAAGAGCAGGGCGACGGCGAGCGAGGCCAGGAGCGAGAAGACCACCGTCAGCGACTGGTCCTTGAAGATCTCGCCGGCGATGCCCTCGACGAAGACGATCGGGAAGAAGACGGCGATGGTGGTGAGCACCGAGGCGGTCACCGCGCCGGCGACCTCCCGCGTGCCGCGGATGGCCGCCGGACGGAGATCGTCGCCCTCGCGCTTGCAGCGGTCGATCGACTCGAGCACGACGATCGAGGCGTCCACCAGCATGCCGATGCCGAGGGCGAGGCCGCCCAGCGACATGATGTTGAGCGAGACGTCGAAGCTCATCATCGGCCCGAAGGTCGCGATCACGCTGATCGGGATGGCGACGGCGATGATGGTGGTGGCGGTGAGGTCGCGCAGGAAGGCGAGGAGGACCGCGATCGCCACCAGGGCGCCGAGGATGCCGGTCCACTTGACCTCGGAGATCGAGTTCTCGATGAAGCGGCTCTGGTCGGAGAGCAGCCGGATCGACATGCCCTCGGGCAGACGCTCGGCGAGGGGCCGCGAGCGGGTGAGCCGGGCCAGCTCGTCCTGGCCAGGGCCGCGAGTCGCCCTGGCCTTCGGGGTCTCGCCGGCGAGGCGCGCGCGCCAGTCGCCGCCGAAGACGGCCTCCTTCACCCGATTGGCCACGGCGACGATGTTGGCCGCGTCCTCCTTGTAGACCGCCAGCTCGACCGAGGGCTCGCCGTCGATCCGGGTGATGACGTCCGGTTCCTTGTCGTCGCGATCCACCAGGGCGAGATCACCGAGGCGGATCACCGCGCCGTCGCGCTCCTCGATGATCAGCGCCCGGATCTCGGCCACGGTCTTGAACTGGTTGAGGGTGCGGACCAGGTACTCGACGTCGCCCTCGCGGATCAGACCGCTGGGCAGGTTCACGTTCTCCTCGGCCAGCCGCTGCTGGATCTGGGCCACGGTCACGTCGAGTCGGCGCAGGGCGCGCTCGTCCAGCTCGACCCGGACCTCGGACTCGAAGCCGCCCCGGACGCGCACGGCGGCGACCCCCGGGATGCTCTCGAGCTCCTTCTTGATCCGCTCCTCGGCCTGGAAGCGGGTGCGCGTCAGGTCGGTGTCGCCGCTCAGGCCGAGGCGCATGATCGGATCGAGGGTCGGGTCGTACTTCAGGATCAGCGGCTTGGCGACGTCCTGGGGCAGGAAGGCGCGGACCAGGTCGACCTTCTCGCGCACGTCCTGGGTCGCGAAGTTCATGTCCGTGTCCCACTCGAACTCGAGGATCAGGTCGGACACGCCGGCCCGCGAGATCGAGCGGTAGCTGGACAGGTTGGAGATGACCGCGAGGTTGCTCTCGAGCGGCTTGGTGACCAGCTCCTCGACCTCGGCCGGGGCGCTGCCGGGGAACTCCGTGCGCACGGTCAGGGAGGGGTAGCTGATCCGCGGCAGCAGGGTGAGGCTCAGGCGCTGGAAGGAGACCCAGCCGAAGACCGCGACCGCGAGGAAGATCATGGTCACGGCGACCGGCCGATCGACCACGAGGCCGAGCAGCCCGGCCGGGGCGTCCTTCTCGTCCTGGGTCATCGCTCAGGCGTCCTTGCCGGCGTCGTCGGGACCGCCGCCGGTCTCCGGCGGCGTCAGGTCTTCGCCCTCGATCCGCACCGCCGCGCCATCGACCAGCTTGTCGAGACCGACCACGACGATGCGGCTCGTGGCGTCGATCTCGGCCTCGCCACCCTCGGCCGGCAGGTACTCGACGTGGAGGGCGTCCTGGAGGCCGCGCCGGACGTAGACCTTGCGGACCGTGTTGCCCTCGCCCTGGCGGTCGATCACGAAGACGTAGGGCCGGTCACGATCGAAGAGGAGGGCCTTCTTCGGCAAGAGCAGGGCATCCTCGTGGCGCTCGGTCTCGATGTGCCCGGAGACGAAGAGACCGGGCCGCAGCGCCGGTTCGCCGGCCTCGAGCTCGATCCGCACCTTGAGGCTGCCGCCCTCCGCCTCGACCTCGGGCGCGATCAGCGCGATCCGGCCGCGGTACTCGATTCCGGGGTAGGAGGTCGACTCGAGCAACACCGGCAGGCCCGGGGCGACCACGCGGAGGTCCTTCTCGGGGATCTTGGGTTCGATCACCAGGCTGTTCGGGTCGGCGATGACGAAGACCGCCTGGGCCGGGCTGGCCTTCTGGCCCAGGCGCACGTTGCGGCGCATGACCCGACCCTTGATCGGGGCCGTGATCCGGGTCCAGGAGCGATCGAGCACGGCCTTCTCGTGGGCGATGCGGGCGTCCTTCATCGCCAGCTCGGCCTTGCTGACCTCCATCGCCGCCTTGCGCAGCTGGAGTTCGGCCTGGCGGAGGTCGGCGTCCGCGGTCTCCCGGTCGTAGCGCGCCTTCTCGAGATCCTGCTCGGCGAGGGCGTTCTTCTTGAACTGGGCCTCGGCGCGGTCGAGGTCGCTCGCGCGCTTGTCCCGGGTCACCTGGGCGGCGCTGCGTCGCGACTCGGCCTCCTCGCGCGCGATCTGGGCCACGCGGGTCGCGAGTTCGGCCTGGGCGAGCGCCACCTCGGTCTTCTCCTCGGCGATCCGGGCCTGATCGTCCTCGATCCGCGCCAGCTCGGTGCCGGCCTCGACGTCCTGGCCTTCCTCGACCGCGATCGCGACCACGAGGCCCTCGATCCGCGGCAGGACCTCGGCCCGTTCCAGGGCGATCACCCGGGCCGTGAGCTGGAGCCGGGCGCTGAGGTCGCCACGGGTCGGAGCCTCGGCGCGGACCAGCTCGAGTTCCTGGGTCGGGCTCTCGGCCTTCTTCTCCTTGGACTTGGGGTCCGGAGTCTTGGCGCCGGGGCCCTTGAAGCTGCAGGCCGACGCCAGGAGGGCCAGGACGAGGAGGACGGGGACTCGGGGACTCGGCATCGGGACTCTCGACGGGGAACGGGACGACGGAGGAACCGGCGCGGCGGCGGCAGGTTGCAACCGCTTTTCCTACGCGCGATCCGGTCGCTTCGTTCGTCCCGGCGGAGGATTTGATCGGTCCCGACGATTGTGCGAGAATCGCCCGGTCCACGCAAGCACCCCTGCGTGTTAAGCCTTCCGGGAAATGCCCTTATGACCATCTCGTCCGATCGCCGCGAGGATTCCTGGGAGCGCGTGCTCCGCGTCCGCGAGGAGTTCCCCGACATCCCGCGCGAAGCCGTCTTCAAGGAAGACATGCTGCGCCTGGGCATCGCCTTCTCCGCGGACGCCCTGCGCGAGCACGCGGCCTACGCCCGCAAGTCCTACTTCATCTTCAGCTTCGATCGCCTCCCCCTGGCCGAGATGGACCAGCGGGCGCGCCTGCACGCCCCCGAGGAGATCCGGATGCACGGCGGCCCCGAGGGCCTGGCGGCGACCGTGGTCTCGGTCCGCAACAACCCCGCCTCGCCCTATCGCGTGGTGGCGGTCGGCGAGGAGGAGGGTGGCGGTTGTCGCCTGGAGCTGGACGGCCGGCCGCTGGCCGAGGTCGAGTTCGCGCCGACGCCGCCCTACTACGGCCTCAGCACCGCCGACGGCGTGCCGCTGATCGAGACCGCGCCCAGCATCGAGTGGGGCTACCTGCTCTACCTGACGGTCTTCCGCATGTGCCAGTACTTCGGCCGTGACGAGGAATGCCAGTTCTGCGACATCAACCACAACTTCCGCCAGCAGCGTGAGGACGAGCGGGTCTACAACGCGGTCAAGCCGGTGGCGCGGATGGTCGAGGCCCTGCGCCTGATCATCGACTCCGGCGCCCGCGCCGAGGCCTACACCATCACCGGCGGCAGCATCACCGGGCGTCTCCAGGGCCTCGAGGAAGCCGATTGGTACCTCCGCTACGCCGAGGCGATCGAGCAGGCCTATCCCGGCCGGTTCATCGGCAAGATGGTGATCCAGGCCCTGCCCGCGGCGGAGGTCCGCCGGATCCGCGACACCGGCATCCAGATCTACCACCCGAACTACGAGATCTGGGACAAGGCGCTGTTCGAGGCCGTCTGCCCGGGCAAGAGCCGCTACGTCGGGCGCGACGAGTGGATCGAGCGCATCCTGGCGGCGGCCGAGATCTTCCCGCCCTGGTCGGTGATCCCCAACTTCGTGGCCGGGATCGAGATGTCCCGACCGCACGGCTTCGCCACCGAGGAGGAGGCCTGGGCCTCCACCGGCGAGGGGCTCGAGTTCTTCATGAGCCGGGGCGTGATGCCGCGTTTCACCGTCTGGTGCCCGGAACCCTATTCGGTCCTGGGGGAGGGCGGCAACGGGCCGGCCTCGCTGCGCTATCACGTCGGCATGCTGAAGACCTGGCGTTCGGTGAAGGAGAAGCTGGGCGCGCCGGCGCCGCGCGGCTATGGCCAGCCCGGACTCGGTCGCGCCGTCTTCTCGGTGTCGTCGTTCATGGACGTGATCCGCGATCAGGCGGAGGAGGTCGGCCGGTGATTCCCAAGGACGAGGCCCTGCGCATCCTGCACCAGGCGATTCCCGCGCCTGGCCATCCCGAACGGGTCGACCTGACCGAGGCTCTCGGTCGGGTCCTGGCGGAGGACGCCGTCGCCGACGTCGACGCGCCACCCTTCGATCGCTCGGCGATGGACGGCTACGCACTCCGCGCCGACGACGTCGCCGCGTTGCCGGTCGAACTCGAGGTCATCGGCCTGGTCAAGGCCGGCGACACCTTCGCCGGCGAGGTCCGCCCGGGCACGGCGGTCAAGATCATGACCGGCGCGCCGGTGCCGGCCGGCTACGACAGCGTCCAGCCGATCGAGCTCTGCCTGCCGCTCGGCGCCGACCGGCTGCGGTTGGAGCAGGCGCCCGCGCGTGGCGCCAACGTCGCCCGGCGCGGCGAGGACATGCGCGAGGGCGAGGTCGTCCTGCCCGCCGGCAGCGCGTTGCGCGCGCTCGAGATCGGCATGCTCTCGACCCTGGGACAGGCGCGGCCCCTGGTCTACCCGCGACCGCGGGTCACCGTCTTCGCCACCGGCGACGAGCTGATCGGGCCCGACGAGGGGCGTCCCGGCCCGGGCCAGATCCGGGAGTCGAACGGCGCCATGCTCACCGCGCAGGTGCTCTCGCTCGGGCTCGGCATCAGCGCCCGCTTCGGCGGCATCGTGCGCGACGAGGTCGAGGCGACCCGGGAGGCGATCGAGACCGGGCTTGCCGGCGACGTGCTGATCCTCTCCGGCGGGGTGTCGATGGGGGACTACGACTTCGTCCACCACGAGCTGAAGGCCCGCGGCCTCGAGGTGCTGATCGAGAAGGTCGCGATCAAGCCGGGCAAGCCCCTGCTCTTCGGCCGGATCACCAAGGTCGACGGCAGCCTGCTCTGGGTCTTCGGCCTGCCCGGCAATCCGGTGTCGTCCTTCAGCACCTTCGAGATCTTCGTCCGGCCCTTCCTCCGCGGGCTCATGGGTTGCTCCGGCCCGCACCTGCTCGAACTCCCGGCCCGGCTGGTGGAGCCGATGGCGGGCAAGGCGATCAAGCGTACCCAGCACCTGCCGGCGCGGCTGATCTTCGGGGCGGTGGGTCTCGAGGTCCGGCCGGTGCGCTGGAACGGCAGCGGCGACCTGCGTGGGATGATGGACGCCAACGCCTTCATCATCGTGCCGGCGGGCGAGGCTCCGCCGGCGCAGGGCGCGACCTGCCGGGTGATCGCCCTCGAACCCGACGCCTTCCGTCTGCCGCGCTCGAATGCGCGCGCCGGATCGTGACCCCAGCCCTCGCCGCGCCGTCACGGGGCCGCCGGATCGGGCGCTGGTGGGCGGCCTGGGCCGCCGGCCTCGCGACCATGGCGGTCACCGTCATGGCCTTCCATCCGCTGGCCTTCCGGCCCTTCATCCTGGTCGGGCCGGCCGCCTTCCTGTTCCTGCTCGCCCGCGAGCGCGAGGGGCGCTTCCGGCCGATCTGGTGGGGGGGCATGAGCGCCTGGGGCGCCGGGCTCCTGGCCTGGATCGGCTCGCTCGCCGGCGCCGAGGCGGCCGGCAAGGTGGGCTGGCTCCTCGTCAGCGGCATCTTCCTGCTCATGTCCTGGCCCTTCGGCTTCCTGCTCCGCCGGGCCCTGCGCCGGGGACTGCCCCTGGTCGTGGCGGCACCCCTGGTGATGACCGGCTTCGACGCCTTCCGGCACCTCTCCAGCCGTGGCCTCACCTGGCACGACCTGGGCTATGCCCTGGCCGACTGGAACCTGTTGATCCAGGTCGCCGACCTGGCCTCGGTCTATCCGGTCTCGGCCCTGGTCTGGCTGGCCAACGGCCTGATCGCCGATCTCCTCCTGGCGCGCCGGGAGGGTCGCCGGCCGGGCCGGGGCCTGCGCCTGGTGGCGCCGCTCGTCCTGGGGCTTCTGCTCGGCCTCGCCCTCGGCTACGGCCACGTCCGGCGCGGGGCGCTGGAGCGCGAGCTCCGGCCGGGCCCGCTCCTCGCCGGCCTGCAGACGGCGATCCCCCAGGCCGAGAAGCTCGACGAGGGCGAGAGCGCCTACGAGCATCGCCATCGCATCGGTCTCGAGCTCCTGCGCGCGGCCGCGGCCGAGGCGGCGCCGGACCTGGTGGTCTGGCCGGAGACCTCGTTCTTCCCGATCGACGAGTCGACACGATCGAGTCCGCGCGGCGTTCCGCTCCGGCTCTGGCTGCGCGCCCCGCGGCGCAGCACCGGCAAGAGCGTCACCACCGAGTTCGCCGAGATCCTCGGCGCCGACTTCGCTCGCTGCCGCTTCCTGATCGGCGCGCTCGAGAAGACCGACCTGCCGGTCGGCGCCTACGACGAGGCCGGCAAGGGTCTGCGCGAGCGCAACGGCGCCTTCCTGCTCGAACCGCGCGCGGGCGCGGGCGGACCGGAGCTCGAACGCGTGGCCGAGGCCTTCAAGATCAAGCTGGTGCCCTTCGGTGAGTACATACCCTTCCCGGGCATCCGCTTCATGCGTGATCGACTGCACCGCTTCATGCTCGAGACCGCGGGCTACCTGCCGGCGATGACCGCGGGCGATCGGGTCGCGGTCTGGAAGCTCGGTGACCAGGCGAGCGCGCCACGCGCGACCGTGAACGTCTGCTACGAGGTCGTCTTTCCGGAGATCTTCCGCGCCGGTCGGGCGGCGGGCGCCGATCTCGCCATCAACGTCAGCAACGACGCCTGGTACGACGACAGCGCCGAGCGCGAGCTGGTGCACGCGCAGGTGAGATTCCGGGCAATCGAAAACCGTTTCGCCATCTTCCGCGTAAGCAACACCGGCCTGTCGGTCTCCATGGACCCGCTCGGCCGGGCGCGGAGAGTCCTCGAGCGTGATCGGCGGTCCACATTGTTGGATCGCCCGGCGCTCGGGCTCCGTCCACCGCCGGCCCTGCGCTGGACCGCGAGGCTGGAGTGGCTGGTCCTGATCGTCGCAGCCCTCTCCGCCTTTTTGCCGCGAGTCCGCAAGTCGCCCTGATGCGGCAAGTTGTGGCATTTCCCGAATCCTTGACATCCGGCTGCCGACTCATAGAATCGCGCTCATTCGGAAAGGGATGGTCCGTTCCCGTGAGCCGCACGCCGGCACCGGGCCCAAATTCGCTGGGCCCCGCACTTTACAAACCTGTCGGCAGCCGATAGCGTCCCGAGACCGATCACCGGAACGCCCACGAAAAGGGAAAGAAGAGGAATGAATCAAGTCGCACGCGTTTTCCTGGTACTGAACCTCCTGCTGTCGGCGGGATTCCTCATGGCGGCTGCCACCTTCCTGCACCAGACCCAGGACTGGAAGAAGCAGTACGGTGACAAGAACACCGAGCTCGAGACCCAGACCGATCTGCTGAACAACGAGATCGCGAAGCGCGATTCGGACATCAAGCGCCTCAACGACGACATCAACTCCCGCGAGGGCAAGATCAACTCGCTCACGCAGGAGCTGGCCGACGAGAAGGGTCGCAAGCAGAGCGCCGAGGAGCAGAAGAACCAGACCCAGCGCAGTCTGGAGAACCTCCAGAAGGCCCTCAACAACGCCTCCCAGAAGCTGGCCGAGCTCACCGACGCCAACAAGGGCTACGAGGCCCTGATCGAGCGTTACCGGTCCCGCTCGGAGGAGGCTCAGGACACGGCCCGTCAGGCCGAGACCGCCCGTTCCGACGCGGTCAAGGAGACCGAGGACCGTGACAGCCAGATCAACGATCTGAACAACCAGCTCGGCGATCTGCAGAAGCAGCTCGGCGACATCAGCACCGAGCTGTCGGCCTACAAGGGCGCCTACCCGCCGCCGACCCTGAAGAACCAGCCGCGCATCGACGGCATGGTCATCCGCTACGACGCGGATGCCAACATGGTCCAGGTCAACAAAGGTCGGATGGACGGCGTCGCCCTCGGTCACATGTTCGACATCGTCCGCGGCTCCGACTTCGTCGGCACCGTTCGGATCACCTACCTCGACGACAAGACCTCGATCGGCCACGTGCAGGTGAAGGGCCTCAAGGGCCTGATGCCGGTGTCCGGCGACGTCGCCACCAAGCTGGCCTCGAACTGATCGGAGAGGAGAACGAACATGGCCTACGAAGACATCGACGAGATGGACGATGGCGTTTTCGAGGAAGAGGTCGATAACGCCAGGGCCCTGACCAGCGGCATCGTCATCACCACCTCCATCTGCCTGCTTCTCGCCTGCATCGTGGTGTTCTACGCCCTGGACAAGTACTTCCAGGTCGGCCCCATGGCGAAGTAGCGCGCACCGGACCATCCGCGAATGAGAACGGGCCCCGCACGGCGGGGCCCGTTTCATTTGCCGACCGCGCAGCGCCCGGACCGCGCAGCGCCGGCTGCGCATGGCGTTCTTGCCAGGAGGTTGCGGGAAGTAGCGGAGCAGGCGCTCCGCGGTCCTTACGGAGCGCTGGCTG
>JACKGY010000021.1 GCA_020639295.1 Planctomycetota bacterium
CGCGCTAGCCAGGCTGCGCCACGCCCCGAGGTGTCTCGGCGGGACGGCGGGGATGAGAGGGCCGTCCTCAGGCCGGCAATCTATCACCGGTCGGGTCGAGGTCAAGGCGAGCGCGGCAAGTTGCGGTCCAGGTGGGGTTTGAGCCGTTATGGGGCAGGGTCAGATGCGCATCGCCTTCCACCCGGCCCGGCGGAACTTCAGGGTCATGGCGATGGCCCAGCAGCTGACGTAGACCGCCCAGGCGCCCCACATGGCGAGGAGGTTGCCGGTCTGGAAGCGGCTCATCAGGTAGGCTGCCGGGGCCATCAGGCCGAGGCTGACCACGATCTCCGCGGTCATGACGTAGAGGGCGCAACCGGCCGCGCCGAGAGCCCGTCCCAGCACGATGCCGATCGCATCGACCACCTGGAAGAGTGCCATGAAGCGCATCGGGGCCAGGCCCATGGCGATCACGGTGGGATCGTCGCTGAACAGTCCGAGAATGGTCTCCGGTGCGACGAGGGAGACGAGCGCCAGGCCACCGTTGATCACCAGGCCGATGCGCACCGCGGCCCAGGCACCGCGCTCGGCTTCCTCCGGTTGCCCGGCGCCGAGCTGCTGCCCGACGATCGTCGCCGCGGCCGCCCCCAGGGCGACCGCCACCAGCACCGCGATGCCGAACCAGCGCCAGACGACGATCGACGCGGCCAGGGCCTCGCGCCCGCAGCTGTCGCCGATGAGCTTGAAGAAGTAGATGGAGCCACCGAAGGCGATCGCCTGCATCGCCCGAGGTCCGGAGAGCTTGAAGATCGAACGCAGGACCGGTGCCCGGAACTCGAGCCGGAAGAGACCGAAGCGGCTGCGGAGCACCGGGCGGGCGACGTAGACGACGGTGCCGAGCGTGACCAAGGCCGTCGCCAGGACGCTCGCCAGGGCCGCCCCTTGCATCCCCATCCTCGGGGCGCCGAACCGGCCGAAGATGAACATCGTGTTGAACAGGACGTTGAACAGGTTCATCGCCAGCCCGGCGAGGAGATCGGGCTTGGTGATGCCGATGCCGTAGAGGAAGCCGCGGAGCGCCCAGAGCGTGGTCATCGCGACCATGCCGCCGACCCTGATCGCCAGATAGCCGGCGCTCAGCTCCACGACCCGGCCCAGATCCTGCCGGCCGCCGAAGAGGAAACCGGCGATCTGCGGCATGAAGAAGGCGCCGATCAGGCCGGCCGAGAGGCCCAGAAGCACCTGCAGCATGAGGCCGGTGTTGAAGATCTCGCCGCAGGCCGCCTCGCGGCCCTCGCCGAATCGCCGCGCCACCAGGGCCTGGATGCCCATGAAGGGCGCCGAGAAGGCGAGGAAGATGATCAGGTAGGCGACACCGGCCTGGGCCATGGCGGCCAGCTCGTCGCTTCCGACCTTGCCCAGGAACCAGGTATCCACCAGCGAGACGAAGATCTGCGACAGGTTCCCGACCATGAGCGGGACCGCGAGCGCGAGTACTCGGCGCCGCAACCGGGGATCGCTCACGTCTCAGCCGCGACCGGCGAAGAGGCTGGCCAGGAAGCCCCGCTTGCGCTCCCGGCGCGGCGCGTGGTCCGGCGCCGGCACCGAATCCACGACGGCCTGGAGGAGCTGGTCGACGCTGGCGTTGTCGGCGACGCCGAGGAAGTTCTCGACCACGCGGTGGCGCAGGACCGGAGCCACCAGCGAGCGGACGTCGGCGTGCGTGGGCCGGCCGTCGCCGCGCATCATCGCCAGGACCTTCGCACCCATCACCAGGGCCTGCGCCGCGCGCGGGCCCGCTCCGAAGGAGACGTACTTCCTGATCGACTCGGGCGCGTCGGGCTCCTCGGGCCTCGTCCGGCGCACGAGCGTGGTGGCGTAGGCCGCGATCTCGTCCGGCACGCGCGCGCGCTTGACCTCGGCGATGATGGCCAGCACCTGGGCCTTGTCCAGGACGACCTCGAGCTCCTCGTCGTGCGGCCGCGTGGTCATGCGGAGGATGCCCTCCTCCTCGGCGGCGTTCGGGTAGTCGACGTGGATGTCGAAGATGAACCGGTCGAGCTGCGCCGCCGGCAGCGGGTAGGTGCCTTCCTGCTCGATCGGATTCTGGGTGGCGAGGACGAAGAAGGGCTCGTCGAGCTGGAACCTCTGGCCCAACGAGCTCACCTGCCGCTCCTCCATGGCCTCCATGAGCGCCGCCTGGGTCTTGGGCGGCGTCCGGTTGATCTCGTCCGCGAGCACCACGTTGGCGAAGATCGGTCCCTTGAGGAACCGGAAGTCGCGGGCGCCGGTCTCCTTGTCGTCGACGATGACCTCGGCGCCGGTGATGTCGCTGGGCATGAGGTCGGGGGTGAACTGGATGCGGCTGAAGTCCAGCTCGAGCACCTGCGCCAGCGCCGCGATCAGCCGGGTCTTCGCCAGGCCGGGAACGCCGACGAGCAGGCAGTGGCCGCCGGAGAAGATGCCGGTGAGCAGGAGTCGGATCACCTCGTCCATGCCGACGATGCGCCGGGCGAGCAGCTCGCGGATGCGTTCGCAGGCCAGCTTGAGATCGGTGCTCTTCGACTCGCTCATTCCAGATCCTCGTCGGCCCAGGGGCGCGGACATCCTATCGCCGGCGGTGATTGGCCTCGAAAGTTTATTCATCCCGTCACCAAAAACTGCCGATACGGGTCGTAGAAGAACTCGGTTCGGAGGATCCAGGTCATGACCGTGGCACAAGGTTCCGTGAAGGAGATCAGGGAGCAGATCCTGATCCTGGGGCGAATCGGCCTGGAGCACCAGGTTCGCCCGATCCGGGACAGCCATTCCTCCATCACCAGCCACCTCTTCGAACTCGACGCCGACTGTCGGGAGCGCGCTTTGGCCCTCGAGCGCTTCGAGGCGGCCTTCGCGGAGACGCCGCCGGTCGAACTCGGGCCCGGCGACGCCCGGATCTACCGTCGCGAGCGGGAGCGCCGGCTGAGGCACCTCGAACAGGTGCGCAAGGAGCGTGACGACCTCCTCGAGGTCTACGCGGCCGAGCTGCTCGCCTCGCCGCGGCACCATCCGGCGCTCACGGAGGCCTACGCCGAACTCGGCGTGTTCTTCTGACCCGTCCGCGATCGCCGTCGCCCCGGTCGACTCAACGTCCGCCCAGCGGACCGCTGCGCTCGATCATCCTGCGGATGCGCTGGTCGACCCGATGCTCGGCCAGGACCCGCGCGCGCAACCTCCCGGCCATCGCCCGGCGTTCGTCCTCGTGCCCGAGGTAATGGCGGAGCTTGGTTCGCAGATCGTCCAGGTTCCGGTAGAGGGCGATCTCCCGGCCCTCCTCGAACAGTTCGCGGATCTCGGCCGTGTCCTCGCTGATGACGAAGCCACCGGCGACGGCCACCTCGAAGACCCGCAGGGTGACGATGTCCGGCTGGTAGAGGCGGTTCATGTCCAGATTGATGGCCGCGCCCGCGTAGAGGGCGGTCAGCTCGCGACCGTGACCGGCCGGGCCGCCGTAATTTGTCGTCGGCAGTACCTCGGCCCAGGCCTCCTCGCCCCGGACGACGAGGCCGAGGTCGCAAAGGCCCCGGGCGAGCGCCACGCGCTTCTCCGCCGCCAGGCTCTCGCCGGCCACGACGACGAGGTCCATCTCGCCCTCCGGGGTCTGCAGCCACTCGGGTAGGCCGGCCGCCTCGAGGGCGCCGCGCAGGAGATCCTCGTAGTCCTGCCGACAGGGCTCGGCGCGGACCTGCAGGGCCAGGCGATCGAGGTCGGCCAAGAAGCGTTCCCAGCCCGCGCGCGCCGGTCCGGAGCGGGCCGCCAGCTGGTCCAGGGTCTCGCGATGCCGTCGCGCCTGCTCGCGCATGCAGGAGCCGACGAAGAGCAGCTCGGGCGCCTCGGCGGCGCGGGCGGACCGATCGGGCTCGGGACTCCGGGCGGCGGGGTCGGCGGCGAGCGGCAGGAACTCGACCTTCTGGTAGCCGGCCTCCTCGAAGAGGGCGACCCGCCGCCTGCGCCAGGTGAAGACCCGGCAGGCCTCGCGCGCCCGGTCGCCGCGCCGCAGCAGGGGCAGGGTCGAGGCGGTCGGATCGATCTCCCAGCACAGATAGGGGAAGCCGAAACGACCGCCGAGCGATCCGAGTTCGGGGCGGAAGTTGATGCTGAAGGCGAGCGCCGGCTCCAGGATCGCCAGTTCGCGCGCGATCTGCTCCGGCGTCAGCGCCGCTCCGTCCAGGCGATAGATCTCGAAGCCCTCGGCCTCGAGCGCCCGCGCGCATTCCTCCTGCAGCAGCTCACCGAGCAGGACCACGGCGGTCCTCCCGGCCTCGACCGGCGGGCTGCCCGTCCGGGCATCCTGGCCGGCGAGCCGGCCCTCGAGCTGGCGTCGATCCCAGAACCGGAGCGGTCCCAGCAGCGGATGGCGATGCAGGCGGCGGATCGGCGGCAGGGCCTGCCTCCGGATCCCGGCCCCGAGATAGGGGAGGAGACGGCCCTCCGCGAGTGCCGAACTCAGGTCGCGCCGGGCGAGGGCCAGGGTCATCAGCGCCGGATCGGATTCGTGGGCCAGGAGTCGTCCGCCCGGGAGGAGGCCGGCGAGCAGGGGCTCCAGTCGCTCGCCGAGCCCGACGCCGCAGAGGATCTCGTCGCGCGCGTCGGCCAGACCCTCGACCACGGCCGCCGGGCGCTCGAGCTCGGCGGGGTCCTCCTCGACGCGCCATGGCTGGCGACGGAAGAGGCGGTGGACGCGTGGACCCTCGGCCGTCCGGGCCACGACGATCGCGTCGTGCACGCCCGCCCCTTCGAGGACGCGGGCCAGGTCGGGACGGTGGCGGGCCAGCGCTTCCAGGTTGGCGCGCAGGATCGCCTCGTCGAAACCCAGATCCGTCCAGCTCGTCCCGCTCATGGCGTCATCGTGCTGGATCGGGCCGCGTTGCGCCAGGGCGGAGCGGCCTCCGGCCTCGCGACGGCGGCCGGTCGAGGGCCGCGTCGCGAGGCGAACGGAAGCCACGAGATCTCAGAGTTCGATCTCGCGGACGTCGGTCGAGATGCCGTTCTTCTGCACCGAGGCGATGCCGTTGTCGCGGCCCTCGGTCGACTTGTACATCTGGCTGGTGCCGATCACCTGGTGGTTGCCGGCCTTCAGGTTGAAGTAGTGGCGACCGTCCTTGGCTGCCTTGGTCTCGAAGCGTCCCGCGTCGGCCGCGTTCTTCTGGACCGACTCGATGCCGTTGCGGGCCGCCGCCTTGCTCTCGTAGGTCTCGCTCCTGAGGATCACCTCGGCGTTGCCCGCCTTGAGGACGAAGTGATGCTGCCCCTTGTCGTTCTTGGTCAACTCGAACCAGCCTGCCATGGCTCTTCCTTTCCTGGTGGGTGGGTGTGGACGCTGCCGGGCGCGACCGGTAGCGAGGCCATCAAACCACGGCGCCGAGACCTCGGGAACCGGGCAGTCGGGAGGTTCTCGTATTGATTCGATCTTGACCGGATCGCCGCCGACTCAGTCGCCCCGCCGCGTCATCGCCGCAGGGCCAGCAGGACCGTGCCGGCCGCGACCAGGGCGATCGCGAACCAGTCCCGACCGCCGGGACGTTCCCCCAGGAAGATGACCGCGAAGAGAGCGACCAGAACCAGGCTGAGCTTGTCGACCGGCGCGACGCGGGCCACGTCGCCGAGCTTCAGGGCCCGGAAGTAGCACAGCCAGGAGGCCGCGGTCGCGAGCCCCGAGAGGGACAGGAAGAGCCAGCTGCGCCCGGGCAGGGCGGCGACCAGGCGGCCCTTGCCGGCGACCAGGACGAAGAGCGTCGCCGCCAGCAGGATGATCGCGGTCCGCACCAGCGTCGCCACGTCCGGGTCGGCGCCGCGCAGTCCGGTCTTGGCGAGGATCGCCGTGGTGGCGGCGAACACGGCCGACAGCAGGGCCCAGAAGAACCATCCGGTCATCGTCCATCTCCACGCGATCGGGACGCGGGCACCGAGCGGCAGCCCCGGGCCCGGCCGGGCTCCGCGCCGCGAGGCCCTCGGCCGCGCATCCCGTTTCGCAAGATAGCATGGCCGCGGTCGAGGCGAGGCGAGGCGCCAGGAGCACGCCGTCCCGGCACCTGACCCGGGTCGCCCGCTCCCCCTGGGCCTGCGGCCGGGCGAGATCCCCTCCGCGACCGGCGGTTCAACTGCTTCCGGTCGGTGCGCGGCGGTTGAGAGATCGACCGGTCTTGGCAAGATGCGCCCGTGATCTACCAGCGTCTCATCCGCCCGCTGCTCTTTCGCCTGGACCCGGAACGGGCCCACCATCTGGCCTATTGCCTGCTGAAGTGGGCGTCGAGGATCGGGCCCCTGAAGGCCCTGCTCGGCGCGCTCTACGGGGTCCGCCGGCCCGAGCTCGCGCAGACCATCTGGGGCCTCGAGTTTCCCAATCCGGTCGGCCTCGCCGCCGGCTTCGACAAGCACTCGCTCGCCCTTCCGGCCCTGTCGCGGATGGGTTTCGGCTTCGTCGAGGTCGGCGCGATCTCCTCGGTCGCCCGCCCGGGCAATCCGCGCCCGCGGATTTTCCGCCTGAAGGCCGATCGGGGGCTCATCAACCGCATGGGCCTACCCAATCCGGGGGCCGAGGAGACCGCGCGCCGGCTCGCCGCCTTCCGCGATCGCCGGGTTCCGGTCCTGGCCAACATCGTCAAGACGGCCGACCTCGACGGCGATGCCGCCACCATGGTGGCCGACTACGTCGAGACCCTGAGCCGCATCCTGCCCCAGGTGGACGGCTTCACCATCAACATCTCCTGCCCGGCGACTCCCAACCTGAAGACGCTGGGCAAGAAGGAGGCGATGGAGGAACTCCTGCGCCGGCTCGCCGCCGAACGGGATCGTCTCGTCGCCGCCGGCGACGGCCGACCGCGGCCGCTCATCCTCAAGGTCTCGCCGGACGTCGGCGAGGCCGAGAAGGAGGCCATCGTCGCCGCTTGCAGCCAAGGGCTCGCCGATGGCCTGGTGCTCACCAACACCACGACCCAGCGGCCCGCGAGCCTGAAGAGCGACGCCAGCGTGCTCGCGGAACGCGGCGGCCTGTCCGGCGCGCCCCTGTTCCCGATCAGCCTCGCCATGGTCCGCGACTTCGCGGCGCGGACCGGCGGTCGGACGCCGATCATCGCGGTCGGCGGCATCGCCTCGGCCCGCGAGGCCCGGGAGATGCTCGACGCCGGCGCCTCGCTGGTCGAGGTCTACACCGGCTACGTCTACGAGGGGCCCTCGCTGCCACGGCGCATCGTCGAGGAACTCGCCGCTTCCGGCTGGCGTCCGCGCGGCTGATCTTTCCGGACTCGAGGTCGACAGCCCCGCCGGCGCGGGCATGATGGGGGAGCGAGGAGTCCCGAGGACGAGCCATGGCGCATTCCGACCTGGATCTCTTGCTCAACGCCCTGATCCCCACGGCCCGGGGGCTCCTCGAGAAGCACGGCAGCTTCCATCCCTTCGCCGCCTATCTCGATCGCCTCGGCGAGGTCGTCCCGGTCGAGGCCCAGCCGGAGGCCGGCGAGAGTCCGCAGATCATCGACGAGATCCTGGGGCGACTCGGCATGGAGGTCGCCGCCGGCAACGCGCGCGCGGCGGCGGTCTGCATGGACGTCCTGGTCGTGCCTCCCGATCGCGCCGACAAGGTCGACGCCATCGGGCTCCGGCTCGAGCACGAGGCCGGCGAGGCGGTGGAGGTCTATCTGCCCTATCGCCGTGAGGCGCGCCCGGAACTGCTCTTCGACGAGCTCTTCGCCACGCCCGGCTATCGTCGCCTGTGGGGAGCCGGCGAGCCGGCATCGTCGCCGGCGCAGCGCTTCGGCTTTCCCGACGATCTCGACGGCCGGACCCTCGGCCAGCTCGCCCAGTCGGGTTCGGATCTGGGTCGGCCGCACCGCTTCGAGTTCTTCCTCTACTTCCATGACCGGGCCGCGGCCACGCGGGTCGGTGGTCAGCTCGAGAGCGAGGGTTTCGGGGTCGAGCTGAGGAGCGACGAGGCCGGCGCCGAGTGGCTCGTGCTCGCCACCCTGGAGATGCCGCCGGAGCACGACCGCCTCGTGTCCCTGCGTGAGCGCTTCGAGGAACTCTGCGCCCGCGAGGGCGGCGACTACGACGGCTGGGGCGCCCCCGTGGTCTGATCGTCGCCACGTCGCCCGCCGTTCAACGGTGATCGCGACCGTTCATTTCGACTTCGGCGGCCGGTCGAGCAACAGGTAACGGTCCTGGGCGAGCTGCATGATGATCGCCACGTGCGCGGTGGCGAAGGCCGGTCCCCAGCTCCGGTCGGGGTGCGAACCCATCGTCTGACTCTCCCGATTGGGGCGGTAGCCAAAGGCGCCATCGGCCAGCCGAAGCGACATCAGGAAGGACCGATGGACCTTCCAGTAGGCGGCGAAGTCCTTGCGGCCGGCGATGGCCGAGGCCAGGGCGCCGTTCAGGAGGTGCATCGTCGGGCAGGCATGACCCTCGTAGAGCTCGCCGAGGCCCCGCTCGTAGTACTTGCGCATGGCGCCGCCGAGCTCGCTCGTGCGATCGAGCTGGGTCAGGGCCCAGAGCGCGCCCGCGGTCCGGCCCGGGTCGCCGACCCCGGCCTGGCCCGGCTTGGGCGAGTAGGCGACGCCCCCACCGGTGGTGCAGGCCTTCACCCACTGGTAGCCGCGGATCACCTTGGCGTCGTCGAGCGGGATGCCGAGGCGCTGGGCCATGCCCATGGCGCCGAGGGCGAAGTTGCTCATGATCTCGAGCTCGAGATAGCCGAGCGAGTTCGGCCCGCCCGGACCATGCGCCCAGCCGCCGCTCTGCTCCTGGTTGTCCTGGAGCTGCTTCACCATCTCCTCGAGGCGGGCGCGCCGCTCCTGGTCGTCCTGTCGGGCGAGGTACTCGGCCAGGAAGATCGAACCGTAACCGAGACTCCAGTTGGTCTGGTTCCAGTTGCCCTCCTTGCCGGAGGCGCTGCGCATCGCGCCCCCGAATTCGCGCTCGTGACCGGCCTGCTTCATCACGAAGTCGGCGGCCCTGCCGATGTGTTCGGCGTACTTCTCCCGGTCGGCGCCGAGCCAGGCCAGGCCGCTCAGCGCGGCGGTCGCGACCGCCTGGTTCTCGTTCGCCGCCAGCGTCGGTCGACCGTCTTCCCGCTGATCGCGCGCAAGGAAGTCGAGGGCCTCGGTCAGGACGACCGCCGTCTTCTTGCACTTGCCGGGATCGCTCGCGGTGACCGGAGGGTAGGCCCGCACCCCCAGCCGGATCTTCTCTTTCTTGCCGGCGCGCAGGACGATCAGGTCGAGTTCCGCCAGCCCGCCGTCCTTCGCCTTGCCGGCCTCGGCGCGCTCGATCTGCGCGCAGAGCAGATCGATGAGGTCGTCGTCCTCGTCGGACTGGAGCTTCTTGCCGCCCGCCACCAGGATCAGGTCACCCACCAGAAGCCCGCCCTTCTCGGCCAGGCCGCCGGGGACGAGCGCCATGATCTGCGCGCCCTGTTCCTTGTCGACGGTCGCCACCAGGGCCTCGGCCTCGAGGCCGCCGAGCGGGTACCAGTCCTCGGTCTTCATCGATTCCGGTCGCTGGGCCTCGAGCAGGCCGGCGGCGAGGAGGAGGATGGCGGCGATGGTCGAGGGTCGCGACATGAGGTCTCCGGCCGCCGGGCGGCGAGGTCCTGGACACTGCGATCGAGGCCGGTGCGGGCGAGGGTGATGGTGCAGGGTAGAAGAGCCCGGACGGGCGATCAAGCGTGGCGCCCTCGTCGCCCCTTCAGTTGCGGGGGAGCTGGCTGAGCATGGCCCGGGCTTCGGTCTCGATCTCCGGGTCGGGGGCTGCGGCCAGCAGGGCTTCCAGGGCGGTCCGGCAGCGGGCATGGCCGCCGAGGCTCAGCCAGGCCCGGGCCTCGATCAGATGCGCGGTCGGGAAGCGCTCGAGATCGCGGTCGAGGCCGTCGAGCGTCACCACGACGAAACGGGGCTGCTCGATGCTGTTCCGATCGAGCTGATCGAGCACCTGCAGGCTGCGTTCGTCGCGAAGCTGCTCGTCGCGATCGGCGCTCCTTCCCAGCGAGTCGAGCAGCTTGGCCGCCTCCGAGCAGTGGCGCCGGGCCTCGCCGAAGCGTGCGGCCCGCAGCGACTCGCGCAGGCGGCCTTGTGCCAGAGGCAGGCGGGCGAGGGCCAGATCCTTGCCGTACTTGGCCAGGACCGGCTCGACCTCCTTCTGCATCTCGGCCTCGCGGATCGTGTCGGCGGCCGCGTCGAGGCGGCCGTCGTCGACCTCCTTGCGGGCGCGGTCGAGCAGGGCCGTGAAGGCCTCGATCTTCTTGTTCTCGGTGAGCTTCGCCCGGTCCTCGTTGCCGGCGCTGACGATCCGGCGGGCCTCGTCGGCCTCCGGGCTGCCCGCCAGGCGATCGGCGGCCATGGTCGCCAGGCGGATCCGCTCGTCGATGCCCAGGACGTCCATGCTGCCGGCGAGGTCACGGGCCGCGGCGAGGGCCTGCATGCCCTCCTGGCGCAGCCGTTCGCGTTCGGCCTCGAGCCGCTCCGCCTCGAGGCGCCGCTCCTCGTCCCGCGGGTCGACCTCGGGCGGTTCCGGTTCCGGCCGGACCTCGGGCTTCCTCGGCTTCTCGTCGCCGAGTCCGAACTTGGCCTCGAGTCGCGCGCGCAGCTCCTTGCCGCTCGGAACCAGATAGAGGAAACCGGCGGCGCCGGCCAGGACGAGCACCAAGAGATAGAGCAGGACCGGCTGCCGCTTCCGCGGCGAGCCGGTCTCGCCGGCCTGGTAGCCGGCCGATCCGCTCTTGCCCTTGGTGGCCGCGCCCTCGATCGCCTCGAGCAGGTCCTTGCTGCTCTGCCAGCGGTCCTCCGGGCGCTTCTCGAGACAGCGCATCAGGATGCGCTCGAGGGCCTCGGGGACGTTGGGCGCCAGCGTGCGGATCGATCGCGGCTTGCTCTCGAGGTGGTGGCGCATCGTGTCCTCGGCGGGGAACACGTTGTGACCGGTGAGCAGCTTGAACGACATGCAGCCGAAGGCGTAGATGTCGGAACGGGCATCGGGTGTCAGTCCCGACCACTGTTCCGGCGCCATGTAGGCCGGCGTGCCGGCGATCTTGAACTGGACCGTCTTGTCGGCGCCGACGCCGCTGCCGACGTGGGCGACGCCGAAGTCGGTGAGCTTGAGCGTACCCTCGGCCGAGAGCAGGACGTTGTGCGGCTTCAGGTCGCGGTGGATCAGCCCGGAGCGATGCGCGGCGCCGAGCGCCTTCAGGATCTGCCGGGCGTACTGCAGATAGCGGTCGACCGAGATGCGCCCGCACTCCTTCAGGATCGTCGAGAGGCTGACGCCTTCCACCAGCTCCATGGCGATGAAGGGACGCCCCTTCCAGAAGCCGACCTCATAGATCGTCACCACGTTGGGGTGATTGAGGCGGGCGGCCTTGCGGGCCTCCGAGAGGATGTCCTGGGCGACCCGATCGTCGTCGACGCGGTGGGGGAACTTGATCGCGACGTGACGGTGGAGGAGGTTGTCGAAGGCCTTGCAGACCTCACCCTGCGTGCCCTCGCCGAGCACCTGCGTCAGCGTGAACCGGTCGGCGGGCTGGTTGACCTCGGTGCTCGACCCGTTGCCCGTGCCCTCGGCGCGGGTGCTGGCGATGGTCGGCTCCAGTTCCCGTTCGGCCCTGGTGTCGATCCGGCGGGTCTTGTCGTCGTCGCCGCTGGTCATGGGGGCACTCTACGCCATTTCCTGGCCGGCTCACAGCATCCGGATCGGGCGGCCGGAGCCGGCAGAAGAAAAGGCGAGGACCGCTCGCGATCCTCGCCTTTCGTTACGGGTATCGACTTCGTCGATCAATTCGTTTCGAGCAACTCCGCGAGGCGGAAGGCGTCGGGGCCCTGGCGCAGGCGCTCGAAGGCGGCCGCCTCGAGCTGCCGGACCCGCTCCGCCGACACGCCGATCTCCTTGCCGATCTCGCCCAGCGTGCAGGGCCGGTCGGCCCCGATGCCGAAGCGCATCCGCAGGATCTTCTGGTGCCGCTCGGGCAGGGTGGTGAGCGACTCGCGGATCAGCTGGCGGATGTCGTCCTGGATGACCTCCTGGTCCGGCGAGACCGCGTTCTGGTCGCCGACCAGGTCGCCCAGGCGGGTCTCGTCGTCGGGACCGGACTCCAGCGACAGGACCGGACGGTTCACCGTCGGGTTCGCGAGCATCTCGTTCAGCTTGGCGCGCGCCTCGCCGGGCCCGTTCTCGAAGTCCTCCATCATGGCCTCTTTCTGGGCCTTGCGGAGGTTCTGGGTGACGTTGACCGGCAACCGGATGGTCCGGCTCTTCTCCTCCAGCGCGCGCAGGATGGCCTGGCGGATCCAGAGGTAGGCGTAGGTCGAGAAGCGCACCGAGAAGCGGGCCGAGAAGGACTCGGTCGAGCGGATCAGGCCGAGGTTGCCCTCCTGGATCAGCTCGACGTAGGCCATCGGGCCGCCCTCGAACTTGCGGGCGACGCTCAGCACCAGGCGCAGGTTGCGCTCGATCAACGGCCGGCGCTCGGCGATGAAGTTGGCGCGCAGCTGCTCGATGCGTTCCTCGAGCTTGGCGCCACCCTTCTTGACCGCCGCATCCTTGTAGCGATCGAGCGGCGCCGGCCGGAGGCCGACCCAGAGCAGGGCCTTCACCAGCGGGCAGACGCCACCCTTGCGGCCACCGGCGAAGGGCCGCTTCTTGCGCCGCACGCGGCGGGCGAAGAGGTGATAGAGGCGCTCGGCGAGGGCCTCGACGTCCTTGCCGCCGGGCTTGGCCTTGGGCGGTCCGGGAATGATGGACCGGGCGCTGATCTCGCCCGACTTCCACTTCTCGAGGTCGTCCCAGACGGCCTGGAGCCCGGCCTCGGTCCCGAGGAAGCTCTCGGTCCAGCGGTGTCGGGCCATGATGAGGTTGCCCAGGAGGAGGTGCTCCTCCGGGGGGCTCAACAGCTCGTGGCTGCCGACTTCCTGGAGATAGGCACCCAGGCCGTCGCCCGGCTGGATACCGCTCCCCTTGTCTTCGTAAGTGCTCAGTCTGACCATGTCTCGAAGTCCGGGATCCGATCCCGTGACGCTTGTTGTTCGCACGCGGCGGGCTCACCGCCCTCGGCCGCGCGAGACGCCGACCCGTGGGGCCCAAGTGGCCCCGTCGTGGTGGACGTCGCTATCGTTGCTTGCGGTGCGAGTTCCGCGTGGCCAGCGGTCTCGTGTCCGGGCAGCCCACCCTTGCCGGTATCGGGCCTGCCGTCGACGCGCTCGCTCGCGGACTCCTGTTCCGTGGTCGTCGGAAAGGCGCCTTCGGCATTTCCGACGCTCCGTCAGGAAACCCCCTAAATACGGACTCCACCGAGGTTTTACCAGGAGAAAGCTGCCCCGTGCGGAGATTGTCCCCCCTATTTTCGATGCTGCAAGATCCCAGTCCGGAAGTCGCGTCACGGCATGTGTTTGCGAGCGCAGAATTCATGTCGCTCCAGTGCGTTTCGCGGCCGATCCGGCGAAGCTCGAATCCGGAGCCCCGGGGAGGCGGTTTTTCTGGTCCGGTCGGCCTCGTTAACGTCCGGCTCGGCGCTTCACGCCATGGCTCGCCAGGAAAAGTCGCTCCGGTCGGGGTCCGATGGAATCGCTCTACCTCATCCACTACGGCGAGCTGGCCCTGAAACAGGGTAACCGTCGGCTTTTCGAGGACCGTCTGGTCCGCAACCTGGAATCGGCCTGCCGCCCGGTGGTGCCGGTGAAGGTGACCCGGCTCTATGGCCGGTTGAGCCTCCGACCGGAGGTCGAGGACTTCGACCATCAGGCCCTCTCCGAGCGCATCCGGGACGTCTTCGGGATCACCTGGTTCGCGCGCGCCCTCGGGGCCGAGGCCAGCTTCGAGAACCTCTGCGCCATCACCGAGGCCATCCTGCCCCCGGGCGAGCACAGTTTCGGCGTGAAGGCCAAGAAGGCGGAGCAGACCTGGTCGCGAGGTGCCACCGAGACGGCGCGCGACCTGGGCGCCGACGTCGTCGCCCGGCGCGGCTGGAAGGTGGACCTCACCGCGCCCGACATCTGGATCCGGGCGGAGATCGCCAGCGGTCGCGTCTTCGTCACCGTCGAGCGCCAGCAGGGCCTGCGCGGCCTGCCCGTCGGCTCCTCGGGCCGGGTGCTCTGCCTGCTTTCGGGCGGCATCGACTCGCCGGTCGCGGCCTTCAAGATGATGTCGCGCGGCTGCGAGGTCGAGGCCCTGCACTTCCACTCGGCGCCCTACACCAGCCGCGCGAGCCAGGACAAGGTGACCGAGCTGGCCCGCGAGCTCACCCGCTACCAGCCCACGGTGCGTCTCGGCATGGTCCCCTTCGCCGGGCTCCAGCAGGAGATCGTCCAGAAGACGCCCCAGCAGTACCGGGTCCTGCTCTACCGCCGCTTCATGCTGAGGATCGCCGAGCGACTGGCGCGCCGACGCAAGATCGTCGCCCTGGTCACCGGCGAGAGCGTCGGTCAGGTCGCGTCCCAGACCCTCACCAACATGAACACCGTGGACAGCGTGGCCGGACTGCCGGTGCTGCGGCCCCTGGTCGGGAGCGACAAGGAGGAGATCTCCGCCATCGCTCGTCGGGCCGGGACCTTCGAGATCAGCATCCAGCCGCACGAGGACTGCTGCAGCTTCCTCATGCCTCGGCGACCGGCCACCACCAGTCGACCCGACGAGCTCGAGGAGGTCGAGCAGGCCCTCGACGTCGAGGGCCTGCTCCGTTCGGTTCTCGACCAGGTCGAGTTCATGGAGATCGACCGACGCTGACCGTCGGCTCCGGAACTCAGCCCTCGAGGAAGGCGCGGAGCATCCAGATGGTCTTCTCCTGGCCCTCGCGAACCCCGTCGAGCACGGCGACGCTGCCGCGGTCGCCGGCCTTCTCGGCGACCTCGATGGTCTGACCGAGGTTGGCCACCATCGTGTTCAGGTCGCTGATCAGCTCGGCCACCATGCCCTTGTCGTTCAGGGTCTCGGGCTGCTCCTTCAGGCGCGAGAGCTCGAGGTTCTCCTTCAGCGTCACCGGCGGCCGGCCGCCCACCGTCAGGCTGCGTTCGGCGAAGGAGTCGATGTGGGTGGCCCACTCGGTGTAGAGCTCCTCGAACTTGAGGTGCAGGCCGAAGAAGTTCTTGCCGCGAACGTTCCAGTGGAAGTGGCGGAGCTTCTGGTAGAGGACCGTGGCGTCGGCGGTCAGGGTCCGAAGGTTCTTGATCAGGTCGTTGCTCATGGTTTCCTCCTTGAGACGGCTTGGGTTCATCCTGTGATCGCTTCATCCCGACTGTAGCGAGCCCCGTGCCGACAGTCTCTGGCATGTGGCATAAATCAATTGCTCCTTGCGTCTTGCGACAATGCGACCGTTTTCGTCCCTGCGGTGGATTAACGATATATCGTTGCGGTCGTCATACTTGACCGGGCGTGACGACATTTCGTAGTCTGCGACCATGCCTCGCTTCGTCACGGCCATCCTCGATGCCCTCCACGAGGTCGTTCCAGCCGATCTGGTCACCGTCCTCGAGGTCGAAGCCGACCAGGGCCTGCGGGTCCTCGGCTGTCGCGGGCCGCTCGCGAGCCACGCCCTCGAAGGGCTTGCCATCGATCTCGGCGACCGACCCGGACTTCGTCGACTCCTGGCCGGAGATCGCCCCGGTCTGCTCGAGCACCACGAGGACGGCGCCGAAGACGACGCCTACAGCGCCGTGCTTCGCCTGCCGGACGACCACGCCTGCCTGGCGGCACCGCTCCGTCACGAGGGCGACCTGGTCGGGGCGCTGACCCTCGACTCCGCCCGCTGCGGAGCCTTCGGCGACGAGACCCTGCGCGCGGTGGCCGGCTTCGCCCGTCTGGCGGCCTGGGCGATCGTCGAGTCGCGCCACGCCGAACGGCTCGATCGCAGTCTCAGCCTCCTCACCGACCGGGTCGGGCGCGACCCTGGGGAAGCCGCCCGGCTCGGGCTCGTGGGCGAATCGACGGCCTGGCGCCGGGTCCTCGATCGCGCCCGGCTGGTGGCCCCCAGCGAGGCGGTCGTCCTGCTCGCGGGTGAGACCGGCACCGGCAAGGAACGCATCGCGCGCGCCATCCACGCCTGGTCGGCCCGCGCCGGCGGGCCCTTCATCGCGGTCAACTGTTCCGTCCTCCTGCCCCAGCTCGCGGGTAGCGAGCTGTTCGGTCACGAGCGCGGCGCCTTCACCGGGGCCGATCGTCGCCGGGCCGGCCGATTCGAGCTGGCCGAAGGCGGGACCATCTTCCTCGACGAGGTCGCCGAGCTGCCGCCCGAGACCCAGGCCCAGCTCCTGCGCGTCCTCCAGGAGCGCAGCTTCGAACGAGTCGGCGGCAGCAGCACGCTCCGCGCCGACGTCCGCGTGATCGCCGCCAGTCACAAGGATCTCCAGGAGGAGGCGCGGGCGGGCCGGTTCCGCGACGACCTCTATTACCGCCTGGCGATCTTCCCCCTGACGCTGCCGCCGCTCCGCGATCGTCCCGGCGACCTCGTCCTGCTGGTGCAGCACCTTCTTCGCCAACTGCTTCCCGCCGGTGACCGGCCGGCGATCAGCCGCGCCGCCCTGCATGCCCTGGAGCGGCACGATTGGCCGGGCAACGTCCGGGAGCTGGCCAACGTGCTCGAGCGCGCCACCATCCTGGCCGCGGGTGGCAGCATCGAGGCCGAGCATCTCGGCATCACGCTCGGGCAGGCGGCCGCGCCGCAACGTCACTCGCCCTTCGAGCCTGACCTACCCGAGGGGCTCGGTCGGCTCGACCGGGCCCAGGCCCGTGAGATCCTCGCCGCGCTGGCCGAGACCGGGGGTCGCATCTCGGGCCGCGACGGCGCCGCCGAGCGCCTCGGGATCAAGGCGACGACGCTGCGCAGCCGGATGCTGAAGCTCGGCATCCTCTGATCGTCGGGAGCCCCGACAAAAGGCCAGGCGCCTCCCGAGAGAGAGGCGCCTGTGAGAGAGAGAGAGTTTTCAACGTCGCGGGGCCGAGGTTCGAGAGAGATGAGAGAGAGAGTCTTGGAGAGCCCTCGGTCCCTTCCGCTGACAACTCATGCTCGGATGAAATCCCGGTCGCTTGACCGCCTTTCCGAGAAAAGTCCCGCTCGCTCCCGTCAGCCCTGATAGCGGAACCGCAGGATGTCGGGTCGCGGTGGTTCCACGGGCAGTCGCGCGCCTTCGATCAGGTAGCTGACCGAATGGAGCAGGTCGCCGAAGATGCGGTACTTGCCGGCGGTCGCGTCGAGGTACTCGACGCCGGTCGAGCCACCCGAGCCGACGCGCAGCCCGATCATTCGTTCCACCATCCGCGCGTGCCGGAAGCGGAACAGGCGGAAGTGCTCCTCGAACTCGAGCGCGCGTTCGAGCAGGGCATAGGGCCAGCGCAACAGGGGCTCGCGCCGGTAGGTGGAGATGAACACGAAGGCGGCGTGCGCGCGGCGCAGGGTCTCGTCGCCTTCGCGGAAGAAGGCCCGGGCCTCGTCCTTCGCCCGCTCGAAGCGCCCGCGGATGGCGGCGGTCTGCTCCGGCGCGAGGTTGGGGTTGCGCGCCTGATGCGCCGCCTGCTCGTCGATGTAGCGGGCGTGCGCCTCGAGGAAGGTGTCGACGAAGCCGGGGAAGGCCTCTTCGACCGGTGTCCGGGCCAGCCAGTCCACCACCGCCTCGCGCAACGACATCTCCTTCATGCGCCGGTCGATTCCCGCCCGGCGCTCGGGCTCCATGTGGGCGAAGTAGGGCTTGCCCTCGAAGTTGATCCGCTCCGCCTCCGGTAGGCCGGCCAGGACCTCGAGCTCGCGGAACTGCCAGGACTGGAAGCCGCTCGAGGGAATCAGCTGGTCGCGGAAGGAGAGGAAGTGCAACGGCGCCATGGTCTCGATGATGGTGAACTGTCCGGTCAGGTGACGGAACAGCTCGGCGCCGCGATGCAGGTAGCTGCAGGCCCTCGGGATGTCATCCTCCGGCACCTGTCGGTCGCGCTCGCCGGGACGGCCGATGAGGTCGCGCGCCGCCTCGAGATCGGCGAGCACCAGCTTGAACCAGAGCTCGATGGTCTGGTGCATGACGATGAAGAGCAGCTCCTCGTGATGGAGCAGCTCGCGCGTGTCGAGATCGGACCCGGTCTCGAAGCTCGGCGGTAGCTGGCAGTCGAGCAGGCGGTCGAGCTGCAGGTAGGTGTGGTAGCTGGGCGAGCGCTTGGTCATTCTGATACCTCCGCGGGCGCGCCGAGCTTAACCCGCATCGCTCACCACCTCCACGGGCGAGGGCGGCGATTCGGCCGGCTGGCTTCGTTGCTCGGGTTCGGCGATGCGTTGGCATCGCCTGCACCGCTCGCGCCTCGCCATCCGGGCCGAGCCTGCCACCCTCGCCGCTCGGCCCGAGGCCCAGGGCCTGTGAGGCCTCCGTGCCTCGCTCCCGCGGATCTGGCGACCGATGCGGGTTCACCCGCATCGCTCACCACCTCCACGGGCGAGGGCGGCGATTCGGCCGGCTAGCTTCGTTGCTGGAGCGCCAGCCGCTGGCTGGCCTAGTCTTCTTCGCCCGTGGTTCGTGGTCTTGCCGCGACGATGGCCATGCTCGGAGTCGTCTACGATTCGAACGCGATCGGACTCGAGGCCGGCTGGGCAGCCGGCGCTCCGGAGCGCCAGCCGCTGGCTGGCCCAGGTTGCCGAGAGCCTTCGAGTTTCGGCTGGGCAGCCGGCGCTCCGCGGCGGCGGCCGGGATTCCTGGGCGGGACGCCGCGCTGCTGATAGAACGGTCGCGGAGAACCAGACATGCACGAGATCGCCCGCTTCCCGGCCGAGTCCTACCTCCGCATCTACCACGCGCCGCGCCAGCTCGAGCCGGACGAGCAGGCGCGCATCGAGCGTGACCTCGCCGAGTTCCTCGGTCGCTGGTCGTCCCACGAGGCTCCGGTGACGGGCGGCTTCGAAGTCGTTCATGGTCGCTTCGTCGTGGTCGCCGCCGACGAGAGCCGCGTGGCGCTTTCGGGCTGCGCGAAGGACGACCTGACCGGCCTGATGCGCGGACTCGGCGGCGAGCTCGGCGTCGACCTGGTCCATGCCCCTCCGATCTGCTTCCGCGAGGGCGATGGCATTCGCTCCGTGAGCCGCGCCGACTTCGGCGAGCTGGCGGAACAGGGACTGGTGAACGCCGGGACGAAGGTCTTCGATCTCACCCTGGCGACCGTCGGCGCCTATCGCCAGGGACGCTTCGAGCTGCCGGCGGGCGACTGCTGGCACGCCAGGGCCTATGACCTCGCCCGGGTCTGAACGCGGCCCGCGGCACGATCTACCGGCGGCCCGCTGGCCGGACCGCGAGGAGGCGACGAGGAGTCTGCTCTTCTCGCCGGCGCCCTTGGGCCGGAAGCTGGTCGCCGCGACGCGGAGCTGGGTGCCGGCCATGGTGCCCTGGCGCGCGACCGAGGACGGCCTGGTCACCGACCGGAACGTCGACTGGTACGGTCGCTTCGCCGATGGCCGACCGGGCGTGCTCGTCGTCGAGGCCACCGGTATCCGCGACGTCCCCTCCGGGCCGCTGCTGCGCATCGGCCACGATCGCTTCATCCCCGGCCTGCGCCGGCTGGTGACCGAGGTCCGGCGGCGAAGCGCCGGTGAGACCCGGATCCTCATCCAGCTCATCGACTTCCTCGGCATCCGCCGGCGGCCGCGACCCGAGACCTTCTTCGACCGCTACCTCGTCGTCGACCAGGCCCTGCGCCAGCGAGCGGCGGAGCGGCTCGGCGATCCGGATTTCCTGCGGCTCGATGAGGCGACTCTGCGCGCCCGTCTGGCCGCCCTCGACGAGGATCGGCTCGCCTCGGTCCTCGGTGCCCGGGAGTTCGAGTCCCTGCGCATGGGCCACCGCGAGCGTGTCACCGATCTGCACCTCGACCACGTCCGCGCGCTGCCCCGGACCCTGCCCGGCCTCTTCGCCGCGGCCGCGGCGCGGGCGCGCGAGGCCGGCTTCGACGGCGTCGAACTCCACTACGCCCACGCCTACACCATGGCCAGCTTCCTCTCGAGGCTGAACGACCGGAGCGACGGCTACGGCGGTTCACCCGAGGGGCGCCTCCGGCTTCCGCTCGAGGTCTTCGCCGCCGTGCGGGAGCGGGTCGGCGACGACTTCCCGGTCGGTTGTCGCTACCTCGGCGACGAGGTGATCGCGGGTGGTTCCAGGATCGAGGACGCCCTCCACTACGGCGAGGCCTTCGCCGCGGCGGGCATGGACTTCCTGTCGATCTCGAAGGGCGGCAAGTTCGAGGATGCACGTCAGCCGGCGATCGGCGAGGCCGCCTACCCCTACACCGGACCTTCGGGGCAGGAGTGCATGCCGACGGTCCGGATCGACGAGCGCGGGCCCTTCGGCCGCAACGTCGCGCTCGCCGCCGCCATCCGGGCGGCGCTCAGGGCCGCGGGTCACGCGACGCCCGTGGTCACCGCCGGTGGCATCGCCACCTTCGATCTGGCCGAACGCATCCTGCGTGAGGGTTCCGCCGATTTCGTCGGCGCCGCCCGCCAGTCCCTCGCGGATCCCGACTGGTGGCGGCTCATGGCCGAGGGCCGTGGCGCCGAGATCAGGCGCTGCGAGTTCACCAACTACTGCGAGGGCCTGGACCAGAAGCACAAGGAAGTGACCTGCCGCCTCTGGGATCGACTCGACCTCGAGGCCGCGGGCCAGCTCTCCGCTGACGGCCGCCGCCGGCTCCTGCCGCCCCGGCGCTGAAGGTCGAACCGGGAAAGTCGCTCGCGGCTTGACGCCCGCTCCCCACGCCGATCAAGCTGGCGCATCGCGGAAAGGAGATCGAGATGAAGAAGATCGTCTTGGGCGGGCTCCTCGGTGGCCTCGTCATGTTCTTCTGGGGCTTCGTCGTGCACGCGGTCCTGAACGTCGGCGTCGACGAGATCCAGAAGCTCGGCCCCGAGCGCGAGGCCGCGGCCATGGCGGCGCTGCGCGAGAATCTGGGCGACTCCGGGCTCTACTACCTGCCCTGGATCGACATGCGTGACGAGCACGACGATGCCGAGCTGGAAGCCTATGGCAAGCGTCACGAGTCGGGGCCCGTCGCGTTCATCGTCTACACGCGGGACGGCGCTCCGGTCATGCCGCCGTCGATGCTGATCGAGGAGTTCCTGAGCAATCTGCTCGCGGCGCTGATCGTCGCCTGCATGGCCGGGATGATGGCTGGTGGCTACCTGAAGCGTGCCTTCGCGGTCGCCGGTTTCGGCGCGGTGGGCTGGCTGTCGATCAGCGCCAGCAACACGATCTGGTTCCGCTTCCCGGTCGGGACCTTCCTGGGGGAGGGTTTCGAGCAGATCGTCGGCTGGTTGCTCGTGGGTTTCGTCGTCGCCCGGGTCGTGCCCGCGGCGGCGCGCGGGAACTGAAAGGAGGCCGCGTTCATGGCCGAGCTGAAGACCAAGATGACCGACGCCAGCGTGGCGGCCTACATGGCGGCGATCAGCGACGAGAAGCGGCGCGCGGATTGCGAGACGGTGCTGGCGCTGATGCGGTCGGTGACCCGTGACGAGCCGAAGATGTGGGGGACCGCCATCGTCGGCTTCGGTCGCTACTTCTATCGCTACGCCAGCGGTCAGGAGGGCTACTGGATGCTCACGGCCTTCGCCAACCGGGCCCAGGCCATCACCCTCTACATCATGGCCGGGTTCGACCGCTACGCCGACCTGATGGCCAGGCTCGGCAAGTACAAGACCGGCAAGTCCTGCCTCTACGTGCGGCGCCTCGAGGACATCGACCTGAAGGTGCTGAAGGAACTCGTGACCGAGTCGGTCAGGTTCCTGAAGGCCAAGGAGAAGGAGACCCTGGCCGCCGGCGGGCCGAAGCCCGTGCAGGCCGCAGCACCGAAGGCCGCGAAGAAGGCCGGCGGGAGCAAGGGCACCACGGCCGCCGGCAAGAAGGCGACCAAGAAGGCCGCCGCGAAGAAGAAGGCGACGAAGAAGGCCGCGGTGAAGAAGCCGGGCCGAAAGGTCTGAGCGCTGGTCTTCAGAGGACCGAGAGCAGGGCGACGATCAGAACGAAGGTGGCGACGAAGCCGGCGAGGCCGAACAAGGCCATGGTGGTCAGCCCGCCGAGGAAGCCATACCAGCTGAAGCCGAGGACCGCGCCCACGAGAGCGCAAGGTATCGCGCCTCCCAGGGACCAGCGGCAGCAGCGCAGGAGATCACGCCCGAGGCTCCGGATCACCGCGCCCGTCGCGCTGCCTTCCGTGGATCGATGGGACCGAGGGCGGGATGACCCGCCGCCGGCCGGTGCTGGGATCGAGCGCCGGACCTTGCCGGCTCGCCGTTCCGGTTGCCGGCGTCGGCGAGCGACGGGGGCCACGACGTGGTCGTCGTTGGTGCTCGGTGCGGGGCGGGTCATGAGGGCGGCATTCGCCACGCGGCCCGGGCATTCCCGGGCCGCGCGTGAATCCGGGCGGGAGAGCTTCCCGCCCGCGGTGTCGGGTTCCGGCGCCTACTTGGCCATCGCCTCGAGCTTCTTCGATACCGACTCGAATTCGCTGCGCAGCTCGGGGTTGGTCCCGATGCGCATGATCTCCTTCCTGTAGACCTGGAAGGCCTCGCCGATCTCCTTGCCCATCTCGGCCGCCATCTTGATCTTGTCGTCGGCGCTCATCTCCTTCTCCAGTTCCTCGCCCCGCTTGCGCAGGTCCTGGAGCTGCTGGATGAGGTCGGTGATCTCGTCCTCGTGCTTGGCGACGTCGCCCTTCGCCTTGATCTCCTTCAGGACGTCGGTGAGCTCGTTCATCGTGGCCACCGTGTCCTTCTTGACGCTGTCCGGGCTGTCGCCGCCACAGGCGGCCAGACCGGCGACGAGGAGGAGGGCTAGGAGAGTGCTGATCCTGGTCATGGGGGTCCTTTCGTTTCGATTGCGGATTGGCCCGAGCCTATGGCTTCCGCCGGCCAGCGCAAGGGGATGGCCGATCCCGGGTCCCGGCCCCTGCGCGATTGACAGCCGGGGGGGCGGGGCCCGATCATGCAGGACCGGTTTTTCAGGAGAGAAGCATGAGAAGACTCGGGTCTCTGGTCCTCGTTCTCGCGCTCGCGACGGCCACGGTCGCCGCCCAGGGCGACGGTTTCGCCCGCGAGCGCAACGGGGCGAAGGGCGCGGCCAAGGACGCGCTCGAAGGCAAGGCCCCGCCGGCCCTGGCGGTGGCCGACTGGCTCAACTCGGAGGCGATCGACCTGGCCAGCCTGAAGGGCAAGGTCGTGGTCCTCGACTTCTGGGGGACCTGGTGAGGACCCTGCCGGGCAGCGGTGCCGAAGCTCCTCGAGCTTCGTGATCGCTACCAGGACCAGGGACTGGTCCTCATCGGCATCCACACCCAGAACGGCGCCGACGAGATGGCCGGCTTCGTCGCCGAGGCGAAGATCGACTATCCGGTCGCCGCGGATCGGGAAGGCAAGACGGTCGCCGCCTTCGCGGTGGACTCCTTCCCCGACTACTACGTCATCGATCGTTCCGGCAAGCTGCGCTTCGCCGACCTCGCCAACGCCGAACTCGAGCGGGCGGTCAAGTTCCTGCTGGCCGAGAAGGCCGCGCCGGTCGCGACGCCCTGGAGCGAGGCGCTGACCGAGGCCGCCCGACGCCGCAAGCGCGTGCTGGTGACGACCCTCGGCGAGGAGGAGCTCGGCACCTTCCGGTCGGCGCTGGCTCGCGACCGCGAGCTCGCGGGCAAGCTCGGCGACGAGTACCGGCGCTACGACCTCCACCGTGGCGGCGAACCACGACCGGCCGGGCACCCCGGCGCTCTCGACGCCGCTCCCGCCGCCCTGGTCGTCTTCGACGACTCCGGACGGGAACTGGCCAGGCGGGCCTGGGCCGATCTGCACGGCGACCAGGGCCTCGATCTCGTGGCGCTGAGGGGCTTCCTGACCGAGAACGCGCTCCCTCATCCCGATGCCGGGGCGCACTTCGCGGCCGCGCTCGAGCGGGCACGTCGGGAGGACAAGCGTCTGCTCGTCCACCTCGGTGCCCCCTGGTGAGGATGGTGCTTCAAGCTCGAGGAGTTCCTCGAGATGAAGGACACCGCCGCGGCGCTGGCCAAGGACTACGTCATCATCGAGATCGACGTCGATCGGATGCCCCAGGGCAAGGCGGTCGCGGACGGCCTGACCGGCGGCAAGCAGGTCGGCTATCCCTGGACGGTCATCCTCGATGCCGAGAACTCGATCCTGATCACCTCGGATGCTCCCGAGGGGAACATCGGCTGTCCGGTCGAGGAGACCGAGTGCGCCTGGTTCCTGAAGATGATCGATGCGACAAGGCGCCACATGGATGACGCCGATCGCGCGGCGATCGCCAGAGACCTCGCCGAGCGGGCCGCCGCCATCAAGGCCGCGCGCCAGCGCTGAACCGCCGCTTCGCCAGCTCGAAGGACCCGCCGGCCCCGGTCCGGTGGGTCCTTCCGTTTTCGCCTCGCCGTCTCGGCCCGTTCTCGCCTCACTCCCGGATCGTCGCGGCACCGTGAACCGAGGTCCCGGTTCCTCGCCGCGTGGTCGGCCGAGCGTCGCATTCGAAATCGGGAACTCTTCGCCTGACCGTGGCCGATGAGTATTCTCCCAACATGGCGCGCAGGCGCGCCGGCCCGGATCGCATGCCTGACCTGCGTAGAGGTGGCGCGTGTTGCGGGCGAGCCGTCCTGATGTGGACGGCGCCGTGGAGAGAAGCCGTGACAATCAAGATCAACATCGACCGGACCTTCGTCCTCGGGCTGGTGTCGCTCGTCGTCTTGTTCTCGCTCGTTGCCTGCGGTGGCGGCGGCGGATCGGGTGGTGGCTCCGGCCTGCAGATCAGCGCCTCCATGGTGTTCCCGGCCGAGGGCATGAACTTCGAGGACGCGACCATCACCGTCCACGGCGTCGGAGCCGACGGCGCCGATGCCGTGATGGTGAACGGCCAGCCCGCGACCTCGACCGACGGTTTCGCGACCTGGCGGGCCACGATCAATCTCGTCGCCGGCGACAACCCGGTCGTCGTCGAGGTGATGAAGGATGCCGCGATCGTGGCCACGTCCTCGCGCTCGATCACCCATTACCCCGAGATCGGCGACTTCGGCACGGCGAGCGACCTGGTCGGCTCGAAGCTCTTGATCGCCGATGCGCTTAGACCTCAGGTCATGCTCTTCGATCTCCAGTCCGGCACGCGGCAGCCCTTCGCCATGCCGGCGGTCTACGACCCGGGCAAGCTCCGGCGCGTCGTGCTCGACCTCGGCCGCAACCACGGCATGGTGCTGGCGGAGGATCTCTACCAGATCGATCTCGGGAGCGGCATCGTGACCGTGATCCCCGTCCTCGGCCCCTATGCCCATGGCGGCGTCGACATGTGTCACGACCCGGTGGCCGATCGCTACCTCGTGCTGGTGCCGCCGGGCTCGCAGCTGAACGATCAGACCAACGTCGTCGCCTACGACCCGCAGACCATGAACTTCAGCACCTACTCCGGCGATCCGGTGCACGCGCTGCAGGAGGATACGCTGCTCGTGGCCATCGATCGTGATCCGCTCTCCGGGCGGGTCTTCGCCTTCGCCGACGGCAAGACGATGTTCGAGATCCATGGCGATGGCAGCCGGACGATCGTGGGCCCGGCCGGAACGAATCAGAATCTTCCGGGTTACGCCCGGTCGATCATCCAGGTGCTGCCCGGGGCCACGAGGGTTCTGCTCGATGGGGATGGCTACCTGGACCTCGTCGCCAACGACTATGTCGCGAGCACCCTCGGTGGCGCGTCGTTGCTGCGGGGCCTCGACGCGAACGGCCGCTTCCTGGTGAAGTCCTACCGGTACGGGTCGGTCGCCAGCCATGACCTCGATACCGGTAGCGAGACCTCGCTGCTTCAGCTCGTGCCCCTGGGCGGCGTCGACAGCGTCTGGGAAACTGGCGTCTTCGGTCCGCTTGCCTTCGACGAGCGCCGAGGTCGCCTGTTCTCCTTGGGTTCGAGCGGCGTCGTGATCGATCCCGCCAGCGGTGTCGCCAGCACCCTCCATCCGAGTGTCCAGCTCGGTCCGCAACACTTCGGGGCGCTCGCCTACGATGCCGCCCGGGATTCGTTCGTCCTGCCCTGGAACTCCACCACCGGTTTCGGCTACGGCTTCGATCTCCTCGCCGCGGACGGAAGCGTGACGACCACCTTGCCTGCGGCCGGTTCCAGTCGCTTTCTGGCCGGACTTGCCGCCAACGCCCTGGGCCCAGGCTACATCGGCCTCGACACGGACGGTGCCGAGGTGCGGGTCGTGACGCTCGACCAGTCCGGTGCCGAGACTTCGACCCGGACGACGCCGCTGGCGCCGGCACAGCTACCCCTGCTTGCGATCCATGATCCCGTCCGCGACCTGATCTACACCACCACGACCACCTACGCATTGCAGGTCAACTTCGACATCATGGCCGTGGACCCGACGACCGGGAGCCTGTCGACCTTGTCGATGGACGGCGCCGACGGGATCTACACGACGGGCATGGGCCTGGCCATGGGCCGGTTGCCAAGTACTGGTGAGATCGTCTTCTCGGATCGAACCCGGGTCATCGCCGTCGACCCGGATACCGGAGGGCGCCGCGTCGTCGCCGACTTCGGCGCGCGCTACGGGGTCATGGATAGTTCCACGCTCTGCGTCGATCCCCGGACGGGCGTCATCTACCTGCATGTCTTGAACCTCACACCCCTTCGCGGCGGCCTCCTGGTGGTCGATGGCCTGACCGGCGCGATGAGCTTCCTTCTGCGCTGACGGTGTCGGGCATCGAGTCGGGGTGGGGCGAGGCCCCGTGGGTGGCAGGCCCGCGGGGCCTCGCTCATGTTGGCGTGGCATGCCCAGAGAGGCGGCGGCGGCGTCCTCATCACGGACCGGAGGTCGGCGGGACCGCGGTCGCGGCATGTCGCGAGACCCGGCCCGCCGCGCGCCGCCGCCGACCGGTCCCGTCCCCTGGCTTCATCTCGAGATCGTCGGCCCGAGGGTTCTCGTTTTGCAACGGATCCCGCGGGCCGCGGCCCAGCCGGCTCGGGCCGCGGGGAAGCCTTGAACACACACGAGACCGGGATAGGATTTGAACCATGGTTCAAACCAAGGCCGAAGCCGAGACCCTGCGAGTCCTGGAGAAGAAGCGCTCCATTCTGGACGCCGCTTCCAAGACCTTCCGGGAGAAGGGTTTCCATAAGACTGGGATGCGTGACGTGGCGGCCCGCGTGGGCATGACCGTCGGCAACCTCTACTACTACTTCCGCAACAAGGAGGACCTCTTGGCCTTCTGCCAGGAGGAAACCCTGGGGCGCCTCGACACCCTCGTCAGGCGTCTCGACGCCGAGTCGCTGCCCGCGGCCGACCGACTGGGGCGGCTCATCGTCGGGCATGTGCGCTGCCTCAACGAGGGCATACCGGGGACTCTCGCCCACCTCGAGATTCCCGGGGACGGCGGCGCCGACCTGCGCGCCCGCCGCGACCGCTACGAGGCCTCCCTGCGCCGCATCCTTCGCGAGGGCGTGGCCGAGGGGAGCTTCGTTCCCTGCGACGAGAAGGTGGCCGCCATGGCGATCCTCGGTTCGGTCAACTGGACCGTCCGCTGGTTCCGCCCCGATGGCCCCGCCAGCGCCGACGAGATCGGTCGGGCCTTCGCCGGCCAGCTGGTCCGCGGACTCCTGAAGCCGGAACTGGCGGCCGGCATCAGACCCGAAAGCTGGTCGGCCCCGATCGGGCCCGGCCCCGAATCCACCGAGGTGACATCATGACCGACGGCATGACCGCGGCGGTCCTCACCGTGAACGGCGAGGACCGCATGGTCGTCTTTCCGACCCATCACACCCTGCTCGAGGTGCTGCGCGAGGAATGCGCGCTGCCCGGCACCAAGCATGGCTGCGAACTGGGGGAGTGCGGCGCCTGCACCGTCCTGATCGAGGGCAAGCCGGCCCTCTCCTGCCTGGTCCTCGCCGCCGAGTGCGTCGGCCGGAGGATCGAGACCGTCGAAGGTCTCTGGGGCAAGGACGGGCCGCATCCGCTGCAGACCACCTTCGCCGAGCTGGGCGCCGCCCAGTGCGGCTATTGCACCCCCGGCATCCTGATGACCTCGAAGGCCCTGCTGGCGAAGAACGAGCGGCCGAGCGACCCGGAGATCCGCGAGGCCCTCTCCGGCAACCTCTGCCGCTGCACGGGCTACAGCAAGATCATCGAGGCGGTGGAATGGGCCGGTGCCATCATGCGCGGCGAGGACGACGGCATGCCGACCGAGACCCAGGTCTTCGGCGCGCGGACGAAGGCGGAGGTGATCGATGACTGAGCGCCGTCCCACGGAACTCGAGGGCCAGAGCCCGGGTGGCAAGCGCAAGGGCCTGAAGCTCATCGGCACGCCGCACCGGCGCGTCGACGGCATGGCCAAGGTGACCGGCCAGACCGTCTTCGCCGACGACTTCGTCGCGCCGCGGATGGTGCACATGAAGCTCGTGCGCTCGACCGTGCCGCACGCGCGCATCCTGCGCATCGACACCTCCCTCGCCGAACGCATGCCCGGCGTGCTCGGTGTCCTCACCGGCGAGTCGATGCCCAATACCTTCGGCATCCTGCCGGTGTCGCAGGACGAGCACGTCCTCTGTCGCGACCTGGTGCGATTCGTCGGTGATCCGGTGGTCGCCATCGCCGCGACCACGGAGGAAGTCGCCGCCGAGGCGGCGCTCGCCGTCGTCGTCGACTACGAGCCGCTGCCGACGATCTCCTCGGTCGCGGAGGCGATCGCGACCCCGGAACCGCAGATGCACGACTATGCGGACCAGGGCAACATCCACAAGGTCGTGTCGATGCGCTTCGGCGACGTCGACGCCGGCTTCGCCGAGGCCGACCTGATCCTCGAGGACGACTGCTTCTTCGAGGGCAACACCCACCTGGCGATGGAGCAGCACGCGACCGTCGCGATCCCCGAGCCGGACGGCAAGATCACCGTCTACAGCTCCACCCAGACGCCGCACTACCTGCACAAGGCGATGACCAAGGTGCTGGAGAAGCCGGCCTCGCACATCCGCATCATCGCCGCGCCCAACGGCGGTGGCTTCGGCGGCAAGAGCGACCCCTTCAACCACGAGATCTGCGCCGCCAAGATGGCGCTGCAACTCGGTCGACCGGTGAAGGTCTGCCTCACCCGCGAGGAGGTCTTCTACTGCCATCGCGGCCGTCATCCGGTGCAGATGCACCTCAGGACCGGCTTCACCCGGGACGGTCGCATGACCGCCCAGCACCTCAAGACCGCACTCGATGGCGGTGCCTACGGCAGCTACGGCGTCGCCAGCACCTACTACACCGGCGCCCTCCAGACGGTCACCTACAAGCTGCCGCGCTATCAGTTCGACTCGATCCGCGCCTTCACCAACAAGCCGCCCTGCGGCCCGAAGCGTGGCCACGGCACGCCCCAGCCGCGCTTCGGTTTCGAGGTCCACCTCGACAAGGCGGCCGAGAAGCTCGGCATCTGCCCCGGCGAACTGCGCCTGAAGAACGTCGTCGAGCCGAACACCGTCACCGCCAACTACCTCAAGGTCGGCTCGATCGGCCTCCGGAAGTGCATCGAGGCGGTGATGGAGGGTTCGAACTTCAAGGAGCGCCACCGCAAGCTGCCCTTCGGTCGCGGTCTCGGTCTCGCCTGTTCCAGCTACCTCACCGGCGCGGGCCTGCCGATCTACTGGAACCACATGCCCCACTCGGGCGTCCAGCTCAAGTTCGACCGCTCCGGCGGCATAGCCGCCTTCTGCGGCGAGACCGAGATCGGCCAGGGCTCGGACACCGTGCTCGCGGCCTGCATCGCCGAGGTCCTGGGCGTCGACCTGATGGACATCCGGCTCTGCGTCGCGGATACCGACCTCACGCCGGTCGACCTCGGCAGCTACTCCTCGCGCGTCACGATCATGATGGGCAACGCGGCCATCCAGGCCGCCGAGCGCGCGCGCGAACTCATCGCCAAGGCCGTCGCCGAGAAGCTCGAGCTGCCGGTGTCGCGCCTGGTCTTCGCCGATCGTCGGGTATTCGATGCCGAGGACCCCGAAAAGGGGCTCGACTGGCCCGACGCGGTGATCGCCGCCGAGAGCAAGTTCGGCACCCTCGGCACCACCGGAAGCTACTCGCCGCCGCGTTCGCCCGGCAAGTTCCGTGGGGCCGGCGTCGGCCCCTCGCCCTGCTACTCCTACAGTGCCTGCGTGCTCGAGGTCGAGGTCGATCCCGAGACCGGCCTCTACACCGTCGACCACGTCTGGATGGCGCACGACGTCGGCCAGTCGATCAACGCCGCCAGCGTGATGGGTCAGATCGAGGGTTCGATCTACATGGGGCTGGGCGAGGCGACGATGGAGGAGTCGGCCTTCCGGCGCCTGCCGGCGCGGCTCTCGAACGCGCTGGTCCACAAATTCCCGTCGCTGCTCGAGTACAAGAGCCCGACCTTCCTCGACATGCCCAAGATGACCACCTACGTCATCGAGGATCCCGATCCCAACGGCCCCTTCGGTGCCAAGGAGGTCGGGCAGGGCCCGCTCCTGCCGATGATGCCGGCGCTCGCCAACGCGATCTACGACGCCGTCGGCGTCCGGGTCGACCAGGTCCCGATCGGGCCGCACATGATCTTGAAGGGCCTCGACGACAAGGCGAAGGGCAAGCCCGGTCGCTATGGCCCCGGTCCCTTCCCCGCCTTCGATTTCGGCGAGCCGCTCGACGTCCCCACGCTCGACGAGGGTGGCGACGGCAAGGCCACCAACAACGCCGCGCGGGGCCTCCGCGAGGACCGCGGCACCATGAAGATCATCAAGAGCTGAACGAAGCGCGAACCAGGAGACCGAAGCCATGATGAGACTGCCGAAGTTCCGCTTCGAGATGCCCGGCACCCTCGCCGAGGCGGCGGCGATCGTCGCCGAGAACCCGGACCGGACCCGCCTCGTCGCCGGCGGCACCGACCTCTGGCCGAACCTGAAGCGGCGGCACCAGGAGGCCGGCTGCGTGGTCAGCCTCGCCAAGGTGGCGGGGATCGCCGGCATCGCGGGCGATGGCGCGACCGGCGTCACCATCGGCGCGATGACCACGCTCGCCGAGATCTGCGAGAACGACATGCTCGCGCGCGACTATCCGGGTTTCGTCCGGGCCGTCCGCTCGATCTCCGCTCCGGTCCTGCGCAACATGGGCACGATCGGCGGCAACCTCTGCCTCGACACCCGCTGCACCTACTACAACCAGAACGAGGAGTGGCGGCGGTCGATCGGCTACTGCATGAAGGCCGAGGGCACCGTCTGCTGGGTCGCGCCCGGCTCGTCGCGCTGCTGGGCCACCTCGGCCACCGATTCGGCCCCGGTCCTCTGCGCGATCGGCGCCACCATCAAGCTGGTCTCCACCGAGGGCGAGCGGGTCATCGACCTGGCCGCGCTCTATCAGGACGACGGCATCGACTACCTGACCAAGCGGCGCGACGAGATCCTGACCGAACTCCGCCTGCCCGCGGTCGGAGGGGCGAAGTCGTCCTACTGGAAACTCCGCCGGCGCGGCTCGATCGACTTCCCCGTGCTCGGCGTCGGGGCCATGCTCGAGCTGGACGACCAGGGAGTCTGCACCCGGGCAGCCGTCTGGCTCGGGGCCGTGCGCTCCGCGCCGGTCGCCTGCGCCGATGCCGCCGCCCATCTCGTGGGCAAGAAGATCGACGAGAACGTCGTGGCGGAGGCGGCCAAGCTGGCGCGCAAGCCGGCAGCGCCCCTCGACAACACCGATTTCGTCGTGGCCTGGCGCAAGACCATGGTCGAGCGCTACGTCGACGGCGTGCTGCGCGAACTGGCCGGCCTGCCGGAGAAGGTGAAGAACCCTCGTCACGGCATCGCCTGCGTCTGAAGCGACGCGGTCGGCCGGGGCGGCGCGCGCGAGCTCGCCGCCCCGCTGCAATACGGAGCCCCTGGATCGATGTGGCGAGGCTCAGGAGCCGGGCGTGGCGGTCGCGTCGCCGTCGTCGACCGGGCGGCTGCGCCCCGGCCGCGGTCCGAAGGGGAGGGCAGCGTGCTCCGCTCGTCCCGCGGCAGGAGGGGCCGAGGTCGACGCCCGGCCTCTTCGAGCCCCGGGGCGGCCCGGTGTCGTCCTGGGCGGCTCCCTGGGGTGATCGCCCCGTCCCGGACCGAGGTGATCACAAGTCGACGTCCAGCAAGGCCTTGCCCTGGTCGCGCGGCCCGGGTCCAGGGCCGGAGGCGGCCAGGCCGGAGCCGGCAGCCTCGACGCGGCAAATTGTTGCAGCGCTCGCCCCCGTTTCGCCGAAGTGAACGAAAGCCTAGGAGGCTTCCGTTTGCTCCAGTCGAGCCCATCCATTGCGGCCGCCCTGATCGTCCTGTGCAGCCTTCTGCCGGCGCAGGATCACGGTCCGGAGCTGATCTTCGGCTCCTCGGTCGCGCTGACCGGACCGGCGGCCGATCTGGGGACCAACATGGTGCGCGGGCTCCAGGCGGCCTTCTCGGAGTGCAACCGGAACGGCGGGATCGGCGGCCGCGAGCTGATCCTGCGCGCGCTGGACGACGGCTACGAGCCGGCCCGCACGAGCCCGCACATGCGTGGCTTCGCCCGCGACCCTCAGGTCCTCGGCGTGGTGGGCAACGTCGGCACGCCGACCGCGGTCGCGGCCCTCCCGATCGCCCGCCAGTACGGCCTGCCCTTCATCGGCGCCTGTACGGGAGCGGGCATCCTCCGCCGACAGCCGCCGGAGCCCGAGGTGTTCAACTACCGGGCGAGCTATGCCCAGGAGACCGCGGAGATCATCTCGGCCCTGGTCGAGCAGGGGGGCATCGCGCTCGACGAGATCGCGCTCTTCACCCAGCGCGACGGCTACGGTGACGCCGGTTTCGCGGGTGCGATCGAGGCGATGAAGAGCCTGGGCGAGATCGAGGAGTGGCGCGTTCCCCACGGCCGCTACGAGCGCAACACCACCGCCGTCCATGGCGCCCTGGCGGAGATCCTCTCCGCCGAGGTCCGGCCGCGGGCCGTGGTCATGGTGGGCGCCTACGCCGCCTGTGCCAGCTTCGTCAAGCTCTGCCGATCCCTCGACTTCAACCCGGTCTTCGTCAGCGTCTCCTTCGTCGGTTCCGAATCCCTGGCGCGAGCACTCGGCGACGATGGCGACGGGATCATCGTCACCCAGGTCGTTCCCCATCCCAAGGGCGACGACGACCTGGCCCGCCAGTATCGTCGGGCCCTGGCGCAGCTCGGATCCGCGGCCGAGCCGAGCTTCAATTCCTTCGAGGGCTACATCGTCGGGCGGATCCTGATCCTGGCCCTGAAGCGACTGGAAGGACCGATCGACCGCGCCGACGTCATCGCCGGACTGGAGGCGCTCGGTCGGTTCGAGTTGTCGGGCACTCTCGAACTCGAACTCGACCACGAACGGCGGCAGGCGAGCAACCGG
>JACKGY010000022.1 GCA_020639295.1 Planctomycetota bacterium
CCGCTGCTCCGCTGCTCCGCCTGGGCGCGGCGCAGCCATTGGCGCGGGCTGAAGCCCTCGACCAGCTCCATGCTGAGGTCGTGGTCGCGGGCCCCATCCTCCCGGCTGCTGCCGGGTCCGACCATGACAAACTCGAAACGGCGACGCTCGCTCTTCTATGGCTTCCGGAGCGTCCGGACTTCGCTCGCGCCCGGGGAATATCGCAGGGCCCGAGCTTTCCGGGGGAAATCGGCCGGCGGAAATCCCGGCCCGACCGAGCGAATCGGGTCGCCGTAGGTCCTGGAGCGGACCTCGGGGAAGCCCTCGGGCGGGAAAGCGCCGGGGGGTGACGGAATCGAGAACGAGTCATTAGACTCTTTCGGCCCAACCACTCCCGCGCATCCCCGAGCGCCAGGAGACAAAGGAGTCGTTCATGCCCGCATTCTGCCCATTCCTCGCCACCGAGCCGCCGCCCTGGCTCGACCGTCTGATGCACCCCGTCGTGCTGGGGCTCCTGGGCTTCGTCGCCCTCTGGCTCCTCCTGAGCTTCCTCTCCTACTGGCACCGCCGCACCTACAACCTGACCAAGGCCGAAACGACCTCGGTGAAGGTCAAGGACAAGCCGGCCTTCCTGAAGGTCGACCACGAGGCGCGCGCCGCGGCCATCAAGCGTGGCGACGACTACGTCCGCCCCGATGACGCGGCGGCCGCCGCCGAGGCCGCGGGCCGCGCAATGGCGCAGAGGCCGAACGGCTGGTTGGGCCGCTTCCTCGTCCTGGTGCGCGTCGCCACCGTGCTCTTCGCCGCCACCAACCTCTGCCTGATGATCGGCAGCTGCCTGAATCTCATCGACGGTTCGAGCCAGGACTTCGCCTCGATGCCGGCGGTCGATCGCTGGCGCATCATCGTCAACGAGTACTGGCTGCCGCTGATCACCTCGCTGGCGGTGCTGGCCGCACAGGCCCTCGCCTTCATGCGCGGCGAACGCAAGAACAAGGCCATGAGCAACCCCTCGGCCTGATCCGAGCAGGCGCAAAGGAGCGAACAGATGAAGCATCCCGAATGGAAGATCCACGGTGAGGACACGCTCGCGGCCTATCTGCCCGACGACGACTTCAAGGGCGTCCTCGAGAAGCGCATGGCGGTGCCGCCGGACCACCTGGCGGTGTTCATCCGCGACGGCCAGATCGTCGAGGCGGCGCAAGGCATGCACCTGTCGGTCGGCGGTCTCTGGCAGAGCATGAAGAACATGATCGGCGGCAAGCACGCTATGCGCATGCTGATCGCCGACCTGAAGCCCTTCCCGATCAACGCCACGATGGCCGGCTTCAGCAAGGACAAGGTCGAGATCTCGGCCGAGATCGCGATCGAGTTCCAGCTCAATCCCGAGAAGCCTCTCGAGGTCATGGGCCTGGTCGCCAACAACCGGACACTCACCCGGGCCGACGTCTACGAGCGGGTACAGCCGCACCTGAAGGAGCGCATCCTCCTCGCCGAGCTGGTCCAGCACCAGGCCGAGCAGCTGCGCGCCAACTCGGGTCTCCAGGACCGCATCCAGGCCGAGATCATGAAGGAGGTCGAGCGCGTGGTCGGCGACCTCGGCCTCATGGTCCGGGCGGTCTCGGTCAACTGGGGCACCAACGACGACGAGCGTCAGGCGATCGAGCAGCGCCGGGTCGAGCGCGAGGATCGCTGGGAGGAGTTCCAGCACCGCCGCACCAAGCGCGAGCTGGAGCGTCAGCACGAGGTGACCGTCTTCCGGCTCGAGACCGACCTCGACCTCGAGAAGGTCAAGGCCGCCAACGAGAACGAGCTGGAGAAGATGCTCCTCGGCCAGTCGATCGAGCTGCGCGACGCCCGCGACGCCGGCGACCGGCTGAAGGAGCTGAAGGACCTCCAGCACGAGCTCGAACTGAGCAACACCCGCCGCCTCGCCCGCTACGACGAGCGCATCGGCGACGAGAGCAACCAGCTCGAGGTCAAGAAGCTCGAGATCGAGCGCAAGAAGCTCGAGATCGAGTTCCAGGCCGACGAGCGCAAGATGCAGCTCCAGCTGGTCAAGCTCGAGCGCGAGATGGAGATCGATCTCCAGTCGCGCGAGGACGCGGCCGACCTCAAGAAGCTGGGCGACCTCGCCGACCTCGACGAGCGCAAGCGGGCCGCGGCCCACGCCCGGGCCAAGGACGAGTTCCAGGCCAAGCACGAGGCCAAGCTGGCCGAGCAGCGCCAGATGAGCGACGCCGAGATCGCGCGCCTGAGCACGCAGGCGGCGATGAGCCCGGAACAGCTCCTCGCCATCCAGGCCGGCCTGTCGCCGGCGGTGGCCAACGTCTTCGCCGAACGGGCGAAGGCCGACGCCGCCACCGGCAAGGAGCGCGAGGCGCTCCTGCGCGAGCTGGTCGAGATGTCCAAGGAGGGCAAGACCCAGTCCGAGGAACAGGCGCGGGCGATGTTCGACAAGGCGATCGATCGCCTCGCCGACGTCGGCGCCGCCGCGGCCGGCAACCCCGGACGGGTCGGCGGCAGCGGCTCGGGCGCGGCGGGCGGCCCGGCCTCGGAGTGCCCGGAGTGCCACCATCAGGTGCCCCACTCGGACCGCTTCTGCAAGAACTGCGGCCACAAGATGAGGACCTGAGACGATGTCTGCCTGGCGCGAGTATTCGGATTGCTGCCGGATCAGCGCGCAGGATCCCGAGGCACGGCGCTGTGGCCAGTGCGGCGCGCCACTCCTGCGTTGCCGCGGCTTCGACCACTGCCTGATGATCCTCGCCCCGCACGGGCACTGTCCCGTGCACATGGACCCGCAGCTCCTCGTCGTCGCCGGCACGCGCCTCGTCGCCCGCGCCGACGAGGAGCTCGACCTCAACCTGCGCCTCGTCAATCCGGAGAAGGCGCGGGCGCCCTTGCGCATCAGCAAGGTCCACAAGATCGAGGGCAACGGCGAGGCCGTGGCGATCCCGATCAGCTGGTCTTCGCTCCGTCCCGGCGAGGCGCGCAAGTTTCCGGTCCGGGCCGAGCGCTTCGGCAGCGGCGGCCGCCGGCTCCTGACCCTGGTCTTCGAGGCCACGGTGGAGATCGACGGCCACGAGGAGTCCTATGCCTTCGAGGGCGGCATCGAGCTGGACGTGAAGGGACGGAGCGACAGCAACGTCAACCTCAACATCCATGCCAGCGACGGCGCCCGAGTGACCGCGATGGCCTCGGGCGTCGATCAGGCCTTCGCCGAGAGTCTCGAGTGCCTGACCGAGGACCTCTCGGTGCCCTTGCAGCGGGCCGATCGCTTCGAGTTGCAGCGGAGGATCCGCGGCTACGTCGAGGACGGCCTGCGCGTGCTGGCCGACGTCGAGCTCTTCTGGCGCGGCTTCCCGAAGCCGGAGGAGATCCCGGGCCGGAATCCCGACCAGCCCTTCCTGGTCCAGGACCGCTTCCGCCTGGGCCGCAACCGGATCGGCTACGTCGACACGAAGCACCGGCTCCCGAGCAACGACGTCTGCCTCAGGGTCTACGACCCCACCACGGGCGCGCAGGATGCGAAGGGGAGCGGCGAGATCTCGGGCACGCACGTCGAGCTCTATCTCCAGAACGACCGGCTGATGCTGGAGGTGACCGGACAGCACGGTCTGATCCACAACGGCAAGCGGGTCGAACAAGGCCATCGCTTCCCGGTTCGCGACGGCGACGTCGTCGCTCCCGGCTCGGCGAACGCCGCCCCCTACCTGCGGCTCCGCTTCACCTTCAACGACGACGGCAGGGTCGTCCGCCGGATCATGATCGACCGGTTCTGAGCGGCCGGCCGGGGCGGCGAAACCAGAATCCGGGCAGCCGGAAATGCCTGCCGGTAGCCGCCGAAGTCCTGCCCCGAAGGATCGAGTCGAGATTGACGAGCGGCCGGCTCCTCCTGCAGGATGTCAGGCCCTCGACCCCCCGAGCACGCGAAGGCAGGACGAAGCCATGACTCAGCATGACGGCGACGATGCGGCCGGCGGCAAGGCCCAGGACCCTTGCGACCTCTCCGGTCTCCCCACCTCGAAACCCTTGCAGCTGAAGCCGGGGGCGGTGCTGAACGAGCGCTTCGAGCTGGTGAGGCTCATCGCTCCGGGCGCCATGGTCCAGGTCTGGCAGGTCCGCGATCTCGCTCACGACGGCAAGCTCAAGGCCGCGAAGATCCACGAGGTCTGGGCCAACGAGACCGCCTGGCGGCAGATCCGCCAGGAGGCGAGCATCCTCGACGATCTCAGCCATCCCAACATCGTCCGCGCCGAGGCGCCGGGCCGGTCCGACGGCTACCCCTACTTCGTGATGGAGTACGTGGACGGCGGCAACCTCCATGGTGAGCTGACGAACAAGGGCAAGCTGGCGATTCCACGCGTCCTGGAGGTGGCCCGGAGCGTCCTCGAGGCGCTGGTCTACGCCCATGGCAAGGGCATCGTCCACGGCGACCTGAAGCCGGGCAACATCCTGGTCACCTCGCAGGGCCTGATCAAGGTGGCCGACTTCGGCAACGCGAGGCGACTTCATGGTCAGCGCTCGAGCGCGAGCGGCTGGACCACCTTGCCCTACGCGAGCCCCGAACAGGCACTCGGCCACATGCCGACGGCCAAGGGCGATCTCTATGCCCTCGGCGTCACCCTCTACGAGCTCCTGACCGGCGGCCTGCCGCACGCGGCGGACTGCCCCCCCGAGAAACGTGGCGAGCCCAGCCCCATGGAGCCGCAGATTCCGGCACGGCTCGAACGCCTGGTCAAGGCGTTGCTCGCGCCACGGCCGGACGACCGTCCGGCGAACGCGGAGGAGTGCCTCCAGGAGCTGAGCCAGATCGAGAGCTGGGGACCTAACCCGGTCGAATCCCGTCCCCAGGCCGCCGAGGTGGCGACGGCCTCGCTCGACGTGTCGCTGGGCGAAGAAGCGCCCGCGGGGAAGAAGGGAGCGAGACGGAAGGAGCGCCGACCGGGGGCCCGCGCGAGCGGTCGCGGCGTCGCCATCGTCGGCAGCACCTCCTCGGGCAAGACCAACTTCGTGGCCGCCGCCTACGACGCCCTGCGCAACTCCGAGTACCAGCTCGCCGCCGCCGACGGCAAGACCCACGAGTTCCTCAGGGACTTCAGGAGGGATTTCGGCCAGAGCGCGAGAGTCCACGGCAACGAGGAGATTCGCGCCCTGCGTTTCTCGGTGGAGCGCGATCTCACCTCGCGCCGCGATCGATTCTGGCGCGGCTTCTCGCGGCTGGTGATGCGGACCGAGCCCCTCGAGATCGAGTTCATCGACGCCAAGGGCGTGTCGGCCGACCGGGTCGCCATGCAGGACCGGGTCGCCATGCAGGACCGCGGCGGCCTCGAGGACGCCGCGGCGACCGAGGACCACCTGGCCCGGGCCGCCACCGTGTTCTGGTGCATCGATCCGGGCAAGGCCGCGCTGGGCTACGAGATCGACGCGATGGCCGACCGACTGAGCAAGCTGGCCCGGGCGCGCGGTCGCGGCGCCTTCCGCCTCGCCGTGATCTTCACCAAGTCCGACTTCTACGCCCAGCACCCCGAGGCCCTCCGCCTTCGTGGTGACGCGCGCGAGAAGCTCGCCCAGCTCCTGGGCGGCGAGCTGGGCCTGAAGCGCCTCGAGAACCACTTCGGAGCCGAGAACCTCCGCGCCTTCGACGTCTCCGCCTGGGGCGACCACGACCCGGTTCGCGGCAGCCGCGACCCGAACCACTGCCTTCCGCCCCTGGAGGGGCGGCTGCAACCGAAGGGCATCGCCGAGTCCTTCACCTGGGGGATCGAGAAGGTCGCCGGGGCGCGGGCCGAATTCGGCGCCGACTTGCGCCGGCGGCCGATCGCGATGACGACCATCGCCCTGATCCTGGCATCCGTCCTGCTCTCCGGCGGATGCTCGCTCTACGGTTGGTTCACGCTCGCCAACAAGCCGGACGAACCGACGGTCAAGGCCATGGGCCGGTACGCCTCCGCCTGCCAGAGCCATCTGGATTGGTGGCTGCCGATGCGCATCGGCTCGACCGGCCCCGCCACCGAGGGCCTGCGCGAGGCGAGGGCCTTCATCGATGCCCAGCTCGTGTCCTTCGATGGCGACGACTCGAGCGCGGGTCTCCTGAAGACCGCCGCCTGGTACCGCGACCTCTTCGGCGACGAGGTCCCCGCCGGCGCGCCCTTCAAGCTCGAATACGAGGCGCGCCTCGGCACGCTGGCCGGCGCGATCCGCGACCGGATCGCCACCGGCTTCGACCCGACCGACGCGGAGTTCCGGGATCAGGTGGACACCCTGAAGGAGCTGGGCGGCCACGCGCGGGAGGCCTTCGGCCGCCTCGCCGGTGAGCTGGCCCCGGTCTTCCTCGCCGCGGCCAAGCGGATCGCGGCGACCGAACGGCTCGACGCCCGAGGGGTCGAGAGGATCGAGGATCTCTGCGGTCTCGGCAGCACGGTCGCGCCCGACGACGTCGAGGCCGGCAAGACCCTCCGCACTTTGCGCGATGGGGCCCGGGCGCTGCGGCGCACGCCGGAGGTCCGCCTGCGGATCATCGAGGCCGAGCTCCTCGACCGCTCGAAGAACCCCGACGCCGCCTACTCGGGGCGGTACGGCAGCCCGGACCTGATGGTGAGCCTGCGCCTGGGCGGCCGGGCCCTGGGGCGCACGCTGCCCATCGATCAGGCCTTCAAGGCGACGATCAACGAGACCTTCGTCCTCTCGGTGCCGCTCGAGGACATGATCACCTTCGAGCTCTGGGACGCCGACGTCGGCTCCGAGCGGATCATCATGCCCGAGTGTCGGGCCGAGCTGAGCGACCTCGTCCGCCGGCGCACGTTGACCCTCGAGAATGCCGTCTGGCGGGTGGCGATCGAGGTCAGTCCGACGAATGCGGCGGCGGGCCTCGTGGCCAGCCTCGACTGGAGGGACTGAGGTCGTGACCTGGGGCTTCGTCTTCTCCTCGCCGGCGACACGCTTCGGCGACTATCAGTTCCTCGGTGTCGATCCGGCCCTGTCCGAGGATGACCGCGCCCGGCTCGAGACCTTCATCTGCCGCCACGGCCGGAACCTGATGGACTCGCGGCATCCGTTGATCCTGATGCCGCTCGCCGACTCCCGCGTCGCCCTGTTCCAGGTCCGCAACGGCGGCGCCGACCACGCCGGCCGCCCCGACCGGGTCTACGCCCAGGGCCTGGTCTGGCGGGAGGCCAGCGATCGTCTGCTGGCCAGCCGACCGCTGTCGGCGATCATCGGAGCGATCCGCCTGCCGACGGTCGCGGACGAGGGCCGCGTGCTCCCGGTGCTCGATCGACGGGAACTCGAGGAGGCGCCGTCCTGGCGCGCGGAGATCCTCGCCGCCGAATCGGACGCTCCCGACCTCGAGGCCCTGCTCGCCCGGGCGCTCGAGGCCGAGGAGGCCCGGATGCTGACGCCGGCGAGGCTGGCGTTGGCCGAGGTCGCGCAGATCCTGTTCACGCCCCCTGCCTTCCTGCGCCACCACTGGGCCCTGCCCTTCGAGTCCGCGGACCGGAACCACAAGACGCCGCCGGATCGGGAGCGCGCGCGCCGCGAGACCGCGCTGCGCGGACCGCTGGTCGGCGCGATCGCGGATCGACAGGCTCTCGACTGGTGGCTGCAGCCGCCGGGCTACGAGGCTCTCGCCGCGGCCGTCTCGAACCAGCTGGCCTGCGATCTCCTGCTCGCACGCCTCGAAACCCTGCCCCTCGCGACCACGGATCTGCCTCCGCTGCTGCGTCTGCTCGAGGGCCAGGCCGCGTCCTGGCTGCGGCGGCCGCTGCTCCAGGCCCTGACCGCGCCGGCCAACGCCCAGCTCCTCGATCGACTGGTCTCTCCCGAGTCGCTGGGCAAGCTCCTGGGCAAGCCGGCCGAGCTGGAAGTCGATCTGGGCCGCGACTTCCTGCGCGCCCTCGCCGGTCGCGAGCGCATCCGCGACCTCGTCGTCGCCTATCTCTGCCGGACCGCCGGCGACTGGGACCGCTGGCAGCCCCTCCTGAGTCGGCTCGGCCTGCCCCATCCGGATCGCCCCGAGAGCGTCATCTTGAAGATCCTCCGCTCGCTCGGGCGCGGTGCCTGGGCCCTCCTGCGGGTCCTCGGGCGGCTTCTCCTCTGGCTGCTTCGCCTGCCCTTCCGCGGCCTCCTCCGCCGCCGGCGCCTGCGCCGCCTCCGAGCCCTGCGCCGTTCTCGACGCCCCGCTCCCGGAAGGCGCAGCCGGGCCCGGACCGGAGCGGCCGAGGCGGAAACCTGATCCCGGGGAGGACGATCCAGGCTCGTCCTGGGCTACGATGGCGGCCGCCGGGAGAACCAGGAACGAATCCGAGCGAGCCGAACGATGGCGATCAGGGTCTTCAAGCTGGCCAAGGAACTGGGCGTGACCTCCGAGGAGATCATGGCGGAGGCCCTGAATCACGGGATCGAGTGCCACAACCACATGGGCTCGCTCAGCGAGTCCCAGGCCAACCTCATCCGCGCCTTCCTGATCGCGGCTCCGTCAGCAGACGCCGACGAGGATGACCGACCGATCATCCCTGGAGATCTGGAGCGGCAGAGGGCCGAGCTGAAGTTCTCCCGGTACCTGCAGGGTGGGCCCCCAGGCGACGATGCCGAAGCCGTCCGAGCCGACCCGGAGATCAAGCGGCGCCTGCCGCCGAGCAAGCGACGGGCAGAGGAGGATGCCGGAGCCGAGAGCGACGCGAGGGACCGGGCCAGCGCGCCACGAGAGACCCTGAGCGGCCCACGCGGATCGACGAGGGTGGAGCCTGGCTCGTCGCGTCGCGAGGAGGATGCGCGTGGATCGCGCGGCGACAACGAGACCTTGAGCGGCGCCCGCGGGCAGACCCGACTCGGAACGGCTCCGCCGACCGCGCGCGCCGACGCGTTCGAGCCCGGTACCCTCTTCCACCAGCGCTATCGGATCGAGTCCCTGATCGGCGAGGGCGGCATGGGCCGGGTCTACCTGGCGCAGGACCGCGGCAGTCGCGAGTCGATCTGCCTCAAGGTCATCCGGCCGGAGTTCCTGGCCGACCAGGACTTCGTCGAGCGGCTCCTGCGCGAGGGTCGCCTGGCCCGCAGTCTCCGCCACTCCGGCATCGTCGCGGTTCACGACGTCTACGCCGCGGACGACGCCTGCTACCTGACCATGGAGTACATCGAGGGCCGGACCCTGCGGGACTGGCTCGACGAACGGCAGCAGGCCGGCGAGGCCGTACCCCTCGCGGTGGCCTCGGGCATCACCCGCCGCCTGCTCGAGGCACTCGAGGTGGCGCATGCGGCCGAGGTCATCCACCGCGACCTCAAGCCGGAGAACGTGATGCTGCTCGGCGAGCCGCTCGCCGGCGACTACCGCAGCAAGCTCATGGACTTCGGCATCGCTCGCAAGATCGAGTCGGAGACCCGGCTGACGCGGCTTGGCTCGCCGATCGGCACCGAGGGCTACATGGCTCCCGAGCAGGCGGGGCGCGGACTCGAGATCGGGCCCTGGACCGACGTCTACGCGGTGACGGCGATGTTCTACGAGATGCTCTGCGACCTGCCGCCGAGCGGCCGTTGGGACCTGCCCAGCGAGATCGACGAGGATCTCCCCGGATGGGTGGACGAGCTGGTCACCCAGGGTCTGAAGCGGCATCCGCGTCGCCGTCTCGGCTCGGTACGGGCCTTCATGGCGGCCCTCGACGCGGCCGAGGGCCCGGCCGCGAAGGGACGAGGCGGCTCGGGCATCGAAGTGCCGGATCCGGAACCGGCGGCGCCGACCCTCATCATCCCCGACTGGGCCGAGGCCATTCCCGGCGACCCCTGGTCGAACGAGGCCGGCGATCAGGGCTTCGCCCGCGCCGTCCGCCACCGGCAGAGCGGCATCGAACTCCTGCTGGTCCCGGCCGGCACCTACCGGCGGGGCGCCCAGGCCGGCGACGACAAGGCATGGGACCAGGAGAAGCCGGAACACGAGGTGACGATCTCGCGGCCCTACTACCTCGGCCGCTATCCCGTGACCCAGGGAGAGTGGTGGCGTCTGACCCGCAGCAAGCCGAGCAAGAACCAGGGTGATCGGCATCCGGTGGAGAGCGTGTCCTGGTACACCGTGGATCGTGCCCTCCAGTCGGCCGGCCTCCGACTGCCGACCGAAGCCGAATGGGAACATGCCTGTCGAGCCGGTACCGCGAGCTACTCGCGGGAGGAGATCGAGAGGATCGCCTGGTGGGCTGGCAACGCCGAGGAATCGACCCAGCCGGTCGGCCTCAAGCCGGCCAACGCCTGGGGCTTCCATGACATGCAGGGGAACGTCCTCGAGTGGTGCGCGGACTGGTTCGACAAGACGGAATACGAGCGCTACCGGTCCTCGGTCGCGATCGATCCCAAAGGACCCCTGAACGGTGATCGACGCGTCGCGCGCGGTGGCTCGGCCGGCAGCACCTGGCGAGAATGTCGGGCCACCCATCGCGGAGGCCATCCCCCGGACGACGGCAGCTGCTACCGGGGTTTCCGGGTCGCCAGGACGCCCTGAAGAACTGTCCCCGGTCGAGGCCAGGCACGACGAGCAGCCGCTGAACCGATGGGAAGGCGGCGCGTCTCCCCTCCTCCGATGGAGGCTCCCGGGTGGTCGCGACGGCGAGGCCCTCGCTCAGGGAAACCGGGCCACGCGGAAGCCGACCGTGGCGCAGCGGCTGTCGACCGTGTCGAAGCTCCGGGTCCAGGGCCGGCATTGCCACTCCTGGTGCTGATGCGAGCCGCCACGGCGGACGCGATGCGCGCTGCCGAAGGGGCCGATCGGATCGGCGATGCCCTCGGCCCAGCGGGCGTAGGCGAGCGGGTGGTAGCCGTCGACGCAGTGCTCCTCGACGTTGCCGAGCAGATCGTGGAAGCCCCAGGCATTGGCCTTCTTCTCGCCCACCGGTCGTGGCCGGAAGCCGGAGTTCTCGCCGAACCAGGCCAGCTCGTCGGCCCGGCGCTCGGCCGGCCAGGCCTCACCGGCGCGGCAGGCATGTTCCCATTCGGCTTCGGTCGGCAACCGGAAGCCGCTGCCGCTGGCGAGCTGCAGGACCACCTCGTTCCAGCTCAGCCCGGCGACCGGGCGGCGGTCGTCGTCACGCGCCGCGATGGTGCCGGTGACGAGCCGGCGCCACTCGGCGCGGGTCACCGGATGGCGACCGAGATAGTAGGGCCGGCTGATGGTGACGACGTGCATCGGCAGGGCGTCGTCGTTCTCCCTGGCCTGGTCCGCGGGCGCGCCCCGGCGGAAGGTGCCGGCGGGAACGAGGAGCATCTCGATCCCGCTCCGTCGATCCCTGAGCGCCCGCACCAGACTCCGATCGCCCGCCTCGAAGGAGAGCGGATCGTCCTCGATGAGCTCGGCCCACTCGGGCAGGACCGGGTCGCCGTACTCCGAGGGGAAGGGACGGGCCGAGGTGGCGGCGACCTCGAGGCCGCAGCGATGACAGTAGCGGGCGCCGAAGACGAGCTCCTGGTCGCAGCATCGGCAGGTCATGTTGGTCGCTCCGGAGCGGGACGAGGGCCCGTCAGACTACGGCGGTCGAGGGACGGGAGCGGCGATCACGACCGGCCGGGCCCCGGAGCCCGACGCGATGGAGTCCTCAGTCGAGCCGGAAGGCGATGGTCGGGTCGTCGAGGATGAGGATGGGAGCCATCCGCGTGCGATCGACCGAGGCGTTCTCGTAGCGGACGGGCTTGCCGAAGATGCGGACCACCTCGTTGAAGGCGCGCGGCAGGTCGACGCCGTGGATGTGGCCGTAGACCAGGGTGTCGACCGGGTAGCGGGCGATGATCTCTTCGAAGGCGGAGGGCTCGTCCTTCCGATCCCAGCGCGGCGGGTAGTGGATCATGAGGAGGATCTTCGTGCCGGGCCGCTCCCGCTCGGCGGCGCGCAAGGAACCCTCGAGGGCGCGGCAGGCCGACTCGAACTCCGGGCGCATGCTCTCCTCCCACCAGGGCGACTCGGGCTGCTCGCAACCCATGGTGGCGACCAGGGTCCAATCCGCTCCGAGGGCATGGTGGCGGTCGTCGAGGAGGAGGATGCTGCGCGGCCGGAGGCGCTCGCGCTTCTTCCACCACTTGTCGTGATTGCCCGGCGAGAGGACCTTCAGGCCGGGCAGCTCGTCGATGAACTCGAGGTGGCGGACGATCGTCTTGTTGGTGGTGGCCCAGCTGAAATCACCCGGGATCAGGACCAGGTCGCCCTCGCCGACCAGCGCCCGCCAGTTGGCGGCGATCCGCGCCTCGTGATCCACCCAGACCTCGCCGAAGCGGCTCATGTCGCGGCCGAGGTGGGGATCGCTGATGCAGAAGACGCGCATGGGCTGCTTTCTGGTCTCGGGCCGGGGAGTCCGGCATCATAGGTGCGTGCGGGAAGGAAAGCCAGGAGGAGCCAGCATGCGCGTCGGCATCATCGTGATCGGCAACGAGGTCCTCTCCGGCAAGGTCGAGGACATCAACTCCACCTGGCTCATGGCCCAGTTCCGGGAGCTGGGCGCGAAGGTGGCGCGCGTCGCCATCGTGCCCGACGAGATCCCGGTCATCGCCGAGGAGTTGCGCCGTTTCGCCGATCTCTTCGACGTCGTCATCACCACCGGCGGGGTCGGTCCGACCCACGACGATCTCACCTTCGCCGCGGTCGCCCAGGCCTTCGGTCGCGAGATGGAGCACAACACGGTGCTGGAGAAGGTGATCCGGGGCTACATCCGCGACGAGATCGGCCCCGGCTACCTCCGCATGGCGATGCTGCCGGTGGGCACCGATCTGATCTTCGCCGGCGAGCTGCCCTTCCCCATCACCCGGGTCGAGAACGTCTACGTCATGCCCGGCGAGCCCTCGGTGCTGCGGAAGAAGTTCAGCGCCATCCGCGAGAGCTTCCGCGAAGCTCCCTTCCACCTCCGGCGTCTCTACACCCGCCTCGACGAGGGCCACCTCGCCGACATGCTGGACCAGCTCCAACGCGATCACGCCGCGGTGGAGATCGGCAGCTATCCGGTCTACGGCAACCCCGACTACCAGACCCAGATCACCATCGAATCGAAGGAGCGGGCCGCCACCGAGGCTGCCTTCGCCGCCCTGGTGGAGCTGGTCCCGGCCGACACGGTCTGGCGCCGCGACGCCTGAGACCGCGGCATCCGGGCATCCGGATGCCCGGGTTCTTTTTTGCCTCCGACCCTCGAGGCCGCCACCGTGCCGCCCACAACTCGCTTTCAGAAATACGCTTAGGGTCCAGGGCCAGAATTGCCGAGATTCGGCTTCAGAGTTGTCCCGACCCGGGTCGAAAGCTACTTTCGCCTATCCGCAAGAGCGGAAGTGGAGCCGAGACCCGTGAACGCGACCGAAGCAGCCCGCCTGTTCAAGTGCCTGTCCGAGGGGCTGCGGGTCCGTATCCTGGCCCTGCTCGCCGAGGAGGAACTCAACGGCAACGAGCTGCGCCAGATCCTCGAGGTGCCCCAGTCGACGCTCTCCCGGCACCTGAACGTGCTCAAGGAGGCCGGTCTGGTCTCGAGCCGCCGCGAGGGGAGCTGGACCTTCTTCCGCTTCGATCGGCCCGAGGGCCTGAACGGCTCCTCGGAAACGCTGCTCGACCTGCTCGCCGACCTCACCGCCGCCGACGACGGCCGGGAGCGCGACCGCCGGCGCCTCGCCGAGGTCCTCGAGGAGCGTCGTCGCGGCGTGCGCGAGCACTTCGACCTCGCCGGCCACACCTGGGACGAGTTCCATGCCGCCGTCGCGGATCACGCGGTGAAGGAGCAGACCCTGCGCTACCTGGTCCCCCGCGACCTGGTGCTGGTCGACGCCGGCTGCGGCAGCGGCTACCTCCTGCCGGAACTGGCCGCCACCGGCGCCCGCGTGCTCGCCATCGACAACGCGCCCGCCCAGCTGGCGCGGGCCCAGCGCAGCGTCGACGAGCTCGGCCTCGGCGGGATCGAATTCCTCGAGGGCGACCTCCAGCACCTGCCCCTGGCGGATGCCGCGGCCGACGGCGTCTTCGCCCACCTGAGCCTGCATCACGCCGCCCGCCCGGAGCTCGCCATCCGCGAGCTGACCCGGGTCCTCCGACCCGGCGGTAGCCTGGTCATCACCGATTTCGTCGCCCACCAGGAGAGCTGGCTCCGCGAGGAGCACGCCGACCTCTGGATGGGCTTCACGCCCCGGGACGTCGAGTCCTGGATGCGCGCGGCCGGTCTGGTCGAGATCGACCGCGAGGAACGTCCCTATGCGCGGCAGGACGGTCCGGCCGCCGACCTCGCCCGCAACCTGAAATTGTTCATCCTCAGCGGCCGCATGCCGCCCTCTCCGGAAAGGAATAACCGCACATGAGCCAGACCGACGTGGCCAAGGGATTCGACTACAAGGTCGCCGACATCAACCTTGCCGACTGGGGTCGCAAGGAGATCATCATCGCCGAGGGTGAGATGCCCGGCCTGATGGCGGTCCGCGAGAAGTACAAGAAGGAGCAGCCCCTGAAGGCCGCGCGCATCGCCGGCTGCCTCCACATGACCATCCAGACCGCGGTCCTGATGGAAACGCTGGTCGACCTCGGCGCCGAGGTCCGCTGGTCCTCCTGCAACATCTTCTCGACCCAGGACCAGGCCGCCGCCGCGATGGCCGCGGCCGGCATCCCGGTCTTCGCCTGGAAGGGCGAGACCGAGGAGGAATACGACTGGTGCGTGAAGCAGACCATCGAGGGCCCGGACGGCTGGCGTCCGAACATGATCCTCGACGACGGCGGCGACCTCACGATCATGATGCATCGGGACTACCCCGAGCTGATGAAGGACGTCCGCGGCATCTCCGAGGAGACCACCACCGGCGTCCATCGCCTCTACCAGATGGCCAAGAAGGGCACGCTCAAGGTGCCGGCCATCAACGTCAACGACTCGGTCACCAAGTCGAAGTTCGACAACCTCTACGGCTGCCGCGAGTCGCTGATCGACGGCATCAAGCGCGCCACCGACGTGATGATCTCCGGCAAGAAGTGCGTCGTCGCCGGTTACGGTGACGTCGGCAAGGGCTGCGCCCAGGCCTTCCACGGCATGGGTGGCCGGGTCTACGTGACCGAGATCGACCCGATCTGCGCCCTGCAGGCCTGCATGGCCGGCTTCGAGGTGGTCACCATGGAGGAAGCGGCGAAGTGGGGCGACATCTTCGTCACCACCACCGGCTGCTGCGACATCATCAACCGCGAGCACATGGACCTGATGAAGGACGGCGCGATCGTCTGCAACATCGGTCACTTCGACACCGAGATCCAGGTCGCCTCGGTCTACAACGACAAGACGATCACGGTCGACGAGATCAAGCCGCAGGTCGACAAGCTGACCTGGCCGGACGGCAAGAGCGTCATCATCCTGGCCAAGGGCCGGCTCGTGAACCTCGGCTGCGCCACCGGCCACCCGAGCTTCGTGATGTCGAACTCCTTCTCCAACCAGGTGCTGGCCCAGATCGAGCTCTGGAACAACCACAAGAGCTACGAGTGCAAGGTCTACACCCTGCCCAAGCACCTGGACGAGGAGGTCGCCCGACTCCACCTCGACAAGCTCGGCGCCAAGCTCACCAAGCTGACCGCCAAGCAGGCCGAGTACCTCGAGGTCGAGGTCACCGGCCCCTTCAAGCCCGACCACTACCGCTACTGATCGACGCGCCTCCGCGCGACGAGGATGAACGAGGCGCCCGGATCACTCCGGGCGCCTCTTCTCGTGACGGGGACACGATCCTCCCGTCCGCGGCGGAGTCAGTCCTCCACGACCAGACGGTGGAGGTTGCCGATGTTGCCGTGCGTGAGGTCGCCGAGCAGAGCCGCTCCGGCCTGGACGCCGAAGGCGGCGCCGACGATCGCCGGATCGTTCGGGATCGTGATCGGATAGGGATAACCCTCCCAGATCAGATCCTCGTGCAGGTAGTTCGCCGGCAGGCCCACCAGCACGATGCCGAAGGGCGGGTAGTACCAGTTCCCGTCGAGGAGACCGACCGACAGCCGACCGAGGCCGTTGGGACCGTCCAGCGTGAACCACATCGTCTGGCCGATGCCCGGACGCCCGCTCGCCAGGAGCCGGAAGTGGCTGAACTCGTAGGCGCCCATGTCGGCGCCGAGGACGCCGTCGAGGTCGTGGTCGTTGATCCGTGACGACTCGTCGTGATCCGCCGCCACCTGGAGGCCGAGCGCGAAGTCGCCGGCGTCGATGCAGGGCGAGCCGATCTGGAGCCGCAGGTCGCCGGCCGTCGGATCGAGGAAGAGCGGGTCGGCGTGGATGTTGCCGTTGCTGCCGGCGAGGAGGGCGTCGCCATCGCTCGTGGCGAGATTGGCCGCGGTCGCGCCGCTGAAGTTCGTGGCGTTGCCCCAGGCGATCGAACTCCGCACGACGCCGGCGTAGCTCGCGCTCATGGCGATGCCGGTGCCGCAGCCGGTGACGGTCGCGAAGCGCAGATCACGGGCCGTGACGTGATTCCTCAGGTCGATGCCGATCCCGGCGCAGTCCTGGGCGACCAGACCGTCCAGGGGAGCCACCGCCTTCAACAGGCGCATGCCGTCTCCGGGCGCCTCGCGAACCGTGACCGCGCGGATGCTGGTCTCGTAATCGTCGCAGATGAAGGCCTCCACCCCGCCCCAGCCGGCCTGCCGGATCTCGACGTGTTCGATGCGCGAGCCGGGACTCTCGAGATCGACGCGGACGTGGTGCCAACTCCCCGGACTGCCGATCGAGGGCCCGTCCTTGTTGGTGTCGCCGGCGACGCGGTCGTCCTGCAGGCTGGTCAGGATGATCGGCTCGGCCCCGGTCCCGAGCAGCTCGAAGACGCCGCCGAGGCTGCGCAGGACCCGGTCGCCGTCCATCTTGATCACCAGTCCCGGACCGAGGCGCAGCAGCTTGCCGGCGCCCATGGTCGGATTGGTCCGGGTGACGATGCAGCCGGCCATCATGGCCCGCGCCGAGATCGCGACCGTGCCGTAGAAGCTCGGATCCTCGACCAGAGGCGCATCGAGGACGAGGTTGCCGGCGGCCTCGTTGTCGCGGAAGTTCACCAGGTTCACCCAGCGTGCGCCGCGCAGGGCGTAGCCGTTGAGGTCGAATCGGCAGTCGTGGATGGTCGGCGAGTCGAGGATGCCGTGGAGCCAGAGGCCCACGTCGACGGCATGGTCGATCACGCAGTGGGCCAGATCGAGCTGGCCGCCCTGATGATCGATCGCGCCCATCACCGAGTTGCCCGCGAAGCGGATGTGGCAGTACCCGAGATCGACCTGCGACCCGGTGCTCAGGTTGATTCCGCTCCAACGACCCGACACGCCGACGGAGGGACCATCCTTGTTGGTGTCGCCAGCCCAGTCGTCGTCGGCGAAGTCGGTGAGCACGATGGGCTCGGCCGCCGTGCCCTGGCCGTGCAGGCTGCCGAGGATGGTCAGATAGGACGGGGCGAGCGCGCACTTCAGGACCACGCCGGGCTCGATGGTGAGGCTGTCGCCGGCCCGGATGTTGAGCGAGCTGAAGACGTAGGCACCACCGATCATCGCCGCCTTCGGAATGATCAGATCGACCGGCGTGACGCTGAAGGGGTTGCGGTAGTTCGGCGTGGTCTCGATGCAGTCGTGGACGCTGCAGCCCGAGGCCTGGTTGCCGCTCATCGCGGCCAGGGAGGCGATCGAACAGAAGGTGATGGCCTTCTCACAGGCGGTGATCGTGGTTCCGGTCACCGGGTGGGCGAGATGGTCGTTCGGCATCATGATCCCGGGCCCGCTGCAGTCGCGGATGAGGCAGCCGGAAATGGGCGCCACGGCGGCCGTGCCGAGGCTGATGCCGACCTCGGCATAAGAAATCTCGAAGTGGCTGAGCTGACCGCTGGCATAGGCGCCCAGGCCCAGGGAGCCCCAGTCGCCCGGCTGCCCCTGGCTCGGACCGTCGCCGTTGGTGTCGCCGCCCAGCGCGTCGTCCTTCAGCGAGGTCAGATGGGCGTAGGGAGCGGCCGGTCCGACCAGGTTGCCCTCGACCAGGAGGTCGGCATCGGGCCCGAACTTGAGGATGGCGCCGGCCTGGATGGTCAGGGTCGTCCCGCTCGGGACGTGGATGGTGTTGGTCACCTTGTAGACGACTCCGCTCTGCAGCGGGCCGTAGTTCAGGTCGCTGACGTTGCCGTTGAGGGCGACCACCACCTGGGCCGGAGCCCGGGCCGCGCCGATCAGGAGGGCGATGATCGCCGCCCCCAGCACGAGATTGGAACGCATGGTTTTCCTCCTTCTGCTCTCCCGGAGGAGAGACCTCGACCAGCATCGCGACCCGCTCAATCGCCGAGTCGGGCGCGGTAGACGCTGGTCATGCCACCGACCTGGAGGTTGCCGAGCGGAGCGGCGCCCATCTGGACGCCGAAGGGCGTGCCGACGAGGGCGGGGTCGGTCGGAAGGACGAGCGGATGGGGATAGCCCTCCCAGACCAGATCGCGATGGACGAGGGTCGCCGGCGCGGCCACCAGGAGAATGCCGTAGGGCGGGACGTAGGCGGTCTGATCGAGCAAGCCGACGTTGATCAGGCCGATCGCGGGCGGGCCGATCAGGGTGAAGGACATGTTGCCGCCGAGGACCGGCTCGCCGGTCACCACCATGTCCCAGAGATGGAACTCGTGGGCGCCCATGTCGGCGCCGAGAACCCCGTCGAGGTCGTGGTCGCTGACCCGCGAGGCCTCGTCGTGATCGGCCGCCACCTGGATGCCGAGCGCGAGCTCCGCGGCGTCGATGCAGGGCGAGGTCGCCTGCAGGCGGAGATCGCCGGTCGTGGGATCGACGAAGAGCGGATCGGCGTCGATGTTGCCGTTGACGCCGACCAGGGCCGGCTCGCCGTCGCTGGCGAAGAGATTCGCGGCGCTGGCGCCGAGGATGTCGACGACGTTGCCGCGGACGATGGCGCCATGGACGCTGCCGGCGAAGATCCCGCCCAGGTCGAGGCCCAGATCGCAGCCGGTGACGGTGGCGAAGCGGAGCATCCCGGGGTCGACGTCGGCCGAGAGGTCGATCCCGGTGCCGACGCAGTCGCGAACCACGAGGCAGTCCAGCGGCCCGTTCTGACCGAGGATCCGGATGCCGCCGGCACGAGCCTTCTCGACCCGGACGGCCTTCAGGCTCGCCTGGGAACTGGCGACGATGAGCGCCGGGTCGCCCATGGAGCCGGCGTGACGGAGCAGGAGATGCTCGATCCGTGCGGGCGCGGCGCTCTCGATGGTCAGGCCGATGCAGGGCGCCGGGTCGCCGACCGGCGGCCCGTCGTGGAAGGTGTCGCCGCCGAACTCGTCATCCTGCGAGGAGGTGAAGACCACGGGATCGCGCGCCGTTCCGAGGACGTTCAGGACGCCCTGTCCGGTCGTGAAGCGCAGGTAGTTGCCGCGCTTGATGACCACGCCCGGACCCAGGCTGAGGCTCTTGCCCGCCGGGATGACGTTGAGGTCGGAACAGGTGAAACAGCCGGCGATCATCGACCGGCGGTCGATGACCACGTCCGAGGCGACGCGGCCGACGACGTGGATCCGTTCGGGAAGGCCGCGGATCAGCGCCGCGTTGTCGCGCATGCGCTCGAGGTTGTCCCAGATCAGGCCGTCCACCCAGCGGAAGCTCAGCGCCGAGCGCCATTCGCAGTCGTGGATCTCGGGCTTGGCCGGCTGCTGATGGAAGCCGAGGCCGCCGTCCTCGAAGTCGAAGAAGCGGCAGTGGCCGACGACGGCCTCGCCGCCCGCGAAGTCGAGGGCGAAGTGACCATTGCTGCCGGCGTGGCGCACCAGGGCGTACTCGAGACGACTGCCCGCGGAGCCGGGCTGGAAGCTCAGGCCCTCCCAGTAGGTCGGCGGCGCGGTGGCGGACGGGGGGCCGTCCTTGCGGGTGTCGCCGCCATGGTCGTCATCGTTGATGTCGGTGAAGACGAGGGGCTCGGTCGCCGTGCCGACGGCGGTCAGACGGCCCGCGACCCGAAGGGCGTTGCCGCCCTTGTTCTTGAGCACGATGCCGCGCTCGAGCTCGAGTTCTCCCCCCGGATCGATGGCTGGAAAGCCCCAGAAGACGAGACTCGGCCCGAGGACATTGACCCGGCGGATGACCACCTTCTCGCCGATCCGGGAATAGGCGCAGGCGAAGTAGTCGCCGGCGTAATTCCCGGTCGCGACGTTGTTCTCGAAGCCGGGCAGCGCCTCGACGCCGAAGCCGGCGACCGGGAGGTAGCAGTTCTCGAAGCGACATCTCCTGACGCTCGGACGCGCGTTCGTCTGCTCGCCCTCGAGTGCCACCGAGCTGCAGTCGCGGATGATCGAGTCCTGAAGGAAGATGTCGGCGCCGTGGAGCACGATGCCGGGCAGGCCGTTGCGACCGCCGTAGCGGACTTCGACCCAGAGGAGCTCGCTGCCGTCGGCCGTGTCGGTGAAGAAGAGGCCGCGCCAGTCCTCGGCCCGGCCCTGGCTCGGGCCGTCGCCGTTGCTGTCGCCCCCGGCGGAGTCGTCGGCCTGCGAGCTGAAGATGATCGGCTGCGTCGGCGTTCCCGCCGCGACCAGCCGACCCTCGACCCGCAACCAGTGCTCGCCGAGGAACTTCAGGATCGCGCCCGGTGCGATGGTCAGCTTCCGTCCGGCCGGCACGAGGAGCGAGCCGTTCGCGTGGTAGACCTGGCCGGCCAGCAGCGGACCACCCTGACCATCCCAGATCGAACCGCTGATCGAGATCTGGGCCGAGGCGGACATGCCGAGGACGAAAACCCAGGCGAGGATGCATCGGCCGTTCATGCGCGAAGCTCCTGAAGGGACCTCCCCACGTCGCCAGGGTCGACCGCCGCGAATCCCGTGCCCGATCCACCAGGGTCGTCAAGACGAACCGAGGTCCGATCCCGGAGGATCAGACCTCGGCCCTGCGCGACCGCTGGCGGATTGCCGCGCGTGGCGCGGCGGCGGTCTTCAGTCGCCGATGACGCCTCGGTAGAGGTTGGCGATGTTGCCCACCAGGGTGTTCCCGTAGACCGCGCAGCCCATCTGGACGCCGATCTGGTAGCCGACGGCGTAGGGATCGTTCGGGATCGTCACCGGGTAGCCGTAGTTCACGTACCAGATGTCCTGGTGAACGAGGGTCAGGGGCGAGCCGCAGAGCACCATGCCGTAGGGCGGATAGTAGTACTCGTAGTCGAGCAAGGCGATGCTGATCACCGTGAAGGCCGGCATGCCGGTCAGGGTGAAGGTCATCGAGCTGCCGATCCGCGGCTGACCGGTGAAGCTCATCTCCCAGTTGCAGAACTCGTGGGCGCCCATGTCCGCCCCCACCGTGCCGTCGAGGTCGTGGTCGGTCACGCGCGAGAACTCGTCGTGGTCGCCGGCCACGATGACGCCGAGCGCGAAGTCGCCGGCGTCGATGCAGGGCGAAGTCGCCTGCAGCCTCAGGTCGCCGTTCGGGGCGTCGACGAAGAGCGGATCGGCGTCGATGTTGCCGTTCGTCCCCGCCAGTACGGCACTGCCGTTGGACTGGAAGAGGTTCGCCGCCGTGGCATTGACGTAGTTGGTCGTGTTGCCCCAGGAGATCGAGCTCAGGACCGGCGCGGTCCAGGTACCCAACGAGATCCCGTTCCCGCAGCCCGTGACCGTCGCGAAGCGTAGGGGCTGGTGGATTCCCGCGGGCCCGTTCATCGCGATTCCGCTCCCCGCGCAATCATGGGCGACGAGATTGTCCAAGGGTGCGCCGGCCGAGGAGATCGAGATGCCGCCGGCGCCGCAATGCTCCGCCCGGACTCCGTCCAGGGACGCGCCGGAGGAGCCGCAGAAGAGGCCCTCGAATCCGCTGTTGCCGCTGTAGCGGATCCGGACGTGCCGCACGACGCAGCTGCTCGGGCTGAAGATCCCGATGCCCCGCCAGGCGCCGGGGACGCCGGCGGAGGGACCGTTCTTGTTGGTGTCGCCGCCCCAGTCGTCGTCGGCGACGCTGGTGAAGACCACCGGCTCGAGACCACTCCCCTCGATGTCGATCACGCCGCTGCCGTCGGTGATCCGCGCCGACGTGCTCGCCGCCTTCAGCACCAGGCCGCGACCGAAGGTCAGGTGGCTGCCCGACCCGAGCGCCGGCCCGACCTCGAACACGATCGCGCCGGCGATCATCGCCCTGGCCGAGACCTCGGCGCTGCCGGCCACGGCCGTGAACTCGACCAGCGGGGAGTCGTAGACCGCGTTCCCCGTGGCCTGGTTGAAGGCGACGTTCACGAGGTTGTCCCAGCGCAGACCGCGCATCGCGTAGGCGTTGCCGTCGAACCGGCAGTCGCGGATCGAGGGAGTCGCGGCGAGGCCGTTGAAGTCGACAGCCGCGGCGCTGCAGGCTTCGATCCGCGAGTCTCGCATGGTGAAACTCGTACTCGCGACCTCGACTCCGGCGAAGCCGGTCTGGCCGGCGTGGCGCAGGACGACGTGGTCGAGGATGCTCGCGTCGGACCCCTGACGCAGGCTGAGACCGCGCCAGCCGCCGGGCGTTCCGCTGCTCGGACCGTCCTTGTTCGAGTCGCCGCCCCAGCCGTCGTCGGCGAGATCGGTGAACACGACGGGGAGGGCGGGCGTGCCGTTGCAGATCAGCGTGCCATCGACCACGAACTGGCTACCCGACAGGGTCGACTTCAGGATCAGGCCCGCCCCGAGAGTGAGGGAACCGGCGGCCCCGATGGTCTGGCTCCCGGCCAGCTCGATCACGCCGTTGATCACGTTGGTCGTCCCCAGCGCGATGCTCGTCGTCAGGACCCGCTGATCGACCTGGATCAGGTCGCGGATGCTGTTTCCCGTCGCCGTGTTGCCCGAGAAGTTGACCAGGCTGTCGAGGAACAGATCGTCCACCGCGATGCCGCAGCGATCGAAGGCGCAGCCGGTCACCGTCGGCGTCGAGAACGTGTTCTCGAGCGACAGGGCGTCGTTGGTGCAGTCCTCGATGGTCGAATTGGTGAGCGTCATGTTCGCGCCCGCGATGGCCACGCCGGGGAAGGCCGATTGGCCGGCCAGGCGCACGCGAACGTTGTCCACGACGCTACCGCTGGCGGATGCCGGAAAGTTCAGACCACGCCAGTACCCGGAGGTGATGGGGGTGGCCCCGTTCGCGTCGGTATCGCCGCCGTAGCCGTCATCGCGCTGGGTCGTGAACACGATCTCGCCGCCGCCGCCGTTCAGGTGCGTGAGACCCGAGAAGACGATGCGCCCGCCGTTGGGGATCATCTTGACCACCACGCCCCCGTCGATGGTGATGTCCGAGCCGACGCCAAAGTTGACGCTCGAGGTCAGCCCGAGCACGCCGCCGATGAGATTCGTCGGATCGATCGCGAGGGTGCCGCCGAAGCTCGACTGGGAGACGGTGATCGCCGTGAAGGCCGTGCAGTTGGCGCTGGTGTTGTTCACGAACTGCTCGAGGGCCGGAAAGCTCGCCGCCGCGATCGGCTGAAGCACGTCGTCGAAGTGGCTGTGCTTGATGACCGGAAGCGAACCGCCGCCATTGAGGTCGACACCGGCCTGCAGGGAGTGATCGATCAGGCAGTAGTCCATCGCGATGTCGGCGTCGTTGAGCTCGATCGCGGCGAAGCCCGATTGGCCGGTGTAGCTCAGGACGGTGTGGTTGAGCTGGCTCTGGTCGGAGAGCGGGCCGAAGGCGAGTCCCCGCCACTCTCCCTTGGCCGGCGACGTGGCGCCGCCGTTCATGTTGGTGTCGCCGCCGCGCGTGTCGTCGTGGACGCTGGTGAAGACGACCTCGTTTCCGGGGGTACCGATGCAGATCAGGGTGCCGTCGACGTTCACCGCGACCCCGCTACCGGCGGCCTTGAAGATCACGCCGGCGCCGATCGTCACCGTGGCGCCCGCGTTGATCGTGATCGAGCCGTTGAGGTAGTGGGCGCCACCGAGGAGCGAGGCCGCACTGATGCTGAAGTTGCCGCTCACGCCTCCGGGCACGAGCCTCACCGCGGCCGGACTCGAGTTGCCGGTGGCGCTGTTGTTGGTGAAGGTCGCCAAGGCCTGCAGGGGGCAATTGATGACCGGGATCGTTCCATTGACGAAGCTCGTCCCGGTGACCGTCGCGGCGCCGACGAGGAGGTAGTCGATGCCGGCGGTGGTGAACTCGCGGAAGACGCAATCGGTGACCGTCGTGCCCGGCGTGGGATCGAGTCTCAGGCCGGCGAATCCGGACTGCCCGGGGTAGCGAACCTCGAGGCCGGTGAGCGAGGCCGTGCCGCCGACGAGGTTGACGCCTCGCCACCAGCCCGGACCGCCGGTGCTGGGCCCGTCGCCGTTGGTGTCACCGCCGGCGGAGTCGTCGCGGATGTCGGTGAAGATCGCCGGGTTGCCGGCATTCGCGACGACCGCCAGGTGTCCATTCACCACGCACTGGGTCGACGAGGCGAACTTGACGATGGTCCCTGGCTGGACCGTGAGGGTCTGGCCGGTCGGAACGGTGATGGTGCCGGAGACGTGATAGACCGTCCCGGTGAGAAGCGGACCGCCGCTGCCGTCCGAGACGGAACCGGACAGGACGATCTGCGCGCTGGCGGCGGTGGCCAGGACGTGGACGAAGACCGACAGTAGGACCATGGTCCAGGGGCGGGGCATGTTCATGGCGCTTCTCGCTGGGGGTGGCGATCGGGTACCTGCGATCGGCGCGAGGATACCCTCCGCCCCCCCTGGAAGGGAAGCACTGAGTATCGAGTCGCGATGAGATCTTGCGGTGGTCGTCGCAACCGGGGTCCGGCGCCCTGGTTGTGCCCGGTCGCGCGGCTGCGATCCGACCGCGCGAAGTCGAGAATGTGTGGGCGTCCGGATCGCTCCGGACGCCCGTCCACGGCAGGGCCGTCAGTCGCGGATCACGCCGCGCCAGAGGCTGCTGCAGTTGCCAACCATGAGGTTGCCGTAGACCGCGCAGCCCATCTGGATCCCGATCTCGTAGCCGACCGCGAAGGGATCGTTGGGGATCGTGATCGGG
>JACKGY010000023.1 GCA_020639295.1 Planctomycetota bacterium
ACGCCCTGCATGACGACCACCGCCAGCAGCAGGTAGCCCGCGTGCGCGATCGACGAGTAGGCCAGCATGCGCTTGACGTTCTTCTGCGCCAGGGCCGCGACGTTGCCGAGGGTCATGGTGCCGAAGGCCATCCACCAGAGGGTGTTCCGGAGCGATTCGGCGTCGTGCTGGTAGACCTCGCAGAACACCCGGATGATGGCCCCGAAGGCGGCGATCTTCACGCCGGCGGCCATGAACCCGGTCACCGTGGTGGGCGCGCCCTCGTAGACGTCGGGCAGCCACATGTGGAAGGGCACCGCCGCCACCTTGAAGGCGAGACCGGCCAGCATGAAGCCGAGGCCGAGGACGAGGAGCGGCCAGGTGTCCTGGTCCGGGCCCAGGGCGCCGATGGCGCTCAGGTCGAGCGAGCCGGTGGCGCCGTAGACCATGCCCATGCCGAAGACCAGAAGGCCGGTGGCGAAGGAGCCGGTCAGGAAGTACTTCATCGCCGCCTCGGCGCTCGGGGCGCGCTCGCGGAAGAGGCCCGCCAGCACGTAGAGCGAGATCGACATCACCTCGATGCCGAAGAGGATGGTGATGAAGCTGCGCGACATCCCCATGAGCATCATGCCCATCGCGGCGAAGAGAACGAGCACGTAGAACTCGCTCATGTTCTTCTCGCGCCGCTTCAGGTAGTCGATCGAGAGCAGCACCGTGGCGATGCCGCAGATCGCGACGATCACGGCCAGGAAGAGGCCGTAGCCGTCGAGGACGATCGCGCCGCGGAAGAGGCTGTGGCTCTCCGACTCCGGCCAGAGCCGCCAGATCGCGAACAGGCTGCCCAAGAGGCCGACGACGGCGAGGAAGGGCGGCAGCGGTCGCGAGCCGGTGCTGCGGCGATCGGCCAGGCAGAGGACACCGAGCGCCGCGGCGAGCGGCCAGATGAGAGGGGCGATGCCCCGGATGTCGTCCCAGTTCATGGCTCTACTTCCCGATGGCGCTCTGGTAGGTCTCGACGATGGCCTTCACGCTCGGCTCCATCTTGGCGATGAAGGGACCGGGGGCGACGCCCATGAGGACGATCATCAGGACCAGCGGACAGAGCAGGGCGATCTCGCGCCCGTCGATGTCGCGAAGGTTGCGGTTCTCGTCGCGCGTGATCTGGCCGAAGAAGATCTTCCTGACCGTCGCCAGCATGTACCAGGCACCGAAGACCACGCCGGTGACGGCGATGATCGCGGTGAAGGGACTCACGCGGAAGGTGCCCATGAAGATCAGGAACTCGCCGACGAAGCCGTTCAGGCCCGGCATGCCCACCGATCCCAGGGTGATGATGATGAAGAAGGTGGCGAAGATCGGCATCCGCTTGGCGATGCCGCCGTACTGGCTGAACTCGCGGGTGTGCCGGCGTTCGTAAATCATGCCCACCAGGAGGAAGAGGCCGCCGGTGGTCAGACCGTGGGCGAGCATCTGGTACACGCTACCGCGGATGCCGTCGCCGTTGAGCGCGAAGATGCCCAGCACGACCAGGCCCATGTGGCTCACCGACGAGTAGGCGACCAGGCGCTTGACGTCGGTCTGGATCAGGGCGACGAGCGCGGCGTAGACGATGCCGAAGGTGGCCAGGAAGTAGATCACCGGCGCCGCCTGTTCCACCGCGTTGGGGAACATCGGGATCGCGAAGCGCAGGAAGCCGTAGCCACCCATCTTCAGCAACACGCCGGCCAGCACCACCGACCCCGGGGTCGGCGCCTCGGTGTGGGCATCCGGCAACCAGGTGTGGAAGGGGAACATCGGCACCTTGACCGCGAAGCTCAGGCCGAAGGCCAGGAAGCAGAGCCACTGCTCCTTGAGCGTCAGGCTCAGGCCGGCCAGGGCGTCGAGCGAGTAGGAGGCCACCGCCCCCGGATCGCCAGCGGCCTGGTGCTTCAGCTTCATGAACAGGTAGATCACCGCCACCAGCATCGGCAGCGAGCCGAACAGGGTGTAGATGAAGAACTTCATCGCCGCGTAGATCCGCGGCTTGCCACCCCAGACGCCGATGATGAAGTACATCGGCACGACCATCAGTTCCCAGAACATGTAGAACAGGAACAGGTCGCGGGCCATGAACGCGCCCAGCATGAAGCTCTGCAGCAGCAGGATCAGGACGTAGAAGTCCCGATGCCGCCGGGTGATCGTCTTCACCGAACCCACCACGACGATGGGCATCAGGAAGTTCACCAGGAGGACGAGGAGCAGGCTGATGCCGTCGACGGCCACGGCATAGCGGATGCCGAGACTGGGAATCCAGTCGGCACTCTCCTCGAGCTGGAAGAGCGACGCGCCACCGGCCTCGTAGGCTCCGAAGAGCGGGAGGCTCAGCAGGAAGGTCGCGAGCGTGACCGCCAGGGCGCCATACTTGATCGTCTTCTCGCTCGACTTGTTGACGAGCAGAAGCGCGAAGGCGCCGAACAGCGGCAGAAAGAGGACGAGGGAAAGCAAGTCCGCCTCCTAGGTGAAAAGCGACAGGATGACGAGGAGCAGGCCCACGATCATCACCGCGACGTAGGTTCTTGCGGCGCCGGTCTGGGTCGAGGCCAGACGGGCTCCGAGCCAGCGGAAGACGCCGGCCAATCCGTTGATGGTGTCGTCGATCAGCTTGCGATCGATGACCTTGAACAGGGTGCCTTCGGCCAGGCGCACCAGCGGCTGGGTGACCGAACGGTCATAGAACTCGTCCACCCGGTACTTGTCGTGCACCAGCTCGTAGATGTCCTGGTGCTTGTCCACCACCTGGGCCGGCAGGGTCGGGTCCTTGACGTAGAAGCGCCAGGCGACCAGGAGCCCCACGACCGCCACCATGACGCTCATGACCGCCAGCGAGGCCTCGGCCGCGAACTTCGCCTCGTGGTGGGCGTGGACCTCCGGGTTGACCGCGTGGTCGACGAAGGCCGAGAAGGCGCCGTGGCCACCGAGGAAGTGGGGCACGTTGAGGAAGCCGACCAGCGCGGCGCCGATCGCCAGCACGGTCAGGACGCCGGTCATCGAGCGCGGCGACTCGTGGAGGTGCGCCTTGGTGTGCTCGTCGGCGCGGCAGGAACCGGCGAAGGTCATGAAGATCAGCCGGCCCATGTAGATCGCGGTGCAGAAGGCCGCGGCCATGCCGAGGATCCACAGGAACCAGCCGTGACCGAGATCGTTGTCGAAGGCCTTCCACAGGATCTCGTCCTTCGAGAAGAAGCCCGACAGCGGCGGGATGCCGGCCATGGCGATCGCCGACACGGTCATGGTCGCGCAGGTGATCGGCATCTTCTTGCGCAGGCCGCCCATCTTGCGCATGTCCTGCTCGTGGTGCATCGCGTGGATGACCGAGCCGGAACCGAGGAAGAGGCAGGCCTTGAAGAAGGCGTGGGTCACCAGGTGGAAGACCGCCACGCTCACCGCCCCCAGGCCGACGGCCACGAACATGTAGCCGAGCTGGCTCACGGTCGAGTAGGCCAGCACCTTCTTGATGTCGTTCTGGGTCATCGCGATGGTGCCGGCGAAGAAGGCCGTGAGGGCACCGATCGTCGAGACCACGATCATCGCCGTGGGCGACAGGGCGAACAGGAAGTTCATCCGACCGACCACGTAGACGCCCGCCGTCACCATGGTCGCCGCGTGGATGAGCGCGCTCACCGGAGTCGGGCCGGCCATGGCGTCGGGCAGCCAGACGAAGAGCGGGATCTGCGCGCTCTTGCCCGTGGCGCCGAGCAGCAGCAGCAGGCCGATCGCGGTCGCCAGCGAGACGCCGAAGAAGCCGCTGCCCTCGAGGAAGACCTCGGGGTTGGCGGCGACGAACTGGCGCAGCTCGTGGAAGCTCAGGGTCCCGGCGGTGCGGTAGATGAGCAGCATGCCCAGGACGAAGCCGGCGTCACCGATGCGGTTGACGATGAAGGCCTTCATGCCCGCCTGCGCCGTGCTCATGGTGGCGGTGAACATCCGGTCGTACCAGAAGCCGATGAGCAGGTAGGAGCAGAGCCCCACGCCCTCCCAGCCCACGAAGAGCATCAGGAAGTTGTCGGCGAGGACCAGCACCAGCATGAAGAACATGAACAGGTTCAGGAAGGAGAAGAAGCGGATGTAGCCGCCGTCGCCCTTCATGTAACCGGTCGAGTAGACGTGGATGAGCGTGCCGATGCCGGTGACGACCAGGAGCATCACGCAGGTGAGCTGATCCACCATGAAGCGGACCGGCACCCAGGAGTCCCCGGCGAGCACCCAGTTCCAGCCATCGGCGACGAAGCGGTCGTGGCCGACGTTCCGGAACAGCGCGAAGCTGCACAGGAAGGCGAGCACCGGGCCGCTGATGGCCAGGTAGCCGACCAGCCGGTCCGGGACCTTGAGACCCCGCGTCTTCAGCAGCGCCAGGAGGCCGAGGCTCGCCGCGCCGAGCAGGAGGAAGAGCGGGATGAGGAAGACGACCGTTTCCATGGTTCAGCCCTTCAGTTCGGTCAGCTCGTCGACGTTGACCCGGTGCTTGAGGCGGAAGATGGCGATCAGGATCGAGAGCCCGACCGCGGCCTCGGCGGCGGCCAGGGCGATGATGAAGAACACGAAGACGTGTCCGTCCATCTGCCGGAGCTGCCGGGAGAAGGTGACGAAGAGCATCGCCGCGCCGTTGAGCATCAGCTCGATGCTCATGAAGAGCACGAGGATGTTCCGCCTGATCAGGAAGCCCATGGCTCCGATCAGGAAGATGAGCGTCGCGACGACGAGGTAGGCTTGTGTCTGCATCTCCCCTCCCCCTCAGAGCCTCTTCTTGGCCATGACGATGGCGCCGACGATCGCGACCAGGAGCAGCAGGGAGACCACCTCGAACTGGAGGAGGTAGTCGCCGAAGAGCAGCTGGCCGACGGCCTTGACGGAGCCGAAGCCCTCGCCGACCGGTTCCTTGTCCTCGAACTTCGTGCTCAGGATCTGCGCGATGCACAGGAAGCCGAGCGGCACGACCGAGAAGAAGGCCAGGGCCCAGCTCCGCGGCGGGATCTTCTCCTCCTCGAGCTCACCCTCGGGCAGGTTCAGGAGCATGATCACGAAAACCACCAGCACCATGATGGCGCCGGCATAGACGAGCACCTGCAGCGCGCCGACGAAGGGCGCGTCGCTGGTGAAGTAGAGGCCGGAGAGCGCCACGAAGGTGACGATCAGGCCAATGGCGCTGCCCAGCGGGTTCTTGCGCGTCACCGTCACCAGAGCGCCGATGATCGCCACCGCGGACAGGATCAGAAAGAGCGTCTTTTCCATCAGACGGGCGGATTCTCGCTGCCGGGAAGCGGCACGTGGGCGAGAAGCATCTCCTTCGTGTAGATGAAGTCCTTGCGGTCGTAGGCCGGGGTGACCGGACGGCCGGTGTCCATGCGGATGGCGTCTACCGGGCAGGCCTCGACGCAGAGGCCGCAGGCGACGCACTTGAGTTCGTCGATGTCGAAACGGGCCGGGTACTTCTCGACCTCGGGATCGAGGTTCTCCGCCGAGACGATGTGGATGCAGGCCGCCGGGCAGGAGGTGGCGCAGCACATGCAGGCGGTGCAGCGCGGCGAGCCATCGTCCTTCTTCATCAGGCGATGGATGCCCCGGAAGCGCTTCGGGAAGGGGTTGCGGATCTCCGGATAGGCGACCGTCGGCATCTTGTCGAAGGCCTTCAGGTTCCGGAACAGGTGGCCGATGGTGATGCGCAGCCCCTTCAGGACCTCGGGCAGGTAGAGCTTCTCCGCCAGGGTCATGCGCGCTTCGGCCTTCGGATTGAGGTCCAGATCGGACATGGCTCGTCTCCCTACCAGATCCCGAGCTTCACCAGGATGCCCGTGATGAAGATGTTGGCGATGCCGACCGGCACGAGGAGCTTCCAGCCCAGCCCCATCAGCTGGTCGTAGCGGAAGCGCGGCAGGGTCCAGCGGACCCAGACGAACAGCCAGCAGAAGAACAGGGTCTTGGCGAACAGGGCCGCGAAGCCCACCAGACCGGCGATCAGGGCGGCGCTGTTGGCGCCGAGGGTCGAGCCCCAGACCAGCGGCAGCAGCAGAGCCGCCAGCGCGGCCGGACCGAAGCCGAGGAGGAGCGCCAGGACGGCGCCCTCGCGCTTGCGCGAGTCCTGCCAGATCCGGCGGTTCTTCTGGTGCCACTTCAGGAGGCGCAGGCCGATCAGGACGCCGGCCAGCACGATCGCGAGGAGGATGCTGACCGTGACCTTGGTGGCGCAGGCCGGCTCGGCGAGCTTCTCGGGGCTGATCCAGGGCACCTGGTAGCCACCGAAGTAGCAGGTCGCGGTGACCAGGGCGACGACCACCATGTGGACGTACTCGGCCATGAAGAACAGAGCGAACTTCATGCCGCCGTACTCGACGTGGAAGCCGACGATCTCCGACTCGCCTTCGGCCATGTCGAAGGGGGTGCGGTTGGTCTCGGCGAAACCGGCGAGCAGGAAGAGCACGAAGCCGATCGGCTGGAGCAGGACGCCCCACTTGGGGATGATCCCGAGCCAGGCGTCGCCCTGGGCCACGACCATCTCGTCGAGCGTGGTCGAGCCGTAGACCATGAACAGGCCGACCACCGCCAGGCCCATCGAGAGCTCGTAGCTCACCATCTGGGCCGAGGCGCGCAGGCCGCCCATCAGGCTGTACTTGTTGTTCGAAGCCCAGCCGGCCATGGTCACCGCGTAGACGCCGAGCGAGGACACGGCCAGGAGGAGCAGGAGGCCCAGGTTCGAGTCGAGGGCCTGGATCTGCAGCTCCCGCCCCTCGCTGAAGTGCATCACCGGGGTATAGGGCACGACCGCGCCGACGATCAGCGCCACGAAGAGCGCGAACATCGGCGCCAGGAGGTAGGCGCGCCGGCTGACGTGGTTGGGGATGAACTCCTCCTTGGTGAGGAGCTTCACCACGTCGGCGAAGTTCTGGACCAGACCGGCGAGGCGAAGGCCGATGCCGGGAATGAAGGTCCGGTTGGGACCGACGCGGTCACCGATCAACGCCGAGCCCTTGCGCTCGAGGAAGATCATCACCGGCAGCATGTTGAGAAGGAGGAACCAGGGGATTCCCGCCTTCAGGAGGAGCCAGCCGAATCCGTCCATGATCAGGCCTTCCTTCCCTGGGTACTCAGGGCCGCGTCCCGCAAGGGCGCGCCCAGCTTGCCGATCGTTCCGTAGTCGAGGCCGGCCAGCGCCGGCAGCTCGGCCGCCATCTCGGCGAAGATCGCCGCCGCCTCGGGCCGCGGCCAGTGGGCGTCGAAGGTGTTGGCGACGTCGGTGATCACGTCGAGGTCGCGCCGGCAGGAGAAGCCCTTCCGGAGGACCGGGAACAGCCGCTGCACCCGACCCTGACGGTTGACGAAGGTGCCGTCCTTCTCGGCATAGCTCACCGTGGGCATCAGGATCGTGGCGTGGTCGCTGGTCTCGCTGCGGTTGGCCGCCATGACGATCTTGTGGTTGATCGCGGCGAAGGCGGACTTCACCGCCTCGCCGTGGAGCTGGTCGGTGAGGTCGGCACCGAGCACCAGGACCGCGACCTTGCCCTCGAGGTAGCCGGCCAGATCGCCGACCGCGGCCTCGCCGGCGGCCAGGAGCGCGCCGGCGCGGTTCGGATGCTTGTCGCCGTCGATCAGGTAGTCGTCGGCCTTGCCGTCGGCGCGACGGGCGACCACGGCGATCCGATCCTGGCCGAAAACCTCGCGGAGGAGCTTCCGGAACAGCCAGACCTCCTCGGTGGTCGCGTCGTAGCTGATCACGCCGGCGATGGCGTCGGCGCCCCGGTCCTTGACGGGCAGGAGCGCGTTCTTGACGTGGCCGAGCGCCCCGTCCCAGCCGATCTCGATGCCGTGACCGAAGGGCTGCTGGATGCGGGCCTCGTTGACCTGGCAGTACTCGCGGCGACCGAAGTCGCACATCCAGGCCTCGTTGACTTCGTCGTTGACCCGCGGGCGCAGCCGGTAGGCCATGCCGTTGTAGTCCTGGAGCGTGGTCTGCTCGTAGTGCGAGATCTTGACGTTGCAGCCGGTGGCGCAGCCGGGGCAGATGCTGTCATCGTGGCGCAGGTACCAGACCCGGGCCTGGAAGCGGAAATCGCGGCTGGTGAGCGCGCCGACCGGGCAGATGTCGACCGTGTTGACCGAGTAATCGTTGTCGAGGGCCCGGCCCGGGAAGGTGCCGATGGTGGTGTGGTCGCCGCGGTTGAGGAGGCGCAGCTCCCCGGTCTCGGTGATCTCGTCGCAGAAGCGGACGCAGCGGGCGCAGGCGACGCAGCGCTCCTGGTCGAGCATGACCCGCGGCCCGACCTCGATGGCCTTGCCCTTGTTCAGCTTGTCGTCGAGGTCGACGACCGAATCGCGGCGATCGTGCTCCATGTAGTACATCTGGAGCTTGCACTCGCCGGCCTGGTCGCAGACCGGGCAGTCGATCGGATGGTTGACCAGCAGGAACTCCATCACCGCCGCGCGCTGTTCCTTGATGAGGTCGGTGTCGGTCTTGACCACCATGCCCTCGTTGGCGCCGGTGTTGCAGCCGATCTGCGGGCCGCGCATGCCCTCCACCTCCACCATGCACATGCGGCAGTTGCCGGCGATGGAGAGGTGGCTGTGGTAGCAGAAGTGCGGGACCTCGACGCCGGCCTGCTTCGAGGCCTCGATCAGGTTGGTCCCCTTGGGGACCTCGACCTCGATCCCGTCGACCGTGAGTTTGACCATTTGCTGGCTCACGTCAGTCTCCCCTGGCCTCGGTGGTCGCCGGCAAGAGCGCCTCGAACTCGTGGCGGAAGTGCTTGAAGAAGCTCTGGATCGGCATCGCCATCGACGACGCCAGGAAGCAGATCGTCGTGCCGGTCATGAACCGGGCGATGCGCTCGAGGGTGACCATGTCCTCGCTCTTGCCGCCGCCGTCGTCGATGCGGTTCAAGAGGCGCGAGCCCCAGCCCGTGCCCTCGCGGCAGGGCGTGCACTGCCCGCAGGACTCGTGGGCGTAGAACCGGCCGAGGATGGCCAGGAGCTCCGGCATGCTCTGGCTTTCGTCGATCACGATGACGCCGCCGGAACCGAGCAGCGAGCCCGCGGCCTGCACCGACTCGTAGTCGAGATTCATGCCCAGGGCGGTCTCGGCCGGCAGCACCGGCACCGAGGAGCCGCCGGGGATGATCGCCTTCAGCGTCTTGCCCGCCTGCGGCCCGCCGCATTCGTTCATGATCAGGTCGCGCATGGGGTAGCCCATCTCGACCTCGTAGACGCCGGGCTTGGCCACCGCGCCCGAGACGCTGAAGAGCTTGGTGCCCTTGCTCTTCTCGGTGCCCAGGGCCGCGTAGGTGGCGCCGCCCTTGTTGAGGATCCAGGGCACGGCCGCCAGCGACTCGACGTTGTTGACGATGGTCGGGCAGCGGAAGGCGCCCTCGACCGCCGGGAAGGGCGGCTTGATCTTCGGCTGGCCCTTGTCGCCCTCGACGCTGGAGATCAGGCCGGTCTCCTCGCCGCAGATGTAGGCGCCGGCGCCGCGGTGGACGACCAGGTCGACGTCCCAGCCGGAGCCGAAGACGTTCTTGCCGATGACGCCCTTCTCGCGCAGGGTCTCGACCGCCTTGCGGATCACCCGCTCGGACAGGTCGAACTCGCCGCGGATGTACCAGAAGGCGAGCTTGGCGCCGATCGCGTAGGCGGCGATCAACGCACCCTCGAGGCACATGAAGGGCAGCTCCTCCATGAGGACGCGGTCCTTGCAGGTGCCCGGCTCGGACTCGTCGGCGTTGATGCAGAGGTAGATCGGCTTGCCGGTGTTCTTGGGCACGAAGCCCCACTTCACGCCGGTCGGGAAGCCGGCGCCTCCGCGGCCGCGCAGGCCCGAGGCCTTGACCTCCTCGATCACCTCCTCGGGCTTCATCTTCAGGGCGCGCTTCAGGGCCTGGAAGCCGCCCACGGCCTCCCAGCCCGCGAAGGTGTCCACGCCCTTCTTGCCGCGATGCTCGAACAGGACCTTGGTCACGGCTTCACTCCAGCTCGTCGAGGATCTTCACCGCCTGATCGGGGCTCAGATTCTCGTGCAGGGTTCGATTGATCTGCATCACCGGAGCCCAGGAGCAACCAGCGAGGCACTCGACGTGTTCGAGGCTCCACTTGCCGCAGGCCGAGACCCCGCCGTGCTGCAGGCCGAGCTTGCGCTCCACCGCGTCGATGATCCCGGTGGCGCCGCGGATGTGGCAGGAGATGTTGCGGCAGACCTGGACGTGGTACTTCCCCACCGGCTTCTGGTGGTACATCGTGTAGAAGGTCACGACGCCGAGCACGTGGGAAAGCGGCACCTCGCAGCGGCGCGCGGCGTAGGCCATCCACTCGCGCGAGATCCAGCCCTCCTGCTCCTGGATCGCCCAGAGGAGCGGCAGGAGCGTCGCCTTCTTGTTCGGGTAGCGCGACTGCAGGTCGTCGACCATCGCCTCGCGCTCCGCCGAGAGCTTGAAGCCCGCGGTCTTCGCCATCAGCTCGTCGGCGTCGATGACGGCCTGGTCTTGGATGTCCGGTTGCATCAGCGGTCGAGCTCCCCGGCGATGATGTTGAAGGACGAGAGGATCGGGACGGCGTCTGCGATCATCGACCCGGCGGCGATCTCGGAGTAACCCGAGTAGATGGTGAAGCAGGGCGGCCGGCACCGGACGCGGTAGGGTCGGCCGCTACCGTCGCTGATCGTGTAGAAGCCGAGCTCGCCGTTGGCGGCCTCGATCGGATGGTAGCCCTCGCCCTTCGGCACCTTGATGCCGTCGTAGACCAGGACGAAGTGGTTCATCAGGCCCTCGATCGAGCCGTAGACCTTGTCCTTGTCGGGCAGGTGGACGCGCTTGTCCTCGCTGAAGATCGGCCCGGACGGCAGGCGGTCGAGCGCCTGCTCGATGATCCGCATGCTCTGGACGATCTCGTCGAAGCGGATCATCGCGCGCGAGTAGACGTCGCCGTCCTCGTAGGTCGGGATCTCGAAGTCGAAGTTCTCGTAGCCGAGGTAGGGGTCTGACTTGCGCAGGTCGAAGGCCACGCCCGAGGCGCGCAGGCAGGGGCCGGTCCAGGAGTAGGACAGCGCCAGCTCCTTCGAGACCGCGCCGACGCCGACCGTGCGGTCGAGGAAGATGCGGTTCTTCTTGATCAGCGCGATGACGTCGCCGACGTTCTTCGGGATGTCGCGCAGGATGGCGCGCACCTGGTCGATGAAGCCCTCGTTGAGGTCGTAGGCGAGGCCACCGATGCGGACGTAGGTGCTGGTCAGGCGGGCGCCGCAGAGCTCCTCGAGGATGCTGTAGATGCGCTCGCGCAGGTTGAACAGGTACCAGAAGTTGGTGAGCGCGCCGAGGTCGACGAGCATCGCCGCGACGCAGACCGCGTGGTCGATGATGCGCGACAGCTCGGAGACGATGACCCGGATGTACTGGGTGCGCTCCGGCACCTCGATGCCGAGCATCTTCTCGACCCCGTGGCACCAGGCCACGTTGTTGAGCATGGCCGAGCAGTAGTTCAGGCGATCGGTATAGGGGATCACCATGGTCCAGCTGCCCGACTCCGAGTGCTTCTCGAAGCCGCGATGCAGGTAGCCGATCTCGGGCGACACGCGGACGACGGTCTCGCCGTCGAGCTTGGCGAAGAGGCGCAGCGTGCCGTGGGTCGCCGGGTGGGCGGGACCGATGTTGACCGGGACCAGCTCGGAGAAACCGCCGTCGTCGGGGTTCTCGCCGTACTCGCCGATCTCGTCCATCATGGACTCGGTCTCGTCGAGCCACTGGCCCTGATGGATGTCGTAGTCCTTGCGCAGGGCGTGACCGACGAACTTGTGGTGGCAGAGGATGCGCTTCAGGTTCGGGTGGCCGTCGAAGTGGACGCCGAAGAGGTCGAAGACCTCGCGCTCCATCCAGTTGGCCGACTTCCACAGCCCGGTGACGCTGGGCATCCGGCAGTCACTCTCGGGCACCGAGGCCTTGATCCTGAGGCGCCGGCCGTGCTTCATCGAGCGCAGGTGGTAGACCACCTGGAAGCGGTCGCGCCACTGCGGCCAGTCGAGGCGCATGCCGTCGGCGCCGCCGAGGTCGCTGAGGAAGTCGAAGGCCAGATCCGGCTCGCTGCGGAGGAAGCCGAGGATCTCGACGATCCGGTCCTTCTTGACCGTGATCGATTCCATCCCGCCGGCGCGGTCCGCATGCAGGACGTCGGCGGCGAAGCGCTGCCGGAGGCGCTCCTTGACGTCGAAGGTGGCAACCACTTACTCGCCCCTCCTGATGGCACGCTGGGCCGGATCGACGACCGGGACCTTCCAGCTGGTGTCGCTCTCGGGCCGGAGCTGCGGCCGCTGCTCGCGGTCGTGGCGGGTGATCTTCTCGCCCTTGATCTTCTCCTGGAGGGCGATCAGGGCGTCGAAGAAGGCCTCGGGGCGCGGCGGGCATCCGGGCAGATAGACGTCGACCGGGATGATCCGGTCGATGCCCTGCACCACGGAGTAGTTGTTGTAGAAGCCGCCGGAGGCCGCGCAGACGCCGAAGGCGATCACCCACTTGGGATCGAGCATCTGGTCGTAGATGCGCTTCAGCACCGGCGCCATCTTGTAGGTGATCGTGCCGGCCACCAGCAGCAGGTCGGCCTGCCTGGGGCTGAAGCGGACCAGCTCGGCGCCGAAGCGCGCGACGTCATGGGTGTTGGAGACCACGCCCATGAACTCGATGCCGCAGCAGGCCGTCGCGAAGGGGTAGGGCCAGAGCGAGCTCTGCCGACCCCAGTTGACGACGTTGTTGATCAGGTTGTCGAGCTTGGTGGCGACGAAGCCCTGCTTGTTGGCGAAGAAGCTCTCTATTCCCATTCCAGGGCTCCACGCTTGATGACGTAGTAGAGGCCGATGGCGAGGATGCCGAGGAAGACGAACATCTCGCCGAGCATGGCGAAGCCCTGGCTGGAGCGGAACAGGATGGCCCAGGGGAAAAGGAAGGCGACTTCGACGTCGAACACGACGAAGAGCACGGCCACCTGATAGAACTTCACCGAGAAGCGACGTTTGGCGTCCACCTGCGGCTGCACGCCGCACTCGTAGACCGAGAACTTCACGTCGGAGGGTCGCTTGGGTCCGAGCAGGTGCCCCAGCACCGCCATCGCGCAGGGCACGATCGCGGCGAGCGCAAGGACGATCAGAAGCGACGCAACTAGAGTGTCCTGCATGATTTGAATCGATTCCCCGAGGTCAGCCGTCGAACAGCTCGGCCCGGAATCCCGGGCTGGCGGATTCTATTGGGGGAGCGGGCCCTGAACAACCGCTCGACCGGCGGTCTGCCGGGACCGCGGCCCGGGCCCGCGCGGGCTGGTGAGGTCTCGATACGAATCAGGCCTGGAGCAGGAGCGAGCCGAGGAAATCCTCGAGCAGGCGACCCGCGACCAGCCGCCGATAGGCCGCGGTCGAGCGCAGATCGTCGATCGGCGTGATCTCCGAGCGCAGCACCGCCACCGCCTCGGCGGCGAGGCGCGGGCCGAGCAGCTCGGAGCGCAGGATCCGCTCGGTCTCGAACAGACGCATCGGCGTCGGCCCCACCGAACCGGCGGCGAGGCGGATCTCGCCGATGCGGACGCCCTCCTCCTCGGCCCGCACGTCCCAGGCCCGCCCGGCGAGGATCACCTTGGCGATGGCCTGGGCCCGGCGCGCGGCCACCTTGCGGAAGGACTCGATCGGGTTCGCGGGCGCGCGGGCGATCCGGATCGACACCAGGAGTTCGCTCGGCTTGGCGACCGGTCGCCGGTAGTCGGCATAGAAGGAGTAGAGGGGCACGGTCCGCGGCCCCTCGCTCGACAGGAGGGTGACCCGGGCGTCGAGCGCGAGCAGGGCCGGCAGGCTGTCGGCCGCCGGCGAACCGTTCATCACGTTGCCGCCGATCGTGGCCCGGTTGCGGATCTGGGTCGAGCCGAAACAACGGGCCGCCTCGACCAGGGGTCGGGCCTCGGCCGCGAGCAGGGACGAGTGGAGGATGTCGTCCACCGTGGTGAGGGCGCCGATCTGGACCTCGTCCTCGACCAGCTCGATCCCGCGCAGCTCCGGCTCCAGCCCAAGGAGGTCCAAGACGAAGCCTCGCGGCAACTTACTAACATCTCTGAAGGCGACCATGAGGTCGCTGCCCCCGGCCAACGGGATCGCCTCGGCGCCGACCTCGGCCAGCACCTGCACCGCTTCGCGCAGGCTCGACGGCGCCAGGACCTCGACCTCGTCGCGTCCACGGCTCACGGGCCGGCCTCCTCGATGGCCCGGTCGATGGCCTCCACGATCTTGGTGTAGCCGGTGCAGCGGCAGATGTTGCCTGCGATGGCGCGGAGCCGGGCCTCGTGATCGTCCTCGACCTCGCCCCGGGCGAGGCGGCGCATGTAGTCGACGCCGGCCATGATCATGCCGGGACTGCAGAAGCCGCACTGGCTGCCGTCGGTCTCGATCAGCAGTCGCTGCAGGGGATGGAGGGGCGCCCCCGGCCGGGTGAGGGCCTCGAGGGTCTCGACCGAGCGCCCCCGCACCTGGGCCATGGGCACCAGGCAGGAGCAGACCAGGACGCCGTCGAGGAAGACCGAGCAGGCGCCGCACTCGCCCTCGCCGCAGCCCTCCTTGGCGGCGGTCAGGCCGAGGTCGCGGCGCAGGACGTCGAGCAGACGATCGAGGGGCGCGCTCTCGATGCTGCGGGTCTCGCCGTTCAGCCGGAAGCTCACCTTCATGCGTCGGCCTTTCCCGGGCGCGGCCGGAGGAAGGACTCGGCGATCGCCTCGGGGGTGACCGGCAGCTCGCGGAAGCTGGTCCGCAGGGCCTGGGCCAGGGCCGAGACGTAGGCGGGGGCGGCGCCGTCGACCGGCATCTCGCCGATCCCCTTGGCGCCGAAGGGGCCGGCGCCCTGCCCCGATTCGTGGAGCAGGACGCGGATCGGTGGCAGGTCCATGGCGGTCGGCACGATGTAGCGGTTGAAGTTGGCGTTGACCATGGCGCCGTCGTGCATCTGCACCTCCTCGAAGGCGGCGTAGCCGAGGCCCTGGGCGATGCCGCCCTGGATCTGACCCTCGACGATGCCGGGATGGATGGCGCGGCCCACGTCCTGGCAGGTGACCACGTCGACGATGCGGGGCTCGAAGGTGGTCATGTCGACCTCGACCTCGCAGATGGTGCAGGCGTAACCCCAGGACGGGTAGGCCTGCCCGCGGTAGTGATCCTCGTCGAACAGGGTCGCCGGCGGCTCGTGGACCTCCTCGATCTCGAGCCGGCCGCGGCCGGCGAGGGCCAGCCTGAGAGCCTCGGCGCCGGCGCCCTCCTCGAGCCCGAGGCTGGTCAGCGCCTGGCGCGCGGCCCGCGCGACCAGCCCCCCCACGATCATCAGGGTCCGCGAGGCGACGGTCGGACCGCTGTCGGGAACGAGGGCGGTGTCCTGCGCCGCCACCTCAACCTCGTCCAGCTCGAGGCCGAGGATCTCGGCCGCGAGCTGCTTGAAGGTGGTCCGCATGCCCTGGCCCATGTCGGTCGAGCCGGTGCGGACCTGGACCAGGAGCTGCTCGCCCCGGGCGTCGAGATCGAGGGTGAGACGCCCCTTCAGGCGACTTTCGCCGGCGCCGGTGAAACCGCAGCCGTGCATGATCAGGGACAGGCCGATGCCGCGCCGGATCGAGCCGGTCTGGGGTCGGTCGTAGAGCTCCCGCCGGGCCCGGAAGTCGGCGGCCTCGGCGGCTCGCTCCAGCACGTCCGCGGCCGCGGCCTGCTCGAGCACCTGGCCGGTGCTGGTCTCGTCGCCGGCGCGCAGGGCGTTGCGTCGCCTCATCTCCAGGGGATCGAGCCCGGCCGCCCGGGCCAGGAGGTCCATCATGGTCTCCATGGCGAACAAGGCCTGGGGCGCGCCGAAACCCCGGAAGGCGCCGTTCGGTGGCGTGTTGGTCGCCACCACCCGACCGCGCACCGCGACGTTGGGACAGGCGTAGGCCGAGCCCGCGTGCAGGACCGCCCGGGACAGGACCACCGGCGACAGGGTGCAGTAGGCCCCGCCGTCCAGCACGAGATCGACCGCGAGGGCCGTGAGCCGACCCTCGGCATCGATCCCGGCGCGGATGCGGGTCTGGGAGGGATGACGCTTGGTGGTGGCCTGCATGTCCTCGGCGCGGTCGTAGACCATCTTCACCGGCCGGCCCGCCTTGCGGGCGAGGAGCGCGGCATGCACCGCGAGCAGGCTCGGATACTCCTCCTTGCCGCCGAAGCCCCCGCCCAGCTCGCAGGCGATCACCCGGACCTGCTCCGGCTCGAGACCGAAGACCGCCCGCGCCGCCGCCTGCACGTAATAGGGACACTGGAGCGAGCCGCGGAGGACGAGCTGGTCGCCTTCCCAGGCGGCGATCATGCCCTGGGGCTCCATGTAGAGCTGTTCCTGGGGCCCGGTCCAGAAGTCGCGTTCGAGCTCGATGGTCGCCGCCGCGAACCCGGCCTCGAGGTCGCCCTTGGCGATGTCGATCTGCTTGAAGACGTTGTCCTCGCCGAAGACCTTCACCCGCGCCTCGAGCGCGTCGCTGATCTCGACCGCGATCGGCTTGGCCTCGTAGCGCAGGTTGAGGCGGTTGCGGGCCTCGAGGGCCAGGGCGCGGTCGGGCGCCGCGATCAGCATCACCGGCTCGAAGGGATGCCGGATCTCGCGCTCGGCCAGGACCGGTTGGTCGTCCAGGATGAGGGGCAGGACGTTGCGACCGGGAAGGTCGCGGGCGTCGACCAGGACGACCCGGCTCCAGTCGAAGTCGGGGTCGGGCTCGATCTCGACGATCCGGCCCCGGGCGATCGGGGAACGCAGGGTGACCCCGTGCCAGAGGCCGGGGATCGCCAGGTCGTCGACGTACTGGGCCTCGCCGGTCACCCGCTCGCGGGCTTGCACCTGCGGGGGCCGGTTGCCGACGAGACGCATCGCTCTCTCGGTCATGTTCCCTCGGTCGGAAGGCGGGTCGTGCGCGCGGCGGGCTCGCCCCACGGTCACGGGGAGACGACTCTACATCAGGACCGGGAGAATGAGTAGACTCCCAGCCGAGTTGCCGTCGCATGCCCCCGGGAGAGCCGTCACGTGAAGGTCGAGATCACCAGGATCAAGGAACACCGCATCATCCACGAGCAGGTCGGCCCGGAGAAGGGGTTGATCGAGGGCGTCGTGATCAAGCAGCTGAAGAGCTGGCCGGACGATCGCGGCCACTTCGCCGAGATCTTCCGCGCCGACGAGCCCGTCGTCGCCGACTTCCAGATCCTCCAGACCAGCCTGACGATGACCCGGCCCGGCACCATCAAGGCCTTCCACTGGCACTACCACCAGGACGACGTCTTCTGCCCCCTCCGCGGCACCATCCGGATCAGCCTGGTGGACCTCCGCGTCGCGTCGCCGACCTACGGCCTGGCCAACTCGATCTTCTGTGGTGATCGCTATCTGAAGGCGGTCCGCATCCCCTGCGGCGTCGCGCACGGCTACGAGGTGCTCGGCGACGAGGAGATGACGATGGTCTATTACACCAACCAGACCTACAACCCCAAGGACGAGGGCCGGATCGCCCACGACGACCCGGCCCTCGGCTGGACCTGGTGGGGAGTCGAGCATCGCTGAACTCCCACGGCGCACCGCGCAGCACCCGGCCCCCGCAGCACCCGGACCGCGCAGCGCCTGCTGCGCAACCGAAGCCCGAACGCTCACGAGCCAAGAATCTAGGCCAGCCAGCGGCTGGCGCTCCGGAGCGCCGGCTGCCTAGCCGGCCTAGAGGCCGATCGCGTCCAGATCGCCGACGACTCCAAGCACGGCCATCGACGCAGCGAGACCACGAACGACCGGCCACGACCTAGTACTTCAGATCCTCCTTGGTGAAGGGGCGCGCCGGCTTCTTGCCGAGGACCCGCGCCAAGATGGAGTTCATCGTCGCCGGGTCGTTGTCGAAGCCGCCATGGCTGGTCGAGCTGGTCTTCCGGCCGCCTCCCGTCCGCCCGTCGCTGTAGTGGAAGGCGATCTGCTCCGGCTTCAGGGCCTCGAGGTCCTTGCTGTAGAGCTGCATGCCCAGGATGGCCTCGGGCGTGACCTCCTCGAAGGCGCGCGACACCAGGTAGAGGAGCGACTTGCGATAGACCTTGCCGACCTCGTCGTCCAGCTCGAGCTTCTCGTTCAGGTTGTAGACGTCGAGCTGGTCGACGCCGAAGGCGCTCTTCTTCACCAGCGGCAGGATCAGCTCGCGGAACAGCGCCACCGTCGCCGCGGGCGCGAGGAGGCTCATCGAGGCCACGCGCGGCGGCCGGGCGAGCTGCGCCAGGGACTGCAGCAGATGGCCGAGCAGGATGCCGCCGGTGCTGTGACCCACCAGATGGATCTTCTTCGGCTGGGCGCCGGGCTGGGCGAAGGCCTCGACGAAGGCGCGCAGCACCTGGCTGCCCGGCTCCGTGGTCGAGGAGAAGCAGGCTCGGGCGTCCGACTTCATCTCGCGCCAGAGCGCCCGGCCGGGACGCCGCGTCGCCCGCTCGATGATGCGATCGGTCCAGTCGCTGATGCCGCCGGCGCGCTCCTCGGCCTCGCTCCTCTTGCCGAAGACGACGTCCTTCATCTCCTCGAGCAGGCCGGTGTCGTACATGAAGTGGAAGGGGTAGATCCGGTTCGGCTTGAAGACCTTCTTCATCGCCGCGATCCGCGAGGCGGAGGCCTCGACCGAGTTGAGCCCGCCGTGAGCATAGATCAGCAGGTGATCGTACTTGTCGCTGGCGGCGACGTAGGCCGCGGTCTCCCGCACGTCCTCGAGCTTGCTCCAGTAGCGGCCGTGCTCGTGGAAGCGGCCATCGTCGATGTGGACGAAGTGTCCGGCCACCTCGTCACGCCGCGGCCCGAGGATCTGCAGCGCCGCCTTCTCGTCATGGGCCGAACCCTCGACCTCGCTGCGCCGCGAGTAGAGCTGGGGCGTCGGCAGCGCGAGCTGCACCACCCAGGCGTCGCCGGCGTTCTCGATCCAGTCCTCGTAGGTCCAGAGCGCGACGCCCTTCTTGCCCCAGTCCGGCCCCCAGGAGTTCTGCACCCAGAAGCCGCGCTCGTCGTAGCCGACCAGCGCGAAGGCATGACCGCCCTCGATCTTCTTCTGCTTCTTGATCAGGCCCTTCTTGACGTTCTCGGGCCACCAGCCGGCATGGACGTCGGCGGAGACATAGAGCACGCCGACCTCGTTCAGGGCGGCATGCATCTCGACGATGTTCTTGCGGACCCGGTAGTAGGCGCCGATGGTCTGCGAGCGCGCGTCCTTGGCGCGTTCGACCGTGAGGTGGCCGACCTTCTTGGGGTCGTAGGGCCAGAGCCGGTCACGGCAGACGCCCATGTGGTACCAGCCCTTGATGGCGCCGCGGCAGCTCGAGCCCTCGTAGTTCTCGCCCGGCCACTCGTCGTGGAGACGGGCCATCTCGTAGATCATCCGAGGCGACACCAGGAGGTCGGCGTCGGGAACCGTCGGCTGCTGCTGGCGGTTCAGGAAGTTGATCACCGCCGCCAGGCCGAAGCCGGTACAGGCCCCCTCCTGGCCCTGGTCGAGGATGACCAGCTCCCCCGGGGGCGCGATGCTGCGCGCGAGCGGCGCCAGGCTGGGCTCGTACCAGCGGTCACGGTAGTCGGGAATGTCGAAGGTCGCGTCGAGCTGCGCTTTCTTGGGGGCCTTGGCCATGGGGGGAGCTCCTCGGAAACCTGGTCCGCTCGGGGGGTAGGGCGATCCTGCCGCGCGGACCGGAACGGCGGGGCCTGAAATCGTCTCGACCCTACCCCGACCGCGCGCCGACGGTCAACGCTCGCCTCGGTCCGCAGCCGCCGTTCTTGCGTCGACCCGGACTTGTACCGACAATCCCGCATGCTGGAGTTGACCGCCGCCATCCTGGCCCTGGGCGTGGGCCCCCTGCTCGATCGGTTCAGCCACTCCCGGGGGCCGACCCGCGCGGCGCTCGACGCCTTCACCTTCGTGGCCATGCTCGGCCTGATCCTCGGCCACATCATCCCCGACGCCTACGCGCTGGCCGGGGCCGGTTCGCTGGTGGTCGCGGCCCTGGCCTGGTTCGGACCGACCTTCCTGGAACATCGCGTCCGCAGCCTGGCCAGCCGGGCCCATCTCGCGGCCATGCTCCTCGGCGCCATCGGCCTGACCGCCCACGGCATCCTCGACGGCATGGCGCTCTACGACCCGAGCGGCGCCGAGATGCAGGCTCTGCCCCTCGCGGTCATCCTGCATCGGATTCCGGCCGGCCTCACCATCTGGTGGCTGGTCGCCCCGCGCTGGGGCCACCGCCGGGCCCTGGTCACCATCCTCGGCCTCGCGGCGATGACCGTCTTCGGCTACAGCTTCGCCACGACCCTCGCCGGCAAGCTCGACCCGGCCCAGGCCGGTTTCTTCCAGGCCCTCGTGGGTGGCGCCCTCCTCCACGTGATCGTCCACCGCACCGGGCACGACGCCGGTCGGGCCGCGCCGCGCCGGCGCAAGGCCGCCGCCCTGGTCGGCACCCTGTTCGCGGGCCTGCTCCTCTACTCGATGTTCTCGGGTGACGCCCACGACCACGATCACGGCCACGGGGCGCAACCGGCGACCGAACGCCCGCAGCCGGCCGCGGTCGACGAGGATCACGACCACGGTCATGCCGACGAGCACGACCACGCCGACGAGCACGACCACGCCGACGAGCACGATCACGACGGCGCCGAGGCCGCGGTCGCGACCTCCGGCGGGCACGACCACGGCGAGGACGAGGGCTTCCTCGTCCGCCTCCTCCGGCTGAGCCTCGCCAGCGCGCCGGCCTTGGTCCTCGCCTTCTGCATGGCCGGCCTGATCCAGGTCTTCCTGCCCAAGCAGAGCGTCGCCTGGATGGCCCGGGGCGGCAGCTTCCGCCGGGCGCTGAAGGGCCTGGCCTTCGGCCTGCCGCTGCCGATCTGCTCCTGCGGCGTCGTGCCGGTCTACAAGAGCCTGGTCAACCGCGGCGTGCCGGCCGCCGCCGCCCTCGCCTTCCTGGTGGCGACGCCGGAGCTCGGCATCGACGCCATCCTCATCTCCTGGCCGCTGCTCGGCGGCGAGATGGCGATCCTGCGCGTGGTCGCCGCCGCGCTCGTCGCCCTCCTGGTCGGCGTCCTGGTCTCGCGCTTCAATCGCGGCCTCGAGCTCGACCGGCCGCTCGAACTCGACGAGGAGCCCCAGAAGGGCTCGAAGCTCCGCCGCGCCCTCGAGATCGGCTGGGTCGGCTTCTTCGACGGCACCTTCCCCTGGATCCTGCTCGGCCTGGTCGTGGCGGCGGTCTGCCAGCCCCTGCTCGACGACGACGCCTTCGCCTCCTACTCGAGCTGGCTGCAGGTGCCGGCCTTCGCGCTGCTCGGCATGCCGGTCTACGTCTGCGCCGCCGGCGCGACCCCGCTGGTGGCGGTCTTCCTGATGAAGGGCGTGAGCCCGGGCGCCGCCCTCGCCTTTTTGCTCACCGGCCCGGCGACCAACGTCACCACCTTCGGTCTGCTCCAGCGCCTGCACGGCCGGCGCGTGGCCATCGCCTTCGTCCTGGTGGTGATCGCCACCACCGTTGGGCTCGGCCTGCTCACCGATCACTTCTTCGCCGCGACCGTCCACGACGGGCAGGCGAGGCTCGATCACGACCACGAGGCCAGCATCCTGCAGTGGTGCTGCGCCGGCCTGCTCGGCCTGGCCCTCCTGACCTCGATCTTCCGCCAGGGGCCGCAGGGCTTCGCCGCCCACATCCTGAGCCAGGCCGCCGAGGACGAGGACGAGGCCTGCCACGGCGACGATCACGACCATCACCATCACCCGCCCGCCAAGAAGAGCTGCTGCCACTGATGAACGACCCCTGCCTCGACGAAGCCGGAGCCGATACCTGGCATGGCCGGCGGGTCATCGCCGACCTCCGCGGAGCCCGACCGGGACCGCTCCTCATCTGCATCGGCGGCGTGCACGGCAACGAGCCCTCGGGTGGCCTGGCCCTGCTCCGCCTGATCGACGAGATCGAGACCAGGATCCCGCTCCAGCGCGGCCGACTGCTCGCCCTGACCGGCAACATGAAGGCCCTCGCGCGCGGCCAGCGCTACATCGACGAGGACCTCAACCGCGCCTTCACCGATCGCCGGATCGAGCGCCTGCGCGCCGATGCCCTCGCCGCCTGCACCAGCGAGGAGCGGGAGATGCTGGCCCTGGTGACCATCATCGGGAAGGCCGTCGCCGGCGCCGAGTCGGCCTATCTCCTCGACCTGCACAGCACCTCGGGGCCGGGCCTGCCCTTCGGCTTCGCGCTCAACGCCGACAACGATCCGGCGCTGATCTCGGCCTTCGCGATCCCCCTGCTCATGGGGGTCGAGCGCCAGCTCCAGGGCACGATCCTCGACTGGTTCGCGCGCCAGGGCCATTCGGCCATCGGCGTCGAGGGTGGCCAGCACGACGACCCGGCCACGGTGGACGCGCACGAGGCGGTCCTGCGCATCACGCTCGACGCCCTCGGCCTGCGCGGCTTCGACGTCGACCCGCGGCTCGAAGAGGCGCAGGACCTGCTCGAGGAGCGCGCCGCCGGTCTGCCCCGCTTCCTCGAGTTCAGCCATCGCTTCGAGGTGAAGCCCGACACCGGCTTCGCGATGAAGCCGGGATTCAGCAACTTCGACTACGTCCGCAAGGGCCAGGTCCTCGCCAGCGACCATGGCGGCGACATCCTCGCCGAGGAGGACGCCTGGCTCCTCTTCCCCCGCTACCAGGCCCAGGGCGACGACGGCTTCTTCCTCGCCCGCTCCATCTGAGGTTCGGGCGGCCGGGG
>JACKGY010000024.1 GCA_020639295.1 Planctomycetota bacterium
CTGGTCTACCTGCTCGCCGCGACCGGCCTGGTCATGGGCCTCGCCAACTTCCTGGTCCAGAGCAAGTCCTCGACCAGCATCCAGGAGGCGCAGGCGCTGGCGAACCGGACCCGACTTCTCTCGGAACAGGCCACCGCGGACCACAACGACGCGGTGGCGGCGATCCGCCAACGCATCATGCAGCTCCTGCGCGGCGAGGATGCCCCGCGCGGCGACCTGGAGACCCTGTCGCGGGCGGACCAGTCCATGGAGATCCTGATCGCGGAGATCGAACGAGGCGCCCGCTCGCGCGACGATCGCAATGCCGTGAACGAAATCGCCCGACGCATCCGCATCCGCCGCCGCGAGACCGAGGACTACCTGGGGCTCGAGGCCGTCCTGGAACAGTACGCCGAGCAGGCTCAGGTCACGAGGGCGGCGCTCGAGTCCCGCGACGAGTCGACCCGCGTCCAGCTGAAGGCGCTCATCGACCTGGTCAACGACGAGGCCGGTCGCAGTCACCTGGAGGTCGTCGTCGCCACGCGCGCGCTGCGCGAGGGCCGCGCCGAGGGCGAGTCCGGCCTCGCCTACCTGACCGCCTTGACGCGCAAGGAGCGCATGCTCATGGCGGTCAACGCCGAGCTGAACGAGGTCGGCCGGATGATCGACCGCCTGTCCAGGGCCCAGGACGAGAGCACCCTCGGCGACTACTTCGCCAATGCCATCGTCCCGGCGCTCGACCGGTTGCGCCGCACCGCGATCCGCCTCAGGGCGAGCGATCAGGACGTCGCCAACAGGTTGGAGACCGAGATCGCGGCCCTCAACACGGCGATCCGGGACGCCGAGGGTCTCGAGGAGCACGACCTGATCTCGGCCCAGGTCGCGCGCATCGCGATCGCGGAGGAGGGCGAACGTCTCGCGGCGAAGCTCGACGAGCTCGACGCCAACGCCGGGCAGATCGAGCAGGAATTCGACGCCGCCGTCAACGAAGGGGCCGCTCTGATCTCGAGCACGATCGAGGATTCGATCACCAGCTCGAAGCGCAACGTCGTGTTCCTGGTCGTGGTGGGCAGCTTCCTCTTCCTGCTCACGGCGAGTCGGATCGCCGGGCATCTCCGGGCACAGTTCCGGCGTCTCGAAGCGATCAATCGCGAGCTCGACGACATGGTCGAAAGGGCCGAGACCTCGGCACGAGCCAAGGACGCCTTCCTCGCCAACATGAGCCACGAGATCCGGACGCCGATGAACGGCATGCTGGGCATCGTCTCGCTTCTGGAAGGCACGCCGCTCGACGTTTCCCAGCGGAGCTACGTCGAGATCATGCAGCGATCGGGCACCGCGCTCCTGCGCATCATCAACGACGTCCTGGACTTCTCCAAGATCCAGGCCGGCTGCCTCACCCTCGAGGACGTGGACTACGACGTCGTCGATCTCGTCTTCGACGTCGCCAATCTCTTCGGTACCGCCGCTCAGAACAAGGGCATCGATCTGGAGGCCGAGGTGGAACCCGGTGCGCCGAGCCGACGGCTGGGCGATCCGTCACGTCTGCGCCAGGTACTGTCGAACCTGGTGGGCAACGCGGTCAAGTTCACCGACAGCGGATGCGTGAGCATCCGCGTGCGCGAGGTCGACGAGGGTCGACTCCGCTTCGAGATCGAGGACACCGGGATCGGCATCGACACCGAGGCCCGGGACCGTCTGTTCCGCTACTTCAGTCAGGCCGACGAGACCACGACCAGGAAGTACGGTGGCTCCGGGCTCGGACTCGCCATCTCCCGGCACCTCGTCCAGGCGATGGGGGGCGACATCGATCTCGCGAGCCTGCCCGGACGCGGCAGCCTGTTCCACTTCGAGATCAATGCCCCGAGCGCGAGCCGGCAGCGCCGCCGCGTCGACCTTGGCGCTCAGAGCTTCCGGCTCCTCGGCTTCGATGCCGACGGGCACGAGAGGATGGTCCGCCAGCTCGAGTGCCTCGGCGGCAGGGTCCTCGAGGACGGCGAGGAGGGTGGTCCGGACGCCATTCTGCTCGTGGACGGCGGCCCGGGTCGCCCGGCGCTGGCGCCGACGATCGCGAAGTGGTTGCGGAGCCGACGCCGTTGCATCGTCTGCGCCCGTAGGGTCGAGTCCGCGACCTGGTCGGGGAAGCGCCTTCGCTGCCTCCTGAAACCGATCCACCCCTCGCAGCTCGTCCAGGCGATCACCAGCTCGGACCGCCTGCATGCCGTCGCGTCCGCGCGGGATGTCGGCACGGCGCATCCGGTCGATTCGGTTACCAGCTCGCTCGCGGTCCCCCTCGGGATCATCTCGCGCGAGCTCGACCGTGAGCGGGCGGAGGGAACGACGGAGGCCGACCGCCTGCGCGTGCTCCTGGCCGAAGACAACGCCGTCAATCAGGTCATCGCCCAGGCGATCCTCACCAAGATGGGCTGCGACGTGGCGCTGGCCAACGACGGCAACGAAGCGGTCCAGGCGGCGCGGAAGGAACACTTCGACCTGATCCTCATGGACTGCCAGATGCCGAATCTGGATGGCCTCGAGGCGACCCGCCAGATCCGTGACCTGGACGACCCTACGAGGTCCGCGGTGCCGATCGTGGCCCTGACCGCCAACGCGACCAACGAGGACCGCGACAACTGCCTTGCCGCCGGGATGGACGAGTTCCTGCGCAAGCCGATCGAGCGCGAGCACCTGACCAGCATCCTCGAAGCCCTGCGCGGGCGCCACTGAGGCGCGCGCGTTCGATTGGTCAGCGCTGGGCCGCCCAGGGGTCCTTGGTCGCGCGGATCCAGTCCTTCCAGACCGTCTCCAGCTCCTTCAGGTCGATGCCCTTCCAGGCCGTCGCCATCGCCGCCGCGCGGATCTTGTCGTCGGTGGCGTTCCGCTCCTCGAGCGTGGCATCGGCGGTCTGGAGCTTGCGCAACTTGGCCGACTCCTCCTTCAGGGCGGCGAAGTAGTTGGGAATGATCGCGCGCCACTCGGGTCGGGCGTCGGTCTCGCGGGAACGCAGAAGGAAGAAGGCGAGCGACCAGGCCTCGGCGTACATGACGCCAGCGACGCGCTGATCGTAGAACTGGGCCCGCTTGGCGTTGATCAGCGGCTCGAGGCCGATGAAGGCCTTGTGGTCGACCAGCTTCTTCACCAGGGCGATGCGCCAGCGGTTGAGGCCGATCCCCTTGAGCTTGTCCGAATGCCGGTAGAACTCGGCGCCGGCGAAGTAGTCGGCCATGCCCTCGTTGAACCAGTAGTCGGGGGCGAGCTGATCGAGGGCGTGGAAGACGTACTGGTGGAAGGCCTCGTGGTAGAGCACCACGAAGCTGTCGGCCGCGCTGCGCTTCTCCTCGGCGCCCTTGGCGTCGTAGAGCACGAGCTCCTTGGCCACGAAGTTCCAGTAGCCTGCCGAGCGCTCGGGGCCGCCGTAGTTGAAGTACTCGTCGGGATTCTCGCAGACCCGGACCACGCTCACCGCCTCGATCTCCTTGGTGGGCGGCAAGAGGGCCTCGTAGTGCGGTCGCACGGCCTCGAGATCGTTGACGATCTTCCGGACCAGCTTCTCGTTGTCGGTGTGGTAGACGACGAAGAAGTTGTCGGTGTCGAGCGCCTTCCAGCCCTTGACCATCGCCCGCCGCGCCTTCACCCGGAAGGGGATGTCGCGATAGTCCTTGCCGGCGTAGAAGCCCTCGTCGATCTCCTTGACCGCCTTGTAGCCCTCGGGAGCGTGGATGCTCCGGCCGACGTTGGCGAAGTTGACCCCGAACTGCTTGGCGACCACGTCGTCGCAGAAGCCCACCACGCCGTAGGTCTCGCCCTCGCTCTGCTTGACGAAGAGGAAGCCGACGTAGTCGTCACGGGCGCGCAGGCGGAACTCCTGACCGCCGTCGTCGACGTCGCCCTTGATCGTCTCCCAGCCGAGGCCACGGAAGCGCGACTTCATGAACTTCTGCCAGTCATGGATCGAGTTCTGGCGCTCCATGGCCTCTTCGTAGCTCTTCGGCTTGCCGTCGTCCGTGGCGGCCTGGTCGGCGCTCTCGACGGGTGCCTGGGGCAGCCGGAAGACGATGAAACTCTCGGCCTTGCGGCTCTCGCCGCTGCGCGCCCGGTAGGGCTCCGGTCGCTCGAACTTGGCCAGGATCAGCTTCTCGGTCGGCTGGACCGGCGTGATCTCGAATTCCTTGGGGTAGTACCAGCGGAGCCCGGTCCGGGTGTGATCGAAGGTCCGCCAGCCGCGGGGCGCCTGTGCCTGGAGAGGAACGAAGCCGAGGGCGAGGAAGACGAGGATCAGCTGGGGGCGCATGGAGGATCTCCTGAGCCGGAAAGAATAGCCGATGGCCCCTCCAAGTGCCAGTTCCGCCCGCTCCCGACCGCCCCTGGACCTCCCTGGCCCACTCGGTAAGGTCACGGACGGGAGGAGATCCCGTGCGTAGCCCGATCCTGATCACCGTCATCGTCGTCGTTGCGGCCGTTCTCGGCCGGGCCCAGACCGAAGAAGGCCTGCGCGCCCCCACCGATTGCTGGCCCGTCAGCGGCGGCTCCAGCTCGCGCTCGCGGCAGGCCTCGACCCGCCTGGGCCTGGGTCTGCAGCCGGCCTGGTCCCTCGAGAGCAAGCAGGGTTTCGCCTGCGAACCCCTGGTCTGGGAGGGCGAGGCCGTCCTGCTGGACGAGGAGAAGAACGGCGGCTTCCGCCTGCTCCAGGTCGACCTGGCCAGCGGCAGGACGAGCCGCCATTCCAAGACGATCACCAGCACGGGAGCGGCCAGTCTCGCGATCTGGGACCGGCGGGTGTTCGCGACCTTCGTCGGCGAGGGTGCCTTCGGCTACCTCCGGAGCCGCAGCTCCATCAGCCAGCGCTGGCAGGTTCCCGAGAGCCAAGGGGCGGCCAGCCCGATCCTGATCAAGGACGAGGCCTTCCTCCGGGTCGGGCGCGCGATCCGGCTCTACAGGTGGGGGGCCCGGACGGCGACCTGGAGCCGTGACGGCGACTACATCGGCGAGTTCGCGCTGCTCGGCGACGAGATCTTCGTCCTGGCCCAGATCGGCGAGAACTGCCGGCTCGACGTTCTCGATCGCGCCGACGGCAGGGTGCGGACGAGCGTCTCCTTCGGGCGCGTCTACACCCAGGGCTCGACCACGCGGCCTCGCGTCCAGGTCGGATCGTCCTTCGTCTTCGTGGAGCTGCCCGGCTTCGCGGTCGAGATGCCCAGTGGTGGCTGCAGCGTCCTCCTGAAGCGGACCCCCGCCGCCAGCGGCAGTTCGCTGGAGATCCTCGGCGACCTGAGGTCCGAGTCCCCGGCGATCGTCGGCGCGGAGAGCCTGTTCTTCCGCGGCGAGATCGGGCTCTCGGAGCGGGGCTGGATGGTCGCCAGCGCCCAGGCCTACGATGCCGTCTGCCTCGAGAAGGAACGCCCCGACATCATGGCTCCCGGCGTCGATCCCTGTCAGGTCGGGGGCCGGATCTGGCTCGGCGACCTCGCCTTCGAGGCGCGCAACGGTCGCATCCTCCGCCGGGGCGTCGAGAAGGTGGCCGGCTCGGCCGTGCCGGCGCGCGGGGTGTTGTTGTTCATGAGCGCCGATCGCAAACGGCTCCAGGCCCACCGGGAGATCGCGGTGGTGAGACCCTTCGCCGGCGCGCGGCTCGAGCTGGCCGCCGGCCGCGCCGTCCTGGCCGACACCGACACGATCTCGGGCCGCTTCGTGATCGAGCCCCAGGCGACCGTCGTCCGCTTCGAGGACGCGAAGGGCAAGTCCTCCGAGCATCCGCTCGCCGAGGTCCTCATGATCGAGGACGGGGAGGGGCGGCTTTGCTACCACGCCAGCGAGGACGGACTCCTGCGCGCGCTGCGCCTCCTCGACGAGGAGACGCTGGGCGAGATCGCCTACGACGCGGCTCGCGCGGCTCGGGTCGCCAAGGCGAAGGACCTCCTGGCACGCTTCCTCGCCGAGGCCTCCGATCTGGGCGTCGACGACAAGAAGCTCGGTTCGCTCGAGAAGGCGCTCGAGGACTTCGAGAAGAAGGAGCCGAAGACCGACCAGGCGAAGGTCGCGGCTCTCGAGCGGGATCGGTCGGAGAAGCTGGCCGCGGTCGCCGAACGCAGCTGGCGCCGGATCGAGGCGCTGAGGGACGAGGACTTCGAACTCCGTATCAGGCTGTTGCGGGCGCTCTTCGCCAGCGCGCCGCGGCATGGCCCGGCGACCGAGTTCGTGCGGGCCCAGCTCCCGAAGGAGATCCGTCCCGCGGGCGACTTCGAGGCCGGCGCCTGGTTGGATCTCGTCCTGGCGGCGCGGCGGCGTCCGATCCGCATCGTCATCCCGCCGGCGAAGGGGCACGAGAGCGAAGCCGACGCGCTGCAGCGCGACGTCGGGGCGGCCCGCCACGCCTGGCGGCCCGACCTGATCGGCGTCGCCAGCGAACGACTGCTGGTCCTGATGCCGCCGGGCAACCCCTCCCAGCTCGCCCATTGCCTCACCGTCGGCGAGATGCTCGCCGAGGAGCTCGAGCGGATGTTCGGCGGGTCGAGGGAGTCCAGCTTCCCGCTGCGCATCCATCTGTTCCCGACCCGCAAGGAGTACGTCGACTTCCATCTGAAACGGCGGAACCCGATGGCGCAGCACTCGCTCGGCAACTACTCGCCGCTGGAGAACATCTCGAGGATGTTCATCCCGGACGACGGGGACGAGTTCGCCGACATGCTGAGCACCTTCGTCCACGAACTCACCCATCACTGGATGAACGTGCGTTGCCCCCAGGTCACCGCCGCTGCCGCGGCGAAGGGTAGCGGCAGCAACGGCTTCTGGGTCGTCGAGGGCCTGGCCACGATGATGCAGGAATTCAGCTACGACCCGAGGAGTGGTGAGATCAGGAGGGAGGACCCCGGGAGCAACAGCCTGGACACCGTGGCGAACTGTCCGCCGCAGTCTCTCCTCGCCTGGCCGGATCTCCTGGCCGCGACCCAGATGCAGTTCACCAGGCTGACCCTGAATCCGGAGCCCATCGCGGGGCTCTTCGTACCCATGACCTGGCAGCTCGGCTATCGCCGGGCGCCGAGCCTCGTGAACCTCTTCTATGCCCAGGCCGGGGCCGTCTGCCACTACCTCTACTCGGCGGAGAACGGCAAGTACCGCGATCGCTTCCTGGCCTTCGTCGGCGACTACTACTGCGACCGGGCCCGGGGATGGACGCCGGAGAAGAGCTTCGGGATCGATGCCGCGACCCTCGGCAAGGCCGTCACCGACTACGCCAAGAAGACGGTCAGTCCCTGATCAGGGCGCGGTCCGGCGGAAGCAGTGGGGCAGGTGGTCGTCGACGAGGCCCGCCGCCTGCATCAGGGCATAGCAGGTCGTGCTGCCCAGGAAGCGGAAGCCTCGCCGCTTCAGCTCCTTGGCCATGCGGTCGGACAGCTCGCTCCGGGGCGGGATCTCGGCGAGCGTCCGCCAGTGGTTGACCAGCGGACGGCCCTCGACGAAGGACCAGAGCAGACCGTCGAGGCTGCCGCCGGAGGCGTGGAGTTCGAGCAGGGCCCGGGCGTTACGGATCGTGCTCTCGATCTTGCCGCGATGGCGCACGATGCCCGGATCGGCGAGCAGGCGCTCGATCTCGGCCGCGCCGTAGCCCGCGACCGTCTCGGCGTCGAAGTCGGCGAAGGCCCGGCGGTAGCCCCCGCGCTTGCGTAGGATCGTGTCCCAGCTCAGACCGGCCTGGGCGCCTTCCAGCGTGATCAGCTCGAAGAGCCGGGCCTCGTCGTGCTCCGGTCGACCCCACTCCTCGTCGTGATAGTGGATCGCCTCGGCCGTCCGGGCCCAATCACAGCGCCTGCGTTCCTGCATGCCGAGAGGCTAACCAGCCTGACGTCAATGACCCCGACCCACTGGCGACAATTCGGATTCCCCACGGCGGTCCGGACGTCGAGTAGGAGCACGAGGTGGGAGATCAGCCTCAGCATGGGGTGGATCATGCCAGCGTTCGGCTTTCCGGAAGGCCCCATGCGCGCGAGTTCGATTGCAAAGCCGTTCCCGGTAGAGGTCTGGAGCTGGACGACCGCGGCAGCGAGCCGGAACGTCCAGGCCACAAAATGAACAATTGTTCATAATGTGGGTCCCGCCGTATGATTGGTCGAGCATCCCCTGGAACGGAGACCGATCATGAGCCGTATCTCCATCGACGTCACGCCCGAAGAGCATGCCCGGTTGAAGGCCCTGGCAGCGCTCCAGGGCAAGTCCATCAAGGAGTTCGTGCTGGCCAGCACTCTGGGCCTTGCCGACGAGGATGGCGCCCTCGAAGAGCTCGAGGCCCTTCTCGATAGTCGGCTGAAGAATGCCCGTGCCGGAGGCTTGAGCAAGCGGAGCGTCGACGACGTCATCGCCCAGGTGAAGCGCGAGTTTGACGACAGGCGCGATGCCTGACGTCGTCTTGGCGGAGCAGGCCGAGATCGATCTGCTGGAGGTCGGCCGCTACACAGCACTGACCTGGAACCTCGAACAGGCCGAACGCTACCTGAGGAGACTCCAAGAACACTTCGAGAAGATCGCCAAGAGGCAGGTGCTCGAGAAACCGGTGTTCGAGCACCGATCCGATCTGAAGTACTCGCATTGCCAGCGCCATGTCGTGTTCTTCGCTCGCGAGGACGACAGCAGGGTCTTGATCATCGCGATCCTGCACGAGCGGATGGACCTCCTGAATCGACTCCGCGATCGCCTTTGAACGGCATCCTCTGGCCCATCGACGGCGCGGGCTCCCCGGCGGCGTTCCTCGACGGAGAGTGTCTCGAACAGAGCGACGCAGCCTCCACGGGCGAGGACGACCCATCGTCCTCGCCTGACCACGTTGCTTGGGCTCGAACGGTCGTGTCCCGGTCTCAGCGCAGGTCGATGCCGAAGATCTCGCGCCGGCAGGTGCAGCCGGGGCCGAGGCCGTAGAGGCCGAGCCGGTCGAAGACCAGCGCCTCCGGCGCCGGGCCGGTCGGTTTCTCGCCGCGGCCGATGGTGATGTGCGGTCGGAACTCGCCCTGCTCCGCGCGCTCGAGATAGCCGCGGATGTAGGTGAGGGCGCGCTCGGCATCGCCGTCCTCGGCTTCGAGCAGGTCGTCGCGGCGGGCGTCCGCATGCAGGAGCGGCGCGATGGTCTCGATCACGGTCTTCCGCAACGCAAGCAGCTCGGGCGATGCGTCCAGGGCCAACGCGATCGTGGCGACGCCGGCGGTCGCGCCCTCGGCTTCGAGGCCGCGGGCGGTCGCGTGGATCACGGCGCTGGCGTGGGCGATCGCCGCCAGGGCGTCGCCGACCGCGCCGACGGCCTCCGGTTCCAGGACCCCCATCAGCAGGCTGAGGTGCGGCAGACCGCGACCACGGCCCGGAATCTGCGCGAGCCGGATCTCGTCGTCGCGGCGATCGATCAGCTCCTCGTTCAAGGCGATGAGCGGCACCGCGTCGCGGACGCGGGGGAGGAGGGCGATGTCGACGGCCTGACGCATGACCTGTTGTAGGGGATCCGGGCGCCGATGCCAAACGATCGCTCCGGCGATGGCGCGGCAGCCTACGCGAACGAGCCCGGACTCCAGGAGTCCGGGCTCGTCCAGGCGGCGCCGAGGGCGGCGGATCAGCAGTGCTTGTTGAAGAGATCGACCAGCTTGTTGGCGATCTCGATCGGCATCCGGCCCTCGATGTCGTGGCGCTCCATCATGGCGACGCAGCGGCCACCCTTGATGAGCGCGATCTGCGGCGAGGAGGGCATGTAGCCGACGAAGTACTCGCGAGCACGCGCGGTGGCCTCGCGGTCCTGGCCGGCGAAGACCGTGGTGATCCGACCCGGCTTCTTGTCGGCCTGGAGGGCCAGCTTCAGCCCGGGACGGGCGCCGCCGGCGGCGCAGCCGCAGACGGAGTTCACGAACACCAGGGTCGGCTCCTGGCAGTCCTTGAGCTGGGCGTCGACCTCGGCGGCGCTGCGCATCTCGACCGCCCCCATGTCGACCACTTCCTTGCGCATCGGCGCGACCATCATCTCGTCGTACATGTTTCGTCCTCGGAATCCTGTTGGCCGAGAAAAGTAACCGCCTCCGCGCGAAATCGAAAGTGCGGCTCGCTCGACGCTCACAAGTCGCTCCCTGACAAGGCTTTTGGCCTGGCCGTCGAATCCTGCCGTTGGGAAGGACGGGGCCGCCGCCGTAGAATGCGCGGCTGGCGAGGCTCGTCTCGCCGCGCGAGGGATCGATGAACCGGATCGCCGTCACCATCCTCACCGGCTTCCTGGGCAGCGGGAAGACGAGCCTGGTCAACCGCATCCTGCGCGAGGACCACGGTCGCCGCGTCGCCGTGCTCGTGAACGAGCTGGGTGAGATCGGGCTCGACGGCGCGCTCCTCGATGGCGAGGGCGCCTTCGTCGAGCTGGACAACGGCTGCATCTGCTGCGCGCTGAGCGAGGATCTTCCGGTCACCCTGGACGAGATGGCCAGGCGGGGCGATCTCGACCAGGTCGTGATCGAGACCACCGGCGTCGCCGATCCCGGACCGGTCGCCCTCGCCATCGGGCGGCCCGAGATCGCCGACCGGTTCCGCCTCGATGCCGTGATCGCCACCGCGGACGTGATCAACCTCGAGCAGTCGCTGGCCGAGCACGTCGAGGCCCTGGCCCAGATCCGGCGCGCCGACCTGGTGGTGCTGACCAAGTGCGACCTGGTCGACGAGGGCGTGATCGCCGCGGCTCGCGCGCGCGTCGCCATCGAGAACGGGCGCGCCCGGATCCTGCGCGGCGACGAGGCCGCGGTCGGCAGCGTCGTCCTGGCGCCGGAGGTCGATCGGCCCTTCGTCCAGCCGCTGTTCAGTGCCATGCCCCGGGGCCACGACTTCAAGAGCGTGGCCCTGCGGCTGGGGACGCGCGGCACGATCCGGCTGGCCTTCGAGGAGTTCCTGGCCGAACTTCCGAGCGGTGTCTGGCGCGGCAAGGGCATCGTCCCGATCGAGGGCGAACGCGGCCGTCTGGTCTTCCACGTGGTCGGCTCGCGGCGCGAACTCCACCACGATCCGCATCGTGACGACGAGGGGGCCCTGGTGTTCATCGGCAAGGACTTCGACGAGGAGATGCTGCGGGAGGAGCTCGACTGCCTCTTCGCGGCCCTTTAGACATGAACGAGACCAGCGCCCCGTCCCCGAGCCTCCTCGATTTCCGCAAGCTGGTGGAGGATCTCTACCAGCACGACGTCGTCCTCTACTGGGTCGACATGGTGCTCGCCGCGCTGGTGGGCTGGGGCGGACTCGTGGCGGCGGTCGAGCGCGGCGTCTTCGACCTGGTGACCGCGGGCTTCATGCTCGCCAGCGCCTTCGGCTTCCTGCGCGCCGTGCTCTTCATCCACGAGCTGTCGCACTTCCGCCGCGGGGTCATGCCGGGCTTCTCCCTGGCCTGGAACCTCCTGGTCGGCGTCCCCTTGCTCGTGCCCTCGTTCATGTACGTCGGGACCCACACCGATCATCACAAGCGGACCCTCTACGGGACGATCCGCGACCCCGAGTACCTGCCGCTCGCGAGCCTCGGTCGCGGCCGGATGATCCGTTTCGTGCTCGAGATGCTCCTCGTGCCGCCGCTGCTGGTCATCCGCTACGGCCTGTTGACGCCGCTGTCCTGGCTCCTGCCTCCCCTGCGCCGGCTGGTGATCGGCAAGATGAGCGCCCTGGCCATCAATCCCGACTACGACCGTGCCCTGCCGACCGGCGGCGAGGCCCGTCGCTTCGTCCTGCTCGAGGCGCTGATCCTGGCCTGGATCGTCGTCGTCGCCATCATGCTGGCCAGCCATCGCTGGCCGCTGCAGGCCCTCTGGGTCTGGTACGGGATCACCGCGACGGTCGCCATCATCAACCAGGTTCGCACCCTCGCCGCCCACGTCTACAGCAACGACGGCGGCGAGATCTCCACCATCGACCAGCTGCTCGACAGCTGCAACGTCCGTGGTCTGCCGATCATCACCGAACTCTGTTTCCCCGTCGGCCTGCGCTACCATGCGCTGCACCACCTGCTGGCGGACATGCCCTATCACAACCTCGGCAAGGCCCACCGCCGGCTGGTCGCGGGCCTGCCGGCGGACTCGCCCTATCATCGCGTGAACTACTCCGGCCTGATCGCGGTCGCCCGCGAGCTCTGGCGCCGCGCCGGAGGAAACCACGGCCTGCCCGAGGCCTGGAAGAAGGACCGCTGACCATGACCACGAAGAAGAGCTTCGACCCGTCCGCGCCCGCCCTGGCCGGCGCCGGCATCTACGGCCTGCCGAAGGACCGCAAGAACGCGCGTGTCCATCTCCTGCCCGTTCCCTGGGAGGCCACGACCTCCTACGGCGGCGGCACCTCGCGCGGTCCGAGGGCGATCCTCGGCGCGAGCGAGCAGGTCGACCTCTACGATCTCGACTGCGGTCGGGTCTACGAGGCCGGCATCTTCATGCTGCCGGAGTCGGCCGCGATCCGCGCGGCGAACGCGCCGACCCGGCGCGCGGTCGAGACCGTGCTGGCCGCCGGTCCCGAGGGCCTCGAGCGCAAGGCGGTGCAGAACGCGCTGAGGAAGGTCAACGAGGCCAGCGCCAAGGTGAACGACCTCGTCCGTCGCGCCGCGCGGAAATCGCTCGACGAGGGCAAGATCGTCGGTCTGGTCGGCGGCGATCACTCCTCGCCCTACGGGCTGATCGCCGAGCTGGCCGAGCGCCATCCGGGCCTGGGCATCCTCCACTTCGACGCCCACCACGACCTGCGCGTCGCCTACGAGGGCTTCGAGCATTCCCATGCCTCGATCATGGACAACGTCATGCGCGACTGTCCGGGCGTGGCGAAGCTGGTCCAGGTCGGCATCCGAGACTTCTGCGAGGAGGAGAAGGATCAGGTCGATCGGAGCGAGCGGCGGATCATCGCCCACTACGATGCCGAACTGGCGCGCGCGAAGTTCGAGGGAATCACCTTCGAGGACGTGGCCTCGACCATCGTCAGCCAGCTTCCCGAAGAGGTCTATGTCTCCTTCGACGTCGATGGCCTCGACCCGCGCTACTGCCCCAACACCGGCACGCCGGTGCCCGGCGGCCTCGACTTCAACGAGGCGATCCACCTCCTGCGCGTGCTCGCGGAGAGCGGCCGGCGGATCGTCGGTTTCGATCTTTGCGAGGTCGCGCCGGGCGCGAAGGACGAGTGGGACGCCAACGTCGGCGCCCGCCTCCTCTACAAGCTGATCGGCTTCACCCTGTTGTCCCGCGAAGACGGCGAGGAGTCCGCGCCGCAGGACTGATCGGGTGCTCCCGACCGATCCCGTGCCAGCCAGCGGCTGGCGCTCCGAAAGGACCGCGCAGCGCCCGCTGCGCCTCGGTTGGACCGCGCAGCGCCTGCTGCGCCTCGGTTGCTCGAAAGCTCTCGGCGACGACCAGGCCGACCAGTGCTCGGAGCGCCGGCTGCCCAGCCGGCATCGGCCGAGAATACTAGGCCAGCCAGCGGCTGGCGCTCCGGAAGGACCGCGCAGCGCCTGCTGCGCCTCGGTTGGACCGCGCAGTGCCTGCTGCGCCTCGGTTGGACCGCGCAGCGCCTGCTGCGCATCGGTGGCTCGAAAGCTCTCGGCGACGACCAGGCCGACCAGCGCTCGGAGCGCCGGCTGCCCAGCCGGCATCGGCCGAGAATGCTAGGCCAGCCAGCGGCTGGCGCTCCGAAAGGACCGCGCGGCAGGCGCCCCGCGGTCCGATCAACCGAAGCAGAGGTACATGATCAGAGCCGCCAGTGCGTTCAGCAGCAGGACGAGCGCGCAGAGCGAGAACATGCCCCAGAGGAAGCGCGGCGGCCGACCCTTCATCCCGGCGACGATGAAGGCCGGGAACATGTAGATGACCTGGATGAGTCCGATCCAGAGCAGGCGCTGCGGCACGATGTAGCCGATGCCGACGATGAAGGGGAACTGGACCGCGAAGGCCACGATCGCCCCGTCGGCGAAGCCGGGGATCCGTTCGGGCGGGGCGGCCGGTCCTTCGATCGACTCCATGTCGCGTATCTCCTCGACTCGTGCAGGTCGGCGATTGTAGGAGACGGCCGGCCCGGAGCGAAGGGCCTTCGTCGCGCCGCGACGATCAGTTCAGGCTGAAGGCCAGGAGGAAGTAGGCCGAGCAACTGCCGTGGATCAGGCACCAGACCAGGGAGGCGAGGACGAAGCCGGCGGCGAAGGTCCCCGGCTTCAGCGGCCGGTTCACCCGCCAGACGATGAGCGCGAGGGCGCCGCTCGCCAGGGGCGCGAAGAACCAGGTCAGGAAGGGGATGACGACGCCGCAGGCGCAGGCGGTGGCGACGCCCAGGCCCGCGGATCGACTTCTCGCGAGTCCCGCCTCCGCGGCCTCCCGCCGGGCCGCGATCCGGCGCCGGTCGAAAGACCGTAGGCTCGGCTTCTCGCCCTCGTCTGCCCCGCTCATCCGCCGAAGCCCCCGTTGAGGCGCGCCAGCACCATGAAGCCCCCGAAGCAGAGCGCCGAGAGCAGCACGAGCAGGCCGGCGCAGAGGATGAAGCCCTTCTTGATCCCGGGAGCGGCGCCCATCGCGACCAGCACCAGGAAGCCCGGGACCATCCAGATGAACTGCAACCCGCCGACGAAGAAGATCGCGGTCGGCTCGCAGAGCATCGTGATCCCGGCACCGAGGATCTCGCAGAGGACGCCGACCAGGAAGCCGTGCAGGATGGTGCGGGCGCCGCCCTGGTCTGCCTCGTCAGCGTGGTCGACCGTGTCTTCGCTCATGATCGGCTTCCCATCAATCCGAGGAGTCCATGGTCACGATCCTGCCCGCTCGCAGCGGCCTCAGCACCCGCTCCTCGAGATCGCCTCGGTAGAAGAGATTGTAGGTCTCGAAGGGGATGATGCGTAGGTCTTCCGGATGGACGATGTGGACGCAGCTCTTCTTCACGCTGCGGACGTCGAAGTCGTGCGCGTCCATGAAGTGCATGATGATCACCCGGAAGAGGTTCTCGTAGCTGAGCCTTCCCGGCAGGGCCAGCTTCGGCAGGCAGCAGAGCAGCGACTTCAGGCTGTCGATGCCGGAGCGCGGCGAGTGCGCGGTCGAGAAGGCCTCGAAGAGCTTGCCCTTCAGGCTTTCGTCGCGCTCGAAGACGATGGTGTTGCGGCCGCCTTCGATCAGCACCTTCGGGTCGATCATGCCGGTGAGCGGCGTCACCTTCCGACCCTGCTTCAGGGCGTAGGCCATGGCCAGGGCGTCGGGATGGCAGGGCACCGGGATCACGTCCTCGGGCCGGAAGAGGGTGGTCTGCTCCAGGATCTTCCGCCGCACCTCGCTCAGGGTGAGGCGGTCGCGACCCTTCTCGTAGCCGGCGTTGCGGCCCGCGTCCTGGATCGGCTGGAGGGTCACGCCGCGGATGCAGGGCTGTTCGACCGCCCAGTCGATGATCGAACCGATCTCGTGGTCGTTCAGGCCCTTCTTCAGGGTCACCACCAGCGTGGTCGAGATGCCGAGCTCGTTCAGGCGTCGGACGGCCTCACGACGGACCTCGCGGAGGTCGGCGCCGCGTAGCTCCATCAGCGCCTCCTTCTCGAAGCTGTCGAACTGCAGGTAGATCTCGAAGGCGGGCATGTAGCCGGCGAGTCGGCGGGCGAAGTCGGCGTCCTTGGCGATGCGGATGCCGTTGGTGTTGACCATGAGGTGCTTGATCGGTCGCGCCTTCGCCGCATCGAGGATGTCGAAGAAGCAGGGATGCAGCGTCGGCTCGCCGCCGGAGAGCTGGACAACGTCGGGCTCGCCCTCGTTGGCGACCACGGCGTCGAGCATGGCGACGACCCGGTCGTAGTCGTGGAAGAGCGGGCGGTCGGGACCGCTCTCGGCGTAGCAGACCGGGCAGGCCAGGTTGCAGTGATCGCCCAGCTCGACCAGGGTGAGACAGGAGTGCTGTTCGTGGTCCGGGCAGAGGCCGCAGTCGTAGGGACAGCCATGTTTGATCGGCGTGTTGAAGCGCTGAGGCATCTCCGAGGGCTTGATGAAGACCTCGCGCGACCGCCGGTAGTAGTCGACGTCGTCGGCGATCAGCACCTGCTCGCGGCCGTGTTCGGGGCAGCGCTTGTCGAGCCAGACGCCGCCCTCGTCGAAGTAGATCTTGCCCTCGACCTTCCTGAGGCAGGTCGAGCAGATCGAGATCGCGACGTCGTAGTACTGGTAGGGGCGAACGCGATGGGTCATCCGACCGTCTCCATCATGCGGGCTCGCCTCATCGAGACGAGGACGCGAACTTCGTGGGCGATGCCGAGGAGGCAGGCCCACTGGATGGCGCAGAGGCCGAGCAGGGGCTCGTAGGGCTTCAGGAAGTCGCAGCCGAAACGAAAGGCCAGGTAGCCGGCGAGGAACAGTGCGAAGAGTTCGCCCTCGGCATGCGCGCGCCGGCCGCGCCGCCAGAGCAGGACGCCGAGCAGCGCGGCGAAGACCATCTCGTAGAGCGGCGTCGGGTGCCGGGCGAGACCGTCGCCGAGATCCATGCCGAGGAAGCTCGCCGTGGTGACCCCGACCGTGTCGTCGTGGATTCCGGTCAAGAGGCAGCCGACGCGGCCGATCACGATGGCGAGGCAGAGCGGCAGGGCGTAGAGGTCGCCGCTACGGCGGACGAGACCGAGCTTCCACTTGGTCAGTTCGACCGCGACGAGTCCGCCGAGCAGGCCGCCGACGATGGTCTTGCCGCCCATCAAGTAGGTCGGGTCCGACCAGTGCTCGAGGAGCCGGGAGGGCGAGTTCAGGTGATGGAGCAGCTTGGAGCCGATCGCCGCGCCGACCACGGCGGCGACGATGAGCGTCCAGCGGTCCTGGAGCTCGAGGTGATCGCCCTCGCGCCGGCGGAGCCAGCGGTAGTACTGGAAGCCGACCGCGTAGGCCAGCACCTCGAACACGAGATGCGCCGGCAGGGCGACCGAGCCGAGATGGAAGACGACGGGAAAGTTCATGGTGCTCGGCGCATCATCCGAGGCCGCCTCCGCAACTCGCCCAGATGAGGACGAAGAGCCCGGTGACCAGGAGGCCTACGACCGCGAAGAGGTAGAGGACGACCCGCAGCCAGACCGGCAGCCAGACCGGCCGCAGGTCCGAATTTCCCTTGGCGTCGCGGCGTCGGCTCGACCTGGCCCGATATCTCTCGCTCGCGCGCATGATCTGCTCCTGTGACCGAGACCAGGATACGCCTGCCGCCGCCGATGCCGGCATGATTGGTCCCGATCGGGCCGATAAGCAGGACTGTTCGATCGGCGGCGCTCAGAAGCTCGCGTTCCGTACCATGGTGGCGACCAACGCCCCGATGTCGGCCAGGCTGACCATCGAGACGCCGATCCTGAAGCCTCGGGCATGGCGCGGGCGATCGGCCCGAACGAGGGACCGCGCCTTGAAGCGGATGAGCACGACGGTCCGCAGGATGAAGAGCGCGAGCAGGACCCAGTCGAGATCGGCTCCGCCCTCGTCGACGAAAGGGACACAGGCGAGCATCGCGAGGAGCGAGCCGAGGAGGGCGGCGACCAGCCCGGAGAGGAAGCCGGTCCAGCCGGCGATTCGTCCCTCGCGAGGGCTCGTGACCTGGTTCGGTTCCATCATCAATCCCTGGCGTAGCGCTCCCTGATCCGCAGCGTCCGGTCGAGATGCGCCAGCGGCACGAGGAGCTTCTTGCGGACGTCCTCCTGGGTCGACGGGCGCTCGGCATGGGCCCAGGCCAGTTCGGCGGCGGCCGGACTCAGGCGGCTGCGGATGACGCCCTCGAGCCAGGCCGAGAGGAAGAAGATCTTGCGGTTGGCCTTGATCCAGTCGAGCCGCTCGAGCGACTCGGCGACGAACTCGTCGGTGAGCGCGGCCTGCTCGCTGGCGAAGAAGACCGAGACGCCGTCCTGCACCCAGCGCTCGGGAAGCTCCGGGTCGGTGAAGAAGCGCCGGAAGAGCGCGCGCTTCGTGGCCAGATCCGGGCGGGCGCAGTCGACCAGGAAGGCGCGGCGGCGGCCTTCGTCGCCGGCATCCTCGGTCTTCATCAGCGTGAACAGCTCCTCGGCCCTCGGGTCGCCGAGGATCATCAGCCGGGTCAGCGCCGACCAGCGGTCGCGGGTCGAGACCTCGATGCCCGGCGGCGAGGCCTTCTTCTCGACCAGGTTGCGCAGGAGGATCGCGCCGCCGCGAGTCTGGACGATCGAGGGGTAGGCACGGAAGAGCAGGAGCCTGAGACCGCGATCGATCGTCTCGTCGAAGATCGCCTCGGCGACGTCGCTCTCCCAGAAGACGGCCATCTGAGCGCGCTGGGTGTCGGACAGATGCCGCGCCAGCACCGTCGCGACCCGGCCGAGGATGGTGGCGACCAGCCGCTGGTCGGTCTCGCGCCAGAACTGCTTGCGGGCGAAGACCAGGTAGTCGATGGGGGCGAGCTCGGCGTCTTCGACCTCGTACCAGAGGGCCTCCCAGAGCATCGCGCGGAGCAGCGGGTCGTCGAGGTGCTCGAAGTCGGCGAGGACGTGGTCGCGTGCCTCGGCCGAGAGGCGGAAGCGCCCGTAGGCGCGGTTGCCCTGGTTGGCGAAGCTGAAGCCCCGGCCGTCGACCTGGCCGCCGACGATCTCGGCCTCCGGCGTGGCGAAGGTCAGGCGCTGGCTGGCCAGCTTGCCGGCGCGATCGTGCCAGCAGCACTCGAGCGCGAGGGGCCAGGTCCAATCGTTGCCCGAGGCCGAGACCTGTTCGATCACGATCCGGGGCAGGCTGCCGCCGGCATCCTCGATCCGGCTCCAGACCTCGGGGATGCCGGCGCCCTCGATCCAGGCGGCGCCGTAGTCGTCGAGCGAGCCCTCGCCCTCGCCGGCCTCCTCGAGGGCAGCCTTCAGGTCGAACCAGGACCCGCAGTCGTAGGCGTGGCGATCGAGGAAGAGCCGGCTGCCGCGCTGGAAGGCCTCCTCGCCCATCGCGTACTCGAGGGCGCGAAGGACGGCCGGACCCTTGCGGTAGATGATCGGGCCGTAGTTCGACTTGGCGTCCATCATGTTGCGCAGCGGCTGGCGCATCGGCGTCGTGCCGGGCGTGGCGTCGGTGTCGATGGCGGCGACGTTGTTGCGCAGGAAGAAGGCGAGGTCGTGGTCGACCCCGCCGAAGGTCCTCTCCAGCACCTTGTGGGCCATGAAGGTGGCGAAGCCTTCCTTCAGCCAGACGTCGTCGAACCAGGGCATGGTGACCAGGTCGCCGAACCACATGTGCGCGGTCTCGTGGGCGATGAGATCGGCGCGGCCGGCCTCGCGCAGCCGGGTGACCTCGGAACGGAACAGCGTCGGGTCCTCGCCGTAGAAGATGCAACCCGGGTGCTCCATGCCGCTGAAGGGGAAGTCGGGCACGATCACGAAGGCGAACTTCTGGAAGGGGTAGGGGATCGCGAACCAGTCCTCGAGGAAGCCGAGGGCGGCGCCGTGCAGGCGCATCAGCTCGGCGAGGTGGCGGTCGAGCAGGGCGGGCTGGCTCCGGCGCGCGTAGCAGCGGATCTCGCGCCCGGCGACCACCTGCTGGCGCTCGATGAAGGGGCCGGCGGCGAAGGCGAAGAGGTAGGTCGAGATCGGCCGGGTCTCGGCGAAGCGGAAGCGGGCCAGGCCCTGCCCGAGGGGCTCGGGCGCCCCGAGCTGCGGCGCGTTGGCGATCACCCGCCAGTCGCTCGGCGCCTCGACCTCGAGCGTGAAGCGGCCCTTGAGGTCGGGCTGGTCGAAGCAGGGGAAGAGGGCGTGTCCGTCGGCCGGGACGTTGAGGGTGTAGAGGTAGACCGAGCCGTCGTCGCGATCGTCGACCCGGATGATCCCCTTGCCGGCGGCGCCGATCTCGCCCTGGTAGCCGATCTGGATGGTGTTGGCGCCGGCGACGAAGGGCGCGCCCGGGAGGATCAGGTGGTTGGTCTCCCGGCGGCCGGCGACCTCCTGACCGTTGACCAGGACCTGGTCGATCGAGCGGCCGCGGAAGTCGAGCACCAGTTCGTCCGGGACCTCGGCCAGGTCGAGACCGATCCGGCATTCGCCCTGGAAGCCGTCCCCGGTGCCGAGCCGGAGCCACAGCCGGTAGTCGAGGTCGCCGATCAGTTCGCCCCGCTCGAAGGCCAGCCGGCGCGAGATGCCCTCGGCCAGCCGGGGCTCGTCCCAGTCGTCACCCTCATCAGGTCGGGGTCCCAGCGCGCAGGCGGCGAGAAGGAAGCTGGAAACGAGCAGCAGGACGAGGTGCTGGAAGGTCATGGTCGGCTCTCGCGTGGTGGTCCCGGGCCCGGGCGGCGCGTGCGCAGCCCATGGCGCCGCAAGCCCTTCCGCGCATCATAGCCCCGGCGGCCCCGGCCCGGAACCGGCTGCCCCGTGGCCCGGTCCCGGCCCTCGTTGCTCCATCCAGGCCCCGGCGTTAACTTCCCCGGAAACAGCGATCGAACACAGGAGTCCGACATGGCTCGCGCGACCGAAATCCGCAAGGGCAACGTTCTCATCATCGACGGCGACCTCTGGGTCGTCGCCGAGTACAAGCACCACACGCCCGGCAACCTGCGGGCCATCATCAACATGAAGTGCAAGAGCCTCTCGACCGGCAGCTGGAAGCACATCCGGGCCGGTTCGAGCGAGAGCTACGACGTCGCCTACCTCGAGAAGCGCAAGGCGCAGTACCTCTACAAGAACGAGGGCACCGGCGACTACGTCTTCATGGACCAGGGCACCTACGACCAGTACGAACTCGACCACGACCTGGTCGGCGACCAGATGCCCTACGTCAAGGAGAACGACGAGGTCCAGCTCACCTTCCACGGTGAGAAGGCCATCTCCCTCGACTTGCCGCCCAGCGTCAACCTGACCATCACCGAGTCCGAGCCGGCCGCGAAGGGCAACACGGTCTCCAACATCTTCAAGCGTGCGGTCGTCGAGACCGGCCTCGAGATCAAGGTGCCCCTGCACATCGACGTCGGCGAGCTGGTGAAGATCAGCACCGAGACCGGCGAGTTCATGGGTCGCGCCAAGGAGTGAGCCCGAAAGGCCCCTCCTGATCCCGCAAGCCTCGGCTCCACCGAGGCTTGCGTCGCATCCCCCGACCCCCTCCCCGAAAACGTCCAAATGCGAGATGCCTTGAAAGGCCCTCGCCCTGGTCTATACTCCTGAACCCTCGGGGCGTGGCTCAGCCTGGTAGAGCGCTACGTTCGGGACGTAGAGGCCGGTGGTTCGAATCCACTCGCCCCGACT
>JACKGY010000025.1 GCA_020639295.1 Planctomycetota bacterium
CTGGCCGAGGCGACGATCACCGGGCGCTACAGCCAGAACCCGGCCCTGCTCTGAACCGCACTCAGAGCACGCGGATGCGGATCGACTTCAGGGTCACGGTCTCGCTCGGGATCCCGGCGTCGCCGGAGCCGCCCTTCTGCTCCAGGGCCAGGCAGGTCTTCCGCCCGGTGAGCATCCGGCCGAAGGCCGTGTGCAGACCGTCGAGGTGCGCCGTGGCGGTGAAGGTGACGAAGAACTGGCAGCCATCGGTGCCCGGGCCGGAGTTCGCCATCGACAGGATGCCGGTCCGATCGTGCTTCAGGCTGGTGGCCAGTTCGCCGTCGAACTTGTAACCCGGGCCACCCTTGCCGTCGCCACGCGGGCAACCGAACTGGGCCATGAAGCCCTGCACGATCCGGTGCACCTTCAGGTCGTCGTAGAAGCCGATCCTGGCCAGGTAGATCAGGTTGGCGCAATGCCGCGGCGCCGCCTCGGGGTGGAGTTCCAGGACCAGCTCGCCTTCGCTGGTCTCCATGATCGCGAGGTAGCGATGCCGCGAGCTGAAGCGCATCTCGGGGAAGATCGGCAGGTTCTCGCGCCAGCCGGCCCGCCGCCGGTCGAGGTCGAGCTTGGCGATCCGGGCGTCGAGGTCCTCGATGGCGGCGTCGGCGACGAAGTCCCTGCCGTCCTCGTCGAGCAGCAGGAGCCGGTCGGCGAGGAGACGGTGCTGCGACCGGACCAACCAGGGCGCGAGCCGGAGCTCGAGTTCGCCGTTGACGCGACCGACCGTGCCGAGCGCCAGTGTCAGACCCCGCGCCCGGAACAGGGCCTGCAAGGCCTTGCTCGGCCGCTTCTCCGCCACGAGCCACCAGCGCTCGGCCAGGTCGAGGGTCTCCGCGGCCTTGGTGCCGGCCTTCTCCTCGGCCGCGGCCAGCGCGACGAGTTCCTCGTCGGCCGTGGCCGCGAGCCTCTGGGCGAGGTCGGCGTCGCCGCGCGCCAGGGCGAGCAGGACGAGGTCGAGCGGGTCGGCGTCGGCCCCGCCCTTCTCGGCCCGGGCCGCGATGCGCCCGAGCTCGGTCACGAGCGCGTCGGCCTCCTTGAGGACCCGACCGAGGCCCGTGAGCTTGGCCTTCCTGGCCAGCGCGGCGGCCTCGTCCACCAGCTTGCCGGCACGCTTCGGGTCGCGCCGGGCGAAGGCCAGGGCGGCGAGGTCGACCAGTTCCTCCGCCGTCCGTTCGGCGATGCCCGCCGACTTCTTCCCCTTGGCGAAGTCGACCAGGAAGTCGTGCAGGCCGTCCAGGCGATCGAGCGCGAAGAGATCGAGCTGAAGCCGCCGCGCCCCGAGGGCGGCGTCGAGATCCTCGGCCTCGTCGGCCAGCGCCTGGGCCTCGTCCAGCGCGGCATGGCGCCGGACCGGGTCGGCCGCGGCGTCGGCCCCGAGGTCGAGGAGCGCCTTGATCCGGGCGGCCGGACCGGCGAGCTTGGCGACCTCGCGGGCGACCTCCTTGCGCGCGGCCAGGATGGCCTTCTTCTCCGGCACCGGCAGCCGCTCGTCCTGGGCCCTGAGGCCGGACGCGATCAGCAGGAAGACGAGGATCGGCAAGGCGCGGGAATCGGGACGGGTCATCGGGCTCGCTCCGCTCGAGGTCGAGGCCCCGACGCCGACCGCCGGGGGACCCCGGTCCTATCGAATGGGCGACCCCACCGTCAAGTTCGTGCCCCCCGATGCGGGCGCGAAGGCGCGACCCGGGGCCGCGCGCGCGGCACCCCCGACTCGGCGGGCCCGGGCGCGCCCGGTCGGCGACCCCCTCAGCCTTCGCGGCCTGAGGGCTCGCGAGGACCGCGGGTCAACGAGCCCTCGATCCGCAGGATGTCCCTCTCGGGCTCGACATCGCCCTCGCCACTCGGCATCTCGATGCCGTCGATCAGGAAGCTCGTCCCCTCGGCCGGGACCACGAGACGGCCCCTCCTGGTCGCGACCCGAAGCTCGGGCAGCTGGATCGTGACCGGACTCGTGCCGCCGATGTCCGTGGTGAATTCCCGGATCGGCCGGACGAGGGCCGAGCAGGTGACGACGTAGTCGATCTGGACCCGACCGTCCGGATCGGCATAGGGCAGGATGTCGACCACGATGCCCTCCTGCACCACGTCGACCATGGGATCGGCCACCACCGAGGCCGTGGCGACCTCGAGCTCGTAGTCCTTGATATAGGCGATCTCGTTGATCACCGAGACCGTCGCGCGCTGTCCCGCGAGCACGCCGAGGCTCATCGGCCCGACCAGCGGCTCGGCATGCGCCTCGCTCTGCAAGGAGAAGGACATGGTGAGGTTCTCGTGACTCGCCTTGAGGCCTTCGAGCAGGCGGCAGGCGGCGGCCCGCGCCACGTCGTCGCCACGGATCTCGAGCCGACGCTCGGTGGCCGACCCCGTCGACTCGATCTCGAGTTCGCCGAGGCCGCGGACGCGGCGCAGGAGCATCTCGGCGACGAAGGTGCCCCGCGCCTCGAGCGTCTCCTGATCGGTGCCGCCGAGCCGGCAGTGGATCCGCTCACCTTCGGCCCGCCAGTCGAGGTCGCCCCAGGGAGGAGCCGGCTCGTCCTCGATCCGAAGCTGCGGCCGAGGCCCGTCGACGGCGACTTCCGGCCGAAGCGGCATGCCGACGACCGCCGGCGCGTCCTCCGCACCCGGATCATGGGCGCAGGCGACGAGCATGAGGCCGAGGATCACGACTGGAGACATGACTCTGCACACGTTCCGGCTCCTCCTGGACGACGCCTCGAATGACGCCGTGGGTCGCCGCGTGGTTTCGAATGCGGTGGTAGAATCGCCCCATGGCGACCGACGATGCCAAGGGGCCCGAGCGCCTCGACGACGAGCAACTGCTCGAGGAACTCTACCGGCGCTTCGGCGCCGGCTGGTGTTCCTTCTCCGCGATGGTGCGGGAACGGGGCGTCTGTCCGGTCTGCGATGGTCTGGTCGCCCTCACCCGTCACCACCTGCGCCCGATCGCGCGTGGCGCCGGCAAGGAGGTCGAGATCCGGCGCCGCTACGTCGACCTCTGCCGACCCTGCCATGACCTCGCCCACCGGGTCTGGGGCCCGGGCGATCGCTGGGAGGGCCCCATCGAGCGGGAGATCTTCGTCGACCGGTTGCGCGCGCGGCGCGTGGGGCGGGAGCCTCAGCTGCCGAAGCGACGATCGAAGCCGCGGATCCTCCGCTTCTTCAGCCGCTTGCTCTCCTTGAGGCGTCGATCGTAGAGGTCGACCAGCGCGCGCTGGACCCCGATCTCTTCCTCGGGCACGGTCGGCATGCGCCGGGCGTAGCTGCCATCGCCGCGCATCTCCCAGGCACCGCGCCGATCGGCGAGCTGTCGATCGAGGACCTCGCGCAACTCCTTCTTGTGCGCGGCCTGTTCGACCGGCACGAAGACCTCGACCCGGGAGTCGAGATTGCGCTTCATGCAGTCGGCCGAACCGATGTAGTACTCGTCGTCCTCGCCACCGCCGTTGCGGAAGTAGTAGACCCGGGCGTGTTCGAGGAAACGGCCGACGATGCTGATGACGCGAACGTTGTCGGAGAGTCCCGGAACCCCGGGGCGGAGCCGGCAGCTGTCCCGCACGATCAAATCGACCGCCACGCCGGCCTGGGAGGCGGCATAGAGGGCGCGGGTGATCTCCGGGTCCTCGAGCGCGTTCATCTTGAACTGGATCGCGCCGCCCCGGCCGGCCCGGGCATGCTCGACCTCGCGCTCGATCTTCTGGAGCAGGGCCTGCCGGCCCATCTTCGGGCTGGGCAGGATCTTCTGGTAGCGCCTCTTCGGCTTGTAGCCGGTGGTCAGGTAGTTGAGGAGCTCGGTCAGGTCCTGACCGATCTGGTGGTCGGCGGTGAGCAGGCCGAAGTCGGTGTAGAGCCGGGCCGTACCGGCGTGGTAGTTGCCGGTGCCGACGTGGGCGTAGCGGCGGAGGCCGTTGTAGTCCTGACGCACGACCAGGATGACCTTGCAGTGCGTCTTGAGGCCGACGACTCCGTAGGTGACGTGGATGCCGGCTTCCTCGAGCCGATTGGCCCAGCGGATGTTGGCCGCCTCGTCGAAGCGCGCCTTGATCTCCACCACCACGGTCACCTGCTTGCCGTTCTTGGCGGCGTCGATCAGGTAGTCGATCGCCTTCGACTCGGAGCTGGTCCGATAGAGGCACATCTTGATCGCGCGGACCTTCGGGTCGCGGCTGGCCTCGAGGAGGAAGCGCTCGACCGAAGTGGCGAAGCTCTGGTAGGGATGATGCAACAGCACCGAACCCTGGTCGCGCAGGATGTGGAAGATGTTGCGGTCCGAGACCAGCACCGGATGTTCCATCGGATAATGGGGCTCGTCGCGGAGCCCCTCGCCCTGCAGGCGCGGGTCGGTGGCGATCTCCATGAAATCGCGTAAGCCGAGATAACCGACGCTCTCGAACACGTCGTCGACGGCGTCGAGGCCGAGCTCGGCGGCGAGGATGCCGAGGTGCTGCGAGTCCATGCCGCTCGACACCTCGAGTCGCACGATGGGCGCGAACTTCCGCTCCCGGAGTTCGGCCTCGATCAGGGCCAGGAGGTCGTCGGCGCGCTCCTCGGCCGTCTCGGTGTTCGAGTTGCGGGTCACGCGGAAGAACGAGCAGGAGACCACCTCCATCCCCGGGAACAGGAGGTCGAGGTTGTCCGCCATCACCGTCTCGAGCGGCACGTAGGTGTTGCGGTCCGGCAGGCGGATGAAGCGGCTGATGCCGGCGCCGATGGGCACCTTGACCCGGGCCAGCGAGGTCTCGAGATCGTCGTAGCGCAGCGTGACCAGGAGGTTGAGAGAGAGGTTCGAGATGAAGGGGAAGGGATGCGCCGGATCGGTCGCCTGCGGGGTCACCAGCGGATAGATGTTCTCGAAGAAGTACTCGCGCAGCCAATTGCGCTCGGTCGGATCGAGCTGACTGGCGCTGCGCACCGTGATGCCCTTCTCCTCCAGCTCGGTGCGCAGGGCCTCGAGCACGGCGAGCTTCTTCGACTCGAGCCGCCGCACCAGGGCACAGCATTCGGCGATCTGCTCCGAGGGACTGCGCCCGTCCGGAGTGCGGGTGCTGACTCCGGCGCCGACCTGCTGCTTCAGGCCGCCGATGCGCTTCATGAAGAACTCGTTGAGGTTCGAGCTGACGATGGCGACGAACTTGAGGCGCTCGAGCAGGGGATTGCGCCGGTCGGCGGCCTCGTCGAGGACCCGGTAGTTGAAGTTGAGCCAGGTGAGCTCGCGGTTGAGGAAGTAGGCCGGGTCCGCGAGATCGTGCCCCGCCGGGCCGGGCTCGGGAACCGGGACCCGATCAGCCGGCGTGGTGGTCATCTCTTCCGGCGGCCGCGGAACCGGGCTCGCGATCGGGACCGGTTCGCCCGCTCCCTTCAGGTCCGAGGGTTCGTGGGCAAGGTCCTCCAGGTGTTCCAGATCCTGACCGTCCATGGTCCTCATGCCGAACTACCGCTCTCCGCCCGGACCGATGATGGTGGCGTCGACCTGCCTGGCAAGGCGGCCGGACGACAATACATGAGGTTCTCACGACCCCTTTACGAACACTCTCGGCAGCGATGAGGTTCCAGCGGAGGCAAATCCTCCTACATCTCGCCCGCGCGGGGAGATAGGATCCCAGCCACGCGATTCCTGATGGGAGAAAGTACATGTCGAAATTGATCGTCGGCCTGCTCGTCGTGGGCCTCATCGGATTGTCCTATCTCGTTGTCTCGCCGGCCCCTGCGAACGTCCGCCCGGCCGCCATGGATGACCACGAGGCGCTCGAGAAGTGCATGAAGGAGCTGAAGGGCGCGATGCGCCGGATGCGCAAGTCCCTCGGGGACGAGGCCCAGAAGGGCGAGAACCTCGCCCAGATCCTGGTCATGCAGAAGGCTCTGATCGAGGCCAAGAGCCTCGTTCCCGGTGTCGCCGCCAAGTCCGAGAAGAAGGACGAGATGATCCTGAAGTACCGCGGCATGATGCTCGATTGCCTCGCCGCCACGATCAAGATGGAGCGCGCGGTCCTCGACGGCAAGGGCGACGAGGCCAAGGCCGCGATGCGCGAGCTCCAGGAACTCCAGGACTCGGGCCACGCCAGCTTCAAGGTCGAGGACGACTGATCGACCGCCGATGAGATCCTCCACCCAGATCGGCGGGTCCATGGCTTTCGAAGGCAGCGCCCAACGGGCGCTGACCTTCGTCGCCGGCCTGTTCGCCCTCGCGGTCGGCCTGCAGGCCCAGACGGGAAGCGTGGACCTCGGGAGCGAGGTCCGCGCCATCTTCCGGCATCGCTGCGTCGAGTGTCACGGCGCCGAGCTGAAGAAACCCAAGGGCAAGATCGGCTACATCGAGGACCTCGATCGGGTCCGCGAGAAGCTGGTCGGCGACCATGAGCCCGAGGACAGCGACCTCTGGCTCAGCCTCACCGACGAGTTCGAGCCGATGCCGCCGAAGAAGGCCAAGAACGGCCCGCTCGCCCCGGCCGAACTCGACCTGGTGCTCAGCTGGCTCCGAGCCGGTGCGCCGGCGCCGCAGGCGACCGCTGCAACGGCGGAGCCCGAGCCGACCACCGGGCCGGACGGAAACCCGGCCGCGGCCGAGGCGCCCTCCCTGGGCGACCTGCACCCTCTGGTGATCCACTTCCCCGTCGCCCTGATCCTGGTGGCGGCGCTCGCCGAACTCCTGGTCTGGTTCCGCGGGGCCGGGCTGGTGACGACGGTCCGTTTCTGCCTGTTCATCGGCGCGGGCGGTGCCGCGCTTTCGGCCCTGAGCGGCTGGTTCGCCGCCGAGGCCGGCTACCGCGACGCGACCGTCTTCCGCCACCGCTGGCTCGGCATCGCCGCGACCGGCTCGAGCCTCGTGGCCTGGGGCACGCTGGAACTGGCCCGGCGTCGCGACTCGAAGACCCTCCTGGCGGTCGGCCGCCTGCTCCTCCTCGCCAGCGCCCTGCTCACGGGCCTGGCCGGCCACGAGGGTGGCGAGCTGGTCCACGGCCCCGCCTGAGGCGGGGCGCCCCGCTCAGAAGGACGCCGAGGGCAGGGCGTCGGTGATCTCCTTGCTCGGATCCTCGCCCGCCTCGGCGACTTCTTCGCCCAGAGCCTGCAGGGCCCAGGCGCAGGCGGATCGGGCGCTGTTCTTCTCCGAGGACAGCCGCATCTTCATCGGCTTGCGCGCGCTCTCCACCTTGTGGGTGCCCGCCAGCCAGAAGGCGGCGACCCGAACCTTGGAGTCGTTCGCCTTCAGGCACTTGGCCAGGCCCTTCTCGTAACGATCGTCCCAGGCGACCTTGGTCAGCTCGCTCATGATGGTGACCTGGTCCAGCTCGTCGCCACGGAGGAGCACCTTCTCGATCTCCTTCTGCACCTCGTCGCGGGTACCGCCGCAGACCATCAGGGCGCGCAGGAGCAGGGAACGCACCTGGCTCTTCTTCTCGCTCTTGAGCACGTCGAGCAGGGGCTGCACGCTCTCCACCATGCCGATGCGCCTCAGGGCGTCGGCCACGTTGGTGCGGACCTGGTAACCGCGTTCCTTCTTCAGCATCTCGTGGAGGCGGGGCAGGAACTTCGCCCCGCCCTCCTTGCCCATGACGTCGATCGCCTCGAGGCGCTTGGCCTGGTCGACCTCGGCGTGGGTCTGGGCGATGAGGAAGTCGACGACCCGCGGGTCGTCGTGGTCGGCGAGCTGCTTCATGGCATCACGCCGGGTCTTCATGTTGTTGTCGTCGGATTCCAGGAGGAGCTGGGCCACCAGGTCGCTCTCGGCCTTGAAGTCCTCGACCAGCGCCTGGGGCAGCGCGTGCTCGGGGTCGAAGAAGTGCAGGGCCTTGTGCATCTTGTGGAGGAGTTCCCGCTTCTCCAGCATCCAGACGTGGCGCAGGAGGATGCTGCTGCCGTCGGGGCGGACGAAGAGGAACTGCGGCGCGCTCACCGTGGGGCTGTCCATCCACTCCATCCGGGCGTCGATCTCGACCTTGGCGATCTGCTTCGCGGTCATCTTGCCGGCCAGGGCGGCGATCAGGGCGTCGCTCCCCCGGGTGCCGGCCGTGGCGTCGGGACTCGCGTAGGTGCCGAGGGCGAGGACGCAGACGAACTCCCGGCTCAGGGCGACGATCTCGGGGTCGAGGAAATGCTCGGCACAGAGCCGTTCGTTCGCCGGTTCGGCGCGCAGGACGAAGGCGACCATGAGCGGCCGGTTGCCGTCCTTGGCCTCCTTGAGGGCCTTGGCGAGTTCCGGCCGCCAGTCGATCCCCGTGGACGTCGCCTCCTGGCCGGCGAGCCCGAGTGTCCACACCAGAGTCAGCACGAAGACGATGATCCGAACGGCCATGCCCCTCTCCTCCTGGGTTCCGTCCCGGCCCGCATCCACGCGTCTCAAGACGGCGCATACTGCCGAGGCGTCCATCAATTCCCGATGAAGGCCTCGAATCAGGCCGGGCATTTCGCCCCGACGACGAAACAGCGCCGGCAATCCGAAGATTGCCGGCGCTGGCCGCGACCTCGTCAGGACGAGGTCAGGAAGGAGTCAGCTCCGGGTCAGGGCACGGTGACCTCGACCGCGTTCGACATCTTCAGGCCGGTCGTATTGAAGATCGCCGACTGGAAGGCACAGAGGATGCCCGAGGGGAAGAAGGGCATCGTGTAGCTGTAGCTGGCCTGCCCCGCCGCGTCGAGGGTGTAGGCATAGGGCGCCAGATAGGTATAGCTGCCGTCGGCGAAGACGGTGAGGCCGGTGGGGATGCCGGAGAGGTCCGCCGGGCCACCGATGTCGAACTGACCGGCCAAGGGGCCGTAGTTGACGTTGTTGATGTTCAGGAAGTGCCAGACGCAGATGATCGGCTGGTTGGGCTGACCATCGAAGGAGAAGGTGATCGGCGCGCCCACCGGCGTCAGGCAGTAGTAGGGGCCCGGCTCGCCGGTGGCCACGGCGCAACCCTGCAGGTTCACCGCGTTGTTGATGTCCATCATGGCGATGCCCGGGCGCGAGGCCTGGCCGAGCACGGGCGGCAGGACCACGTACTCGTCGGCGCCGACGTCGATCGCGCCGCAGACGACCCGTGCCTGGCCGTCGAAGTCCAGCGTCGGCACGATCGCCGCCGCGGAGTTGCCGACGTCGCGGCAGGGCGAAGCCGGCGCGAGGTGGTAGTCGTCGTTGGCGGCATCGACCAGCATCGGATCGACGTCGAAGTTGCCGGTACCGGGCCAACCCGCGCCGACGTCGCTGTAGCTGACGGTCAGGCCGGCCGCGACGATGAAGAGGTTCGAGGGACTGCCACCGCCGTCGAGGTTGGCGTAGACGATGTCGTTGACCATGTTGGTCGTGCCGCTCGCGTGCAAGAGCCCGGAGCCGACGCCCGGAGCACCGGGCACGGTGTAGTTGAAGCCGCCGAGGCCGACCGGGCCGAGACGGTTGTCGTAGATGGTGCAGCTGGCGACGTCGAGGGTACCGAGCGCGCCGAGGATGGCGCCGGCGACACCCGCCGCGCCCGCGGAGTTGTGGTTGTTGCTCGACTGGGCGCCGGCCTTGCCGCCGCCACCGCTGACGTTGCGCGAGAAGACCGAGTTGGTCACCAGGTTGGTACCGCCGAGGGTGGCGAATCCACCACCGTGGCCACCATCACCGCCGGGACCGGAGACGATGCCGTAGCCGATGCCGCCCTCGCCGCCGGTACCGGCCTTGTTGGCGAGCGCCAGCAAGGCGTCCAGGTTGGCGTTACCGGCCGAGGCGAGACCGCCACCGAGACCACCATCGCCACCGCGACCGCAGACGCCGATGACGCTGAAGAAGGCGCCCGAGTCGCCGCCAGGACCACCCTTGCCGGCCTCGTTGCCGCTCATCTCGAGGTCGTCGAGCTGCGCGGTCGCGGTGCCGGCGACGTTGATCGCGCCACCGTTGCCGCCCTTGCCACCGGAACCGGCGAGACCGCCGATCGCGGCCTGGGAGCTGCCGCCGTTGCCGGCGCGATTGCCGAGGAAGAGCGAGTCGGCGACGGTCCCGCTGCCGTTGAGCAGGGCCACCGCACCGCCGTCGCCACCGACACCACCGGAACCGGAGGTGCCACCGAGGCTCGAACTCGGGCTCCCGGTACCGCCGACGCCGCCGCCGTTGTTCTGGAAGGTGCAGCCGAGCAGCATCGCGCTGCCGTTGACCACGGCGACGGCACCGCCGTGACCACCGGGGCCACCGTCGCCGTGACCGGGCTGGCCCATCGCGGTCGCGAAGCCGCGGCCCTTGCCGTCGCCACCGCGACCGGCGGCGTTGCTGTCGAAGATGCAGTCGTCGAAGAGCGGGCTGCCGCCGTCGACCGCGACCGCGCCGCCGTGGCCACCCGCGCCACCGGTCGCGCCGGGCGAGCCGAGGGCGACATCGAAGGCGTCACCGCCGCGACCGGCCTGATTCATGCCGAAGAGGCAGCTGACGAAGGTGGGCGAGGCATTGCTGATCAGGACCGCGCCACCGTGGCCACCGGCGCCACCGTTCGGCGTGCCCACCGTGCCGGCCGCGCCGACCGGCGCCCGACCGTTACGGATCGCGAAGCCCTCGACCCGGGCCGCGGCGGTCTCGCCGTTGTCGAAGACGAAGGCACGGCCGGTCGTGCCGGCATCGATCGCGCAGATCGCGGCACCGGCGCCGACGAGTCGGATGGCCTTGCCGTTGAAGTCGAGATTCTTCTCGGCGTAGACGCCGGCGGCCACCATCACGGTGTCGCCCGGCATGGCGGCATTCAGGGCCGACTGGATCGTGGGGTAGCTGCCACTGGGCACGTTGAGGGTCGACTGTGCGGCGAGTCCGCCGCAGAGGGCCAGAAGAGCAAGGAATACGGACGTCTTGATCGACATCGTGTTGCCTCTCGTAGTGAATGCGGTGTCGGCATCGGCGGTGTTCCGCCTGGCAGTCCGGATGATAGAGGAGTCGCCGACCCGAGACCAAGAACGGAACGCTTTCGTCGGGTCGTGAACCGCGCTCCTCGGGGCTGGGTCGAAGTGACTTAAAACCCGGCCCGATAGGCGACTCCGGGCCACGGGACCTTGTCAGGCCGCCGACCGTCTGCAAGATCGACGGGAGCCATGCGTTGATCGCGGGTACCTCCCAGGAGAAGACGATGAATCCCAGGTCCGCCGCCCTGCTGCTCTTGTTCGCGCTCCCCTTCCCCAGCGCCTCCGCCCAGGAGGCCGCCCGTGACTACGGGCTCCCGGTCGATCCGGCCTTCGAGGCGGCCATCGAACGCGGTAGCCGACGGGCGGACGGCCGGCCGGGTGACGCGATCTGGCGCCACGGCATCCGCTACCGGATCGAAGCCCGACTCGACCCGGCGAGCGCCGAACTCGAGGGCCGGGAACAGATCGAGTTCCGCAACGGGAGCCGCGCCGCGGTCGATCGCATCCCGATCCATCTGCGCCAGAACATCCATACCTACGCGGAGTTCGCGAGGCGCCTCGAGGACACCGGTGGCGTCCGGCTGGGCGAGGTGACCCTGACCATGCCGGGCGGCGAGGCCCAGGTGGTCGAGCCCAGGGTGGACGGGACGGTCATGACCCTGATGCTGCCCGAAGCCCTGCCGCCGGGCGCCGCCGTGAATCTCCGGATCGACTGGCGGCATCGGGTTCCCCTGCGCGGCGCGCCCCGGCAGGGCCGCGTCGGCGATGAGCTCTTCTACCTCGGCTACTGGTATCCGCAGATCGCCGTCCAGGACGACGTCGACGGCTGGGTCGCCGAGCAGTACCGGGGCTCGGGCGAGTTCTACATGCCCTACGCCGACTACGAGATCGCCTTCAGCACGGCCGAGAACTACCTCGTCCAGGCCACCGGCAGCCTGCAGAACCCGACCGAGGTCCTGGCGCCGAAGCAGCTCGAACGGCTCGCGGCGGCCGCCGGCAGCGACGAGACCGTCGCCATCGTGGACGGCACGGACCTCGAGAAGCGCGGCTTCACCGTCGACGCTCCCGACGATGTCCTGACCTGGCGCTTCCGGGCCCGGAACGTACGCGACGTCGCGGTCTCCTGCGGGCGCAACTACCTCTGGGACGCGGTCCGGGCCAAGGTTCCCGATCGCGACGAGCCCTGCGTGATCCACTCCTTCTACCGCCCCGACCAGGAGGCCTGGAAGCGCTCGGCGATGGTGGGCAAGCACACGATCGAATTCGGCTCGCGCCTCTACCCCTATCCCTGGCCCCACATGAGTCTCTGCGAGGGTGCCTCGGGTGGCGGCATGGAATACCCGATGATGACCACCATCTCGGCGGGCAACAATCCGCGCTCGGTCTCCGGCACGATCATCCACGAGACCATCCACATGTGGTTCCCGATGATCGCCGGCAGCAACGAGAAGCGCTTCGCCTGGATGGACGAGGGCATGACGAGCTGCCTGACGGCGATCGCCGGCGACGAGCTCTATGGCGGCGATGGCGAGAAGAAGCGCGCCTTCGAGGGCTACCGCGTCATGTCGGCCCGCCGTGACGGCGAGGAGGCGATGATGATCCATGGCGACGCCTACACCACGCGCGGTGGTTATGGCAACGCCAGCTACGCCAAGCCGAGCGCGGTCTTCCATCAGCTCCGCATGCTGATCGGCGACGAGACCTTCCGAGCCGCCCTGCGCGCCTATCTCGGTGACTGGGCCTTCAAGCATCCCCGCCCCGAGGACCTCTTCGCCACCTTCGCGCGGGTCTCGAACCGGGATCTCGACTGGTACTTCCGCGAGTGGTGCCACGAGACCTGGAAGCTCGATCTCGCGATCACCGACGTGGCGGTCGGCGCCGGGCGCAGCAAGGTCACCGTCGCCGACCTGGGCCAGGCGATCATGCCCGCGGTCGTCGAGCTGACCCTGGAGGGCGGCGCAAGCCATCGTCTGGACATCGCGGTCGCGGACTGGAAGGTCACCAACCGGATCATCCTCGACGTCGAGGGCCGGGTCGTCCGGGTCAAGATCGACCCCGACGACCAGCTCCTGGACGTCGATCGGGCGAACAACCTCTGGGAGCCCTGAGCCGGCTCAGAGTCCGAGGCGGCGGCCCTGATAGGAGACCTCGCCGGTGACCTCGCGGAGGATCGCCGGCGCCAGCCAGGTCGGGGGGGCCGCGGCCACGGCCTCCTCGCCCCCCATGATCCGGGCCAGGACGAGGTCGCGATCGTGGAAGTCGTCGATCTCGACCCGGCGCCGCGCCTCACGCAAGGCGTAGCGGCGCTTGCGAACGCGGCAGCCCTCGGTGAGGGCCCAGAGCGACTCGAACACGCCCTCGCTGGTCTCCTCCTCGAACTCGACCCGCTTGCGCCCCTGTCCCAGGCCGATGCGCCGGGCGTGGCGCGGAGCCCCGCCCTCGTAGACGCGGGATATCGTCTCGTCGACCTGACCACCCGGAAGCCAGCCGAGATAGACCTCGGCCACGGCCGGTTCGGAAGCGAAGCGCGGCAGGTCGCGCAGCACGAAGAGCCGCTCGCTCTCCAGCCGATCGAGAGCGCCGCCGCGAACCGCCTCGGCCAAGGCGACCACCGCCGCGCGCAGCGACTGCAGTTCGGCGGCACGATCACCACCGTCCCCGAGGGCGCGGATGTCGTCGATCAGCGCGCCCGTGGCCAGCTCGGCGAGGATCTCGATCCAGCGCTGGCGCGCCAGGCGTCGTTCCAGGGGCCGGAGCATCTCGAGGGCCGCGGTCGCCATGGCGAGATGCGGAGCCCAGGGTTCGATGGCCGCCTCGAGGGCCTCGACCCGGGCGAGCAGGCGGTCGACGTCGTGACCGCGACCGAACCGGCGCCCGAGTTCCGCCGTCTCGACCACGAGCCAGTCGGCGAGGAGGTCGCCCCCCGCCAGCGCGGTCGCGGAGCGGTCCCCGCGGCCCTCCATGGCCTCGAAGCGCGTGCCCAGCTCGACCAGCAGGGCCTCCAGTTCGGGCCGCCGTTCCTCCTCCAGCTCACGCCGGAGCAGGCGAGCCCGGCGCTGGAGCTGCGCCCGCAGGGAGGGATCGAAGTCCGGCAGACCTCGCCTGGCCTCGAGCGACCGGGAGAACTCCATCGTCTCCTGGAGCCGGACCAGCTCGCGATGGCCGTCGCCGATGTCCCGCAGGAGCCGCCGACCGCGCTTGCCGGCGCCGCCGGGCATGACGGGCTGGTTGATGGCGATCTGGACCTGGAGCTGACCGAGAGCTCGAAGCAGAGCGCGCGGGCCGAGGTCGATGGCCAGCCGGAGGTTGCCGAGCGCTTCGAGGAGCAGCAGCCGGGCGGATTCGGCGGCCGGCCGCGAGAGGATCTTGTCGGGGATTCTCATGGCCCGATCCTAAGCGCCGGGGGGGCCGGCCCGGGCCCCGGCTTGCGCTCGCCCGAGGCGCCGGCAACATGAGGACATGAACGATCACGCCCGGCTCGCCAACATCGACGGCAACCAGCGCCGTTTCCGCTTCCTGAACGGGATCATCCTCGGCGCCATCGTCGCCGTCGGCTGCTGGCTCATCGTCGCCGGCGACCATCCGCGCTGGTGGCTTTTCTTGCTGTTTCCTTGCCATCTCGGCGCGGCCCTCGGCTTCTTCCAGGCGCGCGCCTCGACCTGCGTCCTGCTCGCCAGCCGCGGCAGCTGCCATCTGGGCGGTCAGGCCGCGGCGGTGGCCGACCCGGAGCTGCGCGAAGCGCTCCGCCAGCGCGGCCGCTCGATCACCCGCCGAGCCTTCTGGACGGCCCTGGGCACGACCCTCCTGACCTGGTTCCTGGCCAGCCGGCTCTGAACCGGGCTCGCCGTTTTTCGCGGCCGGAACCCGGTCCGCCTCCCGGTGTTCAAGGGGCATGATGGAGCCCCGCGAGTCGCGGGACCATAGCGAGGAGTCCAGCATGAAATTCATCACCGGCACCCTGTTCGTCCTGGCCGTCACGGCCTTCCTGAGCGTTCCCGGAGCGGCCCAGGAAGGTGGCCGCCGGGCCGAGATGATCAAGAAGTACGACAAGAACGGCGACGGCAAGCTCGACGAGGCCGAGCGCGAAGCCATGCGCAAGGATCGACGCGCGGCCCGGGGCGAGGAACCCCAGGACGAGAAGAAGGAGCCCAGGCCGGCTCCGGCTCCCGGCGAGCGTCGCGGCCCCATGGACGAGAAGGCTCTG
>JACKGY010000026.1 GCA_020639295.1 Planctomycetota bacterium
GGTTGCCCACGCTCTCGCCCGACGATCCCGCCGGATGCGCAGCCGGCGCTGCGCGGTCCGGCCCCGGAGCGCCAGCCGCTGGCTGGCCCAGATCCTTCGCCCGGGAGCCGTCGGGCTTCGGATGCGCGGCCGGTGCCCCGGGCACGCCGCGCTCCGGAACGTTCGCCACCGCATGTTCATGCAAACGGCCACGCCAAAGCCGAAAAACCGGGGTTTCCTCCGGCCCCCTGGTTAGAACCGAGGGCCGAGAACCGCCCGGTCCGGCCCCTCAGGTCGTGCTCCGGTCGCCCCTCGTTTGCCGGAGCCGTTCCCGATAAGGTTGGTCATGCACAAGCTGGATCATCTGTCCAAACTCGAGGCGCAGGGCGTCTACATCATCCGCGAGGCCTTCGCGAAGATCCCGAACATGGGCATGCTCTGGTCCATCGGCAAGGACTCGGGCGTGCTCCTCTGGCTGGCGCGCAAGGCCTTCGGCGGCAACGTCCCCTTCCCGCTGGTCCACATCGACACCTCCTACAAGATCCCGGAGATGATCGAGTTCCGTGACCGGGTCGCGAAGGAGTGGGGCCTGGACCTGCGAGTCTCGCAGAACAAGAAGGCCCTCGCCGAGGGCATGAACCACACGAAGGGGCGCGTCGAATGCTGTCGCGCCCTGAAGACCGAGCCCCTGTCGCGCCTGGTCGAGGAGATGGGCTTCGGCGGACTGATCGTCGGCGTGCGCCGCGACGAGCAGGCCACTCGCGCCAAGGAACGCTACTTCTCGCCGCGGACCAAGAAGAACGTCTGGGAGGCTCACGACCAGCCGCCCGAGTTCTGGGGCCAGTTCAACACCGACTTCCCACCCGGCGATCACGTCCGCGTCCACCCGCTCCTGGACTGGACCGAGATCGACGTCTGGGAGTACATCAAGCGTGAGAACATCCCGACCGTGTCGCTCTACTTCGCGAAGGATGGCAAGCGCTACCGCAGCCTGGGCTGCGCGCCCTGCACCTTCCCGATCGAGTCGACGGCGTCGACGGTGGACGAGATCATCGCGGAGCTGAAGGCCACCAACAAGGCCGAACGGGACGGGCGAGCCCAGGACCAGGAGTCCGAGGACGCCTTCGAGAAGCTCCGTCAGGACGGCTACATGTAGGGCGCGAGCGCCCGGGACCGAGATCGTGACCAGCATCACCGAGACCGAAAGCCAGGAACTGCTGAAGATCGTCATCGTGGGCCATGTCGACCACGGCAAGTCCACCCTGATCGGCCGTCTCCTCTACGACACCGGCAGCCTCTCCCAGGCCAAGATCGATCACGTCGTCGCCTCGTCGAAGCGCCGGGGCATGCGGACCGAGTGGGCCTTCGCCCTCGACGCCCTGCAGGCCGAGCGCGACCAGGCGATCACCATCGACACCGCCCAGGTCTGGTTCAAGACCCGGAAACGCCCCTACTGCATCATCGATGCTCCCGGCCACCGCGAGTTCCTCAAGAACATGGTGACCGGCGCGAGCAACGCCGAGGCCGCGTTGCTGATGATCGACGCCGAGGAGGGCGTTCAGGAGCAGAGTCGTCGTCACGGCTACCTGCTCCATCTGCTCGGCATCCGCCAGATCGCCGTCGTCGTCAACAAGATGGACCTGGTCGACTACTCGCAGGAGCGCTTCGAAGAGGTGCGCCGCGATTACGACGCCTACCTCGAGAAACTCGGCATCCTGCCGCAGTGCTACGTGCCGATCTGCGCCATCGAGGGCGAGGGGATCGTCGAGCCCAGCGCCAAGATGCCCTGGTACGACGGTCCGCGCATCGTCGACGTTCTCGACGCCTTCAAGCCGGTGGCGACGCTGGAGAACCAGCCGCTGCGCCTGCCGCTCCAGGGGGTCTACAAGTTCGACAAACGTCGCCTGGTCGCCGGTCGCATCGAGGCCGGTCGCCTCAAGGTGGGTGACCAGGTCCTGTTCTCGCCCTGCAACAAGATCAGCACGGTCAAGTCGATCGAGAACTTCCCGGCCAACGACCAGAAGAACGCGACCGCCGGCGAGTCGGTCTCGGTGACCCTCACCGAACAGGTCTTCGTCAAGCGTGGCGACGTCATGTCCCACGTGGGCGACGCGCCCTTCGACACCAACGTCTTCGATGCCCGCGTCTTCTGGCTCGGCAAGCGCGATCTGGTCGTGGGACAGAACTACCCGATCAAGATCATGACCCAGGAGGTCCAGGGCCGCATCGAGCGGGTCCACGGGCTCATCGACGCCGAGACCCTCGAGCGCAAGGACGTCGAGACCAAGGTCATCCGCCGCAACGAGGTGGCCGAGGTCACGATCCGCACCCAGTCGCCGGTGGCCCTCGACAGCCACCACCGGATCGGCCCCTGCGGCCGCTTCGTCATCGTCGACGACTACCAGGTCTCCGGCGGCGGCCTCGCCGACGTCGAGCGGTACCTGGCCGAGCGCGGCGAGGAGAGCCGGATCAAGAGTTCGGAGATCTACTGGTCCGAATCCAAGGTCTCGCGCGACCAGCGCGAGCGCCTGAACGGCCATCGCGGCGCGGTCGTCTGGCTCACCGGCCTCTCCGGTTCGGGCAAGTCGACCATCGCCCAGGAACTCGACCGGGTGCTCTTCACCCGCGGCTACCGCTCCTACATCCTCGATGGCGACAACGTGCGCCACGGCCTCAACCGCGACCTCGGCTTCTCGCCGGAGGATCGCGCCGAGAACGTGCGTCGGGTCGGCGAGGTGGGCAAGCTCTTCGCCGAGGCCGGCCTCATCGTCATCACCGCCTTCATCTCGCCCTATCGCGCCGAGCGCGACATGGCGCGGTCGCTGTGCAGCGCCGGCGAGTTCTTCGAGGTGCACGTCGCCTGCCCGCTGGAGGTCTGCGAGGAGCGCGACCCGAAGGGCCTCTATCAGAAGGCCCGCGCCGGCAAGATCAAGGAGTTCACCGGCATCTCGGCGCCCTACGAGCCGCCGGAGAACCCGGAGCTGGTGATCGAGAGCCACAAGCAGGACGTCTCCGGCTGTGTCGAGGAGATCCTCATGAGCCTCGACGCTTGCGGCATCCTGGGCGGGCGGTAGGGGAGAGACGTCGGTGAGCGACGAGGCGGCGGATGCGGCGGAAATCGGCTTCTCCGTCGTCGTGCCGACGCTGAACCGTCCGGCCAAGATCACGAGCTGCCTCGAGGCCCTCGCGGCCCAGGATCATCCCTCCTTCGAGGTGATCGTGGTCGATGACGGCTCCACCGACGACACGCCCGAGACGCTGGCGGCCCTCCGTGAGCGCCTCTCCGGACTCCGCCTCGTCCTGCTTCGCAACGACCGGCAGATCGGCGCCAATCCGAGCCGCAATCGCGGCATCCTCGCCGCGCGCGGCCGCTGGGCCGCCTTCCTCGACGACGATTGCATCGCCGATCCGGACTGGCTCAGCGAGCTCGAACGCGGCTTCACGAGCGAGAAGGTCGCCGCCGTGACCGGCCTGGTCGAGGACCAGGAGCCCGGGAACGTCTACGAACTGGTCTTCCGCGGCACCCATCGCCTCGCCAAGGCCGGTCCCGCGCGTCGCCTCATCGCCGGGAACATGGCGGTGCGCCGCGACCTCCTCCTGCGCCTCGAATGGGACACCGACCGCGCCCAGGCCGAGACGACCGCCGCGGGCCAGCCCGACACCAGCGTCTCCGGCCGCGGCGACGAGGAGGGCCTCCACCTCCGTCTGCACGCCTTCGGTTACGAGCTGATCGCCCGGCCCTCGGCCCGCGTCCTCCACGTCCACCCCTACGGCCGGCGCTCCTTCTTTCGCCAGGCTGCGAAGGGTGGCCGCTCGGCCGCGAAGCTGGTCTACAAGTTCGGGCTCGGGCAGCGGCTCGACCTGGTCTTCTTCATCCTCGGCTACGGCCTCTTCCTGCCCGGACTCATCCTCTCGGCCTACCGCTTCGCCGCGTGGTGGCCGATGCTCCCGAGCCTCGCCTTCCTCGCCCTCGCGGTGGCGGCGATCAGCTACAACGACCTCATGCTGAAGGGGAAGACGATCCCCCAGTTCGTCCAGGGCTTCCCCGTCCTCCTCGCCTACTACCACGTCCGCCTCTGGAACTACTGCGCCGAATCCCTCCGCCTCCGCTTCACCAAGCACGACCTCCAGAAGGTCGACCTTGCCGCCGAGGCCCGCGCCTGGCACGAATCCTGACCCCTACGGCGTCAGACCCGTTCTTTCGGCCTGACCGACCACGGCGGCCTGATGCGCCACTTGACCGGAAGAACCATGACTGACGCGGTACTCGTCGTCGGCAACGAGCCGAGGCAAGTGCTCGTAACCGAGTTCCGTCAAGGACCGCGCGCTGTCGTCGTGCTCCGGCATGGTCATCATTGGAACCTTCGGCCGACCTTCTTTCCAGCGGCGCTGTTGGTCGGCTCCTTTCTCACGGCCGGGACGGGGCTGTCGATGCACCGCGGGGTCCGAAAGAAGATGACTGACGCCGTACGACTAGGCGTTCTTCTCCTTCTCGCCCCAGTAGTGGAAGACGCCGAGGGTCATGCCGATGCCGCGCCAGAAGGCGCGGAGGAAGCTCATCCAGGCGAAGAGCCAATAGCGCTGCTGGCCGGTGCGGCGGACGAGGCGGAGCGTCATCGGGAGCTGGAGGGCGAGGAGGAGGAGGAAGAGGAAGCCGGAGGAGACCTGGAAGAAGCTGAGCGGGACGAAGGGGATGCCGAGGAAGCCGAAGGGGAGCGAGGCCAGGCAGAGCATGGCCAGCGGCGGCTGGGCATGGTCGCTGAGCTTCGAGTAGGAGTCGCCCTTCGAGTGCCCCTTGTGCTCGAGGTGGAGGTAGACCCGCCAGAAGCCCTGCTGGCGCTGCACGCGCAGGTACTTCCGCCAGCTCGTCTCGTGGTGGTGCGCCACCTTCGAGGCGATGTCGAAGTGGAGCTTGTAGCCGAGCCCGGTGACCCGGAAGGAGAACTCGGCGTCCTGGGCCTTCAGGTAGCGCTCGTCGAAACCGTCCAGCTCGGCGAGGATCGCGCGGCGGTAGAGCACGTTGAAGGTGGCGAGGAAATCGACCTCGGTCTTCATGGCGAGGTGGCGTTCGACGATCTCCTCGTGGATCAGGCAGGCGAGCAGGCTCCCGGGCAGGGCATTGTCGTAGCTGCCGGAGACGCCACCGACCTTCGGGTCGGCCAGGTGGGGGAGGAGGATGGCGAGGGCGTCGGGACGGGCGACGGTATCGGAGTCGATGAACCAGACCAGCTCGCCGCGAGCGCTCCGCCAGCCGAGATTGCGGGCCGCGCCCGGGCCCTTGCCCTCGCCCTTCAGGTAGGTGATGGGCCGGGCTCGCGCGATCTCGGCGCTGCGGTCGGTGGAGCCGTCGTCGACGAAGAGCACCTCGATCAGTCCCGATCGCGGGTCCTGGAGGATCGGCAGCACCGAGTCCAGGCAGGCCGCGAGCGTCGTCTCGCAGTTCCGACCCGGAATGACCAGGCTCACGGTCAGGCTTTCGGTCGACATCAGGCTCCCCCGGGGACGATGCGCGAGTTTGGGGGATGGCGGCGCCGGGCTCAAGGGGCCGGCGCGCTGCGGTCCGCCGCGCGGCCTCATCGGCTCGTCGGTCGAAGGCGAGAGAACCGCCGTCGCGCGGCCTCGGTCGAGGGCCCGGGGCCGCGTCCCTGGCCCCTTCTTCCGTGGCCGGCCTCCTCGGGACCGGGCGCGTCGGCCGACCCGGCAAAGCTGGCGCTTCGGCGGCCGGACGGCTATCCTCGACCGGTCAGCAGGATCGAGTGCCCGAGCCCGTGAACCCAGCACTGCAACAGCTCGCCTTCTTCGCCCAGGGAACGGTCCGCAAGGCGACCGAGAAGGCCGTCCAGGTCGAGGGCCTGAACGTCCTGCAGATCATCGTCTTCTCGATCGGCGCCTTCCTGCTGCTCACCACCTGGTACGCCAAGATCCGCGGCCGGGCCTCGCTCGGCGAGGCGCTGCGCTGGTCGGTGGTCCTGCTCGCGGTCTGCTCCTTCGCGCTCTTCCCGAAGCTCTCGACCCGCCTGGCCGTCTTCCTCGGCTACAACAACGGTCGCTTCCTCGCCCTCTACGCCTCGGTCATCGTCCTCTTCGTCTGCGTCGTCCTGCTCTACTCGCGGACCCGCAAGCTCTCGCGCGAGATCACCTTGCTGGTGCGCCAGATCGCCATCCAGCGTGGCCATGACGCGATCGAGGATCGCCGGCGCGACCAGAAGCTGGATGCCCGATCGGGCGATCAGGATTCATGCTCGGTCTGAAGTCCCCTCGCGACCGCCTGGCGACGCTCGTCCTCCTCGGCCTGGTCGTCCTGCCCTGGATCAACTCCTTCGGTGGCGTCTTCGTCTTCGACGACGATCGCGTGATCGTCAACGGCGAGACCATCGGCAGCGTCCTGCCCCTCGGTCGCTTCTGGGCGACGAAGCGTCCGCTGGTGGAGCTCTCGCTGGCCCTCAACCATGCCATCTCGGGCTTCGAGACCTGGAGCTACCACCTCGTCAACCTGCTGATCCACCTCGGCTGCGTCCTGCTCCTGTGCGCGCTCCTGCGCCGCCTGCTCGAACTGCAGCCACGACGACCGGCCTGGCTGCCCGAACCGGCCGCCTTCTCCTTCGCCCTGGCCCTGCTCTGGGGCGTCCATCCGGTCCAGACCGAGACCGTCACCTATCTGGCTCAGCGGGCCGAATCGCTGATGACCCTGGGCTACCTGGCCACGCTGCTGTTCTGGCTGCGGGCCCGGTCGAGCGCGCGGCCCTGGCCCTTCCTCATCGGGGCCCTGGCGGCGGCCTGGTTCGCGATGTGGTCCAAGCAGGTCGCGGTCACCCTGCCGGCGGCGATCCTGCTGATCGAGCTCTGCCTGCGCGGTCAGCCCGCCGTCACCGGGCTGAAGGTCCGCGCCGTCGGCCTCGTTCTGGTCGCCAGCGCGCTCGGTCAGACCCTGCTGAGCGGTCTGCTCGTCGGCGCGACCCGCGGCGTGCACGGCGGTCGGGCGGCGGTCGGCTTCACCCTCGAGCAGATCGGTCCCCTCGACTACCTGCTCAGCCAGACCCGGGCCATCTGGGCCTACCTCGGTCTGGTGGTGGCGCCGGTCGGGCTCTGCCTCGATCACGGTTGGACCGTCACGCGGAGCTTCGGCGCGGTCGTCCTGCCCGGCCTCGGCGTCCTCGGCCTGCTCGCGGCGGTCGTCTGGGCGCTGATCCGCCGGCCCTTCCTCGGCCTGGCCGGAGCCTTCTTCTTCCTGGTCCTGGCGCCGACCTCGAGCTTCGTCCCGATCCGCGACCTCTTCGTCGAGCACCGCATCTACCTGGCGATGATCGGGCCGCTCGTCCTGCTCGGTCTCCTCGTCTGTCGGTTCATCCCCGGGCCGGGAGCGCGCCGCCTGGCCCTCGGCCTCGCCTTCGTCGTCCTGGCCACGCTGACCGTGATCCGCAACCAGGACTATCACGACGTCCGCGGCATGTGGGAGGACGTGGTGGCCAAGGCGCCGGAGAACCCGCGCGGCCACTACAGCCTCGGCGTGCTCGACGCGCGCGCCGGCAACGCGGCAAGCAGCGCGCGGGAGGCCCAGCGCGACCACGAGAGCGCGATCCGCCGGGCGCGGCGGGCCCTCGAACTCGATCCCGAGCACCTGCTCTCCTGGGTCCTGATCTCGAGTTCGGAGATCGCGCTCGGCCGCTTCGAGGCCGCCGAGGAGGCGGCCCGGCGGGCGATCGCGATCGACGACGACGTGCCCATCGCCTACACCAACCTGGGTGACGCGCTCGATCGCCAGGGACGCATCCCCGAGGCGATCGAGGCCCATCGCAAGGCGATCCGGGCCAAGAAGAAGTTCCCCTCGCCCCACGTCGACCTGGCCGAACTCCTGATCCGCACCGGTGAGCTCGACGAGGCCGAGTCCCGCCTCGACTTCGCCAAGGAACGTGGCGCCGAGGCGCTCGCTCCCTATTGGCAGGCACGAGGCGTCCTGGCCCGCCGCCGTGGCCGTTACGACGAGGCGATCACCGCCTACCGACGGGCCCTCGCGATCGCGCCCGGGATGGAGGACGCCCGCCGCAACCTGGCGATCGCCCTGCTCGCGGTCGGACGTTACCCGGAGGCCGTCGACGAGGTCGGCCGGGTCGTCGCCGCCAATCCGGGGGTGCTGAAGAGCTGGCTCCTGTTCGGCACGGCCCTCGGCCTCGCCGGCGACTTCCCGGGCGCGGTCAAGGCCCTCGAGCGCGCGGCCCTGCTCTTCGCCGGGCAGAGTCCCGGCAACAGCTTCCCGGCCGCCGCCCAGCTCGATCTGGCCCGGGCGCGGCTGGCGGCGCTCGATCGTCACGAGGCGGCCCTGCGCGACGCGGGGGCCGGCCTCGGGGCTGGCGAACTGGCGCTCCAGGCCGAGATCGCCCTCGCTCGTGGCGAGCGGGCCGAGGCTCTCGCCCTCGGCCGGCGAGCCCTGGCGGTCGAGCCCACGCTGGCGGACGACCTCGAGCGTTCGCTGGTCTATCGCCTGGCGCGGGCGGCCTTCGAACTGGCGGCGGAAGGGCGGAACGAACGCCTGGTGGAGGGACTCGAGCTGCTCGGCGCCGATCTCGACCGCCGCGCGGCGCAGATCGCGAGCGGCGGGGTTGCCGCCGAGGCGGCGCGGCAGGCCCTGGGGATCTGGCGCGCCGACGCCGCCCTCGCCCCGCTCTGGACCGAGGGGTCGTCGGGCCCGGACGAGGCACGCCGGCAGGCCCTGGTCGGGCGCATCGACGCGCTGCTCGGCCGCCGTTGAGCGGCCGGGTCCATCAGGAGTCGGGGTCGAGTTCGACCAGCTTCCAGGTCGGCTGCTCCGGGTCCTGGAACAGCTGCCGGCGGCCGTCGCGGACCTTGACGTGGTCCGGATACCACTTCGGGTTGCCCTGGAGCAGGTAGAAGCGGATGCCGTAATCCTTGAGCAGACGGCTCCGGGTCGGCCAGTCGAGCCTTTCGTTGATCATCATCTGGTTGATGCCGCGCAGGTAGGACAGGGCGGGCACGCCCGAACTCGACCGGAGCGGCGCCAGGATGTGCAGATCGCGCAGCATCACCGCCTCCATCGCCCGGGTGTCGCGGCAGAGGATGGTCTCGCCCTCGGGGATCGTCTCCGCGAGGAAGAAGCGATTGCGGCGCAGGGCGGCCAGCTCGTAGCCGCGGACCTCCTCCGATTCGTTGGCGTAGCTCCAGAACCAGCTCCAGTTCTGGTCGGCCTTCTTGAAGCTGAGGTCGAGCGGCAGGTAGCCCACCGTCGCCTGACCCGAATAGGCGAAGGCGCCGGGCAGGATCGCCACCGTGATCAAGGTGCAGAGCGCCCGGGTCCAGGGATGGGGCCAGTGGTAGGGCGGCTCGGTGCGGTACTTCTTGAAGGGCAGGCGGATGAGCAGCCACCACAGACCCGAGACCGCGAGCAGGGCCAGGAGCAGCCCCACGAGGATCGCCTTGGCGCTGTAGGCCATGAACAGGAACAGCAACGCGGCGAAGACGACCTTGGCCCGGGACTCGACCAGCTTGTCGAGCCACCAGCCGAGCGCGCCGACCGCCAGGGCGGGGAAGAGCACCGGGAAGGCGGCGGTCTCGAGGCGGAGGATGATCCAGCGGGCATCCACCAGCCAGAGCAGGAAGGTGCAGAGCGGCGGGATGTAGAGGAAGGCGGCGCAGGAGGCGAGGATGCAGCAGGCGAGGAGTACCTGGCGACGCCGCGCGCTGATCAGGCCGAGCACCAGTCCGCCGCCGAGCAACCAGTAGCGGAAGCCGCGACCGCCACCCCAGCCGCGGCTGGGGTCCTTCATGATCCAGTCGACCTCGAAGCCGGCGACCTCGTTGATCGTGTAGAACTTGGCGTTGTCCGCGTCCTTGCCGACCAGCAGGTTGCGCGCCCGCGAGCTGACCTGGACCGCGTTCGGGTCGGCGTCGCGTTGGATCTTGAGCGCCAGCGTCTCGCGCTCGGTCTTGACCTCGTCGTACTTGGAGATCGCGGGCCAGATCAGGGCCACCAGCACGGCGATGCCGACGGCGACCCAGGGCGTGGGGTTGCGTCGCTTGATCAGGAACTGCCAGGCGGCGAAGCCGAGGAGCGCCGGGCCCACGAGCGCGGCGGTGAAGACGGCATACATGCCGTGGAACTGGGCGATCACCAGGCAGACCAGTCCGAGCTGCAGCGCCTGCTTCCGGGTCGGCCGACCGGCCAGGGTCTGGATCAGGAGACCGGCGACGATCGGGATCAGGAAGAAGGGCGCCAGCTTGTTCGGATAGGTCATGAAGTCGATGCGCCCCTGGTCGGCCAGGAAGAAGAGCGCGGCGAGCCAGCTGGTCCAGCCCAGGGGGAAGATCCGGTAGGCGAGGAAGGCGATGCCACCCGCCACCAGCAGGTTGGCGAAGGGCAGGAAGGCGAACCACACGCCCATCTGGTCGGTGCCGCAGAGCTGGGCGGCCGAGGCCATCAGGGCATGGAAGAGGTTGGTGTGGTAGATGCCGTAGAAATGGTCGCCCTTCACGAAGGGGTCGACGTTGGTGAGACCGTGGTCGAGGAACTGCCGGATGCGGGCCATGTGGATCAGGGCGTCGGCGCCCAGCTTCGAGCCGATCCGGGCGTCGGCCCAGAGCACCGCGCCGAGCAGGACGACCTCGGCCACCAGGAGACCCTTCACCAGGGGGATCAGGTCGTCGCCCGCGCGGTTGCGGACGAGGTCCTGGATGCCCCAGAGCACGAACAGGATCGTGGCCGCGGAGAGCACCCAGACCGGGAAGCCGAACAGGAAGCCCAGGATCGAGACCGGAGACAGCAGGGCGAGGCTGGCGACGAAGGACAGCGAGATGGTCGCCAGCGGGCCGGCGTCGATCAGGCTGCGATCCCAGCGGCGGAGGACCGCGAAACCCGGGATGAGCAGGGCGATCCAGTAGAGCAGGGAAAGAAGGTGCATCGGGAGTCCCGGAGCTTCGCGGACTGGCGGAACGCGGCCGGACCGGATGGCTCCGACGGCGGCAACGGCGGGACAGGTTAGCATTTGCCCCCAGTCAGAAAAGCGAAAGGGCCTTTGCCGGGAACCGGGAGCCGGGTCGACGGGGACGTGATAGTCTCGGTCGCGACCGGGATGCCTTGGAACGGACCATGACCGAGAACCCCCGACCCGAACCGGATGCGACCAGGACGATCCTGGTCCGGCGCGCCCGGCTGGACCTGCTGCCGGCGTCGGACACCGATCTCTCGCCCGACGAGCGTACCCGCGCCGCGCGCCTGCTCGATCCGGGGCGGCGCCGTCGATTCATCGCCGCGCGGGCCTTCCTGCGCCGGGAGCTGGCGGCCTATCTGGGGGAAGGCCGGTCGCCGGCGTCGCTCCGTTTCGCCTACGGCCCCCTCGGCAAGCCCGAACTGGTGGCGGGCGGGGCCGCCTTCAATCTCGCCCACTCCGACGACCTGGTCGCCCTCGCGCTCGCTCGCGGCGGTCGGCTCGGCATCGACCTGGAGGTCGACCGGCGGCGTCACGACCTGGCCGCGCTCGCGCGCCGCTTCCTCGGCGTCGAGGAGCGGGCCCAGCTCGCCGACCTCGATCCGGACGACCACGACCGGGCGGTGCTGCGGATCTGGACCCGCAAGGAGGCGGTCCTGAAGGCCCTCGGTTCCGGCGTCTTCGCCGGCTTCGACCTCTTCGCCGTGTCGGCCTCGTCGCCGCCGCGGTTCCTCCGCCGCCCGGAGGATCCCGCCTGGGCCGGTCTGCTCCTCGACGAGCTGCCCCAACCGGGCGGGGTCCTGAGCCTCTGTCATGACGCGCCGGCAGCGATCCGACTCGAGGACGTCGGTCCCGAATCGAGACAGGTGTAGTTGCGTAAGTCCCTGCGCAGAAACGCCGAGGAACCTGCGTAGAACCATCCTAGGGTATTTGCCCCAGGGCCCGTTTGCTCCTTACCTCCTGCGACACATTGGCCGAACAGGGAGCATCAGGCACTCAGGGAGGTGGACATGAAACCCCGCATCCTCATCGTCGATGACGAGGCCCTCGTCAGGGGGGTCTTCAGCCGCCGGCTCTTGCGCGAAGGCGACTTCGAATGCGACGAGGCCGCCAACGGCCGCCAGGCGGTCGAGCTGGCGAAGCAGAACCATTACGACCTGGTCATCACCGACATCGTCATGCCGGATGAGGATGGCATCGAGCTGATCAACTGGTACCGCCACGAATCGCCGGAGACCCCGATCTTCGCGGTCAGCGCGGCGCCCAACGACCTCTTCCTGCGCACCGCGCTGAAGCTCGGTGCCCAGCGCAGCTTCCTCAAGCCCTTCCCGCTCGACGACCTGGTCGAGGCCGTTCGCGAGATCCTCGGCGTCAATCAGGGCTGATCGACCGCCGTCGTTCCCGCGCCGGCCGGCAGGGTGTATCCTCGCCCGACGCATTCCGTCCAGTGAGGGTCGCCGTCGTGTTCCGTATCCAGACCATCGTCCTGATCGTCCTGTCTCTCGCGGCCGGGAGCCGCTGCCAACAGTCGGCTCCGGCGCCGAAGCTGGTCGCCGATCGCGCCCAGCTGGCCGAGGTCCTCCGCTACCTGGCCGCCGATGAACTCGAGGGCCGCGACACGCCCAGCGCGGGGCTCGAGACGGCGATCGACTGGTCGATCGAGCGCCTGCGCGATCGGGGCATCCAGCCGGGGATCGGCGACTCCTACGAGTTCCACTACGAGCTGCCGGGCTGGACCCTGGCCGCCGCCGACTGCCGCCTCGCGATCACCGTCGGTGGCAAGAGCCGGGAGCTCGAACCCGGTCGCGAATTCCGCCTGCTCGAATGCGGGGCCGCCTACGACTGCGATGCCGAGACCGCGGCCCGCCTCGGCGAGGCCGAGGCCCTCGGGCGTGGTCTGTCCAGCCGGTCCCGGTTGGAGCGGCCCGTGCTCGTGTCCGTGACCGAGAAGAGCAAGCTCTGGCAGCGCGGGGAGACCCTGCGCGGTCTCGAACGCGGCCACGACCGGGGCGCGCCGGTCCTCCTGGTGCGCGAGGACCTCCTGCCGCGTGAGAAGGTGATGGTCCGCATCGCCATTCCCGAAGCCAAGCACAGCAAGGTGTCGCTGCGCAACGTCGTCGGCCTACTTAAGGGCAGCTCCCGGCCGGACGAGTACGTCATGCTCAGCGCCCACATCGATCACATCGGCGTCGGCCTGCCGCGCGGCCGCGACAAGAACGATCGCATCTACAACGGCGCCAACGACGACGCCTCCGGCTGCGCCGCCGTCCTCGAACTGGCCCGGCTCTACGGCGGTCTCGAGCCGGGGAAGCGCCCGGCGCGGAGCCTGCTCTTCGTGCTCTTCAGCGCCGAGGAGAAGGGGCTTCGTGGTTCCGAGGCGATGGCCTCGGCCTCACCCTGGCCGCTCGATCGGCTGGTCGCCCAGCTCAACATCGAGATGCTCGGTCGACCGGAGAAGGGCAAGAGCGGCGCCTGCTGGGTGACCGGCCGCGAGCAGTCCGACTTCGAGGAGATCCTGGGCCCCGCCCTGAAGCGCGCCGGGGTCGAGCTGGGCCGCTTCGAGCAGGAGGCCATGCTCTACCGGGCCTCGGACAACTGGCCCTACGCGCGCCGTGGCGTGGTGGCGCATTCGATCTCGGCCAGCGGCCTCCGCGGCATCGACTATCACGAGACCTCGGACGAGTTCGAGCGCATCGAACTCGACCACATGACCCGCATCGTCACCGGCATCGCCGCCGGGGCCTGGGATTTCGCTGACCGGGAGGAGGCGCCGAAGCAGCGCCGCTGAGCCTCCAGGCCGCTCGGAGCACCCCCTCCCTGAGGACCGCGGAGCGCCTGCTCCGCACCTTTCCGGCAAGCTCCCGGGAGAAACGCAGTGCGCAGCCGGCGCTGCGCGGTCCGGAGTCGGACCAAAAAACGCGGCGCCGGTCGAGCCGGCGCCGCGTCCATCATCATCAGAGCGGGAGAGGGCGATCAGATGATCTCCTTCTTCTCCTCGTTCTCCTTGTCACCGGCCGGGCGACCGCCACGGCGACGCTCGCCGAGTTCCTTGCGCATGGCCTCGCGCTCGGCCTCGTCGAGCTTGCCATCGCCGTTCTTGTCGAAGCGCTTCATCATCTCGGCGCGGCGGCCACGGCGCTCCTCGGGAGCGGGGCCATCTTCCTCGTCGTCACCGGCCGGGCGACCCTCGCCCCGGCGGCGACCGCCGAATTCCTTGCGCATGGCTTCGCGCTCGGCCTCGTCGAGCTGGCCATCGCCGTTCTTGTCGAAGCGCTTCATCATCTCCTCGCGGCGACCGGCGTTGCGCTCTTCCATCTCGCGC
>JACKGY010000027.1 GCA_020639295.1 Planctomycetota bacterium
GAGTGGACCGCGCAGCGCCGGCTGCCCAGCCGGCCTCATTGCCGATCGCAATCGGAAGTACGAATGCCGCGGCGCCGCGGCGCCGCGAGCTCGCCGGGCGCCTGGCCTAACCGACTCGCGCGCCGCGCTCGGCCAGGATCACGATGATGTGCATGGTCGCCAGGCCGAGCACGACCCCGATCCCGACGTGACCGTAGTGGAAGAGCGGACCGAAGTTGTTGGCGAAGATCATCAGGTAGAGCATCGGCCCGGTCAGGTAGACGTTCACCAGCGAGAGCCTGCGGACCCGCGCGAACTGCTGATCCGAGGGACCGAGTCCGGAGGCGAAGGCGTTGAGGATGCCGTTCTGCGCCTTCGAGACCAGGAAGAGCAGGTTCACGAGCATCGCCACGGCCAGGGTCATGCCCCACATGATGAACCGCCCGCGCCCGTTGAGCGGAACGCTCGCGCCGCTGTAGGCCTGCTTGGCCCAGAGGTGGCCCAGGACGCCGATGCCCAGGAGGAATGTGGTGATGCCGGCGCCCCGGCACCAGCGCAGCCCGCGGCCGATCAGCCGGCGGTAGCCCTCGGCCTGGGCCTCGCCCTTCAAGCAGAGGACGTAGGGGCGGACGACGAAGTGCAGGAACAGGAAGAAGCCCAGCCAGATGATCCCGGCCAGGATGTGCCCCCAGCGGATCAGGGCGGTGGTGAAGGTGGTATCGAACTGCATCGGTTCCGGACTCCTCCTCGGGTCGGCGATCGTCGCATGCTAACCGCAGCGGCAGGCGATGCCGAGCCGGAGCCGATCAGGATCGTGCCGTCCCGGCGCCGAGAAGAGCTCCCGCCGCCGCCGGATCGCGGCGGCGGCGGGACCGTCGAATCAGTCCGATCTCAGGGCACGATCTCCAGGACCACGGCGTTGGTCAGGTAGATCCCGCCGATGCCATCGGCCGCCGCCGCCTGGAAGGTGCCGAGCACGCCCAGGGGGAAGACCGGGCTGAGCTGGAGACTCAGGTCGAGGCGACCGGTCGCATCGGTGAAGAAGAAGTAGTCGAAGAAACTCGGGGTCGGGTTCAGACCCGAACCGAGGAGCAGGAGATTCTCCGGAATGCCGTCGGCGTTGGTGTCCGGCGTACCGGTGTCGATCTGTCCCAGGACGCCGTAGGTCGCCACCTGGATGTTGAGGGGGCCGATCCAGAGGGCCGCGGGCTGGAAGCTCGCGGGACCCTGGATCGTGATGTCCAGGTCGCCGGCGGGTCGGCCGCAGGTGTAGTAAGGACCGGTGCCCAGATCGTCGACGTGCAGACCGTTGATGTTGGCGCAGTCGTTGATGTCCATCCAGACCTGGGAACGCGCCGACTGACCGTTCTCGGAAGGGGTCTTCTCCGCCACTTCGAAGTGATCGATGGCGAAGTCGTGATAGAAGCCGTTCGCGCTGTCGCTGGTGGCGTTGAAACGGACCTGCACCCGCTGGCCGCTCCAGGGGCTCAGATCGATGCCGTACTCGTTCCAGCAGGCGGCCTTCTGCACGCTGAGGTTGTTCAGGATGCCGTTGACGACCGAGGTCCCGCCGCCGCTGCCGTGGACGATCAGATCGACGCGCAACCGGTTCTCGTCCAGGAGCGAGGGATCGAGCACGGACCAGCTGTAGAGCCGGAACTTGAGTACCGGATTGCCGAGCGTGGCGAGATCGAGGATCGGGCTGTAGAGGTCGTCGCCGACGGCGCTATTGAACTGCGAATCATCGAGGGTGACGTAGCGGCCGACGCCCGCGCGCATGCTCTCGTAGTCCCAGTTCGCGGTGCCCGAACTGCTGGTCCGCGCCTTGAGCGCCCAGCTGTCGCTCTCCCAGCCGAAGGGCAGCAGAGCGGTGCTCTGGGCCGGACGGTGGCGATCGAAGGTCTCGAGGTAGGGGTAGTCGACGACCTCGTTGTCGACGTAGCTCAGCAGCACGATGGGCACGTACTCGTCGTTGTTGAAGTTGTCGGCGGTCGCCGTGCAGCTGGTCGTGTTCCCGTAGCGGTTGCCACCGATTCCCAAGCCCACCACGCCGTCGAGCGAGGTGCCGAAGGTCGTCACCGGCCCGCAGACGCGGAGTTCGACGATCAGGTCATGGCCGGTCGTCGGGTCGTAGACGAATGCGTTCTGGAGCTGCAGGCCAACCCAGTTCCCGATCGCGCCGCCGGGGCCCGGCATGGCCTCGCCGCGGTAGGGTCCGGCACGGACCAGTTCGGAGCGCAGGACGTTGTTGGCGAAGATCGGGTCGTGGCTCCCGACCCGGTAGTCGGTGCTGGCCTCGATCAGCGTGACCTGCAGATCGGTGAACTCGAAGGCCGCGATCGGCGCGGACGGCGAGTAGGGTCGTACCGCGAGGTTGGTGATCGTGATCGGACCGCCGGCCTGGAACTCGGCGCTGTCGTAGTGCCACTGCCAGGTCGAGTCATTCGCCGTGTTGAAGGGAAGGCCCGTGCTGCCGTTGCCGACGCTGGCCATGAAGCCGTCCGGCAGGGTCTGGTGCTTGATCGGCGTGTAGTCGATCTTGACCACCGGTGCGCCGTTCGCGTTGGCGTGGTCCTGGGTCGTCGCCGCGCAGTCGGAGAGATTGCCGATCCGGTGGGCGAGTGTCGAGAAGGCGTAGTCGATGCTCCAACCGAAGATGTTCGCGGCGACGCAGGAGCGGAGCTGGATGATCAGGTCGTTGCCCTTGCTCGGGTCGTAGGAGAAGCTCGACGTGAGCAGGAGCGGAATCCAGCCGCCGACCGTGCCGTTCCCCGTGGTGTCGATGTTGTTGTCGACGAAGACGCCGGTGTGGACGATCTCGGACCGGAGGATGTTGTTCGCGAAGGTCGCCGACGGCGCGTTGTGCGGCACCGCGGCCTCGATCAGCGTGACCTCGAGCCCGCCGAAGAGGAAGTTCCCGGCCGAGAGGGTCGGCGAGGCGAGCCGGACCCAGATCTGGTTGATCTGCAGCGGCCCCTGATGCACGAAGGCACTCGAATCATAGAGCCACTGCCAGGTCTGGTCACTCGTGGTGGTGAAGGGATAGGAGGTGCTGGAGCCGCCCGGCGTGTCCAGGTAGCCGGGAGGCAGGGTCTGCGTGAAGGAGGCCTGGGCCTGGAGTCGACCGCAGGCCAGGGTCAGGAGCAGGCCGGCGATGACCAGCCAGGGGCGCGAAGAAGCCAGGGGGATCTTCCTCATCGTGAACCTCGTCTTGATATTGAGTCGAGCAGGGTACTGGCGAACCACCTCGACCACCCGCGCCCGATCCGGACCCGAGCAGGCCGCGCGACGGCTCGCGCAACGACAATCGTCGGCCAGCCTACGTCACCAGCGACCGAGGTCAACGCCTTGATGCGGAGGGGCGCGGCCGGCGAGCTTGGATGATTTGTACCGGTCTGCGAAGTTCGCGCATGACGTCCACTTAGGACGATGAGAAGAGGGCGTGAATCACGATCGCGAGTTCGGATTCTCGTCGACTCGCGCGCTTCGACCGCCAGTGCGGCACGCGCGCCGCCGCGCTCGCCGGGTTCGCGAGCGCCGGGACGCCACTCCGCGCCTGGTCGTTCAGAGGTCGCGAAGGGCGGCGGCGACCACCAGCGAACGACTCTCACGCAGCTCGCGGCGGGCATCGGCCGCAAAGCGAACCAGGGCCTCGTTGAGCAGGCTCATGGCCAGGGCGAGCGTGGACTGAGCGTCGTCGTCGAAGGCGCCGAGGGCGATGAGGACCTCCTCAGCATCCACCGCTCCGCGCTCGAGGTCGGCTCGGACCTCGGTCACGAAGTAGTCGAAGACTTCGGGAGCCGGACTGGGGTTGGCGTCGAGGAAGTCGTTGACGAGGATGCCGTTGATCGCCTGGAGCAACCAGGCCGCGAGATCGCGGGCGGTCTCGGGCGTCTCCGCCTGGCGGGCCTCCGCGCTCACCTGGGGGTCCTCGAGTGCGTCGGCCAGGATCTGCAGCATGAGCCGCCGGGACCGGGCGCCGTCCGGACGATGGAGGTCGATCTGATCACGGGGCTGGTCCCGCTCGTCGGCCGGGCGGGGATGCCGCTCGACTCGGCGCAGGCTCACGCGGGGCGCGAGTCTCGTGATCGGTTCGATGGGACCGTTCATGGCCCTTGCTCCAGTTCCGGATTCACTCCTGTTGGGTTTTTCGGCAGTTCTCCGGCGCACTTGACCGCCGACGAGCACATTTCCCGCCGAGCCACCGCGACCGGGTCCGGAACCGGGGTTCAGACCCCGAGATCGTAGAGGTGCTCGTAGTCGAGGCCGAGATCGGTCACGACCTGAGCGATCGCGGCGGTCGCGAAGCGGAGGTTGCTCTGCACGCAGGGGGCCTGCCCGGGCATGGCGCAGAGCTCCTTCAGGCGGGCATAGACCTCGAGGACGTCCTTCTCCGCGGGCTCGAGCGGGCGACCGATCAGATCCTTGTCCATGTCATGGTCCTCCGGTTCAGGCCTTCGGGCGGTCGTCGACCAGCCTCTTGGCCTTGAGTTCGAAGCGGGGCAGGCTGCCGGCCTCGGCCTCCTCGACGTTGATGCGTAGCCCTTCGTGGTTGCGCTTCAGATCGGCCGCCAGGGTCTGCATCAGGCCCTCGCGGTAGCCGTGCCAGTCCGGGACGAACTCGACCCGGACGGTGATCTCGTCGACGTGCTCGGCGGTCTTCCAGACCCGGATCTGGAACTCGTCGATCTCGCGGTACTCGCGGACGATGGCCTCGATCGCCCGCGGATAGACGTTGGTGCCGCGGATCAGCAGCATGTCGTCGACGCGCCCACGGATGCCGCCATCGTAGATGTCGAAGACGCGCCCACAGCGGCAACGGTCGTGCGGGACCTTGACCACGAAGTCCGAGGTGCGGTAGCGGATCAGGGGAATGAAGCCGCGACCGAAGGAGGTCACGACGCGCTCGCCCATCTCGCCGTAGGGCACCGGTTCGAGCGTGTCCGGGTCGAGCACCTCCTCGATGAAGTGGTCCTCGATGATGTGGGCACCGCCCGGCTGATGCGAGCACTCGAACATCATGATGGTGCCGATCTCGGTCATGCCGGCCGTGTCGGCGCACTTCGCGCCCCACTTCTCCTCGAGCAGTCGCTTGGTGGCCGGAATCGAGCCCGCGGGTTCGCCCGAGACGATCAGCTTGGACACCTTGCTGGCCGCCAGGTCGATGCCCAGCTTCTCGGCCTCGAGGGCCATCCGGATGGCGTAGGTCGGCGTGGCGCAGACCGTGGTGACCTCCATCTCCGCGATCTGCCGGACGCGGTTTTCGGTGGTCATGTTGCCGGAGGGGATGACCAGGGCGCCGATCTTCTCGCAGCAGTAGTGCGCGCCCCAGAAGCCGATGAAGCTGCCGTAGCTGAAGGCGAAGAAGACCGTGTCCTCGGGGCGGACGCCCATGGCCCAGAAGCCGTAGGCCCAGCACTCCGAGATCCACTGCCAGTCCTTCGGGCCGTCGAGCACGCGCAGCGGTCGCCGACCGCTGGTGCCGGAGGTCAGATGGTAGCGGATCGCCCGTTCCCGCGGCTGGGTGAGCAGATCGCCGAAGGGTGGCTGCTCGGACTGCACCGCCATCCAGTCCTCGCGGGTCATGAAGGGCAGCCGCCGGATGTCGTCGAGGCTGCGGATGTCGCCCGGCTCGACCCCGACCTCGGCATAGAGTCGGCGATGGTAGGGGCTCATGTTCCAGGCCCAGTCGACGTGCCGGCGGAGCTTGGCGAGCTGGAGGGCGCGCAGCTCCTCCTTGGAGCAGGTCTCGAATTTCGGGTTCCAGTAGTCGGAGACGCTCATCTCTCCTCCTCCTCGGTCAGGGCCGCCGCGAGGGGCGGGTCAAAGGGTCTGGCCCTCGTCGCGACCGAGCAGGCCGCGCGCGATGATCAGGCGCTGGATGTTCGACGAGCCCTCGTAGATCTCGAGGCCGACGATGTCCCGGTAGTAGCGCTCGACGGGATAGTCGTTGGAATAGCCGCGACCGCCGTGCAGCAACACGGCCTGATGCGCCGCCTCCGCCGCCGCTTCGGTGGCGAAGAGCTTGGCGACCGAGACCGCCCGGGTCGCGTCGCGCCCGGCGTCGAGGTCGGTGGCCGCCTTCATGGTCAGGCAACGAGCCGCCTCCAGGCCGACGTGCATGTCGGCGATCGTCTTCTGGATCATCTGGAAGTCGCCCAGTCGCTGGCCGAACTGTCGCCGGCGGCGCGCGTGGTCGAGGACCGCGTCGAGGCAGGCGGCGTGGACGCCGACCGCGCCGGCGGCGACGCCGAGGCGACCGCAGTCTAGGGCCGCCATGGCGACCTTGAAGCCCTCCCCCACCGCCCCGAGCCGCGCCGCATCGGGAACCCGCAGGCCCTCGAAACGGATGCGCGCGTGGTCGGCCCCACGATGGCCGAGTTCCATCGCGGTCATCTTCTCGCGCCGGAAGCCCGGCTGGTCGGTCGGCACCAGGAAGGCAGTGATGCCCTTGTGCTTCTTCTCGGGATCGGCCTGGGCGAAGACCAGCGCGACGTCGGCGACGTTGCCGTTGGTGATCCAGAACTTCTCGCCGTCGATCACCCAGTCCGCGCCGTCACGCCGGGCGCGGGTGCTCATGGCGGCGACGTCGGACCCGGCACCGGGTTCGGTGAGACAGTAGCAGCCGATCGCCTCCACCCGGCAGAGCGGGGGCAACCAGCGGAGCTTCTGCTCCTCGCTCGCCCAGGCCTGGATGCAGGAGGCGACCAGACCGGTCTGGACGGCGAGGAAACCGCGCACGGCGGAATCGATCCGCCCGAGTTCCTCGTAGATCAGCGCCTGGGCGCGGTGGCCCAGCTCGCTGCCGCCGTAGACCTTGCGGATCGGGCCGCCGACGAGGCCGGCGCGCCCCAGCTCCTCCAGCACGGCTCGGTTGAACACCCGGTCCTCGTCGCTGCGCCTGGCTTCGGGTCGCACGACCCTCTCGCCCAGCTCGCGGGCACGATCCCGGATGACCTCCTCCTCGGCACTGAGCTCGAACATCAGCGGCCCTCGAACTTCGCCGGCCGCTTGGCGCGGTAGGCGGCCAGGAACTCGCGATGATCGTAGCCCATCAGCATGAGGGCCTGGGCCTGGGCCTCGGCCTCGATCGCGGCGTCGAGTTCCATGGTCCATTCGGAGTTGATCATCCGCTTGGTCATCCGGATCGCGTAGCGCGGTCCGGCCAGGAGACGGTCGACGTAATCGCGCGCGCGAGCCATCACCTGGTCCCTGGGCACGACCGCGTTGACCAGACCGATCTCGAGTGCCCGGGCCGCCGGCACCGGCTCGCCCAGCATGAGGATCTCGGTGGCACGGGCCTGACCGAGCACGCGCGGCAGGAGGAAGGCGGCGCCCATGTCCGCGCCGGTCAGCCCGACCTTGACGAAGAGGAAGGCGATCTTGGCGTCGTCGGCCATGACCCGGAAGTCGGCGGCCAGGGCGATCACCGCGCCGGCGCCCGCCGCGACGCCGTTGAGGGCGGCGACGATGGGCCGGTCGAGCTCGCGCATGTTGGCGATCAGCTCGCCGGTCATCCGGGTGAAATCGAGGACCTCCTTCATCTCGCGATCGACCAGGTCGCCGATGATGTCCTCCACGTCGCCTCCGGAGCAGAAGCCGCGCCCGGAACCGGTGATGAGGACGCAATCGACGTCGGCCCGCTGCCGCAGGTCGTAGAAGCAGTCGGTCAGCTCGCGATAGACCGCGAAGGTCAGCGCGTTGAGCCGCTCCGGACGATCGAGGGTGATGGTGGCGACGCCGCCGTCGACCTCGAAGCGAAAGGTCTCGTAGTTCTTCATCGTGCTCCTGTTCAGCCTTCGACGGCCCCGCCGGCGACGGCGAGGGCCTGACCGGAGAGGGCCGCGCTGTCCGGGCCGAGGAAGGCCATGACCGCCTCGGCAACCTCCTCGGGCCGGATGAGCCGGCCGAGCGGGTTCTCGGTGACGAGGAAGCCGCGGGCCTCCTCGGGACTGCGTCCGGTCTTCCGGACGATGTTCTCGATCGCCTCGCTGGCGATGCGGGTGTCGGCGAAACCGGGGCAGACGGCGTTGACGGTCACCCCCCGGGAGGCGAGTTCCCGGCCCAGGGCGCGGGTGAGGCCCAGGAGCGCGTGTTTCGAGGCGACGTAGGCGCTGGTGTAGGGGTAACCCTTCAGGGCCGCCGTGCTGGCGACGTTCACGATCCGCCCGTAGCCCCGCTCCGCCATGCCGCGCATCACCAGCCGCGAGAGCTGGAAGGGGGCCTCGACGTTGAGCGCGAAGGTCCGCTCCCAGAGCTCGTCGTCGCTGCGTTCGAGCGGGGCCGAGGGGGCGATGCCGGCGTTGTTGACCAGGATGTCGACGGCGCCCAGCCGGACGCCCACCTCGGCCACCAGGTGCCGGCGGAAGTCCGGGTCGGCCAGGTCGCCGGGCAGGACCAGGGCCCGACCGCTCGCTTCGCGGCAGATGGCCGCCACGGCCTCGAGTTCGCCGCCACTACGGGCGCAGAGGGCGACCTCGGCGCCGGCGCCGGCGATCGCCACCGCGATCGCGCGTCCGAGCCCGCGGCCCGCGCCGGTGATGAGGGCAATCCGTCCCCTGAGCTCGGCCAAGCGTTTTCCTCTGCTGGAGTTCCGGAATCGAGGGGATGATACGGGCTCGGTGGCGGGCCGTCCATCACCGGGCTCGGGCCCGGCGACCGGCTCGTTGCGGCACCCCGGAAGGTGCGCTCCAGAAAAGGTTTCCGGCGTATCCTGTCAACGTTTGATGGACAAGGCCCCCCGCGGGTCGGTACGCTCGATCCGGCCCGTGGGTCACCATCGGGCCTGGGAGGGGCATATGGAAGTCGTCATGTTGATCGCCGTCGCGAGCGCCGGAGTCCTCTGGCTCTCTCATCGTCTTCACACGGCCTACGTGGCCGCCGTGGCGCGCGAGGAGCGCACCTCGGGGGCCCGCACGCACATCGGACCACGCTGCTTCCTGGTCCTGGATCTCGTCCTTCTCCTCGGTCTGCTCCTCTCGCTCGATGTCCTAGCCTTCGACCGCGCCGGCCGGGGCCTCCTCTTCCTCACCGCCATCGGCCTGACCCGATTCTCGGTGCTCGTGGCCCTCTGGCTCCTGCTCGAGCGTCGGCACCTGGAGCGCTTCTACGGCCGGCTGGCCCGCTTCCGCGCCGGCTTCGAGGCCCGCCCGCCGCGACAGGGCCTCCTGCCGGTCCATCTCCTGCTCCTCGGGCTCGCGCTGGTGCCCATGGTCCTCGAGGCCCTCGGCCTCGACCTGGCCGCCATCGAGCTGCCCCTGGCCGCCCTGCTCTTCCTCTGCTTCTTCCTGCTGCCCCAGTTGGGCCTCCTGGCCCTTTCGGCCCGGCGTCTCCAGCCCCTGCGGCGCGCCATCCACGATCAGGCCTGAGCCCGCGGTTGCTCCGAACGGCCATCTCGGCCCGCATTCCCGCCGATCTGCCCGGTGATCCGGGCCAAGCTCCGGTTCCCGCTCAAGTTGCCCCGCTTCGCGACCGAAATTAAATGCGGGAAACGGTAAGGGGATCGAGATGCTCAAGTCCGGAATGCAGCCTCCGCAGGCTGGTATCGCTGACGATCTGACGATCGACGCGGACCTCCTCCAGAGCACCAAGCCGACGCTCTACATCGGCATCATCGGCACGCTCGTCTTGCAGGAGGGCGCCAACTTCCGGGTAGCTCCCTTCGCGCGGGAGTTCATCAACTGCATCCGCGAGCGCTTCCGGATGACCTTCCTGACCCGGCTCTCCGAGACCGCGGCGCGGGAGGTGGCGCGGCTCGTCGACGCCGAGATCAGCTACACCCACCACAAGAAGGGCCTGGGCAAGGTCTCGGGCATCGACTTCGCCCGCAACTTCATCTGGATCGACGATGCGCCCAATTCCCGCGACCTGATGCGCCTGGCCGAGGAACGCTGCTCGGCCCAGCTGATCACCGTGAACGGCAAGGACGGCGTCACCCGATCCACGCTCAAGAAGGTCGAGGCCTGCCTGGAGAGCCTGGCCAGCCAGCCGATCTGAGATGACCGGGAGTCCTCCCGGACCATGAGAAGGCCCCGCGGGCGCGCCCGCGGGGCCTTCTGCGTTCGATCGTCGCGTCTGACTTCAGGGCCGGGACAGGACCCGGGAGAGGGAGACCCTGGCCAGGGTGTAGTCGGGATTCTCCTCCAGGGCCGAGCGGTAGTAGGTCTCGGCGGCGGCGAGATCCCCGAGTTCCTCGTAGACCTGGCCGAGGTTGTAGTAGGCGAAGAAGGGGCAGGCGTAGCGTTCCGCCTTCAGGGCCTTCTCCAACCAGGGGATCGCGGCCTCGATCTCGCCCTTCTGGATCAGGTAGGCACCGATGTCGTTGTAGGGATTCCCGTAGTCCGGGTCGACCTCGATGCCCCGCTTGCAGAGGCTGATGGCCTCGTCCCATTCCTGGCGGAACGAGCGGCACCAGCCGGCAAAGGTGAAGGCTTCCGCGGTCGGGTAGAGCCCGATGCTTCGGGTGTAGAGCTGATCGGCCTGATCGAGGTCCCCCTCCATCTGGCACCGATAAGCTGCCTCGAAGAACTTGATCGCGCGAGGCTTGCGGTCTTCGTATTGCTGCATGTCTGGCCTCAAACTGGCAACTGTCCTCACATGCATCTCTTCGTCCCTGCCTTCGGCGCTCTTGAATGTGGGTAGGGTCCGTCCGTGACTCGCCGCCATCGAACGACACAAGCCTCGCCCAGCGCTCTACTTGCGAGCGCCAGACGAGGCCTGGCCATTTTATCGCAGGATCAAATCGAACTCCTGCGACATCAATTATGCACCGAGGTCAGGGCAGCGTCGCGCTCCCCGGGATCCGCTTTCCCTCGGCATCGTAGCGGTAGACCCCCTGTCCCGTCTTCTTCCCGAGGCGGCCGGCCGCCACCAGGTCGAGGATGATCTGGCAGGGTCGATACATCTCGCCGAGGTTCTCGTGCAGGTTCCGGGTGCTGAAGGCGCGCACGTCGAGCCCCACCAGGTCGACCAGCTCGAAGGGCCCCATCGGGTGGTTCAGCCCCAGCTTGAGGGCCTTGTCGATGTCCTCGGGCTGCGCCACCCCCTCCTCCCACATGCGGAAGGCCTCGTTGCCGATCAGGGCGTTGATCCGGCTGGTGACGAAACCGGCGGACTCGTTCACCTCCACCGTCTCCTTGCCCATCTTCCGGGAGACGGCCTCGGTGACCGCGAAGGTCTCGTCCGCGGTCGCCTTCGAGCGGATGATCTCCACCAGCTTCATGATGTGGACCGGGTTGAAGAAGTGCATGCCGATGACCTTCTCGGGCCGCCTGGTGGCGGCGCCGATCGCGGTGATCGACAGCCCGGTGGTATTGGTCGCGAGGACCGCGTGCGGCCTCATGAGCCGGTCGGCCTTGGCGAAGAGATCCTGCTTGAGTTCGAGGATCTCCGGGACGGCCTCGATCAGCATGTCGGCCGACTCGAGCGCGACGTCCAGGTCGGTGCTGGTGCCGAGCCGCTTCAGCGCCGCCTTGGCGTCATCCTCCGCCACCTTGCCGCGCGCGACGCCCTTCTCCAGATTCGACTCGATGATCTTGCGAGCGCGCTCGAGCTGTTCCTCCTTGATGTCGCAGAGGATCGTGTCGAAGCCGCCCATCGCCGCCACCTGGGCGATGCCGAGGCCCATCGTGCCCGAGCCGACGACGACGATGGTGTTGATGTGGTCGATCGAAGCTGCCATCTCGGTCACTCCTTCAGGAATCCTTGGCCTTCTTGCGCTCGAGGAAGCGGGTCATGCGCGTCCGTTGATCCTCGCTGTCGAAGAGCATGCCCTGGCCGAGACACTCGACGTACTGCGAGCGGCGATCGACGGTGTTCACCGCGGCGTTGAGCGCGACCTTCGCCACGCGCACCGCCATCGGGCTCTTCTTGAGGATGGTCTGCATCATCGCCCGGGCCTCGTCGACCACCCGGTCGTCGTCGTGCACGTGGTTGAGCAGACCGATCCGCAGGCACTCCTCGGCGTCGATGATCTTGCCGGTGTAGATCAGCTCACGGGCCATGCCGGGGCCGACCAGGCGGCTCAGTCGATGCGGACCGCCGGCACCGGGGATGATGCCGAGGTTGACCTCGGGCTGGCCCATCTGCGCCGATCGGCCGCCCAGCCGGATGTCCATCGCCAGCGCCAGCTCGCAGCCGCCGCCGAGGGCGTAGCCCTTGATCGCGGCGATGGTCGGCCAGGGATAGTCCTCGATCTTCTGGAACAGGCCGGCGTTGATCGCCTTCAGCGCGTCGACGGTCTTGCGCTCGACCAGCTCCGAGATGTCGGCACCGGCCACGAAGGCCTTGTCGCCCTCGCCGTGGAAGACGATGCCGCGCACCTCGTCGTCGAGACTCAGCTCGTCCATGGCCTGGGAGAGCTCGCGGACCATCTTCAGGTTGATGGCGTTGAGCACCTCGGGGCGCGAGATGATCACCTCCGCCCAGCCCTCCTTCTTGACCACCTTCAAGGTCTCGTAAGTCATGTCTCGAGCACCACCTTTCCGAAGACCGCCCGGTTCTCGAGCAGCTCATGTCCCCGCGCCACCTCGGCCAGGGGAAGCACCGCGCCCACGACCGGCTTCAGACGCCCGGCGCAGACATGGCCCCAGACCTCGTGCATCTCGCCCAGGCCGCCCATGGTCGAGCCCAGGATGGCGAGGTTCTTGAAGAAGATCAGGCGCAGGTCGGCCTGGAGTTCGGGACCGGCGGTCGCGCCGCAGGTCACCACGCGACCACCCTTGGCCAGAGCGCGGATGCTCCTGCCGATGTTCTCCCCGCCGACGTGGTCGACCACCACGTCGACCCCGCGCTTCCCGGTCAGCCCGCGGATCTCGGCCAGGAAGTCCTGCGTCTTGTAGTTGATGCCGACCTCGGCGCCGAGCTCGAGACCGCGCGCGACCTTGTCGTCGCTGCCGGCGGTGGTGATGACGCGGGCGCCGAGCATCCGGGCGATCTGGATCGCCGCCATCGACACGCCGGAACCGGCCGCGTGCACGAGCACGTCGTCGCCGGCCTTCACGCCGCAGCGCGCCACCACCATATGCCAGGCGGTCAGGAAGACCAGGGGCGCCGCCGCGGCGGCGACGAAGTCCATCCCGGCGGGCATCGGCAGGAGATTGGCGACCGGCACGCAGATGAAGTCGGCGTCGGTCCCGTCGCAGGTCTCGCCGAAGATGCCGTAGTGCCGGCAGAGCTGCTGTTCGCCGGCGGCGCAGTGCCGGCAATGGCCGCAGGAGAAGCCGGGCGCGATGGCCACGCGATCGCCGACGGCGACACCCGTGGCCTCGGCGCCGAGTGCGTCCACGACGCCCGCGCCATCGCAGCCGGGCACGATCGGCAGCGGGAACCGATGGCCCTCGACCCCGCGGCGCACCCAGCAGTCGAGGTGGTTCATCCCCGCCGCGCGCAGGGCGATGCGGACTTCGCCGGCCTTAGGCTCGGGAACCGGCCGCTCGACGAAACGCAGGACTTCCGGGCCGCCGTGGGCGGCGATCTCGACCGCGCGCATGGTCACTTCCCCGTGAATCGCGGGCTACGCTTCTCGTTGAAGGCGGTGATCCCCTCCCGGGCATCATCGCTCACGAACAGCCGCTGCTGGAGTTCCCGTTCGAGGGCCAGCCCCTGCTCGAAGGACATCTCGGCACCGCTGACGCAGGCGCGCTTGATCAGACCGACGGACCGCGAGGCCTTGTGCGGCGGCAGGTACTTCCGGGCGAAGTCGAGGGCCGCCTCCTGGAAGTCCTCGGCCTCGATGATCTCGTCGACGAGGCCGAGATCGCGCGCCTCCTCGAAGCCGACGTTCTTGCCCTCGATCATCAGCCGCATCGCCTG
>JACKGY010000028.1 GCA_020639295.1 Planctomycetota bacterium
CGCGGACGGTCCGGCCGCCGATCTCTACGCCGCCGGGGTCCTCCTCTACGAACTCCTGCTCGAGGTGCCGCCCGAGGGACGCTGGGACCTGCCCTCCGAGGTCCGCGACGATCTCCCCGCCGGCCTCGACGAGCTCTGCCGACAGGCCCTCCAGACCCTCCCGATCGGCGAGAAGGAGCCCAATGCCTGGGGCTTCCACGACCTGCTGGGCAACGTCCTCGAGTGGTGCCAGGACCACTTCCATGGGGGGACCTACGCCCGGCATCAAGCCGCCGTCGCCGATCCGCGAGGGCCGGCGCAAGGCGACCGGCGCGTCACCCGGGGCGGCGGCTCCTGGAAGAACTCGGCGGGCTTCTTCCGCGCGTCATCCCGCGTAGGGGGCCGGCCAGACCAGGGCTACGAGGATGCCGGTTTCCGGGTCGCCCGGACGCCCTGAGAATCGTGGGGATCGCCCCGCATCGCGGCTCCATGGCGCCAGGTCGGTCCGATTCGCGGTCGCGGTACGCGGCTCGGGACCGGGGATTCCCGTCCCGGGGCATTCCGGGCACAATCTTCGCGTCGCGGATGAAAGGTGCCCGATCGGGCCGCTATGAGGCAGGACGATGGTAGCTGGCAATCGAGGTGATGCGGGGTCCTGGGACCAGGAGCCGGGCGGTTCCGGCGGCGGCTGGGACTCGGATCCGGCCGGGCGCCCCTGGGGCGAGGAGGCCGAGGACGGTCGCTCGCTCTCCGGTGGTGAGACCCGCCTCGGCGGTCCGTCCTCGTCGTCGTCCTTTCGTTCCACCGCGGCGGTCGGCCAGGTCATCGGCGAGCGCTACGAGCTGACCGAGCTGATCGGTCGCGGCGGCATGGGCGTGGTCTTCAAGGCCCGCGACCAGCGCCTCGGGCGCGACGTCGCGGTCAAGTTCCTGCTCTCGCCCGACATCGCCGGGGCGGCCGCCGTGGAGCGCTTCCGCCGCGAGGCCCGGAGCATCGCCGAGCTCAACCACGTCAACATCATCACCGTCCACGACTTCGACGAGGGCGACCAGGGCCCCTACCTGGTCATGGAACACGTCGCCGGCAAGCCGCTGTCGCAGCTCATCAACGAGCGCGGCGAGCTGGCCGAGGCCGACGCCCTGCGGGTGTTCAGCGGCATCTGCCGTGGCGCCGCCCACGCCCACAAGAAGGGCGTGATCCACCGCGACATCAAACCCTCCAACGTCATGCTCGACGCCGAGGGCACGCCCAAGCTGATGGACTTCGGCCTGGCCCGGGGTCTGGCCGGCCTCGAACTCTCGCTCTCCGGCTACGGCATGGGCACGCTCGACTACGCCGCGCCCGAACAGAAGCGCGACGCCAAGTCGGTCGATCATCGCGCGGACGTCTACAGCCTCGGCGCCACCTTCTACGAGATCCTCACCGGCCTGAAGCCGGTGCCGCTGCACCTGCCCAAGGTGCCCGAACGCTGGCGCGGCGTGATCGAGAAGGCCTGCGAGCCGATGCCGGAGGATCGCTACGACAGCGTCGACAGCATGCTCGCCGCGCTCGAGCAGATCGCCGACGGCAGCAACGGCAGCCGCGCCGCGGAGAATCCGATCGGCGACGACCTGCGCTGCCCGAGCTGCCAGGTCGACAACGCCCTCGAGGCCCGCTTCTGCCGCTCCTGCGGCGGCACCCTCACCGCCACCTGCCCGGCCTGCCGAGAGCCCTATCGCGTCGGCCTCCGGCATTGCGATCGTTGCGGCGCCAACATCGAGATCGTCACCGAGATCCGCGCCATCCGGCAGCGGGTCGAGCAGGCCAAGGCCGCGGGCCGCTACGGCGACGCCCAGCGCGAGCTGGCGACCCTGGGCGAGATCCTGGCCCGCCGGCCGCGGCTCGGCAGCATCGGCGACGTCGAGCGCTGGCGGCAGCGCGAGGCCAACAACATCGCCCAGCTCGCCGAACCTCGGCGCACGCCGCCGCCTCCGCCGCCCCGGCAGACTGGCGGTGGCGGGCAGCGGTCGACCCGGTCGCAGGGCGGGGGCGCCGGCGACCGTCAGCGGCAGGATCTGGAGAACCGGGCCACGACCGTGCTGGTCATGGGCATCCTCAGCTTCTTCATCTGCATCACGGCGCCCGTCGCCTGGGTGCTCGGTCGTTCGCTGCACAAGGACTGCGCCAAGGCGGGCGTCGCCGTGCCCAGCCGGGCCGCCGTCGGCATGTGGTTCGGCATCGTCCTCAGCGTGATCCTGATCATCTACCTGGTCTGCATCATGATCGCGATGATGGCCCAGCTCTGAACCGGCGCGCCCGCCGGGGGCCGTCAGTCGGGGAGGATGCGGTACTTCATCCGCCACTTGAACAGGAAGCCGCAGAGCAGGGCCGGGATGAAACCCAGCGCGCCCAGGGTCTTGGCGGAGAAGGCGATCAGGGTCCAGGCGGCGCAGAAGCCGCAGGCGATGGCCGCGAAGGCCAGGGGGATCTTCGAGCGCGAGCGGCGGGCGTACCAGACGCAGCCCAGAAGGCCGGCGATGACGTGGAAGAAGTAGCCCTTCGTGGCCTGGAGTTCGGCCGCCTGGTCGACGAATTCGACGCTGCCGTCGGGGAGGGTCCGGAAGGCCTCCTGCAGGAGGACGCAGCCCAGGGTCACCAGGTAGGCGAAGGACAGCACCAGGGCCAGCCGGGCCAGGGGCTCCAGGTCTCTCTTGGGAAGCGGATTCATGCCGGGCGCATGGTAGCCGCCGGGGGAGCGGGGGAGAAGGCGATCTCGGCCCGCCTCCCGGCCGCGGAAAATCGGGGTCGTGGGCCCAGGCCGGTAGGGGAGGGCCCCGAGGTTTCATAACCTCCTCCCATGAAACCGGACATGACCCCTCGTGAAGCCTTCCTCGCCGCCTGTCGCCGTCAGCCCGTGGCCCGCAAGCCCAGCTGGCTCATGCGCCAGGCCGGCCGCTACATGCCCGAGTACCAGGCCGTCCGCGGCCAGGTCTCCTTCCTCGACCTCTGCAAGTCGCCCGAACTCTGCCGGGACGTGACCATGCAGCCGATCGAGATCCTCGGGCTCGACATCGGGATCATCTTCTCGGACATCCTCCTCCCGGCCGAGGCGATGGGGCAGCCCCTCGACTTCAGCGAGCGCGGCCCGGTCCTGGGCAATCCGGTGCGGGATCGCGCCGCGATCGAGGCCCTCGCGGACTTCGACGCCGCCGTCGCCACGCCCTGGCCGGCCGAGTCGATCCGCCTCACCCGCGAGGTCATCGGCGATCACCGGGCCCTGCTCGGCTTCTGCGGGGCTCCCTTCACCCTGGCCAGCTACATGGTCGAGGGCGGCGGCTCGCGCAACTACGAGAACATCAAGCGGCTGATGTACGGCGACCCGGGCGCCTTCGAGCTGCTCCTCGATCGGCTCACCGACAACCTGCATGGCTATCTGCGGATCCAGGCCGAGGCCGGAGCCGACGCCCTGCAGATCTTCGACTCCTGGGGCGGGGCCTTGGCGACGAAGGACTACGCCCGCTTCGTCCAGCCGCGGATGGAGCGGCTGATCGCCGGCCTGAAGCGCGAGCTCGACCTGCCGATCATCTCCTACGTGAACGGCTGTTCGCACCTCCTGGAGCTGATGGCCGACTCGGGCGCCGACGTCCTCGCCATCGACTGGAAGGTGGAACCGGCCGAGGCGATCCGCCGGGTCGGCGACCGCTGCGCGATCCAGGGCAACATGGACCCCTGCGCCCTCCTGGCCAGTCCGGAGGCCGCGGCGGCCGAGACCCGCGCCAACCTCGAGGCCTTCGGCGATTTCGCCGGCCACATCTTCAATCTGGGCAGTGGGGTGCTGAAGTGGACGCCGGTCGCCTGCGCCCAGGCCGTGGTGGACACGGTCAAGGACTACCGCCCCCGCGGCGCGTGACGGCCGATCCCCGCCGAGCGCTGCTGGTCCTCGATCCCGGCGGCCCCGCCCGGGCCGAGGAGGTGGAGGACTACCTCGTCGAGCGCTTCCTCGACGAGCAGGCCTGGCCCTTGCCGCCCTGGCGGGCGCCCTTCCGCGGGCTCCTCGCCCGGAGGCGGGCGCGCCGGCTCGCGCCGGCTTGGCGCCGCGACATCGACCGCGTGGCCATCGACTCGCCCCATGAACGCGTCGCCCGGGCCCAGGCCCACGGCATCGCCGAACGGCTGGGCCGCGAGGGCTACGTCGCCGCTCGTCACGGTCGTCCGGGCATCGCCGAGACCCTCGGCCTGATGCGGGCCGAGGGCGTCGAAGGGGTCGACCTCCTCCTGCTCGACCCGACCGATGGGCGGCCCACGGCGGTCCAGGCGGAACCGGTCAGACGGCGCTGGATCGCGGCCGGTGGCGCGGCCGAGGCCCTGGCGGTGGTGGGCGGCTTCCTCGACGATCCCGGCGTCATCGCGGTCTGGTCGGCGCAGCTCGGCGAGACCCTGGCCCTGGTCCGGGATCGCTCCGGGCCGGTGCTCTTCCTGGGCGCGGGTTCCGCGCCGGCGCTCGAACGGCTCGGGCGGGCCCTGGTCGCCGCGCACGGTCTCGACGGCCGCGCGCGCTTCCTGGCCCTGGCCGATCGGGCCGCGCCGCCGACCGCGGCCGGCGGTCCCGAGGCCATCATCGAGGAGCTGGCGGCGGCGGGGGCGCGCCACCTGGTGGTGGTCCCCCTCGGCTGGGTCGCGGACCGCCATGAAACGCTCTACGATGTCGACCTGATGCTGGCCCGCCGGGCCCGCGAGCTCGGCATGCGGACCTATCGGGTTCCGACCCTCAACGACCGGCCGGAGTTCCTCGACGCTCTGGCCCATCTCGTCGGCAAGACGACCGCAATGGCACGACCTGGGGAGCGTGACGGATGAGCGAGAAGACCATCGTCGTCGGCGGCGGCATCACCGGCCTCGCGGCGGCTCTCGAACTCGACAAGCGCGGCGAGGATTTCCTCCTGCTCGAGGCCGGCAACGGCCCCGGCGGCGTGATCCGGACCCTGCGCCAGGACGGTTACCTCTTCGAGCGCGGGCCGAACTCCTTCCCCTCCACCTCGGAGGCGATCTTCGAGATCGCCCGCGAGCTGGGCATGGAGGAGGAGATCATCGCCGCGGACCCGGCCGCGAACACCCGCTTCCTCTATCACAAGCACCGCCTGATCGAGATCCCCACCGGCCCCGGGCCGCTGATGAAATCGAAGCTGTTCAGCCTCGGCGAGAAGCTGCGGGTCATGATGGAGCCCTTCATCCGCGCGCGGCGCGACGAATCCCCCGAGAGCGTCGCGCACTTCTTCGCCCGGCGCTTCGGTCCGGCTCCGGCGCGAACGCTGGTGGACGCCTTCATCAGTGGCATCTACGCCGGCGACGCCCGCAAGATCGGCATCCGGTCGGCCTTCCCGAAGCTCTGGGAGATGGAGCAGCAGCACGGCTCGATCTTCAAGGCGATGAAGGCGAAGCGGAAGGCGGGCGGCGCCTCGCCCACCAAGATGACCATCCACAGCTTCCGCGACGGCCTCGGCTCGCTGGCCGATCGGGTCGGCCAGCGCCTCGGCGAGCGCATGCGCTGCGGTCGCCGACTCGCCGAGCTCGACCGGTCGGAAGGCGGTGGCTGGAAGCTCGCGGTCGAGGGGCCGGACGGGCTCGAGGAGCTCTCCTGCGCCCGTCTGATCCTGGCCGCGCCGGCCCGGGTCTCGAGCCTCCTGCTCAACAGGTTGTCGCCGATGGCCGCCGACATCCTGGCCGACATCGACCATGCTCCGATCATCTCGGTCCACGCCGGCTTCGCCGAGAGCGAGCTGCCGCGGCTGCCGCAGGCCTTCGGCTTCCTGGCGCCGCGACCCTCGCGTCTGCGTACCCTCGGCTGGCTGTTCAGCTCGCGGACCTTCGCCGGGCGCGCGCCCGAGGGCTATTTCGCCCTCAACGGCTTCATCGGTGGCGCCAACGACCGCAACGCCATCACCGCCTCGGACGACGCGCTCCAGCACCTCCTCATGGGCGAGCTGTCGCTGGCCCTCGGCATGACCAAGATGCCGGCGCCCGGCTTCTTCGCGCTGTCCAAGTGGGACCCGGGGCTGCCGCAGTACAACATGGGCCACCACCGGCGGATCGAGGCGGTCACCAGGCTCCTGGCCGAGCACGCCGACCTGGCCCTCGCCGGCAACTATCTCGAGGGCATCTCGATCGCCGACTGCATCAAGAGCGGCCGGACGGCGGTCGACCGGCTCCTGGCCGGCCCGGTGTCGTCGATGGCCGGAGGCGAGGCGTGAGCGAACTCAACGATTCGCTGCGGGTGCTGCTCCCGATGTTCTACCTGGCCGCGGTCTTCGCCTACTGGCTGCGGGTGGAGATGACCGACCGGCAGCCGAAGGGCATGCCGATCCTGGTGACCGCGGCGGCCCTGCTCACCCATCTCCTGCTCCTGATCGCGCGCGGCGTGATGCTGGGGCAGGCGCCCTGGACCACCTACTACGACACGCTCTCGGCCCTGGCCTTCGTGATGACCGTCACCTACGCCCTGGTCGAGCTGATCAGCCGCAGCCCCTCGACCGGGCTCGACCTGATGCCCTATCCCTTCCTGCTGGTGACGATCGCCTGCGCCTTCGGTCCGGCCCAGCCGCGGCCCTTCACCATGGGCGATCATCGCCACTTCGTCCTGCACACGGTGCCGGCGATCGGCGGCATCGCGGCGATCCTGGTCAGCGGTCTCTACGGCATGCTCTACATCCGGCTGGAGAAGGCGATGCGCCGCAAGCGCTTCGGGCGGCTGTTCGCGCGCCTTCCGGACCTCGGCACCCTGGCCCGGATGAACTACGCCGCGCTCATCGTCGGCCTGGTCCTGGTGACCGCCGCGATCGGCTGGGGCGCCGCCTGGTACGGCGAGCTCTTCCGGCGCCTGCGCCTCACCGAACCGAAGATCCTGCTCACCCTCGTGGTCTGGTGCATCCTGCTCCTGCCGATCTTCGGCAAGCTCACCCGCCGCTGGACCGATCGCGCCACGGCGCTCACCAGCCTGGTGAGCATGCTCCTCGTGGTGGTCTCGATGCTGGTGACCTTCCTGCCCTTCGTCTCGTTCCACGGCCACAGGTAGCGCGATGCCGCAGTCGAAGTGGAACACGCTGTTCATCTACGGGATGAACCACCGGACCTGCGAGGTCGAGGTGCGCGGGCGCTTCGCGCTCGATGAGGAGGGCCGTCGCCGCACCCGCGTCCGGCTGCTCGACGAACTCGGTCTGGTCGAGGACGTCCTGCTCTCCACCTGCAACCGGACCGAACTCTACGGTCACTGGGACGGCGAGGGTCAGGCGCCGGACGATGGCCAGAGCCTGCGCGAGCGCGTCTTCGCCGGCCTCGACGCCGGGCTCAGCCCCTACCTCTACCGGGGCTGGAATGCCTGCTTCCATCTCTTCCGCGTGGTCGCGGGCCTCGACTCGATGATCGTGGGCGAGAGCGAGATCCTGCGTCAGGTGAAGGTGGCCTTCGAGGAATCCCTGGCCGAGGGCGGCCCCGGCCGCGTCCTCACCGATCTGTTCCGTCAGGCCCTCGAGGTGGGCAAGAAGATCCGCACCGAGACCTCGGTGGCCAGCGGCAGCCTGAGCGTCGCGGCGACCGCGGTGAAGCTCGGCCTGAAGATCGTCGGCCAGCTCGAGGGCAAGACCGTCCTGGTGATCGGCGCCGGCGAGACCGGCGCCCTGACCGCGCGCCATCTGAAGGCGCAGAAGCCGGGGCGGCTCCTGATCCTCAACCGGACCGTCGCCAAGGCCGAGGCCCTGGCCGCCGAGCTGGGCGGCGAGGCCGGGCCGCTCGACCAGCTCCGCGACGCGGCCCGCGCCGCCGACCTCATCATCGGCGCGATCGAGCGCCCCGAACCCATCGTCGAGCGCGACGTGCTCGCCGGCGCCCCGCGCAAGACCCGCTGCTTCGTCGACATCTCGGTGCCGCGAAGCATCGCGCCCGAGGTGGCCGAGACCCCGGGCGCCTTCCACTTCGACATCGACGACCTGGCCCAGCTGATCGAGCAGGCCCGCTCCGAGCGGGCCCAGGAGGCGCGCAAGGGCGACGAGATCATCGTCTCCGAGGTGCACAAGTTCCTCGCCAAGCAGCATTTCGTCGGCCTCGCCCCGCTCGTCCAGGAGATGCGCGACGCCTTCGACGAGGTCCTCGGCCGGACGCTCGCGGAGGGCGAGTCGGCCCACGCCTTCCGCGGCGAGGCCCAGCGCCTGGCCAAGAGATTGCTGGGTGTGTCGCTCGACACGTTGAAGCGCTCGAGTCGCACCCATATCACCAGGGAACAGGTCCGCGCGGCCTACGAACTCTTCCTCGAGGATCTCTCATGAACGACGCCACGCCCATCCGTCTTGGCACCCGCGGCTCCGAACTCGCCCTCTGGCAGGCCGAGACCGTGCGCGATCTGCTTTCGCGCGAGGCGCCCATGTACGAGGTCGAGATCGTCAAGGTGAAGACCATCGGCGACCGGATCCAGGACGTGAAGATCGAGCAGATCGGCCGCACCGCGGTGTTCACCGCCGAGCTGGACGCCGCCCTCCTCGCCGGCGAGGTCGACCTGGCCGTCCACAGCCTCAAGGACGTCGAGACCGCCGAGCTGCCCGGAATGACCCTGAAGGCGGTGCTGCCGCGCGGTCCGGTCGAGGACGTGCTGGTGGCCCCGGTGCCCTTCGCCGAGCTGAAGACCGGCGCCCGGGTCGGCACCGGCAGCGTGCGCCGCGTGGCCCAGCTCCAGCGCCTGCGCCCCGATCTCGAGATCGTGCCGGTCCGAGGCAACGTCCCGACCCGCGTGGCCAAGGTGGACCGCGGCGAGCTGGACGGCCTGATCATGGCCCGCGCCGGGCTCGTGCGGCTCGGGCTCGCCCATCGCATCGCCCATGTCTTCCCGCCGCTGGAGCTGAAGCCGGCGGTGGGGCAGGGAGCGGTCTGCGTCACCGTCCGGAGCGACGACGAGCGGATGAACCGGATCGTCGGCGCGCTCAATCACGAGCCGACCTGGAACGTGGTGAGCGCCGAGCGTGCCTGTCTCCGTCGGCTCGGCGGTGGCTGCAACGTGCCGCTCGGCGTCAGCTTCACTCTCAAGGACGGACACTACGACCTGCAGGCCGCGGTCTTCAGCCTCGACGGCATGGAGATGGTCGACGTCGCCCTGACCGAGCCGGACGATGCCGATCCGGCGGCGGTCGGCAACCGGGTCGCGGAGGCCCTGCTGGCTCGCGGCGCGGGCCACATCCTGGCCGCGATCAAGCCGCGCGAGCGCGACTGATGCGCCGGCCGCTGGAGGGCCGGAGCATCCTGGTGACCCGTCCCGGAGCGGCCGGGGCCGAACTCGCCCTGATGCTGGCCGGGCTCGGCGCCCGGACCGGCCATCGGCCCACCTTCGAGACCCGCCGCCTGCCGGCGGCGACCGACCTGGATCGCCGTCTCGCCGGAGCCCGGGGCCTCCTGATCAGCAGCAAGCGCGGGCTCGAAGCCCTGCTCGAGGAGCGTCCCGAGATCGATCGCGGCCTGGTCGCTCATTGCGTCGGCCGGGCCAGCGCCGAGGCGGCGCGCGCCGCCGGCTTCAGGGTCGGGGTCGTGGCCGAGAAGGGCGGCCTCGAGCACCTCGTCGCCGACCTGCTCGCCGAGACCGAGCCGGCGGAGCTGAGGCTCTTCTGGCCGGCGAGCGCGCTCTCCGAGGCCGGGCCCCTCCGCCCCCTCGAGGCGCAGGGCGCGGTCATCGACCGCATGCCGCTCTACCAGCCCCGATCGATCCTCGCGGTCGCGGACCTCGCCGAGATCCTGACCTTCGAGGTCTTCGTCTTCGCCAGCCCCTCGGCCCTGGAGGGGCTCTTCGCCGTCGCCGACGCCGATCAGCGCCGGGAGCTGGGCGGACGGGTCGCGATCGCCATCGGCGCCACCACGGCCTACGCCCTGCGCGCGGCCGGCTGGGAGCGGATCCACGTCGCCCAGCGTCCCGACAACGAGGGCCTCCTGGCGATCTGCCTGGAACAGCTCGCGGCCCGCTGACCGGCTGGTCGCCGACGGGCGGGAACGAATGCTCCGCCCGCCCGTGGTGCTCCGCCGCCCGGGCGATAGGATGCTGCCATGAACGAGCTATTCGAACGTGCGAAGCGGGTGATCCCGGGCGGGGTCAATTCTCCGGTCCGGGCCTACAAGTCGGTCGGTCTCGAGCCGATCTTCATCGCCGGTGCCCGGGGCGCCTGGGTGACCGACGTCGACGGCAAGGATTACGTCGACTACGTCCTCTCCTATGGTCCGGCCATCCTGGGGCACGCCCATCCGGCCCTCAACGAGGCGCTGATGGCGGCCATCCCGCGCGGCGTCTCCTACGGGGCTCCGACCCTCGGCGAGGTCGAGATCGCCGAGCAGATCTGCGCGATGGTGCCCTCGGTCGAGATGGTCCGCCTGGTCAATTCCGGGACCGAGGCCACGATGAGCGCGCTGCGCCTGGCCCGGGCCGCGACCGGCCGGGACCGCTTCATCAAGTTCGACGGCAACTACCACGGCCACGGCGACGGCTTCCTGGTCAAGGCCGGCTCCGGCGCCCTCACCCTCGGGCATCCGGACAGCCCCGGCGTGCCGAAGTCCTGGGCCGAGCTCACCAGCGTCGCCGACTACAACGACCTGGCCTCGGTCCGGGCGCTCCTCGAGAAGCGCCCCGAGGACTACGCCGCCATCATCGTCGAGCCCATCGCCGGCAACATCGGCCTGGTCAAGCCGGCGGCCGGCTTCCTCGATGGCCTGCGCGCCCTCTGCGACGAGTTCGGCGCCCTGCTCATCTTCGACGAGGTGATGACCGGCTTCCGCGTGGCCCCGGGCGGGGCCCAGGAGCGCTTCGGCGTCCGGCCCGACCTCACCACCCTCGGCAAGGTGATCGGCGGCGGGCTGCCGGTGGGCGCCTACGGCGGTCGCCGCGACCTCATGGAGATGGTGGCCCCCGCCGGCCCGATGTACCAGGCCGGTACGCTCTCCGGAAACCCCCTGGCGGTCTCGGCCGGGCTCACCGCCCTGCGCCTGCTCGCGGCCCCCGGCTTCTTCGAGGATCTCGAGCGTCGCTCCGCCGCGGTGGAGGAGGCCCTGACCTCGGCCGCCGCCGAGGCCGGCTGCCCGATCGTCCTGAACCGCGTCGGCTCGATGTTCTGCCCCTACTTCAGCGAGACCCCGGTGACCACCTTCGCCGAGGTGATGAAGACCGACCGGCAGCGGCACCGCCGCTTCTTCATGAGCCTGCTGGAAGGTGGCGTCATGCCGGCGCCCTCGCCCTTCGAGGCCTGGTTCGTCTCCTCCGCCCACGGCGAGGCCGAGATCGAGCACACCCGGGTGGCCGCCCGCCGCGCCTTCCGGGCCGCCCTCGAAGACTGAGTTCCGGGGCAGAAGAGTCCTTGTCCGGGCGGGGTCGGCCGATATAGTGGCCGACCCCCAGGGGAACGCCCGGGGATCGAAAGAGGATCGAGACATGGCCAAGAACAAGCGCAAGATCAAGAAGGCGAACGGTGGCAAGCGTCCCGCCAACCATGGGGCCCGCCGCAAGAAGAAGTGGTGATTCTTATCCTCGCCGCCTCCTCCAGCTCGCCCCGCTGATCCAAATCCCCATCTGAACTCGACTTGCAACGAAAGCCGGGGGTCGTCCAGACCCGGGCTTTCGACGGCTTTTCCACGTCCGGAGCGCCGGCTGCCCGGCCGAAATCGAGGACGAGGCGGAGCAGGCACTCCGCGGTCCTTGTGAACGGTCCGACGGGAAAGGACCGCAGCGCCTC
>JACKGY010000029.1 GCA_020639295.1 Planctomycetota bacterium
CACGATCGGTAGACCGAGCTCAATCCGCCTGGATATGATCTCGGCCCCTGTTTCGGGTGGCCGCGGCGCCGGACCTCGCGACGAGTACGGACGGGGCTGCCGCCGCGGCTCCCGAGTCTTGGCCTCCTCGGCTTCGGAACCTGCCTCGATGAGGCCGTTCCGAAGACCTCCGGGACCAAGGTCGAACCCCTCCTTGCCTATCAGAAGATCGGTAGCTCGATCACGACCAGCCTGGACATGATCTCGGCCCCTGTTTCGGGTGGCCGCGGCGCCCTGACCGATTGGTGGCCCGGTCCGCTCTGCGCGAGGCCGGGAAGCTGGGCGTCTGCGGTCGGGCCGAACGGAGGTTCAGCCCTTGAACATGCCCTGCAGGACGTAGCGACCGATCTTGGGGTTCTCCTTCAGCCGGCGCATGCAGTAGGCGTACCACTGGCTGCCGAAGGGGACGTAGACCCGGAGACGGTGGCCGTCGGCGAGCAGGCGCTGGCCGAGAGCCTCGTCGACGCCGAGGAGCATCTGGAATTCGTAGGCGTCCCGGTCGAGGCCGCGGCGACGGATGATCTCCTCCGCGCCCGCCACGACGGCGTGGTCATGGGTGGCGATGCCGACGTAGGAGCCGAGCTCGAACATGCGCTCGAGGACGGCGAGGAAGTTGGCGTTGATCTCCTCGTAGCCCTTGTAGGCGATCTTCTCCGGTTCGACGTAGATGCCCTTGCAGAGCCGATAGTGGGCGCGGATGTCGGCCATGCCCTCGACGTCGGCGAGGGTCCGGCGCAGGTAGGCCTGGAGCACGATGCCGACGTTGTCGAAGCCCTCCTCGCGCAGCCGCCGGAAGATGCCGATGGTCGCCGAGGTGACCGGGGAATCCTCCATGTCGATGCGCACGAAGTTGTCCAGCTCACGAGCACGCTGGACCACGTCGCGAACCCGACCGTAGGTCACCTCCGGATCGAGCTTCAGGCCGAAAGCCGTCAGCTTGATCGAGATGTTGCCGTCGAGATTCTCGCGCCGGATCGTGTCGAGGAGCTCGAGGTAGGAATCCCGCGTCGCCTCGCCCTCCCGGACGTCCTTGATCTCCTCGCCGAGGACGTCCATGGTGACCCGGGCGCCGCGGGCGATGAGCTCACGAGCACGGGCGACCGCGTCAGCGAGGGAATCGCCGGCGACGTAACGCGAGGCCACGCGCCGGACGATCGGCTTGGGAACCATCGGCAACGAGGCCGCCAGCATGCGATCGAACCAGGAACCGCCTTTGCTCATGGCCGTGCAACCGCCTTTCCGCGACGATCAGTGACCCTGTGCCTCGAGCCAGCGCTCGACGTCGATGGCCGCCATGCAGCCCGAGCCGGCGGCGGTGATCGCCTGGCGGTAGACCGTGTCCTGCACGTCGCCGCAGGCGAAGACGCCTTCCACGCTGGTGTAGCTGCAATCGGGCTTGGTGATCAGATAGCCGGCCTCGTCCATCTCGAGCTTGCCGACGAAGATCTCGGTGTTGGGCTTGTGGCCGATGCCCATGAAGACGCCCTGGGTGGGCAGCTCCTCGGTCGCGCCGGTCTCGATGTTCTCGAGATCGACCGCGCGGATGGCGCCGTTGGCATCACCGTGATAGCCGGTGACGACGGTGTTCCAGCGGATCTCGATCTTCTCGTTGTCGAGCGCACGCTGCGCCATGATCTTGCTGGCGCGCAGCTCGTCCCGGCGGTGGATCATCGTGACCTTCGAGCAGAAGCGGGTCAGGAAGTTGGCCTCCTCGACCGCGGAATCACCGCCGCCGATGACGATCACCTCCTTGCCGCGGAAGAAGAAGCCGTCGCAGGTGGCGCAGGCCGAGATGCCCTTGTTGTAGAAGGCCTTCTCGCCCGGCAGGCCGAGGTAGCGCGCCGTGGCGCCGGTGGAGATGATCACGGCATCGGCCAGGACGACGCCGCCCTCGGACTCGACCCGGAAGGGGCGCTTCGAGAAGTCGACGCCGGTGACCGTCTCCGAACGCACCCGGGTCCCGAAGCGCGTCGCCTGCTCCTTGAAGAGCTGCATGAGCTGGGGCCCCTGGACCCCCTCGGGAAAGCCGGGGAAGTTCTCGACCTCGGTGGTGATCATCAGCTGACCACCGGGCTGCAGGCCTTCGTAGATGATGGGCTCGAGATTCGCCCGCGCGGTGTAGAGGGCCGCCGTCCATCCGGAAGGTCCGGAACCGATGATCACGACCCTGGCGTTTTCGGTGGCGCTCATCTGCGCGATTCTCCTCTGCGGAAGCGACGGCCGATGTTAGCCGGAACGGGACGGACCGGCAACGCGCCCCGGGCCGATCCGGGAGCCCCACGACCGCGAAGAAGTCCGCATGGGGGCGCGGTTTGCGCCTCGCGCCCGCCGGCTGTTGAATTCCCTCGTGATTGCCGTAAGGTGCCAACCTCGGCCAGTGAAGGGCTGGTCCCGGAGGTGCGCATGGATCTTGGTGAGCTGATCAACACGCGCGGTGTCATCCGCCTCGAGACCAAGGACAAGCTCGAAGCCCTCGAGCAGATGATCGAGGCCCTGTCCAAGCGCAAGGAGGTCACCAGCAAGGAGAAGCTCCGCCGGGCCATCAAGGACCGCGAGAAGATCCTGTCGACCGGCATCGGCTACGGGGTCGCGATCCCCCACGCCAAGATCGCGCAGGTGAAGAAGTTCTGCGCCGTCATCGGCATCAGCAAGCCGGGCATCCCCTTCGACGCCATGGACGGCAAACCGGTGCACATCATCGTGATGATCGCCGCCCCCGAGGACGCCCATGGCGAGTACCTCGGCCTCCTGCAGAGAATCACCCATACCCTGAAGGACGAGGAGACGCGCAAGCGGATCATCGACTCGAAGGACACCAAGTCGGTGATCTCGATCTTCTCCGACATCGCCTGAGGACTCGTCGCCGTCAGGCGGTCCTGCCCTCGCGCCGGATCCGGATGGCGGCGATCAGGGCCACGCAGGCCGCGAGCCACAGCAGCCAGCCCAGGCGCCCCCCCAGGCCCAGTTCCCGCAGATAGCTCCAGGCCACCGCCGGGGGCATCAGCGGCCCCAGATCCCGATCGAGCGGGCTGTCCAGCACCACCGGCAGCAAGCCCCGGTGATCCCGATCCAGGCTCCGCCACAGGTCGTCGGCCAGGTCGGCCCCCGAGACCCGCATGAGGTTCCAGCAGTAGTTGCCGCTGCGCGTGCCGTGGAAGTCGCTGCTCGCCGTCGCGACCAGGCCACGGCTTCGGCAGAGCTCGCGCAGGATCCGCTGACGTTCCCGGGCATCCTGGCGCAGCTCCTGGTGCGGCCTGCCACCGAAACCGTCGATCCCCGCCGCGACCAGATCCTCGGCCGAGGGTGCATGAGCCCGCGGTCCGCGCCAGAAGTGGCTGGCCAGGACCAGACCACCGGCCCGTGGACCTCGCGGATCAGCTGCCGCCAATCGCTGATCTCCGCCAGGTTCTCCGGCGCCGGTCGGCGGTTGTAGACCAGCAGGTGCAAGGCGGACTCCAGGGCGGCCCTGCGCCCACTCCTGCCCCCAGAGGTCGACCGGGACCGGCGTCGCCGCGCGGAGATCCTGTCCCTGGCTCCAGGCGTTGTGCCAGGTCGGCACCACCAGGACGAAGCCGAGCCGGCGGAAGCGGGCGAGTCCTCCTCCAGGGCCATCCCTCCGTCCACGGGGTCGCCGACGTGGCTCTGGAGATCCACCGCCACCAGCCCATCGGCCGGCCCCTCGGGAGCACCCCGCGCCCGGTAGACCGGCCAGGGCAACGGTGCCCCAGATCGCCATCAGGAAGAAGGTCGCCACCAGCCAGGGAGCGCTCTGCCGGCGCATGCGGAAGATGGCCAGGGCCGCGCCCAGGCCAGCCAGGCGATCGACCAGAGGCGAAGGTCTTCAGGTCGGCGAGGCCCGCCAGCTGAAGGCCGGGCCGAGAAAGGGCTCGCAGATCAACGCCCGCGCGCCGATCGCGCTCGCCCTCAGCCGTCCAGGACCCCGTCGTTCAGGGCGTCGCGTAGCGGAGGCTCCTGGAGGAGCCAGCCGGCCACGACCAGGTAGGCCAGGATGGCCAACCTGGCGAGGCGCCGCAGGCCCTCGGTGGCCGCGAGCGCACGCGGTAGAGCGAGACCAGGTGGACGGCCGAAGCCAGGGCGGCCCAGCCCAGGGCGGCACCGAAGAGGACGTCGGAGAGGTAATGGCGCTGACGTAGAGCCGATCGGCCTGATCGCGATCGCCGAGGTCAGCGACGACGCGGACGATGCGCCGCGGCAGATGAAGAGGGGAGAAGCGCGAACAGGGTCGCCGTGGCGGCATGTCCCGAAGGGAAGCTCTGAGATCGGGTCGATCATAGAGCGGCCTCAGGAAGTCGAGGGCGGCATCCGGATGCAAGGGTCGAGGACGACCGCAGACCCGCTTGAGGACCCCCACCGCGCCCTCGACGCCGATCCAGGCGACGACGCCGGTGAGCATCGCCTCGCGGAAACCGCGCAGCCGGCGACTCAGGAAGACGATGAGGAGACCGGTGACCATGAGGGCCACCTCGATGCGGGTCGACCAGTCCTGGAAGACGATGGCGAAGCGATCCAGGGCCGGCCAGGGTCGGTCGGGGTTGACCAGATCGACCGCGAGACGATCGAGCGGCAGCGCCGCCAGGGAGGCCAGGGCGAGGAACAGCGGCCAACGGAAGCGAAGGAAACCGGGACTGGTCACCGGCAGCGATCCACCCTCGAAGCCGCCCGGCTTGGCTCGGGACCCGGTCTGCGTCTCCCCCACCGACTGCATGGAAGGCCAACCTTTCGCAACAAGACCCAGGTGCCGGAACCCGGCCGACCCACGCTATACTTCTCTTCCGCCGGGCTTGCTAACATAAAGCCCACATGCCGTGAAGCAGCGACGACGAAAGGACACCCCGGAATGCGGACCCGATTCATCTGCACGATCGGCCCCAAGACCATCGACAAGGACTGGCTCGACCGGCTCCACGCCGCCGGCATGAACATCGCCCGGGTCAACGGGGCCCACGGCAGCCTGGACGACGTCCGGGCCATGGTCACCCGCCTGAAGCGCGACCTCCCGGCCGGAGTCGAGATCCTGCTCGACCTGCCGGGCAACAAGATCCGGACCGACAACATCGCCGAGCCGATCCTCCTCGAGGCCGGCTCCGAGTTCGTCATCAAGCCGGACAACCTCACCTATCGCCCGCTCTACAAGAGCCTGAAGAAGGGCGACCAGATCTCCGCCGCGGACGGCAGCATCAAGCTCGAGGTCCTCGGGATCGAGGGTGAGAACGTCCGCACGAAGGTCCAGGTCGGCGGCTACCTCGCCACCCGCAAGGGCGTCAACGTCAAGGGCATCCATGGCGAGATCCCCTTCGACTTCGAGCGCGACATCGACCTCCTGAACATCGCGATCGAGGCCGAGATCGACTACGTCGGACTCTCCTTCGTGCGCAGCATCGAGCACGTCCGGCGGATCCAGTCCCAGCTCGTCGGCACCGACATCAAGGTGGTCGCCAAGGTCGAGACCGCCGAGGCGGTCCGCCAGGTCGACAAGATCCTGAAGGGGGCCGCGATGATCATGATCGACCGCGGCGACCTCGAGGCGGAGATCGGCAAGGAGCACGTGCCGCTGACCCAGAAGATGGTCCTGCGCAAGGCCGCGGAGATCGGCGTGCCGGTGATCATCGCCTCCCAGTTCCTGACCAGCATGCTCACCAAGCCGCTGCCCTTCATGGCCGAGGTCTCGGACATCGCCAACGCCGTGCTCGACGGCGCCAACGTGCTCATGCTCTCGGAGGAGACCGCGATCGGCGACTACCCGGAGGAGTGCATCGCCACCATGGCCCGGGTCGCCGGCACCGTCGAGGAGAGCGTCGCCCGAGACTACGAGGTGGTGATCCTCGCCGCCGGGCCCTCGACCGGCTTCGGCTCGCTGACCAAGAACAAGCACAAGTGCATGCTCGACGTCGGTGGTACCACGATCATCAACCACCAGATGGACAACTTCCGCCTCGCCGGCATCCCCAGCGAGAAGGTCACGATCGTCACCGGCCACAACACCCGGCAGATCGAGGCCTACATGAACGAGGAGGTGTTCCGCGGCCAGTTCGTCTACAACCCCTGGTACCAGACGACGAACATGGCGGTCTCGCTCTGGCTGGCCCAGAAGCGCGACGCCAACCTGATCATCTGCTACGGCGACATCATCTTCGATCCGACCATCCTCGAGGATCTGATCGCGATGGAGGGCGACGTCGTCCTGGCCGTGGACAACCGCAGCGGCGACTACGATGCCGAGGACGAGAAGGTCAAGCTGCGGAAGGGCCTGGTCAAGCACTGCTCGAAGGAGATCCCCGACGACGAGGCCGACGGCGAGTTCATCGGCCTGGCCAAGATCTCCCGGCGCGGCGCGCGGCGGCTCTGGCACGAGCTCGGCCGCCTGGTCCGGCACGAGGAGAAGATGACCTTCCTCTCCGACGTCTTCGAACAGATGGCCGCCGACGGCTACCAGATCCGGGCCTGCAAGCTGGACGGCCGGCCCTGGAACGACAACGACAATCTCGCCGACCTGGGCGAGTCGCGCGAGAAGGTCTATCCGCGCATCCGTGACAACCGCAACCGAGTCGACACCAAGGTAACCCGATGAATACGCCCCTCGGCGGCAGGCTGATCTGCCGCCAGTGCGCCCCCGAGGCGCGCGACGAACGGCGCGCGCGCGCGGCCGAGCTGCCGCGTCTGCCCGCCGACCGCAATCTGGTCCTCGAGATCGAGAAGATCGCCAACGGCACCTTCTCGCCGCTCGAGGGGTTCATGCCCCGTGCCGAGGTCGATTCCGTCCTCGACACCATGCACATGACCGACGGCACGCCCTGGACCGTGCCCATCGTCTTCCACGTGGACTCCGCCCTCGGCTCGAGCCTGCGGCCGGGCAGCCAGGCGGCGATCTGGAACACCGTGGAGGACCGGCTCTCGGCGGTGATCACGGTGAGCGAGGTCTTCCCGCTCGCCAAGGAGAAGTTCGCGCGCAGCGTCTTCGGCACGCTCGAACGCGAGCATCCCGGCGTCGCGCTGATGATGGGCTGGGGTGACAGTTGCGTCGCCGGCGAGATCGAGCTGATCGACCATTCGACCAGCCTGATCCCGCAGAAGTACGATCTCTCCCCCACCGAGGTCCGGGCCGCCATCGCCGAGCGCGGCTGGAAGCGCATCGTCGGCTTCCAGACCCGCAACCTCGGCCACCGGGCTCACGAGCACCTGCAGAAGATCGCGCTCGAGCACGCCGACGGCCTCCTCATCCATCCCCTGATCGGCTGGAAGAAGAAGGGCGACATGCAGCCCGAGGTGATCCTCGACGGCTACGAGATCCTGATGGAGCGTTACTTCGTCAAGAAGAACGTCATGATGGCCGGCCTGACCACGGCGATGCGCTATGCCGGGCCCAAGGAGGCGGTGTTCCACGCCATCATCCGCAAGAACTTCGGCTGCACCCACTTCATCGTCGGTCGTGACCACGCCGGTGTCGGCGGTTACTACGACAAGTACGCGGCGCACCGGATCTTCGACGAGTTCGGCGACGAGCTGGGGATCACCCCGATGCGCCTGCATGGCCCCTGCTGGTGCTCCGTCTGCGAGGCGATCGTCACCGAGCACACCTGCCCGCACGAGGACGCCTGGGAACAGATCTCCGGCACCGAGGTCCGGGCCATGCTCGCCCGTGGCGAGCGGCCCCCGGGGACCTTCATGCGTCCCGAGATCGGCGACTTCCTGGTGCAACGCGCGCGCGAGGGCCGGGTCTTCTTCGAGGGTTGATCGGCCGCCCGCGCCAGACTGGCGGGAGCGACCCGGCCCGCGCCGGCGCTCCCGGAGGCCGGGTCGTCATCACTCGATGGCGACCCGGTCCAGTTCGAGGAGGCCCTGGCGGTAGCCGACCCGGATCTCGACCTGATAGAGCCCCACCGCGGGTGGCAACGGAATGGCGAGGTCGAAGGCGCTGCCGTCCCAGTGCAGATCGGCGAAGACCGCCGGCATCTTCTTGAAGCCGCCGACCGGCACCATCTCGACCCGGACCAGGTTCGCGCCCTCGATGCCCGAGAACCAGCGGCCCTGGAGCCTGAGGGTCTTGACCTTGCCGTCGAAGCCGAGCACGCCGGTGCGGAAGGCGCCCTCGTAGCTCTCCGCGACCAGCGCCATGGCGCCGTCGTCCGGACTGGCGGAGTAGCCTTCGAGCGAGGGATCGAAGGAATAGCCGCTCAGCATCTCCACCGGCAGCCAGTCACCGACCGGCGAGCCTTCGTGGGGCGGAACGACCGTGATGGCGAACTC
>JACKGY010000003.1 GCA_020639295.1 Planctomycetota bacterium
TGCCGTTCCACTCGCGGGTGTAGTTCACCGGGAAGGGGAAGCTGCCGCCGTGACCCCAGAAGATCTCGAGGAAGCTGTCGGAGGCCGCCGAGGTGAAGGGCGGGAAGGGGGTCGGTCCGGTCGACGTGCCGGTGTAGGTCAACGAACCGGTCGTGCTCCGCACGTAGAAGGCCTGGGTCTGGCCGCCGATGATGAGGAAGGGCGTGGACAGCGCCGGCATCGCGGTCAGGGTGCCCGAGACGCCGGTGATCTGCGCGGTCTGGAGGAGCGTCCAGTCGGACTGGGAACCGGTGCCCGCGTTGTACCAGGGGCCATAGGAACCGCCGGCGGTGTAGTACCAGATCTCGACGGTGTGCGTGCCGCTCACATGCACGTCGAAGGAGCTGATCAGGACGTTGCCGGACAGCGCCTTGACGTCGAACATGTTGCCCTGGGAGCTGTTGCCTCCTGCGTTCGTCGTCGTCAGCGAGAACTGCGCCGAGGCGAGCGAGCAGAGGGACAAGAGGAGCAAGCCGAACGACAGCAGCCGTCCGATGGAGCCTTTCGTTGTCATTGTTGATACTTCTCCGAGCTGCGACCCGTGATGGGGTCGTTGTTGGTTGCGAAGATCGATGCGCGCCGGTGTTCCCGAGAGCAGGGAACCTTGGATCTGGAACGGCAACGAGTCCAGACGCGGACTGAACCGCGCGACAGTCTAGTCATGGGAGGCCGTTTCCGCCACCAACTGGTGATTGATTCGTCCGATTCTCACCGCGTCGTCACGAACCCGCCGTGCATCGCCGTCGTAATCAGGGCATGGTCAGGGACTTGGGCCGACGTGGTCGGTCGCTCGTTCAGCCGGCGTCGGAGGAGCCGCGCCGGGGAATCAGCGCCCGGCCGCGGCGACCGGCCTTGAACTCGTGCCAGGCCCAGGCCGTCCCGAGGGTGAGGACCAGCATGCCGGCGGAGCAGAGCAGGGCCGGAAGAAGCTCGAAGCGCTGGGGAAAGCGGCGGGCGAGAGCCAGGCCCGGAAAGAAGAGGAAGACGAGGTGCAGGGCGTAGACGGTGAGGGTCTCCTGGCTGAGCGCGGCGAACAGACGCGGTAGGGCGCGGATCGGGCGGCACAGGACGGCGAGCAGGAGGAGGAAGCCGAGGACCAGGCCGAGCTTGGCCACCGCGTGCCGCGGGTCGGTGGCGGCGCTGTTGGTGGCGGGATCGTAGAGCAGGCCTTCGAGGGGCGCGGTCGCGAGCCAGGCCAGGCCGGTTCCCAGGGTGAGCAGGGCGAGCCGCTTCAAGACCAACGGGAAGGGCGTGCGTCCGGTATCCGGGAAGACCAGGGCGCCCACGACCAGGCCGACGAAGACGTAGCCCGCCCAGGGGAACACCGGGAAGAGCGAGCCGCCCTTGTGGCCGATCCAGTTGCCGAGGACGTTGATCGACTCGGGGTCGAGCGGGAGGTCGACGAGGGGCGCGCCGAGGATCAGGATCGCCGCCGTGATCGCCGAGCCGATCACGACGTGGCGACGGCGACGGGCGAGCAAGGTGATGGTCTCGAGCACGAGCAGCGTCAGCCCGATGCAGTGAAGCACGTCCACCTGGCTGGCGAGCAGGAGCGATTCGTGGCGGACGGCCGCCTCGGCGCGGAAGAGGCCCCAGGGGAAGCGGAGGAAGTAGCCGACCAAGATGATGAAGCCGGCGCGGCGGAAGCGCCTGCGCACGGCGCGCGGATCGCTCTTGTGGCGCTCGAATCGGCAGAGCGTCGACAGATGGAAGGCGATGCCGGCGACGACCAGGAAGGAAACGGAGACCAGGCCCCGCATCGACACGTAACGCTCGTAGAAGGGGCCGCTGCGGATGCTGGCCACCATCACCGCGTCGAGCGTGTGGCCGTTCACCATCTGGAACGAGGCCAGAAGACGCAGGACGTCGACGAACCAGACCCGCGGCGATCGCGGGGCCTTCTCCTTCATTCCGGCTGTCTCGGTCACCGTCACTCCACCAGTTGGTCGGCGTCGAAGGTCAGATGGAGCTGCCCCGCCCGGCGCCATAGCCTGCCGCTGATCCGCATCGGTACCGCGACCTGATCGAGCACCTTCTCGTTCACGGCCCGGCCCTCGAGGTCGACCAGGAGGACATGCCACTCCTCGCCGTCGGGCCCGGTCGTGGCGAGGATCGGCGGGATGCCGCCCTCGATGCACATCTGGGCGCAGGCGCGGTGGATCTGGCCGCGCCCCGGTCTCATGGCGCCGAAGTAACACTTGGAGTCGACGATTTCTCCCTCGAGCGTGACCGCGCCGAGCTCCTCGGTGCCGGCGGCGGCGAGCGCCGTCGCTTCGTCGGGGTCGAGCAGGGCCGCCCGGGCCGTGCCGCCGGCGATCATCCGGCTCCGGTCGCGGCTGAGGAGCTCGCCGTCGGCGATGGCGACCGGGCGACCTTCGAGGTCGGCCCCGAGGCCTGACGCGCTCTTGCCGGCCGAGACCAGGAGGATCGTGCCCAGCGAGCCGTCTTCGTTCCGGACGACCAGGTGGGGATAGGGCGCTGCCCGGTAGATCCCGGTCGCCAGGGCGAGCGGACGGCTGGGCTCGAGCGTCGGGCCGCCGCGGCTCTGGCTCCAGGAGAGCAGGAGGCCGAGGACGAGGAAGAGGACGATGGCGGCCCCGGCCAGGCGGAGGCTCCGCCGGCGTTGGCCCGCGGTCATCGGCAGGTAGCCGACGAAAAAGTCCTCGGGCTCGGGGTCGGGCCCCGGGAGTGGCGGCACGATGGGCCTGGCCGGGGCATCGAGGGCCTCGGGCTCGAGGCGGACCTCGAGCCGACCGAGGGCGTCGAGGCGGAGCTGGTGGCTGGCGACCCTCTCCTCGAAGGGCGGCGGCGAGCAGCCGTCGGCCGGCCGGTACTGCCAGCCGTGCCAGGGACAGGTGAGGCAGCCGTCGAGGACCCGGCCCTCGTCGAGCGGCCCGCCCTGGTGGGCGCAGACCGCCGACAGGGCGCTGATCCGGCCGTCATGACGGACCAGCGCGATGCGCTCGCCGCGGGCTCCGAGGATGCCCACCGGTCGGCCTTCCTCGAGCCGATCGCTCGGACCGGCGGCGAGCCAGCCCGCGTTCTCGGGCCGGCTCCGATCGCCGCGCCCTGAAGCGATCGCCGCGCTGATCTGCAGGAGCCCCACGGTCGTCATCACCCCCAGGACCAGGCCGCGGTGCAGGATCGAGGCGCCGTCGCGGAGCGCGCCGCCGGCGAGATGGGCCGCCACCAGGAGGTAGGCGGCGTAGATCGACATGTGCAGCCACTTCCAGCGCCGCGGCCCGAGGCGTCGTTGCCAGAAGTCGTGGCTGGTCGCGGCCAGGAGGGCGAAGATCGCCAGCGCGCCGAGCCCGAAGAGCTCGAAGGGGAAGACCGGTCCGTCGAGGTCGCCGCTCCAGTGGACGAACTCGGCGAGCGGGGAGCGCTTGCCGTAGGCGAGGTAGAAGCCGAGCACCTCGCGGGCGTGCCAGAGGGCGGTCAGGAAGAACACGACGCCGAGGTGCCGACGATTGTAGAGGAAGGGCTTCAGCGCTCCGGGGAAGAGGCGCGCGAGCGGGCCGATGGCGAGGATGAAGGCGAGCAGGAGGAAGGCCGTGCTGCCCCAGGCCCGCATGGCGAGGACCTGTGGATTCGGTCTCCGGGCCGGTTCGATCGTCAGGTGGGCGATCAGCTCGAAGAGGGCGACCTGGACCAGGAGCGCGCCGACCACGAGCAGGTCGTAGACGAGCTTGCGCCGGTTCCACTGGACGGCGACGAAACGCTGGCTCATCGCCCGCTCTCCGGCGCGGGCCCGACCCCGACGACGCTCGTGCCACCGCAGCCGCGGCCGAGGAGGAGCACCAGGATCAGGGCGGGCAGGAGCAGGAACCAGATCAGGGCATGCAGGCGGCGCTGGCGGCGGATCATGGGCCGGCCTCCGGCTTCCGGGTCCGAGGCAGGAGAAGGGGCCAGAGCAGGACCGCCGAGGGCAGGATCAGCAGGCGGAAGCCGAGGCTCGCCTCGCGGCCGCCTGACGCCTGTCGCCGCCAGCCGGGGCCGAGGAACCAGATCGCCAGCCCCAGACCGATGCCGGCCCAGAGCAGGACCAGGACGCGCAGCAGCTCGAACATCAGGCTTCACCGCCCCGGATCGCGCGCGCGCCGAGGGCCGACTCCAGGACCCAGGGGATGACCCGGCGCTGGGCCCGGCTCCCGCCCATCCGACCGACTTCGCGGCCGAGCCTGCGGACGGCGGCGCGGGCGCGTTCGAGGCGGCCGTGGCGGACGTCGAGGATGGCGTCGGCGAGCGGGGCCCCGACGTCGAGCAGGACCGCGGCATCGAAGTCGCTGTGACGCTGGCGCGCCGCCTCCTTCATCGAGGCGACGAAGGCCGCCGCCTCGTCCTCGTGACCGGCGCCGGCGAGGGCGAGGACGTAGTGGATGTCGGCGAAGGCGAGCCCGTGATCGCCGAGTCTGGCCCGGGCGATCTCGGCCAGCCACTGCCAGCGATCACCGACCTCGACGCCATGGCTCTCGAGCAGAAGGAGGAGGGTCGAGGCATTGCTCACGTCGCGATAGTCGTTCGGCGGATAGACGGCGACCCGGCGGTCGTGGATCTCGAGCGCCCGGTCCGCGGCGCCCGCCTCGATCAGGAACAGCGCCTCGTGCCAGGCGACGTGGCCGGCGAAGTTGTTGACGCCCTCCATCTCCTCCTCGCGGTGCGCCAACCAGGTCGCGCCACGCTCGAATTCGCCCCGTTCGTAGAGGACGTGGGCGACCGAGTGCAGGGCCCAGGCGTCGCGTGGGTTGATCCGCAGCGCCCGGCGCCCTTCCTCCTCGGCCTGATCGTAACGGCCGTTCTCCTCGAGCGCGAAGGACAGGCAGCCGCGACCGAATCCCCCGGCGAGCCCCTCCGGCGCGAGGGCCGTCACCGCCAGCTCGGCTGCGCGCAGCATGCCCTCCGAGTCGCCGATGATGAACCGCAGGGCGTGCACCAGCTTCATCAAGAGGGCGTCGTCGGGTCGCGCCCGGAGGCCGGACTCGAGGCCGTCGGCGGCGCGATCGGCGCGACCGTCGATCCAGTCCTCGAGCGCCCGGAGCAGGAGCCGTTCGCGGTCACCGAGGCGGCCGAAACCGGGGGCGCGGGCGGCGGTGATCGTGGCCCGGATGCGCGGCAGGAGATCGCGGCGCCCCAGCACGCGCAGGCCGAAACCCTCGACGATGCGAGCGGCGGCGAGGCAGGGATCGGCGGCGAGCGCGCGCTGCAGTGACTTCATCGTGTCGCTGCGATGCCCGAGCAGGCCGAGCACGGCGGCGCCGAAGTGACGGCGCGCGCCGTCGTCGGTCGTCGCCAGCTCGCCGGCGAGCCGGTCGAGTTCGCGATCATCGACGACATTCGGCGGCAGCCTCGGCTCAGATGCGGCCATCGTAGCTCCTTCCCGGGAAGACGGCGTGGATCAGATCGAAGCCCTCGTCGGCGGTGCCCGCCGCGACGAGCGCGGCGCGAGCGCTGGCGGCGTCGGTGACCAGATGACCGCGGCCACCGAAGGCGTGCGCGAGCTGGACGTAGTCGCTGCGCCCGAAGGCGACGCCGGCCGGGGCGAAGCCGCGGGCTCTCTGCTTGAGGTCGATCAGCGCGTAACCGCCGTCGTCGACCACGACCAGGGTGAGGGGCAGGCGGAGATCGCGGAGGGTCGCCAGCTCGCCGACGGCCATCTCCAGGCCCCCGTCGCCGAGCAGCGCGACCACCCGGCGCTCGGGCGCGGCGAGGAGGGCGCCGATCGCCATGGGCAGGGCGCAGGCCATGCTGCAGAAACCGGAAGACTGGAGCAGGCGGCCCGGCTGCTCCAGGCGCCAGCGTTGGGTCAGGAGGATGCGATGGGCGCCGGTGTCGACCGTGACCAGGTCCTCGGCGCCGATCCCTTCCCGGACCAGGTCGAAGAGGACCGCGGGCTCCCAGGCGCCGCGGGGCGCGAAGGCCTTCTCGAGCCGCGCGCGCAGCGTTTCGATCTCCTCCTCGAGGTCCTCGGCCAGCGGCGTGGCGCGGCAGCGGTCGGTCAGGCCACGGAGGATCGGGACCAGGGGCGCCTCGATCGCCGTCTTGGCCACCGGTCCGGCCCGCCGCGCGGCCGCGATCCCGAGGCTCGACACCTCGGCGGTGGCGGCGAAGGGGCGGTTCCAGTTGCTGCGCATCTCGACCGGGTCGTAGCCGGCGAGCAGGACCAGGTCGGCGCGGCCGACGAAGGGCAGGAGCATCTCGTCCGCCAGGGGTGACAGCCCGGCGCCGCCGAGGGCGAGCGGGTGGCTCTCGGGGACGATGCCCTTGGCCTTGTAGCTGGTCAGCACCGGCATCGGCCGCCGCTCGAGCAAGGCCGCGACCACCGGCGCGACGCCGGGTCGCAGCGCGCCCAGGCCGAGCAGCAGCAGGGGCCGACGGCTGCGGTCGAGGGCCGCCACGAGAGGCTCGAGGTCGGCGCTCGGCGGCGTCGTCCGGGCCGGGCTGGCCTCCCGGTCGCCGGCGCAGGTCTTCTCGACCTCGTCGAGCGGACAGTCGACGTAGACCGAGCCGCGCGGCTCGGCCAGCGCCGTGGCGATGGCGGCGCCGATGATCTCGGCGGCGCGCTCGGCCCGCAGCTCGAAGACCGCCTTGGTGACCGGGCGGAAGAGCGCCTGCTGGTCGATCACCTGATGGCGGAACTCGGGGGCCGAGTCGAGGGCCACGCGGCCACCGAGGATGACCAGGGGCACGTCGTCCTGGAGCGCATGGGCGGCCGGGCCGATCGCGTTGGCGACGCCGGGGCCGAGGGTCGCCACCAGGAGGCCGAGGCTCTCGCCGGCCCGCTGGGCCCCGATGGCCATGTAGCCGGCGGCGTTCTCGTGGCGGGCGAGACGGAAGGGGATGCCGGCCTCGCCCAGCGATTCGATCAGACGCAGGGTCTCGCCCCCCGGGACGCCGAAGGCCTGGCGGACACCGGCGCTTCGCAGGGCGCGCGCGACGACGTCGGCCGCGCGGCCGACCGTGGGGGGCGGAGTCGGGGCCTGGGCCTCGAGGGGTTGCATTCCTGGTTCCTCGTTCGATCCGGGATGCCGAGTCTATCGTCGGCCTCCGGAGCGGGGAAGCCGGGGGCCTGAACGCGATCGATGCCCGGGCCATTCCTTCCGGTCGTGAATTGATCGCCGCTCGAGCCGCCGTTCGAGTCGAACCCGGGCGAGGATCCTCTTTGCCGGTCCGCCCGCGGGGCTCTATCGTGCCGGAAGGACGCCTTCGACGGAGCGAAACATGCATCTGGAACGGTTCTACCTGCCCTGTCTGGCCCAGGCCTCCTACCTCCTGGCCGACGAGACGAGTCGCAAGGCGGTCGTCGTGGACCCCCGCCGGGACATCCAGATCTACCTCGATCACGCCGCCCGTCACGGCTTCGACATCGAGGATGTCTTCCTCACCCATTTCCATGCCGACTTCCTCGCCGGGCACCTGGAACTGCGTGACGCCTGCGGCGCGCGGATCCATCTCGGGGCCGGCGCGCGGGCCGACTACGAGTTCATCCCCGAGCGGGACGGTACCCGGCACGTCTGGGGCGACCTCGCCCTCCAGGTCGTGGCGACGCCGGGTCACACCCCGGAGAGCATCTGTCTTCTGGTCTTCGATCTCGCGCGCGACCACGACCAGCCGCAGGCCGTGCTCACCGGCGACACGCTCTTCGTCGGCGACGTCGGTCGTCCCGACCTGATGGCCTCGGTGGGCGTGAGCGCCGAGGAACTGGCCGGAATGCTCTACGACTCGCTCCACGGCAAGCTCATGACCCTGCCGGACGCAACCCTGGTCCATCCGGGGCACGGCGCCGGCTCCATGTGCGGCAAGAGCCTCGGCACGGAGAGCTTCACCACGATCGGCGACCAGCGCCGCCTCAATCCGGCCCTCGCGCCGATGAGTCGCGAGGCCTTCATCGCCATGGCCACCGCCGACCTGCCGGCGGCGCCGGCCTATTTCTCCTACGCCGCCGGCATGAATCGCCGGGAGCGGCCCGGCCTCGACCAGGTGATGGCGCGACGTCGGGTCCTCGCACTCGACGACTTCCTCGCCCTGCTCGCGGCCGAGCGGGCGCAGATCGTCGACAGTCGACCCACCGAGGACTTCGTGCGCGGCCATCTGCCGGGCAGCATCAACCTCCCGCTCGACGGTCGTTTCGCCGTCTGGGCCGGCACGGTGCTCGATCTCGAGCGGCCGATCCTGGTGGTGGCGCGACCGGGTGAGGAGGATCAGACCGCGATGCGATTGGGGCGGATCGGTCTCGACCGGGTGCTCGGCCATCTCGCCGGGCTGGCCGAACTCGGACGGGCGGATGGCATGTCCGGGTCCTGGGAACGCCTCGATTCCGCCCAGCTCGAGCGGGCGCTCGCCGGCAAGGACGCGCCCCTCGTCCTGGACGTGCGCAGCCCGGCCGAATGGGCGGCGGGTCACATCCCCGGCGCGCGCAACCTGCCGGTCGCCGAACTTCGTCGGCGCCTGGCCGAGTTGCCCCGTGATCGGGAGATCGTGACCACCTGCCAGACCGGCTATCGCTCGGCCCTCGCCGCGAGCCTCCTGCGTTCGCTCGGCATCGTGGGCGTGCGCGACCAGCGCGGTGGCTGGGTCGACTGGCAGGCGACGATCGGGTCCGGCGCCGACGAGGGTGCCGGCGGCTGCGCCCTCTGATGGCCCCTGGGCTCAGGAACCCCTGACGAAGCTCGAGCGTCGCCGCGCCGCCTTCTCCTCGGCCGCGCTCCGGGCGGCGGCGGCCGTCCGCTCCAGCCGGCCCTCGAGGCCGTCGCGAAGCGCGCGGGCCTTTGCCGCCAGTTCCGTCTGCCCGGCCTGATCGGCGAGCCCGGCCAGGGTGGCCGCGGCTGCGATCGACTCGACGTAGTCGAGGGCCGCGGCCGGCTCGGGAGCCTTTTCCAGCTCGGCCGCGAGGGCGACGAGCGCCGCGGTCTCGGCGGCGTCGAGGCCGTCGCCGGCGCCCACCCGCAGCGCGCAGGCGCGGGCGAGGAGCCGATCGGGGGCGACCGTCGGCAGGCTCGAGACCAGGGTGTCGACGAATTGCGCGACGTGCTGGAAGAAGGGGTCCTTCCGGTCCTCGAGACGCAGGACGCAGGCGGTCGCGCCCTCGATGTCGCTCTCGGCCAGGAGCACCACCAGGATCAGGCTGACGCGGCCCTCGCCGGGGAAGAGCTCGAGGGCCTCCAGGAACAGCGGCCTGGCGGCATCGCGCTGGCCGGCGTTGATCACCACCGAGCCGTGGTTGAGCCAGGCCTGGGCCTCGGCCGGCCACAGATCGATCGCGGTCTCGCCGGCGGCGATCGCGTCCTCGCTGCGACCGAGTCCCTCGTAGACCAGGGGCAGGTGGAGCCAGGCCTTCTGGCAGCAGGAGTCCGAGGCGAGCGCGCGCTCGAACAGGGCGAGGGCCTGTTCGAAGCGGCCGGCCTTCAGGTGGACGATGGCGGCGCCGCTGAGCGCGGGCTCGAGGTCGGGCTCACCGGCCAGTGCCTTCTCGAAGGCCTCGAGCGCCTCGTCGTTCCGGCCCAGGGCCACGAGGACCGTGCCCAGGTTGTGCCAGCACTCGCCGTAGTCGGGACGGAGCTCGAGCGCGCGCCGGGCGCTGGTCTCGGCCTCCGGATAGCGTTCGAGTTCCTTGAGCGCGACCGCCCGGTTGTTGAGGGCGAAGGGGAAGTCCGGGCGCAGCTCGAGAGCCCGATCGTAGAGACCGAGGGCCTCCTCGGCGCGGTCGATGCCGCAGAGCGCCGAGGCCAGGTTCACGAGACAGTCCGGATCGTCGGGGCTCAGCGCCAGCGCCCGGCGGAGGATCGGGATCGCCTCCTCCTGCCGCCCCAGGTCGATCAGGGCGGCGGCATGGTTGCGGAAGGCGAGGACGAGGTCCGGCGCCGCGCCCTCGACCTGCTCGTAGGCCGTGATGGCCTCCTCCTTGCGGCCGCATTCGTCGAGCGCGCTGGCGTGGTGCAGCCGGACGATGACGTCGTCGGGCGCGACCGCGATGGCCTGCTCGGTGAGGCGCAGGGCCTCCTCGGGATGGCCGGCCCGGCGGAGGTGGACCGAGTAGCGGCCCTTCTGCAGGGGGCTGAGCTCGCCCACGAGAGCGCGGGCGCGGCCCGCCTGGGCGAGCGCCGAGCGGAAGTCCTGCATGCGCGAGGCCTGCTCCGCGGCCAGCCAGGCCAGGCCGGCGTCTCGGGGCGCGGCCTCGAGCATCAGCTCGATGCGGGCCAGCGCCTCGCGCGGCCGCTGGCGACGGGCCAGGAGAGCCACCTCCAATCGTCCGAGCAGATCGCCGCGGATCGGCCGGGCCGCCAGGTCCTCGGCGTCGAGATCGAGCCGCGCCGCGAACTCCGCTCCGATCGTCGCGAGGCTCCGGCGGGCGGCCTCCTGATCGCCACGGCGAAGCTCGACCAGGGCACGCCAGAGGAGGGGTTCGGCGGTCTCGCCCCCGCGGTCGAGGAGGCGGGCGGCGACGGCGAGCGCGCGTTCGCCCCCGGGGTCGCCCTCGTCGTCGAGAGCCAGGGTCCGCAGGCGGACCAGATCGCGCTCGCGCTCGAGCCGCGCCTCGAGCTCGGGGAGGAAGGCGGCCTCGCCGCCGATCCGCCTCAGGGTGTCGAGATCGGCGGCCGCCGCCTCCACCTGACCGTCATCGAGGTGGGCGAGGGCGCCGCGGTGGGCCGCGGTCAGCTCGCGGGTGATGCGCGCCCGATCCTCCGCCCGGGCGGCCAGGAGTCCGGCGACGGCGGGCAGGGCCACCGCCGCGACCAGGACCAGGGTCGCGAGGGCCGGGCGGCGTCGCGCCGCCTTGATCGTGCGTTCGGCCAGACCCACGGGCCGGGCCTTGATCGGCCGGATCTCGAGCAGGGCGCGAAGATCCTCGGCGAGGGCGCGGGCCGACTCGTAGCGGCGCTCGGGCGCCTTCTGCAGCGCCGTCGCCACGATCGTCTCGAGATCGCGCGGCGCGCCCGGAGCGACCTTCCGCAGCGCGGTCGGCTCGTCCTCGAGGATGGCGCGGTAGAGGGCGTCGCGGGTCGCGCCGACGAAGGGGCGCGCGCCAGCGATCAACTCGAAGAGCATCACGCCGAGTGCCCAGACGTCGACCCGGGGATCGGCGAGATGGGAGGCCCCGCGGATCTGCTCGGGGGCCATGTAGTAGGGGGTGCCGAGGACGTCGCCCGATTGGGTCAGGTCGGCGCCGTCGCCGCCGAGCAGGTCGAGCGCGAGGCCGAAGTCGAGCACGACCGGTTGCCCGTCCTTCTGGATCATCACGTTGCCGGGCTTGAGGTCACGATGGACGACGCCGGCCTGATGTGCCTCGTGCAGCGCGCGAGCGATGGTCTCGATCACCTGCAATCGAGGTCCGAATTCACCTCTTGCGACCCCGCCGGTCTGGGTGGTGGCGCTGCTGCCGAAGCTCGCCGTCCGGCGGTCGCGTACCAGGTCGGCCAGGCTCTCGCCCTCGACGTAGCGCATCGCGATCCAGGGCACGCCGTCGCTCTCGCCGACCCGCAGGACGCCGCAGAGTCCCGGATGCTCGAGCCGCGAGGCGACCTCCGCCTCGCGGCGGAAGCGCGCGAGCTGGGCGGGATCGCCGAGGCTCGACCGGGGCAGGACCTTCAGGGCGACGCGACGCTTCAGCGCGGGATCCTCGGCCAGGTAGACGATGCCCATGCCACCACGACCGAGTTCACGCAGGACGCGATAGGGGCCGAAGCCGAAGCCGGCGTTGGCGCCGGGCTCGTGAAGGCCGGGCTGGACCCCGATCGTCCGTTCGCTGGCGTCGGCGGCTCCGGCGGCGACCCACTCGGTGGCGTCGTCCCGCGGGCTGCCGGTCTCGCTGTCTTCGTCGGCGCTCATGGCTGATGAGGGTAGAGGATGAAGAGCGCGGGAGGAAGGACGAGCCGAAGGGCATTCCGACCGACCTTGGAGCGCTTGCGCGGGGATCGCATGAATTCCCGGCGAAGGGCACACGACCGGACCGCCGCGCGACCACCTGCACCACGCCGAAGGAGCACCACAAGCCCCGCCGCTTCCCACGGCACGTTCATGCGGGGGGGTGACCATGCGCTCGTTCGGTCGACGTCCGACCGCGAACGCGGAATCCAAAGGAGATCCCCGGAATGATCCGTTCCCTGCGCAGCCTGGCTCTCGCGAGCCTTCTCGGCCTGGCCCTGGCGAGCACCGCCAGCGCCCAGTTCTTCCCCATGACCTCGAGCGCCGGCAGCACCACGGCGGTCGAGGGCAGCGCCCCCTTCAAGGCGCCCTTCGGCATCGCCCAGACCAAGGTCGCCGACCGCAACGGTCTCGCCGCCGCGGGCCTCGCGCCCTCTTTCGGCACCTGGGACATGGTCGCCTTCAGCGCCGACAGCCGCTTCATCTTCATTCCCAGCGAGGAGACCACCGGCGGCGGTCTCTTCCGTTACGACACCCTGACCGGCGCGGTCGCCAACATCGCGATCGGCAACGGCAGCGGCTCGCGTGAGGCCGACCCGGCCATGTGGAACCCGAGCAACGACGAGTTCTCGCGCGTCGACCCGGCCACGCTCACGCCCTGGAACACGGTGATCTTCGCCGAGGAGACCACCGGCGGCCGCCTCTTCGAGGTCCTGAACCCCTTCAGCACCGGCAGCTTCAACGTCGTCTGGCGCACGAGCATCCCCGGCGTCGGCCACGAGGGTCTGCGCTTCGACCAGAACGGCAACCTCTACTTCATCGACGAGGACAACTCCGGCTCGATCTACAAGTTCGTCCCGGCGGTCCCCGGCGACCTCTCGGTCGGCCAGGTCTTCGTCCTCTCCGTGAACGCCTACGCCAGCGATCCGGGCGTCAACGCCGCGGCCACCTGGAACAACGCCGCCAACGCCAGCGCGGCCCGCACCGGCGCCGCCACCTGGGTGCCGATGACCGACGCCATGGGCAACAAGCTCACCAGCGCCGATCCCTTCGTCTGGGTCAGCTCCACCGGCGGTCGTAGCGCCGCGGACGAACTCAAGGGCACGCCCTACGGTCGTCCCGAGGACGTCGACTTCGGTCGTCTCGCCAACGGTCACCAGGTGCTCTACTTCACCGCCACCAGCGAGCACGCCGTCTACTCGGTCGAGCTGGTCTCCGGTTCGCAGGCCGTCGTCCGCGTCTTCGCCGATCGCAACAGCATCAACGAGGCCACCGGCGCCGCGCTCGGCAGCCACCTGACCTCGCCCGACAACCTGGCGGTCGACGCCTGGGGCAACGTCTACATCGTCGAGGACAACAACCCCGGCGACATCTTCCAGGCCCGTGACCTCGACCAGGACGGCGTCGCCGAGACCGTCGCCCTCTTCCTCAGCAACGGCGTCGGCGGCTCCGAGCCCTCGGGCCTGATCTTCGACCCGAACGATCCCTACCGCGCCATCTGCTGCGTCCAGCACCCCTCGAGCGGCAACGACGCGCTCTGGTCCTTCGACCTCCGTCCCTACGACGGCACCAACGATTCGCTGGACCTGCTCACCACCATCAACGGCGGCGAGCTGACCACCGGCCCGGCCCGCTACGTCAAGGGCGCGCGCGCCTTCGACCAGATGATCATCCACCTGAACAGCCCGACCGGTAAGTTCAACTTCGGTCCGGTGATCTTCTTCTACGATCTCTTCGTCACCGGCTTCCCGGCCTCGGTTCCGGGCTCGCCCTTCCTGCACGTCGACATCCCGTCGACCGTCGTCGTCCTCGACGGTGGCGCCGCCAGCCTCTTCGCTCCGGTCCTGGCGCCCCAGGGCATGTACTTCGGCGCGATCACGCCTCCGGGCCTGGCCGGCTTCAGCGTCATGCTCCAGGGTGGCGTCTACAGCTCGCAGGCCAACAACGGCATCGCCGCCGTGACCGATGGCCAGGAGATCCGCTTCATCCTCTGAGCGACCTCCGGGGGTCCCGATCCCGTCCTCTTCGATCCCTGCTTCCGGGCTCGGAATCCCCGCCTTCTTCGCCCGCCGATCCACCGCGATCGGCGGGCCTCTTCATGTCGGGTCGACCGCGTCGGGTCGGTCGTCGGGACGATCCGGCCCGGTCAGGAACGAGAGAACGCCGGAATACCGCGAATCTTCCCTACCGGGGCGGTGTTTGCTCCCCGTTGAGGAGATGCCCGTGACCAGCGAACTCGGCCTGCCTCGGGAGCTGACCGGGCGGCGCGTGCTCCTACGCCCGCCCCGACTCGCCGACGTCGACGACCTGATGACCTACGTGAACGATCCGGACTGGGCGCGCTACCTGCCGGTGCCGCAGCCCTATCTCCGCGAACACGCGGTTGCCTGGATCGAGTCGATGCTCGTCGCCGACTGGGTCAGCCGACCGCTCTGGGCGATCGAGGTCGAGGGCCGGCTTCAGGGCATGACCAACGCGATCATGGCGGCGGATTTGAGCGAGGCCGAGCTGGGCATCTCTCTCGATCCCGGCTGCTGGGGCCGAGGCTACGCCCGCGAGGTGCTGGAGGTGCTCGGCGACGCCCTGTTCGCGAAGCTGGCCGGTCTGGTCCGGCTCCGCGCCTGGACCGATTGCCGCAACCTGCGCGCCCGCCGTCTGCTGGAGGGGCTCGGCTACCACTTCGAGGGTATCGTCGCCGATCGGCGGGTGGTCCGCGGCGAGAGCATCGACGACGCCGGCTACGTTCTCGCCCGTCCCTGAGGCGACCGTCGTCCCCCGCGGGCATCCTGCAGCCTCGGAGATCCGGAGGGTGGCCCCCGACCGGACGGGTGGGTCATCGCGGGCAGGATGCGGGAGCGGGACATGCGACAACTCTTCGAAGTGCTGGACGACCTGATCGTCGACCACTGGGCCAAGATCCTGACCGGCCTCGTCCTCCTCGTGCTCGGGCGGGTCTGGGGTCGGTTTCGGGCTCGCCGCGAGTGGCAGGCGAAGGAGTTCAAGAACCGGCTGATGGTGAGCATGAACTCCATCGTCGACGGTCGACTCCTGATCCGCACCGTGCTCGAGAAGGACATGCACGAGGTCCTGCTCAACGGCCTGGCGGTGGCGGCCCTGCGTGAGGCCGGTCAGAAGACCAGCGAGTCGGACCCGGTGATCCACCTGGCGGAGGCCGATCGCTGGCACATCCTCAACGCGGTCCTCAACGAGGTCGCCGAGAACTTCAAGGAGGGACTCTTCGCTCGCGACCTCGGCTTGCCGGTGGTCGTGGGTCGCTACGTCTTCTGTCTCACCAACGAGGTCGCCGGTGACCTCCGGACCCGGAAGATCCGGGTGATGATCCAGCGGCCCGAACTCCTGGCCGAGGACGGTCCCGAGCTGCAGAGCCTCGAACTCGCGAGTCCCCACCACCGGACCCGACTCGAGACCCTGGCGGCGATGCGTCGTCAGTATCGGGGCGGCGCCTCCGAGGACTTCATGACCGTCGAACTCGCCTTGCCGCGCTGATCCGGGCCGGCGACCCGGCCGGCCTGCGGCCGGGTCGCTCGTCGCGGCCATCGGGCCGCCTTCGCCGGGTCAGCGATCGAGGCGATCGAGGTTCTCGTCGATCTGTCGATCGAGCTCGGCGCCGCGGTGCTCGAAGCGCTCGCGAATCGTCCGGGCGATCGCCACGGCGAGGTCGCGCTGGCCGAGGGCGACGGCGCAGCGGAGGCGTCCGACCAGCCCGCGGGCGTTCTCAGGCTCGAGCCGATCGACCCGCTCCCAGAAGGTCGCCGCTTCCGCGAACCGACCCTCGGCCTCGGCCGCGAGGGCGAATCGGGCCGGACCCTCGGCCTCCAGCGCGGACTGCTCGATCAGGCTGGTCCAGGCCCGTCGCGCCATCACGCCGTCACCCGCCGCCGCCTGGCGTCGGGCCAGCTCGGCCCAGAGGTCGAGATCGTGCGGTCGACGGCGCGCCAGGTCGAGCAGGGCCCGATCGGCCTCGCGGCCGCGACCGGCCCGATCGAGAAGCTCCACGAGACGCCGTCGCCAGTCCTCGTGCTCGGGGGCGGCCGCGAGGGCGAGGCGGAGCTGGACGATGGCCCGGTCCAGCTGCCCGGCGGTGCCGAGGACGTCGGCAAGGGCCGCGCGCAGGATCGGGTTCTCCCGGTTCTCGGCCAGGAGCCTGGCCTCGAAGCGGGCGATGAAGGCCTCGCGATCGGGCAGACGGCTCAGGATGTCGCGAAGCCGGGCCAGGGCGCGGGCCTGGGCATCCGAGCTGGCGGGCCAGAGGACCACGGCCGCCGCCGCCTCGTCGACCGCCTCGTCGGACCGACCGAGCCGCAGCAGGCTTTCGCCAAGCTGCCCGTGGACCTCGTGGCTCACCTCGTTGCTGCGGCCCTCACGGGCCATCAAGCGGATGAAGTCGCGATGGAGCCGGACCGAGGCCTCGTCGGCTCCGATCCGCCAGGCGAGGTCGGCGAGTCGCAGCAGCACCGGCCCGGGAGTCCGGCCCGGCTCGTGGTGGCGCTCCTCGACCAGCTCGAAGGCCCGCTTCGCCGCTTCGGTCCGGCCGAGCTCGGCGAGCAGTTCGATCCGCAGGCAGTGGCGGTCGAAGCGGTCGTCGTCGAGCGCGAGGAGCCGGTCGACCGTGGCCAGGGCCCGCTCGAGGTCCTTGCCGTCCCGGGCGTAGCGGAGGAGTTCCTCGAGACCGTCCTCGGCCAGCGGCCGGCGGCCGTCGAAGGCGGCCAGGAAGTCGCTCGCGGCGCGCGGGTCCTCGAGGCCGTCGGCGAGGTAGGCGGCGATGCGGCGGGCGAGCCGCGGGTCGTCGGGACGGTGGTCGAGGGCGCTTCTCGCCACCGTCGCGAAGCGCTCGGCCGAGCCGATCCAGTAGCGATTCGAGTCGATGGAGTAACAGCAACGATCGTAGCCGATGCCGCTGACCAGATCGGCCTCGAGCTCACGATCGAGCCAGCGCCCGAAGCGCGCGCGGTTGGCCGGTCCCGGGACGTCGGGGGCGTGCTCGTGGATGTAGGCCATGAACCGCGCCACGCTCTTCCAGAGGGGCTGACCGAGTGCCTCGCGATGGCTCGGATCCTGGTGGAGGAGGTCGAGCAGGAGTTCGAAGGCCTCCTCGTCGCGGCCGCCGTCGCGGAGCGCATCGGCCAGACCGCGGGCGATCTGATCGGCCCGCTCGTGGCGATGGCGGGTCAGGAGCGACGCGGCACCGGCGCGCAGATCGCAAAGGTCCTGCGCCACGAGCTCGGCCTCGGCGACCCGGGCATGGCGCCAGAGCGGTCGCAGGGCGCCGAGGAGGTCGACCAGAGTACCGGCGTCGGTCTCCTCGCGGATGAGGCGCAGCCACTCGTCACGGACCCGGCGATAGGTACCCGCCTCGGACCGGGCCAGCTCGGCGAGGCTCGCCAGGAGACGCTGCCGGACGAAGGCCCGACGCTTCGGCGGATACGGGCGCGCCAGCTCGGCGCGCCAGAATGCCTCGGCTCGCGCGGCCTGGCCGAGTTCGAGCAGGTGGGTCGCGAAGCGATCCTGGATCGGTCTCGTCCACTCCGGCAGGCGACCGTCGTGACGCGCGCCGATCTCGGCCAGGTCGGCCTCGAGGATGGCCACGGCGGCCTCCCGATCGTCGTTGTTCCAGAGCAGGTCCGCCCGGCTCGTCGCCACGGCGCTGCGTTCCTCGTCGGCCACGGCGCAGTCACGATGGAGGACCGCCACCAGGTCGAGGACGCGACGGCGCAGCTCGACATCCTCGATCCTTCCGGCCAGGGCGAAGGCCGCGGCGCAGCGCCGCCGCTCGCCGCGCTGGAGCCGGGCGGGGTCGATCTCGTCGAGGGCCGCGAGGCCGCTTCGGCGCCAGCCGGCGGTCCCGTGACGCTGGGCCAGGGCGCGTTCGCAGACCTGGAAGCGCATGAGGGAGAGGGCGTGGCGACGACGCGCGTCGGTCTCCGTCGCCAGCTCCTCGACCAGCCGGCTCTCGATCAGGTCGATCGCGGCCTCCTCGTGGATGTCCTCGACCAGGAAGCGCATCGAGGCCAGAAGGTCGTAGAGGCCGTGTCGCGATTGCCGGGCGATCGATTCGACCGCGGCGGCGAGCAGCCGGTGATCGCGCGTCGTGGCCCAGTACTGGCGCAGAAGCCAGATCTGCTGTGAGGGTTCGGCGGCGCGGGCGAACTGGACCGCGAGGGCGACGGGGATCTCCTCCCCGAGCGGCTCCGTCGCCTCGGGTCCGCGGGCCTGGAGCCGGCCGAGCTGGTCGTGGAGCCAGGCGTTGAGGACCCAGTAGTCCATGCTCTCGAAGCGCCGGCGGCGGGCCAGATCGCGGCCGGCGCGATCGTCACGGAGCTGCAGCCAGGTGGCGAGTTCGGCCTGATCGTCGGCCTCGAGCGGCTCCAGGCGATCGAGCCGACGCAGGCAGTCGATCGCCTCGTCGAGCCGATTCGCCGCCGCCAACGTCCAGGCCCGCGCCCGGCTCCAGCGGATCCGGTCCTCGGTGCCGCCCGCGGTGACCAGGCGATCGAGCTCCGTGGCCAGGGCCTGGTCACGGCCGCTCGCGCAGAGCCATTCGAGGCGCAGACGGTCGCGCGCCGGCCAGCCCTCCAGCTCGGGCAGGTCGAGGAGGTCGTCGATCGCCTCCGGGCGCCGCACCTCGAGGGCGAGCCGCGCCGCGAGACAGAGGAGGCGCTCGGCCAGGATCGAGCTGGCCCGGTCCTCGGCGCCGGCCACGCGGATCAGCGCCGCCCGCGCCGCCTGCAGGACCTCGTCGAGAGTCGTCGTCGCCGCCTGGCCACCACCGCCACGCTGATCGAGACGGTAGAAGGTGATCCATGGGCGCAGGTCGTCCGCGACGACGAGCCCGGGTTCACCGAGCAGCCGGTCGAGATGCTGCCGCGCCAGCTGCCGGGCCTCGTCGCGGGCCGCGGCGGCCGCGCGCGGTCCGAGATCGTCCAGATCGCCGCGACGCTCGAGGAACTCGGTCGTGCAGCGCTCGGTCAGGAACTGAAGCAGATCCTCGAGGGCGCGCAGTCGGGTCACGAGATTGCCCTCGCGTCGGGCCTCGGCGGTCTCGGCCTCGACCTCGAAGCCGCAGCAGAGCGCGATCATGCGCTTCTGGTCCTCATCGCCGAGCTTGCCGCGGCGCAGCTGCCAGTAGAGCCGCTGGTCGAGCTCGTTGCGTCGCGCCGCGTTCGTCGCGCGGCCACGGAGATGCTCCAGCACGCGGAGGTTCAGATCGGCCAGGGCGTCCGGGTTGGTGGCGTCGAGGATCAGCCACTCGTTCTCGAGCCCTTCCTGGGCCAGGAACCGTTCGACCATGGCACCGACCAGATCACGCTGGGCCTGGCCACGGAGGCGCGCGGCATGGGGCAGCAACGTCGCCAGGGGCAACTCGTCGCGTCCGGCGAGGGCCCGACGTTCCAGTTCCTCGCCGAAGGCCACCAGCTCGGGCCGGAAGCCGAAGGGCGACTCGATCAGGCCGAGCGCCGTCTGGTGGTCATTGTCCCGGAAGGCCGCGCGCCGGCCGTCCGCGACCAGGGCGTCGAGGAAGACCAGGTCGTGACGGCTGAGCGGCAGGCCCGAGAGCCGGCCGCAGCCGGCGATGCGGGCCACCTGGAGCCTCAGGATCTCGCCGCGATCGAGACCGGTCCGCTCGGAGAGCGCGAGCCAGGCGAGCACCGTCTCGTCGAAGCGGGAGTCGCGGCCCTCGTGGAGGAGGGCCTGCAGGTAGAGCCCCAGCCGATGATGATCGAAGACCTCGGGGCGATCGCCCCAGAGCGTGAAGCGCTCGATCAGGACCCCGTGGCGTCCGGCTCGCCAGAGCTCGTCCACCACGCGGCGACGAAGTTCGTCCTGACGGTCGGCCGGTAGACTGGTCGTGGCGATCAGATGGTCCAGTTCGGCGACACCGGCCTCGAGGTCACCGCGCGCGAGCAGGAGCTCGGCCCGAGCCAGGTGGAGGCCCCAGTTCTCGGGAGCTGCGGCGATGAAGGTCTCCAGGCGGGTCTCGAGTTCTTCCGACCGACCGGCGTCGTTCAGGCCGGCGATGACCTGCCCGCGCCAGCGCTGGGCCTCGCTCGGGCGGGGGCAACGGGCGACGACCGGCTCGAGCAGGTCGAGCAGTTCGAGTCGCTCGGTCGCGGCCAGGGCCTGGGCCCGGTCCATGATCTGGCGCGCGAGCGTGATCTCGGCGGACCGTGCCGCGGTCGCGGCCGCGCGGGCGAGGCCGCGGAGTTCGTCGGCGAGATCTTCCTTCTCGCCCCGCAAACCGGCCCAGGCCAGACGGAGGGCCGGGGCGACCGGGCGGTCGCCGACCAGGGCGAGGATCGCGTCGTAGTGGCCCGCGGTCTCGAGCGTGCGACCCCGACCGGCGGTCTCGTCGGCCAGGAGGAGGAGGTCGACGAGCTTCGCCTTGCCCTTGAGCAGGCGAGCGCGCGCCGCGAACAGGGTCGAGGCCTCGCCGGCGATGAACAGGGCGTCCTCGTGACCGCGCCGCCGGGCCGCGAGTTCCCGGTCGAAGTCCTCGGGTTCGATCGTCTCGACCTCGATCCGCTGCTCGGCGACGAGCTCGCCCTGACCGTCGCTGATCCGGATCGACCGCGGCATCTGGAAGCCGTTCAGGTCGACGTGGTCGCCGCATTCGATCCGACCGCTCGGACCGCGGAGCGTGTAGGTCTCGATCACGAGCAGGCGCGTCGGCGCCAACGCGAGCTGGAACCGCTCGCCCTGGTCCCGCTCGGACTCGGGCGGGAAGTCGAGCTCGATGCGGCCGTCCTCCAGCTCGCGCAGGACGACGCGATCGCCATGGTGGCGGGCGAGGGGCGAGCTCATCAGCGCCGGCAGGGGCCAGGCGAAGTTGCGGTCGTCACCGACCTCGGCCGCGCGTTCGCGCCCGACCTGCCAGAGATCGGACCAGACGCCGCGGCGACCGGCGATCAGCCAGTCCTCGACGGTCTCGGTTCCCGACTGCCGGGGCCGCCGACACCAGAGCCCGGCGGCACCGATCAGGGCCTCGAGGGCCTGGGGTGCCTCGACCGCCGACACGCTGGCGTAGGTCTCGCTCCAGCGCAGTCGATGGCCGGAGTCGCCGCCTCGTAGCCGCGCGAGTCCGTCGAGCGCGGCCGTGAGGTCGCGGATGCGCTGCGGACGGTCCTCGTCCGCCTCCTGCGGTCGTGGCGGGGCGAGCTGGGGGAAGAGCCGGCCGAATTCGCCGTCGGGCACGTGCTCGTCGAAGCGCTGGGCGCAACCGAGCGGATAGGCCTCGCGCCGCTGGGCCTCGGGGTCCCAGCCGTACCTCGGCTGACTGTAGCGGAAGTTCAGCGAGAAGGCGGGAGCGCCGTAGCCGAAGGTCCCGCGGCCCCGGTCGTAGCGGCCGTATGGGAGCCGCGATTGCTGGGCGGGCAGATCGAAGTCGTGGCTGATCTCGAGCTGGCGGCGCAGGCCCGAGACCAGGTCGTAGGCGCCTTCGAAGGGCGCATCGAAGGTCTCCCGGGTGATCGTGCGCAGCGAGGCGGTATCCAGGGCGTCGCGCGCGAGGCCCAGGTAGATGGTGCCGGCATCGACCGGTTGTCCCCAGTAGCCGTCGAAGCCGTAGAGCTCGCCCATCAGGGCCGCGCCGGCGTCCCGGTACTTGGCGAGCACCCGCTCGGCCAGCTCGCGGCGCCAGCTCTGGCTGCGCTCGAGCTGGGCTTTCACCAGCTGGAAGTCGGCCGCCTCGCGTCCGGCGGCGAAGAAGTCCTCGCCGTCGCGCATGCGGAGGCTCCGCGAGATGCCGAAGCGGGCGCGGTCCTCCTCGGTCTCGAGGACGAGGAAGGAGGTGTAGGGGGTCGCGATCTGGAAGGCCGCGGAGAGATCGATGATGCGGCGGACGTTGGCCGGCGCGCTGCCCTGACGGAGCAGCTGGTCGAGGTGGCGCCGCGCCCAGAGCCGCGGGATGAAGGAGTTGCCCGAATCGGCGGTCCCGAGGTCGACCCGACATTCGGCGCCGAAGTCGGCATCGCCCTGGCGACCGCGCAGCCGCACCCGGGTCTCACCCTGGACCTGGGACGGATCGAAGCGACCGACCAGCACGGCCTGGACGCCGCGGGGCAGGACGGTCGCGCCGAGTTGGTGGACGGCCGCCGTGGGCACGCCCTCGAACTCGATCTGCAGGTCGGCCAGGCCGGGCTCGAGGATGCCGGCGAGGAGCTCGCGGGCGAGAGCCGGCGCCGCCTCGCGCTCGCCCAGCCGATGCAGGCTGCCGCGACCGAGCGCGGCCAGGTCCTCGAGCAAGAGGTCCTCGCAGCGATTGCCGAGGGCGACCACGTCGACCGCCGGGCCATCCTTCCAGGAGGCGGCGAGTTCGCGGCCGAAGGCGCCCAGGTCGAGGCTGCGCAGGCTGTCGGCGCCATCGCCGAGCAGGATGATCCTGCTGCCGGCGCGGGCGCGGGCCCGAGCCTCGCGCAAGGCGCGGGCATGGTCGGTCCAGCCGAGCGGCTCGAAGCTCTCGAGCAGCTTCAGGGCCTCGTCGCGACTGCGCTCGTCCGCCGGCATCGGGCCGGCGAAGACCCAGTCGACGCCGACGTCGAAGAGCGCGACGTTGATCGTGTCCTCGGGGCGGAGCGAGGTCATGAAGGCCTCGAGGAAGGCGACCTGCGTCCGGCGGGCCTCGTCGTCGACCGAGCCGGAGTTGTCGACCAGGACGATGAAGTCTCGGGCTTCGCCATCGGGCAGGAGACCGCGATCGTCGCCGCCGAGGATCCGCGGCTGGACCATCGCCATGAAGTAGCCGTCGTCGCCGCGGCGATGCGGCACGACGCGCAGATGCCCGGGTTCCTCGGGCAGACGATAGGTCAGCTCGAAGTCACGATCGGGAACGATGCGCTCGGCCTCGTACTCGAAGCTCGCGGCATGTTCGGTGACCGTGCTCCGGCCGATGTGGCTCGGGCAGGAGAGGTCGAGGATCGGCGCCGCGGAGTGGATCTTCAGCTCGATCTGCAACCGGTCGAGGGGATGGCGACGCAGGAGCTCGCTCCGCAGCGGCTGGCGATAGCGCACCAGGCCGCGCCGGGCCGGCAGGACCTGGGTGTAGCTGATCTGGATCCGCTTCTCGGCGTCGATCGGGAACACCCGCGCCTTGAAGACGCTGCCGCCGCTCCACTCCAGGAGGCCGGGGTCGCGACGTTCCCGGAGGAGGGTCTCGTAGATCTGACGGGCGCGGTCGCGCTCGACGATCTCGCCCTCGACCTTGGTGTCGCCGACCCACATGGCGAAGCTCGAGACCGAGGCGTCGGGCGGCAGGGGGAAGTAGAAGGTGCCTTCCAGGCGCGTCCCGCTGTGGTTGACGAAGGTCTGATCGATCCGGGTGCGCGCGATCTGGTCGTGGATGTCGACGGTCACCCGGTGCTGGCCGATGGTCAGCGGCAGGTCGCGGCCGTCCACCTCGGCGATCAGGGAACCCATGCTCTCGGCCAGGCGGTCGCCCTTGAAGGCCTCGAACCAGCTCGGCGCCCGGTCGAGCCGCTCGAGCCCGCGGTCATCGGCGCGCAGCCAGGTCGTGCCGGCACCGGCGTGGATCTCGGCGCCGCGCCCGTGGCGCAGGATCAGGCCGGCGCCCTCGGGCAGCTCCAGCACGAAGTCGCCGGCATCGAGACGGACGCTCTCGCCGTCGAGGAATTCGAGGCGGCTCGCCGGTCCGAGGTAGAGCGTGCCCCCGTTGTTCAGGCGGAGGGCGGCGGCGTGGGCGCCGCGACTCCCGGTGCCGACCAGATCGCCGGCGCGGACGAACTCGTTCCGCGCCAGGGCGCTACGCCGCGAGGCCGTGGCCGGCCGGACCCAGACCAGGCCCTCGCCCTCGACCAGCTCGGCGAGGCGTCCGTCACGATGGAGGTCGAGTGCGCCGGCCTGCGGGCCGAACTCGAAGCCGTCGTCGGGTCCGGCCGCCGCCGGCTCGAAGCGGACTCGACCCTCGCTCACCGCGACCCGAGTGCCGCCGGCCACCGCCACGCTGAATCGGGTGCCGATGTCGACCACCCGGCCCTCGGGGGTCTCGATCAGGACCCCGGGGCCCCGACCGCCGACCTCGACCTCGAGCTGGCCGTCGCGTAGCGCGATCTGCTGGCGCCCGTCACCGTCGATCGCGCCGGGCTCCCAGCGGGCGTCCGGGCTGGCGGTGACGGTGGCGGAGCCGAGCACGAGGCGCCGGATGGGGTTGCCGAGGGTCGACCGGTCGCCGCCTTCCGTGGCGGCCTGCTGGCGATCTCCGGTTCGTGGCGTCTCGGTCCCGGGGCCGAGCAGGCGGACGAGGCCCAGGACCAGGGCGATCAGGCCGGCCGCCATGACGAGAGTGGGGGCGAGCCGGAGTCGCCGCCCGGTGGCGGGAAGTCGCGGCAGGGGCGGCAGCGGGCGGCCCAGGAGGGCGCCGAGTTCGACCAGGTCTCGGGCCTGGCGGGTGAGGCGGTCACGGGCTTCGGGCGTGGCGATCAGCATCCGGTTCAGCTCCTCGAGCTCGGCGCTGGTCGGCTCGCCGGCGAGGTGCTTGTCGATCAGCTCGTCCAGGCGTGGGTCGATCATCCACCGTGCTCCATCTTGGTTTCGATGCAGGTCTCGAGCAGCCGGCGGAGACGCATGAAGAGCATCTTCATGGCGTCCTCGCTGCGGTTCGAGTCCGCGGCCAGCTGGCGGAGCGACTGATGATCGTCGTAGCGGCGCCGGAGCAGTTCCCGGCGTTCCGCCGGCAGCTCGCCGAGACAGGCGCCGAGCGCCTCCCGGCGAAGATCCTCCTCCTGGCGAAGCTGATGTCGCGACCAGCTGCCTTCGATCGCTCCCATCAGCTCGTCGCTGAAGGGCAGGGATCGGCGCAGCCAGCCGCGGCGGCGGCGACGGAGGAGGAGCTTCCGGCCGATGCCCCGGAACCAGGCCCGGAAGTCGGCCCCGGCCCGGAAACGCCCATGGGCGCGCCAGGCTTCCAGGCAGGCATCCTGGAACAGGTCGTCCGCGAGATCCCGGTCGCCCGACAAGGCCGTCAGGTAGGCGATCAGGTCCCCGCGGGCCTCCAGGATGAGTGCCTCGAGTGCTTCCGGGAATGGCTCCGGCATCGATCCTCGTTCACTCCGTTCGTCCTTCGCCGGGACGAGCTGGAAGGTAACGCGAATGCCGAAAAATGGGAGCCGGCTCGGGGGGGCGGGGCGGGCCGGCCGGCCCCGCGGCGAGCGGGACTGGCGACGGAGGCCCTGGCGGGTCGGTCAGGCGTCGATCTGGTGGTGGCCGGTGGGGCAGCTCAGAAGAGCTCGATGTCGCCCACGTCCATGGACCGCTGGGAGAGGGCGTTCTTCTGCGCCGCGTTCAGCATGCCCTGGGCCTGCATCTCGCCGCGCAGGCCTTCGAGCAGCGCGATCACGTCCTGGCGGGAGATCGAGTCGCCCGCTCCGCTGCGATCCACCAGGCCCATGACCTGGTTCGAGAAGCCGTGCAGGAGGCTGATCTCGAAGCGGGCCTGGGTGATGATCTGGCGGACGAGGTCCTCGTACTGGAGGTTGGTCACCGCGAGGCCGACGTCGCGGTTGATGGCCTTGGCCAGTTCCTCGGCGTGGACCAGGTTCTCGCCCATCTCGCGGTTGGCGTCGGTGAGCTGCTCGATCATCTCGCCCACCTTGGTCTTCGACTGGATCGCGAAGTTCATGTCGCGCGAGGCGATCGACTCCATGGTCTCGGTGGCGTCGACGATGGTCTTGTTGGCGTTGCGGACGATGACGCCCACCTGGTCCCCGAGCTCCTTGGTCCGGGTGGCCAGGCTGCGGACCTCGTCGGCGACGACCGCGAAGCCCTTGCCGGCCTCGCCGGCCCGGGCCGCCTCGATCGAGGCGTTCAGGGAGAGCAGGTTGGTCTGGTCGGCGATCTTCTCGATGTTGCGCAGGTGACGCGTGACCTGCTCCATCTGCTTGGCCATCGAGTCGATCTTGTAGACCATCTGCATCGAGTTCTCGCTGGTCGAGATGATGAAGTCGACGAAGTGATCGAGGATGGCGTCGGTCTCGACCGCGAAGGTACGGAAGTCGACCCGGTCCGAGGCCTCCTCCCCGTCATCCAGGTTGGCGACCAGCTTGCCGACCAGGTTGCTCTGCTTCATGGCCCGCTCGTTCAGGCCGTGAAAGCTCTCGTGGAGGTTCTCGTGGGCGTTGTGGACGATCTCCGCCAGCTGGTCGAGCTTGGCGCCGATCTGGTCGAGGTGCTCCGAGAACGACGACTCGGCGGCGACGAGCGCCGGTGACCTCGGGCCATCATTGCGATCGGCGAGCATGGTCGGGTCCTGCTCCACGTGGTCTGGGTTCACCGTTCGGTTGGTCCTTGTCCGGGAATCCTCTGCCTACCGCATCGATCATCGGACCGCATTCGTTGCCGGCATGAGGGAATCGTCGCAACCCGGCCTGGAAACCGACCTAGGACATACTTGATTAAGATTCCATCAGCTTCGTCTTCAGTTTCATTTCGATTCGGCGTGATATCTAGAGCCGAGAACCAGCCGCTCCGTAGCTCCGGGGGGACACGGCGGCCGGTTGCGGGCCACGTGGGGATTCCCGTGTCCGTCGAGCCAAAGGACATTCCGGACCGCCAGTCCGGCGGTGAGGGGGCGGGCTACGTCCTCGAGGACGAGGAGTTCCTCGCCGGTCTCGGACTCGCCGCCGGACAGGCCGTGGTCACCCTCGGCGAGCTGGTCGGTGATCGGCCCGAGGTCGAATGCGCCTGGGCGACCGTGCGCGACGAGACGCGGCTGTCCCTGGCCGGAGGAGCGCAGCGTCGGTCGTTCTCCTTCAGGGGCGTCGCCAACGGCGAGGTCTCCTTCCTGTCCTCGCCCGGCTTCCTCTCGTCCCTGGCCCCGACCCCGGTCGAGGCGCACCGCCTCACCGACCACGTCGTCGAGTCCTTCCTCGAGGTGCTCTCGCGACTCCTCGGCGGTCCGCTGGAGCTGGCCGAGCTGGCGGAGGACGGCGCCCCGATCGGTGACGGACGGTTCCGTTGCCTGCCTCTGGCGAAGCTTGTCCATCAGGAAGGCCTGGCCGAACTCGTGGTGCGCTTCGACGACGAGGACGACCTCCGCCCCCGCCTCGCGTCGGCGGTCCGACGGCTGTTCTGATCGCGGCGGGCCGCCCCTGCTTTTCAATCGGGCTCCGGTTTCTTAGACCACTCCTGGCGACCGATCGTCGACCTGCCGGCCTGTCGTCCGGAGTCGACCCGGCGTCCGAGGAGCCGACATGAGCGAAGCGAAGAACGACCGCGTGGTCAGGCTGGCCGACTATCGGCCGCCGGCCTATCTCGCCCCCGAGATCCAGCTCGACTTCGAGCTCGGTGACGACGAGACCCGGGTCCGCTCGCGGACGCGCTACCGGCGCAACCCCGACGCCCTCGGGGAACCGGCGCGCCTGTTCCTGAACGGCGTGGTCGAGGAGCTCGTCGGTCTGACCCTGGATGGCGAATCGGTCGACCTGGCCGGCCTCGCGCGGCTCGAAGGCCAAGGCATCGAGATCGAACCGGGCCGCGACGACTTCGTGCTCGAGGTCGAGACCCGGTGCCGGCCGCAGGACAACAAGACCCTGGAGGGTCTCTATCGCTCGGGGTCGATGTACTGCACCCAGTGCGAGGCCGAGGGCTTCCGGAGGATCACCTTCTTCCAGGATCGTCCGGACGTCATGAGCGTCTTCACCACCCGCCTGACCGCGGACGCCGGGCGCTTTCCGGTCCTGCTCGCCAACGGCAACCTCGTGAACCACGAGCAGCTCACCGACGGTCGGCATCGGGCCACCTGGCACGACCCCTTCAAGAAGCCCGCCTACCTGTTCGCGCTCGTGGCCGGCGACCTGGCCATGGTGGAGGACCGGTTCCGCACCATGTCGGGACGAGACGTCGTCCTGCGCATCTTCGTCGACCACGGCGAGGAGAAGAAGGTCGCGCACGCCCTCGATTCCCTGAAGCGGGCCATGCGCTGGGATGAAGAGGTCTACGGCCGCGAGTACGATCTCGACCTGTTCATGATCGTCGCCGTGCACGACTTCAACTTCGGCGCGATGGAGAACAAGGGGCTCAACATCTTCAACGCCTCCGCGGTGCTCGCCCACCACGAGACCGCGACCGACGCCGACTTCGAGCGCGTCGAGGGGGTGGTCGCCCACGAGTACTTCCACAACTGGAGCGGCAACCGGGTCACCCTGCGTGACTGGTTCCAGCTCAGCCTGAAGGAGGGTTTCACGGTCTTCCGTGACCAGTCCTTCTCGGCCGACATGAACTCGGCCGCGGTGAAGCGGATCGACGACGTCCGTCAGCTCCGGGCCTACCAGTTCGCCGAGGACATGGGGCCGATGGCCCATCCGGTCCGGCCGGAGTCCTTCGTCAAGATCGACAACTTCTACACCACCACGGTCTACGAGAAGGGCGCCGAGGTGGTGCGCATGATCCATCGTCTGCTCGGTCCGGAGCGTTTCCGCGCCGGCAGCGACCGGTACTTCGCCCGCCACGACGGCCAGGCGGTCACCTGCGAGGACTTCGTCCGCGCCATGGAGGAGACCTCGGGCGTCGACCTCGGGCACTTCCGGCTCTGGTACTCCCAGGCCGGCACGCCTCGAATCCGGTTCCGCGGCCATCACGACGCCGCCGCGCGTCGTTTCGAGCTGACCATCAGCCAGGAGACCCCGCCGACGCCCGGCCAGGAGACCAAGGCGGCCCTGCACATCCCGGTGGCCTTGGGCCTTCTCGATGCCGGTGGCGCCGATCTGCCGCTGCGTCTCGTCGGCGAACGCGAGCCGGTGGGGACCACCCGGATCCTCGAACTCCGCGAGCCCAGCCAGACCTTCGTCTTCGAGGACGTCGCCGGGCCGCCGGTGCCCTCGCTCTTGCGCGGCTTCTCGGCGCCCTGCCTGATCGAGACCGAGATCCCGCGCGCCGACCTGATCCTGCGCCTCGCCGCCGACTCCGACGGCTTCAACCGCTGGGATGCCGGCCAGACCCTGGCGATGGCCAGCCTGATCGCGATGACCGGCGATCTCGAGGCGGGGCGACCGGCCACGCCGCCGGAGGATCTGATCGAGGCCTTCGGCAAGGTGCTCGAGGATCGCGATCTCGACCCGGCGCTCGCCGCCGAGACCCTGATCCTGCCCGGCGAGTCGCTGGTCGGCGACCGGATGGCGATCGTCCGTCCCGACGAGATCCACGCCGCGCGGCAGGCCCTGCGTCGCGGCTTCGCCCGGGCCCATCGCGACCTCCTGCTGGCGCGCCGGGACGAGCTCGCCGGTCGTGACCAGGCCGGTGCCCGTCGGCTCAAGAACCTGTGTCTCGCCTACCTTTCCAGCCTCGACGACGAGACCAGCCGGGCCCTGGCCATGCACCAGCTCGCCTCGGCCGGCAACATGACCGACGAGATCGCCGCGCTCTCGGCCCTGGTCGACTCGGAGTCGGACGAGCGCCTCGCCGCCTTCGAGCGGTTCCGCGCCAAGTGGACCACCGAGCCCCTGGTGATGAACAAGTGGTTCGCGCTCCAGGCCGGAAGCAGCCATCCGCAGGTCGCCGACCGGGTGCGCGAGCTGTGGACGGTGCCGGAATTCGACGAGGACAACCCCAACAAGCTGCGGGCCCTGCTCGGCGCCTTCGCCATGAACCAGTTCCGCTTCCACGCGGAGGACGGTTCCGGTTACGAGCTGATGATCGACAAGCTGATCGGCATCGATCGCAAGAACCCGCAGCTCGCCGCCCGTCTCCTGACCCTGATGGGCAAGTGGAAGCGCTTCGACGAGGGCCGGCGCGAGAAGGCGCGGGCGGCCCTGGAGCGGATCGCGGCGATCGAGCATCTCTCCGCCAACAGCCGCGAGGTGGTGGCGCGGAGCCTCGAGGGCTGATGGCGGCCCTGCTCGGTCACGAGATCGTCGTCGCGCCCGAGGGCTTCGAACGGACCCTGTTCCTCCTGCACGGGATCATGGGCTGGAGTCGCAACTGGCGCGGCTTCGCGCGGCGTATGGTCCAGCACCTGCCGGACTGGCGGGTGGTCCTGGTCGATCTCCGGGGCCATGGAACGAGTCGCGACCACGGTGTCGCGCCGCACGACCTGCCGGCCTGCGCCCGGGACCTCGAGGACCTGATCGCCGAGCTGGGTTCGCCGGAGGTCCTGGTCGGTCATTCCTTCGGCGGCAAGGTGGTGGTGGAGGCCTCGCGCCGGCTCGACCTCGACGGCCTCGACGTCATCGTGCTCGACTGCCCGATGCGCGAGAATCATCGGGTCGAGGACTCCGAGGTGGGCCGCGTCTTCCGCCTGCTCGACCGGATCGACCAGCCTTTCACCCGACGCAGCGAGGCGCAGCGGCTGTTCGAAGGCGAGGGCTTCGGCCGCGGGCTCGCCGGCTGGATGGCCACCAACCTGATCGAGGTCGCCGGCGGTTGGGACTGGCACTTCCGCATCGACGTCTTGCGCGAGCTGCTCGCCGACTACTGGCGGCGCGACTACCTCGACTACCTCGACGACCCGGGGCGGGATCGCCGCTTCCTCCTGGTGAAGGCGGCGCGGAGCGACCGTTTCGATCAGGAGGAGCTGGATCGCAGCGCCGAGCTGGTGGCCATGGGCCGGGTCGACTGGCGGGAACTGCCGGCCGCGGGGCACTGGCTGCACATCGACAACCCGGACGGCCTCCTGCAGATCCTCGAGGACCGGCTGCGGGCCTCCTGAGCCGTCGCGGAACCTCCGGTCGGCTTCGAGATTGCCGCCTTTGCGCTTTTGGCAGCGCGACTTATGATCCCGGAGCGCCGGCGGGACCGGCCGGGAAAGAGGAATACATGAGCGAATACCAGGACATCGACCCCCAGGAGACCCGGGAGTGGCTGGAAGCCCTCCAGGCGATCGTCGATCGTGACGGCATCGACCGCGCCCGGCACATCATGACCGAGCTGATCCGCTCGGCCCGGCGCAACGGCGCCTACCCTCCGGGGATGCTCAACACCGACTACGTCAACACGATCCCGGCCAAGAAGGACGCCATCTATCCCGGCGACTTCGAGCTCGAGCGCCGCATCCGCCGCATCTGCCGCTGGAACGCCGCGGTCATGGTCGCGCGCTCCAACACCAACTTCCCGGGGCTCGGCGGTCACATGTCGACCTACGCCTCGGCGGCGACGCTCTACGACGTCGGCTTCAACCACTTCTTCCGCGGCAAGGATCACCCGAGCGGCGGCGACATCATCTACTTCCAGGGTCACGCCTCGCCCGGCTTCTATGCCCGCTCCTTCCTCGAGGGCCGGATCAGCGCCGACCAGCTCGAGCACTTCCGGCGGGAGAGCCAGCGCGGCCAGGGCCTGAGTTCCTATCCGCACCCGCGCCTGATGCCGGGCTACTGGGAGTTCCCCACCGTGTCGATGGGGCTGGGGCCGATCTCGGCCATCTACCAGGCCCGCTTCCTCCGCTACCTCCACGCCCGCGGGATCAAGGACACCTCCGACCAGCGCGTCTGGTGCTTCATGGGCGACGGTGAGTCGGACGAGCCCGAGTCGCTCGGCTCGCTCTCGATCGCCGCGCGCGAGAAGCTCGACAACCTGCACTTCGTGATCAACTGCAACCTGCAGCGCCTCGACGGCCCGGTGCGCGGCAACGGCAAGATCATCCAGGAGCTGGAACGCGTCTTCCGCGGCAACGGCTGGAAGGTGATCAAGGTCATCTGGGGCCGCGACTGGGACCCGATCTTCGCTCGCGACACCGAGGGCGCCCTGGTCAAGGCCCTCAACGAGGTGGTCGACGGCGAGTGGCAGAAGTACGGCTCGGAGCCGGGCTCCTACACCCGCAAGGAGTTCTTCGAGCGCGACCCGCGCCTCGCCGCCACCGTGGCCGAAGTCCCGGACGACCAGATCCTGCGCCTGCGCCGTGGAGGTCACGACCCCGTCAAGCTCTACACCGCCTACCGCGAGGCGGTGCGCACCAAGGGCCAGCCGGTGGTCATCCTGGTGCACACGGTCAAGGGCTGGACCCTGGGCGAGGGCTTCGAGGCCTCCAACGTCACCCACCAGATGAAGAAGCTGACCTTCGATCAGCTGAAGCGCTTCCGCGATCGCCTCCACCTGCCGATCAAGGACGAGGAGATCATGGAGGCCCGCTACTACCACCCGGGCCCCGACTCGGACGAGTCCAGGTACCTGCGCATGTGCCGCGAGGCCCTCGGCGGCTACATCCCGGAGCGGCGGTCGCAGATCGACGTGCCCTTCACGCCGCCCAAGGACGAGGTCTACGCCGAGTTCGACAAGGGCACCGGCGAGGGCCGCGGCGTCTCCACCACGATGGCCTTCGTCCGCCTCCTGTCGAAGCTCCTGAAGGACAAGGAGATGGGCCGCTACATCGTGCCGATCGTGCCGGACGAGGCCCGCACCTTCGGCATGGACTCGCTCTTCCGTCAGGTCGGCATCTACGCGGAGGGCGGCCAGAGGTACGAGCCGATCGACCGCAACATGCTCCTCTACTACCGGGAGGCCAAGGACGGGCAGCTCCTGGAGGAGGGCATCACCGAGGCCGGCGCGATGTCGGACTTCATCGCCGCGGGCACGGCCTACGCCACCCACGGCAAGCCGATGATCCCCTTCTACGTCTTCTACAGCATGTTCGGCTTCCAGCGGATCGGCGACCTGATCTGGATGTTCGGCGACATGCGCGGCCGCGGCTTCCTCCTCGGTGCCACCGCCGGCCGTACCACGCTGAACGGCGAGGGCCTGCAGCACGAGGACGGTCACAGCCACCTCCTGGCCTCGACCGTGCCCAACATCGCCGCCTACGACCCGGCCTTCGCCTACGAGGTCGCGGCGATCGTCAAGGACGGCATCAAGCGGATGTACGTCGACGAGGAGGACATCTTCTACTACCTCACCCTCCAGAACGAGAACTACGACATGCCCGCGATGCCGGCGGGCTATGACGTGACCGAGGGCATCCTCAAGGGCCTCTACCTCCTCCAGAAGGGGCCGACGAAGAAGAAACTGAAGGCCCAGATCTTCGCCAGCGCCTGCACCGTGCTGATGGCCCGGAAGGCCCAGGAGATCCTCGCCGAACGCTACGACGTCTCGGCCGACCTCTGGTCGGCGACCAGCTACCAGCTCCTGCGCAAGGACGCCTTGAGCTGCGAGCGCTGGAATCGACTCCACCCCGAGAAGGAGGCCCGGGTCCCCTACGTGGTCAGCGCCCTGCAGAAGACCAAGGGGCCCTACGTCGCCGTCAGCGACTACATGAAGGCGGTGCCGGAGATGATCACCCGCTGGGTGCCCGGCACCTACCTGCCGCTCGGCACCGACGGCTACGGCATGAGCGACACCCGCGAGGCCCTGCGCCGGCACTTCGAGATCGACCCGGAGTTCATCGTCCTGGGCGTCCTCTCGGCCTTGCAGCAGGACGGCAAGATCGAGGCCGCCACCGTCGCCCGCGCGATCCAGGACCTCGGCATCGACCCGGAGAAGATCGACCCGATCGCGGTCTGAAGGCGTCCGGAGCGACCAGGAAGGCGTCGCGGAGCCTGCTCCGCGACGCCTTCTTCACCTCCAAAGCCCAGGCCGTCGACCGGGGAAATCCCATCGGGATTGACGATGCGTTCCTGGCGCGCATCCTCGGGGCATGGACGCGAACCACGAGGCCGGCCGGTTCATCGAGCTCTACGCCCGGCTCTACCATCACTTCTACCGCCGCCGTGATCCCCGCGAGGCGCGGCCCAGCGGCGAGGCCCTGGCGATGCTCCAGCACCTGCGCGACTCGGGACCGTTGACGGTCAGCGAGGCCGCGCGGCACTTCGACCGCTCGCAGTCGTCGATCAGCGAGCGGATCGAGCGCCTCCTGGAGCAGGGCCTGGTCGAACGCCTCGCCGACGAGCGCGATCAGCGCCGGCACCTGATCTGGCTGACGCCGAAGGCCGAGGCCCTGCTCGAGGTCGAGCTGCAGGTGCTGGATGCCGAGCGCTTGGCGCGCGTCCTGGAACGACTGAGTACCGAGGACCGGACCGACCTGCTGCGCGGCTTCGCGGCCCTGCTGCGGGTCGCCCGTGATGACGAGGACTAGCGAGGAACCACGATGAACCACGACAAGAACCACTGCGAGAGCTGCGGCATGACCATCGAGAGCGGGCCTTACTGCCACTACTGCGTGGACGAGAACGGCAAGCTCCAGGCCTTCGAGGAGCGCTTCGAGCGGATGATCCAGTTCGCCCGGCGGCGCGATCCCTCGCTCGACGACGCGGCCGCCGAACGGAGCACCCTCGACTACATGGCCACCATGCCGGCCTGGCGCGATCACCCCCGGGTCAAGAATCGCTGATCGCCGCGGTCGTCCACGGGGCGCCGGTGCCGGTGCCTCGGTTCGACCCTCAGTCCGGAAGGTCGATCTCGAGGGGCTTCGAGTACCGGGTGCGAAGGCGCAGTCCGCCACGGACCTCGCGCTCCTCGCGGTCCGTGGCGGGAAAGCCCTTCGGGGCCTTGGGGTCGTAGCCGAAGCGGAGGGCGTAGATCATGCCCTCATGCCATACCCGGAAGCGACCGTCGGCGTCGCAGAAGGCGAGGATGCCGTCGTTCGCCGCCCTGGGCGGCGGTTCGACGAAGGCGCGGCGAGGCAGGTCCTCCTCGTCCGAGGCGAGCTTGCGCTCGAAGCTGATCGCCGGGTCCTCGACCGTGACCAGGATCGGCTGGAAGGCCGCGGGACTGCCGTCGGCACGGCGGACCCGACCCGAGACCTGGTGGAAGAAGTGCTCCGACTTGTCGGTCGGGCCGAGCAGGCTCGGCGCCGGCCGGGTGTCGAACGGCGCGAGGTCGATCTCCACGAGGGGGCCTCCGAGATCGAAGTTCGGCGGGACGGCGAGATGAGGCCAGGAGGCGCCGCCCTCCAGCCGCCAGCCGATCGGGCTGGCGTCGCCGGGGTGGGGGATGGCGAAGACCCGGTCGTCGGCGACCCTGGCCCGGGACGTGACCGTGGTCGAGACCGGGCCGAGCCGCCTCCGCAACTTCACGTCGACCTCGACCGGCGGATCGCCGTCGCCGACGTTGAGGAAGCGGCCGCGACAGAGCGTCCAGCGCCGCTCGCGGCAGATGATGTCGTTCTCGTCGGAGCCGAGGCCCGGCTCGAGGGCGAGTCCATCCTCCAGGCAGTCGAGGCTGATATGGTCCGGTCGCTCCCGGAGGAGGCGGGACTCGCCCGGGGCGAGTTCGATGCGCCAGGAGACCTGGGGCAAGCGCGGCGCGCCCTCGCGTTCGAATGCCCGCCAGCGTTCGAGCTTCAGGGACCAGGGTCGGTTCGCCTCGGCGTCGAGGCGCAGCGTCCAGGTCTCGCGCCCGGCCGTGGAGCAGCAGAAACGGAAGGAACCGGAGACGCTGCGAGCCAGGAATTCGAGGCCGTCGCCGACCAGGGGATGGGCGAGTCGGAACCAGCCGGTGCTGAAGTCGCCGGGCAGGGCGAGCCTGCCGTCGTCGTCGGCGGTCTGGACGAGTCGCCCGGAGCCGCGGAAGAGCCGCGGCAGGACCAGGCCGCCGAGGCCGAACCACTCGACGGTGGCGCCGGCGAGCGGTCGGCCGTCGAGCGCGACCAGACTCAGCGAGGGCCGCTCGTCGCGCTCCAGCCGGACCGTCGCGCCCGGGCTGAGGGTGGCGATGGGGATGGTGCTGAGCCGGCCGTCCCTTTCGAGGACCAGCAGGCGGAGGCCGAGGTCCACCGTCGCGCCGAGCCGGACCCGGAAACTCCAGTCGAGGAAGCCGAGGACGAAACGACCGTCCCGGTCGGTCCGGCCGGTGGTCGGGTCGAGCTCGGGCGGGCCGTACCAGGTGAGGAGGCCGACCTCCGTGGCGGACAGCCCCTGGACCTGGACCAGGGCGTCCGCGACCGGGTGGTCATCCTGGTCGACGAGGCGGACGAAGGCCTGCTCCTGGGCGGCGGCCAGGCCGCCGAGGAGCGTGAGGACCACGAGGATCGACCGGAACATCGCCTTCTCCTTCGCTCGCGCCTCGCTTCCTTCTACCATGCGGCCCCGGCGCGCCGAGAGTCCTTCCTGCCTGTTACAGGAGTGTTACCGAGCACTGGGGTCCGGAGAACCGATGCATGGCCAAGAAGGCGAGCAAGAAGAAGGTCCTGCCCGCGAGCGGGCCGAAGAAGAAGACGGCCGCCGGCAAGCCCGCCGCCAGGAAGGCTCCGGCCAGGAAGGCCACGGGCTCCGGCGGGGCGGCGAGTCGTGGGCGCCCGAAGGCCGGACCGGTCACGGTCGAGGACTACATGACCGCGCTCGACCATCCGCTCAAGGCGGAGGTGGAGGTCCTGCGCCGGATCGTGCAGGCGGCCGACCGCGACCTGGTCGAGAGCATCAAGTGGAACGCGCCCAGCTACGCCAAGGACGGTGAGGATCGCATCACCCTCAACCTCTCGGCCGGCGACGAGGTCCGCATCGTCTTCCATCGCGGCGCAAAGGTGAAGGATCCCAAACGCAAGGGCCGGCTCATCGCCGACGCCTCCGGCCTGCTCTCCTGGCCGGCCGACGACCGCGCCGTCGCCAGCTTCGCCACCATGACCGAGATCGAATCCGCCCGCGCCGCCCTGCGCAAGATCATCACCACCTGGCTCGCCGCGACCTCGGTCTGAAACCTCAGGCCCAGTCGCGGGGGTGGCGGAGGATCTCGAGGAGTTCGGCCTCGGGGCTGCCGGCCTCGGGTTCGTGGTCGTATTCCCAGCGCGCGGTCAGGGGCAGCGACATGAGGATGGACTCGGTGCGACCGCCGGTCCGGAGGCCGAAGGTCGTGCCCCGGTCGTAGACCAGGTTGAACTCGACGTAGCGGCCGCGACGGAGCTGCTGCCAGCGCCGATGCCGCTCCGCGAAGGGCAGGTCGAGGCGGGCGCGATAGATCGGCTCGATCGCCGGCACGATGCCGGCGGCGCAGTCCGCGCTGAAGGCGAACAGGAGCTCCGGGTCGCGATCGTTCAGGTTGTCGAAGAAGATGCCGCCGAGGCCGCGGGCCTCGCCGCGATGGGGGATGCGGAAGTAGTCGTCGCAGTCCTTCTTGAAACGCGGGTAGAAGCTCCGGTCGTGACGGTCGCAACGCTCCTTGAGGACGCCGTGGAAGTGCCGCGCATCTTCCGCGAAGAGGTAGTTCGGCGTGAGGTCGGTGCCGCCGCCGAACCACCAGGCGAGTCGATCACCGGTGTTCGATTCCATCTCGAAATAGCGGTAGTTGGCGTGGACCGTCGGCGCCAGCGGGTTCGAGGGATGGAGGACGAGGCTGACGCCGGTCGCCCAGAAGTGATGCTCGCCCTCGGGCAAGGCGATGCCACGCCCGCGCGCCGCGCGGGCGATGGCCTCCGGCATCGGGCCCGAGACCGTGGAGACGTTGACCCCGGCCTTCTCGAAGCGCCGACCGTTCTCGAGCACGCGCGTCCGGCCGCCACCGCCCTCGGAGCGGGACCAGAGATCCTCGCGGAAGCGGTGCCCGCCATCCAGGTCCTCGATCAGGGCGCAGACCTCGTCCTGGGTTCGCGCCACCATCTCTTCCATGCGTCGTCTCATGGCGGGAGTCTAACCCTCGCTCGTCGTCGACGACAGCGAGGCCGACCGTGGTGATCGGGATGACCCGCGTCGGGGCCCGGGTTATGCTGCGCGCATGAGCAAGAAGCCGACACTGGACGAGGTCTGCCGGGCGCTCGAGACGATCGCGCCGCTCGCGCTCGCGGAGGACTGGGACAACGTGGGCCTGCTGATCGAGGGGCGGGCGGCTCAGCGCGCGCGGATCGGCCGGATCTTCCTCTGCATCGACCTCAGCCGGCCGGTCCTGACCGAGGCCTTGGCGGCGAAGGCCGATCTCGTGGTCGCCTATCACCCGCCGATCTTCGGCGGCCTGAAGCGCCTCGGGCGCGGGCGGGCCAAGGAGGAGATCGTCCTCGACGCGGTCCGGGCCGGACTGTCGGTCTACTCGCCGCACACCGCGCTCGACGCGACGCCGGGCGGCGTCAACGACTGGCTCGCGGAAGGCCTGGGTCTCGCCGGCGCGCGGGCCATCCAGCCTCGCGATCGGCATCCCGACGACATGGACACCAAGGTCGTGGTCTTCGTCCCCGAGAACGAGGTCGACGCGATCCGCGCCGCGCTCACGGCGGTTGGCTGCGGGGTCATCGGCGCCTATGCCGACTGCAGCTACGAACTCCTCGGCGAGGGCACCTTCCGCGGCCTCGCCGGCTCGCGGCCCACGATCGGCCGCCGCGGTCGGCTGGAACGGGTGCGCGAGATCCGGCTCGAGATGGTCGGTCGATCCCGCGATCGGGCCGCGATCGAGGCCGCCATCCGCGCGGCGCACTCCTACGAGGAACCGGCCTTCGACCTCCTGTCCCTGCGGCCGCGCTTGGATCCCGCCCGCGGCCAGGGCCGCATCGGCGCCTTCACCGAGGCGCTCCCGCTCTCGACCCTGGTCCGGCGGGTGAAGAAGCGGCTCGGACTCCAGCGGTTGCGGCTGGCGACGCCGCTCGGGCGCGGCGAGGACCCGATGATCCGGAGCGCCGCGGTCTGCGCCGGCGCCGGCGCCTCGGTGCTGCTGGGCGCCCCGGCCGATCTCTACCTGAGCGGCGAGATGCGCCACCATGACGTCCTCGACTGCATCGAGCGCGGCATCGCGGTCATCCTCTGCGACCACAGCAACACCGAGCGGGGCTACCTCGATCGCTACGCCGAGCGGATCGGCGCGCTTCTGCCGGCGCTCGAGATCCTGCGTTCGGAAGCGGATCGCGATCCGCTCGCCATCGTCTGAGTGCCTTGGACGGCGCGCCCGGTCCCGATCAGCCGTCCTCGAGATAGGGCAGGGCGGCGTCGGGCAGGCCGGCGGGGAAGAAGCGATCGAGCCAGGGAGGGCTGCCGTAGTCCTCGAGGTCGAGGCTTCGGCCGCTGCGCAGCTCGATGCCCCGCGCCCGAGGCTCGCCCGTCTCGGGCACGACCACCTCGATGACCGCGTCGCGATCGTGGTCGCCGATGCCCACCGCCAGGTAGCGCAGCGCCGGGGCCTTCTCGTCCCGGGCCATGAACAGGTGCAGGGTGGTCTCCTCGAAGGCGCCGACGTCGCCGGCGAAGTACCAGACCGGGATCAGCGCCGCGACCTGGCGCAGCCGGGGCCGGAGATCGCGGTTGAAGGTCGGGGCGTCGGGCGGGCGGCGGGCGAGGACGACCAGGGTGGTGGGGGTGTTGCTGGCCAAGGAGGCGATGGCGGTGCCGCGCGTCCCGGCCCAGATCGGCTTGTGGGCGAAGATGAACAGCGCGCGCGGGCGGGTCCTCGGGTCGAGCGCGCGGTCCAGCTCGGCCTCGAGGAAGGCGAGCTGATCGCCCGAGATCGACCAGGGATCGATCTCGGTGTCGGTGACCACCATGCGGCAACCGCCATGATCGAAGGCGTACCAGGTCGGTCCGAAGCGGCGTCGGTAGTCTTCGCGATGGTCCAGCTCGTGGTTGCCGGCCGCGTTGAAGGCGGGCAGGGGAAGGTCCTGGCGCAGGAACCGGTCGAGGCGGGCCAGGTCGTCGTCCTGCCACTGATAGACGCTGTCGCCGAGCATCATGAAGAAGTCGGCGCCCAGCTCGCGCAGGCGCGGCGCGCCGGCGACGAGGCTGCCGGCGGGGTGGGCCCGGTCCTTGCCCGGTTGACCGTAGACGTGGCCGCAGACCAGGAAGCGGAAGGCCTCGCGTCCCCGAGGCGGCAGCGCGAGATCGTTGTAGCGACTCGTGACCACCCTGGGCTCGGGCGGAGCCGCGGCCCTGGGTGCCTCACCGCAGGCGACGAGGCCGAGGAGGAGGGCGAGGCAAAGGATCGGAAGGGCCGGCGGCCTGGACGACATCGACGCTCTCCTCGACGGGACGCGCGATGGTAGCAAAGGCGGCAAAGGAGCGCGCCTCCAGGCCGGGGCCGGGAGGCGCGCGAGGGCGTCTCGATGCGTTCTGGCTGCGTCCGATCGAGTACCCGTGGAGAATCTCAGCCGTCTCGGGGCGAGAGGGCGCCGAGGAAGGCCTCGAGGGCGCGGAGGTCGCCGGGGCCGAGCCGGGCCGGGGTCGGCGGCGCGCCCTGATCGCGGTCGAGCCAGGCGGGCAGGAGCGCCGGTCGCGCTCGGCCGCGGCTGGCCCTGAGGGCCTGGCGATGCCGGCGGCGCAGCTCCTCGCGGCGGCCGGAGACCTCGCGGAGCTCGGCCACGTGCCGGACCAGGGCCTCGTCGAGCCGCGGTTCCGAGCCGTCACGGAAGTAGGGGCCGGTCCGCTTCACGTCCCAGAGGGACAGGGTCTGGAGCTGGGGAAAGGGCGGCGGTCCGCCACCGTCGTAGCCGCCCTGGGTCCGCGTCGGAGCGGTCATGCCGGGTTCGCAGCCGGCGGTCGGAGTCGGCCGGAGCCGGGCCAGGAAGGCCTGACCGATGCCGGTCCGGGGCAGCTCGAAGTCGTCCTGGCGCTGGAGTTCCCGGGCGAGATCCTGCCGCAGGTCGTCTTGACGTTCGGCCTGCCGGCGGGCGCGCTCCGAGTCGTCGGTGAAGGCCGCGTGGACCAGGCCGTCGCTCAGGGCGGCCCCGGAATGGCAGCCCGCGCATTGGCCGCGGCCGTTGAAGACCCTCAGGCCTTCGCGCTCGATCGGGCGCAGGGCCTCGCGATCGCCATCGAGATAGGCCCGATAGGGACTCGGCGGCGGGCTGAGCGAGGCCAGATAGGCGGCCAGGGCCTCGCCGAGGTGATCGGCCCGAACCTTGCCGAGAATGCGCCCGAAGGCCTGGTCGAAGGCCAGGCCGAGCGGCTTCGAGGCGTTGATCCGCTCCAGGGCCTCGCTCACCGAGCTGGCCATCTCGAGCGGATTCTCGATCGGCACCAGACAGCGTTCGGCCAGGCTCAGGGCCCTGGTCACGGCGAAGGGATCCCGGGCGGCGAGATCGGGGCCGGGAAAGGACTCGACGGCCGCGACCGCCCAGAGCGCGGGCGAGTTGCGGCCGACTCCGATGCCGAGGATGCCGGGCGATTCGACCTGGCCGTCGGCGAAGCTCAGCTCCGGTTCGTGGCAGCTGGCGCAGTTCATGCCCTCGCGACCGCTGAGGAGGTCGCTGCGGAACAGGCTGCGTCCGAGGGCGATCTTGCGCGCGGCCCGGACCTCGGTCGGCTTCTCCTGGGCGTGAAGGCACGCGCCACCCAGGAGGCTGGCGCCGAGAAAGGTGAAAAGGACGATCATGCGGGACATGGCGGATCTCCGATCAACTGGACAAGCGCCAGGACGGGGTTAGAAGTGGAGGCGTAACAGGGAATGCGAGAGGCGCCGCCGTGGACGACAACGAGCTGACGACGACCGAGACGCGGACGGCCGGTTTCCCCTGGCTCGGCTTCCTGGTGCTCCTCCTGGCCGGGATCGGCCTGCGCTGGCTGGCGGCCGGCAAGAGCTTCTGGCTCGACGAGCTGCACTCGACCGAGCTGGCCCACGCCGACCTGCGCGGCATGTACGAGCTCCTGAAACCGGACTTCCACGCCCCGCTCTTCTTCGGCCTGGCCAACCTGCTCGACAAGCTCGGCCTGATCGGCCACGACCTCCGGCTCCTGCCGGCCCTCGCCTCGCTGCTCGCGCTCTGGCCGCTCACCGCCTTGCTCCGGCAGGCGCGACTCGGCGGCGAGGCCCTGATCGCGGCCGCCGCGGTCTTCCTCCTCGCGCCCTACCAGATCCGCTACGGCGTCGAACTCAGGCCCTACGCCTTCCTGCAGCTGGTCACCCTGTGGATGCTCTGGGCCGCCTTCGGCACCCGCGCCTCGACCCGGACCCGCCTCCTCGTCTTCGCCCTGGCCGCGGCCGCCGGACTCTACAGCCACTATCTCGCCGCGGTCGCCATCCTCGCGATCGGGGCCCTTCGCCTGGTGACCCCGGGCGGCGGCCGGCTCCCGTTCTGGAAGCTCCTGCTCGCCGGCACGCTCGGCGTCCTGCTCTTCGCCCCCTGGATCGTCGAGGTCGAATCCTGGATGTACCGCGATCCGGAGGTGCTGCTGCGGGACGAGCGTCAGGACCCTTCCGCCGCCGAGCACAGCGCGGTCCCCGAGAAGATCGAGGCGACCTTCGGCTACCACGCGGCCGACCTGCGCGATCTCCCGGCCCGTTGTTTCGCCCCCGGTCTGTCGAGCCTGGGGAAGGGCGGCTTCTGGCTCGCCGGCGGCGGATTGGGGCTGGTCGCGATCCTCCTCATCCTCGGCCTGCCGCAGGCCCTCTTCCTGCGCGGGCGCCGCTCCGGTCTCGCCGCCTGGGGCCTGGTCGGCTCCGGTCTCGTCGCCATCGCGATCACGGCGGTCCTCTGCGTCAAGATCTGGAACCGGCTCCCGATCCAGTACTTCGCCACCGGTGCCTTCTTCTGGGCGGGCCTGGCCGGCATCGCCGTGCAGGGCTTCGCGCCCGGCCGCTGGCGCCGCGCGGCCTCGGTGCTGGTGGTGCTGGCGGCCTTGCTCGCCGGTCTCGGCGAGGCCATCGGCCTGCCGCGGGAGGATCTCGAGGGCGCCGCCCGCGCGGCGGTCGAGCTGGCGCGGAAGGAGGACGCGCATCTGAGCGCCATCCTCCGCCAGCCGGGGCACTACGCCAGCGTCGAGGTCTACCGGGTCTACGCGCCCGAGGTGCCGCGCCTCGAACCGGCCGCGGTGCCGCGCGACGGTCGCAAGGTCGTGGTCCTCACCCGCAGCACCGCCCTGGAGCGGCAGACCCTCCCCGAGGAGCTGATCGGCGCCATCGCGAGCGGTCGACGGATCGCCGCGCGTCAGGACTTCGCCGGCGGCATCTCGGTCTATCTCTACGAACCGCTGCCCTGATCGCGGTCAACGCAGGCGCCAGACCAGGATCGAACCGCCCCCGAGGCTGCCGGGAAAGCGGCGCTCGATCCGTCCCCGGTCGGCGATGAGCCGGGCCAGCTCGGGTCGGCGTTCCTCGAGCCAGATGGGCAAGGTGTCCAGCACCCAGAGATCGCGACCGTCGAGCAGGGACTCCAGTTCCGCGCGATCGTCGACGGCGAGGTAGGGTCGGTGCAGGTAGTCGGCGCAGGGCATCCGCGCGAGACCGACCGTCACCACGCGACCGGCGGGCAAGGTGTCGGCGAAGCTGGCGGCGGCCGCGAAGTCCTGTTTCGGCATGAAGGGGCGGCTGGTCACGATGGTCAGCGCCGAGCCGACGATCAGGGCCGAGCCGGCGGCGAGGCGCCAGAACCGGCGTCCTCGGCCCTCGTCCCGTCGTGGTCCCGGCACCAGGGCCGCCACCGCCACCAGGATGGCGAAGCCGAGCTCGAAGTAGAAGAAGCGCGGCCAGAGGTTGCGGCCGAGGCCGATCATGCAGCCGCCGCCGATCAGCGCCGGCAGGAGCACCATCGCCGGCAGCATCCGGTCGGTCGCCGCCAGCCGGCGCAGTCCGACCAGGCCGAAGACGAGGGCCGGAACCGCGGCCGCGAGCGCCGCGGCGAGGGGCAGGCCGAGACGCGCGGCCGTCTCGCGCAGCATCCACAGCGGCGAGTTCCAGCTCGAGGTCACCTTCTCGTGGCCACCGCCGCCGAGGAGGAAGCGGTACATCTCGCCCAGGATCGGCAGGTGAAAGAGGAGCGAGAACAGGCCGGCCAGGAGGACCGCGCCGACGACGCGGCGGCGGCGGAGGTCGCGCAGGAGCAGGGCGCCGCCGACCAGCTGGCCGAGGGCGACGAAGATCATCGTGGCGTGGACCCAGCTGCCGAGCGCGAGGGCCAGGGCCTGCTTCAGCATCAACCGCCGGCTCGAATCGACCCGGCTCGCGACCAGATGGCGAGTCGCCAAGAGGCTGAAGAAGAGCAGTGCCGAGTAGCCGCGCGCGTTGGTCGAGAACCAGATCTGCGGCCCGGCCACCGCCAGGATCGTCGCCGCCAGGGCGCCGCGGACCGGGTCGAGGACCAGCCGTCCGAGGCGGCCGAGCTCGACGATGGCCAGGAGGCCGAAGATGAAGGCCGGCAGCCGTAGCGCCCAGGCCACCTCGCCGAAGGCCAGAAGAGCCAGGCGGGCGAGCAGGGTGTAGAGCGGGTGGTTGTTGTCGCTGCCGTAGGTGGTGAGGAGTTCGCCGAAAGGCAGGCGACCGAAGTCGACCAGGGTCCAGATCTCGTCGAACCAGAGGCCCTGATCGAGCGCGACCAGCCCGGCGATGGCGGCGAACCCGAGCCCGGGCGCGATCAGCTGCCAGAAGGGACGGTCCTCGAGCGGGCGCCTCATGGCCTCGGGTCCTCACCGCGACGCGGCGTGGTCAGGAGATGGAGGCCGCCGGCGATCAGGCCGCCGACCACCAGGATGCTCTCCCAGACCAGCGACTGGGCGACGATGCGGTCCTCGGCGACGAAACGGCCGGCGAGGGCGGCGAAGGCCGCCTCGCGCACGCCGATGCCGCCGAGGCTCACCGGCGCCATGGCGGCGATCTTGGCCAGGGGCCAGAGCAGATACCAGAGCCGCCAGTCGAGGGCGATGCCCATGCTGCCGCCGAGCAGGAGGTTGACCAGGACGAAGCCGGCCTGGATCGCCAGGCAGGTGGCGAAGATGGCGAGGCCGCGGCCGGGGCGCGAGCGCAGGGTGCGGAAGGCGCGGATGAAGCCGAGGTAGAGGCGGCCGAGCTTGCGCGGCAGCCGCCGCGGATGAAGGCGGAGGAGCAGGATCGGCAGGCCGAGGCCGAAGGCCAGGACCGCCGCCGCGAGCCCGATCAGGAGCCGTCGTTCGAGGGTCGAGACCTCGGCCATGTCGGCGACGGCGCGCGGCGCCATCAGGAAGCCGATCGCGGTCAGGCCGCCGAGCGCCACGAGATCCGCCAGTCGATCGCAGACCGCGCCGAGCAGGACCGCCTCCTTCTTCCCGTGCTCGCGGATCGCCAGGCCGGCGCGCAGCAGATCGCCGCCGACCAGCGACGGCAGGCAGAGGTTGGCGAAGAGGCCGAGTCCGTAGGCGCGCAGGCAGAAGCCGGGGCGCATCTCGAGGCCGCAGAGCGCCACCGTCGCGCGCCACTTCATCGCGCTGGCGAGGTGCAGGACCAGGAAACCGCCGAGGGCCGCGATCCAGGCCGGGCCGCGCACCGAGGCCATCGCGCTCATGACCTTGGCCGGGTCGACGACGAGGAGGACGACGGTCAGGGCGAGGGCGCTGAACGCGAGGCGCAGGAGCGCCTTGCCTGCCCGGCGAGGGTTCAGTCCCACGTCTCGCGGTCCATGCCCAGGCGCGAATTCTGGTCGGCGAGGAGACCGACGCACCAGATGAGGAGGGCGGCGATCAGGCACATCACCGCCGACTCGGACAGGTTGCGCAGGCGGATGTCGTAGATCAGCTTGGCCACGCCCACCGCGCCCACGACGGCGCCGAGCGGCAGGAAGATCTTGAGCGGATTGAAGAGCATCATCACCCGCAGGATGAGCAGCAGGAACCGATAGGCGTGCGAGGGCCGGATCTTCGAGTTGCCGATGCGCTTCTTGTAGTCGATCGGGTGGTAGCCCACCGACATGTCGTTGCAGAGCAGGGCCAGGGTGATCGTCGTGGTGAAGGAGAAGCCGTTGGGCAGGATGTGCGCGAAGCGGCGCACGTGGGCCCGGCGGATGACGCGCAGGCCGGAGTTCAGGTCGGGGATCTTGAAGCCGGCGAGGTAGCTGGCGAGCACCCGCAGGAACCACTTGGCCGGGCGCCGTTCGAGGGGGATGTGGACGTTGTCGCCGATGCGCGCGCCCACCACCATGTCGTAGCTCCCGGCCTCGGCCACCAGGGTCGGGATCTCCTCGGCCGGATAGGTGCCGTCGGCGTCGGTGATCACCACCAGCTCGGAGCGCGCCTCGCGGAAACCGCGCTTCAGCGCGGCGCCGTAGCCCATGTTGCGCGGCTGGCGGATCAGGCGGCAGTCCTCGGCCTCGGCCCGCTCGGCGGTGGCGTCGGCGGAACCGTCGTCGACCACGATGATCTCGTAGCGGAGACCGCTCTTGCCGAGGACGTCGTTGAGGTGGCGGACCTCAGCGGCGACGGCGTCCTCCTCGTTGAAGGCCGGGATCACCACGGTGATCGCCGTCGGCTTGCCGGCGTCGGTCCTGGCATCTCGTTCCAGCGTCTCGATCTCCGGCATCGCGCCCCCGTCCTCCAAGTCGCGGCGATTATCGTTCATCGGCCGATTCCTGTCGAGTTCCCGAGGAATCAGGGCCGGGCGCCGAGATAGGCGGCGCACTCGCCGGCGGCCCAGGCGACGAGGAGCAGCAGGACCAACGGCGAGAGCAGGATGAAGCTGCCGAGGAGGCTGCGCTTGGCGAGCTGTGTCCGGCCATGGCGAAGCAGCAGGATGATCGGCAGGACCAGGCAACCGGCGGCCAGGAGCAGGCGACGGCCGCCGCCGATCTCGCGGGCCCGCGTGTAGGCGAAGAGCCGGCCCCAGTCGAAGCGCTCGCGGAGGCAACGGCCGAGGCGAAGACCGCGGCGGTGCTGGAAGACCGGTGGCGCCGGCCGCAGCTCGAGCACGCGGCCGCGACGTTGGAGTTCCCAGTGGACGCTGGTCTCGTGGTAGCGCTCGCGCCAGATGGCCTCGGTCTCGGCCAGGGCCTCGCGGCGATAGACGATGTTGACGTCGGTGACCCAGGCGGCCGGACCGGCCACGAGCGGCGGCTGATAGCGGCTGAAATCGCAGAAGTAGACCGCGCGGGCCAGCGCCCCTTCCTCGCCGCAGACGACCGGGCCGCCGAGGGCGGCCGCCGTCGAGCCCTCGCTCCCGGCCAGCATCGTGGCGGCCCAGTCGGGGCCGGGCAGGCCGCGGTCCTCGAGGATGCCGACCAGGTCGGCGCGCGCCCGCGCCAGGCCGGCGGCGCGGCGCCGGTCGAAGAGCTCGTGCTGACCGGCCGCCGAGGCGAGCGGTCGCGCGGTGGCGATCGATCCCAGGGCGATCGGCACGAGGCGCGGATCGCGCTCGAGCTGGTCGCGGACGTCGGCGGCGATCGAGTCGTCCCAGGGCAGGAGGATCTCGAGGTCGTCGACGCCGTCCTGGGCGAGGAGGCGCTCGATCGCCTCGGCGAGGATCGCGCCGCCGTCGACCACGGTCAGCACCACCGAGAGGCGCGGTCGCGCGGGATCGGGACTCATGGCCGCGCGGCCGCCTCCGGGAATTCGATCAGGCGCTTCTCGGCCCGGCTCTGCTTCACCGCGGCGGCGATCTCCACCGCGCGCAGGCCGCTGAGGCCGTCGGCCAGGTCGACCTCGCGCCCGGCGATCATGCCGAGGAAGTCGGCCAGCTCGGCCTGGAAGGTGCCGAGCGTCGTGGTCTGCCAGCCGCGGAGCTTCTCGCGCAGGATGATCTCGGGATAGAAGCGCCGGGTCTTCTTGCGGGCCCCGTTGGTCGGGTCGCGCTCGACCAGCAGGTTGAACATCGGGGCGTAGTAGCCGCGCACCATGCCACGCTCGCCGTAGGCCTCGACGTAGAAGCGGTAACCCTTCCACTCGGTCCAGGTGGCGTGGTAGCTCATCGGCACGCCGGCCGTGGTCTCGAAGATCGCCATGGCGTTGTCTTCCGAGCCCGGGACCTTCCAGACCTCGCCGGTGGCGACGCCGTAGACGCTCCTGATCTCGCCGCCGAGGTAGCGGGCGAGGTCGGTCATGTGGATGCCGCAGTCCATCAGCGCGCCGCCGCCGGAGAGCTCGCTCTTGTACATCCAGTCGGCGCGGAAGTTGGCCAGGCCGTCGTGGCCGCCGAAGATGCGGAAGTGGTCGATCCGGCCCAGGCGGCCCGAGTCGAGGACCTCCTTGACGAAGCGGATCGAGGGGTAGAAGCGGTGATTGAAACCGACGCCGAGCGACCTCCCGGCCGCGCGCGCGGCCTCGAGGATGCGCCGACAGGCCTCGACGCCCGGGGCGAGCGGCTTCTCGACCAGGACGTGGGCACCGGCGGCGAAGGCGGCGAGGATCATCTCCTCGTGGAGATGGCATGGTCCGGAGATGATCACCGCCTCGGGCGCGTCCTGGCCCAGGGCTTCCCGGTAGTCGGCGAAGACGCCGGCTTCGGACCGGCCGGTCGCGGCCCGGGCGGCCTCCTGGTCGAGGTCGGCGACCCAGGCCAGCTCCAGGTCGCCCCGGTCGAGAACCGTCTGCGCGCGCAGTTTGCCGATCACGCCGGCGCCGATCACCGAGAATCTCATGTTCATGCGCTCCGCTGGTGTTGGGCCGGTCGATTGGCGATCATGCGCCTTGAATCGGTTGCCGAGTCCCTCATGCTTGAACCGCTCCGCTCGACGGAGCCGATGATAACCGCAGATGACCGACACCAAGACCCCCCAGCTCAGCGTCGTCGTCCCCAGCGTCAACGGCTGGAGCGATCTCGAGGGCTGCCTCGCGGCGCTCGTGGCCAATCGGGACCGGGAGCTCGAGATCCTCGTTCCCGACCGCGTCGGCGATGATCTGCGCCACCGTTGCGCCGAGCGCTTTCCCGAGGTGGTGATCCTGCCGCTCCCGGCCGGCACCACGATCCCGATGATGCGCGCCGCCGCCTTCGATCGCGCCACCGCGCCGGCCGTGGCGGTGATCGAGGATCACGTCCTGGTGCCGCCGGACTGGGCCGCGCGGATGCTCGCCGCCCTCGCCGAGAGCGACGGCGCGGTGGGGGGCGCGGTCGAGAACGCGGCCACCGAGACCCTGGTCGATCGCGCCGCCTACCTCTGCGAGTACAGCGCGCTCACGCCGCCCATCCCGGCCGGCGAGGTCGACTGGATCGCCGGCAACAACACGATCTACCGCCGCGATCTGCTCGCGGCCCGACGCGACCTCTACCACTCGGGAGGCTGGGAAAACCGGCTGCACGACGCCCTCAAGGCCGCGGGCCTGCGGCTCGTCTGCCGGCCGGAGATCGTGGTCGGGCACGCGATGCACTACTCGTTCCTCGACTACTTCTCGCAGCGCTACCTCTACGCCCGTTCCTACGCCGGCGCCCGACTCGAGGGCGCGGGCCTCGGCAAGCGGCTCGTCTACGGCGCCGCCGCCTTCCTGCTGCCGGCGATCCTGTTCCTGCGGATCACCAGCGCCATCTGGAAGAAGGGCCGCGATCGCGGCACCCTGATCGTCTCCCTGCCGCTCCTGTTCTGCTTCGTCTGCGCCTGGGGTTTCGGCGAGGTGATGGGCTACTGGTTCGGCGCCGGCGACGCGCTGGCGAAGGTGCGCTGAGATGCTCGCTCAGAAGCTCCGTCGTCTGCTCGAGCTGTTCCGCCTGACCCGGGCCGCCGCCGACCGGCCCTCGCGCAAGCTGATCCGTGGCTGCTACCTGGACCTCGGCGCCTGTCTCGGTGATCGCGCCGAGATCGAGCTGGCGATGAAGGGCGCGGCCGGCCCGGTCCGTTGCCGCCTCCGGCGCTGCGACGTGTTCACCCTGGCCGAGATCTTCGCCGAGGGCGTCTACCGGCCGGCGCTGCCCTTGCCGGCGCGGCCCTTCATCGTCGACGCCGGCGCCAACATCGGCCTGGCCTCGCTCTGGTTCAAGGCCCGCTGCCCGGAGGCGCGGATCGCCGCCTTCGAGCCCGATGCGGACAACGCCGATCTCGCCCGCCGCAACCTCGCCGGCCACGCCGGCTGCGCGGTCCACGAGATCGCGCTCGATCGCGTGACCGGTCGCGCGAGTCTCCATCGTGGCGACCATGACGCGGTCCATTCGCTGGTCGACGACAGCGCCCAGGCCGGGTCGGTGGAGGTCGAGACCCGGACGCTCGCCGACTTCATGGCCTCCTCGGGGGAGTCGAGGATCGACGTCCTCAAGCTCGACGTCGAGGGCGCCGAGCTCAGGGTCCTCGAGGGCATGGGCGACTGGCTCGACCGCACCACGCTGGTGATCGGCGAGCTGCACGAGGCCTTCGTCTCCGCCGCCGAGCTGCGCGCCGCGCTCGCGGCCCATGGTCTCGGGCTGGAACTGTTCGATCTGGAGGAGCAGGGCGTGCGCGGCTTCGTGGCCCGCCGGTCCTGACCGTGGAGGGATGCCGATGTCCTCGAGGATGACCCTGCTCCTGGCCTTGATCTGCGCCCTGGGCGCGGCCGGCGGCTGCGCCAAGAAGCTCCGGGACCGGATCGACGACCAGGTGGCGGCCGAGCGCTGGATCTACGACGACTACGAGGCCGCCCTCGCCCGGGCGAGGACCGAGCGAAAGCCGCTCTTCGTCCTCTTCCGCTGCGTCCCGTGACGGGATGGCCGGGAATTCGACGAGCAGGTTGCTCGTGACGACTCCGAGCTGAACGAGGTCCTCGATCGCTTCGTCTGCGCCCGCCAGCCGCGGATGCGCGGCGTCGATCTCGACCAGTTCCAGTTCGACTTCGACCTCAGCATGATGATCTTCTTCGTGGCGCCCGACGGCACCGTCCTCGGTCGCTACTGCGCCAGCGGCGCCGACCGGCACCGGCAGAACACCATCGCCGGCCTGCGGCGCGCCGCCGAACGCGCGCTCGAACTCTTCGCCCGCCTCGACGAGGAACGGGCGGGTCTGGCCGGCAAGAAGAGGCCCTCGCCGGTCGCCCGCGTGGAGGAGCTCGAACACGACCGCATCCGCAAGGTCGAGACCGGCGATCCGGGCGACGATCAGAACTGCGTCCACTGCCACAACGTCCAGGAGGCGATGAACGCGCTGCTCGAGCGGCGACGGGACTACCATCCCGATCTGGTCGCGGCGAAGTTTCCCCTGCCGGAGCAGGTCGGTCTGGAGATCGATCCGGACGACGGCGTCCTGATCGCCGGTGTCCGCGCCGACTCGGCGGCGGCGCGGGCCGGACTGCGGGTCGGCGACCGTCTGCTGCGGCTCGACGGCCAGCCGCTGATCTCGATCGCCGATGTGACCTGGGCCCTGGGGGCCGTGCCCGATCCGGGTCGGGCGGTCCTGCTCTACGAGCGCGAGGGCAAGGAACGGGGCGCCGAACTCGAGCTCGCGGCCGGCTGGAAGCCGGCGGATCTGCTCTGGCGCGTTTCGGTGAACCGGATGCGCCCCTTCCTCCAGCTCTGGGTCGAGGGTGCCGACGCCGAGGAGCGGGCGAGCCTCGGGATCGGGGACCAGGACATGGCCCTGGTCGTGCGCGGCGTCTTCGGTCCGGCGGTCCGTGCCGCCGGCATCCGCAAGGACGACGTGATCCGCGCCATCGACGGCCGGCGCGACCTGGTCGATCCCCGCCGTTTCACCCTCTTCATCCGCCTGAACCACTTCCAGCGCGGGGCCTCCTTCGTGCTCGAGATCCTGCGCGCCGGCAAGACCCTCGAGCTGACCGTCAAGACCTGAGGCCCGTCGGCGCCCCCTTTGACCGCGGTCGGCGAGGGGCTATCGTCGGCGCATGAGCCCGACTGGCAACTTCCTCGAGCGCGTGCGGTCGCTGCCGCGGCTGGGCGTCGGCATCTCGACCGAGTACGAGGCCGGTCGTCAGGGACTCTGCCTCCGCGACCTCGTCGCCGAACACGGTGACCTGGTCCGGTTCCTTGAGGTCGGGGCCGACCTCGCTCGCGGCGTCGACCAGGACACGCGCGACTGGGTCGCGACCGGGCGGCCGACCACCTACCACTTCCTCGACCTGAACCTGGAGCAGGCGGAGGATCTCGACCCGGCCTGGGTCGACGCCACCGCCGCCCTGGCGCGCGAGCTGCAGGCCTCCTGGCTCTGCGGCGATGCCGGCATCTGGCATCTCGGGCCTCGTGATCTCGGCCACGGCACCCTGATGCCGCCGATCCTCGTCGCCTCCTCGGCCCGCGACATGGCGGCCAACGTGCGGGCGCTGCGGGAGCGCAGCGGCTTCGAAATCCTGCCCGAGAACCCGCCGGCGCAGGTCTGGGTCGGCGACCTCGATCTGCTCGACTACTTCGCCCTGATGCTCGAGGAGGCGGACACCGGCATGCTCCTCGACGTGGCCCATCTCGCCATCCACCAGGAGGCGATGGGGCGGGAACCGCTCGACGGTCTCGACGGCTTCCCGCTCGAACGGGTGATCGAGATCCACGTCGCCGGCGGGCGCTACTACGAGTTCGGCGGCCGGCGTTTCATCGAGGATGATCACGGCCTCGAGATCCTGGACGCGACCTGGCGCATCCACGACTACCTGCTCGAACGGGCCTCCAATCTGAAGGCGATCGTCCTGGAGGCGGAGCGCAATCCGATCGCCGGCGTGGCGCCGATCTTCGCGCGTCTCGCCGCCGGCTTCGGGCCGGAGCGCGGAGCGTCATGAACCATCGCCTGCTCCAGCGCACGCTGTTCCGGATGTTCTTCGACCCGCTGCTGCGCGGCCGGGTCCTCGCCGGCGAGCGCGCGGTCGAGCCCGGCCTGACCGAGGCCGAGTTCGCCCTCCTGGCGCGCCTCGATCCCCTGGCGCTGGCGGCCGATCCCGGCGACGCGCGCCGGCGTCAGCTCCTCGGCAACCTCCTGACCGAGTTTCCGCTCACCGCGGCCTTCGCGCCCGATGCCTGGCGGAAGCGGGGTCTGCCCGAGGCCTTTCCGACCTCGTCCTACTTCCACGATGCGCTCGGGGACGATCGACCCCTGCCGCTCGCCTTCGCCGACTTCCTCCTCGACCGCTTCGGTGACGGCGATGGCCTGGCGCGGGACTTCCTGCGTCTCGAGGTGGCCATGGCCCGATGCCGTCGTGATCCCGGCGCGCGACCGGTGCTCGTCGACGACCAGGTCCAGCTCGCGCCCGGCCGCGCCCTGCACCCCGCTCCGGATGGTCTGGCCGAGACGGCGTCCGCGGCTCGGGCCGCGATGGCGCGCGGTGAGGCTCCGACCGGGCCGCGCCGGTTCGGCGCGGCGACCGGGCGCCTGCTCCTCGTCCGCCAGGAACCCGCCAACCCCTGGGCGCTGCCGGAAGTGACCATCGAGGAATTAAGTCCGGCCGTCGCCGGGCTGCTCGAGCGCGCTCTTCGGCCTCTCGACCGAGCCGCGCGCCGGCGCTACGCCGAGGGGCTCGGCGCCGACGCCGGGACGGTCGAGAGCTTCGTGGCCGAGCTGGTGGCGGAAGGCGTCCTGATCAGATCGTGATGACCATGCCCTGACGGGCGGCGCGGGTGGCGGCGAAGAGCTCCTGGCCGCGTTTCTCGATCTCGCGGCAGGCCTCGTCGTCGTGGGAGGGATCGTGGCTGAACAGGATCAACTCCCCGACCCCGGCCTCGCGCGCGAGGCGCGCGCCCTCGGCGAAGGTGCTGTGGCCCCAGCCCTGCTTGCCGCGCTCGTATTCGGCGGGCGTGTACTGGGCGTCGTAGACCAGGAGCTGCGCGCCCCGGGAGAACTCGACGAGCTGCCGGTTCATCTGCGGCGGCTCGTGTTCGGTGTCGGTGGCGAAGACCAGGGCGCGGTCGTTCTCGTCGAGCCGGAAGCCGGTCGACTCCTGGGGGTGGGGGAGCGGGATCGAGCGCAGGACCGCGTCGCCCACCGACCAGGCCTTCTGGTGGTCGAGGCGCTCGAACCGGGCCAGGCCGATCATCGCCTCCAGGCCGACCGGGAAGTAGGGCGGGGACATCTGCCCGGCCAGGAAGCGCTCGGCGTCCTTGCTGCAGTAGACGTTGATCCGGTAGTCGGGGTGATAGGCCGGGGCGAAGAAGGGAAAGCCCTGGATGTGGTCCCAGTGGGCATGGGTCAGGAACAGGTGGACGACACGCGCGTGACCGTCGGGATCGGCCAGCATCGCGTTGCCCAGTTCCCTGATGCCGCTGCCGGCATCGAGGACGACGAGCTCGCGGGTCGATTCCAGCTCGACGCTCAGACAGGGCGTGTTGCCGCCGAACTCGACGTAGCGAGCGCCCGAAGTCGGCGTGCTTCCTCGTGTTCCCCAGAACTTGACCTTCATCGACCACCTTTCGCCCGTTGCCGGCCGGACGCCCGCAGATTACAAGAAGGGTCGGCGATCGCGCAAGCCTGCCCGGCGGTCGGGTGACGACCCCACCGCCCTTCGCGTCCGCCGAGCTTCTCGCGAGACCCGCTCCCGAAGGGGGGCGCCGGGGCGCGTGGCTTTCCATGGCGGCACGGAGGATCGACGATGGCACGGATCGGAATCGCCCTGGTGGTCGTCGTCGTGGCCGCCGCCGCCTTCTTCCTCTACCGTTTCCTCGACGACGAAGGCCGTGGGCTCGAAGGGCAGGGCCGCGGTGGCGAGGCCGCGTCCGCCGAGCGCGAACGCGAGAACGCCGGCATCCGCCGTCACGGCGGCGGCGCGACCGACGAGAGCACCGTCGCCCAGGGCGGCGAGGAGACCGAGGAGGTCTTGCCCGGCAGTGGCCGGCTGCGTGGCCAGGTGGTGCGGCGGGGGGAGAGCCTCGGTCTGGCCGAGGTCGAGCTGATCCTGCGCGCCGCGGACGATCGGGTCGTCGCCCGGGCCCGATCCGACAAGGACGGCCTCTTCGCCCTGGTCATCGAGGGGCCCCGACCCGCGGCCCGACTCCTGGCCCATGGGCCGGGACTCGGACTCGACCCGCGTTCCGTTCCCGCCGCACCGGAGGGCGAGGACCTCGACCTCGGCCGCCTGGAGCTCGATCCCGTCGTCGCCGTCACCGGCCAGGTCGTCGCCGAGGACAAGAAGCCGATCGCCGGGGCGCGGGTCGCGCTCTACCGGCAGGAGAAGCTCGACATCACCCGCTACGACATCGTCGCGGTCTTCGCCGCCGTCTTCGACGAGAGCCCGCCGGTCCTCGAGACCGAGACCGACGAGAGCGGTCACTTCCGTTTCGACGACGTCCCGGCTCGCTACTGGGTGATCATGGCCGAGGCCGAGGGCCGCGGCCGGAAGTTCTCCAGGGGCGTCGACGCCAAGCCGGGCCATCCGGCCGATCTCCTGATCACGCTCGGTGAGGCCTGCGCGGTCGCGGGCATCGTCAAGGACGAGCAGGGCCATCCCGTGGCCGATGCCCTGGTCCTCGCCCTGTCGCCGCCGGAGAGCACCGAGATGATCATGCGCAGCTTCAAGCAGCGCAGCGGCGCCGATGGTCGCTTCCGCTTCGAGTCCCTCGCCAAGGGCCACGTCCAGTTCCTCTGCCGGGCCGCGGGCCGGGTGCCGCTGAACGCGGTCTTCACCGAACTGCCGCGCGAGGACGGAGACATCGAGATCATCCTCGGCCCCGAGGGCGAGGTCGAAGGCCGCGTCTACGACCGCTCGACCGACAAGGGACTGGCGGGAGCGGAGGTGATCGCGCTTCAATGGCAGAGCGGCGTGATGGTCATGGTCGAGACCGATGCCGAGGGTGGCTACCAGCTCCGCGGCATGCCTCGCCAGGGTGAGCTCTATCTCATGGCGCGCAAGGCGGGCTACTCCCTGCCGGAATCCCGCGACGGTGAATCGGGCATGTTCGGACTGCCGGGCATCACCATCCAGGAGAGCGAACTGGCGACCGGACAGCTCCGCCGCGACATCGCGATGGTCGGCGGCGCGAGCGTCAGCGGTCGCGTCTACGACCGCAAGACGGGGCTCGGCATCGCCGGGGCCAAGGTCCGCTATTTCGGACGCGGTTTCTTCTTCGGGGTGACCAAGTCCGAGGCGACCGAGACGATCACCGACGAGAACGGCCACTACGAGCTGAAAGGCCTGCCGGAGGGCGGCTTCCAGATCGGCGCCCGCGCGCTCGGCTACTTCATGCCGGCCCCCGAGGGTTCCGAGGACGAGGACTACTTCGACTTCTTCGGCGGCGACGGCGACGGCGACGAGCGTGGTCTCGTGGCCGGCCAGGTCCTGACCGACGTCGACATCGTCCTGGAGAAGGGCGTCGCGATCTCGGGCCGTGTCGTCGACCCCAAGGACAAGGGCCTACCCGGCGCCGAGGTGGTCTGGTACCCGGTCGAAGGTGGGCGCATGTCGCGCATGGGCATGATGGACCCCGAAGGGCAGAAGTTCACCTGCGATGACCAGGGCCGCTTTCGTTTCCAGGGGCTGCCGCCGCAGACCAAGATCAGCCTGCGCGCCCGCCATCGGAGCTTCCCCGGTACCCAGGGCCTCGAAGTCGAGCTACGGGACGTCGACCAGGACGGTCTCGTCGTCCACCTCCTGGCCGGAGGCTCCCTGAGCGGTCGCCTGCTCCACGCGAACGGAACGCCCGCGGCCGGCATCGAACTCGACATCTCCTTCGCCGAAGGAGGTTTCGGTTTCGGGATCTTCGGCAGCTTCGACTCCTTCGAGTCCAACACCAGATTCACGACCGACGCCCAGGGCGGCTTCAACTTCGAAGACTTGCCGCCCGGCGAGCACGGGGTCTCGCTCTCCTCCGATGATCTGGAAGGCGAGATCCTGCGCGACGACTCGCGCCAGGTGACCATCGCCACCGGGGAACGTCGGCGTCAGGATCTGCACCTGGAGAAGACCGCCACCATCAGCGGCCGCGTTCTCGATCCCGAGGGCCGTGCCAAGGCCGAGGTCATGGTGCAGGCCTCGATGCTGGGTGACGGTGATGGATCTCTCGAGGGGCGGCACGGCTGGGCCCAGACCGACGAGCAGGGCCACTTCGTGATCAGCGGGCTCCGCTTCGAACGCGAGTACGAGCTCAGCGCCGACGTCTGGGGTCCGGGTGAGGCGACGGCTGACGAGCCGGACGGCATGGTGGAGATGGTCCCCACCCATCGGGGCGCGCTCAAGCCGGTGGCCAGCGGCGCGCGGGAGGTCGTCATCCACCTGACCGTGGTCTCGAAGGACGAGCACTGAATCGCGGACCGGCAGCCGGCGCTCCGATGCGCAGCCGGCGCTGCGCGGTCCTACCGGAGCGCCAGCCGCTCGGAGCGCCAGCTGCTCGGAGCGCCAGCTGCTGGCTGGCCTAGTCTTCTCGCCCCTTGCTCGCGGTCTCGCTCCGACGATGGTCATGCTTGGAGTCGTCGACGAATCGAACGCGATCGGCCTCTAGGCCGGCTTGGCAGCCGGCGCTCCGGAGCGCCAGCCGCTCGGAGCGCCAGCCGCTGGCTGGCCGGTATTCCTCGTCGAAAGCACTCGAACTGGGGATGTCGAGCCGGCGCTGCGCGGTCCGATCGACTAGCGCTGATCGGCCTCGAGCCGGTCGATCGCTTCCCGGGTCGCCAGGACGATCAGCTTGTCGCCACGCTCGAGCCGATCCTCGGGGCCGGGCACGAACTTGCGGATCTCGCCGCTCCGGCTGACCCGCTGGATCGCCAGGATGCTGATGCCATAGCGCCGGCGCAGGTCGCTGGCGCCGATCGCGCTGCCGCGGAGGTTCGCCGGCACGTCGATCTGCTGGATGCGATGCTGGTCGGGCAGCTCGAGGAAGCTCAGCTCGCGGCCGTGGAGGCCCTCGTGATCGATCCGGGCCAGGAAGCGGCTGCCGCGCAGGATCTCGCGGTCCACCGCGCCGAGCAGGTCGCGCCGCGTGATCATGCCGATGAAGATCCGGTCGTCGGCATTGTCGACCACCGGCATCCAGCCCAGATCCTGCACGCCCCAGATCTTCTCGCTGGCGCTCACCAGGGACTCGTCCTGGCAGACGAAGGGCACCTCGCGCGCCACGTCGGCGGCGATCACCGCGGCCGAGAAGGCGGGATCGGCGAAGTCCTCGTCGCCGAGGAAGTTCTTCAGGTCGTGCAGGTCGATGGCGCCGGCGAGGCGACCGTCGTGATCCTTGACGAAGAGATAGAAGGCCCGCGTGTGCAGGAAGATCCGGATCACCTCGGTGATCGGCAGGCTCTGCGGCACGAGATTGACGTCGCGGCGGACGATGTCCTTCACCTTGAGGTTGGCGAGGGCGGTCGACTCGGGGCGGTCGTGCCACTCGATGCCGGACTCGTGCAGCTCCTCGACGTAGACCGAGCGTCGTGAGAAGAAACCGGCGCCGGCCACCGAGGTCAGGGCGACGATCATCATCGGCAGGACGAGATGCTCGTTCTGGGTCAGCTCCACCATCATGATGATCGAGAGCAGCGGCGCCCGGGTCATGCCGGCGAGGAAGCCACCCATGCCCAGGAGCGCCAGACCCGAAGACGGGATCGCCAGTTCGGGATCGACCCAGTCGGTGCCGACCGCCACCATGCCGCCGACGGCGGCTCCGCACATCAGGGCCGGCGTGAACACGCCGCCGACGCCGCCGGAGCCCACGGTCAGGTTCGTGGCCAGCATCTTGAGGAAGAACAGGGCCAGGAGGACGGTCATGGCCGGACGGGCGTCGAGGATGAAGTTCGTGCCCTCGAAGCCGTTGCCCCAGACCTCCGGGAACCAGATGCCGAGAACGCCGACGCCGAGGCCGGCGAGGCCCATGCGCCACTCGTCGCGCAGGCCGGTGCGCTTGAAGGCCTTCTTCGTCGCCCGCAGGAGCTTGAGGAAGAGCACCGAGCCGCAGCCGGTGAGCAGGCCGATCACCGGGCAGAGCAGATACTCGGGCAGGCTGTTGGGCGCGTAGAGATCGACGTCGTAGAGCGGGGCGTCGCCGAGGAGGAGGCGGGTGAGGACCGAGGACACGAAGGCCGCGACGATGGCCGGGCCGAAGACGGACATGGTGAAGGAGCCCATCACCAGCTCGACCACGAAGAGCGTCCCGGAGATCGGCGTGTTGTAGGCGCCGGCGACGCCCGCGGCCATGCCGCAGGCAACCAGGACGCGGGCGCGCTCGGGCGCGACCCGGGTGAGCCGGCCGAGGAGCGAGGCCGAGGCGGCGCCGATCTGGATGATCGGCCCCTCGCGCCCCTCCGATCCGCCACTGGAGATGACGAAGAGCGAGGACGCGCAGCGGGCCAGCGATTGCCGGAAGCTCACCGTGCGCCGACCGACCGCGACCACCTCCATGATCTGGGCGATGCCCATGGTGCCGCCGGTCCGGACGAAGCGGCGGGCGATCAGGCCGCCGATCAGGCCGCCCAGGGCCGGCAGGCCGATGCGCAGGGGGAGGGCAAGCGAGCTGGCGCCCTCGACCACGTTCTCGCTGCCCATCACCAGCCGCGTCACCCAGGCGGTGATGGCCCGGAAGGCGATGGCTCCGGCGGCGCCCATGAGGCCCACCAGGACCGTGAGCATCAGGAACTGGTTGTGGGGATCACGCCAGAAGAGGCGACCGAATCGGCGGCGCTCGCTCATCCCGCGAGGTCCTCGGGGATCGGCGTGGCGACCTGGGATCGGTGCATGATGGCGGCTCGTCTCGGTTCGGGTTTCGGCGTCTCGTCCTGGCCGGCCGGCGAGGCCCGCTGCTCGAGTCTATGGTGGCACCGCCACTCTTCAAATGGCGCGTGGCCGCTTCTCGGCCGGGCTCAGGGCGTCGGCTGCAGATCCTTCATCTGGCCGAAGGGGACCTCTTCCTTCACGTAGCCGAGGATCTCGTCCAGGGTCGAGAATCTGTTCACCCCGGTGCTGCACTCGATGTCGCTGCCCTTGATCTGCGCCGGATGCTCGTAGCCGCAGGCGTGGGCCAGGTTCAGCAGTTCCTTGCGGAAAGACTTCAGGTATCGGCTCATTCGCAGCGCCTTGTCGTCGACGTCGATGCCGGCCTGGAGCCAGCGGTTCTGGGTCGCGACCCCCGCGGGGCAGTGGTCGGTGTGGCACTTCTGGGCCTGGATGCAGCCGATCGCGATCATCGCCTCGCGGGCGACGTAGATCAGGTCGCAACCCATGGCGAGGGCCACCATGGCGCGATCCGGGAAGCCGAGCTTGCCGGCGCCGATCCAGACGACGCGCGAGGCCATGTCCTCCTTCTGGAAGACCTGGTAGACCCGTTGGAAGGCGATCTTGAACGGCAGGGAGACGTGGTCGGCGAAGGTGAGCGGCGCCGCCCCGGTTCCGCCCTCGCCGCCGTCGATCACGATGTAGTCGGGACCGCGACCGGTGGCCTTCATCCGGCGGGCCAGGTCTTCCCAGAAGTCGAGCTTGCCCACCGCGGACTTGATGCCCACCGGCAGGCCGGTGCGCTCGGCGATGCGCTCGACGAAGTCGATCAGGCCGTCGACGTCGTCGAACTCGGTGTGGGCGTTGGGCGAGATGCAGTCCTGACCGACCGGCACGCCGCGGATCGCGGCGATCTCGGGGGTCACCTTGGCGCCGGGGAGGATGCCGCCCTTGCCCGGCTTGGCGCCCTGGCTCAGCTTCACCTCGATCATGCGGACATTCGGCTCGGCGGCGCAGACCTCGGCCACCCGGTCGAGGTCGAAACCCTGCGGGCCGCGGGCGCCGAAGTAGCCGGTGCCGAGCTGCCAGACCACCTCCGCGCCCTGGCGATGGTAGGGGCTGAGCCCGCCCTCGCCGGTGTTGTGGTAGGCGCCGGCGTCGCGGGCGCCGCGGTTGAGGGAGCGGACCGCGCGCTCGCCCAGCGAGCCGAAGGACATGGCGGAGATGTTGACGATCGACCGCGGCCGGAAGGGTCGGCGTCGCCGGCCTTCGCCGATCACCTTGAGGCAGGGCACCTCGGTCTTGTCGTCGCCCGGGTAGGTGGCCTTCGATTCGGGGAAGGGGAAGGCCGCCGGTTTGATGATCGGATAGCCGATCGAGTAGATCTGCTCGGCCGTGCCGAAGCCGAAGTTGGTGTTCTGGGCCTTGGCGGAGGAGTAGATCCAGGCGCGTTCGCTGCGGGAGAAAGGCAGCTCCTCACGGTCGTTCGCGACCCAGTACTGGCGCAGCTCCGGGCCGACCATCTCCAGGAAGTAGCGCAGATTGCCCACCACCGGGAAGTTGTGACGGATCGCATGGCGCCGCATGAAGAAGATGTCGCGGATCGCGATCACCACCACGAAGACGAGGAAGGCGGCCAGGAAGCTGGTCCAGGGGTGCGCGACGATCCAGGTCCACATGTCTCGGCTCCTGCGCGGCGTCGGTCGGGTCAGAGGATTCGCAGGGATACCACACCAGGACTCATTAAGATAGGGCGAGCTGAGCGAAGTCCGGGGTGGCGCGGCCCGCCACTCCGCCGGCCTCGCGCGTGGAGCCGATGAACGAGGTCGGTTGGCCTGCTATCCTCCGTCGCCCCGAACCCCTTCGAGAACCAGCATGAGCTTCAAGAAAGTCATCGTCACCCTTCTCGGTGTCATCTTCGTCGGCTCCGTCACGACGCGTGTCATCCTCGACCGGTCGGAGGATCGGCCGATGGCCGAAGGGACGAGCCGGGCCCTGGGCGGTGAGAGTCTCCTGCCGCGGGGCGAGAGCCTGCTGCCGACCGGAACCGGCGGCGAGACCACACCGAACACGGGATCGGCTGGCGATGCGGAGGAAGGGAAGGGATTCATCACTCGCAGCCTGCCCTTCTTCACCGAAGCCAGCTTCTTCGGCCTGGTGGGCTTCGCCCTCGGCTACTTCTCGCGCAAGGTGGTGAAGCTGATGCTGATCTTCATCGCCCTGATCTTCGTCGCGATCCAGGGTCTCTCCTACGGCGGCGTCATCACCGTGGACTGGTCCCGCCTGATCGAGATCGTCAACGGCTTCATCCTGAACCTGAAGCAGAACGACACGATCAGCGAGGTGCTTCGGGACCGGATTCCCACCGCGGGTGCCCTGGTCGCCGGCTACGCCTTCGGTTTCCGCAAGGGCTGAACCCGACTCGCCCGCCGGGGAAGGACCGCGCGGCGCCTCGGAGCGCCGGCTGCCCAGCCGGCAGGTCTTCGCATTCGAAGTTCGAAGACTCCCGGGCAAAGGAACTAGGCCAGCCAGCGGCTGGCGCTCCGGCAGGACCGCGCAGCGCCTCGGAGCGCCGGCTGCCCAGCCGGCAGGTCTTCGCATTCGAAGTTCGAAGACTCCCGGGCAAAGGAACTGGGCCAGCCAGCGGCTGGCGCTCCGGTAGGACCGCGCGGCGCCTCGGAACGCCGGCTGCCCAGCCGGCAGGTCTTCGCATTCGAAGTACGAAGACTCCCGGGCAAAGAACTGGGCCAGCCAGCGGCTGGCGCTCCGGCAGGACCGCGCGGCGCCTCGGGCGCCGGCTGCCCAGCCGGCAGGTCTTCGCATTCGAAGTACGAAGACTCCCGGGCAAAGGAACTAGGCCAGCCAGCGGCTGGCGCTCCGGCAGGACCGCGCAGCGCCTCGGAGCGCCGGCTGCCCAGCCGGCAGGTCTTCGCATTCGAAGTACGAAGACTCCCGGGCAAAGGAACTGGGCCAGCCAGCGGCTGGCGCTCCGGCAGGACCGCGCAGCGCCTCGGAGCGCCGGCTGCCCAGCCGGCAGGTCTTCGCATTCAAGTTCAGAAGACTCCCGGGCAAAGGAACTGGGCCAGCCAGCGGCTGGCGCTCCGGCAGGACCGCGCAGGGCCTCGGAGCGCCGGCTGCCCAGCCGGCAGGTCTTCGCATTCAAAGTACGAAGACTCCCGGGCAAAGGAACTGGGCCAGCCAGCGGTTGGCGCTCCGGCAGGACCGCGCAGCGCCTCGGAGCGCCGGCTGCCCAGCCGGCAGGTCTTCGCATTCAGAGTTCCAGAAGACTCCCGGGCAAAGGAACTGGGCCAGCCAGCGGCTGGCGCTCCGGCAGGACCGCGCAGCGCCCTCAGAGCGCCGGCTGCCCAGCCAGGCAGGTCTTCACATTCGAAGTACGAAGACTCCCGCGCAAAGGAACTAGGCCAGCCAGCGGCTGGCGCTCCGGGTGGACCGCGCAGCGCCTCGGAGCGCCGGCTGCCCAGCCGGCAGGTCTTCGCATTCGAAGTACGAAGACTCCCGGGCAAAGGAACTAGGCCAGCCAGCGGCTGGCGCTCCGGCAGGACCGCGCAGCGCCCGCTGCGCAGCCGGCTTCGTCATCGATCAGGTGCGGGGGCGCGGGGGCTCAGAGATCCTCGCCGAGGCCGTACTTCTTCGGCGCGGCCTCGTAGAAGCGCATCGCCTCCGCCATGGCATCGCGCAGGTCGGCGGCGCGGTTCTCGTGGCTCGGGTGGGTCGAGGTCCACTCCGGCGGCTGGGTCGAACCCCGGCCCATGCGTTCCCAGACCTTGGGCGCCTCGTGCGGATCGTAGCCGGCCCGGGCCATGTAGCGCATGCCCATGTAGTCGGCCTCGCTCTCGTGGCCGCGGGAGAAGGGCAAGAGGACGCCGTACTGCGCCCCGGCGCCCAGCGCGCCCATGATCATCGGCTTCTGGGTCGAGTCACCCATCGACAGGTCGGCGACCTGCAGGCCGGCCTGGACGATCATCGTCTGGCTCATGCGCTGGCCGCCGTGGCGGGCGATGGCATGGCCCACCTCGTGTCCCATGACGAAGGCGAGGCCGGCCTCGCTCTCGAGCACCGGCAGGATGCCGGTGTAGACCACGATCTTGCCGCCCGGGAGGCAAAAGGCGTTGGCCTCGTTGCTCTCCACCAGGCGCACTTCCCACTGATAGGCCACTCCGGTCTGGGCGGTGATGCGGTCGGCCACGCGCTGGACGATCGCCCGCTGGCGCGAGTTCGAACTCTCGCGGGTCGAGGTCTTCACCTCGGAGTAGGCGTCGATGCCGAGCTGGAGCTCGGTCGCCTCGGGGACCACGTTGAAGCTGCGCTTGCCGGTCTCCGGATTGGTGATGCAGGCGCAGCCGAGACTCAAGAGGGCGCAGACGACGAACAGGCGGGCAGCGTTCATGGTGTCACTCCTTGTCGATCGCGGGCCGGCCGGCGAGGTATTGCCCCGGCCAGTACTGATCAGGATAGCCGTAGTGGGAGGCGGCATGCAAAGTCAGGTAGGGATCGGCGAGATGCGGTCGGGCCAGCGCGCAGAGGTCGGCGCGGCCGGCGGCGATCACGGTATTGGCATGGTCGGCGCCCTGGATCGCGCCCACCGCCATGACCTTCATTCCGGTCTCGAACCGGATCTGCTCGGCGAAGGGCACCTGGTACATGCGTCCGTAGACCGGGATCAGGTCGGCGACGTTGCCGCCCGAGGAGACGTCGATCAGGTCGACGCCACGGGCCTGGAGCGCCCGGGCGATGATCACCGAATCCTCGATGGTCTGGCCCTCGTCGCCGCCCCAGTCGGAGGCGCTGATCCGGACCGCCAGGGCGCGGTCGCGCGGCCAGACGGCGCGGACCGCCTCGAGGACCTCGAGGGGGAAGCGCATCCGGTTCTCGAGCGAGCCGCCGTAGTCGTCCGTCCGGTGGTTGCTGAGCGGCGACAAGAAGCTGGACAGCAGATAGCCGTGGGCCATGTGCAGCTCGACCAGGTCGAAGCCGGCCGCGAGGGCGAGCTCGGCCGAGCGGACGAAGGCGTCTCGGATGCGGTCCATGTCGCCTCGATCCATCGCCTTCGGTGCCGGCCAGTCGGGTCGGAAGGGGATGGCGCTCGGCCCGTAGGTCGTCCAGGCTCCCTCCTCCTCGGTCAGCGGCCGGTCGTCGGCGCGATCCCAGGGATGGAAGGTGGAGGCCTTGCGGCCGGCGTGGGCGATCTGGATGCCGATCTTCGCCTTCGACCAGCGATGCACGTGGTCGACGATCTGCTCCCAGGCCTCCATCTGCTCCTCGTCCCAGAGGCCGGCGCAACCGGTGGTGATGCGGCCCTCGGGTTCGACGTTGGTCATCTCGGCGATGACCAGCGCCGCGCCGCCCAGGGCCCGCGAGCCGTAGTGGACCAGATGCCAGTCGTTGACCACGCCCTCGACCGCGCTGTACTGGCACATCGGCGACACGACGATGCGGTTGGCGAGCCGGAGAGGTCCGACGGTGAAGGGCGTGAAGGCCGGCGGCGGCGCGTCGCCGAGCGAGGTCGTCGGTGCCCCGCACTGGCGGCGGAACACCTCTCGCGTGTCCGCGACCAGTTTCGGGTCGCGCATCTCCAGGTTCTCGTAGGTGATCCGCTTGGAACGGGTCATCAGGTTGAAGGTGAACTGGACCGGATCCTGCCCCAGGTAGCGGGCCGAGTTCTCGAACCACTCGAGACTCGTCTGCGCCGTCTTCTGCAGGCGGAGCACGTCGACGAAGCGGGCCTCCTCGTAGGCCGCGAGCGCCCGGGGCACGTCGCCGAAGCCATGCTTCACGAAGGCGTCGACCAGGACGATGGCGCTCTCCATCGCCAGCTTCGTGCCCGAGCCGATCGAGAAGTGCGCGGTGTGGGCGGCATCACCGAGGAGGACGACGTTGTCCTTGATCCAGGTCTTGCACTTGATGGTGGGGAAGGTGCGCCAGATCGAGCGGTTGTTGAGCAGCCGGGCTCCCTTCAGATCCTCGGCGAAGATCCGTTCGCAGAAGGCGACCGTCTCCTCCTCGCTGGCCTGGTCGAGGCCGGCCTTGTTCCAGACCTCCTCACGGCACTCGACGATGAAGGTGCCGAGGCCCTCCTCGAAGGGATAGGCGTGGACCTGGAACAGCCCCCACTCGGTCTCCTTGAAGATGAAGGTGAAGGCCGCCATCGGCATCGTGGTGCCGAGCCAGGTGAACTTGCACTTCCGCCAGTCGAGATCGGGCTCGAAGGCGCCGGCGAATCGGTTCCGGATGGCCGAGTTGACCCCGTCGGCGGCCAGGATGAGGTCGGCCGGGCCGGCCGACTCGATCGTGACCTCCTCCTCGAAGCGGAGCTCGACGCCCAGCTCGCGGGCGCGGTCCTGGAAGATGTTCAGCAGGCGCTTGCGGCTCATGCCGCAGAAGCCGTGGCCGGTGGATCGGACCATGGTGCCACCGACGTAGGTGTCCATGTCCGACCAGTAGATGAACTGGTCGAGGATGGCCCGGTAGGTCTCGGCGTCGGCGTCCTCGAAGCCGGAGAGTGTCTCGTCGGAGAAGACCACGCCCCAGCCGAAGGTGTCGTCCGGCTTGTTCCGCTCGTAGACCGTGATCTCGGCCTCGGGGAAGGCCTTCTTGAACAGGATGGAGGCGTAGAGACCGCCGGGGCCGCCGCCGATGCTGACGATGCGCATGGATGCTCCTTCAGTGCTCGCTGAAGATAGCCCGCCAGCGCCCTCCCGGCAATCGAGGCCCCTCAGCGGAGCGGTCGGAGGCGGATCTCCAGCGTTTCGATCTGCACCGCTTCGTCAATCCAGGGCTCGTAGCCCTCGGCTCGGACCTCGAGCCGGAAGGGGCGGCGCCCGCCGAGCGGCAGCTGGAACCGGCCGTCCGCGCCGACCTCGATCAGCTGCTGTCCCTCGGGGCAGGCGTCGCCGCCGACCGGCGATCCGGGCCGGAAGCGCACGAGGAAGGGCTTCACGATCCGACCGTTGCGATCGTCGACCGCGAAGGTCGCGGCCTCGCGCCGGCGTTCGAGCACGACGCGGATGGCGCCGCGGTCGCGACCGGGCGCCGTGGTCGGCAGCTCGACGCAACGCGGCGCGCGCCCCGGCGAGGCCAACAGCAGCCAGAGCCCGCGCTCCGGCCACCAGGGCAGGGCCAGTCGGATGAGGCCGTCCTCGGCGGAGGGCCAGCCCTCCTCGATCGAGCCGCGCATCGGCAGCTCACGCGGGAAGTCGCCGTCGCTCATCGGCCAGGCCATGCCGGTCAAGGGGTGGCCGCCTTCGTCGACCAGGAGCAGATCGACGAAGCGCATGGTCTGGACCGGTCGCAGCAAGCGAAGGCCGTCGGCGGTCGTCGTGGTCGAGTCGTCGAGATCGATCGGGAAGCTACCCTCGTTCCCGAAGATCGCCATCGAGGTGTCGGCGGGGATGGTGGCCCGACCGGCGCCGACGAGGGTCAGCGCCGGCTGTCGAAGAGCGCGGGCCATGGCCTCGGTGCCGGTCCGGTCGTCGACGCCCGGGAAGCAGAGCAGGCTGCCGTTGCCGAAGGGACGGTCGTCCGCGCCGACGACGAGGACCGCCATCGTGGCGGGCGCCGCCAGGGCCGGCGCGGCGGTCGGCTCGACGGCGGGCTCCACCTTCGAGGCGCAGGCACCGAGGACGAGCGTGAGGAGGACGAGCGGCGCCATCCGGCTCATGGTCGATTCTCCAGATCGAGGGCGATGCGGCCGCGGTCCTGGTCGACCTCGAGAACGACGAGGCGGAGGATCGCGCCGGGCCCGGGGGCGGGGCGGCCACGCAGGCGAGAGTGGTGGAGGAGGCCGTCCTTGTCGACGCCCAGGTCGCAGAAGAGGCCGAAGTCGGTCGCGTTGGTCACCACGCCCTCGAGGTGCATGCCCGGTTCGAGATCCCCGATCGTGGTCACGTCTTCGCGGAAGCGCACGTTTCGGAATTCCGCCCGGGGGTCGCGGCCCGGTTCGGCCAGCTCGCGGAGGACGTCGGCCACGGTCTCGGCGCCGAAGGCGGCGAGGTCCGCCCGCTCGGCGTCGTCGAGCTCGATCCGGCGACCGAGAAGGCTCGAGCGATCGAGGCCGCGCAGGGCGGCGATGGCGTCGACCAGCGGATAGCTTTCGGGATGGATGCCGCTCCGGTCGAGCGCTTCCTCGCCCTTGATCCGGAGGAAGCCGGCGCAGTTCTCGAAGGCCACCGGACCGAGACCCTTGATCGTCCGCAGCTCCTCGCGGCTCCGCGGTGGCCCCTGGGCGGCGCGGCGCTCGACGATCGTGGTCGCCAGCCTGGGGCCGAGTCCGGGCACGCGCGCCAGCAGGGCCGAACTCGCGGTGCGGAGATCGACGCCCACCGCGGCGACCGCGCATTCGAGCTCGCGATCCAGCGAGGCCTCGAGCAGCTTGGGGTCGACGTCGTGCTGGTACTGACCGACACCGAGGCTGCGGGGCTCGATCTTCACCAGCTCGGCCAGCGGGTCCTGCAGGCGCCGGCCGATGCTCACCGCGCCGCGCAGGCTGAGGTCGAGATCCGGCAGCTCCGCCGCGGCCTCGGCGCTCGCCGACCAGACCGAGGCGCCGGCCTCGCTCACCAGGACGATCTCGGGCCGATCGAGCCCGGCCTCGGCCAGCGCCGGCAGCAGCCGGGCGCGCAGGAAGGCCATGGTCTCGCGTGAGCCCTGGCCGTTGCCGAGGGCCAGGAGCTCGATCCGGTGGCGCCGGATCAGCTCGACCAGGCGTCGCGTCGAGCCCTCCTCGTCGCGGCGGGGCTCGGTGGGGTGGATGATCGTCGTCTCGACCACCTCGCCGACGCGGTCGAGGGCGGCGATCTTGCAGCCGGCGCGGAAGCCCGGATCGAGGGCCAGCACCGGTCGCGGCCCGGCGGGCGCGGCGAGCAGCAGGGCGCGCAGGTTGCGGGCGAAGACTTCGGCGGCCTCGCGCTCGGCGAGGCCACGTCGTTCGGCCAGGAGCTCGCGCTCGATCGATGGTGCGAGGTGCTTGTCGAGGGCCCGCTCGACCGCCGCGCGCAGCTCCGGATGGGCGCGCAGGAGGGCGACGGGCGCGAGGCCGCGCGCCACCGCCTGGGTCGCGGCGCGGAGATCGAAGTCGATCGTCAGGCTCAACGCGCCGGCCTCCTCGCCGCGCTGCAGCGCCAGCAGGCGATGACCCGGCAGACGATCGAGCGGAAAGGCCTGGTCCATGAGCTCGTCGAAGCGCCGATCCTGGCCGTCGAAGCCCCGCTTGCGTTTCGCGGTCAGGCGACCGCGGCGCAGGATCTCGAGCAGCGGCGGCCGCAGCGTGGTGTCCTTGCGCAGCCGATCGATCAGGATCTCGATCGCGCCGGCGAGCGCCTCGTCGTGATCGCTCCCGGTCGGGGCGAACTCGCGGGTGAGTTCGTCGGCGTCGCCCCGGCGGCGGGGGTCGACCAGGGCCTCGGCCAGGCGGTCGAGGCCGGCCGCGCGGGCGAGGTCGGCCTTGGTCTTCCGGCTCGATTTCCAGGGCGCCCAGATCTCCTCCAGCTCGGCGAGGCTACCCGCCGCCGCGACCGCCGCGAGGACGGCAGGGTCGGCGCCACGTTCCTCGAGCTTGGCCAGGATGCCGGCCCTCCGCTCGTCGAGCCGGCGCTCGCGCTCCAGGCCGAGGGCGAGCCGGCGCAGCCCCTCCTCGTCGAGGCCGCGGATCTGCTCCTTGCGGTAGCGGGCGACGAAGGCGAGGGTCCGACCCTCGTCGAAGAGCGCGATCGCCGCGGCGACGGCGCGCTCGGGTGCCCCGAGTTCCCGGGCGAGGCGGCCGGCGAGGCCGGGCGTCGGGGCGGTCATCCGATCTCCTCGACGCTGGTGCCGACCCGGGCGGCCGTGGCCTCGATCAGGCCGGCGACGAGGCTCGAGGCCAGGCTGCGGGCGACGGTGACCCGGAAGCGCGCCCGGTCGGCGAAGTCGCGCTCGACCCCGCGCAGCCGGGCGGCCTGCTGGGCCAGGTAGGCCTCGACCGCGCCCAGTTCCTCGTAGCCCGAGTCGATCGAGATCCGGCTCTCGATCCAGTTCTCCCGTCGCGGCGTCGCGGCCAGGGCCTCGCGGGCGGTCTCGCCATAGGCGCGGATCAGGCCGCCCGAGCCCAGCTTGATGCCGCCGAACCAGCGCGTGACCACCACGATCAGGGCCTTCAGGCCGCTCGCCTGGATGGCCTGGAGGATCGAGGGACCGGCCGTCTGCGCCGGTTCGCCGTCGTCGTCGAAGCGCTCCCGAGGGCGGTCGAGAGGGGGCAGGGCATAAGCCCAGCAGTGGTGCCGGGCGTCGTGGTAGCGCCGGCGGACTCCGGCCAGGCGGTCCAAGGCCTCGGCCTCGTCCCGGGCGGCGAAGACCTGGCCGAGGAAGCGCGAGGCCTTGACCTTGAGCTCGATCTCGGGCCCGTCGCCGGCGCCGATCCAGATGTCCGGATGTCCCTCGTGCATGCGGCCCGGTGGCCTCCCGGAGACGATAGCCGCCCGGCCGAGACCGACAATGCCGGGTCCCGGCTTTGAAGGAGCGACGGGAGTCCATATTCTAAGCCGAACCCCACCGGGAGGAGACGCATGATGGAAGCCGATTACGACGAGTTCGAAGCCGATCTCGATTTCCCCGTCGATCTGCCCGAGCGCCCGCGCCGCAACCGCAAGGGTCCGGGCATCCGCCGCATGGTCCGCGAGACCATCCTCACGCCGGCCGATTTCATCTGGCCGGCCTTCGTGCACGACGGCAAGGACGATCGGATGCCGATCGGCGCCATGCCGGGCTGCTTCCGCCTGAGCCCCAAGGCCCTGCTCGAGGAGGCCCGGGAGGCGGTTCGCGCCGGCGTGCCGGCGATCGCCCTGTTCCCGGCGATCTCCGACAAGAAGAAGGACTCGATCGCGACCGAATCCACCAACCCGGACGGTCTGCTCCAGACCACGGTGAAGATGCTGAAGGACGCGCTGCCGGACCTGGTCGTGATCACCGACGTCGCGATGGACCCCTACTCCAGCGACGGCCACGACGGCATCGTCCGCGACGGCAAGATCATCAACGACGAGACCCTCGAGATCCTGGCGATGATGGCCGTCTCGCAGGCCGAGGCCGGCGCCGACATGGTCGCGCCCTCGGACATGATGGACGGTCGCGTCGGCTACATCCGCGCCGCCCTCGACGAGGAGGGCTTCAGCGAGACCAGCATCCTCGCCTACTCGGTGAAGTACGCCTCGGCCTTCTACGGTCCCTTCCGCGACGCGCTCGATTCGCATCCGCGCGCCGGTGACAAGAAGACCTACCAGATGGACCCGGCCAACGCCCGCGAGGCCCTGCGCGAGGTGCTCCTCGACGTCGAGGAGGGCGCGGACATGGTCATGGTCAAGCCGGCCTTGCCCTATCTGGACGTGATCCTGCGGGTGAAGCAGGAGGTCGACCTTCCGGTCGCCGCCTACCACGTCAGCGGCGAGTACTCGATGCTCAAGGCCGCCGGGGAGCGGGGCTGGCTCGATCACCAGGCGGTGATGATGGAGAGCCACCTGGCGATCAAGCGCGCCGGGGCCGACGTCATCCTCACCTACAACGCCATCGAGATGGCCCGCCTGCTCGGCGCCTGATCGACGATTCGAGTGTGCTGACCGAGCGCTCGGCCCCCCGGCCGAGCGCTCGGTCGATTCCGGAACCAGGAGAGACAACAGAAGCCATGGCTCAGACCAGGAGCGAGCATTCCTTCCAGGCCGAGGTCAACCAGGTCCTCGGCATCGTCATCAACAGCCTCTACAGCCACCGCGAGATCTTCCTGCGCGAGTTGCTGTCCAACGCGGCCGACGCGCTCGACAAGCTCCACTACCGCTCGTTGACCGAGCACGAGCTCCTCGGCGACGACCGCGAGCTGGAGATCCGGATCGAGATCGATCCCGAGCAGCGGCTGCTCAAGATCAGCGACAACGGCATCGGCATGACCCGCGACGAGCTGGTCGAGAACCTGGGCACGATCGCCCGCTCGGGCTCGAAGCGCTTCGTCGAGGCGGTGAAGGAGCGGGGGGAGAACGCGACCCTCGACCTGATCGGACAGTTCGGTGTCGGTTTCTACAGCTCCTTCCTGGTCGCCGATCGAGTCACCGTTCGCAGCCGTTCGGTCGATTCCGACGAGACCTGGGTCTGGTCCTCGGACGCCAAGACCGGCTTCACGGTGGAGCCGGGCGAGGACCGCGGCCGGGGCACCGAGATCCGTCTCCACCTGGCCGAGGACCAGGCCGACTACGCCAGCGACCAGCGCGTCCGCTACCTGGTCCGGCGCTACGCCGACTACGTCGGCCATCCGATCCGGCTGGCCGAGACCCAGGACTCCGGCGAGGTCGACTGGGAGACGATCAACGAGGCCAGCGCGCTCTGGCGCAAGCCGAAGGCCGAGATCGAGGACGAGGAGTACGACGAGTTCTACAAGCACGTCAGCCACGACTGGGAAGCACCGCTGGCGCGGACGCACTTCAAGATCGAGGGCGGCACCAACTTCACCGGCCTCCTTTACGTGCCCCGGAACCCGCCCTTCGACCTTTACGATCGCGAGCATCGTCGCGGGGTGCGTCTCTACGTCAAGCGCGTCTTCATCATGGACGACTGCGAGGAGATCCTGCCGGTCTGGCTGCGCTTCGTGCGCGGCATCGTCGACTCGGACGATCTTCCCCTCAACGTCTCGCGCGAACTCCTGCAGGAGGATCGTGCCACCAGGACGATCAGGAAGGGCGTCACCAAGAAGGTCCTCGACCTGCTCGAGAGGATCGCCAAGGACCAGCCGGAGGACTACGCCACGCTCTGGTCGAACTACGGCGTCGTCCTGAAGGAAGGCATCCACTACGACGAGGACTTCCGCGACCGGCTGGCGGCGCTGGCCCGCTTCGAGAGCAGCAAGAGCGAGGAGCCGACCAGCCTCGACGCCTATCTCGAACGCATGCCCGAGGGGCAGGACGAGATCTACTACGCGATCGGCCCCAGCCGCAACGCGGTCGAGGGCTCGCCGCACATCGAGGCCCTGCTGAAGCGTGATCGTGAGGTGCTCTTCCTCACCGATCCGGTCGACGAGTGGGCCGTGGCGGCGATCCCGACCTACAAGGACAAGAAGCTGGTCTCCGCGATGCGCGCCGATCTCGACCTCGATCGCGACGAGAGCGACGAGGAGAAGAAGCAGCGCGAGGAGAAGGCTGGTGGCCTCGAACCGCTGATCGGCCAGATGAAGGAGATCCTCGCCGATCAGGTCTCCGAGGTGCGGGTATCGCGGCGGCTCACCGACTCGCCGGTCTGCCTGGTGGTGCCGGAAGGCGGCCTGCATGCCCACATCGAGCGCATGCTACGCGCCCAGCAGAAGGGCATGCCCAGGCAGAAGCGGATCTTCGAGCTCAATGCCGATCATCCGGTGATCGCGAAGCTCGCCGGCCTGGCCGGCGACGAGAACCGATCGGCTGAGCTCTCGGAGTGGGTCTTCCTGCTCTACGATCAGGCCTGCCTCGCCGAGGGCAGTCCGATCGCCGACCCGCCGTCCTTCGCCCGACGCATGGCCAAGATGATGGGCGACGCCTTGTCCTGAACTCCCGGACGGTGGCACGACCAGAGGGGCGCGGAGTCCGACCGGACTTCGCGCCTCCTCCGCTTCGGCCGCTGTCGTTCACCCGATCCGGGAGGGGGCGATGGGAGTCGGATCGGCGCGTCGCCGCCGATCTCGTGGTAGCATCGCCGTCATGACCGACGCGAAGCTCCCCACCAGCGATTCGACCGCGACCTCCTTCCCGCGTCTGGTCGTCATCCATCTCTGGTACCTGGAGGCCGACGAGCTGTCGCGCCTTCTGCTCGGAGCCCCGGGACGCTTCACCGAGACGCGCTTCTGCCCGCGCTTCACCGATTGCTCGGAGAGCCTTGCCTTCCTCGGCGACCTTCCGGTCGCCGAGGCCCAGCCCGAGATCCGCGCCCTGCTGGAGGGGCGGGTCGCGGCGGCGCCGGGGCTGCCGCCGGCCATCGAGGGTCGGCGGCTCGACGAGCGCATCGTCGCCATCTGGCTCGAGCGCGAGCCTCCTCGACCCTGATGACGACGAGCCGGCCAGCGGCCGGCGGACCTGCCGGCTGGGCAGCCGGCGCTCCGGAGCGCGGAGCGCCTGCTCCGCAACTTCCCGGGAGAAACGCAGTGCGCAGCGGGCGCTGCGCGGTCCTATCGGAGCGCCAGCCGCTGGCTGGCCTCGTCGAACTCGCCCGTTGCTCGCGGTCTCGCCTCGACGATCTCGTCGTCGTCGGAGTCCTCGTCGCCTTGGTCGCGATGACGAAGCGCCGGCCAGCGGCCGGCGGACCTGCCGGCTAGGCAGCCGGCGCTCCGGAGCGCCAGCCGCTGGCTGGCCTAGTCGAACTCGCCCGTTGCTCGCGGTCTCGCCTCGACGATCTCGTCGTCGGAGTCCTCGTCGCCTTGGTCGCGATGACGAAGCGCCGGCCAGCGGCCGGCGGACCTGCCGGCTGGGCAGCCGGCGCTCCGGAGCGCCAGCCGCTGGCTGGCCTAGCCCGTATCGCTCACCACATTTACTAGAAAACAGCCGCCAAGCTTGGAAGAGTGGGGTGAAACAACAGATCCCAGGACTTCCAGCGAGGTGGCTGTAGGTGACAGAGTGTAACGGCGAGCGGGTGACGAGCCGAGGCCCGGGCAGGCGAGAATTCACGGCATCTTTCGACGGCGGCCAGATCAGCTCGGACGCAGGCGGTTTGCTCCTACACGAGGTCGATCGCCGCCTTTCCCTCTTCGATCGCTTCGCATCTTGCTTCCACGACTACCGAGATCCGAGCCGGATCGACCACAGCGTCCGCGACCTGGTGGCTCAGCGTGTGATGGCGATTGCGCTCGGCTACGAGGACCTGAACGACCACGACGAGCTCAGCCGCGATCCGCTTCTGGCCGCCCTGGTCGGAAGGCCGACCCGACGGGCTTGGAGCGCCGTCGCGACCGTGATCGAGGTCGGCCTCTCGCGAGCAGCAGCACCCTGAATCGCGTCGAGCTCTCGCGTAGCGGCGAGGCGTCCAAGGACCGCTACCGTCGGATCGAGCTGAGCTCGGATGCCGTCGACGAGCTTCTGGTGGATCTCTTCGTCGAGTCTCACGCGGACGAGCCCGAGGAGATCATCTCGACTTCGACGCGACCGACGATCCGATCCACGGCCGTCAGGAAGGTCGCTTCTTCCACGGTTACTACGACTGCTACTGCTACATGCCGCCTCTACATCTTCGCCGGCGATCATCTGCTGTCGGCACGATTGCGCATGAGCAACCAGGACGGTGCGGCCGGCTCGCTCGAGGAGCTGCAACGCATTGTGGCCCAGCTCCGTACGCGCTGGACGAAGACGAGGATCATCGTCCGCGCCGACTCCGGCTTCTGCCGCAATGGCTTCCTCGATTGGTGCGAGGAAAACGGGTCGACTACGTGATCGGCCTTGCTCGCAACGCCCGCCTCGAGTCCGAGCTCGAGGATCACCTGCTCGACGCTGAGGACCTCTGCGAGCTTCGGCCGCAAGGTCGCGCTCTTCCACTGCTTCAACTGGCGGACGATCGACTCCTGGTCTCGCGAGCGGCGGGTGATCGGCAAAGCGGAGTGCTCGAGGAAGGGCGAAACCCACGCTTCATCGTCACCTCGCTTCCTTGCGACGATCACCACGAAGCCGAACGAATCTACCGCGACATCTACTGTCAGCGCGGCGAAATGGAGAACCGGATCAAGGAGCAGCAGCTCGACCTCTTTGCCGACCGGACGAGCGCCCACACGATGCAGGCGAACCAGATCCGCCTCTACTTCTCGTCGATAGCCTACGTCCTCGTCGACGCGCTGCGACGGATCGGGCTGAAGGGGACGGAAGCCGAGCGGGCGCAGTGTGGCACCATCCGGCTGAAGCTGCTGAAGATCGGCGCTCGTCCGGTCCGTGACCTGCCGGCGAATCTGGATCAACATGTCGAGCGCCTGCCCCCAAGGACATCTTCTTCGCCGCCTGGCGGAACATCTGCGCCACGACGTAGAGAACCCAACCTCCAATCAGCACGCGCGGAAACGACCTGCGCCCGAGGTCCGCACAGGGCGTCCCAATACGCCCATTCTCGGCCTCGAGACCCGCTCAGGTCCCCACACTCGCACCGATCTCAGGCGGGACGACCCAGAGTCGACCCTCGGACATCGCAGATCCCGGGAGTAGACCACCTGCGGATCGGCGTGGTGAGCGAAGCGGGCTAGTCGAACTCGCCCGTTGCTCGCGGTCTCGCCTCGACGATCTCGTCGTCGGAGTCCTCGTCGCCATGGTCGCGATGACGAAGCGCCGGCCGGCGGCCGGCGGACCTGCCGGCTGGGCAGCCGGCGCTCCGGAGCGCCAGCCGCTGGCTGGCCTAGTCGAACCCGCCCGTTGCTCGCGGTCTCGCCTCGACGATCTCGTCGTCGGAGTCCTCGTCGCCTTGGTCGCGATGACGAAGCGCCGGCCAGCGGCCGGCGATCCTGCCGGCTGGGCAGCCGGCGCTCCGGAGCGCCAGCCGCTGGCTGGCCTAGTATGCTCGCCCTCGATTCCTCGCCCTTCGAGTGCGCAGCGGGCGCTGCGCGGTCCTTCCCCAGCGGACCTGCCTGCTCCGCCTCTTCCTCCAGCCCGGCGCGGAACTCAACCGAGCGGCGGAGGCGGGGTGTAGGGCGGGGCGTCGTCGAGCCAGCCGGGCTGGAATTCGGAGTCGCTGCGCGAGACCAGACTGCGTTCCCGGCCGACGGCATCGCGTAGTCGCAGATGGCCCTCCGGGCTCAGGTCGAGGGCCTCGAAGGTCTCGCCGGCGGCCGTCCGCAGCCGGCGACCGAACATCCGACAACGGGCGCGGAAGGCGGGCACGAGATCATGGCCGCCCGTGTCGAGAGCGTTCATGCGGCGCAGGAGGTTCTCGAGCAGGAAGCCCCGGTCGAGCTGCCGCGAGCCCTCGAGCGCGAGCGAGGTCGCGATGCCGTCGAGCTCCGGGGGAAACGCGGTCTGGCCGACGTTCAGGCCGATACCGATCACGCAGGCCGGGTCGCCGCGCGCTCCGGTTCGCCCTTCCATGAGGATGCCGGCGACCTTGCCTGGGCCGACGAGGACGTCGTTCGGCCACTTCAGGTGGGCGGCGAGACCGCAGTCCCAGGACAGCAGGTCGGCGAGGGCCACGGCCGGCAGGAAGGGCAGGGGGCGAGCCCGCGAGCCACCGATCAGGACCAAGCTGAGCCAGAGGCCGGCGCCAGGGGGCGAATGCCAGCTGCGGTGGTTGGTGCCGCGGCCTTGCGTCTGTTCATCGGCGACGTAGACGTCGCCGTCGCGCGCGATGCCCAGGTCGAGGTCCGCGAGGGCCTGGTCGTTGGTCGAGCCGATGCTCGTGAACTGGAAGATGCGTCGGCCGAAACGGCCCGGCCCGAGGCGGGCGATGATGGCTCTGGTATCCACGGTCGGATGGTCGCAGCAGCCGGGCCGCGGCGCAAGAGCTTGGCGACGCCCGGCCGGCCGGTCAGACTGGAGCGAGGAGTCTGATCATGAAGGTCATCATCGATCTCTGCGTCGTCCCGATCGGGGTCGGCGTCTCGGTCTCGAGCTACGTCGCAGCCTGCTCGCGAATCATCGCCGCCAGCGGCCTGGAGCATCGACTGCACGCCTACGGCACCAACATCGAGGGCGACTGGGACGCGGTCATGGCGGTGGTCAAGCTCTGCCACGAGGAGGTCCACGCGATGGGCGCGCCGCGGATCAGCAGCACGATCAAGCTGGGTACCCGGATCGATCGCGAGCAGAGCATGGACGACAAGATCCGCAGCGTCGAGGCCAAGCTGGCCGAGCGGGCGGATTGACTCGCCGGCGACAGCCCCGACGAAGCCATGGCCGCCGCGCGGCGGTCAGAGGCAGACCATGAAGGCTCCGGTCCCGGCGACGCAGGTGCCGAAGAGGATGCCCCAGTCGATCCTCGTCTTCTCGCGCCAGGCCGCCACCGGCACCATGAACACCGGGGTCAGCGACAGGAGGGCGCCGGCCACGGCGGTCTTGCCGGCTCCGATCGCGAACATCATGGTGAGGATGCCCAGGTAGGTGCCCAGGAAGGCCGGGGTGAAGGCGTCCTTCAGGAAGGCACGATCCCGGAAGACGGCGACCGCGCGGCGATGGCGGCCGAGCAGGAGCATGCCGAGGTACATGCCCAGGGCGGCGCCCAGCAGGCGGCAGTTCGAGGCCAGTACCGGATGACTGTCGGCCAGCGCCTCCTTCGACAGGATGATGCCGATCGCCTGCGCCAGCGCCGAGACCAGGGCGAGTAGGGTGCCGGCGATCATCGCCTTGCCCGCGGTCGGCTCGCGGAAGCGCTGCCGGCGGGTCACTTCCATCACCCCCAGGACCACGAGAACGACGCCGATGATCTCGACCCGGCCCATCTGCTCGTCCGGATTCCAGATCGAGAACAGGAGCAGGAAGACCGGCGAGGTCGACTGGACCAGCGTGGTCTGGCGGGCGCCGATCCGGACCATCGACTCGAAGAAGGCGAAGTCGCCGATCGCCATGCCCACGAGACCGGAACAGAGCAACATGCCGGCATCGCGGGCGTTCGGCATCGTGGCGACCCCGGCGGCCAGGAGGACGGCCGAGGTCAACGCGAAGAGCAGGCTGGCCACGCAGGACTTGTAGAGGTTGCAACCCGGTGCTCCATGCCGCCGGAGAAGCGGCTGGAACATGAGGATGGACATCGACCAGAGGAAGCAGGAGAAGAGGGCTGCTCCATTCCCGAGCTGTTCATGCATGTGGGGGCGGGCTCAGCGGCGGCGCGGGTCGAGGGCTTCGGTGACCGGGCGTGGCTCGCCCTCGGGAGTCGACCCCAGGCTCGCGCGCAGGGCATCGGTCCAGGAACCGTAGGTCGGGTTGGGCAGGACGAACCAGCTGCGCCCGAGGCGTTCCGCGTAGGCATCGATCAGGGCCTTGCGGGTCGCCCGGTCCTGGGCCTCGTCCTTCTTGGTCTCCGGATTCCAGCGGGTGACGCTGACGAAGTCGCCCAGGTCGTCGCCGAAGAGCATGATGACCCGGTAGTTCGCGGCCACGAAGGCCCGTCGCGAGCTCTTGTCCTTGCCCCAGTCCTCCTGTTCGCCGCGGAGCAGGAGGCAGTCATGATCGGGAGCGAGCGGGAAGCCGAGCGCGCGGAGGTTGGCGCGGGTCGCCTCCTCGAGGTGGGCCTTGCGGTTGCTCACGTAGAAGACCGCGACGCCTCGTCGGGTCGCCTCGTTGAGGAAGGCCAGGGCTCCCGGAACCGGTAGCGCCGCCTCGTCCTTCACCCAGGCATCCCAGCGCGGGTCGCTGTGGGCCTTGCCGTCCAGGATCAGGCGGGCCTGGTAGGGCGAGTTGTCCAGGATGGTCTCGTCGATGTCGACGATCAGGGCCGGCGGCCGGAGCCAGGCTTCCGTGTCGCCAACCTGTTCGAGCATCGCGACCTGATCGGTCTTCTCGAGCAGGAGTGGCAGCCGATCGCGCGCGTTGGCGAAGGTCTGCAGCGCCAGGGCTTCCCACTCGGCGGAGGTCTGGACCCAGAGGGCCGCCTGGATCCCGTCCGGCTTCTCGGCCGGCAGGGTCGAGCGGAGCCCGAGGAGGGCGACGGCGGCGACGAGGAGGAGACTGGATCGGATCATCGGGGACCTCGCGGGCAAGACCTGGAGCGATGCCTGATGATGCCCGAGCCGGGCCCGGCTTCAAGCCCCGCCCCGGCCTCCGGCGGTCGCCGAAGCGGGAGCCCGGGGCCGGACGCGGTCAGCGCCGGCGCATCCCCTTGCGCGCGGCCTTCTCCTCCTCGGCCTTGCGCTTCTCCCAGTCGCGGAATTCCTCTTCGGAGTGCATGAGTTCGCCGGTGATTCGCCAGACGGCCCAGATCACCTCGTCCTTGACGTAGTGGTACTCGGCGAAGCGCTGCTTCCAGTAGGAAGCCGGTGGGTTGTTGGGCGAATCCACGGCCGTCGGCTGGGGTTCGTCGAGCCACTTGGAGAGGAGACGCAGCGAATCCTCGTCCTTGCGGTAGCCGAAGAGCAGGACCAGGGCGCGCTTGCCGCCCTTGCCGTAGCCCTCGAACTCCTTGCCGAGCTTCTTGAACAGCGGCTTGTCGCCGGTCTGACCCAGGGCGATGCCCACGGCCTCGAGGACGTCGTCGTCCTCCTCGTTGATCTTGGCGGCGAGGGCCTTGAGCAGGGACGCCTCCGATTCGGGCAGGCCGAGACGGGCGAGGCATAGCGCCGCGTGGCTGCGAAGGGCGCCGCTCTTGTCGCGGAGCAGGACCTTCTCCAGCGTCGCCGCGACCTTCTTGTTGCGCCCCTTGGCCAGGTCGTCGAGCGCGTACTTCTTGTCGGCCGGATCCTTCGCGGCACCGAAGGCCCTGGTGAAGGTGGCGATCAGTTCCTTGGCGGCGACGTCGTCGACCTCCTCGCTACGGCTGATCTCGGCCGGCATCCACTTGGGTTTGGGCTTCTGATCCGTGGCTTGTTGACCCGCGACGAGGGAGGTCGCGAGCAGGAGCGTCGACAGGAGATACTTGACCATCGTCGGAGCCTCCAAACCAGCGGCGGTCTCGAAGACCGCGAGGTTGGCCCGGGTCGGCAACTCCGGGCCTGGGTGATGCACCGAGACTAAGCCTCCGTGGCCGTCTTTGCCACTCAAACCCGGATCGACGGCGGTCAGTCCAGCTCGCGTTCGTGTCTTTCGATCTCGCTCCGATCAGGACGGCCATCCCCGTAGAGGCAGCGGTCGATCAGCTCGCTGAAGGGCCCTAGTCCCGACGGCGTATCCTCGAAGTCCCGAAGCAGGCGTGCGGCATGACGTCGCGGCGTCTCGCCGGGCCGACGTCCCCGGCCGCGGCGGCCATAGCGCCGTTGGAGGCGCGCGTAGAGGGCCAGGGCGCGTGACCGGGGGTCGCCCAAGTCGGCTGGATCGGCCTGCCCGAGCTCCGCGATCGTGGGCTGCACCGGCGCCGGAGCGGGTAGTTCGCCACGATTCGGCCGTGAACGTCGATCCGATGCCCGGAGCACGACCGAGGCGAGGACCACGACCAGCGGTGACAGGAAGAGCAACATCGCGAGTCGCGAGCTGTCCTCGTCGTGTCCGACCAGACGGTCGAAGAGGCTTCGACTCGCCTCCTTCCTTCGGTCTCGCTCGGCCGCTCGGGCCTCGAGTTCGGCCGCGGTCTCCGGTGCCTCGCGGCGGGCCTGTCGGCGCGGTGCCGGGCCGTCGCTGGCGACGAACATCGTGCCGTCGAAGGGGCGCCAACCGCTGCCGTCGTGGAACTCGGTCCAGGCGTGGGCCTTGCCCTCGACCACGGTCCAGGCCTCGAGCTCGTGGTCGTAGTCGAGACCGACGAATCCCTGGACCAGTCGCGCCGGGATCCCGAGGCTGCGGAAGATCATGCAACTCGCGACCGCGAAGTAGTTGCAGTCACCCTTGCGGGCGCTTTCGAGGAAGTGGCGCAGACGTTCCCAGCCGGCCGGTACCCTCCTGGGCCAGGGCGCCAGCTCGGCGTAGCGGAAGGACTCGTGGTAGAGCTCGGCGAGCTGGTTGGCGGCGAGAGCCGGTTGGCCTCGCGGCGACGCCATGGCCTGGACGATGGCCTCGAGGCTCGCGCGCAGGGCGGGGTCCTCCGGCAGCTCCCGATGTTCCGCCCGGACGGCGCCGCCGAAGGGCAGGTCGCCGGCCCAGCCGAGGTCCAGACGATCGCCCTCGATGCTGACCAGCTGGCCCCGATCGTCGACCAGGGCGAGGGCCCCGTAGCCGCAGTCCTGAATCGCGACCGTTCCTCGTTCGCTCCGGGCCCGGGCCCGGCTGCAGCCGTAGAGGCCGGGGAAGACGTCGGCCCGCGGGTTGAGGCGCTCCAGCTCGATCTCGAGGCGGACCGGCGGGCTGCCGGCGGCCAGGCTGGGTTCGTCTTCTTCGGGGAACCACTGGTTCGGTGTCGCCCCGAAGCTCGAGAACACCGCCATGCGCCAGAGCCAACCCTGGGGCATCCGCAGCTCGGTCTCGGGATCGGGGCTCCGCCCGGCCGCGTCGCGGAACCGGACCGCGAAGAAGGGCTCGGCCGAGTGGACCGCCGGTCCCAGGTCGCCGAGGCGGATACCGCCACCCCAGCCGATCCGGCGCGGCTTCTCCGGCAACCTGGGCAGACGGCCGCGGATGACGTCCTCACCGCCGAAGGGCAGGGTCGCCAGGACGTAGCCGAGCGTCGCCGCGACGAGGGCCGCGAGCAGCCCCGCGCCACCGGCACGTAGCGGCGAGCCGCGGAAGCGGAGGCCGGCGAGGTCGAAGAGACGGTGGCGCAGGCTCAGGGTGGTGAACCAGGAGCCGAGCGCGAGCGCCAGGAAGGGCGCGGCCAGCGGTCGCCGCTCGAGCAGGGCGATCGCGAGGCAACCCAGGGCCAGGGCGTCGAAGAGCCGGTAGGTCAGGGGCTGGACGATGAGGAAGCCGGAGACCCAGAAGACCAAGAGGGCGAGCTGGACCTCGAAGCTCATGGCCTCGCCCGCCGGCACCCGCAGGGTGATGAAGCGCCAGCCCAGCGCGCCGGCAACGACCAGCGCGAGGACCAGGGCGGCGCGACGTCGCCGCGGCCACTCCCGGTCGAGGCGCGAGGCCAGGACCGGGATCGCGGCCCAGAGCAGCAGCACGAGGCCGTCGGTGACCGGACGATTCCAGCGCGGGAGCACGGTCATGAAGGCCGTGACCGAGGCCAGGAGAAGGGCATCGCTCAGCGTGAGCAGCAGGGCGAGCGTCCGGGAGTCGGCTCGATTCGTGCTCATGATCTCAGGTGCCCCAGGAGGCGGGGAGGAATGCGGACGACCGCCACGCCCTCGATGGTGGGAAGGCCGGTCGAGGCGCCGTCCTCGTCCAGCAGCACGAGGCAGAGTTCGTGGCCTCGGCGGCGCGCCTCCAGGATGACCGGACCGAGCTGCAGGCCACCCAGGCTGCGCGCGGTGCTGACGATCTGCAGGCGGCTGGGCCGGGCCAGCTCGCGGGCGACGCGGGCGAGCGTCTCCGGCAGGACCGCCGTCTCCGCCAGGCTCAGCCGCGCCAGCCGCTCGAAGAAGATCATCATGTCCTGGTCGCGAGCGAGTTCGATCAGGCCGGCGGCCGGATCGCCATCGTGGAAGGCAAGCCGCTGACCGAGTCGTCGGGCCGCGACCGCGACCGAGGCGAGATAACGGGCCGCACGATCGAGCGTCGTCTGCCCGACCCCCCGGGCATCGTCGGCGAGGTCACGATCGAGGATCAGGACCAGGCCACCTTCGTGCTCGAGGTCGTCCTCGCGCACGATCAGTTCGCCGCCGCGGGCCACCTGTTTCCAGTGGATCCGGGCGCGCGGATCGCCGGGGCGGTAGGGCCTCAGACCTCGGAGTTCCGTGCCGAGGCCGGCACCCGGGCCCTGGAGGCCCGGACCCGGGCGCGCGACGCCGAGCGCCCGAAGCAGGAAGGGTGGCAGGTCGACGATCCGGGGCAGCACCAGGATCCGGTTGGCGGCGTCGAGGGCCCGACGGCATTCGAACCAGCCGAAGGGATCGCCGAGCCGCAGGTAGGCGACGCCGCCCTCGTAGTCGCCTCGAGGCAGATCACAGCGCGTTCGATAGCTGCGGCGACCTTCGTCGTCGCCCGGTCCCGGCTCGCCGAAGGCGAGGGTGCGGATGGCCAGGCGCGAGATGCTGATCCTCTCGGTGAGCCGCAGGTCGAAGAGCGGCGGCGGCAGCCTGCCGTGGACGCGGACCCGGACCTCGAGGACGTCGCCCTCGAAGACACGGGTGGCCAGATCGCGTTCGAGCACGACCCGGGCGGCCAGACGGCGGAGCACGACGTAGGTCCCGACGGGTACCAGCATCAGCATGGACCCGAAGGCGACCGAGCTGGCCGAAGCCTGCTGGACGCCAGCCATCGTGGCGATGAGTCCCACCAGGATGACGATCACGCCGGAGCCGCAGTTCGGCGCCAGGCGATCGAGGAAGGCGTCGCGCCCGCGCCGGCGCAGCATCAGCCGGACCTGGCGCTCTCGAGGGTCGGGACCGGCAGCCGGTCGAGGATCTCCTGGATCAGCCCGCAGACCTCGCCACCGGCATAGTGGGCCTGGGACGAGACCACGAGGCGATGACTCATGACCGGCAGGGCGACGTCCTGCACGGCGTCGGGCGACACGTAGTCGCGGCCACGCAGAAGCGACAGGGCCTGCGCGGCGCGCATGAGGGCGAGGCTGCCGCGTGGGCTGAGACCGATCGCGAAGGCGTCGGATTGCCGGGTCGCGTTGGCGAGACGGACCACGTAGTCACGGACGGCCGGCCGTGGTTCGACGCGGCGGGCGGCCTCGATCAGGGCGAGCAGCTCCTCGCGGTCCATCACCGCGCCGAGTCGATCGACCGGCTCGCCGAGCCGGTGCGATTCGAGGATGCGGGCCTCGTCCTCGGGCGTCGGATAGCCGAGCGAAACACGCATCAGGAAGCGGTCGAGCTGGGCCTCGGGCAGGGGGTAGGTGCCGGCGAGCTCGATGGGGTTCTGGGTCGCGATGACGAAGAAGGGGCGGGGCAGGGAGCGCGTCTGACCGTCGATCGTGACCTGACGCTCGCCCATGGTCTCGAGCAGGCTCGACTGCGTGCGCGGCGAGCTGCGGTTGATCTCGTCGGCGAGCAGGACGTTGGTGAAGACCGGACCCTCGATGAAGCTGAACACGCGCTCGCGCGGATCGAAGACGTTGAGTCCGGTGACGTCGGTCGGCAAGAGGTCGGGAGTGAACTGGATCCGCCGGAAGTCGAGGTGGAAGGACTGGGCCAGGGCCCGCGCGAGCAGGGTCTTGCCGACGCCGGGCAGGTCCTCGATCAACAGGTGACCGCCGGCCAGGAGCGTGGTGAGGGCCTGTTCGATCGCCTGATCGGAGCCGAAGAACACGCTCCTGACGTTGGCGATCAGACTGTCGATGCCCTGTCGCATCCCTGCTCCTCGTTCATGGACCCGGTCGGGGCCGTCGATCAGTCGGGCCAGTTGGCCTGGTTGGCGCGCATCTCCAGGCTGAAGCTCGGTTCGTGGCGGTACTCACCCTGACCGAGGCGTCGCCAGGCTCGTTCGGCGACCGAGGCCAGCGGCTCGAACTCCAGGTCGGTGGGCATGAAGGTCGGATCGTGGAGGATGGTCTCGTAGGCCTCACGACCGCTGGCGACGGCGACGCAGCGGCAGTAGAGGAAGAGATCCTCGAACTCACCGCAGACGCCGGCATGGTTGACGAAGGCCTGGCCATCGAGCTCGTAGAGGAATCCGCTGAGCAGATCGTCGAAGCGCTTGATCGCGTCGGCGCCACGCGCCACCAGCGCCTTCACCAGGGGTTCGGTGACCGGATCTTCCTCGTCGTCCTCGGGCTCGACCTCGATCGCCTCGCGATCGAGAAGGCTGATCAGGGCCCAGAACTCCTCTTCCGTCATGCTCAGCTCCTCTGCCGGCCGGCCGCGGTCGCCGCGCCGGAGCACGATGGTAGCGGCCCGGAGCTGCGAGCGGAAGAACTGCCGGGTAGCCGCCCCTCGACCGTCGCAAATTCCGACGGTTTCGGGAGCTCGGCCCGCCGGCCGTCGCCGCGACCCGTTGCCCGCTTCAGTGATCGGGTCCGCCGGTCGATAGCAGGGAGGAGGGCCAGACCGGAGGTCGGCCCGAGGAGTGCCATGACCGCCAGGGATTCTCGAGTACAGCAGGGATTGAGCCTGATCGACCTCGTGATCGCGCTGGTCATCCTGACGCTCATCGCCCTGGTCGCCGTGCCCAGCATCGGCGTGCTCGAGGACGACCGCGACGTCGAGCGGATCCTCGGCACGGTCGCCCGCCTGGAGCAGGCCACCCAGAAACACCGTCGGGACACCGGACGTTTCGCGGTCGAGGACTCCCGGGTCGCCGAGCCGGTGCGGCACCAGCTCTCGGCGCGGCAGGGAACGAAGGGCTGGGCCGGCCCCTATCTCGACCGACCGCTGGGCCCGGCCGACAATCCCGCCGGCGGCCTGGTCATCCTCCACGCCAGCTTCCAGGGCGACCTCGCCGTTCCCTACGAGCGTGGGTTCCGGATCAACGGTCCGAACAGTCCGCCCCGGCGTGGCCCGGGCCAGTTCGTCAGCTTCCACGACGTTCCGGAACACCTCGCCCGACTCGTGGACGATGCCCTCGATCGCGGCGTCGCCGGGAGCTGGCAGCGCTACGGCCGCGTCCAGTGGAATGGCGCCGAGGGCGGCAGCCTGATGATCCACCTCCTCGACTGACCTCGGACCTTCGTCCTCGCCTGCCACGTCGCGAGCCGTTATCGTCTCGGCATGTTCCTCTACGACATGCCTCTCTACCGGCCGCCCTCCGAAGCCGACAGCCTGATCCTCCAGGTGACGCTCGGCTGCAGCTTCAATCGCTGCAGCTTCTGCTCCATGTACCGGAGCAAGGAGTTCCAGGTCCGGCCCCTCGACGAGGTCTTCGCCGAGATCGATTTCGCGGCGCGGGTCGACCCCGGGGTCCGTCGGGTCTTCCTCGCCGATGGCGACGCCTTCGTGCTCGAGACCGACCGGCTCCTGGCCATCGCGGAGCGCCTGCGCGCGTCCTTCCCGGAGCTGCAGCGGATCTCGGCCTATGCCTGGCCCCTGAACATCCTGCGCAAGAGCGATGCCGAGCTCGAGCGTCTGCGCGCGGCCGGGCTGAGCCTGCTCTACGTCGGCATCGAGAGCGGTTCGGCCGACCTCCTGCGCCGGATCACCAAGGGCGCCAACCCGGCGATGCACGCCCGGGCGATCGAACGGGCCCGCGCCGCCGGCATCAAGATCTCGGCGACGGTGATCCTCGGTCTGGGGGGGCGAAACCACTGGCGCGAGCACGTCGAGGGCACGGCGTCCCTGGTCAACGAGGCCCCGCCGAACTACCTCTCGACCCTGCAGATCGGCCTCGCCCCCGAGATCGCCGACGAGTTCCGGCGCAAGTTCAAGGACGACTATCGACCCCAGGACGACCTGGGGATGCTCCGCGAGCAACGTGAGCTCATCGCGGCGATCGCGCCGCCCCGGCCGGTCGTCTTCCGCTCGAACCACGCTTCGAACGCCCTGGTCCTGAAGGGTGTCCTCCCGCGAGATCGTCAGGCACTCCTCCGGCGACTCGATGCCGCGATCGAGGGTGACCTGCATCTCGTTCCCCGCTGGCTGCGAGGCTACTGACGATGAGCCGAGGACTGATCCGCCGCGCCGGGCCCGACGATGCCGAGACGATCTTCGCCTTCGTCGTCGCCCTGGCCACCTACGAACGCGAGCCCGACGCCGTGGCGACGACCGCGGCGATCCTGCGCGAGCAGCTGACCGCCGAGCCGGCGCCCTTCGAGTGCCTCCTGATCGAGGAAGATGGTCGGGCCCAGGGCTTCGCGCTCTACTTCCACAACTACTCGACCTGGCGCGGGCGACCGGGTCTCTATCTCGAGGACCTCTTCGTCCTCCCCGAGGCCCGCGGCCGGGGGCATGGCCTGGCCCTGTTGGAGGAGCTGGGCCGGATCGCGGTCGATCGGGGCTGCGGCCGCATGGAGTGGGCCTGTCTCGAGTGGAATCAGCCGGCGAAGGACTTCTACGCCGCGCTCGGCGCCCGGCCTCTTCATGACTGGCGGGTGTGGCGGCTCGATGGGGATGCGCTCGCGCGCCTGGGCAGGAGGACGACATGAGCCATGTGATCGATCTGAGCGGCCGGCGCGCGCTGGTGACCGGCGGTTCCCGGGGCATCGGCGCCGCCGTCGTGGGCCTGCTCGCCACCGCCGGCGCCAGGGTCGCCTTCGGCTACCGTGATCGTCGCGAGGAGGCGGATGCCCTGGTGGCGAGCTGCCGGGCAGCCGGAGCCGAGGTGACGGCCCATGCCGTCGATCTGCTCGAGGAGGGGAGCGCCATTCGCCTCCTCGAGGAGGCCCGCGCCGGCCTCGACGGTGCCCCGGACATCCTGGTCGCCAACGCCGGGATCTGGGAACACACGCCCCTGAACAGCCTCGACGGCGCGAGCCTGCGCCGCACGCTCAGACTGAACGTCGAGAGCGTGGTCGAACTCGTACGCGCCGCGACCCCGGCGATGGTCGAGCGCAACTGGGGGCGGGTGGTGCTGATCGGGTCGACCGCGGGCCAGCGCGGCGAGGCCGAGCATGCCGCCTACGCCATGTCGAAGGGCGCGATCCATCTCCTCGCCAGGAGCCTCGGGTCCGAGCTGGCCTCCCGTGGCGTCGCGGTCAACGTGGTCGCACCGGGTTGGGTCGACACCGAGATGACCGCGCGCGCCCTGCGCGCGGAAGGCGCGGCTCGCATCGCCGCCTCGATCCCCAGGGGCCGTGTCGCCAGCGCGGAGGAGATCGCGGGTCCGGTGCTCTTCCTGTGCTCGGACCTATGCGCCCACATGATCGGCTCGGTGCTGAGCGTCAACGGCGGCGCGGTGATGGCCTGAGGCCGGGCTCAGGCGTAGCGCTGCCAGAGGCGATCGAACTCGTCGAGGAAACCGCGGGCCAGGCCGGCGTCGTTGCTGAGCAGGATGCTCTCGTGATTGTCCTGGGCGGCTCCGCGGGTCCAGTTGTAGCTGCCGCTGATCGAGCTTCGCTGGTCGAAGACGGCGAACTTGTGATGCATGTGGCCGTCCCGGTCGAGCGCGATGGGTACGCCGGCGCCGGCCAGGCGGTCGAGGTCGGAGCCGAGATCCTCGGCCTTGTCGTCGTCGCTGACGATGCGGAGGTCGATCCCGCGGCGTTGGGCCTCGAGCAGCTCGTCGGCGATCCGGTCGTCGGTGATGGTGAAGACGCAGACCCTGATCTCCCGTCGCGCCGATCGGATCAGGCTCCTGATCAGCTGCGGGCAGTCGTCGCGCGGCGAGAAGTAGAGACGTTGGTCGGGCGGTGCCAGCCGCTCGGTCTCGAGCGTGCGCAGGAGCGAGCTGACCTGACGCAGCCAGGTCATGATCTCGCCGGCGGCGCCGTTCTTCGTGGCCAGTTCGAAGACCTCGCTCTCGATCCGCGCCAGCGCCGCCTGGTCTCCGGCATGGCTCGCCAGGGCCTCGCGCAGGTCATGGCGCTCCGAGCGCGAAAGGCGCGCGTCCTCGAGGCTGGCCTCGAGCAGCTTGCGCAGCTCGCCGGCGCTCACGAGGCCGACTCCTCGGCGGCCAGCCCGGCGCGCGCGAGTCGCGGCAAGTCGTCGCCGGCGACCTCGAAGGAGAGCGTGAGCATGTCCGAGGCCTTGAGGCCGCCGAGCTCGCGAAGCCTGCTCGCGGTGATCTTGGCCATGTAGTTGCCGCTCCCCGGGATGGGATTCAGGGCGATAACGAGTTCGCCCGGGCGACTCGACTGGAGGAAGACCGGGTCCTTGCCGGGCTGCGCGAGCCCGGAAAGGAAGTTCTGGACCCGTTCACCATCGACCGCGACCGCGTCGATGCGCGCCGCGGCGAAGTCGCTCTCGAGCCGGCAGGCGATCCGGCCGGCCTCCTGCTGCCAGAGCCTGGCCGACGACCGACCATCGATCGAATGAAGGAGCATCACTGCTTCTCCGGGGCCGTGGCCTTGGGACTGCCGCGCTGGCAGAGATAGTGCTGTTGCTCGATCTGCCCGGCGCCGTCGGTCAGGCGCTTGCTCTGGAAGTAGATCTGATCGGGCAGCCGGCCGCTCCCGAGCAGGAGGTTGGCCTCCTCGGTGAGCTGGTATCTCGGCAGCTTGAAATCGGCCGGCAGGGGCTGACCCTGTTCGAGGGCCTTGGTCTCCATGGCCTCGCGCATGATCACCGTGGCCTTGTCCACGTCGAGTGCCTGCGTGTGGACCAGCCAGTCGCCGCGGTCCTTGTCCAGGCGCCAGTGGACCGAGATGCTGCTGGGCAGGGGAGGGCCACCGAGGGGGTTGGGAATCTGCCCCTCACGGGCGACGGACTCGCCCCTGGCGGGGATCGGGTCGGGGCGGAAGAAGAGGGTGATGGCGTCGCGCAGGCTCAAGAGCTCGACCGTGTCGGGGTGGGTGTAGGCCTTGATGCCGTTGAGGACCGCGTCGAGCGTCGCCTTGTCGGTGGCGCTCGCCTCGCCCCAGGCCTGGAGCTTCTTGGCCAGCTCCTCGTAGCTGGCGATCACCGCCTGCTTGTCGCACAGGCCGGTCGGGTTGCCCTGGGCATCGATCTCGAACTCGAAGGATACCCCCGCGCTGAGCTCGTCCAGCTTGCGGATGATCGCCTTGAGCGGAATGCTGCCTTCCTGTTCGGTGCCATTGTCGAGCAAGGTCCAGCGGAGACGGCGACCGCCGTTCTCGAGCTCGGCCAGGACCACGAGGCGCAGGGTGCTGATCGATCGGCGGACGCGTTGGCTGCGCTCGCCCTGCACCCGGAAGGACTCCTTCAGCCGCTTGATGGTGAAGACGTCTCCCTTGGCCATGCCCTCGATCGAAGGGCCGGCGGGCCGGGATCGCGGACCTTCCTCCTGGCCCTGGACGGTGCCCAGGAGCGCGAGGAGTACGAGCAAGAGGCCGTAGCGCATGATCAGTCCTCCTTGGCGGGCAACAGGTTCACGATGACCGCGCGGTGCTCCGCACCCACGAGGAAGTCGATGCGCCCGTCGCCATCGAGATCGCCTGGCGAATCGACCGCGATGCCGAAGGCCGAACGCTCGCGGTTGCCGAGGATGCGGCCGAGGATCTCGCCGCCGCGGCCCGAGAACAGGTAGACGGCACCGAGGCCGCTGTGCCGACCCTCCGCCTCGGTCGGAGCCCCGACGGCCAGGTCGGCGACGCCATCGTGGTCGATGTCGCCGCAGCTCGCGACCGAGCTGCCGAGACCGTTGCCCCGGCCGGCCTCGTAGCGGGCGAGGACCGTGCCGGTCCGGCCGCTCACCAGCAGGACGTGACCGAGTCCGTTCGTGTTGCAGGCCCCGACGAGGAAGTCGTCGTGGCCGTCGCGGTCGCGATCACGGCAGCCGTCGAGCGACTGGCCGAGACGGTCCTCGGCCTGCTCGCCATCGAGCCGATGCAGGATCGTGCCGCTCCGCGGTGAGCAGACGTAGACGGCACCGGCCAGGAAGCCGTTGCGACTCTCGCCGGGGGCACCGACGGCCAGCTCGGCCGCGCCATCGCCGTCGAGGTCGCGCAGGGCGGCCAGGGCGAAGCCGAAACGATCGCCCTGCCGCGGCGAAGCCCTCATGGTCCGCAGCTCGCTGCCGTCGCGGCCGGAGATGATCCGGAGCTCGCCGACCAGGTTGCGCTGATCGTCACCGGGCGCGCCGATGGCGAGATCGGCGCGGCCGTCGCCATCGATGTCGTCCAGCGCGCAGACCGAGCGCCCGAAACGCTCGTCACGGCGCTTGCCGGCGAACTCGGCGAGCGGCTTGCCGCTGGCACCCGAGAGCAGGAAGACGCGGCCGGCGCCGGCGGCCGGGGCGCCCACCAGGATCTCGAAGACGCCGTCACCATCGCTGTCGGGGAAGTAGGCCAGGCTGATGCCGAAGCCACGAGCTCCCTCGGGGGCATCGACGCGAGGCCAGATCGGCTTGCCGTCGGCGCCGGAGAAGGCGCAGAGATAGCCACCGTTCTCGGTGGCCGGCGCGGCCACCAGGAGGTCCACCTTGCCGTCGCCATCGAGGTCGCTGCCGGTCAGGACCGAGCGGCCGAAGCCGTCCTCCAGGCTCGCGCCGGTGAAGACCTGGCTGACGCCGGCGTTCTCGATCGCCCCCAGGGTATGGGGTTCGCCCTCGGGGCCGATCAGGCCGATCAGGGCCACGGCGCCGCAGAAGATGGCGGCCGCGAGGGCCGGGATGATGACGCTGTTGACCTCGATGTCGCTCTTGCTGGACATGGGGAATCGTTCTTCGCGTTTCGGGACTGCATTCGGAGGGCCGGCGAGGAGGTCGGCGGCCGCGCCGAGATTGTATGAGAAACCGGGGCATCTATCATGGGCGGACGGGCCGGGAAGGTCGTCGGCCGGATCGGGAGACCATGGGGGTCGGCCGGCGTGGACTGCTGACGGGAGGCCGCAGGTGGATCGGAACGCGAATCGGAGATCGGTGGCCATCCGCCTGGCGCTCGCCGTGGCCTTCCGCTACCTCGGCTTCGTCCTCATGACCGCGCTCGCGGTCTGGAACGAGGCCCGGCCCGCTCCCAGCCTTCCCGATGCCGTCCTGGATCTCGTCCCCTACGACGTCACCATCGCGCGGCTCAACTACTGGATCTGGGTCGTGGCCTGGATGCCGGCGACGCTCTGGCTCATGCGCCGTCGTCCGCTGGCAGCAGCCGGACTCCTCTACGCCGGAGGCTGGCTCTCGATCATCCGCGGCCTCTGCATCGTCACCACGGGACTCGGTCCGGTGAAGGGCTTCGATCCCAATGCCGGACTCGGGGCCAGCGAGCGCTTCCAGGGGATCCTGGCGGTCGCGAACCCGCTCAGCTCCCTGTTCGGTGACTCGGCCTTCGTCTACCTCACCAAGGATCTGTTCTTCTCAGGGCACGTGGCGACGACCTTCCTCCTCACCCTCTGGGTCTGGCCGCTCCCTCGGCTCCGGTGGTGGGTGCTGGCGGGTCATCTCGTCGTGACCGCCTCGGTCTTCGTCTCACGCCTGCATTACACGATCGACGTGATCGGGGCCTATGCGATCACCTTCAGTTTCTTCGTCCTCGTCGCGGGTGACCCCAGGCGGCGTGGCGTCGAGTCGCTCGGGCCGAGCTGGACGGATCTGAAGGGGAGCTGAGCCGGATCATCCGCCGGGTGGTGGGACGACGGCGCGGGGCTTGCGGTTCGAGGGTCCGGAAAGCGCAGGGCCTTCTCGCCGCTCGGTCGAAGGTCGCGGGACGAGAGCACGCCCACCAGGACTCGAACCTGGGACCTACGGATTAGAAATCCGTTGCTCTATCCGACTGAGCTATGGGCGCGGGTTGCCCATGCGGGCGTGGCGGATCGAAGTGCTCCCGTCGCGATTCGAACGCGAAATTCCGGCTTCGGAGGCCAGCGGTTTATCCAATTAGCCTACGGGAGCGAACGAATCGGCCCCGCGGGCGCGGGGCCGAGTAAGCTGGCGCATGATGTCAGCGCCGAGGCCGGGTCGCAAGGGAGGCAGCGCCTTCGGCTCACGACCCGGGTGAATCGATCAGATGTCCTGAGCGCGGACGGTCGAGCGCTTGTTCGCGGAAGCGCGGGCGCAGGCACCGTTCAGGAGCTCATGGACCTTGGCGTTGAGGGCCTCGAGCAGCTCGCCCGAGGTCATGCAGCCGTTGCCCTTGATGACGCCCTTCACCTTGCTGCCGACGATCAGGGTCTCCATCGTGGCGCTCTTCTTGGCAGCCGCCTTCTTCTTGGCTTTCTTGGCCATGATTCACGTTCCTGTGTTCAAAAGAACTTGTTGGACGGGTGGAACCCGTTTCCCTCCCGAATTGCTCGAAATCCTACGCCCGGCCACCGACATGACAAGCGCGAATTGGCGGTTTAGCGCCGAAAATCGGGCTCCAGGAGCCGTTTTGGGCACTTTCGTCCCGCCTGGGAGCTCGGCCGGAGCGCGCCTTGATGGCCTCCAGCCCCTTTCATAATTTGGCGCGCCAACGGGGCAACCCGGTTGGTAGCTCCTCTCGAGGGGCGACACGGAGGGCATAGCTCAGCAGGTTAGAGCGCCAGATTGTGGCTCTGGAGGTCGGGGGTTCGATTCCCCTTGCTCTCCCTCCGACGGAAGGAACGAAGAGGCTTGAGGCTCGCGCCTCGGTTGATATCCTCCGCCGTCATCGCTCGCGTAGCTCAGTTGGCAGAGCAGCTGATTCTTAATCAGCGGGTCCCAGGTTCGAGCCCTGGCGCGAGCACTAGGTAATCGGGAAGGCCGATCCGGAAGGATCGGCCTTCTTCGTTCTGGGCGTTGTCGACCTCCTCGGTTCGGAGAATCGTGAGGGCTCGCGCCTTCGCTTTCCTCGCTGCCACGTACCGCTCCGCGGCCCAGGCAGCGCGGACAGGCTCGGCGTCGTGGCCCTGGCGCGAGCACTAGGTAATCGGGAAGGCCGATCCGGAAGGATCGGCCTTCTTCGTTCTGGGCGTTGTCGACCTCCTCGGTCCGGAGAATCGTGAGGGCTCGCGCCTTCGCTTTCCTCGCTGCCACGTACCGCTCCGCGGCCCAGGCAGCGCGGACAGGCTCGGCGTCGTGGCCCTGGCGCGAGCACTAGGTAATCGGGAAGGCCGATCCGGAAGGATCGGCCTTCTTCGTTCTGGGCGTTGTCGACCTCCTCGGTCCGGAGAATCGTGAGGGCTCGCGCCTTCGCTTTCCTCGCTGCCACGTACCGCTCCGCGGCCCAGGCAGCGCGGACAGACTCGGCGTCGTGGCCCTGGCGCGAGCACTAGGTAATCGGGAAGGCCGATCCGGAAGGATCGGCCTTCTTCGTTCTGGGCGTTGTCGACCTCCTCGTTCCGGAGAATCGTGAGGGCTCGCGCCTTCGCTTTCCTCGCCGCCACGTACCGCTCCGCGGCCCAGGCAGCGCGGACAGGCTCGGCGTCGTGGCCCTGGCGCGAGCACTAGGTAATCGGGAAGGCCGATCCGGAAGGATCGGCCTGCTTCGTTTTCGGCAGCCCCCACCTCCTCGGTAAGGGAAGTCCTGAGGGCTCGCGCCTTTGCTTTCCTCGCTGCCACGTACCGCTCCGCGGCCCAGGCAGCTCAGCGGTGGGCCCGCATCGTTCACCATCTCCACGGGCGAGGACGTCGTTTCGGCCGACTGACCGCGTTGCTCGGGCTCGTCGATGCTAGGGCATCGCCTGCGCCGCTCGCGCCTCGTCATCCGGTCCGAGCCCGCCGCCCTCGACGCTCGGCCCGCGGGCGCTCGCTCCCGCGGATCCGGTGAACGAGGCGAGCCGGACTCGGCGTCGTGGCCCTGGCGCGAGCACGAGGTAATCGGGAAGGCCGATCCGGAAGGATCGGCCTTCTTCGTTCTGGGCGTCGTCGACCTTCTTGGTCCGGGAAGTCCTGAGGGCTAGCTCCGTCGCTCCCTTCGCGGTCGCGGCCCGCGCGGGCCAAGAAAAGGGGCGCCCCGGCCGAAGCCGGGGCGCCCCAAGGGAGCTCGTCACTGAAGGAGACCGGAGTCTCGATCAGCCGATGGTCACCTGGACCGCGTTCGACAGATAGACGAAAGGCGCGGCGGAGGAGGTGATCGCGGCCTGGAAGGACGTCAACACCGCTCCCATCGGAATACCGAAGTTCGGGAAGGTGAAGGTGATGTCCATCAGACCGGTCGACGTGGTGAAGAACATCGCGTCGATCGGCAGGCCGATGAAGCCGCCCTGGGCCCAGCTGATGGCATCGACGAAGACGCCGATACCCACCGGGATGCCCTGGCCGTTGACGCCGGGGCCGCCGATGTCGAACTGGCCGATGCCGCCGGGGAAGGTGGCGGACACGGGGTTCAGCTGACCGTAGAGGACGGCGATGGCCTGGCCCGGCTCACCGTCGAAGCTCATGGTCATGGCGCCGCCCTGGGTCACGTTGGCGAAGTAGGGGCCGCCGAAGCCGGACGCGACCGGAGCCGCGTTGACGTTCAGCGACGAGTTGATGTCGAAGGCCGCGAGACCGGTCCGCGGGGCCTGACCGGGGGTCGGCTGCGGGTCGATGACGCTGACGTCGTCGATCGCGAAGTCATGGTAGAAGGTGTTGGAACCACCGTTGTCGCTGCGACCACGGAACCGGATGGTCGCGACCTGGCCGGCGAAGGCCGACAGGTTGACGATCTGCGGGGTCCAGAGGGCCGTCGCCTGGGTGGCGTAGCCGAGGTCACCGGTCGGACCGAAGACGTCCATGGTGACCGCGCCGCCCGGGTAGGTCAGCACGTCGACGGAGAGGAAGTTCTCCTGCGTGTTCGGACCGCTCGGGTTGCCGTTGAAGGAGAAGTAGTAGAACTGCAGGACCGGCGCGGTAGTGGCGGTCAGGTCGAGGCAGGGCGTGAGCAGGTTGACCGCGGGGTGGTTGCCGCTCGAGTCCTCCACGTAGGCGTAGTAGTGACCGATGGTGGTGAGACCCGAGGTGTCGGCCAGCGGGCCGGTGTTGCTCGAGCTGGTGCCACCGTAGTGCATGTACCAGTCACGATCAGCGGTCGTGGTGCCGCCACCGTCGTTCTGGTCCTGGATCCAGCCGGTCGGAGCGACGGTGGAGTTCTGAGCCAGGGAGCCGTCGAAGTTCTCGGCGAAGGGCAGACTGACCAGCGGCAGGCCGAAGCTGGGCTGGTAGTTGAGCGAGGCGGTGTTGTCGAGCAGGTCCGGATCACCGGCGTTGACGACGTTCACCACCAGGCTGTTGGCCGAACCACCGATGAAGTTGGCCGGGGTCGCGAAGGTGTACTGCTCGGACTGGTTCGGACCGAGCGTGTTGGCCAGGTTGAAGAACTCGGTCACCATGCCGCCGGCGTTGAGGTCGTAGTCGACCTGGATCAAGGTGCCGGCGATGAACTGGCCGGAGCCGACGTTCTTGACCGTGACGACGACGCTCTGGTTGCCGGCGAGGGCGATGCAGCCGTTCGGGTCGTCGAGCGGCGAGTCGATGCTGATCGCCAGGTTGTTGGGCGCGGGCTGCTCGATCAGGATGTTGTCGATGGCCCACCAGTAGTCGTAGCCGTAGCGGTAGTTGAAGCGGAGCTGGGCGACGGTCGAGCCGCCGGTGGCGGCGGTGATGTCGTACTTCTTCAGCACCGTCGTATCGGTGTTCGGCTGTCCATAGCCGACGCTGACCGTGTAGTTGTCGATCACGTTCCAGACCAGGCCGTCGAAGATCTCGGTCTGGGCGTAGTCCGGGAAGGGCGTGGTGGACTGAAGGGCGTGGAAGGAAGTCTGGAAGGACAGGTTCAGCAGGGTCGTGCCGCTGGCGTCGAAGCTCGGCGCGCGCAGGATCGACACGTACTGACCGTAGAGTGAGCTCCAGGCCGCGGCACCGTCAGGATCGGCGCAGGCGACCGGGGCGGTGAAGCCCGAGTCCCAGACGCGACCGGGAAGGTTGTCGAAACGGAAAGGAGCCGGCACGTAGGTGTTCGGGGGAGTCGGCACCGAGGTGGCCGTCTCGAGATAGGCGATGGAACTCCAGCCCTGCGGCGGCACGAGGCCGACCGCGGTCGAGAAGTCTTCCTGGAGGAAGATCTGGGCTGAAAGTCCCGTCGTGAAAAGGGCGGCAACCAGAGCGATGGCTGCCAGCTTGGACCTCACCATGAGGGAATCTCCTGTTGGTCAAATGGGAACAACGGCGTTACCGCGTTCGTCGCCGGGCAAGCGATCGGTCGCGGATCATGAGCAGGCGCGATTCTATGATCTGCGCCGGAATTGAAGCCTGAGATTCGACAAAAATTCAGCTCGAGGTCGACCCGTTTTGGGCTCCGACGCTGCCGGAATGCCGGCGCGGCGGGCAGATGGCCCGTGGTGATCGTGGCGATACGGCACGAAGTGAAAAAGGTGGGCGCCCCGGCCGAAGCCGAAGCGCCCACCTCAGTGGCAAGGACCGAAGGAGATCGGGGTCTCGATCAGTTGATGGTCACCTGCACCGCGTTCGACAGGTAGACGAAAGGCGCGGCGGAGGAGGTGATCGCGGCCTGGAAGGACGTCAACACCGCTCCCGTCGGAATGCCGAAGTTCGGGAAGGTGAAGGTGATGTCCATCAGACCGCTCGACGTGGTGAAGAACATCGCGTCGATCGGCAGGCCGATGAAGCCGCCCTGAGCCCAGCTGATGGCATCGACGAAGACGCCGATGCCCAGCGGGATGCCCGAGCCGGTGACGCCGGGGCCACCGATGTCGAACTGACCGATGCCGCCGGGGTAGGTGGCGGACACGGGATTCAGCTGACCGTAGAGGACGGCGATGGCCTGGCCGGGCTCACCGTCGAAGCTCATCTTCATCGAGCCACCCTGGGTGACGTTGGCGTAGTAGGGGCCACCCAGGCCGGCCGCGATCGGCGTGGCGTTGATGTTCAGCGAGGAGTTGATGTCGAAGGCCGCGAGACCGGTCCGCGGAGCCTGACCGGGGGTCGGCTGCGGATCGATGACGCTGACGTCGTCGATGGCGATGTCGTGGTTGGTCGAACCACCATCGTTGCGGCCGCGGAAGCGCAGCTGGACGACCTGGCCGGCATAGGCCGCCAGGTTGACCGTCTGCTGGGTCCACTGCGAGAGCGCCCAGGACGCCGCGGTCTGCTGGTGACCGATCGGGCCGAGAGCATTCATGGTGACGAGACCGCCGGGGTAGGAGATCACGTCGACCGACAGGAAGTTCTCGTAGCTCGGCTGGTAGTAGTTCCAGGAGTGCATCCAGAACTGCGCGATCGGCGCGACCGTGCCGCTCAGGTCGAGGCAGGGCGAGAGCAGGTTCACCTGGGCGTAGTTACCGCTCGAGTCCTCGACGTAGGCGTAGTAGGCGCTACCGGTCGTATGGTCGCCACCGACCGGGCCGGTGTTGACCGAGCTGGTCTGACCCTTGAAGAAGTGCCAGTCCGAATCCGTGCCGGTGGAATCGGTGGTCTCCTGGAGCCAGCCGGTCGGCGGGATCAGGGTGTTGTTGACCGTCGTGCTGTCGAAGTTCTCGGCGAAGGGCAGGTTGACCAGCGGCAGGCCGAAGGACGGCGAGTAGTTCTTGGTCAGCGCGTTGTCCGCCAGGTTGGCGTCGCCGGGGTTGACGACTGTGACCACCAGCGAGTTCGCGGAACCGCCGATGAAGTTGGCCGGGGTGGCGAAGCTGTACTGGTAGGTGGCGTTCGGGTTCATCGCCGCCGGCAGGATGATGAACTCGCTGACGACGCCGCCGGCGTTCAGGTCGTAGTCGACCTGGATCGCGCTGCCGCTGGGCAGGATGCCGGAGCCGACGTTTTTGACCGTCACGATGATGGTCTGGTTGCCGGCGAGGGCGAGGCAGCTCGTCGTGGCCGCGTCGGTCGGGGCGTCGATCGAGGCCAGGGCCAGGTCATTGGCCGGCGGCTGCTCGATGAGGATGTTGTCGATGGCCCACCAGTAGTCGTAGCCGTAGCGGTAGTTGAAGCGGAGCTGGGCGACGGTCGAGCCGCCGGTGGCGGCGGTGATGTCGTACTTCTTCAGCACCGTCGTATCGGTGTTCGGCTGTCCATAGCCGACGCTGACCGTGTAGTTGTCGATCACGTTCCAGACCAGGCCGTCGAAGATCTCGGTCTGGGCGTAGTCCGGGAAGGGCGTGGTGGACTGAAGGGCGTGGAAGGAAGTCTGGAAGGACAGGTTCAGCAGGGTCGTGCCGCTGGCGTCGAAGCTCGGCGCGCGCAGGATCGACACGTACTGACCGTAGAGTGAGCTCCAGGCCGCGGCACCGTCAGGATCGGCGCAGGCGACCGGGGCGGTGAAGCCCGAGTCCCAGACGCGACCGGGAAGGTTGTCGAAACGGAAAGGAGCCGGCACGTAGGTGGCCGGGGGAGTCGGCACGGACGTGGCCGTCTCGAGATAGGCGATCGAGCTCCAGCCCTGCGGCGGCACGAGGCCGACCGCGGTCGAGAAGTCCTCCTGCATGAAGATCTGCGCGGAGAGGCTCGTCGCGAAAAGGGCGGCAACCAGAGCGATGGCTGCCAGCTTGGACCTCAACATGAGGCGTACTCCTGTTCGTCGGATGGTGGAATCGGCAGTTCATCGCGTCTGCGCAGCACAGGGCGCGAGGATCATGAGCAAGGGAGAATCTACTCATTCGTGCTGGCACTGCACGAAAAATCGACCTTGTGCGACTTTTTGACCACAATGAGATGGGGGGGGGAATTGCGAGGTCTCCGGTTTCCATTTGCCAAGTCTTTCCGATGCAGAGACTTCGGGAGTTTCCGGCTGGGCTTGGTGGTGGCGTCTGGAAGAGTTCGGCCCGACCCCGACCTGGCGGTTCGCCCTTCAAGGAAGAGGACGGGTGCGGGGCTGCGGGGGGGGGGGGGGGGGGCCCCGACGGGAGCTGGCCCCTTCGGCTTCGTTCCACGACAAGGAAACGCTGAACGGGCCGGAGTCCACCCGGAGCGGTCAGGCCTCGGCGGCGCGCGTCCAGGACGAGACCGTCCGGATGGAGCCCGGGGCGACGATCGTGGGCTTCTCCGGTGTTCCTCTGCGGGGGAACGTCGACGAATCCGGTGCACGCAAATGAGCTGCGCTGGAACCGCCGATCGAGAGGTGAATCGCGGCAAGAAGAAGGGGCCCCGGCTTTCGCCGGGGCCCCTCGAGGTTCGCTACGAACCGAAGGTCTCGATCAGTTGATGTTGACCTGGACCGCGTTCGACAGATAGACGAAGGGCGCGGCCGGAGTCGTGATGGCGGACTGGAAGGCGGTCAGCGGCGTTCCCATCGGGATACCGAAGTTCGGGAACGTGAAGGCCACCTGCAGAGCGCCCGCGGCGCTGGTGAAGAACATCGAGTCGATCGGGAGGCCGATGAAGCCGCCCTGCGACCAGCTGATGGCGTCGACGAAGACGCCGATGCCGACCGGGATGCCGGCACCGTTGACGCCGGGACCACCGATGTCGAACTGGCCGACACCACCGGGGAAGGTGGCGGAGACCGGGTTCAGCGGGCCGTAGAGGACCGCGATCGGCTGGTTCGGCGCGCCGTCGAAGCTCATGGTCATGTTGCTACCCTGCGTGACGCCGGCGTAGTAGGGACCATTGAGACCGCTGGAAACGGTCGCGTTGTTGATGTTCTGCGAGTTGTTGATGTCGAAGACCGCGAGGCCCGGACGGGGGTTCTGGCCGGGCGTCGGCATCGGGTCGAAGACGCTGACGTCGTCGATCGCGATGTCGTGGTTGGTCGAACCGCCGTCGCTACGACCGCGGAAGCGGATCTGGACGGTCTGGCCGACGTAGGCGGCCAGGTTCACGGTCTGCTGGGTCCACTGCGACAGGCTCCAGTCGGTGCCGGCGGTGGTCTGCTGGTGACCGACCGGACCGAAGGCATCCATGGTGACGGCGCCACCGGGGAAGCTGATGATGTCGACCGAGAGGAAGTTCTCGTTGCTCGGCTGGTAGTAGTTCCAGGAGTGCATCCAGAACTGCACGATCGGAGCGATCGACAGCGAGAGGTCCATGCAGGGCGAGAGCAGGTTGACCTGCGCGTACTCGCCACCCGAGTCCTCGACGTAGGCGTAGTAGCCAGCGCCGGTGGTGTGGTCACCGTTGGCCGGGCCGGTGTTGAACGAGGTCGTGATGCCGCTGTAGAAGTGCCAGTCGGAGTCCGTGCCGACGGCATCCGCGGTGTCCTGCTGCCAGCCGGTCGGCGGGGTCAGGCTGTTGTTGACGGCGGTGCTGTCGAAGTTCTCGAAGTAGGGCAGCGCGACGGTGGGCAGGGTCGGGTTGCCGCCGTAGACGCCCGACTGGGTGTCGTTCGCGGCGTTGCCGTCGCCGAGGAGGACGATGGCGACGTCAAGGGTGTTGGGGCCCGGAGCCGGCAGGTTGGCCTGACCGGCAAAGGTGAACTGGGCGCTGTCGCCGAAGTTCATCGTCGTGGGCAGGTTGAGGAACTCGGTGTTGATCGGTCCGGCGTTGACGCTGAAGTCGAACTGGACCATGGTGCCGGCGACGACGGGAGCAGCACCGTTGTTCTGGAAGGTGACGGTGACGGTGTTGTTGCCCTGGACCGGAATGCAGCCCAGCGGCTGATCGACCGGGGTGTCGATGGACACGAGGGCGAGGTCGACCGCGGCCGGCTCCTGGACCAGGATGTTGTCGATGGCGTACCACCAGTCGTAGCCGTACTGGTAGCTGAAGCGCAGCTGGGCGTTCATCGCGCCACCGGCGGCGGCGGTGATGTTGAAGGTCTCGGTGCCCACGCCGACGGCCGGGTAGTTGATGTCGGCATTGACGGTGTTGTTCGCCTGCGCGGCGACCGTGTTCCAGACCAGGCCGTCGAAGACGTCGATCGACCAGCCGGACGACAGGTCGCGCAGCTGACGGTCGACCATCAGCTCGGCCGCGAGGGCGATGCTGGTGTCGAAGGTCGCGCTACGCAGGAAGGACGTGCCGCCGACGCCGAAGCCGGCGTTGTCGGGGTCGCAGATGGCGAAGGGAGCGGTCATTCCGGGGGGCGTGGCGCGACCGCCGGGGTTGTCGAAACGCCAGTCCGTCTTGACCTGGGCAAGGTAGGCGAAAGCCTTGGTGCTCCAGCCGGTCGGCGGAACCTGACCGACGGCGGTCGAGAAGTCTTCGCTGTAGAGCGTGACCTGGGCCGCCGCGACGGAAGCGAAGAGTGAAACGGCCAGAGCGATGGCCGCAATCCTCGTTCTCCACATAAGGAACTCTCCTTAGGTACTCGTGATCGATGAAACGGTGTGAAACGGGCCCGACCAGGGAAACGCAGCTTCTCCAGGCCGGATCATGAGCAACGGGGAGACGCTACCAGATGCGGGCCGATGCCGATACGGCTTTCGGAATTTTATGCAGGGTCACCGACTGCGACTGACGTAGCCGACTTGTGGCCAGGGACTTCCGCCCGAAGAAAAGGCGTCCCGACCTAGGTCGGGACGCCGCTGTCGGTCACCGGTCGCCTGGGCGACCGGTCAGGTCGAGGTCGGGCTCGGGATCAGTTGAGCGTCACCTCGATCGCGTTCGCCAGATAGGAGAAGGGCGCCGACGAGGACAGGATGCCGAACTGGAAGGTGGTCAGCACCGTGCCCGAGGGCAGACCGAAGGTGGGCATCCGCAGGGTCATGCTGCCGGTGCCGGTCCCGTCGGTGATCCACAGCGCGTCGAAGCCGAAGGGCAGGCCCGGCGTGGTGTGGAAGAGGATGCCGTCGCCGAAGGCGGTGAGGTCCGACGGGAAGCCGGTCATCGGGTTGAGCGCCGCAACGCCGCAGTCCATCTGACCGATCAGACCGAAGGTGGCCGCGCCCCGGTTCAGCGGCGCGAAGAAGCTCGTCACCGGCTGGTTGGCCTCGCCCTCGAAGACGATGTCGAAGAAGTCGCCCTGGTTGATGGTGGTGAAGTAGGGGCCCGGCTGGCCGCTGTCGACCCCGAAGCCGACGTTGTTCACCGGGTTGTCGATGCGGAAGACCGCAAGGCCGGCCCGGGGGGCCTGGCCGACGTCGTAGACCAGGTCGACCAGGCTGACGTCGTCGATCGCCTCGTCGTCGTAGAAGTCGCCGTTGTCGTTGCGACCGCGGAAGACGCACTTGACGATGTTGCCGGCGAAGGCCGAGAGGTCGACGATCTGCTGGGTCCAGCCGCTGCCGGCGCCGTTGCCCAGGATGGTCGCGGCGCTCATGGTCACCACGCCGCCGTTGCTGAGGTCGATCACGTCGATCTCGAGCACGTTGTCGAGCGGGCCGCCCGGAATCTCGTCACTGAACTGCCAGAAGAAGAGATGCGGGTTGACCGTTCCGCTCAGGTCGAGGCAGGGCGTGATCAGGTTGATCGGGTTGCTGTCGGTGCCGGAGGAGTCCTCGATCATCATGTACCAGCCGGTCGCGGTGCCGGTGGTGTGGTCCACCGTCGGGCCGACGCCCGAGGGGGTCGTGCCCTGCTCGTTGCGCCAGTCCGGAAAGGTGCCGGTGCTGTCGTTGGGATCGTTGCTCCAGCCGGCCGGAACGACCGTCGAGCCCGTGACGGTGGCGTGGCTCTCGAAGTCCTCGGACCAGCCGACGGTCTTGGCCGTGTGAGTGACGTTGAGGTCGTAGCTGCGGGTGAGGGCGTTGTCGGCGGGATTGGAGTCGCCGACCAGCAGGACCTCGCAGTCGACGTCGTGCATGCCCGCGGTGGTCAGGTTGGCGGTCGCGGTGAAGGTGTACTGGAAGCTGGCGCCCGAGGCGACGGCGGCCGGGAGGGCATAGGCCTCGGTGGCCACGATCGTGGCGTCGACGGTGAGCTGCATGTTGACCATGAAACCGGCCGGCATGGCCACGCCGCCGTTGTTGGTCATGGTGCAGGTCACGGTGCTCGGAGCGGCCGGCAGGAAGCAGAGCTCGCCACCGAAGCTGGGCGCGTCGATCGAGTCCATGGTGAGGTCGAAGGCCGGCGGCTCCTCGATCACGAGGTTGTCGATGCCCCACCACCAGTCCCAGCCGTACTCGTAGCTGAAGCGGACCTGGCAGTTGGTGGCGCCGCCGGTGAAGGCCGCGATGTTGTAGGTGGTGGTGACGACGTTCGGCGTGCCGCCGTAGCCGATGTTGATGCTCGGGCCGCTGTCGTTCGGCTTCGAGTCGACCACGTTCCAGACGGTGCCGTCGAAGACCTCGATGGTCCAGCCCGAGGTCAGGTCCCGGAACTGCTGATCGAAGATGAGGTTGGCGCCGATGGCGAAGGAGGTGTCGAAGGGGGCCGAGGTGAGGGACGAGATGCCGGCGGTGCCGGAGCCGTTGTCGTCGGCGTCGCAGACGGCGAAAGGCGCGGCGAAGGGCGCGTCGAAGCTGCGGCCACCGGCGTTGTCGAAGCGCCAGAGGGCGGGGTTCGAGCCGGTGGCGTCGGTCGTCCAGCCACTGGGGGGGGTCGTGCCGGAGGCGGTCGCGAAGTCCTCGGAGTAGAGGACGATCTGCGCGCTGGCCGAGGCGGCCAGGCACAGGGCGACGAGTGCCACCGTGACGATGGAGGTGAAAGACCTCGTCATGGGAGGATTGCTCCTGTGGTTTCGGGTTCGTGCAAAAGGGTCTACGCCGTAGGGGCCGCCGAGGCCTGCCCGGACGGCGGTCATGAACGCTGCTGGGAGCTTAGGTGATTCAGGGGTCGGAACCGAACCGATTTTTACCGAGTTTTTCTCAAGTATGTCGCCTGCGACATCATGGGCCATCGTTTGCGGGGGTGATCACTCCCTTTTGGCCTAGGGCGTCATCGACGCCTCGCCTTTGGCTTGAGCGCCGATCGGGGCCGCGTCGATATCCCGACGGGCGGAGGCCGTCGACTCCAGGGGGTCGGCCGCCGGGCCCCGAGCAGGGACCAGGACCAGGACCAAGGCAAGGGACTCGGGCCCGGGCCGCAGCGCGGCGGAGGACAGGGTGAAGGCGATCATCATCGACGATTCTCGAGCCGTCCGCAGCATGCTCAAGCGCATGCTGGTCGGACTCGGCTTCGAGACCACCGAGGCCGGAGATGGCCAGCAGGCGCTCGATCGCCTGGCGGAGAATCCCGACCTCGGCCTGGCCCTGGTCGACTGGAACATGCCGGTGATGAACGGCTACGAGTTCATCAAGGCGGTCCGCGCCGACAGCTCCTGGAATCACATGAAGATCATCATGGTCACCACCGAGACGGAGATCGTGAAGATGATGGCGGCGCTCAACGCCGGCGCCGATGAGTGGGTCATGAAGCCGTTCACCGCCGAGGTGATCGCCGAGAAGATCCGGCTGTCGGGCATCAAGACGATTTGACCAGGGGCCCTTCGCAACGGGAATTCCGAGCCGTCAGGACATGAGCATCAGCCCGGCCGATTTCGAGTTCATGCGCCGCTTCGTGCTGGAGCGCTCCGCGATCGTGCTCGACGAATCCAAGCAGTATCTCGTCGAGACGCGGCTCGAGACCCTGCTGCGGACCGAAGGCAGCTCCGAGTCGCCGTCGACCCTCATCGCCAAGCTCCGCGCCGCGCCCACCGGCGCCCTCGCCGACAAGGTCGTCGATGCGATGACGACCAACGAGACCAGCTTCTTTCGCGACCTCCATCCCTTCGACGCCCTGCGCCGGGACGTGCTGCCGGAGCTGATCCAGCGCAACGCCGCCGACCGGAGCCTGTCGATCTGGTGCGGTGCCGCCTCGAGCGGGCAGGAGCCGTTCACGATCGCGATGACGATCCTCGAGGGCTTCCCGCAGATCGCGGGCTGGAAGTTGAAATTCGTCGCCACCGACATCAGCCACGAGATGCTCGCCCGCTGTCGCGAAGGACGCTACAGCCAGCTCGAGGTCAACCGTGGCCTGCCCGCGCCGCTCCTGGTCAAGTACTTCGATCGCGACGGCCTCCACTGGCGGATCAAGGACTCGCTGCGCCGCATGGTCGAATTCCGCGAGCTGAACCTCGTGGGTTCCTGGCCGATGCTTCCAGCCCTGGACATCGTCTTCCTCCGCAACGTGCTGATCTACTTCGACGCGCCGACCAAGCAGAAGATCTTCGCGCGCATCCACAAGGCCATGAAGCCCGATGGCTACCTCTTCCTGGGGGCCGCCGAATCGACCCTGGGCTACTCGGAAGCGTTCGAGCGGGCGAAGGTCGGGGCCACGCATTGTTTCCGGCCACGCGCCACCGTTTCGAGCCCCAGCGGGAGCTGATCGTCATGGAACAGAATCTGGACACGATGATCGACGAGAGCGTGCTGGGCTCGGCCCTCGAATCCATCTGGCTGAACGTACTCGGCGCGCACCCCGAGCGGGCCCCGATCGACCATCTGCTGGTTCCCGAGGAGTCGTACTTCGCCGGGGTCAGCATCACCGGGGTCTGGAACGGCGCCTGCGTGTTCAGCTGCTCGGAGGCCCTCGCCCGGCGGATCACGGCGCTGATGTTCGGCAGCGATCCGGACGACGTCACCGCGGATGACCTGCGTGACGCCCTCGGAGAGATGGCGAACCTGCTCGGTGGCCAGGTGAAGGCCCTCGTCCCCGAGGGCTCGGACATCTCCCTGCCGGTCGTGGGTTCGGCCCCGGGCGCGGGCATCTCCTTCATGGCCTCGAAGGAGATGGCCGGATTCGACGGCCTCTTCTGCGACGAACCCTTCCGCTTCCAGGTTTCCTTCCTGGACCCGTCGGCCCTGCCTTCGCGGCGCCGCGGCGATCAGGTCGGTCCCACCTCCTGAACCGGGGCCTCGGCCCCGGCTTCGAGCTCGCGGCGCGGCGACACGGTCACCAACATGGTGAACAGGATCGTCGGAGCGATCTGCAACAACAGTCGGTTGAGCGAGGTCGCGAGGTGCCAGTCCTGGTCGTTGGGGGTCAGCACGTAGACCATGAACCAGCCGGCGGCACCCCCGAACGAGACCAGCCACAGGAAGATCTCGTGGCGTTCCAGCCGCAGTCGGCGATAGGCGAGGCCGACCGTGGCGAGGATGCCGATCAGCGGCCAGAAGCCACCCCAACGCCGGAAACTCGGCCAAGGGTCCTCGGCCGATGGCCCTGGGGTGAAGGGCCAGGCCTCGGCGCCGAAGGCCTCCGCGACCTTGTGCCAGCGATCGGGTCGGGAGATCGACTCGGCGAACTTGCCCTCGATTCCGGCCATGAGGTCGTTGCGCGGTGCCCAGCCCAGTTTGAAGAGGACGAAGGCGGCGAGGATCGGCAGGGCGCCCAGGAAGAGGCGAACCAGCTCCTTGCCCACCCGTAGGGCCGGGCCGTCCCGGAAGCGCAACAGGATGAAGCCCAGGAGCAGGATGATGACCAGGGGCTGGCCCTCGTTCTTGGTCCAGATCGCCGCGGCCAGCATGAAGCCGGTGAGCAGGAGCGGTGGTCGTTCGACCGCGCGCGCCGATAGCCGCGAGGCGAGCCCGCCGGCGCCGGCGAGAATGAAGTAGGCCAGGGCCAGGTCCGCGTACTGGCGGCTCGACCAGATCAGGACCTGGGGCAGGGTCGCGACCAGGGCGCCGCCGAGGTCGGCCCGGATGGTGCCGACGAAGCCGCGCAGGAGCCGGCGCATGAGGAGCGGCAGCCCGACCACGAAGGAGGCCTGGATCAGGTGCTGGGCGCCGTGACCCTCCTGGCCGGCCAGGGTCCAGAACGCCGCCGTCGTGGCCGACATCAACAGCGGATAGTCCATGTGGTGGGCGGGATCGAGCTCGAGGATCAGTCCGCGGTAGTCGGCTCCCGCCCGGGCAAGGAACCGGGCGGCGTAGTTCCAGATGGCCATCGAATCGAAGCCACCCCCGGGTCTGGCCCGCACGGCGTCGAGGAAGCACCAGAGACCGAACAGCAAGGTGGCGAAGAAGATGGCCCGGGCGGCCAGGGCCGTGCCGCTGGCCCGCGGCGAGCCCGGATCGGGTGGGAATTCGCGTTTCGGGAGCGTCGCCAGCCCCGCGACCAGGAAGAAGCTGCCCAACACGAACAGGCCGCGCGGCGGGGATTGGGCCAGGTCGAGGCCGAGGAACCAGAGGGCCGAGAGGAGACCGAAGCCCAGACCCGGGGCGAAGGGCAGGGCGGCGCGAAGCGTCACCCAGAACCGTGCTCCCGGCTGGGCATAGGCCGTGGCCGCGATCAACAGGCCGCCACCGAGGACCAGGGCCTGGACCACCAGGAAGGCGCTCACGGTCGCTCTCCCGCGCGCATGATCGCGATGTTCCGGCTCACCCGATCCACCATCACCTCGCGTTTCTCGCGGATGCCCCAGTCGCGGAACTTGGCGATTTCCTGGTCGAGGACCTTGGGGTCGGAGAAGTCGCAGATCAGGTACTCGCCGGCGTCCAGCCGCCGGAACACGACCGGCCAGTCGAGCTCGGTGTCGAGGATGCCGGGGATGATCGCGTACTGGATGGAGTGCAGGCGCGTGTTGGTGGAGGCGTCGATCCGGTCGCTGAGGAAGATGGCGCGATCGATGCCGCGGGCATTCCTGGCCAGCTCCCGGTAGCCCTCGCCGTCCCACCAGACCGGCGAGCTGACCACCGTGTCCACCTCGAAGGAACGCGCCTGCCAAAGGGCGACCAGGGCCGGCAGCAGGAAGACGATCAGGACCAGATCGACCGGGGCGAGACGCGCGGCCCTCCGGGGCGGAACGGGGGCCTTCGTGGCGCTCGGGGCGGATTCCATGCTGGCGGCTTTCATCAGGCGGATCGAATCGACGACGGATTGTAGCGGGTCGGCGACGGGGCGTCGAGCCGGCGTGAAAGCCGGCCACCGGGGGGTTATCGTTCCGGGTGACGGCATTCCCGTCACCGGTCCCGATACGGAGACGGTCGCCCCATGTCGCAGCATCTGCCCATGAGCCTCGAGGAGGCCCGACGGCGCGGCGTCGAGCAATTCGACGTCGTCTTCGTCAGCGGGGATGCCTACGTCGACCATCCCTCCTTCGCCAACGCGCTCCTGGGCCGGGTCCTCGAGGCCGCCGGCTTCAGCGTCGGCATCCTGGCCCAGCCCGACTGGCGCTCGGTGACCGACTTCCGTGCCCTCGGCCGCCCGCGGCTCTTCTTCGCCGTGTCGGCCGGGAACATGGATTCCATGATCAACCACTACACGGCCAACAAGAAGCCGCGCTCCGACGACGCCTACTCGCCCGGCGGTCGGTCCGGTCGCCGACCGGATCGGGCCACCGCGGTCTACGCCCAGCGCTGTCGCGAGGCCTTCCCCGAGGTGCCGGTCATCGCCGGTGGAGTGGAGGCCTCGCTGCGCCGGATCGCCCACTACGACTACTGGAGCGACACGGTCAAACCCTCGGTCCTGATCTCGAGCAAGGCCGATCTCGTGGTCTTCGGCATGGGCGAGGGCCTGATCGTGGAGATCGCCCGTCGGCTGGCCGCGGGGCGCGGGCTGGACTCGCTGCGCGACCTGCGCGGCGTCGCCTACCTGCTCGGGGCGCGCGAGGAGCTGCCTCCTTTCGCCGACTCGATGTTGGGTCCGGGAACGCCCGCTGACCACGACCGTCGGTTGCCCTCCTTCGAGGAGGTGAAGGCCTCCAAGCCCGACTTCGCGCGCGCGACGCGCATCCTCCACCACGAGAGCAACCCGTTGAACGCCCGCCGCCTGCTCCAGGCCCACGGCGATCGCCTGGTGGTCCAGAATCCGCCTTCGCTGCCGGTCACCGAGCAGGAGCTGGACTCCTACTACGACCTGCCCTACACCCGGCTGCCTCATCCGGCCTACGGCGACGACAAGGTCCCGGCCTGGGAGGCGATCAAGACCAGCATCACGGTCATGCGCGGCTGCTTCGGCGGTTGCACCTTCTGTTCGATCACCGCCCACCAGGGGCGCATCATCCAGTCGCGCTCGCTCGGCTCGATCGAACGCGAGGTCGATCGCCTGGCGGAGACCAGGGGCTTCACCGGGGTCATCTCCGACATCGGCGGTCCGACCGCCAACATGTACCGGATGCGCTGCACCCGGCCGGAGATCGAGGCCAAGTGCCGGCGACTCTCCTGCGTCCACCCGACCGTCTGCAAGCTGCTCGGCGTCGACCACGGACCGATCAAGGAGGTCATGCGCGAGGTCCGCCAGCATCCCGCGGTCAAGAAGGCCTTCGTGGCCAGCGGCATCCGCACGGATCTCGCCCAGCGCGACCCGGAATACGTGGCCGAACTCGCCCGCCATCACGTTGGCGGCATGCTCAAGGTGGCGCCCGAACACAGCCATCCCGACGTCCTGGCGGCGATGAAGAAGCCCACCATCGAGGACTTCGAGGGCTTCCACGAGGCCTTCATGAAGGCCAGCGAGGAGGCCGGCAAGCGCCAGTTCCTGGTGCCCTACTTCATCGCCTCCCATCCGGGCAGCGGTCTCGAGGAGATGATCCACCTGGCCCAGTTCCTGAAGCGGTCCGGACATCGCCCGGATGCCGTCCAGGACTTCATCCCCGGCCCGATGGACATGGCGACCGCGATGTACTACACCGGCCTGGACCCGACCACGTTGAAGCCGGTGGCGGTGGCCCGTAAGCTGCGCGACCGGCGCTTCCAGCGGGCCCTGCTCCAGTTCTTCAAGCCGGAGAACTGGTTCGAGGTTCGCGACGCCCTCCTGGCCGCCGGCCGGGAGGATCTGATCGGGGCCGGCCGCGACTGCCTGATCCCGGCGAAGCCACCGCGCGAGGCCCTCGCCGCCCGCCGGGGCGACGACCAGGGTGAGGACCGGAGCGGCTCTCGTTCGACCGGATACCGTCCACATCGACGCGGCTTCAAGAAGAACCGCCGCAACTGAGGAGAAGGTGATGAAGAGGAAACTCGACGCCTGGAAGAGCCCGAATCTCGACAAGGAGATGCCGATCGTCCGCTACGGCGACTACGGCGCTCCGATGCTGTTCTTCCCGACCGCGGCGGCCGACTATCTCGAGTACGAGCGCTTCCAGCTGATCGACGCGATCGGGCGCTACGTCGACGACGGCCTGGTGACCATCTTCTCGATCGACAGCGTCAACAAGGACGCCTGGCTGAACGAGGACATCCATCCCGCGGAGCGGGCCGCGCTCCAGGTCCGCTACGATCGCTACGTGCGCGACGAGGTGGTGCCCTACATCGAGTCGGAGTGCCAGACGCCCGGCATCGGCATCACCACCACCGGCGCGAGCTTCGGGGCCTTCCACGCCCTCAACGCCCTGCTCAAGCACCCGACCCACTTCAGTGGCACCATCGCCATGTCGGGCTGCTACGACATCCGGAGCTGCTGCGACGGCCACCACGACGAGAACGTCTACTTCAACAATCCGATCGAGTTCGTGCCCAACATCCACGACCCGGCACTGCTCGAGGCCCTGCGCAAGACGCGCATCAGCATCGTCACCGGTCAGGGCGACTACGAGAACCCCGAGTTCTCGAAGAACATCGCCGGCGTCCTCCAGCAGAAGGGCATCCCGGTCAACCTCGATCTCTGGGGTCACGACGTGAAGCACGACTGGCCCTGGTGGGAGCGGATGCTCAACCACTACATCCCGACCTACTTCGCCTGATCAGTCGAGGCCGCGGATGAACTCCGCGGCGTAGCTGCGCACCTCCTGGCCGTTGAGGACGTGGAAGGTGCGCAGCCGGTCGATCAGGCCGGCGGAGAAGCGCGACAGCGGGATGTGCAACGGCTGCCGGCCGTAGTGCCGGGCGAGGCGTCGCCACGAGGCCTTGAGCGGCGTCGGCGAGACCACGGCCACGTGCCGTTCGCTCGAGTGCAGGAAGGCGCCGGCGAGGAGTCGCTCCTCGAGGGTGTCGTGCCGCCTGAGGCCGGGGTCGGACCAGATGTCCGGGATCGGCCGGGGTGGGAACAGGAAGAAGGCGCCGCCATAGCGGGCCCGGGCGACTCCGGGACCGACCATGTCCTGGTGGAAGTCGCTGGCGTAGAAGACCAGGGTCGACTCCTCCTGGTGTTCGGCGTACCAGGTCGCGCGCCAGGGATAGCGGCTCGGCTCCGCCTCGGGATCGAAGAGGAAGACCACCACCTCGATGTCGCCCCGGGCGGGCGGGATCTCGCGGACGTAGAGCTTGCCCGTGTGCCAGTTGCGCAGGGTCTCGCGCATGTCGAGCCCGTCCTTCAACGAGCTCGAGAACTCCTCGACCCGGGCGAGGTCCTGCGACAGGAGCAGACGCGCCTGCTGCCGGACGTGGGTGTGGAAGCTCTCGATCCGCTCGTCCTCCGGCGGCCAGGAGCACTGCTTGCGCGCGTCCCAGACCTGCTCCCAGCGGCGCTTCTCCGGCGGCTCGGGCTCCCGTCTCAGCGCCAGGCTGCGCCATTCGAAGGCCTCGCCGGGCAGACGCGAGACCGCCTCGAAGACGCCTTCGAAGGGCAGCTCGATCTGGCCGATGCCCATGCGCGCCTCCGGCCCGCCCGACGCCGGTGCCTCGACCTCGTACTCGCGTGCCGTCTCGAGCAGGGTCAGGGCGAAGTCGTCGCCGAAGACCTGCTTGGCGCCCTCGACCAGGGTGACCAGGTCCGGACGCAGTCGGCGGTCGAGAAGGGTCAGGTTGCGGACGTACTGCAGATAGACGGCCTGCGCCGCCATGCCGAGGCGCCGCAGCGCGCGCGGCTTCTTCTCGCCATGGCGATCACGGGACTCGAGCAGAAGCTCCTTGATGCCGTCGATGCCGAGGTTGGCCTCCTCGAAGACCTCGCGTCGGCGGCGCTCGTAGAGCGCGGTGACGAAGGGGAGTTCGGCCAGGAGGAAGGGCAGGGTCTCGCGCGCCACGGGATGGGTCCGGATCGGCGCGAAGTAGTTCTCCGGTTCCGGGTAGGGCGCGCGACGGCGATAGGCGTCGACCACCCAGGGCCAGTCCAGGATCGAGCAGACGGCCAGGATCGCCTCGTGCTCCAGTTCGAGCTTGTGCAGCTCGAAGGCCAGGTGGCGCTGTCGCCGATCGGCGCTCGAGCCGCCCGGGGGCCGTGGGACCACCGGCAGGAGCGCGGCCGCGAACTGCTCGGGCGACAGGCAGCGCAGGGCGTAGGGGTCGGGGTAGCTGCCCTCGCTGGCCTCGTAGTCGCGCTGTTCGAGGTCGATGAAGGCGCAGGGGCGATGGCGCTGGCGGGCGCTGCGGAGGAGCCGGATGACCGCCTGGCAGGGATCGATCGGCACGTAGGTCTGCCGTTCGGCGTCGTCGCTCGCGGACTGGGTGACCACCGAGATCCGGGGCAGCTCGTCGATCGCGGCCAGGACCTCGTCGCGGAAGCTGGGCGGCAGCGGCACCGCGACGCAGTCGAAGTCGCGGCGCAACATCTCGTCACGCAGCGCCAGGGCGTAGTCGACGCTCCCGTGGACGACCGGGAAGAGACGCAGGCGCGGCGACAGGTCGAAGATCGCGTCGTTGCGGGCCGCGGGCTTCATCTCAGAGTTCCTCGTCCTCGAGGTCGTCCTCGTCGTCGTCGTCGGGACGGAGCGGGTCGTCGGGACCGAAGAAGAAATCGGCGAAGCCGCTGGGCAGCTGTTCCATGCCCAGGCTGCGTCGCCGCCGATCGGCCAGCGCGTCGAGGTCGAGCGCATCGTCGCCCAGCACGGCGAGGACGGCCTCGCGCCAGGCCTCGTCGCGCCCCAGGGGGTGGGAGGGGTCCTGGGCCAGGCGCTTCAGCGCGTAGCGCAGGACGTTCAGGCCGTCGCGGGGCGAGAAGTCGAGATCGAGCCCGTGCGCCTGCTGGAGGAAGTCGACGGTCAGCGCCAGCATCTCCGCGTCGGCGAAGGGCAGGTGATAGGAGAGGATGGCGAGTTCGTCCTGGCGGTCCGGGAACTCCAGGCCGAGCGTGGGCTGCAGCCGGGACAGGATGTAGTCGGGGATCTCGAAGGTCGACTCGTCCTGGTTCATGGTGACGCAGCAGCGGAACTCGGGATCGGCCGGGATGGTGATGCCGGCGATGATCGACTCGACGTAGCGGCGGTGATCGAGCAGGGGAGCGAGCGAGGCCCAGCTCTTCTCGTTCATGCGGTTGCCCTCGTCGAGCACGCAGATCCCGCCGCGCAGCATGGCGCTCACCAGCGGCGACGCGTGGTAGCTGATCCGGCCATCCTGGGCCAGGACCGGCGTGACCAGAAGGTCTTCGGGGCGCGTGTCGGCGGTGCACTGGAAGACCCAGAGCGGCTGGCCGCGCTCGGCGGCGGCGGCCATGGCCAGCGTGGTCTTGCCCATGCCGGGCAGACCGACGATGCGCGGCGAAAGCGGGCGATCGGACTCGGCGATCACCAGCCAGCAGGCCAGGAGCTGGCGGATCACGTTGCGCTGGCCGATCCAGCTCTGATCGGTGGCCACCGGGGCCGCCAGGTGGATCTCGACCCCATCGATCGAGACCTTGCGTTCATCCATGCTCACGCTCTGCGCTCTCCAGGGCCCGGGTGACGATCTCGAGCGGGAAGCCGGCGATCTCCAGCACCTTGATCGCGTTGCGGCTCCGGGCGGGACCCGGCTCGAGTCGGTGATCGAAGACCATCTTGTCGTCGACGATTCGTTCGGCGAAGTGGTAGTTGCGGATCCCGAGTCCCTCCCGCTCGAGGGCGGTGAAGGGGGCGTCGTGGGTCGCCACCAGGCTCGGCGTGGCCCGCGCGGCCAGCCAGCGGGTGACCGCGCAGCCGGCGGCGACCTTCTCGGCCGTGTTGGTGCCCCGGAACATCTCGTCCAGGATCGCCAGCACGGGGCGGCCGGCGCCGACGTCGTCGAGCACGGCCTTGATCCGCTGGACCTCCACCGCGAAGTAGGAGCGGCCGTCGTCGAGCGAGTCGCGCACGTTGATGTCGCTGTGCAGGACCATGGGCCGGCTGCGCATGCGGCGCGCCCGCACCGGGGCGCCGATCGAGGCCAGGAGCTGGTTCAGGCCGCACATCTTCAGGAAGGTCGACTTGCCGGTCATGTTCGAGCCGGTGATGACCGCCACCGGCGCCTCGGCGACCAGGCTGATCGAGTTGGCCTGACTTCCGCTCGACGGCAGGAAGGGATGGAGACCCTCCTCGATGGTGAGCCCCGGGGCTTCATCGTCGAGCTCCGGCCAGACGTAGCCGCGCTGCTCGATCGCGAGGCTGGCGAGGGCCACGAGGGCCTCGAGCTCGGCCAGGGCGTCGAGGGCGACCACCAGCTCCGCGCGCCCTCGGCGCAGGTGGCGGAGCAGCGGGATCATGACCAGGAGGTCGTAGAAGGTCAGCCAGGCGAAGACGACGTAGAGGAGGCCAGCCTTGTAGAGCGACAGGGCGACCAGACCGCGGCGCAGCTCGGCGGCGATCGCGACGCCGCCGGCGATCCGCCGCCGCAGGTCGAGGAGTCGAGCGCTGGTCGGGGCCGCCCGGTCCAGCTCGGCGAGGAATTCCGGCAGGGCCTCGAGATGACCGCGCCAGGACATGAAGGAGTCGCGCAGCTCGGCGACGCCGGCGAGGGCCCGACCGAACCGGAGGTTGGCGAGGCCGGCGACGCCGAGGGCGACGACCATCAGCGCGAGCGAGGAGGCCCAGAGCGCCGCCGTGGTCCCGACGAGCACCAGGGCCAGGGCGGCCACCACCAGACCGCGAGCGGGTTCGGCCTCGAGTACGAAGGGCCGGTCGCGCAGGAAGGCGACCGGGTCCGGCGCGGGGCCCGGGCCGAGCCGCCGGCAGATCTGCTCCACCTGGTGCCGCAGGCGCGTGGCCTCGACCAGCTCGCGCGCGGCCTCCTGGCGGGAGCGGATCTCGGTCACGGACATCGAGGGGTGATGAAGCCAGTCGGCCAGGCGGAGCAGCCCGAGACGGGTATGGGTGGTGGCGAGCAGTCCGAGGAGCTGGGCCCGTCCGCGCAGCACGCCGAGATCGTCCAGGACCTGGGGATCGATCGCCGGGGCCTCGGCTTCCGCCGGCCGCAGCGAGCCGGCGCGCGGGGCGGCGAGGAAGGGATCGCGGCACTCGGGGCGCGCCTCGCGATCGAGACGGGCGAGCTTGGCCTCGATCAGGTCGCGCAGCCGGCGCAGCCGTTCGAGTTCACGGCGGGTCGGGGCATGGGCGACCACGGCCAGGACGAAGGCGGCGAGGCCGGGCACCAGGAGGGTCCAGGCCCAGAGCTCGCGGCCGCTGGCCGCGGTGGCCAGGAAACCGGCGAGGCCGACCAGGAAACAGGCGACCCGGAGGGTCATGAATCGGGCATCGACTCGCGCCCGGCGGCCGAGCTCGATGGCGACCTCGTCGCGAGCCGATTCGAGCCGGTCTCGCAGGGGGTCGCTTGCGGCTTCGTTCATGGGTTGGCGTCGCCCGCGGGCAGTTCCTCGCGGTTGCGCTTGAACTTCACCCGGAGACCGATCTCCTGCTTCTCGCGTTTGATCACGTGGGTGAAGAAGTAGTAGCAGATCGGCAGACCGAGGAGCAGACCCCAGACGCCCAAGGCGTGGTGGCCGATGACCAGGATGATCAGCACCAGGACCGGGTTGATGTGCAGCGCCGCGCCCATGATCCGCGGGTTGAGGACGTAGGCCTCGAGGAAGTGGATGCCGGTGATGAAGGCGACGAGCACCAGGAGGGTCGGCACGCCGTCGACGTAGAGGCCCACCAGGCAGATCGGGACCGACGAGATGAACACGCCGGCCACCGGGATGAAGCCGCAGACGAAGACGAAGAGCGACAGGAAGGCGACGTTCGGAACGCCGAGGAGCCAGAGACCGATCGCCGTCAGCAGGGCGTTGACCAGGGCGATCACGGCCTGGGCCTCGAGCACCTTGCCGAGCACGGCGCCGAACTCGACGATGCTGGAGATCGTCTCCCGGTAGAAGTCGGAGAGCTTGGTGTTCTCGAGCTTCTTGACCTCGCGCGAGAGCGAGTCCAGGTCGAAGACGATCAGGAAGCTGAACAGCATGGCCAGGAACAGGAGCGAGACCAGGGCCATGATGCCGGTGACCACGTCGGTGATCAGGCTGGGCAGGTCCTTCAGGACGTTCTGTTGCAGGTGCGCGAGGTAGTCGCCGACCTGGTCGGTCTTCCAGAAGGAGATCCGCTCCTCGCGGGTCACCAGCTGCGGCTCCACCGGCCGGTCCGCGCCCGGGGTCGCGGCGGTCTCCGGGGAGCCTGGCTCGACGATCGCCTCGCCCTCGCGGGCCCCGGCCGGCTCGCCGAACTTCGCCACCTCGTCCCGGTAGCTGACGCCGTCGATCGGCACCAGCGTCGTCTTGGTGACCAGCCGCCGGTAGAAGTTCCAGTTGTCGTAGAGCCAGGGATCGATCTGCGCCTCCCACTTGCGGGGCAGGTCGCGCACCATCCCGTTCAGCTCCCAGACGCCGGCCTTGACCTGGGGCACCGCGATCGAGACCAGGAGCGAGAGGATCAGGAGGAAGCCGGAGAAGACCAGGGCCACGCGGCTCCGCCAGCCCATGCTGGGGCGCAGGCGACCGAGCACCCGACAGGCCGAGGCGGTGACGAAGGAGAAGACGAAGGTGACGAAGATCAGCGGGAAGAAATCGCGGAGGAGCCAGAGGAGGAAGAAGAAGATCGCCCAGATGAGGCCCTTGTTCAGGATCTCACCGGAGCGGAACAGGAAGCGCCAGAAGGCCAGGTGATGGCGGCTCAGCTCCGCCTCGGCCTGCTCGACCTCGTTCTCGTCGCGTCTCTCTCCGGGCCGCTTGGTCATGCTTTCCTTCCTGGAGCTTCGATCCCGCGCCGATCATACCCGGTGACCGGGCCTCGTCCACCGCGACCGCGCCCTCAGGCCGAGCGCTGGGCGAAGGTGAGCTCCAGGCGGCCGATCCGGAAGTGGACGCCGGCCTGGCCGGGGACGATGCGCAGGGACTGCTCCCAGCTACGGTGAGCGTCCTCGAGGCGCCCGACCTTCTCGTAGGAGCGGGCCAGCATGTTGAGCAGGTGGTGCGAGTCGGGGCTCTTGTCGGCCAGGGGCTCGAGCTCGCGGATGGCGCCGGCGTAGTCCTCCTGGAGGTAGCGGCCGCGGCCGAGGTAGAGCCGCGGGAACTTGAGCTGGGGGAGGAGCCGGGCCAGCTTCTCGAGCATCTCGACCCGCCAGACCACGGTGGCCGGGCGTTCGTTGAGGCGGATGCGCAGGATCTGCTGCAGGCGCCGGAGCGCGCCGAGGCGTGCCTTCTCCAGCGGGCCCTTGCTCAGGTAGAGCACGTAGTGGCCGACCATGTCGTGGCCGAGGGCGTCTCCGGAGTCGAGCTTCGATTCGACCAGACGCAGCTTGGCCTCCAGGTGCTCGGGGTCGGTGCGGAGCGCGTTCTCGAAGGACTGGATCGCCTTGTCCGCGCGCCGTCCGGCGAGATGGCAGCGACCGAGCTGGTACCAGAGCTCGGCGTAGGTCGCCACGGCATCGGGATCGCCGGCTCCCTCGAAGGAGCGGATCGAGTCCTTGAGGAGATCCTTGGCCGCGTCGATCTCGCCCTGCGCGATCAGGCCGCAGGCGCGCTCGATGAGCTGGCGTGACTTCTTGCTGTCGGATCGGCTCACCGGCGCTCGTCCTCCTCGTCGTCCTGGATCGGCATCTGGGCGGTCCGGTCGCCGCTGGCCGGCGGTCCGTCGAGCTCGGCGAGACCGATGTCCCAGTCCTCCTCGTCGACCTCGATCGGGTGCTCGACCCGCTCGGTGGCGTCGTCGCTCTGGGGCAGCTCGATCATGGTGCGCGGGAAGAGCCGATCACCCTGGCTGCGGGGACTGCTCTCGACCAGGCGCGTGGCCACCGCATCGGGATGCGTCGTCCCCGCCGTCGAGCCGGCGTCGGCCGCCTCGGCCTCGTTGGCGCGGGGCGCCGGCGCGAAGAGGTGGTCGACGCGGCGATCCGGGTCGGCCTCGGCCTGGGTGCGGCCCATGAGGTCGGCGCGCGGCCTCAGGCCGGCGTTGATGATCTGGAGGACCTCCGGGGCGCCGTTGCCGAAGATCGTGCCGAGATAGGTCTCGTCCAGGAAGAGCGGGATGCCGGCGCGGCCGGTGCGTAGTCCCATGCGTTCGAGCAGATGGCGCGGCGTGGTGGCGATCTCGGCCAGGTAGGCGGCGCAGCGCGGTCTGAGGGCCGCGTTGCGGACGGCCTCGCGCAGGTAGGGGCGGCCCTTGTCGTCCTCGCCGCGCAGCAACCAGGCCAGACCGAGCAGGAGCGACTTCTCGGCGCCGTTGGAGCGGACCGAGCGCTCGAGGTGACGCAGGGCCTCGATCGGTTGGTGCAGGGCCAGGTAGATGCGGCCGAGGGTCTCGTGCCACTCGTCCTCGTGGTTCGGGTCGGGCTTGATCGACTTGAGCAGGCCGAGCGCCCGGCGGAAAAGGCCGAGCCGGTCCTCACCCTGGGTCGCGGCGTGCGCCACCAGCGATCGCGCCATGTGCCACTTCGGCGCCGGCGAGTCGGGGCTGAGGATGAGGGCCTGGGCGAACTCGTTCACCGCCTCGGCGAACTGGCCGCGGTCGTGGCGGATGCGGCCGGCGAGCTGATGCAGGCGCGAGAAGCCGACCTGGTCGTCGTCGTCGATCTGGTTGAGGAGCGCGCTGGCCTCGTCCAGCTCGCCCAGCCGGTAGCAGGTGTAGGCGAGCAGGTACTCGACCCGCGGGTCGGAACGACGCGGCCGGATGGCGCGGAGCTGGTCCAGGGCCGCGTCGAAACGATGGGCGGCGAGATAGGCCTCGGCCAGCACCTTGCGGTAGCGCAGGTTCTTCGGATCGGCCCGGACCGCGCTCTCCAGATGCGCGATGGCGCGCATCAGGCGGGCGGAATCGAACTCGGCTTCGACATTGACCGTCAGCATGGGTGCTCGTCGCCAGGTTAAGGGGTGGCCGGTCGGCGCTGGTCCACGGGACACTACTATACCCGAGGCCTGGGCCAATCGAAGTACCGGAATCTCCGCCCCTGGCAGGGTTTCCGGCGGGGCCACGAAGGCGACCGCGACCGCCGATCCGCGATCGGCGCCGCTGGCCGTGCCTCCTGATGCGGGCCGGGTGCCGCTGGCAAGATCGTGGCCTTTGCGTATTCTCGCAGCAGTTCCAGGCGCCGGCGCCGACCGGTCCTGGACGTGGGCCCATTTCGTCGAGGAGGCGCATGGACGCGCAGGATCTGAGCATCATCGGGACCCAGACCACCCTCAGCGACGCGACCCGGTTGATCGACGAGGGCGCTCGCCCGGTGCTGGTCGTCGAGGATGGCGGCCGCTTCGTCGGTCTGATCGACGACGAGCAGCTCCGCCAGGCGATGCTCCGCGGGCTGTCCTCGACCACGCCGGTGACCGAGCTGGTCGACCGGGACCTGCCGCTGGTCCAGGTCGGCGTCGCCGCCGAGCGCGTCCTCGAGTTGTTCCGCGATCACGAGGCGCGGTACCTGGTCGAGCTCGACGAGCAGATGCGTCCTCTGCGGCTGCACCGCCGGCCGGACGACCTGAAGCCCGACCGGCGACCGCGCCATGCGGTGCTCATGGTCGGCGGCGAGGGCACGCGGCTCAGGCCCCTCACCGAGACCACGCCGAAGCCGCTCCTGCCGGTCGGCGGGCGGCCGATCCTCGAACACATCGTCGCCCACCTCGTCGTCCATGGCTTCGAGCGGGTCTCCATGGCCCTCGGCTATCGGGCGCGGCAGATCGAGGAGTACTTCGGCGACGGCTCGCGGCACGGCCTCGCCATCGATTACGTGCGCGAGGAGAAGGCCCTCGGCACGGCCGGAGCGATCGGCCTGGTCTCCGGGATCGGCGTCGACCCGCTTCTGGTGATGAACGGCGACGTCCTCACCGACCTCGACCTCGGGGCGATGGCCGACTTCCATCTGCGCGAACAGGCGGCGATCACCGTCGCGGTGCGACCCTACCAACATCGGGTCCCCTACGGCGTCACCAAGCTGATGGGCCGGCGTGTCATCGCCCTGCAGGAGAAGCCGCTCCAGACCTCGTGGACCAACGCCGGCATCTACCTGATCGAGCCGGAGGTCCGCTCCGCGATCCCGCCGAGTCGCTACTACGACATGACCCTGCTGATCGAGGAACGCATCGACGTCGGGGACCCGGTGCTGGCCTTCCCGGTGCGGGAGTACTGGTGCGACATCGGCCAGCCCGAGGACTACCAGCGCGCCAACAACCTGTTCACCGGTCGCGAACCACGGGACTGAGGCCCGCCGGCAGCAGGTCGCCGGCGGGCCGTCCCGCGTGGTGGGTTCAGTCGAGCGCCAGGTTCCAGTCGAAGAGTCCGTCGGCGGCGAAGGTCCGCGGCTGCGACTCGACCCGGAGTTCCGGAATGCGCAGCACGATGCGCGTGCCGCGCTCGATCTCGAGACCGAAATCGAAGGCTCCCGAAGCGTCGGTCCGACCGCCCGCCAGGATCCGGTTGCCGTCATCGGGCGCGATGGCGACGACGTCGGTGCCGGCGAGGCCTCGTCCCGAGGACTTGACCGTGATGGTTCCGGCGCAGCGGACTCGCGCTCCGACCGGCCGGACCAGACCGGGCGCCGCGTAGCGGCCGCCGAGGATGCCGATCTCGAGCTGACCGCGGGCCGCGTTCTGACGGGGCAGGTTGCAGGCGAAGACCAGGCGACCGGCCCGCCGGGACTCGAAGGGCTGGTCGGGGACGAACTGTTCCCAGGGCCCATCGCCGACCCGGAGGAGGAGGGCGCCGGCGGGCAGGTCGGGTGCGACGAGGCCGCGGCGCCAGAGCTCGTAGCGGTTGGCGTCCGGGAAGGCGCTGCGGCAGTGATAGGCGCCATAGCCCTCGATGCCGCACCAGCCGAAGGGGCCGTCGTCGTTGGCGTCGAGCGACAGCGAGCCGCGGACGTCGATGAACAGCGGCTGGCCACCGTCGATCACGACGCCGCTGTCGACCTCGACCCGGGCGACCGGGAACTCGAGCCGGCATCCGGGCCAGTCCGGGCCCGTGCCGTCATCCTCCACGAGCGGGGCACCGACCAGGCGACCGAGCGCCCGGACGTCGCCGAGGCGGAAGGGACCCTCGCCGGCGAAGATGACGCGGAGGGCGATGTAGCGCCGGCGCGGATCGCAGGGGATCTGCAAGGGCGCCCGCGAGACCGCGGTCCGGCCGCTGCTCAGGCGGTGCCAGTTGACGTTCTCGTCGTGCAGGGTCGCGATCCGTTCCCAGCGGCCGTTCTCGCCCTGGAGTTCGAAGGCGATCCAGCTGGCCTCGCAGCCGTCCGATCCGGCGGTGGAGACGTCGATGCGCCGCAGCTCCGCCGCGGCGTAGAAGCGGCTCTCCACCGCGGCCCAGCCGCGGCCCTCGCTCTGCCAGAGGCCGCCGTCGAACTCGGAGCCCGAGCTGAGGCGCGGGTCACGCGAGCTGCGTCGGGCGAGGCCGCCGTTCAGGCGGGCGGCGACATTGGCCAGCTCGGCCGGGGAGTCGAAGCCCGGCCGCCGCCAGTCGCTCTCGTGGCGATCGTCGTCGCGCCAGTGTTCCTGGCCGGCGAAGATGAAGGCCGGCAGCACGCTGGCGATCAGCCAGGGCGCCAGGCTCTCGCGGCTGTTCTCGCGGCAGAACTCGTCGCAGTGACGGCTGTCCGGCAGCCACCAGACCTGGACCCGGACCCGACCGTCGCCGCGGAAGGCGAACTGCAGGCGCTGGCCGCGATCACCGCGGAGCTGCTCGAAGAGACGGCCACCGCGCCGGCCGTTCAGGATGTCGGCGGGGAAGACGTGGTCCCCCGGGGCGAGTTCCTGGATCTGGCCGCCGCCGGGACGGAACAGGAATCGGTTGACCCGGTTGCCGGCGAGCGCCCGGACGAGGATCGCGCCCTGGTCGTCGGACCATTCCTCGCGCGGGCCGATCACCCAGCGGTCCTCGCCGCGACGCACCGTCCAGCTCTCGTCCCAGATCAGCTTGGCCCGCTGGCGCCAGTCGGCGTCGCCGCGGCCGGGACGATCGTTGCCGTCACCACGGCCCGGGCGATCGTTGCCGTCACCGCGGCCGGGGCGGCCGGAGCCGTCGGGATCGCGGCCGTTGCGGTAGGCGAAGCCGCGGTCGTAGGGATTCTGGCGCAGGTGCTCCTCGAGCAGGCGACGGTTGGCGAACCAGATCACCTTGACCTTGCAGGGGCCGTCGCCGGCGAAGCGATACTGCCAGCGGAGCGGCTTGCCCCGCTTCTGGCGCTCCTTCAGGAAGCCGGCATCGAAGATGTAGTCACGACGATCGAGCGGGTCGGTGGAGTCCTCGTTGAGCTGCTGCTCACCGCCCCGGCAGCGGGCGCCGTAGGCGACCCGGAACAGGATCAGGCCACGATCGGAGGGCCAGGTCCCGGCGGGGCCGTCGACCCACTGGGGACGGTCCTGGGCCTGCCATTCGCGATCGAAGAGATCGATCTGCTGCTGCTGTTGGTCCTGGCCGGGGCGCGGCCGATCGCCGGCGCCGCCCGGGCGGATGCGGTCGCCGTCGCGATCCGGGCGCGGGCGGTTGCCGCCGGCGTCGGGCTGCGGCTGGGGTTGGGGCTGCGGCTGGGGCTGCTCGACCCGGACCTCACCCGCCAGGGTGATGTGGGTGATCCGCCCGCGATCGAGCAGGAAGGAGACCCGTCCGGCGCTGATCCGGCCGCTGTTGCGGTTGGGCGCGTGCGGATAGACCCGGCGCAGGTCGTTCAGGCTCGAGCCGATGCCGAGGCCCTTCTCGGTCCTGCCGCTGAATCCGGTCTGCACCGTGATGTTGGACACCCGGTCGTGATCGAAGGTGATCACCAGCTCCGGGTAGCTCCAGATCGCCGCCTTGGCGACGGCGCCGTCGGGGGCCCCGAAGCCGCGCAGGACGCTTCGCCGCTCCTCGCCCAGGCTGACGGTCTTGCCGCCGCGCACGAGCCGGCCCTGGGACTCCTGGATCGCGTCCTGGCCGGCGGCGCGGGCCGTGCCCAGGAACAGGGTCAACAGCAGGATCGCCGGTGTGGCGATCACCTTGTACATGGACGACATCACATTCCTCCCGGGCTCATCGGGCCGCTCATCCCACGCAAGAGCCTACGTGCGAAATGGCGATCCGTCAGGGCCCTCCGGAAAAGTCCGCGTCGTCCGGAGACTCATCTGCGCGCCGAGGCGTCCGGGCGTGGCCGGCCGGCTCAGTCCTTGCGCTCGCCGCGCGTGTAGCTCAGAGCCTCCTCGACGATGTTGCGGGAACCGATGAAGAGCGCGCTGCGTTCGTGCAGCGAGCTCGGGACCTTTTCGAGAATGCGGTGCTCACCGTCGGTGGCCATGCCGCCGGCCTGCTCGGCGATGAAGGCCATCGGCGAGCACTCGTAGAGCAGGCGCAGCTTGCCCTGGGGCGCCTTGGCGGTCCTGGGATAGAGGAAGATGCCACCCTTCAACAGCGTGCGATGGAAGTCGGCGACCAGGGCACCGACGTAACGCGAGGTGAAGGCCGGCTCCTTCGAGGACTTGATCTTCTTCAGGAAGTTCTGCACCGGCGGTTCGAAGTCGGGGAAGTTGGCCTCGTTGACCGAGTAGATCTTGCCGGCGGGCGGCATCTCGAGGCCCTCCTTGTGGAGGAGGAAGGTGCCCGAGGCCGGGTCGAGCGTGAACAGGTGCACGCCCTGGCCGGTGGTGTAGACGAAGACGGTCGACGAACCGTAGATCACGTAGCCCGCCGCGCGCTGACGGATGCCGGGCTGGAGGATGTCGGTGAGGGAGTCGCGGGGCCCGAAGCCGGTGTTCTGCCGCTCCAGCACCGAGAAGATCGTGCCCACCGGCATGTTGACGTCGATGTTGCTCGAACCGTCGAGCGGATCGAAGAGCACGATGTAGCGGCCGGCCGCGCCGGTGTCGTGGAGAACGATGGGATTCTCGTTCTCCTCGCTGGCGAGGATGCCGACGTTGCCCCGATAGGCGAGGCACTTCATCAGGATCTCGTTGGCGAAGAGGTCGAGCTTCTGGACCTCCTCGCCCTGGACGTTCTCGTGCCCGGCGTCGCCGAGGATGTCCACCAGGCCGGCGCGCCGCACCTTGGCGGCGATGATCTTGGTGGCCTGGGTGACGCCGGAGAGGAGCCAGGAGAACTCGCCGGTGGCCGTCGGGTGGTACTTCTGCTGCTCCATGATGTGCTGCTGAAGCGTCACCATCCGCGTCTCGGCGAATCGGCTGATCGGATGCTCACTCACGGCGTCTGCCTCCTGGGTCGGCTTGGGGGTCGAGGTCGGCGCGGCCCGCGGTCCGGGCCACCGCCGGATTATAGAGGAATCCCCGCCGGTGTCGGCAAGGGTCGAGGCATGCGGAAGGGCTGCAAGTTCTTCCGCGCGCCCGCCGGCCTCGTCCGGGGTTCAGACCTCCAGGTCGTGGATGTCGAGGATCTCGCTGCACTGCAGCTTGGAGACGGATCGTCGCAGGTGCTCCTCGCCGTCGGGCGGGAGCAGGAAGTTGATCGATCCCTCCCAGAGGATCTGGCGGTCGATCACGGCCAGCCGGGCGTTGCTGTGCTTCTCGATCAGCTCGATGCCGCGCTCGCGGATCTCGTCCTCGACCAGGTTCGAGACCTTGCGGCAGAAGATCACCACCTGGCCCTCCTGGTGGAGGACCCGGAGGAAGGCCTCGAGGTAGCGGCGCCAATGGTCGCCCTTGAGTTCGGGGGCGACGATCAGGATCTCGCGGCGGGCGCCGAGGAGGTCGTCGAGGAAGGCCTCGGCGTAGGTGGCCTCGTTCATCACCCGGGTCTCGAGGCCGCGGCCCTCGCCCTGGACCACGCGCAGGGCCTGCACCAGCGCCGGCGAGATCCGGCCCTTGAACAGGCTCGAGACCTGCACCGAACTCAGGTCCGGCCGGTCGGCGAGCACCTCCTTCAGGTGATCACGGATCGAGCGCGGCGCCAGCCAGTCCGGGTTGATGGTCTCGCCGGCGCGGTAGGCCTGGATGACCAGCTCGGCCAGCTCGGCCTCGCCGATCTGCCAGCCGGAGACGATCGACTCGAGTTTCTGCCCCTGGCGGAACAGGCGGATGATGGTCTCGTGCCGGGCGGTCATCGCCGGGCTCCGCGCCGGCGCATCAGACCTCGTCGCCGAAGCTGATGCCCAGGCCGCGCGCCGTCGCCACCAGGTCGTGATCGAGCGCGACCGAGCGGGTGCCGCCGACCGCGTCGGCGAGCGGGATGCTGTCGACGGTGTCGTTGCGCATGACCACGAGGCGGTTCCAGTCGCCGCGCTCCACCAGGTCGACCGCGTGGTTGCCGAGCCGGCTGGCCAGGATGCGGTCGAAGGCGGTCGGCACGCCGCCGCGCTGGAGGTGACCGAGGACGGTGTCGCGGGCGTCGATGCCGGTGATCTCGTGGAGCTGTTCGGCGACGTAGCGTCCGATGCCGCCGAGGCGCTTCTTGGCGCCGCTCAGGTTGTCGTGGAGCTGACCACCCCCGGCCGCGTGGGCGCCCTCGGCCACCACGACGATCGAGAAGTAGCGGCCCATCTGCTGGCGCTCGAGGATCTTGCCGGCGACCAGGTGCAGGTCGAAGGGGATCTCCGGGATCAGGATCGCGTCGGCGCCGCCGGCGACACCGGCATGGAGGGCGATGTAGCCGGCGTCGCGGCCCATGACCTCGACCACCATGATGCGGTCGTGGCTCTCGGCCGTGGTGTGCAACCGGTCGACCGCCATGGTCGCGAACTCGACCGCCGAGTTGAAGCCGAAGGTGATGTCCGTGCCCTTGAGGTCGTTGTCGATCGTCTTGGGCACGCCGATGACCTTGAGCCCGGTCTTCTGCGACAGCTCATGGCAGATGGTCATGCTGCCGTCGCCGCCCAGCGCGATCAGGCCCTCGCAGCCGAGGGCGCGCAGACGATCGGCCACCCGCTCGGAGAGATCCTGACCGCCCACGTTGAAGGGGTTGCCGCGGTTGGTGCTGCCCAGGAGGGTACCGCCGCGGGTGAGGGCGCCGGCCACCGACGAGCGGGTCAGCTCGCGGACCCGCATCTTGTCGTTGATCAGGCCGTCGAATGAGTCCTCGATGCCGATGATCTTCCAGTCATGGTAGATCCGGGCGCGCTTGACGATCGCGCGGATCACGGCATTCAGTCCCGGGCAGTCGCCGCCCCCGGTGTTGAGGGCCACGACGTGACGATGCTTGGTCATTTCCCCGTTCTCCCGAACCGCGCGGGCCTCGTCGTTGACGCCCGCCTGACGCGGCGACACAATGCGCCGCCCGAACCATCGAAGCAATTGCGGCGGCAAAAAACAATGTCGGGAAGCGAGCAGACCCTCATCCTGGCCTCGGGCTCCGGCATCCGACGGCAACTCCTCGAACAGGCCGGCTTCCGCTTCCGGGTCGACCCGGCCGACCTGGACGAGGCCGAGCTCCAGACCCGGATCGCCGATCCCCGGCGGCTGGCGGTCGAGCTGGCCCAGGCCAAGGCCCGGGCGGTGGCGCCTCGGCATCCGGGCGCGCTGGTGCTCGGTTCCGACCAGGTCTTCAGCCTCGACGGCCGGGTCGTGGCCAAGCCGGAGGACCGCGTCGCCCTGGCCGCGAAGCTGCGCGCGATGTCGGGCCGCACGCACCGCTTCGACTGCGGCTTCGCCCTGGTCCGCGACCAGGAGGTGCTGCTCGCCGACCTCGATTCGGTCGAGGTCGACTTCCACCGGCTGGGCGAGGACGAGATCGCCGCCTACGTCGCGCTCGGCGAGGGCCTCGGCTGCGCCGGCGGCTATCGCCTGGAGGAGCGCGGCCTGCGCTTCGTGAAAGCCGTGCGCGGCAACCAGTTCACGGTCTACGGCCTGCCGATGATCCCGCTCATGGGCTGGCTGCGCGACCAGGGACTGCTCGATGGCTACCTGAAGAAGGACTGAGACGATGAGCAAGTACACCGAGCGCCCGATCATCCCGATCGATCCCGACCGTTCCCGCAGCGCCCTCCAGATCCTGGAGGCCCTCGGCGACTGCTCCTTCCAGGGCCGCAACCTGAACCTCGCCCTGCAGGTGCTCGAGACCATGTACCAGGACGAGGGCGCCGGCGTGGTCCTCACCCTCGCCGGGGCGATGGTTCCGGCCGGCATGGGCGAGGTCGTCTGCCGGCTGATGGAGAAGGGGATCATCCAGGCCATCGTCTCGACCGGCGCCAACATCTCGCACGACCTGGTCAACGCCGCCAAGGGCGGCCATGGCCACTACCTCGGCGACCCCGGGGCCGACGACGACGAGCTCTACGAGCACCGGATCAACCGGATCTACGACACCAACCTGCCCGAGGAGAACTACCTGGCGGCGGAGAAGGTCCTCGAGGCCATCTGGCGGCCGATCCAGGAGGCGCACGACGCCGCCGAGCCGGGCCGACCGCTGATCCTGCCGCCCAGCGAGGTCTTCCGGCGCACCGGCGCCGCGCTCTCGGAGCAGGGCCGGCGTTCGATCATGGCCGTGGCCCACGAGACCGGGACGCCGATCTACTGCGGCGCCACTTCCGATAGCGAGTTCTGTCTCAACTTCGCCCGCTTCCGCTATCGTGGCTGGTGCAACATGATCCTGGACGAGATCGACGATCTGTTCCGGATGGGCGACTGGATCCGGGCCTACGAGCGCCGCGGCGCCCTCATCGTCGGCGGCGGCGTGCCCCGGAACTGGGCCCAGCAGATCTTCCCCCTGCTCGACATGATCGACGACCAGCACTTTCCGGGCTACGACTACGGCGTCCGGATCTCGACCGACAACGTGGTCTTCGGCGGTCTGTCGGGCTGCACCATCTCGGAGAGCAAGAGCTGGGGCAAGTACGGCAGTCACGCCCGCTTCGCCGAGGTCGCCTGCGACGCCACCATCGCCTTGCCGGTCCTCACCGCGGCGCTCTTCGACCGACTCGGACTCTGAGCGGGGGAAGGACGGAACCCCGGTCCGCGCGCGGTGTTTCCAGCGGCGAAAAGCAAGTCGCGGGAATTGGGGGTGAATTGTTTTCCTCCTTGCCGCGTTTAGACTTGCGTAGGTGGCGCCGACCTGAGCCTGGCGCCGTCGCCCGGATTCCGCTCGAGAGCCCATGTTCCTAGACGACGCCCCTTCAATCCCCGACCGGCGGGGTCGGCCGCCGGCCGGCAGACTCGTTCCCTTCCTGGTCCTGCTCCTGGTCTCGGCCTGCAAGAGCCCGGAGACCTACGAGGCCGAGGCCGACGCCGAGGCCTATGGCGTGGTCCGCTGGGGCCGCGAGCTGGCCGGGCAGGCCCCGGAGCCGGACTTCGACCTGGCCCAGGTCGATCGCCTGCGCGACAGCCTGATCCTGGCCCACTCCCTCGACGAGGAGCCCGGCCCGCGGGAGCGGCTGGCGCTGGAGGGGGCCTCGGTCACCGTCGACCTGGCCTCCACCCTGGAGATCGCCGCCCGCAACAGCCGCGAGTTCCAGACCCAGAAGGAGACCCTCTACCTGACCGCTCTCGACCTGACCGGCTCCTGGCACGACTACCAGGTCAACTGGTTCGGGATGCAGAGCGTCGACTTCGCCGCCCTCGGCGACGGCGACGACTCCAGCCGCCTGTCCCTGGCCGAGAACGGCTCCTTCGGCTTCACCCGCCTGCTCGAGGCCGGTGGCGCCCTGACCCTGTCCATCGGCGACAGCGTCACCCGTTTCCTCTCCGACCCGATGAGCACGGTGGCGACCACCTTCGCCACCCTGACCCTGAGCCTGCCCTTCCTGCGCGGCGCCGGGCGCGAGATCGCCTACGAGCGCGTGACCCAGGCCGAGCGCAACGTGGTCTACTCGGTCCGCCAGTACGAACGCTTCAAGCGCGAGTTCGCGGTCAGCGTGACCTCGGAGTACCTCCGCCTGCTGCAGGACGCGCAGACCGCCGCCAACGAGAACCGCAACCTGGATCGCCGGCGGATCACCGCGGAGGAGAACCGTGCCCTCGGCGAGGCCGGTCGCCTGGCCCGGACCGACGTCGAGCGCGCCAACCAGGCCGAGCTCTCGGCCGAGAACCGGGTGGTCATCGCCGCCCAGCAGTTCGCCAACTCGCGGGACCGCTTCAAGCTGACCCTCGGCATTCCCACCGACGCGCGGCTCGAGATCGACGTCCTCGACCTCGACCGGATCAAGGCCGCGGGCCTGGGCGGCGTCCCGGTCGACGAGACCCGCGCGACCCTGATCGCGCTGCGGAATCGTCTCGACCTCGCCACCAGCCAGGGCCGGGCGGTGGACGCCCGGCGGCGGGTCGCGGTCGCCCGCGACGCGCTGCTCGCGGGCCTCGACCTCACGGCCAGCATCGACCTGGGATCGAACGACTTCGGCGAGAACTCCTTCCGCCTCGACCCGATCGGCAACGCCGACTACCGGCTGGGCTTCGACCTCGACCTGCCCTTCGACCGGATCCAGGAACGCAACGCCTATCGCGAGGCCCTGATCGCCTACGACGCGGCCCGGCGCGCCTACGAGGGCTTCGAGGACCAGGTGAAGCTGCAGGTGCGCAGCGCGCTGCGCAACCTGCACCAGGCGTCGGAGTCCTACCGCATCCAGGTGGGCTCGCTCGAGGTGTCGCAGACCAACGTCGACGCCGCCAGCCTGCTCAAGGACGCCGGTCAGGGCACCACCCTCGACCTGCTCGATGCCCAGAACGACCTGATCGCCGCCGAGAACGCGGTTCTCGACGCCCTCGTCAACTACAAGATCGCCGAACTCCAGCTCTTTCGCGACATGGGAATCCTGAGCGTCGACTCGCGCGGGATCGATCGCGAGCTGACCATGATGCGGCTAAAGGAGGAGGACTGACCATGACCCGTGGCCCGCGTCTCGTCGCCGCCCTGGCGACCTTGCTCCTGCTCGCCGCCTGCGGCGACGACCAGCAGAAGATCGAATACCAGACCTACACCGCCCGGGTCGGCGACCTGAGGATCTCGATCAGCCAGAAGGGCACGATCGAGGCCCGCGATCCGCTCAGCGTGGTCAACCCGATCGAGGGCACCTCGCTCCTGCTCGACATCGCTCCGGAGGGCAGCTTCGTCAAGAAGGGCGACCAGCTGTTCACCCTCGACGTTTCAGATCAGCAGGATCGCATCCTCCAGCAGCAGATCTCGACCTCGGGCGCCGAGCAGGCGTTGTTCAGCGCCAAGCAGCAGCTCGAGATCACCAAGCAGCAGAACGAGAGCGACATCAAGCAGGCCGAGCTCGACGTGCTGTTCGCCGAGCTCGATCTCGAGCAGTACGTGGAGGGCGACCTGCCGCGCGAGAAGGAGGGCGTCAACGCCGAGATCACGATCGCGCGCGAACAGCGGGAACGGGCCAAGGAAACCCTGACCTGGAGCGAGCAGCTGGCCGAGAAGGGCTTCATCTCCCAGGACAAGCTGAAGGGCGATCGGTTCTCGGTGAAGCGCTTCGAGATCGAGGAGGACCTCGCCCTGCGCAAGCTCGAGGTGCTCGACAACTACACCTCGAAGAAGCGCAAGCGCGAGCTGGAGAGCAAGCTTGAGGAGTCGAAGCGCGAGCTCGTCCGGGTCAACGCGCGCTGCGAGGCGGCCCTGAGCCAGAAGCAGGTCGAGGTCGAGAGCCGTTCGGCCCAGTTCGACCTGGAGAAGAAGAAGCTCGAACGTCTCCAGGAGCAGATCGCCAACAACATCGTCTACGCGCCGCGCGACGGCGTCGTCATCTACGCCCGCGAGGGCGGGCGCCGTGACTCGCGACCGATCGAGGAGGGCGCCAACGTCCGCAAGGGCCAGATCATCTGCGAGCTGCCCGACATGGAGCAGGTGCTGGTCGACGTCGACGTCCACGAGAGCTCGGTCCACATGGTCTCGATCGGCCTACCGGTCCTGGTCAAGACCGACACCGGCGAGACCATCCAGGGCGCGATCGAGAGCGTGGCCACCATCGCCGATTCGCAGTCCTGGTACCGCAACCCGGACCTCAAGGTCTACTCGACCAAGGTCACGATCCCGAATCCGGGCAATCGGCTGAAGCCGGGGATGAACTGCTACGCCGAGATCATCGTCGACAACCTCGTGAACGTGATCTCGATCCCGGTCTACACGGTCTTCGACAACGGCCAGCAGACCTACTGCTACGTCGAGAAGGACGGCGCGATCGAGCTGCGCGAGATCGCGGTGGGTCTCCACAACAACGAACGCATCGAAGTGAAGAGCGGCCTCGCCGAGGGCGAGAAGGTGCTTCTCGCGGTCCCCGCCGACGCCCCGCCGGTGCCGAAGATGAAGGTCGGCGAGGAGGCTCCGGCCACGGTCGTGAAGCCGGACGCGGCCACCGGAACCGGCAAGCCGGCGGCGGTTCCGGGACCCGGTTCGGCGGCGGGGAGCGGGCGCTCCTCCGATGCCCCCGGTCGCCCGGCCGAGAACGGGGCCGGGCAGGCTGGTCCCCGTCGTACCGGCGGCGAGGGCGCTCCCGGGGCCGAGGGCAATGCCCGGCGCGGCAACCGTGGGCCGATGACCGAGGAGCAGCGGCAGCGCATGGAGGAGATGCGCAAGAAGTTCGAGGGCATGTCCCCGGAAGAGCGGCAGAAGGCGATGGAAGAGTTCCGCAAGCGTCGCAGCGAGGGGCAGAACGACTGATGCCCATCGCCGCGCTCACCGACATCGTCAAGACCTACACCATGGGAGCCGGCATCGTCCAGGCCCTGAAGGGCGTGTCCTTCGCCATCGAGGAGGGCGAGTTCTTCGCCATCATGGGGCCTTCCGGCTCGGGCAAGTCGACGCTCCTGAACATCCTCGGCTGCCTCGATCGGCCGACCCAGGGCAGCTACGTGCTGGGCGGCAAGGACGTGTCGGCGATGAACGACCGCGAGCTCTCGAAGGTACGCAGCGAGATGCTCGGCTTCGTGTTCCAGTCCTTCAACCTGCTGCCCCAGCTCAACGTCCTCGAGAACATCGAGGTACCGCTCTTCTACCAGGGCATCCACGGCGCCAAGGCGAGGGCCAAGGCGAGGTTGATGGCCGAGAGGGTCGGCCTCGGCGAGCGCACCGACCACCGACCCACCCAGCTCTCGGGCGGCCAGCAGCAGCGCGTCGCCATCGCGCGGGCGCTGGTCAACGATCCGCTCCTCGTGCTCGCCGACGAGCCGACCGGCAACCTCGATACCAAGACCGGCGTGGAGATCATGCACATGCTCCACGACCTGCACGAGGCCGGAACGACCATCATCATGGTGACCCACGAGGACGAGGTGGCGCAGAACGCCCAGAAGATCGTCACCGTTCGCGACGGACTGATCGTCGAGATCCGCGACGGCCTCGGCCGCGATGCCGCGGAGGTCGGTCTCACATGATGAGCACCGGCTACCGGATCGTGATCCTGGGTTTCCGGAGCCTCCGGGCCCACATCCTCCGCAGCGTGCTGACCATGCTGGGCATCCTCTTCGGTGTCGGTTCGGTCATCGCCATGCTGGCCTTCGGCGAGGGCACGGCCCAGGAGGCCCAGGAGCAGCTGAAGGCCCTCGGCTCCACCAACATCATCCTGAAGAGCAAGAAGCCCACCGACACCGGCAACCAGGCCGCGGGCAACGAGGCCTCGGTCCGCTTCGGTCTGCGCTACGACGATGCCCTCTTGATCAGCGAGACCGTGCCCGACGTCAAGGTCACCGTGCCGGCGCGCGACTATCCGAAGAAGGTCCAGTTCGAGACCAGGCAGGCCGACGCGGTCATCCGTGGCACCGTGCCCTGGTTCCCGAAGGTCTCCAACCTGAGGATGATCGACGGCGCCTTCTTCGGCGACATCCATACCCGTGATCACGCCAACGTCTGCGTGCTCACCAAGGAGATCGCCCGCAGCCTGTTCTCCTTCGAGTATCCGGTCGGCAAGACGATCAAGATCGACTACGACCCCTACATCGTCATCGGCGTCATCGAGGAGAAGACCGGGGTCAAGAAGGCGGACGGCGGCGAGACCGAGACCAACCGCAACATCATCTACATTCCGATCACCTCCTCGCGGGTCTACCTCGGCGAGCAGATCGTCAGCCGGACCAGCGGCAGCTTCATCCGCGAGGACGTCGAGCTGCACGAGATCCAGGTCCAGGCCCGGGAGATCGACGACGTGCTGCCGGTCGCCGCCAGCGTCAAGCGCGTGATCGAACACGCCCACAAGGACAAGGACTACGACATCGTCGTCCCGCTGGAACTGATCGAGACCCAGCGCAAGCAGAGCGCCCTGTTCAAGGTCTTCCTGGCCCTGATCGCCAGCATCTCGCTCCTGGTCGGCGGCATCGGCATCATGAACATCATGCTGGCCTCGGTCACGGAAAGGACCCGGGAGATCGGCATCCGGCGCGCCCTCGGCGCCCGCAAGGAGCACATCGTCGCCCAGTTCCTGGTCGAGACGGTGACCCTGTCGTCGCTCGGCGGCGCGCTGGGGGTCCTGGTCGGCGTGTTCACGCCCTGGATCGTCGAGGTGACGATGCACAAGCCGGCGATCGTGCGCATGGACTCGGTGCTCCTCAGTTTCAGCGTCTCGGCCCTGGTCGGTATCGTCTTCGGCCTGTATCCTGCGGTCCGGGCCGCCGGGCTCGACCCGATCGAAGCCCTGAGGCACGAGTGAGTTCCGGACGTTGACCGCGCCATGAGCGACTTCTGGCTGACGGCGGCCTGGCTGGTCACCGTCTTCCTGTTCCTCCTGTCGGCCTTCTTCAGCAGCTCGGAGACCGCGATCATGTCGGTCAACCGCCTGCGGCTGAAGTCGCTGGTCGACCAGGGCGATCGCCGGGCCTCCTGCGTCGACCGGCTCCTGGGCAACTCGCCCCGGCTGCTCTCGGGCATCCTCCTCGGCAACAACTTCGCCAACGTGATGCTGGCCTCGCTGGCCACGGCCATCGCCGTGCCGCTCTGGGGCGAGTTCGCGCCGCTCTACGTCAGCCCGATCCTCACCGTCCTCCTCTTGGTCTTCGCCGAGATCGTCCCCAAGACCCTGGCGGCGAAGAAGCCCCTGGCGCTCGCCCGGATCACCGCGCCGCCGCTCGAGTTCTTCATCCGCGTCACCGCGCCGATGATCGGCGTCACCACGCGCCTGGCCAACATCCTGATCCGGCCCTTCGTCGGCGCCGAGGAGGGGCAGGGCGACGAGGCGGTGAAGCCGGAGGATCTCGTGGTCATCGCCAACGTCGGCCGCGAGGCCGGCACCCTCGGACCGATGACCCAGAACATCCTCCACGGCGCCTACGAGTTCTCGGTCACCACCGTGCTCGACGTCATGGTGCCGCGACACGAGATGGTGAGCATGTCGGTGGAGGAAGGGCTCCAGGGCTTCGAGGACCTGGTCCGCAAGAAGGGTCACACCCGCATCCCCGTCTACCGCGAGAACGACGAGGACATCATCGGCATCCTTCACGCCAAGGACCTGCTGCACCGCCCGGGTCGGCCCGAGCGGGTCCGCGACCTCGAGGACATCCTCCGACCGGCGGTCTTCGTGCCCGAGCAGACCCTGCTCGGGCGGGCCATCCGGCGGATGCAGCAGTCGAAGAGCGAGATGCTCTTCGTGGTGGACGAGTACGGCGGTCTCGAGGGCCTGGTGACGCTCAAGGATCTCGTGGAGGAGCTGATCGGCGAGATCGAGGACGAGCACATGAAGGGCCGCAACCGGCGCATCGACGTCGTCCGGCCCGGCTGCGTCGTCGCCGACGCGACCATCAGCCTGCGCTACCTGAAGCGGCGGTCCGGCATCGACCTGATCGGTTCCGGCGCCCGGACCCTGGGCGGTCTCCTGGTCGGCGAGAACCCGGGCGAGCTGGCCGCGGGCCGGCAGATCTCCTGGCGCGGCTTCCAGTTCACCATCCTGTCGATGAGCGGGCGCTTCCTCGGCCGCATCCGCATCGATCTCCCCGAACAGGACGAGGATTAGGACCTCGGCGCTCCACGCCCGTCTCGCCCCGGACCGCGGTCCGGCCCGGCGCAGGTCGAGGGCATCCCCGGCGCGCGCCCCGGAAGGCAACGGGCGGCTCGCGATCCGGATCGGCGAGAGGCCGGGACATGAAGAAGGCCCGACGCTGGCTGCGCCGGGCCTCCTTCGTTGATGAAACGGACCTCCCTCAGTCGAGGAAGATGCTCAGGAAATCGCCGCTCGGACCATCGGCCGCGATGCCGACCACCACGGGCACGTAGGTCGTGCCGGCGATGCTCGGGATCGGGATGCCGGTGATCGGGCTCAAGAGACCCGGCAGCGCCGAGTTGATCAGGCCGCCGAGGGTGGCGAGCGAGGGACCGAGGTCGATGCCCGGCAGGCTCGAGACGCCCTGGATGCTGGCCGTGGCGGCGCCCGGGGTCAGGTCGATGGTGCTGGTCATCGTGTTCACGGTGATGCCGAGGCTGGTGCTGGCATCGGCGCTGAGCCGCAGGACGCTGACGATGTGGCCCGGCGCCGCCTCGACCCGGACGTCCACCAGGACGTCGGCCAGCTCGATGCCGTAGTTCGAGCCGCCGTTGGCATCGATGGTGACGATGGGGGCGATGGTCGGGTGCAGGGTCAGGGTCACCGGGGCCAGGACGTCGAACTTGTCGAAACCGAGACCCGGGAAGGCCTGGTCGAAGGAGCCGGCGTCGGCGTTCAGGGTCATGCCGTTGAGGTCGAAGCTGCCGCCCAGGTCCAGTTCGAGCGCGCCGGCCTGGAGGGCCGCCGCCACCAGCTGGTTGAGGAAGTCGTCGGCGAGGCCGGCGGCGACCTTGTAGGGGGTCGCGGTGCCGGGGACGACGCCGTTGTAGGTCGGGATCATGCTGGGCGTGGCGTAGTAGCCGAGCAGGTTCGCGGTGCCGGGAACGACGTTGTTGGCCGCGGCGCCTGCGTCATAGATCAGATCCATGCGGCCGGTGGTGATGGCCAGGCCGGAGGGCACGAAGGCCAGGTTGACGTCCAGGCCCTGGGCCGACAGGTCGACCGACTGCGGGATCGAGTTCAGGGTGCCGTCGACGATCGGCGGCACCAGCGGCGGGACCGTGGTGGCCAGGGTCGACTCGACGGTCGGGATCAGGATGCCGAGGATGGTCGGGATCTGGCTCGACGGGATGATGTTGCCCTGGAAGGTGAGGCTGGCGTTCGCCACCGTCGCCGACTCGTTGGCCGTGGTCGAGGCGAACATGCCGCCGCTGACCGTGGGGACCAGGTCGAAGTCGATGGTCACCGAACCGAGGGTCAGGGTGCCGACGTCGGAGTAGGGCGCGAAGACGATCGTGCCGTTGATGTTGAAGACGATCACCACGTTGGTGAGGGTCATCTGGACGTGCATCGCGCCGGGGACGAAGCTCAGCTCGACGTCGATGTTCGGGTCGAAGGTGATGCTCTGGACCGTGGCGGTGGCGGTGAAGAAGGTCGTGTTCACCAGCGTGATCGGCGGCAGGCTGCCGATCGCCGAGCTCGGATCGATGGTGGCCAGGACGGTCTCCATGGCCAGCTCGATCTCGTCGAGGATCGGCTGCTCGAGGTGGGCGACCAGCGAGTTGGCGGCGTTGACGGCCAGGCTGCCGCCGACGTTGTTGATCACGCTCCGGGCACGGCCGAGCTTCTGGCCGTTGGCCGCCTGCACCGCGTAGTCGAAGCCGGTGGCGATCGCCGCGGCCGGCTTGCTGCCGGCGAGGCTGCCGCTCGTGGTGGCGGTGCCGCCATCGACCGAGAGGCTGGCGCCGGCGGGGCCGGTCAGCGTGGCCGCGTAGGCGACCGGGTCGGCGGTGCTGAAGCTGCCCTGGGGGCCGGCGGCGAGGTCATAGACCTGGATGCTGACCAGGTCGGTGGCGCCGCCCGTGGTGCTCGGGAACGACAGGTCGAGCTCGACGTCGTAGGTACCCGGCAGGTCGGCGGTCAGGGTCGGGAACAGGGTGTCGGCGCCGTCGAGGGTGGCCGCGTGCCCGGTCGGACCGCTGACGATGGTCCAGGAGGCGGCGAGGTTGCCCGGGACCGGGCCCTGGCTCGCCACGCCGCTGCCGTCGAGGGTCACCGGCTGGTTGACGAAACCGGCGGTGTCGGCGCCGGCCTCGACGTGACGGGTGAAGGTGACCCGCGCCTGGTTGGAGGAACCGAAGCCGGTCACGTCGGTCGCGTCGTAGGTGTAGGCGTAGGCGTAGTAGGTGATGCCCTCCCAGTAGAGGTCGTTCAGCAGCGGGACGCTGTCGGTGAACACCCCCGAGGGGCCGGTGTAGAAGAAGGGGTGGCTGACGATCGTGGAGGCGTCGAAGCCGATCGGGATCAGGTAGGTGCCGAACACCAGGGTCGGTCCGGGGTTGGCCGAGAAGATGATGCTGCCCCAGACGTTCGGCGTGGTGCTGGCGCTGATGTCCAGCATGCTGCCGATCGGCGCCGCGGCGTCATGCTGTCCGTTCAGGCGGAGGTCGATCGGGGTCTGGGCACGGAGGCTGGTGACGCAGAGGAGCACCAGGACCGCGGGAAGGAGGCGATTGACTGTGACTGGCATCTCGTTGTTTCCTGGCTCGGTTTGAGCGGGCATGGGCCCGGCGGGGTGCTTGGAAAGGGTTCCATTCGGGCGCTGCAACAGCCCGGATTATAGCCTTGTTGCGATTCGAGACCACAAAGTCCGGTTGGCGCTCCGGGCGGAGGGGATTATCTTCCAGGTCACGTCCCGGGAGAGCGGTCACGACGATCGTTCCAAACTCCTGGATCTCAGTGGCTTGGAACGAGGAGTGGTGATGCTTCACGAGAACGAACACTTCCTGCCCTCGGCCGAGTTCTCGGCCCGCGCCGCGGTCGGGTCGATGGCCGGCTACCGGGAGATCTACGCCCGCAGCGTCGCCGACCCCGAGGGCTTCTGGTCCGAGGTGGCCGGTCGGCTCGACTGGATGAAGCCCTTCAGCCGGGTCCTCGACTGGGACTTCGAGGCGGCCCGGGTGCGCTGGTTCGAGGACGGCTGCCTGAACGTCAGCGTCAACTGCCTCGACCGTCACGTCGCCGCCGGACGCGGCCGCCACCGCGCGCTCATCTGGGAAGGCGACGACCCCCAGGACTCCCTGACCCTGACCTACGCCGACCTTCTCGCCCGGGTCGAACGTTTCGGCAACGTCCTGCGCAAGCGCGGGGTGAAGTGGGGCGACCGGGTCTGCATCTACCTGCCGATGGTCCCCGAGCTGGCCGTGGCGATGCTCGCCTGCGCCCGGATCGGCGCGGTCCACAACATCGTCTTCGCCGGCTTCAGCGCCGAGTCGCTCCGCCAGCGGATCGAGGACTGCGGCTGCTCGGTGGTGATCACCGCCGACCAGGGCCTGCGCGGCGGCAAGGCCATTCCGCTCAAGGAGACCACCAATGCCGCGATCCGCGGGCTCGACGTGGTTCGCCAGGTCTTCGTCCTGAAGCGGACCGGGGCCACGGTCCCGGCCGACCCCCGCGACCGCGACTGGCACGAGGAGATCGAGGCCCCGGACGTGGGCGGGCCCTGCGCGCCGGAGGAGATGGGCGCCGAGGACCCGCTGTTCATCCTCTACACCTCCGGTTCGACCGGCAAGCCGAAGGGCGTCCTGCACACCACCGGAGGCTACCTGACCTACGCCTCCTACACGCACGAGCTGGTCTTCGACCTGAAGCCCGACGACGTCTACTTCTGCACCGCGGACATCGGCTGGATCACCGGGCACAGCTACGTGATCTACGGCCCCCTCGCCAACGCGGCCACCTCGATCATGTTCGAGGGCACGCCCGCATACCCGGACATCGGCCGCTACTGGGACGTCGTCGACAAGCACGGCGTCACCATCTTCTACACCGCGCCAACCGCGATCCGCTCGGTGATGAAGGCCGGCGACGATCCGGTCAAGGCCCGGTCGCGGCGCTCGCTGCGCATCCTCGGCTCGGTCGGCGAGCCGATCAATCCGGAGGTCTGGCTCTGGTACCACCAGGTCGTGGGCGACGGGCGCTGCCGCATCGTCGACACCTACTGGCAGACCGAGACCGGCGGGATGATGATCGCGCCCCTGCCGGGCGCGACCCCGCTGAAGCCCGGCTCGGCGACCCTGCCGCTGCCCGGCATCCGTCCGCTCCTGGTCGACGAGAAGGGGCAGGTCATCGACGGCAACGACGTCGACGGCATGCTCTGCATCGGCTTCCCCTGGCCGGGCATGGCCCGCACCGTCTACGGCGACCACGAGCGCTTCCGGCACAACTACTTCAGCCACTTCAAGGGGCTCTACTTCAGCGGCGATGGCTGCCACCGCGATCACGAGGGCTACCACTGGATCACCGGCCGCGTCGACGACGTGATCAACGTCTCCGGGCATCGCCTCGGCACCGCCGAGATCGAGAGCGGGCTGCTCGAGCACCACGGCCTGAGCGAGGCGGCGGTGGTGGGCATGCCGCACGACGTCAAGGGGCAGGGGATCTATGCCTTCGTCGTGCCCCAGGATGCCACCGAACCGAGCGAGGAACTCCGCCGCGAGCTGATCGACACCGTCCGCCGGGTGATCGGCCCCCTGGCCACGCCGGATCGGATCCAGTTCGCGCCCTCGCTCCCGCGCACCCGCAGCGGCAAGATCATGCGGCGGATCCTGCGCAAGATCGTCGAGGGCGAGGAGGATCGCCTCGGCGACGTCTCGACCCTCGCCGACCCGGGCATCGTGAAGACCATCATCGACGGCCGGTTGCTCTGAGCCGATGGGCCGGAAACGGAAGCGTGGGCCGGAAGCACCCACCGGCATCCTCCTGGTGGCCAAGCCGCGCGGGCCCACGAGCCGCGAGGTCGTGGAGCAGGTGGAGCGCCGTCTGGGGCTGCGCGGCCTCGGCCATTGCGGCACCCTCGACCCCCTGGCCACCGGCCTCCTGGTCCTGGTCTCCGGCCGCGCCGGCCGGCTCCAGGATCGGCTGACCGGCCACGACAAGCGCTATCGCGCCCTGGTCCGCCTCGGCGAACGGAGCGCGACCGACGATTCGGAGGGGCCGATCTGGCCGGTCGTGCCGACGCCGACCATGCCGGAGCGCGGTCGGCTGGAGGAGGTGCTCAGAAGCTTCCTGGGCGAGATCGACCAGCGGCCGCCGGCGCACTCGGCCCTCCGGATCGACGGCGAGCGGTCCTGGAAGAAGGCGCGTCGGGGCGAGCAGGTCGAGCTGCCGAGCCGTCGGGTGCGGATCGATCGAATCGAGGTTCAGGACTACCGCGCGCCCGACCTCCTGCTCGAGGTCGACTGCGGTCCCGGCACCTATCTGCGCTCCCTGGCGCGGGATCTGGGCGAGCTGTTGGGCCTCGGCGGTCGGCTCGAGACCCTCGAACGCAGCCGGAGCGGCCCCTTCGAGCTGAGCGCGGCCCGGGACCCCGACGCCGTCAGCCTCGCGGATCTGCTGCCGCTCGAGCTGGCGCTGGCCTCGCTGCCGCGCGCGGTCCTCGACGCCGGGGACCTCCGCCGGCTGCTCGACGGGCGAGAAGTCCAGCATCGGGGCGACGATGTCCTGCAAGATGATGCACTGGTCTGGCTGGACGGCCGGATCATCGGCCGGGCGCGCAAGCTGAGCGAGCGTGGCTTCCGCCTGCGGCGGCTCGTCGTGGAGGGCTTCGAAGAATGCTCGGATCTGCCGTCGGGGTCCGATAGGATGAGCGCGCCGTCTCCGGGAGAGAAAGAACCATGACCAGAACAGCCATCCTCGTCCTGCTCCTTTGCCTCGGCGCCGTTCAGCTGCAGGCCCAGAAGGCGCCGAAGATCCGGGCCTCGGAGACGGGCTGGGAGTTCGGCATCCGCACCCAGGGCGACAAGGAGATCAAGTCGATCACCATCTACAACGATGGTGACGAGCTGCTCAAGATCCACGACATCAAGGTGACCTGCGGCTGCGTCAAGGCCGAGATGAAGCAGCGCGAGATCGAGCCGGGCAAGAGCACCGAGCTGGAGCTTGTGCTCACCACCTACAACACGGTCGGCTCGATCCAGAAGCACTGCTACCTGTACAACAACGACCCCAAGATGCCCCAGCTCGTGCTCACGGTCCGCGGCGAGATCCGCGGCGACTGGGAGCTCGAGAAGACGCAGCTCAACTTCGGCAGCTGCGAGGCCGGCATGACCTACGAGCAGACGGTCCGCGTCCTCCACCGTCGCGGCGAGAAGCTCGAGCTGCGGAGCTACGAGTCGGTCGACCCCAACCTCGAGATCAGCGCCACGCCCTTCAGCGAGACGGTCAAGGAGGAACAGGTCGACGAGATCAGCGGCGCCAAGCGGATGGTCGACACGGTGGTCAAGGGCTGGATCCTCAAGGTCAAGCTCCTCGACAGCGCGCCGGCCGGCCCCTTCGCCGCCGCGGTCGCGGTCAAGAGCAGTCACCGCCTGACCCCGCTGCAGAACCTCATGGTCTACGCCAAGCTCGAGGGGCCGGTGACCATCCAGCCCCTCGGCAAGATGCACATGGGGCGGGTCTTCGAGGGAGCCCAGGCGCGGCGCAGCCTGAAGATCAACATCGACGACGGCAACGGCTACATGGTGACCGGCGTGACCGTCGACTGCCCGGCGGTCGAGGTCCGGATCACCGAGGTCGACCCCGGGCGGACCTGGGACGTCGAGTTCGTGGTGACCGGGCGCAAGGGCGACGGCAACATGAACGAGACCGCGGTGATCAACACGAGTCATCCGCTGCAGCCGGTGATCAAGATCCCGATCGACTGGGTCTGTCGGCCGCCGGTGCCCGGCCGTCAGGGGCCCTGAGCCCGGTCGGGGAGCCGGGCCTCCGGCTCAGCCGCCGAAGATCAGGTCCAGGACCAGGGCCCGCAGATCGCGCAGGCTGCCCGGCGCGGTGCGTGGGGCGCTCGAGCCGATCAGGATCGGCCCCTGGCCCGGACTGGCCTCGAGACGACCATGGGAACCCTTCACCAGGTCGGGGCGGAAGGGGATCAGGTCCATCAACATCCGGAAGCCGAGCTTCTTCCTGAGGACCTTCCAGGCGATCCGTGCCGCGGGCAGGACGAGATCCGGATCGAGGAAGAGCTCCACCGGGTCGTAGCCCGGCTTGCGGTGGATGTCCACGGTGCGGGCGTAGTCGGGCGCGCGCCGGTCGTCGTCCCAGAAGTAGTAGCTGAACCAGCGATCCGGGGCCGCCACCGCGACCAGCTCGCCCGAACGCGGGTGATCGAGGCCCAGGGCCGCCTGGGCCTCGCGGTCGAGGACCCGGTCGACGCCCTCCAGGCCCTCGAGCAGGCGGCGCAGGGCCGGCAGGTCCTTCGGGTCGGCGACGTAGACGTGGGCGACCTGATGGTCGGCCACGGCGAAGGCCCGCGAGGCGCCGGGATCGAGGTTCTCCCGGTCGAGCTGCGGGACGGTCTCCAGGAAGCCCGCCGCGCGCAAGGCCCGGTTGATGGCCACGTCGCCACGCACCGCGCCGATCCCGTATTCCGAGACCACGACGACCTCGCGTGCCGAATCGAGCGCGGCGTCGATGAGCGGCGCCACGCAGTCGTCGAGTTCCCGCAGGGCCCGTCTCGCCTCGACACCATCGGGACCGTGGCGCTGGAGGTCGTAGTCGAGATGCGGGACGTAGCAGAGCGTGAGCGTGGCATCGACGCGGCGCAGGGCCTCGATCGTCGCCTGGACGATCCAGCGGCTCGAACGGATGTCCGCGGCCGGGCCCCAGAAGTTGAACAGGGGGAAGGGCTCGAACTCGCGCTCGAAATGCCGGCGGAAGTCGAGCGGTCGGCCGTAGATGCCGGGCAGCTTGCGGCCGTCGGCGAAGTAGAGCGGTCGAGGCGTCAGCGACCAGTCCACGTCGGCGTACATGTTGTACCACCAGAACATGTTGCAGACGGTGAAGCGGGGGTCGCGTCGACGGGCCTCGTGCCAGAGCTTGTCGCCCAGGACCAGGTGGTTGCTCTGCTTCCAGAAGCCCACCTCGGCGAGGTCGCGGAAGTACCAGCCGTTGCCGACGATGCCGTGCTCGCGTGCGTGGCGACCGGTGAGCATGGCGCTCTGGGCGGTGCAGGTCACCGCCGGGAAGACGCCCTCCAGCGCCTGGAGATGGCCGCCACGCGCCAGCGCCGCGAGCCGCGGCGTGTCGGCGCCGATCATGTCCGGGACGAGACCGACGCAGTCGAGGAGCAGGACCTTCTTCATGGTCGCGTGAGGCTCAGACCGCGGCCTCGCCTTCGAGCGCCTGCTGCGGCCGACGGGCGGCCTGGGCGTGGCGATGCTCGGCCACCGACTTCATGCCGCGCAGGAGCTTCTCGACCTTCGCCCGGATGATCTCGATCGCGATCGTGTTCTCGCCGCCCCGCGGAACGATGATGTCCGCCTCGCGCTTCGAGGGCTCGACGAAGGTCTGGTGCATCGGCCGGACCAGGTGCTCGTACTGATCGAGGATGCCCTGCAGATCACGACCGCGCTCGAGCATGTCGCGGCGGATGCGGCGGAGCAGGCGGATGTCGTCGGGCGTGTCGACGAAGATCTTGATGTCCATCAGCTCGCGAACGCGGCGGAAGTAGAAGGCCAGGATGCCCTCGAGCACCACGATGGGCGGGCCGTCGATCCGCTGGACCACGTTCTTGCGATTGTGGTTGACGTAGTCGTAGACCGGTACGTCGATGCTCTCGCGGGCGCGCAGATGGTGAAGGTGCTCGACCAGGAGGTCGACGTCGAAGGCGTCGGGGTGGTCGAAGTTGACCGCGCGCCGGGCCGTGAGGTCGAGATGCGAGAGGTCGCGGTAGTAGGAGTCGAGCTCGATGACGGCCACGTGCTCCGGGCCGTACTCCTCGACGATGCGCGAGGAGATCATCGTCTTGCCGGAGCCCGATCCGCCGGCGATGCCGATGAGAATGTGCTGCTGGTGATTCATGTGTCGGTCCTGTCGCGAGGCCGTTGGATGATAAGGGCTCATCATCCGTCACGGAACCTCGAGCCCGCTCGGGGCAGTGGATTCCGGCGCCGGGCGGGTCGATATTTACCCAGCCCGACCGTCGCCGACCCGGGCGTCAGCGGGGCGCGAGCGTGATAGACTCCGCCCATGGAGGAACGAGGAAAGATCCCGAAGGCGGGGCGGGGCCTGCTCCTCGGCCTGGCCCTCGCCGCGGTCGCCGTGGCCGTCCAGGCCGATGTCGACTTCGTGTTCCGCAGCGACGATCTGACCCTGATCGTCCAGGGGGCCGAGACCAGCGCGCTGGGCTGCCTGCTCCGCTCCTTCATGCGTCCCTTCGCCGACATCGGCACCGTGGCCTTCTACCGGCCCCTCTTTTCCTTCGACTTCGGTGCCCTGGGCCGGCTCTTCGGCGACGACCCGCGGCCGCATGGCCTGATCAACCTCGCCCTGCAGGGGCTCTCGGTCCTGCTCGGGCATGCGACCTTGCGTCGCCTCGGCGCCGGAGGATTCGCGGCCCTGGCCGGTTCCCTCCTGTTCGCCCTCCAGCCCTGGGCGGTCAACAACGTGGCCTGGCTGGTCGGCCGTTCCACCACGGTGGCGACCGTCACCGTCCTCGGGGTCTACCTCCTCGACCGACGGGCCCTCGATCGCGATGGCCGACCCTCGCTCGCGGCGGCGATCCTCCTCCTCGGGGGCATGCTCTATCGCGAGACCTCGGCCTACGCCCTGGTCCTGATCCCGCTCTCGGATCTGATCGAGGGCCGGCCCTCGTGGCGGAGGACGTTCAGGCTCTGGCCGCTCCTGCTCGCCGTTCTCCTGCCCCTCGGCCTGCGGTTGCTGGTGATCGGCGATCTGGTCGGCGGCTACGGCGCCCTCGACCGCTTGCGCGGCGTCGCCGAGCGCCCCGAGCCCTTCGCCGCGCTGGGGCCGGCCCTCGTCCGACTGCTCGGCGCGGCGCCGGGCACCGCGGCGCTGCCGCTGGACTGGCGCGCCTTGCTGGGCGCGTCCCTGGCCGGTCTGCTCGCGCTCCTGGCCCTGTCCCGGTCGGGGCGACGGGGCTGGCTTGCCCGGGCGATCCTGCTCTTCGCCCTCCTGCATGCGCTGCCGCTGCTCGCGGTCGACCCGGAGGTGCAGGCCGGCAGCTCCCAGCGCTGGCACAGCGTCCTCTGGGCGCTCTGTGCCCTGGTCGGTCTCGGCGTCGATCGTGTCGATCGCCGGGTCGGCCTGGCCCTGCTCCTGGTGCTGGCCGCGCTCTTCGGCTGGCGCCTCCGCGACGACCTGGCCGACTACGACGACGGCGCCCGGGCGATGCGTAGCCTGCGTCAGGCGATCGAGCGTTCGGCCGAGCCGGTCATCCTGGCCCACGGTCTCGTGCCCTACGTCGGCTGCTCGCCCTTCCTCGAGCTCGGCGCCGGCCAGCTCGTCCAGCCGCCTTTCGGTGACGGTCGGCAGGTGCTCTATCCGCTGATGGCGGTGACCGCCCATGGCCCCGACTCGCGGCTCATGCAGACGCCGCTCGCCGCCCGATTCCTGGCCCGGGGCGAGGCGATGAGTCCGATCCATCTCGATCTCGACGCGCTGACCGTCGTCGACATGCCACCGGCCGAGATCGTCGCGGCGCGGCGCCGTTTCGAGGAACGGTCGCGGCTGGTGGTGAATTCGCCGGTCGAGGGTGATCGGCATTGCCTGCTCGACCTCGATCCGGGCGATGCCGGCCGGATCGAGATCCACTTCATGACCCCCCTGGCCGAGCTCTGGTTGATCCGGCGTCGCGGGGATCCCGGCTTTCCTCAGGATGCAGGCCACTACCGCGAGGACCTCGCCGCCCTGGAAGAGATCGGCCGCCACCTGGACGGGGCCGCCCATGGCCGCTGCTACCTCTGGGTCACCGCGCACGCCGACCGTGAGCGGCTGGAGGAACCGATCGCGGTCTCCGAGATCATCGCCATCGACCTCGAAGATCGCCGGCGCTGAGGCCCGGTCCCGGATCGCCAGGCAGGTCGGTCGGGGCGATGCGGGTCAGTTGCCGCCGATACGCCCCAGGTAATCGGCCACCGCGCGGGCGCGACCGAGCGCCGGCTGCCGGCGCGCGAGGCCGAGGAGAGCCTGGTGCTGGGCCTCCCGCTTCTGCCGCCGGAGCTGTTCGGCGATGCCGACGAAGAGGCGGGGGCCGGCGACCGGCCCGGCCGAGGCGACCAGCTCGCTCACCAGACCGACGGTGCTCTGCGGATCGAGCGTGGCGAGCGCGTTGAGGGCGATGCCGAGCGTCGAGTTGTAGAGGTCGGCGTTCTCGGGCCGATGCGCCAGCGTCCTGGCATAGCAGCGGGCGGCGGTGCCGAAGTCCCTCTTCTCCAGGGCCAGCCGGCCCATCTCGGTGAGGGCGCGGCCGAAGTTCGGATCGAACTTGAGTGCGAACTGGAAACAGCGCAGGGCCTCGTCGTCGCGCCTCAGCTTGCGCATGAGCAGGCCGCGCTCGGTATGGGCGACGGGGTTGCCCCAGTCACGGTGGAGGAAGTACTCGATCTCGGCCAGCGCTTCCTCGGTGCGGTCCATCGCGCGCAGGATCTGGCCGCGAACCAGATGGGCGTGGTTGTAGTCGATCGGTCGCGCGTGACCGTTGGCCACCGCGATCGACTTGTCGGCGCAGGCGAGGGCTTCCTCGAGGCGGCCGAGATTCATCAGGCTGAGCGCCTTGTTGGCCCAGGACGGGTGGTGGCGTGGGTCGTTGGCGAGGGCCCGGTCGAACCACTCGATCGCCGACTCGTTGCGGCCGGCGCGGCCTTCGGCGAGGCCGACGTTGTTGAGGACCTCGCGCGCGTTCGGACCCAGCTCCGCGGCCCGGCGGAAGTAGGGGATCGCGGCTTCGACGCCCTTGGCGCCGAGGTAGTAGTCGCCCAGGTTGTTGTAGGCCATCCAGGAACGGGGGTTCTTGGCGATCGTATCGGTCCAGAGCGATTCCAGACCCTCGTAGATGCGGCTCTGTCGGAACGACAGGAAGCCGAGCAGGAGGAGGTAGGCGATCGCCAGGCCGAGCCGGAGCCGGGGCGGGCGGATGCGGCCGGCGAAGGCCGCCAGGGGCACGATGATCCCGAGGCTGGCGAGGTACTGGAAGTGATCGGCGACGAAGGAGTAGCGGAAGGGATAGACGTTGATGAAGCCGAGGGCCGGCACCAGGCTGCCGAGGAAGAACATGAGGGCGGCCGCCGGACCGCGTGACATGCGCCCGCGGAGGGCCTGGAGGAGGAGCAGCGCGAGCAGACCGAGGACCACCGCCGGGAAGAGCCACTGCCAGGGACTCGAGGCGTCGACCTCCCAGCGTTCGTAGCTGAAGATCAGGGGCTCGGGCCAGAGCAGCTTCTGGACGTAGAAGCAGGACACCCGGCCGGCGATGATCAGCCGCTGGGCGATGCTCAGGTCCCACTCGGGACCGACGGCCTGGACGTGGTTCAGCTCGACCCAGGAGGTCGTCGCCGCGCCGGCGAGGCCGAGGGCGAAGAAGGGGGCGACGAGCAGCAGGTCGCGAAGGCCGAAGCGTCCGCGGCGCCACCAGGTCAGCACCAGGATCACCGGCCCGAGGGTCGCGGTGACGGTCTTCGAGAACAGGGCGAGGACGAAGAACAGCAACGCCAGAACGTACCAGCGTTTCGGGCCCAGCTTGCCGGTCTCGAGCTTGCAGAAGCGCAGGTAGGCGCCGAGCGAGAGCAGGTAGAAGAGGCCGGAGAGCACGTTCTTGCGCTCGGTGACCCAGGCCACGCTTTCGACGTGGACCGGATGCAAGGCGAAGATCGCCGCCGCCAAGAGGGCGCCCAGGACCCCGAGCCGGCGCAGGAGACGCCAGAGCAGGATGGCGGAGAGGGCGTGCAGCAGCACGTTGTCCAGGTGGAAGATGAAGGGCTCGGGCCGCGGTTTCGCGCCCTCCTTCGTGCCCGCGGCCCAGCGCTGGAACTGGTACTCCAGCCGGAAGGTGGTGAAGACCATGGGGTAGTACTGGGGCGAGGCCAGGGGCTCGAACCAGATCCGCGCCATGCCGCCGTCCTCGGCGAGCAGCCGGTTCTCGAAGACGTAGTGGTCGTCGTCCCAGATGAAGCCACCGTCCTTGATGGCCGGCAGGTAGGCCAGGAGCGTGGCGGCGGTGAGGAGAAGGGCGGTGAGGAACTGCTTGGAACGGCTCATCGGCTGCGATCGTCGGACTCGGGGCGTCGCTGACGATCCTGAATGCCGCCCTCGGCGTCAACCGCGGCCGGGATTTTGCCCCCGTCCGGCCGGGCCCGGTCGCGCAGCCAGGCGAGAAGGGCCGGCTCGAGCGCGTCGGCCAGGAGCTCGTGCCCGCGGGCGTTCGGATGCAGGCCGTCGCGGAAGTTGAGCTCGGGCCGGCCGCCCACGGTGGCCAGGAAGCGGGGCACGAGGATGACGCCCGGTTCGCGGCCGAGGCGCTCGTAGAGACTCTCGAAGCTGGCCACGTAGTCCGGTCCGTAGGAGGGGGGCAGGAGCATGCCCAGGACGATCAGGTCGACCTTCTCGGCTCGAAGCCGGTCGACGATCGCGCGCAGGTTGCGTTCGATCTCGGTCGCGGGCTGCCCGCGCAGGGCGTCATTGGTTCCCAGTTCGAGGATCACGAGATCGGGCGCGCTCCTCAGGACCCAGTCCAGGCGGCGCAGGCCGCCGGCGCTGGTGTCGCCCGAGACGCCGGCGTTGACCGCGCGGAAGGCGAGGCCCTGCGCGCCGGCGCGACGGGCCAGGACGGCGGGGAAGGCCTCGTCCTGGCCGCCCTCGAGGTGGAGCCCGGCGGTGATGCTGTCGCCGAGAAAGACCACGACCGGGCCCTCGATCGCGGCGGTCGGAGCGACGTCGCCGGCCGCGGGGCCGGGCACGCGGGCCGGAGGCCGGTCGTCACCACAGCCGAAGAGGGTGGCGCCGAGGACCAGCAGGCAGGTGACCAGGACGATTCGCAAGGGCGTCTCCTTTTGACCGGCGCGGAAGGCGAACATAACAAACCCGCCCGTCGTCGCCGGGTTGGTACCGTCCCGAGGAGGAGCCGATCGTGGCCGAGAGCCCGTTGATCCGATGCCGTGGCCTGGGTCGTCGCCTGAGGAGCGGCGATCAGGAGCTGGTGGTCCTGGACGAGGTCGACCTCGACATCGCCGCGGGCGAGTTCGTGGCCATCCTCGGACCCTCCGGCAGCGGCAAGTCCACGCTCCTGGGTTTGCTCGCCGGCATCGATCGGCCCACGAGCGGCGAGGTCCATCTCGATGGCCAGGCGCTCTCGGAACTCGACGAGGACGGTCTGGCGCGGCTGCGCCGGGGGCGGGTCGGTTTCGTCTTCCAGAACTTCCAGCTGATCGAGAACCTCGACGCCCGCGAGAACGTCCTCCTGCCGCTGGAGCTGGCCGGACGGAAGGACGCGCGCGTCCGCGCCGACCAGATGCTCGACCGGGTGGGCCTGGCGGCACGGGGCCATCACTATCCCTCCCAGCTCTCCGGCGGCGAGCAGCAGCGGGTCGCCCTGGCGCGCGCCTTCGCCCCGCGGCCGGCCCTCCTGCTCGCGGACGAGCCCACCGGCAACCTCGATCGCGCCACCGGCGCCAAGGTGATCGAGCTGATGCTGGAGCTGCGCCGCGCCGCGGGAACCACGCTGGTCCTGGTGACCCATGACGCCGAGCTGGCCGCGCTCGCCGATCGCCGTCTCCATCTGGTCGATGGCCGCCTCGTCGACGAGACGGGGACGAGGTCGTGAGGCCGGCCGCGTTCTGGAGCCTCCTGCGCCGCGAATCACGCGGTCAACGTGGCCGTCTGGTCTTCCTGATGACCTGCCTCGCGGTCGGCGTCTGCGCCGTCGTGGCCGTCTCGGCGATGGTCGCCGCGCTGCGGGCGGGCACCGCCGAGCGCTCGCGCGAACTGCTCGGCGCCGACCTGCAGGTGAAGAGCCGGCAGCCCCTGCCGGCCGAACTCGACCGGCTCGTCGCCGATCTCGAGGGCGCCGAGCGCAGCGATCTGGTCGAGCTGCCGACGATGGTCGCGGCGCCGACGGGCGCGGCAAGACTGGTCCAGATCGTCGCCGTCAGCGGTCGCTGGCCCCTGTTCGGACGTCTTGGTTGCGAACCGGCCGACGCACCGCTCTTCCTCGGTCGCGGAGTCGCGGTCGAGGCCGCGGGCCTTCGTGACCTCGGTCTCGAGGTCGGTGACGAGATCCTGGTCGGCGGCCGGCCCTTCCCGATCGTGGCCCGTGTCCTCGAGGCGCCGGAGAAGAGCGGCTTCGCCTTCATGCTCGGCCCGCGCATCTTCATGGGCCGCGGCGCGCTCGACGAGACCGGACTCCTGGCCTTCGGCAGCCGCCTGGAATACAAGGCGCTGATCCGGCTCGGCGCCACCGACGCGTCCCGGGCGCGGGACCTTGCCGAGCGCTGGCGTGACGCGCTTCCCGGGGCCGAGTATCTCGACATCCGTAGTCATGATGCCGCCGAGGAGCGCATCGCCCGGCCGATCGAGCAGGCCGAGTCCTATCTCGGACTGGTGGCCCTGCTCTCGCTGGTGCTGGGCGGCATCGGCGTGGCGCGGATCGTCCAGACCTGGATCGAGTCGCGACAGCGCGGCATCGCGGTGATGCGCTGCCTGGGCATGCGGCCGATCGAGGTGGCGTTGGTCTATCTGGGTCAGATCATGTTGCTGGCGTTGCTCGCCAGCCTGGTCGGCGCCGCGATCGGGCTCTGCGCTCCGGCGGTCCTGAGGGTCCTGCTCGCCGACTTCCTGCCCGGCGGCGACCTGCCCGTCTGGCAGCCGGTGGCGCTCGTGGACGGGCTCCTCCTCGGGCTCGCCATGGCGCTCCTGTTCAGCGTTCCGGCGCTCGCCGCGCTCTGGCGCGTCAGTCCGGCGCGTGCCTTCCGGACCGGGGCCGAGCCGCTGCCGGCGCCGCGTTTCCTCGGCCTGGCCTGCTGGGCGACGGTCGCCCTCGGCCTCTGGGTCGCGGCCTGGCGGCGCTCGGGGAGCGGGTCCCTCGCCCTCGCCTTCGTCTTCCTCCTCGGCCTCGCCACCGCGCTGCTGGCCCTCGCCGCCTGGGTCCTGCGCCGCGTCCTGGCCCTGCTGCCGCGCGACCGTCTGCCGTTGGCCCTGCGCCACGGCCTGGCGGCGCTGCTCCGGCCGGCCAGCGGATTGCGCGCGGCGCTGGTGGCGATCGGCCTCGGCAGCCTGGTGGTGAGCACGATCTTCCTGGTGCAGGACCGCCTGGCCCAGGGCATCGCCCAGGCGATCCCGGCCGCCGCGCCCACCGCCTTCTTCGTCGACGTGCAGCCCGACCAGTGGCCGCGGCTCCGGCAGGAACTCGAGGATCGCGATGCCGGCGCGGTCGACTCGGTGCCGGTGGTCATGGCTCGGCTCGTGGCGATCGACGGCAGGAGCGTGCGCGAGATCGCGGCCGAGCGGCAGCTCCGGGCCGGCGACTCGGTCGAGAACCGACGCGGCTGGGTGCTCACCCGCGAGCAACGGATCACCTGGCTGGAGAGCTTCGACGACTCCAACCGACTGGTCGAGGGTCGTCCCTTCGGCGCCGATCCCGGGCCCGAGATCTCGATCGAGCGTCGGTTCGCTCGCGATCTCGGCGTCGGCCTGGGCTCGCGACTCCGCTTCGACCTGCAGGGCATCCCGATCGACTTCACCGTGACCAGCATCCGCGAGGTCGAGTGGGCCAGCTTCCGGATCAACTTCTTCCTGGTCGCCGAGCCGGGCTCGCTCGAGGGCGCGCCCTACTTCCGCATCGCCACCGCGCGACTCGAGCCGGGGCAGGAGGACGAGCTGGAGCGGGCCGTGGCCGCGGACCTGCCCAACGTCTCGATGATTCGCGTGCGGTCGATCCTGGCCAAGGTGGTCGGCATCCTGGAGGGGCTGCTCGCCGGCATCGCCGCGCTCGGGTCCTTCAGCGTCGTCGCCGGCCTCGGCATCCTGGCCGGCGCGGTCAGTTCGTCGTCCTTGCGCCGTCGCCGCGAGGCCGCGCTCCTCAAGGTGCTCGGTCTCGGTCCGCGCGGCGTGCTGCTCAACTTCCTGGTGGAGTTCGGGCTGCTCGGCCTGGTGGCCGGTGGGCTCGGCGCTCTCGGCGGCCTGGGCCTCAGCCTCGCCTTCGCCGCGCGCTTCGAACTCGAGGGCGCGACCCGGCCGCTGCTGCTCCTCTGGATCGTCGGCGCGGTGACGATCCTGACCATGGTGGCCGGCAGTCTCGCCGCCGGACGGTCCCTGCGCGCCAGACCTCGTCTGGCCCTCGGCGGGGATTGAGAGCGCGCGAGGGGCGGCGCCTCAGTCGCCGTACTTCCGCCGGTGCGCGCGGGCGATCTCGCGGTGGATGCGGGCCGTGTCGCGCTCGTATTCCCGCTGCAGGCGGGCATCGTGGCGTCGTTCGAAGGCGCGGGCCTCGGCGAGGAGCTTCAGGTAGTGCTCGAAGCGCTCGACGGCGAGCCGGCCATCGGCGATCGCCGCCTGGACCGCGCAGTCCGGTTCGCTCCGGTGCTCGCAGTCCGTGAATCGGCAGCCGCTCGCCAGATCCTGGACGTCGGCGAAGACGACCTCGAGGCCCTCCTCGTCGGCGAGTTGCAGTTCCCGCATGCCGGGGGTGTCGATCACCAGGCCGCCGCCGGGGAGGCGGACGAGCTGGCGGTGGGTCGTCGTGTGGCAGCCACGATCGTCGCCCTCGCGCACCGCGCGGGTCGGCATCAGCTCCTCGCCGAGCAGGGCGTTCAAGAGGGTCGACTTGCCGACGCCGGAAGAGCCGACGAAGGCGGCGGTGAGACCGCCGCGGATGCGCTCCGCGACGCGCTCGACGCCCTGTCCTTCGAGCGCGCTGAGCGCGATGACCTCGACGCCGACGCAGATCGACTCGACCTCGGCCAGACGCTCGTCCGGCTCGGCGCAGAGGTCGACCTTGTTGAGCAGGACGACGGGCGTGGCACCGCTGGCCCAGATCCGGGCCAGGTAGCGTTCGAGGCGACGTGGGTTGTAGTCGCCATCGAGACCGCTGACCACGAAGACCAGATCGACGTTGGCGGCGACCACCTGGTTGCGCGTCGCCCGGCCGGCGGCACCGCGTTCGAGGCTGCTGCGTCGGTCCAGGATGGTCTCGATGATGGCGATCTCGCCGGCGGGCGGCGCGCCGCGGAGCAGGACCCAGTCGCCGACGGCGGGCAGGGCCGCCTCGTCGAGATCACGGAGCAGGCGCCCGGCCAGCCGCGCCGAGGCCGGGCCGGTCGCGGTGAAGACCTCGAGCCGTTCGCGATGCACGGCCGCGATCCGGGCGAGGACGGCATCGTCCCGGTCGACCTGTCGGGCGAAGAAGGGGCCGAAGCCGAGTTCGCCGAGCACGGACATGATGGTGGCTCCTGGCGGCCGGCGTCGGACCGGCACCGCTCCTCGGCATCCATAGCATTTCCGGACCGATGGAGGCAAAGCCGGCTCGCCGCCGGGAGGTCGATCAGGACTCTTCGGGCAGCGAGTAGCCGAGCGGCTCGAGGACCTCGAGAGCGGCCCGGTAGCGCGAGAAGGGCGGCATGATGTAGGTGCCGACGACGCGGTCCTTCACCGCCTCGAGCATCTCGCGCGCGATGCGCACGCCCTCGGCCCGCGCCTCCTCACCTTCGGGAGCGTCATGCATCCGCTGGCGGATCGCGGCCGGGATCTGCATGCCGGGAACCTCGTTGTGGAGGAAATCGGCGTTGCGGGCGCTGGCCAGGGGCAGGATGCCCACCAGGATCGGGACCTCGAGATCGGCCGTGTCGCGCAGGAAGCGGTCGAGCACGGCGGGATCGTAGACCGGCTGGGTCATGATCAGCTCGGCGCCGTTGCGGATCTTCGCCCGCAGGCGCTCGATCTCGCGGTCGTAGCTGAGGGCGCCCGGCTCGGCGCCGCAGGCGCAGAAGAAGCTGGTCGCCTCGCCGACCATCTTGCCGGCGGGGTCGATGCCGTTGTTCAGGGCCTTGACCAGCTTGAGGAGCTCGACGCTGTCCAGGTCGAAGACCGCCGTCGCCTTGGGGTAGTCGCCCAGCTTCGGCGGGTCGCCGGTGATGATGACCAGGTTGCGCACGCCGAGCACGTGGCTGCCGAGGAGATCGGCCTGCAGCCCGAGCAGGTTGCGGTCGCGGCAACAGACGTGCTGGATGAACTCCATGTCCAGCTCGCGCTGGATGGTGAGGCCGAGCGCCCAGTTCGACATCCGCACCACGGCGCGCGGGCCGTCGGCGATGTTGACCACGTCGACGCCGGCATCGCGCAGCATCCGCGCGCCGGCGACCGCCCGATCGGTGGCCAGACCGGGATGGGGGTTGACCTCGACGCTGACCACGAAGTCCTCGGGGCCGGCGATGGCCTTGCGGGGACCATCGAGCGCGAGGCGCTCCTGCCAGACCCGGCGGATCTTGGCCGCGAGTCGCGACTTCTGCTCGGTCGGGGTCGGTTCGATCGCCTGACCCTGGATCGGTACCGGTCCGGTCTTGCGCTCGCGCATCTCGATGGCCGAGCCGCCCATCATCCTGCAGGCGTCGGCGACGGCCTTGATGTGCTCCGGGCTGGTGCCGCAGCAGCCACCCACCAGGCGGACGCCGGCCTTGAAGAAGCGCCGGGCGAAGACGCCGAAGTACTCCGGCGTCGACATGTAGATCATGCGCTCGTCGAGGCGGCGCGGGATGCCGGCGTTGGGTTGCGCGCTCACGGGCAGGCCGATGGTGACCATCCGCGAGGCGATCTCGAAGACGTGGGCCGGGCCGAGCGCGCAGTTGACGCCGACGACGTCCGCGCCCCATTGTCCGAGGCGATCCGCGACCCCCTCGGGTTCGGTGCCGTCGCGCAGGCGGAAGTCGTTCTCGAAGCTCATCTGCGCCACGATCGGGCCGGCGAAGTGCTCGCGGCAGCAACGCAGGGCGATGCGCATCTCCTCGGGGTGGTGGAAGGTCTCGAGGATCAACAGGTCCGGTCGGCCCGACACCAGGGCCTGGATCTGCTCGTCGAAGGCGGCGGCGATCTCGGCGGCCTTGCGGTCGGAGATCCGCGCCAGGCCTTCGCCCGTCGGCCCGATCGAGCCGGCCACGTAGACCTTGTCACCCGCGGCCTCGCGGGCGATCTCGACCCCGGCCCGGTTGATCGCCGCCACCTGGTCGGCGATGCCGTAGCGGGCCAGAAGGAAGCGGTTGGCCGAGAAGGTATTGCTCTCGATCACGTCGGCGCCGGCTTCGACGTAGCTCTTGTGGCAGTCCAGCACCGCCGCCGGCTTGGTGACGTTGGCCTCGTCGAAGCTGTGATTGATGAAGTAGCCGGACTCGTAGAGCAGGGTTCCCATGGCACCGTCGAAGGCCATCGGACGCCGGTCGAGGTCGTCGAGGAAGTGCGCGCTACGGTCTGGGCACATGAAGGCTGTCCGGCTCTCGAAGCGATGGGGTGGTCCGGGCCGATGGTCGGGCCGCTCCGGACGACTCCGGATGGAAGTTCCGCGCCAGGCTCCAGATCAGATCTTCGACCAGACCGGCCCCGCGACTTCCGCGCATCCTAAGAGCCGGGCCAGGATTGCCCAAGTCGGGAGCAACTGCGAGTTTGCATCTAGCGCCGCGCAGGTCTATACTTCCATGTCGTGGGGTTTCCGAAGGGGAAGCCCGACCTCATCGCGCCGATGGTGGACGACGTCTCGATCCGGGCCGAATTGGCCGCAGGGATCGTTTCGTCCTGGGCGAGGCTCGAGCCCGACATGACCACGGCCAAGAAGACCACGCGCGATCTCCGCATCGCCAACACCCGTCGCGTTCTCGAGACCATCCAGCGAGATGGACCCATCTCGGCGGCCCGGCTCTCGGAACGCTGTGAACTGCGACCGTCGACCATCTCCAACATCCTCAAGGAGGCCACGGCCCGCGGCGCGGTACGTTCCTGTGGCTACGGCGAGAGCACCCGGCAGGGCGGCAAGAGACCGCTTCTCCTCGAACTCGATCCCGGCTACGGCTGGCTGGCCGGGGCCGAGCTGTCGCGCGCCGGCCTGCGTCTGGCGGTCCGTGACTTCGCCCTCGGAGCCCGACTCGAACGCCATCGCCTGGGCGAGGGTCGCGGAGCCCGCGAACTCCTCGCCGAACTCGAGAACGAGCTGCGGGGCTTCATCCAGGGCGAATCGGGCCGGCTGCGCGGGCTCGGCCTGGCGCTGAGGCTGCCGCCCGAGGAGGGGCTCGACCAGGCCATCGCCGAACTCGGCCGCCGCCTCGGCTGTCCGGTCCGGGTCGAACGACCGGCCGCCCTGGCCGCCTGTGGCGAGTGGCTGATCGGCCGTCAGCGCGAACCGGAGGGTCTGGTCTGGCTCGGGCTCGAGGAGGGGGAGCAGGGCTGGCGCGCCGAGACCGGCGTCGTCCTGGACGGCCGCCTGCGGAGCGGTGCCGGGCCCGGGCAGCTGGTGCTGCCGGCCGCCGGAGGTGACATCGGCGACGTCCTCCGTCTGGTGGCGAGCCTCCTGGAGCCCGAGCTCATCGTGGTCGACGGCGGGCCCGAGGACCTCGTGCTCGCCGGCGAGGTCCAGGTGAGCCGGCCCGGCTTCGGTGACTTCGCCATCGCCGAGGGCGGGGTCGCCCTCGCCTTCGAGGAGGCCCTCGAGTCGGTGGGCTGAGGCCCGCGGACATCGTCCCCTCGTCGCCGCGGCCGACCGCGGCCGACCGCGGCCGACCGCGGCCGCGGTCCGTTGCCCTCCGGGGCGTCCCCGAAGGACCTTATCCTTCGGGGGCGAACCCGGAGAGCCTCCATGTCCCGATCCCGTTTCGTCATTCTCCTGCTCCAGGTCCTCGTCCTCGGCCTTCTTGGCGCCTGCGCCAGCGACGAGCCCGCGGCCGAGAAGAAGGACTACGCCCGGCCGCTCGGGCCCGGCGAGAGCGCCCTCGAGCTGGTGACCGACCCGGCCCAATACCCGGACTTCCGGGCCATGTGGGCCGATCGCGACAATCTCGAGCTGGCGATCGATCGGAGCATCGCCTGGTTCGGCAAGCCCTCGAGCAAGCGGCACTATCCCTTCCAGCAGTTCAGCCACGAACGGGTGCTCGCCAGTCTCCAGCGGATGAAGGAGATCCTGGGCCGGGCGCAGGACGAGCGCGAGTTCAGCGGCTACGTCCAGCTCGACTACGACGTCTACCGTTCGGTGGGCTGGAATCGCGAGGGCGAGGTGCTCTTCACCGCCTACTACCAGCCGATCTTCGCCGGGTCCCGCGAGCGCAGCGCCGCATACCCGAGTCCGCTCTACCGGATGCCGGACGACCTGGTGAAGGCGGAAGACGGCACGCCCCTGGGGCGTCGCGACGGCGAGCAGATCGTCAGCTACTGGACCCGACGCGAGCTGGAGGACGGCCGACTTCTCGACGGCAAGGGTCTGGAGCTGGTCTGGCTGCAGAACCCGCTCGACGCCTTCATCATCCACGTCCAGGGCTCGGCGAAGATCCGCCTGCCGGATGGCAACTTCATGTACGTGGGCTACAAGGCCAAGACCGATCGGCCCTACACCAGCATCGGCAAGGAGCTGGTCAAGGACGGCAAGATCCCGGCCGATCAGCTGTCCCTGGCCCGGATCCGCGCCTACTTCGCCGCCCATCCCGAGGAGCAGCAGGAGTATCTCGATCGCAACGAGAGCTTCGTGTTCTTCACCGAGTCCGATGGCGGAGGCCCCTACGGCAGCCTCGGCGCGCCGGTCACCGCCTACCGCAGCATCGCCACCGACAAGAGCATCTTCCCGCGCGGCGCCCTCTGCGCGGTCGAGACCACCGTGCCGCGGCCCGCGGCCGACGGTCGGCTCGAGCCGCAGCCCTTCGTCCAGATGGTGCTGGACCAGGACACGGGCGGCGCGATCCGCTCGGCGGGGCGCTGCGACATCTTCGTCGGCACCGGCGACGGGGCCGAGCGCATCGCCGGGCACACCAACCACGAGGGCCGGCTCTTCTATCTCTTCGTCAAGGAGCGGAACGAGGAGCCGAGACCGTGAGGAAGGAACTGGACGGCGAGCGCGTCGCCGAAACCGCCGAACGGCTCTCGGCCCGGATCGAGGACCGTTTTCCCGGTTCGGGCCTGCTCGCCGTGTCGCAGTGGGTGGCGACGACATCGCACAACGCCGTGGCGCGGACCGCGGAGATTCGCCGGCCCTATCGGGGGCTGCGGGTCCTGAGCGTCGGCCTGATCGCCACCCTGGTGATCTCGCTGGTCGGCATCGCCCTCGGCCACGGCGGTGAGTTCGACATCGGTGGCAGTCGCTTCGAGCAGCTGGTGCAGATCCTCCAGGCGACCATCCAGCTGGTCGTCTTCGTCGGCGCCGCGGTGGTCTTCCTCTGGACCCTCGAGGGTCGCATGAAGCGGAGCCGCATGCTTCAGGCCCTGCACGAGCTGCGCAGCATGGCGCACGTCGTCGACATGCACCAGCTCACCAAGGACCCGGAGCGGATCAAGAGTCCCGGGACCGACACCCGGCATTCGCCCAAGCGCGACCTCAGTCCCTTCCTCCTCGGGCGCTATCTGGACTACTCGAGCGAGCTGCTCTCGGTGATCTCCAAGATCGCAGCCCAGTACGCCGCGCGGAGCACCGACCCGGTCGTGCTGGATGCGGTCGACCAGATCGAGACCCTCACCACCGGCCTGTCCCGCAAGATCTGGCAGAAGCTCATGCTCCTGGTCCCGGAGCTCGACAAGGGCGACGACTGAAGGGCGCCTGGGCGCCGGCTGCGGCAGGAAGGCCATCCCTGCGGTCTTGGGCTCGGCAGGGCTCTTGCTACAATGCCGCCGCCAGATCCCGGCTTCCAGCCTCAAGTCCTTTGTTTCGAGTGGCTTAGGAGGAACCGGAGTTCATCCACCAGCCCCGATGCAAGGAGAACGAGAGGAGTATGCAGCCGATGACCCAGGCAAGCACCAAGAAGTCGCGATTCAAGCTGGAGGCCGAGATCAACGCCCCGGGTTCCGCCCCCCACGGGTTGGCCTGGAGCGGTGAGTTCCTGTGGATCTCCGATGACTCGGACCACTGCATCTTCAAGCTGAGCCCCGAGGGCGGTCAGGTTCTGCTGAAGATCCCCTTCGACGGCGAGATCGCCGGCACCGCCTGGGATGGCAGCCACATCTGGCAGGTCGACAACCGCAGCCGGACCATCTCGCGCATCGATCCCGAGACCGGCACCATCGACGTGGCGCTCAAGGTCGACCCGGGTGAGGGCACCCTCGGTGGTATCTGCCACGACGGCAACGACCTCTGGCTCGCCGTAACCGGCACCGGCCAGCTCCGCCGCATCCGTCCGAGCGATGGCGCCATCCTCAAGGTCCACCCGGTCGAGAACAACATCGTCGGTATCGGCTACGATGGTCGCCGGATCTGGTACACCGACGCGGACAACAACCGGGTGCGTCTGCTCGATCCGGGCACCGGCACCGAACTCATGTCCTACGAACTCGAGGGCAAGCCCTCGGGCATCGCCTTCGTCGGTCGCAACCAGTTCTGGTACTCCGACACCGAGTCCGGCAAGGTCCGCAAGCTGATCATCGGCGGCGCCCGCTGATCCGCGCCTTCCACTCCGCACATGAAGAAAGCCCGCGACCGAGGTCGCGGGCTTTCTTCGTCTGAGCGCGCCGGTCGTAGGCGGAACGCCAGCCGCTGGCTGGTCTAGTCTGCGCCGCGGAGCGCCGAGCGCCTGCTCCGCTCCTTCCGGGCAAGCTCCCGAGAAGAACGCAAGGCGCAGCAGGCGCTGCGCGGTCCTGCCGGCTTGGCAGCCGGCGCTCCGGAGCGCCAGCCGCTGGCTGGTCTAGCCTGCGCCGCGGAGCGCGGAGCGCCTGCTCCGCTCCTTCCCGGCAAGCTCCCGAGAGGAACGCAAGGCGCAGCGGGCGCTGCGCGGTCCTGCCGGCTTGGCAGCCGGCGCTCCGGAGCGCCAGCCGCTGGCTGGCCGGGTCTTCTATGCCGATGCCGGCCGATTACCAGACGATGTCGTGGTCGTTGCCGTCCTTGCGCGGCTCGGGCTTCGACTCGGGCCGACGCTCGGGACGATCGTCGCTCCGCTCGCGGGACGAGCGGCCTCGGCCACCGCGTCCGCGCCGTCCGCGCCGCTCATGCGAGGCCTCCGCCGGGCTCAGGTCGCCCTTCTCGAAGGGGGCAGGGGCATTGTCGTTGTCCTCGCCACGGCCGCGTTCGATGTCGCTGCGCTCGCCGAAGTCGGTCCGGCCACCATCCTCGATCAGGCCGATCGGGCGGTTGAGCTGTTCCTCTTCCCAACGCTGGTAGTCGTTGCGGTTGCGACGACGGCGACCACGGTCGCCCTCACCGCTCTCGGCCTCCCGACCGCCACGGCTGCGACTGCGCCGACCGCCCCGCGAGTCCCGCGTGTCGCGCGAGTCGCGACCGTCACGCCGTCCCTGGCCATCGCCGCGCCCGCGGCCATCCCGACTTTCATTGCGACTGCGACCGTCGCCACGCTCGCGGTTGTCGCCACGCTCGCGGTTGTCGCCACGCTCGCGGTTGTCGCCACGCTCGCGGTTCTCGCCACGCTCGCGGCGTCCGGCGGCATCGCCGGCTTCGGGCCGGCGCTCGCGCTGGTCCTGGCGACCTTGGGGTCGGCCGTCGGCCTGGTCGGTCTCGTTCTCGCGACCACGACCGCGACCGCGACCCCGGCCGCGTCGACCACGACGGCCGCGTCCCTCACCGTCCTCGCGGGCTTCGTCCTGGTCGGAGCCTGCGGCCTCCCGCGCCACGACCTCGGCCTCGTCGTTCTCGGCGCGGGGCCGACCGGCGTCACGCTCGGCGGCCGGTTCCTCGGCCCGGTCATCGTCGTCGCGCCGCGAACGGCGACGCCGGCGGCGGCCGCGCCGCTCCTCACCGTCCTCCGCGCTGGCGGCGGCGGGCGTCGGGGCCTCGGTGGCTTCCCGGTCGGTGGTCGGTTCCCCCTCCGGCGCCGGCGCGGCATCGCGCTCGTCCGACCGCGGGGCCTCGGCCTCGGTGGCGCTCTGGGCCGCCTCGCGCGGACGGTCGTCGCGGCCCGACTCGGGGATCATGCGGATCTCCTGGTCGAGGTGGCGGCGGATGCGCTCGAAGGCCTGGTAGTCCTCGTCGCCGACCAGCGTGGTGACCACGCCGTCCCGGCCGGCGCGCGCGGTGCGGCCGATGCGGTGGACGTAGTCCTCCTTCTCGAAGGGGACGTCGAAGTTGACCACGTGACCGATGTGGTCGATGTCGAGACCGCGCGCGGCGACGTCGGTGGCCACGAGGACGCGGATCTCGCGGTTGCGGAAGCGCTCCATGACCTTGAAGCGCACGCTCTGGTCGTGGTCGCCGGAAAGCGCCGCGACCGAGAAGTTCTTGGCCCAGAGCTCGCGATCGACCTGGCGGACGGCGCGCTTCGTGTTGCAGAACACGATCACGGTGCCGTCGTTCTCGAGCTCCTGCTTGAGGAGGCGTTCGAGGATCGCCAGCTTGCGCGCGCTCTTGGTCCGGATGGCGCGCTGGTCGATGGTCTCGACCGCCTTGCGCGAGCTACCGATCTCGATCTGGACCGGGTTGTTCAGGATCTTCCGCGCCTCGCGCAGGATGATCGGCGGCACCGTGGCGCTGAACAGGGCGGTCTGCCGCTCGCGGGGCAGACGCTTGACGATGCGCTGGATGTCCTCCAGGAAGCCCATGTCGAGCAGACGGTCGAACTCGTCCAGGACGAAGTACTCGACCCATTCCACCGGCAGGAAGCGGTCCTCGAGGAGGTCCACGATCCGGCCGGGGGTGCCGACCACGATCTGCTTGCCGGGGATGGCCATGCGCTGGGTGCGGACATGGACGCCGCCCACGACCAGGGCCACACGGCAGCCCTTGCCGCGACCCACCTCGGCGAGGTCGTCGGCTACCTGTTGCGCCAGCTCGCGGGTCGGACAGACCACGAGGGCCTGGATGCTGACCCGCTGGGCCTCGACGCGCTCGAGGAGGGGAATACCGAAGGCGAGGGTCTTGCCGGAGCCGGTTTCGGCCCGGCCCATGAGGTCCCGACCCTGGAGCAGCGGCGGAATGGCCTGCTCCTGGATCGGCGTGGGCTGGACGAAGCCCTTCTGGCGGAGAGCTTCCGCCACGGGCTCGCAGAGCCCGAATTCGCTGAACTGCATGTGTTTCTACTTCTCGAGGGCAGCATGAGCTGCTCGTGTCTTCTTCATTCCGGTGATCGGGCCCGCGCGCCATTCGCGCAGGTCCTCGGGGCCATCGCCCGGTGCCGGATCACGCGGCACACCGACGCTCGGACCACACGGCCCGGCGGGTCGACGCGAGGATTCGCGTCCAGGCCGGCGAACCGGCCGGCTCCCTCGGGAGCCCTCTCGAACATCCGGCCGCATCCCCGGGGGAGGGCCGGTCGCCACGTCGGATACGATCCGGGGCGAGCCTTGCTTGGCGGCTTCGGGCCGCCGGGGCCCATCGGGGCGGCCCCTCTCGGTCCTTCGGCCCCATCCTCGAAGGATCGGGGGCCGACCTGGAAGCCGGCGGTTGCCTCCCGTCGATCGGCCTTCCGGGCGCGAGGCGCGGGGCGGGATCGGGGCGCGTGGTCGGCCGGAAGGGCCGGGCTCGAGGCCACGCGTGGGGGGCCGGCGGACTTCATGCAGGAAACCACGATCCGCAGCCCGTTCGGGGTGGAGGATCGTCCTTGCACGATCACAAGTCTATGCGAGTGAAGGGAATTATCAACTCCCAGGGAGCCTGGAAATGTTGAACCGACGCGGCTGGCGTCGCTACAATCCCGCCCCTTCACCCGGGCCCGGAGCCGAGTTCGGGAGAGGATCTCGCGAACTCGAACCGGCGTCCGACTGACCTTGCATCGACCAATCGGGCCCGCCGGTCCTACCCATTTCGACAGGAAAGACGGAGCCGATGAGCGACGTTATCCGGAGCCAGATCCGTACTGACTCGGCCGACTACAAGGCCCAGGCCGCCCGGATGGAAAGCCTGGTCGCGGACCTGCGCCGGGTGACCAACGAGACCCGGCGTGGCGGTTCGGAACGTGCCCGCGAGCTGCACGTGTCGCGCGGCAAGCTCCTGGTACGTGACCGCATCGACCACCTCATCGACCCGGACAGTCCCTTTCTCGAGTTCTCGGCCCTGGCGGCCCATGGTCTCTATGACGATCAGGCGCCGGCCGCCGGCGTGGTCACCGGCATCGGTCGGGTCGCCGGCATCGAGTGCATGATCATCGCCAACGATGCCACGGTGAAGGGCGGCACCTACTTCCCGATGACGGTGAAGAAGCACGTCCGCGCCCAGAACATCGCGCTCGAGAACGGTCTGCCCTGCGTCTACCTGGTCGACTCGGGTGGCGCCTTCCTGCCGCTCCAGGACGAGGTCTTTCCGGACCGCGATCACTTCGGTCGGATCTTCTACAACCAGGCGCGGATGTCGGCCGCGGGGATCCCCCAGATCGCGGTGGTGATGGGTTCCTGCACCGCCGGCGGCGCCTACGTGCCGGCGATGTCCGACGAGAGCATCATCGTCCGCGGCAACGGCACCATCTTTCTCGGCGGTCCGCCGCTGGTGAAGGCCGCGACCGGCGAGGTGGTGAGCGCCGAGGACCTCGGGGGCGCCGACGTCCATTGCAAGATCAGTGGCGTCACCGACCATCTGGCCGAGAACGACGAACATGCCATCCGGCTGGCCCGGAGCGTGGTCGAGCATCTGAACCGCAAGAAGCGCGTCGACGTCAAGGTACAGGCTCCCGAGGACCCGCTCTACGATCCGCGCGAGATCTACGGCATCGTCGATCCCGACAACAAGCGGCCCTACGACGTCCGCGAGGTGATCGCCCGCATCGTCGACGGCAGCCGCTTCCACGAGTTCAAGCGCGAGTACGGCACCACGCTGGTGACCGGTTTCGCCCACGTCATGGGCTATCCGCTCGGCATCGTCGCCAACAACGGCGTCCTGTTCTCGGAGTCGGCCCAGAAGGCGGCGCACTTCATCCAGCTCTGCGGTCAACGGCGGGTGCCGCTGCTCTTCCTGCAGAACATCACCGGCTTCATGGTGGGGCGGCGCTACGAGAACGGCGGCATCGCCCGCGACGGGGCCAAGATGGTCCAGGCCGTCGCCACCGTGGGCGTGCCGCGACTCACGATGATCATCGGTGGCTCTTTCGGAGCCGGCAACTACGGCATGTGCGGACGGGCCTACGATCCGCGGATGCTCTACATGTGGCCCAACGCCCGCATCTCGGTGATGGGCGGCGAACAGGCGGCGAGCGTGTTGACCACGGTGAAGAAGGACCAGCTCGAACGCGAGGGCAAGGAGCTTCCGGCCGCGGACGAGGCGGAGATGCGCCGGCCGATCCTGGCCAAGTACGACAGCGAGGGTCATCCCTATTACAGCAGCGCCCGGATCTGGGACGACGGCATCATCGACCCGGCCGAGTCGCGCAAGGTTCTCGGGCTGTCCCTCTCCGCGGTGCTGAATGCGCCGGTGGTGGACTCCCGTTTCGCCGTCTTCCGGATGTGATCAAGCGATGACCGAAGCCTACCAGACCCTCCGGATCGAGCGCGGTGACCAGGGCGTGGTCACGGTGACTCTCGCCCGCGGCGAGACCCGCAACGCCTTCGACGCCCGCCTGATCGACGAGCTGCGTCGGGCCTTCGAGGCGCTCGCCGGCGACGCCGATCTGCGGGCGGTCATCCTGCGCGGCGAGGGCAAGGCCTTCTGCGCCGGCGCCGACCTCAACTGGATGCGGGCCAGCGCCGCCCTGAGCGAGGCCGAGAACGAGGCCGGCGCCCGCGAGATGGCGGCGATGTTCGCGGCCGTCGCCTCCTGCCCGGTGCCGGTGATCGCGGTCGTTCACGGCCATGCCCTCGGCGGCGGTGCCGGCCTGGTGGCGGCGGCCGACGTCGCTCTCGGCACGGCCGGCGCCAGGTTCGGCTTCACCGAGGTCCTCCTCGGCATCATCCCGGCGGTCATCTCGCCCTACGTCCTGCGCAAATTGAGCCAGACCCAGGCGCGACGCTACTTCGTCACTGGCGAGATCTTCGACGGCCGCGAGGCCGAGCGCATCGGGCTCCTGCAGAAGTGCCTCGCCGACGAGGCAAGCCTCGAGGCGGAGGTCGCCGCGATGGTGACGGCGCTCATGCGCGCCGGTCCCGCGGCGAGTCGCGAGGCCAAGAAGCTGGTGGCGGCGGTCGCCGGACTCGAGCCGGAACGGGCCACCGACCTGACCGCGCCCTGGATCGCCCGGATCCGCGGCAGCACCGAGGGCCAGGAGGGCATGGCCGCCTTCCTCGGCAAGCGCAGGGCCGCCTGGGTCCCGGAGGAGTCGGCATGAGCGAGCGGTTCTTCGACAAGGTGCTGATCGCCAACCGCGGCGAGATCGCGGTGCGCGTGATCCACAGCCTGAAGACGCTGGGCATCCGCAGCGTCGCCGTGCACTCCGAGGCCGACCGCGGCGCCCTCCACGTCCGTCTCGCCGACGAGGCGATCGAGATCGGACCGGCGCCCGCCCGGGAGAGCTACCTCGATCAGGACCGGGTCATCGCCGCGGCTCGCGAGAGCGGGGCCCAGGCCATCCATCCCGGCTACGGCTTCCTGTCCGAGAATGCCGAGTTCTCCGCCCGCTGCGAGCGCGAAGGACTGGTCTTCATCGGCCCCTCGGCCGAGTCGATCCGCGCCATGGGCGACAAGGCCGCGGCCCGGGACCTGGCGGAACGAGCCGGTGTGCCGGTGGTGCCCGGCCGCAGCGAGATCGCCGGCGACGACGAACTCCTGGCCGCCGCCGACGAGGTCGGCTTTCCCCTCCTGCTCAAGCCCTCCGCGGGTGGTGGCGGCAAGGGCATGACCGTCGTCCATCGCCGCGAGGACCTGATCGAAGCGGCCGCTGCCGGGCGACGTCTCGCGCGGGCGGCCTTCGGCGACGATCGACTCATCGTCGAGCGCTTCGTCCGCCCGGCACGTCACGTCGAGATCCAGGTCTTCGGTGACGGCGCCGGTCGGGCCGTCGCCATCGGCGAGCGCGAGTGCAGCCTCCAGCGCCGGCACCAGAAGGTGGTGGAGGAGTGTCCCTCGCCCGTCGTCGGCGAGGCCCTGCGTCAGCGCATGCAGGCGGCCGCGGTCGCGCTCGCCGAGGCCGTCCGCTATCGCGGCGCCGGCACGGTCGAGTTCCTCCTGGCGCCCGACCAGTCCTTCTACTTCCTGGAGATGAACACCCGCCTGCAGGTCGAGCATCCGGTCACCGAGATGGTCTACGGCGTCGACCTCGTCGCGGCCCAGCTCCAGGTCGCCGCCGGCCAGGGACTTCCGGCCGGGTTCGACGACCTGCGGCCGCGCGGTGCCGCCATCGAGCTCCGCCTCTATGCCGAGGATCCGGAGCGCGACTTCCTGCCGACACCGGGCCGCGTGCTGGCGATGAAGGCCCCCTTCGGCCCCGGGCTGCGCTTCGACACCGCGATCGAGGACAGCGGCGAGGTCAGCGCCGAGTACGATCCGATGATCGCCAAGCTGGTCGCCTGGGGTTCCGATCGCGGCGAGGCCCGGCGGCGGGCGATCGCGGCGCTCAAGGAGACCTTCGTGCTCGGGATCATCACCAACGTCGGTTTCCTGAAGCGCATCTGCGAATCGGAATGGTTCGCGACCGCCGACTTCCACACCCGCAGCCTGGATGAACTCGGCGCCGAGGGCGCCCTGCGCCGGCCCCAGGGTCTCGTGGACGAGGTGCTGGCGGCGGCGGTCTACAGCTTCGCGCGCGGCTCGGCCCTGCGCGGCGCCAAGGGTCCGGAGACGGTCGAGGCGGAGGGCGATCCCTACAGTCCCTTCGACCTGCTCGGCGACTGGCGCAGCCTGCCCGCGGAAGGAGAAGGCCGATGAAGACGATGCATCTCGAACTCGCCGGCGAGGTCATCGAGCTCGACTACCGCATCGAGGGCAACATGCTCCGCCTGCGCCGCAAGGGCGCCGACGCCGAGCTGGTCTTCGAGGTGGAGGACCTGGGCTGCGAGCTGATCCTGCGGGCGCCCGGTCTGCGCCGGCGGATCGCGGCGCTGCGCGAGGCGGATCGCGTCCACCTCGCCGACGCCGGCGAGCCTTTCGTCCTGCGCCGCCACGTCCCCGACCCGGCCGACGCCGGCGGCGACGCCAGCTCGGCCAATCTGGAGGCGCCGATGACCGGCAAGGTGGTCAAGGTGCTCGCCGAGGCCGGCGCCCGCATCCGCGAGGGCGACGCGGTGATCATCGTCGAGGCGATGAAGATGGAACACAAGTTGGTCGCGCCCTTCGACGCCGTGGTGGAGAGCATCAGCGCGGTCGAGGGCCAGCAGGTCGACATGAACGAGAGACTCGCCCATCTGGTGAGGGTCGAGGACGAAGGGGCACCGGCCAGCTGACTGGCACCGGAAGCCATCAAGAAACCGAGGAGAATCGCCATGAAGACCCCGCTCCGAGTTGCCGTCACCGGCGCCGCCGGCCAGATCGGCTACAGCCTGCTCTTCCGCATCGCGTCCGGTGCGGTTTTCGGTGCCGATCAGCCGATCATCCTGCAGCTGCTCGAGATCACCCCCGCGCTGGGCGCGCTCCAGGGCGTGGTGATGGAACTCGACGACTGCGCCTTCCCGCTGCTCCAGGGCGTGGTCACCTCCGATGACCCGAAGGTCGCCTTCAAGGACGTGAACCGCGCCTTCCTGGTCGGTTCCAAGCCGCGGGGCAAGGGCATGGAGCGGAAGGACCTGATCCGCGACAACGGACCGATCTTCATCGGTCAGGGCAAGGCCCTCAACGACCACGCCGCCCAGGACCTGCGGGTCATCGTCGTGGGCAACCCCTGCAACACCAACTGCCTGATCGCCATGTCGCACGCGCCCGACGTGCCGCGCGAGCGCTTCAGCGCCATGACCCGCCTGGACCACAACCGGGCCATCGCCCAGCTCGCCGGCAAGGCGGGCGTGGCCACGACCGCGGTCGACAAGGTGACCATCTTCGGCAACCACAGCGCCACCCAGTACCCGGACTTCGAGAACGCCACGATCGGTGGCAAGAAGGTCACCGATGTCATCCAGGATCGCGCCTGGCTGGAGGGCGACTTCATCAAGACCGTGCAGCAGCGCGGCGCGGCGATCATCGCGGCGCGGGGCCTGAGCTCGGCCGCCTCGGCGGCGAACGCCGCGATCGATCACATGCACGACTGGCAGTTCGGCACCCGGGCCGGTTCTTGGGTGTCGATGGGCGTGGTCTCGGACGGCTCCTACGGAGCTCCCGAGGGTCTGATCGTCGGCTTCCCCTGCACGACCGACGGGACCGACTGGAAGATCGTCCAGGGTCTGGAACTTTCCGACTTCGCCAAGGCGAAGTTCGCCGCCAGCCTGAAGGAACTCGAGGACGAGCGCGCCATCGTCGCCGATCTCCTCTGATCCGGTCCGATCAACATGGCAAAGGGGGTCCGGGCGGTCTGCCCGGACCCCCTTTTGCTGTCAGACAGGTCGCGTCGCCAAAAGGGGGGGAATGCCCCGTTCTCGTGGCTTTCCGCTCCTAGGATAGAATGCCGGGGAATGCGAGCCCGGGGGAGCGGTCCATGCGGATCCTGCTGATCGAAGACGATCGCGACGACGTCGATCTCCTCCTGGAGAATCTGCGGCGATCGGGTCTCCGCCGCGCCAGGGTCACCGAGGTGGCGAGCCTGAGCGCCGCTCTCGCCGCCTTCGCCGCGACGGACTTCGACCTGGTCCTGCTCGCCCTGAGCCTGGTCGACACCCACGGCACCGATGGTGTCTCGAAGTTGCTGGAGGTGAATCCTGAGTTGCCGATCGTCGTCCTCACCAACGACCCGAGTCACGCCGGCGAGGCGCTGCGGCTCGGCGCCCAGGACTACCTGGTCAAGCAGGAACTGACCCCACCGCTCCTCGAACGCAGTCTCCGCTACGCCCGGGAGCGGAAGCGGCACGAGAACGAGATCATCACCCTCAAGCGAGAACTCGAGCAGTTGAGCGAGCGGCTCGCCGACCTAGCGATGACCGACCCGCTCACCGGCCTGGGCAACCGGCGCGCCTTCGAGGACACGCTCGACGCCGAGTTGCGCCGGGCCCGCCGGCAGGCGGCCGCGGTAGGTCTCCTCCTGGTCGACGTCGACGTGTTCAAGGCGATCAACGACCGCTACGGCCACGAGCTGGGTGACCAGGTCCTGGTGGCCGCCGCGCGCTCCTTCGAGGCGGCCGCCCGCCGCGCCGGGGAGCGGGCCTTCCGGATCGGCGGCGACGAGTTCGCCCTGGTCGTCGCCTGCGAAGGTGGAGGGGATCTCGCCGATGTCGCCGCGCGCATCCACGAGATCTTCCACCAGCGCCGCCCCTTGCCCGCGGTGACCCTGAGCCTGGGCAGTGCGATCGTCTCCGGCACCGGTGCCGCGGATCGCCGCCTGCTGATCCGTTGCGCGGATCGGGCCCTCTACGCGGCGAAGGAGGCCGGCGGCGACCGGCACGTCGGCTATCGCGAGGCGGACTGCCTCGCCCTGGAGGGTGATCTCGGCAAGGTCTGAAGCCCGGCCGCGGAACCTCGGGCTCTCAGTCGTCCCAGTCGGGCTCCTCGATTTCGCCCGGGGTCGCCAGGGGCAGGAGAAGTCGGAACTCGGTCCCTTCGCCGGGGCGGGAATCGACGACGATGCGGCCGCCCATCTCGCTGACGATGCCGTGGACGTTGCTGAGCCCGAGGCCCGCCCCCGTGTGCACCGGCTTGGTGCTGAAGAAGGGCTCGAAGATCCGATCGCGGACGCAGTCGTCCATGCCGATGCCCTGATCCCGCACCAGGATGAGGGCCTGCTCCCGGCCCTGGTCGCCATGGACGATGCCGAGACCGAGTTCGAGCCTGCCGCCCTGGGGCATCGCCTCCTGGCCGTTGGCGACCAGGTTGAGCAGGACCTGCTGGATGCCGGATCGATCCCCGAGCACGGGGACCGGAGCGTCGGGGCGTTCGAAGACGAGCGTCACCTCCGGGCGGATCAGGTGCTCGAGGATGCCCAGCGTGCGTTCGGTCACCCGGACGAGGTCGATCACCCGCGTCTCACCCCGTTCCTGACGGGCGAAGACGAGCAGCTGCCGGGTCAGGTCGCCGGCGTCCTGCGCTGAGTCGGCGATCTGTCGCAGCTGCTGGCGGATGTCCTCCTCCCGCGTAGCGGGGTCGTCCAGCGCGATCTCGGCCAGATTCGCCGCGCCCAGGATCGCGGTCAGGATGTTGTTGAAGTCGTGGGCCACGCCACCGGCGAAGCGACCCACCGTCTCGAGCCGGCTCTTCCGGGCCAGCTCGCGCTCCTGTCTGGTCTCGCCGCTGACGTCGCGCTTGATCGCCACGTAGTGGGTGATCCGTCCCTGGCCGTCCCGGACCGGCGAGATGGTCTGATGCTCCTCGTAGAACTCGCCGTTTCGTCGGCGGTTGGTGATCCGGCCCCGCCAGACCTCACCGGCCCGGATCGTGCGCCAGAGATCGGCGTAGAAGGCGGCCGAGTGCATGCCACTCTTCAGGAAGCGCATGTTGCGGCCGATGATGTCGTCCGGCGCGTAGCCGGTGATCTGCTCGAAGGCCGGATTGACGTAGTGGATGTCGCCTTCGAGATCGGTGATGACGAAACCGTCCGCCGACTGCTCGACGCCGGCGGCGAGTTGGACGAGGTAGCGTTCGCCACCTTCGATCGTGCCGAGCGGGCTCACCAGCACGACGCTGCCGAGCGGTCGACCGCTCTGCGGGTCGTGGAAGGACTGGAGGACCAGACGGTGCCAGCGGGAGTCGGACCCTGGGCGCAGCAGACGCAAGGTGGCGGTGGTCGTCGGCTGGCGCGGATCGAGTCCCACGAGGGCCTCGCGGAACCGGCCGCGATCGAGCGGGTCGACGAGGTTGGTGAAGTCGGTCCCGGGCACGACCTCCGGGGCCGGAAAGAGCGTGGGCCTGCCGCCCTGGTCGAAGTGGAGGATGCGTCCCTCCGGATCGAGCCGGAACAACCGCTCCTGCGGACCGTCCTGGAACTCGGGCGACCGATCGCCTTGTTCGCGCGCTTTCATGGGCATCTCGACGTCGAGTCGACCGCCCCCCGCGATCCGAGCTCGACCTGGGATCGAGATTAATCGTCAGGATTAGACAATCAAGTGCTATCGGATCTCGATCCGGGACCAGGCCAGGCCGCGCAGACGGGCGGCCGCCGCCAGGTCGTCGAGGCGCGATCCCGCGGCGAGGATCAAGTTCGGGCCCGGGCCGACCAGGTCCAGCATCGAGGCGACTTCGGGACCGGGAGCTTCGAGGATCGGAATGCTGCAGGCCATCGGTCGGGGGGCGGCCGGGGCGAGGATGATTCGCCGCGCCCGGTGGCGCAGCGCGAGCCGCCCCAGTTCCTCCGGAGCGCAGGCCGCGCCATCGAGGAGGAGCAGGATGGAGAGTTCAGGCATCGTCGCCGCCCTCGTCCTCGAGCCATCGGTCGCCCTCGGGCGCGACCGCGAAGAGGTCACGGAAGTCGTCGGGAATCGGGGTGGCGCGATCGTCGGCATCGGCGAAGCACATCACCACCCGGGCGCGCGCGCGCAGGAGACCATCCTCGGCCCGGCGGACCGCCTGGCGGAAGACGACGCTCGACCGGCCCATGTGGGCGCAACGGATGCTCAGCTCGACCTCCTCGTCGGCCAGGGCCGCGCTCTTGAAGTCGCAGTCCAGCTTCACGATCACGAACCAGGCCCGGCAGTGTTCCGGATACCAGTCGTAGTCGCGGCCCTGGCTGCGCAGGAAGCGCTCGCGGACCTCCTCGAACCAGTTGACGTAGACGCCGTTGTTCACGTGCAGGTAGCGATCCAGCTCGTAGGACCGGACGCGCCAGCGCATCGAGTGGCGATCTCGTTTCATCGGGACTCCTCGAGCCAGCCATCGATCCGCGTCCGGGCCTGGCGCAGCGCGCTGACGATCTCCGCCTCGCGATCGAGCGGGCAGAGCATGGTGCCGCAGCTCGGCGACAGCGCAAGTCGATCGACGAGTTCCTCTGGCCTCAGGCCACTTGATCGTTCGATTCGGCGCAGGAGGGGCAGGGGATCGTGATCGGCGCCCGTGGGGAAGGGCGCCACGATGCCGAGGCGGAGACGACCGCCGCCACGCAGGTAGTCGGCGAGGATCGGGGCCCCGGTCTCGAGCTCGGAGCCGAATCGCTGGGCGTCGAGCGAAAGCTCGTCGATCGGCAGACGCCGGAGCAGGTCGAGAGGGGGAGCCGAGCAGCAATGCAGGCCCGCGCGCGCGCCGCTCGCCCTGATCCCCTCCAGTACCGGTTCGAGGATGGCCACGATCTCGTCGCCGTGCTCGCGTGGACCGGGAAGACCGAGGACGGGTTCATCGAGGATGACGACGGCCCGGTCCGTCCCGGCCTTGAGCCCCTGCGCCAGGCGGCGGCCGATCTCGCCACACCAGCGGGCCAGGAGGCCATGATGTTCCGGGAAGGCCCAGAGCGGACGCGACCAGGAATCGCGCAGACTCTGCAGGATCGTGATCGGACCGGCGAACTGGTCCTTCAGGCCTCGACCCTCGCCTCGGTCGCCGAGCGCGGCGAGGAAGCGCCGCTGCGCCGCGAGGACCGGTAGGTCGTCGAGCGCCTCGAGGTCGAAGAAGCCGGCCAGGGTCTGATCGTCGGCGAGCCGATCGAGCTTGACGCCGAAGCCCGGATGCGCGGCCAGGGGCAAGCCCTCGGGCAGGCACTCCGCGAGCATTCCGCTGGCGCCGTCGCCCAGGGGAGGCTGGGGCCGGAAGACCTCGTCGTAGGAGTCCAGGACCCAATCGAGGGCCTCCTCGAGGCTTGCCTGGGGCAGACCACCGATGCCCACGAGAAGTGTTCCGTAAGCCCTGTTCCGCATGAATCCCGTTAACAAGAAGAGTTCGCCCCCGACGACCATGGTCGGGCTGTCCCCGGCCCGGCTTAGCCTGCGGATTACCCCCTGAGCCGGGGGTGGGCGCCTGGCAGCGGAATCCGAGAGACTTCTCGGTGGACGATTGACGACGCCCGAGAGTCTTGTAGGATCGGCATCGCCCACTAGATATTGGGGTGGCTTGGGGTGATGACCCCAGGGGGTCGAGAGGCCTCCGGTTTCTCCGGTCATGGTCCGAGGACCTGGCCGGAGCAAGTCCGGAAGGCGCTCGAAGGCCCGTGGTGCCGGTGTCCGACCGCCGGACTCGCTCGCTACTTTTTTTAGTTCGGGACCAAGCTGGATCGGGAGCCGCGGGGCACCCGCGTCCGGGGGGAGTGGCCGGAGCCTTGGCGGCCCCGGTGGGGATCTGGGTTTGGAAAGGGAATAGCATGGGGACGCGCAGCAAGAAGTCGGCGACGGCGACCGCCACCAAGAAGGCGAAGCGCCAGATCGAAGCGGAACTCGACATGAACGGTCTGCGATTCGAGCGTCTTTACACCAAGGCCGGTGCCGACCCGCTCGACACGATCGAGTGGACCCGGCGCTCCAGCGCCATCAAGAACCCCGATGGTTCCATCGTCTTCTCGATGGACGAGGTCGAGGTTCCGGCGGCCTGGTCGCAGCTCGCCACCGACATCGTGGTCTCCAAGTACTTCCGCAAGGCCGGCGTCCCCGGCACCGGGCACGAGGTGAGCGTCCGCCAGGTCGTCCGCCGCGTGGCCCATACCATCCGCCAGGCGGGTGAGGAGCTGGGTGGCTACTTCGCCGACGCCACCGCGGCCCAGGCCTTCGAAGACGAGCTGACCTTCATGCTGGTGACCCAGCGCGGCGCCTTCAATTCGCCGGTCTGGTTCAACTGCGGCCTCAAGCACATGCACGGCATCGAGGGCAAGCCGGTCGGCAACTGGTACTGGAACAAGGAGACCGGCGTCGTCGAGCACACCCCCGACGCTTACAGCCATCCCCAGCTCTCGGCCTGTTTCATCCAGAGCATCGAGGATGATCTCCTCGACATCGCCGACGCCGTCAAGCGCGAGATGCGCCTGTTCAAGTTCGGCTCCGGCACCGGCACCAACTTCTCGAGCATCCGCGGCGAGGGCGAGCGGCTGGCGGGCGGCGGCACCTCCTCCGGCCTGATGTCCTTCCTCGAGGTTCTCGACAAGGCGGCGGGTGCCACCAAGTCCGGCGGCACGACCCGGCGCGCGGCCAAGATGGTCATCCTCGACATGGACCATCCGGAGATCGAGCGCTTCGTGACCTGGAAGGCCAAGGAGGAGGACAAGGTCCAGGCCCTGATCGAGGCCGGCTACGACAGCGACTTCAACGGCGAGGCCTACCGCACGGTCTCGGGCCAGAACTCGAACAACTCGGTGCGCGTCACCGACGAGTTCATGGAGGCCGTCCTCAACGATGGCGACTGGCAGACCCACGAGCGCACCACCGGCAAGGTCAAGGACGCCTACAAGGCGCGCGAGCTGATGGAGAAGATCTCCTACTCGGCCTGGCGCTGCGCCGATCCCGGCATCCAGTTCGACACCCACATCAACCGCTGGCACACCTGCTCGAACACCGATCGGATCAACGCCTCGAACCCCTGCTCCGAGTACATGTTCCTCGACGACTCGGCCTGCAATCTGGCGTCGATCAACCTGATGAAGTACCTCGGCCCCGCCGGCCGCTTCGACGTCGAGGGCTTCCGGCATGCCTGCCGGACCTTCTTCGTCGCCCAGGAGATCATCATCGATCTCGCCTCCTATCCGACCCGCACGATCGCGCAGAACTCGCACGACTACCGGCCTCTGGGGCTCGGTTACGCCAACCTCGGCGCGATGCTGATGGTTTCGGGCAAGCCCTACGACAGCGACGAGGGCCGCGCCGTCTGCGGCGCGGTCACCGCGCTCATGACCGGCACCGCCTACGTGACCTCAGCCGAGATGGCGGCCTCGAAGGGTCCCTTCCCCGGCTATGCCGCGAATCGCGACCCCTTCCTCAAGGTGATGAAGATGCACCGGGACGCGGCGACGCGCATTCCCGACGACCAGGCGCCCCAGGACCTGCTCGAGGCCGCGCGCCGGGAGTGGGATCGGGTCGTCGAGCTGGGTGACCGCTACGGCTACCGCAACGCCCAGGCCACGGTGCTGGCGCCGACCGGCACGATCGGCCTGCTGATGGACTGCGACACCACCGGCGTCGAGCCGGATTTCGCCCTGGTCAAGTTCAAGAAGCTGGCCGGTGGCGGCTACTTCAAGATCATGAACAACTCGGTGGTGCCGGCGCTCGAGAACCTGGGCTACACCCGGGAGCAGATCACCGACATCTCCCGCTACGTCCTCGGCAGCCAGAGCTTCGACGGTTCCCCCTTCGTCAACCGCAAGTCGCTGCTCGCCAAGGGGCTCAGCCAGGAGGACATCGACAAGGTCGAGAACACCCTCGGGGGTTCCTTCGACATCGAGTCGGCCTTCTCGATCCACATCCTCGGCGAGGCGGCCTTCGAGCGCCTCAAGATCCCGGCGGACAAGCGCAGCGAGGCCGGCTTCTCGCTCCTGCGCCAGCTCGGCTTCCAGACCGACGAGATCGAGGCCGCCAGCGAGTACATCTGCGGCACCATGACCGTGGAGGGCGCCCCGCACCTCCGTCAGCAGGATCTGGCCGTCTTCGACTGCGCGAATCGCTGCGGCAACAAGGGCCAGCGCTTTATCCACTATCGTGGTCACATCCGCATGATGGCCGCGGCCCAGCCCTTCATCTCGGGTGCGATCTCGAAGACCATCAACATGCCCAACGAGGTCAGCTCGGAGGACATCTTCGATGCCTACATCGAGAGCTGGCGCCTCGGCCTGAAGGCGGTCGCCCTCTACCGTGACGGCTGCAAGGCCAGCCAGCCGCTGTCCTCGAAGTCCAAGAGCAGCGCCAGCGCGGTGGTCGCGACCGCCGAGGTCCAGGATCTGAGCCAGGAGCTCGAGGCCGCCCAGGCCCGGATCAAGGAACTCGAGGAGCAGATCGCCCGCCGGCAGCCGGTGCTCAAGCGCCGTCGCCTGCCGACGCGTCGTCGCGGCACGACCCAGGAGGCGACCATCAACGGTCAGAAGGTCTACCTCCGGACCGGCGAGTACGACGACGGCAGCCTGGGCGAGATCTTCATCGACATGCACAAGGAGGGCGCCGCCCTCCGGAGCATGATGAACTGCTTCGCGATCGCGATCTCACTCGGCCTCCAGCACGGCGTCCCGCTCGAGGAATTCGTCAACGTCTTCACCTTCACCCGTTTCGAGCCGCAGGGCCCGGTCAACCATCCGAACATCAAGTTCGCGACCAGCGTGGTGGACTACATCTTCCGCCTGCTCGGCTTCGAATACCTGGGACGGACGGATTTCGTCCACGTCCTGGAGAAGAACGAGAAGAGCGAGGAGGTCTTCAAGGCCAACGAGTCCGAGCGCGAGCGCCAGCAGCAGATCAAGAAGCAGGTGGACCAGGTCGGCCAGGAGATCGTCGATCTCAAGGTCGAGAAGCCGAAGGCCAGCGAGCGGCCGCTCGACCCGGGTTCCCTCGGTTTCAGCCGGGGCCTGCAGGGGGCCCAGTCCGATGCGCCCTTCTGCGACGTCTGCGGTCACATCACCGTGCGCAACGGTGCCTGTTACAAGTGCCTGAACTGCGGCAGCTCGATGGGCTGCTCCTGATCGATCTCTGAGACGGGAGTCGGGCGGCGGGGCTTCGGCCCCGCCGCTCCTGCTCCAACCGAAGCCTTGTCCGACACCGCCCAGTCATTCAACGCCCTCAGCGGCGCGCTCACTACCGCGCTGATCCGGGAACTCGTCGCGCGCGGCCACGTCCTCTCGACCGCGGGAATCGCCGATCGGCAGTACCAGCCGGCCAGCCTCGACCTGACCCTGGCCGAGGAAGGTTACAAGCTGCCGGGATCGATCCTGCCGCTACGCAACGAGAAGGTCCGCGACGTCATCGCCGACTTCCGGGCCCGGCCGCTGGATCTCGGCCAGCCCTGCTACCTCGATCGTGGCGGCGTCTATCTGATCCGCCTCAACGAGGCCCTGGACCTGCCTCCCGGGATCGGCGCCTACACCAACAACAAGAGCAGCACCGGTCGGATCGACCTGCAGACCCGGACCCTGAGCGACGGCAATCCCCGCTACGAGAAGCACAGTCGGGGCTATCGGGGTGAGCTCTGGATCGAGGTGATCCCGAAGTCCTTCGACGTGCGCGTGCGCGCCGGCGTCTCGCTCAACCAGGCGATCTTCTATGGCCAGCGCGCGATCCTCGGCGACGCGGAACTCGAAGGGCTGATGGCCAAGACGCCCTTGCTCTTCGACAAGGAGGGACGCGCGATCGGGCCGGGTGAGGCCGTGGTCGACCAGGGCCTGCTCATGGCCATCGATCTCGACCAGGAGGTGGTCGGCTACGTCGCCAAGAAGTCTCCCGATCCGATCATTCTCGACGTCGACGAGAAGGCCGATCCGCGCGACTTCTTCGATCCGATCGAACGACCGCGGCACCAGCGCCTGCTTCTGATGAAGGAGCACTTCTACATCCTGAGCACGCTCGAGTACGTGAGGGTGCCGACCGAGTACGCCGTCGAGATGCTGCCCTTCGAGACCACGGCGGGTGAGTTCCGTGCCCATTACGCCGGTTTCTTCGATCCCGGGTTCGGCTGGGGACGATCCGGGGAGGTGAAGGGCACGCCCGCCGTGCTCGAGGTCCGCCCCTACGACGACGACCTGGTGCTTCGCCACGGCCAGCCGATCTGCAAGATGGCCTACGAGCGTCTCTGCGGTTCCACCGACCGGATCTACGGCGAGGGGCCGGTCAACCACTATGCCCACCAGCGTGGGCCGCGACTGTCCCGCTACTTCGGCTGAGTCTCAGGGCTGGTCGGCCCAGTGGGCCTCGACCGCGAGCGGCAGGGTGACGATGAACTCGCTCCCCTGATCACGCTTCGGTCCCAGCTGGACCCGGCCGCGATGCTCCTCGACGACCTCCCGGACGACGCTCAGGCCGATGCCGTTGTTTTCGCCGGGCGACTTGGTGCTGAAGTAGCGGTCGAAGATCCGCTCGCGGAATTCGTCCGGAATGCCGACCCCGTCATCGATGACTTGGAGCTGGGCGGAACCGTCCCGGACGGCGAGGCGGACCGAGATCACGCCGCCGCGTGGCATGGCCTCGGCGGCATTGAGCAGCAGGTTGACCAGGACTCGCTGCAGGCGGACGCGGTCGCCCTCGATGGCCGCCTCCGGGGCGAGGTTGTCGAAGACCAGCTTGATGTTGGCGCGCAGCGTCGGCTTGATCAGGTCGACCGTATCCTCGACCAGCTCGGCCAGGGTCAGGATCTGGGTCTTGAGGGGCTCCGACCGGCTGGGGCCCGAGAGCGCGCGCACGAGCTCGAAGGCGCTCGCGCCCGCCCTGGAGATCGAGAGCAGGTTCTCCCGGTGCTGGAGGTCGAGCTCGAAGCTCAAGAGTTCGGCCTGTCCGGTGATGATCTGCAGGAAGTTCCTGAGGTCGTGGGCCGCGGCGCGACGCGAGTCGCTGGTCTCGCCCCCGGCCTCGAGGCCCTGGATCGGGGTCGCGATCGTGCGGGCCGAGGCCAGCGCCGATTCCTCTTCGGGGGAAGGTTCCGAGCCGGTCGGCTCGAGCACGACGCTCACCCCGGCCGGATGTCCCTGGTCGGGATCGAGCCAGCGCTGAGCCCCCCAGTCGAGTTCGACCGCTTCCCCGGCCCAGATCGTGGTCTCGGAGCGGTCGGAGTGGATCGCCCCGTCTGCCTGCAGGGCCTGGCGCCAGGCGCGCTCGATCACCGTGCGGGGGAGATTGCCGATCGTGGCCACGCGTCGGCCGACGATCTCCTCGCGCAGGCAGCCCGAGCGGAAGAGGAAGCTGTCGCTGCAATCGAGGATGACCGCCTGGTCGTCCAGGAGCACGGTCGGGTGGCTGGCCTGATCGAGCAGGAGCCGGAACTGGCCGAGGCGCCGAGAGGCCTCCGACGTGCGTGCCGTCGACTCGATGTCGTAGGCGAGGGTCGCCCAGAGCACCGGCAGGAGCACGCGCAGCATGTCGCCCAGCCGGTCGGCGCTCTCATGGCCACGCCATTGCAGGTAATCACAGAGATGGAGCAGGGCGGCGATTCCCGCCAGCGCCAGGAGCAGGGGCCCCATGCGGCCCAGTCGGCGACGCCGCGTCGGCAGGACGATCTGGGCGGCCGCCGCGAGGGCGACGACGAGACCGATCGCCTCGATCCAGGCGGTGACGCTCATCGGAGGGCGCTCCGTCGTCGGGCCTGTCGGATCCACAGGAAGAGCAGGACGGAGTGGCCGAGATAGGCGAGATGCTCGACGATGTTGACCGCCGCCGCCGCCGGTTCGGGCAGGATCTCCTCGACGTTCGTGGCCGCGAGCGCGACCACCAGGGCGAGGATCGCCAGCGTGGCCAGGCCACGCGCCGGGCCGATCAGGTCGCGCACCCTCCAGAAGAGAACCAGCGCGACCAGGGCGACGGCGAAGACCAGGATCTCGCGATCCTCGAAGACCAGGAACATGGCGCTTCCTCCCCACCAAGACTAATTGGGAGCCCGGCCAGATGCCAGCATCCAGGCCGCTTTCGTCTGGCGGGGCCGAGACGAACGGGATCGAGTCGCCTTAGTCTTCCTTCTCGATCGAGATGTCGTCCTCGGTTCCCGGAATTCCGTCCTCGCCCGGGGAACGGACCTCGAAGCCCCGCGGGAGCTTCCGGTAGAGGATCGGCTGGCCCCAGGCGTCCTCGGGTTTGCCGATGACGGCGGGGAAGTCCGCGGTCGCCGGATAGTCGCCGGTTCGATCCCGGTGTTCGATGAGCTGGTTGTGGACCTCGAGCAGGGTTCCGCCGGTGGTCCCCGTCCGTTCCATGCTGACCGACGCGTCGCCGAGATCCAGGAGCCCGCGGAGCATCGTGAGGCCCATGATCAGGAAGAAGATCGACCCGGCGATTCCGACCACGGATCCGGCGATGGCGAGCCCACGCGGCGCCTTGCCGAGGCCGAGCATGCTGATCAGAGCGCCGAGGGGGCAGAGGAGCCCGAAGGTGAAGATGGCTCCGACCAGGGAAACGACCAAACCGACCATGCCGAGCGTGTTCCCGGACGAGGACTGCGAACGGTCAAACCGATCTTCGTCGGCAAACGGACTCATGTGTTTCCCTCCCCGGGGCCACTCCGACACCGCTGTCGATCCCTCGGTCCCCTCCGTCCCGACGGCCGGCTACTACTCGAAGGTGATGAACCATGCCGGCTCGGATGTCAAGAACCGGGCGAGACCGATCGATCCCGAGTGGCATCGGGAACCCGGACGCGGACTCAGGGCCGCGCGGCTCGGAGTTCGGAGGCGATCACCTCGTGGCGCTGCTCGAGTTCGGCGATGCGCTGCCGCCGCTCGGCCAGCGTCTTCGGGTTGGGCTTGCGTCCGGCCAGCAGCTTGTCGAGGGACTTCCGTTCCTTGACCAGATCCTTCTCGATCTTCACCAGCTCGGCGATGCGGGACTTCAGCTTCTCGATCGTGATGGCGACGCGTGCGCGGGCATCGTCGTCCAGCGCCTCGAGCAGTTTCGCCTGGAGCGAGGCCTCGCGTGGCGCCGTGCCGGTGAAGGAGGCGACGAGCGCGCCCTCGGCGTCGAACACGAGCAGGATCGGCGCCGACTTCTCGGCGAAGAATCCGGCCCTGTCCGCCTCGATCCGACCGAGGTCGAGGCGCAGGCATTCGAACTCGCGCAGGACCGCCGGGACCTCGCAGGCGGCCGGGAAACGGAAGAGATCGGCGTCCGCCTTGGCCGAGATCGTGGCGGCCTTGGTGGGTTTGTCGTTCTCCGTCGCCAGGGATTGGCCATAGATGAAGACCGGGCGCTTCTCGCCGCGGCCCTCGAGCCAGCCGCTGCTGGCGAGGAAGTCCGCCAGCTCTTCCTTCTTGCGCGGTGCCGCCCCGTCGAGCCGGAGGTCCCGCCAGGAGACGGCGCCGAGACCCCGTCGCCCTTCGGCGAAGCGCGCGACCGTCCCCAGCCAGGCCGCGAGCGGCTTCACCATCGACTCGATGCTGGGGACGTGCGGTTGCTTCTCGAGGACCACCTGTTCCACGAGGGCGCCGACCTTCTCGAGCAGCGGGCGGTTGGCATTCGCGGTGGCGAGGTTCTGGTCGTTCTCGCCGTTGAGCAGCAGCACCGGGTAGCCGGCCGCGACCTCCAGCTTGCACTGGCCGTCCTGGCGGGGGCCGGCGGCGATGATGGCGTAGCCGGCGTAGCGATCCCGCGCGGCCTCGACGAAGCCGTAGAAGTTGACGCCCCAGCCGCCCATGGACAGGCCGCTCAGGATGACCTGGTCCTGATCGATGCCGTAGGCCTCGTCGACCTGCTTTCTCACCTGCTCGATCAGCGCGACCATCTTCTCCGTCGTGTTCGGGTCGTTGCGGATGCCCTGCGCGCCGGCGTCCTCCTGCGCTCCGTAGGGGAGTCCGACGATGATGTAGCCCTTGTTGCCGGTCGCGGACTTCCAGGGCCAGGACGTGGGACTGCCGCCGGACCCATGCATGAAGAAGATGAGCGGCAGGCGCTTGCCGCGCACCCAGTCGGAGGGGATGGCGATGACCCCCGGCGCCGAGGAACCGGGGATCTGCAGGGCGCCCTCCTGACCCGCTGCGACGAGCTCCTGCGCCGGCAGGGTTGGCGCCAGGACGACACCGACGATGAACCAGATCGTGATGATGATCGCGGATCGCATGCTTCGCCCCCCGCTGCTGGACCGGGCGCCGGGTTCCGCGTCGATCCCGGCGCTGGTCATCAAGCTAAGCCTGACCGATCGTGGCGGCAAGCATCCTCGATCAGGGCGTTCTCACCGGATCGAAGCGCGCGCCATCGTCGGCTCGCTCGAGTTCGACCGCCTCCCTCGCCGTCGTCCCGGTGCAGATCCGGGGCCCTGCATTGCGTGACTCGGGCAGGAGTGGTCTGCGACCTTGGTGACGGCGTCGAGGGCAGGTTGGCGCGAGCATCTCCAGCCTGGCCTCGTCGCGGCGCCGTCGATCTCGTTCTCGTCCCGGTCGGTCACGGAATCGGCCGCGAGAAGCCGGCAATCTCGTCACCCGCGTTCACCTTTCGCCAGGGGCATGGCAGGATCTGGCGAGACCCCTGCGGCCCGCGGGCCACCCAGCCTAGGACCTGGACATGTTCTGTCACCATTGCGGCCAGCAGGTCGTGAACGGCGCTCGCTTCTGCAACCACTGTGGCGGAGCCCTCGCGACCAGCGGCGTGACGCCGCCTCCCGCGCCCGGCGGCACCCTGAGCGGACACGGCATGACCCGGGTGGCGCTGCCTCCGTCACCGGGTGCACCGGGCTCCTTCGGTGCCGGTCTCGAGGTCGGTTCGGTCATCCACGACCGCTATCGGATCGAGGCCTCAATCGGCGCCGGCGGCATGGGCATCGTCTTCCGGGTCCGCGACGAAGGCAGCCACGAGACCATCTGCATGAAGGTCGTTCGCCCCGAACTCGTCGCGAGTCGCAGCGTCGCCGACCGTTTCCTGCGCGAGGGTCAGATGACGCGCAGGCTCCGCCACCCCGGCATCGTCGCCGTCCACGACGTCTATGCCCGCGAGGACATCTGCTTCCTCACGATGGAGCTCCTCGAAGGGCGGACGCTTCGCGGCTGGATGAGCGAGCGTCGGCGCGCGGGCGAGGAGATCTCGCTCGAGACGGCCACCGGGATCGTCGGGTCGCTCCTCGCGGCCCTCGCCGCCGCTCACGAGGCCGGTGTCGTCCACCGCGACCTCAAGCCCGAGAACGTCATGCTCCTGGGCGAGCCCCTGGACGGCGACTACCGGGCGAAGATCATGGACTTCGGCATCGCCCGCGCGCTCGCGCAGGAATCCTCGCTCACGCTGGAGGGCTCGCCGATCGGCACGCGCGGCTACATGGCGCCCGAGCAGGAGTTCGGCGGCGGCGCGATCGGGCCGCAAGCCGACGTCTACGCCTGCGGCGCCATCCTCTACGAGCTGCTCTGCGAGATGGTCCCCACCGGCCGCTGGCTCGACCCGACGGAACTGAGAGCCGATCTTCCGCGCGGGATCGACGAAGTCATGAAGCGGGCGCTGGCGCAGCATCCTCGGCTGCGGACGCGGTCCGTCGCGGACTTCGGCCGGGCGCTTCGCGACGCCGCGCATGGGGTCGCGGCGCAGGACGAGACCGCCCCGACGCCTGAACCCAGCGTCACGGCAGGTCCACAGCTCGTCATGCCGGCCTGGGCCGAGGCCATCCCGGGCGATCCCTTGTCTCACGAGACCGGCGACCTTGGCTTCGCCCGCGCCGTTCGGGACCGGAAGACCGGAATCGAGCTCTTGCTGGTGCCGGCGGGGACCTACGAGAGAGGCGACGACGAGGCGTTCCTCGGCAATGAGATGCCCGCCCACCCCGTGAGGATCACGAGACCCTTCTACCTCGGCCGCTATCCCGTGACCCAGGCTGAGTGGCGACGGCTCACCGGCGAGAGTCCCGGTCGCTTCCTGGGCGACCGCCGCCCGGTCGAGAGGGTCTCCTGGAACCGGGTGACCGAGGCGCTTTCCGGCACCGGGCTGCGGCTCCCGACGGAGGCCGAATGGGAGTATGCCGGTCGTGCCGGCTGCCAACAGCCCCGCCACGACACGATCGACGATGTCGCCTGGCACGGCGGCAACTCGGGCGGCGAGACCCACCCGGTCGGCGAGAAGAAGGCCAATGCCTGGGGCTTCCACGACATGCTGGGCAACGTCCTGGAGTGGTGCGTCGACTGTTATGCCGGAGGGGAGTACGAACGCTGCAAGGGGGGCGTTGCCGACCCCTCCGGACCGACCGCAGGCACGTCCCGTGTTGGGCGAGGTGGATCCTGGCGCCACCTGCCGATGAGCTGTCGGCTCTCGGGCCGCGACGGCTTTGACCCGTCCCTTGAGAGCCACCTCATCGGCTTCAGAGTCGCCCGGACGCCCTGATCGCTCCGATCCGGCCTTCCCGGTTCCGCGCTGCTGCGCCGCCCGCATCGGTGATTCACTCGCGTGACGCCGAAGGAAAGCCGCCCCGCCAGGCCGGGCCCGGCAGGGCGATTCGCGCGGGTCCATGACGAGGTCGGGGCCCTCGGCGCGCGCCGCGACCGCGTCGTCAGCGGGTGATGGTCAGGATGGCGTTCGAGAGCACGAAGTCGAAGCTGCCGTTCTGCACGATCACGGCCTGGACGACGAAGGGCGTGCCGGGGGCCACCAGGGGCCAGGGAACCGTGGCGTCGTGGCGCCCCGCCGCGTCGGTGAGGACGGTCTCGGTCGAGATCCAGGGATAGGCGAAGAGCGTGCCGCCGAAGATGCTCACCGGCGTCGGGTTCGTGGCCACGAGGTAGTAGGTCCAGCTCGACGGCGCCGCGGCCGCCAGCCGGAAGCGAGCGGGGCTGCCGGGTGTGAGATTGCCATATGTGGTCAGCACCGGGTGACCGCGCCGGGCGAGCGAGGCGCCGCCGAGGTCGACGAAATCGGCCGGCCGGAGCAGGACGATGCCGGCCTGGCCGGTCGTCGCGTTGGAACCGTTGGCCGCCAGGAGACCGCCGCGACTCACCACCGGGGCGAAGCTCGAGGCGAGGTTCCAGTCCGACCAGGCCGGGCCCGGGAGGTTCTGCAGCGCGATGCTGCCGTAGCCCTCGACGTGGAGATAGCGACCGAAGGTGCCGAGCTGGAAGGCGGTGTCACCGGACTCGGCGATACCCATGACGTTCGCCGAGCTCACCGGGATCGAGTTGAAGGCGGTCCAGATCGGCCCGTCCTGAAAGCGAACGGCCTGCTTGCTTTGCAATTGGCTGGTCGCCGTGTTCGCGCAGCCGCCGCAGTCGCCGGCCTCGTTGATCCGCCACAGGACGCTGAAGATGTAGTTGAAGCCGGTGCCGACCGGATTGCCGAGGTTCTCGAGCAGCATCGTGTCGAGGTCCATGCGGTAGACGTCGGCGACGATCTGGCGCTCGTTGTTGATCGCCTCGGGGACCACCGGAAACACCGAGGTCGGAATCTGGGTGACACCGGTCGTGGCGCTCCAGTGGTAGCTTCCGCTGAGGATGCCGAGCTTGCCGACCACGTCGCCGAAGTCGTTGATGGCGCGCGCGTCGAAGGGCAGCGCGTTGTTGGCGGCCATCGGCAGGAGCATGAATTGGTAGCCCGTGGGGGTCGGCGTCCAGATGATGGCCCGCGACTGGCTGCTCGCGTCCAGGACGCGCCCGACGATCACGCCGAACTCGTTGAGATCGTAGACCTCGCTCCAGGTCGCCGTGGCCGGCATCGGCAGGTAGGCGAGGCCCTGAGCGACCGAGCCGACCCAGCCTCTCCGGAATCCGTTGACCGAGGTGTTGCCGACGATGACGCCGTCGTCGTTGACGCCGACGGCGAAGACCGGGCCGTTGGCGCCGGCGAGCTGGCCGCCGATCAGCTCCACCGACCAGGTGGGCGTCTGGGCCACCGCGGTGACCAGGAAGAGGGCGAGGACGAGGGGCGGGCACAGATAACGCGACATGGACGAACTCCTTCCGGGCACGAGGCCCACCGGGCGAGAGCTTGCGTGGCGCGACCCGGCCGATCGCCGGATTCCAGGGTCGGGGATGGACCGTAGAAGCCGGATACGAAGCAAGCCACGTGCCAGCGCTCGAACGACGGTTCTGAACCCTCGGATGCCGCGCCTGTCTCCCGATGAGGCATGAACGACCAGGAGCGCCGTGCCCGTTGCGCCGTCGTCCGCGCCGCGCCTGGGCGAAACTCCCCGGGCCGCGGATCGGCCTATGGGAACGAGGACCCGATGGGCTATCCGAGTAATGTCCATCTGCGATGACGGACTGACCGTCTTCTCACGCCTCGTTCCCGGTCTCCGTGGGAACTCGGAGACCCGGAGCGTAGAAGAGCGAGTCGACGCAGCAGGGCTTGCGCCCTGTGTCTTCGAGATTCGTCAAACGGCGGTCCAGAAGCGTGCGATGCGCTCCACGATCTCATTAGGCTGCGCCTCAACGTTGTATGCCTCACCGTTCGTCATGACGATGCGCGAGTGCGTCGAGTCTTCCTCGGGGTCGAGCGGATTGTAAGTGTGGATCGCAGAGATGTACCGCACGTTGAGCGTTACTGGCTCCTTCTCGGACCGTTCGAATGTAATGAAAGGGCGCATCGACATTCTTCTACGCGGGGCTATCAAGGCCTACAGCCGTTTCTCTTTGTAAGACATGGAAGGGCCGATCGGCAAGACCTCGCAGATCGGCTCTCCCCCGTGCTCGTCGCGGTGTTCGTCGATGAAACGCACCATCGTCTCTGTCGGCGGTCGAACTCCCCCTGCGCGAAATACGCAGAAGCGTTGCTCAGGACCTCAGTGGAACGACGAAGTTCCTTTGCCATGCGCTCGAGTTCCTCCAACCACTGCTGCTCGGCAGCTGGGACTCCGTCACGACCACCCCCATCCACTTCTGATGGTTCTCGGCCGAGCAGTCGATCTTCGCCGCGATCGAGCAGATTGCCCCCTACTCGGATGTGTGCTCGTTCCGGTGCTCCAACGCCATGCGGACGGCCCACTATCGAACATCCGGCGAGAACTTGCCCTTTCGCCTCAAGACCGTCACTCTCCCAGGAGAAGTGGTCTCCGGGAAACCTGGGCCGATTCACGTGGTTGCTTCAAACGGGCGGTGACGGTCACGCCTTTCGAGGTCACGACCGTCGAGGTCGGATTCCGACCGGGTCGCGTGGTCGAATTCCGGCCGGCCGTGGCGGGAGCACCATCCGCCCGCTGGGCGTTGCTCGTCTACGACGAAGTCGGCGGGATCTGCACCGAGTTCGCGGAACGCCAGAGCTTCGGGGGCGAGCTGGTCCGCGAGGAACAGGCTCCGGAGGGCAGGCTCTACCTCGTCCTGTCCGATGGAACGGGCAGGGGTCGCGCGAAGACGCTCTGCGCGGGACCGGTCCGGGGGAGGGTTGGACCGGACGACTGGCAACCGGGAGGGCTGGACGTCCACATCGTCCTCGATCCGACTGAGGACGCTCCGGTCGCCGACCGCTTCGAGCTGCGGATGGAAGGCTCCGTGGTGGCCTACGACGTGGCGGCCAAGGATGGCGGCGCGCTCGCGCGTGGTCTGCCTCCCGGGCTCTACTCGAGCTACGCGCGCGACCGTGACGGCGAGATGATCGGCATGACCACCACCGCCATCCGATCGGGCGACCTGAACTCCACCTGTCGAATCAGCCCACGGCGGCGACATCATGCCCGGTAGCCGACCGCGGTCCCGTTTGCCCGCATCGCGCTCGAAGAGGGGGCCGGTCGGGCAGGCCCTGGCGACGGGACGTCCGCGGCAAGGTGATTCCCCAGGGCGTTCGCGTCCGATTATCATCGCGGATCGGAGGCCCAGGACCTTCGGTACCGCCTCCGGGAAGTCTTCCGCCGGGAGACCAGGCTCGATCTGACGGTCGCGTGAAGCGGACTCAGGAGTACCCCATGCCGGAAACCCCCGACAAGAATGCGATCCTCGCGCTGCCCCTCCTGGCGCGTGTGGCCTTCGCCTGCCGTTGCGCGACCCGTGTCCGGGACGTCATTCGCGACGACGCCGCGGCCGTGGTGGCCACGCGCGCGCGCCTGGTCGCCGAGTTGGTCGCGGTCGGGGGCGTCGACGCGACGCCGGCTGCGGGAGCCGCGGCCTGGCTGATGGCGATCGCGAGTCTTGCCAGCGCCGCGGCGGGCGATGCTGGTCGGGCCGTCGAGGCCGCCGGTGACATGGCAGCCCGCGCCGCGTTCGAGTCGGCCGCGGATACCGCGAGAGCTGCCGCTCGCGCCTGCGAACGCGCAGCATCGGATGCAGCCACCGACGCGGCCTATGCCGCGGACGAAGCCCTGCGGGCCTTCACCGCGGCGGCCGCCCTCCAGGGCGCCACCGCCGGCGCCGCGGGTGACGACGACTCGCCGAGAACCATCGCCGCCCGTGAGGCCTGCCGACGAGCGATCTGGCGAGACTACGAGTGCATCCTCGACCGCTCCCGACGCGAGGGCTGGAGCGACCACAGCCCCGTGAGCCAGGACCACTTCGGAGAGATGTGGCCCGAAGGGTAGCGCCCATGTAGCGTAGTCAGGTGTCGACTGATTCGGGGGAAGGTCGGTCTTGGGTCTGCGATGGATGACGATATTGCAATCTCCCTTGACCGGAAACGGTGGCACTCGCGACTCGGTTGAATCGGCCCGGCGGGCGCCGAGGCCGCGCTCGAGGAAGCCCAGGTGTCATCTGGGCAGGTAACGACGGAAGCGGAGGAATCGGGGTCATGAGATCGTGCGGATGAAACCTCCTTGGGGGCGTTCCTCGGCCGTTCGCGGCCGTCTCGAATTCCTGTGTTCAATGGCGCTCCTGTGCGCCACGATGTCCTGTCGTGCGGAGTTCACGGACTACGACATCGAGGATCTTCACCTGAATGCGAATTCGGACGTGGAGATCTCGGTCCGGCATGTCGAGCGGAAGGAGGGTGGCGTCGTCTCGATCGAATACGACTTGGTGAACAGAGGGGTCGATACCTTGACTCTATCAACGATGGTCGGCGCCTCGCGGGGCTTCGATTCTCGCCCATGGCGACGGCGCCCATCGCGACGGCCACTGTTGAACACGAGCTTGCTTCTCCCGTCTGAATCGGGTCGTCTGGCCGCGTTCTACTGTCGGTGGGTTTCTCCCCCGCACGACTCGGGTGTCATCCTGATCGCCCCTGGCGGCAAGGCAAGGATGGTCGTGGAGGCTCGACGCGGCGATACCGACGAGGGTCGGTGGTCGGCGCTGGTGGGAAGGCCCGGCGCTCGCCTCTTCTTCTGTCAGCACAGGATGCGGACCGACGCGCAAGGACAGAGTTACTCCGAGTCGCTCCGACTCCTCTCCGGGGAGTTCGAGATCAAGTGAGGCACGAAGTTGCCCTGGCATTCCGGATGACGGCTGCGCTTGCGCGCGACCAGGTGGGGCACCGACGTTGTCGGACGGACCTGTCTCGGAGGCCGTCCACCACCGACCAGGCTCTCTCGGGCTCGCAGACCCTGGACCGGGCGCGCGATCAGGTCGGGGCGAGACGGGCGAGGCAGGAGGAGGCGAAGTGGTTCAGGCGGTCCGAGACGATCGAACAGGCGGCCGATCCGTGGCGGGACATCTCGAGGCCGTCGGCGGCGTAGTGCCGTCGCTTCTCGTCGCTCCAGCTGGTCCGGAACATCGAGGTCAGGTTCGACAGCCGGTCGGCCATCTTGATGGTCTGCGCGTCGGGGCTCATGTTGCGGAAGGCGTCGAGCTTCGAGCCTTCGCCGTGGGTCAGCTCCTCGACGAGGGCGACGACCCGGGCCGGGAAGCCGGCATGCAGCTCGGCGACGAAGACCTGGTCGCAGTCCTCGAACACATCGTGGAGCGCCGCGGCCGCGAGGATCTCCTGATCGAGCAGGTCGCATTCGATGAGGATCGAGACGACGTGCATGGGGTGGACGATGTAGGGCAGGCCGTCCTTCCGGAGCTGGCCGTCATGGGCTCGGGCCGCGAGTCCGATCGCTTGCTGCAGGACGTTCATGGGCAACCTCCAGGATCATGGCCGCCGTCATCGTCATCGGCGCTCTTCCGTGGCCAGGTCGGTCGGGATGACCCTCGGGGCCTGGTCGCCGGACGGCGCTGCGACACAAGCGACACAGGTCGCCGGACGGAACAAAGCAAAGCGCCCACAAGTCCTTGACCTGTGGGCGCTTGAGAGCGGGTGATGAGATTTGAACTCACGACAGCTGCCTTGGCAAGGCAGTGCTCTACCACTGAGCTACACCCGCGAAATGTGCCGGGATCTTAGCCTCGCGGTCCCTGGCTTCAAGAGCCGCGGGCAAAAAAGGGGGCTACATCGAGAAGGACAGCCCGCAGCCGCAAGTCCCTGTGCTCTTCGGGTTTTGGATCACGAAGCCGGCGTTGGTGAGGCCGTCGTTGTAGTCGATCACCGAGCCGTCGACGAAGAGCAGACTCTTGGGGTCGATGAAGACCCGGGCCTCGCCGTTCTGGAAGACGTTGTCGCCGTCCTTCTCGGCGCCGAGCTCCATGACGTACTGGAATCCGGAGCAGCCGCCACCGGTGACGCCGATCCGGAGGCCCTGGCCATCATCGCGGCGCTCGGCCTCGAGCAAGGACCTGATCTTGGCCGCGGCCTTGTCGGTCACGATCATCATAACCATCAGTCTCGCAGTTGGTTCCGTGTTCAGTTGCGACGGTTCACGGCGCGGAGCGCGGCGACCGCCTCGGCCACCATGCTAACAGCCTCGTCGATCTCGCTCTCGTGGCTGTAGCGACCGATGCCGAATCTCAGGGCCGCCAGGCCGCGCTTCTCGGTCAAGCCCATCGCCCGGAGCACGTAGCTCGCCGAGACCTCGGTCGAGTTGCAGGCGCTGCCGGTGCTGATGGCGAGCCGAGGCAGGGCCATGAGCAGGGCCTCGCTCTCGATCCCGGGGACGCTGACGTTGAGGTTGTTGGCGATCCGCCGGGTCATCGACCCGTTGACCTCGAGCTCCGGGAGCCGGGCGCGCAGGCCGTCGAGCAGCCGATCGCGCAGGGCGTGGATCCGCTGGTCCTCGTTCGCCATCTCCTTCCCGGCCAGCTCGGCCGCGGCGCCGAGGGCGACGATCAGGGGCACGGCCAGGGTTCCGGACCGACGCCCACCCTCGTGGCCGCCGCCGTTGATCTGCTCGACGATGCGTGGCTTCGGGTCGCGGGAGCGCACGTAGAGCGCGCCGACTCCCTTGGGGGCGTAGATCTTGTGCCCCGAGAAGCTCATCAGGTCGATCTTCATCGCCTCGACGTCGATCGGCAGCTTGCCGAAGGACTGGGCCGCGTCGCAGTGGAAGAAGGCGCCGCGTTCGCGGCAGATCGCGCCGATCGCCGCGACGTCCTGGATCACGCCGGTCTCGTTGTTCACCTGCATCACCGAGACCACGAGGGTCTGGTCGTCGACCGCCTCCCGGAGCCGGTCGAGGTCGAGGAGACCGTCCTCGCCCACCGGCAGGGTCAGGACCTCGAGCCCCAGCTTGCCCAGGTGCTTCAGGGTGTCGATCGTCGCCTTGTGTTCGGTGCTGACGCTGACGATGCGGTTCCGGCGGCTGCTGCGACCTTCCACCAGGCCCTTCAGGGCGAGGTTGGTCGACTCGGTGGCGCCGCTGGTCCAGACGATCTCGGCCGGTCGCGCGCCGATCAGCCGCGCCACCTGGCGGCGGCCCTCGTCGACGGCTCGTTCGGCCTCCCAGCCGTAGGCATGGGTCCGGCTGGCCGCGTTGCCGAACTTCTCGCGCAGGAAAGGCAGCATGGTCTCGAGGACGCGCTCGTCCACCGGGGTCGTGGCGTTGTAGTCGAGGTAGATGACGGATTCGCTGGGCTTCATGGCCGCCTCGATCGCGGGTTTCGGGAGGAGCATGATATGCTGCCGCGACCGGGCCCGGAAGCCGGACGAGAGGGTTGCGAGAACGGAGCGGCAAGGTGTCGAAACGGGAACTCGACGAGTTGTGGCGGGAACGACGGGCGCGCCTGGACGAGGAGGGCGGTGCTCCCGCCTCCTTCGGTGATCCCGATGCCGAGGCTCGCGCCGCCCGGGCCGGTGCCGCGCTCTTCGATCACTCCGATCGCGATCTCCTCCGCATCCGCGGCGTGAAGGCCCTGGCCATGCTCCAGGGCCAGCTCACCAACGACGTCGCCCGTCTCGGACCCGGGGACGGCTGCTACGCCGCCCACCTCGATCCCAAGGGCAAGATGCTCGGCGACCTGGTCGTCGACGTCGAGGCCACCGACTCGGTCCTGCTCGAACTCGAACGCGGCCTGGGCACCGAATTCGCCCGCCGCTTCGCGCCCTTCGCCATGCTCGACGATCTCGTCATCGAGGACCTCGGTCGGCCCGCGCGGCTGATGCTGGTCGGCCCCGAGGCCGCGGCCAGCCTCGTCGGCCATCTCGGCCGCGCCGAGCTCGCGGACCTGCCGGCGCATGCCGCGCTGGTGGTCGACTGGCAGGGTGTGCCGCTGCGTATCGGCGCCCGGGCCGAGACCGGCGAACGGGCCTACCTCGTCGCCGGCGACGACGCGACGCTCGCCCGCTTCGCGCGAGCCCTGATCGCGGGCGGCGTTCGACCGGCCGGCGGCGAGGCCTGGGAGATCCTCAGGATCGAGGCCGGCACGCCGCGCTGGGGTCGCGACATGGACGGGCGCAATCTCCCGCCCGAATGCGGCATCCCCCATGCGATCAGCTACAGCAAGGGCTGCTACGTCGGCCAGGAGACGGTCGCGCGGATCAGGACCTACGGCCAGGCGAACCGCGGCCTGCGCGGACTTCGCAGCACCGAGGCGATGCCGCCCGGGACGGAACTGGAGACCCGCGAGGGCAAGGCCGTGGGCCGGGTCACCTCGAGCGCCTGGTCGCCGCAGCTCGAGGCGCCGATCGCCCTGGGCTACGTCCATCGCGATCAGCTCGAGGCCGGTAGCGCCCTCATCGGCCGCGCCGACGAGCGGATCTTCGAGGTCGAGGTCGCGGAGCTGCCCTTCGTGCCGCGACGCTTCGCGCCCGAGATTCCTCGCTGAGCCTCAGTCGGCGAGTCCCCAGCCGCCGTATTCCATGCCGAGCGACCGGGCCAACTCCTCGGCGGCGCGTGAGAGTTTGAAGACGGCGTCGAGTTTCCTCAGGGCGAGCTTGCTCTCGAGGCTCACGCGATGCCAACCGTCCTCGTTCTCGGGCTCCTTGATGGAGGCGCCCTCGAAGCCCGCCTCCTTCGCGGCGGCGGCCGCGGTCTGCGCGGCCTTGCCGTTGCGGGTCCAGAGGTCGTGGCGGACCGCGACGGCCTTGGTCGGGATCTCGCGTTGCAGACGGATGCGGGCCAGGGTCTGGAGGTCTTCCGATTCGCGCAGCGCCTCGTGGAAGTCGTCGAAGTTCTTCTGCAGCTCCTTGGCGTCGAGCTTCAGTTCCTTGCCCGCGGGGAGCTTGGCCAGCTTGCCGGCGATCAGTTCGTTGCTGGTGCCGAGGATGTCGAAGTGGTCGGCGCCGGCCACGAGGCAGAAGCGCAGGGCCGGGTTGGTGGTGGCGGCCTGCATCGCCTTCAGGGACTCGGCCGTATCGCGTTCCGTTCCGCAGATCACCCAGGTCGGCGACTTGACGGCGGCGAGGTAGCGGATCGGCGCGCGCAGCCGGCGCTCGTTCGAGTTGCTCTGGTCGTAGGCGATGGACTTGTCACCGTAGTTCGAGGGGTCGTCGGCCGCGCCGAAGGCGAAGATTCCGGCGAAACCGTCGGAAGCCGTGGCGACGAGGAGCGCCAGCGTACCGCCGGTGCTGTGTCCGCCCAGATAGATGCGGTCCGGATCGACTTCCGGACGCTGCTTCAGGTAGGCCAGCGCGGACAGGACGTCGTCGACCTCGCCGAAGTAGCTCTCCTGACAACCCGGATTGGCGAAGCTCCCGCGCAGTGTCGGGTACATCATGATCAGGCCGGCCTGGCGGTAGGCGGCGGCCCCCTGGTCGTTCTCGGGATCCTGGGGCAGCCAGGCGCAATCCTCGATGCCACCGAGGGGGAAGCCACCGATCAGCCAGATGATCGCCGGCGACTTCTTCGCCCCCGGCTCGGGCCTCGAGATCAGGGCCTTCATCTTGCCGATCGAGGTCTCGTAGCGAACCAGATCGAACAGCGAGGCCGGGAACTCGGGGACCTCGTCCGGTTTCGAGATTCGCCGCTCCAACTTGGTGGTGAAACCGCGCCGGGCGGTGAGGAGGTCGCCTCCGTCCTGGGCTCCGAGCGGTGAGAGAAGCAGGAGAGTGACGAAGATGCTGCGGAGCGACATGCCGGTTCCTTACTTGCGATGGCCTGATCGAATCAGCATGTTCCTGAATGCCGGGGACCGGTCAAGCCCCTTCCGGTGATCGGCGAGCTGCTATGATCCGGGCGGAGAAGAACCATGACCGACATCGGCCTGACCCACGTCGCCCTGCCGATCCGTGACGCCGAGCGGAGCATCTCGTTCTGGTCGCGCTACGCGGGCATGCAGGTCGTTCATCGGCGCCACGGCGAGAGCGAGGACCGCGAGGTGGTCTGGCTCTCGGATCGGACGCGGCCCTTCGTCATCGTCCTGATCGAGGCCGACGAGGTCGACGTCGTCCTCGCGCCGATCGCCCATCTCGGCGTCGGCTGTCCCACCCGGGAGGACGTCGACCGCCTGGCGGCGCTGGCGGGGGCGAGCGGCTGCCTCGTGCGTGGCCCGGAGGACTCCGGCTATCCGGTCGGCTACTGGGCCTTCCTGCGCGATCCGGACGGACACATCCTGGAACTCTCGCACGGTCAGGAGGTGGGCCTCGCCGTTGCCGATCCGGGGCAGGGGATCGATTGAGGCGGCGATGATCCGACTGATCCTGAGCTGTGAACACGGTGGCAACGACGTCCCCGACGAATGGCTGCCCAGGCGTCGTTGCGACGACCTCGTCCTGACCAGCCACCGCGGCCTCGACCTCGGCGCCCTGGAGCTGGCTCGCGAGCTCGCCCAGGCCTGCGCCGCGCCCCTCGTCTTCGCTACCGTCACCCGCCTGCTCATCGATCTCAACCGCGAGCAGGGCAGCCGGACGATGTTCTCGCCCGAGGCCTTCGAACTCGACGAGGACGATCGCCAGCTGCTGATCGAGCGTTACTGGCGCCCTCATCACGAGCAGGTCGAGTCGCTCCTGCGGCAGGCCCTCGACGCGGGCGACCGCGTCCTCTACCTGTCGGTCCACAGCTTCACGCCGGTCTTCGACGGCCGGGAACGCAAGGTCGACCTCGGTCTCCTGATCGATCCTGGGCGCGCGATCGACGCCGAGCTGGCCCGCCACTTCGCCACCGAGTTCGAGCGCCGGCGACCCGGCCTCGCGATCGCAATGAACGAGCCCTACTCCGGACTGGAAGAGGGGCTCGACCGGGCGATGCGCGCGCGCTTCGGCGATCGCGACTGCATGATCCTCACCCTCGAATTGAACCAGCGCTTCCCGCAGGGCGATGGCGCGGCCTGGCGCGCGCTGCGCCAGGCGATCACGGCGACGGTCCGCCAGCTGCTCGAGGACCCGGAACTTCAGCGGAGCTGACGGTTCTCGACCAGGCAGCTCGACAGCTCGCGGCAGAGACCGACCAGATCCTCGTGCGTGGGGTCGGCGCCGACCCGTTTCAGGATGCGGCGGGCCAGAGGCCCCTCGTCGGTCATCACCCGCATCGCCTCGGCGACCTCGGTGTCGACGTCCGGAGCCAGCTCGGCGCGTAGCACTCGCCAGAGCTCACCGGCGGTCATCGGTCCACGCTCCCGCTGGCCGAATAGCGCCAGGAAGTCGAGGTTCTCGATCAGCGCCCGGTCGCCGTCCTTGACCACGGCGTCGAAGACGTCGGCCAGCGGGTCGACCGGCCAGGACTTCTGCTGGTCGAGGGTCGACCAGCGCTCCTCGACCAGCGCCCGGACCAGGTGGATGACCAGGGCGCACATCGCATGGTCGGCGGTCGGGCACTCCTGCGAGTCGAGGATGCGGATCTCGATCGCCATGCGGTCGAAGCGGGCGATGGCGCCGCGCGCGTTCAGCCACTCCTCCTGCAGGATGCCCTCCGGGTCGTGCTTCGCGATGTCGCGGTAGATCCTCTGGAGGAGATCCTTCTGGTAGGAATCGTGGTCGAAGACCTGTTCCGGCACGACGCGGCCGCTGACGCTGGGCACCGCCCGGGCATTGCTCCGGTAGACGGCGAGCCGCTGGTCGAGATGGGGCGCGATCTTGCCGTCCATGATGGGCGTGCTCGCCGACAGGGCGGGCAGGATCGGCAAGGCGACCCGGATCGCCGCGTGCAGGCGACCGAATTCCTCGTCGTCGGCGAAGGGCAGGTTGATGTGGACCGACTGCAGGTTCGACCAGCCGTGGCCCTTGCAGGAGAAGATGCGATCGAAGGCCTCGTAGACCGGGCTGTAGTCGTGCGGCCAGAGCGTGGTCTCGAGCAGCGGATCCATGAAGGGATGGGTGCCGCTCGGCATCAACCGCGCGCCATGCTCGGCGAGGATGCCGTCGATCCGGCGCAGGTCCGCGTGCAGGGCGGCGCTCAGGCCGCGCAGCAGTGGGCGCGGGCCGTTGGTCTTGAGCTCGATCACGTGCAGGACCAGCTCGTTCGACCAGGCCAGCTCCTCGAACTCGACGTCGCCGACGTAGGTGCCGGCGATCGCCTTCAGCACCTGATCGCAGAGCGGCCGGATCGCGAAGGTCTCGGCGTCGACGATCATGTACTCGACCTCGATGCCGTAGGCCTGGAACAGGTGCAGGTTGACGTCGTCGCTCATCGCGTCTTTCCGGCCTTCTTGGCCTCGATCCTCTTCAGGAACACCTGGGCCAGCCGCTCGTGCAGCTCCATGCCGAGGATCTCGTCCTCGAGCCCGGCGTCGATGTTCGGGTTGTCGTTCACTTCCATCACCACGATGCGCTTGCCCGACTCCTTGATGTCGACCCCGTAGAGGCCGCTGCCGATGGCATTCGCGGCCTTGAGGGCGGTCCGGACCACGCGCGGCGGGGCGTCGGCCACGGCCAGGGTGTCGACCATGCCGTAGCGATCGTCGCCCTTGCCCCCCGCGTTGATGATCTGCCAGTGACCGGGCGCCATGTGGTAGCGGCAGACCCAGAGCGGCTGGCGGTCGAGCACGCCGACCCGCCAGTCGAAGTCGGTGGGCATGAACTCCTGGGCGACGAAGAGGTCGGACTCCTGGAGGATCGTCATCGCCTTGGCGCGCAGCTCCTCCTCGTCGCGGGCCTTGAGCACGCCCTGCGAGAAGGCGCTGTCCGGCGACTTGAGGACGCAGGGCAGGCCGATCTGGTTGATGATCTCGTCCAGGTTCTCACGGTGCCCGACCAGGGTCTGCGGGGTCGGGATCTTCAGCCTCTGCATCAGCTCGGCCAGGTAGACCTTGTTGGTGCAGCGGATGATGGACTGCGGGTCGTCGATGACCACGAGGCCCTCGGCCTCGGCGCGTTGCGCGAAGCGATAGGTGTGATGGTTGACCTGGGTCGTCTCGCGGATGTAGAGGGCGTCGTACTCGGGCAGGCTCGAGTAGTCGTCCTTGGTGATCCGGAACACCCGGATGTCGACCTCGTCGCAGGCCTTGATGAAGCGCTTGAGCGCCTTCTCGTTGGAGGGTGCGTGGGTGTCGTCGGGCTTGACCAGGAGGGCCAGGTCGAAGCGCGAGGGCTGGGTCTTCCGGCCCCGGGGCCGCCGCGCCGAGAAGTACTCGCGGGCCGCCTCGATCACGAAGGGACGATGGCCATCGGGGATCTTGCGGGCCGAAAGCGGCGCGATGCCGGTCAGGTGCCATTTGTCGCTACGCGCGAAGGTCGCCCTGAGGAGCGGCACGTGGAACTGGGCGAAGAGCCGGCGCGACAACGGGTCGTAGCGCCGGGCCAGGTTGCGGCCGAAGTAGATCGACAGCTCGAACTTGTCCGACTTCAGCCGCGCGAGCGAGCGCTGGATCGTGTCTTCGAGGTCCTCGTCGACGATGCCGAGGATCGTGCGCGAACGCATGTCCAGGATGGTCTGCAGCGACGGCGTCGGGGTGTGGCCGCGCGCGACCGCCAGCAGCGAGACGTAGTAGCCGTTGCCCTGGTAGCGGTAGGAGCGGCAGAGGTTGAAGATCTTGAGGTTGCGCGCCGCGCTCCAACGGGCCTCGGTCAGGTACTCCTTCGCCGCCACGACCTCGAGGCCGGGAAGCTCGAGAGGCCAGAGGCGGGGATCGTCGACGATGAGAATGCTGGCCACGGGTCAGTCCTTTCCACGTCCGGCCGGGACATGGAGGATCCGATTCGTCCGTGGGCGACGACTGGGAGGCTCCCCGCCAGCCAAGGGTCCGTCAACTGGGCTCGATGATGATGAGGTTGCCATCGTAGGTGATGACGCCGAGCAGGATGGCGCCGAGAACTCTTTCGATGCCGATCTCGTAGTGGAGGGTCGGCGAATGTGGATTGGCGCTCCAGGGATCGGCAATCTCGACCCGGCCGCTCAGGCTGTCATAGCCGCAGAGGGTGACGAAATGACCGGTCGGCGCGCCGCCGATCGGGTCGGACTTGTTGGTTTGCGGGTCGTCGCGGGCCTCGTCGTAGAGGTAGGTCGCGCTCAGTCCGGTGAGGATGGGCAGACCGCGTTCCAGGTAGCGGCGCAGCAGCGAGGGCCTGAGTTCCTCCCAGGCCACCTTGCCGCCCAACTCCAGGTAGCGCAGGTAGGCGGGGATCGCCGCCCGCAGCCGCGGCCGGGTCAGGGCCGTCATCCGGGCCCGGAGGTTCTCGGCCAGGGGCGCGGCATCGAGGCGAAACCAGGTCGGATCGAAGACCTTGAGGTTGTAGGGGTGCATCGTGACCCGGTAGCCGCGCTCGAGGGCGTGGCAGCCGAGGAGGACGCCGAGCGTGCCCCCGGTCGCGAGCTGGGGGACCTCCGCGATCACCTCGGGCAAGGGGACCGGGTCGTCGAAGAAACGATAGACGGCGGCGAGACAGGTCGGCCCACAGGTGACGTCGTCAGGCTGCGGGATCATCTCGAGTTCGATCTGGTTCATGGCGCGCGCTACCCGCCGGGAAACCGACACCGATTGACGATAGCCGGGCGGAGCGCCACGGCAAGGCCCGGACGGCGCTTCGGTGCCGGCGGGTGGGGGCAAAAGGAGCGCGGAAGGACCGGCGCCGGGAGGAAGCAGGGCATCCTCCCGGATGCTCGGCAGGGTCAGGGCAGGAGCGGGATCTCGATCGCCGGCTGGGGGCTCGCCAACGCCTCCCGCATGTAGGTGACCACGTCGGCCACCTCCTGATCGCTCAGCTTGAGCGGCCGGATGCGGTCGGTCGACAGCCAGGGGTTCGGCGTGCCGCCCTTGTTGTAGTGCTGGACCACCTCGGTCAGCGTCTTCAGGCTGCCGTCGTGCATGTAGGGCGCGGTGAGGTGGATGTTGCGCAGCGTCGGGGTCCGGAACTTGCCGCGGTCCTTCTCCTCCTTGGTGAAGTCCTCGCGGCCATGGTCGGGCTTCTCCTGGTCCATGCCGATGCCGAGGTTCCAGTACAGCTCGTCGCTGAAGTTCTCGCCGACGTGGCAGAGGCTGCATTCGGCCTTGCCGAAGAAGAGCTCGCGGCCCCGGATGGCGGCCTCGCTGATCGGGTGCGCCTTCAGCTCGGCCAGCGCCTTGTCGCGCCGGGCCATCAGCTTCTCGTTCTTCTTCTCCGACTCGCTGGGCTCGTAGCCGATCCAGGGCTTGGCCGCGGCGTAATAGTCGTTCGGGGCGCCGGCGGTGATCACGGTCCGCTCGAAACAAGCGATCGCCTTGGCGATGGCGTCGGCGGTCGCCGGGCCACCGAAGACGCGCTCGAACTGGATGCGATAGCCCTCGATGGCGTTGACCTTGGTCGCGGCATCCTCGGCGCTGAAGCCCATCTCGATCGGATTGCCGATCGGACCCAGGGCCTGCTCCTCGATGCTGGCGGCCCGGCCGTCCCAGAACTGGGTGGGGTGGAGGATGCGGTTCATGACCGTGGGCGCGCTGCGGCCGCCCTTCTGACCGGCGATGCCGGTGGAGACCGGCGCGTTGTCCGTCCAGCCCTTGTCGGGGTGGTGGCAGGTGGCGCAGGAGACGCTGTCGTCCTTCGAGAGGCGGGGGTCGAAGTAGAGCTGGGCGCCCAGACGGACCTTGGCGGGCGTCATCGGGTTGTCGGCGGGGATCAGCTCCGCCAGCTTGCTGGTGATGCCGAAGGGCGCCTCCGGGACGAAGCTCTCGTGGGCGCCGGGTTCCGCGAGCGAGGCCTTGATCTCGGCGAGGCTCAGCCCGCCGGGCTTGCCGCGCAGGGCGTCGATCTCGGCCTGGCTGCGGCCGGCTCCGCCCTCGTCGGCGTCGCCGCAGGCAAGGAACAGCAGGCTCGAGGCCAGGACCAGGAACAGGGTCGGGAACAGGCGGTGGATCGTCATCACGGCAACTCCTCTGGGGCCGGTCCGGGTTCGGGGACCGTGCTCTTCACGTCGGCATGCTAACACCCGGGACCACCGCGGTCAGTTTTTGCCGGCTCCTGGAAGTCATTTTGTGAACGTCTTTTAGGCCCGCTCGACTCGCCTGCGACGAGCTGTCCGGGCGCTGACCTTGGCGGCGGGAAAGGAGAAATTCTCGAAAGTCCGCTTGTCATCGGGCTCGATGTCTGGATAACTACGACAGCTTTCGTACTACGACCGTCGTAGAAAGGGCAGAGATGACGAGAGAGAACTCACGAACCCCGACCGAGGCGGAACTCCGGATCCTCAAGGTCCTCTGGCGCAAGGGGCCGGCCACCGCGCGCGGGGTCCTCGAGATCCTCGAGGACCAGGCTGGCGGCAAGGTCGGCTACACCACCGTGCTGAAGATGCTCCAGATCATGGAGAAGAAGGAGCTGGTGAGCGTCGACCGCTCCGAGCGCTCGCACGTCTACAGCCCGCGCGTCGCCGAGACCCCGACCCTGCGGCAGGCGGTCAGCGAGTTCGTCGACCGGACCTTCGGCGGCGACCCCGCCGGGCTCCTGGTCCATCTGGTGCGTGACGGCAGGCTCGACGAGCGTTCCCTGGAGGAGCTGGAGCGGAGCATCGAGTTGCTGCGCCGCAGCGAGGAAGAGCAGGAGGATCGATGATGTCTGGCTTCGACTCGATGATCATGGCGGACGTCGCCCTGCGCGGCCTGGTGCTGGCCCTGGCGGCCTTCCTGGGCTGCCGACTCCTTGGGCGCGATGCCGCCGCGGCCCGACACGGCCTCGCCCTGGCGGCCCTCGTCCTGCTGCTGCTCCTGCCCCTGGGCCTGCTCCTGGGCGGCCCCAGCGTCCATCTCTACGAACGCGAGCTGCCCCCGGTGGCGGAGCTCGTGCTCGAACCGGTCGCGCCGATCTTCCTCGAGGACGACTTCGCGATCAGCCGTCGCATCCTGCGCCCGGAAGAGTTCGACGCCGGCGCTTTCGCCCCCGCGGACGCTCCGGCCCCGGACGACTCCGAGACCTCCGGCGCGGCCTCGCCGAATGAGGCCGGCTCCCCGGTGACTCCTGCGCTCGCGGCGGCGGCGCCGGTACCCGCATCGACCGGCGGCGCGGTCGACTGGTCCACCTGGGGCCCGATTCTGGCCTGGGCCCTCGGAGCCCTGGTCGTGGCCCTCCGCTGGCTCGTCACCCGCAGGCGGCTGCGGCAGCTCCTGCGCGCGTCCGCGCGGCCGGACGTGGCCTTGAGCCGCCTCGTGGCCCGGGTCGCGAAGCGTGCCGGGCTAGTCCGCGCGCCCCGCATCCACGTCTGCCCGGGTCTGGACTCGCCGGCGGTGACCGGCATCTTGATGCCGCGGCTGCTCCTGCCGGCGGACGTCGCCAGCGAACTCGACCAACGGCTGCTCGAGCCGATCGTCCTCCACGAGATGGTCCATCTCCGGCGCCGTGACCCCCTTCTGCAGGCTCTCGCCCGGCTGGTCGGCTTCCTGCACTGGTTCAATCCCTTCGCCCGGCTCCTGCGCGCCTCGCTCGAGCGCGACCGCGAGCTGCTCACCGACGCCCGGGTCGTCGCCCTCGAGGCCCATCGGTCTCCCTACGCGGAAGGCCTGCTGCGCGTGGTGAGTCGTGGCGTTCGCGGCCCGCTGCGACCGGTCGCGGCCCTCGGGCTCTGCGATGGCGAGAGCCTCCGCGATCGACTGGCGCGCATCGTTCGGGGCGACACCGTGCGGCCCGGGTCGCGCTGGGTGCTCGGCACGCTCACGCTCGTGGTCCTGGTCTGTGGTCTCCTCGTGGGCGAGGTCGGACTGGCCGGCGTGGTGATGGGACGCGGACCCTCGCGACAGGACGAGGAGCGGGTCGAGGCCACCCTGCGCGTCTTCGTTCTTCCCGCCGCCGATCGTGATGACGGCAAGAGCTTCCGGATCAAGGACCGCCGGCTCGATCTGGACGAATTGAAGGCGACCCTGGCGCGCTACTCGGTGATGGCGGACGAGAAGTACGATGATGGCCGTGGTCTGTCGTCGACCCGGGTGATCGTCGAGCTATCGGAGGACGACCAGCGGGACGATCTGAAGGCCCTGCTCCGGATCTGCGCCGATCTCCGGATCTATCGCAACGAGCTGCGCGATCCGCAGCCGCGGCCGCGGGCTCGACGCGGTCTCGTGGTCGACCTCGATGACGAGGGCCGCCTCCGCCTTGGCCCCGATGGCAGCTTCGACCCGGTCCAGGACGTCGACGCCATCCTCACCGCCGTCCGTGAGCGCCTCCGGACCGATGAGACCCCGATCCTGAGATCCGCGCCCGGAGTGGACCATCGTCGGGTCATCAAGGCCCTGGAACTCATGCGTCGCGCCGGCGCCGACCGGGTCACCTTCGAGACCCGCGTGCCGGATGGCGACGAGAACGCCCTGTCCGAGCAGCGTCGTGCCGCCCTGCGCCGGGCCACGCCGCAGGACTCGATCGAGCCGGCCCTGGACTATCTTCGCCGGCGTCAGGACGCGCGGGGCGCGGTCACCGAGCCCGAGCTGGGCGACGGCGGGCGTCACGACGTCGGCCGGACCGCGCTCGCCCTGCTCGCCTACCTCGGCGCCGGGTCGACCGACCAGGCGGGCCCCTACCGGAAGGTGGTCGCTCGCGCCGTCGACTTCCTCCTGGCCCAGCAGGCGAAGGACGGTTTCATCGGCGATTCCACCGGGGTCGACACGGTCTACGACCACGCCCTCGCCGGTCTGGCCCTGGCGGAACTCCAGGGCCTGACCCGCTCGCCACGGCTCGAGCGTCCGCTGGCGGCGGCGGTGAGCTACGTGCTCGAGGCTCAGAATCCCTACCGCGGCTGGCGCTACGGCAAGCGCGACGGCGACAACGACACCGCGGTCACCACCTGGATGTTGATGTTCCTTAAGTCGGCCCGGGCCGCCGGCGTCGAGGTGCCGGAGCTCGCCTTCGAATACGCCGAGGGCTACCTCGAGGAGATGATCGACCCGAACACCGGTCGCGCCGGCTACATCCGCCCTGGCGGACAGCAGCCGGTGAGCGCGACCGACGGCAAGGCGACCGGCACCCGGGCCCAGGTCGAGACCACCACCGCGATGGTGAACTTCGGCCTCGTCCTCTGTGGGCGCAAGCCGAACGACCCGCTCATCGAGCGCGGCCGCGGCCTCCTGCGCGCGGCGCCACCCAGCTGGGATCCGGTCGGAGGCCGGGTGGACTACGTCTACTGGTACTTCGGCTGCCTGGCCAACTACCAGGCCGGCGGCAGCGACTGGGTCGGCTGGGACGAACATCTGCGCGACGCCCTCGTCGGTCGGCAGGTGGAGGAGGGTGATCTGGCCGGCTCCTGGGATCCGATCGGGATCTGGGGCAAGGAATGCGGCCGCGTGGCCGCCACCGCACTCGCGACGCTCGCGCTCGAGGTGAGCTGGCGCTATGGCCGGGCCGTGGGCATCCGGCCCGTGGAGAGGAAGAAGGATTGACTCGTGATCGTGCGGGAGTCGGGGCGTCAGGCGTCGCTCCGGCTCCCGCTTTTCCTCCCGTCGTGGTCCATCCGATCGGCCGGTCGGGCGGACCGCCGCGGAGACGAAGATCAGGCCCGTGGAGAGGAAGGAGGTTCGTCTCGTGATCGTCAGGGAGCCGGAGCGTCAGGCGTCGCTCCGGCTCCCGCTTTTTCCCTTTCCTCGCGGCCGCCCCGGTCGGCCGCCCACGCGCGCCGCGGCGGAGACGAGCTTGCGGCCCGGGACCGCGAATCGGTAAACCTCCCTGGTTCGCGTCCGTGGAGGTTCTCCCTCGATGCCCCTGGTCCAGCTCCGTTCCGTCTCGCTTTCCCATGGCGGGCCCCTGCTGCTCGATCGAGCCGACCTCGTCATCGAGCCCGGCGATCGTCTCGGCCTGGTGGGCCGGAACGGGGCCGGCAAGTCGACCCTGATGCGACTCATCGCCGGCCAGCTGGACGCCGACGACGGTGAGGTCCAGCGGTCGCGCGGACTGCGCTGCGCGCTCCTGCCCCAGGATGTGCCCGGCCAGCTCCCGGGTCTGGTCGGCGACCGCCTCGACGCGGCGCTGACCCGGATCGGGGCCCTCGGCCAGCGCGAGGCGATGATCCGGCGCGAGGCCCTGATGGAGCAGCTCGACCTCGACGCCGGTGTCGCCGCGGAGACGCTCTCCGCCGGCAAGAAGCGCAGGCTCCTCCTGGCCGAGGCCCTGGTCGTCGACCCGGACCTTCTCCTCCTCGACGAACCCACCAACCATCTCGACCTCGAGGCGATCGACCGACTCGAGGACCTGCTGGGTCGGCAGCGCGCGGCCCTGCTCTTCGTGACCCACGATCGCGCTTTCCTCCGCCGGACGGCGACGCGCATCCTCGATCTCGATCGCGGCAAGCTCCGGATCTGGGACTGTCCCTACGAGGTCTTCCTCGAGCGCAAGGAGGCGGATCTCGAGGCCGAGGCCGAGCGCAATCTCCAGTTCGACAAGAAGCTGGCCAAGGAGGAGGCCTGGCTGCGGCGGGGCATGAAGGCCAGGCGGCGCCGCAACATGGGGCGCGTGACCGAACTGGTCCGGATGCGCGACGAACGCCGCGCCCGTCGCGAGGAGATCGGCCGGGCCCGCGGCCAGCTCCAGGAGGCGCGCAAGAGCGGGCGCATCGTCATCGACGTCGAGGGCCTGGAGTTCAGTCACGGCAGCCAGCCGATCGTGCGCGGTCTCGACCTCCGCATCCTGCGCGGCGATCGACTCGGCATCGTCGGGCCGAACGGCTGCGGCAAGACGACCCTGATCGGCCTCCTGCTGGGCGGACTGGAGCCGGATGCCGGCCAGGTGCTGCGGGGTACCCAGCTCGAGGTGGCGCGTTTCGATCAGCTGCACGCGAGCCTCGATCTGAGCAAGACGCCCTTCGAGAACATCGGCCAGGGCAGCGACCGGGTGAGCATCGGTGGCCAGAGCCAGCACGTGATCGGTTACCTGCAGAACTTCCTGTTCAGCCCGGAGCAGATCATGGCGCCGGCCTCGAAGCTCTCCGGCGGCGAGCGCAACCGGCTCCAGCTCGCGCGCATCCTGGCCCGGCCGGCCAATCTCCTGGTCCTGGACGAGCCCACCAACGACCTCGATCTCGAGACCCTCGAGCTGCTCGAGGAGCTGCTGGCCGACTATTCGGGCACCCTCGTCGTGGTCAGCCACGACCGGGACTTCCTCGACAACACCGTGAGTTCGACCCTCGTGCACGAAGGCGACGGCCGCTGGAAGGAGTACGATGGCGGCTACTCGGACTGGCAACGGCAGCGGAAGCTGGAACAGGTCGTCGAGCCCGAGACCACCGGCGAGCGCAAGGCCGAGAGACCGCGTGCGGAGCGCCGGCGCAAGCTCTCCTTCAAGGAGAAGCGCGAGCTCGAGGCCCTGCCCGAACGGATCGAGGCCCTCGAGACCGAGCGCGACGCGATCTTCGCGCTGATGGCCTCGCCGGACTTCTATCGCAGCGAGGGCGGCGAGGTCGCGGCGCGTCAGGCCCGCCTGGCGGCGGTCGAAGGCGAACTCGGCGCGGCCTACGCGCGCTGGGAGGAGCTGGAGGCGCTGGCCGAGAGCTGAGCCGGACGCCGCGCGGATCGGCCGGAAAGGAGAGTGGGGTGAACGCAGCGGGCGGCGACGGCAGGCCGGAGCCCTGGACTCTCGAGCCCGAGGACCTCGCCCGCCGGCTCGGGGTCGAGACCGCGGTCGGACTCGACGCGGCCGCGGTGGCCGCGCGGAGGAGGCGCTTCGGTGCCAACCGCCTCGCCGAGGTCCGCCAGCGCTCGGTGGTCGCCGTCCTGATCGAGCAGTTCCGCAGCCTCGTGGTCCTGCTGCTCTTCCTCGCCGCTCTCGCCGCCTGGCTGCTCGGCGATCGGCTGGATGCGGCCGCGATCCTGGCCGTCCTCGTCCTCAACGCCCTGATCGGGTTCGGCACCGAGCTACGGGCCATCCGGTCGATGGCCTCGTTGCGCGCCCTCGGCGTCGCGCGCGTCAGGCTGCGCCGTCAGGGCGTGGTCGTGGTCGTCGCGGCCGACGAGATCGTGCCCGGCGACCTGCTCCTCCTCGAGGCCGGCGACGTCGTCCCCGCCGACGCGCGGCTGGTGGAGGTCCGCGGGCTGGAGGTGGACGAGTCGGCCCTGACCGGGGAGTCCCTGCCGGTCACGAAACGGCTGGCGACCTGTGCCCGGGACGGCGCGCTGGCCGATCGACACGACATGGTCTGGCGCGGGACCGCGGTCACGCGCGGCGATGCCGTGGCGCTCGTCTGCGCCACCGGGATGGCGACCGAGCTGGGGCGGATCGCCAGCCTGGTCGACTCGGCGGAAGAGGCCAGCACACCGCTCGAGCGCCGTCTCGCGGTCCTGGGCGGCAAGCTGCTCGTGGTCACGCTGGCGGTCGCGGTCCTGGTCTTCGTCATCGGTCTCCTGGTCGGCCGACCGGTGCTCTACATGGTCCTCACCGCCATCGCCCTGGCGGTCGCGGCGATCCCGGAGGGACTGCCGATCGTGGCGACGATCGCCCTCGCGCGCGGCATGTGGCGGATGGCGCGCAAGCGGGCCCTGGTCAATCGCCTGTCGGCGGTCGAGACCCTCGGGTCGACCACGATCATCTTCACCGACAAGACCGGGACCCTCACCGAGAACCGCATGCGCGTGCGCCGGCTCGGAGCGAGCGAGGGACCGCTGGACTGGCCGGCCGAACTGGCGGCCTCGGCGCCGGCCCGCCACCTGCTGCGCGGACTGGCGCTCTGTTGCGATCACCGCGCCGACGGCCTCGGCGATCCGATGGAGCTGGCCCTCCTCGAGGCGGCGCGCGAGGCCGGCTACGACCAGGACGACCTGGTCCGCGCGAATCCGCGTCGGCGGATCGAGCCCTTCGATCCCGAGCTGATGATGATGGCCGTGGTCACCGAGGGTCGTGACGGCCTCCGCGTGTCGGTGAAAGGCGCGCCGGAGCGCGTCCTCGCGGCCTCGGTGGCGATGCTCGAGGAAGACGGTCGTCTGCGTCCGCTCGAGGAGGCCGATCGGCGACGCTGGCTCGAACTCGATCACGAACTGGCGCGGGACGGCCTGCGCGTCCTGGGCGCCGCGGAGAAGCGCGTCGACCGGAGCGACGCCGCGGTCTTTGACGGTCTCGTCTTCCTCGGTCTGGTCGCCCTGGCCGATCCGCCCCGATCCGAGGTCGGCGCCGCCATCGCGGCCTGCCGCGAGGCCGGCATCGCCGTGCACATGGTGACCGGGGATCAGCCGGCGACCGCCACGGCCATCGCCCGCGAGGTCGGCATCGCCGACGAGCGCGAAGGGGCGGTATCCGGAGTCGAACTGGCGGCCGCCGCCGAGGACGAACTCGCGGGGCTGCGCGAACGGCGCGTCTTCGCGCGGGTGACGCCGGCGCAGAAGCTCGAACTCGTCCGGCACTGGCAGGATCGCGGGGCGGTGGTGGCGATGACCGGCGACGGCGTCAACGACGCCCCGGCGCTGAAGAAGGCCGACATCGGCGTGGCGATGGGGCGGCGGGGCACCCAGGTGGCGCGGGATGCCGCCGACATGGTGCTGACCGACGATTCCTTCGCCACCATCGTCGCCGCGGTCGCGGAGGGTCGGGTGATCTTCGGCAACATCCGGATGGCGGTCGTCTACCTCCTGAGCTGCAACGTGAGCGAGGTCGTGGTCGTGGCGCTCGGCACCGCGCTCGGTGGCTCGACGCCTCTCCTGCCCCTGCAGATCCTCTACCTCAACCTGCTCACCGACGTCTTTCCCGCCCTGGCCATGGCCTTCGGCGTCGGACCGGGCGACGTGCTCCGCCAGCCGCCGCGTCCGCGTGGCGAGGAGATCCTGGAGCGCTGGCACTGGCGGGGGATCGTGGTCTCGGCCCTGGTGATGAGCGCCGCGGTGCTCGGCCTGCACTTCGCGGATTTCGTCGTCGGTCACCGTGACGAACGCGGCCGGGTCACGATGACCTTCCTCTGCCTGGCGCTGGCCCAGCTCTGGCACGTCCTCGACCTGCGCGCTCCGGGCAGCACGATGAGGCGCAACGAGATCCTGGGCAATGCCTGGCTCGGCGGCTCGATCCTCCTCTGCCTCCTGCTCCTGCTCCTGGCCGCCTGGTGGTCGCCGCTCGCGGCCATCCTGGGGACCCGGCCCCTCGAGGCCACCGAGATCCTGATGGTCCTCCTGGCGAGCCTGCCCACCGTCGTCCTGGGCCAGATCCTCCTCCGGCGCGGTGGACGCGGCTACTTCGCCGCCCGGGGGTCTGTTACCACGCGGGATGAAGCCGGCCGGAAAATCGACAACTGAAGACGTCGCCGGCGGTCGGCCGGGACCGCGCTGGTCGCCCCTCGGGCTGCTCCAGACCGGCCTGGGCTTCGTCTTCCTGCTCCTGGCCGTCCTCGGCTCGTTCCTGCCGGTCCTCCCGACGACGCCCTTCGTCCTGGTCGCGGCCGGCCTGTTCGCCCGCGGTTCGCCCCGCTTTCACCGGCGGCTCCTGGCCAGCCGGGTCTTCGGATCGACGCTCCGGGCCTGGCAGGAACACGGCACGATCGCGCCCCGGACCAAGGCCCTGGCCCTGGTGATGCTGTGGACGGCGATCCTGGCCAGCGTGATCTTCGCCCTGCGCTCGCCGCTTCTCGACCTGCTTCTGATCGCCACCGCGATCGCGGTCAGCTGGTTCATCCTCAGCCGCCCGAGCCGACCGCGATCGGCGGCGTCAGGGCGAGATTCCGGGGTCGGTGAAGCCGAGCGTGCTTGACCGCGACCGCCGCGGCCGCTTCGATCGGGGCATGCGCAGCCCGATTCCCGGCATCCTCCTCCTGCTCCTCGCCTCGGCCCTCACGGCCCAGGTCGAGGAAGTCGACGCGGCCGACATCGATGCCCGCCTCGGCCTTCTCCTCGACGAGTACCTGCTGAGCGCCGACGACGACCGGGCGCGGGCGATCGAGAAGGAGATCGACGGGCTGCCGGAGGTGGACCTCGAGCGCGTCCTCGCCCGCCTGCGCGCGCCGATGTCCCGACCGCCTCGACCGGCCGGGGTACGTCGCCTCGAACTCCCTCTCGGCGGCGAGGGGCGCCGTTACGTCGGTTTCGTCGCGGTCCCCGAGGGCTACGATCCCGGCCGGAGCTGGCCGCTCTTCCTGACCGCGCACGGCACCGGCGGCGACGCCGAGGGCCCGCTCCAGACGATGATGCCGCACGCGGCGCGGGCCGGGATGCTGGTGGCGAGTCTCCAGGAATGTCCGGAGCGTCGCGCCGAGGGTTGGGGCTACAGCGCCGAGGAACGTCGGGTGCAGGAGGAGTTCATCCTCGCCATCCGGCGGGACTACCAGATCGATTCCCGCCGGATCTACATGATCGGCTGGTCGCGCGGCGGCCACGCCAGCTGGGACCTCGCCCTGAGGCGACCCGGTCTCCTGGCCGGCATCGGTCCCATCGTCGGCGGCGTGCCGGCCCGGGACCTCGCGCTCCTGCCGAACCTCCTCGGCACCCGCATCGATGCCGTGAACGGGGGCCGCGACCAGCCCGAACTGGTCCAGGCCGTCAGCGACGCCGCCACCCGCCTGCGCGAGCTGGGCGTCGACTACCGGGGCCTGATCGATCCGGAGCGAGGTCACGACGTCTTCCTCGATCGACTGGCTCCGATGGTCGAGCATCTCGGGGCGCAGGTTCGACCCTTGGCCCCGGGGCGGATCGCCATCGCCTCCTGGGAGAAGGACCTCTGCCGCCACGACTGGCTGGCGATCGCCGGTTTCGAGGCGAAGCTCTACAAACCGGGGGCCCGGATCACGATCCCCGGCGTCGCGAAGATGGGGGCGGAGGAGCGGCGTCGGGCCTGGCTCGAGGCGGTCGAAGCCGGGACCGCGCGGCTCGAGGCCGAAGTCCTCGACCAGAACAAGATCCGGATCACCGCGCATAAGGTCAAACGGGTCAAGATCTTCCTGCCGCCGACCGGGATCGATCTGGCGCAGCCGGTGGAGATCCTGCTGGGTGAGAAGAGTCTCAGGAAGAGCCGCATCAAGGGCTCGATCCGTGACCTCTTGCGCTCGGCCCGGGCGGCGCGCGACCCCTTCATGGCCTATCCGGCCAGCGTCGAGCTGAGCCTGCCCTGAGCCTCCCCGGCCGGACCTCGGCCGCGTTCGGAAAGGCTTGGCAAGTGGGGACTTGAAAGTCGCCGCTCGGCTCGGCACATTGCTGCGCTCAGGACGGACTCCCGGGTGGTCCGTCCCTGGTTCCTCTCGCTTCGGCGGGAGCCCGCGCGGGTCTTGATCCGCAGAGCGGTCCGGTCGTCCGCGGCCGGCACCCGGAGTCGTCCAACGCGCGTCGCGATCAAGGGGTCGCCTCGTTCCAGGTTGAGCGGTGACGACTCGCTTCGTCCAGGAGTCCACGAGACTCGATGGGCACTCGGCTCGAAAGGAGCGCGCGTGCCGTTACAGGTCAACAGTCCATGTCCGGAAACAAGCTCTACGTCGGTAACCTCAGCTTCAAAACCCACGAGTCCGGTCTCGAGGCCGCCTTCTCGGCCTTCGGTACCGTGAACTCGGTCAAGATCGTCACCGATCGCGAGACCGGTCGTTCGCGCGGCTTCGCCTTCGTCGAGATGGCCAGCGCCGAAGAGGCACAGGCCGCGATCGAGGGGATGAACGGCGCCGACCTCGATGGTCGCAACCTCACCGTCAACGTGGCCCGCGAGCGCGAGGAGCGTCCGCGCGGTGGTGGCGGTGGCTATGGTGGCGGTGGTGGCGGCTACGGCGGTGGTGACCGCGGTGGTCGTGGTGGGCACGGCGGCGGTCGGAGTGATCGCGGCGGACGTGGCGGCTACGGCGATCGCGAAGAGCGCTGGTAGGAACGAATTCACGAGACATCGGGCCGCGGCCCGCACTAGAGGAGACGAAGAAGATGGCGATTCGCGTCGAACTGCGCGAGAACGATTCGGTCGAGTACGCGCTGCGCAAGCTCAAGCGCATCTGCAGCCGTGAGGGTCGTCCGCGCGGCCGCAAGGCGATGCGCTTCTACGAGAAGCCCAGCGAGCGGCGCCGTCGCAAGATGAAGGAGCGGATGAAGGTCATCAAGCGTGCCGAGCGCATGCGCGAGATGAACTGATCCGGGCCCTTCGGCTCCCGATTCGAACGAGGTCGTCGGTCCGCCGGCGACCTCGTTTCACTTGGCGTCGGTCGGGCGGCGCGATCGGGCGTAAATCCGGGAAGACTCCGGCGAACGAAAGCGCTTCACGAACGTCCAGGTCGAGCATGGAGCCTGAACGGAGGAGTGCATGACCCGTCTTCCAGTCCCGATCATCCTCGTCGTCCTGCTCGCGGCCCAGCTCCGGCTCGTCGCCCAGGACGAAGCCGTCTGGGTCCTGGTGGATCACGGTCGCGTCCTCACGGCCGACGCGGCTCGATCCGAAGGCTACTTCGAGCGCGACGGCACCTGGCTCGAGAAGCGCTGGAAGAAGAAGGTCGCCGGCTGGGAGCGCATCGATCGCAAGCACTCCGAGTGGTCGGACCCCTGGAAGACCAAGAGCAAGCACTACCGGATCATCACCAACCTGCCCGCGCACCTGGTCGAGACCGAGGTCTCGCCCTTCCTCGACGCGCTCTTCGAGGCCTACGGCAAGTTCTTCAAGGACGAGTTCGGCATCGCGGCGCGCTCGGCGGACAACAAGTTCATCAACGTCCACAAGAGCATCGAGGACTACGCGGTCAACACCGGCGGCCGGTCGGTGGAGGAGGCGCGTTACAACCCCGGCTTCATCCAGGGCGGTTCCGAGCTGGTCGTCTACTACGACCGAGACGAGCCCGAGGTCTTCTTCAACACGGTGATGCACGAGAGCGCGCATCAGTACATCCAGGCGCTCTATCCCGGGGCGGCCTTCCCGATCTGGATCGATGAGGGCCTGGCCACCTACTTCGAGGGCTGCCAGTACTCGCGTTCGCGTCAGGAGTTCATCGTGGGCCATCTACCCACGGAACGGCTCTTGAGCGCGCAGCACAGCCTCGACGAGAATCCCGGGGCTTCGATCGGCAAGCTCTTCCTCAACGTGCCGCGGACCCGCTTCGGTGCCCGCGAGTACGCCCTGGCCTGGAGCTTCATCCACTACCTGACCCACGGCGAGGGCGGCAAGTGGCGCCGCCACTTCGTCACCTTCCTGAAGGAGATGAACGGGGCGGGCACCAAGCTGTCGCCGAGCGAGGTCTTCGCCAAGATCTCCGGCAAGTCCTTCGCCGAGCTCGAGGAACCCTGGAAGGCGCACGTTCGCGCGCTGAAGGGCACGCGGCCGGAATGCTGGGTCGTGGGCGTCGAGGGCGACGCCGCCGCGCTTGCTTCCTTCCGGCTCCAGCCCGGTGACCGGATCATCCAGCTCGACGGGCAGAACGTGGTCAATGCCGAGCACTTCGCCGAGCTCTGGAGCGGGCTGGCGGAGGGCGCCGAGATCGCCCTGGTCCTGAGTCGCAAGACCGACGCCGGTCGCAGCCGCGTGGGCGTGATCACCCGCAAGGAAGGCGAACAGGCGCCGGCCGTTCGCAACATGATCTCGCGGGAGGGCAGCCTGATCGACTGAGCCGCGGTCGTGATGGTCCGGAACTTCGATCCGCGAGGGTGGACAAGGTCCCGGCCGCCGTGTTCTCATCCCGATCATGCGCCTTCGAAATCTCCTGCTCCTCGTCGTCGTCCTCGCCCTCGCTCCCGCGCTCTCGGCCCAGGAACACGGTGCCGGGGCCGGAGCCGGGTCGCCCCAGATCGCCCCGGCGCCGATCGGCATGCCGGGATGGGAGGTCACCAGCAGCCCGCCCCTGCCGATCAAGGAGACCTTGAGCCGGTCGGGTCAGTTCTACTTCGATCATCTGAAGCAGCTCACGCCCGGTCAGACGACCGCGCTCTGGCTCGGCCTGGTCACGATGCTGGTCCTGGCCTTCGACTGGAGTCGCTGGCTGCGACCCCGCAACCTCGTCCTGGTCCTGCTCTACGGACCGGCGCTGCTGTTCTTCGACCTCGATGCCCAGAGCACGCAGTTCGCCGATCCGGTGGCCTGGTCTCGCTTCCGGCTGATCACCACCGGCATCTTCGGCATGCAGGTCCTGAGCCTCGGCTGGGCGCTCTTCGCCCGGCTGCGCGGCGGCAGCGGGCAGTCCTTCTTGCCGCTACGGGCGCTCCGGGTCCTGGCACTGCTCTTCCTCGGTCTCACCCTGGCCTCGAGCATCGTGGGCGAGGGTGCCGACTCGTCGATCTACACCAACTTCGGCACCCAGCGCATGCGCGAGCGCGGCAAGCTGCCCTATGGTGATCCCTGGCTGGCGCGCGGTACCGCCTGCTCCTACGGCCCGGCCATCTACCTGATGATCCTGCCGGCGCAGCTGATCCTCGATCGCGAGCCTCTCAACGAGGCGGTCGATCTGCCGACGACCTACGAGCGCAGCCGGGGCATGCCGGTCCGGCTCACGGTCGCGGCACTCCTCCTGGTCACCTTCGTCGCCACGGTGATGCTCGGCGCCACGCTGGGGTCGCGGGAGGTCGGCTGGACACTGGCGGCCCTGGTCTTCTCGAGCCCCTTCACGCTGGGCATCGGCAGCGACCACTCGACCCTGGTCGGCGCGATGAACATCAGCGACACGGCACCCATTGCCTTCGTGATGCTCGCCCTCCTGTGGCTCGGCCGCCGACCGCTCTTGGCGGGACTCGCGCTCGGGCAGGCCACCGCCTGCGGCTTCTTTCCGATCCTGATGTTGCCGGCGATCGTCGTCTGGCTGAAGTCGCGCGGCCAGGGGCTGATGGCCTTCCTCGCCGCCTTCGCCCTGATCGGCCTGGCCTATCTCGCGCTGGTCTGGTTCGGAACCGAGACCCGCGGCGAGGAGAATCCCGCCCAGGTCTTCCTCGATTGCACCTTCGGCGTGCAGGAGCGGCCCAATGATCCCGCCGGCATGCGGGTCGGCTACGGCGACAGCCCCTTCGGGTTCTGGGGCAGCCATCCGCGCAGCCGCGACCTGATTCTCGGCCGGCCGGGTTCGGGAGAGAACAAGCCCTGGAAGTGGCTCTTCCTCGGCCTGCTCGTCCTCATGACCTCGATCCGCGCGCGCCGGGCCGACCCGCGGCTCCTGATCGCCTCCTGCGGCGCCCTGGCGCTCGGCGTCCAGCTCGTCCGCCTCCACGCGGCCGGGGTCCACGTCATGTGGTATCAGCCACTCCTCCTGGCCGCGCTCCTGGCCATCCCGAGCCGCGTCGAGGCGCCGGGGGCCGGCGGCGAGGGAGAGGGTTCCGAGGCTCTCGAGGCCAGGGCGTGACCGAGACCGAGGTCGGGAAGGGGCGAGGCCGCGGTTTCGCCCTCGTCCTGCTGCTCCTCTCTGCCCCGGTGGCCTTCGCCCCCTCCCTGGTGGCGAAGATGGCCGCCCTGAGGCCGGTGATCGATCCCGCAAGGGTCTACTTCAGCGACCAGCAGCCGCTGCTCCTCTATCTCGTTCTGCCCCTCGGCCTGCTCGGCGCGACCACCGTCGTGCTCGGTCCGGGGCTCGTCCTCGCCCGGCTCCTTCGGCGCGGGCCGCTCGCTCCCGAGCGCCTCCTGGTCGACGCCCTGGGTTGGACCGCGGTCGTGGCGCTGGTTCTCTTGCTCGCGGGTGGTCTCCGGGATCTCGGCTTCGGGCCCCGAGCGCTGGTCCTGCTCGTCCTCGCGGCGCTCGGCCCCCTCCTTCTGCTCTGGCGGCGCCTGCCCGGGCCGGAGGCGCGCCTGGTCGGCGTCCGCGGTTTCTTCCTCTGGGTGGTCCTGCCCGCGCTGCTGCTGGGTGCCGTCGTGGCGCCGAAGATCTTCTGGGAGGCGGTAAACGGCGACGGCGCCCATGCCTACGAGGCCACGCGGCTCCTCCTGCACGGCCGGAGTCCCTTCTTCCCGGCGGGGGCCGGGACCATCAGCAACTACCCCGGTCCCAACTCGCTCCTGCAGGGCTTCCTCGGCGCTCCCTTCCTCGTCCTCCTCGGTGAGGACGTGGCCGGTCTGCGCTGGCTCGCGATCCTGGCGCTGGCCGGACTGGTCAGCGTGATCCGCCTCCTGTTGCCGGAGGATCTCCGCCGCCACGCCGGCCCCAACATCCTGATCTGGGTCGTGCTCCTGGCCGTCTTCTCGGCCCTCGGCTGGTCGGCGGGCTATGATGCCTACGCCGCCGATCTCGCCTTGCCGGCGGCTCAGGATCTCCTGCTCGTCACCTTCTTCCTCGCCGCCTTCACCGCCTTCGTGCGCGGCGAGCGCCGGCGCTTCCTGGCCTTCGCCTTCCTGACGCTCACCTGCTCGCCGGGCGGCGGCCTGCTCCTGCTCTTCCTGCCGCCGGCGCGGTTGCTCGCGCGCGGACCACGGCCCTGGCGCGAGAGCCTCGAGCTACTCGGCCTCGTTCTCCTGGCGGTCCTCGCCCAGGCCCTGCTCGGCCAGGTCGCCCAGCGCTACTGGGGCATGGAGAAGGGCGGCGAGCACGGCCTGATGGCCCTGCTCAGGAAGCTCAGGTTCGTCGACCTCGGCGACTGGCGGCGCTGGCTGTGGCTGGTTCCGGGCGGGCTCTTCCCCCTGGCGATCTTCTTCAGGTTCGGTCGGGCCAACCGCGAGGCCCGGACGCTGGCGCTGGTCGGGCTGGCGAGCTTCCTCTTCTACTACCCGCTCCTGAAGACCAATCTGCACTACTTCGCGCCTGCGATGATCCTGCCCCTGGCGGCCTTCCTGCTCGCGCGCCGGACCGCCCTGGGCCGGCCCGGTTTCCTGGGTTGCCTCGCCCTCGGACTCGCCGCTCTCCTGCTTTCTCTGCCGACCTCGACCCGGATCGGCGAGGTGGCCCGGCTGGTCGGCGAGGATCTCGACCTCGGAGGCCAGGACGGCTACGACAGGCTCGATCCCGCGGCCTATGCCGCCGTGGATCTCGTGCCCCTGCTGATTCCGGCCGAGCACGAGGTCGGCGTTCCGGCGGCCTTCCTCGGCATCTCGCCGCTCGCGATCGCCTATCATTCCAGGCGCGCGCCGGTTGCGGTCGACAAGAACCTGTCGATCCGGTCCGTGATCGCGCCGGTCCCGCCCGACGGTCGCGAGATCGGTCGTGACGCGGCCTTCGTGGCCCGGGTACGCGACCCGGAGGCCTGGGAGAAGATGCGTCGGCGGCGCCTGCCGGACTGCCGTGGGCAGGCCTTCCTTCTGGTCGATCGCGAGCGTCTGTTCGGCTCGCACGAGCTGGAAAGGGCCCCCGGGGTGATGGACTTGGGCAAGCTGCGGGATATCCTGACCGGCGCCTCGCGCTGACCACATCCAAGGGAGCCTCGGACACGTCGACGATGCAAAGACCGAACAGCAACATCACGGTCCAGTTCCAGCAGGAGTACTTCAGGACCCGCTTCGTCTACGACCCGCGCCGTGCGCCCGTCTGGCGGGAGGTGGCCCGCTGGATCCAGAAGAAGTACGTTCCCGACGGGGCGCGCGTCCTCGACCTCGGCGCCGGCTACTGCGACTTCATCAACGCCATCGACAACGCCAGCGAGCGCCACGCCGTCGACATCTTCGAGCGACTCTCCGAGTACGCGGGGGAGGGCGTCAAGCCGACGGTCGCCAACTGCACCGATCTCTCCTTCCTCGCCAACGACTCGCTCGACGTGGTCTTCGCCAGCAATCTCTTCGAGCACCTGACCCACGACGAGCTCCTCGTCTGCATCGACGAGGTCCGGCGGGTCCTGCGCCCGAAGGGACGGCTGATCCTCATGCAGCCGAACTTCAAGTACTGCTACAAGACCTACTTCGACGACTACACCCACCTGCAGATCTTCACCCACATGGGGCTCTACGATCTGCTCGAGATGGCCGGCATGCGGGTCTCGGCCTGTCACCCCAAGTTCATGCCGGTGAACATGAAGTCGACCCTGAAGCTGAACCTCCCCTGTCTCGGTTTGATCGTGCGGGCCTATCTGCACTCGCCGATCAAGCCGCTCGCCGGGCAGATGCTGATGGTCGCCGAGAACGAGTGGGTCGACTGACGCGCGGCGCTTCGGCGGAGCCCCTGGACTTGCTGGGCTGCAATCGAGACGAACTCTCGCCGGGCGTCGGGTCCATTTGACGCAGAGCGAAGCCGACATTTCTCTTCCGAAAAACTTGCCGCCCCGGAGAGACTGCTGGAGCGACAACACGGAGGAGCGAACATGAAGCTCTCGAAGATCATCGCAGTCGTCGTCACGGGTATCTGCCTTGTGCTGCCGCTGGCGGCGCAGGGAGGCCCCGGCCCGGGTCCCGGACCCGGCCCAGGCCCCGGCCCGCAGATTCCGCCGGTTCCGGTTCCCGCGGCGAACCCCCTCACCCCCGAGAAGGCCATTTTGGGCAAGATCCTGTTCTGGGACGAGCAGCTCAGTTCGTCCGGAACGACGGCCTGCGGCACCTGCCACCGCGCCGACTTCGGCGGCGGTGACGGCCGCGTGGCCCTGAATCCGGGCCTCGACGGTCTCTTCGGCACCCCGGACGACTCGCGCGCCTCGCCGGGCGTCGTGCGTTCGGACGTCCTGAACAACTACCTCGCCGACCCGAACTTCGGGCTCGAGGTCCAGGTGACGCCCCGGGCCTCGCCGACGATGATCATGGCGGCCTACGCCCCGTCGATGTTCTGGGACGGCCGGGCCGGTCCGGTCTATACCGATCCGATCACCGGTGCCGTCCTGATCAACGGGGGCGGCGCCCTCGAGAACCAGGCCCTCGGCCCGCCGCTCGCCGATCGCGAGATGGCGCACGACCTGCGCGGCTGGCCCGAGATCCTGACCAAGCTGGGCCAGGCGACGCCGATGAAGCTCGCCACCAATCTGCCCGCGGACATGGTGGCCGCGATCGCGACCAACCCGACCTATCCCGATCTCTTCACCGCCGCCTTCGGCGACAACCAGATCACCGTCAGTCGCATCGCCTTCGCGATCGCGAGCTACGAACGGACCCTGATCTCGGATCAGACTCCCTTCGACGCCTTCCTCTCCGGCGTGGCCGGGTCGATGACGCAGAACCAGATGATCGGCCGCCAGGTCTTCGTGACCAACGGCCAGTGCATCAACTGCCACCTCGGCCCGCTCACCACCGATCACAGCTTCCGCAACCTGGGACTCCGGCCGATCGCGGAGGACGAGGGCCGCTTCGTGGTCACCGGCAATCCGGCCGATCGCGGCCGCTTCAAGGTCCCGACCCTGCGCAACGCGGCGCTCCGGCCGCGCTTCATGCACAACGGTCAGTTCCAGAGCCTGAGCCAGGTGGTCGCCTTCTACGCCGGCGGTGGCGGGCCCTTCACGATCAACAAGGACCCCATCCTGGCCGCGATCACGATGACGCCCTTCGAGCAGCAGGCGGTGGTGGACTTCGTCCAGAACGCGCTGGTCGATCCCCGCGTCGCCGCCGGGCAGTTCCCCTTCGATCGGCCGACCCTGGCCAGCGAGAGCGGGCTCGGCGCCTGGGCGGAAGTGGGTTTCGGAGTCCCCGGCAGCGGTGGCTTCATGCCGCGCTTCCTGAGCGACTCGCCGCCGGCCATCGGCAACAGCGACTTCCGCATCGGGCTCCGGGACGCGCTGGGCAACACCCAGGCCTGGCTCCTGTTCTCGAGCACGGTGGCCCCAATCGGTCTCGATCTGGGCGGGATGCCGATCTACACCGACCCCAACGTCCCCGAGTTCGGCTTCTGGACCTACTGGCTCAACGGTTCCGGCCCGGGTGCCGGTTACACCACGGCCCAGGTACCCATTCCAAACCAGCCCTGGCTCGTCGGCTTCAACTTCGTGCTCCAGTGGCTCGTCTACGACCCGGCCGCGCCCACTTCCTACGGCTACTCCGGCACGGCGGGCGCCACGATCACGATCTTCTGACCTGCAACCAGGGCCCAACTGGGCCGTCCAAGGGGGCGCCTCTCACCCGCGAGGCGCCCCCGCTTCCGTTCCGGGCGTGGCGGCTTGTCGCTCTCGTTTCCCTCCCCCCGAGTCATTAACATGGCCAGATCCCGGCCCCGCCCGGGTCCCCTGGTCCTGTCGAGATGCTGCCTTGTCCGTTCCGGTCGGAAAGCCCCTGATCTGGCTCCTCCTCGGGGAGAAGCTGGGCGACAACGCTCAGGTCGAGCTGGTGGCCGAGCACCTGGGCTTGCCCTACGAGAGCCGGCGGCTGGTGATGCAGGAGGCCTGGAAGCTGGGCAAGCCCGGCTTCGCCGCCAACCTGGACCACATCGACCTGGAGGCCTCCGATCGCCTCGAGGCACCTTGGCCCGACCTGATCCTGACCGTGGGGCGCCGGCCGGCGATGGCGGCGCTCTGGGTCAAGGAGCAGAACGCCGGCCGCACCCGGATCGTGCTCTTCGGACGGCCGAAGAAGTGGCTCGATCGCTTCAGCCTCGTGGTGGCGCCGGCCCAGTACGGGATTCCCCCGGCGGCCAACGTCCTGCCCATCGAACTCCCGCTGATGAAGGTGGACGAGGCCCGCCTCGAACGGGGCCGCGCCGAGGCCGCGCAGATCCTGGCGGACATGCCCAGGCCGATCACCGCCGTGCTGGTCGGCGGCCGGACGAAACCCTACCGTTTCGGGGCGAGCGAGGCGCGTGAACTCCTGAGCGAACTCGGGGCCCGCTGCGCCGCCGACGGTGGCAGCTTCTACTTCAGCACCAGCCGCCGGACCAATCCCGAGGTCCTCGAGGTCCTCGCCCGCGAGCTGCCCGCCAACGCCCGCCTCTTCCGCTTCGGCGACGAGGAGGCGATGAACCCCTACGCGGCCCTCCTGGCCGAGGCCGATCGTTTCGTGGTCACCGGCGACAGCATCTCGATGATGGTGGAGGTGGCCCGGCTCGGCCGGCCCCTGGCCATCCACGAGCTGCCCATCGAGGGTGGCAACCTGACCGAATTCCTGCGCCGCGTCGCCTTCGGCCTGTCTCGCGGTGGCCTGCGCGGCCGGATCGGCATGCTGCTGTTCCGGCTCGGGCTCCTCGGCTTCGCCCGCGATCTCGGCGCCATGCACCGGCGGCTCTACGCCCTGGGCGCGGCTCGACCCCTGACCGTGGGGTTCTCGGCGCCGGACGGGCCCGCCGAACACGAGGGTGTCGCCGTCGCGGCCCGCATCCGCGCCCTGCTCGGTCCGGCCGAGGCACGGGCGGATCAGCTGGCGCCGTCAACCGCCTGCAACGAGGGAGCGACTGGATGAGAGTGGTCCTGAACAAGATCTGGCGTCACGCCTTCTCGGCGCTGACCTTCTTCCTGCCGGCGGAGAAGCGCATCGCCAACGAGAGGCGGATGCGGGGCAAGGAGGAGTTCCGCAAGCTGAACCTCGCCGATTGCGTGATCGTGTCCTTCGGCAAGAGCGGTCGCACCTGGTTGCGGGTGATGATCTCGGGCTTCTACCAGAAGAAGTTCGGTCTGAAGGACAGCCTGATGATCGGCTTCGACAACGCCCACCGGAAGAACCCGGGCGTGCCGAAGATCTTCTTCACCCACGACAACTACCTGAAGGACTTCACCGGCCACGACCAGGACAAGTCGGACTACTACGGCAAGAAGGTCGTCCTCCTGGCCCGTCATCCGGGCGACGTCGCGGTGTCGCAGTACTTCCAGTGGCAGCACCGCATGCGGCCGCACAAGAAGAAGCTGAACGCCTATCCCGACCACGGCGACGAGGTCCCGATCTACGACTTCGTCGTCGGGGCGGAGGCGGGCCTGCCGAAGATCATCGACTACATGAATCTCTGGGCCGACGAGGCCGCGAAGATGAAGGAACTCCTCCTGGTCCGCTACGAGGACATGAAGAAGGACCCGAAGGCGACCCTCCGGCGCATCGTCGAGTTCATGGGCACGCCCGGCAGCGAGGCGGAGCTGGATCACGCGGTCGAGTACGCATCCTTCGACAACATGCGCCAGATGGAGCAGAAGAAGACCTTCTGGCTCTCGGGTTCGCGCATGGTGGCCAAGGACCCGAGCAATCCCCATTCCTTCAAGACGCGGCGCGGCAAGGTCGGGGGCTTCCGCGACTACTTCGACGACGAGCAGGAGAAGGTCATCGGTGGCATGATCGACTCGACCCTGTCTCCCTTCTACGGCTATCTTCCCCAGGAGCGGGAAGGCGAGGCCTCCGCCTGATCGAGAAAGGGACGTGATGAACAAGAACTGCGTCTTCATCCACACCAACCACAAGCAGATCCTCGGCGCGCTCGTGGCCGAGTACTGCCTGCGGCGGAACTCGGCCCGGCCGGACGACTTCGACGTCAAGCTGATCTGCACCGAGGACCACGCCTTCCTGAAGGAGATGGACGGCCAGAAGTACCTGCGCGACGGAGTCGAGCGGGTCTGGCTCTACGAGGATCTCCAGTCCTTCACGCCGCTCAGGTTCATGCCCCCGGAGCTGATGGGCTACGAGGGCCGCGCCGTCGTCATCGACCCCGACATCTTCGCGGTCGCCGACGTGATGGAGCTCTTCGACAAGGACATGGATGGCAAGGCGATCCTCTGTCGCATGCGTTCCGGGCCGAAGGGCTACATCGACAAGTGCATGGCCAGCAGCGTCATGCTGCTCGACTGCGCCAAGCTCGGGCACTGGAAGTGCGAGGAGCAGTTCCGGGCCATGTTCCGCTTCGAACGCGACTACCAGCCCTGGATCTGTCTCAAGCTCGAGGACCGCGAGACCATCGGCTTCTTCGAGAACGAGTGGAACGACTTCGACAAGCTCACCAGCGACACGAAGATGCTCCACAACACGCGGCGGCGTACCCAGCCCTGGAAGACCGGCCTGCCGGTCGACTGGCGGCCGGCCGAGCGCTTCCGGCTGTTTCCGCCGGTCGCCTGGGTCATGCGCGCGCGTCGCAAGCTCTTCGGCGAGTACGCCTTCCTGGGCAACTACAAGCAGCACCCCGACCCGAATCAGGAGATCTTCTTCTTCGGCATGCTCAAGGAGATGCTCGACAAGGGCCTGGTGAACGAGACGATGGTGCGCGAGCAGATGGCGAAGAACCACGTCCGCCACGATGCGCTCGAGGTCCTCGATCGCACGCCGGAGCTGGCCCCGCCGGGCCGCTATCCCCTCGAGTCGCTGGCCGCTTCCTGAGGCGCCGCGGCGAGGAGGGCGCGAACGCGTCGCGTCACCAGTTCCAGATCCCGGGAGCCGTCATCCAGAGTGCTGGGTGCCGGCTTCTCGTCTTTTCCGAGCCAGCCGATCCGTCCCTCGGCTTCGAGCCGACGATGGATGCGCATGGGGTCGCGGCGAAGTCGGCGCGGTGCCAGGAGACGTGACAGCCGCTGCACCAGCGGTCGGTAGCGCCAGCCGTCGCGATCCAGGAACCAGGGCGCCCGCCGCGAGCCGATGCGGGAATCGAAGACCTGGACCGGACGGCCGCTGGCGATGGCTTCGACCACCATCGAGATGCTGTCCGCGGTGACCACGAAACGATCGGCGAGGGCGAGGTAGGCGGCGTAGGGGTTGTCGGGGTCGTCGGGCCTGAAGCGGTAGATCCGGGCGCGGGCGCCGAAATGCCGGTCGATGGTGTCGACCAGGCCGCTCGGCGTCCGGGCGCTGCTCGAGACCAGGAGGCTGCCGCCGACCCGTGCGAGCAGGGCGTCGAGCTCCGCGATCAGCCTGCTGACCCGCCGACCGGATAGCCGGAAGTCGCCGGCATTGCCGCCGAGCAACAGGGCGGTCCAGGGCCGGGGGAGGCCGGCGAGGGCCGGCTGGAGGCGCCGGGCGGCGTCCCGGGAGCGAGCGTGGTCGACTCGGTGGAGCGGGAGAGCGATCTCGACCACGCGCGAGCCGGAGGGGACCTGGTATTGCGGCGTGGTGACCACGAGATCCCAGTGCTCGGGCCGCGACCAGGGCCGTCCCAGGTGGACGATGCGGCAGCGACCGCCACTCGCCTCCTTGATCCAGCGCGCGATCGGCTCGTTGCGTCGACCGGCACTCAGGACCAGGTCCGGCCAGGGCGGTTCGATGGCATCGGAGCGGTTCCGGTCGGTGCCGGCGAGGGTGGCGCCCAGGAGGCGGCCGACGAGGAGCTCCCAGGCGCGATAGCGCAGCCGCTTCTCGACCACCGGCTCGCCCAGGCTCTCGGCCAGCAGGCGGAGCTGGTTGTTGTCGCCTTGCTTCAGGCCGAGCAGCAGCCAGATCCGCGGCGAGCTCGTCATCCCTCGACTCCGTGCAGGAGGGCGAGGACGCGTAGGGCCGTGTCGCGTCGGGCATCGATCGCGATGCAGGTCTCGGGGTAGTCCTCGTCGCCGAGCCACTTCAGCTGGCGCGTCTCCAGCATCCGGTCGTGGGCGAGGCGAAGGTCGCGACCGAGCCGCCTCGGCCCCAGGGCGCACATCAGTCGATAGGCGCGCGTCGCGACCGTCTGATCGCAGGGGCCGGTGGCCGCGCCGCGGCGACGCATCGCCAGCTTTCCGGTGCCGAGATCGAAGGCGCGAACCGGAAGGCCGGTGGCCAGGGCCTCGGAGAGCATGGCGATCGAGTCGCCGGTGACGACGATCTCCTCGGCCAGGGCGAGGAAGCCGAAGTAGGGATTGTCCTCCCGCCGGTCGCGATGCCAGAGATGCACGACCTTCGGCTCCGCGATCAGGCGATCGAGCAGTTCGGCGGCGGCGGGGTCCGTACGCGAGCTCGTGGTCACCATGATGCTGCCGCCGAGCCGGGCCCGCTCCGTCTCGAGATCGGCCGCGAGCCTACGAGCGGCGTGGCGACCGAAGCACCAGCCGCCGCTGCGACCCCCCACGAGGACGGCCAGCCGGGGCTCCGGCAGGACCCCGAGCCGATCGGTCCAGGACCGCCGGGCCTCGGCCAGGCGCTCGGGGCCGATGCGGGTGATCGTCACCGGGTTGTGGAGTATCCGCGGGTGCTCGGGCAACCGGTACTGGGGTGTCGTCACCACGAGGTCGAAGGTCTCCGGCGGGCACCAGGTCCGACCGAGGAAGACGAGCTTGGTCCGGCCCCCCGAGCGGGCCTTGATCCAGCGGGCGACCGGCTCGTTCTTGGCGCCGGCCGAGATCAGCAGATCGGGCCAGGGTTCCGCGATCGGCGAGGAACGACGGCGGTCGACGCCACAGGACGAAGGCAGGCGGGCGAGGCTGATCGCGAAGCGCCAGGGTCGCGGATGGATGCGCTTCTCCTCGAAGTCGATGCCGCTCAGTTCGCGCAGGGCCTCGGCGAGACCGAGGATCTGCGAGCTCTCCCCGGCACGGTAGGAGAGCAGGGCCCAGACCCGGGGGCCGCCAGTGCTCATCTCGCGCCGCCCTCGCGCCGCACCAGGATCTGCTCGGCGAGAAGGAAGTCGTCGGCGCTGTCGACGTCGACCGCGAGTTCGGGGTGATCGACCACCACGGCCCCGATGCTCAGGCCCATCTTGCGACCCATCAACTCGAGGGCGCGGGGCAGGCTCAGGCTGTGGGTGATGAGTCCGAGCAGCGCCCGGGGGCCGAAGACGCCGGCGACGCGCCAGGGCTTCTTGCGCAGGTCCTCGACCCGGCGCCAGAAGGCGGCCGCGCGCCGCGCCCGGGCGTTGCGGAGGAGGAAGAGGTTGCAGCCGCAGTAGGCGGCGTCGCGCAACTTGAAGGAGGTGCGCCGCGACTGCGGATAGGCGGCATGCACGTCGGCGAGTCGGGCGAGACCGACCACGACGTCCTCGCGGCGTTCGAGCGCCCGATCGAGGAAGGAGGCCAGTAGATCGGGATCGAGCAGGGCATGATCGGCGGTGGTGAGGAAACAGGGCTCCTCGGCGCTGATCTCGTCGAGGGCGGCGGCCGCGGAACTGGCCGGACTCGGGCCCTGATCGATCCAGTGCAGGCGCGGGTCGGCGCCGAGACGCTTCTGGAGGTCGTGATCGGTGCTGGCGATCTCGTGGCGCGGCCCGCAGATGACGATGCGATCGAAATCGCCGCGGTCGTCGAGGGCATCGAGCACCCGCATGAGCATCGGCCGGCCGTTGATCGGGGTCAGGGCCTTGCAGCGGGTCCCGCGCGCGCGGGCCACCGGGTCGTCGGCGCCCCGGTCACCGGCGAGGATCACCGCACCCATGCCTTCGGCGAGGCTCATCGGAAGGCTCCTCGACGCCAGAGTCTGAACAGGGGACCCCAACCGAAGATCAGCGGATGCCGGCGGGCCCGGTCGCTCACCGTGACCGTCACCCCGGAATGGCGTTCGATCTTCCAGAGTGCGTAGTCGACACCACCTTCGAAGGTGAATACGGCTTTGATCAGGCGCAGGAGGTTCATCAGCTTGCCCTGTCGACCCCGCCAGCGCCAGCGTCGGCGCCCGACCTCGGGGGCGGACATCGGGTTCCGGTAGCGATCATCGCCCTCCGGCTCCAGGCCGAGTGCCGGGGCCGCGAGGGCGGTGACGCGACGGTAGCGCTCCGCCGCGGCCTGCACCAGTCGGGTCCCGACGCCGCCGCGCTCGGCGCGGAGTTCGGCGCCGTAGCTGGCGTCCAGTCCTCGCGTCCAGATCTCGTCGGCGCTCGTGGTCGGTGAGAGCAGCGGCAGGACCTTCTCGAGGAAGGTGAGCTGGGCCCGCGCGAAGAGCTGGGCCATGAGCCGGGCGGCGGCCTCGTCCCGGGAGAAGGCGAGGGCGGCGGGCTGGGCGAAACGACCCCAGAAGTAGACCTGGGCGCAGCCGGGCGCGACGTAGCCGGCGAGCTGATCGGCCCGGATCAGGGTGTACTTGCAGCGAAGCCGGGCCTCGGCGTCGCCGCATTCCAGGTAGAAGACGTTGGGCGGCAGCAGCGCGTTGGCCCAGGCCTTGAAGCGCGAACGGTAGGCACGGCGGTAGTCGTCGACCACGACCATCAGGTCGAGGATGCCGTTCCTGGGATCGAGACCGCGCAGGATGGAGCCGTAGAAGGCGATCGCCACCACCGTGTCGCCGTGGCGTTCGCGGATCGCCGCCACCAGTGGCGCGACGCCGGCGCTGGGAATGGAGCGGATCTCGGCCAGGGCCGCCTCGACCAGGGCTTCCGGGGCTTCAGCCATCGCTCAGACTTTGAGGAAGCGAGCCCGGCGGCTGGACTCGATCAGGAGAGGAAGGCCGGTGACCGGACGGAAGACCTCGCCGTCCAGGGTCACGGGTTCGTCGAGGTGGAGTTCGACCGTGCGGCCGGAGCGGCCCTCGTAGCCACGCTCGGGCACCAGGTGACGACTCTGCCTTCCGCGCAGGCCGGCGAGGGTGGCGCGGAGGAAATGACGATGCTCGTGGGCGATCGAACTCAGGCGGAGCGGGCCGCCGAGATCCTCGCCCCAGAAGGGCCGCGAGCCCAGGGCCATGCGCTCGAGCGTGGTCACGAAGAGCATGACGAAGTCCTGGCAGGACAGCTCCTGACCGTCGACCAGCGCCCGGATGCGCGTCGCCTCGAAGGGCCGGCGCCCGAGGATCAGCGAGGTGGCGACCGTGCCCACCTCGACCACCGTGCCCAGCACCGTGCCGATCCCCGGCAGGCGGCTGCGGTCGCGCTTGTCCCAGAGGCTCTGCGAGGCCTTGTAGATGGCCGCCGCGCCGACGAAGAGCCCGTAGTGCTTGTCCTCGTCGGGCACGCGACGGAGCGAGAGCACCGGCCTTTCGATGATCTCGCCGCCCTCGCCTCCGCTGGCGGCCCAGGCGATGAGCCGCTTCAGCCCCTTCGCCGGATCGCCGCGCAGGCCGACGTCCACGTGGCTCATGTTGGTCCGGCCGCCGCGCAGGGCCACGATCAGCGGCAGCTCCTCGTCCTTCTTCCGCCGGAGCAGCTCGGTGAGGACCATCGACAGCGTGCCGTCACCGCCGTTCACGCAGACCACGTCGATGTGCTCGGCCTCGAACTGGCGCAGGGCGGCGGCGACGTCGGAGGGGTTGGCCACCTCGAGGTGGGGCACCTGGGGGTGTTGAGCCAGGACGCGGCGGGTCCGTTCCAGGGCGCCCTTGCGATTGCGGTAGCCGGGCGACGACAGGACGCCGAACTCGACCGGGCCCCTGGGCGCGGCTGGCTCGCTGCTGGCGGCTTCGCTGAGAGGTGTCTGCTTCTCGGTCGGCTGCACAGGCTTCCAGCACCGTCGCCGCGAATCCAGGAGACCGCGCACCCGACGAAGATGCCGAGCGGACTCCGGCCGGGCGGATGCAGAATGCTTTCCCGGCTCGCGAATGATATACTTCGCCGGGGCCACCATCAAGACCGGTGACGGCGCCTGAAGTGCAAGGGATGCAAGGGTTTGTGGGGCTTTCATGGCCGTCGTCCGCTTCGCCCACATCACGGATCTGCACGGCACCGATCCGGGGCGCTGGCCGCTCCCCTGGCTCGTCTCCAAACGGCTCCTCGGCTACCTCTCCTGGCGTCGTCGCCGCCGGCACGAGCACCGGCCCGAGATCCTGGCCGCCCTCGTCGCCGCGCTCCGGGATCTCGACGACGAGGTCATCCTGGTCACCGGCGACCTCTGCCAGATCGGCCTGCCGGTCGAGTTTCGCGCCGCCCGGCGGCTTCTCGAGGAGCTGGGACCGCCCGAGCGCGTCCTGCTCGTCCCGGGCAACCATGACAGCTACGGGCCCGCGCCCCTGGCCGAGACCTATGCGCTCTGGGCCGACTACCTGGGCGGGCTGAAGGCAGGTTCGCCGGGACCGCGGGTCGACCGCCGCGACGGCGTCGTCTTCCTGGGGCTCGACAGCGCCCTGCCGACCGCGCCCTTCCTGGCCACCGGTCGGCTCGGTCGGGCCCAGCTCGAGGCCCTCGACCGGGAGCTGGCCGCGCTCGCGGGTGATCCCGCGCTGCGCGTCCTCTACCTCCACCATCCACCCGACCCCGGCGCGGTCGGCCGGCGCAAGGCCCTGGTCGACGATGCCGAGCTCATGCGCCTGCTCGCGACCCGTGGCGTCGACCTCGTGCTGCACGGTCATGATCACCGACCGCGTCGGGACCTCCTCGATCTCGGCGGCCGTCGGATCCCGGTGCTCTCCCTGGCCTCGGGCTCGGCGCGTGGTTCGAAGTCGGTGGCGCGGCGGGCCGCCATCCATCGCCACCGGATCAGCCCGTCGCCGGTGGGCTGGACCCTCGAGCTCGAGGTGCTGCGCCATGATCCCGGGACCGGTCGCTTCGTCCCGGTCGAGGAGGCGAGCCTGGCCATTCCGGGCCGGGGTTGAGCCGCTGGCCGGCGCGCTCAGCGGCGCAGGACGTAGAGGATGCCGCCGGTGATCGCGATCAGGGCCGGTGGCGCCAGGGCGGTGATGGCCGGCTGCAGGCCGATCACCAGTCCGGCATGACCGGCGGCCTGCTCGAAGACGTAGCTGAGCACGCCGAGGACCGCTCCAAGCAGCGTGCGCCGGCCCAGGCTCGCGTCGCGGAGGCCACCGAAGACGAAGGGCAGGGCGAGCAGCAGCATGGCGAGGATCGACAGCGGCCGGGCGAAGAGACGCCACAGCGCCAGCTCGTGTCCGGAGGCGTCCTGGCCGCGTAGGCGTCGGAGCCGGATCTGGGCCAGGAGGGCGGTCGGCGCCAGGCTCTCCGGTGCCTGCGGCAAGAGTTCGAGTTCGGGGCCGCTCAGGGTGGTGGTCCAGCGCAGGCGATCGAACTTCTCCAGTTTCACGCCCCGGCTCGAGAACAGGCGGCGTTCCACCCCGACCAGGCTCCAACCGCCGTCGTTCTCGCGGCGGCTGCTCGCGGCCCGGAGGAAGCTGGTGAGCTCGCGTCCCTCGAAGCCGAAGATCATGATCTCGCCGGGCATGCCATCGGCGCCGATCATGCCGACGCGTACCCGGCTCGCCCCGTCCTTGAACCAGAAACCGGTGTCGGTGGCGACCGTCGGCGTGCCGGTCAGGGCGGCGGTGCGACGACCGCGCGCGGCGCGTTCGAAGCCGGGGGCGATCCACTCGGCCGTGACCACGGTCAGCGCGATCACGGGGATGGCCGCCACCAGGAGGCCGCGCATGATCCGCGGCCTCGAGAAACCGAGCGCGCGCATCGCCACCAACTCGGCCGAGGCGGACATCGTGCCGAGACCGAAGAGCGTGCCCACCAGGGTCGCGACCGGCAGCAGATCGAGGGCGCGGCGCGGCATGGTGAGGGCGACGAAGAGGAAGGCGTCGACGGCCCGATAGCTGCCCTGGCCGACGTCATCGAACTCGCGGGCGAGCGCGCCGAAGCTGAACAGGGTCACCAGCAGCACGAGGGCCAGGACGAGGCCGCGGTAAAGGGCGCGGGCCAGGTAACGTTCGAGCTGGTTCATGCCTCGCGCTCCCGGACGAGCGGCACGACGAGGCCGATGACCAGGATCAGCGCCAGCAGCAGGTCGACCCAGAACATGCCCGGAATGGCCGGCAGGCTGCCCTGCTCGACCTGGTTGCGGAGGAGGGCCGCGAGGTTGAAGTAGGCCACGTAGGCGAGCACGGCCAGAAGGATGCGCGCGTAGCGATCCCGCCGGCGGCGGCCGCGGGAGAGGAGCAGCGCCAGGAGCGCCAGGAGGAAGCTGCTGACCGGCCGACTGAGGCGCCACTGCAGCTCGGCGATCTCCTTGGGGTCGTCGCTGTCGAGGAGCGCCAGCGTCGGCATGGCCTTGCGCTTCTGGCCCTCGGCCTCGTAGTCGGGCTCGGGCAATTCGAGCTGCATCGACTCGTTCGAGACCCTCATCGATTCGCCGTCGCCGCCGAGCTGGTAGACCTCGAGGTCGCGGAACAGCAGGAGTTCGCGTCCGCGATCGGAGCGCCCCTCGCGGACCACCTGGTTGGCGGTCAACGCGAGCGGGCGGCGCTCGTCGTCCTTGAAGATGAAGATGCGCGGCGGCGCCGACTCGCCCTGGTCGGAATGGTCGACGAAGACGCAGAGCTTGCCCTCGTCGTCGGAGAAGAAGGTCCCGGGCTCGAGGCGATCGAGATCGAGTCGCTCACGGGTCTCGGCGCGGATGGCGTAGCTCCGGGCGTAGGCCAGGGGCCGGATCCACAGTGAAAGGAGGCCGGAGAGGATCGCGACGACGAGGCCGATCCGGGCGATCGCGCGCAGCACCCGGGCGCCGCCGAGTCCGGCGAAGGCCATGGCCACGGTCTCGTTGCTGGCCGCGAGCCGACCGAGGCCGATCACCAGGGTCAGGTAGGTGGCGATCGGCAGGAGCAGCTCGCAGGCGATGGCCACCTTGAGCGCGACGAGCAGGAGGATGACCTTCGAGGACAGCAGGCCGGAGGCGGCCTGGCCGAGGAACTCGGCGGCGCTGTAGCCCCCGAAGACGAAGACCAGGATGGCGAAGACGGCCAGGACGGGACGCGCGGTCTCGCGGATCAGATGGCGCTCGAGAATGGTCACGTCGGCGTCTTGTCCCGTCCTCTGGTTTCGCGGCTCGATGTCCGCTCGCCGTCATGGTATACGACCGACGGGGAGAAGGAAGCCGTTGCGGAGGTGAGCATGCTCGAGGTTCGCGACCTGACCAAGCGCTTCAAGGGGAAGACCGTCGTCTCCGGCGTCTCCTTCACGCTCGAGCGCGGCCAGGTCCTCGGCCTCCTGGGTCCGAACGGCGCCGGCAAGACCACGACCTTCGACATGATCGTGGGCCTCGTGCGGGCCAGCGACGGGCGGATCATCCTCGAGGGCGAGGATCTCGCCGGCCGGTCCATGAACGCACGGGCCGCCCTCGGGCTCGGCTACCTGCCGCAGGAGGCGTCGATCTTCCGCAACCTGGACGTCCGCGCCAACGTGATGGCCGCGCTCGAACTGCGTCCCGACCTCGACCGCCGGGCCCGGAAGGCCGAGCTGGATCGCCTGCTCGAGGACCTCCAGGTCGCCCATCTCGCCCAGCAGAAGGGCCGGACCCTCTCCGGCGGCGAACGGCGCCGGGTGGAGATCGCCCGGGCGCTGGCCGCGGCGCCGTCCTTCATGCTCCTCGACGAGCCCTTCGCCGGTGTCGACCCGATCTCCGTGGGCGACATCCGGGCCATCGTCGCGCATCTGAAGGATCGCGGCATCGGCGTCCTGATCACCGACCACAACGTCCGCGAGACCCTGCAGATCTGCGATCGGGCGCTGATCCTCGCCGAGGGGCGGATCGTCTGCCAGGGCGCTCCCGAGGCGATCCTCGCCGACGAGACCGTGCGCCGCGTCTATCTGGGCGCGGACTTCAAGCTCTGAGCCGCGACGCCTTGTCACCCCCTCCGGCGGTCCCTCGCTTGCCGGTCGCTGGGCCGCTTCCTATCTTCTGCCGATCCGGGTGCGGTTCCCGGCGGCCGCGGAGGGCCCTGAGATGAAGTTCACCGAGCTTGCCGAATCCGGCCTGGGGATCGAGAAGGACGAGATCGCGACGCTCTTCGAGCCCTTCGTCGAGCGCCACGTGACCGGTCGCGACGAGGCCTGGGACGACGAGATCGCGCGGCGCGAACGCAAGATCCGCAAGAAGAGCCGGCGCCGGCGTTGGTTCGGCTTCCTGAAGGGCGCGCGCCGCACCCGCGACACCGTCCTCGAGGAATACTCGCGGAGCTGGGGTCCGGACAACTACCGCGACTACGACCTGGGCGGTCGCCGGGTGCGCATGACGCCCTGGGTCTGGGGCGACCAGCGGATGATCGCGAGCGACGTCGGCGGCACCCGCTTCCGCCAGCTCCTCCTCATCCGGGTGATCGAGCGGCTACGACCGCGGCGCGTGCTCGAGGTCGGCTGCGGCAACGGCATCAACCTGATCCTCCTGGCCTCCTACTTCCCCGAGATCGAGTTCTGCGGCGTCGAGCTGACCGAGGCCGGCTTCGCGGCGCCCAAGGCCCTCCAGGCCGAGAGCGAACTCCCGGGCTGGATCGCGGACTACGCGCCCCTCGGCGTCAAGGACCGGCAGGCCTTCAAGCGCATCGACTTCCGCCAGGGCGACGCCGCCGAGCTGCCCTTCGCGGACGGCAGCTTCGACCTGGTCTATTCGGTGCTCGCGCTCGAGCAGATGGAGCTGATCCGTGAGCGCGCGCTCGGCGAGATGGCGCGGGTCAGCACCGACGCGACCTTCATGTTCGAGCCCTTCCGCGAGGTGAACGACGAGGGCTGGCCGGCACGCTACGTCTATGCCCGCAACTACTTCCGCGGCCGCATCGAGGACCTCCCGGCCCTCGGCCTGAAACCGGAGTTCGCGATCCGCGACTTCCCGCAGGAGATCCACCTGCGCGCCGCGGCCGTCCTGGCCCGCAAGCCGGGGGCTGCGGGCGCCGGCCGATGAGCATGCTGCTGGTCCTGGGCTCGAAGCCCGAGCCCGTCCTGCCACCGCGGGCCGCGATCGACGCCCTGGCCTGCGCCAACGCCTCCGGCCACTCGGCCGCGCTGCTCGGCCTGCCGCGGCCGACCTTCACGGTGATGTCGGCGATCCTCAGCTCGGGCATCGGCTCGGGCGACCAGAGCATCGCCGCCCTGGCCGGACTCGCCACCGAAGACCTCTGGTACTACGCCCGGCCGCGGCGCCGCGGTCTCCTGCAGCGCTGGCGGCGTCGGCACGAGGACCGGCTGACGACTCCGGAGGAACTCCAGCGACGCTTGCGCGCGGTCGACTACCGCTGGGAACGATTCCACGATCGCGCCAACGGCGACTGGCACGAGACCGTCGCCCGCCAGGCCGGTGGCGGCGACGACCTGCGCGCGGCGATCGCGTCGAAGCAGCCGTCCACCGGCGTGGCGGCGATCGCCCTCGGGCTCGAGCTGGGCCGCTGGCAACGTGTCTGCGTCGCCGGCTTCAGCTTCGAGCTCACCCATGCCTATGCGGACAACCCCGAGATCACCGAGCGTGGTACCGCGGTCAGCAAGCATGCCGAGACCGACGTCGCGGCGCTGATCGCCATGGCGCGGCGTCATCCCGGCCTGTGCACGACCGAGCCGGTCGTGCACCAGCGCACCGGCCTGCCGCTCCTCGGCGGTGAGCGGGGAGAGGAGGCCCGATGAAGTATTTCGACCTCGAGAACCTGAGCCTTCGTTACCGTCCCTTCCCGATCGGCCTGGCGCGGCCCCTGTTCGCCCCCGATCTCTACGCCGAGCTCCTCGACGCCTATCCGAGCAAGGAGCGTTGCGTGCCCCTCGACAAGGTCGGCAGCAAGTTCACCCTCTCCGAGAAGTTCAATCCGAAGGACTTCGAGGCCTTCATCGCCGATTCACCAGTCTGGCGTGGCTTCCATCTCTGGTTGAAGGGTCCGGACTTCCTGCAGATGGTGATCGCGGCTCTCGAGGCCCGCAACGTCGACCTCGGCTTCAAGGGGCCGATGAGCACCTGGGAGCGGAAGAAGCGCCACTTCAGCGCCTTCCTGCACGGGCGCTCGAACTATCGCAGCCTGGAACTGTCGACCCGCATGGAGTTCTCGATGCTGCCCTCGTCCGGTGGACACGTGCTGCCTCACGCCGACGGCTTCAGCAAGATCATCACCCTGGTGGTGGCGATGGCGCGCCCGGGCGAGTGGGACCCGGCCTGGGGTGGCGGCACCGACCTCCTCAGACCGAAGGACCAGACGCTCGACTTCAACCGGGTGAACCGACAGCTCCCCTTCGATGAGATGGAGGTGCTCGACACCTTCCCCTTCGAGGCCAACCAGGCGGTGCTCTTCGTCAAGACCTTCAACTCCTGGCACTCGGTCAGACCGATGACCGGCCCTGGCCCCGAGGTCCTGCGTCGGACCCTGACGATCAACATCGAACTGCCGACCTGAACCGGCCCTGAGTCGCCGACTGCCTCGGAGCGGCCGGTGTTCCGGAGCGGACCGCGCAGCGCCTGCTGCGCATCCGAACCCCGAGCGGACCGCGCAGCGCCTGCTGCGCATCCGAAGCCCAAGTGCTCCGAGCGGCCGGCACATGAAGAAGGCCCGCATCCTCCTGGACGCGGGCCTCGTTTCCCTCTCGGTCGACCTTCTCAGCCGCGCGCGGCCGCGACGGGGCCGGCGTGGCGCTCCATCACCTCGAAGGCGTCGTGGCGGACGTGGTTCTTGCGCATCTCCTCGCGCAGCATCTCCTCGGTGACCAGGCCGGCCTCGAGCGTGCCCTTGAGGGCGCGGAAGAAGAAGGCCTCCTGGGCCATGTCCGGGTGCTGCTTGTAGGTGCCCGAGGCCACGTCGCCGCGGAGCATGCGGGCGATGGGGCGCAGCCAGGTCTGGGGCTTGGCCAGCTTCGCCTTCTTGCGCGCCGGGAAGAAGTCGACCGGCAGGCCCGTCTTCCAGGGCTGGGTCTGGCGCTTGGTGTTGTGGATCATCTTCGTCTTCGGCGTCAGCCGGTCGAAGTCGTTCCACTCGTTCTCGAACAGGCCGATGCTCTCGGGCTTCTCCGTCCGCAGGCAGATCCAGTCCATGTAGTCGCGCTTGAAGTCGAACAGCTCGGCGAAGTTCTCCTTCACGTTCCAGTGGGGGAGCTTGGCGCAATCGAGGAGCATGACGCTCGTGGCCATGCAATTGAGCGAACCCTTGGAGCCGGTACGGGGCCGGCAGAGGATGGCCTTGCCCTTCATGTCGCGCTCGAAGAGCTCCCAGACGTCGGTCAGGGCGAAGACGTCGGGGTCGACCACGACCGCGCGGCCCTCGTAGCCCATGAGTTCCGGTGGCATGAAGCGCAGCGGCGTGAAGGACTGGAGGTTCTCGTAGACCCAGGTCGCCTTGTCACCGTCACGCAGGTAGCTCTGGCCATCGCGCTCCTTGATGAAGGCGTGATCCTCGGTGTAGATCAGCTCGATATCGAAGCGATCGGCGTGCTTCGAGTTGGCCCGGAACAGGTACTCGGAGACCTTGGCGCCGACGATCTGCTTGTGGTTGGTGTGGATGAAAACGGTGGGACGTTTCTGGGGCATCGGGAACTCCTCGTCGGGACCAAGATAACCACATGCCCAGACAGGCCAAGGTCGTCGGCTGCGGCCGATCGGCGCGGCGGCAAGCGGCCGTGACGGCTCATCTTGCGACCGCTACGGCCGCGCGGAACCCGGAGGGCCTCGCCCTGAAGGGGCTCAGGGACCGCCCGACGTCAGTCGCGGGGCTCGGGCAGGACGACCCGCCACGAACGGTAGATCTCGACCACGCCCATGTCGCCGGCCTCGAAATGGACGGTCTGCTGGCGGCGGATGGGCCGGCCGTCGCGGCCGAGGTCGATGATCACATCGGCGGCGTAGCGGCCCTCCGAGAACAGCTTGAAGGCGAATGTGTCGTCGTCGACCGACTCGAAACAGAGGGCGCTGCTGCGCGCCGCGAAGCCACCTCGCGCGCCGTCCGGGGGAACCAGGCCGGTCATCCGGGCGATGTTGTGCAGGAAGCCCATCCGGGTCAGGCCGATCAGGATGGCCTCGTTCAGCCGCGGCATGTCCGGGAATTGCCGGCTGGTTCCGTTGGCGGTCACGACCGCCCCGCCGTCCCTCGTGCTCGCGACCGCCAGCTCGACCGGCTGGCCGCCGAAGCTGCCCGAGGCCACGAAACGGGTGCCGCTCCGCGGATCGATCGCCAGGCTGCCGTCGAGCGCCACGACCAGGAGTCCCGTGCTCTCGATGTGGAAGTCGATGGCGACCTCATCGGCCGCCAGCAGGACCTCCTCGAGGCGGTCGTAGCCTTCGGCCGGGTCGGTCATCGGGAGCGCGACGGCGAAGGCTCCACCCAGGGCCTCGTCGCCGACCACCTGAGGCGCGGGCTCGCCCTCGGAGGCACAGCTCCCGAGGGCGAGGACGAGCGCGCCGAGGATCATGCCGGTCGTGATCCTGGTCATGGTCAATCGATGCTGATCGTGACCACCATCGCGGCCGCGATCACCGCGAAGATCAGGATGTACTCCCAGTTGAAGTCGTCGCCCGGGACCGCGGCGCCGAGCTCGCCGCTGGCCTCGGCCAGCTCGCTCTCGGGCAGCGCGGCCGCCTCGAGTTCGGCCAGCTCGGCGTCGGCGATGGCGACGTAGCCGGCGGGCGCCGCGGCGACCAGGCTCGCCGGCGACTTCGCGGCCGCGGCCGGGCTCGGACCGTAGCCGCAGGCCAGCATCAGGGCCAGCAGGGCCACACTCAGGATCGACTGCTTCAGCATCTCGTTCCTCCTCACGCGACGCCGGTCAGGGCGTCGTCCCTTGGTTCATCCCGCGGGGCACCGCGAGGATGGTCAGTGACTTCGTCGGCGTCCAGATCCGCTCCAGCTCCGGCAGCTCGATCGCGTGGATGGCACCACGACCATCCTGGATCAGGGCCAGGCGACGGCCGCCGTCCCAGCCGACCACCAGGAGCCAGCGCGGGCCACCGCCCCAGTCGACCAGGACCAGGAGCGGTCGGCCCCGGGCGAGGTTGCCCGGCAGGCCGGTGGCCGTGTCGCCGAGATTACCGGAAAAGGCGAAGACCTTGAATCCCTCCGCCTCGAGCAGGTCGCGCAATTCGGCGGCGCTGACCAGGGTCTCGATCGCCGGCGCCAGGCTCGTGCTCGTGCCGTAGTAGGCGGCGAGCAGGCTGATCTCGTCGCGCTCGGGCTCGAAGGCCTCGGCCGGCGCGCGTACCAGGAGGATCTCGGGGTCGGAGGGGGCCGCGACGTAGGGCGCGCTCGAGCAGGCGGCGAGCAGCGCGAGGGTGAGGGCGACGAGAAAGGGGCGGGCTCGAGACATGGTCATTCCATGAAGGAGGCCCGGAACTCGGTGAGCTCCGGGCCGGTTGTCCGGTTTCAACGTTGCGCTACACACGCTCCGTCGAGCGTGCGCTCAGATGCGCAAACCTCCGGTACAATCACGAATCATGCAACCACCTCCTTTCCTACAGGGCACCATCCCCAGCCGTCGCGCTGTGACACACGCCGCCGGGCCCCTTACTCCCTCGGCGGCCCGAGGGAACGGAAAAACCACGAAGACCGTGGCGCCCCGATCGCGCCCGCGACGCCTGCCCAGCGGCGTCCCTGCGGCCCCGGTCGGGACGGCGTCATCATGCCGAAGTGGGCGCGGATGGTGAAGCAAAAAAACATGCATTCACGATGAAGCTCCACGCCGGCGGAGCTCAGAGCGCGGTGACCAGATCGGGCGCGAGCAGCCAGCCCGCGAGCACCAGGGTGGCGCCGAGCAGGATGCCCACGACCAGGAGCGACAGGACCTCGAGCCCGAGGAGCGTGGCCACGGTCCGGCGCTGGAAGCCGATGTGATGCAGGGTGACCAGCTCGCGCCGACGCATGCGAGTCGACAACACCAGGACGAGCGCGACGAGGCAGCCGGTCGAGATGCCGACCAGGAGCGAGACGCCGTCGAGGAAGCTCTTCACCTGGAAGACCTTGGCCATCAACTCCTCGACCACCGCGGTCGGCTTGATCATCTGCCAGAGACGGCCGGCATTGAGCCGCGCATGGGCGATGGTTCCCGCCTTGGCGTCGTCGGGGAAGAACAGGATCGCGCTCAGCGGCAGGCCCTCGCTGTCGCCGTGGTAGTGGAAACTGGCCTCGTTCTCGGGCGTGACCTCGTTGTAGTCGATCAGCGCCTCGCTGATCGCGACGTTGGCGCCGCTCCGGCCGAGGACCCGGTCCTTCGGAACCTCCTCGGCGGCCTGGTGGCCGTGCGAGATTCCCTCGAGGATCCAGGCGGTCTTGACGTCGACGAAGACGGCGCGGTCGTCCGGACCACCGGTGGCGGCGAACACGCCGACGACGTGCATCTTCAGGGCCGCCGGCTTCGAGATGTCGTAGAGCTCGCGCTGGTCCGAGAACAGCGCGTCGCCGGGGCCGAGACCGAGACTCGCGGCGGCCTCGGCGCCGAGCGTGACCTCGCCGAGCCGGAGCGGGATGTGGCCGCTGGCGCAGCCGAGCTCGCGCTTCTCGTAGTACTCCGGCGTGCAGGCGACGATCGGGCGCCGCTGGGCGGTGAAGCGGAGATTGAGCGGGATGGCCACGCCGAGGTGCCAGTCGCGGATCTCCTCGTAGCGGGAGTAGGGGATCGAATCGAAGTCCGCCTGGCGGAAGTAGAGGCTGGCGAGCGTCAGGTCGATGCGGTTGCCGGTGGCCCCGGCCACCAGCGGCGTGCAAGCCGCGCGCGCGGCGAGGCGGGCGTCGTAATGCGAGACCAGGAGGCTCGTGAGCGCCGGGATGGCGATGCTCACGGCGATGCACAGGGCCAGGATGGTGCTGCGCCCGGGGGCGTGACGGAGCTGGGTGAGGGCGACGCGCAGGCGGGCGGTCATCGGTCGTTGCTCCCTGGTATCGGCTCGAGTCGCTCCTGCGCCAGGGCCTCGACGGCGTCGATGAGCCAACCCCGCGGCCCGCGGCCGAGCACGTAGCGGGCATGGTGACGGCTGACGCGCGCGTGGGTGTGGCCCCAGTGATAGACCTCGCCGGCGACCTGCCAGCGGGCGTCGAGGACGATGCGACCGGCCTCGTCGTCACGCTCGATCACCGTCGACTCGAGCGGCCCGAAGGCGCTCACCCGGGCGACCGCGCCGCCTTCCTCCCGCATGACCAGCTGCTGGAAGACCTGATCGTAGATCGGGCCGATGAGCCGATCGCTGACCGAGGTCGCGAGCGCGTCGTAGACGTCGCTCTCCCGCTCGTAGGAGAAGGCGTCGTAGACGCCGCGCAGCCGTTCGGCGAGGACGGCGCGGGCCTCGGCGTCGTCGAGCGTGGCCGCGGCCCGACCGGCGAGCGGCAGCAGGAGACCGAGGCCGAGCGAGGCGGCGAGGGCCGTGGTCAGGGCGCGCGGGCGACCCACCGAGCCCGCCGAGGCCAGCACCGCCAGGGCGCAGGCCGCGAGGGCCAGGATCGCGATCACGCGCGCCACGAGCGGGCCCGGGCCACCCGGACGGGTCTCGTCGGCGCGGACCGGGATCGGGCGCGCGAAGGTCCCGGCCGGCGCATGCCAGACGTATTCGGGCTCCTCGGCGCGCAGGTCGACGATCTTGATCTCGCGACCGGCCGACCATTCCGCCTTCAGGGCCAGGCGCTGGTCGACGATGCCCTCGAGCGCGCGATCGGGCGGATAGAGCCCCCAGTAGACCGCGACCTGGGCCGGCGCGGTCTCGAGACGATGGCTGAGGACCAGCCGGAAACGCTGCACCGCGCGCAGACCCATCCGCGGGAAGAACTCGGCGTCGTCCGGTTCCCAGGGCTCCTCCTCGAACTCGACCCGGTCGGCGGGCCGTTCGCGCCCGTCCACCTTGACGCGGACCTGCCGGCGCAGGAGTGCTTCGAGGGCGTTGCCGAACGCGGGCAGTTCCGCCTCGGCGACGAAGTCGAGTCCGGTCCGGGACCGCTCGATGAACTCGTCGGCGAAGGCGAGGTTGAGGCGGGCCTGGATCTCGACCCGATCCTGATCGATGCGGACGCGGAGGTCGACGTCGGGGCCGTCCTGGGGATGTTCCGGTCGCGATCGGTCGGCGCCGACCAGGAGGCCGAGGAACAGCAGGATCGTGGCGAGAGACATGCTCATGCGCGGCCCGGGACGGACGTGGCTCGAGGGCCGGTCTCGTTCGTCCGACCCGAAAGGAGAGGTTAGGGTAGCCCGGAGTCGATCGCAATCCCGGCCCGGGACTCGATTTCCCCGGCGAAGCTGCGACAATCGTCGACCCGGCCGGGCGCCGGCTGCCGCCGCGACCCGATGGCAAGAACGCGCGAGGGATTCCCCATGAACCAGTTCGTCCGGAGCCTCCTGCTCCTCGGTCTCCTGCTTCGGTCCCCGATCCTGGCCCAGGAGGTCGCGGTCGAGCCCGCCGAGAAGGACGTCGCCACCTTCCGTCAGCACGTCGACTGGCTCGCCAGCCCCTTCATGAAGGGACGGCTCCCGGGCACGCCCGAGATGGCCTTCGCCCGCGACTACGTCGAGTGGCACCTCCGTCAGGCCGGGCTCGCGCCGGCCTTCCCGGCCAGCGAGGAGAACGGCGCCGCGAGCTTCCGGCAGCCCTTCGAGATCGGCATGCGCCGCGAGCTGAGCAGCTGCCGCCTGGCCGCGACCGGGGTCGAGTTGACCGCGGGCAGCGATTTTCGCGGCATGGCCTGCGGCGACGTCGGCAAGGTCACCGGGACGCTGGTCTTCGCCGGCTACGGGATCAAGGACCTGGGTGCCGACTGGCACGGTCTGGACGACGACGATCGCTTCGACGGCAAGGTGGTCGCGATCTATGCCTACGGGCCGATGGACGACGCCGGCAGGTCGATCCAGCCCGGTTGGCGCGGCAATCCCTGGCCGCGGCAGACCGACCCCTTCGCCAAGGGTTCCACCTTCCGGGATCGGGGCGCGGCCGCCGTCTTGCTGGTGGTGCCGCCCGGCGTCGCCGACGACGGCGCGGGCCTCGACGGCATCCGTGATCGTGGCATGCAGATCTGGGATTGTCCGGTCGTCATGACCACGACCGCGGCCTTCGAGTCGTTGATGAAGGCGAGCGGCTCGGAGCAGAGCGCCCTGGAACTGCGGCGTCTCGCCGACAAGGGCCGCTGCCTGGTCGACCTCGGTCTCGAGGTCGGTGTCGAGGTGGCGATCGAGGCCACGCCGCGCTCGGCCGAGAACGTCGGCGGCCTCCTCGCCGGTCGCGGCAAGCTCGCCGACCAGATCCTGGTCATCGGCGCGCACATCGACCATCTCGGCCTCGGTCAGGTCGGCAGCCGCGCCGGCAAGGAAGGTCGCGGCAAGATCCACCCGGGCGCCGACGACAACGCCTCGGGCACGGCCGCGATGATGATGCTGGCCGAGCGCCTCGTCGCCCACTACCGGAGCCAGCCGGAGGACGCCGACCTGCGGTCGATCCTCTTCCTCGGCTTCGACGCCGAGGAGCAGGGGCTGCTCGGCTCGGCCCACTACGTCAAGGCACCGATCCGACCCCTCGACCAGCACGACCTGATGATCAACTTCGACATGATCGGCCGGATCACCGAACGCCGGCTCCGGGTCGACGGCAGCAAGAGCGCCGCCGGGCTCGAGGAGCTGCTGAAGCCGCTCTTCGCCGGGTCCGGCCTGGAGATCGTCGCCGGCGACACGGTGATGATGGCGAGCGATCACGCGCCCTTCTACTCGGCCGGCGTACCGGTGCTGTTCGGGATCATCGATCCCTTCCACAACGAGTACCACACGCCCGCGGACACCGCCGACAAGATGAACTGCGTCGACGCCGTGCGCGTGGTCGAGCTCTTCGACCGCATCGCCCGGGTCCTGGCCGTGCATCCGGGGAAGCTGGTCTTCCATGGCCGGAGGCGCAACTGATGGTGCTGCGCCCCTCGGAGATGCCCGAACTCGGCAGCCCCTTGCCCGACTTCGAGCTCGAGGACCTGCGGTCGGGGCGCATGGTCTCGACCCGCGAGCTGCGGGCCCGGCCGGGCGTCCTGATCGCCTTCCTCTGCGCCCATTGCCCCTACGTCCTGCACATCGAGGAGGAGTTCGCGCGCCTGGTCGCCGAGTTCCAGGACCGGATCGCCATCGTCGCCGTCTCCTCGAACGACGTCGGCAGCCACCCCGAGGACGGGCCCGAGGGCTTGCGGGCGCAGGCCAGGCGGCTGGGGCTCGCCTGCCCCTATCTCTTCGATCGCGACCAGACCCTGGCGCGCGCCTTCCGCGCCGCCTGCACGCCCGATTTCTTCCTCTACGACGGCGCGGGCCGGCTCTACTATCGAGGTCAGTTCGACGACGCGCGGCCGGGCAAGCCGGCCCCGGTCACCGGGCGCGACCTCCGGGCCGCGCTCTCGGCCCTCCTGGCCGGCGCGCCGCCGCCGGAGGACCAGCGGCCCAGCATCGGCTGCAACGTGAAATGGATACCCGGCCAGGAGCCGGACTGGTTCCCGGCTTGACCGGGGCCGACCCAGGAGATCACCGGAGATCATCGCCATGAAACGCATCCTTCGCCTCTTCATCTTCCTCGTCCTCCTCATCGTCGTCGGCGTCGGCGTCCTCGCCTACTACGCCGACTCGCTGGCCAAGACCGGCATCGAGAAGGGCATGACCGACAAGCTCGGCGTCGCCACGACGCTCGATGGCGTGTCGCTGTCCTTCCTGAGCGCGAGCTGCGATCTCGACCGGCTGCAGATCGCCAACCCGCCCGGCTTCTCGAGCAAGCCGATCTTCGAGCTGGGTCACGGCGCGGTCGAGGTCTCGGCCAAGACCCTGAATTCGGACCTGGTGGAGATCCCCAGGATCGAGTTCGACGGCATCCGCCTGCGCCTCGAGCAGAGCGGCTCGAAGGGCAACTACGACGCCATCCTGGACCGCATCGGCCAGGGGGCGAACGAGCCCAAGGAGGAGGGCGGCAAGCGTTTCGTCGTCCGCAAGGTGGTGATCAAGGACACGCGGGTGAACGCGGTGGTCGACCCGCTCGGCGGCGCGATGGCGATGCCGGAGGTCGAGGTCGTGATCCCCGAGATCGTCCTCGAGAACATCGGCTCGGAGTCCTCGGGCGGCGTCACCCTGGCCGAGCTCGGCTCCCAGATCCTGGGCACGGTCTTCGTCAAGGTGGGCGACGACGTCTCCGGCAACCTGCCCCAGCTCATCGGTCAGGGCCTCGCGAAGAGCCTGGCGGGTCTGCCGCAGCTCGGCGAGTTCACCAAGGATCTCCAGGGCGGCGTGGGCGCCGGCCTGCAGCAGCTCCTCGGCGGCGGCGCCGGCCTCGAGGGCGTCGGGGGCGGGCTCGAGAAGACGGTCGACGACACCATGAAGAAGGCCGACGACGCCCTCAAGAAGGGGCTCGGCGACATCCTCGGCGGCAAGCGCTGATTCCCGATCGCCAATCGAAACGAAGAGAGGGCCCCGCGCCGATCGCGGGGCCCTTTTCGTCATGGCCGGGGAGCGCCTTCGGTACGAATCAGGGCCGGCCGACGACGAAGCGCATCATGTGGGTCAGGGCGTAGCCGAGCGGGCTGCCGGGCGAGTAGAGCGCGAACTGACCGACCAGGTTGAAGCCGGTGGGCGTGAAGCCGAGGCTGAGCGGCACGTTGATCTCGCCGGCGGCGTCGGTCACGAAGGTGGCATAGCCGAAGGTGGGCGAGAGCGGGTTGATCCACAGGGTCTCGCCGCTGAGCGGGATGAACAGGCCGCCGGGGATGTGGCAGTTGTCGTAGAGGAAGAGCGTCGTGGTCAGCGGCTGGGCGGCGACCAGGCGCAGCGCGTTGGTCGGGCCGAGGTTGTTGTTCAGGGGCTTGTTCCAGCCGGGGCGGCCGGTGGCGATCGGCGCCAGGCCGGCGCCGGGCGTGTACTGCATGTCGCTGCTGTAGGCGAGGCCGCGAGCGGCGCCGTTGGTGCTGGTGCCCATGATCGGCGGATTGATCGTGCTCAGGGCGTCGTAGATCTGCAGGCCATCGGTAACCACGACGTGGTAGCCGGGGTTCTGGGTCGAGCAGAAGTGGGGGGCCAGGGCGCCGGCGCCGTTGGACTCGTTGACCGCGATGCCGACCATCGGCAGGCCGACCGGCGTGGCCACCGCGGAGACCGGCTGGGGGCCGATCGGGGCGCCACCGGGGAACCAGTGATAGATGTTGCCGGCGCCATCGACGCCCCAGAGCGTGCCGTCGGCGTCATCGAAGTCGATGCCCTGCATCGGCAGCGTCGCGGCGATGGGGAAGGGGAAGGGCATCGGCGGCACGATGTTGCCGAAGGGCGTTCCCAGGGCGTAGCCGCCGTAGCTGACGCCATCGGTGATCCAGAGCAGGCCCGCGCTCGGGTCGGCGCCCATGCCGGTGATCGGGCCACCGCCCAGCAGGATCGGCGCCGGAGCCGGCGGCGGCACGATGCCGGGGGCGACGAAGGGCCAGAACAGCGAATGCTCGTCGGTGGTGATGGTGAAGCCGTCCGAGCAGAAGACCCGGCTGGTGGTCTGGTCGATGGCGATGCCGCCCGCGATGCCGCCGGCGACCAGCACGGAGCTCATCGGCAACGGGATCGTCGGCACGAGGCTCGGCGCGCCGGCGGGGTAGGTGGTCGAGGGCAGGTAGGTGCTCGCGGCACTGCCCGAGCTGAAGGAATCCAGGACGTAGACCGCCTGCCCGAAGGCAGGCAGGGCGCAAAGGACCAGAAGGGCGGCCAAGGTGGCGGTAAGCGTCTTCATGTCTCACTCCTCGGTTCGGTGATGCGGAAGGCGCCTCGGCGCCCCATTCGCCCTACCGATCCGTCGGCGCCCCGCCCGCGGAACGGAATTCCGCGCCATTCCGAGAAATCGCCGCCGCCGAGGGCACCTGAGCCGCTCACCGAGATGATCTTCTCGTCCCAAGTCCGGCCCAGGGAACCGATTGCCGCTTCCTAGCCGCCCCGAAGGGGGCCGGAAGGAGGTTCACATGGAGGAGCCGAGACATGACGACGGCTGCCGGCTGGTCGAGACCGGCCCGCCCGACGACGGGCGACGAGAGGGGCATACGGCAACGGGGATTCGGCCATTGATCGTGACAGGGCAGGAAGGCGACCCTACGATCATGACCACGTAGTCGGTTGGCGCGTAGACTCGCGGATACCGGCCGAGCACGGCTCGGCACGTCGCAGACGGCTGCTCGAACGTCAGGCGATATTCGAGACATCGCTGGAAGCGCGACTCGCATCCTCGACCCGAGGCGGCAGGCCCTGGGACCCTGTGGCGTGGGAAGAACTAACGTGAGCAGTACACAGCCCCGAAATGGCTGGCACAGGTATTTGCGGGGGCGATTGGCATTGCGGCAGCGCTACTTACAAGTCAGGAGCTGTACTCGTGGATTCAAAGAGGCTAACAAGGACTGTATTGCTCATCGCGACGTGCACGGTTGCAGTTGCATCTGCCATTTGGCTTCTCTCGGCATTTTCTGACCCGAACGAGAGCAGCCTTCGCCTCCCAGACTTTCACCCTCATGATCGAAAGGTAGAGTCCTCCATTCCAGTGCGGTCAAATCGGCTCGATTCCGATGTCGTAGATGTGTTGCCTGGGAATCCCGCCGATCAAACCGACCTTGTTGTTTCAGTCGTGGACACGGAGAACGCACCGATTCCCAGCGCACAAATCACCGTCGAGTATGCATCCGGAGAGCAGGCCCATGCGGGCGTGTCGGATTCGGAGGGCAAGCTGACTGTGAAGGTGCGTCCCAATGCCCACCTGATGGTCACTGCCTGGTCGGAGGATTTCGCGCCTCACAAATCGAGAGTAGAGTCCGTGGTCTCAAGGGACTCCCTCGAGTGTGTTGTTCGCCTTTCACCGGCTTTGAAGATCGAGGGGCGAGTTGCCCTTAGTGATGGGACCTGTCCTGACGGAGTCGTTGTGTCACTCGATTTGGCTGACATAGCGCGAAGTGGTCGAACGCAATGGAGTGACTGCGGACTATCACTGTCACCTCCGCCATGTCATCCAGATCAGAGTGGGTACTTCTCTTTCGGTTGTCTTTCACCGGATTCGAGTTACGCGATAGATGTTCGTACCCCGCCAGGATTCTCGGTCCTTCCGGAATCACCGTGGCGCATTGTTTCGCCGGGACAAGGTCCCGTGAGATTGCTCCTCGTTGAAGTCTGGCAGCTCTCTCTCGATCTGCGAGACAAGGAGAGCGGGCTCTCTCTGCCTCGCATCCTACAAGCTGAAATCCGATTCGATTCTCCGAGTTTTCACCACACGTTCGACTGGATCAACCCTGCTGGGATTGGGATTCGAAGCAAAGAGGACGCCGAGTTGCGTCGGTTATTGCTCAGTGAGTATCGATACCACTTCGGGCAGAAAGGTGACACGAATGACCGAAGAGTGATTGTCGATGGAGTCGTTTCGGTGCCCGGCTTCAGGGATCTCGTTGCCTCGTTAGCGGTCACTCCTCTCAGCAGTGGAGAGACAAATCGCCAGGTCTTGTACTTGGAGAGAAAGGAAGGGGTGCAGATGCACCGATTGGAGTTGTCTCGCTCGTCTCGAGGAGACGATGAGCTATTCGTCGAGGCTCGATCAAGACGAGGTGATTTCGTTTCGACCTGCACCTTCCTGCCTTTCAATGGAGGCGTTAGCGTCGCGTTGCCACTCCCCGAAGGGGCTGTATCTGTGAGCCTGGGTGATTGGCGGGAAACAGTGCAAATAGAAGTCCCAGAGGGCGAGGAGACAATCACGCTGCATGGAGTGACGCGTGGGGCAGATGTCGAACTCAATCTCGAGTCAGAGACGGGCATGTGCCGATTCTTCTTCAGCCGCCGGGGAGGAGATGGCCAGTCCGACAAGTTGGGCAATTTCATTTTCTCTGCGGAGGTGCCGCTCAAGTTCCGCGCACTTCCGATTGGAGACTATGTTCTCAAGTGCCAAGCGAGCGCATCCGGGGAAACTCGCGAGTTTCGCTTCTCAGTGCCAGATGCGGGTCCGATGTCCAGTCCGCTTGAACTGGTAGTTGACCCGATCAAGTGATGATGTACACCTCAACGGAATTTCTCTCCACGAGTCCTGTCGACTGAATCGGCCCGGGTTTCCCGGAGACCGCCTCTCTTTGGAGAGTGGTCGGCAAGGAGCGAGCGAGCGTGTAGTCGGCGGAGGTCCGCGAGCGGACCCCGGGAGTCAGTTGGTGCCGCAGCAGAATTGCATGGCGTCGGTGAGGGCGTAGCCCAGGGGGTTCATGGGCTGGAAGATGGCCCACTGGCCGACGAAGTTGAGGCCCACCGGCGCGAAGGCGAAGCTCAGCGGGTGGCTGACGTTGCCGAGGGCATCGGTGACGAAGACGCCGAAGGCGAAAGTCGGTGACAAGGGGTTGATCCACAGGGTCTCGCCGGTGACCGGGCTGGCGAGACCGCCCGGGATCGGACAGAGGTCGTAGAGGAAGAGCGCCGTCGTCAGCGGCTTGGCGCCGACCAGGCGGAGCGCGTTGGCGGCGCCGGGATTGGTCGTGGTCGCCTTGTCAAAGCCGATCAGGCCGGCGCTGGCGACCGCGGCCGTGCCACCGATGATCTGCGGGTCGCAGCTCACCGCCAGGCCGCGGATGCCCAGGCCGGTCGGCGACGGTGTCGGCAGCGGCGGATTCAGCGGATTGAGGGCATCGAATACCTGGAAGCCGTCACTCACCAGGACGTGGTAGCCCTGCAGCTGGAGCGAGCAGAAGTGCGGGCCGATCGAGCCGGCGCCGTTGGTGTCGTTGATCGCCAGGCCACCGAGGGGAAGGGGGAGGCCAGGCACCGTCGCCACGGGCTGCGGGCCGATCACCCCGCCGCCGGGCAGCCAGTTGTAGACGTTGCCGACGGCATCGCAGGCCCAGAGGCTCCCGGTCGCCTGGTCGAAGTCGAGGCCGACCAGGGGCCCACCGAGCAGCGGGAAGGGCAGCGGCAGCGGCGGGATCGCGATCGGGAAGGGGAAGCCGAGGGCCGCCGCGCCGTAGTTGAAGCCATCGGTCAGCCACAGGAGTCCGGCAAGGACGTCCGTTCCCATCCCGGTGATGGCGCCCGCGGGAAAGGGTGGCACCGGCGCGGGCGGCGGCGGGGCCGTGGGCGCGACGAAGGGAGCGTAGGCGAAGCAGTAGTCGGTGACGATCGTCACGCCGTCGGTCGCGAAGACCCGACTGGTCGACTGGTCGAACGCGATGCCTCCTCCGGTCGGCGGCGTGGGCGGGAAGGCCGCGGTGGCCGGGAGCGGGATCACGCCGTGGTAGCCGGGTCCGCCGATGGGATGGAGCGTCGAGGGCAGGTAGACCTCCTCCATGAGCGTGGGCAGTCCGGGATCGAGCACGTAGACGACCTGCGCGCCGCCGAGCACGGCGAGGCCCAGGATGACGATGGGGATGATGACGCAGCGGTTCATCGCGATACCCTCCTGATCGACTGAGATCGGATTCGATCTCGGCAGCGGAAACTCACCCCGCCTGGCCGCGGTCGAGAGGGCATGATCCCGGCCTTGGCGGCGGGACGAGAGGAACGAGAGAAGGGCTTCAAGCGCCGTGCCGCGGCGCGCGCGCGAGCCCGGCCCGGGCGCGGTCCTTCGCCGCGCGGGTCAGAGCGCCCAGGAGCGGCATAGGCCCCAGGCATCGGCCTCGGTCAAAGGGCGGGGGCTCCGGCCGTCTCGACGCGCCGGTCACCCGGCGTCGGCGCGATGCGTACCGGCCCACGACGGCCTCGCCGGTGGGCTACGAAACCGGCGCCCCGCGCGGTCTGCGCGAGGCGCCGGCAAGAGACGGATCAGGGGTTGTTCAGGGCAGACCGATGGTGAAGGTCATCGCGTCCGAGAAGGCATAGCCCAGCGGACTCAGCGGCGAGTAGATCGCGAACTGACCGGTATAGGTGAAGCCGGTCAGGGAGAAGCTGAGGTTGACCGGCTGGTTGATGTCACCGGCCACGTCGGTCACGAAGGTGGCGAAGTTGAAGGTGAAGGAGAAGGGATTGATCCACAGGGTCTCGCCCGAGGCCGGGATGAAGAGGCCGCCGGGAATCGGGCAGAAGTCGTAGAGGAACAGGGTCGTGGTCAGCGGCTGGGCGGCGTCGAGACAGAGGAAGTTGGCGCCGCCGATGCCGTTGTTCTGCGGCTTCTGCCAGCCCGGCCAACCGACCAGCACCGGCGCCAGGCCGGCACCCGGCAGGTATTGCATGTCGGCGCTGTAGGCCAGTCCGTCCGGCTGCGTGGCCGAGCTCGTGCCGGCGATGAGCGGCGGGTTGAAGGCGTTGAGGGCATCGTAGATCAGGTAGCCGTCGCTCACGACGACGTGGTAGCCGATCGTCTGCGACGAGCAGAAGGGCGGCGCCAGCGCGCCGGGACCGTTCGACTCGTTGACCGCGATGCCGATCATGGCGAGGCCGGTGCCGCTGACGAGCGCGACCGGCTGCGGGCCGATCGGCGCGCCGAAGGGCAGCCAGTTGTAGACGCCGCCGCCGGCGTCGACGCCCCAGAGCGTTCCGGTCGAGGCCTCGAAGTCGATGCCGGTGAGCCGGGCTCCGGGCGGGAGGCCGAAGGGCAGCGGCACCGGCACCCCGATGATCGCGTAGGGGAAGGCGAGCGTGCAGGCGGCATAGCTCGAGCCGTCGGTGACGTAGAGGATGCCGGCGCTCGGGTCGGCGCCCATGCCGGTGAGCGGACCGCCCGAGAGCAGGACCGGTGCCGGAGCCAGCGGCGGCACCGGAGGACCGGGACTGAAGGGCGTGTAGAGGCCGTGGAAGTCGGCGGCGATCTGGAAGCCGTCCGTGGTGAGGACGAGGTTGCCCGGCTGATCCACCGCCACGCCGCCGGCCGGGAAGGTGGTCGGCGCGAGCAGCGCGGCCTGGGGCAGGAACATGGTGCCGGTGTAACCGGGCGCGCCGACCGTGTAGCTCGGTGACGGCGCGTAGATCGGGTCGGCGTTGCCCGGCGAGGCGCCGTCCTTGAGCCAGAAGGTCTGGGCGGGGAGCAGCGAAGCGGCGAGGCAGATGACGGCGAGCACCCGCGAGGATGCCGCGATGACGCAGGTCGAGACGGAACGTGGGCGCGACATGTCGATGACTCCTGTGTGGTGAGGACGAATCCGGCAAAGAGATCCAACCAGCGTCATATCCGCGGGGATGGCCGGCTGGGAAGCAGATTTCCGGAATCCCGAGCTCCGGAATGGGGACGGCGCCCGGTGGCCTGGGCCGCCGGGCGCCGTCCGGGTCGACTCCGTCTGCTTCAGGGCAGACCGATGGTGAAGGTCATCGCATCCGACAGGGCGTAGCCCAGCGGACTGAGCGGCGAGTAGAGCGCGAACTGGCCGGTGTAGGTGAAGCCGGTCAGCGAGAAGCTGAGGTTGACGGGCTGGTTGATCTGACCGATGGCGTCGGTCACCAGCGGCGCGAAGTTGAAGGTGGCCGAGAAGGGGTTGAGCCACAGGGTCTCGCCCGAGGCGGGGATGTAGAGCCCGCCGGGAATCGGGCAGAAGTCGTAGAGGAAGAGCGCGGTGGTGAGCGGCTGGGCGCCGACCAGGCGCAGGGCGTTGGCACCGCCGATGCCGTTGTTCTGCGGCTTCTGCCAGCCGAGCCAGCCGACCGCGATCGGCGGCAGGCCGACGCCGGGCAGGTACTGCATGTCGGCGCTGAAGGCGAGACCGGCGGTCGGGAAGGCGGGCGTCGCCAGCGGGATCGGCGGGTTGGCTACGTTCAGGGCATCGAAGATCTGACCGCCGTCGGTGACCAGGACGTGGTAGCCGAGGAGCTGGGTCGAGCAGAAGGGCGGCGCCAGCGCGCCGGGACCGTTGCACTCGTTGACCGCGAGGCCGGTCATCGGGAGGGGCGAGGCGGCGATGGCGACCGGCTGGGGACCGATGGCGGGACCGAAGGGCATCCAGTGATAGATGTTGCCGGCGACGTCCACACCCCAGAGGCTGCCGGTCGAGGTCTCATAGTCGATGCCGGTGAGGCGCAGTCCCGGGGGCATGCCGAAGGGGAAGGGGACGGCAGGGCCGAGCAGGGTGAAGGGGAAGCCCAGGGTGCAGGCGCCGTAGCTGCCGCCGTCGGTGACGAAGAGGCGGTTGCCGACCGGGTCGGCGCCCATGCCGGTGAGAGGCGCGCCGGTGAGCAGGATCGGCGCCGGGGCCAGCGGCGGCAGCAACCCGCCCGGCACGAAGGGCGCGTAGAGATTGTGGTGATCGGTGGCGATCTGGAGCCCGTCGGTGGTGAACACGCGGCTGGTGGTCTCGTCGATGGCGACGCCACCGGCCGGGAAGAGCGCGGGCGGAAGTGCCGCGGCCTGGGGCAGCGGGGCCGGGCCGGTGAAACCGGGGGCGCCGACCGGGTAGCCGGGCGAGGGCAGGTAGTGCGGCGTCATCGCTCCCAGGGCGTTGCCGTCGACGGTCCAGACGGTCTGCGCCGGGAGGGCGGCGGCGAGCAGGGCGGCGAGCACCATGATCAGGAAGAGCGGGCGGTGAAGGCGCGGCATGATATCGACCTCATCGGGTTGGTGCGGCGCACCCGCGCCGCTTCACCCGGAGATCCGGTGGCATGCCGAAGGCGGAAGGAGATTGCCCGGATTTCTCGCGCTCGCGGCGCGAGCCGTCGGCTGGGGCGGCGGCGGAGCCGGCCCGTCGGGTCAGATCGTCTCCGTCCTCAGAGGGCGCGGTCGGCCCAGGGCAGCACCATCAGGATGAAGATGGCCAGCAGGATGAGGATGACGACGAGAGGATGGTCGCGGAACATGGTCCGTCCTCCGTTGAGGGGCGCGAGGCCAGGGCCTCGCCGACGTCCCCATTGTCGGCCCGGGTCGGCGCCCCACGAAGCCGGAACTGGTCGGGTGGCGCGTGGCATGTCGTCGCGCGCGAACGAAAAGGGGGCCCCGCGGTCTGGCCGCGGGGCCCCGTCACCGTCGTTCTGGAATGGGATCAGGGCAGGCCGACGGTGAAGGTCATGGCGTCGCTCAGGGCGTAGCCCAGGGGGCTGCCCGGCGAGTAAAGGGCGAACTGACCGGTGAAGGTGATGCCCGCCGGAGCGAAGGTCAGGTCGACCGGGGCGACCACCTCGCCGATCGCGTCGGTGACCAGCGTCGCATAGGCGAAGCTGCCCGAGAGCGGGTTGATCCACAGGGTCTCGCCGCTGAAGGGCACGAAGAGGCCGCCGGGGATCGGGCAGAGGTCGTAGAGGAAGAGCGCGGTGGTGAGCGGCGCGGCGCCGGTGAGACGGATCGCGTTCAGGCCGCCGGGGCCATCGTGCTGCGGCTTGCGCCAGCCGATCAGGCCGGTGGGGATCGGTGCGAGACCGGCGCCCTTCAGGTGCTGCATGTCGCTCGAGTAGGCGAGGCCACCGCTGCCGACGAAGCCGGAGCTGGCCAGCGGGATCGGCGGATTCGGGCCCAGGGCGTCATGCAGGAACAGGCCCTCGGTGACGACCACATGGAAGCCCGGGAGCTGGGTCGAGCAGAAGGGGGCGCCGACCGAACCGGCGCCGTTGTGCTCGTTGACCGCGATGCCGGTGAAGGGCGCCACGGCGCCGCCGGGGACGACGGCGACCGGCTGCGGGCCGACCGGGCCACCGAAGGGGACCCAGTTGTAGACCGCGCCGCCCGCGTCGACGCCCCAGAGGGTGCCGCTCGAGGCCTCGAAGTCGATGCCGGTGAGGGGGGCCAGGCCCGCGGGCAGGGGCAGGGGCATGGGCGGGGCCAGGAGCAGGAAGGGCGCCGCCAGGCCGGCCGCGGCGTAGCTGACGCCGTCGGTCAGCCAGAGCGTGCCGGTCGCCGGGTCGCAGCCCATGCCGGTGATCGGGCCACCGCCCAGCAGGATCGGAGCCGGGACCGGAAGCGGCGGGGCGATCGGCGGGGTGAAGGGCAGATAGCCGTTGTGGTAGTCGGTCGTGATCAGGAAGCCGTCGGTCACGAAGACGCGGCTCGTGGTCTGGTCGATGGCGATGCCGCCGGCCAGGGCCGGAGGCGCGCCCAGGATGCCCGACATCGGCAGCGGGACCGGCCCGAAGATGCCGGGGCCGCCGGCCGGGTAGCCGGGGCTGGGCAGGTAGCAGGGAACCATCGATCCGGGGATGCCCGGGTCGTAGTGGTGCACCGTCTGAGCGGAGGCGATGGACGCGGAGACCGCCAGGATGGCGGCGATGATGAGGGAGATCGGGGAGGTTCGCATGGCTCGTCCTCGGTTCGTCGTCCAGGCGCTTCGGCGCCCGGTTCGCCTGGTGATCCGTTGGCGCGGACGGGCCGGAACGGCTTTTCCGAAAATCACAGGATCGGCGAGGCGAGCCGGGCCGCCGCCCGGAGGAGGCGGGGCGCCGGGCCCAGGGCGTCCTCGTCGGCGAGGCGCCACTCCTCGGCCGATTCCAGGTCGAGGAGGAACTGGTCGGCGACCGCGCCGTTGAAGCGCGGGCCGTAGACGATGGCGTTCAGCTCGTAGTTGAGGTCGAAGCTGCGGATGTCCATGTTGGCGGAGCCGATCGAGGCCACCCAGTCGTCCACCAGCCAGACCTTGGCGTGGATGAAGCCGTCCTCGTAGCGATGGATCCGCACCCCGGCCTCGAGCAGGGCGCGGAAGTAGGAGGCCCCGGCCCAGGCGGTGATCCGATGATCGGGACGGCGCGGCACCAGAAGGCGCACGTCGACGCCGCGCAGGGCGGCCGAAAGCAGGGCCTGTTCGATCGGAGGGCTGGGGATGAAGTAAGGGCTGGTGAGCCAGATCCGCCGGTAGGCGAGGGCGAAGGCCTGCACGAAGAGGTAGGAGATCGGCGAGTGAGACCGGTCGGGTCCCGAGTCGACGATCTGCACCACCTCGGCCTCGGCGCCGGCGAGGAGCGGTTCGGGGTAGTGATCCGGATCGGTCAGGAGTTCGCCGGTGGCCGCCAGCCAGTCCTCGGCGAAGGCCTTCTGCATGGCGAGGACGGCGGGGCCGCGGATCTCGACGTGGCTGTCGCGCCAGTGGCCGCGGCTGGGGTCGAGGCCGAGGTACTCCCGGCCGACGTTGATCCCGCCGGTGTAGCCGACCTGGCCGTCGACCACGACGATCTTCCGGTGATTGCGGAAGTCGACCCGGTCACGGAGGTAGATGCGGGCCAGGATCTTGCCCACGGGCCGGAAGAAGGCGGCCTCGCCGCCGGCCGCGCGCAGGGGGTCGAAGAAGTCCCGGGGGAGGTCGCGCGAGCCCACCGCGTCGCAGAGGAAGCGCACCGCGACCCCGCGCCGGGCGGTGGCGACGAGGAGATCGCGCAGGCGCCGGCCGGTGTCGTCGTCGCGAACGATGAAGAACTCGACGTGGACGTGGTGGCGGGCGCCGCCGATCGCGACCTCGATCGCCGGGTAGGCCGCGGCGGCGTCCACCAGCATGCGGGTGTCGTTGCCCGAGGTCGGCGGCGTGCTGGAGAGCCGGCTGCCCAGTTCGGCCAGGATGGTCACCTCGCGCGGCGCCTCGGTGGCGACGCTGCGCGGCTGGAAGACCTCGAGCCGCTCGCGGCTGACCACCTCGTCGACGCGCTCCACCGCCTCGACGTAGGCGTCGGCGACCCGGCGGGCCCGCTGGCGGCCGATCACCAGGTAGAGGACCAGACCGACGATGGGCAGGAAGATGAGCGCCAGGAGCCAGGACAGGGTGGCCGTGGGCTCCCGCCGTTCGGCCATCACCAGGACGAAGATGGCCGCGACGTGCAGACCGGCGCCGATCAATGACAGGATGCTCTCGAGCATCGTGACCCTCGGCATCGAGGATAACCGCAGCGGACCGCCGGCGACAGCGACGGGCCGGCCCGGGCGGAGCTTGCCCGGGGCCCCGGCGGGGGTCAGGATGGTCGCCATGATCGAGTCGAGATGGAAACTGGTCCCGGTCCTGGTCGCCATGCTGGCCGCGCTGCCGGTCGGTTGCGGCCGCGATCACGACGACGCGGGTCGGAGGGGGAACGACGAGATGGCGGAGTCATTCTGGGCCCTCGAGGCCGATACGCTCGCCGGAGCCAAGCTGAGCTTCGAGGAGCTGCGCGGCCAAGTCGTGCTGATCGTCAACACGGCCAGCGAGTGCGGCTTCACCGGGCAGTACGCCGGTCTGGAGGTTCTCCACGAGCGCTTCGGCGATCGCGGCCTGCGGGTGATCGGGATGCCGGCGAACGACTTCGGCGCCCAGGAGCCCGGGGACGCCGAGGCCATCCAGCGCTTCTGTACCGAGGTCTACCAGGTGACCTTCACCATGCTGGCCAAGGGGCAGGTCCTGGCCGGCCCCGGGCAGTCGCCGCTCTACCGCCACCTGGAGGCGGCCGCGGGCGTCCTGCCGAGCTGGAATTTCGGCAAGTACCTGATCGGCCGTGACGGCCGGGTCGTCGGCTACTTCCCGAGCAAGGTCGAGCCCCTATCCGAGGAGTTGACCGGGGCCATCGAGGCCGCCTTGCGCTGAGCCCGGCCGGTCGGTCCCGCTCCTCCGGTCGGGCCGACGGCGTTGTCCGCCCCGGGGCGAGTTTCTATCCTCGGGCGCGCCGCCGAGCGGCCGCCGACGTCCTCGGCGGCAGCCCGGGCGCGGGACATGCAAGGAGCCAGACGATGGCCAGCGACGAGGCTGCCCAGTTCTATCCCCGGGTCGAGGCCAAGCCCGACTTCCCCGCCATCGAACGGAAGGTGCTCGCCTTCTGGAAGGAGGAGGGGATCTTCGAGCGCTCGGTGAGCAACCGACCCGTCGGCGACGAGGGCAAGAACGAGTACGTCTTCTATGACGGTCCACCCTTCGCCAACGGCCTGCCGCACTACGGTCACCTCCTGACCGGCTTCGTCAAGGACATCGTGCCGCGCTACCAGACCATGCTGGGGCGGCGGGTCGAGCGCCGCTTCGGCTGGGATTGCCACGGCCTCCCGGCCGAGATGGCGGCCGAGAAGGAGCTCGGCATCTCCGGGCGCCAGCAGATCACCGAGCACGGCATCGATCGCTTCAACGACCACTGCCGGCAGTCGGTGCTCCGCTACACCCAGGAGTGGCGCGACTACGTCACCCGCCAGGCGCGCTGGGTCGACTTCGACCACGACTACAAGACCATGGACCTCTCCTACATGGAGAGCGTCATGTGGGCCTTCAAGACCCTCTGGGACAAGGGGCTGATCTACGAGGGCTACCGGGTCATGCCCTATTCCTGGGCGGCGGAGTCGCCGGTCTCGAACTTCGAGACCCGGATGGACAACTCCTATCGTCCGCGCCAGGACCCGGCGATCACCGTCGCCTTCGCGATCGAGCCTACCGGGGCCGACCCCGAGCCGCTCGAGATCCTGGTCTGGACCACGACCCCCTGGACCCTGCCCTCGAACCTCGCCCTCTGCGTCGGCGCCGGGATCAGCTACGCCATCATGCGCGAGGGTGATCGCCGCTTCGTGCTGGCGGAGGCCGCGCTCGGCAAGTACGCCAAGGAGCTGAGCGCCGCCGAGCAGGTGGGGACCATCAGCGGCAGCGACCTGGTCGGCCGGACCTACCGGCCGCTCTTTCCCTACTTCAGCGGTCACGACCAGGCCGCGAGCTTCTTCCGCATCCTGGCCGGCGACTTCGTCGACACCGAGGAGGGCACCGGCGTCGTCCATCTCGCCCCCGGTTTCGGCGAGGACGACCAGGCCGTCTGCGCGGCCAACGGCATCGCCGTGGTCTGTCCGGTCGACGACCGCGGTCGCTTCACCGCCGAGGTGACCGACTACGTCGGCATGCAGGTCTTCGAGGCCAACAAGCCGATCATCAAGCGCCTTAAGGACGAGGGGCGGCTGGTCCGGCACGAGACCTACGTCCACAACTACCCGCACTGCTGGCGCACCGACGAGCCGCTGATCTACAAGGCGCTGAGCTCCTGGTACGTCAAGGTCACCGACTTCCGCGAGCGCATGGTCGAGCTCAACCGCGAGATCAACTGGATCCCGGGTCACATCAAGGACGGACAGTTCGGCAAGTGGCTGGAGGGCGCGAAGGACTGGTCGATCAGCCGCAACCGGTTCTGGGGGGCGCCGATCCCGGTCTGGCGCAGCGACGACCCGAACCATCCGCGGATCGACGTCTACGGCTCGCTGGCCGAGATCGAGCGCGACTTCGGCGTGCGGCTGACCGATCTCCACCGGCCCACGGTCGACCAGCTCGTCCGGCCGAACCCGGATGATCCGAGCGGCAAGAGCATGATGCGCCGGGTCCCGGACGTGCTCGACTGCTGGTTCGAGTCCGGCTCCATGCCCTTCGCGCAGGTGCACTATCCCTTCGAGAACAAGGCCTGGTTCGAGAACCACTTCCCGGCCGACTTCATCGTCGAGTACATCGCGCAGACCCGCGGCTGGTTCTACACCATGATGGTGCTGGGCACCGCGCTCTTCGACCGGCCGCCCTTCCTCAACTGCATCTGCCACGGCGTCGTGGTCGACGAGGACGGCAAGAAGCTCTCCAAGCGGCTGCGCAACTATCCGAGCCCGGAGGAGGTCTTCTCCACCGTGGGCGCCGACGCGCTGCGCTGGTTCCTGGTCTCGTCGCCGATCCTCCGCGGTTCGGACCTCGCCATCGATCGCGAGGGCAAGGGCATCGCCGAGGTGGTGCGCCTGATCATCAACCCGATCTGGAACGCCTGGTACTTCTTCAGCCTCTACGCCAACTCCGACGGCCTGAAGGCCGAGCGTCGCGCCGACCAGGAGGGCCGGCTCGATCGTTACATCCTCGCGAAGACGCGGCAGATGATCGGCGAGGTCGAGGCCGCCATGGGCAGCTACGAGCTGGCCGAGGCCTGCGCGGTCATCCGTCGCTTCATGGATGCCCTCAACAACTGGTACATCCGGCGCAGTCGCGATCGCTTCTGGGCCAAGGAGAAGACCGCCGACAAGCAGGACGCCTACGACACGCTCTACACCGTGCTCGAGACCCTGTGCCGGGTGGTCGCGCCCTTCTTGCCGCTCCTCGGCGAGGAGGTCTGGCGTGGACTCACCGGGGGCGAGAGCGTCCATCTCGCCGACTGGCCGGAGCGTGAGTTCTTCCCCGAGGAGGCCGACCTGGTCGCCGACATGGACCACATCCGCGAGGTCTGCTCGGCGGCGCTCGGTCTGCGCAAGGAGGCCAAGGTGCGGACCCGGCAGCCGCTGCGGGAGCTGGTCGTCGCCGGTCGCGGCGCCGAGCGGCTCGCGCCCTTCCTCGACCTCGTCCGCGACGAGGTCAACGTGAAGGAGGTCGGCACCGGCGCCGACCTGGAGAGCATGGGCGACTTCAAGCTGTCGCTGAACGCGCGCGTGCTCGGTCCGAAGCTCGGCCCGGACATGAAGACCGTGCTGGCGGCCTCGCGCAGCGGTGACTGGTCCCGCGATGGCGACGGCATCCGGATCGCCGGTCATCGCCTCGATGCCGGCGAGTTCGAGCTCAAGCTCGAGCCGAAGGCCGGCTTCGACGCCTACGCCATCACCGCCTTGCCCTCGAACGACGCCCTCGTGGCCCTCGACGTCAGCTCGACCCCGGAGCTCGAGCGCGAGGGTCTGGCCCGCGATCTCGTCCGCCTGGTGCAGATGGCGCGTCGTGATCTCGACCTCGACGTGACCCGGGCGATCCGGCTGGAGCACGATCTCGAGGCGGATGCCGCCGAGGCCCTCGCCGCGCATCTGGATCACCTGCGCGAGCAGACCCTGGCGAGCGAGGTCGTCGCCGTGGTCGGACTCGCGGGGGAGGGGGTGAGCGAGCAGAAGCTCGGTGGCGGCAGCGCGCGCCTGCGGATCGTGCCGCTCTGAGGACCGCGGCCGTGGTCCCTCGGGCGGCCACGGCCCCTGTCCGCGGGCCGGATTCACCGCCGCGGTTTGTGGGCGGTCCCGGATTGACTTAGCCTCTAGGGCCGCGCGGCGGCCCGGGGCGAGGCCGCCCGGGTCCGGTGGCGGTCATCGAGGAAGGCCCCGGACGGGCTGGAGCAGAACTTCGTGAGTCACGAGCCCGAGAACGACAGCGCCCACGCCTCGCCCCTGGCCGACGTCCAGGGCAGTGCGGATCTCCGCCGCATCGCCATCGACAAGGTCGGCATCAAGGACATCCGCCATCCGGTGCGGGTCGCGGATCGCCAGGGCGGGCATCAGAACACGATCGCGACCTTCAACATGTACGTCGCCCTGCCGCACAACTTCAAGGGCACGCACATGTCGCGTTTCGTCGAGGTGCTGAACGCCCACGAGTTCGTGATCTCGGTCGAGTCCTTCCGGACGATCCTGCGTGAGATGGTGGACCGGCTCGACGCCCAGTCCGGCCACATCGAGATGAGCTTCCCCTACTTCGTCGAGAAGAAGGCGCCGGTCTCGGGGGTGAAGAGCCTCATGGACTACGAGATCGGCCTGATCGGTGACGTCCGTCCCGAGGGCGAACGGCACATGGTCAGGGTGTTGGTGCCGATCACCACGCTCTGTCCCTGCTCGAAGAAGATCTCCGAGCGCGGGGCGCACAATCAGCGCGGTCACGTCACGGTCACGGTCGAGACCCGGAAGTTCATCTGGATCGAGGAGCTGATCGATCTGGTCGAGGGCCAGGCATCCTGCGACCTCTACGGCATCCTCAAACGTCCCGACGAGAAGTGGGTCACGGAACAGGCCTACGACAATCCGAAGTTCGTCGAGGACATGGTCCGCGACGTCGCCGCGCTGCTCGACGCCGACGAGCGCGTGCTCGGCTATTCGGTCGAGGTCGAGAACTTCGAGTCGATCCACAACCACTCCGCCTACGCCTACATCGAGCGCTTCGACCGCGACCGGCGCTGACCGGTCCGGCCGCGGATTTCGCGGTCCATCCCGCCCAGGCTGACGACCTTCTCGGTGACCGGCACCCCGCCGAGACCCGAGAGGACGCAGCATGCAACCGAGATCAATCCTGGCCTGGGCGCTGGTCGCCCTGGTCATCCTGCAGGCCCCGGCGCTGGCGGTCTGGAAACAGGTCGACACCTATTACGCCCCGACCGACAAGGTCTCTCGGGCCGACGCCCGGCTGCCCTACTGGAGCAAGGAGGCCTGGGCCGTCACCAGCGCCGGCAAGACGGTGGGCTGGGGCAAGGCGCACGCTGTCTCGCCGCGGCGGTCGGTCACCTGGACCGTCGCGCCGAAGAACGGTCTGGCGAGCACCTTCTGGGTCCACGTGCGGCCGGGGGTGGGCGAGGTCGAGGTCGTGGCCAAGGCCGAGATCGACTCCAGCGCCGAGGTGAAGGGCCCGGGCGAAGGGCGGGCCGCGGCCTTCGGCTACAGCGAGGCCTCCTTCGCGATCGACGGCCTGCCCACCGTGGTGCTGGTGCGCGCGAGCTCGGCGGTCGCGACCACCACGGTCGAGGGGACGCCCTCCCTCAACCTGACCGTTCCCTTCTACCGCGGCGGTCCCTCGGTGGGGATCTCGCAGCCGGTGATCTTCCGCAACGGCAGCGGCGAGGTTCCGGACGGCGAACGCGATCGGCGGTTCCGGGTCGCCTGTCCGGTTCTCAGTTTCGAGACCCGGGAACGCTCGGGTTCGACCGTCTATGTCTGGGCGCTCGGCTCGCCCGCCCGTCAGAAGGGCCGCGCCGAGTGCGAGATCGAGGGCGACTCGGAGATCCTCTACTACTTCCTGACCCATCCCATCAGCTGTCCCTGAATCCCCAAGGAGACGACGACGATGTTCCGCAGCGATCGACTGCTCCTGACCTTCATCCTGATGATCGTGATCCTGCTCCTGGTCGGCTACGCCCTCACCGGCCGGCGTTCCGCCGAGTCGGATCTCGAGCAGGTCCAGGACCGAGACCGGGTCGAGCGCCTCGGGCCGGGCCGGAACGAGGCCAGAGGCATGACGCCCACGACGGCCGCTCCCGAGGAAGCCGGGGCGGCGCCGGCGGGCGAGGACGAGGAACCGGAGGTCGCAGCGGCCAGCCTCGAGCTGGAGTTCCGCTGTACGCAGCCGGAGCGCGGCGCGGGCATCGTCGTTCGACTCCTTCCCGAGTCTTCGGGGCCGGGCGGCGCCCGCGAGGCGACCAGCGACGAATCCGGACGGGTGGTCTTCGCCGACCTCCGACCCGGTCGTTACCGCTGGCAGCACGACGGGAGCCGGGCGATCGATCCGGTGCCACCGAACGAGTCGGCGCCGGTGACCTTCGCCGACGACCGTCTCCTGGTCCGCGGCGGCGAGGATCGCCGCTCGGGGCCGATCGAGCTGAGGGAGGGCGAAACGCGGCACATCATCGTGCCCTTCCTGCCCGGCGCCCTGGTCAGCGGTCGGATCGTGGACGCGCGTGGCATCGTCGCCGGCTCCGTGGCCATCAAACTGCTCACCCGCGAGCGCAGCCAGCACCCGGCCGGCACCGTCGTCGATCGCCTCCTGGTCGGTCGCGCGGCCACCTTCCCGTCCGGCGAGTTCCGGTTCGAGGACGTCCGGCCGGGACTGATCGAGCTGCTCGGCTACTGGCACGAGGATGACGGCGTCTCGCAGGTCCGGCTCGACTTCGAGATCGCCGCCGGCGAGACGCGCGATCTCGGCGAACTGAGCGCGCGGGACGGCCGCGACCTCACCATCGAGCTGCGCCCGGTCGATCGGGAGGGGCGGCCGATCGCCCCGGAAGTCCTCTTCGGTCGCGCCGAGGTCTATCGGGTGGTGGAACTCCTTCCCCTGGAGCCGGACGGCGACTGGCCCTACCAGAAGCTGGAGCTGGCGCTGGGGAAGCCCTACCACGTCCGCGGCCTGCCGGCGGCGACCTGCAGGTTCCGGCTGGCGATGGAGGACGAGACCGTGAACCCGCCGGCCGCCGGCTTCGTCCGCATCGAGGGGCGCGATCCGGTGGTCACGGCGGAACAGGATCTGCTTCGAGTCGATGAGGTCTGGGGACGGCTGGCGCGCCTGCGTCTGTCGCTGCCGGAGGAGGTCGAGGAGCGGCGCTGGCTGATGCTGCTGGTCGATCTCGATACCGGCCGTGCGCGCCGCGAGGCGATGCGGCTCGGGCGGCAGACCCTCGAGATCGAGCTTCCGGCCGGTCGTCATCGTCTCCTCCTCCTCGAGCTGGGCGAAGGTGGTCTGGCGGCCGATTCGGGCGAGCTGCGGGTCGGCGAGGAGGGTCTCGATCTGGTGCTCCATCCGCGGCCCGGGGGGCTGATCGACGGGCGACAGGCCCGCGTGGGTCGGGGCAGCGACCTGCGCCTCGAGCCGCTGGACCTGACCGGCATCGAGGAGATCCTCTTGCCCTTCGACCAGGACGGTCGCCTGCGCCTGGCCCTGCCTCCCGGCCGATATCGACGCTACGATGGCCGGGGCGAGATCCTGGTGGTGGCCGGTGAGTCCCTGGACCTCGGCGCCATCGCGGAACATTGACGAGGAAGGGGCAGGTGACGGGCGGCAACAAGGTCGAGATCGAGGAACAGGGCTCGCGGCTCCTGGTCCGCAAGCGCTACGGCGAGGCCCGGCACTATCGCCAGGAACGCGATGCGCTGCGCGACTGGGCGCCCCGGTTGCCCTTCGCGGTCCCGCGTCTGCTCGAGGATCTCGGCGACGAGCGCCGCGAACTCCTGATCGAGGGCCTGCCCGGTGCGGTTCCGGACCCGACACGCATCGCCGACCCCCGACTCCACCGGAGTGCCGGCGCCGCCCTGGCCGCGCTCTGGAGCCTGAGCCACGAAGATCGCGATCGTCTGGCACCGGCCGAGGCACTCGAGCGGCGACTCGATTCCCTGCTGCGGGAGGGCTCCTTCGAACGGGAGATCGTCGATCTCGCCGAGCGCGCGCGTGAGCGACTCCTCGACCTCGAATGGACGAGGCAGCGGGTCCCCTGTCATCGCGACTACGAGCCGCGCAACTGGGTCGTCGGGCCTCGCGGTTTCGGCGTGATCGACTTCGAGCATGCCCGGCCGGACCTGGCCGAGGTGGATCTGGTCAGGCTCGACCTCGGGCTCTGGCAGGAGCGCTCGGAGCTGCGCGCCGCCTTCCTGGCCGGCGCGGTCCTCGAGGACGACGAGGCGCTGCGGGACCGCCTGGCCGTGCTCGGCCTGATCGAGACCCTCGGCACCATGCTCTGGAGCGAGCGGCGTGGAGACGCGGCCTTCGTCGACCGCGGGCGCCGCCAGCTGGCGGTCTGCCGGCGGCGCTTTCGCGGCGGCGAGCCCTGACCCGGGCAGCGGTCGACCCTGGCGAGGATCATGGAGCGGATCGGCTGCCAAGCTCGCAGCCATCGCCGGCCGCAGCGGCGGGTTCTGCGCGCGCGGATGGGGCTCGTCGTGGTCCGACCGCTGCTCCGCCGACGGCGTCGGTGCGAGGGCGAGCTTGCCGCCGCTTCGCGGGCCGTGTTAGGAGCCGTCATGAGACGCCCCGGCCTGTTGGCGAGCTGCCTCCTCATCGGCATGGTCCTCGTGACCGCCGCCGCCATCGTGTCGCAGCGCGATCGCCGTCACCCCGGTCCCTTCGAAGCGGCGCGGCAAGGCCAGGCCGGGCACCTGTCCTACCATCTGCGCCGGGGACTCGACCCGGACCAGCGTGATCCCGAGGGCCGAAGCCTCCTCGATCTCGCGCTCGGCGAGGACGGCAATTTCGAGTGCGTGGCGCTCCTGATCCGCTCCGGCGCCTCGGTGAATGGTGCCTGTGGCGAGGAGACGCCGCTCGGGCGGGCGGTGGCGATGGGACGGCTGCGCGATGCGAAGCTCCTGCTCGACGCCGGCGCCGACCCGAACGCCGCCGACCCACGCGGAAGGCGACCCCTGCATCGAGTTCGCGGGGAGCGTCAATCGGCGATGCTGGTGATGACCCTCGTCAAGGCCGGTGCCGACCTCGAGGCGCAGGACGGCTCGGGCCTGTCGGCGCGCGAGCACCTGCAACGCCTCGGCGATCCCGCCATCGACCGGCTTCTCGCCGAGCGCCGTCCTTGAGGGCCGGAAGAGGGACCGAACCGGTCGCGCGACTCGCGGACATCAAGAGAACGTGAAGATGCGAGGGGCTTCCTTTCCGCGAGGCGCCGCATTAACATGCGCGCGTTCGTGTCCCAAAATGCGAACGGGCGTCGCGTGACTCCATCGCCCCCCCAGGAGTCACGCGACGAATGGTCCCCTCCGGCCTCGCCGGAGGGGCCTTCTCTTTTCAGGCCAGCATCTCGTCACGAAACACGAAGGGCCCGCGTGGCAGGCGCTCGAAGTCGAGCTCGCCGAGCAGATCCTCCGGCCGGCAGGGCTCCGGCCCTGCTCGAAGACCGAGCGACCAGGCGAGGAGACCGACGATCCGTTCGGCGGCGATCCCGCGGCCGCGGAACGAGGCGAGGGAGCTGTCGCCATGGCGCTTGGCGAGCCGGAGTCCATCGGGACCGACGACCAGCGGCACATGGGCGAAGCACGGCGCCCCGAGACCGAGGGCGTCGTAGAGCAGGAGCTGTCGCGGGGTCGAGGCCACGAGGTCGTCCGCCCGCAGGACCTCGTCGACGCCCTGGTCCGCGTCGTCGACCACCACGGCGAGCTGATAGGCCGGTCCGCCATCGCGCTTGACGATCACGAAGTCGCCGGAGACGCGGCCATCCTCGGGCCCGCGCACGAGGTCGCGATAGGGGAAGGCATCCCGTTCGACCCGGAAACGCAGCGCGGGATCGCGGCCGCTGACACGGCGGGCCTCGGCGAAGGAATCGAAGCGGTCGCGGCAGGTCCCGGGGTAGACCGGTCCGTCGAGTCCGTCCTCGTGCGGCGCCGAGGCCGCCTCCTCGATCTCGCGTCGGCTGCAGACGCAGGGGTAGGCCAGACCGCGCTCGATCAGACGGCGCGCGGCCTCGGCGTAGAGCGAGAGCCGCTCGCTCTGGCGCATGACCGGGCCGTCCCAGTCGAGGCCCAGCCAGCGCAGGTCCTCGATCGTCGCCGCCTCCGCGCCGCTCTTCAGGCGCGGGCCGTCGATGTCCTCGATGCGCAGCAGGAGCCGGCCACCGCGTTGCCGGATCGAGAGCCAGGCGAGGAGGAAGCTGCGCGCGTTGCCGAGGTGGAGGACGCCCGTGGGGCTCGGAGCGAGGCGACCGGTGGCAGCTCGGGCAGGGCGGCTCATGCGGTCCAGGTTAGCAGGCGCCACCGCGCCGGCAATCCTCGCCGGCCCGCCCGATCGGCTATCATCGGGCCATGAACGAGCGCGCGAGGATCCTGGCCCTGATCGATGAGGTCTATCGCGATCTGCCCGGCGGTGGCGAGGCCGACGCGGCCGATCGCGCGCTGGTGGAGGAGCGCGCCGGCGCCACGGCCGCGACCTACGGCGAGATTCTGCCCTCGGCCGCCGCGGAACTCTTCGACTGGTTGCGCCCGGGGGCCGGCGACCTCTTCGTGGACGTCGGCAGCGGGGTCGGACGGCTGGCGCTGCAGGCCCTGCTCACGACTCGCGTCGGCCGGGTCGTGGCGGTGGAGCTGTCGCCCTTTCGCCACGAGGTCGCCTGCCGCGCCCGCGAGGTGCTGCGGAGGCTCCTGCCCGAGGCCGCGGACCGCCTCGACCGCGACCTCGACTTGCGCCTCGGCGATCTAAGAGATCAGCTCCCGACCGAGGTCAGCCTGGTCTGGGCCGGTTCGATCTGCTTTCCGGACGGTCTGATGATCAGTCTCGCGCGGGCCCTCCTGGCGGCGCCGCGCTTTCGCCGGTTGGTGACCTTGAAGAGCATGCCCCCGGCCGTGGAACGGCAGCTGAGCACCCTGGGCGTCCTCGACCTGGACATGAGCTGGGCCCCTCGGGTGCGGGCCACAGTCTACGGCCCGCCGCGACGGGTTTGCTGAACGCGCCGATTGCGGTCAGGATCAGGGACCGGCCCAGGGGTCGGTGTCCACCAACGACCAGGAGAGAGACATGACCCGGATCATCGCCTTCGTGACCCTCATCTTCCTCGGCTTCGCGGCTCTCGGCGCCTGCGGTGGCGAGTCGGGCGAGCCGACCACCGGAAGCTCGGCGGCCGGTTCGGCGCCCGGTACGTCCGCGTCGACGCCGAAGGCCGAGGTCGTGCTCTCCGGTCTCCGCAATCCGTCGGGCGTCAGCTTCTCGCCCCAGGGCCTGCTCACCGTCTGCGACAGCGGTCACGGCAAGGTGATCGTGGTCGAGAAGGGCAAGCCCCGGGATCAGATCACCGGCTTCGCCACCGAGTTCTGGAAGGTGGACAAGGAGAGCGGGGCGAAGCGATTCCAGCTCGGCCCCTTGACCGCGCTCTGGAAGGACTCGGTCCTCGTGGTCACGGATGGCGGCGTCGGCGACGGGGCCGAGACCCTGGCCTTCTTCGAGCATCCCGGCGATGCCGCGACCGGACGCCGTAGCCCGCCGGTCAAGTCGCTCGAGGACGACCCGAGCAAGCCGGGAGAGGGCAATCTCACCGGCGGCAGCATCGATCCGAACACGGGCGAGATCTTCCTCTGTGGCCACGGCGACGACAGCAAGACCTGGATCCTCCGTTATGACTGGCGGGCCGGGGCGCTGGAGAAGTGGGCTTCGAGCGACGACAACGGCATCACGGTCAACTCGCCGATGCAGACCCTGGTCGAGAGTCCGGACCACCTGCTCGTCCTCTATTCGGGCGCGGGCGGGAAGGAGGACGGTCTCGTGGTCCGCTGGGACCGCAAGACCCGCAAGCCGCTGAAGAGCTGGACGCTGCCCGGCCTCGTCGACCCGATGGGGATGGCGAGGAAGCGTGGACAGGATCAGCTCTACCTGGTGGACAACAACTGGGCCCTCACGGAGGTGAAGTCCGGCAAGTTGGCGCGCGTCAGCCTCGGCGACGAGGAGGCCGCCAAGGTCGAGATCCTGCCACTCGACCTGCGCGGGCCGGTTTCCTGCGCCTTCGGCCCGGATGGCCGGCTCTACGTCGCCCAGCTCGGCGTCGCCATCGACGCCGAGAACGGCGAGGTCCTGGCCATCTCCGGACTCTGAACCAGCCGGGCCGGTCGCCGCGGGAGAATGCGATGAGAGTCCCGATTCCGATCTTCCTGATCGCGCTCTTCGCGGCGCCGGCCTTCGGTCAGGCCTCGGTGGCGGAGCTGCAGGCGCGGATCAAGACCCTCGAGTCCGAGAAGGCCCAGCTCGAGGAGGAGAAGCGCCTGCTCTTCCAGCAGCTGGTCGCGGTCCGCAGCGAGAACGAGGACCTGAAGGCCCGGCTGGCCGCGGATCGGGCCGCGACGTCGGCTCCGCGTGACCCCGAGGTCGAGCCGGAGGCGGCGACCGGGGCCGGCGATCGACCGGACTCGGCGGTGGACCGGCGCGCCCCGCGCGTCGCGATGATGAACAAGGCCTTCAGCCGGACCTGCGGCGACGTCACCTACACCATCGTCACCCGTGGCCCGGCGCGTAGCCGGATGGCCTATGCCGACCTCTACGCCAACGCGGCGATCGCCGAGCATGCGGCCGGCAAGACCCTGGTCGCGGTCGAGATCAGCAATCGGGGCCAGAAGATCCATGGCCACAGTCCGCTCTCGATCAACTTCTACGCCAAGGTCGATGGCCGCCGGCTGGAGGACGTCTCGGCGACCGAGACCTTCGGTCCCATGGCCGACATGGTGAAGGCCAAGGTCTTCCCGGGAGAACGCGAGACCGCGATGATCATCTTCCCCGGCGAGTTCTGCATCAGCGACATCACCGAGATCTGGGTCGACGGTCTCGCGGTCCTGGGGCACGACGGCCAGCTCGCGGTGGTGACCACGGTCAACCCCGATCACGCCGACGAGGTCGCCGCGCGCAAGAAGGCGGAAGATACGAAGCGGGCAAGGCTCAGGGCTCGAGTCGGCGGGCTCCTGCGCGACCTCCTCGGCCTGGAGCGGAAGCGATCCGACGACCGCCAGAAGGAGCGGCTGGGGCTGGCGAAGGGACAGCTCGAACTCCTGGAGCAGGCCGGAGAATCCATGGCGGTCGAGGAACTGGAGCGGATTCTCGATCTGATCGAGACCGACCTGGACGCGCTGGCCAGGGAACTCGACTGAAGGGGCCGGGCGGCCCAGGGGCCGCGCCGAGTGGGCGGTTCTTGCATTGCCAGGGTGCCTGGCCTACAAGGAAGGCTCCAACCGAGCCTGGAGCCCATCGTTGACCCTGACCTTTCCCTGGCCTCGTTCGACCAAGCGGCTGCGGTTCCGGCACCTCGTTCCGCTGCTGCTGATGCTGACGGCGAGCGCGGCGCAGGGACAGGGGCAGAAGGCTCCCGAGGCGCCACGCCCGCCCAACGTCCTCTTCCTCGTCGTCGACGATCTGAACGACTGGACCGGCCCGCTTGGTGGCAACCCGGCCTCGCGCACACCGAACCTGGATCGGATCGCCAAGCAGGGCGTCGTCTTCCGCAACGCCCAGTGCGCCGCGCCGGCCTGCAATCCCTCGCGAACCGCGGTCATGACCGGCGTGCACCCCTCGGTGTCCGGCCTCTACTGGAACAACCAGGACTGGACCAAGAACGAGAACTACCGCCTGAAGTACAGCCTGCCGCGGACCCTTTTGCGCGCTGGCAGTCATCGCGTGATTGGCGCCGGCAAGATCATGCACGGCGCCCACATCGATCCACGCGGCTGGAACGAATACTGGCCCAGCTTTACCAGGAGTCGTCCGCGCGACCAGGTCACGGACTTCAGCCATAACGGCTTCCCCATCCCCGGTTCCGGCTTCGACTGGGGCAAGACCGGGATCAAGTTCGAGGACTGTCCCGACACGCAGGTGGCGAACTGGGTCATCGGCAAGATCGCCCGGCATCGCGGCGACAAGCCCCTCTTCGTCGGCTGTGGTTTCTACCGGCCACACCTGCCGTTCTACGTGCCCGACGACTACTACGACGCCTTCCCCCTGGACCGGATACTGATTCCGGTCGTGCCCGACGACGACCTCGACGACGTGCCGCTCGCCGGCCGGGCCTTCGCGCTGACGCGGATTCACCGCTGGGTGGTCGAGTCCGGCAACTGGGCCAAAGCCGTGCAGGGCTACCTGGCCTCGGTGCGCTACGTCGATGATCTGATCGGCAAGGTCTACGACACGGTCCAGGCCCGCGAGGACCACGACGACTGGATCATCGTCATCTGGTCCGATCATGGCTGGCATCTGGGCGAAAAGCAGACCTGGACCAAGTTCACCCTCTGGGAGGAGTCCTGCCGCTCGCTGATGCTGTGGCACGGTCCGAGCCGCTTCCGCGCCGGGTCGGTGGTCGACGACCCGGTGGGGTTGATCGACATCTATCCGACCCTGGCCGATTACCTCCGTCTACCGAGCCACGAGATGATGTCCGGCATCTCCCTGCGTCGGCATCTCGAGGACCCGAGCTTCGAGCGAGGCCTACCGGTGCTCACCACCCACGGCCCCGGCAACCACAGCCTCCGGTCGAAACGCTGGCGCTACACCCGCTACGCCGACGGCTCCGAGGAGCTCTACGATCACGACGCCGATCCCGGCGAGTGGACCAACCTGGCCGCGCGGGAGGAGAGTCTGCCGGTCCTCCGCTCCCTGCGGAAGCACCTGCCGACCGGCGCCGCCGTCGCGCCCTCGCCGTTGAAGGCGTGGGTCGGTCGGCTTCCGGCCCTCTACGACGAACTCTGCGCCGAGATGGAAGCGGCGGAAGGCCCCGGGTCGCGGCCGACCGAGGTCCCGAGCTCGCGGCCGGCCGGAGCTGGCGCCGACGAGTCGGACGATGACCGCTGACGATCGGGCCCGAACCGGCCGCGCCACGGTCTTCCCGGGGAGGAAGGTCGATCGGTGACCCGCGGGCGCGCGCTTCGGTGGTTGGTCGCCACCACGATCGTCCTGACCCTGGGGATCGTGATCCTGGGGCGTTCCGTCGGCCACGATGGGCCAGCGCGCCCAACCGCAACGGTGCCGCGCGCGCTCGACTACGTCGGATCGGCGAGCTGCGCCGCCTGCCACCCACGCGAGTACGAGGACTGGCGGAGTTCCGACCACGCCCGGGCCCAGGCTCCCGTTCCCGGACCGCTGGTGATCGGAGCCTTCGACGGGCGGGCGATCACGGCCGAGGACCGGCGCGCGACCTTCGCGCGTGACGGCGACCAGTTCCTCGCCTTCCTCGCCGAGGGCGAGGGGGAACCACGACGTCTGCCGATCACCGGAACCATCGGCATCCGACCGATCCAGCAGTATCTGGTCGCCGGCGTCGGGGGCCGCCGGCAGGTCCTCCGCCAGACCTGGGACGCCCGCGCCGCGGAACTCGGCGGTCAGCGCTGGTTCGAGCTGCGGCCGGAGGAGGCCGCGCCGCCGGACGAGGATCGGCACTGGAACTCGGCGACCCGCACCTGGAACCAGCACTGCGCCGAATGCCACGTCACCGGCTTCGAGAAGCGCTATGACCCCGATGCGCGCAGCTACGCCAGCCGCTGGGTCGAGGACGGCGTCGGCTGCGAGTCCTGTCACGGCCGCGGGAGCGGTCATGTGGCCTGGGCCGAAAGGCCGGACGACGATCCCGGTCAGGGCTTCGCGCGCCCGTTGGCCTTCGGCGGCAAGACCTGGAGCTGGGATGCGGCGCGGCGCAAGCCGGTGGCGCAGGGGCCGGCTTCGGCGGGCGCGAGCTACGGGCTCTGCGCCGGTTGCCATGCCCATCGGCTGACCCTGGTCGAGGCCCCGGAACCGGTTGACCTGCTCGAAGACGGCCACCAGACCAGCCTTCTCGACGAGGGCCTCTACTTCGCCGACGGCCAGATCCGGGCCGAGGTCTTCGTCCATGGCTCCTTCAGCCAGAGCCGGATGGCGGAGAAGGGCGTGGTCTGTGGCAACTGCCACCGACCGCACGATGGCGGCCTCCGCCTCGAGGGCAACGCGCTCTGCCTCCAGTGTCACGCCGACCCCGACTTCGATCGACCGGCCCACGGTCACCACGAACCCGGTAGTCCCGGCTCCTTCTGCGTCGACTGCCACATGCCGGCGCGCACCTACATGGGCGTCGACGATCGTCGCGACCACCGCTTCGGCATTCCCGATCCGGTCGGCGCGCGGCTCCTGGGGAGTCCCGATCCCTGTAGCTCCTGTCATCAGGATCGCGAGGCCGGCTGGGTGGAGAGCGCCTTCACCGCCTGGTACGGCACGCGACCGGGTCGGCATCGCGGGCGAGGCCTCGCCCTCGCCCGCGGCCGGCGGCACGACCAGGGCTCGGTCGGCGAACTCGGCGCGCTCGCGCGTGATCGCGATCAGCCGGCCATCTTCCGCGCGACCGCCCTGGACCTCCTGCGCGGCCTGGACACGGAGGCGGGGTGCGAGCTCGCCCTCGGTCTCCTCCGGGATCCCTCGCCGCTGGTCCGGCGGGTCGCGGTGACGGCGCTGGCCGGGCTCGACCCCGAACGACGTCTCACGCTGATCGGCCCGCTCCTGGCCGATCCCGTCCTCACCGTGCGTGGCGCCGCGGTCCGTGGTCTCGCCGACCTCGACCTCGAGCGCCTGCCGGCGGAACTCCGGCCGGCGGCGGTCAGGGCTCTCGCCGAACTCGAACGCGGCCTGTGGCTCAATGCCGATCAGGCGGCCGCCCGCTTCGAACTCGGCAGCCTGCGGCTGGCGCAGGGTCGGGTCGACGAGGCCCGGACGGCCTACGAGGTGGCGCTCGAACTCGAGCCGCGTCAGCTCGAGGCCTGGATCAACCTGGCCGATCTCGCGCGGCTCGACGGGAACGAGGCCGAGCTGCGCCGCATCCTCGAGCGCGCCGAGGCCGCGCTCGGTCCCTGCGTCGCGATCCAGCTCTCGCGGGGACTCTCGCTGGTCCGCGACGGCCGGCATGGCGAGGCGGTGGCCGAATTCCGGCGTGCCGCGGCTCTCGAACCCGGCGACCCGCAGGTCGCCACGCTCCTCGCGCTGGGCCTGATGGCCCTCGATCGCGACGACGAGGCGGAGTCGGTCTACCGCGCGGCGCTCGAGCTCAAGCCCGACGACCTGCCGCTGCGCGCCGCCTACCGCGACTTCCTGGCCGCGCGGGGCCGGAGCGTGGAGGCGGAGGAGGAAGGGCGCCAGATCGAGCGCCGTCGCCGCGCCTTGCGCTGAGCCGCGAGGCTCGGCGCGGCGATCCCGGGCCGGCGGAACTCCGCTCGACCGCTGCTCGGGTGGCCGTACCCGGATCGTCGTCGACCGGGCCGCGCGCCGATCCGGAGCCTTCCGCGGCTCAGTCGAGCAGCTCGGCCACGACCCTCTCCGCGCCCATCAGCTTCTCGATGATGAAGAGGACGTAGCGGACGTCGACGCCGATCGAGCGGCTGTAGTCCTCGGACCACTGGAAGTCGTTGATCGTCGCCTCGTAGGCGCGGTCGAAGTTGACGCCGACCAGCTCGCCCTTGCCGTTCATCACCGGCGATCCGGAGTTGCCGCCGGTGGTGTCGCAGTCGTAGAGCATGGCCAGCGGCACGTCGTCGAGCTGCGGATCGAGCCAGCGACCGAAGTCGCGGCGCGCGCGCAGGTCGGCGAGGGCGGCCGGCGGGTCGAAGGGCTCGGCGCCGGTGGCCTTGGCGAGCATGCCGCCCAGGGTGGTGAAGGGCAGGTAGACCACCGCGTCGCGCGGTGAGTAGCGGCGGATGTGACCGTAGGTGAGCCGGAAGGTGCTGTTGGCGTCGGGTACGAAGTCGCCACCCCTCCAGGCCTGCTTGGCATCGACGTAGAGGCTCATCAGCTGATCGAGCCGGCCGCGCCGCTCGCGTGAGGCCTGGCCGACGCCGGGCAGGACGGCGGAGACCAGATCGGCGACGTCGAGGACGTCATCGTTCTCGGCCCGGCCTTCGGCCAGGGCGAGGCGGCCCTCGGCGTCGAGGAGACCACTGGCATCGAGGAGCGAGCGGGCGATGACCTGGCTCGGCGTCTCGGCGGCGTCGCGGTTGGCGGCCATGATCTCGGCCAGCCCGGCCGGGCGCACGCCCTCGGGCAGGTCGAAGAGCGCCGCGAGGGAATCGACGAGGTCGTCGCGGACGAGCTCCAGCGGTCGCTTGGCCAGGAAGTCGTCGAGGTCGGCCGCGGCCTTCTTCATCGCCGCGGGCGCGAGCTGGGTCGGTCGATCCTCGACCGGGCGACCGGCCAGACCGCGGAGGGCCGCGCAGCGTTCGACGAAGCCCCAGAGCTCGCGCGAGCCCTGACGGAGGCGCCAGAGCGCGAACTCGAGCAGCTGCGGCTCGCGGTAGGCGGCGTAGATGGAGTCGAGTTCGTCGAGGACGCCACCGTAGAGCGCTCGCCGCGAATCGTCGGCGGCGATCCAGGCGCTCAGCTCCTCCTCCTCGTGGCGCTTCTTGGCGACCAGCTTCAGCCGGTGGAGCCCGAGGATCTTGCCGCGGAAGTTCTTCATCGTGTTGGCCAGGCCCTTGATGTCGGGCGCGAGCTCGAGCGCCAGCGCGGCGTCGTTCTCGGAGACCTTCTCCATCCGCCGGATGCGGGCCTCGAAGTAGTCGGCGATGTAGGGCATGCGCAGCTCCTCCTCGTGCTGGACGTAGGAGGCGCACTGATGCCGGTAGGTCCGTCCCGGATAGCCGAGGAGGAAGACGAAGTCGCCCTCGTGGAGACCCTCCGGGTTGACCTTGAGGAAGCGCTTCGGCTGGAAGGGCACGTTGTCGGCGGCATAGGGCGCCGGGCTGCCGTCGGGTGCGACGTAGGCCCGGAGGAAGGCAAAGTCGCCGGTGTGACGCGGCCAGATCCAGTTGTCGTTCTCGCCGCCGTACTCGCCAACGGCGCGTGGCGGCACGCAGACGAGGCGGACGTCCTTGATCTCCTGGTAGAGGAAGAGGACGTAGTTGCGGCCCTGGAACATCTCGGCGACCTCCGGGCGGAGACCGGGGTCGTCGGCCTGGGCCTGGGCGGTGATCTCGGCTCGCTTGCGCGCGACCGCGGCGAGACGATCGGCCGGCGACATGGCCTCGGTGACCACGGAGAGGACCTCGGCCGAGACGTCACGGTAGCCGACCGTGATGTGGCAGACGTAGCCGGGAGCGACCAGTTCGTCCGCAAGCGTGGCGGCGACGAAGCCGTCGTGCAGGTAGTCGCGTTCCGGCGTGCTCACCTGGCTGACCGCGTCGAAGGCGACGTGGTGGTTGGTGACGATCAGACCCTGCGGCGACACGAAGGAACCGGTGGCGCCGCCGACCCGGCAGATGGCATCGACGAGGCTGGGCTTGCCGGGGTCGAAGATCTCGGCCGGATCCATCGTCATGCCCGCCTTCTTGAGGTCGAGCTTGCCCAGCATGCTGAGCGGCCACTGGCCTTCGTCGGCGTTGCCGAGGCCGCGGCCGAGAACGAGGGCGAGGCAGAAGGCGAAGAGGGCGAGAAGGCGAACGATCGCGGGGCGGGACATCGGTCACTCCGGCAGGGCCCGACCTGGGCCGTGGGCAAAGAGGGAAGGCGCGGCCCATGGCCGCGACGAAGGCGAGGATCGCAGATCCGGCCCGGGTCGTAAAGTCAGGCCGGTGGCGTGGCGGCGAGGCTCTGGCGATCGAAGTCGTCGCCGATCTCCTCGATCGCGAGACGGCGGCCGGGGAGCTCCTCTTCGCCCTCGAACCGGCAGTAGAGCCGCGGCACGCCGTCGGCATCGCTGCGGGCGGCGAGGGTGCGGAACCGGCCGGCTTGGCCGAGCGCTCGCGCCGCGGTCTGACGCCAGGTCTCGCCGAAGTCGAGGAAGCGCGCCGGAAGCTGATCCGCGGCCTCCTCGTGGAGATCGTGGCCGCGGCCGACCAGGAAACGTCCCTGCCGCTCCGCCACCACGACGACCAGGGTGATCAGGCCGATCTCGGTCGTTCCGCCGCAGTCGGGGCAGGGTCGTGGCCAGGGCGCGAGCGGGTCCAGGTCGACACCGCAGAAGGCGCAATGGTGCCCGGCCAGGCGGGTCACCGCGCGGCTTCCTCCGGCGCGACCACGTCGATGTGGAGGATCTGGACCTCGCCCTCGCGTTCGATCGTCGCCTCGACCTCCTTGCCGCCTGGAGGCAGGATGACGAGGCGGCGGACATCGGGCCCAACGCCGTCGAGGACCGCGAAGCCACGCTCGTCGGTGGTGGCATGGCCGGGGCCCTGGCCGCTCAGGCCCTTCAGCCGGGTGCCGCGCGTCCGCAGCTCCTCGGGGACGGTGATCAGCGCACCGGGAAGGGCCAGGGCCTCGGGGCCCTGCAGGATCTTCAGCTTCAGCGCGGGGCAGGGCTCGAGCTCGAGCCGGGTGTCCTCGGCGGGCTTCCCCAGGTCGATCTCGGCCCAGGCCGAGATCTCGCCCGGGTCGCGTTCGGCGCGGACCCGGATCTTGAGCTTGCGCGCGGCCAGGGGCAGCGGGCCGATCGTCACCGTGTGGCCGCCGTCGAAGGCGAGCGGCCGGGAGTAGCGACGCAGCTCGCGCAGCTTCAGCAGCTCGGTGAGCGACAGACCGGCGTCGCGCATGGCCGCCGGCTCCGGCAGGTCGAAGCGCAGCCGTCCCGCCGGTACGGTCTCGTCACCGGCGAAGACCGAGACCTTGATCTCGAAGTCCTGCTCGGCGAGCCGCTTCTCCATGACCTCGAGGCTCGGATCGATGCCGCGATCGACCAGCTCGTGCCGGGAGAGGTCGTCCAGCAGGAGGCAGGTCGCGACGGCGAGCCCGGCCCGGCTGAGGTGGAGGCCATCGCGGGCGAGCAGCTTCTTGCGGTCCACCTCGACCAGACCGATGTGGTCGAAGGCGGGCAACCGCTCGCCCCGATCGATCGACTCCATCCAGGCGGCGACCGGGATCAGGCGGAGACCCTGGCGCCGGGCGATCTCCTCGCCGAGCCAGGCGTTGAGCGGGGCGATCTCGTCCTCGGGGATGCGGTTGCGCTTCGGCAACATCAGCGGGGAGGCGTGGCGCATGTCGGGAACGCTGCCGACGACCACGGGAATCCGGAGCCCCGCGAGGCCGTCGAGCGCGCTGGTCAGGTCCTTCTTCCGGGTGTCGAGGTCCTTCGGCCCGCTGGCGAACCAGAACAGGTAGTCGATCGCGATCACCAGCTCGGGTTTCGCCTTGGCGGCCGCGGCGAGCATGTTCGCGCCGCGGCCCTGGACGTCGAGGAAGAGGGCGGAGTCGGCCTCGTCCGTGATCCGGGCCTCGGCTCCGAGTGCGATCTCCAGCGCCTCGGCGAGGTCGTAGTCGCTCCCGAAGCCGGCGGAGACGGAGGCGCCGACGACCGCCAGATCGATCTTTCGGGCCGGCGTCGCTTCCTGCGCGCTCAGGGCGAGGTTGAGGAGGGTAGCGGCCAGAAAGCCGGCCAGGAACCTGTTCATGACGATCGACCTCCCTTGGGCGAGATGATTCCGCGGCATCCTAATCGAGGATGCGGCTCGCGCGAAGACGGTCGCTCGTCGGAGGTTGGATCAGCCTCTTTCCTGGCTGGTCTCGGCCGCGCCCTCCAGGACCAGGGCGACCCGCTGGATCAGGGTCGTCGAGTCGAAGGGCTTGTGGAGGAGTTCGGCACCCTGCTCCAGGAGTCGATGATGCTGGATCGCGTCGTCGTCGTAGCCGGTGATGAAGAGGACCCTCGGATTGCCGAGGCGCTCGCGCAGCTCCCGGGCCAGCCGCCCGCCATGCATGCCGGGCAGGACCAGGTCGATGAGGAGGAGGTCGATCCGCTCCTCGAGCTGGGCCACCAGCTGGATCGCCTCGGTGGCGTTGGCGGCGTTGTAGACCCGGTAGCCGATGCCCTCGAGAGCCCGCTGGGCGAAACCCCGGATGATGCCGTCGTCCTCGACCAGGACCACGCAGCGCGACCGACCGGCGCAGGCGCCCTCGGGCGCGGGCTTGGTCCGGCCCTCGTGCGCTCCTTCGGGGAGCCGGCAGGGGAGGTAGGCGGTGAGGGTGGTGTCGCGGCCGGTGGCGACGTCCCGATGGAGGCCTCCCCCCAGGTCACGGACGATCTTGAGGGCCTCGAGGCAGCCGGGCGCGAGGCGGAGAGCCTCGGCATCGTCCTCGAAGGGCAGATCGTAGGAGCCGGCTCTCACGTCGCTGCGCGGCCTCGAGTTGTCCTGCACCCGCAGGGCCACGCGCGCCTTGGCGGCATCGTCGCCGCCGGCCTCGGCCCCGGTCACCAGGACCAGCTTGCACTCGGACCCGAACAGGAAGCGCCCGGCAGAGAGCAGGGAGACGATCAGGAACTCGATCTGGCCGGTGCCGGCGACCACCAGCGGTGGCTCGCCCTCGTCGGCCTCGATCAGCTCCAGATCGCAGCTCGGGAACAGGCGGCGCAGGAGGTCGCGCATGCCGAAGACGACCGAGCGGATGCTCCGCGGGGGCTGGAGCCTGGTCACGGGCTGCTCGGCCAGGCTGGCGATGCTCCGGGCGAGCGCCTGGCTGCTCCTGAGCATCAACTCGACGTCCGCCTGCAGGCGCGGGTCGCCTTCCGTCTGGCCGTGCAGGAGCTCGACCTGACCGATGATGCCCATGAGTTGATTGTTCATTTCATGAACGATATGCCGCATCGGATTTTGATCTGCCGTCGTCATGGCGCGCAACAACTCCCGACCCGCCAGTATGAACCCGGGTTCGAGACCCCCGATAGGGGGTGAATGCCTACTTCGAGTCACGAAACCTGAGCAGAAAATCCGGAGATTCGGCACATACCCCATCGGGGGCGGGCGCGGCGGAGTCGATGAAAGGACAGTAAAGACCACCCTGGCTGGACGGAATCGGAATGGCGAGACCGGAGCAGAAGCAAGGTCGGGACCTCCTCCTCGTCGATCGCCGTCGTGCCCGGCGGGCCGGCCTCGACGGTGCCAGCGTGGTGGTGATGGTGGCCGGCGAGGAGCTTTCCAGCTCCTTCCGGGACATCTCGAGGACGGGCTTCGCCTTCACCACAAAGCGTCGGCTCGGCCTCGGCACGGAGATCGGCTTCGACGGTCTCCTGCACGCCCAAGGCGACGAGAGCGTCTTCGTCTCCTGCACGGCGAAGGTGGTCCGCTGCGAACGGCAGGACGGCAACGTCTACCTGGTCGGTTGCTACTTCGACGTCATGTCGGAGGATTGCCGCGACGCGATCGACGACTTCGTCGAGAAGGTGACGGCCGGCGGCTGAGAGTGAGAACGACTGGCCGATGCGAGATCATGTTCGGGGGGGCTGATCTCGCCGCAGGCCCGGAACGAGGGGAGCACCTGACGTGCTCCCCTCACTTTTTTCCGGCCGGTCTCGTCATTCGATCCGGGCGACCCGGCGCAGGACGTCGGAGTAGCTCAGGAAGCCGACGATCTCGCTGCCCTCCATCACCGGCATCCGCCGGACGCCGGTGAGCTTCATCAGGGCCACGCAGTCCTGGAGGCCCATGTCCGACTGGACCGCGATGGCGGGCCGGGTCATCACGTCCTCGACCAGCATCTCGTCGAGGATCAGGTCGTCCTCGTTGGCGAGCAGCTGGACGATGTCCTTGGTGGTGATGATGCCGTGCGCGTGTCCCTCGCCGATCGGGCGGACGAGCAGACAGTGCAGGTTGCGCGACCCCATCGCCACCGCCGCTTCGCGCAGGCTCGCGTCCTGGTCGATGGCGTGGATCTCCGGAGTCATGATGTCTCTGGCCTTCATTCCGAGGATGCTCATCTCTTCAACTTCTCCCGAGCGATGGTCTTGGTCTCCGGGTCGAGCCGGAAGCGGACGTTGCTCTCGTCTTCGGTCAGGGTCTCTTCGGTCGTCCCGAATTTAAGCGTGACGCCGGCGTGGATCGTGCCGGCCACCTCGATCGTGGCCAGCTCGAGCAGGGTCTGGTTGCGGCGGCGCAGTTCGAGCCGCAGGGCATGGATCTCGTCCTCGGTCTTGCCGGGACGGCGGCCGCCACGGCCGCGATTCTCCTGGCCGGCGCGCCGCTGCTTGCCGCGCGACAGCGCGGCCGCCTCCAGGCGGCGGAGGCGATCCTGGAGCCGCCAGTCGACGCCGACCTCGAGGTGGACCGGCGACCCGGAGCGCGAGCCGACGGTGGGTACCTTGATGCACTCGGACACCAGGATGCGGGCGCCGAGGACCGCGCCGCGCGGCGAGCTGCATTCGAGCCTCCGGGCGCGCAGGTTGACGTTGAACATCTCGCGATCGAAGGTCATGCGGCCGCGCACCTGGAGGTTGGCGCCCTGGGCCCGCTTGCAGCTCATGTCGCAGCCGGCGCGGCCGAGCGTCGTGACCGAGCCGATCACGGCCAGGGTCACCTCGACGCTGCCGCCGGCGCGGAAGGAGGCCTGATCGACGTTGCCCTTGATCACCAGGTCGCCGTCGGCGTCGACCCGGAAGCCGGGCTGGATGTCGCCGTGGACGATCAGGCTGCCGCTCGTGGCCAGGTTGCCGGTCTCCGGGCCGACCGCGCCCTTGTGCTCGTAGAGGTCGATGACGTCGAGCCGCTCGCCGGGACGGAGGTGCATGACTCCCGACCGGGTCACCCGGACGAAGCCCCGCTCGTCGACCTCGACGCCATGTCCGAGCTGGGTCGGGTCCTCGCGCACCGGCTCGGCCGCGACCTCCTCGCCGCGCACGTTGCGGCCGGGCTTGCCCGGGATGGCGGGGTAGCGGCGGGCGACGACGAGATGCTCGTGGCCCAGGGTCAGATAGTGGCGCTCGCGATAGTCGAGGCGATCGAAGTCGTCGGCCTCGCCGGTGGCGAGGAAGGGCGAATAGGCGGTGATCATCCGCCCCGGAACCCCCGGTGTCGGGGCCTCGCCCTCGGCGATCAGGTCCTCGTAGAAGTAAGCGGGATCCGCGATCGCGGCCTCGATCGCGGCCAGGATCTCGGTCTTCAGGCCGTGCTTGACCCCGGCCTTGGCGAGGGCGGAGCGAAGGCGGTCGAGGCGGGTCGGATCGCCCTGCTGTTCCGACGGCAGACGGAGGCGCGCCTCCATGCCGTCGTCACTGACCAGGACCTCGATGACCTCCTTCATGGCATCCTCCGCGGTCGACCATCCCCTCGGGATGGTCCGCCGTCAAGAGCCCTCGTCCGGGAGCCGCGCGCGCCCCGGTTCCCAAGGCCGCCCGCTCGTGGATAATGCGGCGAGAACCGGAGGAGACGAACGATGAACCTGCGCAACGTACTGGCGGCGGTGGGACTCCTGGCACTGGGCTGCGTGCTCGGCGGTGCCGGCGGCCTGGGGCGAGCGACCGAGAGCCGACCGATGGTCATCCAGAAGGGCGCCACCATCACCACGGTGGACCGGCAGAGCGGATCGCCGAATCCGATCTCCTACGTGATCGAGGACGCCGATGGTCCCTGGCTTCGGGTGTCCCTGCTCAAGAAGTCGGCCAAGAAGAAGGGCGACCCGTTCTGGATCAAGGTCGACGACATCGGCGCCTTCGTGGTCGAGTGACCTCGAGTTGCGATCGGCGTCGCCCCGAGCCATCTCAGTTCAGCTTCCGGTAGGTCGTCTGGGACACCAGCTTGAAGCGCGTGCTGATGTCGGAGAGCGTCTCCGAGTGGCCGATGAACAGGTAGCCGCCATCGACCAGCTGCTGGGCATAGCGGTCCACGAGCCTTCGCTGCGTCTCGCGGTCGAAGTAGATCATCACGTTGCGGCAGAAGATCGCCTGGAACTTCTGCTTCATCGGCCAGCTCCCCATCAGGTTGAGCTGGTTGAAGGTGATCAGCCGACGCAGTTCCTGCGAGGCCTTGGTCAGGTGGCCACGGGCGCCGCTGCCGTCCTTGAACCAGCGCGCGCGCCGCTCGGCCGACAGGCCGTCGACGAGTTCGCTGGCGTAGATGCCCGAGGCTCCCTGGGACACGCACTTGGAGTCGAGGTCGGTCGCCAGGAGCTTGAAGTCCCAGCGCCCGAGCTCGCCGCCGAAGTGCTCGTGCGCGGTGATGGCGATGGAGTAGGGCTCCATGCCGATCGAGCAGCCCGCCGACCACATGCGCAGCTTGCGGTCCTTGCGCGCGAGCTCGCACATGAAGGGGAAGACGGTGCTCTTCAGGTAGTCGAAGTGGGCGGGCTCGCGGAAGAGGGCGGTGACGTTGGTCGTGACCGCGTTGATGCACTCCATCAGCTCGCCGGAGAGCGGATCCCGGAGCAGATTGCAGTAGGCATCGAAGTCGCCGAGTCGCAGCTCCTTCAGTCGTCGGCGCAGACGATTGCTGACCATGTCGAGCTTGTGCTCACCGAGGACGATGCCCGTCTCGGTCGTGATCATCTTGCGGATGAAATCGAACTGCTTCTTGTCGAGCTTGATGTCGAGGAGCATGCGCGGGACTCCGGGAATGGGGGGAAGGACGGCTTCGAGCCGTCCTTCCCGCGAGATTCACGATCCAGGTCGGGCGTGGATCAGAACTCGTCCCAGTCGTCGTCGCTCGAGGCCGGAGCCTGCGGAGCGTAGTTGGGCCGCTTCTCGGGGCGGCTCCGCGGGGCGCGGGCCTCGCGGCGCGGCGCCGGGGCGGCGGCCTCCTCCTCGGCGACCCGGAAGAAGCCCATGAGCTCCTCCAGGCTGCGCGACTGGTCGTTGAGGGACGCGGCCGCGGCCGCGGCCTCCTCGACCAGGGCGGCGTTCTGCTGGGTGACCTCGTCGATCTGGTTCATCGCCTTGTTGATCTGCTCGACGCCGGCGGACTGCTCCTCGCTGGCGGCGGCGATCTCGGAGATGATCTCGCTGACCTTCTTGACGCTGGTCACGATCTCCTCGAGCTTCGCACCCGAGTCGTCGACGAGCTTCGAGCCCTCCTCGACCTGCTCGACGCTGTCGTTGATGAGCGACTTGATCTCCTTCGCGGCCTCGGCGCTGCGCTGCGCGAGGTTCCGGACCTCCGCGGCGACCACCGCGAAGCCCCGGCCCTGCTCGCCCGCCCGGGCCGCCTCGACGGCCGCGTTCAGAGCCAGCAGGTTCGTCTGGAAGGCGATCTCGTCGATCACGCCGATGATGTCGGCGATCTTCTTGCTCGCACTGTTGATGCCGCCCATCGCCTCGACCGCCGCCGACACGACCTGGCCGCCCGTCTCCGCGAGATCGCGCGCCTGCTTGGCCAGCTGGTCCGCCTCACGCGAGTTGTCGGCGTTCTGCTTGACCGTGCCGGTCATCTCCTCGATGCTGGCCACCGTCTCCTGCACCGACGAGGCCTGCTCCTCGGCGCGGCTCGACAGCTCGGTGTTGCCCTTGGCGATCTCGTCGGCGCCCGAGCCGACGTGGCCGGCGGCGTCGCGGATGCGGCTGACGATGTCGGAGATGTTGCCGATCGAGGAGTTGAGCACGTCGCGCAGCTTGGCGAACTCGCCCTGGTAGTCGCCCTGCATCTCCTGGGTGAGGTCACCCTTGGAGAAGGCCTCGAGGACGTCGCTGCCGGCGCGGATCGGCTTGACCACCGCGTCGACGAGCTGGTTGATCCCGTTGCCGATGTCGCGGACGAAGCCCTGGTAGCGGTTGGTGTCGAGCCGCTCGTCGAGGTTGCCCTCGATGGCGCTCTGGATCAGATGGCGGATCTGGCTCTCGGCGTCCTTCTGCTCGGTCAGGTCGACCCACTCGACGCAGTTGCCGACGAGCTGGCCCTCGGCGTCGAGGATGGCGGTCGCGTTGACCTGGAAGACCGTGGTGCCGATCTTCAGCTCGGAGGTCGCCGGCAAGTTGGCCGGGTCCGAGAGCAGCGTCCGCTGGTGCTTCGGGTTGACGTGGAACTGGTCGATGTTGGCACCCATGAGGTGGCTGGGGTTGAAGCCCGGGAAGGTCTTGCGGACGTCCTCGGCACGGCGCTCGAGGAGGCGGGTGACCGCCGGGTTCATGTAGACGATCTCGAAGTCCGAGTTGCACATCATCAGCGCGGTCTGGCTGCCCTCGAGGGCGCTCATCATGCGCGCGACCTCGCTCTCCTGGCGGCGCAGCTCGGTGACGTTCGACCACTCGAGGTTGTTGCCGACGTAGCTGCCGGTCTCATCGATGATGGGCGAGACGTTGATCTGGAAGCGCAGGTCGCCGATCTTGATGTCGGCCGTGTGGGGCAGGTTGGCCGGGTCGGCGAGCAGGCGGCGCTGGTAGGCGGGGTTCTCGTGGAAGACGTCGATGCAGACGCCGACGAGATCGCCACCGAAGTCGACCTTCGGGAAGGCATCCTCGAAGGTGGGGAGGTTCTCCTTGACCAGGCGGTAGGTCGAGTCGTTGGCGTAGGTGATCTCGAGGTCGCGGTCGATCATCATGATCGCGCTGCTCGAGCGGTCGATCGCCGAGCGGATGCGAGCGACCTCCGACTCCTTGGTGCGGAGCTCGGTGACGTCGGACCATTCGAGCGAGTTGCCGACGTACTCGCCGGCCTCGTCGAAGATCGCGGTGGCATTGATGCGGAAGCGCAGGTCGGCCACCTGGATGTCGGCCGAGTGGGGCAGGTTGGCGGGATCGGCCAGGAGCCCGCGCTGGTACGAGGGATCCTTGTGGAACAGGTCGATCGACTGACCCAGGGGATCCTTGGTGAAGTCCACCCCGCGGAAGCTCTTGGCGAGGACGGCGGCATTGTCGCGCAGGATCTTGCGGCTCGCCTCGTTGGTGTAGGTGATGTTCAGGTCACGGTCGACCATCATGATGGCGGTGACCGCGTTGTCCACGGCCGCACGCATGCGGCTCTCCTGATTGACCTCGGTCGTCGTTCCCCTTGCGCTCATTCCACGTCCTCTCAATGCCGACCGGATTCACCGGCCAATCCACTTGCCCCTTGGTTCCAGCCCGCCTCAGCCCATGCGCGCCAGGGCTTCGAGTTCCCCGGCGCTCAGGAGCCGATCGAGAGCGAGTGCAATCAACATGGCCTCGCCGCGAATGGCGACGCCCTCGATGTAGTCGACGTCGGCACCCTCGCCGAAGTCGGGTGTTTCCTGAAGCTCGCTGCGCGCGGTCGTGAACACGTCGGCGACCGCGTCGACCACCAGGCCGGTCGTGCTCCGCCCCTTGGGCGTATCGATGCGCACGATGACGATGACGGTGGTCGAGCCGTAGGTGACCTCTTCGATGCCGAGGCGGATGCGCAGATCGATCACCGGGACGATGGAGCCCCGGAGATTGATGACGCCCTTCACGTGCGGCGGCGTGTTCGGCACGCGGGTGACACCATCCCAGCCCTTGATCTCCTGGACCCGGAGGATGTCGACTCCGTACTCCTGACCGCCGAGCAGGAAGGTCAGATACTGGAGCCGCTCGTTGCCGATCTCGCCGCGGTCATCGACCGCCGCGGCGTCGTTCACCAATCCGTGCATGCCTGGACCTCGAACAGTGGGCTTCTTCTCCGCATACTTCGCCTGCCGGAGGGCCGGGTCTTTAAGCGATTTGCCGGCGCCTTGAGGTTTCTCCGGGAATCGACCAAAAGTGACCTTCCTGGTCTCTTCATGTCTCGAATCGAGATCGACGCCCATGCCGGAAGCATTCGATAGCAGCAGTACTTACGTGGTGGCGCCGGACCTCCGGGTGGCGGTGAACGCGGCCTTGCACCTCGAGCGGCCGCTGCTGGTGAAGGGCGAGCCCGGCACCGGCAAGACCGAACTGGCCCGGGAGATCGCGGCCTCGCAGGGCCTGCCGCTCATCGCCTGGCACGTGAAGTCGACCACCAAGGCCCAGCAGGGGCTCTACGAGTACGACGCGGTGGCGCGCCTGCGCGACTCGCAGCTCGGCGACGAGCGGGTCCACGACATCGGCAACTACATCCGGCGCGGCAAGCTCTGGGAGGCCTTCACCAGCGACGGGGGCGCCGTGCTCCTGATCGACGAGGTGGACAAGGCCGACATCGAGTTCCCGAACGACCTCCTGCTGGAGCTGGACCGGATGGAGTTCCAGGTCTACGAGACCGGGGAGCTGGTCAAGGCGCGGCGTCGGCCCCACGTCATCATCACCTCCAACGACGAGAAGGACTTGCCGGACGCCTTCCTCAGGCGCTGCTTCTTCCACTACATCGCCTTCCCCGACCGGGAGACGATGGTCGAGATCGTCGACCGGCACCATCCGGGGCTGGAACGGCGCCTGCTCGAGGAGGCGCTCGAGACCTTCTACGGCCTGCGCGAGCTGCGCGGCCTGAAGAAGCGGCCCTCGACCTCGGAGCTGCTCGACTGGTTGCGGGTGCTCACGCGGGAAGAGGATGCGGTCGAACGCCTGCGCCGGGCCCGCGATGGTCGCGACGCGCCGCCGCTGGTGGGAGCCCTGCTCAAGAACGAACGCGATACCCGCCTGCTGGACGGGTCGCGGCCCCGGCGCTGATGTTCCTCGACTTCTTCGCCGACCTCCGCGCCGAGGGCATCCCGGTCAGCCCGAAGGAGTACCTGACCCTCCTGGCCGCGCTGTCGGCCGGGCTGCACGAGCTGGACGTCGACTCCTTCTACCGCCTGGCGCGCTGCAGCCTGGTGAAGAGCGAACGGCACTACGATCGCTTCGATCGGGTCTTCGCCCGGCGCTATCGCGACCTGGCCGCCACCACGGCGGCGCTGGCCGGCGAGGTCCCCGCCGAGTGGCTCGAGGAGCTGACCCGGCTCGCGCTCGATCCGGAACGGCTCCGATCCCTGGAAGACGACGGCCGGAGCCTCGCCGAGCTGCTCGAGACCTTCCGCCGGCGCCTGGCCGAACAGGAGGGCCGTCACGAGGGCGGGTCGAAGTGGATCGGCACCGCCGGGCGCTCGCCCTTCGGTCATGGCGGCTTCGCTCCCGGCGGCATCCGCGTCGGCGGGCGCGGCGGTGCCCGGCGGGCCGCCAAGGTCTGGGAACGGCGCGAGTTCCGCAACCTCGACGGCGAGGTCGAGCTGGACACGCGCAACTTCAAGGTGGCCCTCCGGCGGCTGCGCAACCTGGTGCGCGAGGGCCGCGCCGAGGAATTCGACCTCGACGGCACCATCGCCGGCACGGCAAGGCGCGGCGGCCTGCTCGACCTCGTCTACCGGCCGGAGCGGAAGAACCGCGTCCACATGGTCATGCTCCTGGACGTCGGCGGGTCGATGGACGCCCACGTCGAGATCTGCGAGCGCCTGTTCTCGGCCGCCCGGGCCGAGATCGCCGGTCTCGAGCACTACTACTTCCACAACAGCCCCTACGAGACCCTCTGGCGCGACCTGCGTCGTCGGCCCGGGGACGAGCTGGCGACCGTCGATCTCCTGGCCCGCCTGCGGCCGGACCACCGTCTGGTGCTGGTGGGTGACGCCGCCATGAACCCCTACGAGCTGCTGGAGGTGGGGGGCAGCATCGAGCACATGAACGCCGAGAGCGGCGAGACCTGGCTCACGCGCATCCTGGCGGCGGTCGGAGGGGCGGTCTGGCTCAATCCCGAGCCGCCGGAGCGCTGGACATGGACGGCCTCCACGCGGATGATCCAGTCGTTGATGGCGGGACGGATGTTCGAGCTCACGCTCGACGGCCTCGACCGCGCGCTGCGCGAGCTGATGCGTCGCGGCGGGGCTCCGTCCGGAAGCTGACCGCTCCGGCTCCGAGGGCCGGGCGATGGGGAGAGGCGCATGATGTCCCGATCGACGACGACCTTCCTGGTGGCGGTCCTCTGCGCCCTCACGGCGCCGGCCTTGCGGGCCCAGACGATCGGGGAGCTGATCCGGCTCTTCGCCCTGAAGGGCGAGGTCGACGGCCTCAAACTCGACCTCATGCAGCGCAAGGCCTGGATCGAGATCGCGGGCGGGCGTTCGATCGCCGTCATCCGCCTGCGCGAGGACGACGAACTCGAGCTGCGGGACGGGGAGCGCAGCCTCCTCATCTCGCTGCCCCTGGCCGAAGAACTCGAGGCGGCGGACTTCGGCGTCCTGGTCGATCTCTGCCCGCCCGAGGCGGGCACGTATCGGGGCATCTACCTGGTCGGCCTCGGCGTCGCGGTCGCCTTGCCGGACGGCCGGGTCAGCATCGAGGAAGGTCTGTTCACCCAAGGTGACACCGGCCCGGAGATTCCTGACGAAGACCTCCAGATCGCGGCCGTCCGGTTCCGCGACGCCCTCGGGGGGGCGGACCTGGCGCCCGCGGTGCTCGCGAGCTGGCAGCGGCTCCTCGGGGCCTTCCTCGGCGAATCCGTCGAGGGCGGCGTCGACCCCTGGCTCGCCCGGCGGCTCCTGGTCGGGGGTTATCGGGCGGGGCTTCCGGACGCGCTCCTCGAGGATCTCGCCGCTCTGCGCGTCAGCCTGTGCTGGCGGGACTGCGTACGGCTCGAGTCCGCGGAGGGGCGGCGGATCGTCATCCTCGAGAACGCCGTCGGTGGCCTGCTTCGCCGCGAGGAGAACGCCGGCCTGGTCACCGTGCGCCGTGAGTGGGGGACCGACGGCGCGCCCATGACCAGCACCGCCGTCTACGACCAGACCAGCGGGGCGCTGGTCTCGGCCGAGACCAGGATCGGTGACTGGGTCGCCGGCCGTCTCGTGGCCGGTCGGTACCAGGCCGGCGAGCGGGTTCCCGACCTGGATGACGATCGGGTCAAACGCCAGCACCTGATCGCCGAGCGGATCCCCCCCCACGTCCTGATCGTCGACCTCGAGGGTGACCCCGTCGCCATCGTCACCGCCACCGGCCGGGTCGAGGCTCCGGGCCGGGCGTCCCCGGAGGACTTCCTCGCCGGGGCCGCCAGGGCCCTGCCGAGCATCGCCGAACTCGATCTGATCCGCGGCTACTTCTTCTCCTACGTGCACGACAGTCCGGACCCACGGGTCGTCGACCTCGTCGGCTTTCCGGACCTGAAGGGCGAGATCCACCAGAACGCGGACCAGATCCTCGCCCGGGCCGCGGGCGGCGTCTGCCTCGGCGACTGCGACGATCTCGCCGAACTCTACCAGAACATCACCCGCCGCCAGGGTCGACTCTCCTACGTCATGAACCTGCCGGCCCACGCCGCCTGCGGCTGGCTGCGGCAGGACGGCACGCGCTGGTTCGCGGAGCTGCTCCAGACCGGACCGGCCCAGCGGTTCGAGGGCGCGAGCGCGGCCGAGGCCCTGAGCCGGGCCTACGGCTCCTTCGGTCCTTTGGCCGAGGGCTTCGCCGAGCGGCTCGAGGTCCTCCTGCGCTTCGAGGGCGACAACACCCGGTCGCCCTGGATGCTGGGCTGGCGGATCTTCGTCGAACCGGACTACGGGGCGACCATGGTGGAGATCCAGCGCTGCTGGCACATGCATACCTACGGACGCGCCGAGACCCTGGTCCGGGCCATGCTCGCGGCCGGCGACGACGACCCGGCCAACTGGCGCGAGCTGTCGGGGATTCTCGAACAGGCCCGCGACTTCGCCGGTGCGCTCGAGGCCCTCGCCCGGGCCGAGTCCCTGGGTGACGCCAGCGATCCCCAGCTGGCGTTGCGCCGTCTGGCGCTGCTGAAGAGCGCCGGCCGCCTGGAGGAATTCCGTGCCATCTTGGGCCGTCGTTGCGACGAGTTCCGCGTCCGCAAGGACGCCTTGAGGACCGCGGACCTGATGCCCCTGCTCTCCCTGCTGGCGCTGGGCGTCGACGAGCCCGGGCTCATGAACAAGGTCGCGGACGTGATCGCACGGGTCATGATCACCTCCCGCAACCTGGCCATCGTGAACGCCGCCGCGTCCTGGAACGGCGACGCGGCGCTCGATCGGGTCACGGCGAGGCTTCGCGATGACCGCGAGACGAACATGCTCACCCACCTGATGGCGGGCCTCGGCGCCCAGGTCCTGCGCGAGGCGGCGCGGCGGAATCTGCCGCTCGCGGCGGGCGTCAGGCTGGAGAAGAACTGCGAGGACTTCATAGTCGGAGGCCAGTTCCGATTCCTGGAGGGGAGCGACGAGCGCCTCGCGGCCCATGCCGCACTCGGCTGGTTCCAGGCCACGGTGGTCGGCCCGGAGCGCTACGAGGCGATGCTCGAGGCGACGCCCTGGCCCGGGACCGGCGACGACCTCCAGCATGATGCCCCGCGCGGCAGCGGCCTGGCCCAGGCGCTGCGCGATCTGCCCTGGGTCCGTTGCTCGGACTACTGGGCGCTCGCCTCGAACGACGTGGCGATCGACGACCTGCTCGATTCCGCCACGCGCCGGGCCCGCGTCGCGCACTACGCGCCCCGTTCCCGGGCGGCCTTCGCCAGGCTCCGCGAGTTGGGCCTGATGAGCCCGCGGCTGCTGCAGGCCGAGGCGCTCGCCGAACTGGGCGCCGGCCTCGTGCTGGCCGACCTGGACCGGATCGCGGCGGCGATCGACGCCGTCGTCGACATGAACGACCGTGACTTCCGCAACGAGGCGAGCGAGCTCCTGGCCCAGGTCGGCGCCCGCGGCGACGCCGAGCTCTTCGGCCGGGCGCTCGACCTCTGGCACCAGAAGGTACGTTACGCGCCGAGCGGCTTCGGGATCGCCTGGGCGGCGGCGGCGATCTCCTCCGAGCGCGCGCGCCAGGCCGCCGAGGCCGCCCTGCGCCACTATCCGGACCACGCGGACCTTATCGCGGAACGCGACTACATGAAGGGACGACTGGGTGACTGAAGCAACGTCGATCGCGGGGCCTCGGCCGTCGCCGGTGATCACCGCGACGGCGGGGTGGCCGTGCCCGTGACCGGGAATCGAGGTCGGCTGGCGGTCCTGGGCCTCCTGCTCGTCTGCTCTCTCGCGGCCTACTGGCCGGCGCTGAGCCGAGGCGGCTACATCTGGGACGACGACGACTACGTCAGCGAGAACCCGCTCCTGGTCGAGGAGGGCGGTCTCGGCCGGATCTGGTTCGAGCCCAAGGCCTCGCCCCAGTACTACCCGCTGGTCTTCACCAGCTTCCTGATCGAACGCCAGCTCCTCGGCTTCGGTCCTCGCGGCCAGCACGTCACCAACGTCCTCCTGCAGGTCCTGAACGCCTTCCTGCTCTACCTCGTGCTCAAACGGCTCGGGCTGCGGGGCGCCCTGATCGCGGCGCTGATCTTCGCGCTCCATCCGGTCATGGTGGAGAGCGTCGCCTGGATCACCGAGCGCAAGAACCTGCTCTCCGGCTGCTTCGTCTTGCTCTCGCTCCGCTTCTACCTGGTCGCCGAGGACTCGACGCGAGCCCATCCGCGAGCCTGGTACCTGGCCCTCGGGGCCTTCGTCCTGGCCTTGCTCTCGAAGACCGTGGCGGCGACGCTCGGCCCCTCGTTCCTCCTGCTCGCCTGGTGGCGGCGCGGGCGGATCGGGCGGCTCGATCTGCGGCGCGCCTCGCCCTTCTTCGTCCTCGGCGCCATCGGCGGCATCGCCACCGCGGTGATCGAGGTGGCCGGCGTGCAGGCCCGCGGCCCGGAGTGGGATCAAGGGGTCCTGGAGCGCATCCTGATCGCCGGGCGGGCGGTGGCCTTCTACGCCGGCAAGCTGGCCTGGCCCGACCCGCTGCTGTTCAACTACCCGCGCTGGGTCGTCGACGTCGGCTCGCCCGGGCAGTGGCTCTACCCCCTGGCCGTGCTGGCCTTCGGCCTCAGCGTGAGCCTGGCCGCGCTGCGCGGCCGGATCGGCCGGGGCGCGGCGACCGCCTTCTGGCTCTTCGTCGGCACGCTCTTTCCCGCGCTCGGCTTCCTCAACGTCTACCCGATGCGCTATTCCTTCGTGGCCGACCACTTCCAGTACCTGGCCGCGATCGCCCTGATCGTCCCCTTCGCGCACCACCTCGACCGGATCGGGCGGCCGGGCACGCGGCCCGCGCTCGTCGCCATCCTCGTGGTCTGCCTCGGCGCCCTGAGCCATCGGCAGTGCCGGCTCTACGAGAACCAGGAGGTCCTCTGGCGCGAGACCCTGGCCGGGAATCCGGGCTCGTGGATCGCGGCCAACAACCTGGGCATGCTCTCCCTGCGCGCCGGACGGATCGAGGAGGGGCGGGCCCTCGTCGCCCGCGCCCTGGAGCTGGCGCCGCAGGCCCGCGAGGTGCTCAACAATGCGGGGACGATCGTCGCCGATCTCGACGGCGACGAGGAGGGCGCTCTGGATCTCTTCCGGCGGGCCATGAAGGCCGATCCGAGCTACCAGGACGCCCGGACCAACCTGGCGCTGATGCTGGTCCGGCTCGGTCGACCGGCGGAGGCGATTCCCGAGTGCGACGAGGCGATCAGCCGGGCTCGCGCCCTCGGCAAGGACTATCCCCAGGCGCGCTGGATCAAGGGCCGGGCCTTGCACGAGATGGGACGCGATGCCGAGGCGCTCGTCGAGGTCGAGCGCGCGCTCGCCCGGCTCGGCGCCCAGCCGGAACTGGTGGCGCTGCGCGATCGCATCCGGCGCGCGCTCGGGCGCTAGCCCGCGGCGCGAGCCGACCACCGGTCAGGCGGCGTCGTGCTCGCCGATGCCGTCCCAGTCCTCGCCGTAGTGAAAGGTGATCTCCTCGCCGGCGGCGATGGGCCGGAGGCTGATCAGCTCCTCGCCCTCGAAGCTGGCGTTCGGGCGGGCGGCGTGGTTGACGTAGCGCAGCTCGTTTTGCCCGTCGACGCCGTAGACGCCCTCTTCCTCGCAGTCGATCCAGAGGACGTAGGTGCCGTCCTCCTGGACGCGGGGACCTTCGTAGCAGCCGATCAGGACGCCGGCGGCGATGGGGCGGCGGGCGAAGACACCGAGTCCGTGAATGCTGCTGTCGCGGACCTCGATGAGCTGATCGAGCGTCGAGTCGTGGTGGTCGTGCATCATCCCTCCCGTGAGCGGGCGGGATGATAGCGTGGTCGCGACGGATTGAAAGGGCGGGCCGCGCCTCAGATGGCGCGGCTGAGTCCGAGCGCGAGGTCGACGAGCACGGCGAGCAGGACGGCGCCGAGCAGGAGCGACTCGGTCACGGTGAACACGCCGCGCGTGGGCAGCAGCGCCTCGGCGGTGTCGGGCAAGGCGACGGCGACGGCCGGGTCGCCGTGGATGCGGGCGGGTCGCGGATCGCCGATTTCGGTCAGCGCGCCGATCCCGACCCGCAGTCGCGGACCGCTGCGACCGAGACGGAACTCGACCCCGTCCTCGATCCGGGCCCGACGCACGCGCTGCCCGGCGACGAAGCAACCATTGAGCGAGCCCATGTCGTAGAGCAGGACCTCGTCACCTTCGACCCGGATCTGCGCGTGCTGGGCCGAGACCGTGGCGTCGACGAAGGGGTCGAAGGGCACGTCGTTGTGGTCGCCACGCCCCAACATGATCGCCTGCTGGCGGAAGCTCCGCCGGAAGCCACGCGCGTCGCCATCCAGATGCTCCACGGTGATCACCGGCGCGAGACCGCTCTTCTCGAGGTTGGTCCGGCGGCGCTTGGCTTCGGCGCGGTCGAGGGCTGACTGGATGCGTCCCATGGGCTTTCGGCTCCTGCTGAAAGGGGCACTGACTCGTTCGGGATCGCGATCATATGCTTCGAGCTATGCTGCGACCGCGATGAATCTTTACTCGCGCGACATCCGGCCGGAGGTCGGCGGCTCCAGGGCGTGAGCCATGTCGAGGGCCCGGCGGCGGAACCTGGCCTTCGTCCCGCGCGGGCCGCCGGTTATGGTGCCGGCATGGTGGATGCCCGGGGGCGAGATCGAGGATGAGCGACTTCGGCCGGATGTGGCGGCGCGCCCTCAGGAAGCGCTGCGTGCTCTGCGGCGAAGGCCGGCCCTTCGCCGGCTGGCTGAAGGTCCGGGAGCGCTGCTCCGTCTGCGGCCACGCGCATGCCCGGGAGCCGGGTTACTTCCTCGGCTCGATCTACCTCAACTACGGGCTCACCGGCGCGCTGCTGATGATCTGGGTGGTCGTCGCCGCCTTCGTGCTCGACCTGGACCAGAGCCTCCAGGTGGGGCTACCCGTCCTCTTCGTCTTGATCTTCCCGTTCTGGTTCCTGCGCTACGCCCGTGGGCTGTGGATGGCCATCGACCTCAGCATCGACCCACCGGCGCCCGGCGAGTTCGCGTGCCCCGCGGACCAGGAGGGACCGGATCGCCGCGTCGAGGACTGAACTCTCAGTCCTCGGCGGCGGGGGCGCGGCGAGCGCCCAGGTACTCGATGGTCAGGGCGATCGCCATCCCGAGCACCGCGATCAGGGCGGCCGGCCAGGCCTCGGCGCCGGGTGGCAGGATGTTGCTCACCTCGGTCGTCGTGACCTGACGCCAGGGCCAGACGCCCCGCAGGCAGCCCAGCATCAGGCCCACCAGCGCGCCCATCGTCGGCGCTGGCAGGCGCCGCAGGAGCCAGTTGAGCACCCGCGAGAAGGCGGCGAGGCCGATCAGGCAGCCGAGCGCGAAGAGGATCACGTAGAGGAGCCCGTCGCCGGGCCAGCGCAGGTGCACGAGACTGCCGAGGCTGCCCTTCACCGCGTTGAGCACGAAGTAGTAGCAGCCGAGGATCAGCAGGATGAAGGAGCCCGAGATGCCGGGCAGCACCATCGCGCAGATGGCGATCGTGCCGGCGCAGAGGATGAAGAGGTAGGACGGTCGGGGCAGGGCCACGGGCGTGCCGGCAGGCACGACGAGGGCGTCGTAGGGCCGGGCGAGGTCCTTGCGCGCGTCCTTGTCGCTGGCCAGGGTCTGGCCGGGGCGATGGGCCTCGAGTTCGGCGGCCAGGACCGGTTCGGTCCGGGCGATCGCGGCCCGCAGGGCCTCGTTGCGTTCGGCCCAGTAGACCTCGGCCGAGCTGGCCGCGCTCGGTCCGCGCCGGCAGATGTCCTTCAGCTCGGTCGGCTCCTCGCTGTGGAGGACCCGCCAGTTGCTGACCGTGTCGACCTGGCGGTTCGGGTCGGTGACCAGGTAGCCGAGGCCGAGGAAGAGCAGGCTGGAGGTCAGACCGAGCACGAGATCCTGGCGCCGATGGCGCGGCATCATCTTCAGCGGGACCCCGACGCTGGCGAGGATCAGGCCGAAGAACAGGCCGCGCATCTCGGCCGGGTGGTCGTCCATCAGCCTCGGGATGATCACCGAGCCGACGCCCATCGCCAGGGCGATGCCGCTCACCAGCGGCAAGAGGAAGCGCCAGTGGACCGTCTCGCAGGCGGTCAGGAACTGCGCCTTGCCCTCGGCCTTGAAGCCCTTCGCGGCCCAGCGGCAGAGAGCCAGGACCGGCCGGAGGTTGAGCGACTTCACCGCGGCGATGAACTGGCCGTAGATGCCGAGGACCAGCGCCATCGTGCCGCCGCTCACCCCGGGGATGATGTCGGCGATGCCCATGCACATGCCGCGTAGGAACAGTCCTGCCTTCATGCGAATCCTCGCCTCCTGGTCGTTCCCCTCATCGTCCCGCGCGCTCCAGTTCCTGGAGCGCGGTCGCGAGCCGGTCGATCTCGTCCTCGGCGTGACGGGCCGACAGGCTGATCCTGAGCCGTGACGAGCCGGCCGGCACGGTCGGCGGCCGGATGGCCGGCACCCGCAGGCCCCGCTCCTCCAGCTCCTGCGACCAGGCGAGCGCGCGCGCGGCGTCACCCAGCACCAGCGGAATGATCGGCGAGACCGGCTCGCGACCGAGCCGCCGTCCGAGCCGGCGCCCGAGTTCGGCGAGGCGTTCACGTGGACCCTGGTCGCTCCGGATCAGCGCCAGGCCGCGGCGCGCGGCGGCGGCGATCGGCGCCGGCAGGGCGGTCGAGAATACCTGGCCGCGGGCCGCCTGCCAGAGATGGTCGACCAACTCCTGGCTGCCGGCGATGAAACCGCCGAGGGCACCGACCGCCTTGCTCAGGGTGCCGACCCGAAGGTCGACCTCGGCGCGGCCCTCGGCCAGGCCACCGCCACGGGCGCCGATGACCCCGGTGGCATGAGCCTCGTCGACCACCAGCAGGAAGTCGTGGTCGCGGCGCAGCGCGATCAGCCCGTCCAGGTCCACGAGGTCGCCGTCCATGCTGAACAGGGTCTCGGTGATCACCAGGCGGCGGGCGGCCCGACTGCTCTTCAGCAGACCTTCGAGGTGTTCGAGGTCACCATGGCGATAGACCTCGACCTCGGCGCCGCGGCACCGCGCCAGGCGGCAGCCGTCGACGATCGAGGCATGGTTGAGACGGTCGGAGAAGATCTCGAGCCGGTCGTCGGCCAGCGCGGCCAGGAGGCTGAGGTTGGCGGCGAAGCCGCTGGGGAAGAGCAGCGCCGCCGCGCAGTCCTCGAAGGTCGCGATCTCCGCCTCCAGCGCCTCGTGCTCGGGACCGCGCCCCTGCAAGAGGGCCGAGGAGCGCAGGCCGAGTCCTTCGCGATCGAGGCAGGCCTTGGCGGCGGCGATCAGCTCGGGGTGACGGGAGAGGCCGAGGTAGTCGTTGTCGGCGAAGGAGAGCAGCTGGTCCTGACGCGGCGAACGCTGGCGCCAGAGGCCGGCGGCCTGACGCCGTTCGCGCTCCGCGTCGACCCAGTCGGCCCAGGCCTCGGTCACGGTCCGGTCTCGACCAGGTGCCGGAGCGCGGTGGCAAGCGGCGCGAGCGCGGCTTCATCGTCGCCACTGACCCGGGGCAGATCGACGACCTCGAGCGCGGGGCGGACGCGGCGGAGGATCTCGCGGTTGCCGAGTTCCGCGCGGCTCGCGCCCTCGGCGGGCCCGAGCAGGAGTCGCGCCGGCGCCAGGCCGCGACCGTCGAGGGCCTCGAGCGTGGCGAGGATGGCGTGCTGCGAACCCAGCCGATCGGGAGCCACGAGGAGGACCTCCGCCCCGGTGGCGATGGCCAGGCGCCGGAGATCCCAGCCCTCGGCGAGCGGCGAGAGCAGGCCCCCCGCGCCCTCGACCAGGACGAGATCGGCGTCCTCGCGGGCGTCCTCGATCCGGCCGAGCCAGAGTTCGGGATCGGGCCGCGCGGCCTCGCGTTCGGCCGCGAGCCAGGGGCTGATCGCGGCGCCGAAGCGTTGCAGGGCCTGGGCGGGCTCGGGCTGGCCGGTCATGCGGGCCAGGCGTCGGCCGTCCTCGTCGGGAGAGTCGACGCAGCCCGATTCGATCGGCTTGATCGCGATGCAGCGAAGCCCGGCGCGGCGGGCGGCGAGGGCGAGGCCGAGGCCGACGACGGTCTTGCCGACGCCGGTGTCGGTCCCGGCGAGGACGACGAGCCGGGCGCGGGTCACCGGGGAAGCTCCGCGGCGACGCGAGCGATGGCGCGATGGTAGCCGGCGGCGATCCGGTCGAGCTCGGCCGGCGTGATCGTGAGGGGCGGCATCAGCACCAGGACGTCGCCGAGCGGGCGGGCGAAGACGCCTTCGTCGCGCATCGCGATCGCGATCCGCTGCCCGACGCGCAGCGCCGGCGCGAAGGACCGGCGGCTCGGGCGATCGGCGACGATCTCGATCCCGGCCGCGAGCCCGCACTGACGGACCTCGCCGACCAGGGGATGGTCGCCGAGGGTGGCGAGCAGACCGGCCAGATGCTCGACCTTCGCCGGCAGCTCGTCGATCAGGCCGTCGTCCACCAGGATCTCGAGGGCGGCGAGCGCCGCGGCGGCGCCGAGCTGGTTGCCGGTGAAGGTGTGGCCGTGGAAGAAGGTCCGGCCCTCCTCGGGGCGACCGAGGAAGGCGGCGTGGATCTCGTCGCGGGTGATGGTGGCGGCGAGCGGCAGGTAGCCGCCGGTGAGGCCCTTGGCCAGGCAGAGGAAGTCGGCCTCGATGCCCTCGAGTTCGCTGGCGAAGAGGCGACCGCAGCGGCCGAGGCCGGAGGCCACCTCGTCGGCGATGACCAGGACGCCCCGGGCGCGGGCGGCGGCGCAGAGCCGGCCGAGGAAACCCTCGGGCCAGGGGAGGATGCCGGCCGCCCCCTGGAAGCCCGGTTCCACCACGATCGCGGCCAGACGGTCGCCCTCGGCCTCGATGATCGCGAGGCTCCGTTCCAGGCAGTCGACCGCGCAGGTCGCGCGCTCGAGGCCCAGTGGACAGCGCAGGCAGTGGGGCGCGGTGCCGTGGCGGACGGGGAAACGCAGCGCCGCGAAACGGTCGTGGATCTCGGCGATCCCGCCGACCGCGACCGAGCCGATGGTGTCGCCGTGATAGGCCCGATCGATGGCGAGGAAGAGGTCACGCGGACCGCCGCCGGGGCGCTGGCGGTGGTACTGGAAGGCCATCTTCAAGGCGACCTCGACCGCGGTGCTGCCGTTGTCGGAGAAGAAGACCCGGCTCAGCCCGGCCGGCGCCAGCTCGGCGAGGCGGGCGGCCAGTTCGATCGCGCGATCGTTGGCGTTGCCAAGGAGGGTGCTGTGGGCGACGCGGTCGAGCTGGGCCCGGATCGCGGCGTCGATCTTCGGGTTGCGATGACCGAAGGCGTTGCACCAGAGCGAGGCCACGGAGTCGAGCAGGCGTCGGCCCTGGACGTCGATCAGCTCGTGTCCTTCGGCCGCCACCACGAGGACCGGATCCTCCTGGCGATAGACGCCCATCGGGGTGAAGGGGTGCCAGAGGTGGGCGTCGTCGAGCGCCTCGAGTCGGGCGCGATCGGGATGTTCGGCGTTCATGTCGCGGCCAGGACCTCGGGCTCGAAGCCGGCCTCGCGGATCATCTCGAGGTCGCGGTGGCTGCCCTGACCACCGGTGGTGAGATAGCCGTCGCTGAAGATCGAGTTGGCGACGTGCAGCGCCAGCGGCTGCAGGCCGCCGAGCACCACCTCGCGACCGCCGGCGAGGCGGACGTCGAGCGCCTCGGGACAGGCGAGCCGGACCAGGGCGAGAGCGCGGAGCGCCTCGCGCGGATCGATCCGTGGCAGGTCGCCCAGCGGCGTGCCCGCGCGTGGGTCGAGGAAGTTGATCGGGATCGACTCGACGCGCAGCTCGGCGAGTTCGAAGGCGAGGTCGAGGCGGTCGTCGATCGACTCACCCATGCCCATGATGCCGCCGCAGCAGGCCTCCATGCCGGCGGCGTGGGCGGCGCGGATGGTGGCGACGCGATCCTCGAAGCCATGACTGCTGCAGACCTCGGGGAAGTGGCGGCGCGAGGTCTCGAGGTTGTGGTTGTAGCGGTCGACGCCGGCGGCGGCGAGGGTCTCGGCCTGGCCGTTCGCGAGCAGGCCGAGCGAGGCGCAGATGCGGATCGGGAACCGTTCCTTGATCCGTCGGGTCGCCTCGCAGATGGTCTCGAGTTCGGCCGGGTTCGGACCGCGGGTCGCGGTGACCATGCAGTAGGTGACCGCGCCCTTCGCGACCGCCTCCTCGGCGCCGGCCACCAGCTCGTCGACGCTGCGCATGCGATAGCGCGAGACCTCGGTCTGGTAGTGGACCGACTGGCTGCAGAAGCTGCAGTCCTCGGGGCAGGCGTCGCTCTTGGCGTTCTCGAGGACGTGGACCCGTACCAGGTTGCCGTGCTGGCGGCGGCGCAGGAGGCCGGCGGCGCCGATCAGGGCCAGGAGTTCCTCGTCGGGCGCGAGGAGGGCGGCGCGGCCCTCTTCCCGGGTCAGTCGACCGCCATCCAGGATTCGCCTGCCGATCGCGTGCCAGTCCATCTGTGCGTCCTCGGTGTCCTCGGTCGAGGCATCTTGTGCCCTGCGCGAGACCAGTTCAATGACGGGGCGGATGGCGAAATCGGTTATGATCGGCGCGTTCGAGCCCGGAGAGTTTCACGTGTTCAAGATCATCGCCAGCCTCATCCTCGGCCTCGCCGGCGCGGTCGGCGCCGTCGCCCAGGTCACCTGCAACAGCTTCGAGTTGAACGCCGGATTGACCGCCGAGACGGTGAGCATCACCCTGGCCACCGACCTGCCCGACGCCACGAGGATCTCCATCGAGGTGAGTCGACGCTACTGGCGCAAGGGCCAGCAGGGCGTGTTCTCGGTCGAGTATCTCGCGAAGGAGCTGTCGGTCGGCGAGCTGAAGAGCGGGCTCAAGGTGGACGTGTCGCAGAAGGCGCTCGACACGGTGATGGCGAAGATCAGTGCCGCGGCGGAGCATGCCGGCCGGGGCCCGGTGGTCATCGCCGAACTCGATCAGCGGTTCAAGGTCCGGGCCCTGACGACGCAACACCAGCCCGACCGCTCCTTCGGTGACTACAACAGCAAGCTCAGCGGCAGCGCGGTGATCCAGGACAACGAGTTTCGCGGCGCCCGGCGGCTGAAGTGGCTCGAGATCGGCGGCGGCAACGAGGACGAGAAGCGGCGCAACGAACCCAAGCCGGTGATGGTGAAGGCACGCGACTTCGAGGCCGGCAAACTCTATGTCCTGCGCCGCAAGGTCGACCTGATGCGGCGCCTGAAGGCTCCCGACACCGAGCCGACCGTGATGGCCCCGGAGGCGGCGATCATCTACGTCGATCGGCGGCTCGAGGACGGCGATTGGGTCTGGTTCCGGGTCGCGGTCACGAAGGCTCCCGACCAGGGGCCCTGCGCCTTCGGCTGGGCGCGTCACGACGCCTTCGACCTGAAGAAGCACCGCGAGACCTCGGCCACGGTCTTCCTCGAGAAGCTCGAGGCCAGCGGCTACATGAGCGACGGCTTCGAGCGGCCCCGTTTCCGGATCCTGCCCAAGCTGGAGCTCACCGACTGGCCGAACGGCGTCAGCCTCGCGGGCGGCACGATCGAGGTCGACGACGGCCTCGAGCGCGCCGAGCTGGAACTCCAGGCGCGGATGGCGGCCTGGGACCTCTTCGAACGCAGCCAGGCCGATGGCGTCGTCCTCAAGCTCCGCCGTGCCGGTGACACCGAGCCGCGGGCCGGCGAGGCCTGGATCCTCCCGTCGTCGGTGGAGCTGCCCGAGGCCATGGGACGGAGCGACCCGGAGAAGTTCGGGACCGGTGACCTGAAGACCCGGGTGCGCATCGATCCGAGCTACTTCAAGGAGCGTCCCAAGGCCCTGGCCGTCGACAGCCAGGTCATTCTCAAGGAAGAGGGCTCCTTCGAGGTGGTGCTGTGGAAGGACGCGCTCGGCATCGGCAAGGAACAGGCCGCGCGCATCGCCGGCGGCTCGACCGGGCGCATCCTCGCGTTGCGCTACATCGAGATCGGCGATCGGGTGGTCCTGCGCTATCAGGTCGAGGCCGAGAACGGCAAGGTGGGTTGGGTCGCCGCCGAGGTCCTGCGGGCCTTCTGAGGCCTCAGGTGTTGCGGGGACCGAGCCCCAGCTCGTCGGCGTGCGGCTTCAAGGTCTCGATCACGAAGCCGATGTGCTCGCCGAGGTCGACTCCGAGGAGGCCGACGCCGGCGTCGATCTCGTCGCGCTCCACCTTGGCGGCGAAGGCGCGGTCCTTGAGCTTCTTCTTGACGCTCCGGACCTCCAGGCTCTCGATGCCGTCGGGACGGACCAGGGCGCAGGCCATCACGAAGCCGGTCAGCTCGTCGCAGGCCAGGAGGGCGCGGTCCAGTTCGCTGTGGTGAGGGATCTTCCACTTGCTGTAGTGGGCGGAGATCGCGTGGGCCAGCTCCTTCTCGCCGCGATCCACCAGCCAGTCGACGATCCGACGCGGGTGGTCGGCCGGCCAGCGTTCGTAGTCGGCATCATGGAGCAGGCCGGCGATGGCCCAGTGCTCGGGACAGGCGTCCGGCGGGCCGTAGCGACTCGCCGCCGCGCGCATGACCTCCTCGACCGCGCGGCCGTGGCGCCGGAGGGACTCGGTCTGGGTCCAGCCGCAGAACTGCTGCCAGGCTTCATCGCGACTCAGGGGCATCTTCGTCTCTCCATCCTGCGGACTGGCGACCGGGGGCGCGGCCCTGATTCTGCCGACCCGATGACGACCCACAAGGCATCCATCGGTCATCCTGTACCTCCGACATGGTGAAATCCCCGGGTCGCCTGGGCCGATCGAAGGGAGTCCGGTCATCGAACGCCTCATTCTGGGAAGCATCGTCCTGGTCCTCGCGCTGGTGGCCGGCACCTCGGGCTGCGCCGGTCGGGAACGGGGCGAGCCCGGGCTCGAAGGCCAGATCCGGCTCGCCCAGCAGCAGCTGAAGAACGGCCAGGCGGCCAGCGCCCAGCGCATCCTGGCCGACGCCAGGATGCTGGCGCGTGACGACGCCGAACGGGTCCGGCTGGCCCTCCTCAGCGGCGATTGCCTGATGGCGATGCAGCAGTACGCCGCGGCCTCCGACGAGTACTTCCGCGCCCGGGGGCTGGCCGAAGAGAATGACCGCGAGGCCACCTACGTCGCCACCATGGGGCTCGCCCGGAGCCGACTGGCCGAGGGGCAGGGGCGGAGCGCCGAACGCCATCTCCTCGAGGCCCTCGCCCTGGCCGACACCGCCGCCCAGCGCGACCGGGCCTACCTGGAGCTGGCCCGGCGGTCGCTGGCGGGGGCCGACCGCAAGCAGGCGGCCGACTACCTGGCTCGGATCGAGGACCAGCAGCTCTTCGGCCTGGCCGAACTGCGCGCCGAGCTGAAGCCGATCGCGCCGACCGCCAAGCCGGCACCGATCGAACTGCCGACCGTCCTGGCCCCGGAGATCATCGCGCGCGAGCGCTGGGGGGCGCGCCCGGTCAGGAACTCCGGCAACCCGGAGCCGATGGAGAAGCCCTGGCGGATCACGGTCCATCACTCCGCGGAGCCGGAACGGCCGCCGACCGACCTGGCGGCCAGCGTGGCCCAGATGCAGCGCTTCCAGGGCTTCCACCAGGATGATCGCGGCTGGGCCGACATCGGCTACCACTACGTCATCGACGGGGCCGGCCGCATCTTCGAGGGCCGGGAGATCGGACTCCAGGGTGCCCATGCCGGCACCCGCGAGCTCAATCGTGGCAACATCGGGGTCTGCCTCATGGGCGACTTCAGCCGGCTCGAGCCCACCGCCGAGCAGAAGAAGGCCCTGCGTCGCCTCCTGTCCTGGCTCTGCGAGAGCCGCCGCATCCATCCGCGTTTCATCGTCGGGCACCGCGCGGGGATGAAGGACATCGCCAAGGACACGATCTGTCCCGGAGCCCGCCTCGAGGCCTTCCTGGCCCGCCTGATTCCCTTCCTGCCGCGGCCCTGACCGGGTCGCTCAGCGCCGGAAGCGGAAGGGGATGGTGATCCGGGTACCGGCCTCGAGCCGGCGGCCGGGAACGAGCTGCGGGTTCTCGCGGAAGAGCAGGCTCTTCAGCTCGTGCCGACCGAGGTACTTGCGGGCCAGCTCGTCGATCGTGTCGCCATCCCGGATCTCGTACTGGTAGTCCTCGCCGCGCTCGGCGAGATCGAGTTCCTCGTTGTCGAGCATGAAGCGGGTGTCGGTGACGTCGCTGCTCTCGGGGTGGTAGAGCGCGGGGTCGAAGCTGGGACCGACGCGATCCTCGCGGACGTCGTCGAGCTGCTCGATCTGGCGGAGGTGACGCTCGGGGCGGACGAAGGCCATGTCGTAGGCGAAGGCCCCGAGCAGGAAGAGACCGGCGACGACGAAGATGATTCCGGACTTCCGCATCCTGACGGTCCGCCTCCTCGAAGGGCTCCTCACGGGTTCGACGGTCCCATTATCGGCCAGGCCGGGACCCCGGGCCAAGGCGCGGCGAGAAAAGCCCGTCGACGAAGAAGGGCGTCGGTCCTGAGACCGACGCCCTTCTCGAGGGACCAGATGGTCGGCGATCAGGCCACGGGGGCCGTCTGCTTCGCCTGCGGCGAACCGCTCTGGTTCTTGGCGACCTCACGGTTGTGGAACCAGATCAGGATCGGGCTCGCGACGAAGATCGACGAGTAGGTACCGACCACGATTCCGCAGAGAAGCGTGAAGCTCAGGCCCTGCAGCGGGGTCTCGAGGCCCACGTTGGCGGCGAAGATCGCCAGGACCACGAAGAAGGTGGTCATGGAGGTGAAGATCGTCCGGCTCAGCGTCTGGTTGATGCTCCGGTTGATGATCTCCGCGTAGCTGCCGCGGGTGCTGCCCAGGTTCTCGCGGATGCGGTCGAACACGATGATCGTGTCGTTCAGCGAGTAGCCGATGATGGTCAGGAAGCCGGCGATCACGTCCAGCGAGATCGGCACGGTCACCAGACCGGTCATGTTGAACAGGATCACCATGCCCAGCGAGATGAGCACGTCGTGGACCAGCGCGACCGAGGCCGCGACGCCGTACTTCAGCTCTTTGAAGCGGAACCAGATGTAGGCCAGGATGAAGACCAGCGACAGGAACATCGACTGGAAGGCCGATTCCCTCAGGTCCGCGACCACCTGGGGGCCGATGAAGCGCACCTTGGGGAAGGGGTTGGAGAGCGCCATGCCGGGCGCCTTCTCGATCGAGTCGATGAAGTGGCGGGCGGCCTGGTCCTTCACCTCGGGCGACATCGTGGCCTTGACCAGCCAGGCGGACTTGTCCGCGTTGGTCGGGTCGACGCTGAGGCCGCTCAGGTTGAGCTGCTCGGCGATCGTCCGCAGGGCCTGAGGGTCGGTCACCGGGGCGGCGAAGTGCAACTCGGCCGACCAGGACTTGGTGGTCGCGTCGTAGGTCTCCGCGCTCACCGGCTCGGGCACCAGCTTGTCGCCGAAGGCCGTGGCCAGCTCGCGGCGGATCTCCTCGTAGGGGTCGGCGCCGTCATCGGTCGTGCCGTCGCCGGACTTCGCCTTGGCGATGTAGTCGAGACGGATGTCCATCTCGCTCGCCTTGCGGCCGTCCGGATCGAGCATGTGGGCGTCGATCGAGTTGTACTTGGTCTTGCCGCTCTCGTCCTTGATGCCGGCGATGATCGCCTTGACGTCGCTGTCACCAATCGGCTCGGAGAAGACCATGCGGACGGCGGTGCCGCCGTTGAAGTCGAGGGCGTACTTCTCCTTGCCGGTGCCCAGGAAGAGGGCCAGGCCCAGCAGCACCAGGAGCGAGGAACCGATCGCCGCCGGCTTGATCTTGCCGACGAAGTCGAAGTGCGCGTTCTCCATGATCCGGCGCATCTTCAGCTCGCTGACCCAGTTCTGGGCCAGGGCGGTGCCGAGCAGGGTCCGGACCACGTAGAGGGCGGCGAACATCGAGCAGATGATGCCGGCCATCAGGGTGTAGCCGAAGCCCTTGATCGGGCCCTCGCCGTACCAGACCAGGAAGAGGGCGACGATGAAGGTGGTGAGGTTGGCGTCGAAGATGGTCACGAAGGCCCGGTCGAAACCGTTCTTGGCCGCGTGGATCAGCTTCTTGCCCTTGGCCACCTCCTCGCGGATGCGCTCGAAGATGAGGATGTTCGCGTCCACCGCCATGCCGATGGTGAGCACGAGGCCGGCCAGACCGGGCAGGGTGAGCGAGGCCTCGAGCAACATCAGGATGGCGAAGACCATCACGAAGTTGAGGGCCAGGGCGATCACCGCCAGGATGCCGGCGAAGCTGTAGTAGACGATCATGAAGGCGATGACCGCGATGCCGCCGACGATGAAGGCGAGGCGGCCGCGCTCGATGGCCTTGGCGCCCAGGGTGGCGCCGATCTGCTCCTGCGACTCGAGCACCGGCTTCAGCTTGAGCGAACCGGCCTGGAGGCAGTTGAGCAGCCAGTTCTGCTCTTCCTTGCTGTAGCCGCCGTTGCCGCGGCTGATCTGCACGTTCGAGGACAGCTCGCTCCGGATCGTCGCCGAACTCCAGACCTCGCCGTTCAGGACCATCGCCATGAGGCGGCCCTTGTAGTCCGAGGAGTAGGCGGTGAGGAAGGCCTGCTTGTCCTCGTTGACCTCGAAGGTGACGGCGTTGCCGCCTTCCTGGTCGACCGAGCGCCGGGCGGCGAAGATGTTGCGGCCGGTGATGCCGGGACCGGGGTTGGCCGGGAAGAGGGCCGCATCCCAGTACTGCTCGGGGAAGTAGAGCCACATGCCCTGGAGTTCCCAGGGGCGCTCGACTCGGGCGACGAGGTAGTCCTCGAGACGCTTCTCGTAGTCGCTCTTGGATTCGCCCTTCACGGGCTCGGGGCGCCTCGGGCACCAGCGGAAACCGCGCGGCGGGTTGTAGGCGGCCTTCTGCTCGACCCGTTCCTTCTCGAAGGTCTGCGGGTTGAAGGCGACGCCGTAGGCCTTGTCGCCGCTCTCGGCGCCGATCGGCAGTTCGAGCGCGCCCATCTGGGTCATGCGCCCGCGGATCTCCGCGGTCTGGCCCGGGGTGAAGTCCGGCAGCGTGATGACGATGCGGTCCGTGCCTTCCTGCTGGACCGAGATGTCCTTCACGCCCTCCTTGTTGATGCGCTGCGAGATGACCGTCAGCGTGTCAGTCAGATCCCGCTGCTGCTGCTCGGGCGTGACTTCGGCCGGATTGGCGTAGTCGAGGCGCTCGATGCGGTAGGTGAGGATGCTGCCGCCCTTGAGGTCGATGCCGAGGTTGATCGGCCAGTTGAGGCCGATGCAGAGACCGGCGAGGGCGAGGACGAGGGCGATAACGATGTACCGCGTCTGCAAGTTGGAGGTCACGGACGTTGCTCCTGCAACCTGGTGGACCGGGAATGAATCGCCGAGACCCCGCCGCGAGGCGAGATCTCGGTGTGACCAGGGGCGCCGGTTCGCGACCGGGCGCCGGTGCGGGCCGAGACCCGCCTTGACTCAGTTCTTGCCGCCGGCGTCGATCTTCTCCCGGACGCGCGTGGCCTTGCCGACGCGATCGCGGAGGTAGTAGAGCTTGGCGCGACGGACGTCGCCGCGACGGACGACGTTGATCGACTCGACCTTGGGCGAGTGGAGGGGGAAGACGCGCTCGACGCCCTCACCCTGCACGATGCGGCGCACGGTGATGGCCTCGGCCGGTCCGCGACCACGGCGGGCGATGACGGTGCCGTTGAAGATCTGGATCCGCTCCTTGCCGCCTTCCTGGATCTTCACCGCGACGTCGACGGTGTCGCCGATCTCGACCGCGGGCAGAGAGTCCTTCATCCACTGCTTCTCGAACTGGCTGAACTTGTCCATGGCTTCCTCGTGCTGCCCCTGGCAGCGCATCACGGCCTTTCAGGTCAATCGTCTCGACGCTCGCCGCCCTCCCCGGGCGGGAGCAAATCCGGTCTGTTGCGGCGTGTCGTGGCCTCGGCCTGCTCCCGCCGCCACCGAGCGATCCGGGCATGGTCGCCGGAGCGCAGGACCTCGGGTACCTGCATCCCGCGAAACTCCACCGGACGGGTGTAGTGGGGGTGATCGAGCAGGCCGAAACTGAACGACTCCTCGGTCGCGCTGTCCGCATCTCCGAGAACGCCGGGGCGGAGTCTAACGATCGAATCCACAAGAACCAACGCCGGAAGCTCACCCCCGGTGAGAACGTAATCGCCGATCGAGATTTCCCTTAGGCGGAGGCCGTCGATGATCCGCTGGTCGAAACCCTCGTAGCGGCCGGCCAGCAGCACGAGCCAGTCCTGCTGTGCTAACTCCTGGGCCATATTCTGGTTATAGCGCTCGCCCTGGGGCGTGAGGGCAATCATCGTCGGCTGAGGCCCGTCTCGAGGGATGAAGGACTCCAGGCACTCGTAGATCGGCTCCGGCTTCAGGACCATGCCGGGCCCGCCGCCGAAGGGGCGGTCGTCCACGTTCCGGTGCAGCCCCTTGGCGAAATCCCGGAAGTCGTGGAGCCGGAAGTCGACCAGACCCTTTTCCTGCGCGATCCGGAGCATCCCGACATCGAGGATGCCGGGGAACATCTCCGGGAAGATGGTCAGGATGTCGATGCGCATCTCGCGGCGGCTCCGGAACTTCGATCGCCCTCCTAACCAGCGCGGCCGGCCCGCTTCAAGGTTCGTCCTGCTCGTCGTTCGCTCGCCCACGGCGCTTCCGGACGATGAGGTGGACGATGGTGATGATCAGGCCGACGCCGGTGACGACCCAACCGACCCGGGTCAGAGACTTGACCCATGGCGGCTGCTCCTGGTTCCAGGGGAAGGCGGGTGGCAGGCGCCTGGTCTGCTGCTCGCCCGCCGCGTGGCTCGCGACCGGGCCCGCCAGGTCGACGAGGCTCGCGGTCCTGGCGGCGGCCGGCGCGAAGAAGACGGACTGGAGGCACAGGATGAACAGGATCGAGGTGGCGATTCGCCGGACGGGAGTGGTCATCGTGGTTCTCCTCGGTCGGCGTCCTGGTGGCCGCCGACGAGCCTGGGGCCCGCCATCCTAACGTCGCCACCGCGCGCCGACGAGGAGCCGGAACCGCCACGATGCCAGTCGCTTGAAAGGCCTCCGGGGGTTGCACATACCCGGACATCCAGGAGGCCGAAGCCAAGGAGCGTCCCATGTTCACCGGCATCGTCGAGACCAAGCTGCCCATCCTCGATCCGCGCGTGGAAGGGGAGGGACTCGACTTCGGCCTCGATCTCGGCCCCCTCGAGGGGGCCGCGCCGCGGCTCGGGGACAGCATCGCGGTCAACGGCTGCTGCCTCACCATCGCCCGCCTGGAGGCGGGGGAGGCCCGCTTCCATGCCGGCCGCGAGACCCTCTCCCTGACCAACCTGGGCGCGATCCGGGCCGGTAGTCTGGTCAACGTGGAGCGGGCCCTGCGTTTCGGTGATCAGCTCGGCGGCCACATGGTCAGCGGCCACGTCGACGGCGTCGGCCGGGTGGCCGAGATCGTTCCCGAGGACAGCCAGACCGTCATGCGCTTCGAGCTCCCCGAGCGCCTGATGAAGGAGGTCATCCTCAAGGGCTCGATCGCCCTCGACGGGGTCTCGCTCACGCTCACCGAGATCGTCGGCCGGGTCGTCGCCGTCGCCCTCATCCCGCACACCCTCGCCATCACCACGCTCGGCGACGTCCGGGTGGGCGATCCGATCAACGTCGAGACCGACATGATCGGCAAGTGGATCCTGAAACAGACCGGACCGATCAACGAACAGCTCAACCAGTTGCTCCAGGCCCAGGGAGACTCCCCGCGATGACCGCGCGCCCCGTTTCGCTCACCGGCATCAAGCCCACCGGCACGCCTCATCTCGGCAACCTCTTCGGCGCGATCCTGCCGGCGATCCGGCTCACCGAGCGCTATCGGGGCATCTACTTCATCGCCGATTACCACTCCCTCACCACGGAGCGCGACGGCGCCGCCCTGCGCCACAGCGTCCACGAGGTCGCCGCGACCTGGATGGCGATGGGGCTCGATCACGAGAACCACGTCTTCTTCCGCCAGTCGGACGTCCCCGAGGTCTGCGAGCTCTCCTGGGTCCTGTCCTGCTTCACCAGCATGGGCCTCCTGACGCGGGCCCATGCCTACAAGGACGCGGTCGCCAACGGCAAGGATCCGAACCACGGTCTCTTCGCCTATCCGGTGCTCATGGCCGCGGACATCCTGCTCTACGACTCCGAGGTGGTGCCGGTCGGCAAGGACCAGAAGCAGCACGTCGAGATGTGCCGGGAGATCGCCCAGCGCGTCAATCACCACTACGGCGAGGGCACCCTGGTCCTGCCCGAGCCGCTGATCGACGAGAACGTCGCCACGATTCCCGGCCTCGACGGCCGCAAGATGAGCAAGTCCTACGACAACGCCATCGAGATCTTCACCGCGCCCAAGCCCCTGCGGAAGCGCTTCATGAAGATCGTCACCGGCTCCGAGACCATGGAGGAGCCGAAGGACCCGGCCAACTGCCGGATCTTCGACCTCTACAAGCTCGTCGCCACGGCGGCGGAGGTGGCCGACCTGGCCGGCTGCTACCGGGCCGGCAACTTCGGCTATGGCGAGGCCAAGCAGCGGCTGTTCGAGGCCTACGAGCGGTTCATCGCCCCGAGGCGGGAGGTCTACGACGATCTGATGGCCAATCCGGCCAAGATCGAGGCCGCCCTGGAGCGGGGCGCGGCGACCGCCCGGGCGACCGCCCGGCGCACCATGGAGCGGCTGCGCGAGCGCTGCGGCCTCGGCTCCGGCGGCTGAATCCGGGCCCCGGCCGGCCCGCGGGGACCGGATTCTTCCGGGAGAACACCCAAGTCGGGGCGATTTTCAGCCGATGAATCTCATGTTTACCCGGTGGAACATGAGGTCCAGATCGTGAACCAACGCATTCTCCCGCTCGCGCTGTCCCTGCTCCTTCTCCTGCCGTCCTGTGCCACCACCGGCGGCAGCCGGAACGACGGCCCCTCCGGCGAGCCCCAGGCCAAGGGCAAGCCCAGCGTCCTCAAGCTCGAGGCCGCCGAGACCCCGGCCGCGGTCCGGGCGATCGAGACCCGGATCGACGAGTCCTCGGTGATCCTGGCCTCCGAGGCCGTGATCGAGGTCTCAAAGAACTACGAGATGGACGTCAGCGTCTCGGGCGACGACGTCAGCAACCGCGACCTCGATCCGACCGGCGGGGTCTTGACCCTGGCCCGGGGCAAGTGCACGGTCTTCGTCCGCAACCTGAAGATCGTCTGCGACCGCGGCGTCCGGGTACAGATCGCCGACTTCGGCACGAAACCATTCATCAACGTCTCGGCGCGCGGCCACTGCTCGCATATCATCGCGGCGAAGCATGGACAGGAACATGAGGTCAAGCGCGCCCAGCTCGTCTTCATCCGCAACGACGAGCTCCGTTACAGCGACGAGCTGGCGGAGAGCATCGCCGCTTTCGGGAACTGAGTCCCGCGGGCGCCGGCGGGGCGGACTCCGGGCCATCGTTCCGGGGGCCGCCCTCGTCCTGTCGTTGCTCCTCTTCGGCTGCGGCGGGAGCCAGGAGAACACCCGCTGGCTCGACTTCTCCCAGGGCCGTGAGTTCCTTCGTGCCCAGGCCTTGCGCCGCGAGGGACGCCTGGACGAGGCCCGGCGCCTGTTCGGCAACCTCCGCCGCATCGACCCCGGTAACGTCGCCGCCTTCCGCGAGGAGATCGACCTCAGCCGCGGTCGCGCCGAACGCGAGGCCCTGCGGGAGGAACTCGAACTCCTGCTCGAGCGTGACGACGACGCCAGCGCGCGCGCCGCGCACCTGGCCCTCCTGGCCAGCCTCGTCGACGACCGCGTCCGCAAGGAACGGATGCTCGCCGAGGCGATCGAACTCGACGAGGCCTGTTCGGTGGCGCACGCCGAGATGGCCATCAGCCTCGAGGAGCGACGCGAGGACGACGCCGCCTACCGGAGCTGGAAACAGGCCGCCGAGGGGCGCGTCCCGAGTCCCCGGGTCTTCCGCCGGCTGGCCGCGCTGGAGGAGGCGCGGCACAACGACGGCGAGGCGATCCGTCTCTACCAGAACTACCTTCTGCTCGATCCCGACGACGTCTGGGTCCGGGCCAAGCTCGGCGCCCTCTACCTGGCCGACGACGCTCCGGATCGGGCCGAGGAGCAGCTTCGTCGCGCCTTCGAGCTGGATTCGCAGGACGTCACCACGATCGTCAACCTCGCCGTCGCCATGGTTCGCAACGGCCGGGTGGCCGAAGGCCTGGAGCTGATGCTGCGAGCCGAGCGCCTGGAGCCCAAGGCGCCGGACATCCAGGAGAACCTGGGGCTGATCTACGCCGACAAGCTCGGTGACTACGCCAAGGCCATCGAGCACTACCAGCGCTACCTCGACCTGGGCGGGGAGGACCGCATGCGGGTCGAGGGCTGGATCCGGGCCTTCGAGGAGAGACTGGACCGGTGAACCGCGAGGAACTGGAACGGGCCGAGACCCGATTCGTGCGGGCGCGGGTGCTCGACCACATGTTGCGAGCCCGCTACCGCGTGGTCGTCGAGGGCATGGTCGCCGACGACGGCTGGCTGGCGGAATTCCTCGGCGCGAGCCCCGAGGGCGATCTCGTCCTGCTGGCGCAGAAGCCCTTCGACGCCCCCTATCTGGTCCTGGCGACCTCGCTCGACCTCGGTGACTTCCGCCGCGATCGCGACCTTCCCGAGCTGCTCGAGCTGAGCAGCGACCACGATCTCTCGCCCTACTTCAGCAGCGCCGACCGGGACCTGCTCCAGCTGTCCGCGCGCCTGCCGCTCATCGGGCTCGAGGCCTCCATCCTCGATTTCTGGCTCGGCAATCTGCTCGCCTGCCGGGGGCGCATCGCCGAGCGCTTCCCGGTCGCGCTCGGATGAGGGTCGTCGTCCAGCGGGTGAGCGCCGCCACCGTGGTGGTGGCCGGGGAGACCGTCGGGGCGATCGAGGAGGGCCTGCTCCTCCTCGTGGGCATCGGCCGTGAGGATGGCGACGAGGCCCTGGCCTGGATGGCGGAGAAGGTGACCGGTCTGCGCATCTTCCGCGACGACGAGGGCCTGATGAACCGCTCCGTCGTCGAGGTCGGCGGCGGCATCCTGGCGGTGAGCCAGTTCACGCTCTACGGCGACTGTCGCAAGGGCAAGCGACCCAGCTTCATCGAGGCGGCCCGACCCGAGCAGGCGGAACCGCTTTTCGTTCGTTTCGTCGACCTCCTTCGTCAACGCCTGCCGCGAGTGGCCACCGGCCGCTTCGGTGCCATGATGGAGGTGACCCTCACCAACGACGGTCCCGTGACCCTGCTGCTCGAGCGCTGAACGGCGCGCCCGGCGCCTCGGAGCGCTCGGACCGCGCAGCGCCGGCTGCGCACTCGAGCTCCGAGTGGACCGAGCTCCGAGGGGCTGCGCACTCAAGCTCCGGTTGGACCGCGCAGCGCCTGCTGCGCACTCGAGCTCCGAGCGGCTGCGCAGTCAAGCTCCGGTTGGACCGCGCAGCGCCGGCTGCGCACTGCGTTTCTCCTGGGAGCTTGCCGGAAAGTTGCGGAGCAGGCGCTCCGCGCTCCGCAGCGCCGGCTGCGCATCCGAAGCTCGACGGCCTTCGGCGACCACCGGGCCCAACAGCGGTCGGCGCCTCGGAGCGCCGGCTGCCCAGCCGGCAGGTCCGCCGGCCGCTGGCCGGCGCTTCGTCGAGATGTCCGAGAGGAAGACGATTCCGAGTGCGGAGAGGTTGCCGTCGCGAAGGCGCGCAACCGACGAGTTCGACTAGGCCAGCCAGCGGCTGGCGCTCCGAGCGGCTGCACATTCAAGCTCCGAGTGGACCGCGCAGCGCCGGCTGCGCATCCGAAGCTCGACGGCCTTCGGCGACCACCGGGCCCAACAGCGGTCGGCGCCTCGGAGCGCCGGCTGCCCAGCCGGCAGGGGGACCGATCGAGGCGCGCTGGCCGGCGCCGCCGGTCAGCTTCCCCGCTCGCGCAGCTCGGCCCGGTTGGCCGGACTGAAGCGCCAGTCCAGGGCGAGGGTCATCGCCACCGCCAGGGCGTCGGCAGCATCCGCCGGTTCGGGCTGCCGGGGCAGCGCGAGCAGCTTGGCGACCATGTACTGCACCTGTTCCTTGGCCGCCCGGCCGTTGCCGGTGATCGCCTTCTTCACGGTGGCGGCCGGAAACTCGATCGGGACCAGTCCCTGGCGGACGCAGGCGACGATCAGGGCGCCGCGGGCTTCGCCGAGGCGCAGGGTGCTCTGGACGTTCTTGCCCAGGAAGGCCTGCTCGATGGCGACGGCGCTGGGCCGGTGACGGGCGAGATAGGCCTCGAGCCGATCACCGAGTTCGGCCAGGCGCTGGCCGCCGTCCACGCCCGGGCCGCGCCGCCAGACGCCGTGCTCGACGTGGCGGAGCCGGTTGCCCTCGAGGGCGATCAGGCCGTAGCCGGTGACGGTGAGCCCGGGATCGATTCCCACCATGAGCCGGGTCCTGCCGGCCGCCGCGTTCCCCTGGGTCATGAGGGGAGGATGGCGGCTCCGGGGGACGGCGGGACCGCCTCAGTTGATCTCGACGTCGAGGAGATAGGGCCCCTGGGTCAGGAAGAACCAGCTGTCGACGCGGATGTAGTAGGTCCCGGTCGTCGCCGCGACGAAGGGCGGGATCGCGAGGCCGATCTCCGCCGCGATGCCCGGGCCGGAGTGGATGTCGATCACCGGGGCCTGGCCCACCGGCGGGAGGATCTGGACCTCGGGGTCGAGCCAGGCTGGGTCGAAGAACTCGCCCTTCATCACCCGCGTGTTGTCGAAGTCGAAGGGGAAGGCCCGGACCTTGACCACGTCGCCCGCGTTGAGGGACCAGGCGAACTGATCAATCTCCTGGGTCACGCTGATGTCACCCATGATCTGCATCGACCCGGAGTAGCTCGCGTTCAGGGTCTCGACCGCGAGCTGGCTGAGCAGCACGTAGTAGGACGGGTAGTCGTCGGCGTCGAAGCTCGACACCAGATTCTGGGCGTTGCGGACCCGGAGGTGTCCGGTCTTGGCGGCGGCCGGGATCATCGCGGCCAGACGCCCCTGCGCGTTGAGGAAGGGCGTGGTCGGGAGCCAGCTTCCGTTCGCGCCCTGGAACTCCACCGAGATGGTGCTCGGATCGCTCAGGTCGACACCGAAGCAGTAGATCTCGACCACGCCGCCCACCGTGGAGATGTTGGGGTGGATGCCGACGAGCTGCGGCTCGCCGGTCGTCGGGCCCGTCGCGGTCCAGGTGTTCAGCATGTAGTGGCCGGTGCTGTACTCGAAGGCCGAACCGACCGTGACGCTGTAGTCGCCGGTGAAGGGGGCGACGAAGCGGCGGGCGTTGCCGGTGCCGATGCCCGCGGCGAAGCCGCAGCCACCGTCGTTGTCGTAGATGAGCGGATCGATCGGGACCCCGGGCATGCGGAACTCGAGGTCGCTGTTGAGCTGGACGCTCTGCCAGGCCGCGGGGTCGTAGGGTTTGACCACGAGGTTGAAGGCATCGTAGTTGAAGACCTCGACGAAGAGTTCCTCACCGGCCTCGAGGTGGATCTGGTACTCGTCCACGTCGGTGGGGGAGTCGATCTCGCCCACGAGGCTCATGTGACCGTCCAGGAGCTCGCTGCCCGGGAGGCCCTCGCCGACCAGGTTTCCGGCCACCACCACGTAGTGCTTCACGTTGTAGTAGAGGTCCGGCGACGAACCACGGTCGGTGTGGACGCGAATCGAACCGGAATGGCCGTCGATCGGCACCGCGGCGATGATCTGGTTGCGGCTCTGGCTGATCAGGGTCAAGGTCTGGCCGCCCATCGTGACCACGGGCGTCTGACCCACCGAGGGCGTGCCGTCGAGATAGTCGCCGAGGATGGTCACCGTGCCGCCCGGCGCGGTCGAGCGCGGCTCGACCGAGTAGACCACGGGTTTCAGGGCCTGAGAACTGGCGCCGACGAAGTTCGACAGCGAGAAGCCGAGCAGCTTGGTGGGATCCTGGGCGAGCACCTGAAAGTAGATGTCGTCACCGATCGGGCTGGCGATCGGATAGGGCACGAAGCTGAAGTCGAAGTCGCCGTTGCCGTTGACGAAGCCCCAGCTGAAGCGCGGGTGGGCCGGGTTGAAGCCGTCGATGCCGACCGTGAAGGCGGGATCCTGCAGATCCACTTCCAGCAGGCCGAGATCGGTGTACCAGACATCGCGGGTCTTCGAGGCGAGGAGCGCATAGTTCATGCCGGGATAGGCGTTCACGTTCACGGTCGTGACGCTGCCGACGTTCACCGGGATCTGGGTGCCGGTGGCTCCGTTCCAGACCAGGCTGGTGAACTGCGCGGAGCAGATACCGGCACAGAGGCACAGGATCCCGACGACGATCGCGACGTTTCGGATTCGCATGGCATGTCTCCTCCCCTCAAGGGTCTTCGCTCGGCGATTGGCGTCGCCGCGTTCGAGGGGTTGGTCCTTCTGTCGTCGGTCGCCGGAGGGGACTTGGATGAGGCATTCGCCGGCTCTTCATCGACCCCCGATGGCGGGGACTCGATGCCCGGCGCGGCAGCGGGTAGGATCTGGCCTGGTAGAAGATGCGTGACCCGCTCGGCCCCCAGGGAGACAAGTCGGCGTGAGATTAGGCCTTGTCATCGTCGCGGCCGGCGTGGGTGAACGGCTCGGGCAGGGTCGCCACAAGGCGTTGGTCCCGGTCGGGGGCCGGCCGATGCTTCTTCGCTGCGCCGAAATTTTTTCCTCCATTCCGGCGGTGGAGGAGCGGGTGCTCGTGGTACACGCGGACGATCTCGACGCTCTCGAGGATGGCGAATTGGGCCGCGAGCTGCGCCGTTACGGCGCCTGGCGGGTCGTTCCCGGTGGCGCGCGCCGCCAGGACTCGGTGCTCGCCGGCTTGCGCGCGCTCGGCGAGGCGATCGAGGGCGCGCTGGTGCACGACGCGGCCCGCCCCTTCGTCAGCCGGGCCACCATCGAGGCCCTCGGTCGGGCGCTCGAGGACGCGGTGGGCGCGGTGCCGGTGGTGCCGGTGGCGAGCACGGTCAAGCGCATCGGCGACGGCGGCCGGGTCGTGGAGACCCTGCCGCGCGCGAGCCTGCGCCTGGCCCAGACCCCCCAGGCCGGTCGGCGGCGCGAGCTGATCGCCGCGCTGGAGGCGGCCGCCGAACTCGGCCTCGAGGTGACCGACGACGTCGCGGCGCTCGAACATCTCGGTCACCAGGTGATCGCGATTCCGGACAGTCCCTGGAACTTCAAGGTGACCACGCCGCAGGATCTCGTGCTCGCCGAGCTGGTGGCGCGGGAGGGCCTCTGGCTGGAGGAGGGTGGACGATGAGGATCGGCACCGGCTACGACATCCACCGGCTGGGGCCGGAGCGCAAGCTCGTCCTGGGCGGTCTCGAGATCCCGTTCGATCGCGGCCTGATCGGCCACTCGGACGGCGACGCCGTCCTGCACGCGATCACCGACGCCGCCCTGGGGGCCGCCGGCCTTCCCGACATCGGCGAGCTCTTCCCCGACGACGACCCGGCCTTCGCCGGCGCCGATAGCGCGGTCCTGCTCGCAGCGGCGATGGGGCGCGTCCGCGAACGCGGCCTCGAGGTCGGCAACGTCGACCTCAACGTCATCGCCGAGCGTCCGAAGCTCAAGCCCTACAAGATCGCCATGCGTGATCGCATCGCCGCCATCCTCGAGGTCGAGCCGGAACGCGTCAGCGTCAAGGCCAAGACCCGCGAGAAGCTGGGCGCCGTTGGCCGCAACGAGGCGATCGAGGTCCACTGTGTCATCCTCCTGGAGGAGAGAAGCCGATGAGGCCCAGCCTGACCAGCCTCTGCCTGACCCTCGTGCTCGCGCTCGCCGTCGCCGCGCCGGCGCAGGAGGCCGCCGCCACCGTCGCCGACTTCCTGAAGCGCGCCCGACCCTTGCGTCAGGACGACGCCTGTGCCCGCCTCCTGGTGCTGCGCCGCGAACATCCGCGGTTGATCCGACCGATCATCGTCCTCGGCGAGCAGGCGCGCGCGCTCGCCGCCGCCGAACCGAGGTCCACGGCGCGGATCGACGAGTTGGCGACCGCCCTGGCCGACTGCGGCGAGACCCTGATCGATCGGCCGCGTCCGGCCATCGTCGAACTCGACGCGCTGCTCGCCGCCGGAGCGACCGACGACGACCGGCTGCTGCTCCTCGCCCTGGACCGGGCCCTGCATCTGCGCATCGCCGACACCGTGATCCGGCGCTTCGAGGATCGCGGCGCCTTCGCCGGCATGTACCGCGATCTCCACGGCCAGGACCCGCGCCTGGCTCGGGCCTACATGGACAAGTTCCTCGATCGCCTGGAGAGCCTCGGCCATCGCGGCCATGCGGCCCAGGCCGTGGCCGAACTGGCCGGCCCCGACCAGCGCGAGGCCTTCGCCGCCGAGGCGGCCCGGGTCCTCGCCCAGGAGGACGAGAACGACGAGGTCCGTCGTGGTGCCCTGGTGCTGATGAAGCGACTCGGCCGCGGCCAGGAATTCGACGCCGCGGTGGCGGCCGAACTCGCCGTCGTGCGCGAGGAGAACGCCAAGGAGCGTGGCAAGCGTTCCATCGCCCGCCTGCTCGTCGCGCTCGAGAATCTCGTCGACCTCAACGGCCGCGCCGGGATCGACGCCGAGGCCTTGCGGCTCGACCGCGACTACTGTGGACTCCTGCTGCGCGAGTGCAGCTTCGAGACCCAGTCGGGCGAGGCCCGGGCGGGGATCGCCGGGGCGCTCTACGATTTCTCCTGCCGCCTGAGCCGTGCCGCCGCCTTGCCCGCGGCCGAGTACGTGCTGGAGCTCGCCCTTGCCTGGGGCTACTCCGGCTTCGACTGGCTGGCGAGCGACCCCGATCTGGCCAACCTCCGCGGCCGCGAGGGCTTCGGCGAGCGCATCGCCGCCTGGCGGGCGGACAGGAGACCGGAGGCCGCGACGCGCTTCACGCCGGAGCGCTTCGACGCGGTGGTCGGTCGGGGGGTGGACGAGGCCCTGAAGAAGATGGCCGCGGGTGCCGCCCGCGGGAACGATGACAAGGAGAAGGACCATGAAGATGACTGAGGTCAAGGAACTGGAACCGCGCGGCGTCTGGGAGATCTTCGCTTCGATCGCCGCGGTGCCGCGGCCCTCGAAGCAGGAGACCGCGATCCGCGATCTCCTGCGTCGGCGCGCCGAGGCGGCCGGTTTCTCCACCGCGCTCGACGCGATCGGCAACCTGGTCGTGCGCGTCCCGGCCAAGCCCGGCTTCGAGAAGGCGCCGGTGACGGTGATCCAGGGCCACCTGGACATGGTCTGCGAGAAGAACGAGGCGACGGTTCATGACTTCGAGCGCGATCCGATCAAGCTCGGGATCGCCGAGGAGAAGGGCCGCGTCTTCGTCACCGCCGAGGGGACGACCCTCGGGGCCGACAACGGCATCGGCGTGGCCATGGGCCTGGCCGCGGCCCTCGATCCCGAGGTCGTGCACGGACCGCTCGAACTCCTGATGACGATCGACGAGGAAGCCGGCATGACCGGGGCCAAGAACCTCGATCCCGCCGTGCTCGTCGGCCGCCGGATGATCAACCTCGACTCCGAGGACGACGCCGCGCTCTTCGTCGGTTGCGCCGGTGGCTGCGACGTCAGCCTGAGCTGGACCTTCCAGCGCGAGGCCGTCGCCACCGGGATGAAGGGCTACAAGGTGACCATGCGCGGTCTGCGCGGCGGCCACTCGGGCATCGACATCCACGAGAATCGCGGCAACGCGCTGAAACTGCTCGCGAGCCTCCTGGTCGAGGCCGGCGCCAGGCGGATCGCCGGCGGTCGTGGCGGTTCCCTGCGGAACGCCATCCCGCGCGAGGCGAGCCTCGAGGTCGTGGGCGGCGCCGACCTGGGCCGGAAGCTGGAGGAGGCGGCGGCGCGCTACCAGGAGCTGGCCCGGAGCACCTTCCACGAGGTCGAGGCCGAAGTCCTGGTGGAACCGGTGACGGCGCCCGGCCTCGCCCTGAGCGAGGGCGACGGCGGCCGGCTCCTGGCGGCCCTGCGGGGCCTGCCGAGCGGCGTGATCGCGGTCGTGCCGGAGATCGCCGGCCAGATCCTCAGCTCCAACAACACCGCGACCCTGTCCTTCGCGGAACAGGGCCAGGCGTTTACTGCCTCGGTCTGCTGTCTGGCGCGCAGCGCCGATCCGCGCCATCTCAGGCGCATCGTCGATCAGATCCGCGGCGTCGGCGAGCTGGCCGGCGCCGAGGTGACCGACGGCAACGAGTACCCCGGCTGGCAGCCGAACATGGAGTCGCCGCTCCTGGCCCGGACCCGGGCGCTCTACGCCCAGACCTTCGGCAGCGAGGCGCAGATCCTGGCGATCCATGCCGGTCTCGAATGCGGCATCCTCAACGAGCGCATGGACGGGCAGATGGACATGATCTCCTTCGGCCCGACCATCCAGGGCGCGCACAGCCCGGATGAGCGGGTCTGGGTCGACTCGGTCGCCAAGATCTGGGTGCTCTTCCGGAACCTGTTGGCGGAACTCGCCCAGGACCGCTGAGGACGCGGCCTCCTAGGGCCTCGGCAAGGCACCCGCGGCGACGGTTTTTTGGCTGACGCCGCGGGTGCGCTACCATGCCCCGGGAGCAGACCGTCCGTGCCATGAGAGACCTCGAACGAGTCCAGAGCTTGCGCTTGCCGCCGATCCTCGATCTCCGGGAGGAGATCGGCTCGGCGCGGCTCTCGGCCTTCCAGCTCGGGCCCGACGGCCGCATCTGGCTCGCCTTCGAGAGCCTTCGTGGTGGGACGCGCCGCCTGCGGGTCCAGTCGTATCACGGGGCCACCCGGGAACTCGATCTGGAGTTCATGGCGCCGCCCTTCACCACCCATCTCGTGCAGCCGCTCGGCGACGACATCCTGCTCGCCTGTTCCCGCTGCGGCTGCGGCTCGGGGGCGGCGGGCGCCTGCGCCGCGGCGATCTACGACCGGCAGGGCCGACTGGTTCGACCACTCTCCCTGGGCGAGGGAATCGCCAACCTGCAGGCGACCATCGGCGGCGCGATCTGGGTCGGCTATCTCGCCGAGGGCGACTTCGGCAACGTCAGCTGGACCCGTCCCGCCGAGCAGCCCGGGCTGGCGCGGTGGTCACGGGTCGGGCAGCCGGACTGGGTGCTCGCCGACGAGGATCTCGACGACCTCGACGACTGCTATGCCCTCAACGTCGTGGCCGACGACGAGGTCTGGTTCCTGCACTTCCCGCGCTTCGCCCTCGTCCGTCTGCGCGACTTCGAGGTGGTCGGTAGCTGGGATCTGCCGCTCGCGGGCGGCTGCAGCATGGCCGTGGCCGAGAACCTGGCCCTGGTCCGCTGCGACGAGGACGACGCCGAGGGCGAACGGGATCTATTCGTTCTCTACTCGCTCCGCGCGGGCGGCGACGTCGACCGGCTCGGGGCCGTCCGTTTCACCGACGAATCGGGACGGCCGCTCGACGGCGCGCGGATCAGCGCCCGTGGAGCCAGGATCGGCATCCTGCATGGCGGCCTCGTCTACCATCAGGAACTGCGCCACGTCGCCGCCAGCCTGACGCTCATCTGATTCTCACCGGGCCACGGGCGACGAAGCCGGTGGCGAGCAGGTAGACTCCGGTCATGCAGAGACGCGACTTCCTCCGTTACTGCGGCGCCGCCTTCGCCGCCCTCGAGGCCTCGAGCTGGTATCGCGCGCCCCGTGGCGACGGAGTCCGGCCGGGCGGTTTCGCCGGCCGCTTCCAGGAGATCCCGCGACCGGTGCCGCCGCTGGGCCAGGCGATCGCCGAGCGCTTCGATCCGGTCGACGACCTCCGCCTGCCGCAGGGCTACGAGCAGCGCATCCTCGCCCGCTGGGGTGACCGCTTCGGCGCGATCGAGTTCGGCACCAACTGCGACCACTGCGCCATCCTGCCCGTCCCCGGTCGGGCCGAGCGCTACTGGCTGATGGTCAACCACGAGTACGTCTCCCTGCTGCCCTGGCTGCAGGGCTTCGCCCTGGCCAAGGGGCGCGAGCTGCCGCAGCTGCGGCGGAGCAAGAAGAAGCTGGTGCTGGCGGGGCGGAAGCTCGGCGGTCTGAGCCTCGATCTCGAGGCCGAAGGCGACGAGGACGAGAACGAGGCCCGGGCCGCGGCGCGGCTAGTCTGCCGCGAGGCGCTCGCCGACCTCGGCCTGAGCCTGCTCGAGCTCGAGCTGAACGGCCGGGGCGAACTCGTGGTCGCCGCCGATGGCCGCCATCGCCGCATCCACGCCTTCGGCACCGTCAACGTCGCCGCGGCCGACCGGCCCCGGTTCGCGGGGCCCGGCGCCCGGCGGCTCGGGGCGCCGCGGGGCAGCATGTGCAACTGCTCGGGCGGCGTCTCGCCCTGGGGGACCTTCTTCAGCTGCGAGGAGAACTTCCAGGACTACACCACCCACCGGATCCTGCCCGATGGTCGGGTCCTCGGCCGGCGACTCTTCGGCGTCAACGGCCATGACAAGCAGCTCGACCTGCCGCGCTTCCTCGAGGGCATCGGCCAGGGCGCCCCGGACGGCCCGCTCGACGGGCGCCACTACGGCTGGGTCGCCGAGATCGAACCCGCGACCGGACGCCTGGTGAAGCAGATCGCGCTCGGGCGCTTCCGCCACGAGAACGTCGCCATCGCGGCCACGGCCGGCAAGGCGCTCGCGGTCTACATGGGCGACGACGCCCGCGGCGGCCACGTCTGGAAGTTCGTCTCGCGCCGGATCGTGGCGCGGCCCGAGGATCCGGCCAACTCGGCGCTGCTGGCCGATGGCAGCCTGATGGTGGCCCGGTTCGAGACCGATCATCGCGGCCGCTGGCTGGCGCTCGAACCGGAGACGCCTCTGGTCCGACCCCGGCCGGAACGCTGCGCCGGCGGCAGCATGCTGCTACCGCGCCGGTCCCCGGAAGGCGACCTCGAACAAGGTGGGCACGAGCGCGTCGGCCGTGGCGGCCGATCGGTCGACGCCTGGATCGCGGACCTCGAGGGCTTCACCGGCAAGGCCTTCGCCGAGCTGACCCTCGGCGATCTGGTGCGGCCCACGATCGGGGCCGGCGAAGACGCGCGGGAGCTGAAGCGCTGGGTGATCCTGATGGATGCCTTCGCCATGGCCAACTGCATCGGCGCCAGCCCGGCGGCCCGGCCGGAGGACCTCGAGTGCGAGTTCGGCGGCGGCGGTGTCCTCAACGTCTTCGTCTCCTTCACCGACTTCGGCGGTGACGACGACGGCTCGCCCGACCTCGAGGCCTTCCCGGAGGCGGCGGGCACGAGCAGTCGACGGCACGGCGGCATCCGTCATCTGAGCGAGAAGGATGGCGACCCCGCGGCCCTGGAGTTCCTCTGGGGCGATCTGGTGATGAGCGGCGAGCCCGCCGACGGCGGCGGCGGCTTCGCCGCGCCGGACAACCTGGTCATCGATCCGGATGGCGAGATCTGGTTCGTCACCGACATGAGCGAGGCGAACGCCGAGGTCGCCTCGCGCGGCGAGGTGCCGCCGGGTTCCAAGGCCTTCCAGGGTCTGTTCGGCAACAATGCCATGTGGTGGCTCCCGCGGAAGGGGCGACCGGTCTGCTTCGCCCAGGGACCGATGGAGGCCGAATTGACCGGGCCCGCCTTCCTGCGCACGCGCGCGGGCGAGACCCTGCTCCTGCTCTCGGTGCAGCATCCTGGCGAACAGCACGGCCGGCTCGAGCAGGACCGCGTCGAGGAGCGACGCTACGTCCTGCGCGGCGCCGACGACGAGATGGTGACCCAGAAACGCCGCATTCCCCTCGGTTCGCGCTTCGCCGCCGCCGCCGACGGCGTGCCGCGATCGGCCGTCTGCGTCATCCGACGCTGCCCCGAGAGGAAATGACCCGGACCCGCGCCGAGGCCGTCATCCCGCCGCGGTAGGATCGGGCCCGTAGCCCCCGGACGAGCCGTCATGGACGCCCGCACCAGCGAAAGTCATCCCCTGCGCATCGACAGTCTCCAGCGCGCCGACCTCGGCGCGATCGGGATCACCTTCTGTCCCGGCAAGAAGCAGCTCGACGCCGACAGCGGTCCCTGGTTGCGCGACCTGGATCTCGACCTCGACGTCATCGCGAAGGCCGGCTTCAGCGCCGTGCTCAGCCTGCTCGAGGACGACGAGTACCGCGCCTTGCAGGTGCCGCTCGCCGATCTCCGCCGTGGGCTCGAAGGCCGGGGCATCGAATGCCATCACCTGCCGATCCGCGACGTCTCCGTGCCCGACCGCCGCTTCGAGTCGCGCTGGCTCTACGTCGGCGCTCGGGCCCGCCGGCTCCTGCGCGCGGGCAAGGCCGTCCTGGTCCACTGCAAGGGCGGTCTCGGGCGCAGCGGGCTGGTCGCCGCCCGCCTGCTGGTCGAGCTCGGCCTCGACGCCGACGAGGCCATCCGCGAGCTGCGCGCGATCCGTCCCGGGGTCATCGAGACCGCGGCCCAGGAGCAGCACGTCCGCGACCGTCAGGTCGAGATCATGACCCGCATCGACCTGGTTCGGGAGGAACGGATCATCGGGTCGCTGGTCGCCGGCGCGGTCGGCGACGCGCTCGGCGCCGCGGTCGAGTTCGACTCCCTGGACCGGATCCGTGAGCGCTTCGGGCCCGAGGGCATCCGCGACTATGCCCGCTGTCATGGCGGCATCGGACGCATCACCGACGATACCCAGATGACCCTGTTCACCGCGGAGGGCCTGTTGGAGGTTCTGGCCGAGAAGTCCGAGGCCCAATTGACCGATGTCCTGAAGGCGATCGATTCCGCCTACCGGCGCTGGCGGATGACCCAGGAGGCGGGCCCGGCCGCCGCCCGCGGTCGTCGGGGCCTGTTGGGGCGGGCCGAGCTCTGGGCCCAGCGCGCCCCCGGCAACACCTGTCTCAGCGCCTTGCAGCACAAGGTCGCCGGCACGCCGGAACGCCCGATCAACGACTCCAAGGGCTGCGGCGGCCTGATGCGCGTCGCGCCCATCGGTCTGCTCGGCAATCGCTTCGAGAGCGCGACGATCACCTTCGATCTCGCCCGGCGCAGCGCCGCGCTGACCCACGGCCATCCCTCGGGACAGTACCCGGCGGCCGTCTTCGCGCTGCTGCTGCAGGAGCTGGTCGACGGTCATGACCTCGAGGATGCCCTCGAACGGGCCCTCGAGCTTCTTCCCGAGAACGGGAAGGGCGAGGAGACCAGGGCCATGATCGAGGCCAGCGCGGCCTTCGATCGCGCCGACTCCCTCATTCCCGAGGTGCTCGAGGAGCTGGGCCGCGGCTTCGTCGCCGAGGAGGCGCTGGGCATCGCCCTCGCCTGCGCCCGCGCGACCGACGACATCGATCTCGCCCTTCGCGCCGCCGTCAATCACGGCGGCGACAGCGACAGCACCGGCCTCCTGGTCGGCCAGCTCCTCGGCGCGGCGCAGGGGATCGGGGCCCTGGCGCCCGGTTGGATCGAAGCTCTGGAACTGCTCGATCTCCTGCTCGAGACCGGGCGCGACCTGGCCGTCGCGTCACGCCACCGTGCGGCGGCCGAAAAAAGCGCGCGCCTGCTCGAGTTCCAGGACTTCTTCGAGAACCCGCCGGAGGATCTCGCCGGCGGCAGCGCCGACTTCATCGACTACCGCGACGAGGTCCGCGAATTCGAGCAGCTCCTCTATCGCGACGGTTGGATCGTCGACTTCGACTGGCCGTCCTTCCAGGAGCAGGCCGAGCGACTGACCCGCGACGAGAGCCTGCTCGCCGGCGCCGACACCGAGACCCTGCGGCGGCTCCTGATCACGCACTTCCGCAAGGAGCGTTTCTGCGAGGGCCACCTCCACGACCTGATCCGCTCCGGCGCCCTGGCGGCGATCCTCCGCCGCCTGCGGGAGCTGACCGGGCCCTGAGGCCGCCGTTCCCCTTCGCCCAGGCGAAGCGGGAACGACGTGACGCCGGCCTGACTCAGGGAGCGAGCTGCAAGGGAACCGGGTTCGAGACGTGCAGCACGTTCAGGCCCGCGTCGACCACCACCACCGCGTGATGGAGCACGACACCGACCACGGCCGGGGAGAGCGCGCCGGCGCCGAGGCTGAAGAGCGTCGCCGTGCTGCCGTCGCCGGCGAGCGCGCCCAGCGAGTTGGTGAAGGGCGCGAGGTTGGGGTAGAGCAGGCTCTGGTCGAAGTAGAAGTCCTGATTCAGCGGGATCAGGAAGCCCTGGTAGGGGATGCCGGGGATCGTGCCGCTGAAGTTGCCGAGCGTGATGAAGCCGGAGCCACCGAGCGCGGCACCGCCGGTGAAGCTGAGGAGCTGGCTGCCGCCGTTCGCCACCGAGACGCTGGCGACGTCGCCCGCGAGGGTGCTCAGGATGGCCAGATCCGCGTCGGAGACGTCGGTGTAGTCGGTGCCGTTGTTGACCTGACGGACGCGGACACGAACGCTGCCCGAGTCGGTCGCCGGAACGACCCAGTACCAGACGTGCATCGAGCCGGCGGAGATGTCGCCGGGGGCGATGTTCAGGGCGATCGGCAGCCAGGGTCCGGCGCTGCCGTTGAGCGAGTATTCGAGATCCCAACCGATGGTGGCGTGGGCGGCGGTCGGATGCCAGACGATCTGCGTCACCTGACCGGGCGTCAGGGTCTGACCGCCGTTCGGCGAATCGAGTTTCACGTGGGCCTGCAGCGGCAGTCCGACGAGGGCCAGCGCGGCCAGGACGAGAACGAAGGCGCGGGGGGCTCGTGAGCTTGGAATCATGGACCGATCCTCTCGGGCGCGAGGGACTATGAGTCGACATCGATGACGGGCGCGGGGTGATCGCCGGCGAACGATCTCCGGGAGCCTACCCTGAAACAGCGGTTCACGCGACGACGAAATGTCGGTCCTTCGTCGTTCTCATCCTTCGTGACGTGAAGTCAGCCGCGGCGTGGATCGGAGCTTTCTTGGATTCTCGGCGCGAGCTGATAGAGTGCGCCCGCTCGCCCGCGCCACGAGCCAGCGTCGGAGTTTGGGGACCTTCGAATCGCGTCGGTGTCGTGACGGGGAGACGAGCATGCAGGTATTCATCGAGCTACTGACCGGCCTCATCCTGACCTTCGGCTACGGGGGCGGCGGAACGCCCACCAACCCCGTACCGCGCTACAGCGAGAACGGCGTCGTCCTGCTGGCATCCTTCGATCTGCCGAACGGAGCCGGCATCGTCCTGATCAATCCGAACGTCTCGCTGAACGAGGACCCGAACAAGGTCTTCCACTTCAAGCGCATCCTCACCACGCCGAACGTGATCCCGTCGACGGGCGCGAGCATGTCGGGCGGACAGCTCGTCTACGTCGACGACCAGATCGGGCACCTACGGAGCTCGATCGCCCATCCCTGGACGAATCAGGTCCTCACCGGCGGTGAATTGCTGCCGATCTACTCGACCGCGATCTCGAAGGGCGTGCCCAGCACGGCGCGGCGGAATCTCGTCCTGTCCTTCCTCTTCGGCATCACCAATCTGGGCGAGGTGGCGAGCGAGCCGAGGATCGCCCATTTCCTCTCCCTCCTCGAGGACGCCGGTGCGCCGGCCTCCGCGCCGCAGGGCGCCGCCTGGGACGAGGGCTGGCTCCTGCGCAACTGGAGCATCACCACCGGCGGCAACCCGCTGCAGGGCTGGTACCGCGCGATCTCGACCCGCGGTGGCGACGGACTCGACAACTGGCACTACAACCGCCTGCTCTATCTGGCGCTCAACTACATGGAGAATCCGAGCCCCGCGCGCTGGGAATTCGGACTCCGCCAGGCCATCGCGCATGCCTCCTGGGGGCGGCACTGGACTGGACAGTGGCGTGGCATGTGCCGCTATGAGAAGGGCGACGCGATCATGGGCGAGGCCCAGGGCGGCACCTGGGAGAAGCAATGGTCGGCCGGACTGATCATCTGGGCCCTGCTCTCCGACGACCCCCTGCTGTGGATGGCCGTCGATCAGAGCTACCAGATGATGTTGCAGAGCAATCCCGCGACCGTCTGGCAGGGCTATTGGGGCGCGCGCATCGCGGCGCACTATCTCGACGAGCTGATGAGCTACTGGCTCCTCACCCGCGATCCGGCCCTGCTCGCCAAGGCCCAGGCCTTCATCACCAAGTGCGAGAATCTGCTCGGGCCGGGGGGCTACTGGCCGAACCTGGGCAATCAGGGCCTGGCCGAGGAGTCGCCCTGGATGCAAGTTCAGCTCGTCGCCGCCATCTTCCGCTGGTACGAGCAGGCTCCGGGCCTGGAGGCGGCGACCGGCTTCACCCGCTCGGAACTCTGTCAGGTCGGGGGCACGATCATGAGCCTCGGTTCGACCTGGGTGAACGGGCAGCAGGTGCTGCTCTATCGCTTCGGCACCACCACGGTGGCGCCGGCCTCGATGCACAACAGCGCCTTCGCCCTGCCGATGCTGCGCTACATGGCCGCCTACGACCCGATCTGGCAGCCGCTCTACTGGCAGTGGCATGGCCTGATCAGCAACTGGGGCGGCTCGAACTTCGCCCATTTCGCCAGCGGCCAGCCGGCGGCTCTCAGCGCCATCGGCTACCGTTATCCGACCGAGGGGCTCGGCTGGTCGAAGTCGATGATGTTCTACCTCGAAGCCTTCCGTTGATCGTCGCCGAGCGCGAACTTCCCCTCGATGACGGCGACGGTCCGGCGGCAGCCAGGCGAATCATGCGCTTGACCTGAGCGGCAGGCTCGGGAGAATGCGCGGCATGGACGAGAGAGAGGACATCTCGGTCTTGCCCGCGCCCTTCAGCCTGCCGCTCGACCGGTTCGCCTTCGCCGCGGCCCTGCGTCGTGGCCAGGGGCGCGTGTTCATCCAGGTCCAACGCCATGGCGTGGTCGGCTACGAGGACCTCCTGGTCGCCGCCGCGCTCGAGGATCAGAGCTTCCGGCCGGGGCTCGAACCGGCGCGCGGGCCCTGGATCGCCGAACTGGCGCTGGCGGCCGATCGCAGCGAGATGATCGAGGATGCCTGTGGAAGCGCGAATGCCGGCGAGGACCAATCGAGCGCCGCGGTCGACGCGCGTCATCGCCGGCGCGTCCTCGCCGCCCTGGCGCGGAGCGGCAGTCAGCGCGCGCTCGACTACCTGATCGAGGGCCTGCGGCTCGATCGTGGCGAGGCCGAGATCCTCGGCGCGGCGGAACTCGTCGACCTCGCGGGCGCGCGCGCCGTGGTCGCGATCGCGGAACTCCTGGGGCACGAGCTCGGGCCCGAGGACCGGGTCTGGCCGACCGGCTTCGAGCGGCGCTTCGATCGCCTGATCGAACAGGAAGGCGCCGCGCGCCGGCTGCTCCTGGAGGCCGCAACGACCTCGCCGGCGGTCGCCACCTACCTCCGCCATCAGGCGCAGCAGCCGAGACCGCGACTCGAGCCGGCGGCTGGCGACGACGGCCCGGCGGATTGCCGGGAACCGGGCGGCGCGGTCGTCGCCGCCGAGGACGGCCGTCATCGTAGCTTCCGCGATCGCATCGACCTTCAGCGCCAGAGCCCGCACGCGGCGGGCGCGACCGGTCTAGTCGCGGCCTACGACCAGAGCCCCTGCAGCATCTGTCGCCGGACCGCCGCCGAGATCCTCGGCCGGCTCGGTCTGGTTCCGGACTGGATGGTGGAGGAGCTGGTCTACGACCTCCACAACCTCGGCGGCGACTGATCTCTACCGCGGCTCAGCGAGGACCTTCGAGCGGCGGCTCCGGGCGTTCGTACTCGAAGCGGGCCGGCAGTCGCGGGAGCAGGTCGTCGTGCAGCCGGAGGATCATGCGGAGCGCGTCACATCCCGGTTCGTCCGTGGCCTGGTCGAGCCGGCGCGCGAGGGCCCGGTGCACCAGGGGCAGACTGAGCTCGATGAGTCCCTGGGCGACCGCGTCGCCGGCCAGGGCGCGGTCCAGCGCCCCCTCGACCTTCGTCCGCTGATCGGTGTCGAGGAGCGCCGGCAGTTCGGCCACGCCGATCGCGGCCCCGGCCGGGATCACGATCGTCCCGAGCCAGGCCTGGTCGATGCCGCCCCCGGTCGTGCTCCAGATCAGGTCATGGCGCCCGAACGAGAAGGTCTTTCCCCGGGTGAGCGTCCGCACCGGTTGCCCCGGAGCCGCGAGCTCGATGCCGTCGCCGGTGGCGCGGAACGAGGTGGCCGCGTCGTCGCGAGCCGTGGACCGGCTGCGTTCGTCGAGGATCCGTTCCAGGTCTTGCCGCAGCGAGGCGATCGCCAGGGCCCGGGCCATGCGCAGCTCGCGGCCGGGACCGGCCTTGCTGGCCCAGGCGCGGGGGTTGATGGCCAGGGGCTTCATCCGGGCCATGGCGAGGACCAGCGCCTCCGAGAGCCGACGGTGTCGTTCCAGGGCGGTCAGGAGCGCCACCCGTTCGGGGATCGGCGTGGCCGGATCGAGCCGCTGGAGCAGGCGTCCGAGCAAGGCGTCGACGCCGAGGAACCACAGGCCGTCTTGATCCAGAGCGGCGAGCGCCTCGCGCAGCTCGGCCGCGGAGATGGTCGTCGAGGGCGCCGGCTCGGCCAGGTCGGCCGCGACCATCCTGGCGAAGACGTCGGGAAAAGACCCGCAGCGGGCGGCCACCCAGGCCGTGGTCTCGGCGGCCGCCGGTCGATCCACGCGCGTGAGCGACTCGAGGAGATCGGTGAGCGATCGACGCAGCGCCGTGTCGGCGAGTCGGTCACCGAAGCGCTCCAGGGCCGCCTGATCGGGCAGGACCGGCGCCTCGCGGGCCTCGGGGCGCGAGGCGGGCCCGGGTTCGTCCTGGGCCTCCAGCTCGCGGCCGAAGCCGGCGAGGACGAGAAGGAGCGCGGCGACGCGAAGGGCCTGGCGCAGGAAGGGCGAACGCAGGATCAGCGGCCGCGCCGGCCGGCGCAGGATCAGGACCAGGAGGAGGAACAGGGTCAGGGGCAGGAGCAGGATGAGGCCGAGGGACTTCATGACGCGGCCTCCGCCAGGGCGCGCAGCCTGGCCTCGACGTCGACCGGATCGAAGGCCGAGGCGCGGCAGGAGCAGCCGTTGCGGGTCTGGAGCCAGCAATCGAGCGGGTCCTTGTCGCCGCCCGGCTTCGCGTTCCGGAAGGCGGCGAAACCCTGGCGCCAGAGATCGCCGAGTGCTCGCTCGCGGATCGAGCCGGCGCTCTCCCGGCGGTCGGTCGTGGTGCAGGGCATGAGCTCGCCGGTGGCGCTCACCACCGCCGAGATGCGACCGGCGCCGCAGAGGAAGCTGGAATCGCGATGGAGCGGGTCGAGCTCGCCCGCGGAGCCCCATTCGTTGTCGAGTTCGACCCGGATGAAGGCCCGGGCCCGGCGCGCGAAGGCGGCGACGCGGCGGAGTTGCGCGGCGCTCGGTCGGATTCCGGTCTGTTCGCCGGCCCGGCCTTCCGGGGTGACCAGATGCAGGCCCCAGGCCTGGGCGCCGCTGGCGAGGAAGTGCGGCAGCATCCGGTCGAGCAGGTCGGCGTTGCCGCGATGGACCGTGGTGCCGGCGACGACTTCGCGCACGCCGATCTCGCGCAGGATGGCGATGGCCTCCATCGCCCGGGCGAAGCTCCCGGGACGCCCGCGGAAGCGATCGTGTTCGGCCGGCGGGCCGTCGAAGCTGACCGCCACCATGTCGGGCGGCCAGCGCTCGAAGACCCGACGCAGGGCCGGCACGCGCGCCCCGTGGGTGTGGAGCGACCAGCCGAGCCCACGTTCGGCCAGAGCCTCGATCAGCTCGGCGAAGTCGGGGCGGAGCAGCGGCTCGCCACCGGCGAGCACCAGTTCGGGGCGATCGAGCGCGACCAGCTCGTCGAGGAGCAGGGTCCGGGCCTCGTCGAGGTCGAGCTCGCCCACGAGCCTCCGACCCGCCCGCGAGTAGCAGTGCGGGCATTCGAGTTCACAGGCGTTGGTGGCGATCCACTGGATCGCCACCGGTGGCGCGACCAGGCCCAGACGCTGCATCAGCTGCTGTTCCGCGCGCCAGACGCGGGTCGTGGCCGCGCCCAGGATCCTGCCCAAGAGTCCCATGGCTCTCCTCCGTGACCGTCTCCATCCGTGGCCTTCAACGCCCCGGGGGGGCGTCGGTCGGTAACGACAGCGTAACAGGGGGCGGCGCTTCCCGTCCCAGGCGTTATCATGCGCCGGTCCTCCAGGAGACGAGCGTGTCGGTATTCGAGAGCTTGAAGAGTCCCCGCGCCCTGCGGACGCTGACCATCGTCGGCGTTCTGCTGGCCCTGTTCTCGGCGGTGGATCTGGTGCGTGAGCGCCGGCTCCTCGCCGACGCCCGCGAGCTGCCGGCGGTCGTTGTGGACGCGGCCTTGGAGTCCTACACCACGGGGAGCGGCGGTTCCGGCAGTCGCAGCTATCGACCGCGGGTGAGCTTCGCCTACGTCGTCGACGGCCTCGAGCGGCGCTCCAGCCGGATCACGCCCAGCGATCGTGGCGGCAGCCGGGACTGGGCCGAGAAGGTCCTCCGCGAGCATCCGGTCGGAACGAAGACCCGCTGCTGGGTTCCCGAGGGCGAGCCCGACCAGGCCTATCTCCTGCGCGAGACCAGCTGGAAGCCGCCGGCCGGCCTCGGCGTCGGCCTGCTCGTGGCCCTGGTCGCCGGCTGGTCCTGGCGGCGGCGACGGCGCGCGGTGACGGTCGCGCCCTGAAGGCCGGAACGAGCCCTGCTGCCGCGCCGCCCGCGAAGGCGTATGATCACGGACGCAACCCGGAGTAACGCATGGTGACCAGCGCGCGCGTCCGCTTCCTCGTCCTCATCCTCGTGGGCCTCCAGCCGCTCCTCGTCGCCCAGGCACCGCCCGACCGGAAGGAACTGCTCTGGACCGTCGACCTGAAAGCGCCATCCTTCGGCTCGGGGGCGGTCGCGGATCTGGACGGCGACGGCAAGCCGGAGCTGCTCTTCGGTTGCTACTACGGCGACGAGACCCTGCGCTGCCTCGAGGGCGCCAGCGGCAAGACGCTGTTCCAGCAGAGGTCGGAGGGCGGACCGCTCGACGCCTCGGTCTGCGTCGACGACTTCGACGGCGACGGGCGCCAGGAGTTCGTCTACGCCGATTCGGCGACCGGGCGCTTCTGGTGCCGGGGTGCCGGCGGCGAGGAGCGCTGGAACTACAAGGCGCCGAGCGGCACCGACTCGCCGCCGGCCTGTGCCGACCTCGATGGCGACGGCAAGCCCGAGCTGGTCTTCGGAACCATGAAGGTGCGCGGCGGTGACGGTCGGGTCGTCGTCCTCGACGCCGCGAGCGGCCAGGAGCGCTGGCAGGTCGCGGTGCCCGGGCACATCCAGTCCGAACCGGCCCTGGTCGACCTGAACGGCAACGGACGGCTCGACGTCCTGGTGACCAACTGGATGGGCGACGGCAAGCTGCGCGCCCTGGACGGTGGTGACGGCCGCGAGCTCTGGCGCTTCGCCACCGACGACTGGGTCTACCACGGCGTCTCGGTCGCCGACCTCGACGGCGATCGCAAGCCCGAAGTGATCGTGGCCGATCGCAAGGGCAACGTGCACCTGCTCCAGGGCGAGGACGGCAGCCTCGTCTGGACCGCCAAGCTCGAGGGCGAACGCGAGGGCAGCGTCTTCGGACCGACCAGTCTGGTCGATGCCGACGGCAAGGGCGCGCCGGAGATCGTCGTCTGCGGCTGCCGCCTTCATCTGCTCGACGCCCGCGGGAAGCTGCGCTGGAGCAAGCGCTACGGCATGCGCTCGATCGCCCGAGGCGTGGCCGTGGCCGACGTCGACGGCGATGGCCGGCAGGATCTGGTCTTCGGCGAGGGCCGCAACCTGCGCGCGCTCCGCGCGCGCGACGGCGAGGAGATCTGGGCCTACGACCTCGGCATCGCCAAGGACGGCCGGGACGAGATCGATCATGCGCCGCTGATCGTCGACCTCGACGGCGACGGCAAGCTCGACGTCTTCGTGGTGAGCGGGCAGGGCCGCAGCGACGATCGCAGCGGCAACCGGGGCCGCGCCTGGGCCATCCACGCCGGCAAGGGCCGGGCCGGGGCCGATCGCGGCTGGACGACCTTCCGTGGTTCCAATCGGCGTCTGGGCATGGCGATGATCGCGCGTCCATCTCAACCGGCGCCGGCGAAGGAGCGCTTCGAGGCGGTCCCCGCCGCCGCGGTCGCGGAGACCGCCGTGATCGCGCCCGATTCGGCCCTCGGCCTCGAGCTGGCGCTCGATTGCGGCACCAAGCTGGGCGGCTGCGCGATCGGCGACGTCGATCCGACCCGGCCGGGCAACGAGGTGGTCGCGGTGGCCGAGGATGGCCGGGTCTTCGTCTGTCATCGCGGCGAGGAGGGCTGGACCAGCGAGGTGGCCTACAAGGCCGCGGGCGAGCTGATCCAGTGCGTCATCGGCGATGCCGATCCGCGCCATCCCGGCCTCGAGATCGTCGCGGTCGGCGTCAAGGCCGGGGCCGAGGGCGAGGGTGGGCCGGGCGCGGTGATCCTGGTGGCGCGCGAGGCCGAGGGCTGGCGGGGCGAGGTCGTCTTCACCGACAGCGAACTCGTCCATGGCGCCGCGGTGGGCCAGGGCGAGATCTTCTGCGTCGGCTACTCGATGGCGGTCCATCGCCTGACCCCGGACGAGAAGGGTGGCTTCGCCGCCGAGTTCGTCGCCGCGACCCTGGCACCGGGCAAGAACGCGCTGCTCGCCGACGGGAGGCTCCTGGTCTGCTGCACCGACGGGCGTCTGCTCCGTTTCGAGCGCGAGGGGAACACCTGGAAGTCGGTCCTGGTCGATCGGCAGGAGGCCGGGCGGGCGCGCATCGGCCGGGCCGGCGATCTCCTCGTCGTGGCCGACGACGACGGCGCCCTGCGCGTGCTCGGCGGTGCCGAGCCGGAGCTGGTGCTGAAGGAAACCCGGCGCCTGCGCGGCGCCGTCTTCGCCGACCTCGACCCGGCCGCGCCGGGTCTCGAGATCGGCACCGTGGGCTACGAGGGCAAGTTCAGCATCGTCCGCGGCGCGGCGGGTCACCGGCGGGTCCAGGTGGTCTACCGCGATCTCCAGCCGCTGCATCACGTCGCCGCCGGGGACCTCGACGGCATCGCCGGTGACGAGCTCGCGGCCTGCGGCTACGCCGGCCGCGTCGTGGTCCTGCGCCGACTGGCCGACTGAGGGCCGAGAGCCCGGAAGGGAGCGTTCGCGATGATCGGGCTCCACGACATCCTGCGAGCGGGGATGGTCCTCTTGGCCCTCGTCCTCCTCGGCGCCCCGCTCCCGGCCCAGGCCGACGTCCACGAAAAGGACTTCGACTTCGTCTGCGCCACGGTGGCGAAGGAGAGCGCCGCCATCGTCCGGCACGGCATCGACTGGAAGGAGGTCGAAAAGCGCTACCGACCGCGGCTGGCCGAGCTGAAGTCCGACGCCGAACTGGTCGCGCTCGTCGCCGAACTCCTGGCCGAGTGCCGCGACAGTCACACGGGGCTCCTCGACTACCGCATCGGCGAGGCCAAGCTGCCCTCGAAATGGGACGGGATCTGGAGCTCGGGTCTGTGGATCGTCGAGGACGACGGTCGCTTCCATCTGGCCGGCCGCGACGGCAAGGGCACGATCGACCTCGGCGCCTGCCTGGTGGCGATCGGTGACTGGCCGGCGCATCTCGCGATGGAACGCGAGCTGCGTCGCTGCGCCCGCATCCTCGGCATCTCCTCGCGCCAGTCCTTCTTCGCCTCGATCGGCAACCGGTTCGTGCCGCTCCGCGACGCGGAGGCCGCCGAGCTCGCCTTTCTCGACGACGGCAAGCTGAAGACCGAGCGCTTCCGGCGCTGGGGTCCGAGCGGGCGGGGCTTCGACAGCTTCACGGTCACGGCGCCCGAGGGGCTGAAGTGGGCCGAAGGGGCCGTGGCCACGATGCTGCCCGGCGCGGTTGGGCCGAAGATCGGCTACCTCCGGATCACCGGGAGCATGGATGGCCGGACGGTCACCGCCTTCCATGCCGCGCTCGACGGTCTGCGCGGGGCCGAGGCCATCGTCCTCGACTGTCGCGGCATGGGCGGCGGCAGCGACGCCTCGGCCTGGGAGATGGCCGGACGGTTCTTTCCCAAGGGCGTCGACAACGGCCGCAACGGCCGCATCGAGGCCTCTGGAAGCTGGCAGTTCGAGGGCCCGGTGATCATGATCCAGGACTCGCTCGAGGTCTCCTCGGCCGAGACCTTCACCTGGGCCATGAGCGAGACCGGCCGCGCCATCTCGCTGGGCCGACCGACCGGCGGCTGGAGCATCATCCCACGGCGCTTCAGCGCGCCCTCCGGCAAGTTCGACTTCCGCGTCGGGGTCACCGACCGGGCGACGCCGATCAAGGGACTGAAGACCGAAGGCCTCGGCTGGCAGCCCGACCTGCTCGTCGGTCTCGGTCCGAAGCTGAGCGCCGACGCCAGCAGTCAGCTCGAGCTGGCATGCGACCTGGCGGTCGCGGCCCTCGCGGTCGGGGTCGAAGGGGCCCGCGATCTCTTCGCGCTCCTCGGCGCCGGCCGGAGCGAGGACTTCGTCCGTGAGATCGGGCGACGGAAGGGACTCTCCGGTCTCGAGCGCTGGGCGCGCCTGTTCGAGGACGACCTGCTGGCGACCCTGGCGGTCGAGAAGCTCCTGCTCGAGGAACAGCAGCCGCCGGACTGCCTCGGTTGCGAGCGGCGTCTCGTCGGCCTGCGGGAACGGGCCCGCTCACGCAAGGCGAAGGCCGAGCTGAAGGCGCTGGAGAAGTGCCTGAAGGGACTGGTCAGGGAGGCGAAGGCCGAAGAGGCCCTGCTCGAGGCGCTCGATCGCGACTTCGGCTGGAGCGCCGCCGTCCGAACGGCCTACCTGAAGAAGCACGGCAAGACCGCCTACGGACGCTTCGCCGAGGAACGGCTGCCGGCGCGCGACTGAGGCGAGGGCGACCTACTTCGATTCCATGATCCAGACCCCGTCCCAGTCCTCGGGAGGCGGGTTCTCGAGGTAGCGGCGGCAGCGTTCGAGGTGGATGAGCGCCGGTCGATCGTCGGGGCGGAGCTCCAGCGCCAGCTCGAAGGCGATCAGCGCCTCCGCCCAGCGCCGGTCGCGACCGCAGTCGAGGGCGGTCTCGTAGCGGGCGAGGAAGGCGGCGAGGGCCTCGCCCTGGCCGGCCGCGACCAGGTGGTCGAGGGCCTCGAAGACCCGCACCGGCCGGTTCTTGCCCTTCACCCGGATGACGTCGATCTCGCGCAGGAGATGGTCTTCGCCCAGGGCCTGGACCGTGAACTCGCTGACCAGGATGCCGACGCCGTAGGCCTTGGTGGCGCCCTCGAGCCGCGAGGCGATGTTCACGTGATCGCCGATGGCGGTGTAGTCGAGCCGCTTCGAGGAACCGATGTTGCCGGCGACCACCTCGCCGGTGCAGATGCCGACGCCGATCTCGATCGGGACCTGGCCGCGCGCCTCACGCAGCTGGTTGAGCCGGCCCAGCGCGCTCATCATCTCGTTGGCGCAGCGGAGCGCCCGGTCGGCGTCCTCGGGGTTCTCGATCGGGGCGCCGAAGAGGGCCATGATGGCGTCGCCGATGTACTTGTCGAGGATGCCGCCGCGGCGGTGGACGATCTCCACCATGACCTCGAAGTACTCGTTGAGCATGGCGACGGTCTCGCGGGCGCCGAGCTCCTCGGAGATCGAGGTGAAGCCGCGGATGTCGGAGAAGAGGACCGAGACCTTCTGGCTGCGGCCGGTGAGGGCGTCGGCGCCGGCCTCGAGCACCTGGTCGGCCACTTCCTTGCTCATGTAGCGGGCCATGGTGGTCTTGAGCTTCTTCTCGCCGGTGAGATCCTCGAAGGCGAGGAGGAAGCCGATCGCGTCGTCGTTGCCGTCGAGCAGCTCGCTGGCCCTGAGGTTGACCGAAGACGACTGGGCGCCGCGCTGGTAGTCGGCGTCCATGACCAGATCGGGGTCACGCAACCTCGCCACGCGGTCGACGCTGGTGAGCACCCAGGCGTTGGCGCCACCGAAGAAGTCGGCGGCGAGCCGGCCGATCGCCTCGCGTTCGCTGGTGGCGAGGATGCGGCAGGCGGCGGCGTTGGCGGTGACGATGCGCCGGTCGCGGTCGAGCGTGACGATGCCGTCGCTGGTGCTGCGCAGGATGGCGTCGCTGTAGTTCTTCATCTCCAGGACGCTTTCGAACAGCCGGGCGTTCTCGAGCGAGGCTGAGATCTGGGCCGCGAAGGAGCGGAACCGGGCCTCGTCGGTCGCCGAGAAGCCTCCGCTCTCCTTGTTGAGGACCTGGGCGACACCGATCCGCGTGCCGCGCTTGTGCACGATGGGAATGCAGAGGATGTTGCGGGTCAGGTAGCCGGTGGCGCGGTCGACGTCGGGATTGAAGCGCCGGTCGGCGTAGACGTCGTCGATGTTGGCCGATTCGCCGCTGCGGAACACGTGGCCGGCGATGCCGAGATCGGCGGGGAAGCGGATCTCGCGGGTGCTGAGGCCCTCGGCGTAGCGCGACCACAACTCGTCCCGCTCGGCATCGTGCAGGAAGAGGGAACTGCGCTCGGCGCCGAGGAGGTCGCGGGCGGCGTTCATGATCCGGGCGATGAGAAGGTCGAGATCGAGGACGCCGGCCAGCTCGTGGGTGATGGCGTGGATGCGTAGCTCGTCGCGCAGCTCCTCGGTCATGTGGTTGAAGCCGCGGTAGAGGTCGGCGTACTCGTCGGTGCCGCTCACCCGCAGCTCGACGTCGAGCCGGCCCTCCTGGACCCGCTTCATCGCCTCGGCGAGGTCGGCCGCGCCCTGGGTGGCGTCGGCGGCGAGCTGGTAGGCGATCACCATGACCAGCGTGATGGTCACCGCGACGAGCCCGGCCGCCCAGCCCAGGACCGGCATCAACTCGCCCAGGCCCGCGTCGAGGCCGTGGCGGGAGAGCAAGAGGTCGGCCTTGAACACCAGCGACGAGGCGAGGAAGGCGAGCGGCAGGGCGGAGAGGAAGACCGAGAGGTAGAAGAGCTTCGACTTCAGGCGCAGCGAGCGGACCCGGGATTGCCAGTCGTCGGGGACCTCGCGACGGGCCTGCCAGAGCCGGTCGACGACGGGCACCATGCGCCGCGAGAGCGCGAAGTACTCGTAGGTCGCGTGCGCCGGCGAGGCGAAGAAGAGGATCGCCGAGGTCAGGAAGACGAACTGCCAGACCGCGAAGTCGGCCGCGAAGGCCTGGTTGGCGATCACGAGGACGACCAGGACGACGGTCGCCGCGAGGGGACCGTGCAGGAGGCTGATGCGGGCGAAGGTGGTGAGCGGCAGGTTCAGGGCGCAGATCATTCCGCGCGCGTGGGTCTCCTCGTCGGGACGGCCCCCGCGATCGAGTTCCTCGAGCACCTGCCGGAGCGGACGGAACTGGCGGCGGATGACCAGGATGTCGGGGATGACGTAGGCCGGCACGCCGATCGACACCCCGGCAAGGAGCAGGCCCCACTGCCGGCCGCTGAATTCGAGCCCGCAGAAGACCAGGAAGAGCGTGATGACCACGGCGACCGCCGAGGCCTGGACGTAGAGCAGGATCAGGCGCCGATGGACCTCGACCGCGCTCGGCCCGGCCGGGGGCTCGCCGGCGGAAGTCGGCGCGTGTTCGCCCGTGACGCGCAGCGCGCCGGTCTTGGTTCCGCCTTCGGCTCGGGTTGCCTTCGGTCCAGCCATGGCCGAGATCCTACCGCTTTCGGGCCGCCCTGGGCACTCGCCGCTCCGGCAGGACCGCGCAGCGCCGGCTGCGCATTCGAAGGGCGACGACTCGAGGGCGCTTCGGAGCGCCGGCTGCCCAGCCGGCCTGGAGGACGAGGCGGAGCAGGCGCTCCGCGGTCCTCACGGGGGCGCTCGAAGACTCAACGGCGAGGAACTTTGGGCCAGCCGGCGGCTGGCGCCCCGGCAGGAGTGACGAGCGCGATCGACCGGAGGGTCGCCTGCCGATGCGATTGCGCCGAGGACCGCTCTCGCGGTGGAGCCGATGGCCGCCACGGGTTAGGCTCCGGGCGATCGGCCTGGGTACCGGGGAGCACGACCTCATCATGACGGCGATGACCAGCTCGGAGGACGGGTCGCATTCCGCGGCCGAGGGGCCTCTCGCCACCCGCCTGGCGATCTTCGCCTTCCTGGCCGCGCTCCTGCTCCAGCTCGCCCTCGCCTCGCGACCCTTCCATCACGACTGGGAGGGGATCATGGCCTGGCAGTTCCAGTCCCAGTTCGCCAGGGTCTGGGACGACGCCGGATTCCTCGCCCTCGGCGGTCGGCCGGAGATCCACCCGTTGCCCACGCGACCGACCTCGGGTGAGCTCTACGTCAACCATCCGGTGCTGGCGCACTGGCTGATCTACGCCTCCGTCCGCGTCTTCGGCAACGCCGAGTTCGGGCTCAGGCTGATGCCGACCCTGGCCACTTCCCTGGTGGTCGCGCTGCTGGTCGGTCTGACGACGCGGCGCGGAGGCCGTTGGTCCGGACTGGCACTGCTGGCCCTCGCGCTCAGCTCGCCGGCCGTCATCTTCTTCGGGCGCATGGCCAACTACGAGCCGCTCCTCGTCGGAGCCGGCCTGCCCGCCACTTTGCTCTTCTTCAGGCGTCGGGATCGTCGCGATCTCCTCTGGGGCGCGCTCCTCGCCTTCGTCGCGGCCTCGATCGACTGGGAGGCCTGCTTCATGCTGGCGGCGATGGTCGCGATCGACCTGCTCGCCCGCCGTCCGGCCGCCAGCCTGCGCGCGGCGCTTCCCTTCGGCGCGGCGGTGGTCGCCGCCCTCGTGGTCTTCCTGGCCCTGGTGTCGGCCTGGACCGGAGGCCTTCAGGCCGCGCTCGATCAGCTCCGGGCGGCCTTCGCGCTCGGTCGGGCGGGAGGCGATCGTCCCGAGGCCTGGAGCTTCCTCCTGCGGCAGGTCGAGCATCTGCGCCGGCTCTACGCGACGCCGGCCGTCTGCGCGCTGGCCTTGGTCCTGCCGGTCGGCCTCGTTCGGCTCCTGCGTCGCCGCGACGACCTCGTGGCGCGGCTGGTATGGACCTGGTTCCTGGTCGGGCTCGCCCGCGTGCTTGCCTTTCCCTATCGGGCCATGGACCACGATTTCTGGATGATCCACGCGCTGCCCGCGGTGTTGCTCGCCGCCTGGTTCGCGGTGGCGACTGCCGCGCGGCGCTCGCGCTGGTTGGCGGCGGGACTCCTCGTGCTGCTCGTGGCCGGCAACCTGCACCAGGTCGAGCGCCGGGCCGCGGACCGCGACTTCCGTGACGACGCCGCCGTGATCGCCTTCGTCCGCGAGCACTTCGACGCCGACACGCTGGTCGTGTGCTCGACCGACGACGCCGGCCCCTGGGTGATGACCGTGCCCTGCTGGCTGCACTTCAGCGTCGACCCGCTGGAAGTGCGGAGCCTGCGGGAACGCTACTTCGCCGGCGACTTCAGGACCCGGCGCTTCGCGCTCTGGTATCCGGCCTGGTACGACCGCGTCCATGCCGGCCTCCTGGCCGATGAACGTCGACTGGCGCGGCGGCACGAGAGCGACGGCACCTGGTCGGTGCTCTTCTACGAGCGCCCCTGATCCCGGGACCGCAGCGCGCGCGATGAATCCGACCGGCCGACCTCGGCACTCGGGCCTCAGCGGCCGGCGAAGAGCTCGCCCTGGCGGAGATTCTCGCCGGCCCAGGGATGGTCACGCATGAGCCGGGCGAAGGCCTTGCTCTCGCCGATCTCCTCGGCGAGCGCGGCCAGGTCGAGGCGGCGGAGGAGCTCGATGGTGATCGGTCGCTTCGCGTCCCAGAAGATCAGCGAGCGCAGGAAGCGCTGGGCGGCCTCGCTCTCCAGCATGCGGGCCAGGAGCACGGCCTCCTTCTCGTCGCGACAGGGCAAGAAGTAGGCGGTGTCGTCGAGGACCACCGGCCGGCCGGCGACCGGCGGCAAGACCCGGAACCGGAGGTCGCGGTAGAGACCGGAGATCGCCAGCTTCCAGGGCGCGAAGCTGTAGTCGCCGACGCCGAAGACGGCGAAGCGCGGCTTGCCCCGGTAGATGCTGCTGCGTCGGGCGTCGAGACGGTCGGCGTGGGCGAGGAGGTAGGCCCAGCTGCGCGGAGCGAGCCGCGCGAGCTGTTCCGTGTCGGCGCCGATCTTGCGCTGGGTCACCAGCATGAAACGACGCGCGCTCTCGATGCGGTCGTTGGCGAGGTCCGAACTCTTCAGCAGGGGGAAGAGGAACGCTTCCTCCAGCTTCGGCTTCTCGCCGAGACCGTTGACCAGAATGCCCTGGTCGTCGAGCCGGAACTCCATCACCTTGCTGCAGTCGTGCTTGATGCCGGAGCGCCAGCGCAGCGGCGACTCGCCGTCGAGCCGGGCGAAGGCGTGGTAGCTCTCGGCGTCGGCGAGGAGGGCGCCGTTGGCGTAGCCGATGCTCGCCCCGGGGCGTCGGTCGCCGATGCCGGCATGCACCGGGCAGCGCCGGGCGCCGCGCCGGCGACCGGAGCGGAGGACGAAGAGGCAGGCCGCCACCGAGGCGCCGAAGTGGCGACCCGCGTCGATCTCGTGGATCGCCGCGCGCGCGACGGGCAGGTCCTTCTCCCAGGCCTGCTTCAGGATCTTCCGGGCCACGGCGGTCTTGCAGAGCATGGCCAGGTCGAGAGGGCGGTGGTCGAGCCAGCGGAGCATCTCGGCCATCATCCACTCGGAGACGTCGAAGTTGCTCTTGCCGGTGAGGGCGTCGATCCCGCGCTGGCCCTGGAAGTTCGACTTCCGGGGCAGGTTGCCGGTGCCGATCGCGCCCTGGGCGGCGTTGGTCACCCAGGGCGGGTTGCCGATCACCAAGAGGGGCGAGGGCAGGTCGGCCAGGACCGCGTCCCAGTCGACGCTGAAGAAATCACCCAGCTCGATCTCGGCCCGCGTGGTCAGCCCGGCGCTCCGGAGCCGTCCGCGCGCGCGCCGGGCGTGCTGGGGATCGAGCTCGACTCCGAGGAGGCGGCGGGCGCCCGGGAAGGCCCGTCCGGCCCCGACCAGGAAGCTGCCGGCGCCGCAGGTCGGTTCCAGGATCGCCGCCGGTTCGAGGCCCTCGCGGACGAGCAGGTCGACCACCTCACCGACCAGGTCGTCCGGCGTCTGGAAGTCCCCGAAGGCGACCTTGTCGCGTCGGCTCCGCTCGGCGCGGCCGGTCATCCGAGTCGCTCCACGCCTTCGACCTCGTCGTCGGCGGCGGCGGTGATCGCGCGGTTGTAGTTGAGCCGCCACTGCAGCGCGTTGGAGATGGTGATCTGGCCCTGGCGCGGTGGCCGCTCGAGGATCTCCTGGGCGAGCTGCCGCGCCTCGGCTTCGCCGAGCGGCAGGTCACGCTCACGCAGGTAGGCGACGATCTCGTCGCTGGTCGCGCCCTCCTCGCGACCGAGGAGGGCCAGGAGGCCGTGGGTCGTCTGGTGGTCGCCGGTGAGGGCGGCCTCGACGTAGATGAGGTGCAGGATCTCGAGCCGGGCGGCGCCGCGGCCCGCGTCGTTGTGCTTCTCGTAGACGAAGACCAGGAGGTCGTAACCGAGGCCGTAGACCTTCTGCCTGGCCGAGTCGAAGGGGCTCGAGGACTGCGGCTGGGCGACGCTGGTCACCTTCATGTCGACGCGCAGGCCGGGAAAGTCGATGCCCCGGGCCGAGTTGCCCCGCTCGTAGCGGAACTGCCGGTCGAGGTGGTCCTGGAACTTGTGCTCGAGGTAGGTTCCGATCGTCTTGCCGTTGTCGGTGAGATGGAGGCCCGGCTCGTGGTGCCGGCTCTCCCGTTCGGCGAAGCGCGCCGCCTGCTCGCGCAGAAGGGCGATCGTCAGCACGGGTCTCGGGTCCGCCTCGTCCACCATCGTCGTCACCGGCTCCACGGGTCCAGCACACCTCGACGCTCGAGCTCGGAAGCCGGCGCGCGCGATGATCTTAGGCGCGGCGGAGGACCGTCGCGAGGGGCGGTGGTGGATCAGGCCGCGGTCGGCGTCGGATCGGTCCGCTCGCGTCCCGAGCGCTGCCGCCCAGGGCAGCGGCGCGGTGCCCTGGGCGATTGCGGGGGGCGGGGGCAGACTGTGTCGGGAGGTGGCCGATGGCACGCGTTCGAACCTGGTCATGCCTGTTGCTCCTGGCGCTCGTCGCCGCCTGCGCGCACGACCCCCGCTCGGATCGCCGCTCCGCCGAGGAGGCCCGAGCCGGCGAACTGATGGCGGGCCGGGAGGGTGGCTTCATCCTGCGCGACCTCGATGGCGCGGACCTGGTCGTCCTGCGCCCGGAGGAGATGAGCGCCGCCGAACAGCCTTGTTCCACCTTCAAGGTGCCGCATGCCCTGATCGCGCTGGAGGAGGGGGTCTTGCCCGAGGGCGTCGCCACGATCCTGCCCTGGGATGGCGAGCCCAAGGCCTTCAGGTCCTGGGAACGCGATCACGATCTGGCCTCGGCGATGGCCAACTCGGTGGTCTGGTACTTCCAGGCGATCGCCCGGCGGCTCGGCCTGGAACGCGAGCAGGCCTGGCTCGAGCGATTCCGCTACGGCAACGCGGATCCGAGTTCCGGCCTCGAGAGCTTCTGGCTCCACGGCGGCAGTCTCCGGGTGACCCCGGAGGATCAGCTTCGCTTCTGGGCGGGTCTCGTCCGTCGGGAGCTGCCCTGTCGCCGCGAGGTCCAGGAGGCGGTGCTCGGCACGGTCCTGCTCGGCGAGCGCGAAGGCATCCGTCTCTACGGCAAGACCGGCAGCCGTTTCGCCAGCGAACCCGCCGGCAACCTGGGCTGGTTCGTGGGCGCGCTCGTCGGTCCCGCGCAGCGCCGGATCTTCGTCTGTCGCCTCCACGGCGCCGGCGCCCAGGGCAGCACCGCGAAGGCCCTCACCCTGAGCATCCTCGATGAACTCGGCTACTGGCCCGGAGCGCCGGGTCCCACCGAGTGAGGATGAACAAGGCAACGCGATCGATCGACCCCTAGCCCTTGAAGGGCAACGCCACGACGTCGTCGTTTCTCGATCGTGGTGCCTGATCCGATCGACGGGGAGATGCGGTCAGCGGTCTGCATTCCAGGTTCGCTGGTCGGGACTCATCGCCGGTGTCTCGCCGGCGCGCGCGGAACCTGCGCGCCGGAGTTTGCATCTCGAGGCCGCTTTCCTACACTGAGAACCCGACCCGCGGAGACCTCGCTCACGGAGATCGACCGTCCCGCGATGGCTGCCTCTCGAGGAGGCAGGAAAGCCGCGCCATTCAGACCTGAGGGCCCTCGGTCACATCCAATCATCAGGATGGATCGGCCCTTCAGCTCGAACGCGTGGGCACCTGGCACTGCGTCCAGTCCTCGTTTGCTCTCCGATCTCTTCGGCAAGCTCGTCGCTCCGGGAACGACGAGTTCAGGCACGTTCCATGCCTGAGTCCGTGCCGGTGAGCCTCGCGGCCCGCTCCGACGAGACCACCGTCAGCAGAACAGGAGAGGCAGATGAGCTTCGAGGAAGAGAACGAGGCCAAGGCGAGCTTCGACGACGTCTACGTGGCGCCGACCCCACACGGCTACATCGCGGCGATGGCCGAGAGTGGCTACCAGATCGGCGAGCAGGCTCGACGCTACTGTGCCGCGGCCGCCCGGCTGCTGAAGGAAAGGAACGGGGCCGCGCTTCCCCTCCAGATGCTCGACGTCGGCTGTTCATACGGCATCGGCTCGGCCTTCGTGAAGTACAACTGCTCGTTCGACGAGATGGTCGCCTTCTTCGCCACCCGGGCCCCGGCCGACTACCGGGCCGCCTGCGCCGCGACCCGCATGTGGCTGAACATCACCCCGCCGGCCTGTCGCATCCGGACGGTCGGTCTCGACAGCTCGGAGCCCGCGATTCGTTTCGCGGTGGATGCCGGCCTTCTGGATGGAGGCATCGCGCGTGACTTCGAGTTGGCGGGTGCGCGCCCGACCGAATCCGAGCGGGCCTGGTTTCGTGGCTGCAACCTGCTGATGAGTACCGGAGCGATCGGCTACGTGACCGAACGAACGCTCGACGTCGTGCTGCGCGACCTCGGCAAGGAGGCCCCGGGCGAGTTCGGACCTGTCGCCGTGGTGACGATTCTTCGGATGTTCGACGTGGGACCGATCCGGAAGGCCTTCGAGGACTGGGGCTACGCCTTCACCGCCGTGCCGGGAGTCCGATTGCCCCAGCGTCGCTTCACGGACGCGAAGGAACGGCGTGAAGTCCTGGCGATCCTGCATCAGCGAGGTGTCGAGACCGGAGCCTGGGAAGACGACGGTCGACACTACGCGGACCTCTACGTCGCCTCTGCCCCCGAGCACCTCGACGTCCTCCTTTCCCGCATGACGAGCGTCCACGGCACCGACGACGACGGCGGGAAATCGCCATTCATCCACCGTTGAACTCCGCCCCTCGCCGGCGGCGGGAACTGCGGTCGGGACGGGGTGACGCTCACGGGCCGATCGAGAAGCCGTCATGGCGGCCAACCCAGGAACCGTCGTAGGTGAACAACTCGAGACAGTTCGCTTCACCCGAAGTCAGGAAGAGCATCGCCCCGAGGCCAGCGTCGCACCCGGGCACCGAGACCGAGCGATCCAGCGGCAGGATCTCGCTCGTGGTTTCGCGCGCGTCGTCGCGCACGAATTCGGTAAGGCAGCCCACGCCGGTGTACTGGCGATTGACGACACGGAGTCCCTCGACATCGATCCTCAGAGTGGGGTCCTGCTCCATGATCGCGCGGAGGACGGCGGCCTCCAGCTCATGCGGCGTGCGCTGTCCCGGACGCACCGGTTCACCTGCTCACTACGGTGTCCCGCGGACCACTCCATCAGTCACGAGCCTCCTTCGCGCAGGGGTCGATCCTCTCGACGACGACCATTCTCCCGAGAACACGGGTCTCCAGAAGATCCGGCGTGGATCAGTCCCCGGAGAATGTCAGCGAGATGCGTGTCGAAGCGGCAAGCGCGAATTGATCCACTCGGTCATTCAAGACTGACCTGACTACGCCACATGAACTCTGTTGTCGGCTGCCCTGATTTCCGCCGGGCCAGGGCTGGGTGGAGATCGGCAGCAGCAGCATCGATGCTGGACGTCTCATGGCGGGTGGCGCCGCGGAGAGGGGAGAGGTCAGATTGACTGCGGTCATTCAGTGCCCCCTCTGCCTCCCAGCGTTTCGTCAGCGTGGTCAGGTCGAGCCCTTTGATAGCAGATCATCGAAAGGCATGATGCTCAGCTTGGCATCACGCAGGCCGTCGCGGAGGAACCACTGGCGCAGGCGCTTCTCGATCTCGCAGTCCATCCAGCCGGACGGGTCTTTCGCCTGCTCGACCTCCGGTGTCAGTCGAGCCGCGACTTGCGGCCCCAGCACGAATCCGGTCTCACCTCCGGCATCTTGGGAATAGCTGTGCGATCTCGACATCCAACCCGGTCGCTTCCGGACGAGGTAGCCGATTGCAAGGCGTGGGGTCCCCTCCGTGCTCACCGTGACCCAGGTGATGTACAAGTCGTGTTGCTCGGAAAACAGCACCGGTGGGCCGACGCGCTTCCTGGTCACGGCTGCGTAGGTGATGGCCATTGACGCGAGTCCCCCTCCAGCCGCAAGCCCTGCCCAACCGCCGAGGACGGAGAGAATCAGGAAGAGGGAAATGTTGACTATGAACCATGTCGGGCTGACGAAGAGCGGCATGGTACTTCTCTGCAACGCCAATGAAACCTGACACTCGCAGCATAGCCTGAGGGGCAACTGGCGCGGTGTGCATACGGCGCTCCGAAACTGACCCACCCGGCGCTCTGAAACTGACCCACCCCTCCTGGGCTTGACTGCCGCCTCGGCGGCTGTTCCGAAAGGAGGATGTTGGACATGGAAAGCGTTGTCGCGCTGCGACATAGGGTCATGAGGCAGGGGGTTCCGATCCGCCAGGTCGCGCGGGAGCTCGGGGTCTCCAGAAACACGGTCAGGCGCTACCTGAGGGGGGAGTTGGAGCCGGGTCAGCGCCGCCCGGCGGCGCGGCCGACTCCGGTCCGGGACCTGGTCGAGGCCCGGGCGCTCGAGATCCTCGCCGACTCGAAGCTCTGGACGAAGGACAAGCAGAAGCTGACGGCGTCCCTGCTGCATGCGCTCCTCGTCGGCGAAGGGCTCGCCGTGGGTTACACCACGGTGAAACAGATCTTTCGGGAGTGGAAACGAAGGCGCGCCGAGGTCTTCGTGCCGCTGATCCACCGCCCCGGCGAGGTGGCCCAGGTCGACTTCTTCGAGGTCTTCGTCCGGGTCCGAGGCGAGCTCTTGAAGGCCTTCCTCTTCGTGCTGCGCCTCATGTACTCGGGTCGGGACTTCGCCTGGCTCTACGAGCGTCAGGATCAGGTCGCCTTCCTCGACGGCCATGTCCGGGCCTTCGAGCACCTCGGCGGGATTCCCGAGCGATTGGTCTACGACAATCTGAAGGCAGCCGTCGCCAGGGTCCTCATGGGCTCGGAGCGTGAGCTCTCCGAGCGTTTCGCTGCGCTGGCTGCGCACTACGCATTCGAGCCCTGCTTCGCCCGTCCGCGGACCGGTCACGACAAGGGCGGGGTGGAAGCGAGAGGCGGAGCGATCCGCCGCCAGGAGTTCGTGCCGATTCCGGAGGGAGATGGCCTCGCGGAGATCAGCGTGAGCCTCATGCAGCGTCTCGATGCCCGCCAGGATCAGGTGCGCAATGCCGAAGGCCGGACCATCGCCGAGCGCTTCGCGGAGGAGGGACTCATGGAGCTTCCGCCCTTCGCCTTCCGGCCGGTCAAGACCTCGGTCGTGACCGCGAGCTCGCGCTCGATGATCCACCTCGAGGGGGTAAGGTACTCGGTGCCCTGCGACTGGGCCCGCCTCGCTCTCGTCGCCCACGTCGCCGCTACCGAGGTCGAGATCGTGGGCCCCGACGGCTCGGCGAAGCATCCTCGTCTTCGCCGCGGCCAGTCCTCGATCGACTACCGCCACTACCTGAAGGAGCTGGCCAGGAAGCCCCAGGCCCTCAGATCCGTGGGCCAGGAGCTCGTCGCGGCGCTCGGCGAGCCCTTCACGATCGCCTGGGAGCTGCTCGGTCGGCTCCACGGCCCGAAGGAGGGCGCGCGCGCCTTCGCCCAGATCCTCCGCTTCCTCCAGGACCATGGCCACGAGTTCACGGCGAAGAGGATCGAGCAGGCTCTCGATCTGGGCGAGCCGATCCTCATCGCGCTACGACCCGAGGCTTCTGCCGGGCCGGAGCCGATCATCGAGATCCCGGCGGCCTTCGCCGGCATCACGGTCGAGACCGCCGCCATCGGCGACTTCGACCGCCTGCTGGAGGTCGCGTCATGAGTGACCAGCATCTGATCCGGGAGCTGATCGCGGCGCAGGCGAAGCAGCTGAAGATGCCGGGACTCCTGCGCGCGCTCGACGCGACGCTTCGGCGGGCAAAGGAGGCAGGATCGACTCTCGAGGACTTCCTCCACGAGATCCTCGAAGCGGAGATCCTGTCGCGTACGCAGTCCGCGATAACGGCACGGATCCAGGAAGCGAAGTTCCCGGAGACGAAGACGCTCGACCAGTTCGACTTCGGGCGAGCGGAAGGACTCGATCGCGCCGTCATCGCGAGGCTCGCCAAGAGCCACTGGATCGCGGAGCGCGAAAACGTGATCCTTGCCGGCCCGATCGGGACCGGCAAGACCCATCTCGCCAGCGCGATAGCACTCGAAGCCTGCCGTGCCCTGCGCCGAGTCCGATTCGTGAGAGCTGCCGACCTCGTCCAGGCCCTGCTCGAGGCCAGGGACCAGCGTAGCCTCGGCCTCATCCAGCGCCGGATCGATCGGGCCGATCTCCTCGTCCTCGACGAGCTCGGCTTCGTCCCCTTCGATCGGGAAGGAGGCGAGCTGCTCTTCAATCTGCTCGCCCAACGACACGGCAGGAAGTCCGTGATGATCACCACGAATCTCGCCTTCTCGGAGTGGCCCAAGGTCTTCGGAGGCGACGACAAGCTCACCGCCGCCGTTCTCGATCGGCTGGCGGAGAGGGCGACCGTCATCACGACCAAAGGCAAGAGCTACAGGACGAGGAGGAAGGGCAAGGAAGACGACTGAACGCAGGGCAGGGAGCCGGGGGTACCCCCGGCTCCCTGCCCTGACACCCCATGGACGGGCATCGTCGCCCGGCTATCATGCGGCCCTGGGGTGGGTCAGTTTCAGGCCGCCGGAGTGGGTCAGTTTCTCAGCGCCATAAGCACGGTGCATCGAGTGAGAGCAGGAACATGTTCTGAAATAGGCTCGGAAGTTCACATCCGGGAGAGAACTCGATGATCCTCGTCCCAAGCGAACTCTCAGAGGCACAGAGTGCACAAGATTCGTCTGCCATCGTGAATCTCACTCCGATCAGAATCCTGGAGGGCTGTCTTCGGCGCGGAAATCACGTCGTTGAGCGGAGGAGTGCCCCTGCGGTCATCTCTTCGATCTCGGCGCCACACGAGCTTCGAGCAAGGTCCAATCGCCTTCGTCGGATACCTCCTGGAGACGCGCGGCACCAGGGGCGATCGCTTTCGCGGCCGGGCAGCGCAAGCCAGGGCCGATCCTCCGCCGATGGCATCGACGACGGGATGCCGTTCGAAGGCGCCGTCTCGGTCCGCAACGGCCCAAGTCGCGATACCGAAAGAAAAGCCCTGAGAGCGTGTCGTCGCGTCTCAGGGCCGGTCTCGAAGAGCGGGTGATGGGGTGGGAAGCTGGTATTCGCAGTTCGTAATGCTTGTCTGCGTCGTCGTTTGCGATAGCCATTTGTGCGACGACCACCGTGAGGCAACGAGCGCCTCCTGTCATCCTACCCACGACGATCCACGCGAACCCGAGCAGCGACCCTGCGGCGGATGGTTGACGCGAGTTCGGTGTGGAGTGTGACGCTATCATCGTCGTGCCAGAACCGCAGCGCCAGTGAGTAGCGCTGTGGTGCTTCGTCACCGGTCACGAATCTCTCGTGACATCCCACAAGCGCATGCAAGCAAGCGACCTCTCCTTGACCGATGGGGCGGAACCTCGGTGCGCTACGCCATACGATTCGCCGTACCTGGAGCGTTGACCAGGATACTTCTGTCTGTGTCGGGCGCATTGCGAGCCGACTATTTCGGTGAAGCCTGCTGTCCCCTGCCCGCGATTGCTGCCCTCGCTCGCAGAGTCGAACTACGTCTTGCGAAGTGAGACCTCGGAGAAGCTCGAACCACATTGTTCTTGAGAGGTACTTGGCACGTGATGCCAGCACGGGTGGATCGAAAGCCAATGCGGCGGTGATCCCTCGAAGGCCACGACCACGCATCAGAGACGCGGGGACTGGGATCCGAAACAGGTGCCAGCGATCTGCCGGGATCTCGTCTTCTGCGATGACGAGTACGTCCTTCTCAATCGAGCTCCTAATCCTCGCGCTGTCGATGACTCCGTTGCCAATCAGACGCCGCTTCTCATCGCTTTCATTGCCATCAGGGTCAAGATGGTGGGCAGGATCGCTTTCCGGAAGCCTTGAGGTCGCTCCAAGCAAGGCTCGGATTGAATTCGCTGAAGGCTCAGCGGAGAGAGCTTCACGCAAAGGTCGGAGCGCGAGCGCGGCAGTGTGACTTACCTGCGGTGCTGCGTACGAGGTCCCGAAGGCCGTGGTGATCGATCGACCGTCGCCGAATTCGAGTCGGGCTGTTGGCTCCCCAAGCTCGAAGCCACCCACAACCGTGCGAAAGGTACCATCCCCGTTGCCTCGTGCGGAACAGTTGCCGCCAAACGCAACGAACTCTGGTTTGATCGCCGCCTTTGCTGCCGACGTGCCGTAGCCTGGACCAACTCGTGAGAACGGAGAGGACCCCCCGGGAAATCCAACGACGAGCGGTTCCTGCGCTGCGAAACCGCTGCGAGCAATCCCACCGACAGTGACTGCGATGGCTGCGGTGCCGGGATTGCAAACTCGGTACAGGTCGTCCCCCAGTTTCACATTGAGCGCACCTACTTGGAAGTCGGCGCGCTCCTGGGGCTCGGTCGGGAGCGCCGGAGGGGAGATGTTGCCTGCCGACACGATGATCAGAATATCCAAGTCTCGCGCAATCTGATCGAGGGACTCGGCCCACGGGAACTGGCTTCCTCCGCGGAAGGGTTCGTCGCTGTTGCCAATTGAAATGTTGAACACACGCGAGCCGCGCTCCCCATGGAAGTGACGAATCGCACGTAGCACGACTTCCTCAGCTCGCGAATTCTCGGGGAAGACAGCGCGGTCGAGTAGGACGGGGTCCCGTCTCAGCACTTTTGCGCTGCAAATCTGGGCCTGAGGATTCCACAAGCCCGTTTCGAGGCACCTTGCAACATCACCGTATGCTGCCAATGCCGCGACTCCTGTGCCATGCCCTTGTTGGTCCGCTGGCGTGTCTTCTCCGCTATCGAAATCAATCTCGTCGAGAACCCAGCCCGCAAGAAGCGGATGAGCCGACAGGACTCCGCTGTCAATCACGGTTATGACCGGCTCTGTTCCTGTCGGGAGTGATCGCGGTGGCAGGTTCGGCTGAGGCTCGAAAATCAGGTTCTGAGCCAACGGCAACGAGGGGGGGCGATTGACGTAGGCCACAAGATCAAGGTCGAGCAAGGCGTCGATAGTGGATCGTGTGCCGCTAATCCGCGCCAGGATCATCGTCCGAGTCCTAAGCGTCGAAACGACTCGGGCACCATTGCGCTGGCAGATTCCTCTCAGGGCCTGCTCAACAAAACGCGCACTATCTGTACCTCCCAGATGCCAGAGATCAACATCGAAGAAGGCGTCTTCGTCAGTAGCAGGAGTCTCGGCAAGTCGCTGACCAATCTTCTCATCCCGCCCGAGCGTGCCAATCCACTCAATGGAATCGAAGATCGAGTTGCGGATGCCCCTTGGCAGGGCGCCCTCTTCCGTCTCGGCATCGCCCCTATATCGATTCGCCTCCCGCATGAATCGCGTCAGGGAAAGACGATCGGGGAACTGGACCGTCAAGTCTACCGACTCCTGAGTAGCCTCTGAGAGCGTGACAGGTTCGATCCCTGCCTCTTCGAGAAGTTGTCTCGCTTGCTCGGCAGTGCCTGGAACAACAAGCGCGAGGGAGTCGTGGGGTGTGAGCGCTGGACCGGCAAGGCCCGCTAATTCGTCGGTTCGCGTCCTGCGGATACGAGTGCCGGACGGTAAGGTCGCCACGCGTGAAGCCAAGTCGTCGCTCATTCTGAGTGACGGGTTCCTTGACGTGGATGGCGATTCGCTTCGTACGACGGCGTGTGTGTAGGATGCCGATCGGACCTGCTCTCGAACGACGGTGGCATCAAGGCGTTCTTGAATCGTCTCCGTGCTGCTCTGATCGAGCGCCGCGACTCGAAGAACTATCTGATTCTCGCTGTCGATGCCGTTGCGCTCGCGTGCCGCGATGCTGGCTCGGTGTGCTTCAGCGAACCTCCGACGAATCTCCTGCGCATGTGCCGGAGCATCCGAGGGAACGATTGGATTTGCCGGGTAGGGGGGGCGGCGGCGCTCGCGCTGATGGTCCGGTTCCCGGGCAATCGCAAGATGCCGGTGAATGGCGACTGGTTGCTGAGCCATGGTGTCTACCTGTCGTCTATTCGGGGCGGGTGCGCGTCGTGCTTAGAGCGACTCAGCGCTGAATGCCTGCTCTCTTGCCTTTCCAGTGCGCGCCGTAGGATCGAGGGCGTGATTTGTCCCACTCCTTCGATCGCGCAACTCTTGCGTATGTCAACGCAGATCCGTTCGGCGTCAGAGAAGCTACGGCCTTCAAGCTGGTTGACGAGGGAGGTGATCGTACTCTGATTCGGTGCCAAACTCCTCAGCTTGTGTTCGATTGCAAGTGATAGGGACTGAGCGCTTGGAAGGTCGAAACGGAGGATCTCGTCGAACCTCCTCCAGAGCGCTGGGTCTATCACTTGCTCAAAGTTCGTCGCCGCGACTACGATGGACCTACCAGAGAAGCCGTCGAGAAGTTGAAGGAAGGCGTTCAGGACCCTCTTTATCTCACCGTGCTCGGTCGCGTCGTCGCGGGATCTTCCGACGGCGTCGAACTCGTCGAAAAAGACGACCCACTCCCCAGTGCTTGCGTAGTCAAAGACCCTGCGTAGATTCGACGCCGTTTCGCCGAGCAGTGATGAGACGACGCTGTCGAAGCGGACGTAGAGGAGGGGGAGGCCGAGATGGTTGGACAGGGCCTCCGCCGTGGCTGTCTTGCCGCACCCTGGGGGGCCACAGAACAACGCAGTTCGAACTGGATGGAGGCCGTAGGCTTGCAGGACCTCGCGATTGCGAATCTCCTCGCCGATTCTGTCGAGTGTTGATCGTATCTCGGTAGCGAGTACCAGATCGCGAAACGAACGGTCCGGCACCCTGATCGTGACGAGAGGGATGCGGCGGTCCGGATCATAAGGGACTGGATCGAAGTGAGAAGTGGTTGCGGGCACATAAGAGCCCGATCGAACGTCGTCGCGAAGGATCTCGCGGAGCTCCTTCGCTAGGACTACGTGCCGCTTCTTGAGTTCGTTGCCGACGAGTTCGTCCGCAACGCTTCTGAACGCGTCATCGTCCCGATCTCGGTGGGCTCGGAAGAGCCTCTTGAGCAGGTCTGCTCTCGCCATGTGCGTCATTTCCCCCTTGTCACGGCGAAGGGGCCGGAAGTCGGCCCCTGAGTCCGGCGCGGATTCTATCACGGGCGGCTCCGGTTGGGGTCCTCGGTGCGGCATCATGATCGTCGGTCTGTGCCCCTCGCCTGAAGGGAGCGGATCGCTGCGGCCCATGGTAGGCGCTCGTGCTCGGTGTAGATCTCTCGCGTCAGCTGCACGTCGCTGTGTCCCATGAGGTCCGCTCGTATCTCAAGGCTCACACCGGCCTCGGCAAGTAGAGTGCAGTAGGTGTGACGGAGCCCGTAGAAATCGAGCGTGCTGCCGTCCGCGCCGACCTCGGGGATTCCAGATGTACGGCGCACCCCGTCAAACCAGGGGAGGGCGTTCCCCTGGTAGGAGTCAGACCACGGTATGCCCTGCCGAGTCCAGAGGATTCGGTCCTTCTCGGCGGGTATGCGGCGCGTTGCGTGCCCCAGGTTCGAACGATGGCGAAGAAGGCTGCTGTGAAGTTGCTCGTGGATGGGAGTCGTACGCTCCCGCCTGGTCTTGGCGAATGCGGCACGGACTGTCAGTGTATGGGTCCCGTCGGGCGACTTGCCGAGGTCCCGCCAGCAAAGGGAGAACGCCTCGGACACTCGGAAGCCTGTGCCCGCCATCAGCTCGATAAGGATGGCCTGCGGGACGCCCCCGCGCAGTTCGTCGAGTTGATGAGCAGCCTCGATCAGCGAGGCCAGTTCGTCCCGTGTGAGCCGACGCCTGCACCGTCGAAAATGACTCCCGGTCTCGGGGAGCTTCTGGATCTGACCGAGGGGGCTGCGTCCGATGAGGCGAGTCTTCTCGGCCCACCGCATCATGCTCTGAAGGTGCCCGATTTTCTTGTTCGCTGTCCGATGGTCCTGTCCGCCCTCGACCAGCTTCCTTCTGACCTCCAGGACGTGATCTGTGTCAAGGCCCGCGACCCGTCGGACCGGGAGCATGTTGAGGATCTCCTTCAGGGCCGCCAGAACGTTGCCGTGGTGGGCGGGCGTGACCCGCGTCTTGAGATCGCAAAGGTAGCTCTTCTCGACGTCGGCAAGCGTCGTCTCCTGGGCAACAAGGTCGCCGAGCCCGACGCTCTTCAGATCGAGCTGACGCTGGAGCTCCCGGAGCATCTGCTCCGAGACGCCGCGGTCCCGGGAATGAGCCTTCTGCCGACGGCGTCCGGTTCCGTCGTTGAAGACGGCGTAGTAGCGCTCTCGACCCGTTCGACGGATGAGTCCTGTGGGGAGTTTCTTCGGCATGTTGTGGCCCTCCGTCTGCCTGTCTTGTACGGAGCGGGCCTGAGCGCGCCGTGCAACATCGCATGATCCTCGGAAAGGGGGACACCCCCTGTCAGTTGGAAGGGGCTAGACACCTGTCGAACATCCTGTTGTGGGGACCGATAAGGAAGGCGTATCGGTCCTGATCCAGGAGGTGAACATGAACGACAAGCTGCCGACCACGACGACCCCGGGAACGCCCCTCCAGTTTGCCGACCTTGACTCCAAGGCGCGGACGTTCTCGGATGAGAGCCGATCTGCTCATACTCGAAGGGCTCACCGGTCCGATTTCAGGCACTTCACGGACTGGTGTGTTTCAATAGGCCTTCCGGCGCTCCCGGCCTCGATCTCGACCATCGTCCGCTACCAGACGGATCTCGCCGGGTCCATGAAGGTGGCTACGCTGGCACGGAGGATCAGCTCGATTGCCGTTGCCCATCAGCTGGCACACCAGCCGCCACCGACCGAGGGGGCTGAGTTTCGCGCCTTCTGGTCCGGGCTGCGTCGAGCGAAGGGCGTTGCCCAAGTTGGCCCGAGAGCCTGTTGGCGGTCGGAAGTTCTGGAGCGAGGACATCGGAGTTGGCCTCCGCCTTCCTCTTGGATCGTGTCTTCTTGGCCATGCGCTTCTGTCGGTCAGCTGGGCGCCCTGGGCGGTCTTGGGAGCGGCACGTTCGGCTTGCAGCTCCGTTCGAGGCGAGGATAGCCCAAGGTGGCGAATCCTGCATCCCCGAGGCGGCTCCGTGACGATGCCGTCGGCTACCGGGCACGGAGGTGGTGAAGGATGAGCGGCAAGGGAGAGACTGGCAACGCCTGGGCAACGGATTGGCGTCCCGTGGCGCCGTTTCAGTCCGTTTCTGTCTGCATGACGCTCTGAAACGAGAGCGGCCCTGAGCGCGTCTCAGGGCCGGTCTCGAAGAGCGGGTGATGGGGTTCGAACCCACGACATTCAGCTTGGGAAGCTGACACTCTACCAACTGAGTTACACCCGCAGGGCTGGCGCGGGGTCCTGGTTGGGCCCTTCGGTGCCAGTCATGCGGAGGTTAAGCCGGGCGGCGGTGGCGATCAAGGCCCCGCCGCGATTGCCTGGGGTCCAGGTGATGCCTGGCGGTCAGCGGACCATGGTCGGGCCGGTCGGGGTGGATGGACGGATGGGTTCACCGGCCAGGAGGCGCGATGGGCGTGCCGGCCCGCGGGAGAGCGGGCCGGCGATGAGGCATGGGCTCGGGCTCAGCGGGAGCGGGCGAGCCAGGCGTCGACGACCGAGGCGAGGGGCTTCTCGCCGGGGAGTTCGACCAGGTCGTAGCGAACCCGGTGGATCGGCTTCTTGCTCGCGATCAGGCTGCCGAGGTCGATCGGCGTACCGGCGAGGACGAGGTCGGCCGGAACCGCCGCGATGGAGGCGCCGAGGTCCTCGAGCTGCTTCGGCGAGTAACCCATGGCCGGGACCAGGGGGCCGAGCTTCGGGTACTTCTCGAAGGTCCGCTTCAGCTCGCCGCTGAGGAAGGGCCTGGGATCGACGATCTCCGCTCCGGCGCGCCGGGCCAGCAAGGTCGCGGCACCGTAGAGCATGCCGCCATGGGTGGTGGTGGGGCCGTCCTCGACGCAGACGACCTTCTTGCCGCGGAGCGAGGCCTCGTCGAGACCGTCGACGCGCAGCGAGCTACCGACCGCGATCACCTCGGCGCCGGGATTGAGCTCCTTGGCGAGGGCGCGTTCGGCGGCGACGTTCTCCGCCTTGGCGGTGTCGGCCTTGGCGATCAGGATCAGGTCGGCGAGCCGCACCTGGGCCTCTGAGGGATAGTAGCGCAGGCTGTCGCCGGGCCGATGCGGGTCCATCAGGACGATGTGCAGGTCGGGGGCGACGAAGGGCAGGTCGTTGTTGCCGCCGTCCCAGATCACGATGTCGGCCTCGCCCTCCGCCTGGCGAAGGATGCTCGGGTAATCGACGCCGGCGTAGACGACGCGGCCGCTCTCGACGTAGGGCTCGTACTCCTCGCGCTCCTCGACCGTGCACTCGTGCTTGACCAGATCGTCGGGCGTCGCGAAGCGCTGGACGGCTTGGCGGGCGAGATCGCCATAGGGCATCGGATGACGGATGCCGACGGCCTTCAGGCCGCGTTCGCCCAACATGCCGAGCAGGTAGCGCGAAGCCTGGCTCTTGCCACAGCCGGTGCGCACGGCGCAGACCCCGAGCACCGGCTTCTTCGAGCGGATCATGGTCCGCGCCCCGGGCAGGATGAAGTCGGCGCCGGCCGCGTTGGCGCGGGCCGCGAGCCGGGCGACGTGCTCGTTGGTGACGTCGCTGTAGGCGAAGATCACCTGCTCGACCTTCTGGCTGCGGACGATCTCCTCGAAATCGTCCTCCGGGACGATCGGGATGCCCTCCGGATAGCGGGGCCCCGCCAGGGAGGCGGGGAAGCGGCGATCGTCGATGTAGGGGATCTGCGTGGCGGTGATCGCCACGATCTCGACGTTGGGATCGTCGCGGTAGAGGACGATGAAGTCGTGGAAGTCGCGCCCAGCGGCGCCCAGGATCAGGCTACGCATCGATTTGCTCCCGGTCGACGACGCTGGGGACGAAGCGCGGCATTCGGCCCCTCGAGGCCGAAACCGGGGCCAAGAATCGCGGAGAAGTCCGCAGGCCCGACCCCACGTCGTGCCGTATGCCCGATCTTCGCAAGGCGCGCGCCGTTCGGCGTCGCGACGGCCATCCTCAGGCGCGAGACTGGACCCCCTGGGGCCTCCCCGGCAGGAAGACTCCGCTCGGTGCCGCCTCCTCCAGGGCGACGAAGCCCAGGGCGACCAGCAGATCGGCGGCCAGACGATCCTCCTCCTCGCTGTCCCCGAAGCGGATCGTGAAGGAGAAGAGAAGCTCGTCCGCCCCGAGCAGGAGCTCGAGGAAGCGCCCCGGGCCCAGCTCCAGGCGGGAGCGTTCGGGCCGCGACCGGTCGACCCGATGGCCGAGGCCGGCGAGCGCCTCGAAGACGTCCTGACGCGAGCAGAGGATGCCCGGTTCCCAGTCGGCGGGGATCTCGTCGCGATGCCGCAGCGGGCGAGGAAGGTCCTGGACGAGCAGTTCTCGGATCATCGGCATTCCTTTCCGGGCTGGAAGGCGGCCGTTCCGGCGCCAGGATGGGCCGCCCATGCTTCATCGGAACAGACTACTTTGCGGCATGAAGCAAAGCACGCATCGCCTGGATTTCGCGTCGGCTTCCTCGTGGTGCGCGGTTCTCGCTCAGCCGTCTTCGCCGCCGAAGAACCGGCCGAACACCCGGAGCAACTCCGAGCGCAGCATGGGCTTGGAGAGGAAGTCGTCCATGCCGGCGGCGAGGCAGTCCTCGCGGTCGCTCACCAGGGCGTTGGCGGTGAGGGCGATGATGGGGACCTGGCTCTTGGCCTCGACGTCGAGCTCGCGGATCAGGCGGGTCGCCTCATAGCCGTCGAGTTCGGGCATCTGGATGTCCATGAGCACCAGATCGAAGTCGTCCTGGCGCACCTTCCGCAGCGCCTCCCTGCCGTTCTCCGCGACCTCGACGATGCAGCCCATCTGCTTGAGGAGGCCGGAGGCGACGCAGCGATTGACGTCGTTGTCCTCGACCACGAGGACCCGGCGCGCCTTCGCGGCGCGGATCGCGCCGGAGTTGGTCGGTCGTGACCGTTCGTGGCATTCCGGGGTGCCGAACTCGAGGCTGAAGTGGAAGCAGCTGCCCTGGCCTTCGCTGCTCTCGACTCCGATGGCGCCGTTCATCAGCTCGACCAGCCGGCGGGTGATGGACAGGCCGAGTCCGGTGCCGCCGTAGCAGCGCGTGGTCGAGGAATCGGCCTGGGCGAAGGGACGGAACAGCCGGCCGCGGGTCTCGGCCGACATGCCGATGCCGGTATCGGTCACCGAGGCGTGGAGGCGATAGACGCAGTCCTTCGACGAGAGCAGACCGAAGGTGACGCGGACGCGGCCCTCGCGCGTGAACTTGATCGCATTGGCGACCAGATTGGTCACGATCTGACGGACGCGGACCGGATCGCCGACGACCTGTCGGGGCAGATCCAGCGAGGTGTCGAGCTCGAGCTCGATGCCCTTGTCGCGGCACTGGGGGCGGAAGGGGGCGAGGCTGTCTTCGAGCACGCCGGTGAGGTCGAAGACGATGCGCTCGAGGGTCATCTCGCCGGCTTCGATCTTGGAGAAGTCGAGGATGTCGTTGATCACGCCGAGCAGGACCTGCCCCGAGGACTGGATGGTCTCGACGCAGTCGCGCTGGTAGTCGTCCATCCGGGTGTCGAGGAGCAGATCGGTCATGCCGATGACGCCGTTCATCGGCGTGCGGATCTCGTGGCTCATGTTGGCCAGGAAGGCGCTCTTGGCCTCGTTGGCGCGTTCGGCGTCGGCACGGGCGGCGACCAGGGCGCGTTCGGCGCGTTCGCGCATCTCGATCTCGTCCTCGAGGAAGCGCTTCTGGTGCAGGAACTCGGCCAGACGACCGGCGATGAGCTGGTACTCGCTGGCGCGGCCGGTGAGGCGGGAGAGCGAGGCGGTGTCACCGCGTTTCAGTGCGGAGGCGATGATCTCGAGCGGCTCGGTGATCGAACGGTGACTGATCTGGGCCACCAGGAGCAGGATGATCACCATGCCGAGGATCGTGACCAGGATCTCCTGGTTGCGGATGGCGCGCGAGAAGTGGATGTAGGGCAGATTGAACTCGAATTCGACCTCGCCGATGGCGATGCCCCGAGCATCGGCGAGCGGTACCTCGACGATGCAGGAGGTCGAGGTCGGCTCGCGCAGGGGGTCGTTGCCCACGTGGACGCGGACCGAGGCCCCGGTGAGGGCCGAGAGAGTGGACGCGTACTGGCGGTCGAGCAACCGACCGGCCACGAGATAGCCGCGGGCCGCCGTCTGGCGGGCGTCGTCGCTCGAGGGCTGGATCGGCGCGCCGCGGTACTCCCAGATGTCGTCGTCCCGGATCAGGTGGAAGCGCGGGAAGTTCTGGCCGAGGAAGAGCTGACGCAGCTCCTGGGCGGACAGCGGCGCCTGGGCCTGCTCGGGGTTCTCGGCCGTCAGGTGGATCGGCCGATCTTCCGCGTCGTAGACCCGGATCTCGTCGGCACCGAAGGTCGCGAGGGCGGGGCTGAGATTGGTCCGGGCCCAGTCGGCGGATGGCTCGGCGACGAAGGCCACCATCTCGTCCCAGAGCGAGTAGTCGGCGACGAAGGTCGCCAGCTGCTCGTCCTCCTTCGCGATCAGGGTCTCCGCCAGGTGGCGCTTCTCGGCCTGCGAGCGGGCGAGGATCTCGTCGACCCGCCGGTTCTCGAGGTGGAAGCTGATCCCGCGCAGGATCACGATTCCCGCGAAGAGCAGGGCGAAGGCGAAGAGCAACTTGGTTCTGACGCGCATGATCACTCGGTGCGGAGAGTGTCCCTGCCGCATCATCGGACCGGTCCGGCATGGGCCTTGACCAGAACCGGTCCCGTGGTCCCTGGGCCTCGTCCCCGCCGAGCGCGTCGGGGCGGGGAGGCCAGGCCGTCTGCGTGGCCCCGCGGACCGGGTGATCAGGGCGCCAGCGGAATGACCTGGCGGCCACCCTTCTCCGAGCGGAACTCCACGACGAAGGGCCCGGGCCCGCTGACCAGCCACTCGAAGCGCCGGGTCTGGCGGCTGCCGAGCCCGTCCTCCAGCCGAAGTCGTTTGCGATCAAGTAGATGGGGACGGCGGCGCAGCTCGGGTTCGCGGCCGAGCAGCTCGGCGGCGGCGTGACAGTCGAAGGGCTCCGGACTGCTCAGCTCCAGGAAGTCGGGCAGGCCGATGAGGTTCGCGGCGGCCTGCACGGTGCGGGTGGGGATGAGCTCGTCGTTCCGGATCGCCACGGTCACCCGCCTCAGCCCCTCGCCGAGGTCCTCGAGCCCGGCTTCGAGGAAGCGTAGCTTGGGCATGTGCTCGGCCTGGTTCAGGGTGAAGGCCGTGTTGCGGTGGCAGGTCTCCTCGAGCAGGAAGGGTGGATTCACCCGGCCCGAGTCCTTGGTCCAGCCGCCGATCTCGATCGCGCCGTAGCGCGGATGCTGGAAGGGCTTCCAGTCGTGGTAGTGGCTGCCCATCATCACCAGGTCGTTGAAGTCCTTGCGGTCGTCCGGCCCGGTTTCGCGGGTCTGGAAGCGCTGGGAGTCGTTCCAGAGCTCGTTGGTGAAGCTGATGATGCCGAGGCCCTCGGCGGCGTAGTTCACGAAACCGCCGTGCACGGTGTAGAGATCCTTGTGGAGGATCATGTAGCGATAGAAGGGCAGGATCCGCTCGCCCTCGCGGCCGAGTTCGTCGTAGACCTGAACGTCGGCGCGGGGATACTCGGGCAGGTTCGCCGCGCCGGGGCCACGCAGGATCATGCCGCCGGCGTTGTGGTAGCTCTGGAGCGAGGCGATGTTCGGGTGGGCGCGCAGGAAGTCGCCGACCGCGCGGGTCTCGGGCTCCGAGAAGGGGTAGGCGCCGGCGCCGAACTGCACGTACTCGGGCTGCCAGTCGGTCGGGTTGTTCCGGTTGAGGTCGTAGCCGCCCGGGCCGTCCTCGTTGAGCTGGCCGTCGTCATCGTCGTCGATGCCCTCCGAACCGAGGATGATCCAGTCGCCGTCCTCGTCCGCGCCGACCCGGACCAGGAAGCGCGGATCGGCCGGGTCGATCTTGTGCGTCCCGCCATGGCCGACGTGCTGGCGCATCATCGTGATGCTGCCGTCGCCGTCGAGATCGTTCGGCCCGTCCTCGTCGGCCAGGCCGTCCCGGTCGTTGTCGATCGGACGTAGGCCGGAGCGGGACGACGAGGGCGTGTTCGCCTGGGAGATCCAGTAGTCACGGCCATCGGGATTGACGCTGGGCAGGATGTAGAAGACCCGCTCGTCGAGCAGGCGGGTCAGCCGCTCTTGCTTGCCGTGGTTCTCGAGCAGGTAGGCGATCGTGTACAGGCAGACCTCGGCTCCCTGGATCTCGTTGCCGTGGACGTTGGCGTCGATGTACATCGCCGCCTTGTCCCGTTCCTTTCCCGTGGCCGGGTTCATCAGCGTGATCAGGCGCAGCGGGCGGCCCTCGTGACTCCGGCCGATGGTCTCGACCCGGGCCAGCTCGGGAAAGGCCTTCTGGTAGCGATCGAGCAGCGCGTTGATCTCGGCCTGGTCGTGGTAGCGGTTGAAACGGATCGGCACCGCGAGCTCGCCGGGCAGCTGGGCCCGCAGACAGCCGGTGGCGGCGAGGAGGACGAGGGCGATGGCGACGGCGATGCGGCGGGTCATGGCAGGACGACCTCCTCGCGGAGCAGGGGCCCGTGGGCCGGGGCAAGCAGGATCGCGAGGCGCTCACCCTGGCGGCCCCGGATCAGCCAACGGGCAGCGTGCCGGCCGACCCTGGCCGGAAGGGCGGCCAGGGTCTCGCGAACCTGACCCTGCAGCACCCGATCGCGGGGCAGATCGAGGACGAGCTGCAGCGGCAAGGGCACGCGGCAGGTCTCGGCCTGCTCCGTGGTGCTGGGCATGGTGCCGTCGTTGACGACGTCGAGTTCGATCTCGTAGAGGCCGGGACCGGTCGCCGTCACCCGCAGGTCGGCGATGCCGAGCCGGGGCAGCTGGGCGGCGAGGGCGGCGAGGAACCTCTCCTGGCGCGCGGCGATCATGGCGATGAAGGTCGCGGCCGGGTTGCGGCGGACGTAGGGCTCGAAACCGCCGATCTCGACCGGACCGAGCTGCGGATGGTCGAAGGCGGTCCAGGGGCGGAAGGCCTCGCGGTGGACGCGCTCGGCCTCGAGCTGGAGCGCATCTTCGGCCGGACGCGAGACGGGGCCGATCTCGTTCGGTTGCGAGGTCGCCGCGGCCTTCGGGGACTCGCCGGCCTGGGCCTCGAACAGGCAGATGGCGAAGGACGGCAGGCCGAGCTGGTAGTAACACCAGTCGTGAAAGCTCCCCGGTGCGGCCCGATCCCGCGCCTTGAAGGGCTTTCCCTCCTGGGCGAGGAGCGCGGCCACCTGCTCCAGGAGCTTGCGGTCGGCGGCCGTGGGCGCGCGCCTCGGTTCACGTCGGGCCGGTGGCTTCGACTCGGCCGCGGGGATCTCGGCCAGGTTGTCGTGACCGCCGAAGACCACGACGACGGCGATCTCCGGCCGGGCCAGAACGAAGTCGGCCAGGGCTCGGGTCTCAGGCTCGCTCATCGGATGCGGCCCGCTGGCGAGGTCGTGCTCGACGAATCCCTGGGGGAAGTTCCGGTCGAGCTGGACGCCGACGGCCGGGTCCTCGGCGAACTCGCCGTCGCCATCCTGATCACGGCCCTCGATGTTCCGGAGGTACCGGCCGCGATGCTGGGCGTCCGCGGCGACCAGCAGACGTGGGTCCTTCTCGTCGGTGATGAAGGTCCCTTCCGGATCGGGCCAGCGCATCTCGAGGATCAGGCCGTCGGCGTCCAGGTCGAGCGGCTGATCCTCGTCGGCGTCGCGGCCGTCGCGATCCTGGTCGATCGATCCCGCGGCGCCGGGAAGGTCGCAACGGGCTCCCTTGCGGAAGTAGCGTTCGCTGCCGTCCAGGTCGACGCGAGGCAGGATCAGGAGGTCGTGGTCGGCGAAGCGGCGCGCGAATTCCTCCTCCGGGAGGTCCAGCCAGGTCGCGACCAGGTGCATCAGGACCGCGCTGCCGACCAGGATGTCGGACTCGAGGCCGGAGACCAGGAGGATGGCGGGCCGATGAGCGCCGCGGGCCGCCAGGGTGGCCGGGAGGCCGTCCAGGGCGGGGCGATCGAGGTCGCCGACGCGCAGGGCGACGATCGGCCGGCCCTCCCGGCTCGTGCCGACCGGCTCCAGGCGGACCCGGCTCGGCTGGCCCCAGGCCGCGAGCCGCTTCAGGTCGGAGTCGAGCCGGGCGGCGTCGAGATAGGCGTCCGGGGGCGCCTGGGCGCCACCCCGGACGATCAGGAGGGCGAGCGCGGCGAGGATGGAGAGGAGCTTCATTCCGGCTTTGTAATCGAAGGCGCCGGAAAGGTCGAGCGGCGGCCGCCCGGTCGGGGCGGCCCAGTTCTCAGCGACGGCCGAGTCGGCGGAGATCGTCCTCGGCGGGCCGGTATTCCGGATCGAGGTCGAGGGCGCGGCGATACTCGCTCTCGGCGGCCGCCCCGTCGCCCTGGGACTCGTAGAGTTCACCCAGGGCCGTGTGGGCCTCCGGCGTCCGGTACTCGGTCAGGGAGAGCTTGAGGAGCCGTTCGGCCCGGACCGGGTCGGAGCTGCGCTGGGCCTCGTAGAGGTAGTCGTAGGCCCGGTCGCGGCGCTCGTCTCGTTCGCTGCGATAGACCCGATCGCGGTCGGCCTCCTCACGGACGATTACCGTCCGTCGGGCGCGGATCTCGTCCTGGCGATCTCGTTCCCGGGCATCGGCATCGGCCTGGATGGCACCGGCGAGCAGGCCGACGCCGGCGCCCACCGCGGCGCCCGTTCCCGGCTTGCCGGCCGCCCAGCCGACCAGGGCACCCAGACCGGCACCGGCGGCGGTGCCACCCACGATCGAGGTGGACGGACTGCGATTGGCATTGGTGCGGCAGGAGGGCAGCGCGACGAGCGCCACCAGCACGAGGGAGATCACGATCATGCGGGACATGACTTGTTTCCTTCTCATCATCCGCTCGCTCACGACGGAGCGCGAGACAGGCGCACTTGATACGCGATCGGGGGCGGGGCGCGAGAGTCAATCCGCCGAGAATTCTCCGGCCGCGGCGGGGTCGAGGGCCGGCAGGAGGACCCGGAAGGTCGAGCCCTGACCGGGCCTGGAGTCGACCTCGATGATCCCGCCCGCCTGACGGACGATCCCGTAGCAGGTGGCGAGGCCGAGACCGCTGCCTCGTCCCCGCGGCTTGGTGGTGTAGAAGGGCTCGAAGATCCGCTCCAGGACCTGTGGTTCCATGCCCGAGCCGTCGTCGGTCACCGCGATCTCGATCTGCTTCCGGCTCGGGCCCGTGCTGGTCGCCGCGACGACCTGGCGCGTGGTGATGCGGACGCGACCGCCGGGATCGACGGCATCCCGGGCGTTGATGACCAGGTTGAGGACGACCTGCTCGAGTTGCACCGGATCGACGAGCACCATGGGAACGGGCTCGAGACCGTCGAGGTCGATCTGGGCGCGTTCCGCCAGGGCATGCTCGATGAGCCCGCGCATCTCCAGGATCAGGCGGCCGACGTCGACCGGGACCGGAGTCACCACCTGCTTGCGCGCGAAGGTGAGGAGCTGGTCGATGAGCGCGCCCGCGCGGGCCGTGGCGCCGATGATCTCGCCGATGTCCACGCGGCGATCGTCGCGCGCGTCGAGGGTCCCGCCGAGCAGCTCCGCGTAACCCCTGATCGCGGTCAGGACGTTGTTGAAGTCGTGGGCTATGCCGCCGGCCAGACGGCCGATGCTCTCCATCTTCTGGGCCTGGAAGAGCTGGCGCTCCAACTGTTTGAAGGGAGTGAGATCCTGGATCGAGCCGTAGATCCGTCGGACCCGGCCGTCCTCCCACTCGGGAATGCCGCGGACCTGCACCGGGACGATGCGGCCGCAGCGGCTGCGGATGCGCAGCTCGGCCTCGAAACCGCGGCCACATTCGACGCAGTCGCGGAGCAGGTGGCGGATGACCGGGCGGCAATCCTCCATGAAGAAGGCGATGCTGTCCTCGATGTCGACCTGGTCGCGCTCCGGATCCGTCCCGTGGATGGCGTGGGTCTGCTGGGTCCAGTGGAGCGCCGGGGGCGCGATCTCGTACTGCCAGCCGCCGATCCCGGCGGCGCGGGCGCTCTCGCGTTTCAACTTTTCGAGCAGCTTGTGGTGGGTGATGTCGCCGATCGAGCCGGCCATCCGGACCGGTCGGCCGAGCTGATCGCGCTGGGTCGCCGCCCGGGAACGGAACCAACGGTACTGACCACCGGCATGGCGGAGGCGGTACTCGACGTCGAAGGCCGTGTCCGTCCGGCGGTGCTCTTCGAGTCGCGCGAAGACGAGTGGGCGGTCGTCCGGGTGCAGTCGATCGGTCCAGCTCGTGAGCGGCTGCGGGCCGCTCAGGACCTCGAGTCCGAGCAGCTCGTAGTAGCGGGGCGCGAAATAGACCTCGTCGGTGAGCAGGTTCCAGTCCCAGATCGCCTCCTCGGTCCCGCGGGTGACGAGCTCGAAGCGTTCGGCGATGTCGAGCAGTTGCTCGATCCAGGGCGACCGGTCGTCGCTGGACTCGAACTGCCGCCTGAGATCAAGGAGCTCTCGATCAAGTCGAGAAGAGGACATGTCGCCGTGCTCCGCCAGTTGCCTTCGTCCTCGATGCTAACTGGAGTTCCGGCCGATTGTGCAGGGGAAGTGGAACGGGCATGAAGAGGCCCCTGGTCGCCAGCGGAGACCAGGGGCCGATGATGCGATCGTCCGCCGCTCAGCGGTAGCGGATCACGTGGTCGGCATTACGCAGAAGCTGTGATTGGTAGTTTCCTGTATCCATGACCGCCAGGCTGATGAACAGGATGACGAACAGGATGCCGACCACGAAGACGATGGCGTTGAACACCTTGTCGTAGCGGAGGTGCATGAAGTAGAGCGCGACCAGCACGGCTTTGACCGTGGCGATGATCAGCGCGAGGCTGAGATCGAAGCGGCCGAGGTCGTGGGTGGCGACCCAGACCGTGGCGCCGGTCAAGACCAGCAGGGCGCCGAAGACGCCGAGCAGGACCTTCACCGGCATGACGTGCGCGAGCTCGTTGTGGTGGTCGTGATTGTCGGTCATGGGGCGTCTCAGTGAATCAGGTAGAGCAGCGGGAAGAGGAAGATCCAGATCAGGTCGACCACGTGCCAGTAGAGCGCGGTGAAGTCGATCGGGCCGAAGTACTTCGGGCCGAATTCGCCGCGCCGGGCGCGGAGGTAGAGCCAGAAGATGACGCCCATGCCGATCAGGACGTGCAGGCCGTGCAGGCCGGTCATGCAGAAGTAGATGCCGAAGAAGCTGCGCAGGTTCTCCGGCGCCGGCCGGGCCGCCGGGTTGGCGACCGTGGCACCGCTCTCGTCGGTTATGTGGAGCGGAACTCCGTCCGGGTCCTCGTGGGCACCGAAGTGGGCGTTCGGGAACAGGCCGTTGTGGATCTTGTGATGGTACTCGACCGACTTGATCCCCATGAAGCCACCGGCGCAGAGCAGGGTGACGATGAGGCAGAACTTCAGGCCCCGCTGCTGGCCGAGCTGCGCGCAACGCACCGCCCAGGCCATGGTCAGGCTGGAGAGGATCAGCACCGCCGTGTTGATGCAGCCGAGGGTCGTGTCCAGATAGCCCGAGGCGTAGCTGAACAGGTCGGCCTCGTTCGAGCGATAGACGCTGTAGGCGGTGAAGAGACCGCTGAAGAACAGGATCTCGGTGACCAGGAAGGCCCACATGCCGAACTTGCCGGTCTCGAACTGCTGCTCCGGCGACTCGAAGTGGTGGGCGAGGCGGTAGGCCGGATCGACCTCCGCGTGGTGATCGGCGGCGCTGCTCATCGGGCGGCGTCTCCTTCGTTCTTGCTCAGGACGTAGCCGTCGATGGCGGCGTCGTAGCGGATGTCGTGGTAGTCGTAGACGTCGTGCTCGGGCGGCTCGCCGACGAAGTTGTAGTGCGGCGGGGGCGTGGTGGTGAGCCACTCCAGCGAGCTGCCACCCCAGGGGTTGTCGACGGTGACCTTCTTGCCGGAGACCAGCGACTTCCACAGGTAGACGAGGATCAGGAACAGGCCGATCGCCAGGATGAAGGCGCCGACCGTCGAGGCCTGGTGGAGGCCCTGGAACTCGGGCAGGAAGTTGTGGTACCGGCGCGGCATGCCGCGGGTGCCGAGCACGAACTGGGGCAGGAAGGTGACGTTGAAGCCGATGAAGACCAGAATGCAGGCGATCTTGGCCAGGGTCTCGTCGTAGGCCTTGCCGAACATCTTCGGCCACCAGTAGTGCAGGGCGCCGAGGAAGGCGATCAGGGTCGAACCCACCATCACGAAGTGGAAGTGGGCCACCACGAAGTAGGTGTCGTGGAGGTGGATGTCCGTGGCGAGCGCTCCGAGGAAGAGCCCGGTGAGCCCCCCGATCCCGAAGAGGAAGATGAAAGCGAGCGCGTAGAGCATCGGCGCGTTCAGCCGGATGTGTCCCCGGTAGAGGGTGGCGAGCCAGTTGAACGTCTTGACCGCCGACGGAATCGACACGCTGAAGGTGAGAGCCGAGAAGATCATGTTCCCCATCGGGGACATGGCCGTGAACATATGGTGGCCCCAGACGATGAAACTGAAGGCCGCGATCGCGACCGAGCTGAGGGCGATCGCGTGGTACCCGAAGATCGTCTTCCGGCTGTGGACCGAGATGAGCTCGGAGATCACGCCCATCGCGGGCAGGATCATGATGTAGACGGCCGGGTGCGAGTAGAACCAGAAGAAGTGCTGGTAGAGGAGCGGATCCCCACCCAGGGACGGGTCGAAGATTCCGACGCCCAGTGCGCGCTCCGCGACGAGCAGGAGAAGGGTGATTCCGAGCACTGGAGTCGCCAGCACCTGGATGATCGCCGTGGCGTAGAGGCCCCAGAGCATGAGCGGCATCCGCCACCAGGTCATTCCCGCCGGACGGAGCTTGTGGATCGTGACGACGAAGTTGAGCCCGGTGAAGATCGAGCTGAAGCCCAGGATGAAGACGCCCATGGTCATGTTGATGACCTGCGTACTCGTCTGCGTGCTGTAGGGCGTATAGAAGGTCCAACCCGTATCGACCGCACCGACCACCATCGAAACGATGGCGAAGACAGCGCCCGTGATCCAGAGGTACCAGCTCAGGAGGTTGAGCCGCGGGAACGCGACGTCCTTCGCTCCGAGCATGAGCGGCAAGGCGAAGTTGCCGAAGACCGCCGGGATGCCGGGGATGATGAACAGGAAGGTCATGATCGCGCCGTGCAGCGTGAAGGCGTGGTTGTAGAGGTCGTCGCTCAGGACCAGGCCGTCGCCGGTCCAGAGCTCGAGCCGCACCACCAGGGCCATGATCCCGCCGAGGAAGAGCGCGCCGGCCAGGCCGGCCAGGTACATGACCGCGATCCGCTTGTGATCCAGGGTGAGGAGCCAGGAGCGGAGGCCGTGGGAGCAGTTGAGGTAGTTCTCGCCGGTCTCGTGCTCGGCGTGGACGGCGCTGCCGTCGGCGACGTGGGCTTCGGAGCTCATGCGGTCACTCTCCCTTGGCCAGTGACTTGAGGTAGGTGATGATGGCCGTGATCTCGTCGTCCTTCATGCCCTTGAAGGTGGGCATGACCGGCTGGAAGCCGGCGACGACCTTGGCCTGGGGATTGACCAGGGACTCGCGGACGTAGTTCTCGTCCATGGTCACCCGGCCACCGCCGCTGATCGCGCGCTCGGTGCCGAAGCTGCCGAGGAAGCTGGGCCCGGTGAGGGTCTCGCCGGTGATCGAGTGGCACTGGGCGCAACCCCGCTTGTGGTAGAGGATCTCGCCGGCGGCGAGCAGCGAGGGCGCGTTGCCGACGATGTCGGCGGCCTTCTCGACCCAGTCGTCGAACTCGGCCTGGGGCAGGACGTGCACCTTGGCCAGCATCTTCGAGTGCAGCGTGCCGCAGTACTCGGTGCAGAAGAGGTTGTAAGTGCCGGGCTCGTCGCACTGGAACCAGGAGTCGGTGTAGCGGCCGGGCACCACGTCCTGCTTGAGCCGGAAGGCCGGGATCGAGAGGCTGTGGATCACGTCCTCCGAGGTCATGACCAGGCGGATCGCCTTGCCGGCCGGGACGTAGAGATCGGGATCCTGCGCCGAGTTCGGATAGTTGAACTCCCAGCTCCACTTCTTGGCGGTCACCTGGACCTCGAAGGCCTCGGGCGGCATGGTCCGCGAGGCCAGGTAGGTGGTGAAGCCGTAGTAGAAGATGAAGACGATCAGGATCGAGGGGATGACGCTCCAGACGATCTCCAGGGTGCCGTTGTGGGTGGGGCTCTTCTCGGCCGAGACACCCGGGCGGCGGCGGTACTTGAGCACGAAGGCCGTGCCCACGGCGATGATGAGGGCGAAGAAGATCGCCGAGATCGCCAGGATGAAATGGAACAGCCAGTCGTGGTCGCCGGTGTTGGTGGAGGCCCCATCCGGAAACCAGAAGCCCTGGGCGAAGAACATGAACGAATCCCTCATGCAGTTGTCGTGAGCGCGGTCGATTCCGACCGGCGCCGCCGTTCGCGACGCCAGAGGATGAAGATCAGTCCGCCGACCAGGAGCAGGACCAGGGCGCCGCCGATGCTCATCAGCTTGCGGGCCGCCGGCGCGTAGGCTCCCGCCTCGGCGTCGTAGTGAAAACAGAACAGGAGGATCTGGTCCATCGTGGACCCGATCCGACCTTCAGCCGCCTCGAGGAGGCTGAACTTGAGCGTCTTCTCCGGGATCGCGACCCCGTAGAGATAGCGCGAGACCTTGCCCTCGGGGGTGAGGACGATGCTCACCGCCGCGTGGGCGTACTCGCCGGTCGCCTCGACCTTGCGATAGCGGAAGCCGACCTCGTCGGCGAGCTGACGGATGGCCTTCTCGTCGCCGACCAGGAAGTTCCAGCCCGCGGCGGCCTCGGGGATGCCCAGGCGCTCGATGTAGGTGGCCTTCTTCTCCGCGGCGCGCTCCGGTCGCTCCTCGGGGTCGATGCTGACCGTCACCAGGCGGAACTCGCGGCCGGGGCGGTAGTCGCAGGCGCGGACGGTGTCCACGAGCCCGTTCAGCTGGAGCCCGCAGAGCATGGGACAGGCGGCGTAGTTCAGGGTGAGGACGACGGGCAGCTTGCCGTCGAGGAGCTGCGCCAGCCGGATGGTGGCGCCGGTCTCGTCGCGAAACGAAAGCGCCAGGTCGACCTGGGCGTCGAGCTTCTCGTCGACACCGACCCCCTCGAGTTCACGGGGGATGTCTCCCTGGCGCTGCGCCAGGGCCGCTCCCGGGAGGAGCAGGGCCCAGGCGATCAGGATGGTGATGGTTCGTTCAGCGGCCCAGCTTGCCATCCGTCGAGTCCGCGATGGGCGTCGCCGCCTCGTCGACGACGACGCGCATGGCATCGTCGATCGGGAGGATGAGGCGACCGCTCTGCTTGTCGGCCCAGCGGAATTCCATGAGACGAGCCTGCTGCTCGGCCTTCGCGACGGTCCCCATGGTGGCGGGGGCGGTGGCGAGACGGCCGCTCTCCAGCGACGCTTCGCTGCTGTTGAAGAGGCCCTGCAGGGCGATGACCGCGATGACGACCCACAGGCCGGCGAGGCTGCCGTAGGCGAGGGTCTTCTTGACGTCGATGCGATCTTTCTCGATGGCCATTCCGTGAACTCCTGGTCTGGTCATCCCGCCGGTGGCGGGGGAGCCTCGAGGGCTCCGTTCCTGGTGCCGCCGGCATCCGGCGGGGGCGTCTTTCGAAGCGTGCTCATTCTTTTTCACGGACGTCGTGACGCAACGGGGCAAGTTGTCGCACCGCGGGCTGGTCATGTTCCGGAAATCAAACTGGCACGGAAGCTTAGATCGGTTGGCGGGGGCCCCGCCGTTGAGCGGGAAGTCACCCAGCAGGCCCGGGCCGGCCGATCGGATCGTGTGCCGCGTCGAAAGACGCTTCGGCAGGCGGACTTGCGAACACCGCCGGCCGGGTCCGCTCGGGCGGACCCCCTGCAAAACTCCTGGTCAGGCGCCCCGCGGGGCGCGGTCGGGACCCGTCCCTCGGGGACGGATCACTGGTTCTCGAAGCCGAGCGACTCGTCCAGCCGCGGATCCCGGGCCGGGATCAGGGGCTGGTTCTGCGCCCGGAGGATGAAGACGCCGAAGCTGGTCACCGCCAGGCCCAGCCAGAGCAAGAGGTCGGTCAGGCCGAAGACCATGCCTTCCGACTCGCCGTGGCCGCCGATGGTGGGGTTCACCAGCCAGAGGAGGTCCGCCAGGTGGAGGACCAGCATGTAGACCGCCCAGAAGCCGAGGGCCGCCCGGTTGCGCTTCACGTGCCGGGAAAGGAGGCCGGCGAAGGGCACCAGGAGGTGGCCGAAGAGCAGGAGGGCCGAGACGTACTGCCAGCCGCCGTGGAGGCGGTGCTTGTACCAGATGGTCTCCTCCGGGATGTCGGCGTACCAGATCAGCACGTACTGGGAGAAGGCGATGTAGCCCCAGAAGAAGACCATGCCGAACAGCCACTTGCCGAGATCGTGATAGTGCTCGACGGTGACGATCCGCTGCAGCGGTCCGCGCTCGAGGGCGAGCGAACCGAGGATCAGGGTCGAGAACACCGCGACGGCGCAGCCGGCGAAGAAGTAGACGCCGAAGATGGTGCTGAACCAGTGCGGGTCCAACGACATCAGGGCATCGAAGGCGAAGAAGGTGCTGGTGAGGGCGAAGACCAGCATGCCGGGGGCGGCGCTGCGCCGCATCCGGACCGTGCGCTGGGGATCACCGTCGCGATCCTGGGCGACCGAGTTGCGCACGAACCAGCGGGTCAGCTCGTACCAGACCACGAAGTAGAGCGCCATCCGGATGGTGAAGAAGATGCCGTTCAGGTAGCCGATCTTCTTCGACACCACCGGGTCGGCGGCGGCCCAGGCGTGGTCGGCCCAGGGATAGAGCTCGGCATGTCCGAGCAGGGTCACCACCACCAGCGGCAGGAAGAGCGCGGCCGCCCAGGGGATGAGCGAGGCGAGCATCTCCGCCTGGCGGCGCAGGACCACGCTCCAGCCGGCGGCCGTGAGGTGCTGGAGGATGACGAAGAACAGACCGCCCAGGGCGATCGACAGCACGAAGGTGGCGCCGACCAGCCAGGCGTGGAGGACGTGCGCGAGACCGTGGTGCCCGCTGAAGCCGAGACCGAGGCCGGCGATCAGCAGCAGGCAGCCCACGACCAGCGCGCGCCGACCCAGGGCCGGGGCCTGCTCGCCGAGGCGCGGCGGCCGCTCGCTCAGCTCGATGATGTTCTCGGGGCTGACCTTCATTTGATCTCCTCCCGCTTCTCGAGCGGAACGTCCGCGATGGAAGCGTCGCTGTGGCGCTGCAGGGCGCGGAGATAGAGCACGATGGCCCAGCGGTCCGCGACCGGGATCTGGGCGGCGTAGGAGGGCATCGTCCGGATGCCGTTCCGGATCGTGGCGTAGATCTGGCCGGCGGGCTGCTTCTTGACGTAGTCGTCGGTGAGATCGGTGGGCGCCACGAAGGCGCCCTCGCCGAGTTCCTTGGCCCGGAGGGCCACCGGTCCGTCACCCTGACCGCCGTAACCGTGGCAGACGGAGCAGTAGATGTCGAAGCGGTTGCGACCGCGCTCCATCAGCTCGCGCGTGACCGCGACCGGAAAGCCGTCGGCGAAGTTGCCGTCGACCGTGCCCAGCTCGAGGTGCTGGTTCTCGCGCAGCTCGCCGCGGGCGATGGTGCCGTCGACCTGGGGGCGCATGGCCCGGCCGTCAGCGAAGAGCGGGCTGGCTGCCTGGGTCTTGTACTTCGGCTGGAAGTCCATGTCGCCGACCAGGTGCAGGCGCGGCGTATCCGTCTTGGCGTTCCGGGCCCGGTAGGCGACCACCAGCGGGATCATCGCCAGGGTGATGCCCAGGACGCCGACGAACTTGACCCAGCCGGGCAGGACCTGGCCGTCGAGCGGCTCCTCGCAGATCTCGACCGAGGCGGCGCCGGTCGACTCGAGGAGCTTGCGGGTGGCGCCGGGGTCGAACTTCTCGTCGCGGGCCTCGATGGCCACGAAGAAGCGGTCGTCGGTGGCCTTCTTGAACTTCGCCATCCGGAACAGCGGGTGGTAGAAGCGGGGCAGGCCGTTGAGCACGAAGACCAGCAGGAAGGTGGTCACCGCGGCGAAGAGGATGGTCGACTCGAAGGCCACCGGGATGTTGGCCGGGAGGCTGAACAGCGGCTTGCCGCTGATCAGGAAGGCGTAGTCGTGGGCGTTGGTCCACCACTGGAGCAGGATGGACAGGCCGAGGCCGCTGAGGCCGGCGCCGAGGGTGATCCAGGGCAGGATCGTCGGTCGCACGCCCATGGCGTCGTCCATGCCGTGAACCGGGAAGGGCGTGTGCACGTCCCAGCGCCGGTAGCCGGCGTCGCGGATGCGGCGGGCCGCCGCCATCACGCTGTCGACGTCGCCGTACTCGGCGACGATTCCGAAGGTCCTGGTCTCGCTCATGCGCGGGCCTCCTCCGCGTGGGCCTGGTGGTCGTCGTGGTGGTGCGGATGCGCCTGCGGCATCACCGCCTTCACCTCGGAGATCGCCACCACCGGGAGGAAGCGGCAGAAGAGGAGGAAGAGGCTGAAGAAGAGGCCGAAGCTACCGGTGAAGGTCAGGATGTCGATCGTGGTCGGCTTGAAGTAGGCCCAGCTCGAGGGCAGGAAGTCGCGGCTGAGCGAGGTCACGGTGATGACGAAACGCTCGAACCACATGCCGATGTTCACGAAGATGGCCACCACCACCATCATCCAGGGCGTGGTGCGGATCTTCTTGAACCAGAAGAACTGCGGCGCGACCACGTTGCAGCTCACCATGATCCAGTAGGCCCAGGCGTAGGGGCCGAAGGCACGGTTGAGGAAGGTGAAGCCCTCGTAGGGGTTGCCGCTGTACCAAGCAATGAAGAACTCGATCGAGTAGGCGTAGCCGACCATCATTCCCGTCGCCAGGAGGATCCGGCACATGTTCTCGAGGTGCCGCATCGTCACGAGGTCTTGCATGCCGAAGATGGTCCGGCACGGGATCATGAGGGTCAGCACCATCGCGAACCCGGAGAAGATGGCGCCTGCGACGAAGTAGGGCGGGAAGATCGTGGTGTGCCAACCCGGCAGCTGTGACGTCGCGAAGTCGAAGCTAACCACCGAGTGCACAGAGAGAACGAGCGGCGTGGCGAGCGCGGCGAGGATCATGTACGCGACCTCGTAGCGATGCCAATGCCGATGCGACCCGCGCCAACCGAGGGCGAAGAATCCGTAGAGGACCCGACGGATCTTCGTCGTCGCCCGGTCACGGATCGTCGCGATGTCGGGGATGAGTCCGACGTACCAGAAGAGGAGCGAAACGGTGAAGTAGGTGCCGACCGCGAACACGTCCCAGAGAAGCGGCGAGCGGAAGTTCGGCCACATGTTCTGCGGGTAGGGCAGTGGGAAGAGCCACCAGGCGAGCCAGGGGCGTCCAACGTGGATCCCCGGGAAGACGAGGGCGCAGATGACCGCGAAAATCGTCATCGCTTCCGCGAACCGGTTGATCGAGGTACGCCAACGCTGCCGGAAGAGATAGAGGATGGCCGAGATGAGCGTACCGGCGTGGCCGATGCCGACCCAGAACACGAAGTTGACGATGGGCCAGGCCCAGCCGACCGGGTTGTTGTTGCCCCAGACGCCGACGCCGGTGCTGATCAGGTAGACGATCATCCCGAAGAGCATCAGCGTGGTGGCCACCGAGGCGGTGAAGGCGATCTTCCAGGCCCGGGTGGCGCCACCGCGCTCGGCGATCCGGCAGACCTTGTCGGTGACGCTGGCGAAGTCGTTCTGGCCCAGCACCAGCGTCGGCCGCGTGGTCGGATCCTCGATGGTGTTGTCCTGGACTCCGGCGAGGGAGCTGCTCATGACTTGTCCTTGGCGAGTTCGGGGTTCGGGTTGCGCACGCGCGCCAGGTACTGCGTGCGCGGCTTGACGTTCAGCTCTTCCAGGAGCGCGTAGCTGCGCGAGTCCTCGTGCAGGTGCCGGACCGCGGCGTCGCGATCGTTGAGGTCACCGAAGACGATGGCCTCGGAAGGGCAGGCCTGCTGGCAGGCGGAGACGATGTCGCCATCGGCGATCGGTCGGCCCGAATTGCGCGACTCCTGGCGGGCCGAGGCGATGCGCTGCACGCAGTAGGTGCACTTCTCCATGACGCCGCGGGCGCGCACGGTGACCTCCGGGTTGAAGGCCATCTTGAGCGACTCGTTCTTCGCCTCCTTCAGCTCCTTGTGGTAGTTGAAGAAGTTGAAGCGGCGCACCTTGTAGGGGCAGTTGTTGGCGCAGTAGCGGGTGCCGACACAGCGGTTGTAGACCATGTCGTTGAGGCCCTCGTGCGAGTGCATCGTGGCCGCCACGGGGCAGACCTGCTCGCAGGGGGCGTTCTCGCAGTGCTGACAGGCCACCGGCTGCTGCACCACCTCGGGCGCGGCGATGTCGCCCCGGAAGTAGCGGTCGATGCGGATCCAGTGCATCTCGCGCCCCTTGAGGACGTCGGCCTTGCCGACCACCGGGATGTTGTTCTCCGCCTGGCAACCGACCACGCAGGCGTTGCAGCCCACGCACTTGTTCAGGTCGATGGCCATGCCCCAGCGCTTGCCGTCCTCGGGCAGCGGCGACTTCCACAGCGACTCGAGCTCGGGGTGGTGCACGACGTGTCGGGCGAAGTCCGGGTGCTTCTCGTACTCCTCGAGGTCGGCCTCGCGGATCAGCTGGCCGAGGCGTTCCTCGCGGCCCTTCATGCCGATCTCGTCGATCGCGTGATGGCTCTGGGTCGCGGCCAGCTCGTGGCAGCCGTCGATCTTCTCGACCACGACCGCGGCGAGGGCCGCGCCGGAGGCCTCCTGGATCGCGTAGGCATCGAAGCCGGGCGCGCCGATCTCGCGGCTCAGCGAACCGCCGACGTTGCCGGCCTCGCGGCGGCCGTAGCCGAGCGCGAGGCCGAGAGTGCCGGGCGCCTGGCCGGGCATGACGTAGACCGCGCAGTCGAGCTGGCGCTCGCCCCGCTTCAGCCGCACCATCGAGCCGGTGGTCAGCTCGAGGCGATCGGCGTCGGCGGCGGCCATCATCAGGGCGTTGTCCCAGGTCAGCTTGGACATGAAGTCCGGCAGTTCCTGGAGCCAGCCGTTGTTGGCGAAGCGGCCGTCCCAGACGGCGGGGCTGGGCTGGAAGACCAGCTCGAAGGCCCCGGTGGGCGCCGCGTTGGCGGTCATCGGGTCGAAGTCCCGAAGCTTGGCGGTCTCGATCCGCGCCGCCCCGTCCTTGTCGAAGCCGTCGTGGATCAGGTGGCGCCAGGCGCGATCGTCGCTGCCGTGGCCCTGCGACCAGGTCGTGCGCACCAGTTCGCGACCGGGGCGCTCCTCGCCGGCCAGGAGGGCGACGACTTCGATGGCGCTGCGGCCGTCGTAGAGCGGTGCGATCAGCGGCTGGGCGACGACGAGGCTGCCGTCCCAGGCCAGGGCGTCGCCCCAGCACTCGAGATCGTGGGCCATCGGCAGGTGCCAGGTCGCGGCGCGCGCGGTCTCGTCGTGGTGGAGACCGAGGTGGACGCTGTGCGGCACCTTGGCCAGGGCCGCCGCGAACTCGAGCGCGGCGGGGCTGGCGTAGACCGGATTGGCGCCGAGGATCAGCAGGGTGTCGATCGCGCCGCTGCTCATCTGGGCCACCAGGCCCTTCAGGTCCTGATCGCCACGGTCGGGCTCGGCGATGTAGTCGACCGTCTTGCCGGGCGCACCGAGCCGCTCGTTGAGGCGATGGGCGAGGGCATGGACGCCGGCCGGCAGGTGTCGGCCGACGGCGATCAGCGCGGCGCCGGCATGGGCGGCCAGGTCGCGCGCCAGGGCGCTGGCGAACTCCGCCTCGTCCTTGCCGAGGCCCGTGGCCTCGCCGCCGGCCAGGACGCTCTCGACCGCGCTCAGGAAGGCCAGGGCGCGGGAGGGCTTGAGCTGGAGGCGATGATCGGCGCAGGCACCGGTGGTGCTGTAGCCGGACTCGATGGCGTAGAGCCGGTTCATCTCCCGCTTCGGGTCGCGACCGCGGGCCCAGTCGCGGCTCAGGCGCTGGGCGTCCGGGTGCAGGCCGAAGAGGTCGCAGTCGAGACTGACGATGCGGCGCGCGGCCTCGAGCCGGAAGATCGAACGCAGCTCGCGGCCGTAGGCGAGGCGGCTGCCCTCGATCTCGTTGGCGCGATCGACCGGCGCGCTCTGGACGAAGCGGGCCGCGGGGAACTTGGCCAGGATCTCGCGGCGGAGCCGAGCCATGGTGGGCGACGAGCTGAGGTCGGCGAGGATCGCCAGACCGCGACCCTGCTGGCCCCCGAGGGCGGCGAGCCGGTCGGCGAGGAAGGCCGAGAACTCGGCCCAACCCGCGGCCTCGCCGTCGCGACGGCGGGGATTCTTCGAGCGTTCCGGGTCACAGAGACCGAGCATCAGGGCCTGGGCGAAGACCGAGGACGAGCCGCGCACCATCGGGTGATCCGGGTTGCCCTCGACCTTGTTCGGCCGACCGTCGCGGCTGGTGACCAGAAGCGGCTGGGCGACCCCGCCCAGCTCCATCATGCTGGCGAAGTGGCGGGCGGCTCCCGGCTCGGTGCCGTCCGGACGGGCGGCGTAGGGCAGGATCTTCTCGTCCTCCCAGCGGCAGGCGGTCATGCCGGCCAGGGCGGCGCTGGCGCCGAGGAGCTGCAGGAAGCGCCGGCGGCTCACCGAGCTGGGCAGGTCCTCGTCGCTCTCCTGGCCCGGGAACTCGTTCTCGAGCTGGCGGCGGAAGTAGTCGTTGCGAGCCAGCTCGTCGAGGCTCCGCCAGTAGGTCGACCGGTCGTTGTTCAGCGATGACATGTCGAGCAATCCTGGGAGGGGTTGATGCCCTGGGTTTCCCGCAGGCGGCGGCCGAGGGACTCCTGGTCCTCCTCCGGCTTCCAGGCCATGTCGGTGATCCGGTCCTTCGGGCGCAGGTGCTTCTCGGGGTTGCGATGGCAGTCGAGGCACCAGCCCATGCTCAGGGCCTGGGCCTGGTAGACCACGTCCATCTGGTCGACCCGGTCGTGGCAGCTCACGCAGCCGACGCCGGCATCGAGGTGGGCCGCATGGTTGAAGTAGACGTAGTCGGGCAGGTCGTGGACGCGGCGCCAGGGGATCGGCTGGCCGCTGGCCACGCTGTCGCGCAGGGTCGCGAGCTTCTCGCTGTCCTTCTTGATCGTGGCGTGGCAGTTGAGGCAGGTCGCGGCCGGCGGCACCGCCGCATGCTCCTCGCGCTCGACGCTGTTGTGACAGTAGCGGCAGTCCAGCTTGAGCTGGCCGGCGTGCTGCGCGTGCGAGAAGGGGATCGGCTGGGTCGGCTGGTAGCCGACGTCCGTGGTCTCGGGCGACGCCCCGTAGGCGAAGAGGACGACCAGGTAGACGGGACCGAGCAAGAGGGCGGGGCCGAGGAGGCCGCGCAGCTTGTTGGTCCACTCGGGGAAGATCAGGGGACTCATCGGACCTTTCGGTTGCGATTTGGCCGGATCGGGGAGGGTATGGACCCCGATTGCACTGGTTACTGATCGCGGGAGTAGCGCCGCGCAATGGACCGCCCCGCCGCGCGAAAGCGCGCCGCATCCTTTGCTCCGCCTGGGGAGGTCTCAAGGCGACAAAGTGTCGCTAGTCGTCATGGGACGAAATGCCACAGGCGGCCGGCGGGGGTGGTGACGAGCGACCATCCGCAGGTCGGCGACCGGCGGAAGTCGTTTTCTGAGGGTGGATTCGGGCGGATGCCCGGCGCTCAGTCGCGCTTCATCGCGCACCAGTAGGCGCGCGAGCCGTGCTGGTGACGGCGATGGCTCGGGTCCCGGGCAACGTACTCGGGATCCACGTCCACCGGGCAGAGATGGCTCACGAGACTGCGTCGGGTCAGCTTCGGGTCGGGGTCCGGAGCGCCACCGTGGACCAGGTCGGCGTGCCAGACCAGGACGTCGCCGCGGCGGGCGAGGAAGGGGCGCATGGCCAGGCCACGCTCCTCCGAGCGGTCGACCACCCAGCGGAAGAACTCCTCCTCGTCCATGTAGCCGAAGGGCTTCACCTTGGAGCGACCGAGCCAGAGGTACTCCTCGATCTCGTGGCTGCCCTCGTAGTAGCGCAGCTCGCCGGAACCGGGGACGACGTCCTCGAGGGCGATCCAGACCCCGACGAACTCCATCGGGGAGCTGAGACCGACGAAGGCGGTGTCCTGGTGCATGCCCTGGCCGGTGCCCCGCTCGAAGAGCAGGGTCTGGAAGGCCATCGCCGGGCGCTCGAAGAGCTTCTCCAGGAAGCCGAGGAGCGCCGGGGAGAAGATCAGGTCGCGGGCCCGGGCGGAGCGTGTGTGGACGTCGAGCAGCTTGTGGCGGAGCGCCCGGTGGCCGGGCTTCATGGTCTCGAAGACGAAGCGGCCGTCACGGGCGCACTCGACGACCAGATCCTCCGGGGGCGCCGCCCAGAGCTCGTCGAGTTCGGTCTCGAACCGGCTGATGGCCTCCTCGCTGACCCCGTTCCGGAAGACGAGGTAGCCCTGCTTCCGCCAGCGCCGGAAGAGCTCGCCCTCGGCCTCGCTCAGGAGGCCGAGCTGCACCTTGCCGGCGATCCGACCCTCGGCATCGGAGAGATCGGGCCAGAAACCGCCGAAGCGGGAACGGTAGCGGGGGAAGCGCGAGACGCGCTCGCAGAAGCGGTCGAGGAAGTCGTCGAGGGCGCCGGGCAGGCGCCCGAACATCGCGTTGAGGGCCTCGAGGAAGAGGCCGAAGAGCGGGTGGTCGTCCGCCGAACGGAGCCTGACCTCGAGCTGGGTCTCGTCGGCGACGGCCTGGAATCCCAGTTCCAGGAGCCCGCCCACCATGGGGGCGTCGCCAAGGATGGCGCCGAGTTCCAGGGCCAGGGAACGTCCCGGGTCCAGGCTCACGAAGCGCCCCAGGAGCCGGCCCTGGCCCCCCTGCGGCAGGCCGATCCAGAGCTCCAGCCCGCCGCCCGGCCGGGCCTCCACCGCGACCGACTCGATCGGGTAGTTGGACCCCGGCGAGAACCACTGGGCGAGGCGCTCCCGGTCGGTGAAGCAGGCGAAGACCTGGTCCGGTCGGGCCTGCAGCCGGTAGGCGAAGCGGGCCTGGGCGGTGGTCGAACTGAGCGATTCCGTCATGGCACCTGGCGAGGGTCGAGGGTACGGGACGGCGGAGTCTACCCCGGGGCATTCCTCCCTGGATACCCTAAAAGAGGGTTTTCGTTCCCGTCGAGACTCAGCGTTCGGAGTCGAGGTCGATCAGCAGATCCCGCGCCTCGTCGAGGCTCGGGTCGCAGGCCAGGGCATGTTCGGCGGCATCCCGGGCCCGCTCGGTCATGGGGCTGCCGCGGTAGAAACGGGCGCGGAGATAGGCGATCAGGGCGGAATCAGGCGCCAGACGTCCGGCCTCCTCGACGTTCACCAGGGCCGAGCGGTAGTCGGTGGCTCCCGCTTGGACCAGCGCCAGCAGGACCCGGATGGCCGGCGAGCGCGGGCGCAGGGCCACGGCGACTTCAAGGTGACGCCGTGCCCGGGCGCCGACCTCGGGATCGGGGCCGCCGACGGCGGGACGGCTCGCGAGCAGGAGGCTGGCCTGGAAGACCTGGAGGCCGACCGCGTCCGGATGGAGGTCAACGGCCTCGGCGATGAGCTGGCGACCGGCCTCGGCCCGCTCGGGGTGACGGAGGAGCCGCTCGGCCAGGAAACGGAGATAGTCCTCACCCTGCTGCCGCCAGGAACCCGGTTCCAGGAAGGCGTCGAGGCGGTCGAATCGGGATGCGTCGTTCCGGGCGCTGCGCCAGAGGTGGCGGAGCGCCGGGTCCTTCTCGCAGCGTTCCACGAGGATGATGAGGTTGCGCTCGATCCGCTCCAGGCGCGCGACTTCCGCGGCGTCACCGGCGCCGGAGCGGAGGGTGTCGATCTGGCCGACGAGGCGGTAGAGGCCCCCCAGGATCTTGCGGGCCGCGGTCGGCGAGCGGCCGAAGGCGGCATCGAGGATGCCGGCGGCCTGGCCCAGCTCGAGGCGCTGGTCGAGTTCGATGCCACGTTGTCCCCAGGCCGCGATCTGGGCCTCGAAGATCCGGCGGTCGGCGTCGATCCGGAACTGGCCCGAATGGACGACGTCGAGCAGCAGGCCCTGCTCCTCGATCACCTCGGCCAGGCGGAGATCGCGGGTCGACTCGCGGGCCGCGTTCGCCTCCTCCCGACGTCGCCCCTCCTCGGCGGCGATCCGGGCCTCGAGGGGCAGGATCGCGCGATCACGATCACCGACGCCGACGAACCAGCCGGTGACCACGCCGATCGTTCCGAGGACGGCGAAGAGGACGAAACCGGCCGTGGCGATGCCTGGCTCGCGCCGCATCCAGCGCAGGAAGCGGTTGCCGAGCGCCGGCCGTCGGGCGAGGGGAGGTCGCCCGGCGAGGGCGCGGTCGAGGTCGTCGGCGAACAGGCCCGCGCTGCCGTAGCGACGGGCGCGTTCGGGCGCGAGCGCCGCGGCGATCACCGCGTCCAGCTCGGCGGGCAGGCCCCGCTCCGCGGCCTTCGCCGAGCGCGGGACGAAGCGGGCCGACTCGCGCCGCAGCTCGGCCTCGGTCGGCGCCGGGATCGGCAGCTCCCCGGTGACGATGCGATGGACCAGGGCGCCGAATGCCCAGACGTCGGCCCGGCGGTCGGTCCGCAGGGCGGCTTCGCCGAGCTGCTCGGGGGCCCGGTAGGCCAGTTCGGTCAACGAGGCCCGAAGGGGCCGGCGGCCTTCGAGGGCGGCCACGCCGAGTCCCTTGATCGCCGGACCACGCGGCCCGAGGACGATGCTGGCGGGGCCGAGCCGGCCGTGGACGATGCCGATCTGATGGGCGCGATCGAGAAGGCGCGCGGCGGCGCCGATCTGGCGGAGGAGGGCGGTCCGCGTCGCGACCCCGGGCCCCGGCGCGGCCTCGAGGCGCTGCAGGGCCGTGCTCAGCGTCGGTCCGGCGGCCGGCTCCTCGACCAGGTAGAGCAGGCCCTCAGCCAGGCCGGCGTCGCGTAGATCGACCAGCGCCGGCAGGTCGAGGCTGCGGGCCAGGACCAGCTCCGCGCGCAGCTCCGCCAGGTCGTGGTCGTCGAATTCCGGTCGGCGGTTGAAGACCCGGAGCACCACGGGGCGCCCGTCCGGGGCGATGGCGTGCTGGCGGAGCGAGGCCTCGTCGCGGCCGATCTCGCCGAGCAGCCGGTAGGGTCCGAAGCCGGGGCCCGGGCGCTGGACGCCGAAGACGTGGTCGAGAACGAGGGCGAGGGGCAGTCCGGCCAGGCCGGGCAGGCGCCCGAGCTGCTCACCGATGTTCCGTCGCCGGCCCTGGGCCCGGTCCTCGGCCAGCGCGCGATCGAGCGCGGCGACGAGGTCGTCCAGATTGGCGGGACTCGGCTCCTGCATGATCGGGCGATCGTAGTCGGAAGGGCGGGCGCTGGATAGGTGGAAAGCGCCCGGAAGCCGCCTCAGAGCAGGATCAGCACCAGGGGCAGGAGCAAGAGCGAGAGCAGGCTGCCGGCGACGATGGCCGAGGCCACGTCTTCGGGCTGCGCGTCGAAACGCTGCGCGAACATCAGCGAGAGGATCGCCGGAGGCATGATCGACTCGATCAGGAGAACGTCACGGAGGACGCCCCGGACCGAGAAGACGGTCACGAAGAGCAGGGCGGCGGCGAGACCGACGCCCTGGCGCATGGCGCAGACGAAGAGGGCGGGCGCGGGGCGGGCGATGCGCAGTCGCCGGAGCTGTTGGCCCAGGACCACGAGCAGGAGAGGGATGGCCGCCTCGCCGAGGATGCCGATCGGTTCCATGACCAGGCGGGGGACCGCCAGTCCGGAGAGCGAACAGAGGATGCCGAGGGCGGCGGCATGGACGATCGGCATGCGGAGGACTCGCCCCAGCGAGGCCTGACCACCGACGATCAGCCCCGAGAGCAGGGCCTGGGCGGTCGCGACGGTCACGAAGACCAGGGCCGCCGCCTCGAAGCCCTCCTCGCCCCGGGCCAGGCGACAGGCCGACAGGCCGAGGTTGCCGGCATTCCAGAAGGTCACCGGCAGGATCAGGCCGCGGGCGGAACGCCCCCGCAACCGGAGGACGAGGGCCGCCCCGGCTCCGGTCGCCAGCATGATGAAGAGCGTGGCGCCGACGATGGTGAGGCCGCCGCGGGCGGCGCCGTGGTCGCGGGCCAGTTCGGCGAAGATCAGGCAGGGTGAGCAGACCAGGAGGGCCAGCTGCGAGAGGGACTCCATCGAGATCCGGGTCCGGCCCTCGATGAGGAAACCGAGACCGACGATGGCCAGAAGCGGCAGCATGGTGTCGATCACGACCTGCATGGCGGAGTCTACGGTGCGCCGTGGAGGGAAAAAGGCCGCGACCTCGGGCCTGGTTTCGGGTTCTTGGAGGTCGCGAGGCCACGGGGCCTCTGCCGTCCTGGATGCGAAGATGCCCGGAAGACCACCAACCAGACCGCTCGCGGGGCCTCTGACCGGCGATTCGGCCGAGATCCGCAGCCTGCTCGGTCTGCTCCGGACGGCGGCCCGCGTCAACGACCACATCGGGAACTACCTCAAGAGCCGGGGCATCAGCCAGCAGCAATACACGGTCCTGCGCATCCTCGGCCGCGCCGGCAGCGAGGGTCTCGCGGCCAGCGCGATCGGCGACCGGATGGTCCAACGCCTGCCCGACGTGACCCGTCTCCTCGATCGACTCGAGGCGGCGGGCAAGGTCCGTCGCAGCCGATCCCAGGAGGACCGTCGGGTCGTGCGGGTCACCATCACCGCGGCCGCGCGCCGCGAGATCGAGGCCCTCGAAGCGCCGGTGCGGGCGCTCGCCGAGGAAGTCCTCGGGGGCATGGATCCGCTGGAGCGCCAGCAGCTCGATCGCCTCCTCGGCGACGTCCGCGAGCGGATCGACGCCCTCCCGCGCCGCTGAGCTCGCCGCGAACCCGTCTCATTCGGCGATTGACCCTTGTCGAACAAGGACTTACCATCCCGTGAGCTGAAGCGTCAGCTGTGGTTGCGCCGGTCAGGGTCCAAATCCATCCAGGGTGATGGCGATCACGAGTGAAGCGTGTCGCCCCGCCGAGGGTGCGGACCCCGGGTCAGAAGGGAATCCCCATGCGTTCGATGCTCCTGTCAAGCGTCTCGCTCGCCCTCTTGGTCTTCGCCACCTGGCCGTTCGGGTCCGGACTCCCCGGCGGGGTGCTGATGAACCAGCCTCCGGTCGTCGCGATCACGGCCGGCGGCGGCGCGGTCCTGCCCGCGACGGCGACGACGCTCGCCATGGCCGCGACCGCCAGCGACGACGGCCTGCCGCTCGGCTCGAGCCTCAGCTACCACTGGTGCAAGGAGAGCGGTCCCGGTCCGGTCGTCTTCGATGACCCCCATGCCCTGCAGACCGCCGCGCACTTCGACATCGCCGGCGTCTACAAGATCCGCTTCAGCGCCGACGATGGCGATCAGGAGGGGCACAAGACGGTGACCGTCACGGTCAACCAGCCGACCAACCTCCCGGTGGCGGTCCAGGACATCCTGGCCTCGGCTTCCAACCCCGCCCTGGACCCGCTCTTCGCCGATCGCTTCCTGACCCTGATCCCGAACGCGATCCCCTACAACACGACCGGCGCCGCCTACTACGCCCAGGTCGATCCGCAGAACCAGAAGACGAACTTCGCGAGCTGGCTCGCGGCGAACAACTTCGGCAGCGGCGGGCAGCCGCTCTACACGGTGATCACCGACGCCCAGGCCGAGTGCTGCAGCGCCGGCGTCTACCTCAACGCCGGCGATCTCGGCTTCGGCCGGCGGATGGTGATGAGTCGCAGCGGCGACGAGATCGCCTTCTGGGTGACCAACTACATGACGGTGGACGGTGCGATCGCCGAGGATCCCTCCGAGCTGATCCTCACCGTCTGCATGGAGTACACCTCGACACCCGGCATCAACGGCGGCCTGCCCTACATCAAGTACTTCATGTTCGATGCCAACGGTACCCGGGTCACCGACATCGACTTCGACGGGCGCGGTTTCAAGCCGGTTCCGCAGGCCTGCGCCGCCTGCCATGGCGGCAGCTATTCCAACGGCGGTGGCATCCCCGCCGGCGGCAACATGAACGCCGTCTTCCTGCCCTTCGACGTGGCGAACTACGACTTCTCCTGCCAGGACGGGTTCGAGTTGGAGGACCAGGAACTCGCCTTCAAGCAGATGAACGAGGCGATCCTCAGCACCAATCCGCCGCTCGCCATCCGCGAGCTGATCGAGGGCTGGTACGGCGGTTTCGGCCTCCCCGACGACAACCAGAACACCCGCTTCGTGCCTCCCGGCTGGGCCAGCGATCCGGAGCTCTACCGCGCGGTCGTGGCCAAGTCCTGTCGCATGTGCCACATGGGGCGCAGCAGTCCGACCCTCGACTTCAACGCCGCCGCGGACTTCACGGCCCAGCAGGGCAAGATCTCGGGCCCCCTGCTCTTCGGTCCCTCGCCTTCCGGCTTCCGGATGCCCCATGCGGAGCGCACCTTCGAGCGCTTCTGGTTGTCGACCTCGCCCCAGCAGCCGATGCTCCTGGCCTCGGCCTTCCAGAACGGCGTCTACGTCGGCCTCGGCGATCCCGCCACCCGGCTCTACGTCGATGCGGCAGCCGCCGGCGCCAACGACGGCTCCAGCTGGGCGGATGCGCTGACCAGCCTGTCGGCGGCGTTGGCCCAGGCCGGGCTGCCGAACTCGGGCATCACCGAGATCTTCGTCGCCGCCGGGACCTACCGTCCCGACGGTAGCGGGCTGGCCGACCCACGGACGGCCACCTTCGCCATCCCGAGCGGCGTCAGCCTCTACGGCGGCTTCAGCTCCGGTCAGCTCCTGATCGAGGACCGCGATCTGCTCGCCAACGAGACCATCCTCAGCGGCGATCTCGCCGGCGACGACGGGAGCGGTGGCAGCAACGTCGAGAACGCCCACCACGTCGTCACCATGAACCAGTGCGCGGCCTCGACCCGGCTCGACGGGGTCACCATCCTGGCCGGCAACGCCAGTGGCGCCGCCGATCCGCGGGGCGCGGGCATCCTGGTGTCCGGCGGCAGTCCCTTGCTCAGCCGGCTCCAGATCGAGGGCAATGTCGCCCCTCAGGGGGGTGGTATCCTGGCCTCGGCCACCGGCGCCCGATTGGTCAACGTCGGGCTCTACGGCAACGACGGCATGGTCGCGGGCGGCGGCATCCTCTCGGTGGGCGGTTCGGTCCTGCGGCTCGACAACTGCGTGCTGAGCTACAACCTCGCCGAATCCATGGGCGGCACCGGCGGCGGCCTCTACGCCATCGGCGGCCAGGTCGACGTGGTCAACAGCACCTTCTATCGCAATTACGCCGATCAGATGGGCGCCGGCCTCGAACTGGCCTCGGCGGCGCAGGTCACGGTCGGCAACACCATCTTCTGGCACAACTGCACCAACAACGTGGTCGACGAGGACGCCCAGATCTTCCTCGATGCGGCGCTCGGCAGCCCGAGCCTGCAGCTCGATTACTGCCTCGTCGACGGACTCACCGGGGCGCTCGGCGGCACGGCCAATTCCGCGGCCGACCCGCTGTTCATCAATCCGAACGGCAACGACGGCCTGGTCGGTACCCGCGACGACGACATGCGCCTTCAGGAGGGTTCGCCGGCGGTCGATGCCGGCAACAACGACCTGGTGCGCGCCGACGTCGCCGACATCGACTACGACGGCCTGATCGGCGAGCGGCTGGGTCGGGACTTCCAGGGCCTCAAGCGTTTCTTCGACGCCAATGCCACGGCGGACACCGGTAACGGCTCGGCGCCGGTCGTCGACATCGGTGCGATCGAGCGCAACGACGGTTCGCTGCTCGCCTGCGGCGCCGGCAACATCCGGGTCGGCGTCGACGGGCCGCACGACGTGGTCATGGTGAACGGCAGCTCCGGAGGCAGCTCGCGTCTGGTCTACGTCGCCACCGGCCAGAGCCTGACCATCGCGATCGACCAGCCGCCGGCCCAGCCCTTCGCGCCCTTCGCGCTCTTCCTCTCATTCGGCATCCCGGGACCGGACGACGTCTTCGCGCTGCCCTTCGGGCTCGGCGACATGTGCTTCATCCCGGCGCCGCTCAAGGCCTTCAACGACGGCGACTTCGTCCTCGCCGACAGCCTCGGGCTCGGCTATCCCACTGCCACCGGGGCCACCCTGGCGCCCTGGTCCGTGACCGTGCCGATGCTCGATCCCACCGAGGGTGACTTCGTCATCCAGGGTCTGGTCTGGGACGACACCAAGGCGATCCCGCTGTCGGTGACCAACGCCGTGCTGGTGAGCGTCCGGACCGATCCGCCGGTCAACTTCCCGCCGATCGCGGTGGTCGCCGATGCCAATGTCGGCGCCTTCACCAACGGGGCGGTCACCCTCGACGGCAGCGGCTCCTACGATCCGGAAGGCGAGGCCCTCGGCTACTCCTGGACCCAGACCGGCGGCACCGCGGTGGTGCTGAACAACGCGAACGCCGCGGTGGCGAGCTTCACCGCGCCGGCCGCCGCCGACGTCCTGACCTTCGAACTGGTGGTCAACGACGGCGCCCAGGACAGCATCGCCGGACAGGTGGTGGTGACGGTCGTGTCGGACACGCCGATCGCGAACGCCGGCAACAACCAGACCGTCATCACCAACGCGGCGGTGGCGCTCGACGGCAGCCTGTCGGCCGACCCGCAGGGCACGCCGGTGACCTATGCCTGGACCCAGATCGGTGGCACGGCGGTCGCGCTCGCCGGTGCCAACACGGTGTCGCCGAGCTTCACGGCTCCGGCCCTCCACGACGTCCTGACCTTCCAGCTGATCGTCAGTGACGGGACCAACTTCAGCAGTCCGGACACCGTCACCGTGACCGTCCTGACCTCCTTCGCCAACGACGTCGTGCCGGTGTTCAGCACCAGCTACAACGGACCTCCTTTCGGCGCGGCGGTCCGCTGCATCGACTGCCATTCCAACGGCGGCGCCTTCTCGGGTGGTTCTCCGGCCGGTGGCCTCAATCTCTCGACCTCCGAGCTGTCCGTGGGACTGGTGCGCCTCGGCGTGCTCCTGCGGGTCAACAACGGCACGCCGACCCAGAGCGCCATCCTGCGCTATCCGCTGTACACTGCCGCGGGTGGCATCTCGATGGGTGGCCTCACCAACGGTGGCCTGCTCCCGGACACCAACGACTCCGGATACGTGCGGATCCTGAACTGGATCCTCGATGGAACGCCAAACAACTGATGCGAACGACCCGGCAAGAAAGGGCAATGATGGACATGATCAGCAAGCTGAAAGGTATCGGCCTCGTCCTGGCGGCGACTCTCGTGGTGACGGCCTGCGAGAGCAGCTCCGGCGGTCGGTCGCGCAGCGTCATCGACATGACCTGGCGCGGGGATTCCGGCTACAGCGCCCGCTACGAGCGCAGCCGGGATCGCTATCGCGACGCGGTCCAGCAGATCCGCAACTACGATCGCGACTACTACGAGAGCCGGGTGCATACCACCGACGCCCAGGGCAACGCCGTGGCGCCGGTCGACCAGATCGAGTTCCTCTCGGACGTCCAGGCGAACGTGGCCAATGACCGGATCACCACCGCGGGCGTGAAGGGCAAGACCGAGAACAAGTCGGGGGCGGTCTTCATCGATTCGGACGGCAACAAGGTCGGTCTCGACGACTTCCGTGGGCAGCCCGTGGTCCTGGTCTTCACCCGGGGCTTCCCCGGCTACATCTGCCCGATGTGCACCACCTACACCGCGCAGATCACCAAGCGCTTCGACGAGTTCGCCGCCACCGGCGCCAAGCTCCTGCTGGTCTTCCCGGGCGAGAGCAGCCAGGTCGACGACTTCATCGCCGCCGCTCGGGACATCGCCGGGTCCAAGCAGCCGCTTCCCTTCCCGGTTCTGCTCGATCCGGACCTGAAGGCGGTTCAGTCCTTCAACATCCGAGCCGATCTATCACTGCCGGCTACGTACATCTTCGATGCCCAGGGCAAGATGCGTTGGGGCTACGTCGGGGAGAAGCCGCACGAGCGTCCCGACGTGGACGTCATCCTGCGCGAACTGAAGAACCTCTCCAGGGGGAACTGATCTCTTGACTTCAGGCGAGATCGACCCGACCTTGCCCGACCAGGGTGGCAACGAGAACAAGACCAACGAGGTCTCCCGCTCCGAACTGGAGAAGGAGACCTCGGCGATCGCGCGCCCCGACCTGTCGGCTTCGATCGGGGCCCAGGGGACCACCGATCGGACGGTCATGGCCGGGCCCGACGTGGACATCGTGCCCGGCTACCAGATGCTCTCGAAGCTGGGCGAAGGCGGCATGGGCGTGGTCTACAAGGCCATCCAGCGCAGCCTGAACCGCGAGGTCGCGCTCAAGGTGATGAAGAACCTCGGCAACGACGAGTCCTTCGTCGCGCGGTTCCGTCGCGAGGCCATCACCGGAGCTCGACTCAACCACCCGAACATCGTGTCGGTCTTCGACCACGGCCACCACCAGGGCTCGGTCTACCTGGTGCTCGAGTTCGTGCGTGGGCGCAACTGCTCCGAGCTGCTCGACGAGCAGGGCCGCCTGCCGGTCAAGGACGCGCTCGAGATCACGCGCGGGGCGGTGCTCGGCCTGTCGCATGCCCATGACCAGGGGGTCATCCACCGCGACATCAAGCCGGCGAACCTCATGGTGCTCGAGGGCTCGAGCACCGACGCTCGACGTCGGCGCCGGCTCACCGCCAAGGTCGCCGACTTCGGCCTTGCCCGTCTCCACGACGGTCGGGACGACCCCGACCACCAGGACCTCACCCAGACCGGCAGCGTCATGGGCACGCCCGGCTACATGGCGCCCGAGCAGGCCCTGGGCAAACCGGTCGACTTCCGCGCCGACATCTACAGCCTCGGGTCGACCCTCTACTGCCTGATCACCGGCACGAAGCCCTTCCAGGGCAACACCGTGATCGAGGTCCTGCACAAGAAGATCAACGAGTTCGCCGTCGATCCCCGCGATCTGGTCGGCGACGTCCCCGAGGGTGTCGTCCGGGTCATCGACCGGATGATGGCGAAGAGCGCCGACGACCGCTACCAGTCCTACGAGAACCTCCTCCACGACCTCGACAAGCTGCTCGCCGGCGCCGAGCCGGACACGGCTCCGGTCGAGGCCCATTCACGAAGCATCGGCCCTCCCGCCGGCAAGACGATCACTTTCGACCGTTCGACCCAGAGTCGCGACCCTTCGGCGATCCATCCCGGGACCGCAGGCGGGCGCAAGAAGGGCATCCTCATGGCCGTCGCCGCCGTGCTCGTCTTGGCGATCGGCGGCCTGGCCTTCCTGGGTGGCGAGGATGCCGAGGAGCCGAAGGGCAAGGGGGGCGGGCAGGGCGTCGGCGACGGCTCCGACACGACGGCTCCGGCGATCGTCGCCGAGGTCGGACGCTGGGAGGCTCTGCCGACCGCGCCCTTCCTGACCGAGGCCGGCGATCACTGGCAGGCGCTCCTCACCGGGATCGCCGATCTGCCGGCGGACCGGGGCACCGAACTGAAGGAGCGTTTCCGCAGGCGCCTCGGCCTGGCCCTGAATGAGGTGGCGTCCGCGCGCGCGCGAGCCTTCGAGGAGCAGTGGAAGAGCCGGGCCTGGCCGGCGCTCGAAGGTGACCTGAGCCAGCATCGCGCGCTGCTCGAGCTGGCCGGTCAGGAGGTTCCCGCCCGGCTGCTCGAGCTTCAGGCCTTCTGCCGGGCGGCGGCCGGTGGCGCGGCGACCACGGAGGAGGCCCGGGCCCGAGCGCTCACCGATGGCCAGCCGAGCGTGGCCGATCTCGAGGCGTTCCAGCGTGACTTCCCCTTCAGTCCGGTTCGCGACCTGATTGCCGCCAAGTTGCGCGATCTTGCCGCCGGGGGCGCGAAGGTCGATGCCCTCACCGCAAGACTCGTGGAGCTGGAGGCCCGAACGCCCGCCGACCTCTTCGCCGACCCGGCGGGGCTGGCGGCCCTGGCCGCGGAGATCGAGAAGCTGGAGGACGCCGGTCAGCGACGTGTCCTCGGTGATCGTCTCCAGTCCCTGCGGCGGCAGAAGGGCGAGGCCATGCTGGCCGGAGCGGCCCGGGAACTCGAGTCGGCGCACCAGGCTCGTGACTTCACCAGCCTGCGCGTGAAGCTCGCCACCGCGACCACGGTCTGCGGCGAGCTCGGCCTGGCGACGCCCGAGTGGCTCGCCCGCTATGAGAAGATCGTCGCCGAGGCGACGCCGAACTTCATCCAGCGCGAGAAGGTCGAGTGGGGCGACGTCCAGGAGCTGAAGTCCGATCCGGTGGCGCTGATCCCCAAGCTCGAGAAGTACATCGAGACCTACGCCGCGATCAGTCCCTCGGTCGCCGAGGCGGGCAAGTTGCTCGCCGAAGCCCGTGATGCCGCGCCGCTCTTCACGCTCGAGGTCGAGCCTCGTGACGCGCGCATCAAGCTGAACGACGTCACCAAGCCGGGGCCCAAGGTCGCGCTGCCGATGCTGCCGGGCGACGTCCGGATCATGGTCGAAGCGCCGGGCTACTTCCCGGCCGAGCGCATGGTCCAGCACGAGGCGGGCAAGCCCGCGTCGATCAAGATCGTCCTGATGCCGCGGCCGGCCAAGCGCCTCAGCGTCCAGGGTTCGGCCAACGTTCCCCTGCACATGAACCCCATGGACGAGGACGAACTCCCGTTCCCGAACGTACCGGGGACGGCCCTCGGCATCGTCGTGAAACCGGTCGCGGGCATCCGCTTCAGCTCGGCGAAGAGCGACTGGCGTGAGTCGCGGCGGTCGATATTCGACAACCCGATCGCGCGGCAGGTCTTCCGCGACGGGCGCTGGAGCGGCTGGCAGCTGAAGGGCGTTCTCGCGATCGCCTCCGGCGAGGCCGAGATCAGGGTGCTCGACGATCCGCGGGGCTCCTGCGTCGTGGTCGGGCTCGCGAAGGGTCTGGTCTATCTCGGCGAGCGCAACGGCGACGAGCTGAAGCAGAAGATCGAGGTCGCGATCCCGGCCGACTGCCAGGCCTTGCGTTTCGCGCTCTCCTGGGAAGGCGATCTGGCCCTGCTCGAATTGACCACGGGCGAGGATCTCCTCGTCGGCGAGCCGGACCGCGTCGTGGCGAGCCTGAAGCCGAGCTATCAGCCGCGCGAGAAGGGCGAACTCGCCATCGCGGTCAAGAAGGGCGAAGCCACCTTCGGCGAACTCGAACTCTACCCGATGAACTGAGGGCTCTCGATACGAACCGGAGGCCGCGCCTGGACGACGTGAGGCCGACACCGGTCACCGGACCTCGCGTCTTCGGGCTCAGGGGTCGCGGTCGAGGTCGAACTCGAACCAGCTCGGGCCGGCCGGGTGCCGCCAGCGCGGTTCGGTCGTCGCGGGGGCGGGCCGGGCGAAATCGGCGCCGATGCGGAACCGATGGGCGCCGAGGACCTCGTAGCCGTAGGGCTGGCCGCTCTGGGGATCGTGGATGATCAGCGCCCGATCGAGGGTGAGGTCGCGGAGTTCCTCGAGGCTCGCGGGCAGGGGGCGTCCCGGCGCGCTCCCGGTCTCCCGGGGGTCGCGCGAGCGGAGGTGGTGAAGGCTCAGCTCGCGGCGGATCGACTGGAGATGATCGAGCCTGATCTGGTCGAGCCGGCGTTCCCGTGCGCTGGCCGGCGAGCCGAGCATGCCGAAACCCCAGCAGGTGGTCGCGACCGCGAAGCCCAGCGCGACGCCGAGGAAGACCCGGCGGAGGCGCCGGGCCTCGGGCGCGATCGGCGATCGCCGCAGGGCGAGAAGGTGGTAGAGGAACATCAAGCCGGCGAAGAGCAGGACCACGAGGACCTGGAGAATGAAGCGGAGCTCGATCTCGCCCTCCATCAGCTCGACCAGGAGGACGATCAGGTCGACGGCGATGGTGATGGCGGTGACCAGGAGCGTGAGGTTGCCGAGCCAGCGCCTCGGCCCCGAGAAGGCGCGTTCCGGTTGCGCCTCGAAGCGGCGCTGCACGACCCGTCCGGTCCAGAGGAAGAGGGGGAAGGTCACGAGCAGCCAGGCCAAGGACCAGCGCAGGCTGCTGCGCTGATAGTCCACCCGCCATTCGTCCTGGATCGCGCCGAGGTCGGGCAGCAGGCGCTCGATTCCGACCGAGATGACCGCGATGGCGGCGACGACCGCGGCGTAGAGGGTCATGGTCGCGAGCAGTTGCAGCACCGCGTCGCGGGCATTGCCGCTGTCCGGCGGCGCCGGGATCGGCATCTCGAGGCTCGTCTTGGCCAGGGCCTCGACGATGGCCTTCTCCTTCCAGCCGGTGGAGAGGAGCAGCATGCGGATGGTCGCGTGATCCATGCCCTTCGAGCGGGCATGTTCGATGAAGGCGTCGATGTCGTGGGAACGGTCGGGACTCATGGCCTGGCTCCTCGAGATGGCTCCAGTCTATGCCATGGGCTCCGTCAGGCGCCGACCTTGCCGCTACCTGAGACGATAGGCCGCGCTGATCGGAGGATCGGCGCGGCCCGGCGGCTGGCGATCGGTATCAGAAGGCGAGTTCGACGAAGGCGCTGATCCGGATCGCGTCGCCGTCGTCGCGAGAGACGTACTGGGTCTTCCAGAACATGCCGTCGATGCCGCTGCGGAGGCCATCGCCCCAGTCGAAACGCGTCGCCACGTAGAGGGTCCAGTTCGAGGCGCGCGCCGCGATCTCGAGGTCGTCCTCGTCCGGATTGTCGATCGAACCGCCCACGGCGATCGAGAACAGGTCGGTCGCCTGCCACTGCAGTTCGGCCCAGCCGCCCTTGCTGTCGATCTCCTTGCCGAGCGTGACGTTGATCGACTGCGAGATGCCGCCCCGGAAATCACCGAGCGCCTGGCCCATGAAGGCCTCGCCGCGCAGCTCGAGCCCGGTGAGGATCGGGATGCGGAAGTCGATGGCGATCAGCCAGGTCGTGAAGTGGTCCTCGTCGATGAACTTGGTGTCGGTCTCCAGCCGGGCCCAGGCGAAGGAGGCGCCGAGCTGGATGCGCGCGTCGTCGACCCAGGAGTCGAAGGAGACGCTCGCGGCCACCTGGATGTTGGGCTGGCCGGAATCGAAGCCGTCGCGTTCGGTGGAGAGGAAGGTGCCGAAGCCGACGTCGTAGTCGCGGTTGTCGATGGCGCCGGTCAGGCCGAGCGAGACGCCGAAGCTGTACTCGACGCTCTCGCGCGAACCACCCTGATAGAAGAACTGCGCCTGCGGCCGGCGGTCGCCGAGGTTGCCGGTGTCCCAGAGGTGACGCTGGTTGTCGACGATCGGGTCGAGCGGCGCGATCAGGTCCCAGTCCTGGCCGAAGCGCAGGCTGAAGCCGTTGCCGAGATCGAGATCGATCCAGGCGAAGAGCAGCCGGACGCCGGCGACGCTCTCCGATTCGCCGTTGTCGAAGCTGGCGAAGTCGAACTCGAGCTTGCCGCGCACGTGGGCGCCCATGATGTCGCCGAGATCGGTGTTCAGGCCGATGGTCGAGCGGCGGACGTCCATGACGAACTGATCGTCGTCGTCCTCGGCGACGATGTCGTCCTCCGAGCGCACCCACTGGGGATCGACCGTGCGATTGAAGCGCGAGTCGCTGTAGGCCGCCTCCCAACGCAGCGTGCCGTAGAACTGGAGGGCGAAGCCGGAGCGGCTGATGCTGCCGCCGCCGCCGTAGCCGCCCCGGCCGAGGTCGTCGAAGTTCTGGCCGAGCTGCTCGATCAGCAGGTCGAACTTGCGCTGGTTGAAGTCGTCGGCGGCGCCGAGCCGTTGCTCCAGCGTGGCGTTGCGCATCTCGGCCTGCTGGAGTCGCTGCATGATCCGGCTGTTCTGGTCCTGCAGCTGCCGGTTCTGGTCCTCGAGCTTCTGCAGACGGTCCTCGACGCTCTGGGCGACGAGCGCGGAGCTGAGAAGGAGGATCAGCATCACGGACGTGGCGGCTTGCGTGCGGAGTCGCGACATCGATAGTTCCCTTTCCAGGTGACGGCTCGTCGCAGCCTAATCGCGGATCCCGCGGGCGTCAACAAGCGGCGCCGGCACAATGGCTTGCGTCGCCCGGGGCCGGTCGTTGGCCCGGACCGGTCGGGGCGCTATCCTGCGCGGCCATGGCGCGACGACGAAAAGAGAAGAAGCCCCAGGGTGCCGCCGCCCGGACCCTGGCCGAGGCGCGCGACGCCGGCCGGAGCCTCCAGGCCTGGCCCTGCGGAGTCCAGGATGCCTGCGGCGGCTGCAGCTTCCAGGAACTGACCTACGCCGAGGAGCTGGACTTCAAGCGCCGGCTCGTGGTCGAGGCCTTCCGGGCCCAAGGCTTCGAGGGCCTCCTGGTCCCGCGTCCGGTCGCCGCGCCGCGGATCTACGGCTACCGAAACCACATGGAGTTCTCCTTCTCGTCCCGCCGCTGGCTCACGCGCGCCGAGATCGAGAGCGGGACCGAGTTCGCGCGTGACTTCGCGCTCGGCCTCCACGCTCCTGGCGGCTTCGGCCGGGTCATCGACCTCGAGCGCTGCGATCTTCAGGCCCCGGCGATGAACCGCCTCTTCCAGGCCCTGCGGGAGCTGATCAGGGCCTCGGGGCGACCGGCCTACGATCACCGGGAACATCAGGGCTTCTGGCGCTTCCTGGTCATCCGCCGCAGCGAGGCGCGCGGCGACATCCTCCTGCACCTGGTCACCCGCGAGCGAGATCGTGACCAGGAAGCCGAACTCCTCCGTGGCCTCGCCGATCGCGGGCTCCTGCCGGCGACCGTGACCTGGGGAGTCAGCGATTCGGTCGCCGACACCAGCGCCGGGGCGGAGATCGAGGTGATCCACGGCCCCGGCCACATCGTCGAGGCCCCGCGCGGCCTGGCCTTCCGGATCGGGCCCCGATCCTTCTTCCAGCCCAACAGCCTCACCGCCGGGATCATCTTCGACCTGGTGGCGGAGATGGCCGGCGAGCTCGATGGCCGCTCCGTTCTGGACCTCTTCTGCGGCGCCGGCACGATCGGGCTCCACCTGGCCGCGCGGGGGGCGCGCGTGCTCGGCCTCGAGCTGGTCGAGGAGGCGGTCGAACACGCCCGCCGGAACGCCCGCGACAACGACCTCGAGGGTCGGGCCGAGTTCCTGGTCGCAGATCTCCTGAAGGGGCTGCCGGAGGGTATCGAGCGCCCCGACCTTCTGGTGAGCGACCCGCCTCGCGCCGGGATGCACCCGCGGGCCGTCGATCGGATCCTCGAGCTGGCGCCCCGGCGGATCGTCTCGGTGGGCTGCAATCCGAAGACCCAGGCGGTCGATCTCCGCCGTCTCGTCGACGAAGGCGGCTATCGAATCAGCCGGATGCAGGCCGTCGACCAGTTCCCGCGGACGCCGCACGTCGAGAATCTGGCGCTCCTCGAGCGCTGATCAGAGCCGCGAGTTGAAGTGGGCGATGCTGGCCGCGAGCGCGGTCTCGAAGGCCGGCGTCGGCCCGGTGAAGGGGTGCCGGCAATTCATGACGTGGTCGGCGCCGCGAACGATGAGGGGAGCGCACTGACCGCCGGCCCAGGCGGCGAGCTGCTCGGCCGCGGCCAGCGGGACCGCCTGATCGCGGTCGCCGTGCAGGACGAGGAGACGGTCGCCCAGACTCTCGGCGGCGAGGCCGAGGTCGAATTCCGGCGCGTCGCTCATGCCTTCCTCGATCGCGGCGCGCCCGACCCGCATCGTCTGGCCGGTACGGGCGTTCTGGACCGGAAAGTGACCGAACTCGCGCAGCGCCTCTCGGGCCGCTTCGGGCCAGCGCAGCGAGGCCACCGAGGCCCAGGTGACCACGGCGGCGACGTCGTTCCGCTCGCGGGCGGTCAGCATCACCGCGGCGCCGCCCCGGCTGTGGCCCAGCAGGCCGAAGTTCGACCGCCTCAGTTTGTCGGCGCCGGGGAGCTCGCCCGTGGCGAGGGCATCGAGCACGGCATGGAGATCGGCGACCTCGTAGCTGGGGCGGTTCGCCTCGAAGAGATCGAGGTCGACGAAGTCGAGCCCTCGCTCACGGTCGATCCCGTTGTGCGATAGGTCGAGGCGCAGCGCGGCAAAGCCGGCGCGAGCCAGGCCTCTGGCGATCTCGGGGAAGTAGCCCCAGTTGCGGAAGCCCTTGAAGCCGTGGCAGACCACGATGGTGGCGAAGGGGCCCGGTCCGACCGGGAGCTGCAGGTCGTAGTCGATGCTCTCCCCGGCGGCGCCGACCAGCGAACCGCGGATCATGACAGCTGGTGGTGGAAACGCAGCTCGCAGTCGGTGGCCCGGCCGTCGCGCGGGTCGTAGACCCGGCAGAGCCGGGCGGCGTCGCCATAGGTGTGGATGGTGAACGAGAGCGCGCCGCTGGGATTGAGCATCTTGTGGATGTTGCGCTCCCGGGGCGGGACGATGCAGACGACCTGGCCGGCCTGGAGCCGGGCCTCGCGATCGGCGTCGAGGTGGCCGTCGCGCGGGCAGGGCGACGAGTAGTCGACCACGGCCATCTCGTTGCCGTAGCAACCGACGACTCCCCAGCTCTGATGGTCGTGGACCGGGGTCTCGGCGCCCGCGCGCCAGACGAAGCCGACCACCGCGAACCGGCCCTTCGGGTCGGCGTGCAGGAGGTTGCGGGTGTAGGGGCAGGCCTCGAGTCCCTCCTGGAAGCGTGCCGGCAAGAGGTCGGGCGTCTTCAGGAGTCGGGCCTTCAGCGGCTGGATGGCCTGGACGAGGGAAGTGACGTCGCCACCCGTGGCATCGACGATGCGGGTCACTTCGGAGACGTACGCTGCGAGGCTGAGGGCTGTCATCGGCACATCCGGAGGGTCGTGAAGCAGGGCCGAGTATACGGCCCGGGCCGAGGGACCGGAAGTCCGAGGACGAAGGGCGGCCCGCGCCGGTTGCCGCCTCGAAGGTCGTCGCCCCCTGGGCGCGACCGAGACCGGCACGGGCCTCCACGATGAAGGTCGCGAGCGGGAGCGGGACGGACCGGGAAATCCCCGCCGTTCAGGCGACGAAACGGAAGGCCTCGACGAACCGGGCCAGCCGGGTCGGGTCGACCGGGTTCTCGACGTAGCCGTCACGCTTGAGCGCGGAGCCGACGATGACGCCGTCCGCGAGCGCGAGGTACTCGCCGAGGTTGTCGGCGTTGGCGCCGCTGCCGACGTAGACCCGCGTTCGCGGGAGCGCCTTCTTCAGGGCCTCGAGCTGGCGCAGATCGACCGCCTGGCCGGTGGCCGGCCCGGTCAGGATCAGGGCGTCGGCCAGGGCGCGTTCCCGGGTCGACCGGGCCAGATCGACCAGGTCGGGCCGATAGAGGGGTGCCGAGAACTTGACATCGAGGTCGGCCCAGACCTCGAGGTCGGGGGCCAGATGCCGGCGGCGGCGCATCAGTTCCGCCGCTGGCCCTTCGAGCAGTCCCTGGTCGGTGGCGGCGGCGCCGGCGAGGAGATTGACCCGGATCATCCGAGCGCCGCAGGCCGCGGCCGCGCCGAGGGCGCCGAGGGCGTCGTTGCGGAGGAGGTTGATGCCCACCTCGAGTTCGAACTCCCGGCGCAGACGGTCGGCGATGACCGCGATGCCGGCGACCACCTCGGGCGGGTTCGCGCTGGCGTGGAAGGGGGCATCGCCATGGTTCTCCACCATGACCCGACCGATGCCGGCCTGGCGGTAGAGTTCGGCCTCGCGCAGGGCCTGGTCGAGAACCGGCTCCATGCCGCCGGCGGCGCGCGGTGAGCCGGGCAGGGGCGCGAGGTGGAGGACGGCGACCAGATCCTTACGGGCCATCGGCATGGGTTTTCCTCAAGTTCGACCGGGAGAAAACCCGATCCAGGAGTGGATTATGAAGAGACTCACCGGGATCGAAAAGCGCTCGCGCGCCACCATTCTGCTCTTCGCCCTGGTCTTCCTGACCCAGGCCGGAGTCTCCTTGCTGCTCGGTCAGGAGCCGGAGGGGAAAGGGCCGGTCGACGACGAGACCTTCAGTCGCGACACGGTGGGACTCCTCGAGGTGGGTTTCGGCGACGCCGAGGTGATCGCCCACTGGAATCGTCGCGGCTGGCCGAAGAGCGTGACGGCGAACGCGCTGGTCCGCGCCCGCGAGGCCGGCGCCGGCCTCGATCTCCTGGCCCGCATCCGCGCGCTCCTGCCCTCGGGCACCGAGTATTCGCGGCTCGTCGACATCCTCGAGCACCACGAGATCGACCTGGGCGGACGCCGCCGTCTCCGCTTCCTCCGACCGCGCGGCTACGTGGTCGAGAAGCTCGACGAGGCTGGTCGCCGGCAGGCTTTCCATGACCAGGCCGCCCAGCTCGAGGGCTGGTTCCGCCGGACCAGCTTCTTCGTCTTCGTCTACGACGCCGGGCAGTGGCGCTCGCACAACGAGGCGGCGCTCAGCCGGATCGTCGTCGACGCCATGCGGCGACGCCTGGAGCTGGCCGCTTTCGAGGTCGGCGAGCTGGCCGAGGAGAGCCTGATCAACAAGCGCAGCAACCTCGAGTTCGCGCTCTACTCGACCATCGGCCGCGATCCCAAGAACGAACTCCGCGGCGTGGTCGCCGCCTCCGCGCGGGTTCTCGACGACGCCGGCGTGGTCGTGGTGATGGGCTTCTGCGCCCGGCTCGACGCCGCCAATCCGGTGGTCCCGGACTGCAAGACGAAGCTGAGCGAGATGCTCAGCTCGATGCTCGTCTCGCCCTGACCGCTCGGCCCGGTCGCGCGGCCGTTCAGCTCGCGGCCTCGTCCTCGTCCTCGCGACCGCCCAGCACCACCTCGGGACCGCGTTCCCCTTCGCCGGCCTCGTTCTCGGCCGCGATGGAGAAGGCCAGGGGTTTGCCGTCGTCGCGAATGGCAAGGGACAGCTCGGTGGTCTTCCCCGGTGCCGCGTCGATGATGGCGAGCCGCCCGCGCCGGCCGCGCTGCAGGTAGACCCGGTAGAGATCCGGCGCCTCCTTCCCCGCCGGGCGCCAGCGCAGGAGCACCTGGCCGTCGCCGGTCCAGCGGGCCTCGAGGCCGATGGGCGGCGCCGGACGGCTCGGGCTGCGGTCCTTGAGGATGCGCAGGAACTGGTCGCTCAGGATGTGATCGCCGCTGGCGGCCGCGAGCTCGTTGACCCGATCGCGGAGGAGCCGGGCGTCGGTGAGCGGCAGGCGCAGGGCGAGGAGGAGATAGGCGCCCCGAAACCGGGGGTCGTCGACGTGATCCTCCTGGCGCTCCGGCGTATTCAGGGCCTGGGCCAGGTAGTAGTCGCGCAACTTGTCGTGGCGGAAGACACGGTCCTTGTCGCGGGCGAGCACGATCTTGTGGGCGACGAGGGTCACCAGCTCGCGAGCAAAGGCCTCGGTCTCGAGCCTCTCGTCGCCGGCCAGGGTGCGCTCGTAGACCGACTCGGCGAAGTCCTCGAGCGGAAAGCGACGGCGCTCGGTGCGCTCGAAGTCGGCGGCCATGACCTCGTGGATCTGCTCGCTCAGGGCCATGAGGTCCGGCTCGACCCCGCGCGCGATCAGCTCGGCGATGAAGGTCAGATCCATCGGATTCGCGAGCCGCTGGCGCAGGGCCCGGTCTCGGTCGTCGACGAGGGCGATCTCGAGGAAGCGGGCGCAGCGCTCGCGGAAGTCGTCGCCCCGATGGAGCGAACTCTCCGGCAGGCTCGACTCGCGCCCGACGAGGAAGGCCCGGGCCTGCTCGTCGGCGAGGGGCAGGAGCTGCACGCGCTCGACTCCGGCCGGGAGGTCGTCCCGGAGCGGCTGCGAGCCGATCACGAAGCTGCCCCGGAACTGGCTCTCGACGAAACCGATGATCTTGCCCCGGGTTTCCGCGTTCACCTCGTTCAGGCCGTCAAGGAAGACCTGGAGTGCCCCCGTGTGGAGTAGGTGACGTACCATGACCTCTCCGGCGGCCGGCCCGTCGAGCTTGGCCTGGATCGCCTTCAGGGGACCCTCGGTGCAGCGCCCGGCCGGCAGGAAGACGGCGAGACGGGGCGAGGATCGGGCGAGCCGGGCGAGGAGGAGGCTCTTGCCGAGGCCGGACTCGCCCTCGATGATCACGCGTCCCTCCCGCCCCCGAAGGCTGGCGAGAGCCGGGACGATCTCCTTGCCGCGCCGGATCCTCGAGTCGCCGAAGTAGGCCTGCTCGTCGATCAGGAGTCCCTCGGCGTCGCTCAGGAGCGAAGCCCGGAAGGGAGCGAAGATGCGCCGCTGCAGGAAGGGAACGGTGCGAATTAGGACCTCGACGTAACCCAGACACGCGAACCAGCGGAAGAGCGGGTGCCAGAAGTAGAGCCCCTGAATGACTCGCGACCGCGGGTAGACGAAGATCAGCAGCCCCCAGAAGAGGGTGTGACCGCCGAGGACCCACCACCAGCGCGACGGCGGCGCCATGGTCAGGTCGAAGCGCGCGAGGGCATCTTCGACCACGGGACGATGCCGGCCTCCGGCCAGTACCGTCGCGAGTTCCTCGAGGAGCGATCGGTCGGCCCTCGTCCAGCCCTCATCATCGAGGTCGGCGCGACCGAGGATCTCCACCATGGCGTCCTCGAGCTCCTCGGCAACGCGCTTCCGCTCGCGGTTCCTGGCGAGGCTCGTTGACAGGGCGCGGAGATCGGCCTTCGCCATCTCCGCCGGAACCACCGCGGGCAGGTCAGCCGAATCGATCTGCCCCAGCCAGCGCAGGAGGGAATCGGTGTCGGGACGGTCGGCGCCGAGGAGGAGGGCGTCGAGGCGAGCCCGAGGAATCTCGCTTCGGGCATCGGGGCACAAGGTGCCGGCGAGATCGATGCCAGGCGGCTCCCGCTGCCGGCAGAGTCCGGTCACCAGGGCTGACCGCATGTCGACGTTTGCCTCGGCCATCAACAATTCGATTGTGGCGACATCGGCGCCCGAGACGAGTTCCGCGATGCAGTCGCGCAGGACGAAGAAGTCCGAGATCGGCACTGTCCGTCGACCGATGACGAGTTCGACCAGAACTTCCGGATGTCGGCGCGTGCCCGCGGGCCCGATCGTGGTGATGAGCTGGAGGAGGGCGGTGCTCGGATGGCCCTCGCAGGCCTCCAGGAGGCGGGGAATCTGGTCGGCTGCCCCGGGTCCCATGGCCGCGAGGGCCCTGGCGAGACGCACCTTCGAGAAGTCGTCCTTCAGCTCGAGAAAGTAGTCGGTCAGGGTCGGAGCCAGCTGGGCGGCCTCGGGGCCGATCGCCTCGAGGACACGCAGCAGTTCTCGAACCCGATCTGGGCCGGATGGACGTTCAAGAAGGGCCCGCAATCGGGAGAGGAAGGGCGCCGCACGCGGGCCGAGGCCACGCACTACGGCGAGCGCCCCTTCGATCAGCCGGTCGTCGGTCCCGGGCTCGAGCAGAGGCTCTACGAGGGACAGGATCTCGGGAACCTCATCCGGCCGGTCCGCGATCGCCAGCAGGGCGGCGCGCCGAACCCAGGGATTCCGGCTCCCGGCGACGAGCGGCACGAGCCTCGCGACGGGGACTCGGCCGTGCTCGTCGACCCTTCTCAAGGCCTCGAGCAGGACCTCCTTTTCACTATCGTCGGGCTTCTCGTCCAGGGCCTCGAAGATGCCGTCCACCGTGGCGCCGGTCTCGAGTCGAGCGAGGATGGAGACAGCGGCCTGATGAGCCGCCGTTCCCCCGGACTCCTCCATGAAGGGCAGGAGTTGGGGGATGATGTCCACGGACATCGAACTCAACTCCTCGATGGCCGCCGCGCGTGCCAGGGGTTGCGGACCGTCACCGATCCGGCTGAGCAGCAAGTCTGCGGCCGGCGGCCCGATTCGGCCGAGGGCCCGGATCGCCTGGATGCACCATTCCTCGTCCTTTCCCGGGGCCAGCTGCTCGCCGAGGATGGGCAGCGCCACCGGCCCGATCGCCGCCAGCACGCTGAAGGTCGTCTCGTCCAGCATCGAGTCGGCCGCGGGCTCGAGGAAGAGCCGCAATGTCTCGACCTCGGCCGCGGCGGCCGACCCACAGGCCTCGAGGGCGGCGAGCGCCGCCAGTCTCTCGCCATCGTCGGTCTTCTCGACGAGGAAGGACATGATCGCATGGGCGATCTCCGGACGATCGGGTGTCATGGCGACCAGGGCCCAGAGCGCGGCCTGCCGGATGGCCTGATCCTCATCGCCCAGCAGGTCGACGATCCTCCGGGTCGCGCGGTCGTCCTCGGGGCCGACCCGGGCGAGCACCCGGATCGCGTTCTTCCGAGCCTCCGGTGGTGCCGCGGCGTCCAGCAGGGGCAGGATGGCCGGGATGCAGTCCGGGCCCATGGCCACGAGAGCCTCCATGGCATTCCGGGCCAGAAAGGAGCCGGTCCTCCCCAGCAGGGGCGTGACCTCACGAGTCGCGGGGCTCGCGGCCGGGCCGAGCTTCTCGAGGATGTCGAGAAGGAAACCGGTCTGTTCGTCGTCGGCCCGGGCGAAGGCCTCACGCAACTCGGTGACGATCGTCGGGCCGAGCCGAGCCAGCTCTCGGGCGCCCAGTTTGCGAAGTGGCCCGCTTTCGGCGAAGGCCCGCTCGAGGAGCAGGTGGACCTCGCCGGCCGCGTCCTCGCCCTGCATGCAGAGGGCCGTCATGGATGCGGAGTCGCCCGGGTCGTTGCGGATGCGCCCGGCGAGGATCTCCACCAGGCGGGGGCGGTGGCGGGCCGGAACGGTCACCCCATCGAGGCACCGGACTGCCTTACGTCGGGTTTCGGGATTCGGGTCCGCGAGGGCGCGGATGAGGCCGCGGGCGACCCAGTCGGGCAACTCCCGCGCGTCGTCCCTGGCGCGACCGTATCTCAGGCCATCCTGGGCCGTGAGCGGCAGGACGGTCAGGACCGCGAGGATCAGGCCGAGCAGGAGCCGGCGGCTGATTGAAGGCAAGGACACGGCCGCAGGTCTCCTCGGGGTTGGGCCTGGGTCGCGTCGGTTCGCGCCTCCGGCTCGTTACGCATCGTGGCGCCTGGTCGGACGTCGCCTGGCAGCGGTTGCCCGAATCGCGCGGATTCGGCGATCCGCGAGCCCGTCATCCTCGGCGGCTTGACTGATGAGGTCAAGGACGAAGCGAGTCGATGGCGTCGAGGGCAGCGGCGGCAGCGGTATGGGGGAGGGGGTTCAGGGCCGTGGACGGAGGCCGGGCGGGGTCAGGTCGTGGGCGAGTGGATCAGGTGATCGGCGGCAAAGAGAGAGATGGAAAAGGGAAGTGCGAGGAGTTTGAGGTGTGCCGTAGATGAGGTATGTAGCGTACCCTTTTCTTTGCCAATTTGTGAGGTGTGACGAGCGCTTCCCTTTTCCCAAGTCTCTTCCGTACGGGTCTTCTATCGGCGCTCGTCCGTTCGGGACTGAATGAAATCCTGTCCCACCGGCGCGCATCGCCGAGAGCCCCCCACGGGCCCCATACGACACGACGGGATTGTAGGGGCAAGGTCATGGTCGCGTGAAGCGAATTCCCCCTCCGGTGTTTACCCAAGTGCTTGCCTAGGCCAGACCTAAGATGGTCGGTCAAACGAGGATCGAGGCAGGTAAGGATTATCAAGCGCCCATCGGGTCAGGGGAAAGGGGGCATTTTCGAGGCAGGTTTCCAGCCGCGCCCCGATGTCAGCGACTCGATCGCGAGGACCGAGTTCGTTCAGATCTTCTTCACCGGCGCCGGCGCCGGCGGCTCTTCCTCTTCGACCGGTTCCCGGACCGGCTCCTCCGTCGCCTGCTCCTTGCCCATGCGCCAGGCGGAGAACCAACGGGTGTTCGTCTTCACCAGGCCCAGATCCTCGACCAGCCGGCACTCGAAGTCGGGCTGGTGTGCGGCGCCGTAGATGATCGCGAAGCGGCGGCGCGGATCGGCGGCGATCTCCTTCTCGAGCATGGCGAAGGCGTGCTGGTTGCGATGGCCGATGATGACCTCGTCGCGCAGACGATCCTGCTCACGCTTGAAGCGCTCGTAGATGCCGAGGCCGCTGCCCAGGACGTCGGCCATCGACCGCTTGAGCTTGTCGCGGATCACGGCCTTGATCCGCGACTCGGGCTTGCCGTCGTCGGCGAGCATCGCGAAGCCCTTCTCGAGCAGGGGCGCCATCGCCCGCACCAGGTTCTCGTTCGGGATCAGGCCGACCTCGCGGGCCTCCAGTTCGCGCGCCAGCTCGTCGGCGGAGATGTCGGCGCGCTTCATGTTGGCCTTGGCCATGTCCATCCGCTCGGGCTGGAATTCGAGCCGGAGCGCGCCCTTCAACATGCGCTGGAGGCGACCGACCATGAGCAGGACCTCGTCCGGTTCGCTCTGGCCGCGGTCGATGCCCTCGAAGAGGACCAGGTCGTAGCCGGCCAGCTCCTTCTGCAGGGCCTCGTAGTAGGCCGCGTCGCCGATGTGCACCGCGGCGACGAGGGTGACGCTCAACTCGCGGTCGAGGTCCTCGTAGGTCACCGCCGCGGTCTCGAGCCGGGCCGTCTTCTTGCCCTTGACCACCCGGATGAAATCGGTCGCGTCCTCGCCCCCGAGGCGGCGGGCGAGCTCCAGGCCCTTCTTGATCAGGTCGGTCTCGGGTTCCTGAGCCGGCAGGAGGGGGACGAGGAGGATCGCCAACAGGGTGAGGAGAAGGGGGCGAGGCGACATCTGGCTCTCCGAGTTGATCTGGTGCAGACTGCGGACCCGCTCATTCGGAGCGTTCCGGCAATATAACAGGCCGGTCCGGGAATGGTTGCGCGTCCGTTCGGGCGGCGGGGAAAGGAACGAGGAGGGACGATGGCCGACTTGGCCCCAGCGATCGCGGTGCGGGATCTCGAGGTTCGTTTCGGCGAGGTGCAAGCCCTCGCTTCGGTGAGCTTCGACTTCTCCGGGGCCAGCCTCGGGCTCCTCGGGCCGAACGGTGCCGGCAAGAGCACCCTGATCAAGACCTTGCTGGGGTTGATCCGGGCCGACGCCGGGGAGGCTCGGGTCCTCGGCCGCGACTGCCGCCGCGAGGCGATCGAGATCCGCCGGCGGGTCGGCTACGTCCCCGAGCGCGACTGCCACATCCCGGGCATGATCGCCGTGGACTACGTGACCCTCGGCGGCGAGCTGGCCGGGATGCCGCGCGAGGCGGCGATCGAGCGGGCCCACGAGATGATCCGCTTCTGTGGCCTCGGCGAGGCCCGCTATCGTCCGGTCGACGGCTACTCGGCCGGCATGCGCCAGCGGATCAAGCTCGCCCAGGCCCTGGTTCACGATCCCGACCTGATCCTCCTCGACGAGCCCACGAACGGCCTCGATCCGGAGGGACGCCTCGTCTTCCTGGACGTGCTCCGCGAGCTGCATCGTCGCAAGGGCATCCGCATCGTCCTGTCCTCGCACCTCCTGCGCGACGTCGAGTACGTCTGTGACGAGGTCGTGGTCATGCGCGCCGGCAAGGTGGTCCGGCACGAGGGGATCGAGGACCTGAAGGCCATGTCGGACCGCAACTGGCTGGTCCGCGTCCGTGGCGACGAGGCGCGTTTCCTCGTCGCCCTGGCCGAGCAGGGTTGCCAGCACCAGCGCTCGGGCAAGGACCTGCTGGCCGTCGACACGCCGGCGCCGGGCAGCGGGCCCATCGTCGCCGCGGCGGCCGCCGCCGAGGTGCAGCTGCGCCACCTGGCCAAGCGCGAGATCAGCTTCGAGGACGCGATCATGACCACCCTGCAGGAAGGAGAGGCCTGATGGCAGTCTTCGATCAGGGCTATCAGCGCTGGCAGGGCGAGTTCCGGCCCCAGAGGCTGCGCTGGTTACCGATGGTGCGCTATCAGGTCGCCCTGACCCTGAAGCGCAAGCTGATCTGGCTGATCCTCTTCCTGGCGATCGTGCCCTCGATCGGATTCTCGGGGGTGCTCTACTTCGCGACCGAGACCAGCGAGCGGATCGTGACTCCCGGAATGGTCGATCCCGGATTCCTGCTCGGCGAGGAGGAGCGGAGCAACCCGCTGGTGGATCAGACCATCCTCGAACTCGGTGGCTGGGATCGCGCCGACGAACTGATGGGGATGACCCGGGACGAGAAGTACTGGCTGGCATCCTGTCTGGGCTTCTACTTCTTCCTGCTGGTGCCCCAGTCCTTCGTCGTCCTCCTGGTGACCTCGGCGGTCGGGGCCGGGCTGATCGCCCAGGACATCCGCTCCAACGCGCTCGAGATCTACCTCACCAAACCGATCACCGCCCGCGACTACATCATCGGCAAGCTGGCCGTGATCGTGTTCTTCATCATGCTGGCCACGTTCCTGCCCACGATGCTGGTCTTCGGCACGGCGGCGGCCACGATGGACGGCTACTTCGGCGTGGTCTGGCCGATCCTGCCCCGCATCTTCGCCTCCTGCCTGCTGGCCAGTCTGGTCAGCGGCATCTTCATGCTCGGCCTGTCGTCGCTGGCGAAGTCCTCGCGCTACGCCGCCGTGATCTGGTTCGCGCTCTGCCTGATCAGCGCCATCACCAGCCTCGTGCTCTCGGCGGTCACCGAGGAGGATGCCTGGCTGTTCCTGGGCTTCCGCAACAACTTCTCCTATCTCATCTCGGAGATCTTCGGCGGCGGTTTGATGACCGGCGTGACCGGTCGCGGCGCGGTCGAGGTGACGATCCTGTTGCCGATCGGCATCCTGGCCGGCATCGTGCTGCTCTCGCTGTCGATCATGCGCAAGACGATCCGCTCGGTGGAGAATCGCTGATGGGCGCGGTGATCGACATCGACGAGGTGACCAAGTGGTACGGCTCGGTGATCGCCCTCACCCGCGTGACCGCGCGCATCCGCCCCGGCATCACGGCGCTCCTGGGCCCGAACGGCGCCGGCAAGTCGACCTTGATCGGGATCATGACCGGGCAGATCAGGGCGACGCGGGGCGAGGTGCGTGTCCTCGGCCAGCCGGTCTGGGGCAACCACGAGCTGAATCTCCAGGTCGGCCTCTGCAACCAGTACGACTGCTTCTACGAGGATCTGAACGCGGTCGACTTCATCATGGCCATGGCGCGGCTCGCCGGTCTGCCGCGGCGGGGCCTCGACGATGCGGTCCGGTCGATGCTGCGTCGGGTCGGATTGATCGAGAAGGCCTGGCAGCGGCCGATCCGCACCTACAGCAAGGGCATGCGCCAGCGGACCAAGCTGGCCCAGGCCCTGATGCACGAGCCCCGCGTGGTCTTCCTCGACGAGCCGATGACCGGCCTCGATCCGGTCGGGCGCCACGAGATCACCGCGATCATCAAGGGCATCGCCGCGGCCGGCGGCAGCGTGGTGGTCTCGACCCACATCCTCCACGAGGTCGTGACCATGACCGACGAGATCCTGCTGCTCGCGAATGGCCGGGTCCTGGCCGAGGGAGACGTGCACGAGATCCGATCCTCGCTGGAGAATCACCCCTACCGGATCAAGATCGTCTGCGACCGGCCCCGACGGCTGGCCCACGCGCTCAGCGACGAGGCCTGCGTCGAATCGATCGGCCTGGACATCGACATGGAGCGGCGCGGCGAACTCGCGCTCACCACCCGACGGGCGGACCTGCTCTTCGCGCTCCTGCCGCGCCGGGCCGACGAGCTCGGCATCCAGCTCGAGGAGGTCAGCTCGCCCGACGACAACCTCGAGGCGGTCTTCGACTACCTGGTCCACGATCGCTCGATGCGAGGAGGCTTCTGATGCGCGGTTCCGGCCCCGGCACGATCACCGCCCTGTGGCTCATCGTCGCCATGCAGATCCGCGCGCTGCTCCGCCGCAAGCGACTGATCTTCCTGACCCTGGTGCTGCTCTTGCCGCCCTTCGTGTCCTTCATGATGAAGGTGGAGAGCGGAAATGCCCTCGAGAGCTGGGTCATCTTCGCGCCCCAGGCCTATCTCGTCTTCCTGGTGCCGATCCTGTCGATCTTCCACGGTGCCAGCGCGATCGCCGACGAGGTGGACGACCGGACGCTCGGCTACCTGCTCATGCGGCCGATCTCGCGCGACGTGATCGCCTTCGGCAAGGTCGTGGGCGCGACCCTGGTGACCGCGGCCCTGGCCTGCTTCTCGTTCAGTCTGAGCCACCAGCTCATCTACTGGAGGGGTTCGATCGGACCGGTCTTCAGCGGCGATCTCCTGGCCCAATACCTGCGGGTCTGCGGCATCATTTGCTGGGGCAGCCTGATCTACGTCAGCTTCTCGGCGCTGCTCAGCCTCCTGATCCGCTGGCCGACGATGGCCGCGATCCTCTATCTCGCCCTGGTCGAGATCGGCTGCGCCTATGTCCCGGGACCGCTCGCCGGCGCCGCCATGAGCACGCGCCTGATGCGGCTCCTCCCGCCGGGCCTGCGCAGCATCGAGGACGTGATCGGTGCCGAGGTCTTCCGCGAGGCGCCACCACGGGAACCCGTCATCGCGGCCGGTGTCCTGCTGGTGGTCACCGGGCTGCTCACGATCTGGCTCTTGCGGCGCTTCCGCTCCCATGACCTGAGCGGCACCGCGGAGGGCGATCAGTAGTCCTCGGGGAAGGTGGCGCGCAGCTTCTCGATCAGCTTGCCCTTCGGTCGCACCCACTTGCCCTTCTCCCAGTACTCGTTGCCCTCGAGCGAGGGGGCGGAGCCGACGCTGATCAGCAGCGAATCCTCGTCGATCGGCAGGATCTCGCGGATGAAGTTGGCGATGTAATCGGGGTGGTACTCGGCGAACTGGATCTGGTTCTTCTCGAGGAAGCGGATCAGGACCAGAAGGTCGCTGCTCCGGCGCTGGCGGCGGATGAAGATCTGCACGGCCTCGTACTGGGCGAACTGCGACTTCTCCGCCTCGCTGAGGTTGAGCGGCTCGGCGCCGGGAACGATGCGGTAGACGTAGTCCTGGAGCTGGCGGGTGAGGCGTGGCACCGCGTCGGAGCGGGCATCGACGTAGACGATCGAGTCGTCGCTGTTCTTCAGCTTGCCCGGCTTGGACTCGCCGCTGAAGCAGAAGCCCCAGGTCGGGGCCGGCTCGAACAGGAAGTAGGCCGGGCCGATGAAGCGGAGCTTGTGGCGCGTGCCACCGAGCTCGAAGTCGAAATCGTACTCGTCGTAGCCGGAGTTGGGTTTGAAGGGCTTCTCGGCCTTCTTGCCCTCGATCTCGAGCTCGCCCTTCTCGCCGCCGGCCTGGTCGAGCTTCTTCGCCGGTCCGGTCTGGCACCACCAGGTCAGCTTGATCTTCCCGGTGGCCACCTCGGGGGAGTCCTCGATCACGAAACCGGCGAAGACGTCGTCCTTCCTGACCAGGCAGATCTCGCCGAACTTGAGGTAGGAGATCGACCAGGGCGCGAGCGGGACGCTCTTGTTCTCCTTGAGGATGTCGAAGCCGAGACGTTGCGGCGCGACCTTCTTCAGCTCCTCGACCGCGGCCTGTTCGTCCGGCTTCAGGGGTGCGGACTCGAGGAAGGCGAGGCCGCCTCGGCCGTGGCGGAAGAGGCCGATCATCGCGTCTTCCTTCTCCTCGTCGCTGCGCGCCTTGGCGTAGCGCTGGAGGTACTTCTTGACCTCGTTCTTCTGCCTGGAGTTGATCTCCGGCGCGGGTTGCGCCAGGGCGGAGAGGCCGCCGAGGCCGATGGCGACGAAGACGATGACGAGCTTGATGGCGGACTTGGACACGGTCTGCTCCCTTGCGCTGGACGGAACCAGCATAGCGCTCAGGCTCGCGCTTGCCAGATTTCGGCATCTTCGCGTCGGAGCCAGTCGGTCAGGTGACCGCAGCGCCGCGCGGTCTCGACGTTGTGGATCGCCCGCTCCAGGGCCCGGCGCCCGCCGATGAGGATCAGGACGCGCCGCGCCCGGGTGACGGCCGTATAGAGGATCTGGCGCTGGAGCATCAACCAGTGCTGATTCACCAGCGGCATGATCACGGCCGGGTATTCGCCGCCCTGGGACTTGTGGACCGAGATCGCCCAGGCCGGCTGAAGGTCGCCGAGCTGACGGCGCTTGAACTCGTGGCTGCGGCCGTCGAAGTCGGCGACGAGGACGTCCTCGTCCTCGCGCACCTCGGTCACCCAGCCGATGTCGCCGTTGAAGAGCTCGCGATCGTAGTCGTTCCGGATCTGCATGATGCGATCACCACGGCGGTAGCTGTCGTCCCCGAAGACGAGCCCCGGGCGGTCCTCGCCCAGGGCGGCGGCGACGACGCGATTGAGCTCGCGCGTTCCGGCCGGGCCCCGGTGCATCGGCGCCAGGAGCTGGATGTCCGCCGGACCGCGAATGCCGGCCCGGCCGGGCAGATCTTCGAGGATCAGGCGGCGGACGAGGTCGGCGATGCGTTCCGGGTCCTCGCAGGCGATGAAACGCAGGTCCGTCCCGGGCAGGTCGTCGAGGACCGGCAGCTCGCCGGCGAGGATCGAGTGGGCGAGCGGCACGATGCCGCTCCGCGCCGCCTGGCGGAAGACCTGGCGGAGCCGGGCGACCGGCACCTGCTCGCTGTCGATCAGGTCCTTCAGGATCTGGCCCGGGCCGACGCTGGGCAGCTGGTCGGCGTCGCCCACGAGGATCAGGCGGCTGTTGGCGCCGAGCGCGCGCAAGAGGTGGAGGAAGAGCGGCAGGTCGAGCATCGAGACCTCGTCGATCACCACCACGTCGGCCGGGATCGGATCGTCGGCGTCGTGACTGAAGGCGTGCTTCTTGCCGTCGTAGCGGAGCAGACGGTGGATCGTGGCCGCCGGCATCCGGGTGACCTCCTCGAGGCGCTTCGCGGCCCGGCCGGTGGGGCAGGCCAGGGCGACGCGGAGACCCCGGCGCCGCCACAGGGCGACCAGGCTCTCGAGCACCGTGGTCTTGCCCACGCCCGGTCCGCCGGTGAGCACGGCGAGACGGGCATCGAGGAGGAGGGCGATCGCGTCGCGTTGCTCGGGGCTGAATCGGGCGAGGAGAGGGTCTTTGGGATCGAGACTGCTTGGTCGCGAGGGCGGTCCGGCGAGGTGGAGGAGCACACGGCGGGCGACCTCGGTCTCGGCCATGAAGGAGAAGGTCTTGTAGACCTTGTGGGCCGTCTCGCCACCCGCGGCGGGTCGGGCGATCACCACCTCCTCGTGCTCCACCAGCTCCTTGAGGACGCGGCGCAGGGAATCGCGCTCGACCTCGAGGAGGGCGGCGCAGGACTCGAGGAGTTCCTCGCCCGGGAGGCAGAAGGAGCCGGCGAGCAGGCCCTCGTCGAGGACGTGGAGGATGCCGGCCCGCAGCCGGCGCGGGGCCTCGCCGACGATGCCCATCGAGGCGGCGATCCGGTCCGCGGTCCGGAAGCCGACGCCGGCGACCTTCTCCACCATCAGGTAGGGATCCCTCTGGATGGACGCCAGGGAGTCGTCCCCGAGGACCGCCTCGACCCGGGCCGCGAGTCCGGGCCCGAGGCCGTGGCCCTGGAGAAAGACGAGCAGTTCCCGGCGTCCGTTCTCGCGTTGCCAGTCGTCGGCGATCTGGCGGGCCCGCTTGCGGCCGATCCCGGTCACCTCGCGCAGGCGGCCGGGCTGCTCGTCGAGCACCCGGAAGGTGTCGTGGCCGAAGACCTCGACGATGCGGCGGGCGAACTCGGGACCGATCCCCTTCACGCGCGGTCCGCTCAGGTAACGTTCGATGCCCTTCAGGGTGGTGGGATTGAGGCGCTCGACCGAAACCGCGCGGAACTGCCGCCCGAAACGGCCGTGGTCCTCGAAGTCGCCGAAGGCGCGGATGCGGTCCTCCTCGACCACGTTGCCGAGGGCGCCGGCGACGGTGATCGAGGCCCGACCGTCGGGGTCGAGGCGGACGACGGCGTAGCCGGTCTCCTCGTTGGCGTAGACGACCCGGCTGATCTGCCCCTCGACCGCTTGGACTTCGCTCTGCATCGCCCGTAGGATACGCCGCTCGAGGGACCCCGGGACAGGACCGCATGGGCCGGAAACTCAGAATCCTCCGCGTCGTCACCCGCCTCAACGTCGGCGGGCCGAGCCGGCACATCCGATTGCTCATGGAAGGTCTCGACCCCGAGCGGTTCGAGCAACGCCTGGTGACCGGCAGCCTTGCCGAAGGCGAGATCGAACTGGCCGAGGCGACGCCCTGGGTACGTGATCGTCTGCCGGAGATGCAGCGACGGATCGCGCCATGGCGCGACCTGCGCGCGGCGCGGCGCCTGCGCGCCATCATCGCCGACTTCCGACCGGATCTGATCCACTCGCATCAGGCCAAGGCTGGAGCCCTGGCCCGATGCGTCGGCCACGGTCGCGCCCGCTTGGTCCACACCTTCCATGGCAACACCTTCAGCGGCTACTGGGGTCCGGTGAGAGGGCGCATCCTCCGGGCGGTCGAACGGCGCCTGGCGCGGCGCAGCGATGCGCTGGTCGTGCAGGCGCCCTCCCAGGCGGAGGACGTCCTCCGTTTCCTCGGCCAGGATCTACGCCCGCGTCTGCGTCTGGTGGCGCCGAGCGTCGACTTCGCGGCTCTCGAGGCCTCGGGCGGAGCCGTGTCGATGCTGCGATCGGAGCTGGAGATCGGCCCGGCGCGGGTCCTCGCCTTCGTCGGCCGGCTCGCGCCGGTGAAGAACTGCGCCGCCTTCATCAGGGTCTTCGCCCGGCTCAAGGCGATGTCACGGCATCGCCTGGTCGCGCTCATCGTCGGGGGCGGCGATCGGGCCGAGGAGGGCCGGCTCCAGGATCTGGTGGACCGACTCGGGGTCCGCGCCGACCTGCGCTGGCTGGGTTACCGACGCGACGTCGCCGACGTCTACCGTCTCGCCGACGTCCTGGTGTCGACCTCGATCAACGAGGGCACGCCCCTGGGCCTGCTCGAGGGTGCCTGGTGCGGCGCGCCGATCGCGGCCTTCGGCGTCGGCGGCATTCCCGACCTGCTTCAGGGTCTCGGCGGTACGCGGATCGTCGAGCCCGGTCTGGAGGAGCCCCTGGCGCTGGCCATCGACGAGCTGCTCGGCGAGGGTCGGATCGAGGGTCCGGCCCTGGTCGGAATGCGGGCGGAACTCGAACGACGCCACGGCCCGGCTCGCCTGGTGGCGGACCTCGCCGATCTCTACCGGGAGCTCGGGGGCTGAGGAAGGCAGGCGCCTTCAGTCGCGGGGATCACCGAGAGCGTCGGTGATGAAGTTCGACACCTTCTGCTGGGCCTGCGCGTCGCGCCAGCCCACCCACCAGAATTCGACGCCGACGTCGAAGCGCCCGGGTTCGTCGCCGCTGGGCGTGCACCAGACGACCTTGCCCATGGAGATGACCGAGGTGGGGAAGCCGGGCAGATCGACCTCGAGCGCGAGCATCTGTCCGGGATCGAAGCGATCGGGGCTGTTGAAGCTGATGCCGCCACCGGAGATGTTGTTCATCACCGCCGAGCTGTCGCCCGGCGCTTCGGTGATTCCGGCGACGTCCGCCAGCGGCCGGTAGCGGATGGGACAGGAGCTGCTGACGCGCGGAAAGTTACGGTTGGTCTCCACGGCGCTGTCTCGACTCTGACGGCTCATGCTCGGGTCCTTCAAGGCCTCTTCCCTCTGTCTATCGACCCGAACGAGCCTCAACTTTATGCATGCCTCGGGACTTCAGTCGACGAGGCGGAAGTGACCATCCGAGAAGCGGATACGGTCCCTCTTGGTAATCAACTCGGCGTTCCGGGCCGGCGGGTCGGCCAGGGTGGCGACGATCAGGTCGCGGAGCGTTTCGCCGGCGATCAGGCGCAGCAGGTTGCTCCGCCGCGCGGCCTGGTCGGTCTCGTCGACCTTGCGGGCGAGGATCTCCAGCAGGCCGTTGACGGTGACGACCGCGGCTTCTTTTCGTGCCTTCTCCAGCTCGCCGGCGACGAGGGCCGCCTCGAAGGCCGCGACGTGGGCGGCGAAGTCGACGCGGGGACGGGCGCCGCCGCCGAGCTCGGGGCCGCGGGCCGCGATCACCGCGAGCAGGGCGTCGAGGGTCAGCTCGAGCGCGCCGGCCTCGAGCCCGGCGGCCTGGTCGCGCCCGCGCAGGGCGTCGGTCAGCGTCGCCGGCAGCGGGGCCCGTAGGTCACGCGTCTCGTAGCGACGGCGCAGCGCCTCGATCTCGGCGGCGGGGCAGACGGTCAGGAAGCTGGCCTCGAGCCCGGCATTGACGAAGGCCTTGTGGTCACAGGGCAGATCGCCGCCGAGCTGCTCCGCGGTCGGGAACAGGGTCGCGGTCAGGTTGGCGAAGGGGCGGGCGGTGGAACCGACCACGAGCCGATCGCCTCGACCGCAGAGGTCGACCGCGATCACCCGGTCGACGAGCAGGTCGGGCTGCGCCGCGCACCAGGCCGTGGCGCCGAGCAGGCCCTTCTGGGAGCCGTCCAGGAACAGGATGCGGATCGGGCGCGCGATCTCCTTGGTCCGCGCCAGGCGCGCGGCCAGCTCGACCAGCACGGCGCAGCCCGAGGCGTCGTCGTTCGCTCCGGCGGAGCCGAGGCGGATGTCGTGATGGGCGCAGAAGACCAGCGCCGGGACCTCGCCACTGCCGAAACGGAGTTCGAGATTGGTACCGGAGAGCTTGGGGTGCACGAAGGGCTGGCGCTCGTAGCGGATGCCGAGCTCGTCGAGCCGGGTCTCGATCGCCGTCCGGCGGGCACTGGCGGCCTGGGCGGCGATCTTGCCGGCGATTTCCAGCAGGCGCGGGCCGGAAGCGGGGTCCTGGTCCTGGGCCATGAGCATGGGGCCAGGGAAGAGGACGGCGACGAGGATGAGGACGAGTTGGCGCGGCATCGTCTCAGGGGTCTCCCGGGGACTGGACCGGCCGATGATACCAGATCGATGGCTTCGGGCCGGCTTGACGATCGGCTTGACTCGACCTTGAATGGCCGGGTCAGGGTTCCAGCGGAGTCCGTCCATGTCCCGATGCCTCCTGGCGATCCTGGTCGCCAACGTCCTCTTCGCTCTCGGCGCGCCCGGCCAGGAGGCGAGTCACTTCCGGGCCCGGCCGGTCGATGATCGCTGCCCGGTCGAGGGCACGCCGCTCGATCTGGTGATCGAGGCCCTCGATGCCCGGGGGGAGGTGCTGGCCGACTTCGACTGGCGGCGCCTGGACGCGCGCTTCGAGGGACTCCGGGACCTCCAGGACCGTCCGATCGCCACCCTCGAGGAGATCGCGGAGCGTACCGGCCTGCAGAACAGCGCGGTCCGCCTCAAAGAGGGCCGGCTCCTCCTCGACCGGGTCCTGCTCGACGGCGACCTGGTCCTGGTGCGGGCCGAGGAACGCGTGGTCCTGATCGAGGGGCCCGCCTTCGGCTTCGCGGCCATCCTGCCGCCCCTGGTCGCCATCCTGCTCGCCATCCTCTGCCGTCAGGTCGTGCTCGCGCTCTTCCTGGGCGTGCTCTCGGGCGTCTGGGTCATCGCCGGCGGACTCTGGCCGGGTTTCGTCCACGCCGTGACCGACACGATTCCCGAGGCGCTCGACGCCGACCACGTGCGCATCGTGATCTTCTCCTGCCTCCTGGGCTCCCTGGTGGCGATGGTCGCCCGCATGGGCGGCACCCAGGCCATGGTCGCCGCGATGACCCGCTTCGGTCGCAGCCGTCGGGGCGCGCAATTCACCACCTGGCTCACCGGCGTGCTGATCTTCTTCGACGACTACGCCAACGCCTTGCTGGTCGGCAACACCATGCGGCCGGTCACCGATCGCTATCGCATCTCCCGCGAGAAGCTCTCCTACCTGGTCGACGCCACCTCGGCGCCGGTCGCCTGCATCTTCGTGATCTCAACCTGGATCGCCACCGAGATCAGCTACATCGCCAGCGAGCTCGGCAACCCCGAGGTCCAGGCCGCCACCGGCCTCAGCGCCGAGGCCGGCTACCAGGTCTTTCTCGCCACCATCCCCTACAACTTCTATCCGATCCTGACCCTGATCTTCGGACTGGGCCTGATCTGGATGGGGCGTGACTTCGGGCCGATGCTGCGGGCGGAGCGGCGGGCGGAGAAGGAGGGGAAACTCCTGCGCGACGGGGCCACGCCGCTCAGCTCGCGCGAGATGGAGGAGCTGGAGCCGGTCGATCCCACCCGGATGAGGATCGTCAACGCGGTCCTGCCGATCGGGACGGTGATCCTGGCGGTCATCCTCGGCCTCTGGTTCACCGGGGCCGCCAGCATGGCCGAGAGCGCCGCCGAACTGCGTGGCCAGCTCGACCGGGGACTGGTCGCGGTGGCCGAGCGGCCGGCGGCCGAAGCGCGGCTCGCCACGCTCGAGTCGCCGGCCCTGAAGGACGTCTTCGGAGCCGCGAACAGCTACACCGCCCTGATGATCGCAGCCTTCCTCGGCGTCATCGTCACCGTGGTCCTGGCCGTGGGGCAGCGGCTGATGCGGATCGGCGAGGCCATGGACACGGTCACGGCCGGCATCAAGGCGATGGTGCCGGCCGCGTTGGTGCTGATCCTGGCCTGGAGCCTCCAGTCGGTCTGCGACCGGCTCGGGACCTCGAGCTTCCTGATCCACCACGTGTCCTTCACCGCCACCTTGCTGCCGCTCGCGATCTTCCTGCTCGCGGCGGTGGTCGGCTTCTCGACCGGGACGTCCTGGGGCACGATGGGCATCCTCGTGCCCCTGACCATCGATTACGCGGTGGGGCTGGGCATGGAAGCGTCGATGGCGCAGGCGGAGGTCCGGCGTCTTCTGGTCTCGAGCGTCGGGGCCGTCCTCGCGGGGGCGGTCTTCGGCGACCATTGCTCGCCGATCAGCGACACCACGATCATGTCCTCGATGGCGAGCGGCGCGGATCACGTCGATCACGTGCGGACCCAGATGCCCTACGCCCTGACCGTGGCGGCGCTTGCCAGCCTCGTGGGCTATCTGCCGGCGGGATTCGGTCTGTCACCCTGGCTGTCGCTGGCCCTGGGCGCGGCGATCTGCCTCCTGCTCATCCGCTTCGTCGGCCGACCGGTGACCGGCTGAACCGGGGATCATCTCCTCTGCCTTTGGCCGGCGGGCTCCGGCGCGCTATCGTCGGGTGTCGACGGGACGGGAGCGCATTCCGATCGCGATCGTGTGAACGGGGAGACCATGGAACGGAAGATCTTCTGGTTGTTGCTGGTGGCGGTCGTCGCCGGCGCTGCGTACTTCGGGATCGAGTTCGCCCGCGACGATACCGACCCCGGCAAGGGACGAGTGACCGAACCGGAGATCGCGACCGTCGCCGATCCCAAGGCCGAGCGGGCCGCGGAACGCCTGCCGAGGCCCGAGGAGAACGTGACCCCCCAGCAGCCGACGGTCCCGGCCGAACTCGGCGAGGACCGGAAGATCCGCGGGCGGGTCACCGACATGGACGGGCAGGCGATCGCCGACGCGAACATCACCCTGTTCACCTTCGAGGTGCTACGCGCGCCGGCGCTCGGTGACGTCCGGCCGCGCCATCGCGAGATCGTCCGGACCAAGGTGAAGGCCGGGTCCGACGGTCGCTACGAGATCGACGGACTCGACGACGTCCAGACCCGCATGTTCACCTTGCGCTTCGAGGCGGAAGGCTATTCGGAGCTGCTCAAGGATGCCGTCGGGCCGGGCATGTACGTCGATGCGAAACTCGAGCGGGGCATCCCGCTCGACCTCCGCGTCATCGACGCCGACAGCCACGAAGGCGTGGTCGATGCGCTGATCGACATCGGCATGTCGGCCACCGGCGACGACATGCACAGCTACCGGCGTTGGCGCCGGGAGTACCGAACCGACGCGGAGGGTTGGGTTCGCCTTCAGGGCGTCCCGACCGCGCGTCTGACCATGTTGATCGACCATCCCGACTACCAGTGGCTCTACGTCAAGCCCGAGGACGAGGTCTGGGCGCAGGTCGATCGGCGGGAACTCGTGTTCGAGCTGCGGCGCGGCGTCACCTTGGACGGCGTCGTGGTCGACGCGCGCAGCCAGGCCCCGATCGACGACTGCCTGGTGACGCTGCGCGAGTTCATCATCGCCTCACGCCGGGAGAAGACCGGCGTCTTCGGCAAGTTCAAGCTCAAGGGGCTGAACCGCGGCTCGGTCGAGATCAACTTCGAGGCCGACGGCTACACGCGCCATCGCGAACTCCTGGAGATCAGCGACGAGGGCATGCGCGAGCCCCGGGTGTTCCAGCTCCAGCCGGCCGGCATGGCCTCCGGAACCGTGGTCGACGATACCGGGCAGCCGATCGTCGGCGCCGACGTCTGGGTCGCCGAGGCCCGGGGCGTGTTCCGGGCCATCCGCGGCGACGTCGAGGCGACGACCGATCGCGACGGGGTCTACTCGGTCCGCAATCTCGATCACGACCTTCCCTACCGGATCGTGGCCCGCGCTCCCGGCTACACCCTCGGTAATTCGGCCGAGTTCCTCGGCCGTAGCGGCGAGTTCGTCGACGGCGTGATCGTCCAGCTCCAGCGGGGCGCGGAGATCCAGGGTCTGGTGACCGACGAGGGCGGCGTGCCGGTGGCCGGCGCCATCGTCACCATCGAACGACCGCCCTTCCCGGAAGCCTGGTTCCCGCCGGACATGGAGGAGGGGCAGAAGAGCACCCTGTCGCTGGTCACCGACGAGGTCGGCTACTGGAAGATCGACGGGCTCTGGCCGGGGCCCTACCAAATCACGGTCGATCATGCCGACTACATCCCGATGCTGCCGGAGGAGATCCGGATCACGGTCGGCAACGAAAGGCTGGAGAAGAACTTCAAGCTGTTGCCTGGCCATGCCATCGAGGGGCGCGTCGTCGATGGCGAAGGCCGCCCGGTCGCGGGGGTCGAGGTGAAGGGCTCGATCGGCGCCTTCCAGGCCCGGAGCAGCAGCACGCGAACGGACGGGGAGGGGCGCTATCGGCTCGCGCGGTTGCTCCACCGTCCCTACCGGGTCAAGGCCATCGGCCGCGACGGCGTCGCCGAGGAGAAGTTCGACGTCCAGGTGGACACGAGCGGCGTCGACTTCCGTCTCCAGCCCTACGGCTCCGTCGAAGGCGTCGTGCTCGCCTACGAGGGCGGACTGCCCATCGAGCGCTTCGAGGTCAAGCTCCTGCCACTGATGGCGCTGCCCGAGGCGGACGACGGGCGCCGCAGTGACGAACGGCTCAACCTGAAAACGATGACCAGTCACGAGGCCTACGTCGAGCGGACCATCGTCGCGCCGGACGGGCGTTTCCGCATCGAGGGCGTTCATCCGGGCAGCTACCGGGTCGAGGTCTCGGCCGACGACCGGGTGTCTCTGTCGCAGCAGCCGGTGACGGTCAATCCGGCCTCGATCGGCTCCGCGCAGCCCTTCGTGTTGCGCGCTGGCGCCGCTTTCCAGGGGCGCGTGACCGACAGCGACGACAAGCCGATCGGCGGCCAGGAGCTGACCATCCGTATCGTGCCGACGCCGAATTCGACCCTCGAGACGACGGTCGGCCCCGACGGCCAGCCGGTGCTCCAGCGCGGACGCACGCCCTGGGAAGCGCGCAACGTCAAGATCGACGGCGACGGTCGTTTCCACAGCGGTGGCCTGCCGGCCGGAATCCTGCGGGTGCAGCTCAGCTCGAACGTCTTCTGCTGCCCACCCTGGCAGGACTTCACCTTCGGCAAGGACGGAACGATCGAGAAGAACTACGTGCTCAGGCGCGCGGCCCATCTCGTGTTGATGGTGAAGGACCAGTTCGGCAATCCCGTGGACCTCCCCTCCGCCCAGGTCTACGACCCCGAGGGCGAGGTGGCGAAGGTGGACGACCGCGCGCTCGGGGGCCGGGGCGATCCGCAGGGAAAGCTCGAGATTCCGAAGCTCGAGCCGGGCCGCTACACGGTGGAACTGTCGCGCTATCAGTACGCCGTGACCCGGGTCGAAGTCGAGCTGGCCGAAGGCGAGCAGCTCAGCCTCGATGTCGAGATGGAAAAGCTGGTGCGCTGAGCGCGCGGAGGACCGGGGCTTCGGCTCGGAGGCACGGCCAGGGAGCAGCTCGGGTCACCGAGCCGCCTCGATGACCACGGGAAGCGGGGGTCGGAGCTCGGGGCCCGACGAGGGCCCGTCGCGTCGCAACGGTTGGACATCCGGCCAGGATGTCGCAGTGCCTGGACGGACAGCCGGAAGTCGTTACTAACCAAGTCTTTGACGCGAACTGCCGGCGCGTGGACGTCGCCTGGCGTCGAGAATTCTCGACATGCGACTCGAGGGCGGTGCGGCGTAGCAGTGCCGAAGGCCCTTGTGGACAAGACCTTGCGACAATCTGCATTTTCTCTCAAACGAGGAATGTGGTTTGGAGTAGCAGGCTGCCGCGCGTCTCGCTCGGGACCCACAGGTTCCTCCCGAACCGACGCCCTAATCGGTCTTTGAAAGCAGAAGCTTCCATCGATGCCCGACCGGGATCGCCCGGCCGCGACGCCTCATGGCGAGCGAAAAAAAGGACCTTGGAGTCTCAGAGAATTTTCCCTCCCCAACCGCCCTCTCTAAGCTCAAGGTTCTTTTTTTTTGCCCCGAGCGAACGATTCTCGGCTATCGCCCTTCGCCTCGATGGACTGGACCGCCGCGCCGAAACCCGGGCTGCGGTCCTGGAGCGACCGGCGCCGAAGTCTCGGGTCCCGGTCCCGCGGTGATTCCGCTGCTGGAAGGAGAGGGTCGGTGCTGGCTGACCCGACCGGCCGGAGTGGCCGGTCGGCGCTCAGCCGCGTTCGATCTCGTTGATCTTGGCGACCCGACGCTCGTGGCGACCGCCGCCCTCGAAGGCGGTGGCGAGAAAGGTCTTCACGCAGTCGAGGATCGTGCCCTCGTCCAGCAGGCGGGCGCCGAGGCAGAGGACGTTGGCGTCGTTGTGTTCGCGCGCGAGCCTCGCGGTCTCGACGCTGTGACAGAGCGCGGCCCGGATCGTCTTGATCTTGTTGGCGGTGATGCTCATGCCGATGCCGGTCCCGCAGAGCAGGATGCCGAAATCCGCCTCCTGCTCGGCCACGCGCCGCGCCACCTTCGCCGCGTAGTCGGGGTAGTCGACCGAATCCGCGGTCTCGGGACCGAGGTCGGTCACCATGTGCCCCTGTTCTTCGAGGAAGGCGACGATCTTCTTGCGAACCTCGACCGCGGCGTGGTCGGTGGCGATGGCGATCTTCATAGCTGCTCCATGACGGCGGCGATGGCCGTCTCCAGTTCCCGGGCACAGGCTTCGTAGACCTCGAGGTCGCCGCCGAAGGGGTCCGCGACGTCGCGATCATCACCGAGGATCGGCCGCACCCGATCGGCGAGATCGGGGCGCTCCCAGAGTATGGCGTCCCGATGCGCGGCTGTCATCGTGTAGATCCGGTCGGCGCGCTCGAGGCGTCGGCGATCGAGGGGATTCGACCGGTGATCCTCGAGATCGAGGCCACGGGCCCTGGCGACGGTCCGGCTGTTGGCCGAGGCGGGCTGCCCGGGGAAGGCGCCGATGCCCGCCGAGCGCACCTCGACCAGGGCCGCCGCCTCGGCGCCGACCCGCTGGACGAGGGCCTGCCTGAGCATGGCGGCCGCGAGAGGACTGCGGCAGGTGTTGCCGCTGCAGACGAAGACGATCTCCAGCGCGAGTTCGGCCCGGATCAGCGCCTCCTCGAGCTCGCCCTGGCGGAGAATCCGGTAGCCGGCGGATCGGGGCAGCTCGAGGACCGTGGTCGCCAGGCCCTGGAGCGGCCGGCCCGCGTCGAGGACCAGGTCGACGCCCTCACCGAGCCGCGCGACGATCTCGATCGCGGCGTCGATCGGCGGGTCACCCGAGAGGTTGGCGCTGGTGCCCAGGACCGGGATGGCCGGGTCGGTGGCCAGCATCATGGCCACCGGCTCGGAGGAGCAGCGGTAGCCCTCGCGGCTGCCGTCGGCGCGTTCGATGACCAGGGTGAGCGGGCCCGGCCAGAAGGCGCGCATGAGCCTGGCCGCGCGTAGTCCGAGCGCGCCCTCGATCCGGGCCACGCTGGCGGCGGAATCGACGTAGCGCGCGAGGGGCTTCAGGGCATCTCGCCCCTTGAGGCGGTAGAGCGCCTGGCGCGCGTCTTCCCGCTCGCCGTGGATCGCGAGGCCGTAGACCGTCTCGGTCGGGAAGGCGACGATGCCGCCCCGAGCGAGGGCCTCGCGGGCCGCGCGCGCCGCCACCTCCGGGCCGACCTGGCCGATCTCGATCACCGTGGTCAAGGCAATGACTCCAGCTCGCGCCGCCGCGGTCCCTTCCGCGATCGCGGGCGCCCAGGGTAACAGCAGCGGGCGGCAGGGGGGAGGCGAGCGCGTTGAAGGATTCCGGAACCGGATGTTAGCTTCGGCGGCGGCGGCACGCGCGCCGGAACGAAACGGGGAGCCCGGTGGTGGTCGAGGACGGTGGAGACGATCGGTTCAGTACCTGGAGCAGGCTCGTGGGCGGGCTCGCCCACGAGCTGAAGAACCCGCTGTCGACCCTGAACATCAACCTGCAGCTCCTGCGCGAGGACTGGGCCGAGCAGGCCGGGCCCCTGGCGGCGCGGAGCATCCGCAAGATCGACGTCATGCTGCAGGAATCGAAGCGGCTCGAGCGCATGCTCGCCGACTTCCTGCGCCTGACCTCGCCGTCTCCCCTGGACAAGCGTCCGGTCGACCTGAACCGTCTGCTCGAGGACGTCCTCAACTTCATGGAGAAGGAACTCGTCCGCTTCAAGGTGGACGTCCTCTGCCAGCTCGACCACCAGATCGGCGCGGTCGAGCTGGACGAGAACCTGTTCCGCCAGGTGGTCATCAACCTGGTCAAGAACGCCATGGACGCGATGGCCGAGAAGGGCGGGTCGCTCACGGTCCAGACCGGGCTGAGCGAGGGCCGGGTCCGGATCGAGATCATCGACACCGGCATCGGCATGGACCCCGAGACCCGCGCCAAGGCCTTCAATTTCTACTTCTCGACCAAGAGTGACGGCACCGGCCTCGGCCTGCCGATGGTGCAGCGGATCATCGAACGCCACAGCGGCCGGATCTGCTGCGAGAGCGAGCGCGGTTTCGGCACGCGCTTCACCATCCTGCTCCCGCATTCGGGAGCCGCCCGATGATCCCCCGCGACTTCAAGGTGCTGGTGATCGACGACGAGGCCAATCACGCCGAGGCCCTGGCGGAGATCCTGCAGCGGGTCGGCTACGAGGTGACCACGGCGACCTCGGGCAAGACCGGCCTCCTGACCCTCGACGCCCAGCGTTTCGACGTCGTCATCACCGACCTCAAGATGTCGCCGGTCTCCGGCCTCGACGTTCTCGAGCACGTGAAGAAGGTCCAACCCGAGACCGAGGTCCTGCTCGTTTCGGGTCATGGCGGCATCGAGCAGGCGGTCGAGGCGATCAAGCGCGGCGCGGCCAACTACCTCACCAAGCCGCTGAAGGTGGACGAGGTCCGCGAGACCGTGAAGGAGGTCTGCCAGCACATCGAACGCCAGCGCTCCGGCCAGTCGGCGACGGCGGCTCCGTCCTCGGAGGGCGAGATCGGCCGGGGCGAGGACGGTGCCTTCACCGAGTTCATCGGCCGTTCGGCCCAGATGGAGCGCATCTTCGCCACGATCCGCAAGGTCGCGCCGACCCCGGCGACGGTGCTCATCACCGGTGCCAACGGCACCGGCAAGGAGCTGGTCGCGCGCGCGATTCATCGGCTGTCGCCACGCCGCGATCATCCTTTCGTCGCCCTCAACTGCGGCGCGATGTCCGAGGCGATCCTCGAGAGCGAGCTCTTCGGCCACGTCCGCGGCGCCTTCACCGGCGCGGTGCAGAGCCGGGAAGGGCGCTTCGAGTTCGCCGACAAGGGCACGATCTTCCTCGACGAAATCGGCGACATGCCGCTCGGGCTGCAGGTGAAGCTCCTGCGCGTGATCCAGGAGCGCGAGGTGGTCCGGGTCGGCGCCAACGAGCCCCGTCCGGTCGACGTGCGCATCATCGCCGCCACCAACCGCAAGCTCGAGGACGAGGTCAAGGCGGGCAATTTCCGCGAGGACCTCTACTACCGGCTCAAGGTCGTGCACGTGCAGATGCCCGACCTCCGCGACCGTCGCGAGGACATCCCGGAGCTGGTCCGGCACTTCATCGCCGACGCCAATCGCGCCTTCGGACGGACGATCAAGGGCATCGAGCCGGAGGCCCTGCAGGAGCTGAAGAGCTTCGACTGGCCCGGCAACGTCCGCCAGCTCAAGAACGTGATCGAGACCATGGTGGTCCTGGCCTCGGAGGACACGCTCGGCAAGGCCGACATCCCCGACGACCTCAAGGCCCGTTCCGGTCCCAGCACCGCGCTCCTGCCGCTCGAGGCCTTCGACGGCCTGTCGCTGTCGAAGATCGAGAACTACATGATCCGCCAGTATCTGGAGAAGTTCGAAGGCAACCGCGCCAAGGTCGCCGCCGCCCTCGGCATCTCCGAACGCACCCTCTATCGCAAGCTCAAGGAATACGACCTGAGCTGAGTGCCGGTTCCCGCTCCGGGCCCGGTGGCCGCTGTCAGATTGACAGAGTGCCGGCCGGGAGGGCCTTCTCCTGCCAAAAAGACAGCCGCATCGCGGTGCCGGGCCTGTATTCAAGTTGTCTCGCCACAATAACTTGCGGCAGTTCAGCAGGTGCGCCGGCTTGGCATCGACTTTGCGGAAGCCGGAAGGACCCGGCCGAGCGTGCCCGGTCGCGAGGCCCCCCGATGGCGGGGGCGAGAACGAACAAGGAGGCGAACATGGCGAAGATCATTGGTATCGACCTGGGGACGACGAACTCGGTGGTCGCGGTCGTCGAGGCCGGCGAACCGACCGTCATCACCAACGAGGTCGGCAACAGGACCACCCCCAGCGTGGTCGCCTTCACCAGCTCCGGCGAGGAGCTGGTCGGCCTGAACGCCAAGCGTCAGGCGGTCACCAACCCGCTCAACACGATCTTCTCGATCAAGCGCTTCATGGGCCGTCGGCACAGCGAGGTGGCGGACGAGGAGAAGATGGTTCCCTACAAGGTCGTCGGCGCCGGCAACGAGCTGGTGAAGGTCGACATCAACGGCAAGACCTACGCACCGCCGGAGATCTCGGCGAAGGTCCTTCGCGGCCTCAAGGAGACCGCCGAGCGCTACCTGGGCGAGACCGTCGAGAAGGCCGTGATCACGGTGCCGGCCTACTTCAACGACGCCCAGCGTCAGGCGACCAAGGACGCCGGCCGGATCGCCGGCCTCGAGGTCGTCCGCATCATCAACGAGCCCACCGCGGCGGCGCTCGCCTTCGGCATCGAGAAGAGCAAGGGCGGCAAGATCGCGGTCTACGACCTCGGTGGCGGCACCTTCGACATCTCGATCCTCGACGTCGACATGTCCTCGGACGACGAGACCGGCATGACCTTCGAGGTGCTGTCCACCAACGGCGACACGCACCTGGGCGGTGACGACTTCGACGAGGCGATCGTCCACTGGCTCGCCGAGGAGTTCAAGAAGGAGCAGGGGGTCGACCTGCGGCAGGACAAGATGGCCCTCCAGCGCCTCAAGGAGGCGGCGGAGAAGGCCAAGTGCGAACTGTCCAGCACCATGCAGTCCGACATCAACCTGCCCTTCATCACCGCCAACCAGAGCGGCCCGCTGCACCTGCAGAAGACCCTGACCCGGGCCCAGTTCGACAAGCTCACCGGTGACCTGGTCGAGCGGACCCGTCGGCCCAGCGAGAACGCGCTCCGCGACGCCGGCCTCAAGCCGGGCGAGGTCAGCGAGGTCATCCTGGTCGGCGGTTCGACCCGCATCCCCGCGGTCCAGGACCTGGTCAAGAAGGTCTTCGGCAAGGAGCCGAACCGCAGCGTGAACCCGGACGAGGTCGTGGCCCTCGGGGCCGCGATCCAGGGTGGCATCCTGGCCGGCGAGCGCGACGACGTCGTGCTGCTCGACGTCACCCCGCTGTCCCTCGGCATCGAGACCCTCGGCGGCGTGATGACCCGGATCATCGAGCGCAACACGACGATTCCGACCCGCAAGTCGATGCCCTTCTCGACCGCGGACGACAATCAGACCACGGTGAGCATCCACGTGCTCCAGGGCGAGCGCGAGATGGCCGGTGACAACCGGACCCTCGGGCGCTTCGATCTGACCGGCATCCCGCCGGCGCCGCGCGGCATGCCGAAGATCGAGGTCACCTTCGACATCGACGCCAACGGCATCCTCCACGTCACCGCGAAGGACTCCGCCACCGGCAAGCAGCAGGACATCCGCATCACCTCGTCCTCGGGCCTCTCCGAGCAGGAGATCGAGCGGATGACCCGCGAGGCCCAGGAGCACTCCGAGGAGGACAAGAAGAAGCGCGAGGCCGTCGAGGTCAAGAACAAGGCCGACATGATGGTCCACGAGGTCGAGAAGAACCTGAAGGAGCACGGCGACAAGCTCGAGGCCGCGGACCGGAGCAAGATCGAGGAGGCCCGCGATCGCCTGAAGGAGAAGATCGCCTCCGGCGACAAGGCCGAGATCGAAGCCGCGCTCGAGACCCTGATGACCGCGAGCCACAAGCTCGCCGAGATCCTCTACAAGGAGCAGTCCGAGAAGCAGGGTGGTGGCGCCCAGGCCGGAGCCGCGGCCGGTGGTGACAAGGACGACGACGTCATCGACGCCGACTTCACGGTCAAGGACTGATTGCGCCGGAAGACGGCAAGCGCGCGGGGCCGGCGGTCGACCGATCGCCGGCCCCGCGTCGTCGGTCCCACGGCACGGGACTTGTAAAGCCGAGCGCTTTCGCTCGATCTCCTGGCCTGGATTAGGTTTCCGACGAAAGTTCGTTCACTGTCGCACTTCCGCTTGTTACCTTCCGGCGCTCCAGCGGAGGACCAGGGCACAGATGATCGAGGTCCGTAACCTCTTCAAACGATATGGCGCCTTCGAGGCCCTGAAGGGCATCGACTTCGAGGTGGCGGCCGGCGAATCCGTCGGTCTGCTCGGCGAGAACGGCGCCGGCAAGACCACGACGATGCGCATCCTGGCCGGCTTCATCCCGCCCACCAGCGGCACCGTGAAGCTGGCCGGCCACGAGATCGTCTTCGAGTCGAAGGCGGTCCGCCGCAACATCGGCTACCTGCCGGAGTCGGTACCGCTCTACGGCGGCATGCGGGTGCAGGAGTTCCTCGACTATCGCGCCCGGTTGAAGGGGCTGCGGGGGCGCGAGGTCAAACCCGCCGTCGAACGGGCCCTGGGCCTCGTCGATCTCGTCGCGCGCCGACGCAGCCTGATCGAGACCCTGTCGAAGGGACTGCGTCAACGGGTCGGTCTCGCCGACGCCCTGGTCCATTCGCCTCCGGTCCTCATCCTCGACGAACCGACCTCCGGTCTCGACCCCTCGCAGCGTCGCGACGTTCGCGATCTGATCCAGGGTCTGAAGGGCAAGCACACCGTCCTGGTGAGCTCGCACATCCTGCCCGAGATCGAGACCACCTGCGATCGCGCCGTCGTGATCCATGGCGGCAACGTGGTCGCAAGGGCCTCGATCGAGGAGCTGAAGCGTGGCGGTGATCGGGATCGCTTCGAGATCCTCGTGGCCGGACCGCTCGAGGCCCTGAATCGGGCCCTCGTCGGACAGACCGACCTGCGCAGCCTGGGCGCCGCGGTCGCCGAGGGCGAGCACTGGCGCCTTCGCCTCGAGACCGGTGATCTCGTCCGCGGGCGCGCGCTCCTGGTGGCGCGCCTGGTGGCCGAGGGGTTGGACCTGATCGAACTCGGGTCGAGCGCCGGCGGGCTCGAATCGGCCTTCCTGCAGCTCATCGGACGCGACCAGGAGGCCGGCTCGTGAGAAACCTCCTGATCCTGACCCGTCGGGAGCTGGCGGCCAGCTTCAGCTCCTTCGGCTACTACGCGCTCCTCGGCGCCGTGGCCGCCATCTCCGGCTTCTTCTTCTTCCAGGCCCTGGAGCAGGGCGGTGGCGATCTGCGCTGGGCGCTGGTCGGTTCCTCCGGCTTCATCTTCTGGCTCGCCCTGATCCTGGCGCCGCTCTTGACCATGCGCCTGTTCGCGGAGGAACGGAAGTCGGGTTCGCTCGAGTTGCTCATGACCGCGCCGGTCGACGACTGGGAGGTCGTCCTGGCCAAGTATCTCGGCGCGCTCGTCGTCTTCACCACCTTCTTCGCCCCGTTCTGGCTCGCCCATCTGGTCCTCGCGCTCTTCTTCGACGGGCCGGTGGACTGGGGGCAGCTCAGCGCGACCACCCTCGGCTTCTCGACCGTGGCGCTGATCCAGCTCGCGATCGGACTGATGGCCTCGGCGCTGGTCAGCCAGCAGCTCTGGGCGGCGCTCTTCGCCTTCCTGGGCAACATGGCGCTCTATTCGCTCGGCCTCCTGCGCCTGCTCTGCGAGGAGGGTTCCCGTACCTGGAACCTGCTCGGCTACGTCGACATCGGCCGGCACGTCCAGACCGGGGTGGCCGGTCTCGTCGATCTCCGGCAGGTCCTGCTCCAGGTGAGCGTGACCCTCCTGCTCCTGTTCTGGACCGTGCGGATCGTGGAGGTGCGCAAGTGGCGATGACCGACGATCGAGGTCGGCGCGAGGCGATGGACCGCCGGGTGCGGTCGCGGATCGCCACCAACGTCCTCCTGGTCAGCCTCCTGGCCATCGTGGTGACGATCTTCGTCAACTACGGCGCCTGGGAGTGGAGCCGTGACCACGACGTCCGCTTCGACCTGACCCGCAACCAGACGCTCAGCCTGGCGCCGGCGACCCGCGGATTCGTGCGGTCGATCGAGGACCCGATCGAGATCTATCTGGTCCACGGCATCGACGAGGCCATCCGCGAGCGGGCCCGCAAGAACCTGAACGATACCGGCTTCGACAGCGGCATCCTGCAGAACGTCTACCTGCCGTTCCTGGATCAGCTGGCCGCCGACGTCGGGGCCATGGTCGCGGAGGTCCTGGAGCTGAACCAGCACCTGGTCTATCGCAGCGCGAGCAACGACCGCGAGCGCGAGGAGCCGATCAGCTGGCAGCGGCGGCTCGACCTGCCCCCGAGCAAGTTCCTGAACCACGTGGTCTTCTACAACCTGCGGACGAAGACCAAGAAGGCGATCCCGCTCGATCGGTTCTTCGATCTCGATCTCGGCGGTCCGGACCCGACGCTCGGCTTCCGCCGGCCGCTCGTCCGCGGTGACCTGATCGAGCCCAACCTGTTGCAGGGACTCCGTGCCGTGGTCGCGGCCGAGCGGAAGAAGACCTATGTCGTCGGCGGCCATGACGAGCGCGCCCTCAACACCGCGGTGACCTTCCTCGGCCTCGACCGCTTCGAGCTGGCGCCGCTCGAGGCGCAGGGCGATCGACTGGTGATCCCCGACGACGCCGACCTCCTGCTCGTGTTCAGTCCGGGACGGGCCTGGCCGGAGCAGGACCTGCGCGTCCTCGAGGACTGGATCCTCGCCGGGGGGCGGGCCTTGATCACCCAGGGCGAGGATTGCGCCGAGCCCTTCGCCACCCTGCTCGAGCGTGGCGGCGCCGCGATGGAGAATCGCCAGGTCGGGCACGAGGTCCTGCACAGCCGGCAGGGTGGACTCTATCGCCTCTACGGCAGCGACCTGCTCCGCCCGGCCCACGGCATCCCGCATCCGGCGACGGCGCCGACCGTGGCGGAGGGCCTGCCCATCTACCTCGGCTTCTCGCGTCCCTATCATCTGACCAAGGACTACGAGAAGGATCGCGTCCGGCGCGACGTCCTGGTCCGGTCGACACCAGGTGGTGTCGCCATGCCCTGGATCTTCGATGGCCGCGACTGGCGTCAGGCACCGGAGCGCGGCACCGAGCTCGGCGACTTCCCCCTGGCCCTCGCCTTCGACTTCCGCCGTGGCGACGGCGAGCGCCACGGCAAGCTGGCGGTCTTCGGCAGCGACGAATGGCTCGCGACCCCGCGGCTGAACCAGCGGGCCGAGATCGCCAACCTCGACGTGCTCGCCAACGTCGCCTACTGGCTCACCGACAGCGAGCAGATGATCACCGGGACGCCACGCAGCTTCCGCGGCGCCAAGGTGATCCTCAGCGACGGGCGGGATCGGGTCTTCCAGGCCATCGTGATGGGCGTCGTCCCGGGATTGATCCTGCTGGGCGGCCTGCTCGTTCACCTGATGCGGAGGCGTTGAGCTTGAATCGTTCCGCGCTGCTGATCATGTTCGCCCTGGTGGTCGCCGCCGGGCTCTTCGCCTTCCTGCAGGGCCGTCGGACCGCCCCGGGAGATCGGGCCCGGAGTCCGCTCGAGTCGATCGACTACAGCTCGGTGAGGCTGATCGAGTCGACGCGCGAGGCCCTGCCGGGCTGGACCATGGAGAAGGCGGGTTCGACTCTCGTCCTGCGGTCGCCGGCCGTGGCCGAAGGTCGGCCGGTCGCCGCCGATTCAGCGCTGAGGGCACGCATCCTCGGCTTCCTCCAGGACGCCTCCTGGATCGACTGTCGCGCCGAGGACGAGCTGGATCTCGCCGAGTTTGGGCTGGCGCCGCCGCTTCTCCGGGTGCGGATCGAGGATGCCTCCGGGAGCCATCGCTTCGAGATCGGCCGCGCCGATCTGGCGAAGGACATCTGGCTACGCGACCCCGAAACGAGGCTGGTCTTCAAGTATCCGGCGCGGGTCTTCGGCGATCTCGGGCTCGAGCCGCGCTGGTATCGCGACCCGCATCTCGCCGACATCCCGGCCCATCTGGTCGAGTGCATCCGGGTCGAACCGCAGGGCCACGCCACCTACGAGATCAGGCGTCAGGGCCTGCGCTGGCTGGTCGCTCCGGAGGGCGCCGAGTCCTTCCATGCCGACCCGGTCGTGATGGATCGGCTCGGCGTGGCGCTCGCCAATCTCGAGGGCCGTCCGCTCGAGGCACGACTGGAGGCCGCCGGCGAGCCGCTCTTCCGGGTCTCGGTCCGTGGCAACGGGCGCGAGTGCCACTACGACCTGCTCGAGGTTTCGCCGGCGGGAATCGTGGCCCGGCGGGGCGGCGAAGACGACCTCCGCGGGGTCGACGGCGGCCTCGCGCGCTTCTTCGTCGCCGATCCGGACGAACTCGAGGATCGTCGGCTCTTCGGCGTCGAGTTCAGCGACCTCGTGGCCATCGACGTCTCCAGGCCGGGTCATGAGGATCTGCATCTCGCCCGCAAGGGCGACTACTGGCGGCTCCTGTTCAGCCGGCTCCTGGTCCGGCCGGTCGATCCGGAGGCCTTCCGCGGTTTCCGCGAAGGAGTCGAGTCGCTCCGCAGCGAGGGGCATCGGCCCCTGCCGGCCGACTTCGAGCCGGTCGGTCGGGTGCAGATGCACTTCGACCGCGACCTCGAGATCCCGGCGCTGGAGCTGCTCTTCTCGGCGCCCGACGCGGCGGGGCGGCGACTGGTCAAGCGTTCCGATCTCGCCCTGGCGGCGGTCGTCGGTCCCGAGATCGCGACTCTGCTCGAGCTGGACTACTGGGACCTGATGGCGCGCTATCTGGGCAGCGGAAACGCGGATTCGATCAGCGAACTCGGCCTGCGCGACCCGGACGGCAGCGAGTATCGGCTGCGCCGCGAGTCGGAGCAGGGCGGTTCCTGGTTGCTCACCGATCATCTCCGGGCCGGCGCGCCGGTTCCCGGTTTCAGCCCTCGGGTCGTTCCCGAGGAGGGCCTGCGGGGCCTGCTCGACCGGCTGGCCCAGCTCTCGGTGCCGCGCTTCCTCGGCGAGCGGGACGACGAGGAACTGGCGCGGATCTTCGCCGCGCCGCGCTACCTGGTCACCTGGAAGAGCTCCGAACTACTGCTCGTTCCGCCCACGGGACCACGCGCCCCACGCTGCAGCGAGTGGAAGCGGCTCGAGGTCGGGGCCCGGCTCGACGACGATCACCTGCAGGCGCGCGTGGACCAGTTTCCGGCCCTCGTCTTCGTGTTGTCGGGGAACGACCTCCTGCCCCTCACCGACGCGCTGCGCGCGGTCGCCGATTAGTCGGCGGGAACGAGGCGGACCGGATCAGTCCATCTTCTCGACGTCGGATTCGCCGTCGCCGGCGGGCTCCTCCGGCGAGCCGTTGCCCTCGAGGTCGCGGGCGTAGATGGTGCGGTTGTTGCCGAGCTTCTTGGCCCGATGGAGGGCGCCGTTGGCCTTGCGGAAGAGCTCGGCCTCGTTGCGGCAGTCCAGGGGATAGGTCGCGACGCCGACGCTGAGGGTGATGCGTCCTGAGTCCTCCGGAACGATGCCGGAGAAGTCGGCGTTCTCGACCGCGGAGCGGACGCGTTCGATGAAGTTCTTGGCGCTGGCGATGTTCCCGGGCGTGCCGGTGTCGGGCAGAAGGACGGCGAACTCGTCGCCACCCCAGCGGGTGACGATGTCGACCTCGCGGAAGTTGGCCTGGATGATCTTGCCGACCTCCTTGATGATCGCGTCGCCGGTGACGTAGCCGTTGATGTCGTTGAAGAGCTTGAAGTTGTCGATGTCGAGCAGGGCCAGGGTCAGGCGGCGACCGTAGCGGCGCGCTCGTTCCAGCTCCTTCTTCAGCTCGCGATCGAAGTGCCGGCGGTTGAAGAGATGGGTCAGGGGATCGATGACCGTCATCTCGTGCAGTTCGGCCAGGTTGTCGGCATTGGCGAGGGTGATCGCGGTCTGGTTGGCGAGCAGCATGGCGTCGGCGAGATCCCGCTGATCGAAGGCCTCGCCGCCCTGCTTGTTGGTCAGGTTGATCACGCCCACCACCGAGCTGCGCCACTTGAGCGGGACGATCAGGAAGGAATGACCGAGGTAGCCCCGGGTGCTGCGCCCGCGACCGCGGGCGTCGACCTCGACCAGGAGCGGCTCGCCGCGGCGGGCGACGGTTCCCGACAGGTCCTCGCCGATGCGCACCGTGATGGGCGAGGGCGCGCTGCGCGGGAAGCCCTGGCGGCGGACCATGGTGAGGCTCTCGCCGTCGTCCTGGCGCAGGAGCAGGGAGGCGCGCTCGGCCCGGGTGATCTCCATGAAGTACTCGAGGGCCTGGGTGAGCAGCTGGTCGCGGTCGCGTTCCAGCTCCGAGAGATTGCAGCAGGCCTGGACGATGCGTTCGTAGCGGCGGGCGCTGGCGTCGCCGCCGACCTCGTCGTTGTCCTGGATGTTCTGAAGGCGCCGGCGCAGGTCGACGCCGTCCCGGATCTGGAACTCGAGGACGTAGGAGAGGTCCTCGTAGCGGAAGGGGTGCGGGAGCCAGATGTCGACGTGGCCCAGGTCCGGAACCGGATTCGCGTCATCGCTCTCGGCCAGGACCCAGGGTCGGTTTTCTAGTTCGTGAACGTGACGAAGGAACTCTTCACCGTCGGCCAGGAGGGCGTCACGACAGACCAGCAGGATCTCGGCGTGGCTGCGCCCGAGGCTGATCACCGCCTCGTAGGCTCGGCGGGCGGTATGGACCCGCCAACCGTCGCTACGGAGCTTCTCCGTGACGTCGGCGAGCTGCGTCTCCGAGTCGGTCAGGATGACGATTTCACGGCGTTCGGGCATCGGTCGGCGCTCACCGGTGCTCGACGGGTGGAACGGTGGCGTGGCGCCCTTGGCGCTCCGCAGGTTCATCGAACTAGCCCCGTGCAACCATCGAGCGGGAGGTGAATCCCGTCTGGGTACAGGCGAAGACTACAGTCTGTCGCCTTGGAGACCAAGTCTATATCGAAAGTATCAGAATGCACCCAGGGAGCCCCGCTCGCCCGATCGAGCCGCCACACTCGCGGCTTCGGCATAGGTTCCGAAGCCGCCGGGGATTATAGTGCTTCGCGCCGACTTCTTCCGCTTGATTCCGAAGCTTAACCTGGACGAAGACTATATCTCCAGGACGGGGGGGCATCCTCCCCCTGGGGGACCCAAGGAACCTTCATGAACCTCGATCTGTCCATCATCGTGCCGGTCTTCAACGAGGAGGAGGCCCTGCCTCGTCTCGAGGAGGAACTGGCCGAGATCCTCCACCTGCTGCCGAAGCGGACCGAGGTGATCCTGGTGGACGACGGGTCGACCGACCGGTCCTTCGAGATCCTGAGCGCCATGGCCCGCCGGCGGTCCTGGGTCGTGGTGGTCCGCCTGGCCACCAACTTCGGCCAGACCCAGGCGATGGCCGCCGGCATCGACGCGGCCCAGGGCGAGGTCCTGGTCTGCATGGACGCCGACCTGCAGAACGACCCGAGGGACATCCCGAGGCTGCTCGAGAAGATGGAGATGGGCTTCGACATCGTCAGCGGCTGGCGGCGCGACCGGAAGGACAAGCTGGTCTCGCGCCGATTGCCCTCGATCTGCGCCAACTGGCTGATCGGTTGGCTCCTCGGGGTCAAGATCCACGACTACGGTTGCTCGCTGAAGGCCTACGACGCCCGGATCATGAAGTCGCTGCACCTCTACAGCGACATGCATCGCTTCCTGCCGGCCCTGGCCTGGAAGTGCGGGGCCCGGGTGACCGAGATCCCGGTCAACCACCGGCCGCGTGAGTACGGCACCAGCAAGTACGGGCTCTCGCGCGTCTTCAAGGTCTTCATCGACATCATCGTGATCAAGATGATCGTCGACTTCTCGAGCCGGCCGGCGCACTACTTCGGCGTCATCGGTTCGTTCTTCCTGATCGCCGGGCTGATCGTCCTGCCCTTCTTCGTCCTCAACCTGGTGGCCGACTACCGGACCAATCTCGTGCTTCCGAGCGTTCTGATCATGGTGGGCGTGACCGCCCTCTACTTCTTCCTCATGGGCGCGCTCGGCGATCTCATCGTCCGTGTCGGTCACCACGATGCGACCGAGTACGCGCGCTCGACCGCGACGGAGCTGGGCTGATGGGGAACATGGCCACCGCCCGGGCGACCGGCATGGAAATCGAGGACCTACCGCTGGCCTACGAATTCGACGTCAGCCTGGTCGTGGTCGCGACCAACGTCGAGGTCGACCTCGAGTCATTCGGCGAGATGATCGACTCGTTCCGCCGGGTCTTCCACGAGAACAACCTGAAGGCGGAGTTCATCGTCGTCGACGACGGCGTCGGCGGCCCCTTCTTCGAGGCCCTCCAGGCCCTCAATCGCGAGGTGCCCAACTTCCGCGTGATCCGCTTCCGCCGGACCTTCGGCGAGTCGGTCGCGCTCCGCATCGCGACGGAGCGGGCCCGGGGTGAGTTCATCCTGACCAACACCTGGTACGTGCAGGTGAAGCCGGAGGCCGCGCTCGACGTGATCAGGCGGCTGCGTGACGGCGCCGACTTCGTCGCCGCGAGCCGGACCCCCCGCATCGACTCGATCCTGGCCAGGCTGCAGAGCTGGTTCTTCAACGTGCTGACCCGCTGGCTCACCAAGGTGTCCTTCCACGACCTCAACTGCTCCTTCCGCGGCTTCAAGAAGCACGTGATCGACGCCATCCACTTCCACGGCGATCTGTTCCGCTTCGTGCCGGTGCTGGCGGTGGGGCAGGGCTTCCGGGTCGAGGAGATCCCGGTGCTGCACGTGGCCGAGAAGGGGCCCAGCACCTTCCTCAACGTCAGCCTCTACATCCGCCGGGTGCTGGACGTCTTCAGCCTGTTCTTCCTGATGAAGTTCATCCGCAAGCCGCTGCGCTTCTTCGGGCTCACCGGCCTGGCCCTGTTCTTCGTCGGGTCCCTCTTGAGCGGCTGGGTCGCCTACCAGAAGTTCTTCATGAACATCGGCGCGGTCGACCGCCCGGCGCTCGTCCTGGGCGTGCTGTTCATGGTGCTCGGTCCGATCCTGCTCTCGATCGGACTGATCGGCGAGATCATCATTTTCACCCAGGGCAAGACCTTGTCGGACTACCACATCGGGACCATCCTGAGCGGCAGGGAAATCGCCGAGGGGGATCGTGAAGACGAAGCTTGATACCGAGACGCCGGGACCGGCGCCCGACGCCCTGATCGAGGTCGAGGCCTTCGATCCGGGCATGGCCGGGATCTGGGACGCCTACGTGGCCACCCGGCCCGAGGCGACGCTCTTCCACGGCCAGCGCTGGCGCGAGGTCATCCTGCGCACCTTCCGGCACGGCGACCGCTCCCTGGTGGCGCGCCGGGGCGGGCAGGTCGTGGGCGTCCTGCCGCTCTTCGAGGTCTCGTCCTTCTTCTTCGGGACCTCGCTGATCTCGGTGCCCTTCGGCGTCTACGGCGGCCTTCTGGTCGACGATCGGGATGCCGCCCGGGCCCTCGTCGAGGCGGCCGGGAAGGTCGCCCGGGAGCGCAAGGCCAAGTACGTCGAGCTGCGGCACCTCGAGAGCCCGATCGAGGACCTGCCGGCGACCGATCTCTACTTCACCTTCATCGCCGACGTTCCGCCGGACGAGGACGGCTGCCTGCAGCGCATTCCCCGCAAGGGCCGGGCCGAGGTGCGCAAGGCGATCGCCGACCCCGACCTCTCCTTCGCGATCGACGAGCTCGACCTGAAGGAGTTCCATCGCCTGTTCTCGATCAACAAGCGCAAGCTCGGCTCGCCGCTGTTCCCGTCCAGCCTGTTCTGGCACGCCCGGAACATCTACGGCGAGGACGTGTCGGTCCTGTCGGTCAAGCGTCATGGCGAGACCATCGCCGCGGTGATGTCCTTCATCCATCGCGACACGATCATGCCCTACTACTCGGGTACCGCCCCGGGCGCGGAGACCTACCGGGCCAGCAACTACATGTACTATCAGCTGATGGTCTGGGCCTCGCAGCGCGGCCTCAAGCACTTCGACTTCGGCCGCAGCCGCGAGAACACCGGCGCCTACTCGTTCAAGAAGCACCAGGGCTTCGAGCCGACCCAGCTGCGCTACGACTACATCCTCAACACGGCCACCGAGGTCCCGTCGCTCAATCCCTCGAACCCGAAGTATCGCCTGGCCAAGAAGGCCTTCTCGTCGATGCCGATCTGGATGGCCCAGAAGCTGGGTTCCTGGCTGGTCAAGCGGGCACCCTTCTGAACTTCGTCGCCTCGCGCTCGACCCCGCGGGCGCTTCCGGTTGAAATGGGGCCATGACCGGCAGGGGACGATTCGCCACGACGCGCTGGACCCTGATCCGCGCGGCCGCGGGCGCGGAGGGAGGGGATGCGCGCCTGGCGCTCGAGGAACTCTGCGCGCTCTACTGGTACCCGCTCTACGCCTTCCTGCGGCGTTCGGGCCGCGACCGCGAGGTCGCCGGGGACCTGGTCCAGGGACTCTTCCTGGTCCTTCTCGAGCGCCGGGATCTCGCCGGCCTGGCGGCCGAGGGCGGGCGCTTCCGCAGCTGGCTCCTCACCGCCCTGCGCCACCACGAGGCCCAGGTCGCCCGCGACGCGGCGCGGCTGAAGCGGGGTGGGGGCCGGACGATCCTCTCCTTCGATCTCGACCAGGCCGAGGATCGCTACGGCCGGGAGCCGCTCGATCAGCGGGGAGGGCCGGAGGGCCTCCTCCTTCGCCGCTGGGCGCTCTGCGCGCTGGAGGCTGCCCGGGCCCGGCTACGCGCCGAGGCCGAGGATCGGGGGCGGCTCGGCGTCCACGATGCCCTCTTGCCCTACCTGAGCTCGAGTCCGCCCCGGGGGGAGCTGGAGAAGCTCGCGGCCGGCCTCGGCATGGCGCCGGGAACTCTTAAGGTGGCGCTCCACCGCCAGCGCCGGCGCTTCGGGGAGATCCTCCGGGAGGTGGTGGCCGAGACGGTCGCCGAGGACGAGCTGGAGTCCGAGCTCGGTCTTCTCCTGGAGGCCTTGTCCTGACCGGTTCGCGAGAAATTCGTCGGCCCCGCGGTAACCGCGGGACCGGAACGGCGCGTCTGGGGGCAGGAGACCGCTCATGACCAGACACGAATCGACCTGCTCGCGCTGCGGCGCGCCCCTCGACGAGGCCTCGACCGACTGCCCCCGCTGCCTGCTCGCCCTCGCCGGAGCGCCGAGCGAACTGTTCACCGACTTCGATCAGGCCGCCGACGACGATGTCCCGGAACCCGAGGAGATCGGCCGGCGTCTGCCGCGCTTCGAGGTGGGCCGCCGGATCGGCCGCGGCGGCATGGGCGTCGTCTTCGCCGCCCGCGACCGGAAGCTCGACCGCGAGGTCGCGATCAAGATCCTCAGCCGGGATCTGACCCGTGCCGACGACTTCGTCCAGCGCTTCCTGCGCGAGGGTCGGATGCTGGCGCTGCTCAACCACCCGAACATCGTCACCGTCCACGATTTCGGCATGGAGGAGGGGCTCTGCTACCTGGTCATGGAGCTGATCGAGGGCTCGGATCTCCGCCGGGTCATCGCCGAGGGCGGCCTGAAGCCCGAGCAGGCCCTGGCCCTGGTCCCACAGATCTGCGAGGCCCTCCAGTACGCGCACGAGAAGGGCGTGGTCCACCGGGACATCAAGCCGGAGAACATCCTCCTTCGTCGCGACGGCCTGGTGAAGATCGCCGACTTCGGGATCGCCAAGATGACCGGCGAGGAGCGCGACCAACGCCTCACCCGAAGCCGCGCGGTCATCGGGACCCCGCAGTACATGGCGCCGGAACAGCTGGAGCGGCCGCTCGAGGTGGATCACCGCGCCGACATCTACGCCCTCGGCGTGGTCCTCTACGAGATGCTGACCGGCGAGCTGCCGCTGGGCCGCTTCGACCCGCCCTCGGCCCGCCTGGCGATCGATCTCCGGGTCGACGAGGTCGTCCTGCGGTCGCTGGAGAAGGCCCCGGAGCGGCGCTACCAGAGCGCCGGCGCGGTGAAGCTGGACGTCGAGGAGATCCGCCGGACTCCGGCGCCCCAGGCCGCGACCGGGCCCGAGCGCGAAGCCGCGAGCGGCGTGGCGACCGGCGCCCGTGGGTCTCGAGAGGAGGACGGTCTCCATCGGATCGTCACCCGGCAACGGGCGGTCATCCTGTTCCTGGCCCTCGTGGTCTGCGCGGTCGCCGTGATCTCCTGGGACGGTTCCTGGCTCGGCTATCCCCTCGGCGATCTCCTCGATCGCCGCGCGCAGGAAGAGGGCGAGCCGGTCATCGAAGCCCGGGCGACCGGATTCTCCGGTATCGTTCCCTTCAGCTTCGCCAACCAGATCATCGGCTCCGGCAGCGCCGACGACGTCCGCGAGCTGTTCGCCGACGCGCGGCCGCGGCGGATACCCGGCGAGGAGTCGATCGCGCATCCGCTGTTCGTGGCGGCGCGACGCAAGGACCGCGAGATCATGCGCCTCGTGGCCGAGGCCTTCCCGAACGACCTCGATCCGAAGGACGCGCAGGGCGACACGCCGCTCATCGTCGCCATCCGTGAGGGCGCCGAGGCCAGCGCCGAATACCTGATCGACGCCGGCGCCGATCTCCGGGTGACCGGCGATCGCGGACGGACGCCGCTCTTGGTCGCGGCGATGAAGGGCAGCCGTCGGCTGGTCGAGCGTCTGCTCGACCGGCTGCCGCGGCCCGAGACCTTCGTCCGGGACCGCGACAACCGGGGGCCGATGCTCCTGGCGGCGCTCTCGGGCAATCCCTCGGTGGTGCAGGCGCTCCAGGCTCGCGACATCGACGGCGCCTTCCTCGACGACCGCGACATGACGCCCCTCGACATCGCCGTCGCCGAAGGTCATCGCAAGCTCTTCGTGCCACTCCTCGGGGCGGGCGAGTACGAGACCCCGGCCTACCTGATGCGTCGCTACCTCGATCGCGATGCCGAGGTCCCGCTCGAGCGCGTCATCCAGGCGCTCGACGACAACGATCCCGATCAGCTCGAGCTGGGCTCCACGAAGGGGCGCCTGATCATCAGGCACCCGGCGGTGACCCTGCGGCTCCTGGCGGTGGAGAATCTCACGATCCGAGGCTGGACCACCCTCGTTCCCCAGGTCAGAGACGCTCTCGAACGGACGATGGCGGTCTTGCCGGAGAACGTCGAATCGCTCGAGCTGATCGACATCCGCCAGCTCTCGGCGGGCTCGGCCTGGAAGAAGATCCGCTTCTCTCGATCGGCCCTCGCGAGCTGGCAATCAGGGCCGATTCCTTGCACCATCGACGGCAGCGAGGGCACCCGGCCCGGCCAGGGGCTCGCGGCGGAGATCAAGGGATACTGAGGAGCGGACGATGAGCGGCGAAACGAGGGACGAGACCATGGCCCGGGCGCGTCGGGCCCGACTGTTCCTGAGGCGACTGCGCACGGGCGTCCTGGCCACGATGTCCCTCGAACTGCCGGGCTACCCCTTCGGCTCGATCACCCCCTTCGCGCTGACCCACGAGGGTCGGCCCCTGATCCAGGTCAGCGACATCGCCCAGCACACGCGGAACATGCTGGCCGACCCGAAGGTCTCGCTGATCGCGGCGGAGGAGGGCGGCGGGAACGCCCAGGCCAGGGGTCGGATCACCGTCGTCGGGGACGCCCGTCCGGTGCCGACCGACGAGGCCGAGGCCATGGCGGAGCGCTATCAGGCCGCCTTTCCCGAGTCGCGGGCCTACTCCCAGGCCCACGGCTTCTCCTACTTCCAGATCGAGCCGCGACGGATCCGCTTCATCGGTGGTTTCGGCGACATCTTCTGGGTCGAGGCCGAGGATTGGCTCCTGCCGCGCCCCGAGTGGGCGGCCGACGAGTCCGCGGCGGTCGCGCACATGAACGAGGACCATCGCGAGGCCCTCGCCGCCATCGCGGCGCGTTTCCTCGATCGTCACGATGCCGAGACGCGGCTCGTGGCCTGCGATCCCGAGGGCTGCGAGCTCGTCATCGGCGGCGACCGTGGCCGGGTCGACTTCGAGAGCCCGGCTCTGGACCGGGACGGCCTGCGCCGCGAACTCGTCGCCCTGGCGCGGCGGGCCCGCGCCTCGGACTGATCGCCAAGGGAGGACCCGGGGCTCGATTGATCGATCGGGCGGCTGTCCGTACACTCGGCGGCGCGGACAGCGGAGAAGGCAGCGTGAAGATCCTGATCGCCGACGACGAGAAGAGCATCGTCCTCACCCTCGAGGACGATCTGGCCGATGCCGGCCACCAGGTCTTCACCGCGGCCGACGGCAATCGCGCGCTCGAGACCATCCGCCGGGAAGAGATCGACGTCCTGGTCACCGACATCAACATGCCGGGCCTGAACGGGCTGGCGCTGCTCGAGCAGGCTCGCGCGCTCCGCCCGGGCCTCCAGGTCATCGTGATGACCGGCTACGCCACCATCGAGTCGGCGGTCCAGTCGATGAAGCTGGGCGCCGCCGAGTTCCTCCAGAAGCCCTTCCTGAACGAACAGGTCGTGGCGATGGTGAAGAAGCTGGAGACCATCGTCGCCCTCCAGCGCGAGAACGCCGTGCTGCGCGAGCAGCTCGACGAGGTCCATGCCTTCCAGAACGTGGTCGGCTCCTCGAAGGCGATGCAGGACGTGTTCAAGGCCCTGAAGCAGGTCTCGCGCTCGGAATCGAACATCCTGATCACCGGTGAGACCGGCACCGGCAAGGAGGTGATCGCGCGCGCGATCCACAACGCCAGCGCCCGCAAGGACAAGGCCCTGGTGGCGATCTCCTGCGCCGCGATCCCGTCGACCCTGCTCGAGGACGAGCTCTTCGGCCACGAGAAGGGCGCCTTCACCGATGCCCGCGACCGCAAGGTCGGGCGCTTCGAGCGGGCCGATGGCGGCACGATCTTCCTCGACGACATCGACGACATGCCGCTCGAGACCCAGGTCAAGCTCCTGCGCATCCTGCAGGAGCGCGAGTTCGAGCGGCTCGGTGGCGAGCAGACCATCAAGATCGACGTCCGCGTCGTCGCCGCGACCAAGGTCGACCTGCGCGAGCACGTGCGGGAGGGCAAGTTCCGCGAGGACCTCTTCTACCGGCTCAACGTCGTGCCGATCAAACTGCCGCCGCTGCGCGACCGGGGCGGCGACATCCCGCTCCTGGCCCGGCACTTCATCAGGAAGTACGGCCGCGACCGTGACTACGAGATCAAGTCCGACGTCCTGGCGGCGATGGAGGCCTACTACTGGCCAGGCAACGTCCGCGAGCTCGAGCATGCGATCGAGCGCGCGATCGCCTTCGCCGGCAGCGGTCGCTTCCTGAAGAAGGAGTACCTGGTCGAGACCTCGCCGATCCACAAGAAGGCCATGGCGGTCCCGAACCACCTGATGACCCTGCGCGAGTTCGTCGAGGACGCCGAGAAGGAGCACATCAGCAACATCCTCCGGGCCACGAACGGCCACAAGGCGCAGGCGGCCGACGTCCTCGGCATCTCCCGGAAGAACCTCTGGGAGAAGATGCGGCTCTACGGGATCGAGGCGAACGGCGGCAGCTGATGGCCCCGATCCTGCGCGAGGAGCTGGCCCCGTCGGCGCGCGTCTGGATGGTCTCCGACGTGCACCTGGTCGACGGCGATCAGGCCTATCTCGACCAGTTCCTGTCCTTCCTCGACGCGGCCGCGGCGGCCGACCTGGACCAGTTCCTGGTCTTCGGCGACCTGTTCGAGTTCTGGATCGGCGACCGCCAGGGCCGCCAGGCCTTCTACGAGCCGCTCTTTCACCGCCTGCGCGGCCTGGTGGCGCGAGGGACGCGGGTGGGCCTCCTGCGCGGGAACCGGGATTTCCTGATCGGGACGCTCTTCGAGGCGATCGGCGCCGAGATCCTCCCCGACGAGGTCGAGTTCGATCTCGGGGGCCAGCGGCTGCACCTCTCCCACGGCGATCAGTTCTGCATCGAGGATCTCTCCTACCAGCGCGCCCGGAGCGTGTTCCGCTCGCGTCCGATCTTCTGGCTGTCGCGGGTGCTGCCGGGCTGGCTCGGGCGCTTCCTGGCCCGCTCCTACCGGGGGATCAGCGAAAGAAAGAAGGCCCGCAAGAAGGCCTCGACCGGGAACCGGTTCCACACCATCGAGGCCGGGCTCAGGCGCGCGCTTGCGGCCGGGGGCCAGGAGATCGTGGTCTGTGGCCACATCCATCACTTCGCCGAGACCCGGATCGAGCTGGAAGGCCGACCGGTCCGGGTCCTGACCACGGGTGCCTGGGAGGAGGAGGGGCCGAACTACGTCGCGATCGAGGCCGGACGGCCGTTCTTGCGCCGTCACCCGGCCTCCTGAGCGCCGCCGGCGGCCGGTTGCTGGCCCTTGCCCCAAGCCGGGCTTTTGCACATGGTTGCGGCTCGAATTCCCGCTCCGACCAGGCCTTGTGCCGAGGTCGCGGGCTGGCGCTGCAAGTCGTTTTCGGTCAAGGGTTTCAATGCCTCGGTTGCAGGTGGTGACGATCGACGGTCCGGCAGGAGCCGGCAAGAGCACGGTGGCGCGACGCGTCGCCGAAGGGCTCGGATTCCGTTTTCTCGACACCGGAGCCATGTATCGGGGCGTGACTCTGGTGGCCGACGAGGCCGGGATCGCTCCCACCGACGAGGCCGGTCTGGAGGCCATGCTGGCCGGACTCGAGCTGGACTTCGATTCCCGGGGTCGGCTGGTCGTCGCCGGCCGCGACCGGAGCGAGGCGATCCGCGGTCGCGAGGTCACCGCGCGGGTCTCCGCCTATGCCGCGAGCCCCGCCGTCCGCGCGGCGATGGGGCGCTTGCAGCGGCAGATCGGCGAGAAGGGCGCGCTCGTCTGCGAGGGCCGCGACATGGGCACCGACGTCTTCCCGGACGCGGCGGTGCGCATCTATCTGGACGCCTCCGCCGAGGTCCGCATGGAGCGGCGGGCGCTGGAACTGGAGAACAAGGGCGAGGTGGTCGATCGCGATCGCCTGCTCGAGGAGATCAGGGCACGGGACGCGGCCGATTCGAGCCGCGCCGTCGCACCGTTGAGGCGGATACCGGAACAGACCTACGTCGACTCGAGTGCGCTCGATCGCGACCAGGTCATCGACCGGTTGCTCGCCATCGCGCGGGAGGGCCTCGCCATCGAGGCCTGATCGCCGGGTGTGATCAGGGTGTGGGTCACCCGTCCACGACGTGTCACGGTGACGCGTCGGACGAACGACCGGTCGGAGAGATTTGGAAACGGAGCCGCGACGCCCAGCCGTGCCGGCCGAGGCGACTCCGAACTGGAGCTCAGATGAGCAGCCGTCAAACGATCAAGAAGTACGCCGCTTCCGATGCCGACATCGAGAAGATGTTGGCCGAGTACGTCGGCACCGGCGAGACCATGCGCGAGGGCGCCTACGAGGAGTCGATCAAGAACTTCCAGCAGGACACGATCCTCGAAGGCAAGGTCATCAGCATCATCAACGACGACGTCATCGTCGACATCGGCTACAAGTCCGAGGGCGTGGTCGACATCCACGAGTTCGGCGACGAGCCGCCCAAGGTCGGCGACGTGGTCGAGGTCTTCCTCGAGGAAGTCGAGGACCAGATGGGCATGATGGTCCTGTCGAAGAAGCGCGCCGACCGCATCCGCGGCTGGGAGCGGGTCATCGCCGAGCACAAGGAAGGCGACGTCGTCCGCGGCCTGGTCCTGCGCAAGATCAAGGGCGGTCTGCTGGTCGACATCGGCATCCCGGTCTTCCTTCCGGCCAGCCAGGTCAGCATCCGCCGCACCGCGGACGTGGCCAGCTACATCGGCAAGGACATCGAGGCCCGGATCATCAAGATCGACGAGAGCCGGATGAACATCGTCATCTCCCGGCGCAAGCTCCTCGAAGAGGGCCGCGACAAGCAGAAGAGCGAGCTGCTGTCGACCCTCGAGGAGGGTCAGCTCCGGGTCGGCGTGGTCAAGAACATCGCCGACTTCGGCGCCTTCGTCGACCTCGGCGGCATCGACGGTCTGCTCCACATCACCGACATGAGCTGGGGTCGGATCAGCCACCCGTCCGAGATGCTGCGCATCGACGACGAGGTCGAGGTCAAGATCCTCAAGTTCGACAAGGACAGCGAGCGCATCGCCCTCGGCCTGAAGCAGAAGACCGAGAGCCCCTGGAAGAAGATCGAGGAGCGCTACCAGCCCGGCATGCGCGTTCGCGGCGAGGTCGTGAACGTCATGAACTACGGCGCCTTCGTGAAGCTCGAGGAGGGCGTCGAGGGTCTGGTCCACATCTCCGAGATGAGCTGGACCCGCCGCGTCAACCACCCCAGCGAGATGGTCAACATCGGCGACATCGTCGAGGTGGTGGTCCTCAACGTCAACGCCTCCAAGCAGGAGATCAGCCTCGGCATGAAGCAGGTCGAGGAGAATCCCTGGACGACGGTGGAGGAGAAGTACCCGGTCGGCACCATCATCCGCGGCCGCGTGCGCAACCTCACCAACTACGGCGCCTTCGTCGAGATCGAGGAGGGCATCGACGGCCTGCTGCACATCAGCGACATGAGCTGGACCCGCAAGATCTCGCATCCCTCCGAGGCGGTGAAGAAGGGTGACGAGGTCGAGGCCATCGTGCTCTCGGTCGATCAGGACAAGAAGCGCGTCGCGCTGGGCATCAAGCAGCTCAGCGAGGACCCCTGGGACGGCGAGATTCCGGGCCGCTACCGCGTCGGCGAGGAGCTCGAGGGCGAGGTTACGAAGATCACCAACTTCGGCGTCTTCGTCTCGATCGGCAACGACCTCGAGGGCCTGATGCACATCTCGGAGCTGTCCGACGCCAAGGTCGACAACCCCGAGGACATCGTCGGCGTCGGCGACAAGGTCCTGGTGCGCATCATCAAGGTGAACACCGAGGAGCGGAAGATCGGGCTCAGCCTGATGGAGGTCGTCGAGCGCAGCACCAAGCCGCGTCCGGCGGTCACCGAGATCGTCGCCGAGGCGCCCACGGGCGACGAGGAGAGCGACGGCGAGGACTCCTCCGAGTCCTGATCCTGTAGATCGCGGAGGGGGAGAGGGCGACCTCTCCCCCTCTTCGTCGCGCCGGCCGGCCGGCGCCGAGGAGGGAGTTAGCGTGTCCAAGTCGTCGACCGGGCGCATCTGGACGATCCTCGCCCTCCTCCTGAGCCTCCTCGTGCTGCCGATCTCCTGTGGCAGCAGCCCCCGCGAGGCCGAGGAGGAGGCGAGCGTCGAGGGCGTCATCCTGCCGCGGACCCCGCCCACGAGTGTCGCGCTCAGCGAGGAGCAGCGACTCGAGCAGGAGAACCAGCTCCAGAGCCTCCTCGACCAGGCGGCCCTCCTGCACGTCAAGGAGGACTACCGGGCGGCGCTGGAGGTCATCCGCATCGCCGCCACGATGAACCCGCCGGAGCCCTTCGGCCACCGGTTCCGCGCCCTGGAGATCAAGGTTCGCGCCGATCTCCTGCGGCGGTGCTACCTCGACGCCTTCGTGCGCTTCGATCGGCCCTGGTACACGATCGGCGAGACCATCGAGGGTGAGATCATCCTGATGAACATCTCGGACCAGCTCCTGGTGGTGCCGGCCACGACGATGGTCGCCGCGCCGGATCCGGCACCGGGGGCCGAGAGCGCCGAGCAGGAGTCGCGCAGCGTGGTCCGCTCGGTCATGACCTACCGCGAGTACCTGCCCAGCAACACGGTGATCACCAATCGCCAGACCGAGAACTTCGGCATTCCGCAGGACATCCGGCTCCAGCCGGGCGAGACCCATCGCATCCCGGTGGCGATCGACACCAACGACATCAACGTCGCCGGCCAGATGTACCGGCGTTACCGGATCGCCTGCAGTCTCCATGCGGCCGAGATCCGCGTCGGCGACGAGATCTTCCACGGCGTCCTGGAGTACCGCCCGGCCCACGCCGGCGTGTTTCCGCGCAATGCCGAGCACCTCGCCGACGAGCCCATGACCCGGGTGCGCCAGGCGCTGGCCAAGGCCAGCCCTCTCCATCTGTCGCTGGCCGCCGCCTTCATCGACCCTCGCGACCAGGCGCAGTGCCGCGCCTACGAGGATTTCTGTCTCGAGGAGCTGGAGCGCCCGGAAGGCCTGCCCCGCATGCAGGACGCGCTGATGTGCGGCCTGGCGATCCTCCAGGACGACGAGAACAATCGCAGCAAGGAAGACTGGATCTCATGGCTGAGGAAGAGAAGGCGGCGCTGAACGAGGCCGCGCGGCCCGATCCGAAGATCGAGGCCGAGGTGGAGCGCCAGGTCGAGGCCCTGCGCTGGGGCACGGTCGAGTTGATCGGCGAGGACGACCTGCGGCGCAAGCTGCGCCGTTCGGTCACGACCGGCGTGCCGCTCCGGGTCAAGCTGGGTGTCGACCCGACGGCGCACGATCTGCACGTCGGTTTCACCGTTCCGTTGACCAAGCTGCGGATCTTCCAGGACCTTGGCCACCTGCCGGTGCTGATCATCGGCGACGCGACCGCCATGGTCGGGGACCCGACCGGCAAGAACAAGGCGCGTCCTCAGCTCACCCGTGAGATGGTCGACGACTACGCCCGGAGCTATCTGGAGCAGGCGGCCCTGGTGCTCGACCTCGAGCGCTGCGAGCTCAGGCGCAACTCCGAGTGGCTGCATGCCCTCGGCTTCACCGGCCTGATCGAGCTGGTCGCCAAGGCCACGGTCGCCCAGATGCTGGTCCGCGACGACTTCGCCAAGCGCTACGCCGAGGGCACGGCCATCTACCTTCACGAGCTGGTCTACCCCCTGATGCAGGGCCACGACTCGGTCGTGGTCCGCGCCGACGTCGAACTCGGCGGGCAGGATCAGCTCTTCAACCTGCTGATCGGCCGGCAGCTGCAGCGCGAGGCCGGCCAGGAGGAGCAGGTCTGCATGATGGGGCCGCTCCTCGTCGGCCTCGACGGCAAGAAGAAGATGTCCAAGTCGGCCGGCAACTACGTCGGCATCTCCGAGCCCGCCGGCGAGATGTTCGGCAAGATCATGAGCATCCCCGACGAGGCGATGCTCGACTGGTTCGTGCTCGCCGCCCGGATGCCGAAGGCGGAAGCCGAGGCCCTGATCGCGGCCGGCGGCCACCCGCGCGAGCTCAAGGATCAGCTGGCCCGTCTGGTGGTCGCCCGCTTCCACGATGGCCGCGCCGCGGAGGAGGCCTCCGCGACCTTCCGCCGCGTGATCAGCAACAAGGAGACGCCGGAGGAGATGCCCGAGCTGCGGCTCGCGGCGACGGAACTCGCCGAGGGCGGGATCTCGGCGATCCGCCTGGTCGTGCTGGCGGGCTACGCCGCCTCGAACGGGGAGGCGCGTCGCCTGGTCCAGCAGGGCGGTGTCCGTCTCGATGGCGAGCCGGTCACGGACCCGACCGCCGCGTTGACCCTCGCCGGCGGCGAGGTCCTGAAGGTCGGCAAGCGGAACTTCGCCCGCATCCTGCTCGACTGAGGACTAGCGCCGAGGCCACGGGCCCGTATCTGCGGCAGGATGGGCGCCTGCCGTGGCCGGGCCCGCTTTGTTACAATCCGGCGCAACGTGTGAACCGAAGCACAAGGACTCCGACGATGTTCCAGCGCGTCATCCTTCTGGCCACGGCCCTCTTCCTCCTCCTGCCGGGCACGCTCGCCGCCGACGAGGTCAAGCTCAAGAACGGCGAGGTCATCAAGGACTGCAAGGTCAAGTCGAAGCGCGGCGGCAAGGTGACCGTCGAGCTGCTCGACGGCAGCCGGCAGATCCTCCGCGAGGACGAGATCGACTCGATCGTCGAGAAGCCCACGATCGCCGACGAGATCGAGGCCCGCCTGAAGAAGCTGGGCAAGAAGGACGTCGAGGGCATGCTCGCCCTGGCGCGCGAGGCCAAGGAGAAGGGGGCGCTCGCCCTGGTCAAGGACATCGGCCGCCAGATCGTCCGGGTCGACAAGGGCAACGTCGAGGCCCACGAGCTCATGGACGAGGTGCTCTGCGACGACGGCAAGTGGCGCGGCGGCCGGGCGCTGGAGAAGTACAAGGTCGAGGCCGAGGAGTCGGCCTTGAAGGCCAGGGGCTACAAGAAGATCAACGGCGAGTGGGTCGACCCGCTCACCGCGGCCAACCTCGAGGCCGGGCTCGAGCTCTACGAGGGCCAGTGGTATCCGGTGGCCTACGTCAACAAGCTGAAGGCCGGGATGATCTGGGTCGAGGGCCAGTGGTACGACGGCGCCGACAAGGCGAAGCTCGACCAGGGCATGCGCAAGTACGAGGGCAACTGGGCGAAGATCGAGGACATCGACGCCAAGCTCAAGGCGGCCGGCCAGCCCTGGGTCATCGAGTCGCAGCACTTCGTGATCGGCGGCGAACTGCGCCACGCGACGCTCACCGGGCTCCTGGCCACGGCTGAGAAGCTCTGGGACCCGATGGCGGCCTTCTTCGGCAGCGTCCCGAACACGGCCAAGGACGGCAAGATCAAGATCGTCGTGGTCAAGGACGCCGCGCTCTACGGGATCGCGGCCGAGAAGAACGGTGGCGACGATCGGATCGCCGTGCAGTCGTCCAACATCCCCGGCTACTACTCGCCGGCGACCGGCGCGGTCCTGACCTACTACCACAACATCGAGTACACCTCGCTCTGGCTGCAGAACGGCGTCGCCTGCGCCTTCATGGCCAAGGTCTACGGCTACGAGCACGTCCCGTCGCCCGCCTACGAGGCGCTCGCCTCGTATTTCACCGGCCACGTCGGCGGCAAGTTCGTCATGTACAACATGATGGTGGAGAACGGCATCCGCCACTGGAAGGGCGACATGGATCCGGTCGCGGCCATCAACGGCTACGACAACTCGCACAAGGAACCGAACCCCTCGATCCGCGAGGCCACGCTCAACCGGATGGGCTTCGTCCTGCACTTCCTGGCCGAGAAGCAGCCCGCCGCGCTGCAGGCCTGGGTCGAACTCCTGCGCAAGAAGGGCAGCGCCGCCGACTTCAAGAAGGTCATCTCCGGGGCTTTCGCGGACGAGGCCCACAAGAAGGAGTTCCAGGGCTTCGTCGCTCAGTTCAACGCCAACTATCGGGCGCCGATGTGAGCGGCGTGGCCGGTCCCGCGCGACCGGCCACGGACTACTGCTGGCCGCGCGCGCGGCAAGTCGAGCACGACGGTCCCGGTGGCCGTCGTGCTCGTGTCGTCTGATGACGGTGACCTTCGGGGACGGGATGGGGCGCTTCCTGGGTCCGCAGCCGGATCAGGGCAGGCCACCAGAGTCCGATAATGTTCGTGTCCCCCGTGTGACGATGATCGAGGTCGCGACCCGGGCGGGGTCGGCCTTCGTATTCACGTCTCCGACACCTGGGGAGCAAGCGGGCGACGCGCGAGCGTTTCCTTCGCGACCGATGAAATCCTGTCACCGCTGTGGACACGCCTGGCCGGCCCAGGACCAGCCCGGTTTCAACAACACCTGCGAGGGCTGCGGCACGCCGGTGCATTGCTGCTCGAACTGCGACCATCATCGCCGTGAGGGGCGGGTTCGCTGCACCGAGCCTCAGGCCCCGCGAATCCTCGACGCCAGCTCCGCCAACGACTGCCGGCTGTTCCGCTTCCGCCAGCGCGGCCTCGAACCCGAGGCCGGCCAGCAGCTCGAGACCCTGCGCCGGAACCTCTTCGAGGAGCGCAGCAGCGGCGGCCCGAGCGCGGCTCCGATGAGCTGGGATCAGCTCTTCAGCGACTGAAACTCCGCCCGGCGCGGTCAAAGGTCGGATCGGGCCGCGGCCTGAACGTTGCCGGTCACCGACCGCGCCTTCGGGGCGTCCGGTCATCGTCCAGGCGTCGGGAGCCTCATCCAGGACCGGGCGGCGAGGTCAGGGGACCGCCCTGGGGACCGGCTCAGGACCCTTCAGGACCAAGCGGGTCGGCTCGCGCGAGACCATGAATCCGAAGGCTGGGTGGCACGCAACATAACAAACATTATCGGACGTTGTGCGGATGCCCGGACGGGACCGTCCCCGACCCGATCAGGGCCGCCGGAGCCCGGCGATGTAGTCGGTGAGGCCGTGGAACTGGGCGTGCAGCCCCTGCTCGTCAACTCCGAGCGGGCGTTTGAAGAAGGACGCGAGCTGCCGCATCAGGCCGGCCTCGCCTCGCGCGGAGGCGAGATCCGCGAGCCGGAGCATGTCGAGGACGATCGGCGCGGCCAGGATGGCGTCGCAGCCCTGCCAGGTGAACTGGAGGCTCATCTTGAAGTCCAGGAAGCCCTGGAAGTGGATGAAGTCCCAGGCGGTCTTCATGTCGCCCAGGCTGGGCACGTAGTCGATCGACACCTTGGTGTGCGGCTGGTAACCGAGGATGTTCCCCAGCACCGAGTCCTTGGTGGCGATCTTCGAGGCCTTGTTGCGCTCGTCGGCGAGGACCTGGCCATCGCGATCGCCGAGGATGTTGTAGCCCTGCCAGGTCATCACCCGCAGGTTGCGGTACTTGAACATCGGCGCCAGCGCGCTCTTCACCAGGGTCTCGCCGGTCTTGCCGTCGTTGCCCATCACCGGCAGACCACGTTCCATGGCGAGCTCGACGTGTCCGGGCAGGAGCGCCGCGTTGCTGGGCGTGAAGTTGATGAAGGCGGCGCCCTCCTCGAGCGCGGCCAGCGTGTAGAGACTCGAGGCCCGCAGGGCGTCCCGGCGATCGGCGGCGACCAGCGTCCGCAGGCCGGCGATGCCCTCGTGCTCCGGCATCGGGGCCACCGGCGGCTCGGTCGAGGCCAGGTTGATCACCACCAGACGATCGAGACCGTGGCGCTGGCGGAAGCCGGCCAGGTCGGCGCGCAGCGCGGCCACGATCTCCGCGAGGCTGCGCTGCTCGGTCCGGAGTTCGACGCTGGCGAGTCCCTCGATGGTGGCGCCGCAGTTGAGGATGGTCCCACTCCGGATCTCGGCGTCGACCGCCTCGAGATCGGCGCGCAGAGCCTCGAGGCCGGCCACCGAGAAGGCCCCCGTGTCGCGGTGCATCTCCAGGGCCGCATCGAGGACGCTGCCGGGCCGGATGTCGTGGCCGCCGAAGACCAGGGCGTCGAATGGACGCAGCGGGATGCCGGCGAAGGCCTCGGTCTCGGTGAGGAGTCCGGTGCTGCCGGCCATGCCCCGGGCGATCATCCGCGCGCCGACGATCATCGTCGTGGCCAGGCCACCGCTGGCGCCGATCAGCCAGACGCCCAGCTTGCCGGTCCCTTGGTCGCCCCCCTGCTTGCTCATGGCGTCTCCTCGTCGTCGTAGCGGTCGAGTCGACCGCCGGTGATGGGCATGCGCCGGCCGCTGCCGAAGGCCCGGCAACTCAGCTTGATCCCGGGCGGCATCTGCTTGCGCTTGTGTTCGTTGAGGGCGACGCGCCGGAGCACGTCACGCGCCACCGCGGCCTCGAAGCCGCGGCCTTGGAGCTGGTCGAGGCCGAGGCCGTCCTCGATCACCGCGCGCAGGATCGGATCGAGGATCTCGTACTCCGGCAAGGAGTCGGAGTCCTTCTGGTCGAAACGCAGCTCCGCGGACGGCGCGCGCGCGAGGCTACGTTCGGGAATCGGTGGCGAGCCGCCCTCGTTCAGGTGACGCGCCAGCGCGTAGACCTCGGTCTTGAGCAGGTCGGCGATCGGCGCCAGCGCGCCGCACATGTCGCCGTAGAGCGTGCAATAGCCCATGGCCAGTTCGGACTTGTTGCCGGTGGCGAGGACCAGGCCCTGGAGCTCGTTGGCGAGCGCCATCAGGAACAGGCCGCGGATCCGGGGCTGGACGTTCTCGAGGGTGAGCCCGAGCTCGCGGCCGTCGAACTGCGGTCCGAGTTCGCGGGTGACGGCACCGAAGACACCCTCGATCGGCATGACCCGGAACTCGATGCCCAGGTTCTTCGCGAGCGCCCGGGCGTCGTCGAGACTCGCGTCGGCCGAGTAGCGAGAAGGCATGCCGACGCCGATCACGCGCTCCGGCCCCAGGGCCTCGGCCGCGAGGACCGCGACCAGGGCCGAGTCGATACCACCGCTGAGGCCGAGGAGGGCGCGCTCGAAGCCGGACTTGGCGAAGTAGTCGCGGATGCCGAGGACGATGGCCCGGCGGATCTCCGGCAGACCATCGGGACGACGCGCGGGCAGAGCCTGGGCGTCGAGATCGAAAACGACGAGGTCCTCGGCGAAGGCCTCGGCGCGGGCGATGATCTCGCCCCGACCGTTGGCCGCGACCGAATTGCCGTCGAAGACGACGTCGTCGTCACCGCCGACGAGATTGCAGAGGAGCAACGGCCGGCCGACGCGGGCGGCGATCTCCCCCACCAGCGCCTCACGCCCCTCGCCCTTGCCGCGGTGCCAGGGCGAGGCGGACAGGTTGACGACGAGGTCGGCGCCCGCGGCGACCAGTTCGGCCGGCGGGTCACCCTCGTAGCGCGGCATCCCGGGATCACCGGCGGTGCCGTTCCAGATGTCCTCGCAGACCGTGACGCCGATCGTCAGGCCCTCGTGTTCGATCAGGATCGCGCTGTCGCCGGCATCGAACCAGCGGCGCTCGTCGAAGACGTCGTAGTTGGGCAGGAAGCGCTTCGTCGCCACCACGCGCAGCTCTCCGTCCCGGGCCATGAGGGCGACGTTGTGCCGTCGTCGGCCCGCCGGCACCGGCGGCCGGGCGAGGCTGCCGAAGAGGACGAGCAGGTTCGCGGGCAGCTCTCGGGCGAGCTCACGGGCCTCGCGCTCGACCCGGCCGAGGAAGCTCTCGTGGTAGCAGAGGTCCTTCGGACAGTAGCCGGGGAGCGCCAGTTCCGGCAGGACCAGGAGGCTCGCTCCGGCCGCCGCGGCCCGGCGCGCGCAATCGACGATCAGGCGGCGGTTGAGCGCCGGCTCCCCCTGGGTGGTGTCGATCTGTCCCAGCGCGCAGCGCATGCGAACGGAAACCTCCTCGTGGCCACGTTCTACGGAGCCTTGCCCCCTCGGGCAACGGGATCGACGGTCGCCTGATCGGGCCAGTCGGGGGACGGGTGTCGTTACCTTTCGGGAACATCGTGACGGAGACGTAACCCACGCCGTCTCCAGTTCGGGCTCGCGAACCTGGTCCGGCGCCCTCGGTTGGTCCGGGGTAGTGTTCTAAGTCGCAACTCTCGCTTGACTTGAGGTCGAGCGGGCGAGATGATGCCCGCTCGGCACGACTTGGCATCAGGCTTGCGACTATTGGAAGAGCACGTGACTCTTCCGTCGGGAAGATCGCGGGTTCCGTCGAGACGGCTTCGATCGAGATCAGGTTCTCCCAGGAGGAGGTTTCAGATGATGCGATTCGTTCAACTGGCCACGATCGTCGGGGTCTTCGCGCTGCTCGCCAGCGTCGCCCTGGCGCACGGCGGACAGTATTCCGGTCCCGCGGGCGGTGGCTCGAGCGGTGGCTTCGCCCCCGCCGGCGCCGGCACCCCCGGCCCGGGCCCCGGCCCCGCCGGTGGCGGCACCGGGTCTCCCGGCGGCACGACCGGACCTGTCGGCAGCGGCACCACCGGCCCCGGTGCCCCCACCCCCGGTAGCCCCGGCTCGCCTCCCGGCGGCACGCCCGCGCCCGGCGGCACCGGCACCGGCGTTCCCGGTTCCGGCGCGACTCCCGGCGGCTATCGCAAGCCGGCCACCGACGCCAACCTGACCTGGGCGGCCTGGTGGTTCTTCAACGACGACAAGTACCTGAACCTGAAGGCCAAGATCCGTTCCGAAGAGAACGAGACCGACAACGCCGACCTCTTCGCCGGCAATGCCTTCGGTGGCGACGAGGTCACCAAGGTCAACGCGAAGATGATTCGCGAGCAGGTCAACCCGATCCTCAAGCTGGCGCTGAAGGACCCCTTCTTCGACACCCGCGCCGCGGCGCTGATCGCGCTCGGCAAGGCCGGCATGCCCGAGTCGCTGGCCGACCTGAAGACGCTCATGAACGATGAGCACAAGCAGGTCCGCGAGTCGAGCTTCCTGGCCATGGGCATCCTCGGCAACAAGGAGGCGATCCCGACCCTGGTCGCGACGATGAACGACACGACCGAGGCCCGGAAGTGGGTCGATCAGACCAACGGCATCGACACCCGTACCCGCGCCTTCGCGGCGCTGGGAATCGGCCTGATCGGCGCCCGCGAGAACGATCTCTCGGACACCCAGGCGGTCTCCGCCCTGGTCGACATGATGAACGCCAAGGAGAACGAGAAGCAGCGCGACCTCCAGATCGCGCCGATCGTCGCCCTCGGCATCATGAAGGCCAAGGAGGCCGTTCCGGCCCTGATCAAGTTCTTCGACGACAAGAGCAACCAGGCCTGGGCGCGCGCCTACGCCGCCACGTCGCTGGCCAAGATCGGCGACCCGGCCGCCCTCGATCCGATCACCAAGGGTCTGAAGGACAAGCAGAACGCGGTCGTCCAGTCCTGCGCCATGGCGCTCGGCGTGCTCGCCAAGCCCGAGGACAAGGACGCGGTCGACGGCCTGCAGAAGCTCACCAAGAGCGGCGCCGACCTCGGCGCCAAGAACTTCGCGATCATGTCGCTCGCGGAGATCGGTGGCGAGGAGAACCGCAACTTCATCGCGAAGATGACCAAGAAGGGCAACATCTTCGAGCGGAGCTTCTCGGCGCTCGGCATGGGCATCTACTACTACCAGAACCCCAACGACGCCACGAAGGGCGAGATCTGCGAGGATCTGCACAAGTTCTTCAAGGCCGAGAAGAACCCCGACATCCGCGGCGCCAATGCCATCGCCCTCGGTCTGATGGCCTACGAGCCGGCGGGTGCCGACATTCTCGAGACCCTGAAGGACGGCGGTCAGGCCTCCCTGCGCTCGCACCTCTGCATCGCGCTGGGCCTGATGCGCTACACCGCCGCCACCCCCGAGATCCGTCGGACCGTCTCCGACAAGGGCGACATCGACCTCCGCCGCAGCGCGTCGATCGCTCTCGGCCTCATGGGTGACAAGGAAGCGGTGGCCGTGCTCCAGAAGGAGATCGAGGCCTCGGAAAACAGCCTCGCGGTCCATGGCGCCGTGACCCAGGGTCTCGGCTTCATCGGCGACCGCAGCGCCGTGCCGACCCTGATCAAGTTCCTCCGGGAGCGCGACAAGTACCAGGACTCGACCCGCGCCTTCGCGGCGGTGGCTCTCGGTCTGCTCGGCGACAAGGATGACATCCCGATCATCTCGAAGATCTCCGAGCACAACAACTACCTGATCCGTACCGATGCCATCGGCGAGGTCCTCACGATTCTCTGATCGTCGACGGAAAACGCAGCGATCTGGGCCCCGGAGTCCGCTCCGGGGCCCTTCTTCTTGGGCGGAGCCGCGCGCGATTTCCGGTAAGACGCCGTCGTCCCGCCGGTCCAGGATGAGCGGTGGAGCCGGTCTCGTTCCGACTCCGACTGAAGACCACGATCAGGATGACGGCCGATGACGGAGTCCCCCACTCCGCAGGACAGCGCGCGCGACCTCGGCTCCGACGACCTCGTTCGCCTCGGCGACTATCTGCGCCGCGTCCTCGTTCGCGCCCTGCCCGGTCGCTTCTCCAGCACGGACCTGGACGACGTCGTCCAGGAGGCGCTGGCGCGAGTCCTGGCCGGACGGAGCAGCTTCCGGGGCGAGAGCCGCTTCTCGACCTGGGCCGCCAGCGTGGCGATCCGCAGCGCGCAGACCGAGCTGCGGCGCCGGCGCAGCCGGGAGGATCGCACCCGTGGCCTCGAGGCGCTCGACTTCGAGCCCGGGCCGGCGATCGAGGACCGGACACCCGAACCGGTTGCCATTCTCGAGGGCGAGGATCTCCTCGGAGATCTACGCGAGGCGATCCGCAGCTGCCTCAGCGACCGACAGCGCTTCGCGATCATGGCCGAGCTCCGCGGGATCCCGACGGTCACCATCGCCGAACGGCTCGGCACCAATCAGAACGCGCTCTACAAGCTGGTCCACGACGCCCGCAAGCGTCTCAAGGCGGCGTTGGTGGCGGCGGGTCACGACGAGGACTCGATCTCCGCCGGGATCAGGAGGAACGAGAGATGAACCTGCGGAACGACGAACTGGAGCGTCTGCTCCAGCTGGTGCACGACACCGCGGACCAGGAGATCGACTGCGACGAGTTCCATGCCCGGGTGGCCGCCTACGTCGAGGCCCTGCCGGCTGGTGCCGGGGACGGACGCTTCGTCCGCCTGCGTCAGCATCTCTCGGTCTGTCCCGAGTGCGCGGAGGATCTCGAGGCCCTGCGGCGCGCGCTCGACGGTCTCGGCGGCGAAGAAAGTCCCGGACCGAGGTAAGACGGGGCGAGCCCGAAGCACCAAGCGTTCGACTCCAACGCCACTTGAAAGGAGACGAACGTGAGTCCAAGGATTCCCGCACTCGACATCGACCAGGCCCCGAAGGCCGCTCGCCCGATCCTCGACTCGCTGGTGAAGGCACTCGGCATGGCGCCGAACCTCCACCGCAGTCTGGCCCACTCCCCCGCCGCGCTCGACGGCTACGTCAAGACCGCCCAGGCGCTCGCCGGCGGCACGCTCGCGCCGCGCCTGCGCGAACAGATCGCCCTGGCGACGGCGGGCCGGAACGGCTGCCGTTACTGCGCGTCGGCCCACCACCTGCTCGGCGGCAAGGCCGGCATTCCCGCCGACGAGCTGCACGACAACATCGCCGGCGACTCGGCCGATCCGGCGGTCCGCGTCGTCCTCGAATTCGTCGCCAAGCTGATCGACCGGCAGGGCCGCGTCGACGACGCCGACTTCGCGGCCCTGCGCGAGGTCGGACATGGCAACGCCGAGATCGTCGAGATCATCGCCCACGTGGGCATGAACATCTTCACCAACTACTTCAACAACGCCGTCGGCACCGTGATCGACTTCCCCGCGATCGACTTCGGCGGTCACCAGCAGGAGATGAAGTCATGAACGTCCTCAGCAGCATCGTCCTGACCTCGGTCCTCGTGGCCGTGGGCTGCGCCGCCGGCATGTCCGACGGCGGCACGAAGCCGCAGGAGAAGCCGTCGATGATGACGGAGGCGGCGCGTTTCGACGCCGAGGGCAACCTCCTCCAGCCCAAGGGCTATCGGCGCTGGATCTACGTCGGCGCGCCGCTCACCCCCAACGACATGAACAACGGCAAGGCGGCCTTTCCCGAGTTCCACAGCGTCTACGTCGACCCCGAGAGCTTCGACCACTGGGAGAAGACGGGCACCTGGCGCGACGGGACGGTGGTCCTGAAGGAACTGGTCAGCGTCGGCTCGAAGAGCGCCTCCAGCGGCAAGGGCTACTTCATGGGCGACTTCCTCGGCCTGGAGGCCGCGGTGAAGAGCAAGCAACGGTTCCCCGACGCGGCCGGCAACTGGGGCTTCTTCCGGTTCACCGACGAGAAGGGCGGTCCGATCCACGCCAAGGCGACGGCGCTCCCCGAGTCGGCCTGTTCGTCCTGTCACAACGCGGGCGCCGACGAGGACCTGATCTTCAGCCAGTACTATCCCGTCCTGCGGGCGGCCAAGGGGGTGACCTCCGGCATGATGGGACGGTGACCGATGCGGGCCCGGCCCGGCGCGCCTCGGCGGCGATCCGGCCCTTCCTGGTCACCCACTCGCGAGGAGGGCGGAATCCGTTCCGCCCTCCTCGCCCTTTTGTCGCCGACGTCACCGCGGGGTGACAACAGGGTCGACGCAGGGAACGGCGGAGTCCTGCCGATCTCCGCGCTCGGCCTTCACCTCGGTCTGCAAGTCGAATTCCTGAAGCGTCTTGAAGCCGCAGCGAGAATCTTGCGCGCGTCTTTCCGCTGCGGCACCTCCCCTGCTCCTCTCCTGGCGACCACGGGTTGGCCGTTCCGCGATCGTAACGGAACGGAGCTCTTCGGTGTCTCGAGCCGGTGAGCGATCTCCAGGAAAGGGAGGTTCGACATGAAGGTTCTCATCCATCGTTTGGCCCTCGCGCTGGGCCTCGTGCTGGGCCTGGCGCTCGCTGCCGAGGCCCATGGCGGTCAGTACACCGGTCCCTCGGGTGGTGGTTCCACCGGCGGCTTCGCGCCGGTTGGCGTCGGCACGCCGGGGCCCGGCCCCGGTCCCGCCGGAGGCGGCACCGGAGGAGGCGGCAGCACCGCACCGGTCGGGACCGGCGTGACCACGCCCGGCGTTCCCGGTTCGTCGCAGCCCGGCTCCGGTGGTGGCCAGCCCGGCACCGGTGGCACCGGCACCGGCGTCCCCATCTCCGGAACCACCGGCGCCAAGCCCAAGGGCAAGTCCGACCCGCTGAACAACTGGGACGCCTGGTGGTTCTTCAACGACGATCGCTACCTCAACCTCAAGGCGAAGCTGCGCGCCGACGAGAACGAGACCACCAACATGGATCTGATCGGCGGCTCCACCGTCGGTTTCGGTGACGAGGTCAGCCGGGTCAACGCCAGGCTCATCCGCGAGGAGATCAACCCCGTCCTCAAGTACGCCCTGAAGGACTCCTTCTACGACACCCGGGCCGCGGCCCTGATCGCGCTCGGCAAGACCGGCATGCCGGAGGCCCTCGACGACATCCGGAGCCTCATGGCCGACGAGTCCATGCAGGTTCGTGAGTCGAGCTTCCTGGCGATGGGCATCCTCGGCAACCGGGAGGCGATCCCGACCCTGATCGAGGTCATGAACGACAGCGCGCTCGGCCGCAAGCTGATCGGCAACGCCAAGGAGGTCGAGACCAGGACGCGCGCCTTCGCGGCCCTCGGCATCGGCCTGATCGGCGCCCGCGAGCGCGATCTGGGCGACACCAGCGCTCGGCAGGCCCTCGAGGCGATGCTGGCCGATCGTGACAACGAGCGTCAGGTCGACCTCCAGGCGGCCCCGATCACCGCGCTCGGCATCATGAAGGACCGGGAGTCGGTGCCCGTCCTGACCGCCTTCCTCCGGGATCGCCGGCGGCCCGCCATGCTGCGGGCGCAGGCGGCGACCGCCCTGGCGAAGATCGGTGACGTCTCGGCGCGCGGCGCGCTGGTGGAAGGGCTCGAGGACAAGGATAACGCCGTCGTCCAGTCCTGTGCCCAGGGTCTCGGTCTGATCGCCAGGCCGGACGACAAGGAGATCGTCGACCGGCTGCAGAAGCTGCTGCGTTCGGCGCCCGACGTCGGCGCGAAGAACTTCGCGATCATGGCGCTCGCGCAGATCGGCGGCGAGGACAACCGCAACCTGCTCTGCCGGTTGATCGGCGGCGGCAACACCACCGAGCGGGCCTTCGCAGCCCTCGCGCTGGGTGTCTACCTCCATCAGCATCCGGCCGATGGCGCCCGGTCCGAAGTCGCCGCCCTGCTCCACAAGCAGTTCAAGAACGAGAAGAACCCCGACTTCCGTGGCGCCTGCGCTATCGCCCTGGGTCTCGCCGGCCATGACGCGGCCGGTCCGGACCTGCTCGAGATCCTGCAGAAGGCCGGCCAGCCGGCGCTGCGCGGTCACGTCTGCATCGGTCTCGGCCTGATGCGCCACGAGGCGGCGATCAAGGAGATCCGGCGGACGGTCGCGGATCGCGGCGACGTCGATCTCCGCCGCAACGCGGCCGTGGCCCTCGGTCTGATGGGCGACGGGGAGGCGGTCCGCGTCCTGCAGCGCGAGATCGAGGCCTCGGAGAACAGCATGGCGGTCCAGGGCGCGGTCACCCAGGGACTGGGCTTCATCGGCGATCGCAGCGCGGTCCCGACCCTGGTCCGGTTCCTGCGGGAACGTGATCGCTATCAGGACGTCACCCGTGCCTTCGCGGCGGTGGCGCTCGGTCTGCTCGGCGACAAGGATGATCTGCCGATCCTCTCCCTGATCGCCGAGAACAGCAACTACCTGAGCCGGAGCAACGCGCTGGTCGAGGTCATGACCATCCTCTGAACGCCGGAGAGGTCGTCCGCGCCGCTCCCTGGAGCCGCGGGCGAGGAAGGTCCGGATGGTGACGCCCCGGAGGCTTCGTGCCTCCGGGGCCTCCCTTTTCCTCGACCGGTCGGCGGCCGACCGAGCCCGTCCGTCCGGACGGGGGCCGGCGTCGCCCCCCGCCGCGACAATCCACCGCGCGAATCGCAAGGCCGACCGAGCCGGATCGGCTCGAAAGCGTTCCGCCCCGCCCGGCCGGGGTTTTCCAGCCGCCTGTTCGACCATAGGATGGGAACGCGCGGGGTGGTCCGGGGTCAGGCCCCGGATGCCCTCCAGAATCGCGGGGCGACCGGCGTGGCCGCCCCCCCGAGGGAGCACGAGGGAAACATGGGACACGAGGTCCACATCAACATCGACGGGCAGGACCTGAGTCTGCCGGTGGTCGAGGGTAGCGAGCACGAGAAGGCGCTCGACATCGGCAAGCTGCGGGCCCAGACCGGCTACATCACGCTCGATCCCGGTTACGTGAACACCGGTGCCTGCCAGAGCTCGATCTGCTTCATCGATGGCGAGAAGGGCATCCTCCGCTATCGCGGCTACCCGATCGAGGAGATCGCGGACCAGGCCTGCTTCCTGGAGACCGCCTATCTCCTCCTCTACGGCGAACTGCCGACCCAGAGCCAGCTCGACGGCTTCCGGGTCAGCGTCAAGGAGCGCGCCGAGGTGCCGAGCGCGCTCGGCAAGCTCTGCGAGGCCGTCTCGAGCGACGCCCACCCGATGAGCGTCCTCGCCTCGATGGTCAACGCCCTGTCCTCCTACGGCCGTGACTGGCGCAAGCCCACGGTGGAGGAACAGCGCGAGAAGGCGATCCGCGACCTGCTGGGCAAGCTGCCCACCGTCGCGGCCATGGCCTTCCGGCGCTCGCGCGGCCTCGACCCGATCGCGCCGCGCGCCGACCTTCCCTACGCCGCCAACTTCCTCAACATGATGTTCGGCGAGGTCAACCTGAAGGTGGCCGAGGCACTCGACAAGATCCTCATCCTCCACGCCGACCACGAGCAGAACTGCAGCACCTCGACCGTGCGCATCGTCGGCTCCTCCGAGGCCAACCTCTACGCCTCGATCGCGGCCGGCATCTGCGCGCTCTGGGGCCCGCTCCACGGCGGCGCCAACCAGCGCGTCATCGAGATGCTGGAGACGATCCACAACAGCGGCGACGGCCCGGATCCCTTCGTCGACAAGGTCAAGGACAAGACCTCGGGCGTGCGCCTCATGGGCTTCGGTCACCGGGTCTACAAGAACTTCGACCCGCGGGCGAAGATCCTCAAGAAGGCCTGCGACGAGGTCCTCGCCACCCTCGGCATCGAGGATCCGCTCCTCGACATCGCCAAGTCGCTGGAGAAGACCGCGCTCGAGGACGAGTACTTCATCTCGCGTCAGCTCTACCCCAACGTCGACTTCTACAGCGGCATCATCTACCGGGCGATCGGCATCCCGACCAACATGTTCACGGTGATGTTCGCGCTCGGCCGCCTGCCCGGCTGGATGGCGCATTGGCGCGAGCTGCACGAGGACCCGGCCCGACGCATCGGTCGGCCGCGGCAGATCTACACCGGTCCGACCCAGCGCAAGATGACCCCCATCGGTCAGCGCTGAAGTCACCGACACGAATCGCCAGAGGGCCGGGCACCAAGCCCGGCCCTCGCCATTTCGGTCCCACCAACTCCCGGAGCAGACGATGACCAAGTCCCTGCTGCCCTTCGCCCTCGGCCTGGCGATCCTGTGCTCCACCCTCAGCGAAGCCCGGGCCCAACCGGCGCTCGACGAGCACGAGGCCTGTACCCTGCGCAGCGTCGTGGCGGCGCGGCTCTCGCCGGATGGACGCCTCGTCGCCTACGAGACCTCACTAGCCCGCGACCCGCGGCGCGAGGACGGCCCGGCCGGGCACGAGCTGCGGATCCTCGGCGTGGACGAGGACGGGCCGGGGAGGTTCTACCTCGACGGTTCCTTCTCCTCGTGGCGCTGGCATCCCGATGGCCGCTCCATCCTCTTTCTCGATCGCCGCGGCGACGACGTCGCGACCTCGCTCTACCGCCTGCCGATCGACGGGGGCGAGGCACGGCGTCTGTTCGCGCCGGTGGCCTCCATCCGCCACTGGGATCTCGGCGGCGACGGCGATCTCCTGGTCTACACCTGCGCGGTCCCCGCGCCGCCGGAGGCGGAACGCGGGCGTGGCTTCGACCAGTACCTCTTCGGGACCCGGGAGACCGAGGTGGCCCTCCACGTCGTCCGCCTCGGGACGGGCCTGGACCAGCGCATCGAGCTGGACGGCGCGCCCTGGTCCCCGGTGGTCGCGCCGGACAGAAGGAAGGTCGCCTTCTGGCGCTCGCCCAGCTCGAGCACCGACGACGGCTACATGAAGAAGCGCCTCTGGCTCCTCGATCTCGAGACCGGCCGAGCCGGCCCCTGGGTCGACAATCCGGGCAAGGTCGGCGATCTGGTCTGGAGCCCGGACTCGGATCGCGTGGCCTACGTCTCGGCGGTCGACGCCCACGACCCGAAGGAGAGCAGCCTGATGCTGGCGAAGCTGGGCGAAGCCCGGGCGCGCCAGCTCAGCCCGGCCGATCTCGAGGGTCACGTGGCGGCGCCGGTCTGGACCCGAGCGGAGAGTCCCGACGGGCCGGTCGACCGCATCTACGTCCTGGTCGAACGCGGCCTGATCAGTGAGGTCATGTTCCTGGCGCCCGACGGCGGCGAACTGCAGCATCCCGCTCGCATCGTCGCGGTGGCCGGCGCCGACCGTGATCCGGTGATCTGGCGGAGCCTGGACGTCGCGGTCACGGCGAAGGGGCCGATCTTCGCGGCGACGGCCGATTCGGCGCGCCACCCCGGCGAGGTCTTCGTCCAGGGTCGGCGGCGGAGCTTCTCGAATCCGCGGACGCTCGACTCGGGGGCGGGACGCCGGCTCGGCGAGCAGGAAGGGGTCCGCTATCGCGCGCGCGACGGCCTCGAGATCGAGGGCGTGCTGATCTGGCCCACCGACTACGAGGAGGGCAAGCTCTACCCCCTGATCTGCGTGATCCACGGTGGTCCCGAAGCCCACTACGCGGACGGCTGGCTGACCTCCTACTCGATGCCCGGACAGGTCGCGGCGGCGCGCGGCTACTTCGTCTTCCACCCCAACTACCGGAGTTCGACCGGACGTGGCGTCGCCTTCTCGAAGGCCGGGCAGGGACGAGCGGCGCGGGAGGAGTTCGACGACATCGTCGATGGCATCGACCATCTGGTCGACCGCCACCTGGTCGATCGCGACAAGGTCGGGATCACCGGCGGCAGCTACGGCGGCTACGCCAGCGCCTGGGCCGCCACCTACTACTCGGATCGATTCGCCGCCAGCGTCATGTTCGTCGGCATCAGCGAGCAGATCTCGAAGGTCTTCACCACCGACATCCCGGAGGAGAGCTACCTGGTCCACTGGCGGAAGCGCCCCTTCGGCAACTGGCAGAGCTTCCTCGAGGCCAGCCCGATCTACTGGGTCGAGCGGGCCCACACGCCGCTGCTCATCCTCCATGGCGAGAAGGACCCGCGCGTGCCGGTCGCCCAGAGCATCGCGCTCCATCGCGCGCTGAAGATGAAGGGCGACGTTCCGGTGCGCCTCGTGCTCTATCCGCGCGAGCAACACGGCAATCGCAACGCGGCCGCGCGCTTCGACTACGCGCTCCGGATGATGCGCTGGTTCGATACCTACCTGCGGGGGCCGGGCGTGATGCCGGCCGAGAAGGTCGACTACGGGATCAAGTGAACGATGAGTGCCGCCGCACCTGACGCCAAGGGCGTGATCAAGGCCCTGATCGCCGGCATCGCCGCCAACCTGGCGATCGCCATCTGCAAGTTCCTGGCCTTCCTGTTCACCGGGTCGGCCGCGATGCTCGCCGAAAGCCTGCACTCCTTCGCGGACACCTCGAACCAGGGGCTCCTGGCCCTCGGTCTCAAACGGGGGGCGATTCCGCCGAACGAGAAGCACCCCTTCGGGCACCAGAAGGAACGCTACTTCTGGGCTTTCATCGTCAGCCTGATGATCTTCCTGCTGGGCGGTGCCTTCGCGATCTACGAAGGCGTCCACAAGCTCGGTTCCGAGGAGAAGCTCGCCAACGTGGGCTGGAGCTACGGCGCGCTCGCCTTCGCCCTCGTGGTCGAGGGCTTCGCCCTGCGCGTGGCCTACCGCGAGTTCCAGGAACTCCGCCGCGAGCAGCCGGGCCCGCTGCTCCAGGTCCTGCGCGAGACCAAAGACCCAACCCTGCCGACCGTGATGTTCGAGGACGCGGCGGCGGTGGTCGGCCTCCTGGTCGCCCTGCTCGGCGTCACGCTCACGGTGATCACGGGCGACGCCATCTGGGACGCCCTGGCCTCGATCGTGATCGGCGTCGTCCTGGTCGGGGTCGCCTTCTTCCTCGCGGTGGAGAGCCACAGCCTCCTGGTCGGCGAGGCGGCCAGCGCCCAGGACCAGGCGACGATCCGGCGGCTGGCCGAACTCGACCCCGCGGTCGAACGGATCGTGGAACTGCTCACCCTTCAGCTCGGGCCGCAGAGCATCCTGATCGCCCTGACCCTCGATTTCCGCGACGACATGCGGACCGAGGGCATCGAGAACAGCGTCCTCCGGCTCGAGGAGTCGATCCGCCGCGACCTGCCCAGCGCCCGCTACATCTTCGTCGAGGCCGGCAGCTTCCGCCCGCCCGCCCAGGCCTGAGACGAGAAGGCGGTCGGCCCCGGGACCGGGACCGACCGCCCCTCGAGATGCGGGACGGATCAGGTCGCGCAGGCGTCCTCCACCTCGGCCACGGACTTGGCGATCGGTGACCCGAGGACCCGGCTGCCTTCGGCCGTGACCAGGACGTCGTCCTCGATCCGGATGCCGCCCAAGCCCTGGAAGGACTCGACGACGTCGTAGTCGATCCAACGCTGATGCCGGCCCTCGGCGCGCCAGCGATCGATCAGGGCCGGGATGAAGTAGATGCCCGGCTCCACCGTCATCACGTGACCCGGCTCGAGCGGTCGCGCGAAGCGCAGGAAGTTGAGGCCGAACTGGTCGCTCCTGAGGCCCTCGCCGCCGTAGCCGACGATGTCGCCGAGGTCCTCCATGTCGTGCACGTCGAGACCGAGCGCGTGGCCCAGGCCGTGGGGGAAGAAGAGCGCATGGGCACCGTCGGCAACGGCCGCGGCCGGGTTGAAGCGCGCCTCCTCGGTCATCAGCCCCAGCTGCGCCAGGCCCTCGGTGATCACCCGGCAGGCGTGGAGATGCACCTCCCGGTAGGTGATGCCGGGGCGGATCCGGTCGATGCACTCGAGCTGGGCCTGGAGGCAGACCTCGTAGACGTCCTTCTGCTGCGAATCGAAGCGACCGTTGACCGGGAAGGCCCGGGTGATGTCCGAGGCGTAGAAGAGCGGCGACTCGGCCCCCGAGTCGTTCAGCATCAGATCGCCGTCCTGGAGCAGGTTGCCGTACTCGCAGTTGTGCAGGACCTCGCCCCGAACGGTGACGATCGGCAGGTAGGCCTGGGAACGATCGTGGCGGAGGGCGATCTCCTGGATCGCGGCGGCGATCTCGGACTCGCGCAGGCCCGGCCGGGCCAGCCGCATCGCCGCCAGGTGCATCTCCCGGGTGATCTCGAGCGCGTCCTCGATCTCCGCGATCTCCGCCGCGGACTTGATCAGGCGCTGCTCCACCGCGGCCCGGGCCAGCTCCGGACAGGAGCCCTGGCGCAGGGCCTCCTGGCTCTCGCCGGTGATCCGGGACATCCAGGTGAGCACCCGTTCGTGGTAGGGGGGCAGGTAGCGGAGCTTCTGGCCCCGTGCCTTCCGGTCACAGATCAGCGGTCCCAGCTCGGCGATGTCGCGGAACTCGCTGATCCCGGCGGCCTCGGCGAACTCCGCGAGGGCCACCTGGGGCCCGTGCCAGACCAGGTCGTCGAGGTCTTCCGGCGGACCGTAGAGGACGTCCCGGCCCTCCTCGGGGAAGAGCACGAGGGCGATTCCGGGCCGCGAGATGCCGCAGAGGTAGAGAAGCTGGCTGTTCTGGCGAAAGGCGTAGACGTTCGCCGGGTAGTTCCTGGGGATCAGCGGGTTGCCGGGGAAGAAGAGCAGCCCCGAGCCGAGCGTCTGTCGCAAGTCTTCGCGCCGCTTCGCGTAACAAGTCGCGTCCATTCGTGCCTCCCTGTGGGTTCGGACTCATGGTGACGCCATGAAGGGAGTCTGTCCAGATTCCGGGTGACGACGGACCTTTGTTTGTCATCCTCCCCTGCTAATCTCCGAAGCGGCGGGGCAACCGCCGCCCCGCCCTCGCGACGACGTCACCAGGAGATTCGAGATGCCCTCGAGTTCGAGGCGCTTGGCCGTGAGCGCCATTTCCGGCCACAGTCCATTGAAGCACGGCGGGGAGCGCCGCGTTCCGCTCACCGAGATCTACGCGATCAACGTCTTCAACGAACGCGTCCAACGCCAGCGCCTGCCGAAGAACGTCTTCCGGCAGCTCCAGGAGACGGTGAATCAGGGCACGACCCTCGATCCGGCCATCGCCGACGCGGTCGCCAGCGCGATGCGCGACTGGGCGGTCGAACGGGGCGCCACCCACTTCACCCACTGGTTCCAGCCGATGACCGGGCTCACGGCCGAGAAGCACGACAGCTTCCTCAGCCTCACGGGTGATCACAGCATCATCAACGAGTTCACCGGCTCGGCCCTCATCCGCGGTGAACCGGACGCATCGTCCTTCCCCAGCGGCGGCCTGCGCAGCACCTTCGAGGCGCGCGGCTACACCGCCTGGGACCCGACCTCGCCCGCCTTCCTGCGCGAGGGACCGAACGGTCTGACCCTGTTCATCCCCACGGCCTTCTGCTCCTGGACCGGCGAAGCCCTCGACAAGAAGACGCCGCTGCTCCGCTCCGACGAGGCGGTGAACCGCGCCGCCTGCCGCCTGATCAACATGCTCGGTGGCAAGGAGGTCAGCCGCGTCTACTCGACGATCGGCTGCGAGCAGGAGTACTTCCTGGTCGATCGTCGTCTGGCCGACCTGCGCCCCGACCTCTTGAGCTGCGGCCGCACCCTCTTCGGCGCCCGGCCGCCGAAGGGTCAGGAGCTGGCCGACAACTACTTCGGCGCCATCAACGAGCGCGTGCTCGGCTTCATGCAGGATCTCGAATACGAGCTCTGGAAGCTGGGTATCCCGGTGAAGACCCGCCACAACGAGGTCGCGCCGGCCCAGTTCGAGCTCGCTCCGCTCTACAGCAAGGCGACCGTCGCGGTCGACCACAACATGCTGATCATGGAGCTGATGAAGACGGTCGCCGACCGGCACGAGCTCAAGTGCCTGCTCCACGAGAAGCCCTTCGCCGGCGTCAACGGCAGCGGCAAGCACACCAACTGGTCGCTCTCCGACGACCTCGGCAACAACCTGTTGGAGCCGGGCGAGACGCCGCTCGAGAGCATGCAGTTCATGCTCTTCCTGACCGCCATCATCCGCGGCGTCGACCGCCATGCCGACCTGCTCCGGGTCAGCGTCGCCAGCAGCGCCAACGACCACCGCCTCGGCGCCCACGAGGCGCCCCCGGCGATCATCTCGATCTTCCTCGGCGCCCAGCTGGAAGGGATCGTCGAGTCCCTCCTGGGCAAGAGCAGCGGCCGCGAGCAGGTGACCGAGCCGATCGTCCTCGGCGTCAACTCGCTGCCGCCGCTGCCCCGCGATCTCACCGACCGCAACCGGACCTCGCCCTTCGCCTTCACCGGCAACAAGTTCGAGTTCCGCGCGGTGGGTTCCTCGCAGTCGGCGGCCTACCCGGCCACGGTCCTCAACTCGATCGTCGCCGAGTCGCTGAACGTCCTCGCCGACCGGATCGAGGCCCGGCGCAACGAGGGGCCGCTTTCGCAGGTGGTCCAGGCGATCGTCGCCGAGACGCTGCGCGAGCACGAGCGCGTGCTCTTCTCGGGCGACAACTACTCCGCCGAGTGGACCGCCGAGGCCGAACGGCGCGGCATGCCCAACCTGAAGGACACGGCTTCGGCCCTGCCCCACTTCACCGCCGAGCACAACCTGGCGCTCTTCGAGGGGACCGGCGTCCTCAACCGCCGCGAGGCCGAGTCGCGCCTCAACGTGCTCTGCGAGAACTACGCGATCCAGACCAGGATCGAGGGTGCCACCAGCGTGCACATGGTCTCCACCATGATCCTGCCCGGGGTGATGCGCTATCAGCGGGACCTGGCCGAGACCATCAACGCCACCCGCCAGGCCCTCACCGGCGCCGACCTGGAAGCCCAGGAGTCGATGCTGCGCAAGGTCACCGAGCTGATCGCGAAGCTGAAGCTCAGCCTCGACCGGATGCGCAAGGTCGTGGTCGATTTCGACGGCGTCGAGCGCGGGCCGCTCGAGCAGGCGCGTTTCTGCCGCGAGGTGGCGATCGCGGCCCGGGCCGACCTGCGCGATTGGGTGGATCAGCTCGAGGAGCTGGTGGACGACGAGGTCTGGCCGCTGCCCAAGTACCGCGAGATGCTCTTCCATCGCTGATCGATGACTCGCGACCGGCCACAGGACGGGGCCCGCCTTCACCGGCGGGCCCCCTTCGTTGCTCTCCTGGTGATCGCCATCCTGGGCGTGGCGACCGTCATCGTGGCCCGTCTCTCGACGCCCGGCCCCGAACCCGAGGCCGACAGGCCTCCGGCCTGGATCGGGCCGCTGCCACCGCGACGGGAGCCGCTCGCCACCAAGCTGGCCCTGGTCGAACTGGTCGGGCTCGGCGATCGCGTCTTCGACGAAGACGCGGTCATGGACTTCGTGGCCGACTGCGCCGAGCGTGGCGCTCGGGGACCGCTCGGTCCCGAGGTCGTCGACCTCGGTCTCCCCGGGGGCGGTGACCTCGCGGACCTGATCGGCGCCGCGGGGCTGGCGGGGCTGGCGGGGCTGAGCTACGGGCTCGCGTTACCGGAACCGGGCTGGCGCGCGGCCGCGGGCGCGGAACCGCGGAGCGCCTTCGACGACGCGGTCTGGACTGGGCTCGACGATCGTCCGGTCGACGTCTTGCTGGCCCGGCTCGCGCCGGCCGGATCGCCGGGGGCCGACGCCGAGCTCTTCCTCGCCGGCACCCGCAGCCCCACCGCCGCCTGCTTCGCGCTGTCCGCCCTGGATCACGAGCTGCGTCGTCTGGTCGACCACGTCGGCTCGCATCTCAGCCTGATCGTGCTGCGCCGGGGGACGAAGCGTTCCGACTGGACCCTCTGCGGTCCCGGTTCCGATGACCCGGCGGTGCTCGACGCCCTCGGCTCCCATCGCGTCGGCGAGGCGGCGGCCATCCTCCTGGGCTTCCGCTTCGACTGATCCGGAGCGGGTCCAGGACCGGTCGTCCGGAACCGCGGAGCTCAGCGCTGCAGGAGGACCTTCTGGATGGCGTTCCACTCGATCTCGCGGATGTGCCGGTGCTGGTAGCTCGTCCGCGGGCCGTGGCGCATGCCGGCGTAGATCATCAGCTCGAAGTGCTTGCCGGCCTGCTGCAGGGCATCGCAGAAACGGACCGTGTTCTGGAAGTGGACGTTGTCGTCCATGGTGCCGTGCAGCAGGACCAGGTGGCCGTGCAGATCCTTGGCCGCCTCCAGGACCGAGGTCCCGCGATAGCCCTCGGCGTTGAGCTTGGGCGTGCTCATGTAGCGTTCGGTGTAGATGGTGTCGTAGAGCGCCCAGTCGTAGACGCCGGCGCCGCAGACACCGAGCGCGAAGGCCTTGGACTTGCAGAGGGCGTAGGCCGACATGAAGCCGCCGTAGCTCCAGCCGCTGATGCCGACGCGGGCCGGATCGCCGCTCACGTTCTTGCAGACCCAGGCCATGGCGTCCTCGAGGTCGCGCAGCTCCGAGGCGCCGAAGTTCTTGTAGCAGGCGTCGATGTAGACCTGGCCCCGCCCGGAGGAGCTGCGATTGTTGACCTGGAGGATGATGAGCCCCTCCTGGGCCAGGAACTGGTGGTAGGTCGACGGACGGTAGGAGTCGCGCACGCTGGGCGCATCGGGACCGGAGTAGGTGAAGAGCATCACCGGGTAGGTCTTGGCCGGATCGTAGTCCCAGGGCTTGGTGACGATCGCGTCCATCTCGTAGCCGTCGCGAGCCGGGATGAGGTGATATTCGGGCTGGGAATAGGGGCGATCGAAGTCGGCCTTGGCCAGACCCAGGGCCCGGACGATCTTGCCCTCGGCATCGCGCAGCACGCAGTGGCCCGGGTCCTCGACGCTGGACCAGCTGTCGATGAGGTAGCCGCCGTCGTGGTCGAGCTGGATCCGGTGGCTGCCCCGTTCGGGGGTCAGGAGGACGATGGCGCCGCCGTCGAGGGTGGTCCGATAGGCGTAGTTGCCGGCGCCGGAGACGCCGTTGCCGTAGAACCACAGCCGGTTGCCCTTCTCGTCGATGCGGATGATGTCCTTGGTGACGAACTCGCCCGAGGTGACCGCGCAGACGCGCTTGCCCTCGGCATCGTAGCGGTCGAGGTGCTTGTAACCGGTCCGTTCGGTCCACCAGAGGAAGCCACCATCCTCGAGCCAGATGGGCTGCTCGAGCCGGTTGACCCAGCCGCTGGCCGAACTCTCGCTCAGGATCCTGGTCACCTTGCCGGACGCCGGGTCGCCGCTGAGGAGGTGGAGGCGATTCTGGATGCGGTTCTGGACCTGGAAGATGACGCGGTCGCCCTTCGGGTTCCAGCCGACGTGCACGATCAGGGGTTCGTCGGTCTCGAAGGCCGAGAAGTCGAGCCAGGTGGTGGTGCCGCCGGCGAGGTCGTAGACGCCGAGGGTCGCGACCGGATTGCCGTCGCCGGCCTTCGGGTAATTGGTGTTCTCGATCTCGAGGGTGTTGGGCCGGTGGTCGATCACGGTGAATTCCTTCACCGGCGACTCGTCGATCCGCAGGTAGGCGAGCCGACTGGAATCGGGGCTCCACCACATGCCGTTGAAGTCGCCGCGGCCGTAGACCTCCTCCTGGTAGACCCAGTCGAGGCGCCCGTAGAGGAGTTCGCTGGAGCCGTCGGTCGCGACGGCCCTCTCGCCCTCGCCGCCGATGCCCCGGACGTAGAGGTCGTGATCCCGGACGAAGGCGACCAGCTTCTGGTCGGGGCTGGTCCGGGCGCCGATCTCACCTTCCGCCATCTTCGGGCCGATCACGGCCGGCCCGCGCGGTCCCGGGCTGGCTTCCCCCTCGATGACCTCGCCGGTGGCCGGATCGATCCGCTTGCCGTCGATCATGATGCCGCGACCCTCGGCATCCCAGGAGAACGAGGGGCTCGAGGTCCGGTAGCGCTGGCCGAAGGTGTCCGCGAAGCTCAGCTTGCGCTCCTGGGCCGTGGCCAGCCCGGCGAGGGCGCCGGTCACGATCAGGGCGAGGCAGAGTAGGGACGGCAGTCGTCGCATCGGTGGTCTCCTGGATGGGATGCTCGGCTCATCCGCGGCCGGGCTGGAATGCTACCACAAGGCCTACGCGGGAGGAGGCGCGATCCGCCGGTCCTCGGACCTGGGCGGGGCGATTTTCTCGGCCCCGAGGCCCGTGTTATCGTCGCCTCCCCGACCCGAGTCGCTCGGCGGGTTCCCGATGGAGACTCACATGCGCATCGTCATCGTGCCCGGCACCAATCGCGCCGGCTCCCTGTCCTACATGCTCGCCCAGGTCGTCCGGGAGCAGTACGAGTCGCTCGACGCCGACACCGACCTCCTCGACCTCAAGGAGATGGACGCCGAGTTCCTCCTGCCCTCGGCCTACAAGGAGCCCGGTGATCGCGTGCGCGGCATGGTCAAGCGCTTCATGGCCTCGGACGGGGTCGTGTTCATCGTCCCCGAGTACAACGGCAGCTACCCCGGCGTCCTCAAGCTCTTCATCGACATGCTGCCCTACCCGGACGGCTTCGACTCCCGTCCGGTCAGCTTCATCGGCCTCGCGGCCGGCGAGTTCCAGTCGCTGCGCGCGGTGGAGCACCTCCAGGGCGTCACCGGCTATCGCAACGCCTTCCACCACCCCCGGCGCACCTTCATCGGCAAGAGCTACGAGCGCTTCGACATGGCGACCGGCAAGCTGAAGGAGGCCGAGCTCGAAGAGCGCCTGATGAAGCAGGCGCGGAGCTTCGTCGACTTCATCGAACGGATCAAGGCCGACTGAGACCATGGCGGTCCCGATCACGATTCTGCACCAGGATCGGCGGCTGCTGGTCGCCGCCAAGCCGGCGCGCATGATGACCGTGGCGGCCCCCGGCGGGCAGGCCGCGGCCAAGGGCAAGCCGCTCCTCGACCGGCTCCTCGAGGAGGGGCACGAGGTCTTCGCCGTCCACCGGCTCGATTACGAGACATCCGGCATCGTGCTCTTCGCCCGGGACGAGGCCATGCGCGCGGCGCTGATGGCCATGTTCAAGGAGCGGGCGCTGCGCAAGACCTACCTGGCCCTGGTCCAGGGGCGCCTGGAGCGGGCCGCGGGCAGCATCGACCTGCCGATCAAGGATCTCGGCGCCGGCGCGAGGATCGACCGCCGTGGCTCGCCGGCCCTGACCCGCTGGGAGAAGGAGCGGGACATCGGTCCCTGCAGCCTGGTCCGGGCCCAGCCCGAGACCGGACGGCACAACCAGATCCGGCTCCACTTCGCCGCCATCGGGCATCCCCTGGTGGGCGAACGCAAGTTCGCCCAGGGCAAGAACGACCCGGTCGGGCACAAGCGGGTCATGCTGCATGCCCTCGGCCTGCGCTTCCGCCCGCCCCACCTCGACCACGACCTCAAGCTACGCTGCGAGCCGCCCGAGGACTTCCAGCTCTGCCTGGAACGCGCCGAGAGCCTCGGCGCGGGCGACGAGACCAGGGCGCGAAGCCCGCGAAACTGAAGGATCGACCATGCCACGCAAGGACATCAACTTCGAGCTCCTGCGGGTCGATCCGAGCGGCGCCCGACGCAGCCGTTTCCGGACCGAGCACTCCGCCGTGGACTGCCCCACCTTCATGCCGGTGGGAACGCAGGGCGCGGTGAAGGCCCTGACCCCGCACCAGGTGCTCGAGACCGGCGCCGACGTCGTCCTCGCCAACACCTATCACCTCAGCTACGACGGTCGGCGCGAGCTGGTCAAGCGGGCCGGAGGTCTGCATGCCTTCATGGCCTGGCCGCGCACGATCCTGACCGACTCGGGCGGCTTCCAGGTCTTCTCGATCCCGAACAAGAAGATCGACGACGACGGCGTTTCCTTCGTCGACGAGAAGAGCGGCAAGCCGCTCTTCCTGGACCCCGAGACCTCGATGAAGATCCAGCGGGATCTCGGCGCCGACATCGTCATGGCCTTCGACGAGTGCGTGGAGTACCCCTCGCCGGCCCGCTACGTCGCCAAGTCGCTGGAGCGCACCACGCGCTGGGCCGAGCGCTGCCTGGCGGTGGAGCTGGCGCCCCACCAGTTCCTGTTCGGCATCGTCCAGGGCGGGACCTTCCCCGAGTTGCGCGAGCGCAGCGCCCGTCAGATCTGCGGGCTCGACTTCGACGGCTTCGCCATCGGCGGGGTCAGCGTGGGCGAGGGGCCGGAGCTGATGAAGTCGATCACCGAGTGGACCGCGCCGCTCCTGCCGACCGACCTGCCGCGCTACCTGATGGGCGTGGGCACGCCGCAGGACATCCTCGAGGCGGTCGAGCGCGGCATCGACATGTTCGACTGCGTCATCCCCACCCGCTACGCGCGCGGTGGCACTCTGTTCACCCGCGCCGGCAAGCTGCGTATCGGCGACAAGAAGTTCCGCAAGGACAAGTACCCGATCGACACCAACTGCCGCTGCTACACCTGCGAGCATTTCAGCCGTCAGGTGCTGCGGCATCTCCACTACGCCGGCGAGGCCCTCTACCTCACGCTCGCCTCGATCCACAACATCCACTACTACGAGGATCTGATGCGGGGCATCCGCAAGGCCATCGAGCAGGAGCGCTTCGGCAGCTTCAAGCGCGAGGCCCTGGCGGCGATGGAGGGCACGGCTTGAGCTACCGTCTCCTCGACAGCGGCCACGGCCGCAAGCTGGAGGACCTCGACGGCGTCGTGGTCGACCGTCAGGCGCCCTCGGCGATCTGGTCGCCCCGGCTCGAGCGCCGCCACTGGGAGCGCGCCCAGGGTCGGCACGTCCGCAGCGACCGCGGTGGCGGCCACTGGGAGTGGCTCGGTCGGGAACCGTCGAGCTGGTCGGTGAGCTGCGGGCCCAACCGGATGATCCTCAAACCGACCCCCTTCGGTCACATCGGCCTCTTCGCCGAGCAGGCCGAGCAGTGGCTCTGGGTCGAGGAGAGCTGCCGGGCGCTGGCCACCCGGCTCGGCCGCGCCCCCGAGGTGCTCAACCTGTTCGCCTACACCGGCGGTTCCAGCATCGCGGCCGCGCGTGGTGGCGCCCAGGTGACCCACGTGGACGCCGCCCGCGGCGTCGTCGACTGGGCGGTCGCCAACGCCCGCGAGAACGGTCTCGAGGGGGCGCCGGTGCGCTGGCTGGTGGACGACGCCGCCGGCTTCTGCGCCCGCGAGCTCCGTCGCGGCCGCGGCTACGACGGGATCATCCTCGATCCGCCATCCTTCGGCCGGGGCAAGAAGGGCGAGCTCTGGAAGATCGAGGACCACCTCGTCCCCCTCCTCGCCGATCTGGCGCGCCTCTGCGCCGGCAAGCCCGGCTTCCTGCTCCTCTCCTGCCACAGTCCGGGCTACACGCCCATCGCCCTCGAGCAGCTCGCGGACGATCACTTCGAGCGGCAGGGCCAGGAGATCGGTTCCGGGGAGATGTGGATCCCCGAGGAGGGCGGCCGCCGGCTGCCCTCGGGCTTCTACAGCCGCCGCCGCCTCGTCTGAGGGCTGATCACCCTTTCGCTTTCCGCAAGGCACACTTGACGGAATCTACATTTCCCCGAAGTCCCCTCAGGGGATGCTTCGATTCGATCCGATCCATCTCCAGGGCGGACGGATTCGGCTTCAGGCATCCGTCCCCGGAACTCGGTCACTTGGAACGACGGCAGCCGGAAACCCGTCGCCGACGGCCTCCGCCACGGCGACCCGGATGCACCGGCCGGACGGAAGAAGCACATGTCCAGATCACGATTCCTTCTCATCATCGCCTTCCTCCTGCTCGGCAACGGCCTCATGGCCCAGGGCGTCACCGACGACCAGGTCATCCTCGGCCAGTCCTGCGCCCTGAAGGGGCCGGCCGCGGCCCTCGGCGAGGGCATGAACGGCGGCCTGCAGCTCTACTTCGACGCGGTCAACGCCAAAGGCGGCGTCAAGGGTCGCAAGATCGAGCTGAAGAGCGTCAACGACGGCTACGAGCCGGAGAAGTGCGAGGTCGCCACCAAGATGCTGATCGAGAAGGCCGACGCCTTCGCCCTGATCGGTGGGGTCGGCACTCCGACCGCCAAGGTCGCGCTCCCGATCGCCGCGGCGGCCAAGGTGCCCTTCATCGCCCCCCTGACCGGCGCGGAGTTCCTGCGCAATCCGCATCAGGCGACGGTGCTCAACATGCGCGCCAGCTACTACCAGGAGATGGAACGTCTGGCCGCGATGCTGGTCGACGAGGCCGGCCTGAAGAGCATCGCCTGCTTCTATCAGGACGACGCCTACGGCGAGGCCGGTCTCGCGGGCATCGTCAAGGCGCTCGAGAAGCGGGGCCTGAAGCTCGCCGCCACGGGAACCTACAAGCGCAACACGATCGCGATCGCGACCGGCCTCGATGCCCTGGCTCCGGCCAAACCGGATGCCGTGGTCATGGTCGGTGCCTACAAGGCCTGCGCTGCCTTCATCAAGGCGGCCAAGGCCCGGCCCGAGACCCGCGACTGCGTGTTCTGCAACATCTCATTCGTCGGCACGAAGGCCCTTCTCGCGGAGCTGGGCGATGCGGCGCAGGGCTGCGTCGTCTCCCAGGTCGTGCCCTTCCCCTGGGACCGCAGCGTTCCGATCGTCGCCGAGTACCAGGACGCGATGACCCAGGCCGGCAAGTCGACCGAGTTCGACTTCGTCAGCCTCGAGGGCTTCATGGCCGGCAAGCTCTTCTGCCAGCTGCTCGAGCGGGTCGAGGGCAGCCCGACCCGCGAGGCCTTCCTCGCCACCGCGGCCGCGACCACGGAACTCGATCTCGGGGGCGTGAAGCTCTCCTACGGTGCCGACGACAACCAGGGCATGGACCAGGTCTACCTGACGATCTTCGACGACGGCAAGGTCCTCCCCCTCGAGTCCGGCTCCACCCTGGCGCGGGCGGCGAAGTAATCGTCGGCCGGGCGTTCCGCCGCGCCCGACCGCTACCCCATGGAAAGACTCGCTGAAAACGGCGAGTGAAGGTGGTGATCAGATGAAGATGCCCAGAGTGTTCGACCTCGTTCGTGGTTCCATCCGCGGCAAGATCATCGTGATGATCGGCCTGTCGATGCTGACGACCGTCGGCTTCATCGTCGCCGTCGCGGTCTCCTCCGCCCGGGACACGGCCGTCAACCTGGCCACCGATCAGGCCATGTCGGTCGTGCGCGAGCAGGGCGCGCGGGTCGAGGGTCAGTTCGCCGCGGTGCTCGAGAGCCTCGATTCGCTCGCCAGCACCCTCGGCGCCGTCAAGGACTCATCCATCGGCCTCGACCTCTCCCGCGACTCGGCCACCGGCGTCCTGCGCATGGCCCTGGCCGGGAACGAGGACTTCCTGAGCGTGTTCTCCGCCTGGGAACCGGACGCCTTCGACGACATGGACATGGGCTACCAGGGGACCGCGGGAAGCGACGCCAGTGGCCGCTTCCTGCCGATGATCACCCGCGACGCCTCCGGCGATCTGAAGCTCGGCTCGGTCACCGACTACGCCAACGACAAGACGCCCGCCAAGAGCCACTTCTATCTCGCGACGAAGGAGACCCGGGCGCCCTACATCGGCGAGCTGAAGTTGGTCGAGTCCAAGTCTGGCCAGCACCTGGTCTGCCGGGTCACCGTGCCGATCGTGGTCGCCGAGACCTTCTACGGCATCGTCGGTGCCGACCTCGACCTCAGCAGCCTCCAGGGCTTCGTCGACGAGGTCGACATCTACGGCGGCGAGGGTCACGTCTCGATCGTCACCGACACCGGCACAGTCGCCGCCCGCGACGGTCATGAAGGTCAACTCGGCCATCAGATCACCGAGGTCGAACCGGACCAGGCCAAGCACCTGATCGATTTGAGCGCGAAGGGAACCGCCGTCCGCGTCGGCGACGAGTTCGTCTGCGCCGTGCCCTTCTCCACCGGTTCCGCGGGCCACGACTGGCTCGCGATGGTCGAGATCCCCTTCGACCTGATCACCGCCGAGGGCACGAGTCTGGCCTGGAAGCTGGTCCTGATCTCGGTCGTCCTCGCCACGCTGGCGATGATCCCGATCTATCTGGTCGCCCGGAGCATCGCGACCCCGGTCAAGCATGCGGCGGCGATCCTCCAGGATCTGGCCAGCGGCGACGCCGACATGGCCCGCCGTCTCGAGGTGAACAGCCGGGATGAGGTCGCCGAGCTGGCGCACTGGTTCAACCGTTTCGCCGACAAGCTGCAGACCATCATCGCCGCTCAGGAGGCCCAGGCCGAGGAGATCGGCTGTTCAAGCCGATGATCGAGAACTCGCCGATGGTGATCCTGTCGGCCAACGAGCGCCTCGAGATCAGCTACCTCAACGCCTCGGCCCGGCGGACCTTCGCCGACCTGGGCAGCGCCTTCGGGCACGACGTCGACAAGCTCGTCGGCGAGCACCTGACCTTCCTGCACGACGATCCGCGGTCGGTTCACAGCCGTCTCGCCAAGGCCGGCGCCGAGGCCTGCCACGATCTCCTCCGGGTGGGCGACACCACCTTCTCGGCGATGTGCTGCCGCCTCGAACGCGAGGACGGCCAGCACCTCGGCTTCATGATGGCGATGGAGGACGTCAGCGAGAAGCTCGCCGCCGAGGAGAAGGTGCTGGCGCAGAGCCAGGCCATCGAGACCGAGAGCAGGGAACTCGCCGCCAAGGTCGACCGCATCCTCAAGGTGGTGCGGGCGGCCGAGGAAGGCGATCTGACCGGCACGGTCGACGTCCAGGGCCAGGACGCCATCGGTCAGCTGGGCAGCGGACTCGCCCGCTTCTTCGGCAAGCTGCGCGACAGCTTCACCCTGATCGGCGACACGACGGAGAAGCTCTCCGGTGCCAGCGACGTGCTCGACAACATCAGCTCCCAGATGGGCGACAGCGCCGAGCAGACCTCCAAGCAGGCCAAGAACGTCGCCGACATCGCGGCCGAGGTCGATCACTCCACCCAGAGCGTCGCCGCCGGCGCCGAGGAGATGAACTACTCCATCCTCGAGATCGCCAAGAGCACCGAAGAAGCGGCCCGCGTCGCCCGTCAGGGCGTCGACGCCGCGCGGGACACCTCGGCCACCATGCAGCGGCTCGGTCAGAGCTCGGGGCAGATCGGGGACGTCATCAAGGTGATCAACACGATCGCCGAACAGACCAACCTCCTGGCCCTCAACGCCACCATCGAGGCCGCGCGCGCCGGCGAGGCCGGCAAGGGCTTCGCGGTGGTCGCCACCGAGGTCAAGGAACTGGCCAAGGGAACCTCCGACGCCACCCAGGACATCTCGGAACGGATCGAGACCATCCAGGTGGACGTTGATCGCGCGATCACCGCGATCGATTCGATCTGCCAGATCATCGATCAGATCAACGGCTACCAGACCCAGATCGCCTCCGCGGTCGAGGAACAGTCCAAGACCACCGCGGAGATCGGCAACTCGGTCAATCGTACCGCCGCCGGAAGCTCGGAGATCGCCAGCACCATCGCCGGCGTGGCCGAGGGCGCCAGCCAGACCTCGATGGCCGTCGCCGAGACCCGCCAGGCGGCCACCGAGCTGGGCCAGATCGCCGGCCAGCTGCGCGGTCTCGTCAGCCAGTTCCGCACCGAGCGCTCCGCCAAGGTCCGCGTCTGAGTTCGAGCGCGGCCGGGCGCCCCACCGGGGTCGCCCGGCCGTCGCCGACCCTGTTCCCAGATCGCCGCTTTCCCGGTAGTCTTCGGTTGATGAGCCGAGGAACGACCGAGGAGACGCGGTGAAGATCCACTGGAAGATCCTGATCTGGCTCGTCGCCGGCGCGATCGGCGGCGGCCTTCTGCAGGCCTTCGTGCCGGCGGGCGTGACCAGCGGCGTGACGGTGACGAGCGGCCACGCCAACTCCGTGGCGGTCAAGACCGCGCCCGCGAACGGCAGCCTGAAGCCGGGCATGCTCCTGGTCGCCCTGGTCTTCCATCGCGGGACTCCCGAGGAGACGGTCACCGCCTGCGAGAATCCCGAGGCCTACCTCCAGGCCCTCCGCAGCGCCGAGGTCGGTGACGTCGTCTGGCACCGCGAGGTCTCGGGCGGCAAGCTCCATCCGGTCACCCTCCAGCTCGATCCGAACTCCGACCGCGCCACCTGGATCAGGCCCTTCGCCTTCCTCGCCGACATCTTCCTGCGTCTCTTGAAGATGCTCATCGTGCCGCTGATCCTGACCTCGATCGTGTCCGGCGTGGTGGGCGTCGGCACCGGACGCGACCTGCGACGGCTGGGAACCAAGACATTCGTCTACTACATCGCCACCAGCCTCCTCGCCGCGATCACCGGACTCCTGGCGGTCAACCTCTTCCGTCCCGGCGTCGGCGCCGAACTGGGGCTGGCGGCCGACGAGCGCTTCGCCGACGTGACCGACGCGTCCTTCCTCGAGGTCCTGATCCGCATGGTGCCTGAGAACGTGTTCTCCGCCTTCGGCGAGAACGCCGCCATGCTCCAGGTGATCTTCTTCGCCCTGCTCTTCGGCTACTTCATCCTCAAGGTCGAGGCCCGCCATCGCGAGCAGATGAAAGGCTTCTTCGAGGCCGCCTTCGAGGTGATGATGAAGCTCGCCGAGGCAGTGCTGAAGCTGATCCCCTACGGCGTCTTCTGTCTCCTGGTCAAGGTCGTCGGGCAGACCGGCTTCTCGGTCTTCAAGCCCCTCGCCCTCTACATGGCCACCGTCGTCACCGCCCTGCTCGTCCACTCCTGCCTCAGCCTGCCGCTGGTGCTGAAGCTGGTCGGCAAGGTCAGCCCCTGGCGCTGGGCGCGCGCGGTGAGTCCGGCCCTGATCACCGCCTTCTCCACCTCGTCGTCGTCGATGACCCTGCCGGTCTCGATGGAGACGGTCGAGAAGCGCGGGGGCGTGCCGAACCGGATCGTCTCCTTCGTGCAGCCCCTCGGCGCCACGATCAACATGGACGGCACGGCCCTCTACGAGTGCATCGGCGTCATCTTCCTGGCCCAGTACTACGCCGGGATCGATCCGCACTTCGACCTCAGCCTCGTGGACCAGGTCCAGGTCGTGATCCTGGCCCTTCTGGCCTCGATCGGAGCGGCCGGAATCCCCTCGGCCGGGCTGATCATGATGGTCACGATCCTGGCGGCGCTCGGCTTGCCCGTGGAGGGCGCGGCCCTCCTGCTCGCGGTCGATCGCCCGCTGGACATGCTCCGGACCGTGGTCAACGTATTCAGCGACACCTGTGGTGCCGCCGTCGTCTCGGCCAGCGAGGGCGCTCAGCCCCTGGTCGACGTGCTGGAGGACTCGGCGTGAATCCCCTCGATCTCGACTCGTTCAAGGCCCTCGGCGCCCACTTCGCCGAGATCGGTCACATCCACATCGCCGACCTGTTCGAGGATGCCGAGGACGACCGTTTCCGGCAGTTCTCGATCGAGGCGGCCGGTCTCCTTCTCGACTTCTCAAAGAACGTGCTCGACGAGGAGACCCTCGGTCTCCTCACCGCCTACGCCCGCGACATGAAGGTCGAGGCCGGGCGCGCGGCGATGTTCGCCGGCGAGCGGATCAACGTCACCGAGGGCCGGGCGGTCCTGCACACGGCCCTGCGTCACCGCGGCCCGGAGCCGGTCCTGGTCGACGGCGAGGACGTGATGCCGGGCGTGCGCGAGGTCCTCGCGCGGCTGCGCGACTTCAGCGAGCGGGTGCGTCTCGGCTCCTGGAAGGGCTACGACGGCAAGAAGATCACCGACGTCGTCAACATCGGCATCGGCGGCTCCGACCTCGGCCCGGTGATGGTGACCGAGGCGCTGCGGCCGTACTGGATCGAGGGCATGAAGGTCCACTTCGTGTCCAACGTCGACGCCACCCACCTGGTCGAGACCCTGCGCGACCTGCGCCCGGCGACGACGCTGTTCATCGTGGCGTCGAAGACCTTCACGACCCAGGAGACCCTGACCAACGCGCGGTCGGCGCGGGCCTGGCTGGTCGGCGGCCTGCACGGCGACGACGCCGCGGTCGCCAAGCACTTCGTCGCGCTGTCGACCAACGCCGCCGAGGTCACCAGGTTCGGCATCGACCCCGCCAACATGTTCGAGTTCTGGGACTGGGTCGGCGGCCGCTACTCGCTGTGGTCGGCGATCGGCCTGTCGATCGCCGCGGTCGTCGGCATGGACCGGTTCGAGGAGCTGCTCGCCGGCGCCGCCGAGGCCGACCAGCACTTCCGCACCGCCCCGTGGCCCGACAACATCCCGGTGCTGATGGGCCTGCTCGGGGTCTGGTACGCCAACTTCTTCGGCGCCGAGACCCACGCGATCCTGCCCTACGACCAGTACCTGCACCGGTTCCCGGCGTACTTCCAGCAGGGCGACATGGAGTCCAACGGCAAGCGCGTCGATCGCGACGGCCGGCCGATCACCGACTACACCACCGGCCCGGTGATCTGGGGCGAGCCCGGCACCAACGGCCAGCACGCCTTCTACCAGCTCATCCACCAGGGCACCCGGCTGATCCCGGCGGACTTCATCGCGGCGGCCCAGCCGCAACAGCCGCTGGGCGGCACCACCAGATCCTGCTCTCGAACTTCTTCGCCCAGACCGAGGCGCTGATGAACGGCAAGACCTTCGAGGAGGTCGCGGCCGAGCTGGAAGAAGCGGGTCTCGATCAGGAAGAGGTCGCGCGGCTGGCGCCCCACAAGGTCTTCGCCGGATCGCGACCGACCAACAGCATCCTGATGAGGAAGCTCGAGCCCAGGACGCTCGGTGCCCTGGTCGCGCTCTACGAACACAAGGTCTTCGTCCAGGGCCTGCTCTGGGACATCAACAGCTTCGACCAGTGGGGCGTCGAGCTCGGCAAGCAGCTGGCCAAGAAGATCCTGCCCGAACTCGAGGACGAGGAGGCGGTGACCGCTCACGACGTCTCGACCAACGGCCTGATCAACGCCTACAAGAGGATGCGGCGCGACTGAGGGCCGCGCCTTCGGCGATCTCGCGACCGGCGGGCGGGCATCAGCCGAGCAGCGGGAAGACCTGCAGCGGCGTGTAGATCGGCCCCTCGATCTCGAGGTCGCTCATCATCAGCTGGATCTCGCGCACCTGGAGGTGGCCGAACTCGCGTCCGGCCGCGCTCGCCACCTTCTCCAGCAGGCGGTCGACGTTCTTCTCGCCCTTGATCCGGGCCAGGGTGACGTGCGGATGGAAGGCCTGCTTCTCGGGCTTGAAGCCGAGCCCCCGGAGCCCCTTCTGGAGCCGGCGGTAGAGGTCCTCGATCGGCTCGAGGTCACCCTCGACGCCGACCGCCACGATGCGCGGTCGCGCGGATTCCAAGGGCAAGGTGTGCAGGCCCTTCAACATCAGGCGGGAGGCCGGCGTGGCCGCGGCCTCCTCCTCGATCAGCTCGCCGAGCGGGATCACCTCCTCGGGATGGACCTCACCGATGAAGCGCAGCGTCAGATGGAGGTTGCGCTCGGCGGTCCAGCCGGCCTGGGCGCCGGAGAGCTTGAGAAACGAGTTCTCCCGCTCGAGCCGGCGCGCCATGGCGCCCTCGATCTTGATCGCGATGAAACAGCGGAGATCGCCCTTCATCAGCCGTCCAGGGCGAGGAACTGCCGGTAGACCTCGTGACGGATCTCGATGTCGTTCATGGTCAAGGTCCGGAGCCGGTCCAGACCGAAGTCCTCGACGTTGTAGGAGGCCAGGACGGTGCCGTAGGACATGGCCATCTTCAGCGATTGGAAGTCGCAGGTGCGCTCGCGGGCGAGGAAGCCCATGACGCCGGCCGCGAAGGTGTCGCCGGCGCCGGTCGGATCCTTCACGTACTCCAGCGGGTAGGCCGGCAGAGCGAAGAAGCGACCGGCGTGAAGGATGATCGCGCCGTGCTCGCCCTTCTTCACCAGGACCGTGCTCGGGCCCATGGCCGAGATCGCGTTCATGGCACCGATCAGGTTCGAGTTCTCGCCCAGCGACCGAGCTTCCTCGTCGTTGCAGACCAGGGCGTCGACCACGCCGAGGACCTTCACGACCTCGCTGCGGAAGTTGTCGATCCAGAGGTTCATGGTGTCCATCATCATGAAGCGCGGCTGGCTGAGCTGCTGCGCCACGGCGAGCTGGTTCGCCGGATGGTCGTTGGCCAGGAGCACGAACTCGGAATCGAGGTAGCTGGCGGGGAGCTGCGGCCGCACGTCGCCGAGGACGTTGAGCTGGGTATCCAGGGTCTCCGCGATGTCCATGCGCCCGACGTAGCGCCCGGCCCAGCGGAAGGTCTTGCCGCCGGAGATCGTGCGCAGACCCTCGAGGTCGATCCGCCGGGACCGGAAGAGCTCCAGGTGCTCGGTCGGGAAGTCCTCGCCGATGACGCCCGCGAGGCGGACCGGCGTGAACAGGGAGGCACCCACCGAGAAGTAGGAAGCCGCGCCGCCGAGGATGTCGGGGCGGTTGCCAAAGGGAGTCTCGACGCTGTCGAGCGCGATCGAACCGACTACGAGAAGGGTCATCTCAGTCCCCGTCGGGCCGCGCCGGCTCACCGGCGTCGGCCAAGGCCACCTCCAACTCCTGCTCGTCGAGGGCGGCCGGAATCTCTCCTTCGCGCCGGCCCAGGAACAGGAACAGGCCGCCGAGAAGGCTCCAGATCATGGTCGAGAACCCGATCAACACGCTGAGGATGACCAGATTGCTCGTGTACTGGGCGCTGACGCCCACGCCGGTGAAGACGGTGGTGAAGGCCACCTCGCGAACGCCCCAGCCCCCCGGAAAGAGCGGCACGCTCGCCACGATGAAGATGATCGGCACCGTGGCGAAATAAGTGATGAGTTCCGCCTGGATGCCGAGATCCATGCCGAAGACCCAGACCGAGCCGATGTTGCAGACATGCGACACCACCGACAAGAGGATCGACAGGATCACGGCCCGAGGATGATCCCGATAGCTGTGAAAGGCGTTGTCCAGCTTCTTCAGGACGCCGCTGGCCGGCAGGAGATTGAGGAAGCGCGACAGGCGCAGCCGGCGGCGGATCCGCTTGGAGAAGAAACAGACGAAGAGGGCCAGGCAGCCGGCCAGGACCGCGAAGACCACGTAGCCCTGTTTCTCGAAGCGAGAGAAGTTGGCCAGGATCGCGAAGGCCGAGAGCAGGGCCAGGACGGCGAGGCCGATGACGCGGTCGACGATCACCGTCGACACCGCCTCGCTGCGGCGTCCGGGCGAGTCCTTGGCCACGATCACGGCCTTGGCGACGTCACCCCCGGTCATGCCGGGCATGAAGTTGTTCCAGAAGAAGCCGACGAAGGTCAGGCGGAAGGCCCGCCAGTAGCCCGATGGCAGGCCCTGGGCCGCGAGCAGGAGGCTCCAGCGATAGACCCCGATCAGGTACATCACCAGGATCAGGCCCATGCCCAGGAGGTAATGACCCAGGCTCAGGTCCGAGAAGGCGGTGACGACTCCCACCTTCTTGGCGGCCACCGCCGCGGCCGGAAAGACCTCGCGGCGCCGGTCGAGGTCGACCAGCGCGACCTCCAGGGCCTCGGTCTCGAGACTGGCCTTCTCGATCCGGCCGGAGATTTCCCGGCCGTCGACCAGGCTGACCCGGTCGTACCAGGTGACCTGCCGCGAGACCAACCACACGGCCGCGGCCATGGCCAGGACCTTCAGGGCGAGGAGGAGGTAGCGCCGGGTGGCGGGGACTTGGGCGGTCATCGTGCGGCTCTCACCTTGGTCGCGGCCCGGGCCATGAGGCCGAGTTCGCGGGCATAGGCCTCGATCAGGGCCGTTCCGAAGGCGGCCGCGTCGACCCCCAGGTCGCCGAGCGAAGCGGTCGCCACCGGGGTGCCCTCGTTGCTGACGTTGATGCCGAGGTGGACGAGGCAGCTCACCGGCGAGATGGTGGCGATCGATACCGAGATCTTGCCGCCGTCGTGATAGAGGTCGTCGCCGCGGCGCTCGATCCTGGCCCCGGCGCGCTGCAGGGCCTCGACCGCGAGCAGGACCAGGAGTCGCTGCAGCAGCACGGCGCGATCGAGGTCGGCGCCGAAGGACTCGACGATGACGTGGAGCATCTCCGCGCCGGCGATGTGGAGGCCCTGCTTGCGATCGGCGAGGTCGACCAGGTCGTCGCCGCGGACCTCGACCGGTCCGATGAAGGCGAGCACGGCGTCACCCTGGATGTCGTACTCGTCGTAGATGAAATGCGAGCGTAGCTCCGCGCCGCGGTAGGCGCGGGGAGCGGGATCGAAATGACGCCGGGGCTCGATCAGCGCCACGTCGCGGCCCCACTCTCGCGCCACCAGGCGAGCCAGGCGTCCAGCTCGGTGCCGAAGTCCTCGCCGGTCAGCTCGCGCAGGACGTCGACGGCGTTGACCATCACCTGATCGTCGGCGATCGACATGGCGGTGAGGATCTGCTCGATGGTGTTGCGCGAGGGATAGTAGCGCAGCGCCCGCACCATCTTGCTGGCGGCGTAGGGATCGCGTTCGAGTGGGAGCTGCGAGGCCAACGCCTCGCCGAAGAGCGGATCGCGGATCTGCATCATCGCCTCGGCGACCTCGGCGCGCACGGTCGAATCCTTGTTGCGCTGCATCGAGTCGGCCAGCCCGTAGACGCAGGCCTGGCGCGCCACGCGGTCGAGCGCCGGGATGAACAGCGGCGCCAGTTCCTCGTAGCCCCAGCTCTCGACCCAGAGGGCGAGGATGCGCAGCACGCCGCGTGCTTCGGAGGCGTTGTTGTACCTCTGGTTGGCGAAGTACTCGAGCGGCCCACGGCTGTCCGCCATGAAGCGGGCGAGGTAGTCGTCGCGACGATCGGCGAACCAGGTCCGCCAGGCGTCGGGATTCGGCCCCAGCTTCTCGCCGGTGAGTCGTTCCAGCTCGCGCTCGGCCTCGAGCACGACGACCTGGTCGGCCGACTCGAGCCCGGCGATGTTCCGTTCGATGGTGAGCGGCCGGTGCGCCTGGACCAGGAGGTTCAACTGCTCGACGGTGGGCTCCGGCGCGGCCGCGACCGGATCGAGGGGGCGGTCGATCGGCGGCAGCGGGTAGCCCGCGACCAGGACGCCGATCAGGGTCGCGGCCTCGGCCTGCAGCAGCGGGTTGTGACGCGCCTTGCCGAGGAACTCGCAGGCGAAGCTCAACGAGCGCATGACCTGCCAGTACTCCATCTGCTCGGCCGTCGCGAGGCCGGCGAAGGCCTCGTGGGCGAGCTGGCCGGCGTCGAAGACCAGGGTCGACTCGGCCATGAAGTTGGCCCCCGCCGGTGGCTCCGGGGTCATGCTATCGAGGTCGCGAAGATAGTCGTCGGTCGACTTGCAGCCCGCGAGCAGGAGCAGAGCCAGGACCAGCGCGATTTTCGACCGCATCGGCGATCTCTCCGGTGTGGGCCGTCGAATCGGGCGGATTCTACGCCGGGGCCGGGGACCTTTCAACGAAGCCCTTGCGCCGGTGGAACTTACGAAATGAACCCGGGGCCTTCGCGGACGTTGGCTCCGAGGCCGGAGCGAGGCTCGCCGATTTGGCAGGTCCGGGCCGGCGTGGCTATAGTTCGGCCACCGATGGACCCGAGGACGCGCGCCGCGAGGCGCGGAGAAATGGACGCCCCATGCAGCTCAGGATCTTCGAACCCCACTGTCACATGTTCTCCCGGATCACCGACGACTACGTCGCCATGCGGGCCGCCGGGGTCCGGGTCGTCCTGGAACCGGCCTTCTGGCTCGGCCAGCCGCGGACCAACGTGGGCAGCTTCATCGACTACTTCGACACCCTGATCGGCTGGGAGCGGCACCGTTCGGAGCAGTTCGGCATCCACCACGTCTGCACCATGGGTCTCAATCCCCGGGAGGCCAACGACGACCGCGTGAACGACGCCGTCATGGAGGTCCTGCCCCGCTACCTCGAGAAGGGCAGCGTCGTCGGCATCGGCGAGATCGGCCTCGACGACATGACCGCGCGTGAGGAGAAGTTCTACGAGGCGCAGATCCAGCTGGCGATCGCCCACGATCTGCCGATCCTGGTCCACACGCCCCACCGCAACAAGAAGCAGGGCTTCCTCCGCTGCCTCGAGATCGCCAAGGCCTCGGGCATCGCCATGGACCGGGTCCTCCTCGACCACGGCAACGAGGAGACCGTGCGGATCACCCTCGATTCGGGGGCGATGCAGGGCTTCTCGATCTATCCCAACACCAAGATGAGCCCCGAGCGCATGGTGAAGGTGCTGCAGGAATTCGGCACCGAGCGGATGATCATCAACTCGGCCTGCGACTGGGGCGTCTCCGACCCCCTCAGCGTGCCCAAGACGGTCGCCCTGATGCGTCAGGCCGGCTTCTCGGACGAGGCGATCGACACCGTGGTCTGGAAGAACCCGGTCGGCTTCTTCGCGCGCAACGGGCGCGGCTCCGAGGAGGACTGGATGGCCGAGCCGCGGCTCGACTGGACGGAGACCTTCGACGGCAACTCGGTCCTGCGCGGGCAGGACCCCAGCAAGATGGCCAAGTGATGAGCCTGCTCTGCCCCACCGAACTCGAGAAGCTCGAGACCGCCCACCTGGCCGATCGCCGGGAAGCCCTGACCGATCTCCGCGCCAAGGGACCGGCGGGCCTCGAGGTCTTCCTCGCCGCCCTGCCGCGCCGTTTCGGCCGTGAGCTCCTCGGTCCCGAGGTCCTGCAGGACCCGAACCGCATCGACCTCCGGGCCTGGCGACGCTGCGACCTGGCCGCGGCCCTGCTCCTGGCGAAGGCCGAGGATGCCCTGCTCGAGAAGCTCTTCCAGCAGGGCGACACCGACGAGCGGCAGATGGTCCTCCGGGCGCTCTCGGCCCGGATGATCGACGATGCCACCCGCCGCATCCTCGAGGCCGCGCACCGGCAGAACGACGAGGCCGTCTTCCGGGCGGCCTACGCCGATTCCGCCCTCGCCGCCATGGCCCTGGACGACGAGAGCCTCGATCGCGGGATCCTGAAGGCGGCCTTCCTGGGCATCGACCTCGGCCGCCTGATCGGGGTCGAGAATCGGGCCCGGCCCGAGCTGTCGGCGATGCTGCTCGACTTCATGACCGAACGCGAGGCCGCCGGGCGCAGGATCTGGCCGGGGAGTCTCGAGCTGGCGGCCCACGCGCCCTGCGTGGGCGTCCGGTCGCGCATCCTCGGCGACCTCTGGCACGGCGAGGACCTGCGCCGCTACCACGCCGTCCGCGGGGCCCGAATCATCCTCGGGGACCACGACGACGAGGAACTCCGCGACCAGCTCCGGCTGCGCCGCGAGCGCGAGCGCGCGCCCTTCGTCCTCGCCGCGCTCGGCTGAGGTCGGGCCGGCCGAGCGCGCTGGCGCAAGGAAGGCGAGCGTGGTCCGCTCCGCGGGCCACGCGGGTGTCGAGGTCCGGTCGATGACCCGGGCCTCAGGCCTGGGCGCCGAGACCCTCGGTTTCCATCCTGGCGATTTCCTCGACCAGGGCGTCGACCATCTCGTGTTCCTCGAGCTTGCGGACCATCACGCCATGCTTGAAGAGCATGCCGTAGCCGCGGCCGGCGGCGATGCCGATGTCGGCCTCGCGGGCCTCGCCCGGGCCGTTGACCACGCAGCCCAGGACCGAGACGACGATGGGCAGCTTCGAGCGGCCGAGCCGCTGCTTGACCTCCGCCACGATCCGCTCGAGGTCGATCTCGATGCGCCCGCAGCTCGGGCAGGCAACGATCTCGGGGCTGGTGACCCGGCGACCGGTGGCCTTCAGGATGTCGAAGGCGACCGGGATCTCCAGACAGGGGTCGCCGAGGAGCGAGACCCGGATGGTGTCGCCGATGCCGTCGACCAGGAGGCCGCCGAGACCGGCCGCCGACTTGATCGCGCCGTAGGCCGGGTCACCGGCCTCGGTGACGCCGAGGTGCAACGGCACCTCGGGGACCCGTTCGGCGAACAGCCGGTAGGCCTTGATGGTCATCGGCACGCTCGAGCTCTTCAGGCTGACCACGAAGTTCTCGTAGCCCTCCCGGTAGCAGGAGTCGATGTGGCGCATCGCCGACTCGACCAGCGCGTCCGAGGTCGGATAGCCGTAGCGCTCGATCAGGTCCATCTCCAGCGAACCGGCGTTGACTCCGATGCGCGAGGGCATGCCGGCGTCGCGCAGGGCGCGGATGACCTCGATGAATTTCTTCTCGCCGCCGATGTTGCCGGGGTTGATCCGGACCTTGTCGACCCCCTGCTTGATCGCGGAGAGCGCGTGCTTGTAGTTGAAGTGGATGTCGGCGATCAGGGGCAGGTTGATCCGCTCCTTGATCGCTCCCAGGGCCTGCGCCGCCGCGTCGTCGACCACGGCCACCCGGGCCATCTCGCAGCCGACCTCTTCCAGGCGGTTGATCTCCGCCGCCGTCGCCTCGACGTCACGGGTGTCCGTGATGGTCATCGACTGGACGACGACGGGGTTGTCGCCGCCGATGCCGACCTTGCCGACCTGGACGACGCGGGTCTGGCGGCGCGGAGAGAGCTCGGTTTGCACGCTTCGGTCCTTTCGCAACCGGGACGCCGGAATCCTAAGGCACCCCGTGCTCACTAAAAAGGCCCCCGGGCGCGGCGCGCCGATCGGACGGGGGCGCCCGCGGCCCGCCCCGGGCCGCGATCAGGCCTGGGCGCGGAGGAACTCGACCAGGAGGCGGACGCCGTAGCCGGTCGCTCCCTTGCCCTTGTTGTAGATCCGCGCGCCGTCGTCCCAGGAGACGCCGGCGATGTCGAGATGGGCCCAGCGGCCGGTCTCGACGAAGTTCTCCAGGAAGGCGCCCGCGGTGATCGCGCCGCCGTAGCGGCCGCCCAGGTTCTTGAGGTCGGTGGTGGCGCCTTTCATCTCCTCGGCGTACTCGTCCCAGAGCGGCAGGCGCCAGGTGCGCTCATGGCAGCGTTCACCGGCCCGGACCAGCTCGCGGGCGAGGTCGTCGTCCCGGGTCATCAGGCCCGAGGCGTGCTGGCCGAGGGCGATCATGCAGGCCCCGGTCAGGGTGGCCAGGTCGATGACCAGGTCGGGCTTGAAGCGCTTCGAGTAGACCAGGGCGTCGGCCAGGATCAGGCGGCCTTCGGCGTCCGTGTTGAGGATCTCGATGGTCTTCTTGTTCGCGGCCTCGACCACGTCGCCCGGCTTGTTGGCGTCGCCGCCCGGCATGTTCTCGCTCGACGGCACGATGCCGATGACGTTGATCGGCAACTGGAGCGCCGCCGCGGCCTGGAGCGCTCCGATGACGACGCAGCCGCCGCACCTGTCGTAGCGCATCTTGTCCATGTCGGCGCCCGGCTTGAGCGAGATGCCGCCGGAGTCGAAGGTCAGGCCCTTGCCGACCAGGCAGACCGTGCGCGCGTTCTTCTTCTTCGCCTTGTGCTCCAGGACGATGAGCTGCGGCTCGTGGGGGCTGCCCAGCGACACCGACAGGAGCGAGCCCATGCCCAGCTTCTGCATTTCGGCCCGCCCGAGGGTCTTGAAGCCGAGGCCGGACTTGCGGGCCATCGCCCGCGCCGCCGCGGCGATCATCTTGGGCCGGCCATGGTTGCCGGGGAGGTTGCCGAGATCCCGGGCCTGGGCCACGGCGGCGGCGATCACGCCGCCCCGCGCCGCCCCCTTGCGCGCCGGCCGCAGGAAGCCCTCGGCGGCCGAGACCAGGGCGAGACCGCGGAGCTTGGGCGCCTCGGCCTTCTTGAAGCGATCGAAACGATAGGCCGTGAGCTCGACCCCTTCGACGAAGGCCTGGACCAGGTCGGCGGCGCGCTCGCCGTCGAGGGCGAGGTCGTCGACGGCCACGACGGCGCTACGCACGAGTCCGGCGAGCCGGGCCTGGATGGCGGCGCCGTTCCGGCGCATCACCTGCTGGTCGACCTTCTTCTCGTCGCCGAGCCCCACCAGGACGAGCCAGTCGAAGGCGAGACCGGAGCCGGCGATGCGCTGCAGCGCGACGCTCTCCACCGCGCCCTTGAACTCGCCCTCGAGCGCCAGGCCCTTCACCAGGCCGCCGAGGCGGCCGTCGGCCTCCTTGGCCAGCCCCTTCAGGCTCTTCAGCTCCGTCGGCAGGAGGAGGACCAGGGCCTCGGCCTTCTCGGTCAGGGCCGAGCCCTTCTTGATCTTCACGATGCTCATCTTCGTCCCTCAGATCTCGGTGAATTCGTCGACGCGGGGCCGCCCGTCCGCGAACACCAGCCGCCCCGCGGCGCCGCGGGGCTCGTGCTCGAAGAAGAGGTGGTGCTCACCCTCACGGCGGCGCGCCATCAGCCGGGCCTTCTCCTCGATCAGGAGGCCAGCGTTGATGTCGTAGCCCATGGTGAAGGCGGGATGGACGTGGCTGGCCGTGGGGATGAGGTCGGCGCAGTAGGTGAGGCTGCGCTCGCCATCCTCGAAGGCCACGATCTGCATGCCGACCGTGTGGCCGTCGCTGGGCATCACCCGGAGGCCGGGCATGATCTCGCATTCGCCCTGGAGGAGCTCGAGCTCGACCGCGGCGAGGGGCTCGTGGTTCTCGGCCAGGTAGCTGGCCCGCTCGCGCGGATTGGGATGGCGCGCGTTTTCGAGGTTGCGGTGCTGGAGCCAGTGGCGGGCCCGCGGGAAGCTGGGCCGGAGCTGGCCATCCTGATCGCGGTGGCTGACCCCGCCGGCATGATCGAAGTGCAGGTGGGTGAGGACGACGTCGCTGATCGAGTCCGGGTCGACGCCGACCGCGCCGAGCCGCTCGCGCAGGCCGACGTGACCCTCGGCGAGGCCGTAGATCGAGGCCCCCTTCGGATCCCACTTGTCGCCCATCCCGGTGTCGACCAGGACGCGCCGTTCGCCGTCGTCGGCCAGCAGCAGCCGGCACGAGAGCTCGATGCGGTTGTCCTCGTCGGCCGGATGCGCGCGACTCCAGATCGCCTTGGGCACGCTGCCGAACATCGCGCCGCCGTCGAGCCGCAACGAACCGGCTTCGATCGACTCGAGCTTCCAGCGTCCGATCTTCATCAGCCGGGACTCCGTCCGTTGCCCAGGCGCGCGACCCGTTCCATGACCAGCTGGACCGCCTCGGCGAGCGCCATGCCCTGGGTGGTGAAACCGGCGGCGAAGCGGTGGCCGCCGCCGCCGAACTCCTTGGCGATGCCGCAGACGTCGTGGCGACCGCCGGAACGCAGCGAGAACTTGACCTTGTCGCTCGCCAGCTGCAGCGCGAAACAACCCACCTCGACCCCATGGATGCTGAGCAGGTGGTTGACCACCTCGAAGGCGTCGCGGGCCTCGCCGCCGCTCTTCTTGAGGAAGTCGAGGTCGACCACGGCCAGCGCGGTCCGGCCCTCGTGCTGGAGTTCGATCCGGGCGATGCTCTCCCCCATCAGCCGGACGCGGGCGTAGGGCTTCTGGCAGTTGAGCTTCTTCCAGATCCGGTAGGGATCGACCCCGGCCTCGAGGAAGTCGGCCGCGATCCGGTGGACCCGCGCGCTGGTCGAGTTGTAGTTGAAGGAGCCGGTGTCCTGGAGCAGGCCGACGTAGAGCGGCTCGGCGATCGGCAGGCTGAGGGACTCCATGCCCAGCGCCCGTAGGAGGCGCAGGCAGAGCTCGGCGGTGGACGAGGCCTCGACGTCGAGGTAGAGGACGTCGAAGAGGTCGTTGTCGAATATGTGGTGATCGATCAGGATCTTCGAGGCCGGGGAGATCCGGACCGGTCCTTCCATCCGGCCGAGGCGCCCCGCGGCCCCGAGGTCGAAGGCGACGATGCCGGAGGCCTCGGCCACCTGACGATCGTGCTTGCCCTTCTGATAGGTGATCACCTCGCCCGGGCGGACGAGGAAACGGAGATCCTCGGGCACGGTCGAGCAGTTCAGGATGGTGACGTCACGACCGAGTGAACGGAGGTGACGCAGTATCGCCAGCTCGCTCCCGAGCCCGTCCCCGTCAGGGGTCAGGTGCGTGGTGAGAAGCAGTCGATCCAGTGACAGGAGGTGGCGAGCCACCTCCTCCACGCTCGCGTTTCGATCCACCAGCTCGGCTGCTCAGCCGATCAGGGCGTCGATCTTGGCCTGGATCAGGTTCTTGGGCTGGTTGCCCACCATCGTGTCGACCTTCTGGCCGTCCTTGAAGAAGATGATGGTGGGGACGCTCATGATGCCGTAACGAGCGGCCACGTCGCCGGCCTCGTCGACGTCGCACTTGCCGACCTTGACGCCCTTGGGCGCGTACTCGCCCGCCAGGGCTTCGATGGTCGGAGCCAGCGCCTGACAGGGACCGCACCAGGTGGCGCTGAAGTCGATGACGGCCACGCCGCCGGCCTTGAGCACCTCCGCCTCGAAGTTGTCCGACTTGATCTCGATGGCCTTGCCCATGTCTTCCTAGGTCCTTTCTCGAGCTTCCTTCGCCCCGTCCAGGCCGCGCGCGTCGTCGCGCGCCGGCCGGGCCGGGAGCCCTCCCCGGCGGGGCCCATCAATCTATGGTCAAAAGCGACCGACTTCCAGCGAGGCGGTCCCGTTCCGGGGAAACGCCCCGGGTTGTGGTTATCATTCCGCCGATCCCGGCCCGCCGGGCGGTACCAAGACGGAGTGAAGAATGTTCCGAACCGCGTTGACAGCCAGCTTGTTCCTGCTCGCCTCGGCCGTCGGCCTCCACGGACAGGTCGCCGGCGAGAGCCCGAGCGCCCAGGACGAGGCCGAGAGCCTGGCCCGGGAGGTCGAGGCCAAGGTGGCCGAGACGCGCGGTCTGGCCTACCGGCATCCGACCGCGGTGGGTGTCTCCGACGAGGCCGATCTGCGGGACTACCTGGGACGGAAGATCGCCGAGAGCCTGACCCCCCAGGTCGCCGACGCCCAGCTGCGCGCCCTGGCCCTGATCGGCTGTTACGACCGCGACACCGACATCGTCGCCGCCACCACCGCCCTGCTGGAGGGCCAGGTGGCCGGCTTCTACGAACCGAGCGAGAAGAAGCTCTTCCTGGTCCGCCGCGGCGAGGCTGCCGGGGCGCTGGCCGGCATGGACAAGATCATCATGGCCCACGAGCTGGTCCACGCCCTTCAGGACCAGCACTTCGACCTGGAGAAGTTCTACGACGAGGTCGCCCAGGACGACGACATGTTGAATGCGCGGCGCTGCCTGGTCGAGGGCGACGCGACCTGGGCGATGCTGGCCTTCGGCCAGGGCCTGCCGATGACCCGGTTCCTGGTGAACCAGGTCCCCGATGATCGGGCCGGCCTCCTGGCCATGCTCGAGAAGGTCAAGAAGATGGGCATGGGCGGCCAGATGGACCTCGGCATGATGGGCGCCGAGAGCCTCGAGGCCGCGCCGGTGCTGGACGTGGACGAACTGGTCTTCTCCTACTACGGCGGCGCCCGGTTCTGTCTCGCCCTGATGAAGAAGGACGACGATCCCAAGGCGGCCGACCTCGCCCGGCTCGACGCCGCCTTCCGCGATCCGCCGCTCTCGACCGAGCAGGTCCTGCACCCCGACAAGTACCTGGGCGATCGCGACGATCCCATGCGCCTCGAGCTGCCCGACCTCGGTCCGGTCCTCGGCGACGGCTGGACGAAGCTCGCCGAGAACACCTTCGGCGAACTCAGGCTCCGTTCCCTGGTCCGCCAGAAGGGCTTCGATCGGGCCCGGGCCACCCGCATCCATTCCGGCTGGGATGGCGACCGCTACGCGGTCTGGACCAAACCCGGCGAGGCCGACGTCCTGGTCTGGGCCTCCGCCTGGGACAGCGAGAAGGACGAGCTCGACTTCGCGGCCGCCGCGGTCGAAAGCGTCCTCGCCGACCCCGCCGGCGAGACCGGCACCTGGAGCCGCCAGGGCGGCCGACGGGACTGGCAGCGGCAGGCCTTCGGGCTGGCCTCGGGGCTGAGGATCGGCGACGAACGGGGCGTCTACCTCGTCCACCAGGCGCCGGCCCAGCTCCGGGAAGCGCTCTTGAATGCCCTCGAGACCGGAACAAAGTGGAGCGAGATCCACTCGACCGCCAAGGACCGTTGACCATGGACCGACAGGAACTTCTCAGCCGCGTTGCCGAGGGCCGGCACCGCCTCGAGGTCGACGAAGCGCTCCGACTCTTCGAGGAGGCCGGTCTCGACGAGCTGGGCGCTGCCGCCCATCGCATGCGGGTCAGGCTGAACGGCGACCAGGACGTCACCTATCTGGTCGATCGCAACGTGAACTACACCAACGTCTGCATCACCGACTGCAAGTTCTGCGAGTTCTACCGGCCGCCAGGGCACGGCGAGGCCTACGTGCTCTCGCGCGCGGAGCTCTTCCAGAAGATCCGCGAGACCATCGCGGTCGGCGGCACGCGCATCCTGCTCCAGGGTGGCCACCATCCCGAACTCGACCTCGCCTGGTACGTCGGCACCCTGCGGGCCATCAAGGCCGAGTTCCCCGGGATCGAGCTCAACGCCTTCTCGCCTTCCGAGGTCGAGCACGTCGCCCAGGTCGAGGGTCGCAGTGTCCGTGAGGTCCTCGCGGTCCTGAAGGGCGCCGGCATGGACGGCCTGCCGGGAGGCGGCGGCGAGATCCTCGACGACGAGATCCGTGATCGGGTCTCCCCGAAGAAGCAGAAGACCGAAGCCTGGCTCGACGTCATGCGCGCGGCCCACGAACTCGGCATGGTCACCAGCGCGAGTCAAGTGATCGGCTTCGGTGAGGAGCCCCGTCACCGCTTCCAGGCACTGGCGCGGGTCCGCGACCTCCAGGACGAGGCCGATGCCCGCGGGGCCATCGGCTTCCTGTCCTTCGTCATGTGGCCGCTCCAGTACGAGAGCCGCTACGGCGAGGTCTTCGGCCGAAAGGGGCAACGCCTGGGCGCCGACCGGGCGGAGTATCTCCGCCACGCCGCCCTCTGTCGCCTCTTCCTCGACAACGTGCGCCACATCGGCGCGTCCTGGCCGACCATGGGGCCGGAGATCGCCATGGAGGCCCTGGCCTACGGGGCCGACGACTTCGGCTCCACCATGCTCGAAGAGAATGTCGTCAGCTCCGCAGGCTCGACCTACACCTGCATGACCGAGGACTCGATGCGAGATTTCATTCGTCGCGCCGGGTATCGACCCGTCAAGCGGGATTCGAGCTACCTGCCCATCAGCTAACGACTTGCGCCAGTCTCAATTCGCGCTCTAGTACTTTGTCCAGGCGGTAATGACCCCACCGGCCCAGGGATGCTCAATTCCATAGCCGGAGCATTCCGATACCTCTGCCGGAAGCTCGTTGTCCAGACGCGGTACCGGGTGGCCCGGAGAAAGGACTGGCGTGGGTGGACTGAGTACGCGCTCGGGGTTCGTCGCGGCCCAGGAACCGACGGAACGCCTCCGTCATGAGGTCCTGCCGGCCCTGAGACGAGCGCGCTTCGGCATCATCGACGAGGAGGAGGCCGCGGCCGAGCGCCCCTATGCCGTCCTGCTCGACGTGAGCGAGCTCGACGACGTGGCCACCGCCGTCCAGCTGGCCCGTGCCCGACACCCGGGCGCACCGGTGATCGCCATCTGCGCTCCCGGCCCTGGGGCCGAATTCCGCCTGCTCAGCGCCTTCCGCAACGGGGTCCTCGATTCGGTGCTCCTCGATGCCGCGAACGTCGACGATCTGGTCGAGACGGTCAAGCTGACCCTCGAACGCCATCGACTCGACTGCGAATCCAAGCGCCTGACCCACAGCTTCTCGGCCGAACTCGGTCGTCGCGCCCGCGGACTCCTGAAGGCCAACGACGCGCTCGAGGCCGCCTACGAGTCCACCTTGCACGCTCTCGTCGCCGCGCTCGACGTGCGCGAGAAGGCCACGGCCTGCCACTCGATGCGCGTCTCCTACTACACCTGCTTCCTGGCCATCCTGATGGACTGTCCCGAGGACGATCTGCAGGACTTCTATCGTGGCGCCCTGCTCCACGACATCGGCAAGATCGGCATCCCCGACGCCATCCTCCTCAAACCGGCGAAGCTCGACGAGGAGGAGTTCGAGACCATGAAGCGCCACACCACGCTCGGTCGCGACTTCCTCTGCGGCATCGACTACCTGAGCCGGGCGATCGACATCCCCTACTGTCACCACGAGAAGTGGAACGGTACCGGCTACCCCCAGGGACTCGAGGGTGAGCGCATCCCCTTCGGGGCCCGGCTGTTCGCGGTGGCGGACGTCTACGACGCCCTGCGCAGCCGTCGCTGCTACAAGGACCCGATGAGCCACGAGACGGCCCTCGGGATCATCGTCGGCGATTCGGGCACGCACTTCGACCCGGCGATCGTGGCGGCCTTCGAACGGGTTCCGGAGGCAACATGGTCGGCGCTCGACGTCGCCGCGCGCCGCGAGGTCAACGATTTCCGGAGCATGGTCGCCTTCTGTCGCGACGCCGTCGCGGCCCTCGACGAGGCCGAGGTCATGGAGCCCGTGTCATGAAGACCGTCGAACTCGACTACGTCTTCGACTCGCCCGGCTACCGGGGCCTGCTCCGCCTGCTCGCGGCCCACACCGACGACGTCGGCGTGATCGAGGCCCTCTACCACGTACCCGACCTGGCCTTCCTGATCCTCGCCGAGGCCAACTCCCTGGCCTATTCCGGCGGCACGCCGATCGCCACGCTCGAACGCGCCGTCGTCCTGCTCGGGCGCCGGGCCATCCTCGATCTCGCCCGATCGGTGCCGCTTCGCAACCTCGAGGAGTCGGCGATCGCGCCCATCTGGGCCTGTCAGGTCGTGCATGGCGTCGCGGTCGGCACCGCCGCCGCGATGATGGCCCGGGCCGCCCAGCTGCCGCTCGAGGAGGAGGCCCGGACCCTGGGCATCATCCACGACATCGGCATGCAGATCCTCCTCGAACGCGATCCGGTCAGCTACGAGAAGGCCCTGTCCGCGGCGGCCGCCACCTCGAGCCGGGTCGTCGACCACGAACGATTCCATTGTGGCACCGACCACGGCGAGGTGGCCGAGAACCTCCTCCGCCAGGCGGGCCTGCCCGAGACCATGTGCGCCGCGGTCGGCTATCATCACGATCCGCTCAGCGCCCCCACCGAACACCGTTACCTGTCGACCCTGCTCTTCGCCGCCGAGTGCCTGGCGCGGCGAGCCGGTCAGGTCGATTTCTGCGGCAACGACAGCGAGCTCCTCGAGCCACGCATCCTGGCCACGCTGCGGATCGGCAACGGCGTCATCGAGGCCTACGTGCCCCTGTTCAAGGCCGAGCTCCAGCGCCTGGGGATCCGGCCCAACGAGTGCCGCACCAGATCGAGGAACTGCACGTGAACGACTCGGCGCGAATCCTGTGCATCGACGACAACGGCCGGAACCTGCGCATCCTCCAGGAGCTCCTGGAGGACGACTTCCAGCTCAGCTGCGCCACCTCGGGTGAGGATGGTCTCAGCAGCATCGCCGACTTCCATCCCGAGCTCATCCTGCTGGACGTGATGATGCCCGGACTCGACGGCTACGAGGTCTGCCGCCGCGTCAAGGCCGACCCGAGCACCGCCGACATCCCCGTGGTCTTGCTCTCGGCGCTGGCCCGGGACGACGACCGCGAGCGCGGTTCGCGCGCCGGCGCCGACGCCTACCTGGCCAAACCCTTCGATCCCGATGCCCTCCTCGACCTGGTCGAGAACTACATCGGCGCCACGCGGGCGGTCCGGAATGTCTGAGACCTGGGGCGTCGACCGCGCGCCGGAGAACCGGCTCGGGGTTCGCCTGGCCGAATTCGCCGCCGTGCCGCTGATCTTCGTCGACGGTGAGCTCCGCCTCCAGTACGCCAACGGCGAGGCCCGGGAGCTCTTCGCCCTCGACAGCCCGATCGGCGTCTTCAGTCTGCACGACCTGGTGCCGGGTCTGCGGAAGCTCCGCAGCCTCGACTGGGGCGCGCCTTCGAACTTCGATCTCGTCGACGAGGTCTCGGCCGCGGGCATCCAGCTCGAGGCCCGCCGTCCGGGTGGATCGTTCCGCGTGGAGCTCTCGTCGCGGCCGGTCGAGGTCAACGGCCTGGTGGGCCGGGTCATCGTCATCCGCGACATGACCGACCAGAACGCGTCGATGGCGTCGATCCTGCGCGCGCACCGCGAGCTCGAGGAATTCAACCGGATCTCGGTCGGTCGCGAGCTGCGGATGATCGAACTGAAGCGCGAGGTCAACGACCTGCTCAATGAGCAGGATCGCCCCCCGCGCTACTGGATCGACGACTGACGCGGACCGCTCAGGGCGCCCCGAGCGCGCCGCCGCCTACTGCAGGATGTTCTTGATCTCGCCCAGCAAGGGCCGGCAGCACTGCGACTTGAGCGCGAGGTTGCTGCCTTCGCCGACCCGGGTGACGAAGAGGTCGTTGTGGTGCCGGATCAGGCCGAACTCGTCGAGACCGGCCACGCCACCGCAGATCTCCATGGCCGCCCCCAGGAGCTCGGAGGCCTGCCGGGAGCTGGCGATCTTGACCTTCGCCGCCTGTTCGCGGTCGAGGCGGTCGGCGTTGTAGAGATCGCAGCAGTGCATCAGCCAGGTCAGGTTCTGCTCCAGGGCGATGTCCATGTCCAGGATGACGTCCTGGACCCGCTGGAAGCGCCCGATCGGCAGATCGTCGAACTGCTCGCGCTCCTGGACGTAGCGGCAGCAACGGTCGAGCGCGAAGGCCAGCGATGCCAGGGCCAGGCCGGCGATGAACAGTCGACCGCCGTTCAGCGTCGTGACCATGACCTTGAAGCCGCCACCGACCTCGCCGAGGACGTCCGCGGCGCCGACCCGGACCGAGTCGAAGACGATGGAACCGGTGCTCGACTGCTCCCAGACCCGCTTGCCGGCCATCTCCTGATAGTGCACGCCGGCCGCATCCATCGGCACGATGAAGCAGGTCGAACGCTTGCCGTTCGGAGCCTCGGGGTCGGTCATCGCGTGCACGACCACGTGGCTCGCCCAGTGGGCGTTGGTGGACCAGCACTTCTCGCCGCGGATGATCCAGTCGGCGCCGTCGCGCGTGGCGGTCACCTGCGGGTTCGCCGCGTCCGAGCCGCGGCCGGGTTCGGACAGACCGAAGACGAACATCCGCTTGCCGGCGGCGAGATCGGGAAGGTGCGCCGCCTTCTGAGCCTCGTTGCCGCAGAGCAGGAGGGGCTTGATGCCGAGGCTCACGGCCGCGCCGGGGGTGATCGCCGCGCACTGGCTGTGGTAGCCGAGGGCCAGGCCCATGAGGACGAGGTCGAGATGATCACCGCCCTGACCACCGAAGGACTCGGGAACCGGCAGGCCGAAGAGACCGAGTTCGGCCATCTTGGCGATGACCTCGTCGGGGATGAGGACGTGGTCGCGTTCCCAGCCGAGCAGATGCGGCGCGACTTCGGCGTCGGCGAAGTCACGCACCGCCGCATAAAAATCGAAACGATCCTCGGAAACGAGGGCACGGAGGTAATGATCGATGCGCCGGCTGCTCATTCTGGCCTCGGTTGTTCGTTGCTGCGGGGATTGGGCAAGGGCTTTGACCACCTCGCTGCCCGCTCCATCGGAAAGTCGGCTTGGGCGACTGGGGGAATTCCGAGGCCGGAACGATCGCGACCGGACCGACTGCTCGGAGGCGCGGGATTCTAAGCCGAAGGGCCGAAAGGGACAAGATCCGCGGCCTTCGCCCGAATCAGACCACGCCCGGCCGGCCGAGAACGTATCAAGGTCTCGAAGCGCGGCGATCGGTCGCAGCATCCTGGAATCGGCCCCGATTGGTCACATGATGCCCTGGTCATCTTCCGATGAAGATTCGAGGCGGTTTGCGACCGGGCCGGGTCGAGAAGGTGGGGAGACATGAGCAAGGGCCACATCAGCATCATCGGCAACCTCGACACGGAGTATCCCGCCCACGTCCAGACGCGGGAGGCGATCATCCATGCCGAACGCGAACTCGGCGTCGTCCTCAACACCCGCTGGGTGACGCCGCACGAGATCGTCGAGCGCGACGACGTGCTCGATGGCAGCTGCGCCGCCCTGATCGCCCCGCGCAATCCGAAGAGTCCCCGCCAGCTCTGGCCCGAGATCCTCGCCGCCCTCGAGTGGCTCGAGGCCCGGAGGGTTCCCACGCTCGGCATCGAGTACGGCTACCAGCACATGGTGATCGACATGGCCCGGCGGCTCCTGCTCCAGGACCGGGCCAACTCCACCGCCTACGACGAGGCGAGCCCCTATCCGGTGATCACCCGGCTCGAGAGCGATCAGAGCCCGATCGACAAGGTCAGTCCGGTGACCATCGACGTCCGGCTCCGGGCCGAGAGCATGCTCTGGAACATCTACGGCAAGCGCCACGAGGTCCGCGAGGCCTTCCGCGGTCACTACGTGGTCAATCCCGACTACCTCGAGGACTTCGAGGATCGCGGCGTGCAGTTCAGCGCCCGCGGCCGCTGGGGTGACAGCCACTTCGTGGCCGCCTTCGAGCGTAGCGATCTTCCCTTCCAGATCGGCGTCGCCTACCTGCCGCAGTTCGCCTCGCGGCCGGGTCGGCCACATCCGCTCTTCCTGGCCCTGGTCAAGGCCGGCCTCGAGTACCGGGACTGAGGGCCAGACCGCGCCATCGCCGTGACGAGCGCTCCGACCGGCTTCCGGTCGGAGTTTGCGCTTTCGTCCTCCAGCCGCTCTAATCGACCACCAGAAGAGGGTTGCCGATGCAGTTGTCCGAGATGCGCAAGGTCCTGGGCGAAGCCCTGGCCGGACAGGATGGATTTGTCGAGCTCCGCTGGGCCGCCAAGACCTCGCGCGGTTTCCTGGTCGAGAAAGGCAAGGTCGAGCAGGCCACGGTCAAGCGTCGGGCCGGGGTCGGCGTGCGCGTCCTGGAGGACGGCACCTGGGGCTTCTCGTCCACCGGCTCCCGGGAACTCGTCGATCTCCGCGCGGCCATCGAGCGGGCGCGGGCGGCGGCCCGGGCCAGCGCCGCCCGGCGCCGCAGCAAGGTACCGGAGCTGGGATCGGCCCGCCTGGCCCGGGGCGATCTCGAGAACCAGGACGCCGCCCGGGTCGCCGCGATCCCGATCGAGGAGAAACTCGAACTGGCGCGCGCCGCCGAGGCCGAGACCCGAGCCGCCTCGACCAGCATCCGCAGCGCGGCCTGCGGCTACAACGAGATCGACGAGGAGAAGGCCATCGTCACCAGCGACGGCGCCGACGTCTCCTTCCGCATCCTCCGGCCGGAGTTCCGGGTCCAGGCCGTGGCCGAGAAGGCCGGCCGCCTGGCGGCCGCGAACGAGTCGGTCGGCGTCACCGGCGACTGGGACTGCCTGTTCTCGGGGGACCGCCGGGGCCGGATGATCCAGGACGCGGCGCGCTATGCGGTCGAACTCCTCGATGCCGGCAGTCCGCAAGGGGGCCGGAGCACCGTGATCCTCGCCCCTTCCATCGTCGGCCTCCTGGTCCACGAGGCCATCGGCCACACCGTGGAGGCCGATTTCGTGCAGTCGGGCTCGGTCGCCCGCGGTCGCCTCCGCAGCCGGGTCGGCAGCGACCTGGTCACCCTCTGCGACAGCGGTTTCAGCGAGCATCTGGCCGGCGCCGGCGGGAGCCTGCCGGTCGACGACGAGGGCGTGCTCACCGAGAAGACGGTGATCATCCGCAACGGCATCCTCGAGAGCTACCTGCACAACCGCGAGAGCGCGGCCGCCTTCGGGGTCGCGCCCACCGGCAATGCGCGGGCCTGGGACTTCTCGGACCAGCCCCTCATCCGGATGCGCAACACCTTCCTCGAGCCGGGCGATCAGGATCTGGCCGAGATGATCGCCGGCGTCGAGGAGGGTTACCTGCTCGACGGCCCCAAGAACGGTCAGGCCGACGCCACCGGTGAATTCATGTTCGCGGTCCAGAACGCCTGGCGCATCCGTCACGGCAAGCTCGCCGAGCTGGTCCGCGGCGTGACCATTTCGGGCGTCGCCTTCCAGGTCATGCAAACGGTCGACGCCGTCTCCCGTGAGTTCCGTTGGGACCTCGGCTCCGGCTACTGCGGCAAGGGCCAGCCGGCGAAGGTCGATGCCGGCGGGCCCTACGTCCGCTGTGAGGTGCTGCTCGGCGGCACGCAGGATTGAAGGGCGGGAGAACCATGGACCAGCACCGTCTGTTCGACCTCTGTGATCGCGTCCTGCAGCGCGCGGCCGCCCTCGGCGCCGACGAGGCCGAGATCGCCGCGCTCCACGCCGGTGGCGGCGAGGTGAGCTTCGAGAAGAACGATCTCAACGTGGCCCTCACCGACGAGGAGACCTCCTTCGGTCTGCGGCTCTACCGCGGCGGCCGACAGGGTTTCGCCACCAGCAACGATCCCGAGCGCCTCGACGAGCTGGTCGCGGACGCCTTCGCCCTCGCCGGGGCCTCGATCGCCGACCCGCTCCAGGGCCTGCCCGAGCCGCGGGCGCTGGAACCGGTCGCGGATCTCCACGACCCCGCCCTCGCCGAGCTCGAGATCGGCGCCCTCACCGAACTCGCCGCCACCCTGCTCGAGGGCGTGCGGTCCCGGGACCCCCGGGCAAGCATCGATTCGGGCTCCTGCTCGGCTTCGAGCAGTCTCCGCGTGATCGCCAACAGCAAGGGCCTCCGCGCCGCCGAGTCGAGCACCGGCATCGGCTGCAGCCTCTTCGGCATGGCGGTGACCGAGGGCCAGGTGGGCAGCTTCGTGGTGGAAGGGCGATCGGCCCGCCGCCTGGCCGGCTTCCGCGAGGAGATCGAGGCCTGCGCCGCCCGCTTCGCCGACAAGGCGGTCGCCCTGCTCGACCCCGGTCGTGGCCGCAGCTACCGCGGTCGCGTCCTGCTCGCCCCCGAGGCCACGGCTTCCTTCCTGACCGGCAACCTCCTGGCGATGCTGTCGCCGGCCGCCATCCGCAAGGGCAAGAGCCCGGTTCGGGGCGAGGAGGGCGAGGAGATCGCCGCCCGGCTCGTCGAGCTGATCGATCGACCCCGCGAGGCCGGTCGCCCCGGGGCCTCGGCCTTCGACCGCGAGGGCATGCCGAAGGCCGATCTCGTCCTGCTGCGAGAGGGCCGGCTCGTGGCCCTGCCCTACGACCATTACGAGGCCCGGGCGGTCGCGCGACCCGGCGGTTCGACCGGGCACGCCGGCGGCGGCGTCGGCAGCACCCCGCTGGTGGCGGTCGGTCATGCCAGCTTGAAGCCAGGCGGCAGCCCGCTGGCGGAGATCATGGCCGAGGCCGAGGGCGCGGTGGTGGTCAGCCGCTTCAGCGGTTCGACCAATGCCGTGACCGGTGAGTTCAGCGGCGTGGTGAAGGGTGGCTTCCTGGTGGACCAGGGCCAGCTCCGCCCCATCACCGAGATCCTCATCGCCGGCAACCTGCTCGAGCTCTACCGCTCCGTGCTCGCCCTGTCGATCGAGACCGAACGTCTCCACGGTCGTCTCGACCACCCCTGGGTCCTCCTCGACGGGGTCAGCGTCACCGCGGGCTGAACCAGGGCCCGGGGCGCCCCGCCGGGCCCCTGGACCGGTCGGCGGCGGCGATCAGGTCGAAACCGGACCAGAAAAGTCCTGAAAAGACCGGGGCGACCTTGTCCCGACCCGGACCGGGCCTAACATGAGGCCGAAATGGCACCGATACGGTCCGGTTTGTCGCGCGAGTCCGCCCCTTGCTGAGGATCACCAAGCAGACCGATTACGGCATCGTCCTCCTCACCCACTTCGGGCTGGCGGACGAGGGCCAGCTCCTCTCGGCCAAGGAACTCGCCGAGCGGACGCGGATTCCGGCGCCGATGGTGGCCAAGATCCTGAAGATCCTGGTTCGCGCCGGTCTCCTCGACTCGCAGCGCGGCGCGGCCGGCGGCTACGGTCTCGCGCGACCGGCGCGCGATCTGAGCCTCCTGGAGATGATCGCCGCCCTCGAGGGACCGGTGTCGATGACCGAGTGCGCGGAGATGGGCTCCGGCTGCCCGATCGAGGCCGGCTGCCGCCCGCGCGTCAACTGGAAGCTGATCAACCAGGTGGTCCAGGCCGCGCTCGAGGGCATCACGCTCGAGCGCATGATCACGCCGGCACCCGCCTGCGCGACCCTCGATCTGGGACTGGTACGGGCCGGTCTCGAGGCGCCGCAGAGGACCTGAGCAGGGAACGAATCGCGATGTCGAACGAGCAGATCGAGCGGGTGACCAAGAAGGAGTACGAGTGGGGCTTCGTCACCCCGATCGACTCCGACATCATCCCCAAGGGGCTGAACGAGGAGGTCATCAGGATGATCTCCACGAAGAAACAGGAGCCGGACTGGCTGCTCGACTACCGGCTGAAGGCCTTCCGTCACTGGCTGGGCCTGACCGAACCGGTCTGGCCGAAGGTCCACTACCCGCCGGTCGACTTCCAGGAGATCAGCTACTACGCGGCGCCGAAGACCGACAAGGACCGGCCGAAGAGCCTCGACGAGGTCGATCCGGAACTGCTCGCCACCTACGAGAAGCTCGGCATCCCGCTCCACGAGCGCGCCGCCCTGGCCGGCGTCGTCGGCGCCGAGTCCGGCGGCGGCGAGGGCCTGTCCGGCATCGCGGTCGACGCCGTCTTCGACAGCGTCTCCGTGGCGACCACCTACAAGGACAAGCTCTCCGCCCTGGGCATCGTCTTCTGTTCCTTCTCCGAGGCGGTGAAGGAACACCCGGAGCTGGTACGCAAGTACCTGGGCACGGTGGTGCCCCACACCGACAACTTCTACGCCGCCCTCAACGCGGCGGTCTTCAGCGACGGCTCCTTCGTCTACGTTCCGAAGGGCGTGCGCTGCCCGATGGAGCTGTCGACCTACTTCCGGATCAACGCCTCGGGCACCGGTCAGTTCGAGCGCACCCTCCTGGTCGCCGACGAGGGTGCCTACGTCAGCTACCTCGAGGGTTGCACCGCGCCGCAGCGCGACGAGAACCAGCTCCACGCCGCGGTGGTCGAGCTGATCGCCATGGAGCGGGCCGAGATCAAGTACTCGACCGTCCAGAACTGGTATCCCGGCGACGCCGAGGGCCGCGGCGGGATCTACAACTTCGTCACCAAGCGCGGGCTCTGCGCGGGCGCGCGCTCGAAGATCAGCTGGACCCAGGTCGAGACCGGGTCGGCGATCACCTGGAAGTACCCGAGCTGCGTGCTGAAGGGCGACGACTCCGTCGGCGAGTTCTACTCGGTCGCCTTGACCAACAACTTCCAGCAGGCCGACACCGGCACCAAGATGATCCATCTGGGCAAGCGCACCAAGAGCACGATCGTCTCCAAGGGCATCTCGGCGGGACGCGGCCAGAACAGCTACCGCGGTCTGGTCCGGATCGCCCGGCAGGCCGAGGGCGCGCGCAACTACTCCCAGTGCGATTCGCTGCTCATGGGGCCCGACTGCGGCGCCCACACCTTCCCCTACATCGAGGTGAAGAACACCAGCTCGCAGGTCGAACACGAGGCCACGACCTCGAAGATCAGCGAGGACCAGCTCTTCTACCTCAGGCAACGCGGCATCTCCGAAGAGGACGCCGTGAACATGATCGTCAACGGATTCTGCAAGGAGGTCTTCCGCGAGCTGCCCATGGAGTTCGCCGTCGAGGCGCAGAAGCTCCTCGAGGTGTCCCTGGAAGGCGCGGTGGGCTGAGAGTCGACATGAGCATGCTGAAGATCGAGAACCTGCACGCGACGGTGGCCGGCAAGGAGATCCTCAAGGGTCTCGACCTCGAGGTGAAGGCCGGTGAGGTCCACGCCATCATGGGCCCGAACGGCTCGGGCAAGAGCACCCTCTCCTACCTGCTCTCCGGCCGCGACGGCTACGAGGCCACCGCGGGCCGCGTGAGCTACCAGGGGAAGGACCTCCTGGCGATGAACACCGAGGAGCGGGCTGCCGAGGGGCTCTTCCTCGCTTTCCAGTACCCGGTGGCCATCCCCGGCGTGAACAACATGTACTTCCTCAAGGCGGCCGTGAACGCGCAGCGCAAGCATCGCGGCCAGCCGGAGCTCGACGCGGTCGAGTTCATGGCCCTGGTGGACGAGAAGCTGCGCCTGGTCGACCTGAAGCGGGAGCTCCTCTCCCGCGCGGTCAACGACGGGTTCTCGGGTGGCGAGAAGAAGCGCAACGAGATCTTCCAGATGGCGATGCTCGAACCGAAGCTCGCCATCCTCGACGAGACCGACTCCGGTCTCGACATCGACGCGCTCAAGGCGGTCGCCGACGGCGTCAATGCCCTTCGCTCGCCGGAGCGCTCCAGCCTGGTGATCACCCACTACCAGCGTCTGCTCGACTACATCGTGCCCGACCGCGTCCACGTCCTGGTCGGCGGCCGGATCGTCAAGTCGGGCGACAAGAGCCTCGCGCTCGAGCTCGAGGAACGCGGCTACGGTTGGATCGAGAAGGAGGTCGGCGCCGTCTGACGGCGCCCGCGCAGCGATGACCGAGACCACCATCAACCCCCAGCCGACCGTGGCGCCCTACCTCGCCCTGTTCGAGAGCCTGGCGGCCGCCGGCGAGGAGCCGGCCTGGATCGCCGCGCGCCGCCGCTCGGCGATCGCGCGCCTCGGCGAGCTCGGCTTCCCCACCAGCCGGGACGAGGCCTGGAAGTACACCCGGATCGCGCCCATCGTCGAGGCGGCCTGGGAGCTGCCCGAGTGGGCTCCCAACCCCGAGCAGCTCGACCTCGAGCGCTTCGTCGCCTGGGAGGACGGTGCCTGGCGCCTGGCCTTCGTCGACGGCGTCTTCGTGCCCGAATTCTCCCGGGTCGACGACCTGCCCGAGGGCACGCTCCTGGCCCCGCGCTCGGAGCTCCTCGCGGAAGAGCCCCAGCTCCTCGAGGAGCTCGAGGGCCGCCATGTCGAGTACGCGGCCGACGGCTTCAAGCTGCTCAACGCCGCCTTCGCCGGTGACGGCGCCTTCCTGCGCGTTCCCCGCGGCCAGCGGCTCGAGCGCCCGGTTCATCTCCTCTTCGTGCACAGCGGCCAGCAGCCGGTGATGACCAGCCCGCGCAACCTGATCGAGATCGAGGACGGCGGCGCCGCCACGGTGGTCGAGCGCTACGTCGGTCTGGGCGCGGGGCGCTACTTCGTCAACAGCCAGACCGAGGTCTACGTCGGTCGCAACGCCGACTTCGTCCACGACCGCATCCAGCGCGACGACGACACGGCCTTCCACATCGGCAATCTCGAGCTGCATCTCGACCGCGACGCCCGCTGCAGTTCGACCGCGATCTCCGTGGGCGCGCTCATCGGCCGCCACGAGGTGCGCCAGGTCCAGGGCGGCCCGGGCACGACCTGTCGGCTCAACGGTCTGTTCGTGGTCGACGGCGATCGGGTCAGCGACAACGTCGTCGTGGTCGATCACAGTCAGGACCAGGGCCACAGCGAGCAGCTTTACAAGGGCATCCTCGACGATCGGGCTCTCGGCATCTTCAACGGCTCGATCATCGCCGAGGAAGGCACCCGGGGCACCGAAGCCCACCAGACCAACAAGAACCTCCTGCTCTCGGACACCGCCGTCGCCGAGACCAGGCCGCAGCTCGAGATCTACACCGACGAGATCGCCTGCTCGCACGGCGCGACCGTGGGGCAGCTCGACGGGGAGCAGCTCTTCTACCTCCGTTCGCGCGGCATCGCTGCCGATCAGGCCCGGGCGATGCTGACCCACGCCTTCGCGGCCGACGTCATCGACCGCGTCGGCAGCGCCGCGACGCGGCGCCGGATCGAGGACCATCTCGCGGAGCGTGTCGCCTGGGGCCGCGTCGCCATCACGGAGGAGTCCTGATGACCGCGGCGACGTCCCTCGAACTCGATCGGATCAGAGCCGACTTCCCTTGCCTCGACCAGGAGGTCAATGGCCGGCCGCTGGTCTATCTCGACAACGCCTCCTCGGCCCAGAAGCCGCGCCAGGTGATCGAGAGCATGCGTCAGGTCTACGAGCGGGACTACGCCAACATTCATCGCGGCCAGCACAGCCTGAGCATGCGCGCGACCGCCGCCTACGAGCAGGTCCGCGGCAAGGTGGCCCGCTTCCTCGGGACCACCAACGAGAGCGAGATCATCTTCACCTCCGGCACGACCGCCGGAATCAACCTGGTGGCCCAGACCTGGGGGCGGCGGAACCTGCGTCCGGGAGACGAGATCGTGCTCAGCGAGATGGAGCACCACTCGAACATCGTCCCCTGGCAGCTCATCGCCGAGGAGAAGGGTGCCCAGATCCGGGTGATCCCGATGGATGATCGCGGGCAGCTCGATCTCGAGGCTTTCGCCGAGCTTCTCGGGCCGCGCTGCCGGATGGTGGCGGTGGCGCAGGTCTCCAACAGCCTCGGAACGATCAATCCCGTGGCCGAGATCATCGCCATGGCGCATCGCGCCGGCGCGCGCGTGCTGATCGACGGGGCCCAGGCGGCGCCCCATCTCCGGGTCGACGTCCGCGCCCTCGATTGCGACTTCTACGTCTTCTCGGCCCACAAGACCTACGGCCCCACCGGCACCGGAGCGCTCTACGGCAAGATGGAGCTGCTCGAGGCCATGCCGCCCTGGCAGGGCGGCGGCGACATGATCGACCAGGTCTCCTTCACGCGCACGACCTACAACGTGCCGCCGATGAAGTTCGAGGCCGGCACGCCCAACATCGCTGGCGTCATCGGCATGGGCGCGGCACTCGACTGGATGCGGCAGATCGGCCTCGACGCCATCGCGGCCCACGAGCATCGTCTGCTCGAACGCGCCACCGCCGCGATCAGCGAGATCGAGGGCATCCGGATCATCGGCACCGCGGAGAAGAAGGCCAGCGTCCTGGGCTTCTGGCTCGAGGGTGCCCACCCGCACGACATCGGTGCCATCCTGGACCAGTACGGCGTCGCCATCCGGGCCGGCCACCATTGCGCCCAGCCGGTGATGCAGCACTTCGGATTGCCCGCCACGGCGCGGGCGTCCTTCGCGGTCTACAACACCGAGGACGAGATCGCGACCTTCATCGAGGCCTTGCGCAAGGCCCGGGAGTTCTTCGCCTGATGTACAGGGATCGAGAGCAGGACATGCGAGACCAGATCAGCCCCAGCGATCCGAACGCCGCCCATCCGGACCCGGACAAGACGGTGAAGATCCCCATTCCGGCTCCTCTCGTCGATGCCTCGGCCGAGAACGAGCGCGCCAAGGAACTGCGCGACAGCATCGTCAGCGTGGTCCGGACCGTCTACGATCCCGAGATCCCGGTCAACATCTACGAGCTCGGCCTGATCTACGACATCCGGGTCACGACCAACCTCGATTGCGAGGTGGTCTTCACCCTCACCTCGCCCAACTGTCCGGCGGCGCAGTCGATCCCGGCCGAGATCGAGCGCAAGATCAAGGGCCTCGACGGCGTCGGCGAGGTCCGCATGAACCTCACCTGGGAACCGCCCTGGACCCCCGACAAGATGACCGAGGCCGCCAAGCTCCAGCTCAACATGTTCTGAGCTCTCGGCGCTCCGGTCGGACCGCGCAGCGCCGGCTGCGCATCCGATGCTCGAATGCCCTCGGCAACGAACGAGCCGGCCAGCGCCTGGCGCTCCGGTCGGACCGCGCAGCGCCGGCTGCGCAGCCGAGGCTCGAATGCCCTCGGCAACGAACGAGCCGGCCAGCGCCTGGCGCTCCGGTCGGACCGCGCAGCGCCGGCTGCGCATCCGATGCTCGAATGCCCTCGGCAACGAACGAGCCGGCCAGCGCCTGGCGCCTCGGAGCGCCGGCTGCCCAGCCGGCAGGTCCGCCGTGGGCGCTCGAGACCGGACCGAGGAGCACGTCGACCGTCACTCGGCGCTTCGGCGACGACGATCAGTCGCCGCCGCTCAGCTCGACCGAGACCATCACCTCCCAGTTGTCGGGATCGATCTCGGCGGCGAGCTTGCGGAGACGGTCGATCTCCTTCTCGGTCGGTGACGCCGCCTCGCCTTCTTTCGGCCCGGCGGAGGGCCCGGAGATCGCGCGGGCGAGGTTGGTGTAGAAGGAACCGTTGAGCGGGTCGCCCTCGATCGCCTTCCGGAAGGCATCCGCGGCCTCGGCGTATTTCTCCTTCTGGAGGCAGGCCCGTCCGAGCCCGTACCAGGTGGTCGGCGTCTCGTAGCCCTTCTCGATGGCCGTCTTGAAGAAGCGCTGGGCCTTGATCGGCATGCCACGGGCGAGGACCTGTTCGCCGGCCTCCGAATAGCCGCGGCCGCCGGTGGCCTCGAGGCCTTTGACGTAGTCGTGCCATTCCTTCTCGAGCGTCTTCAGGTCGGCGACGTCGAGGTAGGCGAGCAGGGCCTTGATCTGCTCGTCGGCGTTGACCGTGTACATGCCGAAGTTCCAGCTCTCGTGCTTGATCGAGCGCTCCCGCGCCAGGGCGATGTAGAACTTCTTGAACTTGGCCGCGTACTGCTTGGATTCGAGCAGGAAGTGCACGAAGGACCAGCCCCAGGCGTAGTGGATGGCGTTGAACTCGCCGTGCTGCAGGCGGATCATCCCCTCGAGACTCTGCCATTCGTTGCCGGCGATCTGGTCCTGGATCACCGTGAGCCGTCCGGCCTGGATGTTGCCGACGGTCATCTTCTTCTTGTCGGGGTCCCAGGTGCTGGCGCCGTAGTACTCGGCCAGCGACTCGTTCACCCAGGGCGGGTACGCGAAGCGCGGTTCGATCAGCTGGGTCAGGTAGTGGTTGGTCTCGTGGAACATGACGTCGATGGTCATGCGCTCGTCGAGACGGTCGTAGTAGAAGTGGAGTTCCTGCGGCGGAACGAAGCGGAAGTAGCCGATCACACCCGCGCTCGCGCCACTCACCTGATGGTAGTAGTCGGCGTTGTGGTAGAAGCAGACCTTCAACCGCTCGGCCTTCGACTCCTTGCGAATCCGCCATTCCCGGGTGAAGACCGTGTAGTAGGTCTCCATGAGTTCCATGTACTTCTCCATCTGATCGGGATCGATGGTGTAGTGGAACTCGAAGTTCTTGGTCTTGGTGATGTAGCGATCGCGCCACTTCTGGTGCTTCTGCGCCTCGACCAGTCGGGCCCGCTGCTTCTCCCGGCGGCGCTCGAGCAGGCTGTCCCGGCGGGCAATCTTCATCCACTTGCCGTCGAACAGCACCTCGCCGGCGGCGAGACGTTCCTTCTCCTCCTCGCTGTACTCGTGCTCCACGCCCTCGAACCGACTGGTGAAGGCCTCCTTGACCAGCTCCTTCTTGAGCAGGACGTCACCGTGTTCGTAGTGGATGACGACGCCCGCCGGTGTCTCGGTCATCGGGCGACCGGTCACGAAGCGACCGTCGACGAGCTGAACGGTGTCGGCGCAGTCCTGCGGCTCCTGGGCCGGCAGGATCGAGCCGATCAGGATCAGGAACAGCCACGACGAGATCAGCGGGCTCCGGCACATGATCGTTCTCGTCAGCATCAGTCGATCGCCCTCTGGAGCCCCTTCTCGATCTGGGCCCAGTCCTTGTCGTCGAAGCCGAGCTTCTCGAGCACCATCTTGCCGAGTTCGTCGTCGCGGCCGGCCGTGGCCGTCCGTCGCTTCCGGTACTGCTCTTCTTCTTCCTTCTCGGTGTCCGGTTCCTTCCATTCGCCGGCGGGCCGGGACTCGGGCAGGCGGCCGTCGATCTCCTCCGCCGCCTCGAGGACGTACCGGAGGTAGCGGGTCGTGAAGTCCTTGAGCGGTCGACAGCCGCGAGCGCCGTCGAGGATGTAGCGGACCAGCAGCGTCGATTCGCCGAAGAAGACTCCGTAGCGGTCGTTCAGGTTGCCGGTGTCCATGGTCATGAGCTCGCGGGCGCTGAACAGCTCCTTCTTCGCCTCGGCGATCTTGACCTCCCTGATCGTGTAGACGTCCGGAGCGAACTCCAGCTTGCTGCCCTTGGGCCGGGCGTTGGCCAGGGCGTTGCGCAGGCCGGAATCGAACCAGTTGGGCAGGTTCCAGGCGATGAGGCGGTCCTTGTCGTGAAGGTAGCGAGCGCCCATGGACTGGAAGATCGAACCGAAGCCACCGCGGGTGCCCTCACCGGTGTCCTTGTAGATGACGATCTCGTCGATCTCGGCGCTGCTGCTGATCCGGATGGAGCCACCGCCGCCCATGCTGTAGGCCCGGAACTCGGCGTAGTCCTTGCAGACGCGGACGATCGTCTTCATGACGTACTCGTCGGAGATCTCGCCGAAGGTCTCGTCGAGCCAGCGGCGACAGCAGTTGACCGCCTTGACGACCTCGGCGGTGTAACGCGGGTCGGCGTGGGAGATGACCAGGCAGTTGTCGTTGTCGAGCACCTCCCAGTCGTCGGGAAGCTGGTCGAGATAGCGCTGGACGGCCCGGTCCTCGGCCTCCTTGCGGATGCGCCGGCGATCGGCGGCATGCATCGCCTTCCACTTCTTCCGGTCCCCCATCAGGGCCAGATCCTCGTCGTCGAGCTTCTTGATCCCGCCCGAATCCGTGGTCCCGGAGGCGAGGCCGCCCTCGCGGGTGATGAAGCGGAAGCTCTTGAGCGCCTTGCGCGCGATCGGCGCCAGCTTGTCGAAGTGGTCGTCGAGGATCTCGAACTCGACCGCGAAGTCGGCGTCCTGGGTCCGGAAGACCCAGGTGACCAGGCGATACTTGGCGGCATCCTTGTCGAAGGTGACCTCCAGATCCTGGTAGTCGAGCTTGCCGATCTTGCCCCGGTCTTCCTTGCTGAAGTAGAAGCCCGAGCGCGTCTGGCGCAGGAAGTCGGCGTAGTCCTTGTAGGGGTTCTTGCCGAACAGGGCGACGATCACGCCGCCGGCATCCCCGAGTTCGACCTTCTTCTCGTCCCGGGTCGAGTCCGGAAAGACGATCACCCGCATCATCGGCCGGTGGTCGACCGGGAAGTCGCCGCTGCGCGCGACGAAGGAGCGATCGCAGAGGAACTTCGCGACGATCCACTTCTCGTTGATGTCGATGGGGATGCACTCCCAGTCGCCGGGAGTCTTGATCTTGAAGCCGCGCTGCTTGTCGACGTGGTAGCCGACCTGCGCCGTGACCGTGGCGACGGTCGAGGTGGCGAGCAGCACGAGCGCCAGGATCATCGCCTTGCGCGTGATGATCATCGCGTCTCCTTCTCTTCGCGGTTGCTCTACGCGCCCCATCATGGAGCCTGGGGCCCGCCGGCGCAACGATTCGCGGCCGATGAAGGAGATTCCGGAAGTTGAAACCGGGCCGACCCCGGGAACGAGGTCGGCCGGTCCTCAGCGCTTCCCGGGCTTCGGGACGTGCTGGTCGAAGAGGATCGTGTTGCCGTCCGGATCGGCGATCATGAAGTGGGCCGGGCCGTCGCTCGACTCGTCCGCCCGGGTCAGCAGGGCGAAGCCGGCCGCCTCGAGCTGACGCTGGATCTCGCGGACGTCGGTGAAGGTCTCGAGCGGCTCGCCCTTCGGGGTCCAGCCCGGATTGAAGGTCAGGATGTTGTCCTCGAACATGCCCTGGAACAGGCCGATCTTGGTGCCTCGATTGGCGAGGACCAACCAGTTCTGGGACTGATCACCACCCACCTGGCTGAATCCGAGCGCCTCGTAGAAGCGCCTCGAGGCGGCGATGTCCTTCACCGTCAGACAGACGCAAAAGTTGCCGAGTTCGAGCCCATCCGTGGCCATTTTCGTCTCCTTGACGTCTCGCCGGGGCTCCGCGACCGATCCGCAGGAGCAGATGGTCGCGAGCAACAAGGCGAGGATTCCGAGTCTGAGCATCCGTTCCCGCTCCCCTGGGGCGGGGCGCCGCCGAGGCGTCCCGATGCGCGAAGGATAGCGAGGCGGTCGGGTGACGTCTTGACGGATCTTGCGAATCAGCGAGGCTCGGGCCTTCGGCCGACCGCGATCCGGAAAGCGAGATGACCGCCGCCAACGAACTCTACGTCCAGCGTCTGAACCAGGCCATCGATCACGTCCTGGCCCACCTCGGCGAGCCGATCCGCCTCGAGGACGTGGCCCGAGCGGCCTGCTTCTCGCCCGGCCACTTCCACCGCATCTTCCGGGCGACCATCGGCGAGACCCTGGCCGAGTTCGTCACCAGGCTGAGACTCGAACGAGCGCTGCGCCTGCTCGCGCACGATCCGCGGGCGAACCTGACCCGGATCGCACTCGCCTGCGGTTTCGGCTCCAGCTCGAACTTCTCGCGGGTGTTCAAGCAGCACCACGGCGTCGCCCCCAGCCGCTTCGACCTCGGCTCGCTCCGCGATCGTCGGCGGGCGGAGCTCCAGGCCCTGATCGAGGCACCCGAGGAAGGCCGCCGGCTCGACCGCCTGCCGCCCGGCCAGAATCCGGATGGTTTCACCGTCGTCCTGCGCGAGCTTCCGGCCCGGGTCGTCGCCTACCTCCGGGTCCACGACCCCTTCAAGCCGGGGCGGGTGGACGGCGCCGCGGCGCGCTTCGTCGCCTGGGCCGAGGAACGTGGCGTCGCCGACGGCCAGTGGCTCGGCTACATGTGGGACGATCCGAACATCGTCGCGCTCGAGAACTGCCGCTACGACGTCGGCCTCGAGCTTCCGGGACATCGCGCGTCGGGCGAGATCGGCCGGATCGAATTCCCGGCGATGAGGCTCGCCGAGATCGAGGTCCGCGGTGGGATCGACCTGGAACAGCGGGCCCTCGACTGGCTCTACGGCAGCTGGCTCCCCAGCTCCGGCATGGCGCCCAGCGACCAGCCCTGCTTCGAGGCCTGGATCGGCCGGCCCTTCGCCCACGGCCTCGAGTACTTCGAGCTGAAGGCCCAGTTGCCGGTGGTCCCGGTCTGAGGCCTCGATTGCCCGGCGCCGCCGAATTCCATAACTTCCGGGGCACGCAGGCGACGAGCCCGTGCCTCTTTCGCGGCGTTCAGCCGACCGGCGGGTCCGATGCCCCGCGAACCGGCGGGCGCCGGGGCCCGAGTCCAGGTCCGGAGCGTCCATGACGAGTCTCTTCCGCGGCGCCTCCTACTTCGCCCGAGGCCTCGGCCTGATCGGCAAGCCCAGGATCCGGCGCTGGGCCTTCATTCCGGTGGTCCTGTCCGCGCTCATCTTCGCCGGTCTCACCTGGCTGTCGATCCAGTACCTCCGCGATTGGGTCGAGGGTGCCGCCGCCTGGTGCCGCGACACGATCGGCCTCGACTTCCTCGGCCCGGTCCTCTGGGTCGTCTTCGGCAGCTCGGCCCTCCTGGTCGTCGCCTACAGCTTCGTCCTGGTCGCCAGTCTGGTCGCCTGTCCCTTCAACGCGATCCTGGCCGAGGCCGTCGAGGAGCACCGGACCGGACGCCGTCCGGACGGCATGCCCCTCCTGACCATGATCAAGCGCTCGCCGGTGATCCTGTTCCAGGAGACCAAGAAGGTCCTCTACTACTTCCTCTGGGCGATCCCGGTCGGCGTGCTCTGCCTCGTCCTCTCGCCCGCGGCCCCCTTCATCTGGGGTGCCTTCAGCGCCTGGATGATGGCCCTGGAGTTCAGCGATTACCCGATGGACAACGCCGGCTTGAGCTTCCGGCAGATGCGCCGGACGCTGGCCCGGCGGCGGATGACCGCCTTCGGCTTCGGCCTCGCCGCCTTCTTCTTCGCGCTCGTGCCCCTGCTCAACCTGCTGACGGTCCCGGCGGCCGTCTGCGGCGCGACCTTGATGTGGCTCGAGGAGCTGGAGCCGCTGACGGAGGACGGACGCCGATGATCTTCGGCGCCGCGGCGCTCGCCTTCACCCTGGCCTCGCTGCTGCAGACCGTCGAACGCAGCGGCGCGGTGCCGCCCGCGGAGTTCGCTCCCGCCGCCGTCGTCTTCCGGGCGGCGCTCCCGCTCGCCGTCCTCGCCGTCCTGCTGCTGGTCCTCGATCTCGCGCTCGCCCTGCGTCGGCGGGCCCCCAGGATCGCCCTGCGCCTCGCTGCCGGCCTGGTGATCCTCGCCTCGGTGTGGTTTCCCGGCCTCCTGCCGCTGGGCATCCTGATCGGCGTCATCATCGTCCTCGGCACCGAAACGGGGCCGCCCCTCCGGCTTCCGGCGCCTGCGCGCTGGTCCCGGCTGCTCGCCACCTGGGGTCTCGCGGTCCTCGCCCTCGTGCCGGCGGTCTTCCTCCTCGTCGGACTGGAGTGGCTGCTGCGCGGACGGGGTTTCGTCGCCCGGGGACTCGTGGCCGAGGATCTCGTCGTTCCCTACCTCGGCGCCGCCGCGGGCTACGCCGCCTCGGCGGTGCTGAAGTGCGCCCTCTCCCTGCTCAGGGTCCTCGCCCTGAGCAGCCTCGCCCTGCTCCTGCTGCGCCGACTCCGACCCACGTTCGCCGGCCCCCTGGCGACCTGGCTGGTCGGGCTGATCATCGTGCAGGAGCAGGTCCGCATCCTGCTCATGAGCCTGCGCGACGAGGTCGCCCAGCTCGATCTCGAGCCCCATCTGGGCGCGCTCGCGATCCTGGCCTTCCTCTTCGGTCAGCCGCTGGTCAGGAACATGATCACGCGCTGCCACGACCTGGCCGACCTGCCCCGGGCCCTCGCGCTCATCCCCGGCGGTTCGGCGCCGCGCCGCGGTCTCCTGATCAACACCCTGGTCCTGATCGGCTTCCTGCCCCTGCTCTATCCCGGGGTCGAGGACTACCGCGAGCGCTTCTTCGACTGCGTCGCCCTCTTCGCCATGCTGTTCAGCACCAGCCTGCTGGCGCGCCTGGGGCTGCCGCGGCTCGCCCGGCTCTGGCCCCTCGCGCTGCTCGTCCTCCTCGCCGGACTGATCGCCTTCTTCAGCCTCGGCCGGCGTCCGGATCTGCGCCTGATCGCCTACGAGTACTCCCGTTTCGGCGGCTTCGGGGCCAGCGCGCCTTGGGATCGCTGGGTCGCGACCTCCGCCGGCATCGGCTTCGCCGCCCCGGCGACCGTGAACCCCTGGGCAGCGGCCCCCGATGCCGACTCCGGCCGGCCGAGCGGAAGCGCCGCGCGCCCGCCGATCCTGCTCTTCCTCTGGGACGCGGCCCGCCCGGATCGGATGTCGCTCCACGGCTACGACCGGCGCACCACGCCGGCCCTCGAGCGGCTGGCCGCAAGCTCCGCCGTCTTCGACCTGGCGCGCTCGACCGCGACCGCCACGACCCTCGGCGTCCGCAACATGCTCTCCGGCCGCTACAACAGCCGCTTCATGCTGGCCACGGACCATCCGCCCTTCCTGGTCAGCGCCCTCGCCGCGCGCGGCTACGACGACTTCTTCGTCACCGTGACGGACAACGACTTCAACGGCATCAGCGACGAGTCCTTCCTGCGCGGCTGGGATTCCGCCGCGGCGCGCCCGGCCTTCCACTTCGAGACCTATCCGAACCGCGATCACATCAAGCCCGACGCCGAGAAGATCGCCGATCTGCTCGACCACCTGGACCGGCGGCTGCGCGAGCGCGGCGATCTCGATCGTCTCTTCGCCTACGTCCACCTCACCGGAACCCACACGCCCTGGCGCAACGACCAGCCGGTGGTCGACTACGGTTCGAGCGCGCTCGATCGCTACGACGGCGAGATGCGCAAGCTGGATGCCCTCCTCGACCGGGTGCTGCGCTGGCTCGAGGAACGCGGGCAGCTCGACGACTGCGTCGTCATGGTCACCGCCGACCACGGGACCGGACTCGGCGAGCACGGTCGCCTCGCCGGCTTCTTGCCCTACGAGGAGCAGCTCCGCATCCCGCTCCTGCTGCACGTTCCGGGCGGAAGCGCGAGCCGGATCGAGGCGCCGGTCGCCAACATCGACATCGCGCCGACCCTGCTGGCGCTCGCGGGGACGGCGATGCCCGGCGACGGGCGCTCGTTGCTACCGCTGCTCGCCGGTGGCTCGCTGCCACCACGACCGCTGGTCGCCTTCTGCGCCTTCCAGGACTCCTACGCCGTCTTCGATCCCGAGGGCCGCTTCAAGCTGCACCATCACCGCGGCCGTGGCTACGAGGCGCTCTTCGATCTCGGGAACGACCCGCGCGAGCGCGAGAATCTCGTCCAGGCCGAGCCGGCCCGCGCCGCCGAGCTGCGCGCCTACCTCGAGAACTTCCTCTGGCAGGGGCGCGCGCGCTATGGCAATCCCTTCCACTATCGGGCCTGGCGGCCGGCCGGGCGGTGAACGCGGTCAACGCAGGATCCGGTAGGGATCGAGCGGCAGGTCGTAATTGACCCGGGTCAGAGCCAGGCGGACCGGACGGTGCAAGGGGATCAGCACGGCCTCGCGCTCGATCATCCGATCGATCTGCGCCAGCAGGTTGGCACGCTTGCCCTGGTCCGGTTCCCGGGCGAGCGCGGCCACCAGTTCCAGGAACCGGACTGGCGGTCCGATGGCTCCGCTGTCGGGGCCGAAGCGGCTGATCAGGCTCAGATGCGGATCGTAGGGCCCGCCCCAGCTCCGATCGACGAGAAGGTCGAAGTCGCCGCCGGCGCGGGCCGCGTCGTAGGCCGGGGGCTCCAGGATCGCCAGCTCGATCCCGGGGCCGCGGGCCGCCGCGACCGCGCGCAGGGCGCGAGCGACGTCCGCCTGCCAGGGCTCGGCGCGGTTCACCAGGAGGCGGAGCGGGCCCCGCGATCCGGCGGCCGTGCCGGACTCCGGAACGGCGACGCCACCGTCCTCAGCCACCGTTCCGGCCCAGTTGTCGACCGGCTTGGCCTGGCCGCCCTCCAGGGTCCGTATCAGCTCGTTCGTCATCGTCCGAGGCAGGAGAGCGCGCCGCCCCTCCGCGGAGTCGAGCCCGGGTCGAGCGGCGTTCGGCACCAGGTAGAAGAAGGGGTTGCGCGGCGTGTCGCGACGCTTGAGCCTGACCCAGTTGTCACGAGGACCGCCGCCCTCCAGGGTGCCACGGTCCACCCGCCGCTCCCAGCCGTCGATCACGAGGTCGACCCGGCCGTCCGCGATGGCTCGCCGGAAACCGGCCGGCCCGCCCTCGACCGCCACCAGCTCGAAGGCCGGGTGCCCGTCCGCGTCGACGTAGCGCAAACGGTCCCGGGTCATCGTCTCGACTTCCGGCCGCAGGGGGCCACTGCCCAGGGGCCGTAGGAAGCGCCCCTCGGCGTCGAGGGCCGCCGGCGCCCGGAGCCCGCAGGGATTCACCGCCAGGATGTCCTCCTCGACCGCCCAGGGCTCGTTCAGGCGGAAGACGACGAGATCCTCGCCGACCACGTCGACCTGGCGGAGCTGGCGCGCCAGGCCGAGCCAGGAATGTTCCCTGGCGCCGATCAGGCGCCGGAAGTGCGCGGCCACCGACGCGGCGTCGATCGGGCTGCCATCCTGGAAGCGCCCGTGGGCGGCGAGCCTGAAGAACCAGCTCCGGCCCTCGTCCTCGAACCACCATTGCCGGGCCAGGCCCGGCGCGAGCTGCCCCTGGTCGTCACGACTGAGGAGCGTGGCGAAGGTGGCCGACTTGGTGAAGAAGCCGCCGCCGTAGCGATAGGGATCGATCTCCCGGGCCGGCGGGATCGCCTCGACCGCCACCCGCAGGGGGGCCTTCTCCGGACCGGTGGCGCTCGGCGCCGCCGGGGAGTCGGCCGATGACTCCGCCTTGCCGGCGTCCGACCCGGGGGCGGCAGGCCTTGCCGCTCGGCGCGCGTCGGCTCGTTCACGGCTCAGGAGGACCACGCGACCGGAATAGCCGGAGGCGATGATCTCCTCGGTCTCGTTGCGTCCATCCAGCTCGGCCTTGGCCAGCCAGTGGCCCTTGTCGCGATCGACGAAGAGCGTCGTCGCCGTGAACGGGCCGGGGCCCTTGCGCTCCAGCAGTTCGACCTTGCCGGAGTAGCCGAAGATCGCCAGGGTCTCGGTCTCAGGGTCATCGGCGAAGCGACCGGCGACGAGGCCGCGCGGCCCCTGTTCGCCACGATGGATGACCTCGCGGCTGAAGCCGCCCTGGCCGTCCGGCGCGATCCGGAGATAGACGCCGTCGTCACGGGTCAGGTAGAGGCAATCGGCGAAACGTCCGACCCCGCGGCTCAACCGGCCCAGCCCCTGGGGCTCGGTGAGGATGACCTCGTCGGTGAAGCGCATGGCCTGGTCGCGGACGATCTCCAGGCGCCGACGCACGAGCTGACCGGCCCGGCTCACGGTCCAGAGATCGCGGCGCGGCAGCGGTCCGGCGGCGGGCGCGATCAGGGCGTCCCGCACCCGGCCCTCGACTCGCTGGATCTCGCTCACCGATGGCTCGACCGAGTCGCCCGACTCCGGGCAGCGATACTCGAAGACGCGTCCGGACATGAGGAAGATCAGCGCCCGATCGCGGTTCTTCGGGGTCGCGACCGGCACGGTGATGATCGTGTGGATCTCCTCGCCCGGGAACTCCGCGCGCAACAGGATGTCGGCATGGCCCGCGGCGCGCGGCCTCACCTCGTAGAGACGGCCGCCGGCACCGCCGAGCAAGAGCACGCCCTCGCCCATGGCGAAGCGGCCCTGGTCCATCGGCGCCAGCCAGCGTCCATCCAGCACCGTCGCCTTGGGGGTCCACTTGCCCGAATAGGAGATGAGGATCGTCCCCCGACCGCGGTCGTCGCAGGCGACGATCTCGGGGCAGGCCAGCTCCGGATAGAGCTGAAAGGACTTGACGCACCAGACCCCGCAGCCGGCGTCGAAGACCAGCGAGGTCTGCCAGCCCTCCCGCTCCTCGAGGATCACCTCCTCCTCCGCCGGATCGCCCTGGGCGGGTAGGCTCCGAACGAGAGCGAGCTGGACGAGGGCAAGAAGGAGAAGGGCCGCGATATGTCGATGCCTGTTCATGGGGGCCAGTCTACCAGCCCCGCCGAGCCCGGGCAGCCTCGATCCCCTTCGCTCGCCGTCCCCGCCGGTCCGGAGTCAGTCTTCGTCGTGGGCCACGCTGTGGGAACCGAGCAACTGGTCGAGGTCCAGCTCGGCCAGCTCGGACTCGGCGAAGGTGGCCACGACCGTGGCGATACCGCAGAAGGGGCAGATCTCGCCGAGGCTGCCCCAGGACCAGCGGTTGCAGGACTCGCAGACGCCCAGTCGCGTGATTCGGCTCATGTGTCGTCCTCCTGGGACGAGTCTGCCGCCCCGGCATGGGGGCCGGGGGAATCCGCGATGGGCTTTGCGTCAAGGCGTGGGCGATGAGGGACTCGAACCCCCGACCTACTGGGTGTAAACCAGACGCTCTGACCAGCTGAGCTAATCGCCCCTACGGGGCCACCCCCGCGCTTGCATATCTATCCTGCCGGCGCAGATTTATCAAAGGGGCTGAATGCTCCGATACTTGCCGGGACGCGGCCGACTGTTACTAATGGGCCCCGCCAGCCGTCGAACACTGGAGCCTTGGCATGCGCATTGGCGTCATCGGTACCGGATACGTGGGACTCGTGGTCGGCACCTGCTTCGCCGACACCGGCAACGAAGTGGTCTGCGCCGACGTGAACGCGGACAAGATCGCGATGCTCCAGCGGGGCGAGGTCCCGATCTACGAGCCCGGTCTCGACGCCATGATCGCCCACAACGTCGAGGAGGGCCGCCTCAGCTTCACCACCGACACGGGCAGTGCCGTCCGGGATGCCGAGGTCGTGTTCATCGCCGTCGGCACCCCCGAGGGCGAGGACGGCTCGGCCGACCTCAAGTACGTCCTCGCGGTCGCCAAGCTGATCGGCGAGAACATGAACGGCTACAAGATCGTCGTCGACAAGAGCACGGTGCCGGTCGGCACGGCCGAGAAGGTCGCGGCCGCGATCCGGGCCGAGACCGAGCAGGAGTTCTCGGTGGTCTCGAACCCGGAGTTCCTCAAGGAAGGCGCCGCCATCGACGACTTCCTGAAGCCCGACCGGGTGGTGATCGGCGTCGGCGACGAGCGCGCCCGCGCCCGCATGGAGGAGCTCTACCGCCCCTTCACGCGCACCGGCAAACCGATCATGTTCATGGACGTGCGCTCCGCCGAGCTCACCAAGTACGCGGCCAACGCCATGTTGGCGACCCGCATCTCCTTCATGAACGAGATCGCTCGCCTCTGCGACCTGCTCGGCGCCAACGTCAACGACGTCCGGCGCGGCATGGGTTCGGACAGCCGGATCGGCTACTCCTTCCTCTTTCCTGGCGTCGGCTACGGCGGCTCCTGTTTCCCGAAGGACGTCAAGGCGCTGATGCGTACCGCCGGCGAACAGGACTACGACTTCCGGATCCTCGCCGCGGTCGAGGCGGTGAACGACGCCCAGAAGAGGCGCCTGTTCGAGATGGCCTCGAAGCACTACGGCGGCGACCTCTCCGGCAAGACCTTCGCCGTCTGGGGCCTCGCCTTCAAGCCGAAGACCGACGACATGCGCGAGGCTCCGAGCCTGGTCCTGATCGAGAAGCTCCTCGCCGCCGGCGCCAAGGTCCAGGCCAACGACCCGGCCGCGACCGAGACCGCCCGCCGCGTCCTCGGGGACCGGATCAGCTACCATCACAAGCCGAAGGACGCCCTGCGCGGTGCCGACGCCCTGTTCCTGGTGACGGAATGGAACGAGTACCGGGCACCGGACTTCCGTTTCCTCGCCGAGAACCTCCGCGACAAGGTGGTCTTCGACGGCCGCAACATCTACCAGCGCGCGCTGCTCGAGGCCGCCGGCCTGACCTACTACGGCATCGGCGTCTGAGATGGGTCACCGCCCGCGCCGCAGCGGCGCGAGCGGTGCCGGGCGACTCAGGGATCGATCACCGGCAAGGGCGTGAGACTCTTGCGCGCCGACAGCGCGGCCAGGCCCCGGGCCACCGATTCCCAGTGCTTGCCGTCCTTGAAGCGTCGCGCCATCAAGGCATCGAGGCGCTCGAGTTCGGCGGTCGCCTGCTGCCACTGACGACAGCGCAGGAGGACCCCGAGGCGCAGCTGGCAGGCCTCGAGATTCTGGCGCCAGAGCCCCGGATGGGCTTCGATCACCTCGTCCGCAAGGCGCAGGGCGCTGGCCCAGCGCTTCTGGTCCCGGGCCTGGGCGCCGAGGTCGAGCCGGGCCTCGGCCACCTCTTTCTCCTCGTCCGGGAACTCGCGGATCAGGCGCTCGAGCAGGGCCGTGGCCGCCTCGGGTTCCTTCCGCCGGCGCTCCAAGGCCGCCGCCGCGGCCAGGGCCCGGGCCTTCAGCTTCCCGGGTGCCGGGAGGTCGAGAACCGCGAGCAGGCTGGCACGGGCCTCGTCGGGCCGCGCCAGCTTCTGCAGCAGCGCCGCGGCCTCGAGCAGGGCGTTGGCCCGCTCCTCGACGGCGTCGGGCCAGCGCTCGCCCACCGCCTGGAACAGGGTCAAGGCCTCGTCCAGGACCGCCTTCTTGTCCTCGTCCTCCAGGCCCCGCGCCGAGGCGAGGCTCTTGCGCGCGGCCGCCAGGCAGCTCCGGGCATCGTCCTGGGCCTGGAGAGCAGAGGTCGGAAGGAGTGTCGCCAGGGCGAGGATCGTCGCCAGGGCGAGGTTTCTGAGATCTAGCATCGGACCATCCATCCGGGCCCGCGTCGGCTCAGGACCCGGAGACCGGGTCGGGGGTTTCGTCGTCGTCCTGCCCATCGATCTCGGCCCGGACCGCGTCCGCGAGCCGCCTCGCCCGCTCGGCGAGGCCGAGTTCCAGGATCGCGGCCCGGCCGATCTCGTCCTCGGCGCGCAAGGTCTCGAGACGCTCCCGCCAGGCCGGATCGTTGATCAGCTTCTTCTCGACCAGGGCATGCTCACGCGCGGCCAGCTCGCCATCGAGGTAGCGCCAGAGGAGATCGTCGTCAGCTTCGTTCGGCATCGAGGCGCCTCCATTCGGCGGCGATCCGCTCGAGGCGGACCCGGAGCGCGGCCCGGCACCGGGCGAGTCGCGCCTTCACCTGGGTGACGGTCAAGCCGAGCCGCTCCGCCATCTCGCGGTAGCTCAGTTCCTGTTCGTAGCGCAGCCGGAGCAGCTCCAAGGCCTCGTCCGGCAGGACCTGGAGTTCGCGCAGGGCCTCCTCGGCCAGCTCCCGGCGCGCCAGCTCCTCGCCGATCCCAGGCGCGTCGACCGCCAGGGCCTCGGCCGGAAGTTCGTCGAGGACACCGACCTCGTCGCCCGGACGGAACCGACGCCGGAGGGCATCGAAGGCGGCGCAGCGCGCGATCTGCCACAACCACATCCGGAAGCTCCGGGGGTCGCGGAGCCGGTCGAGGTTGCGCCAGGCCCTCAGGAAGGCGAGCTGGCTGATCTCCTCGGCCCGATCGGCATCGCGCAGGATGCGGGTCAGGCCACGGATCAGGTCCGGGGCCATCAGGCGGACCAGGTCGGCGAAGGCTCGCTGGTCTCCTCGGGCACTGTCGGCGATGAGGGCGCGTTCGCGCTCCGGGTTCATGGTCGTCCTCTTGGCACTCCAGTGAGGAAGGTCGAGAACGGTGGGCCTGGGTGACGCAAAAAAAGAGGAGGTCGGGATGCCCCGACCTCCCCCCTTCACTGGTTCGGATTCCTCAGCCGTCGGCGCGACGAGTCGACGAACGACGGCTGCGGTAGCGGCTCTTCATCACCTTCTCGTTGTAGATGTCCTTGAAGCGCTCGCACTGCGCCCAGGTGCCGGTGAAGAGCGGCATGGTGTTCTTGATGACCTGGAAGATCTTCTTCCCCTCGTAGATGCACTCGAACCTGGTTTCCATTCCCTCTTCCTTAGTGAGGCGATCAGCCCTCGCGGGCCGACCGATCTCCCTCGCGCGGCCACCGGTTCACGGCTTCTCGCGAACCTGGGGCAATGCGTCGTAAGTGGAGATTAGATTGCGAGTTAGGTCGTTCGGGAGGCATCATACAGAGCGGCCTCGCCGCGGGCAAGCAAAAACTGGGGGAGAAACGCCGCAGCGGGGTCTCGACGCCAGCCCGGAGGCCGCCAACGGGGAATACGCCCCAGATCGCGCCGCGCCGGCCGGAATGAAGACCGGGGCGAAGGGTCTCCACCCCCCACCCCGGTCCGGTCGCCGGTCGGGCCCCTGCCCCGCCGCCGAGGCCCGGTCGGGCCCCGCGGCGTGGCCGGCTTCAGGCCCCCAGCCCTTCCTTCAGCGCGCCGGCGATCAGATCGCCGATCTCGTCGGTCTTGAGACCGCTGCTCGAGGACAGGTCCGGGATGCGGCCCGAGGCGATCAGCTCGGTGATGGCGCCGTCGATGGCGGCGGCAGCCCGGGCCTCGCCGACGTGATCGAGCATCATCGAGACGGCGGCCACGGTTGCGATCGGGTTGGCCTTGTTCTGGCCCTTGTACTTCGGCGCCGAGCCGTGGATGGGCTCGAACATCGAGGTCTTCCCGGGATGGATGTTGCCCGACGCGGCAACGCCCATGCCGCCCTGCAGGACCGCCCCCAGGTCGGTGATGATGTCACCGAAGAGGTTGGTCGTGACCACGGTATCGAAGGCCTCGGGGTTCTTGATCATCCACATGCAGGCCGCATCGACGTAGGCGTGATCGGTGGCCACGTCGGGGTACTCGCGCGCGACCTCGGCGAAGACCCGCGTCCAGATCTCCTGCGGACGGATGGCGTTGGCCTTGTCCACCAGGGTCAGGTGCTTGCGCGGCCGACGCTTCGCGGCCTCGAAGGCATAACGGACGACCCGCTCCACGCCATGGCGCGTGTAGATCATCTCCGCGATCGCCACCTCCTGCGGGCTGTCCTTCTTGAAGATCCCGCCGACCTGGCAGTAGGCGCCCTCGGTGTTCTCGCGGATGACCAGCATGTCGATGTCGCTGGCCTTCTTGCCCTTGATCGGGCAGATGTCGTCCGCGGGACACTTGATCGGCCGCAGGTTGACGAAGAGGTCCATCTTGAAGCGGATGCCGGCGATGATGGCCCGCTCCAGCATGCCGACCTCGATGCGTGGATCGCCGATCGCGCCGAGCAGCAGCGCGTCCATCTCCCGGTACTCGGAGTAGACCGAGTCGGGGTGGGCCTCGCCGGTGGCGAGGTAGTGCTCCGCCCCCCAGGGATAGTCCTTGGTCTCGAAATCGAAACCGAACTTCTCGGCCGCGACGCGCAGCACCTTGAGGCCCTCGTCGACGACTTCCGGCCCGATGCCGTCGCCACCGATGACGCCGATCTTGTAGGTCATCTGTTCACCTTTCCGGACCCTCGGGTCCCTGTTCAGCCTTCACGCTCGATGAGCATGGCAATGCCCTGGCCGCCGCCGATGCAGGCCGCGGCGATTCCGTAGCGAGCGCCGCGGCGCTCGAGTTCGTGGACGAGTGTCAGCGCCAGGCGGGTGCCCGTGGCCCCCAGCGGGTGACCGAGCGCGATCGCGCCGCCATTGACGTTGATCCGGTCGCGATCGAGTCCGAGCGCCTTCTCGCAGGCGAGCAGCTGCGGCGCGAAGGCCTCGTTGATCTCGTAGAGATCGATCTGCTCGGCGCCGACTCCGGTCTTCTCCCAGAGGCCGCGGATCGCCGGTACCGGCCCGATCGACATCAGCCTGGGATCGACGCCCACGATGCTCCAGCCCCGGATCACCGCCCGGGGCCGGAGGCCACGGAAAAGGGCCTCATCCTCGGTCGCCAGCACCATGGCCGCCGCGCCGTCGACGATGCCCGACGCATTGCCGGCCGTGACCAGACCGCCCTCGCCGAAGGCGGGTCGAAGCCTGGCCAGCGCCTCGAGCGTGGTCTCCGGCTTGATGTGGTCGTCGCTGTCCACGACCACCTCGCGCCGGCCCGCCTTCAGGGTCACCGGCGCGATCTCGCCGGCGAAGACTCCAGCCTTGACCGCCGCCGCGCCGAGCTGGTGGGAACGGAGGGCGAACTCGTCACAGGCTTCACGGCTGACGCCGGCCTCGCGCGCCGCGTTGTCGGCGGTCTGCGCCATGTAGGTGTCGCAGAAGCTGTCGCGCAGGCCGCTGAACAGGTAGTCGACCATCTTCGGCTCGCTGCCGAAGCGGACGCCGGCCCGCATCTTGTGCCCGTAGACGCAGAAGGGCGCCTGGGACATGCTCTCCATGCCGCCGGCGACGGTGATCTTCGCCTCGCCGAGCATCATCATCTGGGCCGCGTTCACCATCGACTGGAGGCCGCTGCCGCAGATGCGGTTCACGGTCAGGGCCGGAACCTCGATCGGCAGGCCGGCCTTCAGGGCGGCATGGCGGGCGCCGTAGTGGGCGTCCACCGAGGTCTGCATGGCATTGCCCATGACCACGTGGTCGACGTCCCCGGTGGCGACGCCGGCGTCGGCCAGGGCCGCCGCGATGGCATGACCGCCGAGGTCGTTGGCCGACAGCTCGGCCAGCTTGCCGTAGCCCGGCGTGCCACAGTACTCGGCCATGGGCGTCCGCTTGCCGCCGAGAATCACGATCTTCTTCATCTGGTCACTTCCCCCGGAAAGTCGCCGCACGCTTGTCGAGGAAGGCGGTCAGGCCTTCCTTCACGTCCTCCGTCGCCCCGACCACGCCGAAGAGGTCGGCCTCGAGGCGGAGGCCGTCGTCGAGATTGACGTCGAGGCCCCGCACGACGGCGTCGAGAATGAGCCGCCGCGCCACCGGCGCCTTGCCGGCGAGCTTCGCGGCTAGCGCGAAGGCGGCGTCGAAGAGCTCGGCATCGGGCAGGACGCGATCGACCAGACCGAGTTCGAGCGCTCGGGCGGCATCGACCGGATCGCCACCGAGGAGCATCTCGAGCGCCCGCCCCTTGCCGATCAGTCGCGGCAGCCGCTGGCTGCCACCGAAGCCGGGGATGATGCCGAGATTGATCTCGGGCTGGCCCATCCTGGCGCCCGCGGCCGCGTAGCGGATGTGGCAGGCCATGGCGAGCTCGAGCCCACCACCGAGGGCGAAGCCGTTGATCGCCGCGATCACCGGCTTGGAGCAGCGGTCGATGGCATCGAGGGCGCGCTGCCCGTGCCGCGCGTGATCGCGCAGCTCCAACCCTGACATCCGCGCCATCTCGGCGATGTCCGCGCCGGCCGCGAAGGCGGGACGCTTGCCGCCCTCACCGCCGGTGAGCAGGGCCGCGCCGAGGGTCGGGTCGGCGTCGAAGGCCTCGAAGGCCGCGCGCAGCTCGGCCAGGGTGTCGGCGGAGAGCGCGTTCAGGACCTCGGGGCGGGCGATCCGGACCACGAAGACGCCGTCACGCTTCTCGACCTGGATGTTGCGAAGTTCGCTCATGGCACTCAGCTCACCTTGAAGGACTCGATCTTGACCTCGGTCTGCGGCCGGTCGTTGCGATCACGCGGCACCGAGGCGATGGCATCGGCCACGTCCTGGCCGCTGGTGACCTTGCCGTAGGCGGTGTACTGGCGGTTGAGGTGAGGGGCATCGTCGGTGCAGATGAAGAACTGCGAGCCGGCGCTGTCCGGGTCGGCCGAACGGGCCGCGCCCAGGACGCCCTTGGCGAAGGTGGCGTCGTTGAACTCGGCCTTGACCCGCCAGCCCGGGCCACCACGACCGCTGCCCTCGGGGCAACCGCCCTGGATCATGAACCCGGGGATGACGCGGTGGAAGATCAGGCCGTCGTAGAAGCCGTCGTCGGCCAGCTTCTTCAGGTTCTCGACGTGCTTCGGCGCCTTGTCGGCCCAGAGTTCCAGTTCGATCGTGCCCATGTTGGTGACGATCGTCGCCTTGTTCGCGGTCATGCTCGTTCTCCTTCTTTGCAGTCGTTTCCGGTCGCGGCGCCGGGCCGCGGCGGTCGAGTCGTTCAGGACCTGATGAAGCTCACGCTCTGCCCCATGCCACCGCTCACGCAGAGGGTGGCGAGACCACGGCCGACGTCGCGGCGCCGCATCTCGTGGAGCAGGGTCACGGCGATGCGCGCCCCGGTCGCGCCGATCGGATGGCCGAGCGCGATCGCCCCGCCGTTGACGTTGACCTTCTCGGCGTCGATGCCCCACTCACGGAAGCAGGCCAGGACCTGGGCGGCGAAGGCCTCGTTGAGTTCGATCAGATCGTAGTCCTCGATGCCGATGCCGAGCTTGTCGTTCAAGCGCGCGGTGGCCGGCACCGGTCCGATGCCCATGAACCGGGGGTCGACGCCGGCGGCGGCCTCGCCGTCGATGAAGGCGAGGACCTCCAGGCCGCGCCGCCGGGCCTCCTCCTCGCTCATCAGCAGCACGGCGGCGGCGCCGTCCGTGATCCCCGAGCTGTTGCCGGCATGCACGGTGCCGTCGGCGCGGAAGACCGGCTTCAGCTTGGCCATGGAAGCCACGGTGGTGCCGTCGCGCGGATGCTCGTCGCGATCCACCAGGACGCTGCCCTTGCGGGTCGACACCGTCACCGGGATGATCTCGTCCTCGAAGCGGCCGGCGCGGCGGGCCTCCTCGCAGCGGTTCTGCGACAGGGTCGCGTAGTAGTCCTGTTCCTCGCGTTCGATCTCGAAGCGATCGGCGAGGTTCTCGGCCGTCGCCCCCATCAGCTGGTCGGCCAGCGGGCACTGGAAGCCGTCCTGGTACATGGCGTCGACCAGCGGTGCGTGACCCAGGCGGTAGCCGTCGCGGGCGTGCGGCAGGAGGTAGGGCAGACGGCTCATGCTCTCGGTCCCGCCGGCCACCACGATGCCGGCATCGCCGCTCATGATCTCGCGCGCGCCGAGGACGATGCTCTTGAGGCCCGAGGCGCAGGCCATGTTCATGGTGTAGGCGATGACCCCGTCCTTGATGCCGGACTTGAGGGCGATCTGTCGGGCCGGGTTCGGTCCGCTGCCGGCCTGGCGACCGTTGCCGAAGATGAGCTGGTCGACGTCATCGCCGCTCACCCCCGCCCGTTCCAGCATGGGCCGGACCACGGCGATGCCGAGCTCGACCGCGCTCAGCGATTCGAGCGCGCCCATGAACTTGCCGATGGGCGTACGGAATGCATGCGTGACGGCCACACGGGTCATGGGGATCCGCTCCTGCTTCGGGACTGAGTCGGGACTCGCGCTGGGGCGGCGGACTCTAACACGGCCTCCCCGCCCCTCAAAGCTCCGCCCCGGCCACGCCGGCCGTGACGTCGGGCCTGCCGGTGGGCGGCCTCGGCAAGCGCAATTCCCGGCCCGCAGAACGGCCTGGCCCACGCGATCCAGGGGACCGCGCCGGCCCCGCCGTCCTTTTCGCCTGGGCGATTTGTGTTACATGGTCGGACGGTGCGCCGGCGGGGCGCGCCCGCCAGCCCCGGAGCCTCGATGCGCATCACGATCCTCGGAACCAGCTCGGCCACGCCGACCTTCAAGCGGGCCCTGTCCGCCACCTTGGTCGAGCGCGAGGGCGAGTCCTTCCTGTTCGATTGCGGCGAGGGAACCCAGTACCAGCTGATGCGCGCCGGCGCCCGCCGCGGACGGCTCGGGACGATCCTGGTCACCCACCTCCACGGCGATCATTACTACGGGCTCCCGGGCCTTCTGTCCTCGCTGGGGTTGAACCAGCGGGAGCAGGCCCTGCAGGTCATCGGCCCGGCCGGCATCGGCCGCTTCGTCGACTTCATCCAGAACTTCCCCCGTCGCTTCTCGCTGCCCTTCGAGCTGACCTGCCGCGAGCTGCCCACCGGCTTCGAGGGCGTGGTCCTGGAGACCGACGAGCTGCGCATCGTCAGCGCCCCCCTCGACCACCGTCTGCCGACCCAGGGTTACCGCCTCGAGGAGAAGCCGCGACCCGGCTCCTTCGACGCCGCCCGCGCCGACGAGCTGGGCATTCCCTTCGGCCCGGAACGCGGTCGCCTGATCCGCGGCGAGACGATCACCCTGGCCGACGGCCGGGTGATCGAACCCGCCGATCTCGTCGGCCCGCCGCGCCCGGGACGGTCCTTCGCCTACTGCACGGACACGCGGCTCTGCCTCGGCGCCAAGCGGCTGGCCCAGGACGTCGATCTCCTGCTCCATGAAGCGACCTATGGCGAGGAGTTCTGGCAGCTCGCCGAGGAACGTCGTCACAGCACGATCCGTCAGGCCGCGGTGCTGGCCAGGGCGGCGGGCGCGCGCACCTTCGTGGCGACGCACTTCTCGACCCGCTACGACCGCGAGAAGATCAAGGAACTGGAGGACGAGGCCCGCGCCGTGCTGCCGGATGCGATCCTCGCCACCGACCTCATGACCATCGAGATCTGAGGGCCGCGTCGGCCCGACTCAGCGGGCGCGGGCCGGCGCCGGGAGGCACGGCTCAGGCCGGATGCTGGAGCAGCACCTCGCTGCCGAGGCCGCCGGGGGCGCGCACCGAGCCCGAGAGCATCGCGGCGGCGACCTGGGCGTCGTGCGAGAAGAAGCAGACCCACTGGTTGTGGGCGGCCCGGGCCAGCCATTCCGCCTTCTTCTCCATCGTCACCAGCGGCATCAGGTCGAGCGCGCTGACCACGTTCAGCGGCAGGTGCCACAGGCTCGGCACCAGGTCGCCGAAGAAGATGCCGCCCTCGTTCTCGGAGTCGATGACCACGATCTGGTGGTGCTCGGTATGACCGCCGGTCATGTGCACCCAGAGTCCGGGCAGGAGCTGGAGGTCGCCGTCGATCAGCTCGAGCTGCTGATGCCAGAGCAGCGCCTCGTAGTTTTCCTTGTTGTAGAGGCCGCGGGTCCGCAGGTTGGCGTGGATGCCGTTCTCCCATTCGCCCTGCTGGATGACCACCCGGGCACGAGGGAAGGTCGGCTCGAGGGCGCCCTCCTCGCCGATCCGGGTCAGGCCACCGGCCGAGGCGAAGTGCAGATGGGTCATCACGACGATGTCGATCGCGGACCGGTCGAGACCGACGGTCTCGAGCAACCCGTCGATGCGCGCGGCGCGGCTGATGCCCTCCTGGACCTCGACCTCGTCGGAGAGCTTGTCGCCCAGGCCGCAGTCGATGAGCATGTTCTTGCCGTGCCCCTGGACCAGGAACAGACCGAGGCTGAAGGGGATGAGGTTGTTCTCGTCCGGAGCCGCCAGGCGGGACCACTGGACGCGCGGAATGCAGCCGAAGCTGACCCCGCCATCGCGCAGGATCCGGCCCTCGTAGAGCGGAACGACGAAGTACTTGCCGATCTTCATCCGGTTGGCTCCAGGGACAGCGACGACGGACCGATCCGTCGTCCGGGCCGGCGGCACCACTCATGCGAGCGGCCGCCGCTCAGCCTCGGACCGCGATCCTACCGGCCACGCCGGTTTTGAGGAAGGTCACTCGGGCAGGATCCGCGCCGCGATCGCGCAGCGGGTGGCGGCGTCGCCACCGAGGGCGAGCGCGACGTAACGCGCGTCCCGGTACAGGCGTTCGGCCGGATACTCCTGGCTGTAGCCGTAGCCGCCGTAGACCTGGAGGACGTCGTCGGCCGCCTTCATCGCGAATTCACCGGCCAGGGTCTTGGCGATGCGCGCGAGCTGCGCGACGTCGGCGCCCTCGTCGAGGCCGCGCGCCGCCGAGAACACCAGGTTCAGCACCGCGGCCTGACCGATCTCGGCGGTGGCCAGACGCTCGCGCATCGCCTCGAAGTCGGCGATCGGCCGACGGAACTGCTGGCGTTCGGTGGCGTAGCGGGCCCCGCAATCGCGCGCGGCCTGCATGATGCCGACGCCGATCGAGGCCAACGCGATCATCAGCCGCGTGGCGGTCTCCTCGAGGAGGCCGGCGGCCTCGCCGGCCAGGCCTACCCGCCGCGACATCGGCAGTTCGAGACCATCGAAACGGAGACTGCGCGCCGCGACGCCGCGCATGCCGAGACGGTCGAGGGGCGCGCCCAGGACCAGGCCCGCGGCATCCGCCGGAACCACGACCGCCGAGATGCCGGCGCCCTCGCGGGCGAAGACCAGGAACTCGCTGGCGTCGGCCGGGCCGACGACGTTCTCCTTGACGCCGTCGAGCACGAGCTTGCCGTCGCGTTCGGTCAGCGTGGCCGAGATCGCCGCGGCGTCGAAGCCGCCCTCGCCCTCGAAGGCGGCCAGCGCAGCCATCGCCGTGCCGGTGGCGGCGGCCTCGAAGACGCTCGTCTCGGCGCAACCACCGCGGGCGATCGGCTCGAGGAAGCCCGAGCACTGCAGGACCACGTGGAGCGCGCAGGTGGCCGAGGCGCGCGCCATCTCGATCAGGGCGGCATGGTAGCTCGCCTGATCGAAACCGGCCCCACCCTGCTCCTCGGGGATGCAGATGGCCAGGAGTCCCAGTTCGGCGATCTGCTCGAGCACCTCGGGCGCGATCTCGGCCGCGTGGTCGATCGACTCGGCGCGTCCGATCAGCTCGCCGGCGCAGAAGACCTCGACCGAGTCGAGGATCATGCGCTGATCCTCGTTCAGGGCCGGAAACAGGTAATGCAAGCTCATCAGGCCTTCTCCTCCGCGGCGCGGTCGGCGAAGAGCTGCTTCGCGATGACCAGCTTCTGGATCTCGGTCGTACCCTCGTAGAGCTCGCAGATCCGGCAATCGCGCATCAGCCGCTCGGCGGCGGAGGCGGCGCCGTAGCCGCTCTCGCCGAGGAGCTCGACCACCTCCCGGCAGACCTCGTTCGCCATCCGGGTGGCGAAGAGCTTCGCCATCGAGGCCTCCTTGATGTGCGGCAGGTCGTGGTCGCGCAGCTCGGCCGCGCGATAGGCGAGCAGCCTGGCGGCGTCGACCCGGGTCGCCATGTCGGCGAGCCGGAACTGGACCGACTGGCTGCGGGCGAGATCCTTGCCGTTCCGCTTCAGGCCGCCGACCGTGTCGAGCGCCAGCTCGAGGGCGGCGCGGCCGATGCCGATGCCCTGGATGGCGATGCCGATGCGGCCGCCGTTGAGCAGATCCATCGCGATGTTGAAGCCGCGATGCAGCTCGCCGAGCAGGTTCTTGCCGGGAACCCGCAGGTCCTTCAGCGAGATCGCCACGGTGGTCGAGCCCCTGAGGCCGAGCTTGGGCTCGCGCTTGCCGAAGCTGATGCCCGGGCTCTGCATGTCGACGACGAAGGCCGAAACGGCCTTGGCGTCGCGTGCCGCTGGGTCGAGATCGGTGCGGGCGAAGACGATGCCGACCCGGGCCATGTCGCCCGTGGTGATCCACATCTTCTCGCCGTTGATCAGCCAGTCGTCGCCGTCACGGACCGCGGTGGTCTTCTGGGCCGCGGCGTCGCTACCGGCGCCGGGCTCGGTCAACAGGTAGGCGCCGAGCCACTCGCCGGTGACCACCTTGGGCAGGAACTCCTGCTGCAGCTCGGCCGAGGCGTACTTCTTCAGCGGCGTCGACATGAGCGAGTTGTGCACGCTCATGGTGACGTGGGTGCTGGCGCAGGCCGCGGCGATCTCCTCCAGCACGACGGCCTGGCCGATGTTGCCGATATCGGAGCCGCCCCAGGACCGCGGGACCAGGCAACCGAGCCAGCCGCGGGCGCCGACCTGGGTCATCAGGTCGGCCGGGAACTCCTTCTCGCGGTCGCGGCGCGCGGCCTGCGGCGCCACCTCGGTCCGCGCGAACTCCCGCGCCTCCTGCTGCAGGGCGAGGAGCGCGTCGTCGAGCTGGAAGAGCATGCTCATTTCACCTCGTAGTCGTAGAAGCCGCGACCGCTCTTGCGACCGAGGCGGCCGGCGTCGACCATCCTCTTGAGCAGCGGGCAGGGCCGGTACTTCGGATCGCCGAGACCCTGGTGCAGCACCTCGAGGATGTTCAGGCAGATGTCCAGACCGATGAAGTCGGCCAGGGTCAGGGGGCCCATCGGGTGGGCCATGCCGAGCTTCATGATGTTGTCGATCGACTCCTTGTCCGCCACGCCCTCCATCAGGGCGAAGCAGGCCTCGTTGATCATCGGCATCAGGATGCGGTTGGCGACGAAGCCGGGATAGTCGTTGGCGACGCAGGGGATCTTGCCCAGCTTCTCGCAGCAGGCGACGATCTCGGCGTTGGTCTCGTCGCTGGTCTGGTCGCCGCGGATGATCTCGACCAGCTTCATCACCGGCACCGGGTTCATGAAATGCATGCCGATGACCCGGCCGGGCCGCGAGGTCCGCGAGGCGAGCACGGTGATCGAGATCGACGAGGTGTTGCTGGCGATGATCGCGCCCGGCTCCAGCACGGCGTCGAGCTTCTCGAAGACCGCGGTCTTGACCTCCAGGTTCTCGAACACGGCCTCGACCGCCAGCTGCGAGCCGGCCGCCTTGGCGAGGTCGGTCTCGAAGGCGAGCCGCGCCAGGGCGGCGTCCGCCGCCGCCTGGTCGATCGTCCCCTTGGTCACCATCCGGCCCATGTTCTTGGTGATCGTGCCGCGAGCGCGCTCGAGGAACTCCGGCTTCATGTCGACGAGGACCACGTCGTAGCCCGAAATGGCGAAGACCTGGGCGATGCCGTTGCCCATCGTGCCGCCGCCGACGACCGTAACCTTCTTGATCTCCATCATCCTTCTCCTCGTGTTCTCACTGCGCCGCGAGCTTCAGGACCAATCCGCTGGCCCCGGGTTCGATCGTCCCGCTGGTGGCGATCGGTGCGGTCTTCGACGACGGGTCACCGGCCAGGATGGCCCGGAGCATGAACTTCTGCCCCGCGGCGAAGGCGCGCTGCATCGAGCCTTTGCCGTTCTCGAGCGCGAACTCGAAGGGGAAGGCGCTCACGCTGAATCGATGGGCGTCCAGCATCTGCTGCGACTCGGGATCGCGGATCGACAGCCAGAGGTCGCCGCCCGCCACGCCGAGCTGCGCCGCGAGTTCCGGCGGCAGCTCCACCCGGCCCTGGGCGACGAGGCCGGCCACCGGCGCGGTGCCGCCGCTGCCCCCGTGCGGGTTGCCGCCGTGGGGCGAACCGGCGGGTGAGCGCCCGCCGTCGCCGAGCATCCCCAGGACGCGATCGATCTCGGCCGGATCGAAGCGCAAGACGACGCCCATCGTGCCGGGCTCGACCTTGGCGCTCACCGCCTCGATCAGATCGTCCTTGGTGTCGACGCTGCCGTCGAGGTCGATCTGGGCCACGACGTAGGAGCTCCAGGTCACCGGGTCGCCCTGGCCCTTCTTCACCGCCGCCGCCCGCTGGCCCATGAAGGCCTGGATGCGGTCGTTCTGGTGCAGGCTGAAGTCGAGCGGGTAGCTCGGCCGTTCGATCTTGGTGTAGAGGTCCGGCGCGGTGCGGTCGGGCTTCGGTCGCGAGATGATCACGACCGGCAGGCCGGCCAGCTTCTGCTCGTAGCCCCTGGGGATCTCGAGCCGGCCGGCGAAGACCCTGGGCCCGCGCATGAAGGGCTCGCGGCCCGGCGGGGTCGCCTCCTCCTGGACCGTCTCCGAGCGGAAGCCGCCCTGGGGACAACCCGGCATCTCCAGCAGGGCCGGGTCGCCGCTCTGGTGGGCGAGCTGGAGGTCGATGAACCGCAGCGGCACCGCCTGGGCCTCCTCGGTGAAGCCGACCAGGCTGCCGACCGGAAGTCCGCTGAGCTCGGCGGTGACGTAGACCTTGCGTCCCTTCAGCGCCTCGCCCCGGCCCTTGCCGAGACCGAACTCGAACGGGAAGGTCGGGTTGATCCAGCGCCGCTGGACGATGACGTCTTCGACCTTCGGGCTGGTCCTGAGGGTCATCACCAGCTCGACCTCGCCGCCCATGCGCTGGCCGGCGACGATGAAGCGCTTCATCGGATCGGCGACCGTGAGGCTGCCGATCGCGGCGTAGTCCTGCGCCGGGCGGAGGCCGCAGCCGGCGACCAGGAGCAAGAGGGCGACGACGGCCGCGTTGCGTGGGAAAGCCATCAGACCATCTCGACGCCGAGGGCCACGGCGTTGCCGCCACCCAGACAGAGGGTGGCGAGACCACGGCGCGCCTTCCTGGCCTTCAGGGCATGCAGGAGGGTCACCAGGATGCGCGCGCCCGAGGCGCCGATCGGGTGGCCGATCGCGACCGCCCCGCCGTTGACGTTGATCCTTGCCGGATCGGCACCCAGCTCCCGGGTGACCGCGACCGCGGCGGCCGAGAAGGCCTCGTTGATCTCGATCAGGTCGTAGTCGCCGATCTTCGTGCCCTCGCGGGCCATCAGCTTCGTGACCGCGTCGACCGGCGCCATCATCACCCACTCGGGGGCGGCGCCGCCGGTGACGTAGCCGGTGATCCGCGCCAGCGGTTGCAGACCCTGCTCGGCGACGAAGTCGCCACTGGCGACGAGGAGCGCCGCGGCGCCGTCGTTGATGCTGGAGGCGTTGCCGGCGGTCACCGTGCCGCCGTCACGCTTGAAGGCGGGACGCAGCTTGGCGAGCGAGTCGGCGGTCGTGTCGGCGCGCGGGCCCTCGTCGGCGGTCACCTGCAGCGGATCGCCCTTCCGCTGGGGCACCGACACCGGGCAGATCTCCGCGGCGAAGGCACCAGCCGCGATCGCGGCCACGGCCCGGCGGTGACTCTCGGCGGCGTAGGCGTCCTGCGCCTCGCGGCCGACCTCGTACTTGTCCGCCACCAGCTCGGCGGTCATGCCCATGTGGAAGTCGTTGTAGCGGTCCCAGAGACCGTCGTGGACCATGACGTCGAGGATCTGGCCGTGGCCGAGACGCAGTCCGTCGCGCACGCCCGGCATGAAGTAGGGCGCCTGGCTCATGTTCTCCATGCCGCCGGCGATGACGGCATGGTGGTCGCCGGCGCGGATCGCCTGCGCCGCCAGGGCGACGGCCTTGAGGCCGCTGCCGCAGACCTTGTTGATGGTCATGGCGCCGACCAGGTCGGGAATGCCGGCTGCCCGCAACGACTGCCGCGCGGGGTTCTGGCCGAGACCGGTCTGCAGGACGTTGCCCATGATCACGTCGTCGACCAGCTCGGGGGCGACCCCGGCCCGCTCGAGGGCGGCCTTGATGGCGACGGCGCCGAGCTCGGGGGCGCGGGTCGAGGACAGGGCTCCCTGGAACTTCCCGACCGGCGTGCGCGCGGCGGAGACGATGAAGGCTTCGGTCATGGGATCCTCGTGATGTTCGGAATGGCCGGACCGTGACGGCCCGGCGGCGGCGGGATCCTACTCTCGTCCCCGCGGTCCTTCAACCGAAGCGGCGCTCGAGCCCGTCCCCAAACGATGCGCCGCAGGATGCTTAGGGCTGCGACCGAGGACCGCGCCCGAGGCCGTCCGCGGCCCCGCTCCGCGCGCTCTCGTCGAGGGCGTCGGCCAGGGCGTCCAGGACCAGGAGCAGGGCCTGCTCGAAGGCCAGGCGGCCCGGTTCGAGCTCGGAATTCCCGGCCGGGGCCAGGGGCAAGGTCGGCGGCAGGTAGAGGACGAGATCGGCCTCGCGCCGCAGCGGACCGAGCATGTTGGCGGAGAGGAGCAGGATCGCCGCGCCCCGCTCGCGGGCCTCCTCGGCGACCGCGACCATGCTGCGGGTCGCCGCCGAGCCGCTGCCCAGGACCAGGAGGTCGCCGGCCTCGAAGGCGGGACATCCGGGCTCCAGGACCACGTGGACGCGCCGCCGGCCGCGGGCGAGGCGGGTGGCGAAGGCGCGCATGATGGCGCCGCTGCGACCGAGACCGGCGACGAAGATCCGCTCGGCGCGGCCGAGGCGGTCGCGCGCCGCCTCGAACTGCTGCGGTTCGATCGCGTCCAGGACCAGGCGGAGATCGAGGAGATAGCGCGCGAAGCGATCCTGCATCACGGTTCCGCTCCGCCCTCCTCCTTCGGGCTCGTCATCGGCCCGGGCTCCACCCGCTCGGCCACCAAGCGGGTGATCTCGTTGGCGAGTTCCAGGCGGTTGTGGATGTTCTCGGTACCCATGCCGAGGAAGTTGCTGCGGTTCTGCGCCGAGGTCTCGCCCACGCGGGTTCCGAGCCGGTAGCGGATGTAATGGTAGTAGCCGCCCTGGGGATCGGCGGCCTCCGGATTGCCGTTCCAGCCGGCGCGATCGACCAGCTCGTTCCAGATCCGCGAATAGTCGGCGAGCGGCAGGTCGGCCTCGCCCTCCTCCTTGCGCGTCGGCGACTCGTAGCGGACCCGGATGCGCCCGTCCTGGCAGCGGATGATCCGCAGATCGGGACCGGGGCCGCCCCGGCGATGCCGCTGGGTCTCCATCCGGATCTCGGCGTCGATCAGCCGGTCCTCGCCGCCCGGCCCCTTCTCGTAGAGCCAGGCGGAGGCGCCGTGGCCGCTGCCGCAGCCGGTCAGGGCCGTGAGGGCCAAAAGGAGCAAGAGGACGGTCGAGGAACGCATGCGGTACTCCTCCCGGAATCGGGTGTCCATGACCATAGCGTGCGGCGCGCGTCCCGCAACCTGCCCGGGCCTCGCCTTCCTCGGCGCGGCCGGGCGGCTATGATGCGGCCATGAGCCGACCGATCGAACTGGCCGCCGGCTTCGTCCTCTTCCGGGACGAACGGCCGCGCCGCTATCTCCTGCTCCGCAACGCCCGTCACGGCACCTGGGGTTTCCCCAAGGGTCACCGCGACCCCGGCGAGGACGACCTCGGCTGCGCCCGCCGCGAGCTGCTCGAGGAGACCGGACTCGATCGGATCGAGATCGTCCCCGGCTTCGATGAGGAGGAACGCTACGTCCTGCCGGACGGCCGGACCGAGAAGGTCGTGCGCTACTTCCTCGCCCGCCTCCTGGCCGGCCGCGAGCGCCTGTCGAAGGAACACGCCGCCGGCGGTTTCGAGACCCTCGAGGACGCCCTCGCCCTGCTCCAGCACGAGGGGGCCCGCGCCCTCCTCCGCGCCGCCGACCGCCACCTCGACGGGGCCGCCGGTCGATGAGCCTGCTCGCGGTCCGCGACCTGGTCAAGTCCTTCGGCGGCAGCCTCATCCTCGAGGACGTGGGCTTCGAGATCCAGGATGGCGAACGGGTCGGCATCGTCGGTCCCAACGGCAGCGGCAAGTCGACCCTCTGCGCCCTGATCCTCGGTCAGACCGGCCCCGACAGCGGCGAGGTCATGCTGCGCCGCAGCGCCAGCATCGGTCATCTCGCCCAGGAGAACCGCTTCGAGGCCGATCACGACGTGGTCGCCGAGGCGATGCAGGCCTTCGCCGACGTCTTCGCCCTCGAGCAGGAGATGCGCGCCATCGAGGCCCGCATGGCCGAGGCCGAGGGCGACGAACTCGACCGCCTGCTCACGCGGCACGCGCGGCTCCAGGAAGACTACGAGCGTCACGAAGGCTGGAACATCCATGCCCGGGTCGAGGCCGTGCTCCTCGGCCTGGGCCTCGAGCGCCATCATCTCGGCCAGCCGGTCCGCCAGCTCTCGGGCGGCGAATCGAGCCGGGTCGCGCTGGCCAAGCTGCTCCTGCGCGAGCCCGACCTCCTGATCCTGGACGAGCCCACCAACCACCTCGACATCGCCGGCTGCGAGTGGCTCGAGGACTACCTCGGCCGCCATCGCGGCGCCTGTCTCGTCGTCTCCCACGATCGGCTCTTCCTCGATCGGGTCACGCGCCGCACCCTCGAGGTCGTGGCCGGTGGGGTCACCGACTACCCCTGCGCCTACAGCGGCTACGAGGAGCGCAAGGCCGAGGAATTCGCCCGGGCGCGGGCCGAGTACAGCGCCCAGCAGGATCACCTGCGCAAGGAGCGCGACTTCATCCGCAAGCACATGGGCTCGCAGCGCAGCCGCGAGGCCAAGGGCCGGCTGAAGCGACTCGAGCGCATGGAGCGGCTCGAGGCCCCGAGCCAGGAGAACCTGGAGATGCGGGTCTCGATCGCCACCCAGCGTCGCCTGGGCACGGAGATCATGGACTGCCAGGAGCTCGTGCTCGGCTACGGCGACCGCCGCCTGGTCGCGGGACTCGACCTCCGGCTCGAACCCGGAGACCGTCTCGGCATCGTCGGCCCGAACGGCGCCGGCAAGTCGACCCTTCTGGCCGCCCTCCTCGGCCGCATCGACCCGCAGGCGGGGCGCGTGCTGGTCGGCAAGACCGTGGAGGTCGGCTACTTCGACCAGCGTCAGGCCGGGATCGACGACGCGGTCTCGCCCTACGACCACATCGCCGGCGACCAGGTGCGGATGACCGACCTGGAGATCCGCTCCTACCTGGCCCGCTTCCTGTTCCGGGACGAGGACCTGCATCGGCCCGCCGGCAGCTTCTCCGGTGGCGAGCGCGCCAAGCTGGCCCTGGCCCGGCTCCTCCTCACCCGGCCGAACGTGCTGGTCCTGGACGAGCCGACCAACCACCTCGACATCCCCTCGCGCAAGGCGCTCGAGACCCTGCTCGACGAGTACGACGGGGTCATCGTCACCGTCTCCCACGATCGCTACTTCCTCGATCGCATCTGCAACCGCATACTCTGGCTCGAGGGCGGCGGGCACCGCCTCGCCAGCTCGTCCTTCAGCGACTTCCGCGCCCGCCAGCTCGCCCGCGCCGAGGCCGAACGCCGGCAGCGCGAGGAAGAGGCCGCCGAGCAGCGGAGCCGCGAGAAGGCCGAGCGCCAGCGGGCGGAGGCGAGCCGACCGAAGGCGCCACGCCGTCGGCCCCTGGCCGAGGTCGAGGCCGCGATCATGGCCGCCGAGGAGCGGCGCGAGGCCATCCACGCCGAGATGGCCCGGCCCGAGACCTGTCGCGACGGCGGCGCCATGACCCGCCTGCAAGAAGAACTCGCCGCCTTGGAATCATCGCTGGCGGCGCTCGAAGAGGAATGGTCCGGCTACGCCTGACCCGAGAACGAGGACCGAGATGAGCGACGACCGCATCCTTCGCCTGCGCGACCTGATCCGCGACGTGCCCGACTTCCCCAAGCCGGGCATCGTCTTCAAGGACATCACGCCCCTCCTGGCCGACCCGACCGGCTTCGCGACCGCGATCGACCTGCTCGCCGAGTCGACCCGCGCCCTCGGCGCCGATCTCATCGCCGGTCCCGAGGCTCGCGGCTTCATCTTCGGCACCCCGCTGGCGCGCAGTCTCGATCTCGGCTTCGCCCCGATCCGCAAGCGCGGCAAGCTGCCCTGGAAGACCATCGAGGAGAGCTATGCCCTCGAGTACGGCGAGGACCAGGTGCAGATGCACGAGGACGCCGTCCGCCCGGGCCAGAAGGTCCTCCTGGTCGACGACCTGCTGGCCACCGGCGGCACCATGGCCGCCTGCCGGCGCCTGGTGGAGAAGGCCGGCGGCGAGGTCGTCGGCATGGCCTTCGTGATCGAACTCGGTTTCCTGGCCGGCCGCGGCAAGCTCGGCGCCACGAGCCCCGTGGTCTCGCTGATCGAGTACTGATGCGCGCCCTCGGCCCCATCCTCGTCGTCCTGCTCCTCTGCGCCGGCCTCCGGGCCCAGCCGGAGGTGGTCGCCGATCTCCTGCGCCTCGACGTCATCGTCCACTACGGCTACGAAGCGACCCGCTTGGATGGACTCGAAGCCCAGGCCCAGGTCCTCGTTCGAAGCAGCGAGCCCGGGCTCGACCTGCGGCTCTCCCGCCAGGCGATGTACGAGGGCGAGACGATCGAGATCCGGCAGGACTGGGAGCGTATCGGTGTCCAGGTGAGCCGGGCGCGGGGCCGCTTCGAGTACCGGTACGAGGATCTCGATCGTGGTTCGCGCTGGACCCGGACGGCACGGGATCCCGAGGCGTTCTGGACGAGCGGCGAGGCCTTCCGGATCGAACGCGGCTCCGACGAGGACCGGATCTTCGCGGGCGGCGGTCGCTTCCTGCGCCAGTTCCTGGTGGTCGTGCCGCGCTGGCGCGACGACGATCCGCGCGCCGAGGGCGCGCCCGATCTGCCGGAACGGATCGACGTCGAGTTCCTCCGCCAGCTCGCCCTCGATCACCTGGGACGCACCGGACAGCAACGGTCGCGGCGCTTCCTCCTGGAGCTCGCCCGCTTCGTTCCGGTTCCCGACCTGCCACGCCAGTCCCTGCGCGCCTTCCTGCGCTCGGCCGCGACGGACTTCGCGCCGGGCGAAGGACTCGGCCCCCTGGCGGCGCGCGCCCGGGCCGCCCTGGCGACGCGCCGTGACGACCCGCAACTCGTCTGTCAGGCCCTGCTCCGCTCCGGCCACCCGCTCGACGAGTTCCCGACCACCCGACCCTCCCCGCTCGACTACGCCGTCTATCGCCAGTTGCTCGAGCGGGGCGACTTGCCTCCGGCCACCAGCGCCGGCCTGCTGACCCTGCTCCTCGACGCCAGCGCCGACACCGCGGCCCATGGCTCCTGGCTGCGCCGGATCGACGGTGGCCAGCTGGTCCTCGAGGACGGCGACCGGGACCGGCTGCGCACGCGGCTACGCTCCGAGCTCTCGGCCCGGGACCCGGTGGCCCTGCTCCTGCTCTCCGTCGTCAACGTCCTGGGTTTCGGCGCGCTCCTGCTCGCGCTCCGTCTGCTCTGCCGTCGCCTCCTCTTCCGCTGATCGGCAGGCGCCGGCGACCGCTCACCAGTGGTCGTAGAGGGAGGCGGTATCGACCAGGCGCGCGCCCTGGGCGTCGCCCTGACCGAAGCGGCTGGGGAAGACCGAGGCGGCGCCGACCCGGCCCTTGACGTCGACCGCGTAGAAGTTCACCTGGAAGCGGATGCGTCCGTCCGGGTAGCGGAGATAGGCGTTCTTGGTGGTCGCGACCACCCGTTTCACCGCCAGGAGGCAGGCATCCTTCGGATGCAGGCCGGAGCGGATGGCCTCCACGACCGTGTGGGAGCCGCAGGCGACGATCACCGCCTCGCCCCGACCGGTGCTGCCCGCCGCGGCGACCTCGCCGTCGACGTAGAGGCCGGCGCCGATGATCGGCGAGTCACCGACGCGGCCGGGGATCTTCCAGGCCAGGCCGCTCGTAGTGGTGACGCCGGAGACCTCGCCCTTGGCGTTGCAGCAGTCGAAGTTGATCGTCCCGGTCTTGCGCTTCTCCCCCTTCTCGTCGTCGTCCTTGGCCGGAGGCGCCAGGCGCAGGCGGCCGTCGTCGTCGGGCGCGAGCTGGGGTCGCTTCTCGCGCGGTTCGAGCCAGTCGTCCTTCGGCGACAGGCTGCGTTTCCAGGCCAGCCACTTCCGCCGCGACTCCTCGGTGAGGAGGTTCTCCTCCGGGTAGCCCATCGCCCGGGCGAAACGCAGGGCGCCGTCGCCGACCAGGAGGACGTGGTCAGTGTACCAGAGCACGTCCCGCGCGACGCTGGCCGGGTTCTTGATGTTGCGCAGCGAGGCCACGCCACCGGCGTTCATCGTCGGCCCATGCATGCAGCAGGAGTCCAGCTCGACGATGCCGTCCTCGTTGGGCAGACCGCCGAAACCGACGCTGTCGTCCTTGGGATCGTTCTCGACCTGATTGACCGCGGCGACCGCCACGTCCAGGGTGTCCTCCCCGGCGGCGAGTCGTTCGAGGGCCTCGGCCACGTAGGGCATGCCGTTGGGCGAGCAGACCACCGCGGGAGCCTGACGGCGGACGATGGCCGCCGGCGCCCGGCCGGCGAGGAGCGTGCTCGCGCCGGCGGCGAGGACCGAGGTCTTGAGGAAATCGCGGCGACTGCGTCGGGTCATGGGCTTCTCCTCGGCGGAGTCTATCAGAGCCCGGACTCCTGGCGAGGCGCGGCCAGGAGACTCTCGAAACGAGACGAGAGAGCCCGGACGTCGTCGTCGAGCCGGCGCACGCCATGACCGGCGCGCTTCAGCCGATCGACCAGCGCGTGGTCGTCGATCAGCCGCAGGATCGCGGCGCGCAGCGAGTCGACCGAGTTGGCGGCGAAGGTGATGGCGTTGCCGAAACGCTCGGCCAGCTCGCGCATGCCGCCCTGATCGGCCGTGATCGCGGCCAGCCGGGCCATGACCGATTCGGCCAGGGTGAGCGGAGCGTTCTCCCACCACCGGCTCGGGACCACGAGCACGTCGAGTTCGCCGAGGATGCGGGCGATCTCGCGGTTGTCGAAGCGGCCGTGGAAACGCAGCGCGGGGTTGCGATTCAGCCGGTGGAGCCGGTTCTCGTAGCGCCGCGCGTTCGGCCCGGCTCCGGCGCCGTGCATCGCCATCGTGGCGCGGCTGCCCTCGATACCCGCGAAGGCCTTCACCACCAGGTCGGGACCCTTGTTCGGGATCAGGGTGCCGACGAAGCCGAAGCGCAACACGGCGGGCGTCGGCGCCGGTTCGCGACCGGCGTCGCCGAGCTGGCCCTCGTCCAGGCCGTAGGGCCAGAACTCGCAGCGCCCGGGATCGAGGCCACGCTCGATGAACCGCTCCATGAGGAAGCGCGCCGGCGCCAGCACCAGGTCGGCCTCGGCCAGACGGGACTCCATGAAGTCGAGGCGTCGGCGCAGCGGCCCCAGTCCGAGTTCGCGCCAGCCGTAGTGGAGCCCCCGTGGCAGGAGCTTGAGGAGGCGGGTACCGGCGCCCTCGGGCGGATGGGCATGACCATGACCGCCCAGCTCCGCCCGGGTCCAGTCGAAGGCGTAGCGCAGCCGCTTCTTCTGCAGGCAGAGGGCGCAGCGCCAGAGCTCGACCTCGGTGCAGAGATGCTGCCGCGGGGTAATCCTCTGCCCCCGCGCGCAGTGGAACCAGAAGTCGTGCAGCGTGACCACGACCCGGGCTCCCGCCGCGCGGGCGAGCGGGATCGCGGCGCCGCCGGTCCCGATGACGTGGTGGACGTGGACCAGGTCCGGTCGTTCGCGGGCGAAGACCTCACGCAGGCGGTCGTTGATCGCCGGCCGGTCGTAGGTGTCGGCCAGGCGATGGATGTCACGGTAGTCGTTGTGCATCCGGATGACCCGGAGGCCGTCCAGGTCCTCCTCCACCAGGCCGAAGGGCCCGGCTTCGGGGCGCTGGCCGGGCGCGAACACGACGAGGTCGTGACCGAGCCGGGCGAGGCCTCGCGCCGTCTTGGCGGCGTAGATCTCGGCACCGGCCATCTGGTCCGGCGGGAAGCCATGAGCGAGGACGAGGATCTTCACGGGCGGCATCTTAGCCCGCATCACCGGGCAGCTCCACCGGACGGGATCGGCCTTTCGGAGCGATCCTGGCCGACGCCTGGCGGGACGGCCTCGAGACCCGGGATCGGGACGAGCCTCGTCGTCGCCCGCTTCGTCGCGGCTCGCGGATGCGCGCGGGGACCGGAGACCGGCGAGCCCGCCCTTCGTGGCGCCGGCACCTGGCTCCCGCGTTGCCGGCCCTCGGCTCGCCCGGTATCTTTCGCCCATGGACGACCGTCGCGTCAGCATCGCCGTCACCAACTGGAACGGCCGCCGCTACCTCGAGGACTGCATCGCCGCGGCGCTGGCGCAGACCGTGCCCCCCGCCGAGGTCATCCTGGTCGACAACGCCTCCGACGACGACGGCGTCGCCTTCGTCCGCGCCCGCTTTCCGGAGGTGCGCATCGTCGAGCTGCCCGAGAATCTCGGGCCCTGCCCGGCGCGGAACGCCGGCCTCGCGGCGGCCCGCCATCGCCTGGTGCTGTCGATCGACAACGACGCCATGCTGGCGCCGGACTGCCTCGAGCGCCTGCTCGCCGAGTTCGGGCCCGGCATCGCCGTGGTCCAGCCGCGCTCGGTCTTCGATGCCGAGCCGGATCACATCCACTACGACGGGGCCGCCTTCCACTACGTCGGGATGATGACGCTGCGCAACTTCTACGCGCCCGTCGCCGAGGCCGATTCCGCGAGCCTCGACGTCGACGCCGCCATCAGCGTCGCGTTGCTCATGGACCGCGATCTCGTGCTCGAGGCCGGCGGCTATGACCCGGCGCACTTCATCCTCTTCGAGGATCACGACCTCAGCTACCGCCTGCGCCTGCGCGGCTGGCGCATCCGCCACGTCCCCGGCGCGCTGGTCCGCCACCGCGAGGGCACGGCCGGGATCTCCTTCCGCGACCGGGGCAGCTACAGCGGGCGACGGGTCCTCTTCCACAGCCGCAATCGCTGGATCGGCATCGTCAAGAACCACGGCTGGCGGGCGATCCTGCTCGGCGCCCCGGGCCTCCTGCTCTACGAGACCGCCTACCTCTTCTTCGCGCTGAAGAACCGCTGCCTCGGGTCCTGGCTGCGCGGCAAATGGGATCTCCTGCGGCTGCTGCCCCGGCTCCTCGCCGCCCGCCGCGTCATCCAGCGGGCGCGCAAGGTCCGCGATCGCGACCTCCTCGGCGCGGCGCCACTGACGATCTCGCCGCTGATCGAGCGCAAGGGCCTGGTCATGCGGGCCCAGGCGGTCATGGAGCGCCTCCTCAGCCTCTGGTGGCGGCTGGTGAGGCCCCTGACGTGAGGCCGCGGGTCTCGGTCTTCATCCCGACCCTGGACGCCGGGCCCCGGCTCGACGACCTCCTGCTGGCGCTGGAGCGTCAGCGCGGCGTGGATCTCGAGATCCTGGTCACCGATTCCGGCTCCGAGGACGGCGACACCCTGCGAATCCTCGCCACGCACGGCATCGAACCCGCGCGCATCGACCGGGCCGACTTCGACCATGGCGACACGCGCAACGCCGCGGCGCGCCGGGCGCGCGGCGAACTGATCGCCTTCCTGAGCCAGGATGCGCTGCCGCTCGACGACGACTACCTCGTCCGGCTCGCGGCGCCCTTCGTCGATCCCACGGTGGCCGGCGCCTTCGCCGCCCAGGAGCCGCGCCCGGACGTGCATCCCTTCCAGCGGCTCAACCTGGACCGGCACATGGCCGGATCGGCGAGCTGGGAGCTCCGCCCCGCCATCGAGCCGGCGGCCTGGGCGGCGATGGCCCCGGCGGAACGGGTCGAGCGCATCCGCTTCGACGACGTCGCCAGCATGATCCGGACGAGCGACCTGATCGCCCGGCCCTTCCCGCGCCGGGCCTTCGCCGAGGATCTCGCCTGGGCCCGCTCGAGCCTCCTCGCCGGGCGGGCACTGGCCTTCTGCCCCGGCGCGCGCGTGCAGCACTCCCATGGCCTCGACCGCGGCGAGTTCTCGACCCGCACCGCGCTGGTCCACGCCGCGCTGCGGGAGCTCTGCGACTTCGTTCCGATCGACGGCCCCGCCCTGCTGGTCCGGCGGATCGTCGGCACAAGCCTGCGGTTCTGGCGAGCCGCGATCACGGCCCCCGGACGCTCGATCTGGCGTCGTGTCGGCGATGTGCTCGTCGCCCCCTACTGGGCCACGGTCCAGATGCGGGCGATGCGGCGCGGCGCCGCCGGGGCGCGCTACCTGCCGCCGCGGTAGATCTCGAGCAGACGGCCGGCATGCTCGGCCATGTCCGGCACCGCCGGCAGGGTCTCGCGGTAGCGCTCGAGGCGCCCGGGCTCGGCGAGCAGGGCTTCGATCTCGGCTCGCCAGGCCGCGGGCTCGCCGGGCGGCAGGAGGGCCCCGCCGCCGGCGGCGAGGAGATCGCGCATGCCGCCGAGATCCGAGGCCAGGACCGGCACGCCGGCCATGAAGGCCTCCTGGATGGTGAGCGGGCAGCATTCGTCCCAGAGCGAGGGCACGCAGAGGAGATCGATCTCCTCGTAGAGCCGAGGCACGGCCGCGGGGGCCACCGGCCCGTGGAAGACCTGGGTCGCCCCGGCGGCGGCGCGACAGACGGCCTCGTAGTCGGCGTGCTGCCGGAAGGGACCGTAGAGGTCGAGCCGGAAACGCCGCGGGTCGAGGCCCGCGGTCGCCCGCACCAGTTCGAGGACGCCCTTGTGCGGCGCGATCGTGCCGATGAAGGCGGCGCGCAGCCGGCCGTCCGGCCGTCGGCGCGCGGCGAGACCGGCGAAGGGCTCGTGCCGACGCCCCTGCGGCAGCGCCAGGCTCCGGCCCGGAGCGAGGCCGCCCTCCGCCATCCGGCCGAGCAGCGATGGCGAGGGGCTGATCAGGAAGTCGAGTTCGGCGACCATGGCCCGCACCGCCCGGTCACGTTCGCCCAGGCGTTCTCGCCAGGACTCCTGCCCTTCCGGCGACAAGGCCGCCGGCCGCTCCTCGGGCACCGGCGGTCGAGCCGCCCGCCCCTTCCTCAGCTCCTGGAGCGCGCGCATCGGCCGATCGAGGGCGAGGCCGGTCAGGGAGCGGATGCGCACCAGGCGCCGGATCCAGCGCCGGGCCGCGGGCGGCTGCGCCCAGGTGAAATGCTCGAGGCAGGGCCCGCAGCGCTCCGGCGCCGGCAGGTGGCAGAGCCCGCCTCGCCAATCCACGAGCTGGCCCAGCCGCGGGCAGAGCAACCAGAAATCGTGGAGGGTCATGACCACCCGGATGCCCCGCGCCCGCGCCAGGGCCGGCAGGCGCAGCGACCAGTACATCAGGTGGTTGACGTGGACCACGTCCGGGCGGAACCGGTCGAGGATGCCCTCGAAGGCCCTTTCCATCGCCTCGTTCAGGTGGCAGCCGGCGAAGTCCTCGTGATCGAGATCGTTGATCGCCTCGAAGAGCCGCAGACCATCGAGGGAGTTTTCCCGCCAGTGCCCCGTAGGCAGGGAGATGATCTTCCGGGTGGTCGCCACGGCGACCTCGATCTCGGGATGAAGCGCCCGGGCGAGTTCGTGGACGTAGGTCTCGACGCCGGCCCGGGCGTCGGGAAGGAAGATGTGCGTGACGAGGAGGAGTCGCATCGCGAGCGGAGGGGCGCGGCTTGCCCTGCAATCCCGGTTTCAATAACTCTGACGGCCGGATGGCGGCACCCCGAGGAGCATAGCCGAAATCACTCCGCCGGGTGAGCCGCGACCGCGTGAGCGAAGGACCTGAGGCCGATGATCGAAGTGTTGAACGTCTCCAGACAGTACGGCTCCTTCTGGGCCGTCCAGGACCTGAGTTTCAGCGTGGACGCCGGCGAGATCGTCGGTCTGGTCGGGCCCAACGGCGCCGGCAAGACCACGACCATGAAGATGATCACCGGCTACCTCGTGCCCTCGACCGGGCGCCTGCGCGTGAACGGGATCGACGTGGTCGCCGATCCCACCGCCGCCCAGGCCACCATCGGCTACCTGCCCGAGAACAACCCGGTCTACCCGGACATGTCGGTCCAGGACTACCTGGTCTTCGTCGGTCGCATGCGCGGCCTGTCCGGCCCGGTCCTCAAGGAGCGGCTCCGCTTCGCGGTGGGCGCCTGCCGGATCGAGGACCGTCTGGTCCGACCGATCGCCACCCTGTCGAAGGGACTGCGGCAGCGGGTCGGCATCGCCCAGGCGATCATCCACGACCCGGGCATCCTGATCCTCGACGAGCCCACCTCGGGCCTCGATCCCAACCAGATCGTCGAGATCCGCGACCTGATCCGCGAGCTCGGCCGCGACAAGACGGTGATCCTGTCGACCCACATCCTCTCCGAGGTCGAGGAGAGCTGCACCCGCGCCCTGATGATCGTGGGCGGCCGGCTCGCGCTCGACGACGACATCGAGGACCTGGTCGGCGCCCGGTCGCTGCTCCTGCGCATCGAGGAGGCCGACGGTGATCCGACCCCGGTCCTGGCCGCGATCCCCGGCGTCCGCTCGGTCGAGGCGGTCGGCCCGCGCCATCGCCTGCACCTCGACGACCAGGGCGAAGTCGGTCGCGAGGTCTTCCGGGTCGCCGTGAGCGAGGGCTGGGAGCTGGCCGAGATGTCGGTCGAGCGCCGCGACCTCGAGGACGTGTTCCGTTCCGTCAGCCGCCGAGGAATCGCCTGATGAGCAAGTCGCTGGTCCTGGCCGGCAAGGAATTCAGGAGCTACTTCAGCTCCTGGCTGGCCTACATCTTCATCGCCCTCTTCGTCGCCGCGGCGCTGGTGAGCTTCTTCTTCCTGGCCGGCTTCTTCGCCGATGGCCGGGCCGAGTTGCGCGGCTATTTCTCCTGGCTGCCGCTGACCCTCGCGATCCTGGTCCCGGGCCTCACCATGAGGCAGTGGGCGAAGGAGAACGAGATGGGCAGCATCGAACTCCTGATGACCCTGCCGGCCCACACCCGCGACCTGGTGCTGGGCAAGTTCCTGGGCACCATGGGCTTCGTCGCCGTGGCCCTGCTCTTCACCCTCGGCATCCCGATCACCGTGGAGATCCTCGGGGATCTCGACTGGGGACCGGTCGTGGGAGGTTACGCCGCCGCCCTCCTGCTCGGCGGGGCCTACGTCGCCATCGGGCTCTACGTCAGCTCCTGGTTCCACGACCAGTTCCCGGCCCTCCTGGTCGGCTGGCTCCTTTGCGGGCTCCTCGCCGCGGTCGGGCACGAGACCGTGCTCGGTTGGTGCGAGGCCCTGCCGGCCTTCGTGTCCCGGACCTTCGCCTTCGTCGGCTTCTGGGACCGCTTCCGGGCCATCGAGCGCGGCGTCCTCGACCTGCGTGACGTCGCCTACTATCTCTCCGTGACCGGGCTCTTCCTCTACCTGAACGTGGCCCGCATCCGCACCAAGAGGTGGACGGCATGAAGATCGACCGGACCCAGATCGTCATCTCCGCCCTGCTCGTGGCGGTCAACGTCATCCTCTTCAACCTGATCGTCGGCGAGTTCCGCGGCCTGCGCGCGGACCTCACCGACGGCAAGGTCTTCAGCCTCTCGCCGACCACGGAGCGCCTCCTCGCCGGCCTCAAGGAGCCGGTCGAGATCACCGCCTACGTGTCCGCGGACGAGAACATCCACGAGGACGTGCGCCCGCTCGTCCCCGAGGTGATGGACCTCCTCGAGGAGTACGAGATCAAGGGCGGGAGCAAGGTGCGTCTGCGCCGCATCGTGCCCGAGGAGGACGAGAAGGCCGAGAAGGAGGCACGGCGCGACTACCGGATCAGGCCGCAGATCGGCATCTTCCGCGACGCGCGGGCCCAGGGCGTGCAGAGCTTCTACCTCAGCCTCGTGGTCAAGTACCCCGGCAGCGACGCGATCACGCTCAACGCCGACGACCTGATCACCCAGAACGTCTTCGCCCAGGAACAGAGCCTGGAGCTGAAGAACGTCGAGCTCGAGCTCACCAAGGCGATCAAGAAGGCGGTGCTGGGCTTCGAGAGCAAGCGCAACCTCTTCCGCCGCTTCCCGACGACGATCGAGCTGACCACCTTCATCACGCCCGCCGACCAGATGCCCCCGTCGCTGAAGGACGTGCCCGGGCGGATCGACGAACTCCTCGACGATCTCGCCGCCCGGTCCGAGGGCAAGCTGGTCCACGTCAAGGCCGATCTCGGCGACGAGGCCCTGCTGAAGCGCCTGCGCGTGCCGGCCCTCGACGTCGAGGGCCTCGATCACCCGCTCCATCTGGCCATGATCCTCAAGCTGGGCGACCAGTCGCGACGACTGTCCTTGCTCGACTACGACGGCGCGCGCAGCAACGAGGACATCGAGGGCGTGATCATGGGAGTCGTGCGCAGCGCCTCGCCCGGCGTGCTCCGGCGGGTCGGCGTCGCCCAGTACCTCCCCGATCCGGACGGCCGGATGCGGATGATGGGTCAGCCCAGCCTGCCGCCGGCCTACCTGGCCCTGGCGCGCACCCTCGGCCAGGACTACGACGTCGTCGACCTCGATCTCGGCCAGCTCCGGTCGCTGCCCGCCGATCTCGATCTGCTCATCGTCATGGAGCCGGCCAAGCTGGACGAGCGCGCCGCCTACCTGATCGACCAGTACGTCATGGGTGGAGGCAAGACCATCTTCTGCCTCGACCGGAGCGACAGCTCCATGCTGGACGGCACGCGCCAGGGAGCCGAGGCGCGCGACAGCGGCCTCGAGGAGCTGCTCGCGACCTGGGGCGTGAAGCTCCAGGAGGGCGTCGTCCTCGATCCGAACTGCGGCGAGTTCTTCGACACCCGGAGCCGCGAGGGCACGCTCCTCGAGGGCCCCTGGATGTCCTCGGTCGAGGTCGGCCTCGACGAGGGCGGGGTCAATCGCGAGGTCGGCTACATGCGCGCCTTCGAGGCCGCGCGTTTCTGGTTCCCCGGCTCCATCGAGCTGACCCCCGTTGCCGGGCTCAGCCAGAACTGGCTCCTGCGCAGCGGCGCGGAGTCCTTCGTCCGCAAGGCCAGCCCCCAGCTCGTGCCGGACCTCGCGAGCTGGCCGAAGTCGGCCTTCGAGCCGGCGCGCGCCGACGAGAAGCGCGGCCGGCGCATCCTCGCGGCCGAGATCTCGGGCGTCTTCCCCTCGCACTGGGCCGACAAGCCGGCACCGAAGAAGGAGAAGGAGGCGCCGACCGAGGAGGAGGCGGAGCCGAGCCTCGAGATCGCCGATCAGCCGATCCCCTCCTCGCGTCCGACCCGCATGGTGGTGGTCGCCAACGGCGAGTTCCTCGACCTCGTCCAGGCCCAGGTCGAATCGCAGGCCGGCCCCAAGTACGCGCTGTTCTCGGCCAATGCCCGCTTCCTGGTCAACGCGATCGACTGGTTGCTCGAGGACGACGACCTGGCGGCGATCCGCAACCGGGGGCGCAGCTTCCGCCCGATCGAGCGCCTCGAGGAAGGCGCCCAGAATCGCACCATGCTCCTGAACTTCGTCCTGCCCCTGGTGGGCCTGGCCGCGCTCGGGGGCACGCTCTACTGGCGCCGGCGTCTGCGTCGGCCGCTGATCTGAGGAGGAAACGACATGACCCGTGGCAATCTCGTGCTCCTGGTCGTGGCCTGCGTCCAGGCCCTGCTCTGGCTGCTCGTCGCCCGCCCCTTCTCCGCCGACGGCGTCGCGGCCGCGCCGGGGAGCCATCTCCTGGTCGAGATCCCGGTCGGCGAGGTCCGCGAGCTCGTCCTCGACGGCGAGGACGGCAAGGAGACCTGGACCTTCTCCCGCCCCGACGATCAGGATGACTGGGTCTTCACCAGTCGTGACGGCTTCCCCTTGCGACCGGGCAAGCTCGGCGGCGGCGAGGGCATCGTGGACCTGATCACCCGGATCGAGGTCACCAGCCCGATCGCCAGCGACCCGGAGAGTCTCGAGGTTCTCGGCCTCGGCGATCGGAAGTTCGAGCGTCGCCTCCGACTGCTCGACGGCGCCGGCAAGACCCTCGCCGATCTCTTCGTCGCCCGCGGCAGCCGCGCCGGCACCGTCCAGGTCCGCCGCGCCGACTCCAGCGAGGTCTACGAGACCGACGTCCTCCCCTACCGCGAGCTCGGGATGTCGGTCAACGACTTCGTCGGCCGCGACCTGGTCAAGCTCGACCCGGCGACCATCACCGGCCTCGTCATCCGGCGCGGCGAGGAGGAGCCGATCCGGCTCCAGCGCGACCTGGTGACGACGACGGAAGGCGAGACGCCGAAGCCCGGGCCCTGGCGCCTGGAGGTCCCCGCCGAGGGCGAGCTCCTCCAGGACGAGCTGGGCGACCTGGTCGACCACCTCGCCGACCTGCGGATCACCGAGGTCCACGGCAAGTCGACGCCGGAGGGTGTCGATCCCGAGCATCCGCTGGTCGAGTTCGAGATCGTGAGCGGCGCCGGAACCGATCGTCTGCGGCTGGAGCGCAAGCGCGACGACGGCGACTACGACGGCATCTGGATCAGCGATCGCGCGGAGCCCCGGGCCGGCTTCCACGTGGCGCTCGCCTCCTGGTCGCTCGGCCGCGCCGCGACGATCACCCGCGCCGACCTGCTCGAGAAGCCCGAGGAGAAGATGAAAGGCGAAGACGACCAGCAGCCCGAGGACCCGCCGGAGTCCCACGAGGACAAGTAGGCGACGGCCCGGCAGGTAGCGCGTATCCGCGCGGTGCTCGCCGGGCGAGAGGCGATCAGTCCTCGTCCGCGGTCTTCTTGGTGGCCTTCTTCTTCGCGCCCGCCTTCTTGGCGCCGGTCTTCTTGCCGGCCTTCTTCTTGGTGGTCTTCTTCGCCGCCTTCTTGCGCGGAGCGCGCGGCGGGAACTCCCACTTCAGGCTGCCCTCCTCGAAGAAGAGCATCGCCGAGAAGGGTCGACCGCGCTTCGAGATGAAGCCCTCGATGAGGTCGGTCTTGGCACCGGCCTCGGCCAGCATCTTCTTCACCTGCGCCGGCGGCAGCTCGCGCATGAGCAGCTTCTTCGACAGGCGGAACTTGCAGTCCTCGCTGGTGCAGGCGTAGCCGGTGCCCTGCGCCTGGACCTCGGCGCCGCACTTCGGGCACTTGCCGACCGGCGTGCCGTCGTCGATCTGCGCCTCGGGTCGAAGTTCGTGCTGCTCGAACTCGACGTCGCCCTCGGGCTTCAGGAGGACCTGCCCCTCCTCGCTGATCTTCATCTTGCAGGGCGCCTTGGGGCGCTCGAAGCCGGTGAAGGGGCCGACCATCGGGTCCTCGTCCTTCATGTGCTCGATGAGGCGGCCGAGGACCTCGGGGAAGAGGTGCTTGCCCCCGGCATCCTTGTGGATGCGGATGCCGCAGTCTTCCTGATCGACGCAGAAGTAGGAGTAGGCCTTCTCCTCGAGCCCCTTGCCGCACTTCGGACAGTGCAGCGGGCCGGGGTGATCGGCGGCGAGGATCGCGGAACCCTCGGCGGCGTTCTTCACCTTCGCGACCATCTCCTCGACGAAGCCGCGGATCTCGGCCATGAAGACGCTGGCGTCGTAATGGCCGTCCATGACCATGTTGAGGCGCTTCTCCCAGGTGCCGGTCATGTCCGGCTTGGCGAGCGCGTCGAGCTGGAGGTTGCGGACGATGCGCACCAGGGTCGACCCGAGCGCGGTCGGCACCAGGTTGCGGCCCTCGCGGCGAGCGAGGTGCTTGAAGATCAGGTCCTCGACGATCGCCGCGCGCGTGGCCGGCGTGCCGATGCCGATCTCCTTCAGGGCCTCGGCCTCCTCCTCGTTCTCGACGTGCTTGCCGCAGGTCTCCATCTCGGCGACCAGGGTGCCGTCCGTGAACCGCGAGGGCGGCGTCGTGGCCTTCTCGGACAGTTCGGACTCGAGGCAGAGGGCCTTGCCGTCGGCGGCGGCGTCCGGGAAGGGGATGTCGTCGGCGGCGATCGGCTCGGCCGCGCGCCAGCCGGTGACGACCAGCTTGCGCGCGGTGGCCTTGAAGACCTCGCCCTCGACCGTGGTCTTCCGGGTCGTGGTCTCGCGCTCGGCGCTGGGCATGAAGGCGGCGAAGAAGCGGCGGACGATGAGGTCGTAGATCTTCTGCTCGTCGGGCCTGAGGCTCTTCGGAACCTCGCCGGTCGGGATCAGCGCGAAGTGGTCGCTGACCTTCTTGTCGTCGAAGACCTGGCCCTTCTGCTCGCTGTCGGGACGCTCGCGGTTCGGCACCTTCGAGTAGAGCTCGCGGTAGCCCCCGCCGGCGAGCTGCTGCATGATGCGCGGCACCTCGCCGCGGTAGTCCTGGGGCAGGTAGCGCGAGGAGGTACGGGGATAGGTGATCGCCTTCTTCTGCTCGTAGAGGGTCTGGGCGATGGCCAGGGTCCGCTTCAGGGTGAAGCCGAAGGCCGAGCTGGCCCGACGCTGGAGCTGGGTCAGGTCGAAGAGCTGCGGCGGCTTCTCCTTCGAGCGCCGGGTCGTGTCCTCGATCTCGCCGATCTTGCCCTCGACCTTCTTGCGCAGGGCCGCGGCCTCGGCGCCGTCGAGGATGCGGTCGGTCGCCTTGCCCTCGGCGTCCTTGCCGTTCCACTGGGCGACGTACTGGTTCTCCTCCTCGCCGGAGCCCTTCGAGTCAACGTCGAAGGTGGCGTAGAGCTCCCAGTAGGGCACGGGGATGAAGTTGTCGATCTCGCGTTCCCGGTCGACCAGGAAGGCCAGGGTCGGGGTCTTGACCCGCCCCACCGCCAGGCTGACCCGGTTCTTGCCGCCGAGGAAGCGCTTGGTGAGGGCCCGGGTGCCGTTCATGCCCACCAGCCAGTCGGCCTGGTCGCGGCAGTAGGCCGCCTCGCGCAGCGGCGTCATCTCGTCGTCGGCCTTCAGGTGCCGGAAGGCCTCGAGGATGGCGTCGGTGGTCATCGACTGGAGCCAGAGCCTGACGACCTTCTTGTCGGCGACCTTCTTCCGCTTGCCCCGGGCGTGGTCCAGGATCAAGTTGAAGATCAGCTCACCCTCACGGCCGGCGTCGCAGCCGTTGACGATCTCGGTGACCTCGTCGTCGCGGATCAGCTTGTCGAGATTGGAAAGGAGCTTCTTGCCTTTCGCATCCGCCTCGCGCGGAATGTGGACGAAGCTGTCCGGAATGATCGGCAACTTCTCCAGGCTCCAGTACTTCCACTCCTTCTGATAGAGCCCCGGTTCCTGCAGTTCGAGCAGGTGGCCGGAGGCCCAGGCGATGATCAGGTCGTCGCTCTCGTAGTGGAGGTCGTGCTTCTTGAAGCGCCGGCCCTTGGCGTTCTGGGAGTCGGACTCGTGTCCGAAAACGCGGGCGAAGTCGTCGGCGACGGACTTCTTCTCGGTGATGATCAGCGTCTTGCCCATGGTGCTCCGGCGCCGCGACTGGCTCTCCTGGCGAGGCCCGTCGGAGGTCGATCCCCGGGCCCCATCGGGAGCAACATAGGGCTTGAAGGACAAAAATCAAATCGCCCTCCGGGCCCGAGGCCGCTTTCTCGGGCCGCCGGGGCGCGAGACCGGGCCCCGATGACCACCGCGGCCTCCCGCCCGAGGGCCGGCCCGAGGCGCCGGCCGGCTGCGCGCTCGGCGCGACCGCGGCCTCAGCGCGCCCGCCCGATGGTCGCCTCGAAGAGCGCGAGGATGCGCTTGTACTCGTCCGCCCAGGAGGCCGCGTCGCGGAAGCCGTGAGCTTCGGCCGGGTAGACGGCCAGCTCCCAGCCGGTCTTCCTGAGCTCGATGAGACGCTGCGCGAGTCGGATCGAGTCCTGGGGCTGGACGTTGTGGTCCTCGAGTCCGTGACAGATGAGGAGCCGGTCGGCGAGCCCCTCGGCGAACCAGATCGGCGAGCTCCTCTCGAAGGCCTCCGGCTTCTCCTGGGGTGTGTCGAGGATGTTGGAGGTGTAGCCGTGGTTGTAGTGGGCCCAGTCGGTGACCGGGCGGAGCGCCGCACCCGCCGCGAAGACCCCGGGATGCTTGAAGAGCGCCATGAGGGTGATGAAGCCGCCGTAGCTGCCGCCGTAGATGCCGATGCGCTTCTCGTCGACGCCCAGTTCCCGCACCAGCCAGCGAGCCGCGTCGATCTGGTCCTCGAGATCGCGACCGCCCATGTGGCCGTAGATCGCCGTCCGCCAGGCGGCGCCGTAGCCCGCCGAGCCCCGGTAGTCGAGATCGATCACCACGTAGCCGCGTTCGACCAGCAGGTCGTGGAACATGTACTCGCGGAAGTAGGACGACCAGCCCCGGATGACGTTCTGCAGATAGCCGGCACCGTGGACGAAGATCACCGCCGGCGCGCCCGCCGCGAGATCCTTCGGCCGGTAGAGCCGTGCCGGCACCTCGACGCCATCGCTCGCCTCGACCTGGACGAACTCCGGCTCGATCCAGGTCCGCGACTTGAAGGCCGGTGACGGCGAATCCGTGATCTCGATCTCGTTCCAGGGCGGGCTCGCGTCCGCGGGCAGGACTCCGGACAGGGTGACGGAGTCGGGATGGACCCGGAGCAGGAGTCGCGGGGCCTCGTTGCATCGCGAGAAGACGATCGCCAGCGCCCGCCCGCTTCGCGCCAGGACGAGGTCGCTCCAGACACCGTCCCGCAGACGAAGGCCGACGGGCAACCGCGGTGTCGAGTGCTCGAAGTGGCGTTCGGCCGGACCGGCGCGACTCGTCCTGATCAGGAGTCCCGAGGGGACGGCGACGTCGAAGGGACCCGGGCCCGGCCCGAGGAGGCCAGGGGCATCCGCCGGCAGCTCCAGGACCCGGTCGATCAACCAGTCACCCCGCGTCGTCTGGTCGATCTCGGCCCCGCTCGCCTTCTCGCACCAGAGGTGGTTGAAGCCACTCTTCTCGCTGGTGAACCAGAACCGGCCATCGGCGAGGAATCCGGCATCGTCGCCGACGTGGTGGACCCAGGCGGGGTCCTCGACCTCGTGGAGGACGCGGGCCGCGCCGTCGCGCGCGACCTCGACCAGGGCAGCCCGCTTGTTGTCGCGGCCGCGGAAGAGCAGCACGCAGCGCGACGAATCGGGCGCGAAGCCCAGGCTCCGGATCGAGAACGGCCCCTTCCCCAGCGCTTCCGGCAGGCTGACCGCGATCTCCTTCCCGGTGGTCGCATCGAGGAGCGCGAAGCGGTTCTCGTGGCCGTCGTCGCCGACCTTGGGCCGCGCCTCGAAGGTGGTGACGTAACCGTCACCCGAGAGATAGCGCGGCATCTTCGTGGCCGTCGTCTTCTCCGCCTTCGTGAACAGCGCGAGGACGCGCCCGAGGTCGTCCGCGGCCTCGAGCCGGCCGGTGCTGAAACCCTTGGGCGGAGCGAAGGTCGCGAGCTCCTTCCTCGCCTCCCGTCTCGCCTCCGCCTCCTTGCGCTTCTGCTCGATCTCGAAGAGGTGCCGCAGGAGCCTGAGTTCGGCGTCCTCGAGGTAGCGCCGGCGATCGTCCTTCCCGTCCTCCGGCTTCTCGGCCTCGATCCTGGTCAGGCGACGCAGCGCGCCGTCCTCGATGCCCCAGGCGAAGAGGTCGTCACCCGAGCGCAGGATGAGCGCACGATCGTGGTCGGCGAAGGACTGGGCGCGCATCCCCCCGAGGAGCGGCATCAGCACCCGCTCCGCCATCGAGTCGAGATCGATCAGGCTCAGGCGTTCGTCACGGCTCGAGAGCGCGAGCCTTCGATCGCGGGAGAGCACGACGTCGCGTTCCGCGAGCGGCGCCTCGTCGCCGTCGTCGAGACGCCGGAGCTCCTTCCGCTCGATGTCGTAGACGAAGGTCCCCCGCTCCTTCTCGTTCCAGCGCTTCCAGTCGAAGATCAGAAAGCGCTCGTCGAGGCTGAAGCGGACATCCCGCGGGCTGGCGCCGCAGAGGTCCTCGCCGAGGGTGATCAGGTCGACGTCAAGCGGGCCCGTGATCGGCCGGGCCAGGCGCTCGCGCAGCACCTTCTCGATCGCGAGCTGCGCCGTCGGTTCAGGACTCGGCCGCGAGTCCTGCGCGCGCAGGATCGGAAGCGATAGACAGACGAGGAGCAGGAGGCTCCGGAGGAGTCGGGGCGTCATCGGATCTCAGGGTCCTTCCAGGGCCTCGCGCACCGGCGCGAGCGCGCCGTGCTTGTTCTTCAGGGCCGCGAGGGTCTCGCCCGCGCCCTCGCAGCGCGAGAGCGCCTTCACGAAGGCGGCGGCGCAGCTGCCGAGCGGACGCGCAGGATCGAGTCCGGCGCGATCGCTGCTCGGCACCTCCCAGTCCTCGAGCAGAGCATGCTTCGCCGCCGCCTCGAGGCTCTTCGCCGCGTCGGCAGGGCCGAGAACCTGGCACAGCCGCGCCATGGCCTCGAGGGCACCGAGCGATCGGGCCCAGTCGGAGTAGCGCATGCTTTGGCCCGAGAGCCGGGAGTCGAAGTCCTCCACGAGGGCCGCGATGGTCCGACCCAGTCCCTTCACGACGCTCTCGTCGGCCACCTCGGTCAGGGCAGCGGCGAGCGCCGGGACGAGGTCGGGCTCCGGCTTCTTCAGGGCGGCGAGGAGCGGCTTGGTGGCTTCGGGGAGCTTGGTCAGACCGAGCAGGCGTGCCGCCTCGCGGCGGACGTCGAGCCCTTCCTTCTCCGTCACCACGAGCTTGCCCAGGACGGCGAGGAGGCTCTTCGGGTCCTCCTGGGCGATGAGGAGGTCGGCGGCCTCGCGCCCGCAGGCACCGCCGAGACGGAGACGTTCGAGCAGGCTCTTCCGATCCTGCGGCAGCTCCTCGCCGGGCTTGCCCCAGTAGGTCTCCTCGTCCTTCGACCAGGCGGCGGAGAACGAGGACAGCTCGGTCAGGTCGATGGCGAACTTGCCCTTGTCGGCGCGCTTGGGCGCGACCGCGAGTCTCCGCACCCTGAAGATCCGCCACATCTCCTCGGCGATCTCCGGTGGGAAGCCGTGACCGCTGTCGGGCAGCTCGGTGTAGATGAAGTCCCAGTCGATGCGGCGGAAGGCCTCGGCGGCCTGGCGGTCGCCCGCCACGCCGACGACCGCGTCGTTGGCGCCGTGGTGGATGTAGACCGGGGTCAGGCTCTTCTCGAAGGGGCTCGTGCTCCGGAATCCGCCGCCCGCCATCGGCGCGACCACGGCGAAGAGCTGGGGATACCTCTGGCCGAAGTGCCAGCTGCCGAAGCCGCCCATCGAGTGGCCGGTGAGGTAGACGCGGTTGAGGTCGACGTTGTAGGCGAGCTCGACCTCCTCCAGCACGGTCCGCACGAAGGAATCGTTCACCGGCGCCGACCAGGGCGCCTGGCGCGCGGTCGGACAGACCACGATGTAGCCGTACCGCGCCGCGCCGGTGGCGTAGAAGTTCATCGCCGAGGACCCGGAGCCGACCACGTCCTTGCCGTCCTTGCCATCCGGACCGCCGCCGTGCAGGCCGAGCACCAGGGGCCAGCAGTGCTCCGGATCGTAGTCGGGCGGCACCACGATCGTGTAGACGCCCTTTTCCTCCTTCGAGCGCAGGCGGACCGCGACGTCGTCGTGCCGCCCGGTGGCCAGGGCTCGCGAGCGGCGCGTCCGCTCGAGACGCTCGAAGCCCCAGTCGAGACCGAAGTCGTGCGCGATGCGGTCGGCGGCGGCCCGTCGCTCCTTTCCGTCCTGCTCGGCGTAGTAGGCGTCGAGCGCCGCGCGCAGATCCGGGTTCGCGCGCGGGTCGGCGCGGCGGAGTCGCTCGATCTCGGCCGTGGACAGCTTCCCGGCCGCGCGGGATCCGTCGGCGCCGGCGATCAGGGCCTCGCGGAGATGGAAGAGCTCGCGCTCGCCCAGCCCGAGTTCGGCGGCCCGGGCGGCCATCGACAGGTGGTTGTCGGCGCCGCCGTCCTTCCCGGTCGGGATGGTCTCCAGGAGGCTCTCCAGGTAGCGCCACTCCGGGGTCGCGTCCGGCTCGACCTTGCGGATCTCCTTCTCGTCGACCGACTCGAGCCCCCAGGTCATGTGCTCGTTGCGCGAGTTGTAGGGGTTGACCAGGGCGCGGCCGTTCTCGCGGCGGACGATGACGCCCTTGAGCTTGCCCTTCTTCAGGTGGATGTCGTCGCCGACCGCGATCCCGGTGGCGAGGAGGAGACCCAGCCCCGCGGCGGCCAGGACGAGGAGAATCGTGCTTCGCTGCTGCATGTCCACTCCGCCGAGGAGCCGCTCCGAGGGCGGCGGCAGGGGATCATTGCACCAGATGACCTCCGGACATGCAAACCGCTTCCGAGGCTCCGGCCCCGGAAGCGGTCAGGACTCTCGAATCCGACCTGGTTCAGCCGTCGAGACGGCTGAGCCGCAGGATCACCCAGAACGGGCTCTCGCCCGAGCTGAAGCACTGCCGCGCCTCGAAGTCGCGGCCCCAGGGGAAGGTGACGGCCACGTCGCCACCGGTGATGACGATGGGCATGCCCACGACGAGTCGCTCCTCGTCGGTGAAGCTGCGCGCGAAGGCGAGCGCGATCGCCGCGCCCACGGTGCCGATCGCCTCGGCCAGCTCGGGTCCCTTGGGTCGACCGGCCTCGGGCCGGGTGTTGACCCGCGCCACCAGGCCGGGACCGGCGTCCGCGGGCATCATCAGGATCAGGCTGCCGATGAAGCCGCTGCCGGTGATGGCGAGCTGGGTCGTGGTCATCCGGCCGATGTGGCGCTTCTGATCCTCGACCGCGACCCGGCGCACGTCCATGCGCGCGACCCGCCGCATCGCCGTGCCGACCGCGTCCTCGAGACGCTGCTCCATGTTCTTCCTGAGGGCCGGGGCCGTGGCTTCCATCGTCTCTCTCCTCGTCCTGCCGGCCTCCACCCCGGCGACCGGGGCGGTCCTTCTGCCCTCCCGCGGGAGGACGGACCGGCAGATCCTTCATCGGGAGCCCTCGGCTTGCGCTTGAGTACGATTCGATTTTTATTCACCGGACGAGGACGCCAGCCGGATCCGTGGTGGCTTTCGGCCCGGGGGTTCTTGCGCTCGGCGGCGGGAGACGCATCCTGGGGCCCATGCGGAACCTGCGCGGACGCGACTTCCTGATCACCGGCGCCTCGAGCGGCCTCGGACGAGCGATGCTGCTGCGCGCGGCGCCCCTCGGACGTCGCTTCCTCCTGGTCGGTCGCGACCCCGAGCGCCTGATGGCCGCGGCCACGGCGGCCCGCGAACGCGGCGCCCCCGAGGTCGAGACCCTGGTCCTCGATCTCGGCCTGCCCGGCGCCGGCCGCCGGCTCGCCGAAGGAACCGCGGCCTGCCTCGCCCAGGCCCCGATCCTCCTGCTCAACGCCGGCTACTCGCTCCAGGGACCGGCCTGGGAACTGGACGACGAGGCCTGCCGCCACGAGCTGGCCACCAACGCCCGCAGCATCCATGACTTCCTCCATGCCTTCGGCGACGGCCTCAGGGCGCATCCCGGCAGTCGGATCCTGCTCAGCAGCTCGATCGCCGGTTTCCAGGGCGTCCCCGGGCAGGCCGGCTACGCCGCCAGCAAGGCCTACCTGCTCTCGCTCGGCCAGGCCCTCGGGGTCGAGTGGCGACGCCATGGCGTCACCGTCTGCAGCTTCGCGGCCGGCCTGATGGAGACCGATTTCTTCGCCCGGGCCGGCATCGCCCGCGACCGGCGCTGGGCCCGTCTCGGCCGTTTCATGCCGGCCGACGAGGCGGCGGAGCGGGCGCTCGCGCTGCTCGACCGAGGCGCCCTGCTGGGCACCGCCGGCCTCGGCAACCGTCTGAGCCTCCTGTTCGCCCGATTCCTGAGCCGGCGGCGGATCGCCGCCCTCACCGACTGGAGCTGCCGGCGATGAGTGGACCCGACGCGAACCCGACCGCGCGACATCGCATCTTCGGCTTCTTCCGGGCCCCGGAGACCGCCGCGGCCTTCATCCTCATCGTCTTCCTGATCTTCTTCTGGACCTGGTCGAGACTGGCCGGTCGGGACGACGCGCCCACCGCCGCCCGGCCCCTCGGGGTCGAGGCGCGATGCGAGACCGTCGCCGAGGGCTTCTTCGTCGATCTCGAAGCCGACCAGCCGGTCTACGTCGCCCTGTTCCTCGACCGGCCCGGCGCCACGCCCGCCCTCCTCTTCCCCAGGCTCGGTCCACCTCCCGGCCGTCCCTGGCCCCTCACCGCCGGCGCGCGTCACCGCTTCCCCGAGCCGGGTCATCCCTTCACCACGACTCTCGGCCCCGGCGAGCGGATCGTCGTGGTCGCGCGTCGGGATCGCCTGGCCGGCGCGATCGACGACCTGGACGACGACCCTGCCGTCGGCCAGCGCCTCGAACTCGAGGTGCCGGAGCGATGAGCGGACTGCTGCCGACCGGCGGCCGGGCCCTGGTCACCGGCGCCTCGTCCGGTATCGGCCTCGCCTTCGCCCACGCGCTCGCCGAACGCGGCGCACGGGTCATCCTCCTGGCCCGTCGCGGCGAACGGCTCGAGCGCGCGGTCGCGGAGATCGAGGCCGGCGGCGGCTCCGCCGAAGCCGTCGTTTGCGATCTGCTCGATCCGGCCGGGCTCGAGCGGGCGCGGGAGCTGGCGGGCGAGGTCGATCTCCTGGTCAACAACGCCGGCTTCGGCATGAACGGTCGCTTCCTCGACGCCGAGCCGGCGCGACTCGACGCGATGTTCCGGCTCGATCTCGAGGTGCCCCAGATCCTGGCCCGGGCCGCCGCCCGTGGCATGCTCGCGCGCGGGCGCGGCGGCATCCTCAACGTCGCCAGCATCGCCGGCTTCGTGCCGACGCCATTCCATGCCGCCTACTCGGCGCTCAAGGCCGCCCTGATCGTCCATTCCGAGGCCCTGCGCCTCGAGCTGCGTCCCGCCGGCATCCCGGTCACCGCGCTCTGTCCCGGCGTCACCGACACCGAGTTCTTCAGCGCCGGGCGCTACGTCGAGAAGAGCGCCATCTACCGGATGCGCCGCGCCAGCCCGGAGGCGGTCGTCACCGCCGCGCTCAAGGCCTGGGCCCGCAACGATCCGGTGGTGGTGCCCGGTCTCGGCAATCGCCTCCTGCTCCTGCTCGCTCGCCTGGTCCCCCGCCGCGTGTTGGTCGCCGGCGCCGGTCGGACGATGACGACGGACTGAGCGCCGGCCCCGCTCAGCCCACCACCCGGGCGAACTGATCGTCGCGGCCCATCGCCAGCAGGATCGGTTCGGAGGACTTCTGCCGGTCGACGAAGGCCTGGCGATCGTGCAGGCCCTGCCAGCCCTCGAGGATCAGGCACTGGGCGATGGCCCCGCCGAGGGTCGAACCCGGCCCGAGGAGGATGATCTGGTCGGGCGCGAACTCGCGCATGGCGCAGCGGATCGAGGCGCTGAAGTCGAAGGTCTCCAGGACCTGCTCCCCGAGGGTGTAGTCGAAGAGCCGGTCGAGGTCGGTGCCCAGCGGGTGATGGACGCGACCGCGGCCGTCGACCAGCGGGATGCGTGGGGCCGCGAACGGCAGGGTCATCAGCCGCTGGTGCCCGAACACGGCCGCCGCTTCCATCAGATCGGTGTGGAAGGCCGCGTGCTGGGCCAGCTGGAAGGGGTAGTCCCGTTCGCCCTGGCGGATCGCAGGCAGACGCTCGAAGAGCGCCTTCAGGGCCTCGTTCTCGCCGGCCAGGACCAAGTAGCCGCCGAGGTCGATCGACAGCGCGCAGGTCGCCACCTCGCGGTTGACCGCGGCGCAGATCTCGAGGATGCGCCGGCGCAGCTCGCGATCCGGCCGCCAGTCGCCGTCGACCCAGGGGATGATGATCTGCCCGCCGCGGATGCGCTGGCCCTGGCTCTTCGACATGGTGTCGACCAGCTCGAATCCGGCCTCGAAGTCGAGCGCGCCGGCGACGTGCAGCGCCGTGTACCAACCCATCGAGTTGCCGCAGACCGCCACCGCGTGGAAGCGATCCTCCGGGATCAGCAGGGCGTCGACGGCCGAGCAGCCGAAGATCAGCGGCCCGGCGTTCGGTCCGGCCATGTGGAGCGCGGCCGAGAAACGCGGCGCCCCGTCCAGCTCGCTGATCGCCTTCGAGCCGTCGCGGGCGCGGATCGCGTCGGCCCGCGCCACCAGCTCCATCGCCGCGGCGCTCCGCGCCGCATGGCGGGCGAGGACGCCGAGATCGTCGGCGGTGTAGGTCCCCCGGCCGGGACAGACGAGCAGGACGCGCGCGCTCATGCTTCCTCCTCCAGAAGGGCCGCGGCCGCGGCTTCGATCTCGGTCTCGGAGACCAGGACCAGATCCGCGGCGGCGGCGAGCGGCACGAAGCAATCGGCGCCGGCGACGCGGGCGCAGCGGGGTCGGCGACCCGGCATGGTCGCGATCGCGGCCAGGATCTCCTCGCCCGGACCGCCGGTCATGCGGGCCTCGTCGACCACCAGCAGGCGTTCGGCGCGCGCCGCCTCGGCGCGAACCAGATCGTGGTTGAGCGGCAGGAGCCAGCGCAGATCCACCAGGCGGACACCGATGCCCCGCTCCTCGAGGCGTCGAGCCACGCGCAGGGACATCCACATGCCGTTGCCGTAGCTCACGATGGTGAGCTTCTCGGGCGCGCCCGCCTCGTAGATGCGGCCCTCGCCCAGCGGCACCACCTGATCGGTCTCCGGATAGGAGAAGCTCCACTGGCCGTCGTTCGCCTCGTGGAGGTCCTTGGTCATGTAGAGCGCGATCGGCTCCAGGAAGACCGAGACCCGACCGCAGGTCCGGGCCGCGGCGAAGAGCGTGCGCAGCATGCCGACCGCGTCGTCGCCCCGCGAAGGCGCGGCCAGCACCATGCCGGGGATCTCGCGCAGGAAGGCGAAACCGTTGTCGTTGTGGAAGTGGCCGCCGAAGCCCTTCTGGTAGGCGAGGCCGGCGACGCGAACCACCATCGGGTTCTTCCAGGCGCCGTTCGAGAAGAACTGCAAGGACGCCGCCTCGCCGCGGAGCTGGTCGGAGGCGTGGACCAGGTAGGCGAGGTACTGGATTTCGGGACAGGGCAGGTAGCCGAGCTGGGCGGCGCCGAGGGCGACGCCGAGGATCGTCTGCTCGTCGAGCAGGGTGTTGAACACGCGCCCGACGCCGAAACGTTCGGCGAGCTTGGTGGTGACGTGGTAGACGCCGCCCTTCTTGGCGACGTCCTCGCCGAACAGGATCAGCTCCGGGTACTTGGCCATGAGGTCGTGGAGCGCCCAGTTGATCAGCATCGCCATGTGCCGCGGACGTTCGACCGCGTCGGGCACCTGCGCGTCGCCACCGAAGGCGCGGATCCGGGCGTAGCCCTCGGCCGGGCGCTTCGCCTCCAGGGCGACCGCCTCCTCGTCGTGCGGCGCGAGCGGCGCCAGCACCTGCGCGCGCGAGGTCAGCTTCGGCCGGCGACTCGCCTCGCGGCTCGCCGACTCGATGCGGTCGCGCAGCTCGTCGTACATGCGTCGCAGCTCGTGGCCCTCGGCATAGCCGCGCTCCACCAGCCAGCGGGCTCCGCGGATGAGGGGGTCGAGGGCCTCGACCTCCTCGATCTCCTCGATCCGGCGGTAGGTCTGCTCGACGTCGGAGCCGGCGTGGCCCATAAGCCGGACGCAGCGCATGTGCAGCATGACCGGCTTCTTGTGCTGGCGGCAGTGCGCGACCGCGCTCTGCGCGGTGAGCCAGCAGTTCTCCAGGTCCAGGCCGTCGGCCTGGAAGTAGGACAGACCGGAACGCTTGGCATACTGGTTGGCGACCCAGTCGGTCGGCGTCCGGACGCTGATGCCGATGCCGTTGTCCTCCACCAGGATCAGGAGCGGCATCGGCAGGCTCTGGTAGCGGGTCCAGAGCGCGGCGTTGATCGCCCCCACCGTGGTGGAGTGATTGAGGCTGGCATCCCCGAAGGAGGCCATGACGATGGCGTCGTCGGGCACCGGGCGCGGCCGCCCCTCGGGCCCGAAGACCTTCTTCCAGCGGCCGAGGGCGAAGGCGGCGCCGACCGCCTTCGGAACGTGTGAGCCGATGGTGCTGGTCTGCGGCGGCACCCAGCCCTCGTTGAGGCCCCAGACCTTGTGGCGCCCGCCGGAGATCGGGTCCTCGGCGCTGGCGGAGAGGCTGAGCAGGGTGTCGAAGATCGGGGTCGAACCCGGGATCTGGGCCGCGCGCTGGACCATGAAGCCACCGCTGCGGTAGTGCAGGAAGCAGGGATCGGTCGGCCGCAGGGCGTCGGCGACGCAGGCGCTGCCTTCGTGCCCCGAGCTACCGATGGTGTAGAAGCCCTCGTTGCGCGCCTTCATGGCCCGCGCCTCGAGGTCGATCAGGCGGCTGGTGAGCTGGGAGCGGAACAGCTCCAGGGCTTTCAGCCTGGGCAGGCCGCCGCGCCCGGCGTCGAAGATCCCGCCTTCGCTGGTCGCGAGCTCGTCCAGCACGCGTTCGAGACGTTCCTTGACCACTTGATGTCGACTGACGGCCATCGTTCGGGCTCCGCTTCGCGAGGGACTCTGCCGTGGCCGACGGACGACTTCAAGGACCGCGGCGCTTGCGACTTCCGGTCGCGGCTCCGCCGCGCGGGGCGCGCGGGTCCACGCCAGCCTCGGTCCGGAATCCGTCACGGCGATGTTGGATGCGGAGGCACTCGGCGGCGCCGATGCGCGGGACCAGCTTGATCTCGTGGCCGAAGGACTCCAGCAGGGCCCGATCGAGGCGCTCCGCCAGGGCCTCCTCCATGACGATGCGATCCGGCAGGAAGCCGTGATGCCAGCGCGGCGAGGCCACGGCCGCGGTCATGCCCATCTGCAGGTCGATCACGTTGCTGAGCACCAGGAGGACCGTGTTGATGATGGTCCGGCCGCCCGGGCTGCCGAGGACCAGGTAGGGGCGATCCTGGCGGTCGAAGACCAGGCAAGGCGTCATGCTCGAGAGCATCCGCCGGCCCGGCGCGACCAGGTTCGGGGCGCTGCCGATCAGCCCGGCCTCGGTGCTCGTGCCCGGGACCGGATTGAAGTCGCCCATCTCGTTGTTGAGCAGGAATCCGGCGCCCGGCACCAGGATGCCGGAGCCCCAGGCCTCCTCGATGGTGTAGGTGAGCGCCACGACGCCGCCGTCCGGATCGACCACCGAAAGATGGGTGGTGTGTTCGCCTTCGGGAGCGACCACGCCCAGGTCGTCGACCCGCGATCGCGCCGCCCGCAACGGATCGATCGCCGCCGCCAGCACGGCCGCGCGCTCGGGGTCCAGCATCGCCGCGAGGCCGGCCTGGTCGACGCTCTCGGGCGCGCCGAGGTAGCGGGCCCGATCGGCGAAGGCGCGGCGCATCACCTCGGCGAGGAGATGGACGCGGAGCACCGGGTCGCGCTCGACGGGCAGCTTCTCCAGCATCGCGAGCATCTCGATCAGGGTCGCGCCCCCGGACGAGGGCGGTCCCATCGACACGATCCGATGACCACGGTAGCGCCCCACCAGGCAGGGCCGCTCGATGGCGCGATAACCGCGCAGATCCTCGGCGTCGATCAGACCCCCGCCGCGACGCATCTCGGCGACCAGGAGGTCCGCGGTCTCGCCTTCGTAGAATCCCGCCGCACCGGCCATCATGATCCGCTCGAGGGTCCGGGCCAAGTCCGGCTGGCGCAGGATCGTCCCCGCCTCCGGTGGCCGCCCCTCGGGCAGGAAGAGCGCCGCCGCCGCGGCGTTGGCGGCGAGCTTCTCGCGCGCGCCCTCGATCGACCGGAGCAGGCCCTCGTCGACCGGGAAGCCGTCGCGGGCCAGGGCGAGAGCCGGGGCCACCAGGCGCCGCCAAGGCAGCCGACCGCAGCGCCCATGCGCCAGCCAGAGCCCGGCCACGGTGCCCGGGACGCCGACCGCGAGCTGGGAGCGGTGATGCCGGTCCTCGAGGTAGCGGCCCTCCGCGTCGAGGAACATCCGCTCCGTGGCCGCCCGAGGAGCGCACTCGCGGAAGTCGAAGCTGGTCTCCACCCCATCGGCGAGGCGAAGCACCATGAAGCCCCCGCCGCCGATGTTGCCGGCTTCGGGATGGGTGACCGCCAGGACGAAGGCGCAGCAGACCGCGGCGTCGACCGCGTTGCCCCCCTCGGCGAAGAGTTCGGCCGCCAGGCGCGCGGCGAGTTCGTGCTGGCAGACCACCGTCCCCTCGCCCTGCGCCGGCAGGATCGAGGCGCCGAGGAGCAGAAGGAGGAGGGCCGTCGCCGTCCTCAACCGGATGCCACCATGCTCGGGTCGAGGCTCCATGATCCGTCGCCTTCCTTGTTCGCTTTCCCGCGGAATCCTACCCTGCCTGGTTCCGGGAAAGGAAGCCCATGCAAGCCTCGCCAGCCGCCAAGACCGTGGTCATCGACCGCCCCTTCGAGCTCGAGCTCGGGGGCCGGCTGCCCGCGCTCACCATCGCCTACGAGACCTGGGGCGATCTTCGGTGCGGCGGCGATGACGCGGTGCTGGTGATTCCCGCCTTCTCGGCCCATTCCCACGCCCGCTCCTCCACCGGTGATCCGGGTCAGGGCTGGTGGGAACACATGATCGGGCCCGGGGCGCCGATCGACAGCCGCCGCCATCTGGTGATCTGCGCCAGCCTCCTCGGCGGTTGCCACGGCACCTCGGGGCCGCGCTCGCCGCGGGCGGACACCGGCCGGAGCTGGACCGGCGATTTCCCCTTGGTCACGATCGGCGATCTGGTGCGCTGCCATCTGCTGCTGCTCGACCATCTGGGCATCGATCGACTCGCCTGCGCCGTCGGCGGCTCGATGGGCGCGATGCAGAGCCTCGAACTCGGCCTCCACCACCCCGAGCGGACCCGCGGCGTGATCGCGATCTCCGGCACCGATCGGACCCGACCGGCGACGGCCGCGATCCGCCACCTCGGTCGCAAGGCGATCATGAACGATCCGGACTTCCGCCACGGGCGCTACGAGGGTTCGGGCCCGCGCGCCGGTCTCGAGCTCGCCCGGGAGATCGGCACGGTCTTCTACCGGTCGAAGGAGGAGTTCAACCACCGCTTCGACTGGTCACCGGTGGCCGAGCCCTCGCTCGGCGGCATCACCTTCGACGTCCAGTCCTACCTGCGCCACCAGGGCCGCAAGGCGGTGGGCACCTTCGACGCCAACTCCTACCTGCGGCTCAGCCTGGCCATGGACCTCCATGACGTCGGCCGGGGCCGCGCGAGCCTGGCCGAACTCCTCGCCGGCAATCCGGTGCACTACCTGATCGGCGGGGTCCGCGAGGACCGGCTCTTGCCGGTGGCCGAGCAACGGGAGATCCACGAGACCCTGATCGCGGCCGGCTGCCGGAGCAGCTTCCGCGAATTCACCAGTCCCGTCGGCCACGATGCCTTCCTGGTCGAGCAGCCGGCGATCGAAGCCAGCATCCGGGACTTCCTCGCCGCTCTCTGATCCTCAGGGCCGGGGCAGCCGCCCGGCATGCAGGGCCATCACGACGCGGGGCGTCTCGGGGGCCAGCTCGCGCCGGACCGCCTCGCCGCGCCGGGGACTCCGGTTCGGGAGGTCGCGAGCGACCAGGGCATGCAGCGAGAGCATCAGCAGGAGAAGGCCCGCGCAGGCGAGCCCGAAGCCGAAGAACCGACGCAGGCGCTGACGGAGATCGTCCAGCTCGATCTCGCCGAGGGCGAGGCGGCGGGCGTCGCCGCGCAGGCCCTCGCGGTCCAGGAAGGCGCGGAAGCGGTGGCGCAGGCCGGCCTCCTCGCGCTCGGCGAGTTCGGCGGCGAGCTTCCTTCTGGTGCGGCGGCCGATCGAGCCGGCACCGGTTCCACGATCCTGGCTCACCCCGTTCTCCTTTCGCGGGCCTCGAGGCGGCGTCCGGCATCCGCGCAGCGTCGCAGGCGTTCGAGAATCTGGTCGAGTCGACGTTTGACTCCGTTGACGTGGAGGCCGAGTCCCCGGCCGATCTCTCGCAGGCTCCGATCCTGGCCGAAGCGGAGTTCGAGAAGCCGGCGGTCCTCGGCGCTCAGGGCGGCCCGATCGAGCAGCGCCGAGATCTCGTCCTCGTGGAGGCTCTGCTCGTCATCCGCGGCGTCCAGGAGGACGTCGGCCTCGCCCAGGTTGAAGATCGACCGGCGCCGACGCTGATCGACCAGGCAGCTGAAGCCGACCCGGGCCAGGAGCGCCCGTTCGATGGCCTCCGCCAGGCCCCGCTCGGCGTAGCCGCGCCCGTAGAAACGCAGGAGGGCGTCCTGGGTCAGATCCTCGACCTCCTCACCCCGGGCCCCGAGGGAGAGCATGAGCCGGCGCAGGAACTCGCGCCGCGCGAGGTGGGGATCGTGGGCGATGGCGACCATACGGAGAGCAGAACGTCCACGACCCCGATGGTCACCGCGAAATCCGGGATTATCTGGGGCGCCGCGGAGCGGGAAGGAGGAGGGAAAAAAGGGACGGCCGGCACGATCCGATCGCCCTACCTCCCCCCAAGGATTGCGCCCGGAGACGCATGGTAGGCGACGGCTGGATCGTTCCGGCCGTCCAGGGTCGCCGTCGCGACCCGGCTTCAGGCTGCCCCCCCGAAGCGTTCGCGCGGCCCCCCGACCGCGCTTGTACAGCTTGTACTCTTTTCGGGGCCGGATGACAGGAGGGTTTTTACCACCGGCTCGAAAAAAGAAGAAAAGATCAAGGCTGCCCTAGGGCCATACTCCAGGCATAGATACGACCGGCATCCAGGTGGTGTTCAGCGATGACCCGAAGGATCTCGGCCACGCTCCAGGCCTGCGCTGGCGCCCCGACGGGCTCATGGGGCGGGTCGCCCTCGAAGATCTCGCCGATCTGCCCCCGGAGACCTCGATCGAGCTGTCCCACCAGTCCGGCCAGGCGCGTCTCCACCCGCTCCTTCTCGGCCGCGGGATCTTGCGCCGCCGCCAGGGCGGCATCGACCCAAGGGCCGATCAACCAGGCCCAGACGGTGCCCTGGTGGTAGGCCCGATCGCGACTCTCGGGCCCCCCTCGGTATCGCCCGCGATAGCCCGGCTGGTCCGGAGCGAGGCTGCGCAGACCCCGGGCCGTCAACAGGGCCGGCTCGATCGCGGCCAGGATGCGAGCCCGCTCGGCGCGGTCCAGGAGGGGCCGACGTGAGCCCAGCGCGATCACCTGGTTGGGCCGGAGCAGCGATCGGTCGCCATCGACGCAGTCCTCGAGCCCGCCCCCGGGCCCGCCACGAAAACGCTGCCGGAAGGACGCCGCGAGACGCCCCGCCCGTTCCTTCCAGGCGGTCGCGGCCCGCCCTTGACCGAGACCGAGCTCCGCGGCTCGCAGCAGACCCTCGTGATAGAGGGCCTGCAACTCGACGCACTTGCCCCAGCGTGGCGTCATCGCCTCGTCGCCGAAGCGGGCGTCCATCCAGGTGAGCTGGGTCGCGGGGTCGCCAGCCATGAGCAGGCCGTCCGCCGGATCGACCGCGATCCCGCCCTCGGTACCCGCGTGGTAGGCGTCCAGGATCGAGCGTGCGGCGCCCAGACAGCGCGCCGGCAGGCGCTCGAGACCGGACCGCGCCTCGGCGCGATCGAAGAGCGCGCGCAGGTACCAGAGCGGAGCGTCCGCGCTGTTGTAGAGGACGCCCCCGTCGTCTTCGGCCAGCCGGTTCGGGAGCAGGCCGCCGCGCTCGCGTTCGGCCCAGGCGAGGAGGATCTCGACCGCCAGCTCGTCCTCGTCGAGGGCCGCGACCAGGCCCGGCAGGGCGATCATCGAGTCGCGGGCCCACTCGTTGAACCATGGGTAACCGGCCAGGAGACCCCAGCGACCACGGCCGGGCGCGCGGATCAGGAAGTCCAGCATCGCCTGGCGCAGACGGTCCACCACCGGGGAGCCGGTCGGCGCCCCCGTCGGCCGCTCCCACCGGAAGGGCTCGCCGTCGTCACGGCCGAGCCGAAAGTCGAGGCGCAGCTCGGTGCCGGCCCGCGGTTCGGTCCAGACCAGCTCGCCCGGCGAATCCAGGTCCTCGATCGCGGTCAGGCCGCGCTCCCTCTCGTCGGCGAGCAGGTTGTTCTCGTGCCGCAATCCACTCGGCAACCACTGACCGCGATCCGCCGCCAGCAGCAGGACCTCGTCCACGCCGGGGAAGCTCACCTCGGCCCGAGCCCCGTCCGAGCGGAGCTCGGGAACCGGCGACGGACCACCATGGTGGCTGCGCCAGCAGCAGAAGGGTCTCAGGTGCAGCGATCGGGCCCGCCCCTCCAGGATCCGCCAGACCAGGGTTCCCCGGTTGCCGGGGCCCAGTTCCAGGCTCCGCTCGAGGACCAGGCCGCCCAGCCGCCAGCGCCAGGACATCCGGCCACCTTCCCGACCGGCGGCCTCCAGGTGGCGGTCTCCGCGCGGATGGAGGGTGCCATCACCGTAGCGGTGGCAGGCCGCGAGCCAGTCGCGGCCGTCCTCGGCCACCACCCGCTCGTCCACCTGGGCCAGCACCAGCACGCGATCACCCGGTTCCGGCAGGGCCGCCACGAAGAGACCATGATAGGACCGGCTCCGCGGGCCCAGGACCCGCCCGGACGCGTAACCCCCGTTGCCGGCCGGCAGCAGCCACTCCATGCCCTCCCGGGCCTCGATCTCGTCCACCGGCATCGTCCAGCTCCCGGAAAGCCCTCGCAGCTCAAGATTATGCAGTCGTATGCCGATCAGGAAAGCGAGAGTCCGAGGAGAGAGAACATGAAGAGCGCCACCGCCCTTCTGGCCATCGTTTCCATCCTGGCCCTGAGCCCCCGGGTCGAGGCCCAGCCGACCGAGACCGCGCGGCGCGTCGACATCGAGCACCTGCTCGAATTCGGTTTCGGCGCCGACGACATCATCGCCTGGCTGGGCGAGAAGGACCGTCGGATCGAGATCGATGCCGGCGACCTGGCGATCCTGGAGAAGGCCGCGGCGCCGGCGACCCTGCTCGACTGGCTCCGGAAGCGGCTCCCGGTGACCGCGCCGCGGAAGATGGAGGTCGCGGACGTCGTCGCGCTCTGGAAGGAGAAGGCCGACGAGGCCGCCCTTCTCGAGGCCCTCGAGGCGGCGAACCGCGAGTGGATCCTCGCGCCCGCCGACGTCCTGTCCCTGGCCCACGCCGGCATTCCCCGCCGGGCCATCGACTTCATGCGCGGCCGACGTCCGGTCGGGACCGACGAGGAAGCGATCGGCGAGCGCCTCGACCTCGACGACATCTTGAAGATGACCGCCGACGGCCTGCCCGCGGACCAGATCATCAAGCGGATCGAGGCGTCGCCCAGCCGCTACGAGGTCGACGCCCAGCGCATCCTCGAGCTGAAGCGCGACGGCGTGGCCCTGGACGTCCTCCAGGCGGTCTACCGCAAGCGCGCCGATCGGCCGATGGTGGTGCAGCCGGCCGCCGAGGGCGAGATGGGCGGCGGCGAGGAGGCTCCAGCCAGCACCGGCAAGGAAGCCGCGACCCAGGCCGCGATCGGCTACGACCTGCTCGACGACAAGGGCGTCGGCTTCAGCATGTTGCGCCCGATGGGCTGGGTCGACTCGAAGGAACTGATGGGGACCAAATCCCTGGTCCAGCTGGTCGACCCCTCGGCGGCCCAGGAAGACGGCCTTCCCGACCTCGAGATGAGCGTGATGACGGTCCATCCCCGTCGTCGGGGCAGCGATGGCAATCCAGCCCAGCTCGAATCGATCGCCCAGAGCTTCATCGAGACCCTGGCCGGCCAGTTCAAGAAGGACGGTATCGACCTGGTGGCCGAGCGGCCCCAGCGCTGCTGGCTCTCGGCCCAGCCCGCGCTGCTCATCGAGACCAACGCCGTGGTCAAGGCCAGCAGCCGGAACTACCGCGGCGCCTTCTACGTCCTCCAGGCCCGCGATCGGATCTGGGTGCTCTCCTACTCCTGCCGGCTCGAACAGAGCACGCGCTGGTTGCCGATCCTCAAGACCTGCCTGCGTTCCTTCGCGCTCGCCGGCGCGCTCGACAACCCGCTCGACGAGGCGGTCGGGGACCGACGCGACAAGGTCACCCAGCTGTTCGAGATCTGGCGACGCAGCCTGCGCCGCTTCGACTTCAAGAGCTACCGGGCGATCCACGAGGACATGACCGACGACGTCGACAACCGCCGCCGCTTTCTCGCCCTGGCCGGCCCCTTCAACGACGAGAGCATGCGCCTCGAGATCGACGGCATCGATTTCGAGCGCAACCAGGTCAACTACAACGTCTGGGGGCTCGACAACAAGTCCCGCTCCGCGTTGTCCTTCCTCCGCCTCGGCGAGAGCTATCGCCTGACGCTCGGCCGTCCCTGAGCCGATCCCGGGCGGCGACCGGTCGCCCCGGAACGGATCGGTGAAGCCGTCCGCGACGCCATCCCTTCCCGGCGTCCGGGGCCCGGCGACTCATTCGTGAAACCACGCATGGACAAGGGCCGACCTCCAGGTCGGCCCCGAGCCCATTTCATCCCCTTCCCCTCGGTCCGCGTCAGCTTGCCACGGCCCGATCCTTGTCGCGGTATCCGACAGGGTTTGCGTTCGCGGCGTCGCGTTCACGAACGGTCCGGGCGGCGACCACGATGAGCGGTGTCGCGAATTTGGACGGATTGCCTACAGAGTGTCGCGATCCCGAACGATAGGAAACGTGTTGATGCTGCACCCACGAAGGAAAAGGGACAGCTAACAACGCGATCACGTGGAGAGAACGGGGTCACGAGATCCCGATGGACGCGACCGGTCCGAAGAAGCCGATCCGTCCGGCGAGCCCAACTCGCGTCTCCCGCGATCTCTGGTGAACGCAGCTTTGAAGAGGGGAAGAAACCATGGGTCTGAGAATCAACACGAACCTGTTCTCGCTGAATGCCCAGCGAAACCTGGCCACGCACACCAACAAGTTGAGTGGCAGTTTCCAGAAGCTGTCCACGGGTCTCCGGATCGCCAACGCCGCCGACGACGCGGCCGGTCTGGCGATCTCCGAGCGCTTGCGCGCCCAGGTGCGCAGCCTCGATCAGGCCAAGCGCAATGCCAATGACGGCATCTCGCTGGCGCAGACCGCCGAAGGTGCTCTCGACGAGACCAGTTCGATCCTCGTCCGGCTCCGTGAGCTCGCCATCCAGTCGTCCAACGGCACGGTGAGCAACAACGACAAGGACACGCTCGATCAGGAGTTCCAGTCCCTGCTGTCCGAGATCAACCGCATCTCGGCCTCGACCAACTTCAACGGCACCAGCCTCCTGAGCTCGAGCAGCAGCATCTCGCTGCAGATCGGCTCGGGAACCACCTCGGGCACCGACACCCTGTCGATCACCCTGGCCTCGACCAGTTCCAGCTCGCTCGGACTGGCGACGCTCGACATCGGCTCGGGCGGCAACGCCACCAGCGCGATCACGGCCATCGACCTGGCGATCAGCTCGGTCGCCTCGACTCGTGGTCAGTTCGGTGCCACGATCAACCGGCTCAACTCGATCATCAACAACCTCGGCGTCCAGAGCGAGAACCTCGCCGCCGCCGAGTCCCGTATCCGCGACGTGGACGTCGCCCAGGAGACCGCGCTCTTGACGCGCAACTCCATCCTGCAGCAGGCCGCCACCTCGATCCTGGCGCAGGCCAACGTCCAGCCGCAGGCCGCCCTCTCGCTCCTCGGCTAAGCCGAGGCGCCGGGCGCCAAAAGCGATCCTCTTTGATCCGCGCTCCCGTACCGATTCGTCACCGGTGCGGGAGCGCACTTTCGTTGGTTCGTCCGGCTCCGGAGCGACTCAGCGCCGCATCCGCCAGATGAGCCAGGACACTGCCAGCAGCATGCCGCCGAGGATGTAGAGCCCGGTGGAGCCCTCGTCCTCGCCGTCGCCATCGTGCTGGCGGCGCTGGCTCAGCAGCACCGGCTTCTCCTCGTCGCCATCCTGGTCGAGCCGACTGCCCTCGGCATCCGATTGCCCGCGACCCTGCAGGCGGCGCATCCGCCGCTGGTGGAGGGCCTCCAGTTCGTCGTCGTCGAGGCGCCGCTGCAGCCGGTCCACGAACTCCCGGCGGACCTCGTCCGGGATCTCGAGGCGATCGAGATCGAGGGGTCGCGCGTTCGGGTTGGTCGCGAACGACGACTCGAACCGCCGGCCAACCTTGCCCTGCAGGCTGCCCTGCGGTGGCTCCTGCTCCTGGGCCAGGGCCGGGAGTCCGAACAACATCAGCAACGCGACCGTTCCGATAGTCTTCATCACGCCCATCGCCATCCCCTCCCGTCGATCAGTAGGTCTCATGCCCGGTCTGGGCCGCGGCTTCGTCCCAGTGGATGTTGGGAACGTTGTCCCAGGTCTTGACGAAGCGGATCTTCCTGAACGACCGGGGCAGGAAGAAGCCGAAGTTGTCGCCGCCACCGGTCAATCGCGCGTCGTGGTTGAAGACCAGGTTCTTGGCGTTGTAGATGATCGCCTCGTTCCGGCTGACCACGCAGCCGTTGAACCGGATGTCGCCGCTGCTGTTGTAGAGCAGGCCGGCCAGCGCATGGTTGGTGTAGAGCGCACAGTCGAAGTTGGCGATGTAGTTGGTCGCGATGTCGCTGTACTTGGTCGCCGTGCCGGGCAGGTTGCCGCCCCAGTTCGAGCCATTCAGGTTCGCCGCCAGGTCGAGCTCGCTGAGGTCGAAGGCACCGTCGTTCTGGCCGTCGCCGTCGATGTCCTCGCCGGTCCCGGGGATCGGGTCGCCGACCTTGGCGCCGTCCGGAATCAGGCCGAGCATCGCATGCAGTTCCGAGTACTCCTCGACCGTCCACTTGCCATCACCCTCGAGGACGTCGTCATCGGCGGTACCCATGATCCCGTCCAGGCCGGCCTTCGTGTTCGGGATGCCGTCCTCGCCGGCGTCCTCCTTCGACTGGTTGAGGCTGTTGTTCATCCAGCTCTTGACGTTGCTCCGCCAGGTGCTGTTGGTGTAGTCGCCCATGACGATGTGCTCGCGCGCGAACAGGCCGAGGGCGTCCGCGCCTGAGTTCGCCTGGAGCCAGGATTCGACGTCGTCCTCGCTGGTGCCGCCCGGACGCTTGCTGCTCGGGCCGTTGACGTAGGTGATGTCGTCGGCGATGTAGACGTTGCCACCGGCGTAGATGACGCCCTGTCCGGTGACGTTGCCCTTGATGATCAGGTCACCCCGGACGACCACCGTGCCGTCGATCACGATCGGCGCCGTCGGCGTGCCGATCAGGACCAGGTTGCCGGTCTCGCCACCCTCGTCGCCGTAGACCGCGTCGGTCATCTCGACCCCGCCGATCTTCACCGAGGCGCCTTCGGACTTGCCGTGCTCCTCGTAGAGGGTCAGGTCGGTGAGGTTCGGCATGTCGACGTTGCTGTCGAAGTCGTGCTGGTTGACCGTCTCGCCCGCGACCTCGAGGCCGGCCATGCCGCCGACGTTCTTGGTGCCGACGATGTCCCAGCCGGCGTAGATGCCGCCGTCGGTGCCGTCCTTCACGCCGTCGTCGTTGTCGTCCATGTAGCCGTAGAGGTCCGAGCCGTTGGCGCCGACGTAGCGCGGGTTGCCGTTGATCTCCGGCCGGTAGTTGCCGGCGTCGAACTGACCGTTGGAGCGGACGTTGCCGTTGGCGTCGATGTTGCTGCCGTAGAACCAGCCCCAGTTGTTGATGAAGTAGGCGTAGTCGAAGACCTCCGAGGCCGAGAGCTCGACCAGAACCGTGGTCTCGATGGTATGACTGACCGCCCCTGGGGTGTCGCGGTCGGGGACCCAGCCGGTCGAGCGGATGGTGACGAAGCGCTTCGAGTTCGACATCGAGCTGGGATCGACCTTGTCGTAGCCCTCGATGTGGATGCTGACGTCGAAGTTGCCGGCGAGCTCGATGCCCTCGTCGCGCAGATCATCGCGCACGTCGACCTTGTTGCCGCCGACCGAGAGCGGCTCCTGGTTCGGAGGCGCCGGCGAGGCCGCCATCTTGATGCAGCCGAGATAGGTCTTCTTGTCGTGATAGACGTCGATCGCCGCGAAGGGGTCGGTGAGCACCGCCGAACGGGTCAGCTTCTTCATGTCGTAGACCTGGCGCTCGATGCCGGCCTTGGCGACGTAATAGGCCTGTAGGCGCCGGCTCTCGCGACCGGTGCTCTCCAGGTTGTCGGTTGCCAGGGTCATGGTGGCGAGCACGAGGCCGACGGCGAGCATGAGGCTCACCGGCACCATGATCAGGATGCTGCCGCGGTCGTGGTGTTGGTGGGGTCGATTCATGGCGTTGCTCAGATGTCGAGGACGTCGTCGACGTGGATGGTGGCGCTCAGCACGCGCTTCACGTCGCGGCCGTCGATCTTGATGCGGCGACGGATGTCGATCCGTACGAGATTGGTCTTGTCGTCCCAGCTGATGGCCACGGGCTCCACCCCGGCCTGGCCGAAGTCGATGTCGGTCACCAGGGGACGCTGCGAGAGCTCGGCGCCGGTGTCCGTGACCACGCGCCGGACGAGGTCGTCGCCGACGACGACGTATTCCACCCAGCCTTCGGCCTCCTGATCGGCGCCCCAGACCGTCGTGCCGTTGGCGCTGTCGAAACTCACCGGCTGCTGGAACCGGAGCAACGGCGCGGTCGGATCTTCCGACCAGACGCCGGTCTCGATGGACGTGGCCAGGGAGGATCTGATCTCCTGCTTGACCAGGCCCATCGCGTCACGGGCGTTCCGGGTGATCCGATTCTCGACCACGCAGCCCTTGAAGGACTCGGTGGCACCTTCCTGGATGCCGAGGATGCCGATCAGGATAAGCGACGAGATGATGACCGCCGCCACGGTCTCGACCAACACGGAGCCGCTCTGCTCGTCGAATCGTCTCATCACAGCGACTCGTCCTTCATCGTCCTGAGGGTAGTGAGGGTCACCGCGTAGGCGCCATCCGAGGCCCGTGACACGGTGGCCTCGATCGCCAGCAGATCGCCCTCGATCTGGGTGACCAGGAGGCTGTAGTGCATGTTCTCCACCTCGAAGGTGAGTTCTTGGCCGGCGATGGAGAACAGGGTCGCGTAGTCGAAGGACTCGGCCTGCTCGATCAGCGACACGGCATGGTTCTGGGCCCGCTGGAGTTCGTAGGAATCGCGGTCCTGGCCCGCCGCCATGGTGAAGCCGTACATCACTCCGAAGGATAGGATCGCGAGCACCATCATCGCGATCGCCACCTCGAGCAGCGTAAAGCCTTGCTGTGAGCGTCCGTCGTTCATCTTCCGCACTCTCTCGACCGGGTACCCGGCCTCGCCGATTACAGCCTGACAGGGAAGACTACCGCGGGATTCGAGGGCGGGTCGGCTGAAAGATCATTCAGCCCCGGCTGGGTCGGCGAAGGAACGCGTCGAGAGCGAGGCCGCTTCCGGCCAGGCGCAGGACGATCAGCGCGGCGACCATCTGGACGAGGTTCGCCGTCAGGTGCCAACCGTCGACGGGGTACTCGCGGCCCGGCCCGAAGCAACCGCAGTACTGCGGGGCGTCGCGCAGGATCAGCGCCAGCATGACGCCGCCGAAGAGCACGTGGAGCGCGAAGGTCATCCAGGCCGCGGACCGCTCGCGCAGGCCGAGGATCAGGCAGAGCCCGACCACGACCTCGATGCCCGGCAGCATCGCCGAAGCAGGGCCGGCGAGGCCGGGTGGGAGGATGTGCATGTTGCCGACCAGGTCGCGCCACCACAGGTGGTGGATCAACTTGGCGAGGCCGGCCTGGAGCAGGATCCCGCCCAGGATCAGGCGCAGCGCCAGGACGACGAGCGCGCGAAGCCGGAGGCTCATCGTCCGACCTCCCGGCGCAGGGCCGCGGCGTCGAGGTCCCAACCCGTCGCCAGCGGCAATCCCGCCGCGCGCCAGCCGCCGAGACCGCCGACGAGCAGTCGGACCTCGCGCGCGCCCCGAGCCCGGAACGAGAAGGCGAGGCGCTTGGCCGCGAAACCATCGCCCTCCTCGTCCACGACCACCAGCCCGACCTCGGGATCGACGAGCGCGAGCAGGAGGTCGAACAGGTCGGTCGGTCCCTGGTCCCAGGCCGGCAGGGAGCCGGGCAGGTGACCGGCCTCGTATTCGGAACGCGGACGGGCGTCGACCACCTGCAGGCGACCGGCGCCGAGGGCCTCGAGAAGTTCGGCGCGATCGATCGTTCCCAGCCAGGCGGCCTGCCCCGGTCGGCCTTCGCCTTCGCCTTGTTCGAGTTCGAGCTGGCGCGGCCGGAGCGCCGAGGGATTCCAGAGCAGGCCCAGAAGCGAACCGGCGAGGACCATCAACAGGGCCGAACCGAGGTCGGCGATGGCGGCGGAGCGCATCAGGAGGCGACCCTCATCGCGAATACCGGCAGTCGCAGGCAGCGGCCGGACGCGTCCTCGAAGCGGAGCCGTTCGCGCAGGGCCCCGACCGCACCCGGACGGAGCTTGATCAGGAATCGCCCCGGCTCGGGGCCGGGCAGGACCTCGATCCCGGCCGGCGGGGCCACCGGGCGGTAGCCCGTCGGCACCTCGAGGCCGAGGCACTTCTCCTCGTCCGCCGCCAGCCAGCCGAAGTCGAGCCGCGACGGCGAGAAGGCCGGCGCCGGCTCGATCCGACCCTCGAGCTGGATGCCTTGGGGGTGGAGGCGGCGCTGGTGGCCCTCGGGGTCGGCGGCGACGAGCTGGAAGTCGAGGTAGTCGCGCAGGACGAGGGTCTGCCAGGGCCGCTCGACCACCAGGTCGAGCGCCGCCGGGCCGACCCGCTCCAGGCGGATGAAGGGTGCCTCGTAGCGGGCCTCGATGGCGACCAGTTCCAGTCCCGGGGGCAGGCGCAGATCGATCCGCCGCCGGAGCGGCTCGGGTCCGATCGCGCAGTCGCCGAGGTCGAACTGCGTCGCCGACAGCACCGCGTTGCCGAGGCAGGTCATGGCGACCTCGAGTTCGAGCCGGCTGGCATGCGGATCGTCGGTGAAGACCAGAATCCGCTTCCTGAGCCGCGCGTTGAGCGCCGGCGCCTCGACCTTGACCGTGAGCCGGATGCGCTCGCCCGGGGCCGCGGTCTGTCGATCGAAGACCGGCTTCGTGCACCCGCAGCTGGCCTCGGAGCCGAGGATGGTCAGGGGGGCCTGGCCGCGGTTTTCGATCTCGTAGACCGCCTCGGCGCGGGCTCCCGCGAAGAGCTCGCCGAGATCGCGGCTCTGCTCGACCACCCGGGCGATCGGTCCCCGGTAATCGGCCGGCCGCTCCGCCTGGTCGCCGCAGGCGGTGACCAGCAGGACCAGACCGAGGAGGGTGATCAGGACGGGTGGCCGGGACATGGCGGCAGGATAGCAGATGGGCCCGCCGGGGTGGAGTCGCAGCCGGTCGCCGACCGGAGTAGAATGCGGTCCTTCGCGAGGTGAATGCGCATGCACGACCGACTCGATCGCACGGCACGTCGAATCCTGGGCACGCTGGCCGAGAAGCAGCTCTCGACCCCGCACCTCTACCCGTTGACCCTCAACGCCCTGGTGAACGGCTGCAACCAGAAGAACGCGCGGGAACCGGTGCTGCAGCTCCAGGAGTTCGAGGTCGAGGGCAGTCTCAAGCAGCTCTTCCTCGAGCACTGGGTCACCAACAGCGCCGGCGGCGGCGCGCGCACGATCAAGTGGAAGCACCGACTCGACGACCGTCTCGCCCTCGACCGCGAGTCGCTCGCGGTGATGACCGAGCTGCTGCTCCGCGGGGCCCAGTCGCCGGGCGCCCTGCGCGCCCACGTCGCCCGCCTGCTCGACCCCGAGCCCGACCTCGAGCGTCTCGCCGCCATCCTCGCCGACCTCGAGGCGAAGGGATTGGTGCGCGACTGCCCGCCCGCCCGGGGCGAGCGCAGCCGGCGCATCGACCACCTCCTCTACCCCGAGGACGAGGCACCGATCCACGACGAGGAGGGCCCGCCGACCGGACCCGGCCCTTCTCGGCCCGCCGGTTCCCCGGGTGACCGCGACCTCCTCGACCGGATCACGGAACTCGAGGCCCGGCTCGAGCGCATCGAACGTGAACTCGGACTCGGCGGGTCCGAGACCCGGGACTGATGAGCGGGGCCGTCAATCTGGTCGATGCCCTCGGCCTCGTCTTCGATCACCGCGAACGGGATCTCGGTGCCGGCTTCCTGCGCGAGGATCGAGCCCACCTCGACCAGCACGACGACGACTCGGCCGAGGCCACGATCGATCACTTCAAGCGCCGGATCTGGGTCTGGGTCCGCCGCCGCGGTGGCAAGCTCGACCACGGCTGCGACTGCCCTCACTTCGACGAGACCGGCAAGGGTTGCGAGCATCTCTGGGCACTGCGCCTGCTCCTCGAACCGGAGGAGATCCGCGAGGAGGATCTCGACGACGACAGCCTGCAACCCCTCCTGCCCCGCTGGCGGCTCCTGCCCTCGACCAGCCTGAAGCGGAACGGCCTCGTCCTCGATCTTCGTGACCCGGAGGGCCGACCGCTCGCGCTCGATCAGGAGGCCTGGATCCGCATCGAGGATCAGGACCAGATCCGCGCCCTGCGCGAACTCGCCCCGGCGGCCGGCGGCTTTCGCGAGGCGCGCCGCGGCGGTGGCTTCGTCCGACCACGCGGCCCCTTCGAGATTCCCGAGGCCGCGGTCGCGCGCGTGCTGCTGGCGGCGGCGGCCACCGGTCGGCTGGAGGTGGCCGACGAGAACGAGAGTCGCGGCCCCCTGGTCGAGGCCCTGCCCGGCGGCCAGCTGGAGTTCGCCGCCGACCTCCGCGTCCAGGATGGTCAGGCCTCGCTCGAGGGCCGACTCCTCGCGGCCGGCGAGGATCTGGCCCTCGGTTCGGTCCAGGCCCTCGTGCCCGGCGCGCATCCCTGGGTGGTCACCGGCGGTCGTCTGAGACCGCTCGCCGCGCGCGGCGCCGGAGCCTGGGCACGTAGTCTGCGCCGCGAGGGCTCGATCCGGCTGCCCGTCGACCGGCTCGAGTCCTTCCTCCGCGAGGTCGGCCGGAGCCAGCCCTTGCCCCTGCTCCTACGCGACGGTCGACCGCTCCCCCAGATCGCGGAACCGCCGGCGGCGGAACTTCGCATCCAGCGGCTCGCCCGGGTGGTCAGCGCCACGCTCGTCTGCCGCTACGGTCCCGTCGAGCTGGCTCCGAGCGAGGCCGGCGAGGTGGCGCTCGGCCCCGGTCTCACGAGCCTCATCCTCCGCGACAAGCGGCGCGAGCAGGAACTGCTCGAACTCGTCCTCGCCTGCGGCTTCGAGCCGGAGGTCGACGACCCGACCCGGCTCGGCATCGATGGCGGCGAGCTTGCCCGGGCGGTGGCGCAGCTGGCCGGTTCCGGCATCCTCGTTCGCCATGACGGGCGGCGGCTCAGACCCGCGCGACTCGGCGCCTTCCGGCTCGGCTCCCATGAGGACTGGTTCCAGCTCGAAGCGTCGATCGAGATCCAGGGTGAGGACGCCGCGCCGGCGCTCGCCAGCGTCCTGGCCGCCTACCGTGGCGATCAGGACCTGGTCGCGCTCGAAGACGGCGACCTGCTCGTCTTCAGGGCCGAGGACCGGCGCCGGCTCGCGGCGGCGGCACCCCTGGCCGGCATCGGGCAGGCCCAGGGCGCCGCCATCCAGCTCCGTGGCGAACAGGCCCTGCTCGCCGACCTCGTCCTGGCCGGCCTTCCGGAGGTCGACCGGCAACCGCTCGAGGCGCGGAAGAAGGATCTCCTCGCCGCGCTCGAGCTGGGCGAGCTCGAGGCTCCGGCCGGCTTCGTCGGCGACCTGCGCCCCTACCAGAAACGCGGGCTCGCCTGGTTGGACTTCGTCGCGCGCTCGGGCCTCGGCGGTTGCCTCGCCGACGAGATGGGGCTCGGCAAGACGGTGCAGATCATCGCCCAGCTCCTCCGCCGCCGGGAGGTCGCCGCCAGCGGTCCGGCGCTCATCGTCGCCCCGCTGTCGCTCCTGCCCAACTGGATCAGCGAGCTGGAGCGCTTCGCACCCACGCTTCGGGTCGCGCTCCACGCCGGTCCCGGCCGCAGCGTCACCGGCCTCGCCGAGGTCGACGTCGCCGTCACCAGCTACGGCACCATGCGTCGGGACGTCGAGCGCCTGCTCGCGATCTCCTTCTCCACCCTCGTCCTCGACGAGGCCCAGGCGATCAAGAACCGCGACTCGCAGACCGCCCAGGCGGCGCGCAAGCTCAGGGCCGGATCACGTTTCGCGCTCAGCGGCACGCCGGTCGAGAACCACCTCGAGGATCTGTGGTCGCTCTTCGAGTTTCTCGCCCCCGAGCTCTTCCTGCCCGGACGAAGCCTCGACGCGGTACGCCGTCTGGGCCAGGACGCCGACCCGGCGGCCCTCGCCCGGGCCCTGCGCCCGGTCTTCCTGCGTCGCCGCAAGGAGGAGGTGCTCGACGATCTCCCGGAGCTGGTCGAGCAGACCATCTTCTGCTCCATGTCCGAGGATCAGGAACTGCTCTACGGCCGGCTCCTCAACGCCACGCGGGCGGAACTCGGTCGCGCCGCCGAAGGCCAGGGCCGGCCCGCCCTCGTGCTCGAGTCGCTGCTCCGCCTGCGCCAGGCCGCCTGCCATCCGGCGCTCCTGAGCCGCCACGAGTCGGGTGGCTCCGGCAAAATCGAGCTGCTCCTCGACCGCCTCGAGGAGTCCCGCATCGCCGGGCGCAAGGCGCTGGTCTTCAGCCAGTTCCGCAGCCTGCTGGACATCGTCGCCACGGCGCTCGCCGAACGCGGCATCGAGGCCCTGCGCCTCGACGGTCGCGTCCGTGATCGCGGCGCGGTCTGTGCGCGATTCCAGGACCAGGACGAAGCCCTGCCCCTGCTGGTGTCCCTCAAGGTCGGCGGCACCGGCCTCAATCTCACCGCCGCGGAAGAGGTCTTCATCCTCGATCCCTGGTGGAACCCGGCGGTCGAGGCCCAGGCCATCTCCCGGGCCCACCGGATCGGCCAGCAGCGCCGCGTCCATGCCTTGCGCCTGGTGAGCCGCGGCACGGTCGAGGAGAAGATCCTGCGCCTCCAGGAACGCAAACGCGCGCTGGCCGACGCGATCATCGGGGAGGCGATCGACGGGCTCTCGGCGCTCGAGCCCGCCGACATCGCCGAGCTGCTCTCCTGAGCGACGACCGTCCTCAGTCGCCCGCGCGCTCGTGGTACTTGCCGCTCTCGGTGTGGAGGCGGATGCGCTCACCTTCCTTGATGAAGATGGGCACCTGCACCTCGGCCCCGACGTCGAGGGTCGCCGGCTTGACCTGGTTGGTCACCTTGGCCGCCTTCACGTCGTGCATCGTCTGGGCCACGGTGCGGACCACATAGTCGGGGTAGATGACGCCGATCAGCTCGCCGTCGGCGAACTGCAGCTCCAGCTTCTCACCCTCGGCGAACAGGCGGATCGAGTCGCCGGCCGCCGCGGCGGTGACGTGGTACTCCTCGAAGCTCTCGTCGTCCATGAAGACGATGTCGTCGCCGGCCCGGTAGCTGAAGGTGACCACCTTCTGCTCGGTGAAGACCCGCTCGACCGCCTCGTTCATCCGGAAGCGGTATTCGCGGATCGACCCCGTCGTGACCGACCGCAGCCGCCCCTGGAGGTAGGCCGGCCCCTTGCCGGGCTTGACGTGGTTCATCTCGACGACGATCAGGAGTTCGCCGTTCAGACGCAGCGCGTTGCCGCGCCTCAGTTCGCTCGCTTCCGCAGCCATGTCGACTCCCCTGGATTCCGGTTCGTCGCGAATCTACGAAAGCGCGGGACTCAGGCGAAGAGACCGAGCCGGCGCGGTGCCTTGAAGTCGGGGAAGAAGTCCTTCGGCGGCGCGAAGCCCATGAAGTCGTCGAGCAGCTCGTTGAACACGGCCCGGAAGTCCGTGGTCACGGGGAGGTCGCGACCGGTGTAGAGCTTCTTGGGGTCCAGGCCTTCCCAGCGGCCCTGGACCTTCTTCTCCTTCAGCGCCCCGGAGAGGAGCAGCATGTGGCTACCGTGGCCGTGATCGGTTCCCTTGTTGCCGTTCTCGGCGCAGGTCCGGCCGAATTCGGTCATCACGACCACGCAGACCTTCTTCATCCGTTCGGGACCGAGATCGGTGGCGAAGGCGGCCAGCGACTTGGCCAGGTTGCTCAGGCGACCCGCCATCAAGCCGGTGGCGCCGCCCTGGTTGATGTGGGTATCCCAGCCACCGTAGTCGATCGCCGCGACCTGGAGACCGGCCTTGGCCTTGATCGCCCGGGCGATGCGTTCGAGTCCGCTGCCCGGATCGCCCTTCGGATAGGCGATCGGGCTCGGCGCCACCTCGGTATCCTCCACCAGGGTGTAGAAGCGACGCAGCTTCTCGATCGTGTCGCGGCCGACGTCGAGAGCGGCGTCCTCCTCCGGGCGCTCGCCCATCTGGTCGTCGCCGCTCATGCCCGGGTCACCGTAGAGGTCGTCGAACTGGTCGAGCACCTCGTCGATGTCCTTGCGCGACCGGGCCGGCGCGGCGAGGACGGCGTACTGGCCGCGCAGGGCGCGCGGCAGCTTCTTCTGCATGGCGACGGCCCGCAGACCCTCGTCCTTCTGGCCGCTGGCGCTCGCCGCGAGGTAGCGGTTGAGCCAGCCGTCGCGGATGTCGCGGCGGCCGGGAGCGGCGTACTCCATGAAGTCCTGGGCATCGAAGTGGCTGCGGGTCGGGTGCGGAGACCCGGCGCAGAGGACCGGCGCGAAGCTGCCCGCGGCCCAGAAGGGCGCCAGCGCGGCCAGGGCCGGGTTCATGCCGAAGAGCTCATCGAGGACCAGCGGCGCGGCCGCGGCATCGTCACCGTCGACCACGGCGATCCCGGGCCGGAGCTTGAGATACTCGGGGTCCTTGCGCGGCATCACGATGTTGAGGGCATCGGCGCCGCCCCGCAGGAAGATCGCCACCAGGACCCGGTCGCGATCGGCCGCCGGCGCGCCGGCCCAGGCCCGGGCCGACAGGGCCGAAAGCCGCGGTCCGGTCAAGGCGACGGCGCCACCCGCCAGGCCGAGCCTCATGAAGTTCCTTCTGCTGATGCCCTGATCGCTCATCGTCTCGTCCTCATTGTTCCTGGAACTCGGGCGACCCGAGGAGCGTGCCGAGAAGCATGCGCTCGAGCGGCGGCAAATCGTTCGGCTTCGGCTTCTTGCCCTCGACCAGGGCCTGGAGCCGATCGTCCTCGGCCTCCTTCAGCCGGCGCTCGTGGCGACGGCTCATCTTGATCAGGGCCGAGATGGTGTCGGATCGGAGTTCGCCCGCGAGCACCTTGCGGCCCAGGGCGAGGACCATCTGGCTCGGCGCCTGGTTCTGCAGGCCGGCGAAGAAGGAGTCCGGCACGGTGACCCCGCGGACCTTGCCGAGCGCCAGGTCCATGGCGAACTTCCAGCGCACGGCCATGACGCCGGGATCGCGCCAGGCCTCGGCCCGATCGTCCCAGCCGGTCGGGTCCTCGCAGCCGTAGAGCGGCTGGCCCATCTCGCGGATCACGGCCACCACGGCCGCCGGATCCTCGATCTCGGCGTCGACCGCCCGCAGGGCCGAGAACACGAACTCGACCGGCGTCTTGAACTTCGCCCGGTAGCAGGCCGGGTCGTAGAACTCATCGGAGTCGAGGATGTGCTTCAGGGCCCGCTTGAAGTCGAAGCCGCTCTTCCGCAGCTCGACGGCGGTGCTCTCGATCAGCTTCGGGGACGGAGCATCCCCGACCAGGCGCATGCACAGCTTCCGCGCAACGAATCGCGCGGTCTCCTGATGACTGGCGAGGAACTCGATGATGCGCTCGCCCTCCTGCATGCCGTTGCGCCGCTTCTCGCGGGCAAAGGACCGGCCGAGGACGAACTTGTCACCGTGGTCGTGCATCGAGTCCTGGTAGTCGAACTCGTACTTGTTGCCGTCGGTAGCGACGGTCCAGCCGGTCAGGGCCCGGGCGAGGTCGATCACGTCGCGCTGCTCGTAGCCGTTGTCGACCCCGAGGGTGTGCAGCTCCATCAGCTCGCGGGCGTAGTTCTCGTTGATCCCGCGCTGGGCAGCGATCTCGGCCGCCTCGTCGCCGCGCTCCTTGGAGCCGGTCGTCCGGCGCACGTTGCGGGCCACGCTCTTCAGCTCGGTCTTGTTGGGCGGCCGCCGGGAGATGTAGTTGTCGAGATAGACGAGCATCGCCGGGTGCTTGGCGGAGGCCATGAGCATGTCGCCGAAGTTCCCGAGCGCGTTGGCTCTGATCACCTCGCGATCCCAGTCGGTTGCGGTGAACCGGACCGAAGCCTTGGCGCGATCGACGTTGAAGTGGTTGCGCCAGAAGTCCGCCATCACCTCGGCGATCTGACCCCGGGCATAGACGGCCCGCAGGACGATCGCCCCGAGCAGCTCCTTGTCGACGGTGTCGCCCTTGCTGCCGTAGGCCGCGTAGATGCCCTTGTTGTCGAGTCCGAGGGTCGCGTAACCCTCGAGCCGCTTCAGCGTCGCGGCGTCGAGATAACTGGTCTCGAGCTGATCGTCGATCCAGGCCTCGAGCCCCATCTCCTCCACCTCCGCGACCGCTTCGTCGTCGGCCCCGAAGCTCAAGCGGTTGAGGACGTGGAGGATCTTCTCCCGATCTTCCAATTCGCGTGTTCGTTGGGCTCCGAGCGTGCTCGCCAGGGCGAGCAGGAGCACCGCGAAGTAGGCGGCTGGCATGGCGCGATCTCCCAGAACAGGGTGATTCTGCCCCGAAGGCGATGACCTGTCAGGCGAAAAACGGCGGGCATCAAACACCGAGGGCCCGGGCCTAGGCCGCCCGGGCCCTCGTCCGTGCATCAGGATCACGATCAGGGCAGGTCGAGATGCTCGCCCCAGACCAGGACCCGGCGATTGGGATTCGGCGCACTCGCTCCCTCCTGGAGCAGGAGGAAGGAAGCACCGAAGTGGTGGAACTCGAGGTCGTGGGTCAGGAAGCGGACCTCGGGGTTGTAGAGCGGCGCAATCTGCGTGGCAAGCTGGCCCAGATTGAACTGCACGTCGGGCGACCAGCCGGCCGCGATCTTCTGGTTGACGAAGCCGAGGATGCCGACGTCGTTGTTGTCACCGAAGTGCAGGATGTCCTTGCCGTTCAGGCGCAACATGTAGCAGTTGTTCTCGACGTTGAAGGGATCGGTGACGTTCGGGATGGTCATCGCCGGATCGAGGAAGGAGCCGTACTGCGCGCCGGCGAAGGAGCACCAGGTGAGCGGGCCCAGCTGGTGATCGCTGGTGTCGCTGGGAACGATCATCGTGGCGGCATTGGGCGCGCCGACGTAGAGCGCGTGGTTCTTGATCTCCTGGGTGCAGATCACCGGCTTGCCGCGCACCAGCATCTCGTAGACGAGCTGCGAGCTGACGTGGTCGCTATGGATGTGGGTGATGAAGAGCGCATCGAGCACGTTCGCCATCACCTGGATCTGCGCCAGCTCGATCGGCTGGTTGTTCGGGGTGTAGGCGGTCGCCTGGAAGGGTCCCTCGCAGATGTCGACGCCCACCGTGTAGCGCTGGCCGCTGGCATCCCGACCCTGGACGATCCAGCTCGAGGAGTAGAGCTTGAGCACGCGCACGCCGGTGGTCGGCGGCGGCGAGTTGGCCAGCACGTTGAGCGACTCCCACCAGCGAGCGTGGTAGAAGAGCGAGATGAAGGGCCCGAGCGCCGGGTCGAAGAGCGGGTGCAGCTCGTAGCTCGGCGTGTAGCAGGCGAAGTCGAGGAAGTCGGTGATGAGCTTGCGGATCGCCCAGTCGTTGGCGCCCGTGGCTTCCGGGTTGTAGGTCATCAGCCAACCGCTCATCGGATACGAGTAGTCCGAGAGCTGGGCCTGGGCGGAAACCTCGCGGGCACCGCTGCCGGCAGCGAGACAGATGAAGACGATTGCCGTGGCAACCAGATTGAACCTGATCATCGTCGAACCTCTGTAGCGAATTGGCGCTTCGGCAGCATGGGCAACTGCCCGTCACCGATTCTTTCGACCTGATTCACGATTCACTTTAGTTCGGCAGCCCGAAGGGCCGGCGACCAAGCGGCGACCGGACCGGGGCTCCTCCCCGCCATGCGGTGATCAGATCGGCGAACGGGCAACGGCGAGCCCGCCCTTACGGTCAAGAAAGTCGAGAACCAGGCATCGACCCGGCACGGCGCCGCCAAGGAGTCCCCGGTATCCCCGTCCCGCGACGGCGAACCGTCGCCCCTCCGGACCCCGGGAATCCCAATACGATTCCCCTATCCGGCGCTCCCCAACCCGGGAGCCTGCGGCAATGAACGTAGCCAACTCCGGCGAATATAGTCCTCGGCCACCCGAGTGCAATGAATTTTTAGTCAAGGAAGCCGCGGCCGGGCGCGGCCGCGGCCCCTGGTGTGGGCTCCGATCCGGAGGATGCCGTGGCGGCCGACGGCCGGCGACCGAAGTCCCGTCCTGCCAGCAGCCTGGGAGCGGAGCCCGGATGCGGGTCCAGAAGCGCCGGGGTCGAAGCAGGCGCCGCGATCAGGGGCGGCGGGACCGGGCGCGGCGGAAGGCCCCCTTCAGCACCTGGGCCGTGCGGGCGAAGAAGTCCGGCTTGATGTGGGCCCACTCGTGATCGAAGAGGAAGGTCGCGCGGTAGCGTCGATCGGTCTCGTCGTGGTCGAGGAAGTCGTCGATCCGATCATCGACCTCGTCGAGACGATGGGCATGGTGGCGCAGGACCAGGTCGAAGCCGTTCTTGTGGTGGTAGGTCTCGTCACGGAGCAGACGGCGAATCCAGGTCATCGCCGCCGGCAGACGGAAACGCGCGTAGAGCAGCATGTCGATCCGGTAGGCCCGCATCGTCGCCAGCTCGTCGTAGGCGAAGAGCAGGGCGAGATCGAATTCGTCGTCGAGGAAGCTGGCGATCGGTCCGAAGTCGGGCTCTCGGTTGGCCAGGCGGACGCGGATATCGGTCTCGGACTCGTCGTAGAGCAGCGAGTAGAGCCGGAGGAAACCCTCCGCGTGGTTGATCTCGTCCTCGTACCAGGCCTCCTCGAAGGCGAGGAAGTCGTCGCTGAACACGGGGCGCCGATCCTGGAGCAGGCGATGGAGGTGCTGCGCATCCCACTCGGCGCAGAGATCGAACCAGAAGAAGGAACGGAGGTTCTCTCGTTCGGCGGCGCCGAGGGCGATGTCTTCGCTACGGAGGTGGCTGAAGAGGTCCCGGGCGTTCCAGTGGGATTGCCGGGGCCGCCATCCGGTCGTCGTCCGGGGCATGGCCTCTCCCTGGCAAGGGATGGGGAATCACGAGAGATTCCGGACATGAAGAAGACCGGAACGCTCGCGCGCCCGGTCTTCAGGAGTAGCGGGGGCCGGATTCGAACCGACGACCTCCGGGTTATGAGCCCGACGAGCTACCAGCTGCTCCACCCCGCGTCATTTCAGGGGGAGTATAGGGAGCGCGAAAGCCGCTTCAAGAATCGCGCATGCCTTTTTTGCGTATCCACTTCCACCATGCCGAGTCCCTGCAGCACCGCGCGGAGCGCGGTCGGTGGCGCCTGATCCTCCGCGGTCGGCAGGACGAACTCGGCGGCTCGCGCGGGCGTCCACTCCCGCAAGGCGACGAGGAAGGGCTCCGCCTGCGCCCGCAGATCGGCGTCGTCGAGGAGCAGGAGTCGGCGCGCCGCCAGCGCGGTTGCCAGGCGTGGTGCGGCGGCGAGCTTCGCCCGCTCCTCCTCCTTGAGGTCGCCGGCCCCGAGGCGGGCCACCAGGCCATCCAGTTCCTGGAGCATGCGGCACTCGCCGTCGAGTTCGCGCTCGAAGGGATCGCCGGCATTGCCGAGGGCCGCGCTCACCGCGAGTCGGTCCTCGATCCGCGGCGACATCGAGCAGGCCGCCGCCCGCAGGAGCGCATAGACCTCGGGTCGTTGCCTCAGCTCCGCCTCCCCCACCTCGCCGAGGATGGCGAGCGCCTCCGGACCCGGGCGACTCAGCACGGCCTGGACGCGCTGCAGCAACTGGACCTCCTCGCCGGTCCCGGCCTGGGCGATCTCGGTCGCGAAGGCCTGGGCGTCACCCTGGAGCAGGCGGAGGCGGGCAAGACGGAGATGCAAGGCGGCGACATCGGGCGCCGGCAGCGCGCCCGACTTGGCGACCGCGGCTTCGAGATCCGACGCGGTCGCGGCCAGGAGCTCGGCCGACTCTCCCTGACCGTTGGCGATCAGCCCCTCGAGGAAGCGCGCCCGACGCGACAGGACGAGCGGGTCCTCGGGACGGGTCTGCACCAGCTCGTCGAGTCGTTGCCGCGCGCGGGCGATGAGATCGGCATCGCCGCTCATCAGGCGCCAGGTCTCGACCTGACGGTCGGCGGCCTCGAGGTCGAGGCCCTCGACGACCTCACCGGCGCGCGCGCGATCGAGCACGACGCCGCCGAGCCGCGCCGCCAGAACCGCTCGTTGCGGCCCGCTCAGATCGCCGCGGGCGGCGATGCGCAGGGCGACCTCGTACAGGCGCTGGGCCGGCACGGTCTCCGGCGGGGCCTGGATCAGGGCCTTCACCGCGCGCTCGGTCTGGTCACGATCGAGCGTGGTCGGGGCCTCGGCCAGGAGAAGGCCGAGGAGTCGGGCCGCGAGCGGGCGCGGTGACTTGAGCAGGAGATCGGCGAGCCGCGCCCGGTCGACCGGGCTGGCGCCTCCCCCGAAGACCGCGCGGACCAGCCCCTCGATGGGTTCGGGCGGCAGGGTCTCGGTGGTGCTCTCGGCCAGGGTCACGCCGAGGACGACCGCGAGGATGCGGGCGTCGTTGGCCGCGTCCGCCTTGGCCTCGATTCCGATCAGGGCCAACAGGCCGGCCTGATCGAAGAACTGCGGCCGGTCGCCCACGACGATGCGCAGGGCCTCGAGCAGTCGGGTCAAGGCGGTGGTACCGGCCTCGGCGACGGCCGATTCGACCAGGCGGGCGACCAGCTCCGGGCTCCAGAAGGACTTCACGCCGGCGAGAGTCAGCGCGGCGATGCCACGCACGTCCTCGTCGACGTCGCCGAGGGCCCGGATCGCCAGCTCGGCCTCGAGCCGCAGCGTCTGGCAGGCCCGGACGACGTCGGCGCGCACCGCGATCCAGGCGGCGTCGCCGCGGTGGGCGGGATCGTTGGCGAGATCATAGAGCCGGGCGAGTCGGCCGGGGTCGTCCAGGGAACCGATCTCGGCGACCGCCTTGATCCGGGCGCTCCAGACCTCGGGACCTAGTCCCTCCGGTCCCTTGAAGATCGCGGCCGCGAGCTGGGCGCGCTCGACATCGGGAAGCTTGCGTCCGATCGCGCCGGCCGCCTCGAGCAGCGTGCGCCGGCGGTCGTCGTCCAGATCACCACGATCGAGGGCCTTGGTGATCTCCTGCACGGCCGGACCCCGGCCCTCGGGACCGAGGCCGTCCGCCATGGCCCGGAGCGTTCGCGAGGCCGCGCGCCGGATCACCGGGTCGGCATCGAGGAGGTAGCCCGTGGGCGGATCGCCGTCCTGCTTCATGCGGGCGAAGAGCTCGGCCAGCTCCTTGCGCCGCAGCGCGGTCTGTTCGTCGACCCGCTTGCGGAGCCCGGCGACCGCGTCGCGGGCGATGGCGTTGAGCGACAGCTGCCGCTCGCGTTCGTTCTCGGTGGCGAAGTGACCGAACCAATCGACCCAGCCGCCGCGGCGCTCGTGGTCGACCAGTTCGCCGGTCAGGACCACCAGTTCGGCCCGCAGGGCCGTGGCCACGACCGCGTCGGTCTCGTTGGCATCCTGGCCCCAGAGGGCGAGGATCCGGCTGATCGCCTGGTAGCGGGCGGCGTCGCGTCCGTTGCCACCGTTGACCGGGCTGTTGTCGACCAGGACCCGGAAGAGCCGCGTCAGGCGGCCGAAACCCGGCCCGGCCGGGGCATCGGCCGTCGCCGACCACCGACCCAGCGCCGCCACCAGGGCGTCGAAGATCGGCGCGTCCTTGTGGAACTCGCCCAGGACGTTCACCTCGACCGCCTCGGTGAGGTTGCCGAGATCCCGACCCGCGAGCGCGTCGAGGATCGTCCCGATCACGCCACGTTCCTTGGCCTCGGCGAAGTAGCGCGCCACGCCGGTGAAGACCTTGGGCGCCAGGTCCGGCTCGGCGAGGAGCGTCACCAGACGCGCGCGCAGGTCATCCTTCTTGGCGAGGGTGGCGGCGATGTCCTTGATCTCCCACCACTCGCTGCCTTCGTTCTTGCGCAGCTCGTCGATCTCGTCCTGCTGGACGAGTTCGACGCTCGGCTGCGAGGCGGGCAGGGCCGTGCGGGTCTCCTCCTGGGCCGGAGCGCGACCGGCGAACTGGCTCGCCAGGACGACGACCAGTCCGGCAGCGAACGCGCTGACGGTCCTGTTCACGCGGGACATGCCCTCTCCTCGTAGGTGATTCGGCCCGCCGCGCGATCCGCTGGCGCCCGGAGGCCGATCGTGGCTTGTTATACGCCTTCCTACGGATCTTGAAAGCCATCGCTCCCGGGCGCGCCAAATCGCGCCCGGAATCCGCTTCCTCGGGCTCAGGACCGCCCTTCGAGGGCGGCGATCAGACCGGCCGCGCCGGGAAGATCGGGCCGGTCGGCGAGCGCCCGCAGAACGAGCGCCCGATAGAGTCCGGCGAGTCCGGGCTCCTGTTCGGCCAGCTCGAGATGCCGCGCCACCGTGCCCAGGTCGCCGCGGGTCCAGGGGCCGCTCAAGGCGGCGGCACCCTCCGACTCCCAGGCGGTGATCGCGGCCCGGAACAAGGCGACGTAGGCCGCGCGGTCCTGGTCGCGGACGCCGGCGGCCCGGCGCAGGCCGTCGAGCGCGTCGAGCAGCACCACGACGGCGTTGCTGGCCAGGCTGCAGGCCAGGTGGTGTCGCCCCTTGGCCTCCGCCGCGACCTCAAGCAGACGGCCGCCCAGCCGGGCGACGAGCGCCCGCGCCGCCTGGTTCGTGGTCGGGGCCCGCTCGAGGGCGAACCAGGTCCCCTCCAGATCGAGCCCGGGCTCCGGGCGAGGAAAGGCGCGCATCGGGTGGAGGGCGCCGGTCTCGATCCCCCGGGCGGCGAGCGGCTCCAGGACCGAGCGGTCGCGACTCCCGCTCAGATGGATCACCAGGGTCCCGGAGGCTCGCAGGCCCTCACAGTTCCCGGCCAGCGAGCGGGCCAGCTCGGCCAGGGCGTCGTCGCGAACGCCCAGGATCAGGAGGTCGGCCCCGGGGGCGCCCAGGGCCGCGGCGTCGATCGCGAACTGGCCGTAATCCTCGGGCCGCGGCCGTCCCGGCCGGTCCGGGTTGGGCGTCCAGACGCCCGCCCCGACGATCCCGGCCCGCGCGGCGGCACCGGCGAGGGCGATCCCGGCCCGCGAGGCCCCGGCGAGTCGCAGGCTCGACATTCGGTTCCCCTGCTCGCTCAGTTTCCGGCCTCGAGGAGATCGCCGTTGAAGCCGTTGCCCTCGTCGAAGTCCTCGCGTCGGGCATAGACGTAGTCGCCGGCGCGAGCGCGTTCGAGTTCCAGCTCGTACTCGCGCATGACCGCGTCGTGGACCTGACGGCGGGCGATCGAGTTCACCGGATGCGCCACGTCGACGAAGAGCCGCTCGCGCTCGCCGACGGCATCGCGGCGCGGCAACGACCGGCCGCAGTCGTTGCAGAAGTGCGCCCGCAGGTGATTCTTGCTGCCGCAGTTCGGGCAGTGGACCTCGATCCGCCGGGCGGGCATGGCGACGAAGCTCCCCCGCCCCCCCTGGATGATCTTGATGTCCCGGACCACGAAGGAATCATCGATGGTGATGGTGCAGAAGCCGCGCAGCTTCTCGCCGCCGCCGGTCACCGGCAGCAACTTCACGCGGACCTCGGTGATCTCCATGGCACTCGCCTCCGCGACATCAGCGTCGGGCCGAGACCACGACGCGGGTCTCGAGGCCACATTCGCCATGCACGCGTCCGGCAAGGGCCTCGGCCTCGTCGCCTGAGGCGCAGAGACAGAAGATGGTCGATCCGCTGCCGGAGAGGATCGCCCTCTCCGCGGCCAGGTGGTCCAGGATCCGCCCGAGTTCCGGGTGCAGCTTGCGCGCCGGCTCCTCGAGCCGATTGAACAGCCGGGCGCGCAGCTCGATCGGGTCATTCGCGCGCAGGGCAGTGAGAAAATCATAAGGCTGCCGTGAACGGACGGTCAATTCCAAAGCCCTGAAAACGGCCGGTGTGGGCACGTGCAGGCCGGGCAGGACCAGAACGAGATCGAGGGGCGACGGCGGCTCGAGCGCTTCGAGCCGTTCACCGCGGCCACGACACATGGCCGTCCCGCCGCGAACGAAGAAGGCCGTGTCCGAGCCGAAGCCGGCCGCGACCTCCTCGAGTTCCTCCGGACCGAGATCGAGGTCATGGAGTCGCACTAGGCCGCGCAGGACCGCGGCGGCGTCGGAGCTGCCGCCGCCGAGACCACCCCCGGCCGGGATCCGTTTCACCAGACGCAGCGCCGTCGGCAGGGACCGCCCCACCTTCGCCTCGAGCGCCCGCAGGGCCTTGAAGGCGAGGTTGCTCTCGTCCGCCGCGATCGCCGCGCCCTCGACGACCAGGGTGGACGAATCCCGACGGCGGCTCAGCTCGACCAGGTCCTCGAGATCGACCTCGTGCATGACCGTCTCGAGCTCGTGATAGCCGTCGGGACGCCGGCCCAGCACCTCGAGCCAGAGATTGACCTTGGCGGCGGCGCGTTCGGTGACGGTCGCGGTCATGGGCCGCGCTCGTCGCCGAGCCGGAGGTTGTCGATCAGGCGTACCGGGCCGAGGAAGAGGGCCACCGCGAGCAGATCGCCGACGCGCGCCTCCGCACGCGGGCCGAGGTCGTCGGGATCGACGATCTCGGCGTAGTCGAGGCGGGAGTCGGGGATCGCCGCCAGGGCGGCCCGGAGCTCCGCGGTCAGGCGCGCCACCGAAGTCTCGCCGGCGGCGAAGGCGTCGTCCAGCTCGATCATGGCGGCCCGTAACCGCGGAGCCAGGGCGCGCAGCCGCGGCTCGAGGAGCGCATTGCGCGAGCTCATCGCCAGGCCGTCCTTCTCGCGCAGGGTCGGCAGGGCGCGGATCTCGATCGGCACGTGGAGGTCGCGGACCATGCGCCGGATCACCGCGACCTGCTGGTAGTCCTTCAGGCCGAAGTAGGCGCGATCCGGCCGGACCATGTTGAAGAGCTGGAGCACGACGGTGAGCACGCCCTCGAAGTGGCCGGGCCGCGAGGCGCCGCAGAGCCGGTCGACCAGACCGCTCTGGACCACGCGGGTGACGTGCCCCTCCGGGTAGATCTCGGCGACCGCCGGCACGAAGACCGCGTGGACGCCGAGATCGGCCAGGTAGCCGATGTCCGCCTTCTCGACCCGCGGGTAGCGTTCGAGGTCGTCCGGGCGATCGAACTGCAACGGGTTGACGAAGATCGACACGATGACCCGGTTGCACTCCTCGAGCGCGGCGCGGACGAGCGAGGCATGGCCCTCGTGCAGGGCTCCCATCGTGGGCACGAAGCCGACCTTGGCCGACAGCGCCCGCCAGTCCGCGACCAGCGTGGCCAGATCGCTAGCGCGACGTATGACCGACGGCATGGCTCCAGTCCTTCTCCTCGAGAACCTCGATCACTCCGGTCCGACCGACCCGTCGGAAGAGCCCCAGGATGGTCTCACCCAGGGACGGATGGACGAGATCGGGGGCGATCTCGGCCGCGGGCCCGAGAACGAAGCTCCGCTCATGCAGGCCGGGATGCGGGATCACCAGATCGCTCTCGGTGATCCGCCGGTCGGCCCAGAGGAGGATGTCGACGTCGAGGGTCCGCGGGCCGTTGCGGACGGTGCGGACCCGGCCCGAGCGGTCCTCGATCTCGCGGATGGTCTCGAGCAGGTCCCGAGGGCCGAGTCCCCGGGTCCGGACCAGGACCGCGGCGTTCAGGAAGTCCTTCTGGCCGGGCGGCCCACCCCAGGCCTCGGTGACCCAAAGGCGGCTCACCGCCTGGACCTCGATGCCGGGCCGAGCACCCAGCGCGGCCACGGCGGCGGTCAGGTGGCCACGGCGATCGCCGAGGTTCGAGCCGAGGCCGATCAGGACCGGGACGTTCCTGGCCATCAGAGGAAGGACTCCCCATCCACGGTGGACCGGCCGGTGACCAGGTTCCAGACGTAGAGCGTCGGCCCGGAGAGCGCGTAGGCCATCATCAGGATCGCGATGGTCAGCGCCGGCTCGACCGCGGTGAGGCCGATCGCGCCGATGATGATCAGGAGCTGCCAGGGCTGCCGCTTCTCGGTCAGGAGGACGTTGGCGAAGTGAATGTAGGGCAGCTTCGTCCACATCAGGATGCCGAGGCTGGTCACCACCCAGGGGAAACCGATCCGGATGTGGGCGTCCATCCAGGGGTACTCGCGCGAGGCGTAGAGGAAGACGACCGAGGCGACGCCCGCGGCCGCGGCCGGACTGGGCATGCCCTTGAAGCTCTTGTGGTCGTCGTGCTCGAGATCGGCCTCGACGTTGAACCGGGCCAGGCGCAGGACCGCGCCGAAGAGGTAGAAGCAGGCCAGCACCAGCGAGCCCTTCGGCGACATGTGGAACTCGTACTCGGCCATGACCTTGAACATCAGGGCCGGGCACAGGCCGAAGCTGAGCACGTCGGAGAGGGAGTCGATCTGGACGCCGAAGGCCGATTCGCTGCCGGTGAGCCGCGCCACCTTGCCGTCCATGAAGTCGAAGACCATGGCCAGGAGCATCGCCCAGACGGCACGCGCGAGGTAGTCGTAGACCGCGGCCCGATGGGCCCCGGGGCCGCCGGCCTGTCCGGCCTCCATCGCGGCCTCGAGCAGGTAGGTCGTGGCCAGGAAGCCGCAGAAGGTGTTGCCCAGGGTGACCAGGGTCGGCAGGGCAACCATGTTGAGGGCCGGACGTCGCATGCTGGCTTTCGCGTTCCCCTTCGCGCCGCCGTCCCGAGCCCCTGCCGCGGCGGCGGCCCGCGGCGCGCCATTATGCCGGAATTCCCCGCCGAGCCAACGCCCCCAGAGCGCTCCCGGAGGCGACCGCGCGAGATTTCGCGAGTGCTCCCCTTTACAGGCTAGAAGCCTTTTGACATTTAGGGGATACGGAAATTCGCGGCACCGGCTCCGGCAGCGGAGACCGGGCCCGCCCCCCATGGTCTGGAAGAGTCGGATGTACAGCATCACCGGAGTGAAGGGCCGCGAGGTCCTGGATTCGCGTGGCAACCCCACGGTCGAGGTCGAGGTCGAGGTCGAAGGATCGGTCATCGGCCGGTCGATCGTCCCCTCGGGCGCCAGCACCGGCGCCCACGAGGCGCACGAGCTGCGCGATGGCGACGACCGCTATCACGGCAAGGGCGTCGAGACCGCGGTCCGGAACGTCAACGAGGAGATCGCGCCCGCGGTGCTCGGCCTCCCCTGCGAGGACCAGGGCCTGCTCGATCAGACCCTGATCGACCTCGATGGCACCCCCAACAAGTCGAAGCTGGGCGCCAACGCGATCCTCGCCGTGTCCTGCGCGGCCGCCTACGCCGCCGCCCGCGCCTACGACATGCCCCTCTACCGCTGGCTCGGCGGCGTGCAGGCCCGCACCCTGCCGATCCCGATGATGAACATCCTCAACGGCGGCGCGCATGCGGACAACAATGTCGACATCCAGGAGTTCATGATCGCGCCCTCCGGGGCCCGCAGCTTCCGCGAGGGCCTGCGCATGGGCGTCGAGGTCTTCCACACCCTGAAGAAGGTGCTGAAGGAAGCCGGCCTCAACACCGCCGTCGGCGACGAGGGTGGCTTCGCGCCCAACCTCAAGAGCAACGAGGAGGCGCTCGAGTACATCATGCGGGCGATCGAGAAGGCCGGCTACGTCCCGGGCGAGGACATCACCCTCTGCCTCGACTGCGCCGCCAGCGAGTTCTACCGCAACGGCGCCTACATCCTCGCCGCCGAGGAGAAGCCGGAGAAGAACATCGACGAGATGATCGAGATCTACGATCGCTGGCTCGAGCGCTTCCCGATCGAGTCGATCGAGGATCCGCTGCACGAGGACGACTGGGACGGCTGGAAGCGCCTCACCGACGAACTCGGCGAGCGCGTGCAGCTGGTCGGCGACGACCTCTTCGTCACCAACCCGAAGCGCCTGAAGCGCGGCATCGACGAGGACGTCGCCAATGCCGTCCTGGTCAAGATCAACCAGATCGGCACGCTCAGCGAGACCATCCGTTGCGTCCAGGTCGCCCAGGCGAACGACTACGGCACCGTGATCTCGCACCGCAGCGGCGAGAGCGAGGACGTCACGATCGCCGACCTCGCGGTGGCGCTGAACGCCGGCCAGATCAAGACCGGTTCGCTCTGTCGGACCGACCGGATCGCCAAGTACAACCAGCTCCTCCGCATCGAGGAGGAGCTCGGCGGCGCCGCCGCCTACGGACAACCCTGAAAGATGACCAGGCGGCAGGACGACCGGGGACCGGGAGCGACGCTCCTCTTTCTCGCGCTCAGCATCGCGCTCGCGGTGGTCGTCCAGCTCTTCTACGTCGCCCCGGCCGAAGCGCGACTCGAGGATCGGCGCGCCCTGCGCCAGGAGCTCGAGCTGCGCCAGCAACGCTCCGCCGCCCGGCGCGACGAGCTGTTCATCGCCGACCGGGCGCTGCGCGACGACCCGCAGACCCGCGAGCGCTACCTGAGGCGCCTGGGCTACGGCCGCGCCGACGAACTGCGACTGGCGCCTGAAGACGGTCGATGATCGAACGGCGCGATGACGAGCGATCGCGCGCCGATGGCGGCTTCGAGCGCCCGGGCTTCAGGCTCTCGGACCTCGCCCTTCTGGCCGGCTGCCCGGTCCCGGACCAGGACCCGCTGATCCGGGGCGCCGCGGGCCTCGACGAGGCCGGGCCCGGGGAGATCGCCTTCGCGCGCGCGGGCCACGCGACCGAGAGCCTGCTCGCCAGTCGGGCCGGCGCCCTGATCGTCGCGCCCGACGCGCCGGCCATCGGTCGGCCCCACCTCGTCCATGCCAACCCCCGCTGGGTGTTCTGCCTCGCCCTCGGCCTCCTGCGGCCACCGGAGGCCGATCGACCCGGCATCCATCCCAGCGCCCAGGTCGGCGCCGGCGCCCGGCTCGGCCGCGACGTCAGCATCGGTCCCTTCGCGCTGGTCGAGGACGGCGCGACCATCGGCGCCGGCGTGGTGATCGGTCCCCAGGTGGTGGTCGCCGCGGGCGCCAGCATCGGCGACGGCAGCCGCCTCGAGGCGCGGGTCGTCGTCCACGGCAACGTCAGCATCGGCGCGCGCTGCCACCTCCATGCCGGCGCGGTCCTCGGCTCCGAGGGCTTCGGCTTCGAGGTCCACGACGGTCGCGTTCAGCGCATGCCGCACATCGGCGGCGTGCTCCTCGGCGACGAGGTCGAGATCGGCGTCGGCAGCGCCGTCGACCGGGGCACGACCGGCATGACGGTGATCGGCAGCGGGACCAAGATCGACAACCTGGTCCAGATCGGCCACAACGCCCGCATCGGGCGCAGCTGCATCATCGCCGCCCAGTCCGGCATCGCCGGTTCGAGCACCATCGGCGACGGCGTGGTGATGGGCGGACGCAGCGCCGTCGCCGATCACGCCGCCATCGGCGCCGGCGCCCGCCTCGGCGGGGCCAGCGGCGTCTACTCCGAGGTCCCGGCCGGCGGTGTCTATTCCGGCGAGCCGGCGCGCCCCCATCGCGAACATCTGCGCGAGGTCGCCGCGCTCCATCGTCTACCGGAACTCCTCCGTGAACTCCGCCGGCTCGAGCACCGCATCCGCGATCTCGAAGACGAATCGCCCAGACGTCCCGATCCGGGCTGAGTCCCGGATGCCGATCCTGCCCAGGATCGCCGCAGCGTGGTCCCGAACTGGTAGAATCCCGAGCATGAGGAGAACGACGACTCCCCCATCGCTCGCTGTCCGCCCCAGGTGGGCCGCGTCATCGCGACTGCCGGTCGTCCTCGTCCTCATCGTCGCCGGCCTGATGAGCGGTCGTCTCCAGGCCCAGGACGCGCGGCTCATGAGCCTGGTGCTGGACGACGACCGGGTCGCCGAACAGGTCGCGGCCTTCGAGGCGGCGATCGCCGGCGGCGACGCGGCCCAGGCCGTCTTCCTGGCCCAGCGCTTCCTCGAGGCGGAGCTCGATCGCGAGCCGGACGCCGACGGCTTCGTGCCCCGCCAGCTCCTGCCGGCCCCCGGCGAGGAGGATCTGCATCTCGACGCCGGCCATCTGGTCGCCCGACGCCTGGCCTCGGCGGCGCCCGCATTCGCCGCCCGCTACCGCGAGATCTGCGACGAACGGGCCGAGATCCTCCGCCGCCATCAGGCACCGCTCGGTCCGCTCGCCACGCTCGGCGCCGCCGAGCGTTTCCCCCTGTCCTCGGCCGGCCTCGCCAGCCTGGAGGCCGCGGCGCAGGCCGCCCTGGAAGCCGCTGACGGCCTGCTCGCCGCGCGCCTCTTCGGCGACCTGCTCGATCTCGACTGGCGGGCCGCTCCCGACCGGCAACTCGCCCGGCGGGCCGGTCTCCTGCTCGCCGCGGGCCTCGGCGGCGAGGCACCCGGTCCGGGCGACGACCAGCCCGAGGGCAGCCTCAGGATCGGCTCCGAGCCCTCCCGCTCGCTCCGCGACCTCGTGGAGGCCGAGCGCCGCCGGCTCGGCGCGGATCGGGCCGACCCCTTCCGCGCTGGCCGCCCGGGCCGACTCGAGCTGGTCTGGGAGCACCCGCTGCCCGGCTGGGAGATCGACGGTGGCGAGCCCCTCCTGCCGGTGCCCCGGGCCGGCCGGGGTCTCCTGCTGCTGCACGATCGTGGCGGCATCGAGGCACTCGACCAGTCCAGCGGTCGCGTGGTCTGGGAGCGGGCCTTCGTCGCCGACGAGCCCGAGGCCCTCGGCGAGATGGACGACCCCGACCTCCAGTCGCTCGCCGGCGCGCTCGAGGGCGAGCGCTATTTCCTCGTCCATGGCGCGATCGGCCCGGAACGGGAGATCCGCCGTCGCCTGGTGGCGGTCTCGGTCGCCGACGGTCAGGAACTCTGGCGCTACGAACCCGGGCGCGCCGGCGACGGCCTGCCCGAGTTGCTGCTCGATCCGAACCTCCTGGTCGCCGGCGACCGCCTCTACGTGACCGCCTTCGACGAGGCCCCGACGCCGAGCTGCCACGTGCTCCTGCTGGACGCCCGCAGCGGTCGGCTCCTGGCCGCGACCCGGCTTCCCGCCGGCGTGCCCCTGCCCTATCTCGATGCCGCGGGCGAGGCCCGCGCCGCGCGCCACTGGCTCGCCGCCCTACCACCCGCGCTGGTGCAGGGCTTCCTCCTGGTCGCCGACGACCAGGGCCAGATCGCCGCGCTCGAGGCGACGGGCCTCGAGCCCCGCTTCCTGCTCCGCTACGACCGTGGCCAGGGCGCCGCCGCGCGCCGCCACCGGCGCAATCCGATCCTCGCCGTCGGTGACCGCATCGTGGTCGCGCCCGACGACGCGGCCGGGCCGATCGCCTTCTTCCTGCGTCCGGCGGCCGATGCCCGGCGGCGCGCGGAGAATCGTCTGGTCCAGGTCGCGGCCCATTTGCCCACCGGCGCCGGCGATCTCATCCTCGGCTTCGACGGGCTCCGGCTCTACAGCAGCGGCCACGACCCGGGCGAGGACCTCGAGGTGTTGCGCCTGCTCCGCGCCTTCGTCGCCGAACACCCGTCGCCGACCTGGTCGGCGCCACTCGACTCCCCGGTCCTCGGCCCGGGATTTTTCGGCCAAAAGGCTGTGTACGTTTGCACGCACAAGTACGTTTATGGAACAGACCTGAGTGACGGGGCGGTGTTCGGTCCCCTGGTCTCGCGCGAGACCGATGGAGAGGAACGTCTGGGGAGTCTGTCGGCGGTCGGGAGCGGTCTGGTGATCGCCTCTCGGCGCGGCATCCGGGTCTATCGCCCGGCCCCATGAAGCCCCCGAAGACGAGGAGAACCCATGTCCGATAGCAAGGCTCCGAGCGACCTCGACGCGGTGCGTCACCTCCAGGAGGCGGTCGGGCGGATCAAGACGGAACTCGGCAAGGTCATCGTCGGCCAGGAAGAGGTCATCGACCAGCTGATGATGTCCATCCTCGGCCGCGGCCACTGCCTGCTGATGGGCGTGCCCGGTCTGGCCAAGACCCTGATGATCTCGACCCTGGCCCGGACCCTGAACCTGTCCTTCAACCGCATCCAGTTTACCCCGGACCTGATGCCTTCGGACATCACCGGCACGGAGATCATCGAAGAGGACCGCAGCAGCGGCAACGCAGCCTTCAAGTTCATCGCCGGCCCGATCTTCGCCAACGTGATCCTCGCCGACGAGATCAACCGGACGCCGCCGAAGACCCAGGCGGCCCTCCTCGAGGCGATGCAGGAGCACCAGGTCTCCGCGGCCGGCACCGCCATGCCCCTGGCCGCCCCCTTCTTCGTGCTGGCGACGCAGAACCCGATCGAGCAGGAGGGAACCTATCCCCTGCCCGAGGCCCAGCTCGACCGCTTCATGTTCATGGTGCACGTCCACTACCCGAGCGCGGACGAGGAGCTGCGGATCATCCAGCAGACCACCTCGGACTACGTCGGCGACGTGAGGCAGGTGCTCTCGGGCGCCGAGATCGAGAGCCTCCAGGAGCTGGTCCGGCGGGTCCCGGTGAGCGACCACGTGGTCCGCTACGCCATGGAGTTCGCCCGGCGCACCCGGGTGCAGACCGAGGAGGCGGCCGACTTCTGCAAGGAGTGGCTGGCCTGGGGAGCGGGACCGCGCGCCTCCCAGTACCTGATCCTGGCCGGCAAGGCCCGGGCGGTGCTGGCCGGGCGGCACTTCGTCTCCGGCGAGGACATCCGCGCCGTGGCCAAACCGGTCCTCCGTCATCGCATCATCGTCAACTTCAGCGCGGAGGCCGAGGGCATCAGCTCGGACACCGTGATCGAGAAGCTGATCGAATCCGTCCCGCGCAACGAGAGCGAGATCACCTCGGATGGCAGACTATCGAAGGTACTTGGATCCGAAGACCCTCAATAAGGTCGCGGGCCTGGAACTGAAGGCCCGCCTGATCGTCGAGGGTTTCGTCTCGGGACAGCACAAGAGCCCCTACAAGGGCAGCTCGGTGGAGTTCCGTGAACATCGCGAGTACGTCCCCGGCGACGACCTCCGCTTCATCGACTGGAAGGTCTTCGCCAAGTCCGATCGCTTCTACATCAAGGAGTACGAGGAGGAGACCAACCTCAAGGCCTACGTGGTCGTCGACACCTCGAAGTCCATGGCCTTCGCCTCGGACGGGATCAGCAAGCTCGAGTACGCCAAGTACGTCGCGGCCGCGCTCTGCTATCTCATCAGCCAGCAGCAGGACGCCAACGCCCTCGTGCTCTGGGATCGCGAGCTGAAGAAGTTCCTGCCTCCCGGCAACAACCCCCTGCACCAGAAGGACGTCTACCGCTCGCTCAGCGAGGCCGAGGCCGACGGCAGCACCGACGTCGCCCGGCTCTTCCACGACATCGCCGAGCGGGTGCGGCAGAAGTCGATGATCATCCTGCTCTCGGACCTCTTCGACGACGACCGTCGAGGTCTGCTGCGCGGCCTCAAGCACATGCGCCACAAGGGCCACGACGTCATCGTCTTCCATGTCCTCGATCGGGCCGAGATCGACTTCCCCTACGACCGCATGACCCTGTTCGAGGGGCTGGAGACCGACGACCGCCTGCTCGCCGATCCCAAGGCCCTGCGCGAGGCCTATCTCGAGGAGTTCCAGACCTTCGCGCACGAGATCGAGTCGGGCTGTCTCGCCAGCGGCATGGACTACGTCCGGCTCGCCACCGACCGCCCTCTCGACGTGGCCCTGTCCAGCTATCTCGCGGCCCGCTCGGGGACGCGCTAGCCGCGGAAAGGAAGAATGGACTCGCTATTCGGATCACCCGGAATGCTCTGGTGGGGAACGGCGGCCGCCGTCCCCGTCATCATCCACCTGCTCAGCCGCCGTCGCTTCAAGCGCGTCCCCTGGGCGGCCATGGACTTCCTCCAGCGTGCCTTCAAGAAGACCCGCAAGCGTCTCCGCATCGAGAACATCCTGCTGATGCTCCTGCGGGCCGCGGCCCTGGTGTTCATCGCGGTCGCTCTCGCCGATCCCCGCAGCGCGTCCGGCGGCCTCTTCGCCGACGCCGACGAGGGCCGGAGCGTGATCGTGCTGCTCGACATCTCCTTCAGCATGGACCTGCACGACGGGCGGGACGTCGCCTACTTCCAGCGTGCCCGGCGCCGCGCCCTGGAGCTGGTCGACCGGCTCGATCCCGAGCGCGACCAGGCGGCCCTGGTCACCTACGGGCGCGGCGCCCGCATCGTCCTGCCGATGAGTCGTGAGATCGGTCAGCTCCGCGAACGACTCCAGGACCTGGAGCCGGGCGACGTCGGCACCGACCTCATCGGCGGGATCAAGATCGCCGCCGGCCTGGTGGCCGACGCCGGTGGTGGCCGGACCGACGTCTGGGTCTTCGGTGACCTCCAGCGCGAGGCCTTCCTCGCCGACAAGGCCGCCGAGGGCGAGGAGACCAGCCCCATCCCGGTCCCCGACGCCGCCTTCGAGAAGTACCTGCGCGCGATCCGCGACGCGGGCGGCCGCGTCCACCTGGTCGAGCTCGGTGACGACGAGTCGCGCCCCGCCAACGTCGGCGTGATCGAGCTTCGCCATCGCGGCAAGGCCCTGGTCAAGGACCTGCCCACCCGCTTCGAGGTCCGCCTGCGCAACTTCGGCGCCACCACCGCCGCCGGCGAGCTCCAGTTCTTCATCGACAACGAGGAGGCCTTCGCGCAGCGCGAGCGGGTTCCCGATCTCGCCGGACGCGACACCGGCAGCGACGCCGACTGCGAGCGCTCGTTGATCTTCGACGCCGTCTTCGACCGGCCCGGCTGGCACCATGTCGCCGCCCGCTGGGTCGACGACGGGCTCAAGACCGACAACGTCCGCCGCTTCGCCTTCGAGGTCCGCGACCGCATCCGGGTCCTCCTGGTGGATGGCTCGGGCGCCCGCGAGATCGAGGACTCGGCGACCTTCTTCCTCGCCCGCGCCCTCGACCCGAGCCTCGGCAGCGGCTCGCAGTCCGCCTTCCAGGTCAAGGAGATCGGCAGCATCGACCTGCGCAACGAACGCCTCGACGACTGGGACCTGATCGCGCTCTGCGACGTCGCGAGCCTGGAGGCCGCCCGGGTCGAGAGCCTGCAGCGCTGGGTCGAGAACGGCGGCGCCCTCCTGTATTTCGCCGGCGCCTCGCTCGAGGCCGCGGGCCGGATCGGGGCCGGCGGCACCAGCAACCTGCTCTTCCATGCCGACGGCCGCGGGATCCTGCCGCTCGAATTCGAGCGCGCCGAAGGCGGCGACGAGTTCATCGCCCGCCCCTATCAGCTCCAGTTCGAGACCTTCGACCACCCGGTCTCGGCCTACTTCGAGGACCCCAAGATCCGCCCCGGCATCACCCGCATGCCGACCTGGCGCTTCATCGCCTCGCGCCCGGATGCCGACGCCCGCGTCATCGCCTCGTTCCGCATGGGCGGCGAGGAGCCCGGAACCAGCGCGCGGACCTGGCCCGCCATCGTCGAGGCCGACCGGGGAGCCGGCCGGGTGCTGGTGGTGACCACCAGCGCCAACCGGGTCTGGAACCTCTACTGCGCCAGTCCGGCCTTCGTGCCGCTCACCCGCGAGATGGGTTATCACCTCGCCGCCCGGGTCGAACGCGACAACGTGCTGGTCGGCGAGAGCCTCGGGCTCCGCTTCCCGGCCACCGTGGCCAGCGTGCGCCGGATCGTCGACCAGGGCCCGCCCATCAGCCTGAAGACCACGGTCGAGGAAGGCCACGCGACCCTGACCCTGCCACGCCTCGACCACGCCGGTCTGCTGCGTCTCGAGCCCGAAGGCGAAGACCAGGTACCGGTCCGGCTGGTCGCGGTGAACGTCGACCCGCGCGAGTCCGACCTGCAGCGCGCCGAACGGGGCTGGCTCCTGGCCAACTTCGGCTCCGAGCTCTTCGACCTCGTCGCCGCGCAGGACGAGCTCCTCGCCGCCGGCGGGCGGGCCGCCGAGTCGAGCCTCTGGCGCGCCTTCCTCTGGCTGGTCATCGTGGTCCTCGCCGCCGAGAGCGTGATGGCCCTCATCTTCGGCAAACGTGATCGCCGGGAGGTGGCAGCATGAGCGCCGGCATGTCGATGACGCAGTTGCTCCTGCAGGCCGGCGAGGACCTGGTCGACGAGGGCATCCACTTCCGGAGCCTGCCGCCCAACTACGTGGCCTGGTTCCTCATCCCCCTGGCGATCCTGGGCTTCTCCTGGTTCCTGATGAAGCGGGAGCGCAACGCGCCGCCGGCGATGCGGGTCCTGTTCACCCTGCTGCGCGGCGCCGCGTTCTTCTTCATCGTGCTCCTCCTCTTCGATCCCCACCGGCAGTTCCGCAAGGTCGAGGAGATCCGCTCGATGGTCACCGTGCTGGTCGACGAGTCGGCGAGCATGGCCCATGCCGACCCCTACGAGGCCAACCCCGACCGGGCCCAGGCCCTGGTCGCGGCGGCGCGGCTCGAGGGTCCCGGCAGCTTGGCCGGCACCAGCCGCAGCGACCTCCTCAAGCGGGTCCTCGGCCCGGACGGCTCGAAGCTGATCGACCGCATTCGCGAGAAGCACGACGTCAAGCTGCTCGGCTTCGCCTCGGGCAAGTTGCGTCCGCTCGACACGCTCGCCGACGCCACCGCCGAGGGGCCGGTGACCGCCATCGGCGACGCGATCGGCCAGGCCCTCGCCGACCCCGACATCCAGGTCAAGCCCAACACCAGCATCGTCCTGATCTCGGATGGCCGTTCGAACGGCGGCGCCGCCCCGGAGGACATCGCCCGCCACGCCGGCAAGAACGATCGCATCCCCGTCCACACGGTGGCCGTCGGCGACCCCGACTCCCTGCGCGACCTCGAGCTCCGCTTCATCCGCGCCGACGAGGTGGTGCTGAAGGGCAACACCCTGCGCATGGAGCTGACCGTGCGCAACCGCGGCTTCGGGCAGATCTATGCCGGCATCACCGTCGTGGACCAGGACGGCCGCCCCTGGACGCCGCCGCTCCAGAAGCGGCTCGAGGACGTCCCCGGTGACCAGGACCTGGTGATCGACGTGCCGGTCGACCGCCCGGCGGGCAACTACAGCCTCACCGTCACCGTGGCGACCGACCAGAACGAGGAGAATCGGCGCAACAACAGCCGCAAGCACCCGATCACGGTCAAGGACGACCTCCTACGCGTCCTCTACGTCGACACCTTGCCGCGCTGGGAGTACCGCCGCCTGAAGGACTACCTGGTGCGCGGCGACCAGGCCTTCCGCGCCAACTGCCTCCTGCTCTCGGCCGAGCCCAACTTCATCCAGGAATTCACGCCGGTCGCGGGCATGCAGCCGATCCGCGAGTTCCCCCGGGAATTCGCCGAGCTCGACCAGTACGACGTCCTCGTCTTCGGCGACGTCGACCCGAACCTCCTGACCCCGACACCCGAGCTGACCCGGGAGGCGCTCCAGAACATCGAGCGCTTCGTCAACAACGGCGGCGGCCTGGCGGTGATCTGCGGCGACGGCTGGACCCCGCGCGCCTATCTCGATTCGCCGATCGAGGAGATCCTGCCGGTCGAGCTCTCGGCCACGATCGAGGATGGCGGGCCGCTCAAGAACTACGTCGACGAGTGGAAGCCCAAACTGAGCGCCTTCGGCCGCGCCCACCCGATCATGCAGCTTCGCGCCGATCCGGCGCGCAACCTCGCGCTCTGGGAGGAGCGCAACTACGGCCTGATGGAGCTGCGCTGGTGCCATCCGGTGAGCAAGGCCAAGCCGGCGGCCCAGGTCCTGGCCTTCCATCCGCACGAACGCAACCGCTTCGGCCCCCTGCCCATCTTCGTGGTGGGCAACTACGGTGACGGCCCGGTGTTCTTCTCCGCCGTGGACGAGACCTGGCGCTGGTTCCACCTGACCGGGCCGCACGACTTCAATCGCTTCTGGGGCAACGTCGTCCGCTACCTGGCCCGCTCGCACCTCTACCGGGGCTCGAAGCGCTACAAGCTGATCTCGGACGCCTCGGAGTATCGTCAGGGCGAGACCGTCGAACTGACCGCCTACGTCAAGGACAAGAGCTTCGCCCCCGAGACCGCGCCGACGCAGCGGGTGATGATCACGGCGCCGGACGCGCCGGCCCGGCTGGTCGAGTTCGAGAACAAGGCACCCGGCGAGTACCGCTGGTCGTTCAAGCCGGCGAGCTTCGGCGATTACGAGGCCTGGATCGTCGGTCCCGAGGGTCTCGCGGGTCAGCGTTACGCGCCGATCAGCTTCGCGGTCAACTACGTCGACGCGGAACGCCAGGACGCCGCCGCCGACGCGGCGATGATGCGCTCGATCGCCGAGAAGAGCGAGGGCGGGGCCTTCGAACTCCACCAGGCCCAGGACCTGCTCAGTCGTCTCAAGGCCGACACCACCCGGCGCAGCTCGGTGAGCAGCAAGCCGCTCAAGAGCCGGACCTGGCTGCCCGTCGTCCCCCTCCTGCTCCTGACCTGCGAGTGGCTGTTGCGCCGAAGGTACAACATGGCATGAGAGTCACGACCTCGACGACCTGCCTGCTCGCGTTCCTCGTCCTCCTGGGCGCGGCCGGAACCCTTTCCGCCCAGTTCTACGGTCCCGAGGTCACCGACTACTTCGTCAGCAAGACGCAGGTCGCGGGATCGCGCCTCGCCGAGCAGGAGATCGAGCGCGCCCGCAAGGACGTCGCCGCCGGCGAGTACGAACGCGCCCTGCGCGGCATCCAGGAGGTCATCGACGACCACGGGAGCAAGGCCCTCTCCAGCGAGGGCGCCCGGTTCGTCGGCATCCGCGACTTCTGCAACCGATTCATCGCCGAACTTCCGCCCGAGGGTCGCGAGGCCTACCGCCGGATCTTCGACCCCTATGCCCGGGAGCTCTACGAACGCGGCCTCGAGGAGCAGGATCCGGCCCTGCTGAAGGAGGTCTACGTCCGCTACCAGGAGACCTCCTGGGGCAAGAAGGCCCTCCTCGCCGCCCTCTCCCTCCGGCTCGAGCAGGGCGAACTGCACGAGGTGGTCTGGCTCGCGCTCCTGCATCGCGAGATCCATGGCGACGACGCCGACGGCGCCGCCGTGCTGGCCCATCTGATCATCGCCGCCCGGCTGCTCGAGGATCTGGACCGGCTCGAGTCGCTGGCCACCGACCTCACCCCGGAGTTGCTCGCCCGCCGGGTCGAGGCGGCAGGCGAGACCACCACGCTCGGGGCGCTGCTCGACGGCCAGATCGCCGATCTGCGCCGCCGGCAGGGTGACCGCGAGCTACGTCCGAGCCCCCGCGCCGCCCTGTTCAAGGAGAGTCGCTGGGTCGAGGACTACGACATGCAGGCCGGCGCCAACGACCTCGCCGGGCGCCTCGATGACTTCGGCGAGGACGCCCCGGCCCTGGAGATCCCCTGGAATCCGGTGCAACCGGTCATGGATGCCTCCAGCATCTACGTCACCAACGGGGTCTCGGTGTCCTGCTTCGAGCTGTTCTCCAAAGCGCTCCGCTGGAGCACGGCGGCGATCGGAAATCGACCCGCAACGAGCTGGGTCAACGCCGCCCAGGCCCGGGCCAATCGCTGCCTGACCTACCCACTCGTGGTGGACAAGGGCATCGTCTTCACCGCCCTCGAGACCCCGCTGGAGCCGGAACGGCACATCTGGACCTTCACCCCACAGCTCCAGATCCCGCACCGCAAGTTGATCGCCCTCGACGCCGCCACCGGCCGGACGCTCTGGCAACACTACGGCTTTCGCGGTCATGACGCCGAGGAGACCGAGTTCGTCACCGAGATCAACGTCAACAGCAACCCCCTCATCATCGGCGACAAGCTCTTCGTCGCCGCCTCGCGCTTCCATACCAGCTATCACCAGTACCTCTGCTGCTTCGATCGCCGCGACGGCCACCTGCTCTGGTCGACCTTCATCTGCACCGGGCAGATGGAGCAGAACATGTTCGGCAACCGCGTGCGCGAGGCCATTTCCGGCGAGCTGGTCGAGAAGGACGGGGTCATCTACCACTCGACCAACATCGGCGTGGTGGCCGCGATCGACGCCCGGCTCGGGACCTTGCGCTTCACGGTCAGCTACGAGCAGATCCCGATCCCCCGCCAGACGCGCTTCGACACCCGGGTCACCGAGCGGGCCCCGGCCTGGACCAACCAGCCGCCGATCGTGACCGGCGACAAGGTCTACTTCGCGCCCATGGACTGCAACGACGTCGTGGCCGTCGATCGGCGCAGCGGCAGCCGGATCCCCTGCGACCTGAAGCGGGACCGGCGCAATCGCTTCCGCTACCTGGTCGGTCCCTGGAAGGACTGGATCATCGCCGCCGGCGTGGGCATCGCCTTCCACAACACCCGGACCGGCGAGACGATCCAGCCCAGCTACCTCTTCACCAACAACCGGCGCGAGTCCGACTTGCGCGCCGGCATCGTCGGCCGCCCGATGATCATGAACGGTCGCCTGATCGCGCCGGTCCGAACTCGCGGCGTCGACAAGTTCATGATCTGGAACATCGAGGAACACTCGATCCTCGACGAGCTGCCGCTGCCCGCGAGCCGCAAGGCCGAGAACCTCGGCAACATGGTCGAAGGGGACGGCGTGGTCATCGTCGCCGCCACCACGCGCGCGGGCGGCAGCACCCAGCTCCGGGCCTACTTCGACCGCGACCGCGTCCGCCGGAGCCTCGAGATCGAGACCGCCAGCCGACCCGGCGACCCGGAGCCAATCTACCGCCTGGGCGAGTTCGCCATCCAGGGCGACCAGAAGGACTATGCGGCCGCCCGCGACGCCTTCGAGCAGGCCCTGGAGCGGGCGCGGCGCGGCGGTCTCGCCGGCGAGGCCTGGGCGGATCGGGCCCGAGACGCCCTCTACCGCCTGTACATGGAGGCCGCCGAGAGCCGCGTCGCGCTCGAGGCCCTCGGCCTCGATGCCGAGAAGGCCTACGAGCAGGCCCTCGCGGTCAGCGACCAGGCCACCCGCAAGGTGGAGATCCTCTTCCTCCTCCTCCGCCGCGCCTACGATCTGCGCGACGGCCGGGCCTTCGCGCGGCACTTCCAGCGGATCCTCGACGACCACGTCTCGACCCCCTACGACTACGAGGAGCTGTTCCGCGACCAGCTTCCCGAGCTGCGCCGCGACCGCTACGACAGCGCCGCGATGGTGGCCACGGTCGTGGCCGCGCGTTTCGCCGACCGGCGCGATCGCGGCCGGGAGGCCGTCGCGCACTTCCAGGAACTCATCGCCCGCTGGCCGCGCGCCCAGATCGGCGGCAAGACCGGCTGGCAGTACGGCTACGACGGCATCGCCGAGCTGGTCGCCCGGGAGGGCGCCGGCGTCTACGCCGAACAGGAAGAAGCCGCGCTGCAGCTCTACCGGAGCGGCCTCGAGGGCGGCGGATTCCGGCTCCTCCAACGAGTCCTCGACGACTACCCGAATGCCAGCGTGGTCACCCTGGCCTACCGCGCCATCTCGCGCGCCCAGCTCGCGGCGGGCGACGTCGACGGCGCCATCCGCGGCATCCAGGAGTTCCTCGCCCGCTTCGGGCAGGTCACCGGCGAACCCCTGGCCCTGCTGGCCCAGGCCCTGGAACAGCGCGGCCTCGAGGACAGCGCCCGCCAGATCTGGACGCGCCTGCTCGAACTGGGGCCGCACGAGCTCGACGACGAGGCCTTCCTGGTCAAGGCCAGGGAGCGGCTCGAGGCCCTGCCGGCCCCGGCGACGGCCGAGCCGGCCAGCTTCGGTCTGCATGCCCGGTTGTCCTGGAGCATCGGTAACGCCGACGCCCCGGGCGAGTGGAATCTGATCGAGCCGCGGGGCCGGCGTCCGACCGCCGTGGCCGAGGTCGTCCTGGTCCAGCGGTCACGAGAGCTGATCGCGCTCGCCCTCGCGGACGGACGCCAGCTCTGGCGGATGGACGCGCTCGACACCATCGATTCCGCGGACTGCTTCTGGTGGGACGGGCGGTTGATCGCCCGGATCGACGAGGCCGTCGTCGTGCTCGACCCCCTGACCGGTCGCGAGCACTGGCGCTACCAGCCCGAGGCGCTGCGCATCACCGGTTTCCGGGTCGCGCAGGGCAAGGTCTTCCTCGTTCTCGAGCGCTCCGGCTTCCCGACCGACTTCACCATCCACACGCGCAGCCTCGTGGACGGCAGTTTCGTCGCCGAGAAGGTCTTCAAGGGAGTCGCCCGCGCCAATGGCCTGCAGCTCGGGAGGCGGTTCCTGCTCCTGCCGCTCGAGAACCGACTGGCCGCGCTGGTGATCGACGGCTTCTCGATGGAGCCGGCTCCGGCCTGGCCGGAGGGCCTCGAGATCAGCGACGTGATGGAGCCCTTCTTCGCGCCCGACGACCACGTGGTCTGGGTGACCCAGGGCTCGCGACGCGGCGACCAGGAGATCGTCGCCTCGGACCCCCTGACCGGTCGCAGCAAGTGGCGCCGTCGGGTCGGCGAGGGACCGGCGCGTTTCTTCCTCGACCAGACCCCGGCGGTGCTGAGCTACCGCCTGCGACCGCCCCAGGAGGTCGAGACGGTGATCGTCCTCGACTGTCTCAAGGGCACGGCCCTCCTCAAGCAGAATCTCGGCCGCGGCACCGACCTGGTCGAGCCTCCCGAGATCAGCGGTGGCGACCTCGTCGCCGTGCTGAAGGGCTTCACCAACCACGTCTCGGTCTTCGCCGAGTGTTTCGCCCTGTCCACCTCCTCGACCCGCTGGCGCAGCATGAGCTTCACCGGCCGCACCTTCCTCGCCGCGCGGCCTTACGCCGAAGGTCTGCTCCTGCGCGTGCGCGAGGACGTCCGCGGCATGCGCGAGGGGCGTTGGCAGACCAAGCTCTTCCTCCTGGACCGGTCGACCGGCCGGGTCGTCGAGGAGATCGAACTGGAAACCAGGAACTCGGACCGTGCCGGCGAGGTCGTCTTCCTCGGCGGCCGTCTCGTCGTCGCCGACGGTCCCCTGCTGAAGGTCTACGAGCCATGATCAAGTACCTCTCCCTCCTGGGCTGCGGCCTGATCGTCCTCGCCCTGCGGCTGACCAGCGCCGACACGCCTCCGCCGGCGCCGCGCGTGGTGGAGGACGCCGACGTGAGCGCCACCGCCGCGCCGATCCTCGATCCAGCCGACGCCCGGGCCGGCCGCGACGACAACGCCCGGGTCCGCGAAGCGGTGGAGCGTGGCCTGGCCTACCTGGCCGAGAAGCAGGATCTCGCCACCGGCAGCTGGTACCAGAACGTCGGTTTCAAGTTCAACGACCGCTACGAGGTCACCGCCGCCAACAAGCCGCACGTCGGCGTGACCGCCCTGGCCCTCATGGCCTTCCTGGCCAACGGCCAGACCCCGGGTCGCGGCAAGTACGGCAACGTGGTCGAACGTGGCACCGACTTCGTGCTCTCCTGCGTCGACGAGGACACCGGCTTCATCTCGGCCTACGAGACGCGCATGTATTCGCATGCCTTCGCCTCGCTCTTCCTCGCCGAGATCTTCGGCATGACCCGACGCCCCGACCTGCAGGCGAAGCTGCAGCATGCGATCGACCTCACCGTCCAGACCCAGAACCAACAGGGTGCCTGGCGCTACCGGCCCTACGCGCCGGACTCGGACATGTCGATCGCCGTCTGCCAGCTCATGGCCCTCAGGGCCGCGCGCAACATCGGCATCCAGGTCCCGAAGGGTACGATCGTCAAGGCCTACGAGTACATCCAGAACTCGGCCTACGGCGTCGGCTCGCAGCGGGGCGCCTTCAAGTACCAGATCGACCAGCCCGAGACCCGGGTCAGCTTCGCCCTGACCGCGGCCGGACTCGCGTCGCTGATCCACGCCGGATACTACGACGACGACATGATCAAGCCGGGCATCCGCTGGTTGAAGCAGCGCATCTCCGAGCTGCGCCGCTACCAGCACGAGAACTACCCGACCTACTTCTACTGGTACGGTCACTACTATGCCGCCCAGGTGATGTTCATCGCCGGGGACGAGAGCCGCGATCGCGAGCTCTGGGACGGCTTCTACTGGCCGCGCATCCGTGACGAGCTGCTCCAGAACCAGCAACCGAACGGATCCTGGCGCAACTACCCGGGCCCCGGCGACAGCTTCAGCACGGCGATCGCCTGCATCATCCTGCAGATCCCCTACCAGTACCTTCCGATCTTCCAGCGCTGAGACCACCATGGCCGCAAGCAACGCCACTCCGATCGTCGCCAAGCTGAGAGCCCTGCGCGGGCGGATCCGCGCCATCCAGCTCGGCTACAGCACGCTGATGTTCGTGCTGTTCTCGGCCGCGATGGTGGTCGGTTCCTTCCTGCTCGACTGGCTGTTCCATCTGCCGATCGAGGCCCGCCGTGGGCTCCTGATCATCATGCTCGGCACCATGGCCTGGGGCGGCCATCGGTTCTTCGTCCGCCCCTTCAAGGTCCCGCTCGACGACGAGAGCCTGGCCTTGCTGGTCCAGCGCTCACGCCCCGCCTACGGCGACGACCTGATCACCGCGCTGCAGTTCCAGCGAAAGATCGCCGACCCGGGCGAGACCGAGTCGCGCGAACTCATGGCCGCGGCCGCCGCCGGCTTCCAGCAGCGCTACGCCCGCGAGGACTTCCGCCGCGCGGTCTCGGGCCGAGGCCTGGCCCGCCCGGCCCTCCAGGCCCTGGTCGTGGTCCTGCTCCTCGGCGCCTACGCTTCCTTCCTGCCCCAGCACGCCCGGATCTGGTTCGCCCGCTCGATCCTGCTCGCCGACCTCGAGTGGCCGCCGGACACCCAGCTCGAGGTGACCATCGCCAACGCCGACCAGTTCCGCCACGAGGAACCGCGACCCGGCTTCCACGAGTACTGGGTTCCGGAAGGCGCGGTCGTCCGGGTCGAGACGCGGGCCATCGGCAAGGTCCCGAGCAGCGTCCGGCTGATCAAGTACGACCTGCCGCGCAGCGACGACCCGAATCCCATCGTGATCGAACTGGGCGCGGCACCCGAGGGCGCGCTGTTCGAGTATCGCTTCGGTCGGGTCGCCGAGTCCTTCGAGTTCTACGTCGTCGGCGGCGATGACGAGGACGAGAAGCCCTATTTCCGCATCAACGTCAGGACCGCGCCCCGGGTGGACTCGCTCGAGGTGAACTGCGATTACCCCGACTACGTCAACGAGGCCGGCAAGGAGGATCGCCGCGGCGTCCGCGAGTACAACGTCGTCGGCCCCAAGGGCAGCCGGATCGAGATGCTCTTCCGCAGCTCGACCGAGTTGCAGGAGTTCGCCATCATCCTCGACGAGAAGGAAGACGCGCCGCTGATCCTCCAGCCTGCCCCGGGCGACCCCCGGCTCTTCGTCTGGCGCTTCGAGCTCGAGGACGACCACTTCTACAGCTACCGGCTGATCGGCGCCAACGGCGCGCCGAGCCGCGAGGCCCCGAACTTCAACATCGCGGCGCAGCCCGACCTGCCGCCGGAGATCGCGATCCGCATGCCCGATCTCAGCATGCTCGAGGTGTCGCCGCGGGCGACCCTGCCGCTCGAGTTCCTGGTCAGCGACGACTACCGGGTCGGCACGGTTTCCTATCTCTGGGATCACGACGCCCAGGGCGATTTCCAGGCCGGCCATGAGCTGACCGCTGAGGAGATCCTGCCCGGCGATGATCAGCGCGCCCGCCACGTCTTCGCGGCGCTCGAGCTGGCCGGCTTCCCGGGGCCCGAGGGCAGCCCGGGCCTGGTCGCCGGCAACAAGCTCCTGCTCGCCCTCGAGGCGACCGATACCCGCCGTACCCGATCCGACCCGGAACCCAACCGCGTCCGCTATCCCAGCCTGATCACCCTCAACGTCCGCGAGGCGGTCGAGATCGAACGGGAGCTGATGCGGGGGCAGGTCCGGATCAAGGACATCGTCCAGCGGGTCGAGGACGGCGTGGTCGCGGCCCGCGAGGAGCTCACCGCCATGCTCGGTGGCGGCGAGGAGACCAGCTTCGATCCCGAGCTCGTCCATGCCCTCATCTCCCGCCACGCGATCATGGCCTCCGGCATGGGCGAGGCGGAGCGCGCCTTCCTCCGTGTCTTCGACGGCTATCTCTACAACCGCCTCGCGCCCTCCAATCTGACCGAGAACCTCATCGTCGCCAGCATCGCCGATCATCGGTCCAGTGGCGACGCCCACCTCGAGGTCATCGCCCGCGTGGTGCCGGCGGCCGCCGCCGGGATCGACGAGACCGAGGCCATGGGCAAGCTCGCCACGATCATGAACATCATGCTGGCCATCGGCCGGACCGACGTCCTGGCGATCGACGGCGCGCTCAAGAGCTGCCTCGACGCGGCCGATGTCGAGGAACGTGGCCGGCGCCTGGGCGAGGCCAGCCGGGCCCAGCAGGCGATGCACGAGCATCTCCTCCTGCTCCTGGACAAGATGGAGGCCTGGGAGGATTTCCAGGACATCGTCCAGGGCCTGAAGGACATCATCGATCTCGAGAAGGGTCTCTGGGACCGGACCAAGAAGATCGCGAAATGAGCGGTCGGCCGGGGTATCCTGATCGTTCAGTCGGACGGTAGCGTCTGAGGACCAAGACATGACCAGCAAGCGCGTTCTGCCCTTCCTTCTCGTCCTCCTCCTCGCCCAGCCCCTGCTCCGGGCCCAGGACGAGGGCCGGCTGAAGGAGCTCCAGGCGATCACCACCGAGCAGCGGGCGGTGACCCGCAGGCTGACCGGCCTGCGCGAGAAGATGATCCGCCTCAAGACCCGCATGCTGAAGGAGGACCGCGAGTTCTCCGCCAACCTGCTCCAGGAGGGCATCGACGCGATCGACAAGATGGGCCTCGAGACCCAGATGAATGCCATCGTCCAGGACCTCGAACAGGGCCAGAAGTTCGCCTCGATCGCCAAGCAGGAGGAGCTGATCACGAACCTCAGCAACCTGCTGCTGATCCTGCTCAACGAACGCGAGGACAAGTTCGACAAGCGCCTGAGCGAGATCCGCGAGGCGCTCCGCGAGATCGAGACCATCAAGTCCGAGGAGGAGCAGCTGCGCGACCAGAGCCGCGACATGGCCGCCGCCCTCAGCGACGAGCAGCTCGCGCGCCTCGACGCGATGCGCCAGGAGATCGACCGCCTGAAGACCGAACAGGATCGGTTGCGCCGGGAGAACGCCGAGAAGCTCGATCCGGCCCTCGATCGGATCAAGGCACTCGAGGACCAAGCCGGGAAGGCGGCCGAGGCCGAGCGGAAGCTCGGCGACCAGGCCCGGGCCGAGGCGGCGCGCAGCGACCGGGCCGGCGCCGACCTCGAGGCGGCACGCGCCCGACTCGATCGGCTCGAGCGGGCCACCGACGAGGCCCGCGAGGCGATCGGCAGCGCCCAGGAGCTGGCCGACACCACCGAGCGCCTCGACCGGCTGCGCGAGGTCCTGGAACGCGAGCCGGCTCCCGGCACGAGTGGCGCGGTCGATCGCCGCGAGAAACGCGAACTCGACGAACTGGCGCGCCGGCTCGCCGAGAGCGCGCAGGCACTCGCGGGCAACAAGGCGAAGGCCGAGAAGGCAGCCCAGGAGGCCGCGGCCGAGGCCCGGCGCCAGGCCGAGCGCGCTCGCGAGCTGGCCCGGGCCGCCGCCGAGGCGAAGGACGGCAGCCGCGCCGAACAGCTCGGACGCGACGCCGAGGCCGCCGCCCGGGAGGCCGAAGCCGCCCAGGAAGCCGCGAGCTCCGAGCAGGCATCGAGCCAGGCCCTGGCCGAGCGAGCCGCCGAGATCGAGGCCGCCCGCCGTGCCCTCGAGACGGCCCGCAGCGCGGCCGACTCCCCCGCGGCGCTGCCCGAACAGGCTGCCGCGGACCGCAAGGCCGCGGCCGAGGCCGCCGAGGCTGCGGCCGAGCAGGCCCGGACCGCCGCCGAAGCCAGCGCCGAGGCCGCCGCCCGGGCCCGCGAGGAACTCGCCACGCTCGACCGGAGCGCCGCGGACCTCGCCAAGCAGCTGGAGAACGAGGCCGGGAAGGCGGACGCCGCCGGCGACGAGGACATCAGCAAGGCGCTCGCGGACGCCGCCGAGGCGGTGGGCGACGCGCGCCAGGATCTGCAGCAGGCCGACCACGAGTCCCAGTCGGGCGACGCCGAGGCCACGGCCGGCGAGCTGACCGAGGCCGGAGCCGACCTCGAACGCGCCCGCCAGGCTCTCCAGCGCGGCGAGACCGCGGCCCGTGAAGCGGCCGAGTCCCAGGCGAAACTCGATGCCGGCCAGGAGGCCATGGCCCAGGCCGGCGAGAATCTCGCCGCCGGTATCGAGGCGGAGAAGGCGGAATCCGCCTCGCCGTCCGGCGAGCGGAGTCCCGAGTCGGAAGCCCGCATGCAGCGGGCGCAGGCTGCGGCCAAGAAGGCCGCCGAGGCCGCGCGCCAGGCCGCCGAGGCTGCCCGCCAGGGCAAGATGGACGAATCCGCGGCGCAGGCCGACCAGGCCCGCGCGGCCTTCGAGGAGGCGAGCCAGGCTCTCTCGGCCGAGGCCGAGGCGCTCAAGGCCGCCCAGCCTCGAGGAGCCCAGGAGGAGGCCCGGGAAGCCCAGAAGGACCTGTCGCGCAAGCTCGAGGAGCTGGAGAAGAAGCTGGAGGAAGAGCGCGCCCAGGCGCCCCGCAATCCCTCGCTCGAGCAGGCGGCCGGGTCGATGGACCAGGCCGGCCAGGCTTCCGAGCAGGCCGAACAGAACCTCGGCGCCGACCGGCCCCAGGAGGCCGGGGGCGATCAGCAGCGCGCCTCCCAGGAGATGCAGAACACCTCGGACGCGCTCGAACGCGCCCGCCAGAAGGAACTCGAACGCCGCGCCCGCGAGGAGCAACGGGCCAAGGAGCTGGCCGAGAAGCAGAAGGAACTCGAGCAGCGCACCAAGGAGCTGGCCGAGGCCCTGAAGGAGAAGAACCAGAAGAGTTCCCAGTCCGCGCAGCAGGCCGCCGAGAAGATGCAGCAGGCCCAGCAGTCGATGAACGGCGAGGAGCCCGACTTCGAGCAGGCCGAGCAGGAACAGGACGAGGCCGTCGACTACCTCGAGCAGGCGAAGAAGGAGCTGGAGGAGGAAGAGGCCCAGTACCAGGATCTCCAGCAGGAGGAGCTCCTGTTCAACACGGCCAAGAAGGTGAAGGAGCTGATCGAGGCCCAGAAGGCAATCAACGCCGACACCGGGGCGCTCGACACCGAGCGCAACGAGAAGGGCGCGATGAGCCGCTCGATGCGCAAGGAGGCCCGATCGATCGCCCAGCGCCAGGAGGAATCACGGGTCACCGTGGTCGAGATGAACGATGCGATCAAGAAGGAACAGGTCCTCGCCTTCAGCTACATGTTCGACGAGATCGCGACCGACATGGAATCCGTGCGCACCGATCTCTCCGGCGGCGAGACCGGTGATTACGTCCAGTCCCTCCAGGCCGACCTGCTCGCCAACCTCGAGCTTCTGGCCCGGACCATCAAGGACGAGCTCGACGCGCGCCGCGACATGAAGAAGGAACCGCCGCAGGACGGTCAGCCGCAGCAACCGCCGAAGGAGAAGCTGGTGAGCAGCATCGCCGAGCTCCTCCTGATCCGGAACATGCAGCAGCGGGTCGCCGATCAGACCAAGGCCCTGGCCGAACGCGCCGCCGCCAAGGGATCAGCGACCGGGCTCGACCCGATCGACGCCCTGCTGGTGAAGCGGCTCCTGCATCAGCAGACCAAGATCGCCAATCTCTTCGACAAGCTGGTGGAACAGGCCGGCCAGGCTCCCGACCCGGACGCCGAGAAGGAGAATCCCGATGACCGTTGATCGCCGTCTCGTCCTCGTCCTCGTCCTCGCCCTCTTCGCCCTCCTGGTTCCCGCGACCCGGGGCCTGGCGCAGGAGGAGTTCGATCCCCGCGAGGCCATCAAGGAGATCAAGAAGGACATGGCCCGCCTGCGCGAGGACTTCGCCCGACTCCAGGGCGACACCTCGACCGAGAAGGCCGAGCGCGTGATCGAGAACATCGACAAGCTGCTCGAGGGCCTGCAGAACTCCCAGAGCGGCGTCATCGGCAAGATCGACGAGCTGATCCGCAACCAGAAGCTCCAGGATTCCAGCAGCTCCTCGTCGCAGGACCCGCAGCAGGGCAAGCAGAAGAGCCAGGGCAACCAGGGCAAGGGCCAGAAGCAGCCCAAGCCCCAGTCCCGCGATCACAACCAGAAGCCCGGAGACCAGAAGCGCGACGAGCCGCAGGACGGCGAGTCGAAGGAGCCCGGCGACCAGCCCACCGGCAAGGAGAACCACGACAAGCCGGAGCAGAGCGAGCGCAACCTGAAGCAGCCCGACTCCGGAACCGAGGTGGTGCCGGTCATCCAGGACGCCGAGGTCTGGGGCCGGCTGCCTCCCGAGGTGCGCCAGCTCCTGATCGAGCGCAACTACCGCGACTACTATCCCAACTACGAGAAGGAGATCGCGGACTACCTCAAGGCCCTGAACCGGAAGCGTTGAGCCGGATCGCCACCGATCCGGGAGAGGAGCGGCCGACCACCGTCGGCCGCTCCTCGTCGTTTCGCCCGGCAAAGCCCGAAGAGCGCGAGGGATGCGGCCCGCACTCTGGTAGGATCGCCGCATGTCGCGGGCATGCTTCCTCTTCCTCTTCCTCGGCCTGCTCGGCCGTGATGCCCTCGTCGCCGCCGGCGACCGCATGCCGATCGGGGCGGCACGCCCCTCCTCCGCCCCACAGGAGGACGAGGACGCGACCGGCGGGCGGAGACTCGCCGACGAACGCGATCCCCTCGACGAGACCCGCCAGCAGGCCCAGGTCCTGATCGCCGCCGGGCTCTCGGCCCTCGCCGAGGCCCGCAACGCCGACGGCTCGGTCGGTGGCCTCGACACCGAGCGGGTCCGGATCGCGGTCACGGCCCTCGCCCTCCTCGCCTTCGTCGCCGATGGCAACTTCGAGGACCGGGGACCCCATGCCGAGGTGGTGCGGGGCGCCACCCGTTTCCTGATCGGCTGCAGCAAGCGCGACGGTGATCGGCGCGGCTACTTCGAGACGGCGGGCGATATCGAGTCGCGCATGCACGGTCAGGGCTTCGCCACGCTGGCGCTCTGCCAGGTCTACGGCCACCACGGGGTCACGCGCCGCTACGCCGGCACCGCCGCCGAGCTTCGCCAGGTCATCCGTGACGCGGTCGACCTGATCCTGCGGGCCCAGAACAGCGCCGGCGGCTGGTTCTACGAGCCCTTCGCCTCGGTGGAGGACGAGGGCAGCATCACCGTGACCATGATCCAGGCGCTCCGCGCCGCCCGGAACGTCGGCATCGCGGTGCCGAAGTCGGCGATCGATCGCGCCCTCGACTACGTCAAGGCCTCCCAGAACGAGGACGGCTCCGTCCGCTACAGCCTACGCAATCAACGGGAGGGCAGCTTCGAGCTCACCGCGGCCGCCCTCGGCGTCCTCGCCTATGGTGGCGAGTACGACTCCCGCAACGTCCGCGCCGCCCGCGACTGGCTCTGGGGTCGCGAGTCGATCTATGCCGAGAACGTCCTCAGCTACCCGCTCTACGGCTTCTTCTATGCCATGCAGGCGCTCTGGTTCGACTACGACGTCGACCGCGTCCGCAAGTACTACCCGCCCTTCGTCGTCTGGTGTCGGGAACACTGGAACGCGAAGGAGAGGCACTACGAGATGATCGGCGGCGCCCGGCTCAAGGAGAACGAGTATGGCCCGGACTATGCCGCGGCGATGCTCACCCTGAGTCTCCAGGTCCCGCTCTGGAGCCTGCCGATCTTCGATCGCTGACGGATTTTCCTGAACCCTCCGGCTCGTGAGCCGTTGCCCCCGCGCGAGCCCAAAGCAAGAAGGTCATCGGTCCGTACCCGGTCCAGGCGCGCCGGGAACCGACCACCCTCGCCGCGCCCAGGCACAGGAGCTCCGCATGAAGACCACGATCGTCACGATTCTCGCCCTCGTACTCGGCAGCCTCTGCCTCCCGGCCCAGGGATTCCGGCCCGGGAAGCTCGACCTGCCCACGTCGCGTAGCGGCCGGCTCGATGCCAGGCGGCCCGACCAGTCCCTCTGCCTGATCCGCATCCTCGACCGCGGCCTCTCCGGACGCGGCCAGTTCCAGACCGGCTCGGGCCTGCACGAGGCCAAGGACCTCGAGGCCATCCTGGCCGGCTGGCGGGCCCGCATGGACGAGGGCCAGGCCGCCGCGCCCCTCGCCCGGGTCGAACTCGTCATCGAGGCCGAGCGCCGCGCCCCGGTCGAGGATCTGCTCACCCTGCTCGGGGCCTGCGCCAGCCCCAAGGTGGCGATCTGGCGGATCTCACTCCGCTGCGCCTCCGCGCCGGGCGATCCGAAGGGCACCATGCGCCTGTTGCCGATCGACCTGCCCGTCGACCTCCCCGATCACCCCCGCGCCAGCGACGCCGCCGGCCGACCTGCGACGGCCGGTGACTGGATCGCCGCGCTCGACGACCTGCCGCGGGGAACGAGTCTCGGCTACCGCATGGACGGCGACGATCTGCCGGTGAAGGACTTCGCCGCCGCGCTCTTCGCCGCCCGGACGGCGAAGCCCGGGCGCCTGCTCACGCTCTCCGCGTCCGCCGCCCTGCCGATCGGCGATCTGGTCCCGCTGATCGACCTCCTTCGCCTCATGGGTTACTCGACCGGCGGCGCCGACGCGCCGGCCACCGAGCTGGCCTTCACCACCACCACGCCCCGACCGGACGAGCGGAGCCTGGTGATCAGCGCCTCGACCCGGTCGGCGATCGTCATCGAGGAGACGATCGAGGAGGTCGACGAACCGAGCGACGTGGAGATCGTCGAGGACGAGGTGGTGGTCGAGGAACCGGTGGAGATCGACGAGGAGTCCGTCGACCACGAGATCGTCCCGTCTCCGGTGCCCGACACCCGGACACGCGGACGCAAGCACGCGCGCCGTGGCCGCGGAGCCCGGCTGCAGCTCGCCGTCGACCGCGGCCTCGCCTGGCTCGCCCGCCATCAGAACCCCGACGGTTCCTGGGACACGGACGGCTTCCCCGACCTCGATGACGGCGAACTCGGCCCGCCCTGCGATGGCAAGGGCCAGGCGCTCTACGACGTCTCCAGCACCGGCCTCGCCCTGCTCTGCTTCTTCGGCGCCGGCGAGACCCATCGCAGCGGCGAACACCGCAAGACCATCGCGCGCGGACTCAAGTGGTTGCGCGACCACCAGGACGCCGAGGGTTGCTTCGGCGACCGCAAGGTCGCGAACTTCAGCTACAACCACGCCATCGGCACCCTGGCGATGGTCGAGGCCTATGGCCTGACCGGAAGCCCGCTGTTCAAGGACTACGCCCGGCGCGGCATCGACTTCGCCCTCGCCTGCCAGAATCCCTACCAGGCCTGGCGCTACGGCAAGGCTGACGGGCAGAACGACACCTCGGTCACCGGCTGGATGATCATGGCCCTCAAGAGCGGCCAGCAGGCCGGTTTCCAGGTCGACCCGCAGCGCTTCTCCTGGGCACTGTCCTGGATCGACCAGATGACCGACGCCGAGTCGGGGCGAACCGGCTACATCCGGCGCGGCGAGCCGCCGGTGCGCGAGGTCGGCGCGCACGAGGACTTCCCGGCCAGCGAGAGCGAATCGCTGACGGCGCTCGCCATCCTCACCCGGGTCTTCTGCGGCGAGCGTCCGACCTCGAACGAGCTGATCGGCAAGGGCCGGAAGCTCCTGCTGGCCCACCCACCGCTCTGGGACGAGAAGGCCGGGTCGATCGACATGTACTACTGGCTCTTCGGCTCGATGGCGCTCCACCAGGTGGGCGGCGAGGACTGGACGACCTGGCGCGGCAAGCTGTCCGAGGCGATCCTCCCCAGGCAGCGCACCGACGGCAACTTCGCCGGCTCCTGGGACCCGAAGGGCGCCTGGGGCAAGGCCGGCGGCCGGATCTACGCCACCGCCCTGATGACCCTCGCCCTCGAGTCGGACTACCGGCTGCAACGGCTCTTCGAGTAGGCCGCGCTCCCGCCGGACGGAGATCCGAGATGATCGAGCTTCGCCACCCTGGGCCCGCGTTGCTACTGCTGCTGGTTCTGCAGCTCGTGACCCGGGCCGAGCCGCCCGCGAACCTCGATCTACCCGTGTCGACCACGGCCGAGATCCGCAGTTTCGGCCCGGGCGATCCGGCCCCGCTGAGGGTCCGGCCCTTCGTCGAGGAGAGGCAGGACCGTTTCGAGTTCGAGGGCGAAGTCCTCGAGCTCGAAGTCCTCTGCCGGCGGCTGCGGATCGAGCTGTCTCGCCGCGGCGAAGGCCGGGGCCCCTCGAGGACCCCGCTCGTGATCCGGGCCGATCGCGGTCTCGAATACCGCGTGCTCCACCGGCTCCTCATGGAGTCGAGGCGGCCCGAGATCGGCCTGCGCGAGATCTGGATCGAGACCGAGCCGCCGCCAGGAATGGCCGAGGGAGCCTCCGCCCTGCTGCCCATCTTCCTCATCGATCGTTCCCTCGACTGGCGGACCTTCGACCGTGGCGCCCCGCCCTTCGCCGCCGGGGAAGCAAAGGCAGCCCTCGAGCGGGCCACCGCGGCGATCGTCGCCGTCGAGCCCTTCAGCATGACCGTTGCCGGCAAGGCCGTCGATGCCGCTGGTCTCGCCGCGCGGCTCGTCGAGGCCCGGCGCGACGCTCCCGCGAGCTTCGTACGGCTCGGGATGATCTCCTCGCGGGCCACGCTCGGTCGTCTCGTCCGGCTGGTCGACGTCCTGCGCGCGGCCGGCTATCGGACCGGAGGGAGCGGCGGGGTGAGCGAGCTTCAGCTCACGCGCCCGATGGGGGCGATCTCGAGACGGCGGCTCGCGGAGCTGCCCGCGGCCTGGATCGGCTTCAGCGACGAGCCACCCTTCCAGTATCCCTACCCGGCCCTTTCTCTCGAGCTCGACCTGATGCTGCGCTGGCTGGCCGATCATCAGGCGCCGGACGGTCGCTGGGACGCCGACGGCTTCATGGAGACGGACGATCCCGACTTCGCCAATGCGAGCGACGGTCCCGGCGCATCCGATCAGGATCTCGGCGTGACGAGCCTCGCCCTGCTGGCCTTCCTCGCCCACGGCAATTCGCACAAGGCCGGAAGCTTCAAGACCACGGTCAAGAAGGGCCTGCTCTGGTTGCGCGACCATCAGGACGAGGATGGCCGCTTCGAGTCGCCGGCGGCGGGCGACGACCTGCGTCGCCAGGCCCTCGCCACCCTGACCATCAACGAGGCCTTCGCCTTGACCGCGAGCCCGCTGTTCAAGCCCTGCGCCGAACGGGCGACGGAGAGGCTCCGGCTGGCCCTCGATGCCGACGGCGGCCTCGCGGCCACGAGGCCCGGAGAGGCCAGCGAGATCGAGGCCACGCTCTGGGCTCTCCTCGCCCTCCGTTCGCGCCAGGACATGGTCGCCACGACCGAGGACTGGCCCCGGATCAAGCGCGCCCGGGAGCGGCTCATCATCCTCGCCGCGCCCCCTGAGCACCGGCTCGTCGCCGCGCTCGAGGTCGGCTATCGGCGGGGGATGAATGCCGACGTCGACCAGCTCCTCGCGGCCACGATCGCACCCGCCGACGAGGGCCCTACCCCGACCCGGATCACGCGACTCCTGCGCGCGCTGGCGCGCCGCTTCGGTGGTGACCGGACCATGTCGTCCACCCTGGGAGAGTCCTGGCGCGAGCGTCTCAGCCTCCAGGACACCGTCGGCAACCTCGCCGGCTCCTTCGCGCCGTCCCTGGCGGACGCAGCCGAGCTCGGTCGCGTCGGCGCGACGGCCCTCATCGCCCTCGAACTCATGGCCGACCGCGGCTACGGCCGGATCTTCACCGCCCGCCACGAAAGCGCCCGGTGAGGCGCGATCGGCCTGAGCCGGCTCAGATGACCCGGTAGACCAGGAACTTCAGGTAGCGTGAGTCGGGGTGCGCGGGCACGGCCGGGTGGTCGGGGCCCTGCCCCCCACGCCAGATCTCCTGGATCTCGCGGGAGCGCTCGCGAGCCGCCTCGTGCACCACCTCGCGGAGGTCGTCCTCGGAGACGCCGCCCGAGCAGGAACAGGTGGCGAGAATGCCGCCCGACTCCAACACGCCCATGCCCTTGGCGTTGATCTCGCGGTAGAGCTTGAGGCCCTTGGCGTGAGCCGAGCGCCGCGGCACGAGCTTGGGCGGGTCGAGCACGACGAGGTCGTAGCGCGGCCCCTCCTTCTGCTGATGGTCGAGGACCCGCAGCACGTTTCCGGCGATGCCCTCCCAGCCGGTGATGCCGTTCAGGGCGACGTTGCGCTCGGCGTTCTCGAGCGCCGGTTTCGAGGAGTCGATCGCGGTGACCGAGGCCGCGCCCGCGCGCCCGGCATGGATGCCGAAGGCTCCGGTATAGGAGAAGGCGTCGAGCACCCGCCGACCCCGGGCGAGACCGGCGAGGAAGACGCGGTTCTCGCGCTGGTCGGCGTAGAAGCCGGTCTTCTGGCCCTGTTCGACGTCGACCAGGAAGCGCAGGCCGCACTCGCTCACCTCGAGCAGGCCCCCGGCGGCGGCGCCGGCCCTGAGGCCTTCCTCGGCTTCGATCCCCTCTTCCTCACGGGCCATCTTCGAGACCCGCTCGTAGAGGCCCTCGGCGCCGGTCGCCTCGAGCAGGGTCGAGACGATCAGGTCGCGGAACCGGGTCATGCCCAGACAGTCGATCTGCATGACCAGGTGGCCGCCGACGCGATCGACGACCAGACCCGGCAGGCGGTCGCCCTCGGCGTGGACCAGACGGTAGACGGTGGTGCCGGCCTCCTCGAGCCGGAGCCCTTCGCGGCGGAGGGCCACGGCCTGCCGCAGGCGCGTGACGAGGAGCGCCTCGTCGAAGACCTCCTCGCCCCAGGCGATCAGCCGCAAGGAGATTCGACTGCGGGAGTTGTAGAAGCCCTCGCCGACCTTCTTGCCCTCGTGGTCCCGGAGCTCGACGAGGTCGCCGTCGGCGAGATTGCGCGTCCCCTTGACCCGTTCGATCGACTGATCGAAGACCCAGGGAGCGCCCATCCAGAAGGGCTTGGCGCGGCGTGGCTTGAGCAGAACTTTGGTCAGCATCGTGGGGGACTATATTGACTCCCACGGGGTCTTGCTACGATCCTCCGCCCCGTCGACGGGGAATTGCCAGACAAGCCCTCCGGGCGCCACGCAAGCGGTCGGACGGCATCACCGGAGCCAAGCGACATGGAACCCTTCGAAGGCGTCGACTACATGAACTTCGACTCCCTCCTGACCGAGGAGGAGAGGATGATCCGGGACACCGCACGCGAGTGGGTGTCGCGTCGGGTCGCTCCCATCATCGAGGAGCACCACCGCAACGCGACCTTCCCGGACGAGCTGATCCCCGAGATGGCCGAACTCGGCTTCCTCGGCGCCAGCATCGAGGGCTACGGTTGCCCCGGGCTCGGCGGCGTCGCCTACGGTCTGATCATGCAGGAGCTGGAACGCGGTGACTCGGGCCTCCGCTCCTTCGCCTCGGTCCAGGGCGGCCTCGTCATGTACCCGATCTTCAGCTACGGCAGCGAGGAGCAGAAGGACCGCTGGCTGCCGCCCATGGGTGAGGGCAAGGCGATCGGTTGCTTCGGGCTCACCGAGCCCGACTTCGGTTCCCATGCCGAGGGCATGATCACGCGCGCCGAGGACAAGGGCGACCACTACCTCCTGAACGGCGCCAAGATGTGGATCACCAACGGCTGCGTCGCCGACGTCGCCGTGGTCTGGGCCAAGATCGACGGCCGGGTCATGGGATTCCTGGTCGAGAAGGGCACCCCGGGCTACAGCACCCGCCGCCAGAAGCACAAGTTCTCGCTCCGTGCCAGCGTCACCTCGGAACTGATCCTCCAGGACGTCAAGATCCCCAAGGAGAACCTGCTCCCGGGTACCGAGAACATCAACATGAAGGGCCCGCTGTCCTGCCTCACCCAGGCCCGCTACGGCATCGCCTGGGGCGCGATCGGGGCCGGCATGGCCTGCTACGACGCGGCCCTGAAGTACGGCGCCGACCGCATCCAGTTCGGCCGCCCGCTCAACAGCTTCCAGCTCTACCAGCGCAAGCTCGCCGAGATGATCACCGAGATCACCAAGGGCCAGCTCCTCAACCTCCAGGTCGGTCGCCTCAAGGAGGCCGGCAAGATGCACCCCTCGCACGTCTCGATGGCGAAGCGCAACGGCTGCTACTGGGGCCTCGAGATCGCCCGCGAGGCGCGCGACATGCTGGGCGCCAACGGCATCACCGACGAGTACGTGGTCGGCCGCCACATGTGCAACCTCGAGTCGGTGAAGACCTACGAGGGCACGCACGACATCCACACGATGATCATCGGTCAGCGGGTCACCGGCCTCTCGGCCTTCGCCAACTGATCCGGCGAGATCGAAGGTAAGGAACGAAGGGGCCGTGAGCGACACTCGCGGCCTCTTCTCTTTGGCCCGATGCGTCGGCTTCCGGCGGGCGACCTCCGAACCTGCGCAGCCGGCGCTGCGCGGTCCAGCGGGCGCTGCGCGATCGGGTTTGCGCAGCAGGCGCTGCGCGGCCCAGCGGGCGCCGCGTGGTCCGAGGCACCGAGGGTCAGGCGCTCTCTTCGCTGAGGCGCCCGGAGCGGAGCGGCCGCGGATCGATCTCGACCGCGGCGAAGCCCGCCGCCAGGACCGCGGACTCGATCGCGGAGCGTCGCGCCGCCACCCTCCCCTGCTCGTTCGCCGACAGCTCGAAGCGCGCGCGGTCGCCCAGGTCACGCAACCGGAACTCGCGGAAGCCGAGCCCGCGCAGGGCGTCCTCCGCCCGCTCGATCCGCCCGAGGCGCGTGGCATCGATCGCCAGGCCGGTGACCACGCGCGAGGCGAGACAGGGCGAGGCCGGAAGTTCGGCGGTCGCGAGGCCGTAGTGGCGCGACAGGGCGCGGACCTCGTCCTTGGTGAGGCCCTGTTCCGCGAGCGGACTGATCACGCCCTCCTCGCGCGCCGCCCGGAGGCCGGGCCGGTGGCCCCCGAGGTCGTCGGCATTGGTGCCGTCGGCGATGCGCGGCCAGAGATCGCCGAAGCGGCGGCGCAGGCGACCGAAGAGCTCGTGCTTGCAGAAGTAGCAGCGATCACCCGGATTGGCCGCGTAGCGGGGATCGGCCAGTTCCTCCGTGCCCAGCTCGAGGTGCTCGACCCCGAGCGTTCGCGCCACCGCGCGGGCCTGCTCGAGCTGCGCCCGCGCCAGCGAGGGCGAGACCCCGGTGACCGCCAGGAGCGCCGCCGGCGCCGCCTCGCGGGCCGCGGCCAGGAGCAGGCTCGAATCGACCCCGCCGCTGAAGGCGATCAGGAGGGGCTCGCCGCGCAGGCGATCCAGCAGTCCATCCTTCTTGGCGGCGAGTTCCGGGCTCATGGTCGGTTCAGGAGATCAGCTGGAGGACGAGAAGCTGGAGGATGCCCACCAGGAAGCCCAGTATGGCACCGAGGATCTCGATCGCGAAGAGCTCCTTCTTCGCCACCGACAGGGTGATCTTCTCCAGGCGGTCCATGTCGAAGGAGAGGATCTTCTCCTCCACCAGCCGATGGAGGTCGAGATGCTCGTCGAGGTGTTCACCGATGGTGACCACGCCCTTCTCGAGCAGGTCCTCGATCTCGTCCAGGAGGGTCGCCTTCAGGGACTCGACGAAGGAGCCCTTCAGGAACATGCCGAGCATCGGCGTCGTGGCGATCTTGCGGGCGATGAAGTCGTCGATCCGCGCCGCCACGTCCTGGCGCAGCTTCTCGCTGACCCGCGGATCGTCGATGACCGCCTTGATGTCCTCGGGCGAGATCAGGTGCTCCGACACCGTGGCGCCGATGTTGCGCGCGAATTCGGCCTTGCGCTTGGGCAGCACGCCCTGGATCTTCAGCGGCCCGAAGCCGATCGGCTCGCGCGGCCGGAAGATCATCCGCACGGCGATGAAGTTGGTGAACCAGCCGATGGCCGCGGCCACCGGCGGCAGAGTCAACCAGAGTTGCAGCGGCTGCATGCTTCCTTGACCTGATCCAACGAGCCCTTAGAATCCTCGCATGTTCCCCGACAGCATGGTCCTCGAGGGCCTGAACGGCGCCCAGCGCGAAGCCGTCGACTGCCTGACCGGGCCCCTCCTGGTCATCGCCGGGGCCGGCTCGGGCAAGACCCGCGTGATCACGCGGCGGATCGCCAGGATGATCGAATGCGGCCTGGCGGCCGACACCATACTGGCGGTCACCTTCACCAACAAGGCGGCCCGGGAGATGCTGGAGCGCGTCCACGCGATGATCGGCCGCGTCGGCGTCACCGTCTGCACCTTCCACGCCTTCGGGGCCCGCTTCCTGCGTGACTACGGTGACCGCCTCGGCCGCAGCGCGAGCTTCAGCCTCTACGATCGCGCCGACTCCGAATCGGCGATCAAGGCCTGCCTGGACGAGCTGGGCCTCGACCGGGAGAGCAACCCGCCCCGCGATCTCATCGAGATCATCGCCGGCTACAAGACCCGACTCCTCGGCCCGGCCGCCGCCCGCGACGAGGCCGTCTCCGACCGCGAGCGCGACGCCGCCCGGGTCTTCGAGCTCTACGAGCGCAAGCTGGCCGAGGCCGACGCCTTCGACTTCGACGACCTGATCGCCGCCCCGGTCACACTGCTCGAGGGCGACGCCGAACTGCGGGACTCCGCTCGTGGCCGTTGGCGACATCTCCTGGTCGACGAGTACCAGGACGTCAACGAGGCCCAGTACCGGCTGGTCATGCAGCTCGCCGGCCCCGAGGCCAACGTCTGCGTCACCGGCGATCCGGACCAGTGCATCTACGCCTGGCGCGGCGCGGACATCTCCTACATCCTCGGCTTCCAGCAGGACTTCCCCCAGGCACGCGTGGTGCGCCTGGAACAGAACTACCGCAGCGTCAACACCATCCTCGACGCCGCCTCGGCGGTGATCCGCTTCAACCGCGGGCGCGACGACAAGCGCCTCTGGTCGGAGCGGCCCCGCGGGGAACCGATCCTGATCCGCCGGGTCCTGGACGAGGTGGAGGAGGCCCGCGCCGTGGTGACCGAGATCGCCCGCCTGGTGGCGGGTGGTGCCCGCAAGCGCGACATCGCCGTCCTCTACCGGCTGAACTCGCTCACGCTGCCGCTCGAGCGCGCCTTCATCGCCGCCGGCCTCCCCTACCAGGTCCTGCGCGGACTCGAGTTCTTCAAGCGCAAGGAGGTGAAGGACCTGGTCGCCTGGCTGCGCTTCCTGCTCAATCCGCGCGACCGGGTCTCGCTCGGCCGGATCATCAACACGCCACCCCGGGGCCTCGGCGACAAGACCGTGGCCCAGCTCGACGAGCTGGCGGCGCGGTCGGGCCTCGCTACCGGCGAATTCCTGCTCGATCAACGACACTGGCGCGGCGCCCTCCCGGCCCGGGCCGCGCGCGCCCTCGAGACCTTCGTCACCCTGGTCCGCGAGCTGATGGAGGCGCGGGATCAACGGCCCTCGGCCCTGGTCACCCGCGTGGTCGAGAAGAGCGGCTTCCTCGAAGCCCTCGAGAAGTCACCCCGCTCGGCGGCCGGCTCCGATCCGGTCGGCAACCTCCAGCAGCTCATCTCCCAGGCGCGTGACTTCGAGATGCTCCGCCCCGAGGCCGGCATCGGCGGTTTCCTCGAGGAGGTCGCGCTGTTCAGCGACCAGGACGCGCTGCAGACGGACCGCGATCGCGTCGCCCTGATGACGCTCCACGCCGCCAAGGGGCTCGAGTTCAAGCACGCCTTCATCATCGGCATGGACGCCGAGGTCTTCCCGCACCCCGGCCTGCGTCGCGACGGCGACGAGGAGGAGGAACGCCGCCTCTTCTACGTCGGTCTGACCCGGGCGATGGACAGCCTCGCCCTGTTCACCACCGAACAGCGCAACCGTTTCGGCCGCACCGAGACCTCGCGGCCCTCGATCTTCCTCACCGAGATCCCGGCCGAGCTCACCCGCGTCGTCGACGACGTCTCCGGCGGGCCGGCCGACGACCTGGACCGACGGGTCGAGTACGAGGCCGAGGAGGGCATCCAGGTCCGCAAGGGTGCGCGCGTCCAGCACGCGAGCTTCGGCCCGGGCGTCGTCGTGGAAGTGTCGGGTCGCGGCGAGAAGGCCCGGGTCACGGTCGATTTCGAGCGCGCCGGCAAGAAGAAGCTGATGCTGCGCTATGCCGGCCTGTCGCCCCTGGACGACTGGGCCTGAAGCCCGGAAACGGCCCCAGGTTCCGGCCGGGCGCCCTCTCTGCTACACTCCGGCCCCGGGTGCCCGCCGCCGCAACCGGCCCGGTCGGTGCGGCCTCCTGTGCTGGAGAAACGCTGAGAACGCATGATCACGTTGATCGTCGAGACCGCCGGCCGTCGCCAGCCCTTCGTCTTTCCCCAGGACGCGATCGCGATCGGTCGCAACGAGGACAACGACCTCCGGGTCGGCTCGCGCTTCGTCTCGCAGCACCACTGTCGGCTCGAGCGCCTGGCCAAGGGCTGGAAGATCGTCGACCTGAAGAGCCAGAACGGCACCCGGGTCAACGGGGTCGAGATCACCCAGAAAATGCTGCGCAGCGGTGACCGGATCGAGATCGGTCACGTCAACATCTGGCTCGAGGAGGCTCCCGACGAGCACACCGAGCCGCTCGAGGTGGCCGCCGACGAGGTGACCCCGGCCCAGATCGACGCCCCCATCGTCTCTTCGCGGGGCGACGGCGGCACGCGCGGCGCCCTCGGCGACGACCTCCACCGGGTGATGATCGGCTACCGCAAGACCTTCGGCGACGAGCGCGGCCTGGTCGAGGTCGAGCGCGCGGTCACCGAGCAGAGCGCCCGCGTCTTCCCCCGGGCGGCCTTCTCGACCCCGGCCGACGCCGCCCGGCTGCTCGAGATCACCAAGGCGATCAACTCCGAGCTGAACCTCAAGCGCTGCCTGACCCTGATCATCGACTCGATGATCGCGCTGACCGACGCCGAACGCGGATTCCTCATCCTCCACGAGGAGGACGGGCGCATGAAGGTCAGCGTCGCCCGGAACTTCGATCGCGAATCCGTGACCCGGGCCGAGCTGAAGTTCAGCCGTTCCATCGCCGACGAGGTCGGCAGCAGTGGCAAGGCCGTCATCTCGACCTCGGCGCAGGACGACCGCCGCTTCGATTCCTATCAGAGCGTCGGCGACCTCAAGCTGCGCAGCGTCCTCTGCGTGCCCTTCCGCATCCGCGAGCGGGTCATCGGCGTCCTCTACCTCGACCACCGGTTCCGGAAGGGCGCCTTCACCGAGAAGGAGCTGGAGCTGGTGTCGTCCTTCGCCGACCCGGCGGCCATCGCCATCGAGAACGCGCGTCTCTACGAGGAGAACCAGCGGGCCCAGGAGGAGCTGATCACGCGCCAGCGCGAGGTCGACGAGCTCAACGCCCTGCTCAGCTCGAAGCTCGAGGAGAAGGAGATCGAGCTGGCGCGCTTCAGGAGCCATGCGCCGCAGAAGGAGGACTTCCGCTTCGACTACTCGTTCATCATCGGCGACAGCCCGAGGATGCTCGAGATCTTCCAGCTCCTCGAACGGGTCATCCCCGCCGACGTCCCGGTGCTGGTCACCGGCGAGAGCGGCACCGGCAAGGAGCTGATCGCCAAGGCGATCCACGTCAACAGCAACCGTCACGACCGGCCTTTCGTGAAGGAGAACTGCGCCGCCATCCCCGAGACGCTGCTCGAGAGCGAGCTCTTCGGCTACAAGAAGGGCGCCTTCACCGGCGCCGACCGCGACAAGATCGGTCTGTTCCAGCAGGCCGACGGCGGCACGCTCTTCCTCGACGAGATCGGCGAGATGAGCCTGGACATGCAGAAGAAGCTCCTGCGCGTCCTCCAGGAGAACGAGATCCGCCCGGTCGGCGCCCGCGAGACCCTCAAGATCGACGTCCGCCTGGTCTCGGCCAGCAATCGCAATCTCAAGGAGGAGATCGGCCTGGGCGGCTTCCGTGAGGATCTCTATTACCGGCTCAACGTGATCGCGATCGAGATGCCCCCGCTGCGTGAGCGCCTGGAGGACATCCCCCTCCTGGTCGACCACTTCCTGGGCCGCTTCGCCACCCAGATGAAGGCGCCCAAGAAGTCGATCGACGAGTCGGCGATGCGCCATCTCCTGGCCTATCACTGGCCGGGCAACGTCCGCGAGCTCGAGAACGAGATCCAGCGCGCCTGCGCGATCGGTGGCGAGGTGATCGGCGCCGACGACTTCTCCCCCGACATCCGCGCCACCCGGCCCGCCAGCTTGCCGGCCTCGGGCAAGAAGGAGAGCCACTGGAAGGACATCGTCAAGATGACCGCCCAGCAGAAGGAGCGCGAGATGATCCTCAAGGCCCTCGAGGAGAACGGCTGGAAGAAGGCGGCGGCCGCGCGGGCCCTGGAGATCAGCCGGCCGACCCTGGACGCCAAGATCAAGAGCTTCGGCCTCGAGCCCTATCTCCGCCGGGGCAAGAAGGGCGGCGCCTGAGACAGCTTCCGGCGAGCGGTCAATCCGGCTTTACCTTTTCCCGCCCAAGGCCCCGGAGCGACGCACTCAAACCCCTGCCCCGCCGGGATTTCCGACTGGACTTCCAGGCACGGAATTTGCTCCTATAGTCACGAACCGGGTCGACTCCCACGACCCGACGCGACCTGGACAACCGCCACGCAGACGAGGGCAAGTCGTGAGCCGGAAGATCATCATCGACAGCGACAAGGGCCGCGAGGTCTTCGACCTGATCGGCACCTCGACCACCGTCGGGCGCGCCGACGATTGCGACCTGGTCCTCCAGGACGATCGCGTGTCGCGGCACCATTGCCGCTTCGTGCACGTCGACGACGAGCTGCTCGTCGAGGACCTCGGCTCCGGCAACGGAACCATCGTCGACGGCGAGCGCATCGACGGCCGCCGCGTCCTGCTCCCGGGGGCGCGGGTCGAGGTCGGCGGGCAGATCCTCTTCGCCGATCGGGCGCCCTTCCGGACCGCGAACGCCGGGGCCGCGGCCGCCGAGGAGCCCTTCGTGGTCGCCGCGCCACCGGCCAGCCGCCGCCAGGCCGGCGACCGCAAGGCCCGCACCAACGCGATCCCGATCGTGGTCGGTTTCGCCGCCCTGATCCTGGTCATCTTCGTGGTCAACGTCAGCCTCGACCGCAAGGACGAGGCCGAGGCCCGCAAGACCAGGGAGAACGCGGCCGGCGTCGCGGCCTCGACCGGCGACAAGAAGGAAGCCCGCGACGACGAGGCCGCGCGGCGCATTCCCTCCGACCTCGGCACCGAGGAACGACAGCGGCTCGAGGCCCGGGCCCGGGCGCTCGAGGATCTCGACTTCGGCGTCCAGCAGGCGCTGATCCAGAACGACTACGCGACCGCCTTCCGGGTCCTGGCCGACTTCGAGGCCCGGCACGGCAAGGCCGGACCGGCCATCCCGCGGCGCATCGAGGCGGCGATGACCAAGGCCACGGGCGAGGCCATCGGCACCTACCAGCGCCTGATCGGCGAGGGTCGCGCCGACCTCGCCCTGGCCGCGCTCGAGGACATGCGCGCGCGCTTTCCCGAGGGCAGCCCGGCGCGCGGCGACATCGAACGCATCCTCGCCCGGCCCATGAGCGAGTTCGCCACCGTCACCAGTGGCGGCGCGCAGGCCGCGACCACGGCCCACGCCGAGGTTCCGGCCGTGCCGGTCCGCGCGCCCATCAGCGCGCGGCCCGCGGGTGACGAGGCCGCCCGCGAGGAGGCCCGCAACCACTACTTCGCTCTCGCCGACGAGGCCGAGATCCTCCTCGGCCAGCGCCGTTACCAGGACGCGGCGACCCGCTTCCGCGCCGCCGGCGAGGCCGGGGCACGCGCCGGGCTCGAGCCCGGGCTGATGGCCCCGGTCCTGCGCAAGATGCGCCAGGCCGAGCGCCTGCGCGACTTCGTCCTGGCGGTCGAGGACGCGGCCCGCAACCGCGGCGAGGTCTTCGGCAAGGTCCCCTTCCTCAGCGATCGGCGCGGCGAGGTCAAGGGCGTCAGCGACGAGGGCATCGTCTTCGAGGACGAGCTGGGCGAGGTGGTGATCTCGCCGCGGGTCCTGCGTTCCGACGCGATGAAGACGATGGTGCAGAAGCTCGACTTCGATGCCATCGGTCGGGTCAACGCCGCCACCTTCCTGCTCACCGTCGGCGAGCGCGAGCTGGCCGAGAAGCTCCTCCATCGCAGCGAATCCGAGACCGCGGGGCTGAAGCCGGAGATCGACTCGATCCTGGCCGACGCCTTCGCCATCGACCTGCCGGAGGGCGGCTTCGTCTGGCACGACGGCCACTATCTCTCGCCCAACGACGTCACCCGGGTCAAGGTCCGCGAGGCCATCGACGAGAACACGCCCAAGCTGCAGAACGGCGACGCCGCCAAGCGGCAGGAGGCCTACGCGGCCCTGCGGGCTCTCGGCGATCGCGCGGCCTCCGCCTACCAGCGCGCCCTGCTCGACGCCAAGGTGGTCCTGCTCCAGCGGGCCGAAGCCATGGGCGGAGTGAAGAAGCTGGCCCAGCTCGATGCCCGCCGCCAGGAGCTCGAGACCGCGCGCGAGTCCGCCCTGGAGCTGATCTTCGACGAGCAGAAGTACCCCTATCCCTATCGCGGCGTCGGCCAGGAGATCTACCAGATGTACCTGGAGACCCAGAAGGAGATCGACCTGCGCACCAAGGTCGTCGCCGATCTCTGGGCCGACACCAGCTCGGTCAAGCTCACGCCCGAGCTGCGCGAGGTCGTCGCGATGCTCGCCGAGTACAACCGCGAGCTCGATCGCCTCGAACTGGGTCGTGGCCCGGCCGACCCCCGCCACCTCCTCCACCTGCCAGCCAGCGTCGCCGTCGACCTCCGCAACTATGCCTGGAGCGACGAGGAGCGGGTGCGCATCGACGTCTCGGCCACCTGGATGGCCGAGAACGAGACCCAGGAATCGAAAGCCACGGCCGCCGAGCGCGAGCAGGTCCGGATCACCAACGACTACCGGGTGATGATGGGCCGGCACGCGGTGAAGCTCAACGAGAAGCTCCTCGCCACCGCCCGGATGCACTCCGAGGACATGGCCAAGGGCGGCTTCTTCGCCCACGAGAACCCGCTCGATCCGAAGAAGCGGAGCCCCATGGACCGGGCCCAGCTGAACGGCTTCAACGGGGTCGGTCTGTCCGAGAACATCGCCAAGAACCCTGGCGGGCCGATGGGCGCCCACAAGGCCTGGCTCCATTCCAGCGGCCACCACCGCAACATCCTCACCGCCGCCTGGCGGGTCCTGGGCTCGGGCAACGCCGGCAGCCTCTGGACCCAGAACTTCTCGATCCGGGAGTACGGCGACGCCGAGTCGAGCCGGGGCATCAAGGGCGGGGACGCCACGCCCCGCGGTGCCCCGCCGGCCGAGGACGAGAACCAGTGAGCCCGGGACGGCGGTCGACGCGGATGGTCAAAGGGAGCGTGACAGCCTAAACTGTCCCCGAGGGAAACGGAGCCCGCGGCGACGCGGCATCAGCATCGAGACCGGGCGGAGCGCGCCCGACAGAGGAACGACATGGCCAAGTTGATCATTACCGAGGATGGACGCGACAAGGTCTACGAGATCGTGGACGACCGCTTCACCATCGGCAGCGGACCGGACGCCGACCTGCAGCTGCGCGCGGAGGGCGTCGCCCCTCTGCACGTGACCGTGCAGCGCACCAAGGCCGGCTTCCGCCTCATCGACATGGAGACCCGCGAGGGCACCTCCGTCAACGGCAAGACCGTCAACGAACACGTCCTGGCCAACGGCGACACGATCCAGGTCGCCGGGGTCAAGATCACCTACATCGGCAAGGGCCCGACGCGAGCCGCCGCCGCGGCCAAGAAGGCCGCCCCGAAACTCGAGTCGAGCAAGTACTACCGGCACGCCGAGCCGAAGAAGGCCTCGTCCGCGCAGCTCCTCATCGTCGCCCTGGCGGCAGTCGGCGGCCTGATCCTGATCCTCTGGGTCGGTGGCTTCTTCGGCGCGCCGCCGAAGCTCGACCAGCAGCAGTCCGAACTCGCCGAGGCCGTGCGCCTGACCGAAGAGGGCGCCACCTCGGACAAGGTCAAGGAGAAGGTGCCGCAGGTCCTGAAGAAGTACGCCAACCAGAGCGATCTCGACGATCGCCAGAAGGCGCTCTACAAGAAGCTCAAGGCCAACTGGGACCTGATCCAGCAGAACCTCGGCAACATCGAGGCAGCGAAGCAGGCCCAGGAGGAGTTCGTCGCCCTCTACAACTCGAAGCTGAAGACTCCGGACGCCTACGATCTGCACGAGAAGATGGCGAAGGACTGGCTGGCCAAGTACGAGCGGCTGAGCACGCCCGAACTCGCCCGGGTGAAGACCATGCTCGAGGAACTCGAGAACATGCGCACCGCCAGTCCCGAGGACAAGGAGATGCTACGGGTGAAGGGCATGATCCTGGCGTCGATCCAGGACAAGGAGCTCCAGCGCGGCCAGCGTGCCCTCAACGAGATGGACCCGAAGGTCCGCACCGGCCACCCGGAGTTCGTCGACGACATGACCCGCATGTTGCGCATGAAGAGCCGCCAGTGGCTCGGCGTGCGTAAGAACGACGTGCGCGAGTACCTCCGCGACGACAAGTACGACCCGGCCCGGGCCCGTCAGATCGCGATCGATTCGATCTTCACCAAGCTGATCTACTCGACCATCGAGGACTACCTGGCCTCGCCCGACAAGTACTCCCAGGCCAACAACCAGGAAGCCGAACTGAAGACCCAGGCCCTCCTCCGTGAACTCCTGGCCCAGATGAAGCCGGACTACTGATCCCGAAGCGCCGGGCGAGAAAACCGGGCCAGCCAGCGGCTGGCGCTCCGGCAGGACCGCGCAGCGCCTGCTGCGCATTCGAAGCTCGGACGACGGGTGAAGCGAACTAGGCCAGCCAGCGGCTGGCGCTCCGGCAGGACCGCGCAGCGCCTGCTGCGCATCCGAAGATCGATTGCTCTCGGGCCAGGAATCTCGGCCAGCCAGCGGCTGGCGCTCCGAGCGGCTGCTGCTCCGGAGCGCCGGCTGCCCAGCCGGCAGGTCCGCCGGCCGCTGGCCGGCGCTTAGTCGAGATACCCAAGACGACGAGGACTCCGAGGGCGAAGAGGTCGCCATCGCGAAGGCACGCAACCGGCGAGTCCGACTAGGCCAGCCAGCGGCTGGCGCTCCGGAGCGCCGGCTGCGCATCCGAAGATCGATTGCTCTCGGGCCAGGAATCTAGGCCAGCCAGCGGCTGGCGCTCCGAGCGGCTGGCGCTCCGGAGCGCCGGCTGCCCAGCCGGCAGGTCGCCCAGGCGGCACCGGTGGTCGAAACGACCGGACCGCCCCGTGGAGGCGATGATCGTCAGCGGCTAACATCGGCGCGACCCGATGGCGCGGGCCGGTCGCTCCGCCTCGGCAACTGGGAATCGAGGGGCAGGCCGCCGAGCACATGCGCATCGTCGAACGCTATCTCGCGCGCTCACTCTTCCGTTCGGCGGCCTTCACCTTCCTCGTGCTCGGCTCGCTCGTCACCATGATGGTCTTCTCCATCATGGCTCTGCGCGAATCGATGACCTTCCTCACCGTCACCGCCCTGCTCGAGGTGGTCGGCCTCCTCACCCTCACCCAGCTCGAGATCCTGATTCCCCTGACCGTGCTGATCGCCAGCATCTGGACCTACGGCAAGGCCCAGGCCGATGGTGAGATCAACGCCATGCGCGAGGCCGGGATGTCGCTCTTCCGGGTCCTGCAACCCGCGGCTCTGCTCGGCGCCCTGGCTTGCCTCGTCCTGGTGCTGCTCGGCAACCGTCTGATCCCCTGGGCCAGCTACGAGCAGCGCCTGATCGGCAAGCGCTTCCTGGCCGAGAGCGTCGACCGTCTCCTCGAGGACGAGCGCACCGCGATCCGGGATCGCCGCTTCAAGTGTCGCTGGTCACGGGTCGAGATCGACGAGACCGGACGCCCCTATCTCGAGGACTTCGTCGTCGCCGAACTCGAGAACGACGTGGCCGAACCGGTCTTCACCCGCGCCGGCCGGGCGATCCCCTTCATCGACGGGCCCGGCGGACGCCTCGTCCTGGAACTCCACGACCTCACCTATTCGGTCGTCGGCGCCTCCGAGTCGATGCGGATCGCCCTCGACCTGCGCGCCCTCTCCGAGGAACCGGCGCCGCGCCGACGCGCCGCGAGTCTCGACTACGAGGAACTCTATTCGGCGGCACGCGACGAAGCGGGTCAGGACATCGGTCTCCAGGCCGAGGTCGAACTCCATGCCCGGGGCGCGGGGGCCGTCTCGGCCCTGCTCTTCTCCTTCCTCGGCGCCGCCCTCGGCGTGCTCCTCGGCATCCGCAACCGGGCCACCATCTTCGCCATCGGCTTCCTGCTGGTGATCCTGCTCTACTTCGCCCCGCGTCTCATCGGCGAGAGCCTCGGCGCGCGCGGGCTCGTCGCCCCCGGCCCGGCCCTCTGGTGCGGCAACGTCCTCATCCTCGGCGCCGGCCTCGGAGCCTGGCGCAGGAGTCGGCGGCGATGAAGCGCTGTGACCGCTACCTGCTCCGGCTCTTCGCCTGGTCACTCGGCGCCACGACCTTGTTCCTCGTGGGGCTCTACCTGATCCTGCACTTCCTCTCCCATCTGAAGCATCACGAAGACGCGCGCGAGAGCTTCGCGGCGGTCGGCATGGGCCTCGCCGAGGGTCTGTGCCGCTACTACTGGCTGCATCTCCCCGAGATCCTGGTGCTCTTCGGTCCCTACGCCCTCTTGTTCGCGGCGATGTTCACCCTGCATCACCTCGAGCAGGGCAACGAGCTGATCCCGATCCGCGCGGTCGGCGTCAGCAGACGACGCCTGACCCTGCCCCTCTATCTCGCCGCCGCCCTGGTTTCGCTGGGTCTGGTCGCCCTGAAGGAGGTCGTGATCCCCGGGCAGGCCCGGGACATGGTGATCGTCAGCCGGCAGATGCGCGGCAAGTCGGACGCCGTTCAGGACGACCTCGACCTGCTCGCCGACGGCCGCGGCAACGTCTTCCATGCCCGACGCTGGGACGCCGGCACACTCAGACTGGAGGACGTCACCTTGCTGCCGCGCGAGGCTACGCGCCCGCTGAGGTTCGAGTTCCTCGAGTGGTTCGACGAGGAGGACGGCGGCCGTTTCGTCCCGGCGCCCGGCTCCGATCTCGATGAGGCGGCTTTCGCCGCCCTGAGCGACCTCGAGGCCCAGGACGTCGGCGAGGAGAACCGTGTCCTGCGCCGATCGTCCTGGTTCCGGCTCCGGCGACTGGCCCTGCGCGCCGACGGCGACCGCCGCCTCGCCATGCTCGCGGCCGAGCACCTGGCCTATCCCTTCTCGGCCATCGTCCTGATGCTGATGGGCATTCCGTTGGTGATGCGTCGCCGTGGCACGAACGTCTTCGCCGGGCTCCTCCTCTGCCTCGCGCTCTCGCTCGGCTTCTTCGCCATGAACCTGCTGATGAGCCGGCTGGGGGCCCAGAGCCCGCTCATCGCCCCCGATCTCGCCGCCTTCCTACCGGTCTTCCTGGTCGGCGCCATCGGTCTCCTGCTCCAGGATCTCGGCCGCTGAAATCGAGCTGTCGGACCCGGACGGTCGCGATCGCTCGGAGCACCGGCTGCCCAGCCGGCAGGACCGCGCGACGCCTCTTGCACAACCGGAACTCGACTGTCGGAGGAAGCGAACTAGGCCAGCCAGCGGCTGGCGCTCCGAGCGGCTGGTGATCCGAGCGGCTGGCGCGCCGGCAGGACCGCGCAGCGCCGGCTGCGCATTCGAAGCTCGGACGACGGGTGAAGCGAACTAGCCCGCTTCGCTCACCACGCCGATCCGCAGGTGGTCTACTCCCGGGATCTGCGATGTCCGAGGGTCGACTCTGGGTCGTCCCGCCTGAGATCGGTGCGAGTGTGGGGACCTGAGCGGGTCTCGAGGCCGAGAATGGGCGTATTGGGACGCCCTGTGCGGACCTCGGGCGCAGGTCGTTTCCGCGCGTGCTGATTGGAGGTTGGGTTCTCTACGTCGTGGCGCAGATGTTCCGCCAGGCGGCGAAGAAGATGTCCTTGTAGGGGCAGGCGCTCGACATGTTGATCCAGATTCGCCGGCAGGTCACCCGGACCCGAGCGCCGATCTTCAGCAGCTTCAGCCGGATGGTGCCACACTGCGCCCGCTCGGCTTCCGTCCCCTTCAGCCCGATCCGTCGCAGCGCGTCGACGAGGACGTAGGCTATCGACGAGAAGTAGAGGCGGATCTGGTTCGCCTGCATCGTGTGGGCGCTCGTCCGGTCGGCAAAGAGGTCGAGCTGCTGCTCCTTGATCCGGTTCTCCATTTCGCCGCGCTGACAGTAGATGTCGCGGTAGATTCGTTCGGCTTCGTGGTGATCGTCGCAAGGAAGCGAGGTGACGATGAAGCGTGGGTTTCGCCCCTTCCTCGAGCACTCCGCTTTGCCGATCACCCGCCGCTCGCGAGACCAGGAGTCGATCGTCCGCCAGTTGAAGCAGTGGAAGAGCGCGACCTTGCGGCCGAAGCTCTCGCAGAGGTCCTCAGCGTCGAGCAGGTGATCCTCGAGCTCGGACTCGAGGCGGGCGTTGCGAGCAAGGCCGATCACGTAGTCGACCCCGTTTTCCTCGCACCAATCGAGGAAGCCATTGCGGCAGAAGCCGGAGTCGGCGCGGACGATGATCCTCGTCTTCGTCCAGCGCGTACGGAGCTGGGCCACAATGCGTTGCAGCTCCTCGAGCGAGCCGGCCGCACCGTCCTGGTTGCTCATGCGCAATCGTGCCGACAGCAGATGATCGCCGGCGAAGATGTAGAGCGGCATGTAGCAGTAGCAGTCGTAGTAACCGTGGAAGAAGCGACCTTCCTGACGGCCGTGGATCGGATCGTCGGTCGCGTCGAAGTCGAGGATGATCTCCTCGGGCTCGTCCGCGTGAGACTCGACGAAGAGATCCACCAGAAGCTCGTCGACGGCATCCGAGCTCAGCTCGATCCGACGGTAGCGGTCCTTGGACGCCTCGCCGCTACGCGAGAGCTCGACGCGATTCAGGGTGCTGCTGCTCGCGAGAGGCCGACCTCGATCACGGTCGCGACGGCGCTCCAAGCCCGTCGGGTCGGCCTTCCCGACCAGGGCGGCCAGAAGCGGATCGCGGCTGAGCTCGTCGTGGTCGTTCAGGTCCTCGTAGCCGAGCGCAATCGCCATCACACGCTGAGCCACCAGGTCGCGGACGCTGTGGTCGATCCGGCTCGGATCTCGGTAGTCGTGGAAGCAAGATGCGAAGCGATCGAAGAGGGAAAGGCGGCGATCGACCTCGTGTAGGAGCAAACCGCCTGCGTCCGAGCTGATCTGGCCGCCGTCGAAAGATGCCGTGAATTCTCGCCTGCCCGGGCCTCGGCTCGTCACCCGCTCGCCGTTACACTCTGTCACCTACAGCCACCTCGCTGGAAGTCCTGGGATCTGTTGTTTCACCCCACTCTTCCAAGCTTGGCGGCTGTTTTCTAGTAAATGTGGTGAGCGATACGGGCTAGGCCAGCCAGCGGCTGCTCCTCGGAGCGCCGGCTGCCCAGCCGGCAGGTCCGCCGGCCGCTGGCCGGCGCTTCGTCGAGGTGTCCGAGACGAAGATGATTCCAAGAGCGATGAGCTTGCCGTCGCGAAGGCACGCAACCGGCGAGTTCGACTAGGCCAGCCAGCGGCTGGCGCAGCGGCGTTCACGTCCTTGCCAGGCATGGAGCAGGTTCAGGGCCTCGATCGGCGCCATCGAGTCGAGGTCGAGCCTGGCGATCTCGAGCCGGAGCGGGTCCGGTTCGGCGCTGAACAGACCGAGCTGCTGGCCCTCGACCTCGACCGGCGCCGGTACCGGCCCCTCCTCACCCTTCTCCTCGAGTCGATCGAGAATCGCGCGGGCCCGCTCGATGACCGCGGCGGGCAGGCCGGCGAGCTGGGCGACGTGGATGCCGTAGCTGCGGTCGGTGGCGCCGGCCACGATCTTGTGCAGGAAGATGATCTCGTCGCCCCATTCCCGCACCGCCACGTTGAAGTTGACGATCCGCGCGGAGTGCTCGGTCATGGCGGTGAGTTCGTGGTAATGGGTCGCGAACAGCGTCTTCACGCCGGCGCCCTCCACCAGCCGCTCGGTGATCGCCCAGGCCAGCGACAGACCGTCGTAGGTGCTGGTGCCGCGACCGACCTCGTCGAGGATCACCAGGCTGCGCGGCCCGGCGTTGTTCAGGATGTTCGCCACCTCGAGCATCTCCACCATGAAGGTCGAGCTGCCGCGGGCGAGGTCGTCGCTCGCGCCGACCCGGGTGAAGATGCGATCGACCAGACCGATGCGCGCCCGCCGTGCCGGGATGAAGGAGCCGATCTGGCTGATCAGGGTGAGCAGGGCCACCTGGCGGATGTAGGTCGACTTGCCGGCCATGTTCGGACCGGTGATCAGCATGAGCCGATGATCCCGGTCGAGATCGACGTCATTGGGAACGAAGGGCTCGTCGCGCTGGCTGCGGATCAGGACCGGATGGCAGCCCTCCTCGATCTGCAGGACGTCCTCGGTCACGATCTCGGGTCGGACCCAGCCGCCGTCCACGGCCAGTCGCGCCAGCGACTGGAGGACGTCGATCCAGGCGATGCCGTCGGCGAGACGCTGCAGATCGTCCAGGCGGGCCTCGGCGGCGTCGCGCAGGGCCTGGAACAGCTCGGTCTCGCGGGACTTCATCCGCTCCTCGGCATGGAGCACCTTGTCCTCGTAGTCCTTGAGCTCGGGCGTGATGTAGCGTTCGGCGTTCTTCAGGGTCTGCTTGCGGAGGTAGCGCTCCGGGATCTTCTCGCGCTGGCTGTTGGTGATCTCGATGTAGTAGCCGAAGACGCGGTTGAAGCCGATCTTCAGGTTGGCGATTCCCGTGGCCGCGATCTCGCGGGCCTGGAACGACGCGATGAATTCCTTGCCATCCCGACGCAGGGCGCGGATCTCGTCCAGCTCCGCGTCGTGGCCGGGGCGGATGATGCCGCCCTCGGTGACGGTGAGCGGCGGCGCGTCCACGAGGGCGCGCTCGAGCAGATCGGCGAGATCGCCCAGATCCGGCATGGCCGCGAGGATGCGGTCGAGGAGCGCCACCCCCGACGCCTCGAGCGGCTCGGTCAGCGCCGGCGCCTGGCGCAGGGACTGGCGCAACGCGGCGAGGTCGCGGGGATGGGCGCGCCCACAGCCGACCCGTCCGGCGAGACGCTCGAGGTCGAGGACGTCCTCCGCGGCGGAGCGGATCCGATCGAGCAGTTCCGGCTCCGCGACCAGATGGGCCACGGCATCCTGTCGGGCGACGATCTCGTCCCGGTCGAGCAGGGGCTCGAGGATGAGTCGCTTGAGGAGCCGGGCTCCCATCGCGGTCTTGCAGCGATCCATGACCCCGAGGAGCGAGCCCCGGCGCTCGCCGTCGCGGAGGCTGCGCACCAGTTCCAGGGACGACCGCGTGGTACGGTCGAGGCGCATGTGACCGGCTGCGTTCTCGCAGCGGATGCGACGCAGCTGACCCACCGCGCCGCGTTGCGTCTCCTCGAGATACTCGAGGATGGCGCCCGCCGCCCCGAGCGGCTGCTCCTCCTCGTCGATGCCGAAACCCTCGAGACTGCGGGTGCGGAACTGACGGTTGAGCAGGCGCCTGGCCGCATCGTGATCGAAGCACCAATCCGGTCGCTCGCTGACCCGCAGGCCCTGGGTCACCAGCGCGGCGCCCAGGCCGTCGGCCGCCATGGCCGATTCCGGCACCAGGACCTCGGCCGGTTCGAGGGCGGCGACGGCCTCGACCACAGCCTGACCGCCCGTCAGCCGCAAGGCGAAGTCGCCGGTCGAGAGATCGACGTAGGCGAGATGATCGCCGGCGACCGCCACGAGGTAGTTGTTCGCGCGAGCGTCGAGAGAGTCCTCCTCGGTGATCGTGCCCGGCGTGACGATGCGGGTCACGTCGCGCTCGACCAGGCCGGTGGCCTGAGCCGGGTCCTCGACCTGATCACAGACGATCACCTTCTCGCCGAGATCGACGAGCTTGCGGATGTAGGCCTCCGCGGTCTTGGCCGGGATGCCGGCCATGGGGATGGCATCCTCGCCCTTCGAACGGGCGGTGAGCGTGAGGCCGAGCAATCGTGCCGCCTTCTTCGCGTCCTCGTGGAAGAACTCGAAGAAGTCCCCCATGCGGAAGAAAAGCAGACCGTCCTTGTGCCGCGCCTTCACGGCGTGCCACTGTTTCATCATCGGCGTCATGGGAGTCGTCCCGTGCTGGCCCTCGTCGCTCACCGCCCCCAGAGCCGGGGACGGCGAGCCGGCCGACTGAATGCGTTGCTCCGGCTCGACGAGGCACCGGCCTGGTCGTGCCGGCCGGACCGAGCCTGCCACCTTCGACGCCCGGCCCGCGGCCATCGGCTCGCGGAGCACCGTGCGCCGCTTCCGCAGCCGACCGGGCGGGCCCTGCCCGGAGCACCGAGCGTCGTCGGGATCTTAGCCTTCGGGGGACCCATGATCCGCAGTCTCGACCCACTCGATCTCTTCCAGGAGGCCTGGCGTCGCTCGCGCATCCTGCGGGTCGCGGCCCTCGTCGGATTGGCGAGTTTCCTCCTGCTCGCGATCGCCACGATCTACCGGCGCATCCATCCCGGCACGAGCCTCTTGATCGGCCTCCTGGATCTCGGGGTCTGGTACTTCGCCCTGGCGATGGCCGACGCCTGCCGCGAATTCCGCCGCCTGTCGCGCTCGCCCCGCGCCCAGCAGGTGGAGGAGGCCGCCGCCCTGGTCGCCCTGCTGACGATCGGAGTCAGCCAGGGCCTTTTCCTGATCATGGCGATGCGCCTCCTCGCGCCGTCCTGAGGTCGTCCCAAGCTCCCACCACAGGCTGACTTGCCGACCTTCACCGGGCTTTCAAAAGGAATTGCAGCTTCCCGGGCCATGGATTAGAATCGCGCCGCCCGGGTCCGGGACGCGGATCGGATTCCGCATCCAGGAAGCGCCCCGGGTCTGTGTCGGAGAAGGGAAGCGAGACGGCCTGCACGGTCCCGAGCACAATCGCTCGATCGGGTCGGCACTGCGAAGAACCGTCCCGCGGCAAGGTTTGCAAGTCGAAGACGCGCGTTGATTTAGCGCAACCACCATCAGGCCCGTGCCTTGGCACTCGTCTTGCTCATCGAGGGTGAGACGAGGCGAGGCGCGACGGATCACGAGCGGTGATCGACGCCTGGTTTCGTGGAAAGGAGTTGCCTCTCGATGAGAACGGTACAACTGGCTCGGTTCCTGGCGCCCCTGGCGCTCGTCCTGGTCGCCAGCCTCGGCATCGTCGCCTGCGGTGGCGGTAGCGGCGGCAGCAGCAACGGCGCGACCGGCGACGCCGCGGTCATGGACATCAGGGTGCAGGGCATCGCCGAGCCGATCCACACGGACGGCACGGACAACCCCGGCGGCGTCGCCCCGGTCGGCGCCTTCCTCAACGCGCGCATCACATTCACCTTCGGCGGGACGGTCGATCCCTCGTCGATCCCCGGTGCCGGCCCGGCCCAGTCCGGCAGCATCCAGATCATCGACGTCAACGGCAACCTGCCGGCGAACGGCGTCTTCACCATCAACCCGAGCAATCCGCGGCAGGTGTTCTTCGACGCCTTCCCGCCGTCCACCAACGCGGCCTGTTTCGCGGGTTTCACCAGCAACTCGACCTACCGCATCACGCTGAACACCCAGACCTCGAACAGCGGTCCCGCCATCATGGTCGGTGACACGCCGCTCCAGCGCGGGGCCAACCCGATCTTCCAGGTCCGTTCCTGCGGCGGCGTCAACGACGATCCCTTCACCGACACCAACGGCGTGCCGCCCTCGGTGGTCCGCACCGTGCCGGCCGCCGGCACGATGGTCAACGCCACCGCGATTCCCGGCTTCCCGAACAACTCGACGGTCACGATCGACGTCGACGAGGCCCTCGATCCGCAGACCGTCTCGCCGAACACGGTGATCCTGGTCAACCGCACCATCAACGCCGCCGCCGACATCCCGGCCGCAGGCACGGTGGCCTTCACCCAGTTCGGTCTGGTGAACGGCAATCCCTCGATCTCGCGGATCACCTTCACGACCTCGGTTCCGCTCGCCGACGGCAACGACTACGCGATCCGTTTCGCGGGCGTGAAGGACCTCGCCGGCAACGACCTCGTGGTCGCGACCGATGCCCTGCGCTTCACCATCCTGGACGCCAACAACGGCCAGCCGCAGGTCTTCAGCGACGACTTCAGCACGACCGACAACCGGCTCGACCTGGCCTCCGCGATCGTCTGGCCCGGCACCTCGATGACCGACCCGAACTCGGGCCACATCGCCGCCACCTTCCCCATCGAGGTGATCGGCAACGGCCTCGACGGTGTCGGCAGCTTCACCTCTTCGATGACGATCAACTCCGACACCCAGCTCACCCCGGGCGACCCCGAGGCCGAGCCGGGCACCTACAACTTCACCACGCTCGCCGTCGGCTCGACCTCGGGCGGCACCGTCCTCACCTTCCAGAGCACGACGGATACCTACCCCGGTCAGGTGAACTGGCCCCTGCGCTTCCGCGCCACCTCGACCATCGACATCCGCACCGACACGACGATCAACTGCAACGGTCGTCAGAATCCCACGCAGGGCGGTGGTAGCCTCCTTTCGACCGTGAACTCGATTCCCGGCGGCTGGGGCGGCCCCGGTGGTGGTCGTGGCGGCACCGCTTCGCCCAGCACCGATGGCGTGACCGACGACGAGTACGGACTCCCGGGCGAGGGCGCCCACACCGACCCCCAGTTCCCGAGTCAGCCCGGCGGCACCCTGGACAACATCGCCGGCACCTGGCCGGCCGGTACCCACAACGCCTTCTACGGCGGCGGCTTCGGCGGTCAGTCCGGCTTCGGCATCAGCAGCCCGAGCTATCAGATCGTCGGTGGCGCCGGCGGCGGTGGCGGCACGGCCTCAGGCCTCACCATGCCCCAGGGCACCTTCACCTTCCAGGTTCCGACCGCGGGTGAGACGCGCCTCGGCACCGATGGCCTGGGCACCGGCGCGCCGGCGGCCGGCCAGCCGGGCCAGCCCATGCCCTACATGATTCCGCCGCTCATCGATGCCTGCGGTGGCAGCGGTGGTGGCGCCGGCGGCGATCGCCGCAACGGCACCGGCAACATCCTGGGCGCGCGCTGCGGTGGCGCCGGCGGTGGCGGTGGCGGCGGCATCCGCTTCTCGGCGGGTGGCGACATCAGCATCGGGGTGCTCACCGTCATCAACTGCGCTGGTGGCAACGGTGGCCGCGTGGTTCCGCCGGCCGGTTTCGGCGCCGGTGGATCGGGCGGCTCGATCGTGGTCCAGACCTTCGGCAACATCAACCTGCTCCCCGCCTGCGTGTTCAACACCATCGGTGGCGCGCCTGGCGACACCAACGGCGACTTGGTGATCAACACCCTGCTCGACGCCGAGGGCGGTCAGGGCGGTTCCGGCGTGATCCAGTTCGAGGACGGCGCGGCGGGCTTCGTGACCACCTTCAACACCACGAACATCAACGGCGAGACCCTGGCTCAGGTCTTCTCCTTCGCGGCCAACGTGAACGGCACCGCGACCTCGAAGGTGATCGACACCCTCTCGGTCGCGACCGACTACACGGCCGCGACGGCCTCGGTCTTCCCGGGCCCGACCGGCACCGTGACCATCCGGCTCATCGGCATCGCCGAGGATCCGAACAATCCCGGCAACCCGGCCACTTCGGCCATGAGTTCCGGTGGCGACCCGCTGATGGTCGGCCCGGTGGACATCACCCAGTTCGACCAGCTGGACGGCTTCCGCTACTTCCAGTTCCAGATCTCGACCGTGTTCCCGGCCCCGCCGGCCACGATGCAGGGCGACGCGCTGCCCTACGTCGACGACATCAGCATCAGCTATACCCGCTGAGTTCGGGCCGAGCCTGACGAAGCGCCCCGCGGCAGCCGCCGCGGGGCGCTTTCGTTGGTCCGGACCAAGCACCGGCGCGCGTGATCGACCGGCTCGAGGACTCGCGCCCGCCGCTGATCGCGAAGAACGGCGAGCGGTGAAGGTCGCGCCGCCCGGCCCGGACCTTCAGAGCGACTCCTCGCGCTCCCGAGCGGCGCGGCACCGGAATCGAGCTCGGCGTCCTCGACCCGGACCCTGACGAGGCCTCGCCCCGGTGATCTCCAAGGCGTCGACGGCTCGGCCCGGCCGTCCGCGGAACCGAGCCGGCCCGGTTCCGGGGCCGGTCCAGCGCGGGCGACCAGCGCGCAATCTCCTCCGGCTTCGCAACCGACCGGCGGCTCTCTGGTGGGAACGCGGCCTTGCCGCGATGGCGAAGGCACCCTTCGGCCACCGGGAAGGCGATGAGCAGGGTCGAAGGGTCGGGGTCTCAGGCCGGGATCGGTTCCGGATCCGTGCTGCCCGGCAGCTCGATCTCGCTGGTGTCGATGCCGTCGACGTCCTTGCGGAGGATCAGGAACATCGAGGTGAAACCGCCGAGGGCGAAGGAGAGGACGACCGCGCCGAGGCCGAGGCTCGCGAGGCCGGAGAACAGGTCCCAGGCCTTCGCCATCAGATCGGCGTAGATCCCCTCCCCGTGCCCGTCGAGGGCGTTCTCGAAGCCCGAGTTGGTCCACAGGGGGCTGAGGCTCGCGCGCGTCCAGCGGTGCAGGAGCCCTCGGCCGAGGCCGAAACCGATCAGGAAGTCGAAGAGCAGGACCTTCAACAGCACGACGTAGACGATGATGTGCAGCGGTCGGGCGAAGGTGTAGTTGAGCGCCTTGCCCCAGGCATCGAGGGTACCCCGGGCCTCGACCGCGATGGCGCCGGCGACCATGCCGCCGCCGAAGAGCGCGCTGAAGAAGATCGCCAGCATCAGGGCGGTCAGCAGATAGGCGAGCGGCACGAGGATCTGGAACACGAGGCCCAGGTAAGGGATCTGCATCAGCAGCCCGAGCAGACCGTTCACCAGGCCCAGGAGCAGGATGCAGCCGACGACGATCACCGGGAAGAGGATCGCGGTGCCGAACTTGGCGCGCGCGAAGCCGAGCGCGTCCTTGACCCCGAGGTACTCGTCCCGGGTCAGACGCAGGGCCAGGCAGCGGCAGATCGCGACCCCGAAGAAGGCCCAGACCAGGAGCACGCTGACGGCGCCGACGAAGAAGGGCCAACGACCCCCCGGAAGGCCGGGCAACAGGCTCAAGGAGGTGGTGACGCTCTCGAGCTGGGCCAGGAAGATGGCCTCCGCCTGGCTCGCGCTCTCGATCTCCTTCGAGACCAGGGCCACCAGGGCGAAGACTCCGTGCAGGATCGAAAGGGCCACGGCGGCCAGGAAGGTCGCGGGGACGGAGAAGGGGAACCAGGGCATCGAGATGCGCTTGAAGGGTCCGGGCGTGGAGTCGGTCACGATGGTTCCTCTCGTTCGGACTGGCCGCTTCGGCCCCAGGCCCCGCGGACCCCGAGATGATGCCCGCTCCCGGACGATCGCTCAATCGCCGGGGCCGAATTGGCGGTCGGCCTCGCCGGCGCCGCGCTTGATCGCCCGCGGACGGACGGCTAAACCGGACGGATGAGCCAGGACAGCGGACGTTACTCACGGCAGATCCTCTTTCCGGGGATCGGCGCGGCCGGGCAGTCGGCCATCCGCTCGGCCACGGTCGGCCTGGTCGGCCTCGGAGCTCTCGGTTCCGGAATCGCCGACCTCCTGGTCCGGGCCGGGGTCGGCCGGCTGCGCGCGGTCGACCGCGACTACGTCGACCTGAGCAACCTGCACCGCCAGGGTCTCTACACCGAATCCGACGCCCGCGAGCGCCTGCCGAAGGCGGTCGCCGCCGGCCGTCGTCTCGCGCTGCTCGACCCGGAGGTCGAGGTCGAGGCCCGGGTGGCCGACCTCCGGCCGGAGAACGCCGAGGATCTCCTCGGCGACTGCGACCTGATCCTCGACGGAACCGACGGCTTCGAGACCCGCTACCTGATCAACGACCTCGCGGTGAAACGAGGCCTTCCCTGGATTTACGGCGCCTGCGTCGCCGCGCAGGGCATGACCGCGAACATCCTTCCCGGCGACACCCCCTGCCTGGCCTGCCTCTTTCCCGATCCACCACCGCCGGGCACCGGCGACACCTGCGACACCGCCGGCATCATCGGTCCGGCGGCTTCCCTGATCGCCTCCCTGCAGGTGACCGAGGCCCTGAAGATCCTCGTCGGGGATCGCAAGGCCCTCCGGCGGGGCCTGCTCTCGATCGAACTCTGGCCCTACCGCGCGGTCGAGCTGGGCGGCAGGTCGGCCCGGCCACGAGCCGACTGCCGGGTCTGCGGCGAGCGACACTTCGACTTCCTGGAGGGCGACCGCTGGTCGCGGACCGTGACCCTCTGCGGCCGGGACTCGGTCCAGGTCCTGCCCCGCGACCCGGGCCAGGTCGATCTCGGGGCGCTGGCCGCGCGACTCGCCGGCCAGGGCGACATCCGGCACAACGACTTCCTCCTGGTATTTGCAAGCCAGGAGGTCGAGATCACCGTGTTTCGGGACGGTCGCGCCATCGTCAAGGGCTGCACCGACGGCGCCGAGGCCCGCCGCCTCTACCAGCGCTACGTCGGGGCCTGACCGGCGCTTGCGGACCGTTCCGCGCTTGCAGCAAGGGGATCGAGGCGCTATGCTCCGCGTCATGAGAAGAGGAATGTCGAGAATCGTGGCGCCCGCCCTCCTGCTCATCCTGGCGGGCTGCGCAACCGAGGGCGTCCAGAACGCCCAATTCGACGCCAACCCGGTGCACGCACCCGGCATCGAGTACGTCGGCGACACCTACGACGCGGTCACCGGCGGCGCCGCCGATGTCGCCAGTCAGGTGGCCGACGGCCTGCTCACGCCGATCCGCTTCGTCTTCGACTACCTCGAACAGGTCACCTCGCCCTACCCCTACTCGATCCCGACCCCCGACCCGACCCAGGGCATGAACGCGGTCGAGCGCCAGGGCTGGCGTCGGCAGCAGATGGGTCTCCCCGAATCCGCCGAATCGCGGGTGGCCACGCGCCGCTCCCAGCTGCGCGCGAGCCTGCAAGCCCAGGCACAATCGCAGCCCAACTAGCGGTTTCATATCCGCGAAGCGCGAAATCCTCGATCACTGAAGCGCCTTGTCGACAAGGGCTTACAGTGCAGCCGCAATCCGTCCGAAGAGTGATTGCGCCGAGCCTCGTCGGGTCGGAGCGGGACCGACCCCATCCGGTCCTCGCCCCCGCGACGTCGCCCTCGATCGAAGGAGAAACCATGCGTGCTCTGATGCCCAGCCTGCTCGCCTCGGCCCTGCTCGTCCTCGTCGCCTGGGGTCCGGGGCCACTTGCCGGCGAGAAGGCCGCCGAGGTCGCCCCCGTCCAGGACGAAGTCACCGCGCGGATCAAGCGCCTCGAGGATCGGGTCGCCAAGCTCGAGTCCGAGAAGGCTACCCTCGACCTCGACGTGGAGGCGCACAAGTCGCTCCTGAAGTCGATCTTCAGCTGGATGGCCTCCTTGCCGAAGGCCGCCGACGATCTCGCCGGCGGCATGGACGAGGCCCGCAAGCTCGGCTTCGAGGCGGCCGGCGCCAACCCGCAGGCCAAGACCGAGCTGATCGAGAGCCTGAAGGGCTTCGCCCAGGCCATCAATGCCGGCAATCCGGCGGTCAAGAAGAAGAGCGACTGAAGGGGCGGGCATCGGCGGTGCCGCCTTCGGAGAGGCGGCCCGCTTCTGGTAGGATCGCCCCATGATCCCGACCCGCGCCCTCATCCTCGTCCTGCTCCTCGGTCCCGCCCTGGCGGCGCAGGAATCGCCGCGCGCCCGGGTCGAGGCCGCCGATCTGCTCTGGAACTTCGGCGAGAAGGAACAGGGTGACCATGACCAGCACCGCGTCGTCATCCACAACGACGGCAAGGCGCCCCTGACCATCCAGTTCGCCAAGGTCACCTGCGGCTGCCTGAGCGCCACGGTCGAGACTCCCAGCATCGAGCCCGGAGGCAAGGGGCAGGTCCTGATCGTCCTCGATGCCTCCCGCCAGCAGGGCGAGATCCGGAAGATGGTCTTCATCGGAACCAACGACCCGGCCCGCCCGCGCATCGACGTGAACGTTCAGGGCCTGGTCCATGCCCGCGCCCGGCTCGAGCCCGAACTCCTCGACCTCGGCGTCGTCGACCCGGCCACGGCCGCGCCCGGCACCCAGACCCTGCTGATCCGCGAGGGTCTCGAACTCGAACTCCTCGGCGTCGACGTCGGCCTGCCGAACACCCTCGAGATCAGCTTCCAGCCCTTCGGCGAGACGAAGGGGCGGCACGGCTACGAGCTCCGCGTCAAGGCCCTGCCCGGCCTGCCCCGGGGCCAGAAGATCAACGTCCCGATCCAGTTCCGCTTCAAGGACGAGGTCATGCCGCGCATGGCCGGCGCCGTCGCGGTCGAGGCCCTGGGCCTCCTCATGCCGTCGAGCACGACGATCGCCTTCGGCAGCCTCGCCGAGGGCGAGACCGGCGAGGTCACGCTCGGCCTCGAACACCGCGAGGGCAAGCCCTTCAAACTGGTGAGCCTGCGCGCCCTCGATCCCGCGATCACCATCGAGGCCAGGACCGAGATCGCGGCCGCGAAACACCTGGTCAAGCTGAAGCTGAGCGGGAAGGGCCGCCTCGGTAGCCTGACCAGCCGCTTCTACGTGGTGACGGACATTCCCGAGCAGCGGATGCTGACCCTGCCGATCACCGCCACCCTCGGCAAGCCCGCCCCGCCCCGCTGACCGGGCTGAGAATATGCCCCTTCGCTCTCGAATGGCCTGCCGTTGGTCGCCCCCGGGCGACGCCAGGACACGAGGGAGCGTTCGATGCAGATCGACATCGACGGCATCACGGCCAGCGGCAGCATCCTCATGGCCGTGGTCTGCGCGCTGATCGCCCACGCCAAGGGCCGCAGCGTCATCGTCTGGGGCCTGCTCGGCTTCGTATTCTCCTGCTTCGCCCTGGTCTTCTGCCTGCTCGCCGAGGATCTCTCCCCCGGAGCCCGCGATCAGCGGGAGATCCGCAATGTCCAGCGCCGCGCGCGCGAACGGCAGCAGGGGGAGCGCCAGCGGCTCGCCGACCTCGAGCATCGCGTGCTGGGCCGGCTCGACGCCCATGATCTGGCCCTCGGCCTCGACACCCGCGACGTCCGCCGGCCGATCGCCCGTGGCCGGCAGGGCGAGCTGACGAGCGCGCCGTCCTGGTTCTACGAGGATCGCGGCAACACCGCGGGACCGGTCAGCAAGGCGGCGATCCTGGGCCTACTCGCCACCGGCAACCTCCGCCACGAAAGCCTGGTCTGGACCGAGGGCATGTCGGACTGGCGGCCGCTCGGCGAGCTTCTCTGACCGATCAGATGATCGCGCGCCCGAAGGCGCTCTGGACCAGGTGGACCACGGCCTCGGCGGTGCGGTTGCACTCGTCCCGGACCGGATTCAGTTCGACCAGGTCCATCGCCACCAGCAGGCCCGAGTCGGCGAGCAGCTCCATGAACAGATGCGCCTCGCGGAAGCTCACCCCGCCGCGAACGGGCGTGCCCACGCCGGGTGCGACGTCCGGGTCGAGGCCGTCGATGTCGAAGGACAGGTGGATGCCGTCGGTCTCGCTGCCGGCGATCTCGAGCGCGCGCCGGGTCACCTCGCCCATGCCGAGGATGTCGATCTCCTTCATCGAGAAGACCGTCACGCCGGACTCGGCGACGATGCGTTTCTCGTTGTCGTCGACGTCGCGCGCCCCGATGATGACGACGTGTTCGGGGTCGACCGCGGGCGCCAGACCGCCGATCGTGGTCATCCCCGGATCGCCGTAGCCGATCAGGGCCGAGAGCGGCATGCCGTGGACGTTGCCGGACGGCGAGGTCTCGGGCGTATTCATGTCGGCGTGCGCGTCGAACCAGATCACCCCGAGCGTCTGCCCGCGATCACGGAAGTGCCGCGAGACGCCGGCGATCGTGCCGGCCGCGATCGAGTGGTCGCCACCGAGGAAGATGGGCAGGCAGGGACGCGCCATCGCCTCGCGCGCGATGTCGTGCAGCCGACCGCAGACCTTGACGATCTCCTCGACGTACTTGGCCGAGCTCGAGTCGCGTGGCAACGCGACGCGGCTCTTCAGCTCCACCTCGTCGTGATCGTGAACCTCGTAGCCCAGGGACGCGAGCGCCTCCTCGATCCCGGCGATGCGCAGGGCGGTCGGCCCCATGTCGACGCCGCGCAGGTTGGCGCCGAGATCCATGGGCACGCCGTAGATGTCGATCCGTTCACAGCTGGTCATCGCATCGCTCCGCTTCCCGGCACCCCCGCCCGGCGCCAGTCTATGATCGGATTCCGGGCGGGCAAACATGCGGCCCGATCTGCTCAAGAGACCGGCCGGGACCTCGTCGAGATCCCGGCCGGCTCATCGTCTCGCGCTCTGCCTCGCTTCAGCCGAGGAAGGGGTAACGCCAGTCCTGCGGCGGGCAGAAGGTCTCCTTGATGGTGCGCGGCGAGCACCAGCGCAGGAGGTTGAGCTTGCTGCCGGCCTTGTCGTTGGTGCCGGAAGCGCGCGCACCGCCGAAGGGCTGCTGCCCCACGACCGCGCCGGTGGGCTTGTCGTTGACGTAGAAGTTGCCGGCCGCGTTCTCGAGCTTCCGGGCCATGGCGTCGATGACCTGCCGGTCCTGGGCGAAGATCGCGCCGGTGAGGGCATAGGGCGAGGTCCGATCGCAGATGTCGAGGGTCTCGTCCAGCTTGTCGTCATCGTAGGAGTGCAGGGTGAGAACCGGGCCGAAGATCTCCTCGCACATCGTGCGGAAGTCCGGCCGCTCGGCGACGATCACCGTCGGCTGGATGAACCAGCCCTGGGAATCGTCGTAGCCGCCACCGGCCACGATCGCGCAGTCGCGGCTCGACTTGGCGAAGTCGACGTACTCGGTGATGCTCTTGAAGGCGTGGCGGTCGATCACCGCGTTGACGAAGTTGGAGAAGTCCTCCACCGGGCCCATCTTCACCTGCTCGAGTTCGGCCTGCATGCGGCCGAGGACGTCGTCGAACATCGAGCGCGGCACGTAGGCGCGGCTCGCGGCCGAGCACTTCTGCCCCTGGTACTCGAAGGCGCCGCGCACGAGCGCGGTGACCAGACCCTGGCGATCGGCCGAGGGATGGGCGAAGACGAAGTCCTTGCCGCCGGTCTCGCCGACCAGCCGGGGGTAGCTCTTGTAGCGGGCGATGTTGTTGCCGATCTCCTTCCACATCCCCTGGAAGACGCCGGTCGAACCGGTGAAGTGGACGCCGGCGAGCTCCGGGCTGGCGATCACGTTCGGGCCGATCTGGCTCCCGGAACCGTGCACCAGGTTGATGACGCCCTTGGGCAGACCGGCGGCCTCGAGCAGCTTCATCAGGAACCAGGCCGAATAGACCGCCGACGAGGCCGGCTTCCAGACCACGGTGTTGCCCATGAGGGCGGGCGCGGTCGGCAGATTGCCGGCGATCGCCGTGAAGTTGAAGGGCGTGACCGCGAAGACGAAGCCCTCGAGCGGCCGCTGCGCCAGCCGGTTCCAGCAGCCGGCGCTCGACTCGGGCTGTTCGGCGTAGATCTCCTGGGCGAAGCGGCAGTTGAAGCGCCAGAAGTCGATCAGCTCGCAAGCGGAGTCGATCTCGGCCTGGAAGCAGTTCTTGCCCTGACCGATCATCGTCGCCGCGTTCAGCGTGTCGCGCCAGGGTCCGGCGAGCAGGTCGGCGGCCTTGAGGAAGACGGCCGCGCGCTGCTCCCAGGGCAAGGCCCGCCAGGCCGGCGCGGCGGCGCGGGCCGCGGCGATGGCTGCGTCGACGTGGCTGGCGTCGCCCTGATGGCAACGGGCCACGACGCGGCGGTGATCATGCGGCGGGGTCACGTCGACGGTCTTGCCGGTGCGGATCTCCTCGCCGCCGATCACCAGGGCGATGTCGACCACATCCTGCTGCATCGCGGCCAGGGTGGCCTGCAGGGACTGGCGCTCGCTGCTTCCCGGGGCGTAGGAGCGGACCGGTTCGTTCTTCGGATCGGGCGTGCGGAAGATGGTCATGACGGTCTCCAGGGTTTCCTTCGGGCAGGTTCTTGTAGCAAGCCCGGAACGGCCGGGCCAACGTCGCGATCGGCCTTTGCCCCCGGGCTGGAAGCGCCGGCATCGGTTAGACTGACCGTCGCCGGCGGCGCCGGCCAGCGAGGATCGGGAGCGAGGAGAAGACCGGCCATGGCCGCCCTGGAACGCTATCAGGTCGCGCTCTGTCAGCTCGACCAGGACAATCCCCGGGATCGGGCCGGCATGCGCCGGAACAGCCTGAGGATGACCGCCCTCATGGAACGGGCGGTGCTCGGTTACGAACCCTTCTTCGACGTTCGCCTCGTGGTCTTCCCCGAGTTCGGCCATGCCGCACCGGTCTACCCGACGGTGGCCGAGCTGGAGCGCCATCTCGCCCTGCCCGCGGACAACGAGGAGATCGCCCTCGTCGCCGCCAAGGCCCGCGAGCTCGGTTGCTGGGTCCAGACCGGGAGCTTCATCGAGAAGGACGAGCGCTGGCCCGGACGGCTGTTCAACACCACCCTGCTCATCGACCCCGAGGGTCTGGTCCGCTCCCGCTACCGCAAGACCAACCCCTGGATCCCCTGGGAGGTCCATTCGAGTCCACACGACCTTCCGGACTACGACGAGGACCCCTTCCCCGTGGTCGACACCGAGCTGGGCCGGCTGGCGGTGGCGACCTGCTACGACTGGCTCTTCCCCGAGGTGCTCCGGAGCTACGCGCTCAAGGGCGCCGAGGTCCTGATCCGCATCTCCGCCTACATGGACCCCTGGGGCACGACCGAGCCGATGGACTGGTGGACCGTGGTCAACCGCTGTCGCGCCCTCGAGAACCAGTGCTACGTGGCCGCCTGCAACCAGGGCGCCAGCGAAGGGCGCTACCCGCCCTTCTCCTGGCCCGGCGGCAGCATGCTGGTCGACCACGACGGCCGCGTCCTCGCCCAGGCGAGCCCCGGCCCCGGAGAGAAGATCGTGGTCGGCCCGATCGACCTGGCGGCGCTGCGTCACGACCGCGCGCGACGGATCGGCCACGACCTGCGTGCCCACCACCGGGCCGAGCTCTACGGCGGGCTGACGCGCCCCGTCTATCCGGTGGCCGAGACCGCGTCCGAGACCACGGTCGAGACCCTGCGCGAACGCATCCTCGAGGCCCGCCGGCGACTCGGCGGGAACGAATCATGACCACCCGGAACCCGTTCGTCTTCCTCCTTTTCGCCCTGGTCGGCGGACTCGCCGCCTGCGGTGACGACCCGAAACCGACTCCGCCCCCGGCCACCGCCGAGTCGGCGCTCGACTGGGCCGAAGCCTCGGCGCTCAACGATCGCGCGATCCTCCTGATGGACCAGAGCAAGATCGGCGCCGCGATCCCGCTCTTCGAGGAGCTGCGCCGGCGAACGCCCGCCGACCTCTACGCGCCGCGCTTCAACCTCGCGGTCGCCCTGCTGAACAGCCAGAACAACGACCTCCAGGTCCGCTTCCGGGAGATGGCCCGCGCGGAGGAGCTGTTCCGTCAGCTCGTCGCCGAATCACCGGATCGCGTCGAGGCCCGCTACACGCTCGCGATCCTGCTCGAGCATCTGGGCAAGGACCGCCCCCTCATGAAGGAGCAGCTCGAGGCCTGCCGGCGCCTCGCGCCGCTCAGCGCCGACTGCGCCTATCGCCTGGGCAAGTTCTGGTTCGAGGAAGGCGGGGAACACCTGGGCCAGGCCGAGGAGCTGCTCCTCGCCGCGCTCGAACTCGACCCGCAGCTGGTCAGCGCCCACAACACGCTCTTCGGCGCCCTGCGCCGACTCGGCGAGAAGGAACGCGCCGCCGAGGCGCTCCGGATCTTCCGGCTCTACTCCGACTCGCGACCGGAACGAGGCCGCACGCTCTCGCTCCTCTACAACGGCATGGGCGAATACGCCACCTGCATCCGCGGCCTGCGCCGCTACGATTCGCCGGGCGACCCGGCGCCGCTCGCCATCGCCTTCGCGGTCGAGGGCGAGGCCATCCCGGCCCGGGCAGCGGGAGCGGAGACGCGCGGCTCGACCTGCTGGGCCCCCGCCCTGCACGACCTCGAGGGCAAGGGCGAGATCGGCTTCTTCGTCCCCGACGGCAAGGGCGGCGCCAGCCTCTACGGGTACCGGGAGGGCAGCTTCGTCGACCTCGCGAAGAGCTGGGGACTCGAGCCGATGCCGGCGACGAGGGGCGCGATCTTCGCCGACCTCGATCACGACGACCGCCCCGACCTCATGGTCCTCGGCGATGCCGGCACCCGGCTCTTCCGCAATGCGGGCGCTCGCTTCGAACCGCTCGCCTTCCCGGATCCGCAGGGCAGCGAAGCCGGGACGCCGACCGCGGCCCAGGTCCTCGACGCCGACCTCGACGGCGACCTCGACCTCTACCTCGCCTCCGGCGCCATCGGCACCAATCCCTCCCGGATCTTCAGCAATCTCCGGCCGACCATCTACGAGACCGACGACCCGGCGGCGAGCGGCTTCAAGGATCTCGGCGAGATCCTCGAGAAGAAGGACGGCGGCGTCCTGGTGACCGCGCTCTGGATCGATCTCGATCGCGACGGCGATCCCGATCTGGTCGAGGGCCGGGCCGACGGTTTGCACTTCGTGCTCAACGACCGCCTGTTCCGCTTCCGCCGGATCGAGTCGGCGACCCAGGCGATCGGCGATGGCCTCGCCCTGCGCGCCCTGGTCGCCGCGGACCTCGACCAGGACGGTCTGCCGGACCTCGTCGCCACGGCCGATGCCGAAGACACCGCGGTCGTGGCCTTCATGAACCGGGGCGGCCTGCGCTTCGAGCGTCGACCGCTCGCGATCACCGGAATCCCGACCGGCTGCAGCCCCTACCCCGCCGACCTCGACAACGACGGTGATCCCGATCTGGTCCTCGTCGGCGAGGACGGCACCAGCCTGCTCCTGCGCAACGACGGCACGACCTTCGCCACCCTGCCGCTGCCGCGCCTCGGCGCCGGCGGCCCGGCCTTCCATGACCTCGACCGCGACGGTCTCCTGGACCTGATCTTCGCCGATCCGGATTCGGGCCGGCCCCGCATCGCCTGGAACCGCACGAAGGACGCGGGCCGGGGCATCACCCTGGAGTTACGCGGCAAGCGCGCCCAGGGCATGGCCGCCACCTGGTCGACGCGCTTCGGCACCGGCGCCAGCGTCGAGGTCGCGGCCGCGGGCCGGCGCGTGCACCTCGACGTCATGACCCGGAACGGCTCGGCCGCCGGCACCGGCCCCTTCCTCCACGTCGGGCTCGGCGCCGCCGAGCGGGCCGACGCGATCCGCATCGTCTGGCCCGACCTCGTCCTCCAGAACGAGCCGGACGGCGGTGATCGTCCCCTGGTCGTCGCCGAGGTCAATCGCAAGGCCTCGTCCTGCCCGGTGCTGTTCAAGCCGGACGGCAGGGGTGGTTTCGCCTTCGTCACCGACTTCCTCGGAGTCGGTGGCCTGGGCTTCTTCATGGCGCCGGGCAGCTACGCGCCGCCGGATCGCGACGAGACCGTCCGCATCGGCGAGCTCCTCCCGATCGGCGATCACTACGAGCTCAGGGTCCACGAGCCGATGGAGGAGATCTCCTACCTCGACCGTCTGAGCCTGGTCGCGATCGATCATCCCGCGGGGACCGAGCTGCAGGTCGACGAGCGTCTGGCGGTCGCGGAGCCGATGCCCAGCGGCCGGCCGATCCTCTTCGGCGACTCCTTCCTTCCCCGGGGCGCCCGGAGCGACCGGGGCCGGGACTGCCTCGCCGAGCTGAGCGCCGAGGATCGGATCTACCAGCCCGATCTCGAGCTCGATCCGCGCTTCGTCGGCTACCTGGCCCGCGAGCAGAAGCTTGAGCTCGATTTCGACGCCGCCGCGATCCTCGCGGCGCGGCCCGCCGCCGACGCCAGGCTCTGGCTCTTCCTCGACGGCTTCGTCGAATATCCCTACTCGCACGTCAACTATGCGGCCTGGGAGTCGGGAGTCCGCGGCCGGGCCCTGTCACTCGATCTGCGCGGCGACGACGGCCGCTGGCGTGAGTTCGCCGCCGAGATCGGCTACCCGGCCGGCATGACCCGCTGCATGGCGACCGAGCTGACCGCCGCGGTGGGCCCGGGCCTGGGCTCGATCCGGCTCCGTTCCAACCTCGACATCCGGATCGATCGGGTCCGGCTCGCCTGGCAGCTTCCCGACGCGCTCATGACCGAGCATCGCCGCGCCTTCACCAGCGCCGAGCTGCGTTTCGTCGGCTACCCGGAGGAGCGCTCGCCCGACGGGAAGGAACCGAAGCTCTACGACTATCAGCGGATGACGCCGACCTTCGACTGGAAGGTGATGGGTGGCCGCTACAGCGCCTTCGGCGCCGTGACCGACCAGGTCCGCGCGGGCGACGACGCCTTGGTGGTCATGGGCCATGGCGAGGAGATCGTCCTGCGCCTGCCGGTCGCGAGCCTGCCGCCCCTCGCGGCGGGCATGCAGAGGACCTTCCTGCTCGAGGCGGAGGGCTACTGCAAGGACATGGACCCCTGCACCGCCTTCCCGGACACGGTCGCACCCCTGCCCCGGCTCGGCCTGGTCGACTATCCTGATGGTCTGCCGGCCCTCCCCGACCGGGACCCGGCTCCGCGGGAACGGCAGGTCCCCGGTCGCCTTCGTTGAGCCCGCGCTGAAAGGAAGCCCGATGCCGCTGCGCCTTCTCCTCGCCGTCCTCGCCCTCGGCCTCGGTCTCGCCGCCCAGGTGAAGACCGACGACATGAACGTCCTCGGCCTCGACTACGAGCTCCGGGTCCTCGACGACACCCAGACCATCGAGGTCCGGATGACGGTCAGCGGCCTCGACCGCCCGCATCTCCGGGTCGCGATGCCGGAATGGACGCCCGGCTCCTACGCGATCCAGGGCTATGGCGACTGGATCGCCGATCTCCGCGCCCGGGCCGGTGACCGCGAGCTCGCGGTCGAACGGATCGATCGCGGCAACTGGACCGTGGCGACCGCGGGCGTCGACCAGGTCGTGGTCTCCTACCGCATCCCGCCCCGCCAGCGCCGCTTCACCAACTTCAAGCCGGAGGCCGAGAAGCGCTACGGCGGCATGCACATCCAGGGGCCGAACACCTTCCTCTACGTGGTCGGGGCCGAACGAGGCACGCCGGTGAGCTGCCGCTATCTCCTGCCCGAGGGCTGGAGCGTCGCCAACGGCATGAACCTCACCGCCGATCCCTTCCTGCGCCGGGCGAAGGACTACGACACCTTCATCGACAACCCGACCATCCTGGGCAAGTTCCTGAGCCGTGGCTTCCACTGCCGCAACGCCGACTTCGTCTGCAACTTCTGGAATCCCGCCGATCGCTACGACTTCGACGTCGAGGCCTTCGTCGCCATCGTCGAGCGGATCGTCGACTACCAGGGATCGATCTTCGGCGGCTTTCCGTTTCGACGTTACGAGTTCCAGTACACCGTCTCGCCCTACGGCGGCGGCGGACTCGAACATCTGACCTCGACCAGCATCGGTCTCTCGGATCGGGCGATGGCGGCCAACCCGATGAGCGGCGCCTCGATCACGGCCCACGAGTTCTTCCACACCTGGAACGTGAAGCGCATCCGACCCGCCGTCCTCGGCCCCTTCCGCTACGGGGTCGAGAACTACACCGGCAACCTCTGGGTCGCCGAGGGCTGGACCTCCTACTACGGCGACCTGACCCTGATGCGCACCGGTCTCATGGACCGCGAGCGCTGGCTCGGTCAGATGGCCGACGGCATCGCCCGCGAGGACGCGAAGCCGCGGCGAAAGGAACATTCGGTCACCTGGGCCAGCCGCAACATCTGGCATCGGGACGACGATCGTCGCGAAGGCGCGCGGGTCGACTACTACACCAAGGGCGAGATCCTCGGCTTCCTCCTCGACCTCCAGATCCGCGAGGCGACCGACGGCCGGAAGTCCCTCGACGACGTGATGAGCTTCCTCAACCGCTGGTTCGCGGAGCGGGACCAGGGCTACGAGGAGACCGACATCGAGCGGGCCTGCAGCGCGGTCGCCAATCACGACTTCTCGGAGTTCTTCGCCCGTCACGTCGACGGCCAGATGGACCCGCCCTACGCCGAGATCCTCGCCCCCTTCGGACTCGCCTTCCAGCAGCGCCGGCTGGAGGCGGCCTTCCCCTTCTCGACCCGAGGCGAGGCGGAGGGTCTCAGCATCCGCCTCCTCAGGCCGGCGGGCCGGGAGCTCGGCCTCGAGCGCGGCGATCTGCTGGTCGCCATCGACGGCGAGACCGTGACCGACGAGGAGCGCTGGCTCGAGGGGCGGGAACCCGGTCAGAAGGTGACCGTCCGCGTGCGCCGTGACGGCAAGGAGAAGGACTTCGAGGTCGAGCTGATCCCGGTGGACCGCAATCAGGTCCGAATCACCCGCGTCGCCGAAGCCGACGAGCGGCAGCGGCGGCTCCTCGAGGGCTTCTTCTCCGGGCGCTGAAGGTCGGTCGGTCAGTCGCGATAGAGGCGGAACCAGAGTTCGAGGATCATCAGCGACCAGAGCAGGTGCCCGTGGTCACGGCGGCCGCGGCGGTGCTCACCGAGCAGTCGCTCGATGGTCGCGGCCTGGAAGATCCCACGCTCGCGGGCGCGGCGTCCCACCAGCAGATCGTCGGCGCGCTCCTGCCAGGCCTCGTTGAACCAGGCCGAGACCGGCACGGCGAAGCCCTGCTTCTTGCGATCGATCACCTCCGCCGGCACCAGCTTCCTGGCCAGGCGCTTGAGGATGAGCTTGCCCTCGCCGTCACGCCACTTCATCGCCAGGGGGACCCGCGCCGCCTGCTCGGCGAAGACGTGGTCGAGCAGCGGCGCCCGGGCCTCGAGGGAGACGGCCATGCTCATCCGATCGACCTTGGTCATGATGTCGGCCGGCAGGTAGAGGTCGACGTCGGCGGCCATCTTGCGGATCTCGGCCGGCGCGCCCCGCCGGCGCCCGAGGGCCTCGAGGTAGCAGTCGGAAGGATCGCTGCCGCCGGCCCGGAGCGCGAAGTCCCGGCTGAACAGGGCCCCGTGCCATTCGCTGAGACCACAGCTCAGGTGATGCAGGTAGCGCTCGTCGTCGTCGAGCGCCAGGTTCCACAGGCTCGACCGCCCGAAGAAGCCGGACGGGAGCAGGCGGGCGAGACCGCCGAAGAGGACGCGCCGCAATCCCAGCGGCAGGGTCGCGAGGCCGGAGCTCGCGGTCTTCGCGTAACGGGAGTAGCCGCAGAAGAACTCGTCGCCGCCGTCGCCGCTCAGGGCCACGGTGACCTGCTGCCGGGCCATGCGCGAGACGTACCAGGTCGGGATGGCCGAGGAGTCGGCGAAGGGCTCGTCGAAGTGCCGGACCAGATCCTCGATGATCGCGCCGGCATCGGCGCGCACGACCTCCTCGTGATGCTCGGTGCCGAGATGCTCGGCGACCTTGCGGGCGTGGACCAGCTCGTCGTAGCCCTGTTCCTCGAAGCCGATCGAGAAGGTCTTCACCGGGCGATCCGACAGCCGGGCCATCAGACCGACGACGGTGGAGGAATCGACCCCGCCGCTGAGATAGGCGCCCAGGGGCACGTCGGCGATCATCCGCATCCGCACCGCCTCCTCGAGGGTCGCCTCGAGCCGCGCCAGGTGTTCCTCCTCGTCGAGGGAGTGATCCTCGCTCCAGTCGAGCTGCCAGTAGCGTTCGATCGTCGCCCGCCCCTTCTCGAGGCTCAGGCGGTGCGCCGGCGGCAACTTGCGGATGCCGCGGAAGATCGTCTCCGGGTCCGGCACGTAGCCGAGTCCCATGTAGCGGACCAACGCATGTTCGTCGAGTTCCGGAGCCGGCCGACCGAGGCGCTCGAGGGCGACCAGGATCGACTTGATCTCGGAGGCGAAGAAGAAGCTCTTGCCGTCATCGAGATAATGCAGCGGCTTCTTGCCGATCCGGTCGCGCACCAGCAGGAGGCGCTGGAGTCGACGATCCCAGATCGCGATGCCGAACATCCCGCGCAGGCCGCGCGTGCAGTCGAGACCGTGGCGCTCGTAGAGGCCGAGGACCACCTCGGTGTCCGAATGGGTGTTGAAGCGGCGCCCGGCGGCCTCGAGGTGGACGCGTTCCGCGGCGAAGCTGTAGGACTCGCCGTTGAACACGATGCTCGCGTTGCCGTCCGGCGAGTGCATCGGCTGGTCGCCGGTCGACAGATCGACGATGGCGAGCCGGCGCATGCCGAGGGCCACCGGCCCCTCCACCATCAGGCCGGCGGAATCCGGACCACGGTGGACGATGGCGTCGCACATCGCCTCGAGCACCGCGGCCGAGGCCGGGCTGCCGTCGAGGTTCAGGTAACCGGCGATTCCACACATCAGGCTGTTCCGACTCCCGACCCCCGGCCACCTTGTGCGCGCGCCGGCGGCGCCTCATCATCCGCGCGGGCGACTCGCGCCCATCCTGAGCAGACCCGGGAATCCGTCAAGGGCGGGACCAGCAACATGATGCGTTCGCAGCCGATCCGCTTCTTCCTGCTCGTGTTCTCGCTGCCGGCGCTGGCCCTGGCCGCCGTGCTCGCCCTCGTCCTCGACTGGCATTGGCTCGGAGCCTGGCTCCTCGCCGCCAACCTCTCGGCGCTCATGCTCTGGGCCTTCGACAAGATCCAGGCCCGGCGCGGCGGCTGGCGCGTTCCCGAGCTGGCCCTGCACCTGATGTCGATCCTGGGAGCGACGCCTGCCGCCTTCATCGGCATGAAGTTCCTCCGACACAAGACGATGAAGATGCACTTCCGGATCTTCTACGCCCTGCTCTTCCTGGTCCAGGTGGCCCTGCTCCTCAGCCTGACGGTGATGAAGGAAGGCCCGTGACCGAGCCTTCCTGCGGCCACCGCCCGCCCTGTCCCGGCTGCCCGCGCTTCGGCGAGGGCGGGCTCGAGCCCCGGCTCGCCACCGAGCTGGACGAACTCGCCCGCCGGCTCGACGCCAGCCTCGAACCTCTGCTCGAAGGCCAGGCGACGGGTCACCGCCACCGTTCGCGACTCGCCCTCCGGGGTCATCCGGGCCGACCCAAGATCGGCCTGTTCCAGGAAGGCAGTCATCGCATCGCCGACATCCCCCGCTGCCCGGTCCACCACCCCGCCATCAACCGCGCCGCCGCGGCGCTGCGTCGAGCGCTGGCGGAATCGGGCTTCGACTTCTACCGCGAGCAGACCGGCCGTGGGCTCTTCCGTTACGCGCAGTTCGTCGTCCAGCGGACGACCGGACGGGTCCAGCTCTGCCTGGTCCTGAACACCGCCGCTCGCGGCGAGGCCGACGAGATCGCCGAGGTCCTCCTGGAGCGGGAAGCGGATCTCTTCCAATCGATCTGGATGAACGAGAACCGGTCGACCGGCAACGCCGTCCTCGGCGAGTCCTTCACCCGGCTTCGCGGCGAGGACTGGCTGGTCGAGGACTTCTCCGGCGCCCGGCTCTTCTTCCACCCCGGCAGCTTCGGCCAGGCCAACCTCGATCTCGCCGAGCGGATGGCCCGGAGGGTCCAGGACGCGATCCCCGACGGCGCCCGGCTGCTGGAATACCACGCCGGGGTCGGGGCTCTCGGCCTGGGCATGGCGGCCAGGATGGCGAGCTACACGGCCAACGAGGTCGCGCCCTGGGGGCTCTCCGGACTCCGTCGCGGCCTCCTGGAGGCCGGGCTCGAGGCGCGCGTCCTCGACGGTCCGGCCGCGAGCCACACCGAAGCCCTCGCCGAGGCCGACGCGGTCCTCTGCGACCCGCCCCGCAAGGGTCTCGAAGCCGAGCTGCTCGCGGCGCTGGCCGAACGGCGACCCGACCGGCTCGTCATCCTCCACTGTGGCTTCGCCGCCGCCAAACGGGATCTCGCCCATCTGCGCGAGGCGGGAATGGCGGTCGAGCGCCTGCTGCCGGTCGCCCTCTTCCCCTTCACCGACCATGTCGAGCTGGTGAGTTTCCTGCGCGGCCGCTGATTGCCGGCGGGCGGGAGGGCTCGGGCGAGGGCGGCGCGTGACGCGGCGCGCCACCCTCGTCGAAGCGGGGTCCGGGGGCCTTCCCTCCTCCCAGAGGGAAGCCGCCCGGCGAGCCTGGCCACCGGTCGCCGGGCGACGAGCGGTCGGGCTCCTGGTCCGACCCGGAAGGGCCGAACGACGAGAGCCCTTCTACCCCGGCGCAACCCGGCGGTGGCAGGACTTCTCCAACCAGCGGGCCTGAATCTTCATGCCCCGAGCCGATCACGAAGAGGGCCGGCGCCCCGAGGAGCGCCGGCCCGTCTGCAGTCCTTCGTTCGAGTCCGCCTCAGGCGACGGTGATCTCGGAGCAGGCGTAGACGTCCTGGATGGCGTTCAGCAGCTCGACGCCCTGCTTCATCGGCTTCTGGAAGGCCTTGCGCCCGGAGATGAGGCCCATGCCGCCGGCGCGCTTGTTGACCACGGCGGTCACGACCGCGTCCTGGAGGTCGTTCGAGCCGGAGGCGCCGCCCGAGTTGATCAGGCCGATGCGGCCCATGTAGTTGTTGGCGACCTGCCAGCGGCAGAGGTCGATCGGGTGATCGGTGGTGAGCTTGGAGTAGACCAGCTTGTGGGTCTTGCCGGTCTTGATCGCGTTGAAGCCGCCGTTGTTCTCGGGGAGCTTCTGCTTGATGATGTCGGCCTCGATGGTGACGCCGAGGTGATTGGCCTGGCCGGTGAGGTCGGCCGCCGCGTGGTAGTCGACACCATCCGCCTTGAACAGGTTGTTGCGCAGGTAGCACCAGAGCACGGTGAACATGCCCAGCTCGTGGGCGCGCTCGAAGGCCTGGCTCACCTCGATGATCTGCCGGTTCGACTCCTCGCTGCCGAAGTAGATCGTGGCGCCGACGCCCATGCAGCCCATCTCGAATGCCTTGTCGATGCTGGCGAAGCTGATCTGGTCGTACTTGTTCGGCGTGGTGAGCAGCTCGTTGTGGTTGAACTTGAGGATGAAGGGGATCTTGTGCGCGTACTGCCGGGCGACGGCGCCGAGGACGCCGTAGGTGGTGGCCACCGCGTTGCAGCCGCCCTCGATCGCCAGCTTGATGATGTTCTCGGGATCGAAGTAGGCCGGGTTCGGCGCGAAGGAGGCCGCGGCGGTGTGCTCGATGCCCTGGTCGACCGGCAGGATCGAGACGTAGCCGGTGCCGGCCAGACGGCCGTGACTCAGCATGCCCTGGAGGTTGCGCAGCACCGGGGTCGGCCGATCGGAGCCGACGAAGCAGCGATCGATGGTGTCGGGCCCGGGCAGGTGGAGCTGCTCCTTGGCGATCGTGCCGCAGCTATGGCCGAGCAGGTACTCCGACTGGTCGGCGAGGATCTCCTGGATCTTGCTGTACATGGGGGTCTTCCTTGTGCTTCGACGGGGATTGCCCCGCCCGGACATCGGGTTGCGGTAGCGCGGCCGGGCCGCAGGACCGGCGGTCAGGGGAATCTAACGGAGCCGGCCGGATCCTGGCAAGCGGGTGGCCATGCGGCACTTCCGGCAGATCATGCAGCGGGTCGGCCCGGGGGCGAGCGACGGCCGCCGGCCTCGCGACGCCCTCAGCTCGCGCCCGGGCGGTTCCGCAGGGCGACCAGACGCTCGCCCAGATCGATCAACCGGTCCCGGGCCCGCCGGTAGGCGGTCTCGTCGCCACCGTAGGGATCGGCGACCTCGATCGAGGCCTCGTCGTCGAGGACGCCGTAGAGGACGACCTTGGTCATCGCCTCCGGGTAGTCCCGGGCGAGTGCGACCAGCTGGCTCGCGTCCATCGCGAAGATCAGATCGGCGGCGGCGATCTCCTCCGGACGAAGGCGATGGGAGCGGTGCGCCGACAGGTCGATGCCCCGCTCGGCCGCCAGGGACAGCATGCTCGGGTCCGTCGGCCGGTGCTCGCGTGGATGGAGACCGGCACCGAGGATCTCGACCTCCTCGCCCACGAGCCGACGGCGGAGATCGGCGGCGGCGATCGCGCTGCGGTTGATGTTGCCGTAGCAGAGCACGATCAGCTTGCGCGCCGCGCGCAGCCGCCGACCGAGTTCCGCGCGTCGCCCCCGCAAGCGGCGCATCCGCGCCAGCATCCGCAGCCGCCGTCTGCGCTCGCCGAAGCGTTCCAGGAGCAGGGCGAGGCTCCGCTTCAGGTCGACCCAGCCCGGCCGCAGATCGCTCCAGGACTGGACGTCGAATCGATGCCGCGGCAGGAAGGCGGCGAACCAGCTGGTCAAGCCCTGATGCCGGGGTGGCCAGGCGATCAGCGGGTTCGGGTCGCTCCGCCGCAGGACCTCGACCGCCCAGAAGAGGTCGCGCGAGAACTTGCGGGCGCGCAGGCCGAGCCGGTATCGGGTCCGCTCCGGGCGGCGACCGGTGACCAGGAGGTCGCGCAACCAGAGGGGGAAGTCGGCGCCGGCGGCGACCGGCAAGGGCAGCGAGCCCCAGAACCGGGCGTTGACCTCCATGAGGGCCCGCCGGCCGCTCGCGGCGCAACGCTTGAACTCGACCATCGCCACCCCGTGATAGCCGGCCGCCCGCATCAGCCGGCGAGCGTCCTCGACGAGCTGCGGCTCGACCGCGACGCTCTCGCGGTAGGAGGAACCACCGCCGGTGAGCGGCCACTCGTGCAGCCGCCGGTGCTGGAAGGCGGCGATGACCTCGCCCCGGTCACAGAGGACCTCGACGCCGACGCCGTCGCCGGGGACCCGCTCCTGGAGCAGGACCGGACCGTGCTTCAGGGCCTCGGCGACCAGGCGCTCCAGCTCCTCGCGATCGGCCGCGTAGCGCACCGACAGCGCCGAGCGGTAGCCGTCGGCCGCCTCGACCACGGAGCGCGCCGGCTTGACCACCACCGGGAAGTCCAGCTCCGCCAGCGCCGCCTCCAGATCCGCGGCCCGGCGCAAGGTCAGTCCCCGCGGCACCGGCACCCCGACCTCGGCCGCGAGGGCCATGGTCCGGTCCTTGTCGGTGAAGATCCCGAGCCCCGGTTCCGGAGCCACGGCCAGGATCGCATGGGCGGCGAAGCGATCGCGCTCGGCGGCGATCGGCTGGAGGCTGTCGTCGGTGATCGGCAGGACCAGCTCGTAGTCGGTCGCCGTCAACCGGTCCTCGAGCCAGTCGCGGAAGGCGGCCGGCTCCAGCTTCGGTGGCGGGTAGCGGTACCGCTTGACGCAGTGGCGCGAGAAGCCGGAAAGGGGCTTGGCGACGCAGTCCGCGACCTCGACCAGATGGCCGGCGCGGGCGAACGATCGGACCGCCGCGAGGGCGGCTGCCTGGTCACCGTCGAGGACCAGGATCCTGCCGCGCCCCTCGCTCATCGCCTCAGGCCTTCTTCTTCCAGCCGACGGCGAGACGCGTGCCCTGCAGGGCGCAGATGCCGTCGACCCGGTTCCGGAACTCGTCGACCGCCCGCGAGACGTCCTCCATCTCGGCGTAGTCGTGCCACATCAGGAGACCGCCCGGCTTGAGCACGGCGAGCGCGTTCTCGGTGTCGGACTTGACGTATTCGTAGGCGTGGCAGCCGTCGATGAAGGCCATGTCGAAGGGCCCGGGGAGAGTCTTCCAGTCGAGCTTGGCCGAATCGCCGAAGACCTGACGGATGCGCGCCTTCTCGGGCCGGTCCTGGAACTGCTCCCCCACGACCTGCCGGTTGGTGACGTTGCGCAGCGCCTGGTCGATCGCCAGGCCAAGCTCGGGCTCCTGCTCCTCGAGGGGCAGATCGAGGGTCACCACCAGGCCTTCCTCGCCCACGTTGGCGGCGAGATTGAGGGTGGTGTTGCCGTCGAAGGTCCCGACCTCGACGATCCGGCGGGCATCCGCCTGGGCCCGGCCCATGAGGATGCAGCCCAGCTCGAAGAGGGTCGTCGAGGTGGTGGGGTCGCGGCGACCGACGTTCAGGAGCCGGAGGTCGGCGTAGGCCGCCTCGGGAAAGACCTCCTGCGGGTGCCGGCGCGGCAGATCCCCGTACCACCAGTAGCACTGGGCGTGGACCATCGGGTCCTTGGGGGCGAACCGCCGCCAGATGTCCCCGAGGGAAAAAGGCAGGGCCAACCACCACTTCAGGCTGAATCGGCGGAGACCGCCGTACTTCTTGGGCATCGCTTCATCCTTCCAGGGGACGAAAGGTCCCCCGGTCTCGGCACGTATCTAGGCGCCGGGGATTCTTTCTCGGCGAAGTCCGCGCGTCAACGTGAGCCCGAACGGGACTCTGCGGCCATGGCCGGAAAGTTCGGCCCGATCGGTGCTTGTGGTGGACGAAAGCGGACTTTCGGGTTAAGAATCCGGCAGTCGGTCGCCACGTCGCGGGTTCGCCCCGTCGCCGTGGCCACCACCGGCCCTGGCGGGCCGGGAGCGGACCAGGGAACCAGGAACGACAATGAGCAGTTCGAAGTCCAACGGGGCCGCGGCCTCGATGAAGCAGACCGAGGTCTTCGGCCACCCGGCCGGCCTCTTCACGCTCTTCTTCGCCGAGATGTGGGAGCGCTTCTCCTACTACGGCATGAGAGCGATCCTCGTCTTCTACATGGTGAAGGACTTCCTTCAGTACGGAGACAAGGAAGCCCTCGCCATCTACGGCTCCTACACGGCGCTGGTCTACATGACGCCATATTTCGGCGGCATGATCGCCGACCGCCTGCTCGGCGCCCGGAGGGCCGTGCTCCTCGGCGGCGTCCTGATGGCCGCGGGTCAACTCATGCTCGCGGTGCCGAAGGAGATCTTCTTCTACGCCGGCCTGGGCCTCCTGATCGTCGGCAACGGCTTCTTCAAGCCGAACATCTCGTCGATCGTCGGCACGCTCTACCCTCAGGGCAGCACCAAGCGCGACGGCGGCTTCACCCTGTTCTACATGGGCATCAACCTTGGCGCCGCGATGTCGCCGGTGATCTGCGCCTACATCGGCGAGAAGTACGGCTGGGACAAGGGCTTCTTCACCGCCGCCGCGGGCATGTTGATCGGCCTCGCGACCTTCTGGGCGCCTCCGACGATCACCCGCGTCCTGGTGGGCCTCGGCGCCCTTGGCGCGAGCTACGCCCTCATCGTCTACCACCCGGACAACACCTACGCGACCGTCGTCAACATCCTCATCGCCCTCGCTCTCCTGGCCTCGGCCGGCGCCTCCATTCTCGCCGTGAGCCGCGGCGGCATCCCCGACGACGCCGGCCGGCCGCCGAGCATGGAGAAGCTGAAGAAGCCGCTCTTCGCCGGACTCAGCGCCGAGTGGGCGGTCTACATCACTTCGATCGTCCTGGTGCCGGTCTTCGCCCTCTTCGTCAGCGGCTTCTCGCAGTTCACCTCGGACGGCAAGCCCTTCAAGATGATCTCCGAGGAGACCGTCAAGTCCTGGGCGGACAGTGACAGTCCGGTGAAGCAGGTGCTCTCCACCGTGATCGAGGAGGTCGCCAAGCCGGCCGGCCTCCTGCTTTTCCTGGCGGGCATCGCCGGCCTCTTCTACATCGGCGGCCACACCCTGAAGCTCGACAAGATCCGCCGCCAGCGGATGTACGTCGTCCTCATCCTGACCTTCTTCTCGATGCTCTTCTGGTCCTTCTTCGAACAGGCAGGCTCATCGGTCAACCTGTATACGGACCGCAACGTCAGCCGCGTCGAGGCGGAACGCACCATCACCGCGGCCGACGTCGGCACGACCATCAAGCTCCAGCCGACCCAGCTCCAGCTCGGCTACATGAACGGTGACCAGCTCTTCACCATCACCGACCTGGACGCGCTCCGGAAGGAGGCCAAGGAGCAGAAGAAGGGCGAGGACTTCGAGATCGACTGGACCGTCACGGAAGACAACCTCAAGTACGGCGGCATGGGCATCACCCAGCGAGCCGACGAACTGCCCGCCTCGATCTTCCAGTCGGTGAACCCGGTCTACATCCTGGTCTTCGGCCTGATCTTCACCTGGCTCTGGGCCTTCCTGGCCAAGCTCCGGCTCGAGCCCAACACGCCGGTCAAGTTCGCGCTCGGCCTCGTGCAGCTCGGCCTCGGCTTCGGCTGCTTCTGGCTGGGCGCGAAAGGCTGCGATGAGCGCGGCATGGTGGGGTTGCAGTGGCTCATGCTGGGCTACCTCTTCCAGACCACCGGCGAGCTCTGTCTCTCGCCCGTGGGCCTGTCGATGATCACCAAGCTCTCGCCGAAGATCCTGGTGAGCACGGTCATGGGCTTCTGGTTCCTCGCCACGGCCTTCTCGCAGTACCTCGCCGGCATCATCTCGCAGTTCACCGGTGTCAAGACCGAGGGTGGCGCCGGCGATGCCAAGCTCCCCGCTCCGATCGAGACGGTGAACACCTACGGCGACGTGTTCCAGAAGATCGCGATCGCGGCGATCATCTCGGGTGTCATCTGCCTCGTCCTCTCGCCGCTCCTCAAGAAGTGGATGCACGAGGGAGTCGAGGTTCCCGACGACGACTGATCGACCGAATCGAGTCTGACCGACAGCGGCGTCGGCTACCCAGCCGACGCCGCTTCGTTTTTCACCGGCCGCCGCGGCCCGAGGAGTGAAGCATGCCGACCGCCCTCCCCCTGGCCACGACCCCGATGATCAGCGAGCCGATGGCGGTCACCGCCTTCCTGCTCGGCATCCTCGGCGTCCTGTTCGCCGTCGCCGCCCATCCCCGCGGGCGCCGGCTGTTCAAGTTCGTCCCCTTCCTGGTCTTCGCCTACTTCGTGCCGACCCTGTTCTCGAACAGCGGCGTCATCCCGCTCGAGTCGCCGGCCTACGGCTTCATCAAGAGCTGGTTCCTCCCGGCGAGCCTGCTCCTGCTCACGCTCTCGGTCGACATCCCCGCGGTGATGCGGCTCGGCCTGCCGGCGCTCCTGCTCTTCGCCACGGCCACGCTCAGCATCGTCATCGGCGGTCCGCTGGCCTATCTCGCCCTGCACGGCATCCTGCCCGCGGAGCTGGGCGAGGAGGCCTGGAAGGGGCTCGCCGCTCTCTCCGGTTCCTGGATCGGCGGCACCGCCAACATGCTGGTGATCGGCAACCAGGTCGGCGTCGCCGATTCCACCTTCCAGCTCATGATCGTGGTGGACGTCGCGGTGGCGAACGTCTGGATGGCCGTCCTGCTCTGGTTCGCGGGTCGAGACCGCCAGCTCGACGAGCGCATCGGCGCCGACCGATCGAGCCTCGAGGCCTGCCGCCGGCAGGTCGAGAACTACCAGGCCGAGGTGAGCCGGCCGGCCACCCTCGCCGACCTGATGCGCATCGTCGCCCTGGCGATCTGCGGCACCGCCCTGGCCCGAGCCCTCGCCCAGTACCTGCCCACGGGCGAGTTCATCACCGGCTTCACCTGGATCGTCCTCATCGTCACCGCGATGGGCGTCGGCCTCTCCTTCACCCCGCTCCGCCACCTGGAGGGAGCCGGCGCCAGCAAGATGGGCTCGGTCTTCCTCTACCTCCTGGTCGCCTCCATCGGCGCGCACGCCGACTTCCTCAAGATCAAGGACGCCCCGGCCCTGGTCCTGATCGGCGCCCTCTGGATGGCGATTCACGCCGGCGTTCTGCTCCTCGTCCGCCGGCTGATCCGCGCCCCGATCTTCTTCGTCGCGGTCGGCTCGAAGGCCAACATCGGCGGGGCCGCGTCGGCGCCGATCGTCGCCGCGGCCTTCCACCCCGCCCTCTCGCCCGTGGGCATCCTCCTGGCGGTCGTCGGTTACGTGGTGGGCACGCCGGCGGGAATCGCCTGCGCCTGGCTCCTGCGTCTCGCGCACGGTCTCGTCGCCTCATGACCCACGTCACCCACGACTTCGGTGGCAAGGTCCCGATCAAGGCCTGGACCGAAGGCGTGCCGGTCGAGAGCGAGGCCCTGCGCCAGCTCGCCAACATCTCGCGCCTGCCGATCGTCCGCCATTGGGTCGCCGCCATGCCCGACGTCCACTGGGGCATCGGCGCCACGGTGGGCAGCGTCATTCCCTGCCAGCGCGCGATCATCCCGGCGGCGGTGGGCGTCGACATCGGCTGCGGGATGATGGCCCTGCGCACGAGCCTCGTTGCCGGCCAGCTCCCCGACGACCTGGCGCGGCTGCGCCGGGCGATCGAGAAGGCGGTTCCCCACGGCCGCAGCGACGGCGGCGGCAAGAACGACCGTGGAGCCTTCGCCGAGGCGCCGGCGCCCGCCGAGAAGGCCTGGCGCAAGCTCCGCCCCGGCTACGAGCGCATCCTGGCCCGACATCCCGCGCTCGACCGCGGCCAGGATCTGCGGCACCTCGGCACGCTCGGCAGCGGCAATCACTTCATCGAACTCTGCCTCGACGAGAGCGGCGCGGTCTGGATCATGCTGCATTCCGGCTCCCGCGGGGTCGGCAACCGCATCGGCCGTCACTTCATCGAGCTGGCCCGCAAGGACATGACCCGGCTGGACGTCCGCCTGCCCGACCAGGATCTCGCCTACTTCGAGGAAGGGGCCGATCACTTCGAGGACTACGTCGAGGCCGTGTCCTGGGCTCAGCGCTATGCCCGCGCCAATCGCGAGCTGATGATGCAGGCGATCATCGAGGCCATGCGGAAGTCGAAGGCCCTGCCCCAGTTCAAGGCCGACCTCATGGTGGTCAACTGCCATCACAACTACGTCGAACGCGAGACCCACTTCGGCGAGGAGCTGATCATCACCCGCAAGGGCGCGGTCCGCGCCGGCCTCGGCGAGCTGGGCATCATCCCCGGCAGCATGGGCGCGCGCAGCTACATCGTGCGCGGCAAGGGCAACGAGGACAGCTTCTGTTCCTGCTCCCACGGCGCCGGCCGGGCCATGTCGCGCAACGCCGCCCGCAAGACCTTCAGCCTGGCGGACCACGAGCAGGCGACCGCGGGCGTCGAGTGCCGCAAGGACGAGGGCGTCCTCGACGAGACTCCCGGTGCCTACAAGCCGATCGAGGCGGTCATGGCGGCGCAGAGCGATCTGGTCGAGATCGTCCACACGCTCAAGCAGGTCCTCTGCGTGAAGGGCTGAGGCCCTGCCGCGCCGCCCGCCGGCGGGGTCACTTCGCCTCCGGCTCGTTCTCGATCAGCCTCGACCACCGGGCCTCCTTCACGAAGTAGGACTCGAGGCGCTCGAGCCAGCTCTCCGCGCGCGACCGAACCTCCTCGTCCTCCGACTTCAGGGTCGCGATCAGGGCCGGCACCGCGCGCCGCGAGAACATCCGGCCGAGCTGCTCGACCGCGTCCCGGGCCAGGATCGGCTGGGCGAGACAACGGCCGAAGAGTTCGACGAAGGCCGGGTCCTTGAGCTCGCCGATCCGGTAGAGCGCGTAACGCGTGTTGACGCTGCTGACCGCGGCCGGCGACTTCAGGTAGGCCTCGACGAGTGCCACGCCGGTCGAGCGCGCCTCCGCTTCCGGCAGCCTCGCGATGAACTCGCCGGCCACGCCCTGTTCGGGGTGGGCGATCAGGAAGACGCAGACCCGAGCCCGCAGGACCTCGCGGCTCAGCATGAGGTCGGCGGGCATGCAATCGAGGAGATCGAAGTCGGGGCGATCCAGGCACCGGAGCGCGAAGGCCCCTGGATCGCCGTCGTCCCGGGCGAGGATGCCCGCGAGCGCCGCCTCGCGGCATTCCCGGGGCAGCTCCTTCCTCGTGATCAGGCCGAAGACGAGGTCCTCGAGCCCGCCGAAATGCCCGGTCGCCAGTTCGAGGAGGCTCTCCAGGGCTCGGACCTCGCCGTAGCGCTCGGCGGTCCAGCCGATCGCGCTCACCGGCCCGGCGGCGGGCGCCCGCTCCGCCTTCAGGCGCAGCACCAGGCCGTCGATCGCGGCCAGAAGCACCGGCCGGTGTTCCGGACCGATCTTCCGGTCGAGCAGGCCCTCGATCCGCCGCCCGGCCTCGCGCTCGAGGTCGGGCAGCGCCTCGATCATCATCTGGAGATCCGGCGAGCTGGCGCTGCGATCGAGGGCCACGGCGAGCGCATCCACGTAGCGGGACCAGACCGAGTCGTCGGTGACGCGCAGGGGCAGACGCATCCGGTCGACGATCGAGGCCACCATGCTCTCGTCGGCGCCGTAGGCGAGGGTGAGCAGCAGCCGGTCGCCCAGGAAGCGGCCGTCGGCCATGAGACCGAGGACGAGGCCCGCGCGGTTCGGCTCGGGCTCGGCCCCCAGCATCTCCTCGAAGATCTGCCAGCCGCCCTCGTCGTCGAGGACGACGCGGAGCTGCTCGCGCAGGCGATCGGGCGCGACTCGCACCAGATGGCGCAACGCGCTTCCCGAGACCCCGAACCACTGGCCCCGCCGGAGCAGGCCGAGCGCGGCGCTCACGGCCGGCTCCGCGCGGGTCGATCCCAGGCGATCGAAGGCGACGCCCAGGTCCTGGTCGGCAAGGCCCTTCTGGATCAGCTCCACCCAGACCGCGGCCGGGATCTCGACCCCGAGTTCGTCGAGCCGGGCGCGGCTCGACTCGTGAACCGCCCGATCGCCGCGCAAGCCGGCCAGGAGCAGTTCGACGATCGGCTGCTCGCGTCCTTCGTTGGCCGCCAGGACGAGGTTGTTGACCGGGCCGGCGGCGATCGCGCGCCGCAGGCGCTGCGGGTCGGTCGCGACCCGATCCAGCCAGAGTCTCGCGATCGTCCCTCTGGCCTGGTCGGTCCAGTGCACCGCCTCGTCGAGGAAGCGGTCGTAGGCGGCACGATCGGAGCGGAGAAGGTCCAGGTCGCCCAGCGCCAGGAGCGCCTCCCGGGCCTCGTGCTGCGGGAGGGTGTCGGCTCCCCGCGCCACCATGGCATCGAATTCGGCGCGCAGCGGTTCCACCAGGGCCTCGGGGATTCGCTCCGGCCGGATGCGGGCGAAGACGAGCATCGCCTGCTCCCGCAGGCTGCGGTCACCGCTCGCGAGCGCCTTGGTCGCGAGCGGAAGCTGGTGGTCGGCGACCGTCCAGAATCGGACGTGGCTCAGGACGACGACGCTCTCGGCGGCCCGTTCTCCGGCGAGGATGCTCTCGAAGAGCAGGCGCACGGAGGCATCGTTCTCGTGAGTGCCCAGGAGTTCCAGGCAGTTCAGCCGCCCGTAGATGCCGAGGGAGTCGAAGCGCTCGACCAGGACCGGCACCGCGAGCGCGCCGAGACCGCCGAGCGACTCGGCGGCGGCGCTCGCCTCGACGTCGCTGCCGATGGCGCCGAGGTCGAGCCGGTCGATCCGGCCGAAGACCGGATCGCCGTCCGGGCGGGAGGCCTCGCCCGAGCGCGGGGCGAGCCCGCGCGCCAGCGCGCCGATGCCGTCGTCGCGGCCGATCAGGGGGGCGAGGCTCGCCTCCATCCCGGCGGTGTCGCCCTGGCGCCGCTGGAGGCGCGCGAGCCGCAGCAGGATCTGCGCCTTCAGCTCGCCCTCGGTCGCCGGCAGCAGGCCCCGGAGGCCCTCGATGGCGGTGTCGATCCGGCCATCGAGCTCGTAGCCCAGCACCAGCGCCAGGAGCCGCGCGCGCGGCTCCTCGACCTGGGCGACGAGCGGTTGCAGCCCGCAGGCGAGGACGATCAGGACCAGGAGAAGACGAGGGCATTTCGACATGGCTCTTCCTTTCGTTCGGTCGACCCGCTCAGTCTGACCACATCTCGACCCCCTCGTGTCAGCGCCCGGTCAAATGCCGGCGACCGCTCTCGAACTTGACCGGCTCCTGACCGGAGCGACGGCTTTTGACCTGGCCCTGACCTGGGTCCCGTCGCCGCGGCTATCATCGGCCCATGTCCTTCCTCGACCGCGACGACCGCCGGAGCTGGCTCACGATCCTGCCGCTCTTCGTCCTGGCCACGGCCTTCGTGTCGGGCGGGCTCTGGCTCCGGCTCGCGGGTGACCTCGATCGCCTCGCCGCCGAGGAGGAGCGTCGCCTCGAGGATCTCGGCGAGCGCTGCCGACACCAGCTCGTCGACCTGCTCGATGCGCCGGCGACGACCGGAACGCTGATCCGCCTCGACGCCGGCTCGCGACCGCTGGGCGTCGAGCTCTATCCGAGCTGGCAACCCGATGACCGACCGGCCCGACCCCTGCCGCTCGCCGGCGAATCCGCGCTCGCCCTCGAGGCGCGCGGCGAACACGAACGCGCCCTGCGCTTCCTCGGCCACGATTCCCTCGCCGGCCTGACCGAACCCAGGCTCCTACTCGCCCGCGCCCGCTGCCTGATCGCCACCGGGCAGGTGGCGGCCGCCATCGCCGCCCTCGAGGTCGCCGCCGGCGATCAGGACGCCACGATCGACGGCCTGCCCTTCGCGCTGCCGCGCGCGCTCCTCCTTTGCCGGCTCGATCAGGCACTCGGCCAGGGCGCCCTGATCGAACTCTGCGATCAGGCTCTCGCGGGGGATCGACCGCTGCCGCTCGAGGTGGCATCGAGCCTGGAGACGAGCTCGGCCGCCATGGCCTCGGAGCGGGTCGCGCTCTGGCTGCTCGGCGCGCGGGCGCTCGACCTGCTCCGGCGCGAGCCGCCCGATCTCGGCGACGACGAGGTGCTGATCGGCCCGGACTTCCTGTTGTTCCGTCGCGGCGATCGGCTCGGCATCGCGGCCGCGGCCCTGGCTGACGAGGCCCTGGGCCGACTCCGCGAGCTGGCGGAACCAGGGGTCGAGATCGGCTTCCTCGACCGCGCCGCCGCGACCACGGGTCCGATCCGACCGCTGGTCCTCGAGATCGCCATCCCTCGCCGGAGCGAGGACCGGGAACGCCTCGCCTACGGTCTGCTGGCGGCCGGCGCGGCGGCCGCGCTGCTCGGCATCCTGGTCGCCCTCGCGCTGATCGGCCGCGAACGCAAGCTGGCCCGGTTGAAGAGCGACTTCATCGACGTCGTCTCGCACGAGCTGCGCACGCCGCTGGCCGTGCTCAGCCTGAAGTCGGAGATGCTCGCCGGCGGCGACGTCCCGGCCGCGAAACGCGAGGCCTACATCCAGGATCTCGATCACGAGGTCGGTCGGCTGCGCGAGCTGGTCGACGATCTGCTCGACTTCGCCCGGCTCGAGAAGGGCCGGATCGCGCTGCGACGCGACGAGGTCGAGCTGCGCGCGCTGCTCGGCCGCCTGCTCCGGCGGAACCGCTACCGGCATCGCGCCCTCGACCAGTTGGTCCGGCTCTCGGTGCCGCGCCGACCGCTCGTGGTGGACGGAGACGGCGAGGCCCTCGAACGAAGCCTCGCCAACCTGCTCGACAACGCCGCCAAGTATGCCGGCCGCGGCCGCTCGATCGAGATCGCGGTGGCCGAGTCGGCCTCGGCGCTGACCATCGCGGTCAGTGACGACGGCCCCGGCGTGCCCGAGGAGATCAGGCCCCGCCTGTTCGAGCGCTTCGTCCGGGGCCGTCACGACCAGATCGCCGGCAGCGGGCTCGGTCTCGCCCTGGTGCGCGCCACCATCGAGGCTCATGGCGGCCGGGTTCGCCATGAACGGCCGGCACGTGGCGGCGCCCGCTTCGTGCTGGAGCTGCCCCGGAGCGCATCACGATGAGCGAGATCCTCTTGATCGAGGACGAACCCGGGATCCGCGAGGCGGTGACCGACTTCCTGGTGGCGCGCGGCTACCTGGTGCGCGCCGCGTCCACGCTGGCGGGCGCCCATGACGAACTCGCTCGGGGTCGCCCGGCGCTCCTGGTCCTCGACCTCCGTCTCCCCGATGGCGACGGCCTCGAGCTTCTGCGGGCGATGCGCGAGGGCCGCCTGCCTCGCCTGCCGACCATCATCGTCACCGCCCGGGGCGAGGAGGCGGCGCGGGTGCGCGGACTCGAGGCCGGGGCCGACGACTACGTGGTCAAGCCCTTCTCGATCCACGAACTCTGGGCCCGCATCCGGGCCGTTCTGCGCCGGAGCGGCGAGGCGCCGACCCGGCTCCTCCTCGGCGCCGCGGAGATCGACCTCGACGCCGGACTCGTCCGCCGCGCCGGCGAGGAGCTGCGCCTTCTGCCCAAGGAGATCGAGCTCCTCGCCTTCTTCCTGCGCCACCCGGGCCGCGCGCTGGGCCGGGAGGAGATCCTGCGCGAGGTCTGGGGTCTCGAGGTCGAGGTGACGACCCGTACCGTCGACACCCACGTCTTCACGCTCCGCCAGAAGATCGAGGCCGAGCCGGCCCGCCCACGGCACCTGCTCACGGCTCGGGGTCGTGGCTATCGTCTCGAACCAGGGGCCGACTGACCGGAGGCGCGCGCCAGCGGTCCTGGCGAGGCCGACGATTCGACCGACGGAGCTCGTGGGTTCGAGCTTTACAGCCGCGCCGCGGGGCGGTTAGAATCCGCCCCCATCGAGTCCAGGAGGCACGCGACGTGGAAGGCAAGGTCATTCTCGCCATCATCTTCGGCTGGGCGCTCTTGCCCTTCGTCCTGTCGGCGATCTACGGCTGCACCTCGGCCGGCAAGATCCGCATCGCCCCGATGATGGACATCCTGGCCCTCGTCGTCGGTGCCGCGGCCTTCGCCGGCGCCAGCATCGCGCTCAGGGGCGTCCTCGCCGACGTCGGCCTGCCCGCCCACTGGGGCGCCTTCCTCGCCAGCATCCTCGGGCATGTCGGCACCCTGCTCGGGGTCACGCTGTCCTACAAGCTGCTCTACGCCGGCAAGCCTCGGCCGACCCACGCGCACTGATCGGCCCGCCGCGATAAGACGATCACCTCGGCCGACGAGCCCGGCTCGTCGGCCGCGTCGTTCAGTCGTCGCCGCCCTCCTGGAGCGCATCCATGGCGGCGCCCTCCTTCATCAGCTCGCGCAGCACGCTGGTGGCGTAGCTGCCCTTGGCCAGGACGAAGGCCACGAGGAGCGCGCCCTCCTCCACCACCAGCTCGATCTCGCGCGGGAAGATCCGCGCCACGCGCCGCGCGCCGACCAGCCTGAGTTCGCGGAGACGGGCGAGGTCGAGGGCCTCGGGCGGCGCCAGCGCGCGCTCGATCGCCGCGGCCTCCGCCGTGGTGCTCATCATCTTGGCGCCGAACATCGGCCCGGTGGCCGAGATCTCGCCGCGCTCCGCCCGGGGCAGCTCGGCGGCGAGGTCCTCGACCAGGAAGAGACCGCCCCGCTCCTCGAGCCGCGCGACGTCTCCCTCGACCAGCCGGCACCAGTCGCCCCGCCGGAGGCGCTCCGCGAGCCAGGCGTCGAAGAGCCGCGACTGCCAGGCGTGGAGATAGAGTTCGCGCAGGAAGCGATCCCGTTCCCGCTCGCCGGCCACGATCGCCGCCCCGCGTTCCGCGTTGAGCCCGTCGTTGCCGTAGCGCTGCGGACCGAAGTAGTTGGGCAGCCCCTGGAGCGCGAGCCGGTCGAGCACGGCGCGAGCCCGCGCCTCGGCGTCGGCCGCGACCTCACGGATGCGGATCCGGAAGCGGTTGCCGACGAGATGCCCGCGGCCCAGCTTGTTCCGATGGCGTCGAGCCTCGAGCAGCTCCAGGTCGTCCCGCTCGGCGAGCCGGGACAGGAAGTCGGCCTCGTCCGCCGGTCGGATCGCCAGCGAGAAGCTCTGGGTGGCCACCGCCTGCCGGTCCTTCAGGCCGGCGTAGCCGACCTCGCGATCACGTAGACCCGCGAGCCGGGCCAGGACCCTGACGACGTCACGGGTATTCCGGCCACGACGACGGATCCGGAGGTAGAGGTGCTCGCCCTCGCCGCCGGCCTCGTAGAGCGGCAGCTCCGTGACCTCGAAGTCCTCCGGACTGGCCTTGAAGCGGCCACCGATGCCGGGAAGGTCGGCGGTGGCGAGACGGAGTTCAGCGGCCGAGGACATGGCGAAGGGATTGCTCCAGTTCGGGACGGCGGAATTCGAAGCCCAGGTCGAGCGCGCGCCGCGGTTCGACCCGCGCCGAGCTGAAGAACAGCGCGTCGGCCATCTCGCCGAAGAGGAGCCGCATCATGAAGGCCGGCACCGGCAGGACGGTCGGACGGCGAAGGACCCGCCCCAGGGTCTTGGTGAAGGACGAGTTGCTGACGTTCTCGGGCGCGACGGCGTTGATGACGCCCTGGTAGCGATCGTCGAAGACGGCGGTCGCGAACAGCGCGGCGAGATCGTCGCGGTCGATCCAGCTCAGCCATTGCTTGCCCGAACCGAGCCGGCCGCCGAGACCGAGCTTGAAGGGCAGGAGCATCTTCGCCAGGGCGCCACCCTGGCCGAGCACGAGGCCGATGCGCAGGTTGACCACGCGGATGCCGGCGACGCGGGCCGGTTCGAGGGCGGCCTCCCAGTCGCGGCAGAGTTCGGCGAGGAAACCCTCACCCAGGGTCGACTCCTCGGTGAGCACCTCGTCGCCGCGATCACCGTAGAAGCCGATGGCCGAGGCCGCCACCAGGACGCGCGGGCCGGTCTCGAGCCCGGCCAGGGTCTCGGCGAGGAATCGGCTGGCCGCGACCCGGCTCGAGCACAGCTCTTCCTTGCGCGCGGCGGACCAGCGTTTCTCGGCGACGTTGGCGCCGGCGAGGTGGACGACCGCGTCGCAGCTCGCCAGGGCGTTCGCGTTGATCTTGCCGGTCTCCGCGTTCCAGTGCGCCTCCTCGATCCCGGGCGTCGGTCGCCGACGCACGAATCGCAGGACCTGATGACCGGCGGCCGCGAGATGGCCGCAGAGCGCCTCGCCGACGAAACCCGATGCTCCGGTGATCGCGATCTTCATCTGCAGGCCTCCTTCGCCGCTCCCCATGATAGCCGAGCCGAGGCCCGGCGGGAGGGGGTCAGGCCGCTGGGCGTCAGCGCGGCCCGGAGAGCCCGAGGAGTTCGTCGGCCAGCGCGCCGGCGTCGTAGATCTTGCGCAGCGCTTCCAGCACGAAGCCCGCATCGACCGCGACACCTCGTCCCTCCTCGCCGTAGACGAAGTACTGGCCGAGGTTCTCGTAATTGATGTCGAAGAGCAGGCCCAGGACCCGCCCCTGCCGGTCGAGAACCGGCCCGCCGGAGCTGCCGCGCCCGGCGTCGGCGCTGAAGGCGAAGTTGACGTTGCCGGCGAGATCGAGGCGGTCGCGCGCCTCCAGGAAGGCACGCGGCAGGACGAAGGGTGCCTCGCCCCGCATCGCCCGGTGACGGGCGAAGAGACCGAAGAGGTTGGTGATGGGCGGCACCAGGCTGCCACCCCGCTCGAAGCCGCGGACCTCGCCGAAGGAGACCCGCAGGCTGCCGTCCGGCTCCGGACCGTAACGGGGCACGCGCCGGGCGGAGGCGGCGAAGACGATCCGGTCGGCGAGCATGGCGATCTCGGTATCGCGCGCCTTGCTCTCGGGCCCCCAGAGCCGGGCCCAGACCGGCTCGAGCCGGGCGGCGAGCCGGATCATCGGATCATCGGCGGCGATGATGGCCGCGGGACCGGCGGCGATCAGGCGGGCACGGAAGGCGAGATCGCGGATCTTGCTGTCGAGGACCGCACGGGCGATGCCAGCCTCGCCGGCGACCGCGTCGCAGGCGGCGACGAAGAGATCGTCCTGGCCCAGCTCGCCGCGGGCCAGCTCGAGCCGCGCCGCGGCCACCACGGCCTCGAGCTCGGCATCGACGTTGAGATCGGCCAGGAGCGCGACCCGTTGCTCGTCGAGCCGTGGGTCGCCCTCGTCGAGCTGGCCGACGGCGCGCGCGTAGCGGAGCAGCTCGCGGGCCTGCCCGAGGGAGCGGCTCTCGAGTCGGGAGAAGAGGCGTTGGCGTCGCTCGTCCTCCCCGGCCTCGAACAGGGCGACCAGGCGCTTCGAGAGCGCCTCGATCTCGTCGGCCAGGGCCTCGTCGCCGCCGGGCACCCGCCCGATGGCCGCGGCCCAGCTCGCCTCCATGCGTTCGATGCCGCCGCGGCGCAACATGGCCTCGGCCTGCCCGGCATAGGATTTCCGGGCATTGCCGAAGGCGGCCAGCTCGTTCAGCACCTGGCGCCGTTGGGCCTCGCCGCGGCCGGCGAAACGCTCGTAGGCGGCGATCATTCCGTCGTAGAGCCGGATCACCGCCTGGTGCCGGGTCTCGAGTTCACGCCGAACCAGGGCCGGCGGCATGAGCCGGCCGATCCGTTCCGGATAACCGGCCAGGACGATGAAGTCGCCCGGCTCCACCACGTCCTCCGGACCGGCCCAGTCGAAGTGATCGGGTGTCACCAGCGGCTGATCCTGCTCGTAGAGGCGGAGGAAGGCCACGTCGAGCCAGTAACGGGGGAAGTGGAAGTTGTCGATGTCGCCGCCGAAGGTGGCGGCGGCCGCGTCGGGCAGGAAGACCAGACGGACGTCGCGGTGGACCCGGAAGCGCTGCAGCACCGTGCGGCCGTCGGGACCCTCGGCATCGGAAACCCGGCAAAGCAGACCGCTGCGGGTGCTCTCGGTGTCGATCAGGTCCTGGATGGCGCGGGCTCGGACCGCGAAGAGATCGCCCTCGCGATCGTCGGCGAGCCGCGTGGCCACGGCCTCCGCCAGCCGCGCGCTGACGTCGACGGTATCGACGAGCTGCTCGAGCCGCAGGCCCGGCAACGGGATCTCGCGCTCGCGGCGCAGGGCCAGGAAGCCCTGTTCCAGGATCAGACCGCCACGCGCGCCGAGCTCGTCGACCCGTTCCCGGACCAGATGGTGCGAGGTCGCGACCAGGCCCTCGCCGGAGACCAGGACCGCGCAGCCGCCGCCATCGGCGATGCGCAGGGTGGCGGCGCCGATGCGCTCGAAGTAGCCGACCGGCGGCCGGAAACCGTGGCGCTCGGCGAGCTGCTCGAGCGGTGGCCGGTCGGGGCGCCAGAAGCCCTCCTCCCCTCCGGCATCACCGGCGACCCCGACCAGACCGAGGACGGCCAGGGTCAGGCCGAGGACCAGGAGGGGCTGTCGGCGCGAGTTCGGCATCGCCAGCACCAACGCGCGAGCGAGCGCGATCATTCACCTGCTTTCCGCCGCGGCGGCTTGACCGCCTGGTCGACGCGCTGCTCGGGACGGGTCCAGAGGATCTGCGGATTGCCCTTGTAGAGGTGGAGCGCACCCGCGACCCGGATCTCCTTGCCCACCAGGGCATCGAGATCGCCGAGCCGGGCGAGCGCGCCGGCCGGGACGTGGATCGATACCGCCCGGCGATAGTCCTCGTGCAGGTTGAGGGTCGCGTTGGCGCCGCTCTCGGGGCGATGCACCTTGACCACCTTGCCGCGGATCACCACCTCCTGGAGCAGGTGCTCGCGGGCACCCTCCAGGTCGCTGGCGTCGATCACCGGCAGGACGGAGCTGTTCGGCGCCGATCCGGCCGGCAGGACGACCCGGGCGAGGCTCCGGTCCATCGGCAGCTTCGCCACCACCGGAAAGTGGTCCGAGACCTCGTCGGTGTCGTGGGGAATGGTCACCGAGCCGGCGACCACGCCCTTGGTGGCCAGGATGAAATCGATCTGCTCGCCCTTCTCGCGGAAGACGAAGCTGTAGCGTTCGTTCTCCGGAACCTGCTCGGTGAGATCGTGCAGACGGCCGAACAGCGGCGCCAGCGTCGCGGCGTCGCGATGATCGTTGAAGTCGCCCATGACCAGCATCGGCACTCCCGGTTCCAGCTTCTGCTGGCGGTCGACGATGCCGGCGATCGCCAGGGCCTCGGCGCGGCGCCAGGAGTCGCTCTCGTCGCCGCGGCCGCGCTTGCTCTTCAGGTGGACGACGCCGACGTCGAGGAGACGATCGGGAGCCAGGCGCAGCCGGAAGACCGGGAAGTCGCGGGCGAAGCGCTGGTCGCCCTCGAGCGGGAGCTGACGGTGACTGGTCGCCGAGACGATCGGCAGACGCGACAGGATGCCGACGTCGATGCCCCTGAAGTCGTTGCCCTCGATCAGCTCGACGAAGGCGAAGGGGCGCTCGAGGTAGAGGTTCAGGGTCTCGAGCACCTCGCGGTTCTCGACCTCCTCGACGCCGAGGACGTCGACCCCGAGGCGGTCGATCTGACGCGCGAGGCGGCGCAGTTCGGCCTGCGACTTGGGCGGCGTGCCCTCGTCGGGCCGCCAGGGGTTGTCGTGGTTGTCGAAGAGGTTGAGCAGGTTCCAGCAGCCGATGCTCAGCTCGTCGACCTTGGTGATCGTCGGTGCCTCCTGGGCCGGGAGCAGGCTCGGGGAACCGGCGAGGCCAAGGAGGATGAAGAGGAGGAAGCGCGCTCGGGTCATCGTCGATCTCCGGGGTCGAGGGCCGGGATGATAACGCCGGAGGGACCGGCGGGGCAGGAACCGGAACCGGAAAGGGGCGCCTTCACCGGCTTCACTCGAAGCGCAGGCGCAGGGCCTCGAGATGCAGGGTCGAGCCCGACAGCCGACGGAACTCGAGGCGGTTGGCTCCCTTGTCCAGGGGCAGGTTGCGCAGGGTCGCCTTCGCCGCCCGTGGTCGGGCCTGGCCGATGAGCTGCATCAGCACCCGGCCGTTCAGGCGCAGTTCCCAGACGGAACCGCCCGGGTCCTCGCTCCAGTGATCCAGCTCGAGGGAGTGGATCTTGCCGGCGATCTCCAGGCTCTCGAGGTCGATGACGGCCCGTTCCTCGTCGAGGAGCAATCCGGGGCGCCAGGCGTCGTCCACGCGGGCGCCCTCGATCGCGATCCCCTTGCCCGGCAGCAGCCGGCGGGTGGCGAAGGGCTGGACCCGGTCCAGGATGGCCCGCTCGAAACCGACCAGGGCGCGGAACCGGAACGATCGCCAGCCCTCGCCCGGGAAGTCGAGGCGGAGATCCTCGAGGCCCTCGGTCAGGGGCCGGTCGAGGCTCAGCTCGATCAGGCGCAGTCCGCCGCGCGCCGGCACCCGGCCGGGCGCGAACTCGATCAGCAGCCGTTCGCCGTCCATGACCCGCGCCTTCTCGCCGTCGTCGTCCTTGCCCTCGTGGGCGAAGGCCAGGAGAAGGCTGACCGGATCCCGATTCTGCGGGCGCGGAATCGCCACCGAGGGGCCGAGGAGGGCGCGGAAGGGCTCGTGACCGCGATCGGCCGAGAGACCCTTCTCGACCCAGTTCGGTCCTCCGGGCCAGGCCGCGACCCGATGCGACATGCCCGCCCGGGCCAGCCCGAGCCGCAGCAGCGCGTGCCGTCTGGCCTCCGCCGCTTCGGGGTCTACCGGTACCGAACGCCAGACCACGCGCAGCTCGTCGTCCTTCAGGACGCCGCGCATCGCCTCGTAGAGCGCGGCGAGCACCTTGGGATCGTCTTCGCGCTCGAGCTGTTCGAGCGCGACCTGGACCAGGTAGGGCCAGCTCGACCAGCGACAGAAGCGGGCGCCGGTCAGGCGCCGACGGGCCTCGGCGTGCTGGAGCCGGCCGGCGAGCAACCGGATGAAGGAGGGCTCGGCGAAGACGGCCTCGGTGACCGGGTCGCCGGGGGGCCCCTTCTTCCAGTCGAGCCAGCGGGCGAGGCGATCCTCCTTGGCGATCTCCAGCACGACCTCGGGGCCGCGACCGCGCTCGAGGGCGCGGGCGAGGATCTCCCGGGCGGCGCGCGCGTCGGCGGCGCCGGCGAGAGCGGTCTCGAGGTCGCTTCCCTGGGCCAGGAGCGGTCCGGCCAGGAGGGTCAGGAGCAGGACGAATCGGATCGACATGGCCTGCATCATAGCCGTTCCGGATGGGCGACGCACAAGGGGGCCCTCCGGGCGAGGTGGCGTCGGGGCCCGGGGGCCGATAGATTGGCGCCAAGGAACCCGACGAGGACCCATGATGCCCCCGAGAGCCCGTGCCGGATTGCGCCGGTTTGGCCCCATCCTGCTGTTCGGCGCCGCCACCTTGCTGCTGATCCTCTCGGCCGGGGGACCGGTGTTCGGCGGCGGGCCGGGACCGGCCCCCGAGTCCGGTGATCACGGCGTCCTGCCGATGGTCCTGCTCGGCCTGATCATGGTGGCGACCTACGTCGCCATCGCCTTCGAGCTGGTCCACAAGACCCTCGCCGCCATGACCGGCGCCTGCGCCGCGGTGATCACGGCCATGCTCTTCGGCCTCTACGAGACTCGTGGCTTCGAGAAGGTCCACGAGACCATCGGTCACGACCTGGGGGTTCTCGGCGTCCTCCTCGGCACCTCGATCCTGGTCGAGATCGCCGGTCACAGCGGCCTCTTCCACTTCATCTCGGTCAAGATCGTCAAGAAGACCGGGGGCCACCCGATCCGGCTGTTCTGGGCGATGGCCGCGCTCACCGTGGTCTTCTGCAGCTTCCTGACCATCGCGCCCGGCACCCTGATCATGGTGACCCTGGCGCTGGCGGTCACCCGGGAGCTGGACTACGACCCCAAGCCCTACGTCATCGTGGTCGCGCTCTGCGCCAACTCGGGCGCCCTGGTCACCTTCGCCTCCGGCATCTGCACCATGATGGTGGGCCAGAAGGCCGGGCTGGCCTACCTGGACTTCTTCCGGGTGACCACGCCGCTGGCGCTGATCACCGCGCTGATCGCCGCCTTCATGGTGCGCTTCCTCTACCGGGCGAGCCTGGTCGCGACCGGTGACGCGGCCGCGCGCGCGGCCCGCGTCGCCGGCTTCGACGAGTGGGCCCTGGTCCACGACCGGCGCGTCTTCTGGCGCGCCGCCATCATCCTGGTCCTGACCACGATCGGCTTCGCCACCGCCCAGACCATGGACGTGGGCCTCGACCTCATCGCCATGTGCGGCGGCGTCGCCGCCCTGCTCTTCTCCGGCTTCGACACCGAGAAGGCGATCAAGACCGTGAAGTGGCCGCTCATCGTCTTCTTCATCGGACTCTTCGTGATCATCGGCGCGGTTCAGGATACCGGCCTCCTCGGCATCCTCGCCGGCTCGATCGAGAAGGTCTCCGGCGGCAGCGAACTCGGTCTCCTCCTGATCATGGGCATCTTCGTCCTGGTGCTGAGCGGCATCGTCGACAACATCCCGGTCGCGGCCACGCTCATTCCCATCGTCAGCGCCATGGCGGCGAGCCAGCCGGTCGTCCCCCTCTGGTGGACCCTCGTGGTCTGCTCCAACCTCGGCGGCAACTCGACCCCGGTCGGTTCGGTGGCGGCGGTGATCGCCCTGCATGCGCTCGAGAAGGAGCGCGGGATCAAGATCGGCTGGGGTGAGTACCTCAAGGTCGGTGGCCTGGTCCTGCTGGTGCAGGGCGCGGTGGCGCTCGGCTACCTGAGTCTGTTCAAAGAACTGGGGCTCTTCCCCGGGATGAACTCATGAGCGAAGACAACAAGGAAGTCGACGCCAGCCTCGGTCTGTTCGAGGCCGCCCTCCGGGCCCAGAAGACGACCCTCGAGCTGCCGCGCGTGGAGGAGGTCGTGCTCTTCCTCGACGGTTCGGACCAGGACCCGACCGCCGGCGTCCTCGCCCGGGCCCTGGCCGACCGCCTGGGCGCGAGGCTCGGGATCCACGAGCCGCCGCTCGGCGACGATGCCGCCGCCAACGTCGACCGTTTCCGCGCCGCGGCCGCCGGCGCGGCCGTCCTGGTCCTGCCGGTTCCCTTCGGCGAGGACATCGGCGACCTGAAGAGCGAGAGCCTGAGTTCGAGCGTCGACCTCGCCCTGGCCGAGCTCGATCGGCCCCTGCTCCTGGTGCGTCAGGCGCTGGCCGAACCGGAACGGTCGCTGGCGCGCCCGGTCTGCCTGCTCGACTGGCACGAGGACCTTCAGGGCGCCGCCGCGAGCTGGTCGGCGCTCCTGGCCGGCCGCGACGGCGAGATCTCGCTGCGCATCGGCCATGATCCCGAGCTGATCGCCGAGGTGCGGGCCATCTTCGACGACCACGCCGACGACCTCGCCACCTTCGAGAGCATGCTGCAGCGCGCCGAGTCGCGCGTCGCCGGCGGCCTGGTCGCGGCCCTGCAGCGCCTCGGCGAGGAACGCGGCTTCGCCATCGACTTCGCCGGCCTCGGCGGCACCGACCTGGTCGGCGCCGTCCTGGCCCTGACCCAGGCGCGCGACCGCATCGCCGTGGCCGCCCACCGCCGCCACGAGTCGTCGAGCGCGAGCCGCGTTCGCGACCTGATCCTGCGCTCGCGCGGTCCGGTCCTGGTCATACCCGGTTGAACGAGGATGCTCAGCGCATGAACGAGACCGAGTTCAACGACCGCTTCCTCGCCGCCCTCGGCGAGTTCCGTCCCTGGCGCGCCGAGCTGGTCGCGCGCCATGCCTGGCTGGTGCGGGAACGGAACGAGGTGATGAACCTCACCCGCATCGTCGAGCCGGAGGACATGGCCCGCCGCCACGCCCTCGATTCGCTGGCCGCCGTGCCGGTGCTCGCCGGCACCGACGACGTCGACGTCCGGCGCGTGCTCGACCTCGGCACCGGAGCCGGCTTCCCGGGCATCCCGCTCGCCTGCGCCCTGCCGGAGCTGCGCGTGACCCTGCTCGACAGCACCCGCAAGAAGATCGACTTCCTGAAGGAGGTGGTCGCCGACCTCGGCCTCGAGGAGCAGGTCGATTGCGTCTGGGGTCGCTTCGAGGACTTCATCCGACCCCATCGCAAGGACTACGATCTCGTGCTGGCGCGGGCGGTCGGCCCCCTCGAACGACTGCTCGGCTGGACCACCAACCGCTGGTTCGGTCCGCTCGTGCTCTGGAAGGGGCCGCGTTTCGAGGAAGAACTGGATGACGCTCACCGGCTCCTCGGCGAGCGCAAGATGGACGTCGTGCTCGACGTCGCCTACGAGATCCCCGGCGATCCGGCCGAGCGGCGGATCGTGGTGATCGACTGGAAGTGACATGAACGCAGAAACGGAACCGGTCGAGGTCAAGGCCTCGCGCCGCAAGGTGGCCCTCATCGTCTCGCTGGTCGGCATCGCCACCCTCGGCTTCGTCGCGCCGGCGGGCTTCATCATCTCCCTCATGGCGCTGCGCGAACGGCCGCGCGGCATGGCGGTCACGTCACTCCTGATCAGCATCGCCGGCCTGGTGCTGGGCGCCTACATCCTCCTCAGCGGCATCGACAAGGTGCACAACCAGGGGATCTTCATCGACATCGAGCTGAAGCTCGGTGAGTACCACCAGGACAACGGGCGCTATCCCACGCCCGCCGAGTTCCTGGTCCGCTTCCACGACCCGCAGGACGCCTGGGGCCACCCGATCCGTTACCAGCTGGTGGGCGAGAAGTACGAGCTGCGCTCGGCCGGCCCGGACGGCATCTACGAGAACGCCGACGACTTCACCGGCGGCCCCGACCCCAAGTAGGCGGGAACCCGCCAAGGGGCGAGTCCGACCAGGCCGACCAGCGGCCGGCGCCTCGGACCGCGCAGCGCCTGCTGCGCAGGCGAAGCTCGTGTCTCCCCGGAACGGGCCGACCAGGGGTCGCTTCGAGCAACCGGTGCTCCGACGACGGCCTTCCGGAGCGCCGGCTGCCCAGCCGGCACGTTCGCCGGCCGCGCGGATAGCGGCTGAACGACCGGCAAGAACGAGATCAACCGGCAAGGGAACTAGGCCAGCCAGCGGCTGGCGCTCCGGAGCGCCGGCTGCCCAGCCGGCAGCTTCAGGGCCGGCCGATGATCTCGTCGATGGTACCGGTCGAGATCGCGTGGTATCCGGGCCGGGCCCGCGCGTAGATCCTCCGTCCCAGCGCGATCAGTTCCGGGTCCTCGGCGAGAGCCTTGTAGAGTGGCTTCAGGAACTTGCGCCGACCCTGCTCGCAGAGGAACTCCTCGAGCCGCGGCCAGGCGGCCTCGTAATGGCTGCGGACCGCCAGTTCCAGCCAGGCGCAGGAGATCTCGGAATTGCGCCGGGCGTTGAGTCCGAAGGCACGGTCGAGCGCGACCATGCGCTCCCGCGGCAGCCGATCACCCAGGGACGAGATGAATCGCAGCCACTCCTGCGTCGTCCAGGCCCCGGCCGCGATCGCGCCGGCCTCGATCGACCCGGCGACGAAGTCGGCGGCCTTGCGATCGATGGTCTCGAAGGCGCGCGACACCGGGATCGGCGCGTCCTCCGGCAGTCCCGGTCCCTCGATCCAGAGCGCGAGATCGACCGCGTCCGCCGCCTCCGGCAACTCGCGCTCGAGGTACTCGACGAAGTCGGCCGTCGACACGCTGCGGAAGGCGTGGCCGTCGAACCAGCCGCGCAGGAAGCGATCGAAGCGCTCGCGCCCCACCGCCTGTTCCAGCCGGCGCAGGAAGGCGGCGCCCTTGTCGTAGGGCACGCCGGTGAAACCGGCGTCCGGGTCCCGGCCGTCGAGATCGACGTGCAGGATCTGGTCACGGGGTTCGAGTTCGGCCATCTCCTCCTTGAGCGAGCGCATCGCCAACATGATCTCCATGCCGGCCCGTTCGGGTCCGAAGAGGGCCTCCATGACCCGCTGCTCGACGTAGACGGTGAAGCCCTCGTTGAGCCAGAAGTCGCGCCAGGTGGCGTTGGTCACCAGGTTGCCCGACCAGGAGTGGGCCAGCTCGTGGGCGATCAGGGCCACCAGCGAGCGGTCACCGGCGAGGATGGTGGGCGTCGCGAAGGTGAGCAGCGGGTTCTCCATGCCGCCGAAGGGGAAGCTCGGTGGCAGCACCAGGATGTCGTAGCGACCCCAGCGATAGGGTCCGTAGAGGCCCTCGATGGTCTGGATCATCTTCTCGGTGTCGACGAACTCCGAGGCGGCGAGATCGAGCTGCTCCGGCTCGGCCCAGACCCGGCTCCGCGGCCCGATCTCGGCCGAGGCCAGCCGACCGGCCGCGATGGCGATCAGGTAGCTCGGGATCGGCCGTTCCAGCCGGAAGCGCTGCCAGCCGTCGGCGGCCGGGAGCTTCTCGGCGCTCATCACCACCTCGAGACCCTCGGGGCAACGCACCCGCGCCTCGTAGCTGGCGCGCACGCCCGGGCTGTCCTGGCAGGGGAACCAGGTGCGGGCATGGATGGCCTGGGATTGCGAGAACAGAAAGGGCGCCTTGCGGCCGGCGGTCTGCGCCGGCTCCAGCCACTGCAGGCCCGTCCCCGCGGCGGTGGTCTCGAAGTCGATCGCGACCCGATCGTCGCCGGGCTCGAGGGCCACCTCGAGGCCGTCACCGAAGTCGGTTCCGGGAACGATGCGCTGCGTGGCGGCGCGCAGGTCGCCCTCGCGCCCGGCCCAGGCGCCCCGGATCTCGAGCGCGCGCAGGTCGCAGGCGAAGGCGGCATCCTTCGGGCAACCGGGCTCCCGCCGCAGATGATGGATGACGCGACCGCGCAGCTTGCGGGCCTCGAAGTCGAGCTCCAGCTCGAGTTCGAGATGCGTGCTGCGGATCTCCCAGGGGCGCGACCGGCTGTGACCGTCGCGATCGGCTTGATCGGCTCTCAACTGCGACTCCTTTCCGCTCGCGACCCCCGCGCTCCGACAACCCGCTCCGAACAGGGCGAATCCGACGGCAGCGAGGGCCAGGAGCGTCCGCGAGAATCCGGGCATGGCAACCTCCGCGGCCATTCAAGCCGCGTCGGCAACCAGCGTCAAGCTCGGGCAGGCCGTCTCCCCGCGCCCGGTAGCATGGGGCCATGACCGCGCCGCGCACGATCCTCCACGCCGATCTCGACGCCTTCTACGCGGCGGTCGAGCAGCGGGACGACCCCGCGCTGCGCGGCAAGCCGGTCATCGTCGGCGGCCTGGGCCCACGCGGCGTGGTCGCCACCGCCTCCTACGAGGCGCGCGCCTTCGGCGTCCGCTCGGCGATGTCGATGGCCCGGGCCCGGAAGCTGGCGCCCGGAGCCGTCTATCTCAGGCCACGGATGCGGGACTACGTCGCGGTCTCGCGCCAGGTCTTCGCCATCTTCGACGGCTTCACGCCGCTGGTCGAGGGGCTCTCGCTCGACGAGGCCTTTCTCGACGTCGGCGGTTCGCGCCGCCTCTTCGGCGACGGCGAGACCATCGCGCGCTCGATCCGCCAGGCGGTACGCGAGACGACCGGACTCGGCATCTCGGTCGGCGTCGCCAGCAACAAGTTCGTCGCCAAGGTCGCCTCCGACCTCAGGAAACCGGACGGCCTGGTGGTCGTGCCCCCCGGCGAGGAGGCCCGCTTCCTCGCGCCCCTGGCCATCTCCCGGCTCTGGGGCGCCGGCCCGCGGCTGGTGGAGCGGCTGCGTGGCCTCGGCCTCGACCGCATCCGCGACCTCCAGGCCCTCGCGCCGGAGGATCTGCGCCGCATCCTCGGCGACCGTGCCGGCGGTCACTTCGGCGCCCTCGCCCGCGGCCTGGACGACCGGGAGGTCAGCAACCAGCGCGAGACCCACAGCATCAGTCGCGAGACCACCTTCGCCCGCGACGTCTGCGACCAGGCCCGGCTGGAACGGGTCCTCGCCGAGCTCGCCCGCGACGTCGGCCGGCGACTTCGTCATGCCTGCCTTCGGGCCCGCTGCATCCGGCTCAAGCTCCGCCTGCCGGACTTCCATACCTTCAGCCGCCAGCATCATCCGGCGCGAGCGATCGATCGGGACGCCGATCTGATCGCCGAGGGCAGGGCCCTCCTCCACCGGCTCCACGACGAAGGCATGCCGGTCCGGCTGATCGGTCTCGGCGGCGCCGATCTGGTCGAGGCCGAGGCCCAGGAGCAACTCGAGCTCTTCGGCGCCGAGGCCGAGGCCCGCGCCGAGGGCCTGCAGGACGCCCTCGATCGCATCCGCGCCCGCTTCGGCGCCGAGGCGATTCGCCCGCTCGACGACGACGCCCCGTCGTCGTGAATTCTCGACCCCGGCCGGAGCGCCATGGGTGGCGGTCGTCCGACGGTGCTATCCTGCGCGCATGGTGCCGATGAAGCCCCTCCTCTCCCGCCTGCAGCGCCGGCTGTCGACCACGTCGTCCAGCCTGCCCTGGAGCAGCCAGGAATCGGCTCGGGGTCTACAGGATCGACTCGCGCTCTTCTCGAGGATCGGCCTGGTCCTGGTGGTCTTCCTGCTGATCGCCTCGAACCTGGTCTGGCTGGTCTTCGTCCGTCGCGAGTCGAACCCCCTCGCCTGTGCCTACCGGATCTGCAATCTCCCCGACTATCTGCACGTCGGCGCCCTCGTCGTCGCCTGGCTGATCTGCCGGTCGCGCCGGTCGCTGGGCGAGCGCTTCCTCAAGGGCCTCGACCTGGCCCTGATGCTGGCCATCGCCGCCGGCATCGGCCTGGCGGTCGTCATGGCCGACGCCAGCCGACCGCCGACGCCACTCTTCGGCCTGCTCGGCCTGGCCATCGCCCTCACGGCCCGCGCCGTCGTGGTACCCTCGACCGCGCGCTTCACCGCGATCATCTCCGGCCTGTCCCTGCTGATCCTGCTCCTGGTCTTCTGTTCCGATCGCGTCGACCTCGACCTCGTGATGCAGGGTGCCGATCGGACCACGACGGTGGCGGTGCTCCTGATCTGGTCGATCATGGTGGCCGCGGTGGCGACGATCGCGTCGCAGGTCATCTACGGTCTGCGTCGCAAGGTGTCGCGGGCGCGCCAGCTCGGCCAGTACCACCTGGAGACCCGACTCGGCTCCGGCGGCATGGGCGAGGTCTATCGCGCCAGCCACGCCATGCTGAGGCGCCCGACCGCGATCAAGCTGATGCGGGCCGAGGTGGCCGGCCGCGACGGCGTGGCCCGCTTCGAGCGCGAGGTCCAGCTGACCAGTTCGCTCACCCATCCCAACACGATCGCCATCTACGATTACGGCCAGACGCCGGACGGGGTCTTCTACTACGCGATGGAGCTCCTCGACGGCGTCGACCTGGAGCAGCTCGTCCAGCGCACCGGGCCGATCGAACCGGCGCGGGTCATCTTCCTCCTGGCCCAGGTCTGCGGATCGCTGGCCGAGGCCCACGCGCTCGACCTCATCCACCGCGACATCAAGCCGGCGAACATCTTCGATTGCCGCCGCGGCGGCCGCCACGACGTGGTCAAGGTGCTCGACTTCGGTCTGGTGAAGAACCTCGACGAGGACACCGACCTCACCCTGGCGACCGGCATCCAGGTGATGGGCACGCCGCGCTACATGTCGCCGGAGAGCGTCAGCGACATCGACCACGTCGACGCGCGCTCGGACATCTACTCCCTGGGCTGCGTCGCCTACTACCTGCTCACCGGGGAGCCGCCCTTCGACGGCAGCACCGCGATCGAGGTGCTCGGCAAGCACCTCCACACCCGGCCGCAACCGCCCAGCGAGCGCCTGGGCCGCGACCTGCCCGCCGACCTCGAGGCCCTGGTGATGCGCTGCCTGGCCAAGAACCCGGCCGACCGCCCGGGCCGCGTCGGCGAGCTGGAGGAAGCGCTGCTCGCCTGTCGCGACGCCGGCGGCTGGAGTGAACGCGAGGCCCGCGTCTGGTGGGAGGAGAAGTCCGCGCTGCTCGAGATCCCCGAGGTCTGCTGCGGCAAGCAGGCCGCGCTCGTCGTGCCCGACGGCGAAGGCACCCTGCGCCTCGACATCGCGCGCCCGGAGATCGAGGACGACTGGTACCAGGAGATCGACGTCTCCGGTCGCGCCTGAGGCCGGACGGGACCCGACGCCTGCTTCAGGCCTCAGTCACCATCCGGGCGAGACCCGCCACCCAGTCCGGCGCGGCATTGACGCAGGGCACGAGTTCGAGTCGCCCACCGGCCGCCTCGATCTGCTCGCGCAGGCCGATACCGAGTTCCTCGAGGGTCTCGATGCAGTCGGCCACGAAGGCGGGCGAGACCACCACGAAGTGCCGCCGGCCGCGCTCGAGCATCTCGGAGACCACCTGGTCGGTATAGGGCTCGATCCACTTGGCGCGCCCGAGCCGGCTCTGAAAGGCCACCTGCGCCTTCTCCGCCGGCAGGCCGAGCGCCGCGACCAGGGCCCGCGCGCTCGCCTGGCAACGGGCCCGGTAGCAGCGGGCGTTGCGGGCCTCGGCGCGCTCGCAGCAACCCGGTCGGAGACAGCCGCCATCCGGGTCCGCCTTGCGGATCTGCCGCTCCGGAAGGCCATGGAAACTCAGCAGCAGGCAATCGGCCGCCGCCAGGTCGGCATGCTCGCGGATCAGCCGCGCCTGGGCCTCGATGAAGGCCGGATGGTCGGCGAAGTCCTCGATGAAGCGCGGTTCGAGCGCCAGGCCGGCGCGGCGGATCTCGTCCTTCACCTTGGCGATGACCGATCCGGTGGTGGCCTCGGCGAACTGGGGAAAGAGCGGAACCACCAGCGGGCGGCGCCGGCCGCGGGCCGCGAGCGTCTCGAGTCCCGTCCTGATCGACGGCTGGCCATAACGCATCGCCAGCACGACGTCGCCGCCCAGTTCCGCTTCGAGGCCGTGCCGCAGCGCCGTGCCGTGAACCATCAGGGGCGAGCCCTCCTCGGTCCAGACCTTGCGGTAGTTGGCCGCCGACAGGGCGGCCCGGCGGGGCACGATGATCCGATTGACCAGGAACCAGCGCAGCGGACCAGGCAGATCGATCACCCGTGGGTCGCCGAGGAACTCGCGCAGGTAGGCGGCGACCTCGGCGGTCTCCGGGCGTTCGGGAGTACCGAGATTGACCAGGAGGATGCCGTCGGGTCGGGTCACGACCGCATCCGCTCGAGGAAGTGGTGATAGATCTTGTCGACCTTCTCGAAGTTGCGGCGCTCCTTCAGCTCGCGCAACGAGAAGCCGTAGCGGGCCTGGACGTAGTCCTTGACCTCGCCCTTGCGATCGCCCTCCGGGTCGGCCTCGATCCAGTTCTTGATCGCCTGGATCTGGATCGCCGACCGCTCCTCGACCAGCTGCTCCACCCGATCCTTGCGGGCCTGGGCGCTCTCGACCGCGTCGGTGGTGATCAGGGAGCCGGCGACGAAGGTGGTGACCAGGGCGAAGGCGAGCGCGAAGAGCAGTTCGGTGAGGCTGGAACGGGGCATGTTCGATCCTCCGGATTCTGATCGGCTCCGGCGCGGCGACCGGGCCGGGCCGGTCTCGAACCGGCCCGGTCCGAGCGACCGGAAGTCGGGGCGACTGGATTCGAACCAGCGGCCTTCTGCTCCCAAAGCAGACGCGCTACCAGACTGCGCCACGCCCCGTGGCTTGATGACTGGACGAATTCGGCCGACCGCGAAGGTCGACCGCTCGTGGCTCAGTAGTACTGAGCGAACTGCGAGACCTGGAACTGCGACACGGCGACCCAGCTGGCGCCGCCGTCGGCGGTGAACTCCAGCACCTGGGTGCCGTTCTCGAGCGGGCGCAACAGCCGGAAGCCCTCCTTCGGGCTGACGAAGCTCTGCCCCGGATCGCGGGTCGAGCCGCTCGCCCGGTCCTTGAAGGAACCGATCACGAAGCTGCGACCACCGTCGCGGGTCTCGTAGACGTTGGTGACGATCGACGAGGTCTCGACGTCCTCGACCGTGACGCTCACCTCGCCGGCGAGATCGGAACTGAACTCGATGTCGCCGACGTTGAGGACGACGGAATCACGACCGGCGGCGATCTCGACGTCGCGGAAATGGCCGCCACCGTCCTCGGTGCGCAGCACCACCGGCAGGGTCTCGCCCCGACGCAGGCGGATGCCGGTCACCCAGCCCGTGCGCAGGTCGTTGAAGTGCAGGGCCTGCGGCAGGAAGTTCCTGAAGTCGTAGGTCATGGCGCCGATCCGGCGCCAGTGCTCGCCGCCGTCGGTGCTGCGCAGGAGGATGCCCTCGATGGCGCCGTCGACGTCGGTGAGGTAGCCCCCGACGATCAGGTCACGCGGACTGGTGGCGTGCAGCGAATTCAGATCCATCGCGACGTAGCGCTCGGCCGGCGGAACCGGCACCTCGAGACGATCGCCGCTCGATTCGCAGGCGACCAGGATCGCCAGCGCGCAGATCATCGTGAAGATTCTCATGGCCCCTCCCGTGGCTCGAGACTCAGGCGGATCTTATGCGGCTGAAAGCGGCCTTGCCACAGAGAAAAAGCCGGGAGCATGGCTCCCGGCTTGCCCATTTCCCGTTGGGTCCCTTCTCCGACTCGATGAGTCCGGTCTCAGGCCGGTCGGGAGCCGCCCCGAATGGAGGAACTCCGACCCGCGAGAGACCTGCGATCTGGCAGGGCCCTGGACCTCGCCCGGGAACCGTCTGGAACGAACCGCGTTTCCCGCGCGGCCCGCCCGGGCGCCCCCGGGGTCTCGACTCAGAAGTGCATGAAGACGAAGGCCCCGACGGCGATGATCAGGACGCAGATCGTCGCGACCACGATGGGCCGCGAGCCGCTCCGCTTCCTGGTGACGACGCCGGAAATCCGCAGTCCCCCCTCCGACGTGACGTTGGCGGTGGGTTCACTGCGAGTCGTGTTCCGTGACGGATTGTGGGTCCGCATGGGCACGCCGCAGCGCGGACAGGCGAGCTTGCCGTGATCCGGCAACGCGGTGAGGCGGAATCGCCCTCCACAGCTCTTGCACTCGATGACGCTCAAGGTCCAGTCCCTTTCACGAGTCAGGGGCAAGTCAGGGTGATCGGTGATAAGGGTGCTACGAGGACGTCCCCGCCGCCGAGGCGACGAGACCGTTCCCGAGGTGGGCTCGCAGCTCCGGAGCATAAGGATCGGGCCGACGAGCGGAAGCCCCGTCTTTTTTCTTGTTGTCGCAGGTGGCCCGGCCGCGCCCGCTTCGCCGGGCCTGTTATCATCCCGCGGGATCCGAGTCGAGGAGCGGCACCGATGAGCCGAGAGCCGGGCGATTTCCTGCGCGCACTGCCCGCGGTCGACCTCCTTCTGGAGGAGGTGAAGAAGCGAGTCGAACCGGAGTTCGACCCGAGCCTGCTGGTCCGACTCTGTCGGCGGCGACTCGAATCGATCCGCAGGTCGCTGCTTGCCGGTCAGCTGCCCGGCCCCGAGGGCATGCCCGACGTCGCGACCCTGGCCGGCCACGTCGTCCGCGACCTCGAGGACTGGCAACGGCCACGGATGTCCCGCGTGGTCAACGGCACCGGCATCATCCTCCATTCCGGCCTCGGGCGCGCGGTCTACCCGGCCCGCGCGCTCGCCGACGTCGGTCGCGCCTCCGGCTACGTCCTGCTCGAGGTCGATCGCGAGGAGGGCGCCCGGCGCAAGCGCGACGCCTTCTGCGAGGAGCTGCTCTGCGAGCTGACCGGCGCCGAGGCCGCCCTGGTGGTGAACAACAACGCCGCGGCCACGATGATCATCCTCAACACCCTCGCCGCCGGGCGCGAGGTCGTGGTCAGCCGTTCCCAGCTGATCGAGATCGGCGGTTCCTACCGACTGCCCGACGTCTTCGTCGCCAGCGGCTGCCGGCTGCGCGAGGTGGGCACGACCAACAAGTCGCGCCCCTCCGACTACCGCGAGGCCATCTCGCCCGAGACCGGCGCCCTCATGCTGGTCCACACCAGCAACTACCGCATCGTCGGCTTCACCAAGCACGTCGGCCTCGACGAGATGATCGCGATCGGCCGCGAGAGCGGCCTGCCGGTCATCCACGACGTCGGCTCCGGTTCGCTCATCGACCTCGAGCCCTTCGGGGTCCTCGACGAGCCGCCGGTCGCCGACAGCATCAAGGCCGGAGCCGACGTGGTCTGCTTCTCCGGCGACAAGCTGATCGGGGGCCCGCAGGCCGGCATCATCATCGGCAAGCGTGCGGTGGTCGAACGGATCCGGAAGAACCCCCTCGCCCGCGCCCTACGCATCGACAAGAACACCTGCCTCGCGCTGGAGAGCGTGCTCAAGCTCTACTTCGAGCCCGCTCGCCTGGCCGAACGCATCCCGACCCTGGCCATGCTGACCGAGTCCTGCGCGTCGGTCCGGGCCCGCGCCCTGGCGCTCCAGGAACGGATCGCCACCACCTTCGCCGACCTCCGAACCGAGCTGGTCGAGGACACCAGCGAACTCGGGGCCGGAACCTTGCCGACGCATGGAATCGCCACGGTCTGCCTGGCGTTGAGCTTTCCGGGCAGCCATCCGAGCCGCGCGGCGCGGCGGCTGCGGCTCGCCCCGGTGCCGGTCTTCAGCCGGCTGAAGGAGGACCGTGTCCTGCTCGATCTGCGCACGATGACCCGCGATGACTTCGACGACACCCTGGCGGCGATCGCCCGGGTGATGGAGGACGGCGAGAATGGCTGACGGCAGCGCGATCCGCCTGACGCAGTACGCCAACTGCGGCGGCTGAGCGGCGAAGGTCTCCTCGGAGAAACTCGCTCAGGTCCTGAGCGGCATCAACCGCCCCTTCGATCCCGATCTCATCGTCGGCTACGACGGCGCCGACGATGCGGCGGTCTATCGTCTCGACGCCGACCGCGCGATCGTCGTCACCACCGACTTCTTTCCGCCGATGGTCGACGACCCCTACACCTTCGGCATGGTGGCGGCGGCGAACGCGCTCTCCGACGTCTTCGCCATGGGCGGTCGTCCCCTGGTCGCCCTGAACCTGGTCGGCTTCCCGTCCAAGCTCCTCCCGCTCGAGGTGCTGGGCGCGATCCTCCAGGGCGGCGCCGACAAGGTTCGCGAGGCCGGCGCGGTGGTCGGTGGCGGGCACACGGTCGAGGACACCGAGGTCAAGTACGGCATGGCGGTGACCGGCGAGGTCCACCCCGATCGGGTGTGGAAGAACGGCAACGTCCGGCCCGACGACGTGCTCCTGCTCACCAAACCCATCGGCACCGGCCTGATCAACGGCGCGGTGAAGCAGGATGCCGCCAGCGGCCCCGCCGTCGCCGAAGCGCAGCGCTGGATGGCGACCCTGAACGGCATCGGCATCGAGCACGTCCTCGCCGAGGACGTGGTCGCGGTCACCGACATCACCGGTTACGGCCTGCTCGGTCACGCCCGCGAGATGGCCGAGGGCAGCGCCGCCCGGCTGGTGATCGAGGCCCGCAGCGTGCCCCGGATCGGCGGCATCGAGGCCTTCTTCCTGGACCGGCTGAAGACCCGCGCGGCGCGGGAGACGCGGGCCTACATGAAGGACGCGATCCGGATCGCCGAGACGATCGACCCCTGGACGCAGGAACTCCTGTTCGATCCCCAGACCTCGGGCGGCCTGCTCATCGCGGTCCGCCAGGAAGGGGCCGAGCGCCTGCGGGACCGCCTCCGCGAGGCCGGTCTCGAACGGACCGAGATCATCGGCCACGCGACCCGCTGGCATGCCGGCGAGGGGCGGGTCGAGGCCCGCGACGCTTGACCCCGGCCGGCCGATCGGCTATTCAAACTGCCCGCCCCGCGGGGCGAACGAAGAACGAGGGAGCGGTTCTCGAGCTGGTGCCGGGTCCGGACTTCAAATCCGGTAGAACGGGCAGATAACCCGTTCGGTGGGTTCGATTCCCATGCGCTCCCGCCAGACACGAAAGAGGGGCGACCGCCGGACGGTCGCCCCTCTTCTCTCGCCGCTGCGCCAGGGCCTCAGCCCTCGCGGGTCGTGAACAGGCGATCGAGCATCGGCCCGAAGCCCTGCACCGCCACCCGCTGGCTGAAGAACTCGAGGCCGCGCTCGCCGCCCAGCTCCTCGCCGCAACCGGCCCGGCCCGGACCACCGTGGATGAACTGCGGGAAGACCGTGCCCGGCGTCGGCGCGCTGGCGGCGCTGCGCTTCGAGCCCCAGACCAGACGGCCCTGGTTCGGCGCCATCGTCTCGATCAGCTCGGCGGCGAAGTCGCGGTCATCGCTGTAGAAGGAGGCCACGAGGCCGCCCTCGCCCATCGCCGAGATCGCCGCCGCCCGGGCGGCGCTGCCGTCGTAGGGGACCACCGTCGCGACCGGACCGAAGACCTCGACCTCGTGGACCGCCGGGGCGGCCTCCGCCGAGGGCGCGAGGAGCACGAGCGGCGCCATGAAGGCGCCCTTCCCTTCGGGGTCACCGATCGCCTCGACCCGATCGGGGTCGCCGATCAGCGGCCTGGCGACGGCCAGGAGGCTCTTCAGCTTCTCCCGTGCATCGGCGAGCTGCGCCGGACCGGCCAGCGGTCCCATGCGGACGCCCTCGGCGCCCGGAACGCCCAGCTTGACGCGACCGAGTTCGGTCACCAGGCGCTCGCGCAGGGGCTCGACCATGGCCTCCGGCACGATGACGCGGCGGATCGCGGTGCACTTCTGCCCGGCCTTCTGGGTCAGGTCGGTGGTGACGTCGCGGACGAAGAGGTCGAAGGTCTCGGTGTCCGGCTCCACGTCCGGCCCGAGGATGGCGCAGTTGAGGCTGTCGGCCTCGACGTTGACCCGGACCCCCTTCTCGAGCACGCGCGGGTGGCTGCGGATCAGCTTGCCGGTGCTCGCGCTGCCGGTGAAGGCGATGCAGTCCTGGAACTCGACGTGGTCGAGCATGTCGCCGGCGGAACCGCAGACGAAGCCGAAGCTGCCGGCCGGCATGATGCCGCGCTCGACCAGGATCTCGACGATGCGATGGGCCAGCATCGCGGTGATGGTCCCGGGCTTGCTGATCACCGGCATGCCGGCGAGCAGCGCGCAGGCGGCCTTCTCCATCATGCCCCAGGCCGGGAAGTTGTAGGCGTTGATCAGGATGGCGACGCCGCGCCGCGGCACCCGCAGGTGACGGCCTTGCATGCGCGAGCTCTGGCCCATGTCGATGGCCTCGCCGTCGAGCCAGTTCCGGGTCTCGCCCATCGTCTTGCCGACGTAGGCATAGGCCGCCAGGGTGCCGACCGCGCCGTCGATGTCGAACTTGGCGTCGCCGCGGGTGTTGCCCGCGTTCAGCATGCCGATCTCGATCAGCTCCTCGCGGTGCTCGTGGATCGCCGCCGACATCGCCTTGAGCAGGCGGCCGCGTTCGGCGAAGGTCATCGCGCGGAGCTTGGCGCCGCCCGTCTCGCGAGCGTGGGCGAAGGCCGCGGCGTAATCGATCCCGGCGCTGCTCGCCTGGGCGACCGCCTCGCCGTTGGCCGGGTTGAGGAGGACGGTCTGGACGCCCTCGCCCTCGACCCAACGGTCGCAAAGGTAATTCTTGAGCTTCTGCATCTGGTCCTTCCGTGAACTGGAGCGAAGCCCTATCTAACGCCTCCGGGGTCCGGATTCGAGGCCTGGGCCCCGGAGCCGGACCCGCGAGGGCCCGCCGCCGGCCGGGTCCCGTCGCGACGCTCCCTCCCGGCGGTTAGAGTTCCGGCATGATTCCCCTCAGGGACGACAACCCGACCCGACACGCGCCGGTCGTGACCATCGGCCTGATCGCCATCAACGTCCTCGTCTTCCTCTGGCAGATCGCCGGCGGCCCGGTGGAGAACCTGCGCCGGAGCTTCCGCTTCGCGGCCGTGCCCTGGAACGTCACCGAGGGCGCCCGGGACCCGGCCGTCCGGGTGGTCATCGACGGCCCCACCGGCATCCAGGTCGACCAGTTCGAGCAGTCACGCCTGCTCCGACCGGCCGATCACCGGGTCGTGCGCCAACCGATCCCCTCCTGGCTGACCCTCTTGACCTCGATGTTCCTGCACGGCGGCTGGATGCACCTCATCGGCAACATGGTCTTCCTCTGGGTCTTCGGCAACAACATCGAGGACGCGGTCGGACGCCTGCGCTACCTGGTCTTCTACCTGGTCTGCGGCGTCGGCGCGACGCTGGCCCACGTCTTCAGCGTTCCGGCCAGCATGACGCCCCTGGTCGGGGCCTCCGGCGCGATCTCCGGGGTCCTTGGCGCCTACCTGGTCCTCTACCCGAAGGCCCGCGTCCTCGCCCTGGTGCCGATCCCGCCGCTCTTCCTGACCACCCTCTACCTCCCGGCCGGGATCTTCCTGGCCATCTGGTTCGTGCTCCAGATCTCCGGCCTGTTCCGCCCCGACGAGGCCGTCGCCTTCTGGGCCCACATCGGCGGCTTCATTCTCGGCCTGGCCTTGATCAAGCTGCTGGAGACCACGGAACATCGGTCGCGACCACGCGGCGGCGGCGGGCAGGCCGGCTGGCCACCCCGCGGCGGCGGGGCTCCACCCTTCGGTCGAGGATTCTGAGATGACCGCCTACAGCTACGAGTATCCGCGCCCGGCCGTCACCGTGGACGCCCTGGTCCTGACCTGGGGTGAGGAAGGCCTCGAGGTCCTGCTCATCGAGCGGGGGCACGACCCCTTCGCCGGACACTGGGCCCTGCCCGGCGGCTTCGTCGATCAGGACGAGGCTCTCGACCAGGCCATGCGCCGCGAGCTGCTCGAAGAGGCCGGACTCGAGGTCGGCCCGATCCTCCAGATCGGGGCCTATGGCGACCCGGGCCGCGACCCCCGGGGCCACACCATCGGCGTCGCCTTCCTGGCCGCGATGCCGCGGACCACGCTGACGGAACGCATCAGCGCCGGCGACGATGCCCGGCAGGTCGCGCTCTTCCCGCTCAAGAACCTGCCGGCCCTGGCCTTCGACCACGGCCGCATGCTGGCCGACCTCGGCCAGCGCCTGGAGACCGATCGTCGGGCTCGCGAGCTGCTCCGGACCGGCCTCGGCTGGAACTGAGTCCGCGCCGGGCCGGCCCGCGCGTCGGTCTCAGGCCTTGGACTCGTCCCAGTCCGGACCGTGTTCGACCGCGTCCTTCGAGGTCACCCGCTTGTCCTCGGAGAAGTCGAAGTTCGCGTTCAGGGCGATGTAGTCCTGCCAGGGATGCTTGACGTAGGCGTCGGGATTCGCCGGACCGTCGTCATCGACGAAGATCGCGTCCACCGGGCAGAGCGGCAGGCACTGACCGCAGTCGATGCACTCGTCGGGATTGATGTAGAGGCTCTCCGGAGCCTGGTAGAAGCAATCGACGGGGCAGTCGGTCACGCAGTCCCCGTACTTGCAGCCCACACAGGGCTCGCCGACGACGTAGGTCATGATTCGTTCCTCCCGGCACCTCGGCTCGTGATCTCCATGCCCTCCGCCTCGGCGGTGGGCTCGGGCCCGAGATTAAAGGCAGGAAGCGCTGTTGAAAAGGACCTGCCTCCGCCTTTTGGACCGCTCCGCGCTCGCCGAGAATGGGCGCCGGGCATGGCGGTTCCGGCCGTCCCGACGGTCGGGAAGGGAAACCCGGACACGGCGTCCAAGGCCGGGAAATCGTCGGCGCCGCTGACCGGAGCGGCGCCAATCCGTTATCGTCGCCCAGCGGTCCCCTCGGACGACCGCGTTCGCAGCTCGGGAGGAAACATGAAGCTCGACAGGAATCGGCACTCGACCACGATCCGCATCGCCCTCCAGCTCCTCTTCGCCCTGAGCCTCCTGGGCCTGCCGGCGCTGGCCCAGGGCAAGACCCGGATCAGCGTCCGCGTGGACCGCAGCATCGGGCACGGCCCCTACGAGGGCTCGATCTATTTGCTCGTGTCCCGCAATCTGGTCGGCGAACCGCGCCGATCGCTGAAGGACGGTCCCTTCGACGGCATCATCCTGCGCCGCGACCTGCGCCACCTCCGCCCCGACGAGGAGGTGGTCTTCGACGACACCTGCGCCGCCACGCCCGTTGGCCTGGCCCAGCTCGCTCCCGGCCAGTACGCGCTCCAGGCCGTCCTCCAGATCAGCAAGACCTCGGCCGACTTCACCGAGGCGGAAGGCAACGCACACAGCGGAACGCGACGGCTCGAGTTGGGCTCGGGACAGCGCCACGAGCTGGTGATCGACGAGCTGATCGAACACGCGCGCCCCGCCGACGTCGGCCGCATCCGCTACCGCCGCATCGAGTCCCGGGTCGTCGGTCGCCAGATCGGCCACCGCTTCTTCATGGACACGGCGGTGGTCATGCCGCTGAACTACGAGCGCGAGGCGAATCGGAGCTACCCGGTCCAGTACTGGATTCCCGGGATGGGCGAGAACACGCGTAGCGCGCTGAACTTCTTCCGCGAGCGGGGGCTCTACTTCCCGCCCTACGGCGACTCGGCCTCGCACTGCGAGAACTTCATCCTCGTCCTGCTCGACCCCGAGGGCCGCGAGGGCTTTCACGGCTTCGTGGACTCGCCGGCCCAGGGCGCCTTCCGCGAGGCCCTGCTGACCGAGCTGATCCCGACCATCGAGGACGAGTTCCCCGTTCGCCGCGATGCCCGGGGCCGTTTCCTCGTCGGCGAGGGTGCCGGCGGCCTCGCCGCTCTTCGCCTCATGGCCGAGAAGCCGGAGCTCTTCGCCGGTGCCTGGGCCCTGGGGCCCCACCCCCTCGGCATGGACGATTTCTTCGGCCTCGACCTCTACGCCGACCCGCCACAGAATGCCTTCGTCGACGCCCAGGGCCAGCCGCGCCCGCTCGCGCGCCATGAAGGCCGGGTGTCGCTGGGCATCCGCGAGCAGGCCGGGTTCGAGCAGGTGGTCCGTTCCGGCAACCTGTTCCAGTCCTACGCGGCGATGTTCGCGCCTCTCGGCGACGACCTCCGGCCGCGCCCGCTCTTCGACCTGGTCAGCGGCGCGATCGATCCGGTCGTGGCCCGGGCCTTCTGCCGCCATGACTTCCTCGCCAACCTCGAGGCCAACTGGGACCGCAACCGCGCGCTGCTGCGCGGTCGGCTCCACGTGGTCGTGGGCGACGACGACGACTTCTATCTCCACCGGGGCGTGGCGCGGCTGCGGAGCTTCCTGGACGGAGTCGGTGATCCGGCGAACGTCCGAATTCTGCCCGACCTCGACCATGCGGGGCTCAGGTCGAGCACGGTCCAGATCCGGATCCAGAGGGAGATCGAGGCGGTCGAAGCCGACGAACGCCGGCCGTGAGCGTGACGGCCGGCGGACCGATGTGCCCGCCGGCGCGGCTCAGAGGGCGAGGCTGTTCACGACCACCTCGCCGTCGCCGATGATCGAGCACTGGCAGGCGAGCCGGCTGTGGACGTCGTAGGTCTCGAGCTTCTTGTGCTCGGCCGGGGTCCGCGGCGACAGCTGGTCGGCGCCGGCGATGACCAGGATCTCGCAGCTGGCGCACTTGCCGTGGCCATGGCAGTTGAGGATCTTCCGGACTCCGTCGTAGAGCGGCGCCTTGGCATCCAGAAGCGCCTTGCGGAGGTTCGCGTTCGCCGGGACCTCGATGGTCCTCGCCTCGTTCTGGATCGTCACGCGCGCCATCGTCTCTCCTCGCTCCGACCATTCGGGGCCTCGCGCCCCGCGAGAAGCCCTTCTAACCGATGCCGAGGGCGCTGGCTACCCCCGCCCGGTCTCCCCGCTTCCCCCGGCCTCGAGCCGGCGGATCGCGATCATCACCAGGCTGAGATCCGGTTGTGAGATGCCCGAGATGCGCGCCGCCTGGCCGATCGTCCGCGGCCGGATCGCGGACAACTTCTCGCGCGCCTCGGCCCTCAGCTGCGGCACGCGGGCATAGTCGAGTTCCGCCGGGATCGCCATGGTCTCGGCCTTGCGCATCTTCGCCACCAGCTCGTGCTGGCGCTCGACGTAGCCCTGGTAACGCACCTCGGTCTCGAGCAGCGTCCGGATCTCGACGTCCCAGGGTGCCTCGTAGAGCTCCGGCAAGAGGTCGCGATGATCGTCTAGTCGGGCGTCCTGGCGGCGCAGCAGTCGATCGAGGGTCCGGCCGTCCCGCTGGCGACCGGCCACCAGCCGGCGGCCACGATCGAGCAGCTCCCGCTTGGTGCCTGACCGTTCGAGGCGCTCCGGTCCGGCGATGCCGAGGCGCCGGGCAGCGGCGGCGAGCCGCAGGTCGGCGTTGTCGTGGCGCAGCAGCAGGCGATGTTCGGCCAGCGAGGTGAACATCCGGTAGGGTTCCTGCACGCCCCGCGTGACCAGGTCGTCGATCAGCACCCCGATGTAGGCCTCGTGGCGCCCGAGCACGAGCGGTTCCTCGCCCCTGAGCCAGAGCGCCGCGTTGGCGCCCGCCATGAAGCCCTGCGCCGCGGCCTCCTCGTAGCCGGTGGTCCCGTTGAGCTGACCGGCGTGGAAGAGCCCGGCGAGCCGGCGGGTCATGAGCCTCGAGTCGAGTTCGGTGGGATCGACGTAGTCGTACTCGACGGCATAGCCGTGGCGCAGGATCTCGACCTCCTCGAGGCCGGGGATGCTGCGGACGAAGGCCTCCTGGACCTCGGCGGGCAGGCTGGTCGAGATTCCGTTCGGGTAGTAGATCGGTGTCGAACGTGACTCCGGCTCGATGAAGACCTGATGCGAGTCCCGCCCGGCGAAACGGTGGATCTTGTCCTCGATGCTCGGGCAGTAGCGCGGCCCGCGGCCGCTGATGGAGCCGCTGTACATCGCCGAGCGCTCGAGATTGGCGGCGATGATCGCATGGGTCCGCGGTCCGGTGCGGGTGATGTGACAGGGGATCTGCCGGTCGATGATCGGCTGCGGGAGGTAGGAGAAGGTCGTCGGTGACGCATCGCCCTCCTGCAGCTCCATGCGCGCGAAGTCGATGCTGTCGCGATGCAGACGTGGCGGCGTACCCGTCTTCAGCCGGCCGAGCCGGAAGCCGTGACGCAGGAGGCTCGCCGACAGGCGATGGGCCGCGGGCTCGTCCACCCGGCCGCCGATCTCGACCGCGTCGCCGACGTGAAGGCGCCCGCCCAGGAAGGTGCCGGTGGTGAGGACCACAACGCGAGTCTCGATCCGGCCGACGCGGGCACAGTCGACGCCGACGATGCGCCCGTCCTCCGCGATCAGCTCCACCACCTCGTCCTCGAGGATCTCGAGCCCCGGCGTGTTCTCGAGTTCCGCGACGACCCTCGCGTTGTAGTCGACGTTGTCGCTCTGGCAGCGTGGCGACCGGACCGCGGGCCCCTTGCTGGCATTGAGCAGGCGGAACTGCAGGGCGCTGCGATCGGCGATCATGCCCATCAGGCCGCCGAGGGCATCGAGTTCGCGGACGAGCTGTCCCTTGGCCAGGCCGCCGATCGAGGGATTGCAGGACATCCGTCCCAGGGCGTCGCGACGGAGACTCACCAGGAGGCAGCTCTGCCCCATCAAGGCCAGGGCACGCGCCGCCTCGACGCCGGCGTGACCACCCCCGACCACCACCGCGTCCGGTCGTCTGACCGTCGTCCTCGTCTCGTCGACTTCCTGGATCATGACCGAGGCTAACCCGCGTCGCGCGGCTTCACCAACGACCCTTCCTGGGCGGGGCCCCTGGGTCCGCGACGGAAGACCGGCCAGCCAGCGGCTGGCGCTCCGGCAGGACCGCGCAGCGCCGGCTGCACTTCCGAAGGGCGACGACTCGAGGGTGAGGGAATCTAGGCCAGCCAGCGGCTGGCGCTCCGAGCGGCTGGCGCTCCGGCAGGACCGCGCAGCGCTGGCTGCGCATCCGAGCTCCGGTCGATCGGCGTATCGGAGCGCCGCCTGCCCAGGCGGCAGGACCGCCGGCTGCTGGCCGGCGCTTCGTCGAGGTGTCCGAGACGACGGGGATTCCGGGTGCGGAGAGGTTGCCATCGCGGCGGCACGCAACCGGCGAGTCCGACTAGGCCGACCAGCGGCTGGCGCTCCGAGCGGCTGGCGCTCCGGCAGGACCGCGCAGCGCCGGCTGCGCATCCGAAGGGCGACGACTCGACGGTGAGGGAATCTAGGCCAGCCAGCGGCAGGACCGCGCAGCGCCGGCTGCGCATCCGAAGGGCGACGACTCGAGGGTGAGGGAATCTAGGCCAGCCAGCGGCTGGCGCTCCGGCAGGACCGCCGGCCGCTGGCCGGCTTCCGGGCGATTGACTTCGACCGCTCACGTGTTATTCGGGACCATGGCCGCCGACATCTATCGAGAGATCGTCCGCCTGCGCCAGGAGGGCGTCGCCGCCGCCCTGGCGACGATCGTCGATCGCAAGGGCTCGACCCCGGGCAAGCTGGCCCAGAAGATGATCGTCCGAGCCGATGGTGACATCGTCGGCACCATCGGTGGCGGCTGCGTCGAGGCCGACGTCATCCGCGCGGCGCGGCACGTCATCGACACCGGCATCGCGAGCAAGCTCCGCTTCACCCTCTCGGGCGAGGAGGCGGAACGCAGCGGCCTTGCCTGCGGAGGAGTCCTCGAGATCATGATCGAGAACCTGAACGACCCCCGACTGGTGGTCGTGGGCTGTGGCCACGTCGGGGAACGGATCGCCAATCTGGCCGCCGCCTGTGGCTTCATGGTGACCGTCGTGGACGACCGACCGGACTTCGCCGCGCGGGAGCGCTTTCCCGAGGTCGACGAGGTCCTGGTGGCCCCTCTCGACCGACTCGACCCGGTGATCGTCGTCCGCCCCAACACCTTCCTGATCTCGGTGACCCGTGGCCATGACCACGACTACGAGGTCCTGCGCTGGGCGCTCGAACGCCCCTTCCGTTTCATCGGCGTCATCGGCAGCCGCTCGAAGGCCCTCCAGTTCCGCAAGCGGCTGGCGGCCGAGTCCGGCCGGAGCGAGGCCGCGGTCGGCGAATTCCAGTGTCCGGTCGGTCTGCCGATCGGCGCGGACACGCCGGACGAGATCGCGGTCAGCGTGGTTGCGGAACTGGTGAAGCTGCGTCGTCTCGGCGACTGAGCGCGCTCAGGGGGCGGTCACGAGGGTCGCGAAGCGGGTCAGGTCGAAGGGTCCGCCGCGATAGACGTAGGCCACCATGAGCACCTGAACACCGCCACCGAGGATGGGCAGGTTGCACTCGCGGAGTCCGCTGCCGCCGATCGAGAGGCTCGGGAAGCCGATGAAGTTGTAGAGCTCGAAGATGCAGTAATTGAGGTAGCCGACTCCGGTCGGGCAGGCGCCACCGAAGAGCACCGTCGGTACCAGGAGGGCGAGGACGTCCTCGTCACCGGGCTGGCCGAGGATGCCATAGGAGACGCTGTTGGGTCGGATCGGGGCCCCGAGGTAGCCGCAGCTACCGTCCCAGGGGAAGTTCCGTTCCTCGGCCCAGATGATCGTGTCGCGGCAGTTGCCTTCGACCGAGAAGCTCAGGCTCGCCGGTCCGCCGATCCCGTTGCTGTACACCGTCTCGTCGCGCATCCCGTCACCGAACAGGTCGAGGAAGCGCCCCTCGTTGGTGGCCGGATCGTGCTCGGCGAGCAGACAGGTGGCGAGGAAACGCCGATGCAGCCGGTGCTGGTCGAGCAAGCCCATGTCATCGGTGTAGGCCACGTTGCAGGGCAGGGCCGGCATCGAGCTGCCGGTGATCGCGGCATCGGTGGCGCCGAAATGCCCCATCCCGTCGATGCTCAGCTTGACGTTGCGCCTCGGCGTGGATGATCCCTGATTGAAGACCTGGAACCAGGTGTCGACCGAGCCGTTCACCAACAGGTCGTCGTTGCCCTCGAGCAGATAGACCGCGCCCTGGTAGTTCTCGGCCAGGGGCAGGGCCGCCGCCGTGGCGCCGAAGAGCGCGGTCGGATTGCAGCTTCCGAAGGGCTGGATCTCAGTCTCCTCGAAAGGCTCGAGGGAGACGATGTTGTCGACTCGCGAGTCGGCGCCGGCGAGGTAGAAACAGGCCGTCGCCCCCATCGAGTGGCCGGCGATGGCGTAGCGCGCACCGGGATCGGGATCGACCATGCCGTTCACCGGGTTCGGGCTGCCGGGCGCCGCCGCCTCCGCGAGCAGGTATTCGTGCAGGACCCAGGCCTCGTAGGCCTCCTCGATCGGGAGCTGGTTGGCGACCGGGTTGACGTTGTAGTAGGGCGCGGCGACCACGAAGCCCCAGCTCGCCAGGTGGACCAGGAGCGCGTGGTACTCCAGCGGACTCGCCGCCCAGCCATGCATGAACATGACCAGGGGCCGGTAGGGTCCGGGCAGGAGGAAGGGCGTCTGCACCAGCGGGTTGGGCGCCCCGGGCCAGTAGAGCCGATAGCCCACGAAGCCGCTGATCGGGATCGAGGCGAAGATCGCCGGCGTGTTCTGGCTGACCGCGCCCGAGGGAACGTAGCTGTCCAGGTAGTAGACCTGGTACGGACCCTCGTCCTCCATGTCGAAGGCCTGCGCTCCCAGCGAGACGCAGCCCGACAGGGCGAGCAGCAGCGAGGCGACCAGTTGGGCAAGACGGCTCAAGGGCTATTCCCCGGGGGTCACGACGCGACGGCAGGCGAGATTCCCACCGCCACCCGGCCGCGAGACACGAGGCGCAAGTCTATGGCGGCCATGATCCGGGGCCAAACAGTTTCCAATCAATCCAGGCTCTCCACGAGAGCTTCATCGAGCGACTTGCAGGATCGATCCGAAGAGGGGATCCTGGGCCGGGAGCGACCGACCGATCCGGTCGCGGCGGCCTCGGGATGGAACCGATGAACGACGACAGATCCGAGGACAAGGAACTGCGGGACGAGGACTTGCGCGCGCTGGGGCGGGCCGCGACCGAACTCTCGCACGAGCTGCGCAACCTGCTGGTGGGTGTGGTCAGCCAGGCCGAGATCCTCGCCTCGGGTCGGGCACGCGACCCGGCCGCCGTGGCCCGCCGCATCCGCTCCGCCGCCAACGACTGCAAGGATCTGGTCGAGGACGTGCTCAGTCTGGGCCGGCGACGTCCCCGTCCCGAGGAGCCGATCGACCTGCTCCCGGTGGTCGAGGACACGGCTGCCGACTTCAGCCGCGAACGTGGTCCCGCCCCCGTGGTGATCACCCGCGGCGGTCCCTTCTGGATCAAGGGCCGCGAGGGCAGCCTGCATCGCGTCCTCCTCAACCTCCTCCGCAACGCCGACGAGGCCGGTCCCGAGGCCGAGATCCGGATCGAGCTCGAAGGTCGCGACGATCGCATCCTGCTCCGGGTCCGCGACCAGGGCCCCGGGATTCCCGCCGCGGCCGCGGCCCGGGTCTTCGAGCCCTTCTACAGCGACCGCAAGATCGGCGGCACCGGCCTCGGCCTCGCCATCGCCCGGCGGATCATCGAGGAACACGGCGGCCGGATCGAACTCGAGAAGACCACCGGCGGCGCCTCCTTCCTGATCGAGCTGCCGACGACGACGCCTCCCGAGGCCGGCCGGCAACCGCGTCGAGGCGACGCGACCCTGGACGGCGGCCTGCATCTCCTGTGCATCGACGACGACGAGACCACGCGCGAGACCTACCGCATGATCCTCGGCCTCGACGGTCATGAGGTCGACTGCGCCGCGACCGCCAGCGAAGGTCTGCGCCTGGCCGCGGCCGGCCACTATGACGCGGTCCTCAGCGATCTCCGCCTGCCCGACCTCGAGGCCGCCAAGCTGGTCGAGCGACTCGCCGCCGCCGCGCCAGGGCTGGAACGGCGTCTGCTCTTCGCCACCGGTGACCTGATGAACGACGACAGCCGGCGCTACCTCGATTCGATCGGTCGTCCCTACCTGGCGAAGCCCTTCCGGATCGAGGATCTCCGGCTGGCACTGGAACTGCTGACCCGGGACTGAACCTTGCGCCCGTCACCGCGCCTACTCCACTTCCTGTTGGCGATCGGCATCGGCCTCTTCGTCCAGCGCCGGCTGCTGCTCGACGAGATCCTCGTCGTCCTGCCGATCGCGATCGGGTCGCTCCTCTTGGCCGCCGGCCTGACCGCCCTGCGGTGCCGCGACCAGGCCGAAGAGGAGACGACGACCGCCGACCCGATCGAACGCCTCCGCGGCGCCCGGCTCGGCCTCTTCGTGGTGGCGCTCGGCGGCGTGATCCTCGTCTTCGGCGACGTCCTGGTCTGCGGCCGGACGATGATCTCGGCGCCCTGGTTCAGCCTCGGCAACGAGGGCGCCGCGACCACCGAAGGTCAGTCCACCGCCGGCCAGGATGCCGGGGCGGGCTTCGATCGCCTGATCGATCCCTGGGCCGGATTCCTCATCGAAGGCCCCGCGATCTACCTCACCGGCACCGCCTTCGCCCGCGGTGAGCTGCCGCTCTGGAATCCCTTCGAGGGCTGCGGCACGCCCTTCGCGGCCGACCTCGAGACCGCCGTCTTCAGCGTCCTGCAGCTGCCGCTGCACCTGGCGCCATCGCTGCGCAACTGGGATCTCTTCGCCCTCGCCCGGACCCTGCTCGCGATCTGGTTCGCCGCCCTCGCCTGCCGGGGTCTCGGCTCGAGCCGGCTCGCCGCCGCGCTGGCCGGCATCGCCTGGGGTTTCGGCGGCGTGTTCAGCCTCTTCGCCAACCTGGTCCACCTGAACTGCGCGCTCTGCCTGCCGCTGGTCCTGCTCGGCGCCGAGGCTCTCGTTCAGCGCCGCAGCCCCGGTCGAATCGCCTTCTTCGCCCTGGTCACGGCCCTGGCCCTGAACGGCGGCAATCCGCAGCCGCTCATCGCGCTCGGCCTGCTCCTCTTGCCGCGCTTCCTGATCTTCGCCCCGGGCGGGCCGAGGGCCCGACTCACCCTCCTCGGGGGACTTGCCGCCGCCGCGGGAATCGCGGCCCTGATGAACGGTCCCGCGATCATGCTCCTGGTCGATCTGCTCGGCCACAGCGCCAACCGGACCCTGTTCGCGATCGAGGCCCGGCTCGAGGGCCCTGGCCTCTTGGCCTTCGCCGCGCCGCCCCTGCCGATCGGGGCGGAGACCTACGGGATCATCCACCAGCCCCAGTTCTGGTATCTCGGCGCCCTGCCCTTCCTGCTCGTGGTCGCGGCCGCCAGCCGGGCCCTCCTGCACGGCGATCGTCGCGACCGGGGCCTGCTCGCCGGACTGCTGCTCTTCGGTCTCCTCGTCGCCGGACCGCTCGGCGGCCTGCTCGGCTCGGTTCCGATCCTCGGCGGACTCAACTGGACCAAGTACGTGGCCGCGGCGCAGCTCCTGGGTCTCGTGCTGGCCGCCCGCTACCTCGATCGCCTGGCCGCGGACGAGAAGCGCGCCCGCCAGCACCTCTCGGCGATCGCGACCCTGCTCCTCGGCTGGTGCCTGCTCCTGGTCCGAGGCCCTGATGGCGGTGTACAGGGCCCCTGGTTCGTTCTCGGGGCCGCGATCCCCGGCGCCCTTCTGCTTCTGCTCTGGGCGGACCGGGTCCAGCTACGCCTGGTCCTGCCCCTGCTCGTGCTTGCCGAACTCGTGGTCCACCTGCCGGCGCATCCGCCCCGCCCGCCCGAGCCGCTGGCACGCTGGCCGGAGGCCCTCGCGGAACTGAGCCGCGACCCGGGGGCCCCCGACGAACAGCCCCTCGTTCACCGCGAGGCCGCCTATCGCGACGCGGCGCCGCCGATGGTCTCGGGCCTGCTCGGCTGGCACGACGTGCGCACCGTGACGCCCTTGCCGCTGCTCGACTATCACCGCTTCATGTCGCCCTGGATCAACTGCGGCCCCTGGCCCCCCTACCTCCTCCTCGGCGCCTCACGCGAATTCGTCCTCTCCCCTGCCTTCGACCACGTCGGCCTGCGCTGGCTCCTGCTCCGGGAGGACGACTTCAACTCGGTGGTCCGCTCGCCGAAGGCCGAGCTCCTCGAGAACGAGGCGGTGATCCGCTTCGGTGAGCTGCAACGCGCGTTGCGCTACGGTGGTCTCGATACCGGCTCGCTGCTCAACCTGGATCCCTATCGTTCGTCGATCCTCCTGGCGCCGGATCGGCGCTTCTCGGCCGAGCTCGACCTCGCCGCCGCCAGCGCCGAGATCGCCTTCAGCCTGCAAGCGCTCGACGGTGGCGCCTTCCGCGCCCGCGGTCGGCTCGCCGACCAGACGATCGAACTCGACCAGGATCGGCCCGCGCAGGCGGTGGTGATCGCCGACGCGCGCGAGCCGGTGGTCTTCAGCCTCGACCTCGAGGCCGGCTCGCCGGTCACGCTCCGCTTCGATCACTGGCAGGTCGCGCGCCACATCACCAAGGGCCGCTTCGATTTCGACGACCGCAGCACGCCCGCGATGAGCGCGGCCGGCCTGCGCCTGCTCGAGAACCGTTACCCGCTGCCCATCGCCCGCGCGGTGAAGCGGGCGCGCCTGATCCGCGACCCCGAGGAATTCTGGCCGATCCACCGCGCTTTCGTGGCCGACGGCAGCGGTTGGCAACCCCGTGAGGAGACCTTCATCGTGGCGCCGACCGGCAACCTGCCGAGCGCCGCGGTGACCGACACGAGACCGGATGCCAGCGATCGCCTCGAACTCCGCCGGCGCGGATTCGGTCGCATGGTGCTCGAAACCGACCTGAAGCAGGCCGGTCCCGTCTTCCTGGCGATCGCCTACGATCCGGGCTGGCTCGCCGTCCGTGACGGTCGAGAGCTGCCGATCCGCCGGGCCGACGGCGCCTTCATTGCGATCGACCTCGACCGGCCGGGTCCGAACCGGGTCGACTTCGAGTACCGACCCCGCGCCTTCGATCGCGGTCTGGTCCTGGTCGCGGCGGGCACCCTCCTCCTTCTCGCCCTCGGCCTGCTCGAGTTCCGATCTCGACTGCGTTCCGGCGTTCGGGCCTCCTGAGGGCCGCCGCGGCGATCTGGCCCGTTGCGCGTCGAGCGGCTATGATCGGCGCGATCGAGGAGGACGACGATGTCGATGCAGGAAATCGCCGAGGAGCTGAGACCCCTTGCCCGCTTGCTCAAGGGCATCGACCTGAGCGATCCCGCGGCCGCGCGCGCGGCGATCGAGGCCACGCTGCCCTTCGGCGGCGACCTCGTCGCCAGCATCCGCGCCTCGGCCACGGCCGCGGCCGAGGCCGGCTGGCTGTTGCCCAAGGAGAACGGCGCGATCCGGTTCGGCCGGATCACCAAGGACCTCGAGGGCTTCAGCGTCGACGCCGTGTTCATGTCGAGCCCGGGCCCGCGTCATCGGCATCCGAAGGGCGAGATCGACCTCTGCTTCACGCTCGCCGGCGAGGCACGTTTCGACGGCCATGCCGAAGGCTGGGTCGTCTATGGCCCGGACTCGACCCATGTGCCGACCGTGACCGACGGCAGCATGCTGATCCTCTACTTCCTGCCCGGCGGCGCGATGGAGTTCCTCTGATCGCGGCCGGCACGCGCTGATCAGGCCTCCAGCACCACCTGCGGTTCCAGCGCCGCCCCTTCGGTGTGCCACTGCGCCCAGAGCCGGAGCCCGGGTTTCTGGTCGAAGCTCAGGCTGAGGAAGTTGCGTTCCTCGATGTAGCGCTGCGCCGCCGTGGCCCGGCCGAGACCGGCCCAGACGCCGGCGGTGATCTCGTCCTCCGACTCGCCGCCGAGCAGCCGCATCACGAAGGTCTCGAGCCCGCTCGGCGCCGGATGGACGATGCCCGACGAGGTGATTTGCTCGATGTGGTTCTCGACCTGCCCCTTCCGCCGGTGATTCTCGAGCTGCGAGCGGACCCGGCCGCGCGCGCCGACGTGGACGTCGCCGGAGAGGATGGTCACGGTCGACTCCGTTCGCCGCGAATGGGCCAGGAGCGTCATCAGCAGCCGATCCCTCTCGCCCCGGTGCGCGGGACTCTCCCACTGGTCGCGTAGATCGTCCTCGAGTTCCTGCTGCCCCGGCACGAGGCGCAGGATGGATTCGCCGAGCCCGAAGCGCATGAACACGAGCGGGATCGACGAGACCAGGACGAGGTGGCGGCTCGTGGCCCGGTTCTGGGCGCGTTCGTTCTCGATCCATCGGCCGCGCCGGTTGAGCCAGACCTGGAGGTCGGCCCACTGGGCTTCCGAGAGGACCCTCCCGAAACGCCGGTCGCTGCGCAGATCGAGCAGCAGGAGGTCGACGCAACGGCCGCTGCACTCGAAGCTCAGCCCCTGGGCGAAGTGCTCGCCGGCGCCGATCCGATGGCTCCAGTTCCCGTCCGGCCGGCCACCCAGCTGAAAGGTCTCGAAGGCGCTTCGCGCGGCCCGGAAGATCGCCTGATAGGCGGGGCAGTCGTTGAGTTCGTCCTCGTAGGAGCCCCAGCCGTCGAAGATGTCGTGGTCGTCCCAGGTGTAGAGCCCCGGCACGCGGGCCTGCAACCACGAGAACTCCTTCTGGCTCTTCCAGCGCTCGACGTAGTGCCGGGCGTAGTCGGCGCGGATGCGGTCCTCGAAGTCGGGCGTCACCACCTTCTTCTTGCGCTTCGCCACCGGCAGCTTGAACAGCTCGCGCATGTCCCGCTGACTCGAGAACAGGCCGTCGGCGTAGATCTGATCGCCGCCACCGAGCATCAGGTGATAGCCGTCCTTCTTGGACCGACCGGGCACGCCCTCGCGATGATGGCGACAGGCGAGTCGCCAGAGGGCCTCCGGGTCGTCGACGCGCTTCATCGCCGCGGTCGAGCTGAAGCCGTTGCAGGAGAAGAACAGGACGTTCGGCAGCTCGTCGGTCGGCGGAATCCGCAGGCCAGCCACCGTCTCCGTCTTGCCGGCGCAACTCAGCACGTAGCTGATCTCGCGCTCGGCGATCTCGCGCTTCACCTCGAAGGTCCAGCGCAGGAGTTCCCAGTCCGGGCGCAGGTAGGCCGCCGCGACCACCTTGTTGCCCACCTTCACCCCCTCGTCATGACACTCGACCCTGGTCGACGCGTTGTCCTTGCCCTCGACCAGGACCTGCACGTGGAAGCGCCAGGTGGTCGAATCGCAGTCGGCAAGATAGAGGATCGGACCCAGTCTCTTCGGCATCTCGTCTCCTTCCTCGCGGCTCCCGCCGGCGCGCCGCGGGACATCGGACCGTCGCTCGACCTGCTCGCCGCTCGCGCCCGAGGGTAGCATGCTCGCGACAACGATCTCGGGCCGTGGGGAGGCCGCCCTGGCGCGGACAAGACTCGGCATTCGAGAACGGCCTGTCAAACCCCCAAAAACGCCGGTCGGTGAATACCCCCCCTATCGCAGGTCGGCTCGTCGGAGCGCCGGCTGCCCAGCCGGCAGGACCGCCGGCCGCTGGCCGGCGCTTCGTCGACGTGTCCTCCATCGACGAACATTCCGAGAGCGAGAGCAAAGGGCGAGAAGACTAGGCCAGCCAGCGGCTGGCGCTCCGATCGGCGCGTCGGAGCGCCGGCTGCCCAGCCGGCAGGACCGCCGGCCGCTGGCCGGCGCTTCCCTCCATCGACGAACATTCCGAGTCGAGAGCAAAGGGCGAGAAGAATACCCCAGCGGCTGGCGCGCAGGCGCGTCGGAGCGCCGGCTGCCCAGCCGGCAGGACCGCCGGCCGCTGGCCGGCGCTTCGTCGAGGTGTCCTCCATCGACGAACATTCCGAGAGCGAGAGCAAAGGGCGAGAAGACTAGGCCAGCCAGCGGCTGGCGCTCCGATCGGCGCGCCGGAGCGCCGGCTGCCCAGTTGGCGGACCGCCGGCCACGGCCGGCGCTTCGTCGAGGTGTCCTCCATCGACGAGCATTCCGAGAGCGAGAGCAAAGGGCGAGAAGACTGGGCCAGCCAGCGGCTGGCGCGCTCCGATCGGCGCGTCGGAGCGCCGGCTGCCCAGCCAGCAGGCCGCCGGCCGCTGGCCGGCGCTTCGTCGAGGTGTCCTCCATCGACGAACATTCCGAGAGCGAGAGCAAGGGCGAGAAGATCTTGTGCCAGCGGCTGGCGCTCCGATCGGCGCGTCGACCGGCTGCCCAGCCAGCAGGACCGCCGGCCGCTGGCCGGCGCTTCTCGAGGTGTCCTCCATCGACGAACATTCCGGAGAGCGAGAGCAAAGGGCGAGAAGGCCAGCCAGCGGCTGGCGCTCCGATCGGCGTGTCGGAGCGCCGGCTGCCCAGCCGGCAGGTCCGCCGGCCGCTGGCCGGCGCTTCGTCGAGGTGTCCGAGACGACGGGGATTCCGGGTGCGGAATGGATGCCCCCGCGACGGCACGCAACCGGCGAGTCCGACTAGGCCGACCAGCGGTCGGCGCTCCGATCGGCGTGTCGGAGCGCCGGCTGCCCAGCCGGCAGGTCCGCCGGCCGCTGGCCGGCGCTTCGTCGAGGTGTCCGAGACGACGGGGATTCCGGGTGCGGAGTGGATGCCCCCGCGACGGCACGCAACCGGCGAGTCCGACTAGGCCGACCAGCGGTCGGCGCTCCGAGCGGTCGGTGCTCCAAGCGGCTGGTGCTCCGAGCGGTCCGCCATCTTCAGTCGATGATCTCGAGCGGACAGAGCGTCAGCGAGAAGGAGCGCTCACCGCGCGGGAACCGACAGCGGACCTGACCATCCCGCAGCTCGAGGACCACGCCCTCGCCATAGCGCGGGTGACGGACTAAGACGCCTGGCCCGAAGGCTTCATCGACCTCGCCGCCTTCGACCCCGATCGGGTCCTCGGCGCGCAGGAGTCGGTCGGGAATCAGGGCGAGCCAGGGCGAGGGTTCGGCCGCCGCGGCGGCACGAGGTGGCCGACTGAACCAACCGATCTCGAGTTCGTCGCGTGCCCGGGTCATGGCGACGAAGAGCAACCGACGCTCTTCGGCTTCTTCCTCCTCGCGACCCCAGGACGAGGCCAGCGGGATCATGCCCCGATTGGCGCCGCTGATGAAGACGCGATCGAACTCGAGGCCCTTGGCCGCATGCATCGTCATCAGCTCGACTCCCTCCTCGTCGTCCCGGTCCGTGACCTCGTCGCCGAGGACGAGCAGGTCGCGCAGGAAGGCGAGCCAGTCCGCCGGAGCCGAGACGAGGGCTGCTTCGAGCCAGCCCAGGACGCGCCGGCGCCGGCCCTCGAAGCGCGACGAGCGCGGTTCGAGGAAGTGCTCGATACCGAGGGCCCGCAGGAGCGACGACGGATCGGACCAGGTCGCGCCGAGGGCCACCCGGGCACGGGTCAGCGTTTCGATCAGGAAGCAGCGATCGGCGGCCGACCCGGGCAGCCAGCGCTCGAGCAGAGTCGCGAGATCCGCGCCCGCCGCCTCGAGCCGGCGGCCCGCGAGCCCCGGGAAGCCGAAGACGGGATGACCGAGACTCCGCGCCAGCTCGGCCCCGCTCCCGCCTGCCAGACCGTCGAGGTGGTCCTGGAACCAGGTCGCGAGCGGGTCTTCGGCCCGGCGGCGTTCGCGCAACCGCACCGTCAGCCCCGCCGCCTCGAGCTGCTCCCGCAAGGGCTCCATCTGCTCGCGGGTCCGCACCAGGATGCCGACCCGGAGCCCGAGCGTGTCGCGCAGGCTGGTGGCGATGTGCCGCGCCTCCGCCACGGGATCGTGGTGCTGGCGGACGACGATGCCCGCGCCCTCGGCGCGCGTGGCGACGAGATCATGGCTCGCGGCCAGCGGTCCGAGGACGAAGCGGGCCGCCTCGAGGATGGTCTCGCTCGAACGATAGTTGCGCGGCAGCCGGAGCTCGCGACCGCCGAAGCGCCTGGCGAAATCGTCGAAGAGGTCGGCCGAGCCGCCCCGCCAGGAGTAGATCACCTGATCCGGATCGCCGACGGCGAAGAGACCGCCGTCGGCGCCTCGCCAGTCCTCGAGCAGGGCGAGCTGCTCCGGGTCGCTGTCCTGGAACTCGTCGACCACGATGAAGGCCGGTCGCGCCTCGGCCGGAAGGGTCCGGGCGGTCTCGCGCCCGAGGGCGATCAGGTCGTCGAAGTCGACCAGGTCGCGGCGACGCTTCTCGTCCTCGTAGGCCCGGTGAAGGGCCTCGATGTCGTCGGCGCGCTTCATGTTGCCGAACAGCGCTTCGCCGGCACGCCAGCGTTCGATACGGCGGTCGAGCCGCGCCGCGTAGGCGATCCGCAGCCGGTCCCGGGCGATCAGCTCACGCAGGACCTCGAGTCGCGACCTTTCGTCGAGGAGCCGGAAGGCGCGGCTGCGGCCGCTCGACTCCGGATCGAGGTGACGGCGCAGGAGGGAACGGCAATGGCCGTGGAAGGTCCCCACCTGGAGCCCGGCCATGAGCGCGGCGCCGCCCAGAGCCTGGCTCACCCGGTCACGGATCTCGGCCGCGGCCTTGTTGGTGAAGGTCATCACCGCGATGCGTTCGGCCGGCAGCCGGTCGCGCTCGATCAGGGCCAGCAGCTTGGCCACCAGCACCGTGGTCTTGCCGCTGCCCACCTGCGCGCGGAGGAGCAGGCTCCGGGCCGGATCGAGCACCGCCGCCACCTGCCAGGGATCGAGCTCCGCCAGCCGCCTGGCCAGGAGCGGCGCCTCGGCACGCAGGGCGTCGAGGTCGACCGCCGGTGGCTCCGGCAGGGCCCGGCGCCGGGCCTGGCGGGCCGCCGCGACCACCGTGGCGAAACTCTCGTCGCCGCCGGCACCGGCCGCCGCCATCTCGTCGCGTTCCTGCTCGACCGCGCGGCCGCCGGCCCGGCCGCGACGCTCCCGCAGCCGGCGGCGGAGATCCTCGAGGCTCACGGTTGCTCGCCGGTCAGATCCTCGAAGCGACGGCGGAGCTTCTTGTCCACCTGATGACCGCGCTCCCGCGCCGCCTCGCCGACCCGGGCTTCGAGCTTGAAGTCGGTCGGCAGGCGGACACAACGGGAGAGGATCGACCGGATGCGCTCCTGGCCGCTGCCCTCCAGCCAGGACGCGAGCGCCATGCTGTCGAGTTCGAGGACCAGGGTGCTCGCCCGCGTGCTGACGCTGGCGACCCCACGGAGGAAGGCCGCTCCGGCCTCGCCGCGGGTGGGCAGGTCGGCGACGACCGCCGGCCAGTTCGTCGCCAGCTCGTCCCAGTCCCAGCGCCGCGAGATGCGGGTCGAGGGCGGAGCCTGCCGGGTCTTGCGTTCGGCCGGGGTCGGCAGCTCCTCGCGCAGGGACTTCAGCGCCCACAGGACCAGGGAACGGTCGAGCTTGTAGTCGCCCACGCAGGCCGGACAGCCCGCCTTGCAGGCGCAGCCCTCCACCAGGCGGATGGCGCCGTCGACGATCTCCTCGATGCGCTCGTAGGCCTTGGCGGCGAAGCCGAGCCCGCCGGGATGGCCGTCGTGGAAGATGAGCGCGGTCCGGGTGATCCCGCTCTCCTCCTCGGTGAAATGGAAGCTCGTGCCGCGGAGGTCCGGGCCCTCGGCCATGGTGGTCATCCGCGCCCGACAGACCAGCGAATGCAGCATGCCCTTCAGGTAGTCCTGATCCTCGCCGCCGAAGACCCGAACCACCTGGGCCGGCAGGTTGAACCAGGCGCCCTCGGTCTCGAGCTGGATCACCAGCCGCTCGGGCAGGACCTCGTAGCCGAGATTCTGGTGGTTGTGGAACTCGAGCATCTTGTAGCCGACCGTGCAGTCCTCGACCCGCACGTCGCCGAACCAGGCCCGGCCGCGGGCGAGCTCGCGTTCGTCTTGCTGGTTGAGCACCTCGATCGTCGTGCGCACGTCCGGCTCGGTGTAGTAGTTCTGCTCGACCGGGACGACCTTGGCCACCTGGCCGACGAGATCGAGTTCCTCGACCATGTACTGCAGACCGTCGTGCAGGTAGACCGCGCGCGGATGGGCCTCGTGGTAGGTCTGCGGCCGGTCCATCTCGGACAGCGTCATGCCGGTGGCGCGATTGACGATCTTGAAGCGATCGCCGTCCATGTTGCGCAGGCTGAAGTCGCCGGCGGGATGGGGCGAGCCCGACCAGTGGAAGACACCGCGCAGTTCCCGCAGTTCGCCGGCATCGACCAGCACCGCGATGCACTCGGCGAGATCGGGGAACAACCGCACGTCGTCGATGGTGAGGGGCAGCTCGGCCGCGGCGGCGCGCACGTGGGCGAGCTGGATCATCAGGTTGTCGCGATCGATGACCGCGTGCTCCACCTGCTCGCGCAGGAGCCAGTCGGGGTCGAGGGCCAGATACTGATCGAGCGGCGACATGCGCAGCAGGACGTAGGCCTGTGCCCGGCGGTCGCGGCGACCGGCACGACCGATCTGCTGCCAGAAGCTCGCGCGGGTGCCGGGGAAGCCGCCCTGCACCACCACCTCCAGCCCGCCGATGTCGATGCCCAGCTCCAGCGCGTTGGTGGAGACCACGCCGACCAGCTTGCCGGAGATCAGATCGCGCTCGACCTGGCGGCGCTCCTCGGGCGTGTAGCCGCCGCGGTAGCCGGCGACCAGGTTCGATTCGTCGTGGCCGCCATCGACGCTGCCGAGCGCGTCGCGGCTCTCCTTCAGGACGATCTCGGTCTCCTTGCGCGACCGGCAGAAGGCGATGGTGCGAACCCGCTGATTGACCAGGGTCGGCACCAGCTCGCTCATCTCCTGCACCACCGACCGGCGGAAGTCGTTGTCGACAACCGGCGGCTGCCAGTAATGGATGGTCTTGCCGGCCGAGGGCGAACCGTCGGCGGCGACGTGGCCGAAGGGCTCGCCGAACAGCCCTTCCGCCAGCTCGCCCGGGTTGGCGATGGTCGCGCTGCTGCACAGGAACTGCGGCTTCGAGCCGTAGTGGGCCGTGATCCGCCGCAACCGCCGCATGAGGTTGGCGACGTGCGAACCGAAGGCGCCGCGATAGCTGTGCATCTCGTCGACCACGAGATAGCGGACGTTGCGGAAGAGATGCGAGAAGCCCTTGCGCCCGTGGTTCGGCAGGTAGGCCGAGTTGAGCATGTCCGGGTTGGTGAGGATCAGGTTGCAGCTCTCGCGGATGCGCGCCCGCTCCACCGGCGGCGTGTCGCCGTCGTAGACCCCGGCCTGCACCCGGGCGCCGCCGAGATGCTCGATCATCGCCAACATGCCGCGCAGCTGGTCCTGCGCCAGGGCCTTGGTGGGAAAGAGCAGGATCGCCCGCGCGCGCGGCTCCTCGAGGACCGCCTGCAGCACCGGCAGCAGGTAGGACAGGGTCTTGCCGCTCGCCGTGCCGGTGGTGATGACCAGGTTCTCGCCCTCGAGCGCGCGCCGCCACATCTCGGCCTGATGCCCGTAGAGCCGATCGATGCCCGAGGCCCTCAGGGCCGCGACCAGCTCGGGACGGGCCTTCGCCGGCAGTTCGCCCCAGACCGCCTCGCGCGGCGGTATCTCCCGCGAGGCGATGATGCGATCCTTGAGATGGCCGAGCTTCACCATGGCGCCGATCCTCGAGCAGGGTCCGCTCCGGCCGCGGCCGGAAAGCTCCTCATCTTCCACCGCCCGGGGGACGCCCGGACGGCGCGGCGACGCTTGGCCGCAGGGCCTCGGGAGGCCATACTCGGGGCTCGAGGACCCATCGATGTGCCCGGCCGAGAACGACACCGCCGCCTCCGATCCGCGCGACGAGCCCCATGACTCGCTCGACGCCGAGGCGACCCTGCAGCAGGCCTCGGATCAGGGCGGCGCCGCGCCCTCGGTCCGCCGTCTCGGGCCCTACCGGCTCCTCCACGAGCTGGGACGCGGCGGCCAGGGCTTCGTCTACCTGGCCGAGGACGAACGCCTGCGCCGGCGCGTCGCCCTCAAGATCCTGCCCCAGGGCCAGCTCTTCGGCACCGCCTCGCGCATCCGGTTCGAGCGCGAGGCCGAGGCGGCCAGCAAGCTCGACCACCCCGGCATCGCCCGGGTCTACGAGCTGGGCGAGCACGAGGGCATGCCCTTCATCGCCATGGAGTACGTCCGCGGGCGGACCCTCGCCAGCCTCATCGCCGAGGCGGCCCACGGCGGTCCACGCGACGACGGCACCACCGAGGTGCGGCTCGACAGCTCGGTCGAGGCCACGACCCCCAGGACCTCGAGCAGCGGCGGTGGCAGCGCGGACACGCCGCGGCTCTCCGGCAACCGCGAGGCCCTCAACACCGTCGTCCGCTTCGTCATCAGCGCCGCTCGCGCCCTGCACGCCGCCCACGAGACCGGCCTCGTCCACCGCGACATCAAACCGGGCAACCTCATGGTGCGCGACGACGGCAGCGCCTGCGTGCTCGATTTCGGCCTCGCCCGCGACGACAGCACGGTCACCGCCACGCTCACCCAGACCGGCGACGTCGTCGGCACGCCGGCCTACATGGCGCCGGAGCAGGTGCTCGGCCAGCATCGTCGCATCGATCGCCGCACCGACGTCTACGCCCTCGGTGTCTCGCTCTTCGAAGCCTGCACGCTGCAGCGCCCCTTCCAGGGTCGAACCCGTCAGGATCTCTACGAGGCCATCAGCCACCGCGAGCCGGTGGCGCCGCGGCGCCTCAACCCGCAGATCGACCGCGACCTCGAGGCGATCATCCTGACCGCGATGGACAAGAACCCGGACCGGCGCTACGCCACGGCCCTCGGCCTGGCCGAGGATCTCGAGCGCCTCCTCCGTCGCGAACCGGTCGCCGCCCGCCCCGCCGGTCCTCTGGTGAAGAGCGCCCGCTGGCTGCAGCGCAACGCGGCCGTCGCCCTGGCCGGCGCGGCGGTGATCCTGGCCCTTCTGGTCGCGGCGCTGGTCTTCTACACCAAGGAGCGCGAGGCGAGCCGCGCCCGCGACCAGGCTCGCGCCGAGGCGACGCGCCGGGGCGAGGCCCTCGCCGCCGAGACCCGCGAGCGCCGGCTCAAGGAGAAGGCCCTCGCCGACTACGAGCGACTGGCCGACGTCAAGCGCCTCGAGGCGGCCAACCGTCAGGCCGACCTCCTGTTCCCGCCGGCGCCGGAGCTGATCCCCCGGATCGCCGCCTGGCATCGCGACTACGATCCCCTGCTCACCCGCCTGCCGGAACACGAGGCCCTGCTCGCGGACTTGCGCGGCCGCGGCCAGCGCAGCGCCGACGCCGGCTGGCGCTTCGAGGACGAGCGTCTGCAATTTCAGCACGACGTGCTGGCCGAGCTGGTGACCGATCTCGAACGCTTCCGCGACGATCCGCTCGGCCCGATGAAGACCATGGCCCGGCGGCTCGAGCTGGCGCGCGCGATCCGCCCGGCCACGATCGAGGACGCGGCCGCGGCCTGGCGCGCGGCCGCCCGGCGCCTGGCCGCCAACCCGCGCTACGATGGCCTCGAACTCCCTCCTCAGCTCGGCCTGATCCCGCTCGGGCCCGATCCCGATTCCGGCCTCGAGGAGTTCCTCCACTGGCTGAGTCACGCGGGGCCGATCCCGGAGCGCGACGCCGCCGGCCGGCTGCCGCTCGACGAGGAGGTCGGCATCGTCATGGTGCTCCTGCCGGCCGCGACGGCGCTGCTCGGCTCCCAGCGCGACGATCCGGCGCTGCCCAACTACGACCCGATCTCGCAGCCCGACGAGCAGCCGGTGCATCCGATCGCGCTCGCGCCCTACTTCATCGCCAAGCACGAGATCGACCAGGCCCAGTGGCTGCGGATGTTCGGCGTCAACCCGAGCAAGTACGGCGCCGGTGCCCGGCACCCGGCCTTCAAGCATCCGGTGACCCTGATGCACCCGGCCGAGAACCTGTCCTGGAACGACGCCATGCGCTTCCTGCCCCGCGTCGACCTCGACCTGCCCACCGAAGCCGAGTGGGAACACGCGGCCCGCGCCGGCCTGAACCAGGTCTGGGCCGGCACCTCCAGGGTCGAGGAGCTGGTGCGCTACGCCAACGTCAAGGGCGAGGAGACCCGCGCGGTCGGCTCGACCGACGTCCAGGTCGGCCACGTCGACGACTTCATCCTGCACGCGCCCATCGGCAGCTTCAGGCCCAACGCCTTCGGTCTCTGCGACATGTCGGGCAATGTCTGGGAATGGTGCCTCGACGGCGTCCTCGACCGCTACCCACCCGACCCGGGCCCCCGCGGCCTCGGCGCCGACACCGGCCCCGAAGGCCTCCGCGCCTTTCGTGGCGGCAACTTCAACTATCCCGCCCCGGTCTCCCGCATCGCCCTCCGCGGCGCCGACTACCCCGACTACCGCAGCGGCTACATCGGCATCCGCCCCGTCCGCGCCTTGCGTTGAATCGGAAAGGCGCAAGCGGCCGTCTTCATCGGCTCTTCTCCTCCTGCTCGAATCCACACCGCCGAGTCCTCCCACGGCGCGGCCTGCTGACCGGACCTCCAGCCGATGTCCTCCTGACGGAAACCGGCCTCGATTCGCGGCTCGACCGCGAGCCGACAATCCCCCCGGCCACTCACGCGGTCGGTCAACGACGTGCCGCGAGGGTGGCGCATCAAGAGCAGGAAGGCCCACCGCTCACTCGGAACCCGGAGCGAGTCGAGACCAAATCGCGCTTGACGAGGGACGGATCGAGGAGTACGGAAGGACGACAGGACTCGACGATCAGGGCATGATGTTGGCCTGATCGGTCGCGTGGAGAGAATCGTCAGGAAGCCCGGACCGAACGGCGCGACGAACTCGACCCGGAAAGCTCCATGAGCAAGTCGGAGCGACGGTCGGCCCCGGCGTCGCCCGCGACCGACCGCGCGGCCGTCGCCACCAGACCAGGACCCTGACGGACCGCTGCCTGGACTGGATCCCTGCTCCGCCGAGAGGAATGCCGATGACAAGCATGAGAATCGAACCGGATTGGCTTCTCGACCAGAAGCTGGCTGCAATCATCGAGGCGGCGAAGCTCAGCGACGACGAACGCGCCGCGCTGGACAAGCCCAAGCGCGACAGTTCGAAGTCCAACAAGGCCGAGTTCCTGCGGACCGACGGGCGGCGGATCTGGGAAGAGATCCTGATCTCGAGTCTCCCCCCTCACATCCTGCGCAATCACCGCCCGTTCACCGACGAGGAGCTGGCGCGGATCCGCGAGGCGACCCGATCCTCGTTCGCTTCCGACGGACATGCGGGTGCGGATGCTGCACCGCCGATCGCCGGCCAGGAGTCGGGTGTCGACTGGAGGAAGTCCCGGAGATTCAGATTCTGGACCGGCATCATCCTCGTCGTGATCGGTTTCGCGGTCATCATCGGAATCTACTTCCTCCTGCCCTGGATCTCCGAGCACCTGCGCGGGCGCGACGTCAAGGACAAGATCACCACCATCGACAGGGACCTTCGCGAACTCCAGGCCTCGCTCGCCAGGGAGGACTTCGAGAATCTCACCAAAAATGTCGACGCAGCGATCGAGCAGATCGGTCGACTCGACGCCGAGACGGTCGGCATCCCGAAGCTCCATGACGGCATGATGGGGGTCAAGAGCCGCCTAGAGGCAGCAGTCATGGGCGTCAACGAGAGGATCAAGGCCATCGACGGAGTCGCCGAGGGCCTGAAGGATCTCCTCCAGCAGATGAAGGCCGCCACCGAACAGGCGCCCGAGGGCGCCGATCCCGCAGCTGGAGGAACTGGGCCTCTCGGCCAGAGGATCAAGAACCTGGATGCCTTCCTCAAGAAGTCCACGACCGATCGAGAGTTCACGGAGGCCGGGACGGAGCTGTCTAAGGAACTCAGCGCCGACATCAAAGCCATCGATACCCTGCGCGGCCATATTGAAGCCATGCGCGACGCCCGACGACCGGCGTTCGAGGACGGGCGGTTGTTGAACGAGACGGATCGCAAGGTCCTCGACGGCAAATCCGACGACCTTCGGGATTCGACCGTGAAGACAACGAAGGAGATCGAGCAGCTCGGCTACTTCGGCAAGAGCACGAGCGCCGATCTCTACTGGCGGTACTTCACCAGGGAACAGGCCGTCGCACTCGGCCGGCTCCTGGCCGCCGCGAATGCCCCGGAGATCGACCTCCAAGGCACAATTGACCGGATCTCCCAACATGGCCAGACCTGGTTGGAGAAGGTCGAGAAGGTCAGGCTCGACGAACAGGATCGGAAAGTCCTGGAGTCTCTCTCGGGAGCCCTGACGGCAAGTAGCGCGACCGCCAAGACCATGGACGAGGCCGCGGCGGAACTCAAGTCATCGACCGAGCGCCTCGGCGAGGAGATCTCGCAGATCTCGGGCAAATCGACCGAAAGCACCAGCAAGGAGACTCCGCAGACCCCGGGAAGTCCCACGGAGAGGCCCGAGAAGGACTCCAACCCGCTCGAGGAGACCAGGAGGGCCATCGTCGACCTGCGGAGCAGGATCCTGACGGCCAACAACCACCTGGCGACGTCGCGCGCCTTCGTCGACGACGCAAAGGAGGTGACGAGCAGACTCCGTGACCTCGAGGATGCCACCAAGAAGCTCGTCGAGTACCAGTATCAGGTGGCCTTCGAGGGGGCGAGTCCCGCCATCTGGCTGCTCTTCGCCATCGGCGGCATGTTCGTCACCTTCGGCATGACCTCGGTCCTGAAGAGCGTCCGCCTCCTGGAACTCGAGCGCGCGGAGAAGACCTGGCGTCGCCGCGCGCGGGGCGACGCGGTGCTGGCCACGGCCCTGCTGTCGGTGGGTATCGACCCCGACGTGGTGATGCGGGCGATCCATGTCGGGCTGCCCGCCGACGATTCCGAGTCGATCCAGGTGGCGACGCCAATCTCCCAGACCATCGGCGAGATCGCCAAGGCGATTCGCGCCAAGCCCTAGCTCCTGGCCGCTGAACGACCCGTCGAAGCCAGGTCGTTCAGCGGATGCCGAGGCCGGCGGGGAGTTCGGGGGCGAGGAGGAAGGCGCCGGCGCGGCCGGCGGTCTCGAGGTCGTCGAGGGTGGCTGGGGCGAGCGGCGGGAAGACGAAGGCCAGGTCGAAGTCGCCCCGGCGGGCCTCGAGGACGAGTTCGCCGAGGTCGCCACCGACGGCCAGGTGAGCCGGCGCGTCGAGGCCGGCGCAGAGCGGCAGGAGGACGTCCTCGTCGACCCGCTGGGCGCCGATGCGATCGGCACCCTCCCGGCCGCGGAGATCGAGCCGCCAGAGGAAGGCGCCGGCGCGGGCCACGGCGGCGACCCAGTCCGGACCACGGCGATCGAGCTCGTCGATCAGCGGCCCCACCTCGTCGAAGACCACGAAGGGCTCGGCCCCGACCGCGCTCAGGAAGGGCAGGAAGCCGGAGCAGCGCTGCGGCGGCAGGCCGATCAGGCGGCGCGTCGCCGGACGCGGAGAACGCCCGCGGTCGACCAGCAGCGCCAGCTCGCGGGCGGGCGCGCCCCCGACCCGGCCGATGGGCGTCCGGGCGACGCCGATCGGGTCGAGTCGCTCCTTGAATTCGGCCTCGTCCAGGCTGCGGATCTCGAGGCCCTCGCCGCAGGCGAGCACCTCGCCGAGATCGGCGAAACGGTCGAGGTCGGCCCGGAAGACCGGCGCGCCGGCGCCGGCACCGGCGCCGAGGGCCGACTCGATGGCGAGGAGCGCCGGATCCTCGAAGTCGAGCAGCTCGCGACCGCAGAGGATCTCGACCCGGTCGCCGTCGCGCAGGACGAGGACGTGACCGGTGTGGAATTCGTCCGGCAGCGGATCGCCGTCGGGCAGGATGATGCGTGACCAGGCCATCTCAGCTCCTCGGCTCCGCGTCCACGTGGGCTACGGAGACCACCCCCTCGATCGACCGGAGCGCGGCGAGCAGGCTCCCGGAGGGCTTGTCGTCCAGGTTGAAGACCGCCAGCGCCTCGCCGCCCCGCTCCCGGCGGCCCAGCGACATGTTGCCGACGTTCACCCCCGCGCTGCCGAGCGCGCCGGCGATCTGGCCGAGCACGCCGGGCCGGTCCTGGTTGTGGACGATGAGCATGTGCCCTTCCGGGACCGAGTCGATGTTGTGGCCGCCGAGCCGCACCACGCGCAGGTTGTGACGGCCGAAGGTGGTGCCGGCGATGGCGCGATCGCCCGCGCCGCCGTCGAGCACGAAGTAGAGCAGCGAGCGGAAGCTGCGATGCGAGTCGCGGGTCGTCTCCTCGATCTCCAGCCCCAGCTCGGCGGCGCGTTCGCGGGCGTTGAGCACGTTGACGTCGGGCCCGAGGAAGGGCGCGAGATAGCCCTTGAGGAAGTGGGCGGTGAGCGCGCGGACGTTGCGGCTGGTGGTGGTCCCGTAGTAGCGGGCGCTGAGCCGCGAGGACCGGCCCTCGAGACCGGCGACGATGCGCCCGAGGCGCTCGGCGAGCTCGAGGTAGGGCTCGATCTGCCCGCGGGTCGACTCGTCGATCTCGAGACCGTTGACCGCGCCCCGCAGGCCGCGTCCGAGCAGGTAGTCGGTGGTCTGGGCGAGCACGTTGCGGGCGACGATCTCCTGGGCCTCCAGCGTCGAGGCGCCGAGGTGCGGGGTCACCACGACCCGCTCGTCGCGGAGCAGCGGCGACTCGAACGGCGGTTCGACCTCGAAGACGTCGAGCGCGGCGCCGCTCACCTGCCCGCTCTCGAGCGCGGCCTGAAGCGCCGCCTCGTCGATCAGCCCGCCGCGGGCGCAGTTGATCAGGGCGACGCCCGGCTTCATCGCCGCCAGCGCCGCCGCGTCGATCATGTGGCGCGTGCTCTCCATCAGCGGCACGTGGAGGCTGACCACGTCGGCGCGGCGGTAAAGCCCCGGCAGGTCGAGCAGCTCGATGCCGGCCGCCGCCGCCACCGAGGCGGTCGCCACCGGATCGTAGCCGACGACGGTCATCCCGAGGCCGCGGGCCTTCTCGGCGACCAGGCGACCGATCCGGCCCAGGCCCACCAGACCGAGAACCTTGCCCGCCACCTCCCGGCCGGTGAAGGCCGCCGGCTTGAACTCACCCCCGCGCAGCGCCTGGTCGGCGCGCGGGATGCGGCGGTAGAGGGCGAGCATCATCGCGACGGCATGCTCGGCCGCGGAGTTGGAGTTGGCGCCCGGGGTGTTCATCACCAGGACGCCACGACGGGTCGCGGCGGCGACGTCGATGTTGTCGACTCCGGTTCCGGCCCTCCCGACCACCCGCAGGCGACGGCCGGCCGCGAGCAGCTCGTCGGTCACCTTGGTCCGAGACCGGACGATCAGGGCCTCGTAGTCGACGATCTCCCGGAGCAAGTCGTCGGCGGTGATGCCGGCGCGATCGACGATCTCCACCCCCTCCTCGGCGAGGCTGGCGAGGATGGCCGGATCGAGGCGGTCGGCGATCAGGATGCGGTTCATGTCCAGGTCCCTCGGAGGTGGTTCCCCCGACCATAACAGCCGGGAGGCCGGGGCGACACCGAGCAGAACGGACGACCGCGACAAGGCGGCCCCGGGCCTCGCTTGAAGCGGCCGGGGCGAAGGTGGTAGCGTCCACGGGGCGGTCGCGCCCACGTTCCGAATCCACCTCGAGCAGCCAGGAATTCAGCCATGACTCCCCTCGGCGCCGCTGACGTCCACAGCACCCTGAAACGTTACATGTTGGCCGACGGCTTTCCGGTCGTCTTCGACTTCGAGAAGAGCCACGGAGCCTACCTGCACGACTCCAAGAGCGGGCGTGACTACCTCGACCTGTTCAGCTTCTTCGCCTCGCAGCCGATCGGCTTCAACCATCCCGGGATGAAGGACGCCGACTACCTCGCGCGCCTGCTCCGCGCCGCCGGCACCAAGCCGACCAACTCCGACGTCTACACGGTCGAGATGGCCAGCTTCGTGCGCAGCTTCGCCGAGATCTGCATTCCCGAGAGCCACCGCCACCATCTCTTCTTCGTCGAAGGCGGCGCCCTCGCGGTCGAGAACGCCCTGAAGACGGCCTTCGACTGGAAGTACCGCAAGAACCAGCAGAAGGGCGGCCCCGACACCGAGAACCTCGAGATCCTGCACTTCCGTCGCGCCTTCCACGGCCGCAGCGGCTACACCCTGTCGCTGACCAACACCCGCGACCCGAGGAAGTACCAGTACTTCCCCAAGTTCGACTGGCCGCGCGTCGACACCCCGGCCGCGCGCTTCCCCCTCGAGGGACCGGCGCTGACCGCGGTGGCCGAGGCCGAGGCCGCGACCATCGCCCAGATCGAGGCCGCCTTCGCTCAGCGACCGGACCGGATCGCCGCGATCATCGTCGAGACCATCCAGGGCGAGGGCGGTGACAACCACTTCCGCCCCGAGTTCATGCGCGAACTGCGCCGGATCGCCGACGAGCGCGACGCCCTGCTCATCTTCGACGAGGTCCAGTGCGGCATGGGCCTGACCGGCAACTGGTGGGCCTGGCAGGGACTCGGCGTCGAGCCCGACATCTTCGCCTTCGGCAAGAAGGCGCAGGTCTGCGGCATCGCCGCCAACCGGCGGATCGACGACGTCGATTCGGTGTTCAAGATCGCCAGCCGCATCAACTCCACCTGGGGTGGCAACCTGGTCGACATGGTGCGCTGCGAGCGCTACCTGCAGGTCATCGCCGAGAACCGGCTGCTCGAGAACGCCCGGACGGTCGGCGCCCGGGTCCGCGCCGAGCTGGAACGGGTCGCCGCCGACACCGGCAAGATCAGCAACGTCCGCGGCCGCGGCCTGATGATCGCCTTCGATCTGCCCGACGAGGACCGGCGCAGCGCCCTGCAGAAGAGCCTGTTCGAGCACGGGGTGATGATGCTGCCCTGCGGGCTGGTCAGCATGCGCTTCCGGCCGGTCCTGGACCTCAGGCCGGAGGACGGCGACGTCGCCGTCGAGCGGATCGCCGCCTCGCTCTGAGCTTCGGGAACGGCCCCCCCGGGCCCCGAAGTCGCCCGGGCTGGCCGCGACCGGCCCGGAACGCTATTCTCGTGGCCGGCGTCGGGTCCGCGCGACCCGGCGCCGGCCTTCGCTTTCGCGGTCCGGAGTGTCTCCATGAAGTCGAAGCTCCTCGCCCTCGCCCTCGCCCTCGGCCTGAGCGCGCCCGTCGTCGCCCAGGAGGAGCCCCCGATCGAGACGATGCGGGCCACGGCGCGCGAACGGGTCAAGGAGCAGGCGGGCTTCATCAAGCAACAGGTCGTGAAGGCCCTGATCGTCCTGAAGAACGCCGACGAGATGCCCGAACGCCGGGTGGAACAGGAGCAGGAGGCCCTGGTCGAGCTGGGCCTCGGCGTCCTGCCGGCCCTGATCCAGGCCATCCAGGAGACCGACTCGGAGCGACTCCTCTACGAGATCGGTCGTGTGCTGGTCCGCCTGGTCGCCGAGAAGCGCGCCACGGTCGCCGAGATCGGCGATCCGCTGCGCGACCTGCTCGACCAGAAACACCCCGCCCGCGCCGCCGCGGCGGTCGGCATCCTCGGCTACATCAAGGATCTCTCCGCCCTCGACGCGATCCGCCTCATGGTCTCCCGCGACCAGCCGCCGGTCCGCGCCGCGGCGATCGAGGCCCTGGCCCGGCTCGGCGACGAATCGGTCCGCCAGCACTATGCCCAGGGCATGGCCCACGAGGACCCGAAGGTACGCCGCGCGGTGATGCGCGCCGCCCGTCTCACCGGTGACGTGCGCGACGTGGAGTTCATCCTGGCCGGCCTCCAGGACAAGGACCAGGACGTCGTCCTGGCCGCCATCCGCGCCATCGAGGGCGTCGGCACCAACTCGACCAAGGCCATGCGCGCCCTCCACGACCAGCTGGCCGGCGAGGACGAGAACCGGGTCCGCACCGCGATCGAGGTGATCGGCAACATCGGCAATCGCAACTACTCGGTCGGCCATCTGGGCAACCTGGTCGAGAACGCCAACCGCAACTGGGATCTGCGCAAGACCGCCGCCATCGCCATGTACCGCCTGGGCAGCTCGGAGGGCATGGACCTCCTCGCCAAGGGCTACGAGCAGATCATCCGCGAACGGCCGAAGGACCCGACCAACTACCAGCAGCTGGCCGAGTTCTACGAGGAATTCGGCGCCTGGGGCGACGCCGCCAAGATCTACGACAAGGCCATCGACCTGACCCGCCAGCCGGCGCGGCAGAACGATCTCCGGCTCCTGACCGCGCGGGCCTGGGCCCGGGCCGGCCAGTTCAAGAAGGCCGCCGCCCTGCTGAAGAAGACGCCGCGCAACGACAACTGGCAGGATCTCGCCGACGACCCCGCCTTCGAGAAGATGAAGGAGGATCGTCGCTACCGCGCCAACTTCGAGCGCTGAGCGACATCCGGGCTCCAGCCCCGCTCCCGCCTTCCCGCCACGACGGACCCTGGTAGACTGCAGGCCGGCGTTTTCGTCCGGCGCCGCCCCCTGCGGAGCGGCCCGGCAGCCTCGCGCGTCGCTCAGGCCGCCGACGCGCCGACCAGGAGCCCGTCATGAACGACGACTTCCAGCTCGCCGGCGCGGGCCGGTCGCTGCCCCCGATCAAGGTGACCATCCTCCCTCAGGATGCGCTCGTCGCCGAGCGCGATCCTCGGCTCGGCCCGCTCGAGATCGAGCTCCCCGGCGAGGCCTGCCTCGGTCCCGGTCCGACCTCGGCGCGCTTCGCGGTGGTCGACTACGACGCCGACCTCGACGAGGTCTTCGCCCCCGCCGAGCCGCTCGCGAACGGTCAGGGCTTCAAGGGCATCCGGCGCGGCCGGCTCGACCACGTCTTCCGCCAGGTCAACGTCTGGGGCGTGCTCGGCCGCACGCTCGCCATGCTCGAGGACGCGCGCGTCTTCGGCCGCCGCATCCCCTGGGCGACCGGCAAGGGCCGCCTCCTGGTCCTGCCTCATGCCGGCTACTGGGAGAACGCCTACTACGATCGTGCCAGCGGCGGCCTGCACTTCTTCTACTTCGAGAGCCCGTCCGGCCGGCCGATCTACACCTGCCTCTCGCACGACATCGTCACCCATGAGCTCGGTCACGCCGTGCTCGACGGTCTGAAGCCGCAGTACAACGAGCTCGACGGCCCGGAGACGGCCGGCTTCCACGAGTACTTCGGCGACGCCGTCGCGCTGATCTCGGCGATGAGCCACCGCGAGCTGATGGTCGCGGTCGCGGGTCGGAGCCAGCCCGATTTCGCCAACAATCCGATCGCCCAGATCGCCGCCGAATTCGGCCGCGCCCTCTCCGAGGGCGAGTACGGCAGCCTGGCGCGCGACTACCTGCGCACGGCGACCAACCAGCAGACCATGGCCGACCTCGCCGGCAGCTTCGAGGAGCACGACTACTCCGAGGTGCTGACCGGCGCTTTCTACGACTTTCTCCAGGCCGCCTACCATCGTCGGCTGGCGACCCGCCTGGCCGGGGGTCGACGGCGGCCGAACGGCGGCGATCGGGTCGGCGCCCTGATCAGCGCCGCCAACCTCACCGGACGGATGATGTTCCGGGCCCTCGACTACTGTCCGCCGGTGGCGGTCGGCTACCTCGACTACGCCCGCGCGGTGCTGCGTGCCGACGAGACCGCCTACCCGGGCGAGCCCGGCTTCCGCGAGCTCGCCGCCGGCATCTTCGAGCGCCGCGGCATCTGCCGGAGTCGGGCCGAGCTGGAGGAACGGGAACGGATCGCCAACCGCGACCTTCGCGGCCTCGACTTCGACGCCCTGAGCGCCTCGCGCAGCGATGCCTACGACTTCCTCGACCGCAACCGGGCGATCCTCCGAATACCCGCGCTGGCCAACCTGGAGGTCGTCGCGGTCTACCGCACCAAGAAGGTCTCCGCCAACGACTACCGCCCGCCCCAGGAGATCGTCCTCGAGTTCGTCTGGGCCGAGGACCTGGTGCTGAAGGGGGCGGCCTACGGCGACCTGAGCGGCGCCACGATGCCCCTCTGGTGCGGTGGCACCCTGGTGTTCAACCGCGACGGCAACCTCCTCCACTACGTGCTCAAGGCCGACGACCGCCGGCGCCGCCGGGCCTTCCTCGACTACGTCGCCTACCTGGTCCGCAACCGCATGATCGGTCTCGATGACGGCGAGAAGGGCATCGGCGCCCGGGCGCTGGGCGCGAACCGCATGCTCGGCCGGATGGTCGCCGGTCGCCTGCACATCCAGAGGTCGCCGGCATTCCGCCATGCCGGCCGGAACTGAGGACGATCGATGACCGGAATCCGCATCCGCAGCTACAAGGTCGGCTTCGGCGACTGCTTCCTGGTCTCCATCCCGGACGGCTCGAAGCGGAAGCACATGTTGATCGACTTCGGCAACGCGCCCGGGAAGGCCGGATCGAACGACGACTTTCCGGCGATCGCCGCCGACATCGAACGCGAGACCGGAGGGCACCTCGACCTGGTGGTGATGACCCATGAGCATCTCGATGACATGGAGGGCTTCCGATCGCAGAAGCGGATCTTCGACCGGATGACCGTGGACTGGGTCTGGATGAGCCTGCCCAGCGCGCCCGACTACTACGAGCGCTACCCCGCCGCGGAACGCCAGCTGCGGCTGCGCGAGCTCGCCTTCGCCTTCGCCGCCCGGGCCGAGGAGCGGGGCCTGCGCCTGGCGCCGTCCTTCGCGACCCTGCTCCGCAACAACCTGAGCAACGCGGAACGCATCGACTACCTGCGCGGGCTGCCGAGGAAGGGCATCCTCTACCTTCGTCGGGGCAACTCGGTCTTGAACCGGCCGTTCACGCGCGCGGTCAAGGTGAGGGTCCTCGCCCCGGAATCGGACATGAGCGTCTACTACGCCGGCGCCGGCCGGGAGATGGCCGGGCTGGAGAAGAGCCTGGCGGCCGCCAGCGGCGGCGGTTCGAGCTGGTTCGACTTCCCCGGCGTGGTCCGGGTCCCGGCCCCGACCAACCTCTCGACGCGCGATTGGCGGCTGCTCGAGGACGCGATCCAGACCGGTAGCAGCGCGGCGATCCGCCAGCTCGACAAGGCGGCCAACAACACGTCGCTGGTCTTCCAGGTCGAGACCCAGGGCAAGCGCCTCCTGTTCACCGGTGACGCCGAGCTCGAGAGCTGGGCGCTGATGCGGCGCAAGGCCGCGCGCCACCTCGGCGCCCTCGACTTCCTCAAGGTCTCGCACCACGGCAGCCACAACGGCACCGATCTCGACCTCCTCGACACCCTGCTCCCGACGAGCGGCAGGGACGACGCGGTGGTGCTGGTATCGACCCGCAGCAAGGTCTACGGCAGCACGCATCCGGTCCCGGACGCGTCGCTCCTGAAGGAGCTGAAGAGGCGCTGCCGGCGCCTGATCTCGACCGACGACCTCGAGGATCGGCTCTGGGCGGACGTCGAGCTCTGAGTCGCGAACGAAGCGGGGCGGGTCACCCGTGGGTGCCCGCCCCTACCCTTGCCTCGAGTCGATAGCTCCGTCCGGGTCTCAGTCCTGGACGGTCTCCGCGTCGCGCAGCTCGAAGCTGGCCAGAATGCGTTCCAGTTGCGGCCTCGCCTCGGCGAACCGATGCTCGGGCGCGGCCATGAGCAGGGCGTAGCCACGGCCGCTGTGGACGACCACCGCACCCAGGCTCCGCAGCCTGGTGCCCTTGTGCTCGGCCACGCATTCGAAGGTGATGCCCGGCGTCCCGCCGATGTTCTCGGGCCGCTGCCAGACGACCTCGAAGTCGTCGCTCTTGCGCTCCATCCGGGCCATCAGGTCCATGGTCACCGTCTCGCAGGCAAGTTCCTCGGCGACCCGATCGAAGACGACGGTGTCCACCGATGCCTGCAGGGTCGGGTTCAGCAGCGTGATGGCCACCGGGCTCTCGACCTCGGGGAACTCGAAGGACCAGGTCAGGTTCGGTCGCGACAGCTTGAAGCCGGCCGGCACGTTCTCGTAGTCGAGCGTGAGCTCGACGCCGTCGCCGTCCTTCTCCTCGCCGCGGGCGAAGGCCGAGACCTTCTCCGGGTCGGCGCGCAGGGCGACCATGTGAGGCCCGCCCAGCTCCTCGCGGACGATGCCACCGTAGCCGTCGATCCAGACCTCCCAGGAGCGCTTGCCCTGGTCGAAGTGCCAGACGGTGACGAACTGGTGCTTGCCGGCGACGATCTCCTTGCGCAGGTTCCGCGTCGCCCGGACCCGGACGAAGAGGCCGCGCACCGAGTCGTAGACCTTGAAGCTCTGGCCCTGGGCCGGGAAATGCGAGGTGTCGGCGAGCTGACGGATCAGCGACTGGAGGAACTGGGTGTCCTCCGAGAACAGGATCTCGCGGCGGACCTGGTCGGCGCCGACGCCGACCGCCAGCTCCAGGTGGCCCTTGTCGACCACGCCCGAGGTGATCGAGGCATGGCTGCCGCTCTCCTCCGAGGCGATCAGGGTCAGCGGGTGGAGGTTGCGATCGACGAACTCGTTGATCTTGATGTCCATGTCGAGCTTGCCGTCTTCCTTGACGAAGACGGTGCGCGACCGGAACCGATAGCCCTCGGCTTCGCCGTCCCGATCGGGCTCGAGCGAGGTCTCGCGCCAGCCGACGCGCTTGCCCCGGTAGAACAGGAAGTAGTACTCGTTGCGGTCCTCGTAGCGGCCGAGGTTGACGCTGTTGGCGAGCGCCTTCTTCTCGACCTCGCGGCGCTCGGCCCGGACGATCTCCTTGACCAGGCGCTTGGGGAAGACCATCTCGCCGCCGCGGAAGAGGATGGTGACCTCGCTGTCGGTCTCCTCGACCACGTGGCCGACGATCTCCTGGCCGTTCCGCAGGTGGACGACGTCGTACTCGGTCTTGTCCTGGGTCCCCTCCTGGGCCCGGACCGCTCCGGCGAGGAGCGCCAGGGCGGCGCAGAGAAGGACGATGGGGAAACTGCGGCACGTGGGTCGCATGGGCCTGGACTCCGTAAACTCCCTCGACGCCCTCTCTATCGGGAGGATCCGGGAACGAGATGAGTAAAAACCCGGCGGACTTTGCCACCCCCGGCGGGCTCCGCCCCGTCTGAGGAGCTGATCGGCGCCTCGTTTACGGCGGCGCCGCCGCTTCGTATCCTGTCCTTCGCCCGCCGCGGGGCGCCGATATCGACGAGAGAACATTCCATGCAGCGAACTCGACCAGGCCTCCTCCTTCTCTGCCTCGGCCTGCTGGCCGGCCTCCTGGCCGCCCAGGGGGAAGAACCCGCCCGCAAGCTCCGCGAGGGCCTCCTGCCGCCCGCCGGCGCGGTGGCGGTGATCGACGGCATCACCATCGACCGCAAGGAGTTCGTGGACGGCTTCTACCACCGCTTCAGCAAGCACCTGACCGGCAAGGAGGCGCTCGAGAACCTGATCTCCCAGCGGATCATCGAGCTGCAGATGAAGGCCCGTGACGTCGCCGTCACCCGCGAGGACGCCGTCGCCGAGTACGACCGCCTGGACGCCCTGGTCAAGGAACAGTCCAAGAACGCGACCGACCTCGCCACCGAGATGCGCAAGAAGGGCATGGGCCGGGAACAGATGCTCGACCTGCTGCGCTTCCGCCTGGCGCTGGCGAAGCTCGCCGCCCAGGACTTCGGCAAGGCCAGCGCCGACAACATCGAGCAGCAGCAGTGGCTGAAGGCCAAGCGGGCCGACGCCCGGGTCGAGATGGACGAGGCCAAGCTCCCCGAGAACGCGGCCGCCCGGGTCGGCGAGGACTTCGTCACCCGCGAGGAGTTCGCCGGGGCCCTGATCCAGCTCCTCGCCCCCGACGAGTCGGTGAAGATGATCGAGGCCCACATGCAGGCGAAGATCGCCGAGCGACTCTGCGCCGAGCACGAGATCCGGATCACCGGCGAGGACGTCCGCGACCACTACAAGAAGGTACGCGAGGACTTCGAGAGCGATCCCCGTTACCAGGGGGTCGCCTTCGCCGACTTCATCAAGGAGCGCTTCGGGATGGACCCCGAGGCCCACCGCGGCAGCGCCAGCTTCCGCCGCGAGGTCTGCCTGGCGCGGCTCGGCGACCAGCTGGTCGGCGAGGAGCAGACCGCCCGCCTCTACAAGGACCACGAGCGTGAGTTCGGGCCCATCTTCGAGCTTCGTCACCTCATCATCCGTGGTTCGGACGATCCGGAGTTCAAAGGCAAGATCCGCAGCCTGGCGGAGGCCCGGAAGGTCGCCGACGACGTCTGGAGTCGCCTCGACGGGGCCAGCATGACCTTCGAGGAGGCCGCGAGCCTGTTCAGCGAGGACGCCCGATCCAAGTTCAAGAAGGGTGAATGGGACTCCTTCACCCCGGCCCAGCTCGACGAGGTCGAGGGCGGGGCCAGCATCCTCGAACTCAAGGTCGGCGAGTTCAGCAAGCCCCTGCTCTATGCCGGCGGCTATCGCATCGTCAAACTCGAGCAGAAGCTGCCGGTGCCGCCGCTGTCGCCCAAGATCGCCGCCGCATTGCGCAAGTCGCAGGCCTCCGCGCTCTTCGCCGAGGCCTGGAAGAAGTCGCGCCGCGGCTACGACCTGGAACGGCTCCTGCCCGCTGGAGAGGACCGGTGACCGCCGAATCGCCCGAGATCACCATCGCCCGGTTGAAGCGCGAGATCGTCGCCGCCTGCCACCGGATGTACGCCCAGCACTTCATCGTCGCCACCGACGGCAACGTCTCGGTGCGGATCGCCGAGGACGAGCTGATGATCACGCGCAGCGGCATCTGCAAGGGCGAGATGACCGAGGCCGACGTGATCACCGTCGACTTCGAGGGTCGGGTCCTCGAGGGCGACGGCCGGCCCTCGTCCGAGACCTTCATGCACATCGCCGCCTACGAGGAGCGACCGGACATCGCCGCCATCGTGCACGCCCATCCGCCGACCGCGGTGGCCTTCACCATCGCCGGCGTCTCGCTGGCACAGTGCGTCATTCCCGAGGTCGTGCTGACGATGGGCACCGTCCCCACCGTCCCCTACACGACGCCGACCACGAAGGACGTGCCCCTGGCCGTCCGCGCCGTCATCCGCCACGCCGACGCACTGATGCTCGAGCGCCATGGCGCGGTCTGCGTCGGCCTCAGTCCCAAGGACGCCTTCTTCAAGCTGGAGAAGCTCGAGCACGCCGCTCACGTCACCTGGCTCGCCCAGCAGCTCGGACAGGTCCAGCTCCTCCCGCCGGACGAGGTCCGCCGGCTCCTGGCGCTGCGCTCGAAGTTCGACCTGGCCGGTCGCAACCCGCTCGCCAACGACTGCATCGCCGAGCTCTTCGACTCCTGAGGGAAGGCCGACCATGGAACTGGCCCGTCGTCATCTCGGCAAGCTGCATCTCGGGGTCGAGATCGGCGCCTCGACGCTCAATCCCTTCGAGGGCATCCGCGCCTACAACGTCGACTACGTCGACACCGACGTGTTCAAGAAGGCGCAGCACACCTACGGCGGCGGCGCGGCGCGGATCGACGTGGTCGCTTCGGCCGACGCCATGCCCTTCCGCGACGGTAGCCTCGAGTTCGTCCTCGCCAGCCACGTTCTCGAGCACATGGTCGACACGATCAAGGCCCTGCGGGAATGGGACCGCGTGCTCGCGGTCGGCGGGATCGCCTTCCTGATCGTCCCGCACAAGGAGCGCACCTTCGATGCGCCGCGGCCGCGGACGCCCTTCTCCCACCTCCTCGCGGACCACGCCGAAGGCATGACCATCGCCCGTGATCCCCAGGTGCCGAGCAGCCACTACCACTGCTGGATCACCGAGGACGGGGTCGAGATCGTCACCGAGCTGAACCGGTTGGGCGCGCTCGACTGGGAGATCCTCGATCTGGAAGACGTCGACAGCAAGGTCGGCAACGGCTTCACCATCGTGGCCCGCAAGCGCTCGATCGTCACCACGCCATCGAGCCCGGCGACGGAACCCGTGGCCTTCTGGCAGTGGACGCTCGATCTCCCCTTCCAGGTCATCGGTCGGACCTTGCAGACGATCGTCCCGGGAAGCGAGATGATCGCGCCGGTCGGCCTACCGGCCGGCAGCTATCGGGTCCTGCCGGTCCACGCGGGCTTTCCGCCCCGCGCCGGCGAGGCCCGTCGCATCGCCATCGGCGACCCGCTCGATCGACCGGACATAAAGGGGGTCGAGATCGTCGGCCATGAGGCCCTGCTGCACGGCACTGGCCTCGGCCCCACGACCTGGTTGGAGGCCCTCTTCCCGAACGGCCAGATCCACTGCCGCCTGCCCCTCTGGCGCGACGGGCGCCTGGTGATCGACCTGACCGGCATGCAGATGCCGCCCGAGGGCATCCTGGTCACGCCGGTCAACCCGGAACCGGGCGGTGGCCGCGGCGAACAGCGCCGCCTCGGCCCGCCCTTCGCCTGAGCGACGGCGATCGTCGCGACCGACGCGCGCTCGCCTACCCGACTCAGTCGGCGCGGGTGGCCGCGGGCAGATGCAGATAGAGGGCGAGGAGCTCGCGCCGGACGTCCGCGCGCCAGGCACCGGCGTCGTAGCCGCGCTTCTCGAGTCCGCGATCCGAGGCATTGTCCAGCGCGTACCAGTAGTAGCGCACGGCGCGCACCGGGTCGTGCAGCCGGGCCGCGCAGCGAGCGAGGCCGGCGGCGATCTCCCAGTCTCCGGCGGCGAAGGCCTCGGCCTGCTCCCAGCCTCTCTTGGCGGCCTCCCAGTCCTGGTCCGCGGAGGAGGACTGCGCCCGTCGCTCGAGGATACGGTTGTGGAGCACCCGCAGGGTGAGATCGTAGCGGTGGAGTTCCATCGCCGGCAGCAGCAGCGCTTCGGCCTCGCCGTCGCGCCCGGCATCCACCAGCAATGCCGCCAGGGCGGCGAGCGCCGGTTCGTAGTTCGGCTCGAGATCCAGGGCGCGGCGGTACTCCCGCTCGGCCTCGTCCATCCGCCCCGACGCGGCCTGCATGGCGGCCAGGGTCGCGGCCGGCGCACCGGCACCGATGCTCTCGTCGCCGACCATGCCGTCGAGCGTGGCCAGGGCCTCGTCGCGCTGCCCCGCGTCCCAGAGCAGGCGCGCGCGCGCGAGCCGCGCCCGGGCGGCTCCGGTCGGCATCAGCGCCGCCTGATCGTAGGCCTCGAGGGCCTGGCGCAGCAGCGCCTCGCGATCGGCCGCCTCCGCCTTCAGGAAGAGCTCGTGGTAGCAGAGCGCGAGGTTGTACCAGATCCGATGATCCTGGGGGTCGTCGGCCAGGGCCGCGTGATACTCGCGGATCGCCTCGTGGAAGTCGCCGTCGTCGAAGCGATCGACGCCACGCATGTAGGAGTTCTTGACCACGACGCCGTCCGAGCCGCAGCCGGCGAGGGCGCCGAGCAGGACGAGCACGAGGACTTGCTGCAGGCGATCAGTAGCCATAGCGCTTCGGCTTTCCGCTCTGGATGTTCTTCAGGTCGTTCTTCGGGTCGGGTACGGCGGGCTGGGCCACGCCGGGGCCACCCCAGATGATCTGGGAGGGATCGGCCCGCAGGGCCTGGATGGTCAGGGTCAGCTCCTGCATGGTGACCCGCATGTCGTAGAGCAGCCCGGCGATGTCCTTGTTGCGAACGGTCTCGTCGATGCCCTGCATCATGGTGTCGGCCTGGGCGAGACTGTGCTCGAGCTGGTCGAAGAGCCTGGGCAAGCGCTCCCGGGTGGTGTCGAGGATGCCGTTCAGCTTCGGGTCGGCCTCGTCGAGGATGTCGCGGATCTTGGCCAGGGTCGCGCTGCCGTCGTCGAGCAGGCCCTGGACCTTCTCGAAGGTGCGATCGACGTTGCCCTTGATGTCGGGATAGTCCTGGTTGAGCTGGGCCAGCAAGTCACCACCCTCGCGCGCCGCGCGGTTGGCGTTGGCCAGGAGGCCGTTGGGGTCGTCCAGCTCCTTGTTGATCCGCCCGACCGTGTCGCGGAGGTCGGCGATCAGGCCCTGGGCGTTGTTGAGCAGGTTGGCCAGGCTGTCCGCGTTCTGGGGCGACAGGAAGTTGTTGTTGAGGTTGTCGATCAGGGTGCCGGCCTTGCCCAGCACGCCCTCGGGCCCGCTGACCTCGTCCTTCATGTCGGAGAGGATCGTGCCCCAGTCGGAGAAGGGCTCGGTCTCGATCGTGATCGCATCGCCCTGGGCGACCAGCTGGGGGCCGTCGAGCACCGGCACGATCTCGACGAAGCGATCACCGAGGAAGGACTCCTGCTTGATCCGGGCCTTGGTGTTGGCGCGGCATTCGGCGGCGAACTCGGATTCCATCTCCATGGTCACGCGGATGTGCAGCCGCCCGTCCTTCGCGACGCGTTCCATGCCGACCACCTGACCGACCTCGATGCCGCTGGCGGCGACCTTGGCCCGCATCTTCAGGAGGGCGACGTTGTCGAACTCCGCGACCCAGGTGACCTTGTTGCCGGCGAGGAAGGTGTCCTGCGTCGACTTCAAAGCGACGAGCACCAGGACGGCCAGGGCCGCGAGGATGAAGATGCCGGTGACGAACTCGGACTTTCGAATCATGGGGCGAACCTTTCAGCGCCTCAGATCAGGAGGTCGTTGACGAATCTCTGATAGGACTCGTCGTCGGTCTGAGCGGCCTCGATGTGGCCATTGACGAAATTCACGATCTTCGGGTCGGTGGAGTTGAGGAGATCGTCGAGCGTGCCGTAGAGGATGACCTTGCCCTTGTCGAGCATGACCACCTTGTCGGCGATGCGCCTGACGCTCTCCATCACGTGGGTCACGACCACGTTGGTCATGCCCATCTTGGTCTTCAGGTCGTTGATCAGCTCGTCGATCACCGCGGTGGCGATCGGATCGAGGCCGGCGGACGGCTCGTCGTAGAAGACGATCTTCGGATCGAGCGCGATGGCGCGGGCGAGGCCGGCCCGCTTCTGCATGCCACCCGAGATCTCGGCCGGCAGCCGGTCCTTGGCGTGGAGGAGCCCGACCTGCTCCAGCTTCACCTTGACCATGATGTCGATGGTCTCGGCCGCCTGTTTGGTGTGGAAGCCGATCGGCAGGCCCACGTTCTGACCGACGGTCATCGAGTTCAGCAGCGCCCCCGACTGGAACAGCACTCCGAACTTGCGCCGGACCTTGTTCATGTCGCGTTCGGAGAGGCCGACGATGTCGGTGCCGTCGATCTTGACCTTGCCCCGGGTGGCCGGGTGGGCGCCGATCATCACCTTGAGGAGGGTCGACTTGCCGCCGCCCGAACCGCCCAGGATGCACAGGGTCTCGCCCTTCTTGACCTCGAAGGAGATGCCCCGCAGCACGTCGACGGTCTTGCCGTCGTTGGTGAACGATTTCCAGACGTCCTCGACCTCGATGATCGCCACTTCAGTCCTCCGTCACGCTCAGTACAGAGGCGCCATGATCATGGTGATGATCGCGTCGGCGACGATGATCATGACCAGGCACATGACGACCGAGATCATGGTGTTGCGACCGACGCCCTCCGGGCCACCCCGGACGCTGAAGGCGTTCTGACAGGAAATCAGGCAGATCACCGCGCCGAACACGAAGGCCTTGACCAACCCGCCCGCGATCTCGACCAGCTCGAAGGCGTTGCGGGCGTTGTCGATGTAGGACCAGAAGCCGATGTCGTAGAGCGTGGTGCCGGCGATGAGTCCGCCGATGTTGCCGATCAGGTAGCTGAAGATCGTCAGACAGGGCAACATCACGCAGATCGCGATGAAGCGGGGAGCCACCAGGTAGCCCACCGGATTGATGCCCATCGTCTTCAGGGCCAGGACCTCCTCGTTGATCACCATGCTGCCGAGGCCGGCGGTGAAGGCGGCGCCGACGCGACCGGCGAGCACGATGGCGGTCATCAGCGGTCCGAGTTCGCGGACGACGGCCAGGCAGATCATCGTCGGCACGAAGTTGATCACGCCGTACTTCTTGAACTGGTCGGCGGTGTTGATGACCAGGATGCCGCCCACCAGGATCGAGACCAGGCAGGTGATGAAGAGCGAACGGACGCCGATCTGCTGCATGAGCGGAAAGACGAGCTGTCGGAACCTCGTCTTGCCGGTGAAGGGACCGACGACGATGAAGTAGAGGGTCTCGAGCAAGAGGCGCGTGATCTGCGTCAGCGACTCGAGTCCACGCACCACCGGTCGGCCGATCGCGGCCACGGGGGACAACATGCGTTCCGCCAGCGTCGTCATGACGGCGTCAGTCCTCCTCGACCTGGAAGACGCGCAGCAGCTTCGACATCTGCAGGACGTCGCGCACGCTGTCGCTGATGGCCACCAGGAAGAACTCGACCTTCTTCTTCTGCGACCACTTCATGCCTTCGATGAGCACGGCGATCCCAGAGCTGTCGATGTAGGACACGTCGGTCAGCTTGAGCTTCAGCTTGCCCATCTTCTGTTTCAGAGCCTTCTTGATCTCGTCGCGCAGGCGCGGCGAGCTCTCCATGTCGACGTCTCCGCCCACGACCAGCATGAGACCGTCGGCAATCTCGTTGGCCTCAATCGTCAGACTCATCGTTCTTCTTCCCGCTGTTGTTCTTGGTCATCACGAGGGCCATCCTCCCCTCGCGCTCCGTGCAAGGCACGAACTCGACCGTGTCCATGACCTCGGAGATGAAATGCGTGCCCAGGCCGCCCGGCTTGAGATCGTCCAGGTCGCGCGGCTTGATCTTCTCGACGTCCTTCTCCCGGCAGTAGTTGTGCACGGTGATCACGGACTTCTTCTTCGAGTCCTCGAGCTTGACCGAGATGGTCCCCTTGGGGGTGAACCAGCTCTGGCCGTGCTTGATGATGTTGGAGCAGGCCTCGTCGATCGCCAGCACGAGCTGGCGCGACTCCTCCGTCCCGAAGCGCCGCTCGAGGGCGGGCGTGACGAAGCCCCTGATGCACTTCAGGTAGCTGGCGTCGGCCGGTACGCAGGCGGTAAGGACGTGAACCATCGAAACACCCTCGTTCGGACCGGCGGCGGCGAGCCCGTCTCGGGCCCCGGAGCGCGACGCTCCTTCCCGCTGCCTTCGCCCGCACGTTACCGGCTCCTCCGGAGCTTGGCAACAGGGTGCGTGGCAAGGGTTTGCAGACGTGAGCGGCGACTCAGCGCCGCTTCTCCACGATGGTGAGGAGACGTGACTCCTCGTAGCCGAGGCCGAGCCGGCGGTAGGCCACCTTGAGACGCATCAGGAGCTCGACGTTCTCGCTGTCGGCCCGGCGGAGGCGCTCGAGTTCCTCGCGCGCCTCGGCGTGCAGGCCGCGCTGCCGGAAGTACTCGGCCCGGAGCATGCTGGGGCCGGCGCCTCCCAGCGCCGCGATGCGGACGAGGTCGCGATCGATCTCGTCGCGCTCCACCCCGCCGACCACCTCGAAGCGGAGCTTGGCCACCAGATCCCGGCTCACCGGCCGCGGCTGGACCTCGATCCGGTAGCGGCCCCCCGGACGGAGCGACAGGACCTCGTCCGGCCAGTGGATCGCGTAGCCGTCCTCGACCCGCTTGAAGAGCTGGCGATCGTCGTCCTCGTCGAAGACCCGGATCTCGAATCCCTGGCCGCCGCTCCCCCCGGCCCAGCGCAAGCTGGGCCTGAGATCGTGGATGCGCCGCAGGGGATGGATGACGCGGACCACGTCGCCAAGGCCGCGGCCGGCCTCCGGCTCGGCGGCGGCGAGATCCCGGATGGTGGGCCGATCGGCCTCCGCGCGGTCGAAGAATCGTTTGCTGAACAGGTCGCCCGGATCACGTTGCCGCCAGCGCCCCTCCACCAGGGCGACCACCTCGCCATCGCTCTTGAGCGCCTCGATGTAGTCGCCCGGCCGGGCCACGATTTCCTGGCCCGGGTCGACGAAGCCCCCGGGCTCCACCGGACGGACCTCGCCGTCTTCGGCGTCGATGAGCTGCGGACTGCCCAGACGGCGGAACACGAAGTGACGTTCCCGCACGGACCGGCGCGAGGCGCCGAAGGGCAGGATCTCGGTCATCGGCAGCGCGATGGCCAGGACCGCGGCCACGGCGCCGAGGATCCAGGGTGTCCAGCGCCGCGGCAGCCGCCGGCCGAAGAGCCGGCCGCCGTCTTCCCTCAGGGCCGGGCGGCGCAGGAGCATCGGCACCACGCCGGCCTCGAAGTCGGCCTGGAGATCGATCGCCCGCCGCCGGCAGGCCGGGCAGGCCAGGAGGTGGTTCTCGACCCGCCCCAGCTCGGTCTTGAGCAGGGTGCCGGAGACCAGGCCGGCGAGGTCCTCGGCGTCGAGATGCTCGACGGCACCGGACTCGTCGGCCAGCTCCCGCACCAGGTAGTGCACGATGCGCTGGCGTTCGTCGGCCTCGTGGTGCCCCCTCATGCCTCGCGCTCCAGCTCGAAGCCGAGCACCGGCATCAGCTCCCGCTCCAGTTCGCCGCTGACCTGGCGATGCAGGGCCTCCTCGACGTCGGGTGCCCGAAGCTCGCCGCGGAAGCTCTCGACCAGCTTCCAGAAGAAGCGGTCGAAGAGCGCCTCGAGGACCTGGCGGTGCCGGGCGAGCAGCTGGGCCGCGTCCGGCGCCCGGTTGCGTTCGGCCAGGATGCCGCTCGCCGCCAGGCCGACGGCGCTGCCGCCGGCGGCGAGGATCTCGATCAGCTTCTGGTCGCGTGGCGGCAGGGCCTGCCACTGGTCGCCGAAGACCTGGCGCAGCCGGGCGCCGAAGTCCTGGCGGTCGAGTTCCTGGTCGTCATCGGACACCCCCGCGGCGCCGAGGTCGACGATCGGCATCGAGGCGGTCCGCGCGGCCGTGACCGCGCCGGTGACGCCCTCGTCGCGGGCCGCGAAGCCACCGCGGAAGCTGGCGCGGATGTAGCAGAACAGCCAGTTCTGCAGGTCCGACCGGCCCCGGTAATCGGCGATGGCGCCGATCTGGCCGTCCTCGCCGCGCAGCTCGCGGACCAGGTCGAGCAGGAGGTCTCGCGCCTCGTCGCTGGTGCGTCCGGAGCGGATGAACAGGGACTTGAGGTAGGTGCCGAAACGCTCGACGAAGACCTGCCAGGCGTCCTCTCGGCCCCGCTTGAGGAGGATGGCGAGGCCGAAATCGCGATGCCCGAGCACGCGACTGACGTGGGGGCCGAGGCGGGCATCCGCCGGCTCGGCCGGCATCGAGGAGAGCAGCGAACGGGCGGCGCTCTGGGCCACCGCGTCCCGGTATTCCTCGTAGCGTAAACCCAGCTCGAGCGCCGTCCGGCAGTGTTCGAGCGCGGCGGCCACGTCGTCGCCGAAGCGACGTTCGAAGGCGCGGGCCGAGCGGGCGACGTCGCCCAGGATGCCCACGGCGAGCTTCATGTCCTCGTTCACGTCGGTCCTTTCCCCACGTAGCAAGTCATGCCCGGGCCGGCGGCTCGCCACACGGGTAAAGATACAAGAAGTCGCCGGTCGATATGAGGGGGAGCCCTCTCGTCCCGGGAACGCCCGGAGGTCCGGGACGGTGTCGTCGCCCTGGGGAGGAGCGGGACATGCGAGTGGAAATGGTCGTGCTCATCCGCCTCGACGCCGAGGATCGGCTCCGATTCGCCGATCTCACCGAGCTCGACCTTTCCGCCGGTCCGGCCGGCGAGGCCTACGTCGAACACCGCCTGCCCGCCCGCAGCGCGGAGTACCTTCACTTCCTCGACGAGCTCGACCAGCGCGGCATCGAGTACTGGGTCCGCGAGGAACGCCATTTCGACCTGCGCGAGATCCGCGACGCCCGGGCCCTGCGCCTTCGACCCCTGGACACGATCCATCACGTCGGTCTCCCCCACGAAACGCTCCTCGACTGGAGCGATTGCTGCGCCACCTGCATGCGGGTGCCGACCCAGCGCGGCCAGCTCCTGGTGGACGGCCGGCTGCTCGCCGACCACTGCCTGCTGGGCGGGCCCCGGGGCGAACTCCTGGTCTCGGAACGGATCGCGCTGCGGATGATCAAGGAGGGCGTGACCGGCTGCCTCCTCCGCGAGTTGCGTCTGGCCGAGGACGGCCCCGAGCCGGCCGAGGGCTGGTTCCAGGTCCTCACCACCACCCGGCTGCCCCCGGCCGTGAGTCCGCCGACCCGGTTCGCCCTGACCGAGGACCACTGCGCGAGTTGCGGCCAGGGCGGCCTCTTCGTCGACTCCATGCTCTACTACGACGTCGACGATGGTGACCTGGACGACATCAATGCCACCTTCGAGCTGATCGGCGAGGGTGCCGGACTGGCGCCTGAGCTGATCTTCTCGCCCCGCTTCTACAATCTCCTGGTCTCCGCCGGCGCCCGATTCGAGGAACCGGAACCGGTGGTCTTCGTCTGACCACGACGCCGGCCACGGGGCCCGCGAGCCGACCCTAAGTCGCGTGCCGGCCATGCCTTTCCGAGCTTGATTCCCCCCCTGCCAGATCGTATCGTCCGCCAGTTTCCGCGACCGGATCGGGTCCCCCTCCGGGCCGCCCGCATGGCGGCAGGGGGAGTCGTCGCCCGCCGGGTCGCGCCGACCGCACACACCCCAGGTAATCCGGGCCACCCCGGCCCGTCGTTGAAGAGGCACGAGCGCATGCAGTCCCGCATCGAGGAGATCGGCCCCTGCCGTCGCAAGCTGACGGTCACGGTCTCGGCCGACCAGATCAAGAACGCCATCGAGAAGTCCTACGGCGAGCTGCGCCGCAACATCACCCTGCCCGGCTTCCGCCGCGGCAAGGCGCCCCGGAGCGTCCTCGAGCGCCGCTTCGGCGACCACGTCATGGACGACGTCAAGCGTGACCTCATCGTCGAGGGCATCGAGGAGACGATCCGCGAGCACAAGCTCGAGGTGGTGAGCGATCCCGACTTCGGCGACCGGCCGGTCGAGCTGGAGCCCGGCACCGACTTCGAGTTCACGGTCGAGGTCGACGTGAAGCCGGACTTCGAGATCCCTTCCTTCGAGGGCATCAAGGTGACGCGCAGCGTCGAGGCGGTGACCGAGGCCCGCATCGACGAGGTCATGGAGCGGCTCCGTCAGGAGAACGCCAGCTGGATTCCGGTCGAGGACGGTGGCGCCCAGAACGGCGACCTGGTCATCGGCGGCCTGCGCTTCATGGACGGCGACAACGAGGCCTTCAAGCGCGAGCAGGCCCACCTTCGCGTCGGTGACGACGAGAAGATCGCCGGCGCGCCGATCAGCGGCGGCTCGGCCTGCTTCGTCGGCAAGGCGAGCGGCGAGCAGGTCGAGGCCGAGGTGACGATTCCCGGGGACCACCCGATCAGCGCGCTTCGTGGCAAGACCCTGGCCATGCACTTCGACCTCCAGGAGGTCAAGCGCATGGAGCTGCCCGAGATCGACGACGACTTCGCCGGCGGCTACGGCCTGGACGACCTGGCCGCGCTGCGCGGCAAGATCCGGGAGGATCTCGAGGAGAACGCCCGCCTGGAAGCCCAGCACGGCACCGAGGAGAAGGTCCTCGACGCCCTGCTCCAGCGGGTCGAGATCCCGGTGCCCGACACCACCCTCAACCGAACCCTCGACGCCCAGGCCCGGGACCAGCTCATCCGCCGGGTCATGTCCGGCCAGATGGGCACCGAGGACATGGGCGCGGCCATGGCCGCTCTGCGCGAGGAGCTCCGCGGCGAGGCCGAGCACTCGATTCGCGCCTGGTACCTGATGCAGAAGATCGCCAAGCGCGAGAAGATCTTCGCCACCGAGGACGACGTCCAGCGGCGGATCGAGGAGATGGCGATGTCCCGCGGCACGACCCCGACCAAGGTCCGCGAGGAACTGGCGGAAAAGGATGCCCTGGACCAGGTTCGGACCGCCGTCCTGGAGCAAAAGGTCCGGATCTGGCTCACGGAGCAGGTCGAGATTGTCGAAGATTCGGTGGGCTCCGCGGACGCCGGCGCCGAGGGTTGAATCGAAGGAGAGCGGACATGTCCTATTTCATTCCCTACGTCATCGAGAAGAAGGGCGGTTCCGAGCGCGCCTACGACATCTACTCGCGGCTGCTCGAGGACCGGATCGTCTTCATCGGGAGCGAGGTCTCCGACGTGCTCGCCAATTCGGTGACCGCGCAGCTCTTGTTCCTGCAGAAGGAGAACCGGCACCAGGACATCCAGATCTTCATCAACTCGCCGGGCGGCTCGGTGACGGCGGGCCTGGCCATCCTCGACGTGATGCGCTACGTCCCCTGTGACATCGCCACCTACTGCATCGGCCAGGCCTCCTCGATGGGCGCGGTCCTGCTCGGGGCCGGCACCAAGGGCAAGCGCCACGCCCTCCCCAACGCCAGGATCATGATCCACCAGCCCTGGGGCGGCGCCCAGGGCACCGCGATCGACATCGGCATCCAGGCCCAGGAGATCGGCCGGATGAAGAAGACCCTCAACGGGATCCTCGCCGAGTCCTGCGACAAGAGCCTCGAGGAGATCGAGCGCGACTCCGATCGGGATTTCTTCATGTCGGCGGAGGAAGCGAAGGCCTACGGTATCATCGACGAGATCATTTCCCCGATGAAGGCCGAGAAGAAGTAGGACGCGATGTCCCGAGGACGGAAGAACGACTCCGAGGTCTGCAGCTTCTGCGGGAAGAGCCGCCACCAGGTCAACAGCCTGATCTCCGGCCCTCCCGGGGTGAACATCTGCAACGACTGCATCGACATCTGCAACACGATCCTCTACGAGGAGAATCGCAAGCAGACGATCACGAAGGAGGCACTCAGCGGCGTCGAGCCGCGCGCGGTGCCGAAGCCGAGCCAGATCAAGGGTCACCTCGACGAGTACGTGGTCGGTCAGGAGTACGCCAAGCGCGTGCTCTCGGTCGCCGTCCACAACCACTACAAGCGCCTCGCCTCGGCTGACGACAGCGAGGCCGAGGTCGAGATCGAGAAGAGCAACGTCCTCCTGATCGGCCCGACCGGCAGCGGCAAGACCCTGCTCGCCCGCACCCTCGCGCAGTTCCTCGAGGTGCCCTTCGCCATCGCCGACGCCACCACCCTCACCGAGGCCGGCTACGTCGGCGAGGACGTCGAGAACGTCCTGCTCAAGCTGCTCCAGAACGCCGACTTCAACCTCGAGCGGGCCCAGCGCGGCATCATCTTCATCGACGAGATCGACAAGATCGCCCGCAGCTCCGGCAACGTCTCGATCACCCGCGACGTTTCCGGCGAGGGCGTGCAGCAGTCCCTGCTCAAGATGCTCGAGGGCACGGTCGCCAACATCCCGCCGCAGGGAGGCCGCAAGCATCCCGAGCAGCAGTACATCGCGATGGACACCTCGCAGATCCTGTTCATCTGCGGCGGCACCTTCGTCGGCCTCGCCGACATCGTGGCCAAGCGCATCGGTAGGAAGCGCATCGGTTTCAGCCACGCCGGCGAAGAGGCCTCCATGGACTCCATCGCCAACGAGAAGGAGAAGTCGAAGCTCCTCCACAAGGCGGAGACCGACGACCTGGTCCAGTTCGGCCTGATCCCCGAGATGCTGGGCCGCCTGCCGGTCCTGGCCGTCCTCGAGGCGCTCGACGTCGACGACCTGGTCCGGGTCATGACCGAACCGCGCAACGCGATCATCAAGCAGTACCAGCACTTCTTCGAACTCGAGGGCGCGCAGCTCTCCTTCACGCCCGATGCCCTCCGCGAGCTGGCGGAGATGGCCTTGAAGCGCGAGACCGGTGTCCGCGCCCTGCGCTCGATCGTCGAGAGCCTCCTGCTCGACACGATGTTCGAGCTGCCCGACATGTCCGAGGACCCGGGTCGCGCCTTCGTGATCACGCCCGAGCGCATTCGCGGCGAGCAGCCGATCACCCCGGTCACGGTCCGCGGCGCCGCGGCGAAGAAGAAGACCGAGAAGAAACACCCCGCCTGACCGGACCGCGGAGCGCCTGGACCGCGGAGCGCCTGGACCGCGGAGCGCCTGCTCCGCCTCCTCCAGGTCACCACGTGGCAAGAACGTACTGCGCAGCCGGCGCTGCGCGGTCCTTGGATCGTCTGGACCGCGGAGCGCCTGCTCCGCTTCTTCCAGGCAAGCTCACGCCAAGAACGTACTGCGCAGCCGGCGCTGAGCGGTCCCGGCGCAGCCGGCGTGGTCCCCTCCCCGATCCCGCGGTTGTTGGTCCGCCGGCCGATCGCGCGTACATTCGAGTTGCCCGTCACGACCGACGGAACGAAACGAAGCGAACCGCGATGACCGACGCCCCGATGCGCCCGCGACTCTCCGACCTCGAGCGCTCCGAGCTGGACACCCTGATCCGCCAGCTCGGTCAGCCGGCCTTCCGTGCCGGCCAGGTCTGGGACTGGATGGCGAAGAAGGGCGTCTTCGCTCCCCGGGAGATGACCAACCTCCCGGCGCCGCTGCGCGACAAGCTGATCGAGCTGCATCCCGATCCGGCGCTCCAATTCGAGGGCGACAGCGAGGCCCGGGACACCACCGAGAAGCTCCTCTTCCGGCTCGCCGATGGCCGCTACGTCGAGAGCGTGCTGATCCCGGCCCCGAAGCGCACCACCGTCTGCCTCTCGAGCCAGGTCGGCTGCGCGGTCGGCTGCCGCTTCTGCGCCAGCGGCATCGAAGGTGGCCAGCGCAATCTCACCACCGGCGAGATCTTCGAGCAGTTCATGGCGATGAGCCGGCGGGCCGAGGAGCGCGGGCGGCGCGTCTCCAACATCGTGGTGATGGGCATGGGCGAGCCCATGTTCAATTTCAGCCACGTGATGGCCGCCCTCGACCGGATCAACAGTCCCGAGGGCCCGAACCTCGGCGCTCGCAAGATCACCGTCTCGACCGTTGGCATCCGCGGCGGGGTCGAGCGCTTCACGGCCCTGAGGAAGCCCTACACCCTGGCATTCTCGCTGCATGCGCCGAACGACGAGCTGCGCCGCCGGATCGTACCTCTGGCCTCGGCCATGAGCGTGGCCGAGATCCGCGAGGCGGCGCTTCGCCACCTGAAGGAAACCGGACGCGAGGTCACCTTCGAGTACGTCCTGCTCCGGGGCGTGAACGACTCGCCCGCCGAGGCCCGCGAATTCCGCGCGCTGATGCGCGGCACCCAGGCGAGCGTCAACCTGATCCCCTACAACCCGGTACCCGGTCTCCCCTACGAGCGCCCCGACGACCGCGACGTCGATCGCTTCGTCGCCATCCTCGAGGACGGCCGCGTCAAGGTCAGCGTCCGCCGCCGCAAGGGCTCCGACATCGACGCCGCCTGCGGCCAGCTCGCCCTCAAGCGACGCGCCGAGGAGCGCTGACGAGGAGGGCGCCCGGGTGACCCGAGGGTCGCCGGCCAGAACGAGAAGGAGGCCCGGCCACGCTTGGCGGCCGGGCCTCCTCGTGCACGGAACCTGGAGTTCAGAACTTCTTGATCTCGACGCCGCTGCCCGGGCGGTCGAGCTTGCGCAAGGGCTCGAGTTCCTTCACGGGCTCGTCGACCTTGCGTGTCCCGGGCTTGAGGCCGGAGACGCTGAGGCTCTCCTTGCCACGCAGGAGTCCGATGGAAACCCTCTCACCGGGGCCGATGGCCTTGAAGGCGGTCACCAGGTCGGCGACCGCGTTGATCGGCGTGGTACCGATCCGCAGCAGGACGTCGCCTTCCTTGATGCCCATGCCGGCGGCGAGACCATTCGGTTCCACCGCCGAGACGTAGACCCCCTCGGCGCCCAGCTTCTCGCGGTCGAGGTCGGCGGCCACCGCGGCCGGCGGCGCGCCCACCACGACGCCGAGTCGCTCGCCCTCGTCGCGCGGGCGAACCGGAACACGACTGCGCCGGAAGCGGTCGATGTCGCCGAAGATGTCGTCCTGCCCCAGCTCGCCGAAGAGCCGATCGAGGCGCTCGCGGAGGCTGCGGTCGCGAGCCTCCTGCCGCTCGTTCAGGTCGCGGAGCTGGGTCTCGAGTTCGGCGAAGGGGTCCTCCAGGGTCAGTTCGAGGAGGCGCTTCAGGCGCTCGTGGGTCTTCAACTCACGCGCGGAGAGATCGCCGAGCGGGCTGTCGGGCCGCAGCACCTCGAAGCTGAAGGAGTTGTTCTCGAACAGGCCGGTGTCCTTGTAGCGCTCGTAGAGCTCGGCGTGTTCCTTCTTGAAGCTCTCGAGGTCGGGCGCGCTGGCCGTGGTCTTGGCGCCATCGCGGGGCTCGACGACGAAGGTGACCCCGCGATCGTCCTGGGTGAGGGTGAGCCTCTCGCCGCCACGATAGATCTGCTTGCTGCTCATGAAGCTGGAACCACCGGGACCGATGACGAAGGACTGGGTCGATCCGGGATTGCCGGCGAAGACCCTGGCCTCGGTCCGGGCCCGATCCTCGCGCTGGTCCTTCCAGCCGTTCATCGCGCGCCGGAAGTCCTCGTCGGATTCGAAGTCGTCGCGGCGGGGCCGCGGCCTGGGGTCGATCACCTGCCCCGGACGGATCGGCCGGAGCGGCTCGACCTCGTCCTCGACGGGCGCCGCCGGGCGCTCCTTCGCCTCGAGGTCGTCCATGATGGCCCGAAGCCGCATGCGCGTCTCGGGGTCCTCGTCCTTCAGGTGCTTGCGGATCGCCGGCAGGGCCGCCTCGCCGAGACGGCGCAGCTCGGCGTCCGCCTGCTCCCGGACCGCGTAGTCGCGGTCGGCGAGCTTCGCGATCAGCGCCTCGACCCGTTCGGCCTTGATGACCGGAGCGGCAGGCTTCGGCGTCGGCGGTTCCTGGGCGGCCACCAGGCCGGCCAGTCCGAAGATGAGAAGAGCGGCGAGTTTGACCTTCATCACGTCGTCCTCCGTGTTCACCAACCCTGACACGACCAGGGACGAAGGTCGAGTTTCAAGGCTCCGGAAAATCGGGAGGCAAGGTCTGGCGGCCTGGACGGCCGCGGGTGACCGGCGGGGTCACCCTCGAGGTGGGCGCGACGGCGGGCGGCAGCGTGACCGGCGCGGGGCGGAGTTCAGCGCGAGAGTTTGCGGGAGATCGCCGCCCAGAGGTCGAGGTCGGGGGTCGCGGCGTCGAGGCGCCGGTATTGCTCATCGGCCCAGCGGCCGAGGAGCGGGCCGGTGAAGGGGTCGTCGTCGCCCGGCAGGGCGCCCAGGCCCGGCATCGGGCTCGGGGAACAGGGCCGCGTCGGCCAACTCGAAGCGATCGGGTTCCGGTCCGGGCGGACGGATGTCAGGTCACGAGGTCTCGGCTGTGACATGGCTCATCAACTCCGTTGTTTCTTGTCGAGGCGCAGGGCTCGGGCCCCATGGCAGCGACGCCTCGTCCTGATCAGTTACGCTCCCCGCCCGGGCCCTCGAAGTCCAGGCCGGAAAAATCCCGGACATTTTCGTAACCACAGGGAATACTGCGATTCCGACCTAGGACGATCGGAGCGCGATTGCGAGGGATGGCGGCGCCCTCGGCGCCGCTCGGGATCAGGCCCCCTCGGCGTCGGCGCCGGGCTCCTTGTCGTCCTCGCCGCCGGCGGGCGCCTCGCTGGTCTCGGCCACCGCCACCACCGGGGCACGCGGCGGTTCGTCGCCGAAGAGCGAACCGATGGCGCGGAACTTGGCGTAGCGGGACGCCATCAGCTCCTCGATCGAGATCTCGCCGAGACGATCGAGTTCGGTCCTGATCAGATCCTTGACCGCCGCGGCCATTTCCTCGGGGTGGCGATGGGCGCCGCCCAGGGGCTCGGGGACGATCTCGTCGACGACGCCGAGACCGAGCAGATCGGTGGCGGTGAGCCGCAGGGCCTCGGCCGCGCGCCGGGCCTCGCCGGCGCTCTTCCACAGGATCGCGGCGCAGCCTTCCGGCGAGATCACCGAGTAGTAGGCGTGCTCGAGGATGAAGACCCGGTCGCCGATGCCGATGCCGAGGGCGCCACCGGAACCGCCCTCCCCGATCACGAAGCAGATGACCGGAACCTTGAGGTTGGCCATCAGCATCAGGTTCTCGGCGATCGCCCAGGCCTGACCGCGCTCCTCGGCGCCGATCCCGGGATAGGCCCCGGGAGTGTTGATGAAGGTGACGATGGGCAGGCCGAACTTCTCGGCCAGGCGCATGATGCGATGCGCCTTGCGATAGCCCTCGGGATGGGCGCAACCGAAGTTGCAGGCGATCTTCTCCTTGAGATCGCGGCCCTTGCGCTGGCCCAGGACCATGACCTGGCGGCCGTCGATCCGCGCCAGGCCGCAGGCCATGGCCGGATCGTCGGCGAAGGCGCGGTCGCCGTGCAGCTCGACGAACTCGTCGAAGACCAGGTGGATGTAGTCGGAGGTGTAGGGTCGCTTGACGTGCCGGGCGAGCTGGACCTTCTCCCAGGCTCCGAGGCGGGCGAAGATCTCCTTGGTCAGCTGCTGGAGCTTGGCCTTCAAGGGCACCATCTGGCCATTCAGGTCCATGCCGGTCGAGCGCGACAGCTCTTCCAGTTCACGGATCTTGGCCTCCATCTCGAAGATGGGGATCTCGAAATCCAGCGGGTGTTCTCTGTTCGGTTCGACCATGGCGTTCGGTGACCCGTCAGGTCCGGAATTCGGGTGGAACCGCCCCGCGCGATGAGCCGGGACCGATCAGCCGGGATTCTACGTCGGCGCCGCCCAATTACAACCTGACCGTTGCGCGCGGCAGGCCTCGATGCTACCATCCGCGCGCTTCGACACCACGCCGTAAAGGCCAGAAGCAAACTCACTTACAGCCAACGAGACCGCTCGCGCGAGGGATCATTCAACGATGCTCTGGCACTTCGAGATCCGCGCCAAGGAAGGCCACCGCGACCCCTTCGCCCACGAGATCGAAAAGGAGCTGCCCTGGCTCGGCCTCGAGAAGGCCGCGCCGGTCCGGCTCAGCCGCCTCTACCTGCTCGGCGGCGACTTCGATCGGGCCACCGCCCAGCGCCTGGGCTCGAGCCTGCTCGCCGATCCGGTGATCCAGGAGTTCGACCTGAAGAGCCTCGCCGAGGCCGAGGGCCAGGCCGACGACGTGGTCACGGTCTGCCGCAAGGCCGGGGTCACCGACCCGGTCGAGGAGAGCATCCGGCGCGGCGCCGCGCGTCTCGGCATCGAACTCGTCGAGGTCCGCACCGGTCTGCGTTTCCGCTTCCTCGGCGCGGTCGACCGCGAGGAGATCACCCGCATCGGCACGCGCCTTCTGGCCAACGCCGTGGTGGACGAGATCCTGATCGGCCAGACGGCGCTGCCGGCGCACAAGAGTCCCGCCCAGCAGACCTGCTCGCGCCGTGAGATCGAGCTGCCGGCCGAGGACGGGGCACTGCTCGAGCTCAGCCGGAGCATGGGCCTCGCGCTCAATCTCGAGGAGATGCAGGTCATCCGGGCCCACTTCCACGAGCTCGGCCGCCGCCCCACCGACATCGAACTCGAGACCCTGGCCCAGACCTGGTCGGAGCATTGCAAGCACAAGACCTTCAACGCCCGCATCGATTGCGACGGCAAGGTCTACGACAACCTGATCAAGCAGACGATCTTCAAGGCGACCCGCGACCTCGATCGCGACTTCTGCGTCTCGGTGTTCAAGGACAACGCCGGCATCGTCCGGTTCGACGACGAGCACAACCTCTGCTTCAAGGTCGAGACCCACAACCACCCCTCGGCGATCGAGCCCTACGGCGGGGCCGGCACCGGCCTCGGCGGCGTGCTGCGGGACATCCTGGGCACCGGTCTCGGCGCCAAGCCGATCGCCAACGTCGACGTCTTCTGCGTCGGCGATCTCGCGGCCACGGCGGAAGACCTGCCGGCGGGCGTCATCCACCCGCTGCGCGTCCTGAAGGGCGTCGTCGCCGGCGTGCGCGACTACGGCAACCGGATGGGCATCCCGACCGTGTCCGGCGCGGTCTTCTTCGACCGCCGCTACACCGGCAATCCGCTGGTCTACGCCGGCAGCATCGGCCTCATCCCCCGTGATCGTTGCGACAAGCGGGTCGAGGCCGGCGACCGGATCGTCGCCCTCGGCGGCCGGACCGGCCGCGACGGCATCCACGGCGCCACCTTCTCCAGCATGGAGCTGCACGAGGACTCGGAGACGATGGACGGTGGCGCGGTGCAGATCGGCAACGCGATCACCGAAAAGCGCTGCATGGACGTTCTCCTCGCCGCGCGCGACCTCGGTCTCTACCGCTGCGTGACCGACTGCGGCGCCGGCGGTTTCTCCTCCGCGGTCGGCGAGATGGGCGAGGAACTCGGTGCCCGGGTGGAGCTGGGCGCGGCCCCGCTCAAGTACCCGGGTCTCAGCTACACCGAGGTCTGGATCAGCGAGGCCCAGGAGCGCATGGTGGTGGCCGTGCCGCCCGAGAAGCTCGACGAGATCCTGGCGCTGGCCGCCTCCGAAGACGTCGAGACCTGCGTGCTGGGCGAGTTCACCGGCAGCGGCCGCCTCGAGATCTTCTGGCATGGCGAGCAGGTCGCCGACCTGGACATGGAGTTCCTCCACGACGGTCTGCCGCGGACGACCATGAAGGCGACCTGGAAGTCGCCGCCGCGTGACGACCTGCGCGACTTCGCGGTGCCGATGGCGGGCGAGGCCCTGCGCCGGCTCCTCGCCGACTGGAACGTCGCCAGCAAGGAGTGGATCATCCGGCAGTACGATCACGAGGTGCAGAGCACCAGCGTGATCAAGCCGCTGGTGGGCATCGACCACGCCGGCCCCTCGGACGGCGCGGTCAACGCGCCGGTGCTCGGCTCGCGCCGCGCCTACGCGGTCGGCCTCGGCCTCTGCCCCCACTATGCCGACATCGACCCCTACCACATGGCCCGGGCCGCGATCGACGAGGCCCTGCGCAACGTCGTCGCGGTCGGTGGCGACCCGGATCGCTGCGCGATCCTCGACAACTTCTCCTGGGGCAACACCAACAAGCCCGATCGTCTCGGAGCCCTGGTACGCGCCGCCGAGGGCTGCCACGACGGCGCCATGGCCCTGCGCCTGCCCTTCATCTCCGGCAAGGACAGCCTCAACAACGAGTACGCGACCTCGGCCGGAACCATCGTCATCCCGCACACGCTGCTGATCTCCGCGCTCGCCATCGTGGAGGATCTCGAGAGCTGCGTGAGCATGGACCTGAAGCGCAGCGGCACCAGCCTCTACCTCGTCGGCCTCACCCGCCGGGAACTGGGCGGCGGCGCCTATCTCCGGCTCTACGGCCGCCGCGGCAACGAGCTGCCGCAGCTCGGCGACGACGCGCTCGCGATCCACCGGAGGATGCACGAGGCGATCCGCGACGGCATGGTCCTCTCCTGCCACGACTGCTCCGAGGGCGGCCTCGGGGTCGCGGCGGCGGAGATGGCCTTCGCCGGCGGCATCGGCCTCGAGGTCGATCTGGCCCGCGTCCTGGTGGCGGGGCCGCGGCTGCGCGACGACGAGATCCTCTTCTCCGAGTCCTTGTCGCGCTATCTGGTCGAGATCGACAGCCGCTCGGCCGCGCGCTTCGAGGCGCTCTTCGAGGATCTGCCTTGCGCCGCCATCGGGCGCACGACCACCGAGTCCGCCTTCCGTGTCCGCGGCCGCAACGGCACGGTCATGCTGGAGGAGGCTCTCACCGACCTCGCCCGCATCCACTCGCAAAGCCTGACCGCCGTCCTGGAGGGTGACCGCCGTGGCTGAGCCTCGCGTCCTTGTCCTGCGCGCCGCCGGCGTCAACTGCAACGAGGAGACGGCCTACGCCTTCGAGCTGGCCGGGGCCTCGACCACGCAGATCCACGTCAACCGGCTGGTGCAGAATCCGAAGCTGCTCGACGACTTCGGCGCGGTCGCCATCCCCGGCGGCTTCTCCTATGGTGACGACATCGCCTCCGGCCGGGTCCTCGGCCTCGAGCTCGACCAGGTGCTCGGCGAGGCGATGCGCAAGCTCCTGGGCCGCGGCGGCCTGGTCCTCGGCATCTGCAACGGTTTCCAGGTCCTCACCAAGTCCGGCCTCCTGCCCGGTCCCGAGAAGACCGGCTCCGGCATCCGGGCCTCGCTGGTCGAGAACGAGAGCCATCGCTACGAGGACCGCTGGGTCCACATGGCGGTGAACGGGAAGAAGTCCCTCTTCTTCGGCGCCGAGACGCAGATCGAGTTGCCGGTCGCCCATGGCGAGGGACGTTTCGTCGTCGAGTCCGACGACGACCTCGCACGTCTCGAAGCCGACGACCGGATCGTGCTGCGCTACGTCACCGCCAGCGGCGGACCGGCGAGCTACCCCGCGAATCCCAACGGTGCCATGGCCGGCATCGCCGGGATCTGCGACGCCAGCGGTCAGGTCTTCGGCCTGATGCCGCACCCGGAACGATTCCTGTTCCCCTGGCAGCATCCGACCTGGACCCGGGACCGACGACGCGAGGTGGGTGATGGATTGGCGATCTTCAAGCATGCGGTCGGCAACATGCGTTCCTGAGCGGCGGGGCGCGGCGGTCGCCCTCTGCCTCCTCGTCTTCCTCGCGGCCTGCGGCGACGCGACCCCGAAGACCGATACGGCGGCGGTCGACTTCGGTGCCCTGCTCACCGACCTGGCCAACCGCCAGCTCGCGGTCCTCGACGCCCGCAAGAGCCTGCGTGACGCGCCCTTCTTCGTCGGCACGGCCGTGCTGGACGAGCTGCGGACCCTCGACCCGCGGATCGACATCTGCAGCCGGAACCTGAACGAGCTGGCCGAGTACGACCTGGAAGCCGACCGCCAGGGTCTGCCCGAGGCCGATCGCCTCCGCTACAAGGAGGTGGCGCTCGAAGCCCTGCGCCGCAACCTCGATCAGAACGAGAAGGCCTTCGCCGCGCTCCGAGAGCTCCGCGCCCGCGACGAGGAGGTCTTCAGCCTCACCTGGGGCAAGCTCCAGCATGCCAACCAGGTGCTCGGCGATCTCATCGAGGCGGGCATTCCCGCCTACGAGATCCAGCCCCTCCTCCGCGACCTCTCCCAGCGACTCCTCGACGCGCGGCGCTACTGGTGTCAGGAGCTGGCCAATGCCCTGCGCGGCCTCGAACCCTCGGCCGACGTGCTCGCCCTGGCCCGCGGGTCGATCGGCCAGCTGGCGCGCGAGGTCGAGCCGGTCGCCACGAAGATGAACCTCGCCGGCGCCGACTTCACCCGCATCACCAACGGTCGCGACGGCCTCGCCGCCCGCCTCGACTGGTCGCGCAGGACCCTCGCCGAGCTGCCCGAGGACGACCCGCTCCGCCGCGCCGCCGCGCCCGGTCTCGAGGCGATCGCGGTCGAGATCGCGGCCCTCGCCGAGCGCGCCGGCCAGGAGATCCTCCAGGTGCTCGATACCGCGCCGACGGCGCTCGAGCATCGCGACGACTTCGTCCGCGAACAGAGCGCCCTGCTCTCGCGCCTCAACGAGATCGTCCTCGTCGAGGCGCAGAAGCGGGGCCTGCCCCTGCCCCGCTGATCTCCGACGCCGCCGGGGATCAGGAGAAGAAGCCCATCAGCTCGTTGAGCTTGCGTGCCTGATCGTCCATGTTGCGGCTCGCGGCGGTGGTCTCCTCCACCAGCGCGGCGTTCTGCTGGACGACGGTGTCCATGTCGGAGATCGCCCCGTTGATCTGGCGGATGCCCTCGGCCTGTTCGCTGCAGGCGTTGGCGATCTCCGCGATCATCCCGGCCATGCCCGACACGGCGGCGATGATCTCGTCGAGCGTCCGTCCTGAATCGCCGACCAGGCGCGAGCCCTCCTTAACGCATTCGACGCTGTCCTTGATCAGCGTCTTGATGTCCTTGGCCGCGACCGCGCTGCGCTGGGCCAGGTTGCGGACCTCGGAGGCGACGACGGCGAAGCCTCGCCCCTGTTCCCCGGCCCGGGCGGCCTCGACCGCGGCGTTGAGCGCCAGGAGGTTGGTCTGGAAGGCGATCTCGTCGATGACGCCGATGATGTCCTGGATCTTCTGTGAGGAACCGTCGATCCGGGTCATCGCCTCGACCGCGCGCTGCACGACATCGCCGCCCTTGCGCGCCAAGGTGCCGGTCTCGGCGGCCACGTCGTTGGCCTGACGGGCGTTGTTGGCGCTCTGGTTGACCGTGGCGGTCAGCTGCTCGAGCGCCGCAGCGGTCTCCTCGATCGCCGAGGCCTGGGTCTGTGCCCGTTCGTTGAGGGCGCCGTTGCCCTTGGCGATCTCGCTGGCGGCGCCACCGACCTGCGCGGCGGCCGCGAGGATGTCGTCGACCATCTCGCCCAGGCGCGTCAGGGTCGAGTTGACCGCGGTCTTGAGTTCCTCGAACTCGCCCTCGAAGCGGCCCTCGAGAGTGCCGCTCAGGTCACCGTCGGCGAGCTTCAAGAGCGACTCCCGCGTGCGCTGGATCGCGAACTTGCGCCCGCTGATGTCGGTCGCGTACTTGACCACCCGATGCGGCCGGCCGTCCGGGTCGAAGATCGGGTTGTAGGAGGCCTGGATCCAGACCTCCTTGCCCCCCTTGCCGAGACGCTTGAACTCGTCGACGAAGAACTCGCCGCGCCCGAGCGCGGCCCAGAAGGCCTGGTATTCCGGACTCGCCGCGTAGACGGGGTCGCAGAACATCCGGTGATGCTGGCCGCGGATCTCGTCGAGGCCGTAGCCGAGGGTGGCGAGGAAGTTGTCGTTGGCCGTGATGATGGTGCCGTCGATGGCGAACTCGATCACCGCCTGCGACCGATCGATGGCGGCGAGCTGGCCCTCCATCTGGACGGCGGCGAGCTTGGCGGCGGTGATGTCGCTCGCGTACTTGACCACCTTGAAGGGGCGCCCCCGATCATCGAGGATCGGGTTGTAGGAAGCCTGCAGCCAGATGTCGCGGCCACCCGTGCCGACCCGCCGGAACTCACCCGAGCGGAACTCACCCCGCTTCAGCGCCGCCCAGAAGGCCTGGTACTCACGGCTGGCCGCCAGCTCGGCGCTGCAGAACATGCGGTGATGCTGGCCGCGGATCTCCTCGATCCCGTAGCCGACCGTGGCCAGGAAGTTGTCGTTCGCCCGGAGGATGACGCCCTCGAGGTCGAATTCGATGATCGCCTGGGCCCGATCGAGGGCGTTCAGGACCGCGCGATCCTCCTGGATGCGCTCCGCCGACGGGCTGGACTGGGGGGGGCATTCGAGCATCGGACTGCCTCGCGAGCTGGATTCGGAACCGAAGGGCTGCGGAGGAGCCGCTCCTCCGGCCGGTCCTCATCAGATCGGTGACGCGGCCGGTCGGACTGTGCCATAAATTAAGCTTATACTTATTCAACCACGGGCGGGCGGCACGGGCCCGCTCAGTCGGCGTCCTGGCCGAGCCCCTCGAGGGTCTCGGGGAAGGCCTTCTTCCGCCAGTGCTCCACCAGGTTGCGGTCGTTGTCGTCCCGCTTGGTGATGCCCTTCTTGTCGAAGTACTCGAGCAGCGGAATCACGTACTTGCGCGTGGCCCCGATCAGGTCCTTGAACTCGACCGAGGGCATGGGCCCGCCCTCGAGGATGCGCCGGACCAGGAGACTCTCGGCCGACTTCACCGCGTCGATGTGGACGCAGAGGTCGGGAGTGAGCTGGACCAACCGGCCCATCTGGCAGAGCCAGGTCATCAGCCCCTTTAGCTTCTTGGCCGGGCGGTCGAGCTGGGTCGCCATCTCGGAGAGGATCGGCGCCTTCCAGAAGTCGCCGACGTGCATCTCCTCGATCGCCTTCACCAGCCGCATGTCCTCCTTGCTCAGCCCGCCGGTGAAGCCGGCGTGCCGGACCTGACCGCCCGAGAGCCGTTCGAACTTGCCGCGCTGGACCAGCTCGGCGACCACGTCCTCGACCACGTGGAGGTCGAGCTTCGCGGCCTTGACGATCTGCGAGTTCTGGAAGCCCGCGACCAGGCCTTCGGTCTCGTGGAGGGCGAGGACGCAGCGGTCGACCTGCTTCAGCGCCTCCTTGAACATGTCCCGGTGCATGAAGGAGCGGCCCCGCTCCAGCTCGCGCAGGAGACCGCGTCCGACCAGATGACGGAGGTTCTCGCGGACCTGCGCCGGTTCCCGTTTCACCGCGAGGGCGATCTCGTCGAGGCCGGCGGCGCGCTTGCCGGCGCTACGCACGACGTACTCGAGATAGCCCTCGTCGTCGTCGAGATGCGCCTCCTTCTGGGCGATGTTCTCGTTCAGCCAGTCGCGGAAGCGCTTGAATCGCCAGCGGGTCTCGCCCAGGACCCGGCCACCGCCCAAGGTGACCAGCGGGCTCGCGAGCCGGATCACGAAGGGGTCGCCGGCCGCGCAGACGACCGGCTCGTCGAGCCGGATCTGGGCCAGACCCGACTCGCCGGGCAGAAGGACCTTCTTGTCGAGCAGCACGACGCGCCCGCCGACGTCCGCCGTGCCGAGGTGGAAGCGCACCGCGAGATCGTTGCGCATCGGCTGCTCGTGATGATCGAGGTAGCTGAGCCGCGTTTCCAGGAGTTCGGCCGCGGTGAAGAAGCCACGGGCGGCGATCACGTCACCGCGCTGCAGGTCCTTGTGCTTGACGTCGGCGATGTTGATCGCGCTGCGATGACCGGCATGGGCCTCCTCGGCGGGATGGTGATGGACCTGGAGCCCGCGCACGCGCGTCGGCAGCCCGGCCGGCAGGATCTCGAGCTCGTCGCCGACGACCACCCTTCCGCTCACCGGCACGCCGGTGACCACGGTCCCGTGCCCCTTCACCGAGAAGACCCGCTGGATCGGCATGCGGAAGACGCCCTCGGCGCTTCGCCCCGGCAGGGCGAGGAGCAGCGCGCGCAGCTCCTCGGCGAGTTCGGCGATGCCGGCGCGGGTCGTATTCGAGACCAGCCGCAGCGGCGCCTCCTCGAGGAAGGTCCCGGTCAGGAACTCGTGGATCTCCTCCTCCACCAGCTCGAGGAGTTCGGCATCGACGGCATCGATCTTGGTGACCACGGTCATCCCGCGCTCGACGCCGAGCAGGCGGAGGATCTGCAGGTGCTCGCGGGTCTGGGGCATGACGCCGTCATCGGCGGCGATCACCAGGATCACGAAGTCGATGCCGCTGGCGCCGGCGACCATGTTGCGGATGAAGCGCTCGTGCCCGGGCACGTCGATGATCCCGGCGCGCACCTCGGCGCTGACCGGGAACTCGGCGTAGCCGATGTCGATGGTCATGCCGCGGAGCTGCTCTTCCTTGAGCCGGCTGGGATGGGTGCCGGTCAGCGCCTCCACCAGCGAGGACTTGCCGTGGTCGATGTGCCCGGCGGTGCCGACCACCAGGCTGACGACCGGGCTCTGTTCAGTGTTCGAGGTCATGCGGGCTCCCGGAAGACGAGGCCGCATTCTATCACGAACCATGTTCCGCGGAGCCAGCACGGCGTCCTGGGCGACAGTCAGGAGGTCTGGATGTCTGGGGTCTGGAGGCAAGGATCAAAATTGGCCCGGCCCTCGCCACGCCGTCAGCCGGCCGATTCGCCGCCCTCGTCCGTGGAGGTGGTGAGCGATGCGGGTTAGACTGCCCGCGGCCTGGACGACCGGACGGCGCCGGCACCGCGGGCCCTGGAGTTCCCATGACCGGTCAGAACGACAAAGCGATCTCCGTCACCATGAAGCAGGCGATGGAGTCGGCTTCCTGGATCCGCCAGATGTTCGAGGAGGGCAACCGCCTCCGCCGCGAGGTCGGCCCCGAGAACGTCTTCGATTTCACCCTCGGCAACCCCAGCGTCCCGCCGCCGCCCGAGTTCCAGCGCGCTCTCGAGGAGACGGCGCGCAACTCGACTCCCGCCGATCATCGCTACATGACCAACGCGGGCCGCGAGGACACGCGCCGCGCGATCGCCGAGCGCCTGCGTTCCTGCCACGGCGAGGCCCTCCAGGGCCAGCACGTGGTCATGAGCTGCGGCGCGGCCGGCGGCCTCAACGTCCTGATGAAGAGCGTCCTCGATCGCGACGACGAGGTCATGCTCCTGAAGCCCTTCTTCCCCGAGTACCTGTTCTACGTCGCCAACCACGGCGGCAAGGTGGTCACGGTCGCCACCGACGCCGACTTCCAGCCCGACCTGGACGCGATCGCGGCCGCCCTGAACGAGCGGACCCGGATCGTGCTGATCAACACGCCGAACAACCCCTCGGGCGCGGTCTACGACTGCGCGCGGGTGGCCGCGCTCGGCAAGCTGATCGAGGCGCACGCCGAGAAGCTCGGCCGGCCGGTCTACCTGGTCATGGACGAGCCCTACCGGCGCATCCGCTACTGCGACGAGCCTCATCCCTCGGTGATCCGTCTCTGCCGTTACGGCATCGTCGTCACCAGCTTCTCGAAGGAGCTGGGCCTCGCGGGCGAGCGCATCGGCTACGTCGTGGTCAACCCGGAGATGCCCGGCTCCGATTCCCTGCTCGCCGCCCTCTCCGTGGCCACGCGCATCCTGGGCTTCGTCAACGCGCCGGCCTTCATGCAGCGCGTCCTCGGCCTCTGCGGCGACGCCTCGGTCGACATCGGCGAGTATCGCCGGCACCGCGACCTCCTCTACGGCGCGCTGACCGGTCAGGGCTATCGCATGCCGGAGCCCCGCGGCGCCTTCTTCATGTTCCCGGAGGCTCCGGGCGGCGACGATCTCGCCTTCTGCCGGCTGCTCCGCGAGTACAACGTCCTGGTCGTGCCCGGCCGCGGCTTCGGCAGCCCGGGTCACGTGCGGATCAGCTACGCGGTGCCGACCCGCACCATCGAGCGCGCGATCCCGCTCTTCGCCGAGGCCTTCGCCCGCGCCCGAACTGAATGAACGAATCCGGCACCGGCGCCCTGGCCCTGCTCTTCGACGCGGACGACACGCTCTGGGAGAACGCGGTCTTCTTCGCCCGTGCCCTGGAGTCCTTCTGCGCGATCATGAGCCGCCAGGGGATAGCCGAGGAGCGGACCCGCGCGCTCTTCGCCGAGCTCGAGGCTCGCGGATTCCGGCGCCGCTGGTACGGCAGCCGGAGGCTCGAGATCAACCTCCGAGCCGCCGCCCGCCGCCTGCTCGACGGCGAAGTCGAGGGCGGCCTCGCCCAGGAGCTCCGCGCGATCGCCGGATCGGTCTCCGGTCACGAGATCCGTATCTTCGATGCCGTGCCCGAGGTCCTCGAGGCGCTGTCACGGCGCCATCGCCTGTTCCTGGTCACCATGGGCGAGAGCCAGGAACAGGGAGGCAAGATCGAACGCAGCGGGTTGGCCCGACACTTCGAGGCGATCCACGTCCTGCACGACAAGACCCGGGCGGCCTTCGAGGAGATCATCCGGCGCCATCGTCTGGCCCGGCGGTCGACCTGGATGATCGGCAACAGCCTGGCGAAGGACATCAGGCCGGCGCGCGCCGCGGGCCTGAAGACGGTCCACCTCGCCAACGGCCAGGACTTCGGTTTCGGTCTGCCCGACACCGGCATCCAGGCCGACCTCGTGGTCCGGAGCTTCGCCGAGCTGGCCCGGTCCTTCGGCGTCGGTCTCGCGCGCTGATCCCGGCGGCGTCCGCGTCCCGCGGTCCGCCCGCCCTCAGGGCAGCATGAACATGGTGACGTAGGCGGCGAGGCGAGCGGCGAGGAAGAACACCGCCAGCTTCTTGTGCCCGGGGAGCCGGCTCCGATCGCCGGCGAGGATCTTCCGACCGGTGACGATCTGGGCCACGTAGAGCACCACCGCGAGGGTGGCCACGCTGGCATGGATCACCTTCATCGGGCCGGGCTCGGTGAGCACCCCGGTGACCGGGTCGGTCCTGCCGCTGAACATCGGACCGAACTCGACGATGACCAGGCCGACCATGTCGAAGGCGAAGGCAGACAGCATCAGCGGCACGTGACGACGCCGCTGCCGGGCAGTGATCAGTCCGGCCACGATCAGGAGCATGGCGATCGTCGCGAGGACGTAGGCGAAGGTGATCATGATCGTCGGTCTCCCTTTCTCCCGGCGGCGCCCCCCGAGGGCTGGCGCGACCATAACTCTCCGGCCGAACGACGCAAATCACGGTGGCGAAGAAACCAGTACAGCGCTCCGGCCAGGAGCGTCGGCCAGGCGGCCCAGCCGATCGCGTCGGGACGGGGCTCTTCGCCGTGGGCCATGAGGCCGCCGGCCACGACCCCGGCAAGGAAGCCCATGACCAGCAGCACCAGCAGGACGGCCGCGCCGCGCGCCGGCCGCTCCCCGCGCAGCCGCTGCCCCACCAGGACGCCCAGGTCGGTGATCAGGCCGGTCGTGTGGGTGGTCCGCACCACCAGGCCCCGATAGCTCGCCGCCATGGCGTTCTGGAGGCCGCAGGCCAGCGCGGCGACCGGCAGGGCGACGAGCGAGCCGGCCCCGGCGAGCCGCGCGGCCGCGAGGATCAGCAGGGCCTCGATCATCAGGGCGATGCCGTATCGGCGGCCAGGGGCGAGTTCACGACCGCCGACCACCATCCCCGACAGCACCGCCCCGGTGAAGAAGCCGCCCACGACCAGACCGGTGATCGCGAGGTCTCGGCCCTGGCCCTCGACCAGGTCGAGCCCCAGGTGGGTCAAGGCTCCGGTGGTGTGGCTGACCGGGATCTTGAAGAGGGCCAGCATGCAGGCATTCACGTAGCCGGCCAGGGTCGCGAGGCCCATGCCCCCCAGGGCCACGAGCGGTCCCGGCCAGGGGAAGGAGACCGCATGCACGCTCGAGGGTTTTTCACTCATGTCCGGGCCTGCCAGGGCGCGAAGACCAGGACGGCGCCGCCGAGGATGAGGGCGAAACCCAGGAGGGTATGCCAGCGCGGGGTCTCGCCCAGCCAGATCCAGGCGAAGACCACGAAGACCGCCAGGGTGATCACCTCCTGGATGCTCTTCAGCTCGGCGCCGCTCAGGCCGGAACGATGGCCGATACGGTTGGCCGGCACCTGGAGGCAGTACTCGAACAGGGCGATCCCCCAGCTGGCGAGGATGACCATCAGCAGCGGGAGCCGCGGGAAGCGCAGGTGCCCGTACCAGGCGAAGGTCATGAAGAGATTGGAAAGAAGCAGCAGAACGACGCAGGTCCACATCGCGCACACTCCGAAGTAGCCGACATGCTGGCAGGCCGGCGCGGCGCTTCAAGGCCCGGCCGGGGCAGGATTTCGCGACAAGGGAAATGCAAGGCCCGGGGCCGGTGACTATACTCGGAGCGCGTTCAGGCGGACGCAGGCCTGAGGAGGACGAGGGGCATGGAGTACGAATTCGCGATGAGTTCAGAGGGCAGGACCCGGGTGCTCGTGGTCGACGACCACCGGCTCATGTACGACTGTCTCAAGCCCTCCCTGGAGAACCGGATCCGGGGTCTGGAGGTGGTCGGCTGGGCCGATGACGGCACCAAGGCCATCGACGAGGCAAGGCGCCTGCAGCCCGACCTGGTCATCCTCGACATCGACCTGCCCGGCATGAGTTCCTTCGACGCGGCCCGCGAGATGATCTCCCGCCGCCCGGAGACGATGGTGATGTTCCTCTCGGCCCACCAGCACGACGAGTACATCGAGGAGGCGCTCAAGGTCGGCGCCCGGGGTTACGGACTCAAGAACGAGGAACTCGATGCCATCGTCGACGGTGTCCGCAGGGTCCTCGACGGTGAGCTCTATTACGCCCCCGGCGTGATGGATCGGATCACGGTGGGCGAGGACGGCGAATTGAGCCTCGATCGCCCGCCGACCACGCGGCTCCAGACCCTGACCGAACGGGAACGGCAGATCCTGGTGATGCTGGCCCGCGGCGAGAGCGTCAAGCGCATCGCCACCGCCCTCAAGATCGCCTACAAGACGGTGGACAAGCACAAGGTCTCGCTGATGAAGAAGCTCGACATCCATGATCGGGTCGAGCTCTGCCGTTTCGCCGTGCGCGAGCGGCTGATCGAGCCCTGACCCGAAGCCCGGGCCCGGTCTCAAAGCCCTCCCCGGCCAACCGAAGTGGCTCCTCCTGGCCGGACTCGATGCCGACCGCGGCCGGTCGTGCCCGACCCCTGGCTTCGGGTCGTCTCCCGAGGTCCCCGCCGTCCGGAGCAGCCCTACCGGTCGGGAACTCCGCCCAGCTTGCTGATTTCCCGCTCAATTCGAGGCAGTCAACCGCCCGATAACAGTGGTCGAGGGACCGAACATGCATGCGTCAAGCGAGATGAACGAGGAGCGCCTCGCGCTCGATCTGAGTCGGCGGAAGCACTTCCGCCTCGAGTGCTCGCTCGAGGCCAGCTACCGCTACCGGAATGGTGACGACGAGGTCGTGGGCCAGGCCCTGGTCCGCAACATCGGCCTGGGTGGCGCCCGGATCGACTGCGATCAGGAACTCCCGATGCCCTGTCGGATGACCCTCGTCCTGCCGGCCATGGCCGAGGAGGGCGTGCTGGAGATCCCGGCGAGCGTCGCCTGGTCGGTGGTCGATCGCGGCACGGGCCCCTACCCCACCGGGATCCAGATCCTCGATCAGGACGAGAAGGCCTGGAGCCGGCTCTTCCGCTACATCGCCGCCCTCATGCGTTGAAGCTCCCGGCCTCCGGTGACAACCTGTCCCGGAGGTCACATGTCCCGAAGCATCACCATCTTCGAACGCTGGCGCCGGTTCCAGCCGGACTGGGTCCGGGTCCTGGTGGCGCTCAACGTCATCGTCTACGCCCTGTCGATCCTCGCCACCCGCAGCCTCGGCTTTGACGCCGGCGACACCTTCACGCCGAGCAGCGAGGCCCTCTACCTGCTCGGCACCTCGGCGCCCGCCCGGATCGCCGACGGTGAGATCTGGCGACTCCTCACCTCGAGCGTGCTCCACGGCGGCGTCCTCCACCTGGCGATGAACATGCTCGCGCTCTGGCAGCTCGGCCCGCTGGTGCGCCACGCGCTCGGCGCCCACTCCTTCCTCTCCCTCTGGGTCTTCAGCGCCCTCGTCGCCGGCATCGTCAGCGTCGGCCGCTACTCCGTCGCGGCCTTCCTCGACCACGGCTGGGCGATCGAGAGCCTGCGCGTCCTGCCCGGTTCGGTCGGCGCCTCGGGAGCGGTCTTCGGCGTCTTCGGTTTCCTCTTCCTCATGCTTCGGCGGACCCCGGGCGCGGGCCAGCTCTCGCGGCAGCTCACCTTCTGGCTGGTGGTCAACCTGGTGGTCGGCTTCAGCTCCAAGGTAATCGACAACGCCGGGCACATCGGCGGCTTCCTGGGCGGCGCTGCCTTCGCGCTGATCTGGTTCCGCAATCCCCGTCCCGGCGCGCGGGGCTTCCTGATCGGCTCCAAGGCCTCGATGATCATGGCCGCGATCTACCTGGCGGCGCTCCTCTGCCTGCCCTGGATGTGGTTCGGGCCCCGGGGCCAGGACTGCCGCGGCCTTCTCGAGCTGCGCCCGGTGGTGGACGCGGTCCTGTTCAATCCGGTCAAGGAGCGGGACGCGCGCGACCTGGTCGCCGATCTCGACGACTGGCAGGAACGCAACCCGGAGATCGATGTCCGGCCGCTCCGTGACTACATCGCGCTCCGCGGCCGACTTGGTGACGATCGCCCGCCGACCGAGCTGCCCCTCAACGCCGTGCCGATCCACGGCGCCTTCCTGGCCTGGCAGAAGGACTACCTGCGCGACCTCGGCCCGCTCGCCGGTTGGCGGTTCCGGGACTGAAGCGGACTCAGCCGGAACGCCCCTCCGGGTCCCAGTAGCGGAAGCCGCCGGCCGGAAGCCCGTCGCGGTAGACGCCCTCGCACCACTTGCGACCGTTGCCGTGGTACTGGACCCAGACCCCGTCCGGCCGCCCCTGGTCGTAGCTCAGCTCCTGGGTCTTGCGCCCCTCCTCGTCCCACCAGGTCCAGGGACCATGGGGCAGGCCCTTCTCATGGCTGCCGACGCACTGGAGCCGGCCGTTCTCGTGCCACTGCTGCCAGGGCCCATCGAGCAGCCCATGACGGTACTCGCCCCGCGCCGCCTGGGCCCCGGAGCCGTACCAGCTCTGGTAGAGGCCGTGGCGGACGAGTCCACCGTCCTCGCCACGGAGCAGCTCGCAGACCATGCGAAGACCCCGGTCCGGTAGCTCCTCCTCTTCCGTCGCCTGCTCCGGCAGGGCTTCCGGCCGACCGACCAGGCCGGCCTCAAGCTCGTCGCGGAAGGCATCCGGGTCCATCTCGGGCCCGGCCGCGACCCGGTGCTCGACCTCGGACTCCTCCGGAAGGGGCAGAGCGCCGGCCGCGGGCCGCCCGCTCGGCGCGAGGTCGACCGACGGTTCCGGTGCCGCGGGCCGCTCCGGCGCCGCCACCGGCGTCGGGTCCGCTACCGCCGGCGAGGGTTCCGGCTCGGCCACCTCCGTGGTGTCCTTGGCCTCCGCGGCCTCGGTCGTCTCGGCCGAAGCCCCCGCCGTTCGCTTGCCGGCGAGTTCGCCCAGGAGCTGCTGGCGACGCTCCCGCTCGGCCTCGAGCTTGCGCTTCAGCTCGGCCAGGGCCTGACGCGCGCGCGTCATCGGGTCCGGCGCGGGTTGCCGGCTCGGCGGCTCCTCGACCGGGGCCCCGGCGGTCGACCCGGTGGTCGGCGGCGAGGCCGCCGGACGTGGAGCGGGAACGAGGTCCGGCCCGTTCAGGTAGAGGCTCAGGTTGGCATGCGAGACCCGCCACTGCGAGCCCACCTTCACCCCGCGAAGCAGGCCCTTGCGGCAGTATTCGGTGAGGGTCCGGACGGCGAGGCCGCGACCGCTCTCGGCGAGAATCTGCGCCACCTCGTCCAGCGAGTAGGTGCGGAACTCCGGTGGGATGCCGGCCTCGGTCATCGGGACCCTCCATCAGCCAACAAAGGACCGTCGAGAGATTGGGCTCGATCCCGACCCTTGTCAACGCGGGAACGAGTCGGGAAGCTCCCCGCATGACCGAGCTGAGCATCCTGATCGAGGACTTCGACCGGCTCGAGGTCGGCGTCGTGGACGAACTCTTCGCCCTCAGACGGCGCGTCTTCGTCGAGGAGCAGGACTGCGACTACGAGGATCGCGACGGCCGCGACCCGGGCTCGAGGCAGGTGCTCGGCCAGGTCGCCGGTCGTCTGGTCGCCTGCGCCCGCATCCTCGCCGAGCGGGACGGACTCTGGATCGGCCGGATCGCGGTCGCGCCCGAGGCCCGCGGCGCCGGCTTCGGCCGGGCGATCGTCGCCGCCGCGCTCGCGGCGGTCGCGGGCGATCCTCGGCCGCGCCTGATGCATGCCCAGGCGCAGCTCGAGGACTTCTATGCCGCCTTCGGCTTCCGCCGCGAGGGCCGCCCCTTTCTCGAGGACGGCATCCCCCATCTGCTGATGCGCCGACCGGGCGACGACGCGGCCGCTCAGCGCAGGCCGTAGAGCCCGGCGTAACGATCGACGAAGGAGTCGATGACGCCGCGGATCGTCGCCGGATACTCGCGCAACACCACCTTGCCCTCGGCGTCGAGCGCGGTCACCGGCTGCACCCAGACGTGCCGGGGCTTGGCGTTGGCGAGCACGTAGGAGCGGATGGCCAGGAAGCGGTCGTCGACCCGGGTGTGATCGAGGTAGAGGGCACGACCGGCGTCGGCGTCGCCCATCGCCTTGTAGACGTTCAGGCGGGCCAGGAAGTCGCCGATGGCCTTCTTGCCCACGGTCGCGATCTTCGTCCGGTCGAGGTCGACGAACCAGTCGCCCGCGGCATCCTGCTCGAGCCGGCAGAGGCCGTCTCCGGCGCGAAGCATCACCTGCAGGAGCGCGAAGCGCGCCTGCATGTGGGCCTGACCCCAGACGCCGCGGTCGGGGTCGTAGAAGGTCAGCGAGCTCAGACCCGCGCGGGCCATCGCCAGCCAGTTGACGTAGATGACGTCGTCGGCCTCCTCGCCCTCGTGGCCGAAGATCCTCAGGACGTCGTGATCGAGCCCGAGATAGAGACCGACCGCCTCGGCCCGGCACTCCTCGTAGCTCGACGCGATGGTGGTGAACTTCGAACCCCAGGTCTCGCCCGGGTGGTACCAGCTCGCCACCGGCTTCTCGGTGAAGGGATCGACCAGCTCGCCCTTGGCGAAGTTGAACTTGCCGGCGGCGTCCTGCTCGAGCAGCTTGCCCGAGCCGTGACCGAGCAGTTCGTGAAGTCCGACCTGGACCTCGAAGCTCGGGTCGGCGAGGCGGGCGTAGACCTCCTGGTCCCGATCGCGGACGAAGGAGATCTTCGCGTCCGACTTGCCGCGCGCCCGCGAGACGTTGCCGAGGGAGACGTTCTTGAAGCCGATGCGCTGGCGGATGTCGTCGTAGTTCGGGATGTTGATGCCGAGCGGGATGCCGCTCGACGCGAAGGCGAGCACCTCCAGCGAGGTGAAGTCGGGCCGGCGGAAGCCGTCCTTCTCGAAGGCCTTCGGCCAGGGCAGGAGCGGGATCAGCCGCGGCGCCGCGTCGACCAGGGCCGCGAACTTGCGGGTCTGTTCCTTGTTGACCACCGCGACCAGGCCCTCCCATTCGGCCCGCACGGCGGTGGGATCACGGTAGGTCTCGATGAAACCGATGTTGGTCTCGACCACCGGGCCCTGATCGGCGACCCAGTGCCGCTGCGAGCGCTTGTGGGCGTCGATGTCGCCGCCGTTGAAGTGATCGATGTAGGCCAGGATCATCTTGCGCTGCTCGTCGTTGGCGGCGTAACGCAGGGCCTGGGTCAGGGCCTCGACCACGCCGGCGAGCGCGTCGGCGAAATCGCCGTGGACGATCTGGATCTCGCGGCCCTCGAACTCGCAGGGCACGGCCGGGGTCGGGATCGCGGCGGCCACCCAGAGGCGCAGCCCGCCCTTCTCGTCCTTGTCGATGCGGGTGTTCCAGGCCTCCATGTCGATCGACCTCATGAAGCGGGCCACGAGCTCGATCTCCGCCCGGCTGACGTCCTCGCCGTAGTAGGCCGAGACGCCCTCGTCCTCGAGCCCGAGGCCGAGCCGGTCGGCGGCGAGCGAGTACATGGGCTCCTTCAGGGCCCGCCAGAGGATCTGCAGTCGCGAGGGTTCCTCGCTCTCGTCGGCGAGGGCGAGCTCCAGGACCAGAGCCTCGACCTTCGCGGCCTCGACCCGGGGAATGAACTTCTGGTCGCCGAAGCTCAGGTAGTTGCCGCAGTTCGAGAACACGCGCGCGGCGTAGGTCTCGAGGTCGGCCAGATCCCGATCGTCGAGACCGGCGGCCGTCGCGGCCTTGCGCAGGGTCACGGGATGGACCGAGAACAGGCGCAGGAAGAACTCGAGCAGGTCCGGCGACTCCGGAGAGAGCTGGCCGAAGGTGATCAGGTTGCCGCGCCAGCTCGCCTCGCTCATCCAGTGGGCGTAGAGCTTCTCGCGCTCGGTCAGGCCGGCGAAAGCCTCGCCGACGTCGAGCGCGAGGACCGGCACCTCGGCCGGCGTGGTGTGGATCTGACGGCGATCCTGCGCGGACAGGAGACCGCCGAGGATCAGGCCCAGGACCAGGACGAGTTGCGGTCGGGACGACATCGTTTCCATTCTCCTCGGGATTCGCGTGAGGCGCGCGCGGGGCGCCGGGGGCAGACTAACCGGCCGCGACCGGCAGATCCACGGCGGCGCGCCGGGGAGGCCGACCGGCCCGCGAGGGCGCCCGCTTGGGGCCCTCCCCCGCCCCCGGTAGAATCGGCGCTCCCCGGTCGAGAGTGACGCCATGCTGAAGAAGATCCTGATCCTCGTCGCCGTCCTGGTCGTCCTCTTCCTGGGCGTCATGGCCGCCCTGCCCAGCGACTACCAGGTCCGATCGGCGCGCGATTTCGAGGCCGATCACGACCAGGTGCTCGGTTACCTGAGCGATCTCGGCAACTGGCCCGACTGGCTCTGCGGCGGCATGTCGGAAGCCGATCGGGCCGCATGCCACTTCGAGTTCTCGGCCAGCACGAAGGGCCCGGGCGCCTGGCTCCGCTTCGACCACGACGAGCTCTCCGGGCGGCTCGAGATCCTGCGGATCGATCCCCAGGTCGGGATCTTCTACCGTCTCGAGGTGGCCGACTTCCCCGCCGGCGAGGGCCAGATCGCGGTACTCCAGCGCAGCAAGGGCGCCATCACCACCGCCTTCATGGTGAGCGGCCCGGTGCCCTTCCTGCAGCGCCCCCTCGTGCCCTCGTTCCAGGCCGCGCTCGGCCGCTGGTTCGACGCCCGCCTCGAAGCCCTGGAGAAGCGCTTCGGCGCCGGCGACTGAGGCCCCGGATCAGCCCTTCATGCCGCGCCGACGGGCACGCTCGGCCAGCCGCCGCCACCAGCGCCTGAACCGCGGGCCGCGGCCACCCAGATAGGCCTCGAGGAAGGCGAAACGCGCCCCGCGGCCGAAGGCGGCGCTGCGGCGATTGAGACCGTCCAGGTCGTGGAGCGCGAAGCGCTCCAGCGGGAAGCGCCGCCGGCACTTCTCCAGGTCGATGAAGCCGATCCGCCAGGGCGCGCGCCCCAGCACCAGGAGGTGCTTCGGGTAGAGGGCGCCGTGGCGGAGCCCGAGGGCATGGAAGCGGGCCAGCTCGCGGCCCAGCGCCCGGGCGAGATCCAGCCGGGCGCGCGCGCCGAGACCGGACAGGATCGCGGCCAGGTCGCCCTCGGCGACCAGCTCCTCGGTCATCAGGATGGCCCGCGGACCACGGCGGCCGAGATAGACCGGCCGGGCGGCCTCGAGGCCCTCGCGGGCGAGGAGCCGAAGGGCCTCGTGCTCGCGCTGGACGGTCGGAATGCGGGCGAAGGGAGGCCTCCGGTTGCGGGTGAGGAAGTTCTCCTGCCGCTTCAGGTAGAGACCCGGCAGGCCGGGCAGATCGAGGCGGACCACGCCCGAACGGCCGCCCCGGTCCCGGTTCGGTTCCTCGACCGCCTCGGCGCGGACTTCCCAGAGCCGGTCGAAATCAGCGAGATCGGCCACCGAAAGGGCCTTCCGCAGGCTCTCGTCCCAGAGGTCGAAATCGGTCGAGGGTCGGATCATGGGCCCTTTCGTGACCGCCGTTCCGGTCGCTTTTCCCCGGGCGACGATCCGTTATCCTGCCCCGAGAAACCAGAGCGGAAAAGGACCACCATGGACAGCTACGACGCCCGCCCCCCCAAGCAGTCGAATACCCTCGGCCTGCTCGGCTTCATCCTCTCGCTGACCTGCTGCCTCGCTCCTCTCGGCCTCGTCTTCAGCCTGATCGGTCTGGCCAAGGCGCCGCGCGGCTTCGCCATCGCGGGCCTTTTGATCAGCCTGCTCATCACCGGCGCCGGGGGCTTCGGCTACTTCAAGCTCGACCGGTTCGCCGGCGAGAACGGGCTCGAGAGCGCGGCCAAGTTGTGCGAGTACTTCTTCGACACGCTCAAGTTCAACGCCGCGCTTGACCAGCACATGAAGTCCGTGGGTACCCTGCCCGGGTCCGCCGAGGAACTGAACCTCGACAAGGACGCCAAGACCGACCCCTGGGGTCAGGCCTACCGGTTGCGCTTCCGCAGCATCGAGTTCCAAGACGGGAACCGCCTCGCCGTCTACGCCCTGGAGAGCGCCGGTCAGGACGGGAGCTGGGGCACCGACGACGACATCGTCGAACGCGCCGACAAGAAGTTCTTCGCTCCGGTCGGCTGCCAGATCCCGGTCACGCTGAAGGAGGGTCCGGACGGCCAGCCGCTGCCCGAGCTGCCGACGCCGAAGGTGCCCGCCGATCAGGGTGACGACGAGAACAAGTGACGCCTGGGTCGAAAGATCGCGCCGAGCCCGGCGTTCGATCTTGACCCGAAACCGAAAGGACGATCGATGACCATCACGAGGACCTGCCTCGCGAGCCTCCTGCTCGCTTCCCTTCTCCTCGTCGCGCCGGCGCGCGCCCAGGACAACCTCGAACTCGGCAAGATGTGGACCTTCGACCACATCCCGCTCGACTACTTCGAGCACGAGCACGGCTTCCGCCCGACCCAGGAGTGGCTCGACGCGGTCCGGCTCTCCGCCCTGCGCTTCGGCGGCGGCTGCTCGGCCTCCTTCGTGTCGCCGAAGGGCCTGATCATGACCAATCACCACTGCGCCCGCGGCGACATCGAGAAGGCCTGCCCGCCCGGCGAGGACTGGATCCGCGACGGCTACGTCGCCCGCAAGATGGCGGACGAGGTCAAGCTCGAGGGGCTCGCGGTCAAGCAGCTGGTCGCCTCGCGCGACGTCACCGCCGAGATGAACGCCGGCATCGAGGACGGCGACGACGACGCCGTGGTCGTGGCCAAGCGCCGCGACAACGAGCGCAAGATCATCGCCGACGCGCAGGCCGCGACCCCCGGCAACGAGGCCCAGGTCACGCCGCTCTACCAGGGCGGCATCTACATGCTCTATCAGTACCGAGTGTTCACCGATCTTCGCCTGGTCGCCTCGCCGCACCTGCAGACCGCCCACTTCGGCGGCGATCCCGACAACTTTACCTACCCGCGCTGGGGCATCGACTACACCTTCGTCCGGGCCTACGAGAACGATCAGCCCTTCGACAGCTCGAAGCACTACTTCAAGTTCAAGTCCGAGGGCGCGCAGGAGCACGAGTCGATCTTCATTCCCGGCAACCCCGGTTCGACCAACCGCCTGATGACCCTCGCCGAGCTCGAGTACACCCGCGACGTCTACGCGCCGATCATCCGCGAGCACATCGAGATGCTGCTCGCCTACCTCGAGGCCCGCATCGAGGCCGACCCGAGCACCAAGCAGGCCCTGCTGCCGCAGGTGCTGCGCTTCGAGAACGGCCGCAAGGCCTGGGCCGGCTACCATGGCGCCCTGCTCGACGACGACTTCATGGCCCAGAAGGCGGCCGCCGAGGAGGCCTTCCGCGCCCGCGTGCTCGAGAACGACGAGCTCGCCGCCCGCTATGGCAGCGCCTGGGAGCAGATCGCCGACATCTGCAGCCAGATGGCCGGCGAGATGGCCGCCAACCGCGTCCACCGTGACCTCGAGAATCCGCTCCTCGCCCGGGCCGCCGCGCTGATCACCCTCAAGGACCCCGAGGCGCCCGCGCGCGCCAAGGAGGCGGCCAAGCGTCTGGTCGGCGAGGGCGACCTCGAAGGCCTGGGCGCGCCCGAGATGCTGCGCGCGACCATGTGGCTCGAGCATGCCCGGCGCTGGGCCGAGGACGGCAACGCCTTCGTCGCCGCCCTGTCGCCCGAGCTGCCCGCGGTCGAGGCCGTCACCAAGCTCTGGGAGACGAGCGCCCTCAAGACCGGCGCCGGCCTGGCCGAGATGCTCGCCGCGGATCCCGACCAGGTCCTGGCTTCGACCGATCCGGCCCTGGTCGCCGCCCGCGCCCTGCTCGAGGGCCAGCGCGCCCACATGAGCCTGCTCCAGAAGCTCCAGGTCCGGCTCGAGGCCCAGAAGACCCGGATCGGCGAGGCGCTCTTCGCCGTCTACGGCACCAGCGTCTCGCCAGACGCCACCGGCACGCTCAGGCTTTCCGACGGCAAGGTCGAGGGCTACCCGATGAACGGCACCCTCGCGCCCTGGAAGACCACCTTCTACAGCCTCTACGGGCGCTGCGCCGAGTTCGGCAACACCTACCCCTTCGACCTGCCGGCGCCCTGGCTGAAGAAGCGCGCGCTGATCGACATGGAGAAGCCGGTCGACTTCTGCTCGACCAACGACATCATCGGCGGCAACTCCGGCAGCGTGGTGATCAACAAGGATCTCGAGGCGGTCGGCCTGGTCTTCGACGGCAACATCGAGATGCTCGGCAACAACTACATGTACCGAGACGACATCCCGCGCTCGGTCAGCGTCCACGTCGGCGCCATCCTCGAGGCCCTCGAGAAGATCTACGAGGTCCCGCGGGTGGTCGACGAACTGCTCGGCCGCTGAGTCGAGACCGATGACGACAGGGGCGGGAAGGGTCGAAGGACGACCCTTCCCGCCCCACGTCGTGGTCCCCTCTCACACCTTCGCCCGGCCCCGGTTCCGCTCTGCGGGATCGGCTAGACGATCGCGTAGTGAGTAGCGACTCTCTCGCGGGGGTGAACACCCGAATCTCGCTTCCGCGGCGGTCCGGAAGCTCCCTCGGCCCGGTTCGACGCAAGCTCGACCGGATCGCCGACCGATCCTTGAGTCCATTCGGGTCCAGGGATGTGGAGAGCTGGCCATGCGAATCGGGAGGCGCCTGCGTTTTCGCGACTGGCCCATCGCCGGCAAGATCGCGTTGCCCGCCCTCATCTGTTCCCTCGCCTTCCTGCTCGCCATCCTCGGCATCAAGGCCGGCATACAGGACCAGCAGGAAACGGCGCTGGTGATCAACGTGGCCGGCCGCCAGCGCATGCTCAACCAACGGCTCGGCCGCCTGCTCCTCAGTCCCGAGACCGACGACGGCGCCGAGGTCCGGAGGGTCATCGACCTTCTCCGCAGCTCGGCGCTCGCGCTCCGTGACGGCGGCGAGGTGACCTTCGGCAAGGCCGGCCACCGCGACATCCAGGGCTGCGGCAGCGTCGACGCCCGCCACCTCCTCGACCGTCAGGTCGAGCTGATCAGCGCCCACGAGAGGGCCGTGGCCGCGGCCGCTCCCGGGCAACGCCACGAACCGACCTTCCTCGCCAGCTTGAACGAGCGCCTGAACGCCTTCCATCAGGCCGCGGACGGCACCGTGGTGGTCCTGCAGGTCGAGGCCGATCAGGCTCTGCAGCGTCTGATCCGCCGGGCCGAGTACCTTGGACCCGCCTCGCTTCTCATCGGCCTCCTGATCACCGCCCTGGTCGTGCGCCGGATCATCCGGGCCATCAGGGTCGTCCACGAGGCCGCCCGGCGGCTCGCCGAGGGCGACCTCGGGGTCGAGCTCGAGGCCACCGACGGCGATGAGCTGGCCAGCATGCAGCGCCACCTCGCCGAAGCGCTTCGCGGCATCCGCGAGAGTCTCGGCAGCGATCGGGTCGACTGGCACGAGGTCGCCCGCTCGCGCGATCGTCAGCTGCGCCGGATCATGGCCATGGTGATGCAGACCCCCACGGGACTCATGATCGGCGACGACGACGGGAAGCTCGAGTTCCTCAACCCCAGCGCCCAGCATTGCCTCGAGCGCGCCGGAATCCTCGGCAAGAACGAGCGACCGATCGGTCGGGAGCTCGGTGAGGTTCTCGAGGCGCTCGCCGGCCAGCGCATCGACCATGGCTCGCCGGCGAACCTGCCCTGGTCGCTCCTCGCCGCGCCCGGCAAGGACTACGTCGAGGTCGAGGCCGCCGCGATGATCGACGATCGTGGCGACTTCGAGGGCGCCCTGATCGTCCTCGATCTGGTCACCGAACGGGTTCGCAGCGAGCAGAAGGTACGCGGTGCCGCCGAGCGGGAACGACGGGAGAAGGCCGCCCTTGACCGCGACGTCGACCGGGTGCTCGACGTGGTCCATGCCGCCGAGGCTGGCGACCTCGAGGCCCGGACGGGGCTCTCGGGCGAGCGCCCCATCGCCCGGGTCGGGACCGGCCTCGACGCCTTCCTGGCCAAGCTCCAGGAACGCATGAAACTACTCGCCCGGAGCGTGGGCGAACTCAACGGCGCCGCCACCGAGCTCGAGGACAACGGCCGCGGCCTCGACGACGGCGCCAAGGCCACGGCTCTCGCCGCGGGCGCCACCGTCGATGCCTGTGACACCGGTGGCCAGGGCGTCGACAGCATGGTGGCGGCGATCGAGGAGATGACGGCCACGATGCAGGAGATCGCCAGCAATGCCGCACGTGCGGCCCAGGTGGCGCGCGAGGCCGTACATTCGGCCCGGGAATCGAACCTGATGATCGAACGGCTCGGCACGCGAAGCCAGGAGATCCGCGAGGTTCTGACCGTGATCACGGACATCGCCGAGCAGACCAACCTTCTGGCTCTCAACGCCACCATCGAGGCGGTCCGCGCCGGCGAAGCCGGCAAGGGCTTCGCCGTGGTGGCGGCCGAGGTCAAGGATCTCGCCTCGGGCACCGCGGCCGCGGCCGAGAAGATCGCCGACCACGTCCTGCTGATCCAGGACGACATCGAAGGTGCGATCGACGGCATCCACGGGATCGGCGCGGTCATCGACGAGATCAACCAGTCGCAGGCGGCGATCGCCTCGGCGGTCGAGGAGCAGTCGGCGACCGCCAACGAGATGAGTCGGACGGCCCACGAGACGGCGGGCGACGTGGCGGGCATCCGCGAGCAGAGCCGCCTCCTCACCCAGGAGGCGGCGCGAACCGCCGACGCCGCGATCCGGGCCGAGCGGATCGCGACCCGGATGACGGCGCTCGCCGTCGAGCTGGACCGGTTCGTGGCCGACTACCGCCGCGCCGGCCTGGGGCTTCAGCCGGTCTGAAGCGCGGTCGCGAGGAGTTCGAGGCCCTCGTCGAGCATCCGGTCCAGGAGTGGCCTGACCCCGGCCGGAGCCGCGACGCGGTCGCGCAGGAGCAGGGCCAGGAAGTCGGTCACGAAGCGCCGACCGGCGACGGCCCGCCCGAGTTCGTGTTCGATGAAGCCGACCACGCAGACGCTGCTGGCCTGGTCGAGGCAGTGGTCGAGGAGCTGGCGCCCCTTCTGCTCGAGCCGGACCAGCTCGGCCGGATCGTGGGCGGGCCAGCCTCCCGGGTCACCGGCCGCGGCGACGATCGAATCGAGCGCCCGGTATCGGGGATGACTGCGCAGGACCAGGTCGACGAGGGCCTGGTTGCCGGGGCCGCGGGATTCCGCTCCGGCCAGCATCGATGGGTCGATGGCGTCGCGATCGAGGGCCTCCCGGCCGGCGGGACGGTTGACGTTCATGGCCGATTCTCCCACCTTGTTCGCCAGGAGACCAGCGCCCCGAGCGCAGGTCGCGTCCGCGAAAGGTGAACCATGAATCGCAGCAGTCGCATCCTCGCCGCCCTGATCCTCTTCCTCTGCCCCGCGCTCGTCCTGGCGCAAGACCCCGAGCTGGGCATGACGCCGGAGGACGTCATGTCCCTCCGGATCGCCATCGACGCGGTGCCGAGCCCCGACGGCACGCTGGTCGCCTACCGCCTGACCCAGCCTCGCGGCCTCGACGAGGAGCCCGGCCCGGATCACATCCATCTCTGGCTCGGCGAGACCACCGGCGAGCATCGCCCTCGCCGACTGGTCGGCGGGCGTCGCCGGATCTCGGGAGTCGCATTCCGGCCGGACGGCAGCTCGATCACCTTCCTCGATCGGCGGGAGGACGCGCCCCACACCGAGGTCTACGCCCTGCCGCTCGGAGGCGGCGAACCCTACCGGCTGACCACGACGGCCACCGGAGTCGGTGACTACGCCTGGCGGAAGGACGGCCGCGCCCTGGCCTTCTCCGCTCCCGATCCCCTGCCGGCCGGCCGGGCCGCGGCCTGGAAGGCGGGCTTCCGCCCGGTGATCGTCGACGAGAATGCCCGGTCCAGCTCGCTCTGGCTCTGGGAGGCCTACCGCTCCCGGATCCGCCGGCTCACCACCGAGGGTTCGGTGATGAGCTTCGTCTGGGACCATGATGGCAAGCGCCTGGCCGCCGCGATCGCCCCCAGCGGTTCGATCGACGACCGCTACGTCGGCTCCAAGCTCTACCTGGTCGATCCCGAGACCGACGAGGTGCGCCTCCTCGCCGACAACCCGGGCAAGCTCGGCGACTACTCCTTCTCTCCGGACGGGCGCTTCCTGGCCTGGATCGGCGCGGTCGACCGTCGGGACCCGCACGCCGGCATGCTCCACCTCACCGAGGTCGAGACCGGCGCGACCCGGCTGATGACCGTGGACTTCAAGGGCATGGTCCACCAGGTCATCTGGAGCGACGCGGGCCACGTCGTCTGCGTGGCCAGCTACGGCGTCCACACCCACATCGGCGAGGTCGACATCGCCACCTCGCAGATCCGCCCCCTGGGCGGCGGTGGCCAGCTCGCCTTCGAACACGTCCGTCCGGTGCCGGGTCGGCCCGGCAGCGTGGTCGGCGTCGCCTCCAGCGCGCGTCATCCGGGCGAGGTCTTCCGCCTCGACAACGGCGGCCGCAACGAGCGGATCAGCTGGTCCAACGACTGGCTCGAGGACTACGCCCTCGGCGAGCAGGAGGTCACCACGGTCAAGGCCCGCGACGGCCTCGAGATCGAGGGCATCCTAATCAAGCCCCTGCACTTCGACGAGAGCAAGCGCTACCCGCTGGTCATCGTGGTGCACGGCGGGCCGGAGGCCCACTTCCTCGACGGCTGGAACACCGACTATGCCCGCTGGGGCCAGGTCCTCTCCGCCCGCGGCTATCTGGTCTGGTACCCGAACTACCGTTCCAGCACCGGCTACGGCGTCGCCTTCGCCAAGGCCGATCACGGCGATCCGATGGGCCGGGAGTTCGAGGATCATCTCGATGCCATCGCCGCCTTCGAGCGCCGCGGCCTGGTCGATCCGAAGCGGGTGGGCATCGTCGGCGGTTCCTATGGTGGCTACACCGCCGCCTGGGCCGCGACGCGCCACAGCGAGCACTTCGCCGCGGCGGTCAGCTTCGTCCCCTTCACCCACATCCGGACCAAGTGGCTGTGCAGCGACATCCCCAACGAGTTCCACCGGGTCCACTACGAGGAGAAGTGGCCCCACGAGCAGAAGGACTTCCTCGACTCGCGCTCGCCGCTCGAATACGCCCCGCTCTGCCGGACGCCCTTGCTTCTCGCCGGCGGCGACGCCGACCCCCGCGTCGACCCGAGCCAGCCCTTCATGCTCTACCGGGCGATCAAGTTCGCCACCACGACCCCGGTTCGCTACGTGCGCTACCCCGGCGAGGGCCACGGCAACCGCGTGAACGTCAACCGCTACGACTTCATGTTGCGCGGGCTGCGCTTCCTCGATCACTACCTGAAGGAGGGTGATCGCAAGAAGGCCCTCCCCCCTCAGGACATCGACTACGCGGGCTGGGAGCGGATTCGCCGCGACTGAGGCCGGGACGGGCCCGCGATCCTCCGGTCGCGGGCCGGACCCTCAGGTCACTTGCCGAGAGCGGCCAGGGCCTTGGCCGCCTCGCCCTTCAGCTCCGCGCCGAGATTGGGGTCGGCGGCGAGCTGCTGCAAGGCCGCGACCGCGCCCGGGGTGGCGATCTTCTTGTAGTAGGCGATGGCGGCCTGGACGGTCCCGACCTCGTGGCCCTTGCCGCGCGAGTCCTTGACCATCAGATCGACCAGGGGCTGCACCTCGGGCCGGTCCTGCAGGATGAAGACCGCGGAACCCAGGGCCTGCTTCATCATCCCGGACTTGGACTCGTCCTTCATGTAGGCGATGGCCTCGTCGACGCCCTTGCCGCGCATGAGCAGGCCGTACATCGAGTTGACCCGCACGCCCTCGTCGTCGGCGTTGGCCACCAGTTCCTCGAGGGTGGGCACCACCCCGTCGCCCTCCAGGCGCAGGAGGGCCTGCGAGGCCAGCCGTTTCGACAGCTCGTCCTCGTCGTGCAGGGCCACCTCGCGCAGGGGCTCGATCGCCTCGTCGTCGGCCATGCCCTGCATCAGCAGGGTCGCCGCCAGACGCCGCTCCTCCTCGTCGTCGGAGCGCAGGAGATCGAGCACGGCCTTGCGGCCGACGTCGCCCTCGAGGCGCAGGTCGGCGATGAACTTGCCCAGTTCATTGGTGGTCACCAGGTTCTGGAGCCCCTTGCCCTTCATGGTCTTGAAGCGCTCGGCGATCCGGGTGAGGCGTTCGGCGCGCTCGTTGGCGATCTTGGCCAGCTCGACGTCTTGAAGCGCGAGCTTGTCCTTCAGGTCGCGGATCTCAGCGCTCAGCCTTTCGGCGTCCTCCTTCATCCACTTCTCGCGCTCGAAGGCCTCCTTGGCCGACTTCTGGGCCAGCTCGCGGTCGGCCTTCTCGCGGTTCAGCTCGGCCTCGAACTCGCTCCGTGCCACCAGGTCCTCGCCGGCGGCGTTCTTCACGCCATGGAGGTCTCGCTCCGGATCGGCGCCGGCCTTCAGGCCGGCCAGGACACCGACGGCCACGCCGACGATCAGGGTCAGGATGGGGAAAAGTCGATTCATGGCTCGCTCCTCGTCAATCGGTCGTCGTTTCGTTCATAATGCGCCGGCCATTCGGTGGCGGTGACCCAAGGAGGCCGGTTTTTTTTCGAGCGCGGCAGGATGACCCAGGACGACCAGAACGAGGACTTCGCCGGCGACTGGAGGCGCGCCCGGGCCGGCGATGCCCGGGCCCAGGAGCGCCTGCTCGAGGCGGTGCGTCCGCGGGTACGCGCCTTCCTGGATCGACGCATGGGTCCGGGCGCGCGTCGTCTCGCCGAGGTCGACGACCTGGTCCAGAACGCGATGCTCGACCTCTGTCGCCGGCTGCCACGCTTTCCCGAGGATCTCGCCCCCGCCGAGTTCCTGGCCTACGCGCTGCAGATCGCCCGCTGGCGCCTCGGCGACCTGATGAAGCGCCGGTCGCCGACCGGCCGGGCCTCCGAGATGCCGGCCGAGCCGGCCGCCCCGATCGACCGTAGCGGCGTGGTCACCCGCCAGGACGAGCACCGCTACTGCGTCGAGCAGCTCCAGAACCTGCCCGAAGAGGACCGCCTGATCCTCGAGGCCTTCCATCTGCGTGGCCAGGGCGTGGCCGCCATCGCGGCCGGCCTCGGAATCAGCCCCGCGGCGGTGAAGCAACGTCTGGTCCGCAGCCGACGCCGGCTGCGGGAACGGATCCTCGCCGGGAGATCGACCTCGTGAGCCACGACGACCTCGATCCCTCCCTGCTCTTCCACGAGCTCTTCCTCGCCGACCTCGAGGGCTCGGGCGACCGCGGCCTGGAGGCCTATCAGGAGCTCTTCCCCGGCCACGAGGAGCTGATCGCCGCGCTGCACGCCCGCCTGGCGCTGGGCGGCGAGCCGACGCCGGCGACTGCGGTCGGGGGCGCTGCCGGCCGCAGCTCGATCGGCCTCGACAGCTCGCCCGGCGCGCTGATCGCCCACTACCGGGTCGAGGGCGAGATCGGTCGCGGCGGCCAGGCCGTGGTCCTGCGCGCCGAGGACGAACGCCTCGGCCGACCGGTCGCCCTCAAGCTCCTGCTGGGCGCGGCCCAGCGCGGCGAGGCCGGCCTGCGCCGCTTCCGGCGCGAGGCCGAGGTCTGTTCCCGGCTCGATCATCCGGGGATCTGCACCGTCCACGACACCGGCATCCAGGGCGGCATCCCCTACATCGTCATGGAGCTGGTCGACGGCCGGACGCTGACCGATTGGATCGGGGGCACGACCGGTACCGCGGCCGCGGAAAGCGAGTTCCTGTTCTCCGACGACCTGCCGGAAGAGCCCGAGACTCCGCAGCCGCGCGCCGCCGCGGCGCGCTCGCCCGATGCCCTGCCCGACCGGCGCCGGATCGACGAGATCATCGAGGTCTTCGCCCGGATCGCCGACGCGCTCGACGCCGCGCACGAGGCCGGCGTCATCCATCGCGACATCAAGCCCGGGAACATCCTGATCCGGCGCGACGGCCAGCCGGTGATCCTCGACTTCGGTCTCGCCCAGGACCACGACTCGGAGCTGCACGCGCTGACCCAGACCGGCGACTTCTTCGGCACGCCGGCCTACATGTCGCCGGAGCAGATCTCGGCCCATCGCATCCGGCTCGACAAGCGCACCGACGTCTTCTCGCTCGGCGTCAGCCTCTACGAGTGCCTCACCGGCACCCGTCCCTTCGAAGCCCCGACCCGCGAGGGCATCTACCAGGCGATCCTGACCAAGGAAGCCCGCGATCCGCGCGGGATCAACAAGGCCCTGCCGCGCGACCTCGCCGTCGTGGTGGGCAAGGCGCTGGAGAAGGACCGCGACCGTCGCTACGCGAAGGCCCGCGACCTGGCCGAAGACCTCCGGCGCATCCTGCGCTTCGAGCCGATCAGCGCGCGCCCCGCCGGCCTCGGGTTGAAGCTCCTGCGTTGGACCCAGCGCAACCGGACCCTCGCCGGCAGCATCGTGGTGCTGCCGCTGGCGATCCTGGTGACCATGATGATCCAGGGGGCGCTGGCCAGCCGCCGCGAGGCGCAGGACCACGAGCGCGCGCGGCGCGAGCATCGCGCCGCCCTGATCGCCGACCTCGACGAGCTCGGCCGACTCCTCGAACGCAACGACATCAGTGTCATGCTGCAGCCGCGCATCCTGCGCCGGATCGACGCCCACATCGCGGTCCTCGGCGAGGAGGGCCTGAAGCTGATCCGGAAAGGCTTCGAAGCCGAACAGGCCTGCGATCGCCTCGGCGCCATGTCCGCGGTCGCCAATCTCGCCGATTCGGCCTCGGTGCCGAAGCTGCTCGAACTCTGCCTCAACGACGAGAACGAGATGGTGCGGATCTGGAGCTCGCAGACCCTCATGCGCATGGACACGCCCGGGGTCGGCCCTGCGCTGCTCCGGATCTATCGTGAATCCGGTGACGACGGCTGCCAGGTGAACGCGCTCTTCGGTCTGGTCTTCATCGACCACCCCGACGCCCCCGAGCTCGCGGCCGAATTCGTCGCCGATCCCGAGCGCACCTTCTTCATGCGCACGATCCTGGCCAAGAACCTCATGTATCTCGCTCGTCCGGAGCTGAAACCGGTGGCCGACTGGATGCTCGAGAATCTCCAGCCGGCGCAGGTCGAGGAATGGGGCATGCTGATCCGCCATCACCAGATGATGGGCACCGAGGACGACCTCGAGGTCCTGCGCCGGATCGCCGCGGATACCCGCCTGGACGAGCGTCTGCAGAAGAGCGCCCGCGAGGCGGTCGACAAGATCCTGGCCAAGCCCCGCCCCGGGCCACACGATTGAAAGCGGCCCGCGGCGCGGTCAAGATGGGGCCTCTCAGCGAAGGAACGCGCATGTCCGAACCGGTGATTCCCGCCAAGAACGAGGCCCTGATCGAGGTCAGGAAGCGCCTCAAGGTCTGCCCCGATTGCGGTGCCGCCTTCGACGCGGTGAACGCGAACAGCCACAAGACCCGGCCCGATCCGGCCAGCGTCCGTTTCTACTTCCAGTTCGTCCACGGCGACGACGAGTGCATCGTCCACGTCAACGCGGTCGACTTCCGCGGCTGGATCGACGGGGTCGCGGACGCCTGAACGCGAAACGGCCCCGGTCGCCCGGGGCCGTCGCCGTCGTCGACACCGGACCGATCAGGCCCGCGTGTAGATCATCTCCATCATCTTGATCTCGCCCATGCCCGGCGCCTCGGCGTACATGGCCATGACATGCCGGTCGGGCCCGTCGAAGACGGTGGTCATCTTGTGCGGAATCGTGCCCTCGCCGGTCATGAAGTTCGGGCCGTCGCCCTTCAGGACCAGGGTCTTGCCGTCGGCCTCCATCTTGCCCTTCAGGACGAAGAGGAAGGGCATCATGCTGTCGATCCAGGTGCTGACGTAGCAGCCCTCGGCCGGCAGGTAGCCCATCTTGGAGACGCCGTTGAAGGGCATGCCCATGAACTCGCTCGAGTAGTGGCCGACCACCCAGAAGGCACCGAGGGCCTCGACCACCTCCTTGCCGGTGCTCTCCATCGGGGGCTGCGACGGATCCATGTAGAACTTGCCGGCGACGTTCCAGTTGCCGACGCCTTGGAGGAGCATCTTGTGCTCGGCCTGGGGCTCGGGCATGGCACAGGGTTCGGACATCGTGCTTTCCTTTCCTTGGTTGCGGGAAGGCGACCTTAGCGGGGCCCCTCGGAGCCGTCCAGTCCGAGTTCGAGCGCGCGGATTCTTTCCTGGAGGCCGGGGATGAGGGCCGTCTCGGCGCGGGCCGCGGCTTGCGCGAGGAAGCCGCGGGCGACCTCGTTCTCGCGCCCGACGAGGACCTCGGCGAGTTCGACCAGGGTCCGCGGATCACGACCACCGGCGCCGGTGGCGACGATCAGCGCCTGATCGCGCAGCCGCTCGGGCGGCGTCGCCCGGGAGCCGGCGAGGAGGCGGAAGAACTCGAGCTGGGCGAGGCCGTGATCGCCGCCCGCCCGCAGCGCCTCGCCGAGGAGCACCTCGGCCTCGCGCAGCCGACGCTGCGTCCGGGCCAGCCGGGCCTGGGTGGCGAGGACCGTGGCATCGTCCCGGCGGCCGTCGAGCGGCGCCAGGAGTTCGGTCGCCCGCGCCGGATCGTTCTCGTCGAGCGCCATCCCCGCCAGGGCCGCGCGAGCCCGGCTCTCCAGATCGGGATCGCGCAGCAGGTCGAGCCACAGGCTCCGGGCCCGCTCGCCGAGTCCGAGACGGTCCAAGAACTCGGCGCAGGCCGCGGCCGTCTCCCCGCTCGCGGCCCCGGCGAGATCCTCGGCGACCCGCCGGGCCTCCGCGGCCCGGCCGCATTCGAGCAGCATCGCCGCCCGGTTGAGCACCGCCAGACGATCGCCCGGCACCCGCTCGAGATAGTGATCGAGGTCGTCGAGAGCGCCACGGAAGTCGCCCTTCGCCGCTCGCGCCCGGGCGAGGAGCAGGCGCGCGCGCGCGAGCAAGGGCTGCGCGCGAACCAGACCCTCCAGCGGCGCGATCGCCTCCTCCACCCGCCCGGCCGCGAGCCGCAGATCGGCCAGCCCGAGGGCCGCATCCGCGAAATCCGGCCGCAGGTCGAGGACCGAGGCGAGCCGCGACTCCGCCGCGGGGAGGTCGCCGCCGAGACGGTCGAGTTCGGCGAGCAGGACCGTGGCCTCGGGCTGGCCGGGATCGATCGCCAGGGCGGCCTCGAGCTGGCGCCGCGACCGACCGAGGTCTCCGGCCAGTCCCGCGCGGCGGGTCTCGGTGACCATCGCCAGGGCCTCGGCGCGGCGCCGTTCGCGCTGCGCCAGGGCCGCCAGACGCGCGGCGTCGGGCGCGAGCTCCGGCGCCAGGCGCCCGGCCTCGCGCAGGAAGGCCATGCTCTCGACGAAACGATGACCTCGTTCGCTGCGCTCCGCCCGGGCCACGAAGTCCCGCCCCAGCGCCAGCAGTTCGGCGCGACCGCCGGCTTCGTCACCCTCGGCCAAGCGCTCACGCGCGCGCAGTTCCCGGCTGGCGTCCTCGTGGATGCCGATACGGTGCTCGGTCATGCGGAAGAAGCCGAGGAAGTCGTCGCGGCGGGTGTTGATCACCGTGTCGCTGACCTGCCGGGACGGCATGTGACAGGCCACGCAACGGTCGCGCAGGGCGGCGGGCAATCCGGTCGCGTCGTCGCGATGGGCCGCTTCGTGACAACCCTGACAGGCGCGCAACGACCGCCGCAGGAGCTGTTCGCCTTCCGGCGCATGCGTCCGATGGCAGCTGATGCAGTCGAGCTCCGGCGAGGATCTGAAGCAGGCCGAGGTGGCCAGACGCTGGATCTGGTTGGCGGTGTGCACGAAGACCTCGCCGCCGTGACCGCTCTCCTGGCGAACGTAGGCGCCCAGGGGCTCGCCGGGTCGGTAGCTGAAGGCCTCGCCGATCAGTTCGCCCGGCTCGGCGTGACACTGGGCGCAAAGGTCGAGTCGGCGAGCGCGGGGAAGCCGCGCCGGCATGACGATGGCCACGCCCTCCTCGGCCTCCGGATGGGCACGATGATGGAGCACGTGCTCGCGCCCGGGACCATGACAGCGCTCGCAGGAGAGCCCGGGCATCACGCTCTCGGGTCGGTAGCGGGCGCCACCTCGGGTCTCGGCCCAGGTGCCGTGGCAGTCGAGGCATCGCGGCAGGATCTCGCGGTCGTAGCGCGCCTGGCCGTCGTCGTAGCCGGGGCAGTTCGACCAGCTCCCGGCGGCGGCGAACCAACCGACCGGGAGCTGCATCAGTCGATCGCCGTCCCAGGACAGATAGCCCTCGAAGATCCGCCCGGAACCCATGATGAAGTCGATCGCCTCGCGGCGACGGATCTCACGGCTGCCAAGGCTGAGGACCGAGGTCTGGAAGGCCTGGCCGTCCTGGACCTCGATCTCGTGGTGAAGGCTCTCCTTGCGGGTCTCCAGCCGGCCGCCGACGGCGGCGATGCGAGCCGCGAAGACCTCGGGGTCGGGGCGCCGCAGGGTCTGGTAATGCGCGGTGCGGCGGTAGGACTCGACCCGCTCGGCATGACAGTCGACGCAGGCGTCGACGCCGCCGTAGCCGGGACCGACGAAGACGGGCTCCTCGGCCGCCGTCGGTTCGACCGGGTCCGAGGCGCCCTTCGGGTCACCGCAGGCGGCGAACAGCAGGAGGGAGACCAGGACGATGATCGGAGCGGAGCGCTGCATGGCCCCATCTTGAGCGGCTGCGTCGGGGATGCAAGTCGGCGCGACGTCGCGCCGTTTCGTCGGGGTGACGGGAAAGGTGCGAAAGCGCTCGAATCGGCGATCCAAGGCCGAATTCCGCCATCCGCGCCGCCTCGATCAGGGTCATTCGACCGACCCGGGGCGGCATGCCCCTTGCTCGCCGGACGGACGATCGGACGCGCGGATCATGGTCGCGCGTCGCCCCGTGCAGGCGACGCGCCCGGAAAGGACGAGGATGACGACAATCTGGACGAACCTGGGACGCCCCATGCTCGGGGCCCTCCTGGCCCTGACGCTCACGCTCGGTGCCCCGGCTCAAGAACGACCCAAGGCAGGCAGCGAGGCCTGGCGCGCCGAGAAACGCGACCAGGTCCTCGCGGTCGTGGCCGACCTCCAGGGTCGCCGACGCGATGATCTCGACCCGGCTCTGCGCCGGAGCAGGAAGGCCCTGCTCGAGGCCCTGGCCGACTACGCCCGCCAGGGTGACTTCCCGATCAACGAGCGCTACCCCGACCGGCTCGTGCCCTACTTCATCGACGACGGCGGCCGACGCTGCGCGCTCGCCCACCTGATCGAGACCAGCGGCGAGACCGCTCTCCTGAATCGCCTGGCCCGGGAGGCCAACAACGCCTACCTGGCGCAGATCGGTGACGACGAGGAGCTGGACTCCTGGCTTCGGCGCCACGGCCTCGACGCCGACGAGGTGGCCTACATCCAGGCTCCGAGCATCATCGACCGACCGCCGACGCCCCCCGGTGACCCGGGCGGCTACACGCCGCCGATCGATGGCGGACGCGGCGGGTCGACACCGCCCACGGGCGGCGGCCGGACCGGCGGCAGTCCGCCGGACGGCGGCTCCCCGACCGGCGGCGGCCGCGGCGGCGAGAATCCGGGCCCGCCCCGGGCCACGCCTCCCGCGCAGGGCCCCACCTCCCCGCCCCGCGTCGGCAACCCGGCCGGCGGAGTCCCGGGCGTCAGCGTCGGTCTTGGCCGGAAGAAGGCCTCCAGCCCGAGTCTCGACTTCGGTCGCTGGTGGCAGCTCCAACGCGACCTCCACGTCGACGTCCGCGCGCGCTATCACGGTGCCGCCGGCCGCGGCCTGACCGGAAACGCCGACCAACCGGAGGCCGGAGGCGAGGCCCTGCGGCCCGGTGACGCCGACCGGGAAGCGATCCGACGCGGGCTCGAGGCCCTGCGCGCCGATCCGGCCTTCGAGGCCGCGGTCTTGATGGCCCTCTCGGAGGCGGGCGGTGACGAACAGGCGCGGACCGCGCTGGCCTCCGAGCTGCGCGCCGCCCTCGGTCGCAAGAATGCCCGCCACCGCGGCTTCAGCCTGCTCGCTCTCGGCCGCAGCGGTGCCCCCGCGGCGGTCCCCGACCTGGTCGCGGTCCTGGGCGACCAGCCCGAGGGCCGGAAGCTCCTGGGCGAGAGCTCGCGCGTGCCGGCCGATCTGCGGGCGATGGCCGCCCTGGCCCTCGGCCAGACCGCCGATGCCGCGGCCGCGCGGGCGCTCCTTCAGGCCCTCGACGACGAGAGCGCCGGCCTCGACGGCCGTTGCGCCGCCGTGCTCGGCCTCGCCAGCCTGGGTCGGGAACGCATCGCGACCGAGGAGATCCTGCCCCGACTCGGCGCCCTGGCCGAGGACGAGTCAGTCCCGGCGGTCCTGCGCCAGCAGGCGCTCGCGGCCCTGGGCGCGATCGGCGACCGCGGTGCCGTCGCCCTGGCCCTCGATCCCCTGAAGCGCTTCCGCGGTTCGGTCGAGACCCGTCGGGCCGCGGCCCGGACCCTCGCCAACCTGGGCCGGGGCCTGGAACGCGAGCTCTTCGACGTGCTCGCGGCCAGCGCCCGGCGCGACACCGACGCCGGCACCCGCCAGCTCGCCATCGCCGCCATCGGCGAGATCTCCGCCCACGACCGGGACCTCGGCGCGGCCGAGACCGAGGCACGTCGCGAGCTGATCGACGAGGTCGGTCGCTTCCTCAGCGACGGCGTCACCGGCTTCTTCAAGCAGAAGAGCGACCGGCCCTTCTACGCCGTCGCCGCCGGTCTCCATGCCTCGACGCACCCGGGGCATCGCGCCGCGCTGGTGACGGAGCTGACCGCCCTGATGACCGAGGGCAAGCGGGTCGAGGACCGCGCCGCCGCCGCGCTCGGCCTCGGGTTGAGCGGGTCCGCCGCCGCGAGGCCCGCGCTGCGGGCTCTGCTCGCCGAGAAGGAGGCACCCATGGTGGCGGGCTACGCCGCCGAAGCCCTCGGGCTGCTCGCCGACGGGGAGTCGGTGGCCACCCTCCTCGCCCTGGCCCTGGAGAGCCACGACGAGTTCGTGGCCTACGAGGCGACCGTCGCCCTGGCCGCGACCGGCCGGGTCGAGGTCCAGCCGGCCCTGATCGCGGCCCTCGGCGCCGCCCGCTCCGAGAGCCGGCGCGCCGCCCTGGTCCGGGCCCTCGGCCTCATGGGTGACCGGCGTTCGATTGGCGCGCTCCTCGAGATCGCCGGCGACGGCGGTCGCAACCTGGAGCTGCGCCAGCGCGCGGTGAGTGCCCTCGGGCTCATCCTCCGCGAGTCCGGCCGGCCCTGGTCCCTGACCTGGCGCCTCGGCCTCGACCCTTCGAGCAGCCAGCCCAGCGCCCTGCTCGCCGCCGGCATCCTCTGATCCGGCCCGGCCGCCGTCCGGTCGAACCGACCGGGCGGCGGCCCTTCCCGCTTTGGAACCGTCCCGTCTTCTTCCTATAGTCCCGGCCCGGCGAGGGAGCCTCGCCGGCAGCAGTCCCGAGGCCGGCGGGTCGAAGACGATGATGCGGAAAGTCATGCGGGGCAAGATCCATCGCCCCGTGATCACTCAATGCGACCTCGACTACGTCGGCTCGATCACGATCGACGCCGACCTGCTCGCGGCCACGGGCATCCGCCCCAACGAGGCGGTGTGGATCTACGACATCGACAACGGCGCCCGCTTCGAGACCTACGTCATCCGGGGTCAGGCCGGCTCCGGGATCATCGGGGTCAACGGTGCCGCCGCCCGCCTGGTCGAGAACGGCCATCGGGTCATCATCGTGGCCTACGGCTGGTTGCCGGACGAGCAGGTCGAGGATCACGTCGCCCAGGTGGTGGTCTGCGACCGCCACAACCGCATCGAGCAGCGGCTCAGCTACTCGAGCCGGCTCACCGACGACTGATCGGCACCCTCGGCCCGATCGTCACCCGACCGCGATTCAGGCCTCCGGCTCATCGAGGTAGTGATTGAAGTCCTCGGCGGCGTCGTTGTGCAGGATCTCGTAGGCGTGGGCCGAGCTCCGGGCATCGAAGAGCGACTCGCGCAGGGTCGGATCGGAACCGATCATCCGGGCGATGGCGGCCAGGACCTCCAGGTGGCGGTCGCGCTCGCCATCGGGCGTGGCCAGGAGCACGACGGCGTGGACCGGCCGTCCGTCCGGGGTCGCGAAGGGTAGTCCCCGCTGGGACAGCCCCAGGACCCCGACGATGCCGCTGCCGTCCGGTAGCCGGCCATGCGGCACGGCCACCCCGTCTCCGAGACAGGTCGACATCGAGTCCTCGCGTTCCAGGATCGAGCCGACCAGCGCCGCCCGGTCGATCCCGACCAGGTGATGCGAACGGATCAGCAGGTCGGTCAGCTTCTCGATCGCCTCGCGCATGTCCGCGGCCTCGAGGCCGACGACGATGTTCTCCTCCTGGATGAAGTCCATCGCCCGCGGACGGTCACGATTCGCCTCGCCCGACCGGGCGATGGCGATCCGGGTCAGGATCGGACCGACGACCTCGTTCAGGGTCACGCAGGCCAGCACGGCGGTGACGAAGAGGTCGCGCATCGCCACGAGGCCCTCGCGATCGAAGGTCGGATCGTCCTGGACCAGGACCACGAGGCCGATCGCGACACCGGCCTGCGGCACCAGAGCCATGCCGAGATTGCGGCGGATCCGGCGCGGTGCCCGGGCCAGGCGCATGGCGGCCTCGACCGCGATCAGCTTGCCGCCCAGACGGATGGCGAAGAACACGAAGGTGATCAGGCCGGCGCTGACCAGCGATTCGAGGTGCAGATGGCTGCCGGCCATGGCGAAGAAGACGGCCAGGATCGCGGGCTCGAAGCTGGAGAAGAACGAATCGACGAACTCGTCCTTGTTCGGGGTGATGTTGGCCTGGGCCACGCCGAGGAAAAGGCAGGCCAGCATGGGCGAGACCCCGAAGACGTCGGCCAGGCCGAGCACGAGCAGGATCGTCGCCATCGCCGCCGTCGCCAGGCGCTCGCTCCGCACCGTCCGCCGCGTGATCCAGATCATCACCGCCGCCGAGACCGCGCCGATCAGGGCCGCGAGCACGAGCTGGCGGGCCGGCTCGGCGACGACGTCGAGCAGGTCGTGGGCATCCGGGCTGTAGTGGCGACTGCCGACCGCCCGCGCCATCTCGAAGGCGAGGACGCAAGCGATGTTGTTGAGCGCCACCGCGGCCACCAGGGTCTTGATGAACACGCCCTTCGCCCGGGCTTCCTTGACCAGCGCCACGACCGTCGCCGGCGCGGTCGAGATCGCGACCGCGCCGAGCAGGAGCGCGAAGGGCCAGTCGACCAGATCGAGGGCCCGGATGATCCCGAAGACCAGGCCCCAGATGAGCAGGGTCTCCAGGACGACGAGGTAGACCAGCCGGCGCCCGGCGTTGCGCAGCCGACGGAGACTCAGGTGCGAGCCGACCGTGACCGAGATCAGGCCCAGCGCGAACAGGGTGAAGGGGTGCAGGGCCTCGGTGGCGTGGGCCTGGATGATCCCGAGCCCCGAGCCGCCGAGCAGGAAGCCGATCAGGATCTGGCCGGTGACGCTGGGCAGATGCACCTTCTTGGCGAGCATGCCGAAGGCCCGCCCCGCCAGGAGCAGGAGCGCGAGCAGGAGGATGGGCTGATCACGCCCGATGAGGCCGTCCAGGGAGCTGCGCAGCTCTCGCAGAAGTTCCAACATCGCCCCGTCCCCCACCCCGCAATCTGACCGCGGCGCAATCATATGCCGGGGCGTCCGGTTCCGCGAGGCCGAGCAGCGCCGGGCGAAACGAGGCGAATGCATGAAAACCCTGTTCTCCGCGTGACTTCGACACCGGGCAAAGAAAAGGGAGCTTGCAGGAATCGACCGCCATCATTTACATTCCACGGGTTCATGCGGCGGGCCTGGCCCGCTGCGCCGTGGTTCACTCGATTACGACCTCCGCCACGCCGTCCGCGGGCCCTCGACGGGAGACCGGCAGACCGGCTGGTGGCCGACTGGAGACATCACCATGCGGATCTGGCTGCGTCCGCTCGGACTCCTTGCACTGGCCCTGCTCACCCTGACGCCTCTGCTCGAAGCCCAGCGCCCCGAACTCAACTACTATCGGTTCAACGAGACCTCCGGTGTCCTGACGACCGACCTCGCCACCCCGGGCCTCACCGGGGTCAGCGCCATCGTCACCAACGGCGCCAACTTCAACAACAACCTCCAGATCCTCGGCGCGGGCTGCGTCAACACCCAACCGGCGACCGGCGTGCCGGTCCAGACCAACAAGAAAATCTCGGCGGCCGGTTCCTGGTCGATCGAGATCTGGGCCTTCGAGCACGACCTCACCGACCCGAGCGCGCTCCGCTATCTCTTCGGCGAGCAGACGGCGAACAGCCTGCGTTGCTTCCGCGGCGGCATCGCCGGGGCCAACAACATTGCCTTCCGCATGACCGGCATGAACGACGTGTTCATCGCCAACGGCAGCACCTACAACGCCTGGAACCACCTCGCCTTCGTCTACGATTCGCTGGCGAACACGGTCACGCCCTACCTGAACGGCGCGCCGCTCCCCGCGGTCCAGCAGAACAACCCGCTCCCGATCGCCGGCACCGCGGCTGCCGGCTGGGACATCGGCGGCTACAACACCAACGTCCCCTGGTACGGCCTGATCGACGAGTTCCGCTTCTGGGACCGGGCGCTGTCGGCCGCCGAGATCGCGGCGCAGTACAACATCCAGCTGAAGAACAACAACGACGACGTCGCGGTCAGCGCCATCGTCTCGCCGCTCGGTGACCAGACCGGCTGCAACACGCTCAGCTCCTCCGAGACCATCCAGTTCGAGATCGAGAACACCGGCCTGAACGCCCTGCCCGCCGGCACCACCTTCTCGGCCACCTACACCATCAACGGCGGCAGCCCGGTGACCGAGAGCTTCAGCACGACGACCACCTCGCTGACCACCGCTCAGCGCGAGGTGTTCTCCTTCGTGACCCCGGCCAACCTGGCGGCGATCGGCAACTACACGATCGACGTCTCGGTCGCCTACGCTCTCGACCTCATCGTCGCCAACGACACCAACACCCGCGTCGCCAGCTCCGGTGGCGCGACCCTGATCACCAGCTTCCCCTGGACCGAGACCTTCGACAGCCTGGCCTCGGACGGCACCCAGGTCCCGCCGGCCGGCTGGCGCCAGGACCTGACCGACGGCACCGGCGTCGACGCCGACTGGTACTTCCGGTCGACCGCGACGCCCACCGGCGGCACCGGCCCGGCCACCGACCGCAGCGGCAGCGGCTTCTACGCCTACGTCGAGGACGACGGCAACGAGGCCACCATCAACCTGATCAGCCCCTGCCTTGATCTCGGCGCCGTCACCTCGCCGCGGGTCAAGTTCTACGTCCACAGCAACAACCCGCAGACGCCCACCGGCGACAACTTCGTCAGCCTCGACATCATCGCCTTCCCGGGCGGCGTGGTGAGCACGGACGTCCTCGGCCCCCTCGGCCCCCTGGGCAGCGCCTGGACCGAGTACTTCATCGACATCCCGGCCTTCTCCGGCCAGACCGTGCAGCTCCAGTTCCGCGGCCGGACCGATGGCGGCGCCGCCACCAACGACATCGCCCTCGACGATGTCTCGGTGTTCAACTTCGTGCCCGGCGCCGGCCAGGCGCCGCGTTCCGGCATCGCGATGCTGGACATCAACTCGGCGAACAGCCCCGGCCTGAGCAGCATCCAGTCGCTGGACAACGGTCCCTACACCACCAGGATCACCGGTGGCGAGCGGATCACCTTCAGCTTCATCGGCGAGGCGAACCGCCCGGTCGTCCTCCTCTTCGGCAGCCTGAACGTCGGCGCCGCCAGCTACGGCGCCGTCGGCCAGCTCGACATCGGCGGCCCGGTCGGAACGACCGGCGTCCCGAGTGGCATCCTCCTGTTCGGTGACGGCAACCAGCCGAGCGGCTTCAACGTGTTCTTCAACACGGGGCCCGCCGGCTCGAGCTCGATCTACTTCACCATGCCCTTCTTCCCCACCGGCGTGCTCACCACCTTCCAGGGGATCCTTCCCTGGGTCGGTGGCGTCGCCATCAGCAACGCGGTCGAAGTGACCATCTACTGAGAAGGAGGAAGGAGAGACACTCATGAACACCAACACTCGAGCCCTGACCCGGATCGCCCTCACCGCCGTCATCGCGCTGATGATGGCGAGTGGAGCGTTCGCCCAGTTCAGCCTCACCACGACCTTTGCCGGTGGCAACGGTCAGAGCGGCAACATGTTCGACGTGTCGCCGGCGGCCGGCGGCGTCATCATCAACTCGTTCGACATCAACCTGCAGTCCTCGGGAACGGTCGAGATCTATGCGGTGACCGGTGGCGGCAGCTACGTGGGCAATGAGGCCAACTCGGCGGCCTGGACCATGCTGGCCAGCCTCTCGGTGACCTCGCTCGGCAGCGGCATCGCCACGCCCCTCAACCTGAGCCTCGGCTACGTCGTGGCCCCGGGCACGACCCAGGGCTTCTACATCACCGGCACCACCACATCGGTCTCCTACACCAATGGCTCCGCGGCGGGCGCCCTCTATGCCTCCGACGCGAACCTCAATTTCTACGAGGGCATCGGCGTCGCCTATCCCTTCAGCAGCACCTTCTCGCCGCGCATCTGGAACGGCACGATCCACTATGGCCTGCTGTCGACCGTGGCCGACGACATCGCCCTCACGGCGGTGACCTCGCCGGTCGGGCAGAGCTTCACCTGCACGCCGCTCAGCGCCACGGAGACCGTGACCATCGACCTCCGCAACTACGGCATGAACCCGGTGCCGGCCGGCACGACCCTGCTCCTCAACTACCAGGTGGACAACCAGATCCCGGTCACCGAAGCCCTGCTCCTGCCCTCGGCGATGACGGTCGGCGCCCTGCAGACCTACAGCTTCCTCGCTCCGGCCGACTTCTCGGTCCCCGGCCCGCACACCCTGTCCGTCTCGGCCACCTACGTCGCCGACCTCGACCCGACCAACGACACCCGGGTCGTCACCGTCGACAGCGGCGCCGCCTACCTGGTCAACTACCCCTACGTCGAGGATCTGGACGGCCTGAACCTCGGCACCACCCTGGCTCCGCCAGGCTGGGGCCAGGACCCGACCGACGCCACCGGCAGCTACTCCGACTGGGAGTTCCGCGACAACGCGACGCCGAACGGCAACACCGGCCCGAACGGCGATCTCTCCGGCAGCGGCATCTTCGCCTACGTCGACGATCGGGGCGAGTTCAGCGCCGTCAACCTCCGGACCCCCTGCTTCGACCTGAGTGCCCTCGCGGTCCCGCGCCTGGGCTTCTACCTGCACAGCTTCAACAACTCGATCCCCGGCACCGACGACGCCACCCTGTCGATCGACGTGATCTCGCAGTCGACCGGCATGACCACGACGGACGCCCTCGGACCGCTGGGTCACCAGGGCGCCAACTGGACCTACCATACTCTCGATCTGAGTGCCTGGGCCGCCGACACCGTGCAGATCGTCTTCCGGGTCAGCAACTTCAATGGTCAGTCGAAGCACGACATCGCGATCGACGACGTCGCCGTCTTCGAGATCGTGCCGACCCCCGGCCAGAGCCCGCAGGTCGGCCTCGCGGTCATGGACATCAACAAGGCCCGCAACGCCAACCAGCAGGGCACCTACGTGGCCAGCACGGGTCCCTACTACGGTCACACGAACAGCGGGGAGACCCTGGCCTTCTCCTTCCAGGGCGAGCCGAACCGGGCCATCGTCCTCCTCGCGGGTCCGCTGAATCCGGTCGCGGCGACCTTCGCCAACGTCGGTCAGTTCGACATCGGTGGCCCGATCAACGGGAGCACGGGTCTGCCGACCCAGATCACGGTGCTGGCGGACGGCGGCAACGCGATGGGTCTCAACGCCTTCTTCGTGACCGGACCGACCGGCCAGTGCGACCTCGGCTTCGGCGTCCCGACCCTGCCGGCGAACGTCGTCCTGACCACCTTCCAGGCGGCGATGTTCACCAGCGGCGTCAACGGCGCCCCGATCGCGCTCAGCAACGCGATCGAGGTCCGGGTCAACTGATCCCGGCCGCCATCCCGACGACGTCAGAGGGGAGGCCCCCGGGGCCTCCCCTTCTTCGTTGCCGGAGAGATTCTCGGCTATACTCCGACGACCGAGGACCAAGGAGCGGACGATGATGGGGGCTACCGAGCCGAAGGCGACCCCAAGACGCGATGCCAGCCATCACGTCTTCCTCTGCGCCGATCCGAGCCGACCGAGCTGCTGCGATCCGGAACTGGGCCGCACGGCCTGGCGGCATCTGAAGGAACTCTGCGCCCGGCTCGAGCGCGAGCAGGGGCTGATCGTGCTGCGCAGCAAGGCCGATTGCCTGCGCGTCTGCGCCGAAGGCCCCATCGCGTTGGTCTACCCGGAAGGCGTCTGGTACCGGAACTGCAGCCCGGCCAACCTCGACCGCATCGCCGCCGAGCACCTGATCGGCGGCCGACCGGTGGCGGACCTGCTCATCGGCCTGGCGCCCCTCCGTGGTCCCGAGGAGGCCCGGTCGTGACCCGCATCCCGATCTCCCGGCTGGCCAGGCTCCCCGACCCGCTCCGCCTGGAGCGATTCCGCAGGGCCCCCGAGCTCGGGCCACGCATCCTCTTCTTCAGCGGCGGCTCCGCCCTCAAGGAGTTGAGCCGGGAGCTGAAGCAATACAGCCACAACAGCATCCACCTGGTGACGCCCTTCGATTCCGGCGGCAGCTCGGAGTCCCTACGCCGGGCCTTCAAGATGCCCTCGGTCGGCGACCTGCGCAGTCGCCTTCTGTCGCTCGCCGACGAGCGCCTCGCCGGCAACCGGGAGATCGTGGAGCTGTTCTCGCGCCGCCTCCCTCACGGTGAGAGCGCCGTGCGGCTCCGGACCCGCCTGGACGATCTCGTGGCCGGTCGCGACGAGCTGATGTCGCAGGTCCCGGCGCCGGTCGCCCGCATCCTGCGCAGTCACCTCCGCACCTTCGTCCGCCGGATGCCCGCCGACTTCGACCTCGCCGGCGCGAGCCTCGGCAACCTGGCCCTCACCGGCGGCTACCTGGAGCACGGCCGCGACATCGACTCGGTCGCCTACCTCTACAGCCGGCTCCTGGAGGTCCGCGGCCAGGTGCGCTGCATCGTGGACGCCCATCTCGATCTGGCCGCCGAACTGGTCGACGGCTCGCGTCTCGGACGCCAGCACCTGCTCACCGCGAAGGAGGCCCCGCCGATCAGCTCGCCGGTGCGGAACATCCGCCTGGTCGACCGCGAGAACGGTGACGCCGACACCAGCGTCGCGATCGAACGTTCGGTCGGCATGGCGATCACCGAAGCCGATCTCATCGTCTATCCCATGGGCAGCTTCTACTCGAGCCTCGCAGCCAACCTGTTGCCCAAGGGCGTCGGCTCGGCGATCGGCCGCGCCGGCTGTCCGCGACTCTACGTGCCCAGCAGCGACCGCGACCCCGAGATGCTCGGCCTGTCGGTCGGCGCGGCCGCGGAGTACATCGTCAGAACGGTGACCGGCCGGGAGGCGATCGAGGCCGCCCGGGGCGAGGCACTCGATCTGGTCCTCGTGGACAGCAAGGCCGGCCTCTATCCGGCCGGCCTCGAACTCGAACGCATCCAGGCGCTGGGCGCGCAGGTCGTCGACCTCGACCTGACCACCGGCAGCTCGGCGCCCCTGCTCGACGCCGCGAAGCTGGCCGCCGTCCTGCTCTCCCTCTGCTGAGCGAAGGCTCGCTCAGCTCTGCAGCTCGAAGTCGATGCCGAGGGCGCCGATCTCGTTGCGATCGCGGCGGAGATCCTCCCAGGTCAGCGGATGCCGCTCCTTGAATCCGGCCGGGAACTCGAGGACCAGGCCGCCGTCGGCAGCCCGAGCCCGGAGCTTGCGGGCCGCGACGTCGCTGCGACTGCGGTGCAGGAGGACGGCGACCCGCAGCAGCACGGCCAGCTTGCGGGCCATCGGACGCAGGCGGTTCGGCAGCACGACGAAGGAGTCCGGGCGCGGCTTGCGCCGCTGGTTCTCGACCACCGCGGCGAGCAGCTGCTGGTCGTCGCGGGAGAACCCGGGCATCGTCGCGTTCTGGATCAGATAGGCGCCGTGGCGATTGTGATGCGTCCACGATACCGCCAGTCCGATCTCGTGCAGGCGCGCGGCCCAACCGAGCAGGCGGAGCGGCTCGGCGCCATCGAGCCGCCAGGGGCCGGCACAGGCCTCGAGCAGGCGCCGGGCGCTCCGCTCGACCCGGCTCGCCTGGCGCCGATCGACGTGGAAACGGTCTTCGAAGGTCCTGATGCTGCGTTCGCGAACGTCCTCGTCGCGCAGCCGCCCCATCATGTCGTAGATGATGCCCTCGCGCAGCGCGCCGCTCGAGACCACCATCCGCTCGATCGCGAGGCTCTTGAACAGGGCGGTCAGGATGGCGAGCCCGCCGGCGAAGACCGGAGCCCGGTCGGCCTTCAGGCCGAAGGACTCGAAGCCTCGCGGATCGCCCATCTCCACCAGCATCTTGCCGAGGGTCTTCACGCCGGCGGCGTCGATCCCGCTCCCGGCACCCTCGAGACCAGCCAGCACCGCCTCGACCGCCCGGATCGTGCCGGAGGCGCCGATCGCCTCGTCGAATCCGAGCTGCTTGAACTGGTTCTCGATGGTGACCAGCTCGCTCTGGGCGGCGAGCACGGCGGCCTTGAAGCTCTTCTTGTCAGCCTTGCCGTCCTTGCCGAAGAACTGCTGCGACCAGCTCACGCAGCCCATGTAGAGGCTGTGGACCTCGACCGGGTCGAAGCGGCGCCCGAGGATGCACTCGGTCGAGCCGCCGCCGATGTCCACGACCAGCTGACTCGAGCCTTCGAGAGCCGTGCTGTGGGCGACACCGAGATGGATCATGCGGGCCTCCTCGGCGCCGGAGATGATCTCGATCGGAACGCCGAGGCAGTCTTCGGCCAGCTCGAGAAAGTCGCCCGGACTCTTGGCCCGACGCAGCGTGTTGGTGCCCACCGCGCGCACCCTGATGTTCGGGGTCTCGCGAATGCGCTGGGCGAACATCTTCAGGCAGATCAAGGCCCGGCTCCGGGACTCGGCGTCGAGCCGTCCGTCCTCGTCGAGCCCGCCGGCAAGCCGGACCGGCTCGCGGATCCGGTCGACGACGACCGGCTCTCCGTTCACCAGGCGGGCGATCACCATGTGGAAACTGTTGGAACCCAGGTCCACCGCCGCGATGCGCTCCGGCTCCTTGTCCACCATCGATTCGCTCCCCTGGACCGTGCCGCCCGACTCTATCCCTTGGCTGGCGGGGACCAATCGCCGCCCCAATATCCAACGCGAGTCCACCTGAATCTAACCGGAACTTCACGGAAGGCGAGGAGCATGGTCCGGAACCGCGTCGAGGCATCCAGGGTGGCTGCCGGGAGGGCGCGAAAGATCAACGAAGAGGATCACGTCGATGAAGACCAGCCTGGCCATGATCTTGGCGATGCTGTTCGCCCTCGCGGCCTGCGCGAGTGACGACCAGATGTCCGAGAGCAAGTCCGACAGCAGCATGACGACCGCGAAGAGCGGCCCGATGGCGGCTCCGAACTACGCCTTCCCGGGTTTCGCCGTCTACGAATCGGACGGCCGCCTGTGGATCTTCCGTGAGGGTGGCAAGGGCCAGATGGAGTTCGTGAAGGATGGCGAGCCTTCCGAGTCGGTCACGATGATCGGCGCCGGCCCCAACCGGATGACCATCAAGTCCGACGACCGGGAGACGCTGCTCTCCTACGTGTCCACCAAGCCGGGCTTCCGCGTCTTCGTCCACGACGATCGGCTCTGGGTCTTCCGTGAAGGCAGCGAGGCCCTCACCGAGTACCTGAGCTCCGGCGTGCCGGCCGAATGCGCCACCAAGGTGGGCGCGGGCCCGCGGCGCGAGACCGTGCGCTCCGCCGACCTGGAGACGATCGAGGCCTACCTCGCCGCCTGGCGCTGAATCCCGACCGGAGCGAGTCACGGACGCCCGCATGCCCGGCATGCGGGCGTCCTGCATTTCCACCCGCCCGACCTTCGTCTCGCCTTTACCTGGCCGACTCATCGCCCACCCGAACCGCCCTCCCGAATCCCATCGAGCCCACCCCTTGGTCCTCACATGGGCGCTCTACCCTTTCATCGTGCGGTCATGGTGACCGCCGACCTTCGGAGCAGATCTCCATGAAGACCCTCGCCGTCATCGTCCTTGCCACCGCCGCGATCCTCGGCTTCGTCGCCCTGCGGGTGTCGCATCCCGTCAGCGTCGCGCAGCCCGAGTCGATCCGGCCCGAGGTCCATCCCGGCTTCGAGGGCGAGCTGCCCGCCTCGCTCCGCGACCTCGGTCTCTTCACGGACCTGTCCCGTCTCGAACCGGCGGAAGGCGTCCTTCCCTACGAGGTGCGCTATCCGCTGTGGAGCGACGGCACCCACAAGATCCGCCACGCCTACATCCCCGCCGGCAGCAAGCTCGCGGTCGACGGCGACGGTCAGTTCCACTTCCCGGATGGCACCATCCTCTGCAAGACCTTCGAGCTCCAGTCCGGCGACGCCCTGCATCGGGTCGAGACCCGGGTCCTCGCCAAGCAGAACGGCCGCTGGCAGTACGGTGCCTACGTCTGGCGTCAGGGCAGCGACGACGCCAGCCTGAGCAACGGTCAGGCCTTCGACACCGGCCTCAGCGTTCCCGGCGGCAAGGAGACCTACAGCGTTCCCGGCCGCCTCACCTGCCTCCAGTGCCACGCCGCCGCGCCCGACGTCGCGGTGGGCTTCGCGCCCTACCAGCTCGAAGACGCCATGCTCGAGACCCTGCGCGAACGCGGTCAGCTCGAGATCGAGCCGGCGGCGATCCCCTATCGCGAGATCCGCGCCGACAACGATCTCGAGCGCCACGCCATCGGCTACATCGCCGGCAACTGCGCGCACTGCCACAACCCCTCGAGCAGCGCCTTCGTCGGCGACGAGCTCGACCTCCGTCCCCACATGGTCAAGGCCGCCATCGGTCGCGAGGCCCACCGCCTGCAGCGCCCCGGCATGACCAGCATCATCGATCCCGGCCACGCCGACTCGAGCGTCATGCTGCGCCTCTTCGAGCGCAGCTTCCTGGTGCGCGATGGCCTCGAGGTCAAGATGCCCCCGATCGGCAACCAGATCGTGGACCCGAAGGGCCGCGAGCTGATCCGCGACTGGATCGGCTCCCTCGGCCGCGAGTCCGCCAGCTCCGCCCGTTGAATCGCCAAGGAGTTCCCATGATCCGCCCGTTTCTGACGGCCCTCTGCCTGGCCGTCGGCCTCCTCGTCGGCTGCGGTGACCAGCCGAAACCCGTCGTCAAAGGCTCCGAACAGGACCAGAGCAGCACGACCCCGACCGTCGCTGGCCATGCCGCGACGCCGGTCGCGGAAGCGAAGGACGACTCCCCGCTGCGCGTGCGCTTCGACCTCTTGCTGCGCGACAACCTACCCTCGGTGGCGGTCGAGGTCGTTCCGCTCCCGGACGGCAAGTCCTTCTTCGTGCTCGGCCGGAACGGCGCGATCCACCTCTATGACCGACCGGTCGAGAGCCTCACCGTCGGGGATGGGAAGGGCGTCCAGCCGAAGGCCAAGCTCTCCTTCGACAACGTCTACGCCAAGGGCGACCTGGGCTCCCTGGCCCTGGCGCTGGACCCGGACTGGAACGACAACCACTTCCTCTACGTCTGGTGTTCGGACTCGAAGGACGAGAACGTCTACCTCGATCGCTTCCAGTGGCAGGACGATCTCGGCAAGACCTCGGCCAGCCGGACCACGATCATCAAGTTCTCGCGCAGCCAGCCCGAGGGCCCCTATCACATGGGTGGCATCCTCCAGTTCCTGGCCGACAAGAGCCTGCTGATCATGACCGGCGACGCCGAGCATCCGCACATCTCGCAGGACCAGAAGAACCTCAACGGCAAGATCCTCCGGATCATGCCCGGTCGTGGCCCCGAGGGCGGCTACACGGTGCCGGCGGACAATCCCCACGTCGGCGACGAGGCCTGGGCGCCTGAGATCGTCGCCCTCGGCCTACGCGCCCCCTTCCGCGGGTCGCTCCACGGCGCGCGTGACTTCTTCATCGCCGACGTCGGCGCGGTGCACGAGGAGATCAACTACTGGACCATGGACCCGACCAAGCCGGTCAACTTCGGTTGGGGCCTGGGTGAGATCGGCAAGGCGCCGCAGCCGCTGAGCGACGGACCGCTCGGCATCGAGGGCGTCATCGATCCGATCATTTCCTGGACGCGCGAGCAGGATTTCTCGGGCGACGACCAGGACTACGCCGGCGAGACCCGGATGTCGGCCGGAGTCGGCCCGGTCTACGGAGCCGCCGCACAGGACCGCTACGCGGGCAAGCTCGGCGGCAAGCTGATCTTCTTCGACATCATGCGCGGCTGGTTCCGCGCCGCGGTGCTCGATGGCGACCACAAGGTCGCGAGCCACGCCCACATCGGCCACATGGCCTTCCTGGCCCATGTCTTCGAGGGTCGGGACGGCTACCTCTACGGCCTCACCTGGGGGCCGACGCCGAGCCTCTACCGCGTCGTCTCCGAGAAGGAGATGGCCGCCCGCTGAGGCCTGACCGGAATCGGGTAGCAGTCCGCGGCAGCGGTCTCTTCGAACGCAGAGGGCCGGCGCGGCTTCCTCCACCGGGAGGGAGCACGCCGGCCTTCCGTCGTCCGGGCCGGTTCAGGCCAGGATGCCGCTGATGAGCAGCTCGCCGAGGTTGATGCTCGGCGCGTCCCGCTCCTCGTCGGGCAGCGGATTGGGATCGTAGTGCAGATCGCGCCCCTCGCAGTCGAGGAGACGCTCGAAGAGCTGCGCGGTCTGGAAGCGCAGCGCATCCTGGATGATCGAGTTCGAGACCAGCTCCTCGCGGCAAAGCGCCTTGCCGAGCTGCTCGGCCCCGGCGTGCTGGCGAACGAAGTCGTCGAGGGTCCGGCGATCGACGCCATAGCGATCGACCAGGATGTCGCCGAGCCGGGTGCCTTCCGGGCTGTGATTGCTGACCGCGCTGACCACGTCGCCCTTGTGCAACTCGATCGAGAACACCTCGCGTTCACCTTCGATGCGCAGACGACCGCTCCGGCAGCTCTCGCTCAGGAAGCGCAACACCTCCTTCACCCCGAAGACCCGACCGTCGAAGACGATCTCCGGCTTGCTCTCGTCGGCCCCATCACCGAGATCGACGATCGGCTGGCAATGGGTGACGCGGGTCACCGCGGTCTGGAAGGCCTGAGCGAGGATCGTCCGCGTCTCCAGCCCCCGCTTGGCGTGGCGGCGATCGCGAACGATGTCGTTCAGGAGTTCATTGTTGCGTTCGAGCTCGTTGACCAGGGAGAGGATCTTCTGGAAGACGCTGTTCTCCTCGGGCCATTTGCTCAGGCTGCGGGTCTGTTCGCGTACCCGCATGACGAAGCCCGCGCAGAGCTTGTTGATGTGGGCCTCGACGTCCTCGTAGTGCATTTCCGCGCTCCCGAACGACCAGAACGGGACGATTCCCCGTTCTGGTATCGGTTGCCAGCTCCGCCGGACTTGCCCGGCTTCCCGCATATTTGCCGATCAGGGCTCGAGTCTCAGGATGAGCTCAGCATCGCCCGGCCCCAGGGGCCGGAGGCACTGGCCCAGCCCCTTCTTGCAGGCGAAGACCGAGACCGGGAGGTCCGAGGCCAGCTCCTCGAGCAGGAAGGTCCCGTCGGGACCGGTGGTCACGGAGCCCGCCACCAGCCGGCGCTGGCTGAGATCGAGTTCGTCGAGGCGGCCCAGGATGTCCCGCCGCCGGCCCTCGCTGTAGGGGCCGCTGCCGGACGTGACCACCAGGGCGCCGGCTACCGGCCGCCCCTCGGAATCGAGCACCCGACCGCTGACCCGGCGCGGGGCCTCGAAGGCCACCCGTTCCAGGACGAAGATCTCGGTCCCAGTCACCCTGAAGGGCCCGAGGACCCGGGCCGCCCGTCCCTCCGGCCGGACGGTCACCAGCCAGGTCCCGGGCATGATCCCGTCCAGGTGGTGCAGGCCTCGACCCTCGGGCACTTCCTCGAGGCCCGGATCCTCGGGCTCGAACCAGGCCCGCTGGACGTAGGGGTCGGGAGCGTACCAGGGCGCCTGATCGGCCAGGATGGTGGCGGTCGGGCCCTCGTCCACCCGATCGAGGTCGACCGAGAAGTGGCCGAGGTCGATGGTCTCCCCGGTCTCGGCGACGACGGGTCGGAAGTGGATCTCACCGGCGTGGCAGCCGTGGTCTCGTGGATCGGCGCTGCGCTTCACCACGATCGGGATCGGGGAGCTTCCCGGCACGAGGCCGCCGAGCCGGAAGCCGGACCACCACGGGTCGGCGTTCCAGGCGGTGTAGGGCCCGCTCCCGAGACCTCGGGCGACGAAGCGGCCCGGTTCGGTCTCGCGGCAATCGATCCAGTTGTTCGGGTCCCGCTCGTCGCGAAGATGCAGACGCAGGCCCTTCGGCGCCTCTTCGGTGACACTGCGGATCCGGAATTCGAGTTCCCGACCGGCCTCGAGCACGAAGCGACGCTCGAGGCGGCCCCGCTCCGGGATCTCGATGTCGGCGAGAAGGATGCCCCGACCGCGACGTGAGCCATCGAGCCGGAGCCGATGCGGCCCGTGGGTCGTCGCCTCGAGTTCGAGCCGGCCGCTGGCGTCGCTGAGTTCGCGGGGCCCTGGAGCCGGGAAGCCACCCTCGCCGAGAAGCATCAGCTCCACGAGGATTCCCTCCGCCGGCTCGCCATCCGGCCCCTGGATGAGCAGACCGAGACGTGGCCGAGCGCCCTGGCGCAGGGACCGCAGCCTGAGATCGCCGCAGTCGACCGGAACCGCCCGCGCGAGATGGTAGCCGCTCGTGCTGAGGGGCTCGTGATCCTCGAGCCGCAACCAGAGCCTGAAGTCCCGCTCGCCCTTCTCGCCGAGCGGCAGGGCGAGTTCGAAGTAGCCGCCGGGGCCACTGCGCACACTGCGCGAGCAGAGCGGCTCCTTGCCGACCCTCTCGACCGAGGAGGCGGTCACGAGCACGCCGGACAGGGGGCGATCGTCCTGGTCCAGGACCCGCCCATGAAGTCGGCCTTCCTCCTTCTCATCCTGATCGGCCGGTCCTGACGCGACGGCGCTCGCCGCCGCCTCCGGTCGGGGCGGACGCGGCCGATCGCCGGGCTCCGGTTCCAGGAAGCTCTCGGCCGGGAGGTCGGTGGTCGCCTCGTCGCGTGGTGTCACGACGGGGACCTCCCGTCGCGGCGCGACCGGAGCCGCCGCAAGGTGATCGACGTCTCCGAGACGCCGCTCGAGGGCGTCCTCGTCGTCCGCGCGGAAGCTCGCGATGCCGACGCCGGCGCCCACGACGAGCACCAGGACCGCCGCCACCTTGAGGACCATGAGTCCGGCCAGGCCCTTGCCGAGTCCGAGCAGGCTCTTCTCCAGGGCGGCCGGCACGACCGGGCCGGTACTCGTCGAGATCGCCTCCGGCAGGGCCAGGCCGCCGAGGCCGGCCGCGGCGAGGCGCGGACGGAGCTTCTCGCAGGCCCGCTTGATCCGATCATGAACCGTCTGCAGGGAGAGACCGAGGGCCTCGCCGACCTGCGCCAGGGTCGCGTCCTCGCGATAACGCAGGAGCAGCGGGCGGCGGAGATCGGCGGGAAGCCGCATCACCTCCTCCCAGAGCAGGCCCTCGTTCTCGGCGCGCTCCAGCTCGTCGCCAGGTTGCCCGTTCGGACGTGCATTCATGTCGCTCATGGTCGCCTCCTTCCGGCGTCGATTGCGAGCGGCGCGGCGCGTCTCGAGCGCCCGCCGGATCGCGAACCAGCGCAAGACGGCACAAGGCCGCTGCGCGTCACCGAGGGAGAGCCGACCGCGCAGAACCTCGAGATAGAGTTCCTGGACCAGGTCGGCGGCATCGGCTTCCTCGCCGAGCATGAAGTAGGCCGCCCGGAAGACCTCCGCGTGGCAACTCCTGACCAGGTTCTCGAAGTCGTGTCCGGTCACCGTCGTCTCTCCGTTCCGGTTCGTCTCGGGCCGACCACGAAGTCGGTCCACCGCTGGAAGGATGCCGGTCGGGCCGGTCTTTCCGGGACTTTCCCGACTCCCGGGACATTTTCGAGATTCGCCGCCGGCCTGCCCAGCCTCCCGCTGAATCTGCGCGCCTGCTCCGCTTCCTTCTCCAGGCCGGCTGGGCAGCCGGCGCTCCGGAGCGCCAGCCGCTGGCTGGCCTAGTCGAACTCGCCGATCATGTACGCTCTCGCGCCGACGATCGTCCCGCGCTCGGAGTCCCTTTCGCCTCCTTCGCGATGGCGAATCGCCGGCCGGCGGCCGGCGGTCCTGCCGGCTGGGCAGCCGGCGCTCCACGAAGCCAGGCAGGTCGATTCGCCGCCCTCGCCCGTGGAGGTGGTGAGCGATGCGGGTTAGCATCGCGGACGGCTGGAAGCGGAGGATGAAGTCGCATGCCAGGCAGCGGACAGCAGAAAGAGGACGCGCGCAAGGGCGCGCGCGACGGCCAGGGCGGCCCGAACGAGCCCCGCCCGGCTTCCCGCGCCGGTCAGGCGATCATCATCATGAGCGCGGTGGTCAGCGCCGCGGTGCTCACGGTCGCCCTCGACGTCCTGCAGGGGATCTTCCGGCCCTTCTTCATCGCCATCTTCCTGTGCTTCCTGGTCAAGCCCTGGACGGCCAAGCTGGGCCGGCGTACCGGCATGCTGGGCTACGCGCTGGCGATCGCGATCATCTTCGGCATCTTCTCGGTGGGTGACCGGATCGTCCGCTTCGAGCTCCAGGAGCTGCCCGCCAACAGCCGGGGTTACCAGGAACGGCTCGAGAGCTATCGCGAAGGCATGGCCGCCTTTCTCGACAAGAACGAGACGCTGGTCGAGGTCATCGTGCCCGACAGCGAGGTGAGCGGCGTGGTGGAAGACCGGCCGGCCGCCGACGACCCCGACCGTGAGGCCTGGGAACGCGAACACACCTCGAAGGTCCATGCCGCCAAGGTCGCGCGCGCCCTCGAGATGATCATGCCGGTGAACAAGATCGACGACATCCTCGACCCGAAGCTCCTGTCGCGGATCCTGGGCTCGAGCGCCAGCTTCGTCTTCGGCTTCTTCGGCGAGGCCCTGGTCATCCTGATCTGCATGTTGCTCATCCTGCTCGAAACCGACCGCCTCCCCGCCCGGCTGCGCCGGGTCTATGGCGAGGAGCGGGCCGAGCGCGTCCTGGCGGTGGTCGCCGACGTCAACAAGAGCGTCCAGCGCTACGTCTCGCTCAAGGTTCTGATCAGCTTCATCACCGCCTTCGTCTCGGTCGTGATCATGAAGGTCTCCGGCCTCCACTACGCGGCGACCTTCGGGATCATCGTCTTCCTGTTCAACTTCGTGCCCTACATCGGCTCGGTCATCGCCACGATCCTCCCCTGCCTGGTCGGCCTGCTCCAGTTCAAGGAGCCGCTCAGCGCGCTCTGGCTCGCCATCGCCCTGGCCGTCGCCCAGCAGATCATCGGCAACGTCATCGAGCCCCGGGTCCAGGGCAAGGGCCTGTCGATCAGCCCCGTGGTCATCATCCTGGCCCTCGGCTTCTGGGGCTGGCTCTGGGGCATCTCCGGCATGATCCTGGCCGTGCCGATCACGGTCACGATCCGGATCATCCTGGAGCAGTTCGAGACCACCCGGCGACCGGCCCTGATGATGGGCAGCGACGGCTGAGGCCGGGCGCCATTCCTTGCCGGAACCGGCCCGATCTTGTTATGCCGACGCCATGGCCCGCTCGTCGCGCAAGGAAACCGAGATTCGTCAACGCGAGGACCAGATCGTCGAGGTCGCGCGGCAGATCCTCCTGCGCGAGGGCTTTCCCGCCCTCAGCATGGAGCGGATCGCGCGTGAGATCGGCTGGTCGCGCGGCACCGTCTATCAGCACTACGCCTCCAAGGAGGACGTGCTGGCGGCGATGATGATGCAGACCCACGCGCTTCGGGTCGAACTCTTCGAGTCGGCCGCCCGCAGCGGTGGCTCGACCCGCCAGCGCATCGCGGCCATCGGCGTCGCCATCGACGTCTTCATGGAGCTCCACCCGGGCTACTTCAAGGCCGAGCAGATCGTCGCCCTCACCGCCGACCAGTCGAAGGTCCGCTGGGAGCGGGTCGATCACTGCTACGCCCAGGACAACCGCTGCTTCGACACCGCCTGCACCATCGTGCGCGAGGCGGTCGACTGCGGCGACCTCGCCCTGCCGCCGGGGATCGGGATCGAGACCGTGGTCTTCGGCCTCTGGTCGATCACCTTCGGCGCCCACTTCATCGGCAGCGCGATGAGCAAGTGGCCGGAGCTGGGCATCAAGGGCACGGTCTACGAGGGCCTGACCTTCAACATCCAGGCCATGCTCGACGGGCTGGGCTGGAAGCCCCTGGCCGCCGACTTCGACTACCGCGCCTTCGCGCAAAGCGAGCGCGAACGTATCCTGGCCGACCGCCTCGCCACCCGCGACCACTGATGGCCCGTCCGAGAGGAACCAGCATGCAGCCGATGAAGTCCGTCATCCTCGTCGCCCTGACCTTCGCTCTCGCCGCCTGCGGCGGCACCGAGGACGTCGCCAAGCCCGAGAACGGCTCCGGCGCCGCGGTGACCACGACCGCGACGGGACCGATCGGGCTGGCCGCCCTCGACGCCTGGATCGCCAAGCACCCGGTCGGCGAGGGCACGGTGGTCCTTCCCTGCCCCCTCTACGACGTCCGGCTCGACCCGAGCAAGCGTTACCTCTGGACCCTCGAGACCAACCGCGGTTCGATGGTCTTCGAGATGTTCTCCGACTGGGCTCCGACGCACGTCCTCAACTTCGCCTATCTCAGCCGGGTCGGCTTCTTCGAGGACGTCACCTTCCACCGCATCATCTCCGGTTTCATGGCCCAGGGCGGCGATCCGAAGGGCGACGGCACCGGCGGGCCCGGATACGAGTTCGGCGGCGAGTTCGCCGCCGGCAATCCCAACCACGCCGAGCGCGGCATGCTCAGCATGGCCAACGCCGGCGAGGGCACCGACGGCAGCCAGTTCTTCATCACCTTCGGACCCCAGCAGCGCCTGAACGGCAAGCACACCGTCTTCGGCCGGCTGGTCGAGGGCCAGGAGACCCTGGACCGGATCGAGAAGGCCGCCAGCAGCGACGGCACGCCGCGCATGACCGTCCGGATCGTCAAGGCCACGATGGTCGAGGTGGAGCGCGGCTGAGGCCCGGCGGGCGGGAACGAGGCTCCTTGGGCCCGACCGGAGCGCCGGTTAGAGTCCGCCGCTTCCCCTGTCCCGATCGAGCGACTCCATGAGCGTTTCCTGCGGCATCGTCGGCCTGCCGAACGTCGGCAAGAGCACCATCTTCAACGCCCTCACCGCGGCGCAGGCCGAACAGGGCAACTACCCCTTCTGCACGATCGAGCCCAACGTCGCCGTGGTCGAGGTTCCCGACCAGAACCTGCACACGATCCATCGCTACATCACCACCGACCGCATCGTCCCCACCCATCTCCGGGTGGTGGACATCGCCGGCCTGATCAAGGGAGCCTCCCAGGGCGAAGGCATGGGCAACCAGTTCCTCGCCAACATCCGTGAGTGCGACGCGATCATGCAGGTGGTCCGCTGCTTCGAGGGCTCGAAGGTCGTGCGCGAGGGCGCGGTCGATCCGATCACCGACATCGAGATCATCGAACTCGAGCTGGTCCTGGCCGATCTCGACACGGTCGCCAAGGCCTGCGAACGGGCGGTCAAGAAGTCGCGCACCGGCGACAAGGACGCCCTGTTCGAGAAGGCCGTGCTCGAACGCGCCAAGGTGGTGCTCGAGGCCGGCCGCCTGCTACGCACCGAGGCCTTCAAGGCCGACGAGCTGGCGGTGCTACGGCCTCTCTGCCTGATGACCTCCAAGCGGATGCTCTACGTCGCCAACGTCGCCGACGACGACCTCGACGGGCACAGCGTGCATGCGCGCAAGGTGGCCGAGTGGGCCGAGAAGAGCGGGGCCGAGTGGCTGGCGATCTGCGGCGATCTCGAGTGCGAGCTGCGCCAGATGGAGGAACCCGATCGCGAGGTCTTCATGGCCGAGCTCGGCATCGAGAAGCTCGGCCTCGACCGGCTGATCTCGGCGACCTACAAGCTCCTCGGCCTGCAGACCTTCTACACGGCCGGCGAGAAGGAGATCCGGGCCTGGACCATCAAGGCCGGCCTGGACGCACCGAAGGCGGCCGGCGTGATCCACACGGACTTCGAGAAGAAGTTCATCAGGGCCGAGATCTACTCGATCGCCGACCTGGTCGAGCACGGCTCCGAGGCGGCGATCCGTGCCGCCGGCAAGCTGCGCACCGAGGGACGTTCCTACGCCATGCAGGAAGGCGACATCTGCCACTTCCTGATCGGCCGTTGAGAGCGACGCGGCGGGCCCGGCTCAGGCCGGGCCCGAGCCACCCAGCATGTCCTCGCCGCGGATGAACTCGTAGGTCTTCCAGTAGCGCGGATCCGCCATGTTGAAGTGGACGGCGCAGTCCTGGCAGCCCTTCCGGCTCAGGGTGCCGGTTTCCATCTCGCGCCGCAGTCGGCGGAAGGCGTCGCCGTTCCAGGCCTTCTCGAAGGGCTGGCTGCGCATCTCCTCCAGCCGATCGCTACCGTGCCACATGCAGCAGGAGAAGATCTCGCCCTTGGCGGTGATCACGGCGTTGTACCAGGGGTACATGCAGTTGGTGTAGCGGGGCCGCGGGCGGTTGCTGGCGCGAATCTCCTCCGAGCTCGGCGGCACGTCCAGGCGCAAGCCGTGTCGGTCGGCGAGCGCGCGCGCCTTGGCGAAGGCCTCGTCGGCCCGCTCGGGGCAGAAGCAGAGCAGCTCGTCCGTGGCCATGGGCACGTTGTCGGCCTTCATGGCGATGCGCAGCTCGACCCAGTCGATCTCGTTCTCGATCGCCAGCCGGACGAGGTCCTCGGCCTCGTGGACGTTGCTCCGCATCATGCAGCAGGTGAACCGGAAGCGGACCTTCTCGCGCGCACCCATCTCACGGCGGATGCGCACGGCCAGCTCGAGCTTTTCCTTGAACTGGGCGAAGGTGCCGCCGACGCGCACGTGCTGGTAGGTCTGTTCCGAGGCACCGTCGACGGAGAAGTTGATCAGGTTGATGCCGCTGACCATCAGGTCGCGTGCGACCTTCTCGGTCAGGAGGAGCCCGTTGGTGGTCATGTCGACGAACGAGACCTGCCGCCGACGGCAGGCCTCGAGGAGCATGAACAGGCGACTCGGAGCCACCAGCGGTTCATGGAAGGTCGACAGCGTGGCCCGCGAGGTGTAGGGCAGGACCTCACGGTCGATCCGGCCGATCATCTCCTCGGAAATGATCTCGTTGGCCTCCATCTCGTTGCGCCAACCCACGAAGGCGCAGTGGCTGCATTCGAGGTTGCAGCGCTCGGCGACGTCGAGCATGACCCAGAGAAAGCGGCCTTGGAGCGGGACGAAACCGCGGGCCGGCGACGCTCCCTGGACGGTGTCGAGATAGCGGTCAATCGTCTCGCGGAGCGGCATCGTCTGGGTTCCGGGGTGACAACGGGTCTCGGATTGTGCGCTCCTCCGACCCGGAGTGCAAGTTTCCATGTCCGGCAGGGCCCCCGGTCAGTGGACGACCAGGATGACGCAATTGCTGGCCCGGAGCTGGCCGGCGGTCTCCTCCACGATGGCCTGGAAACTCACGGTGAGCGGCCAGGGAATCGCCGAGTTGGTCCCGGAATACCAGGGGGCGGGACCGGAGGAGACCAGGGCGCCGTTGATCGCGCCCGCGCTGTGGGTGTAGGTGAAGACCAGCGGGTAGGCCCAGGGGATCAGGACGTGCGGGGTGAAGGCCATCTCGCCGATGCCGGAACCGAGGTTCACGAAGTCGTTGCTGGTCGGCTCGGCGAGGAAGCCGAAGATCGCGAATTGGGCCGGGCTCGTGGCGAGGCCGGGCTGGAGCAGGGTCACACTGCTGCCGGCGCCGACCTGCTGCTCGACCCGACGATAGGCACCACCGGCGCTACCGTTGATCAGGAGGACGTCCTCGAGGTTGCCGGCCGCCAGCCCGACCGTTCCGGCCAGCGCGCCGGCCGCGGCGACGTCGGCGACCTCGTCGCAGCCGATGTCGACGGCACCGAAGAGATTCCGCGGCTCGCCGTCGATGTCGGTCGCGGCCAGGAAGAAGGCGGTCGACGAGCCGGCGTTCACACCCGGTGAATCGGGACGGAGATGCCAGTCACCACCGAGGCGATCGACGAAGATCGGCGCCTGGGCCCCGTTGCCCGTACCGGCATAGCCGCCGGCGATCAACGAGTAGCTGACCGTCGCCGGGGCGCCCAGACTGCTGCCGACGATGGCCTGACCGCTGTTGTGCCAGACGATGCAGTTGCGGACGATCACCCCGGCCAGGCTGCCGTCGCTGGCGATGCCGCCATCGCGGCTCGAGGCGTTGCCCACGATGCTGCAGGACGAGAACACGACGCTGCCGCCGTTGCGGAGGAAGACGCCGCCACCACGCCTGGATGTGCCGCGCAGGGTCGGACCGGGAACGTTGTTGCCGGCGATGAGACAGCCCACCATCGCGGCGCCGTTCGCCGACTCGAACCAGAGCCCGCCTCCCGACTTGCTGGCGACGTTGGCGACGATGCGGCAGTTCTCGAAGATCGGCGCGCCGCCGGGCAGCACGGTCACGCCACCCCCGGCCTCGCTGGCGACGTTGCCGCGGATCTCGCAGCGCTGGAAGAAGGCCGCGCCCGAACAATCGACGCCGCCACCGCGGGTGGCCTGGTTGCCCTCGATCAGGCAGTCACGGATGGTCGGTGAGGAATTGACCACGTAGACCCCACCGCCGGCCCGAATGCCGCCACTCGGGGTCGGGATCGGGAAGCCGATGCCGTTGGTGAACCGAAGACCCTCGATCACCGTCTGCGGCCCTTCCCCGGCGAGCACGCTCAGAGCAGGTCCGAGGCCACCACCGTCGACGGTGGTCATGGCGGCGCCCTGGCTGCCCCGCAAGGTGATCGCCTTGCCCATCGGATTCAGGTTCTCGAGATAGATCCCGGGAGCGACCAGGACCGTGTCGCCGCTCACTGCCGCCGCGATGGCCGCCTGGATGGTGCCGTACTGGGAGGGAACCGAGAGCGTACTCTGGCCGGCCAGGCCGGACAGGAGCAGGAGGAGACTGGCGATGGTGAGGGGGTACCGTCGCGACATCTCGAGGCCTTCCGATCCAAGTCTCTTCTTCGACCGAGTTTCGGTCGTATCGAGGGATCCGCTACAGGGAAAATACCGCGCAAGGAGCCAGGAGTCCCGCAAGAAAACGGTCAGCAGGCGAGATCGGCCGCGATGGAATCGGCGACCGCGAGGCCCCTTCGGCTCGGCTTGATACGTGTCCCCTCGTGCTCGAGCAAGCCCGCGGTCACGAAGGTCTCGAGTCGGGCCAAGGCCCGGGCGGAGGGCCGGAAGGACCAGCGCGACTCGAGTCGCGCGAGATCGACGCCCTCCGGACAGCGCAGGCCGAGCAGCAGCGCCTCCTGGGCCAGATCGAGATCCTCGAGCCGTTCACGACCGGCTTCCGGCAACCGATCGGCCTGGATCGCCGCGGTCCAGGCCCCCTCCTCGGCCTCGTTCCAGAACCGTTCACGGCCGGTGAAGGAGTGGGCCGCGGGCCCCAGGCCGAGGTAGGGAACCTGCCGCCAGTACTTGCGATTGTGGCGCGAGCGCGCGTCCGGTCGCCGCGCGAAGTTCGACACCTCGTAGGCCTCGAAGCCACGCGCCTCGAGAACCTCGTGGGTGAAGGCGAAGAACCGCCCCTGCTCCTCGTCGCCGATCTCCGCCAGTCGTCCGAGTTCGACCCGGCGCGAGAACAGGGTCCCGGGTTTCACGGTCAGCTGGTAGCAGCTCAGATGATCGACTCCCGGTGGCGTCGCCGCCTCGATGTCGGCGAGCCAGCGCGCGCGATCCTGATCCGGCAGGCCGAAGATCAGATCGACCGAGACGACCTCGAAGCCGGCCGCCACGGCCCTCGCGATCGCCTGCCGGGCCCCGCGGGCATCATGACGGCGACCGAGGAATCGCAGCGCCCGATCATCGAGGCTCTGGACGCCCAAGGACAGGAATCGGACCCCGAGGTCACGCCAGGCACCGAGGGCCTCGTCGTCGACGTCCTCGGGGTTCGCCTCGAGGTGGAGGACCGCGCCCGGGACGATCGGCAGGCGAGCGCGGAGGCCGCCGAGGAGTCGCTCCAGCTCGGCCGGCGGCAGCAGGCTCGGCGTGCCACCGCCGAGATAGATGCTGTCGATGGCCTCCGGCCAGTCCGCGCGCAGCTCGGCCTCGCGCAGGATCGTGGCGACGAAGCCGCCGAGATCGCGGTCGCCGAGCCGGCGGACGGCGAAGTCGCAGTAGGGGCAGACGAAGCTGCAGAACGGGCAGTGGAGGTAGAGTCCGGCTCCCTCCACGGCTGCCTCGGTCACTTCTTCTTGTCCGCGTCGTTGCGCAGGACGGCGAGGAAGGCCTCCTGGGGGATGTCCACCGAGCCCACGGTCTTCATCTTCTTCTTGCCGGCCTTCTGCTTCTCGAGCAGCTTGCGCTTGCGCGTGATGTCGCCGCCGTAGCACTTCGCGGTGACGTCCTTGCGGAAGGCGTTGATGGTGGACCGGGCGATGATCGTGCCGCCGATCGCGCCCTGGATCGGGATCTTGAACTGCTGGCGGGGAATGGACTCGGCCAGACGTTCGCAGTAGCGGAGCGCCCGCGGCCGGGCCTTGTCGCGATGGACGAGCTGCGCCAGGGCGTCGACCTTCTCCCTGTTGACCAGGATGTCGACCTTGACGATGTCCGAGGGCCGGTAGTCGATGATCTCGTAGTCGAAGGAACCGTAGCCGCGGGTGACGTTCTTGAGCTTGTCGTAGTAGTCGAACAGAACCTCGCCGAGCGGCAGCTCGCTCTTGACCTCGATCCGACCCACCGAGAGGTAGCCGAAGACGGTCTCGTCGGCGCGGTGCTCGCGGCAGAGTTCCATCACCTGGCCGAGGAACTCCTCCGGAATGATGATGGCCGCCCGGATGTAGGGCTCGCGGATCTCCCGGATGGTGGAAGGATCGGGGAAGTAGGACGGGTTGTCGACGTCGAGCTCGCTGCCGTCGTTGAGCGTGAGCTTGTAGAGCACGCTCGGCGCGGTCAGGAGCAGCGACTGATCGAACTCGCGCGACAGGCGTTCCTGGACCACGTCGAGGTGCAGCAGACCGAGGAAGCCGCAGCGGAAGCCGAAACCGAGGGCCGCCGAGGTGTCCTTCTCGTAGGTCAAGGCGGCGTCGTTGATCGCCAGCTTCTCCAGCGCGCGGGCGAGATCCTCATAGTCGTCGCGGCTCATCGGATAGAGCGAGGAGAAGACGACCGGCTTGGCCTCCTTGTAGCCGGGAAGCGGCGCACTGGCGCCCTTCTCGGCCCAGGTCATGGTGTCGCCGATGTGGATGTCGCGGATCGTCTTGATCCCGCAGACGATGTAGCCGACGTCGCCGGCCTCGAGCTGCTCCCGCTTCTCCGGCTTCAGGCGCACGAAGCCGAGTTCCTCGACCTGGTACTCGGCGTCGGTGTACATGAAGTGCACCTTCTGCCGGGTGTGGACCCGCCCCTCCATGATCCGGCAGTAGAGGATCACGCCCCGGTAGGGATCGTAGTGGGCGTCGAAGATCAGCGCCCGCAGCGGCGCCTCCGGGTCACCTCGCGGCGCCGGCAGGCGGACGATGGCCTCCAGGACGTCGTCGATGCCGATCCCCTTCTTCGCCGAGCAGAGGACCGCGGTGAAGGGATCGAGACCGAGGTCGGCGTCGATCTCCTCCCGGACCCGCTCGGGGTCGGCGGCGGGCAGGTCGATCTTGTTGATCACCGGGATCATCTCGAGGTTGTATTCGAGCGCGATGTAGAGATTGGCCACGGTCTGGGCCTCGACGCCCTGGGCGGCGTCGACCACGACCAGGGCCCCCTCGCAGGACATCAGCGAGCGGCGCACCTCGTGGCTGAAGTCGACGTGCCCCGGAGTGTCGATGAGGTTGAGGCGGTACTTCCGACCGTCCCGCGCCTCGTAGTCGAGCGTGATCGTGTTGCTCTTGATGGTGATGCCGCGTTCCCGTTCGATGTCCATCGAATCGAGGATCTGGTCGCGGAAATCCCGGTCGCTGACCGCGCCACAGGCCTGGATGATCCGATCGGCCAGGGTCGACTTGCCGTGATCGATGTGGGCGATGATGCAGAAGTTGCGGATTTGATCCACGCTCGGGCTCCGGTGGTCCTGGCGCGCGTCGCGCCGGTCATGGCGGACGCGCCTCCGGTTCTAACTCAGCCGAGGGAGGGCGCCCAGGCCGGCTCGGGCCCCGGCGCCACCCGAGCGGCGGATTTCAGGAAACTCCGGCGGGTCGTCCCTCGTCCGCTCCAGCGAAGGAGAAGCGCTTCATGAGAACCTGCCTCGGTCTGATCTTCGCCCTCGGGCTCGCCCTCACCGCCGCCGCCCAGGACCTGCTCGTCGCACCCGGCCCCACCCGGCTGGCGCGGCGCGACGATGCCCTCTTCCTCCGCCTGCGCGAGATCCGGCTCGACGTCTCCTGGCGCGACCTCGACCTCGCCCACTGCGTCGCCGACCTCCGGGAGCGGACCGGCCTGAACATCATCCTCGGGCCGGAAGCCCGGGAGCTCGACCTCCGGGTCGGCGACCTCCGCCTCCGTCAGGTCGCTCCCCTCCTGCTGGTCCAGCTCCTCGCCGAGCAATCCGGCCTGGTGGCCCGGTTCGACCGCGGCCTGGTGGTCTTCGAGACCCCGGCCGAGACCCTGCGCCGCACCGCGGTCCTGGGCCTCTACGATCTCGCCTCACGCTTCTACGAGCCGCCGGACTTCCCGGCGCCGCGGCTGGGGCTCGGGGCCACGATCGACGAGGACTTCGTCGCCGAGGTCCGGCCCGAACCGCGCGACGACGATCAGCTGGTCGACCTCATCCGCGCGGCCACCGGCGCCGAGAACTGGGACTTCGAGGGCGCCTCGATCCAGGTCGCCGGTCGCCGGTTGATCGTGCGCCACACGCCGGCGATGCAGCGGCGGGTGGCACGGCTCCTCGACGCCCTCTCCGCCTGCTACTGAGGTCGAGGCCGGTCGCCACGAGCCGAACCCGGTCCGCTGCCGCGCCGGGTCGGCGGCGCCGGCTCAGCGCGCGAGCCGCTCGAACCAGGTCCAGAATTCCTTCTCGAGCTCGGCGATCGGGGCCCCGAAGCAGCGGGCGAAGCGCAGCTCGGCGGTCTCCTTGCCCTCCGGCCTGCTCTTCCAGAACTCGAGCAGGGCCTCCTTGCGGGTCTCGAGGAGGAAGCCGAGGAAGAAGACCCCCTGGACCTCGTGGATCGACTGCAGGTCGTTCAGGGACAGGTTGAGCAGCTCCGCCATCGGCCGCGTCCCACGCCGGACCTTGGCCTCGGCGAGACGCGCACGGGCGTCGTCGAGGCTCTCGAACTGCGTCCGCACCTCTTCGGCCCGATCGTAGCGCGAGGGCGACACGTAGTGGATGCGGATCGAGCCCATCACGTCGGCCTCCCCGCGCATCGCGGCGGCGACCCAGAAGCCGGCCGGCACGTCGAAGGCGGCATGCCCGAGTGCCCGCCCGAGCGAGGCCACCATGCCGGAGACGAAGGTGTTCTCCCAGGATGGCTGCTCCTGGTCGGTGACCCGGCTGGTGCGCTTGAAGCCCATGCCACCGAGATCCAGGCAGAACTTCACGTCCTCCGGTTCCCGGCCGTGCTTCGCCCGGTAGCGGGTCAGGAAATCGCGGTACTGGACCCGGGTCCGCAGGGCGAAGGCCTGGCCGCGCTGCTGGAGCATCGGCTCGGCCGCGGCATCCAGGTTCAGGGCCACCCAGGCGCGCGCGGCGGTGATCTTCTTGGCCAGCTTCTCGGCGACCTCCCGCTTGCCGACGACGTAGACCTCGTCCACGCCGTCCCGACCCGCCTGCGCGACGATTCCCAGCGCCGCCTCCAGGTCCTTCAGCTCGTCGAGGAGATCGGTGTCGGTGGCGCTGTCGTACCACTCGCCGTTCCAGGGCCGCATGCCCCGCTCCATCATGATCTCCTCGAGTGGCCGCCAGCGGCGCTCCTCGTCCAGGAGGAAGGAGGCCTGGTTCTTGCGGAAGGCGTCGAGTTCGACCTTCTTGACGAAACCGCCGGCGATCGGAACGAAACCCTCGACGGCCAGGATCTCGCCCCAGGCCTTCATCCCGGTCTTCTCGTCCGGATACCAGGTACCGCCGAGACGCACCTGGCCGAGGGCCAGCCGCGCCTCGTCGCAGTCACCCTCTTCCAGGGCCAGGAGCCGCCGCCAGAGCCTCGGGGCGTCACGGCGAAGGTTCTTGTCGGCGCTCGCGATGCGCGCGACCTCGAGGATCCGGTCCTTGTCCTCCGGGTCGTCGCCGAGCTTCTCCGCCAGCGACTTGGCCAGACCGCGGCCCTCCTTGCGCTCGACCAGGTCGGCGGACTCGATCTCGACCAGTTCGGCCTCCTGGGTGACGAAGCGGAGCCGCCCGTTCTTCTCGCTCAGGATCTCGCCCCTGAGCTTGCGACCGTCGGCCAGCTCGAGTCGATCCTGGGCGATCAGCGCCGGCGCGAGCAGCAGGAACAGGACGAGGATGCTCTTGTTCATTCCCAGGTCACCTTCTTCAGGGCCAGCCCACCGCGCGGGTCCGACACCGGATCGAAGCTCCCGACCAGGGCCGGGGCCGCGAAACGGAGGACCTCGTTGTGGCGGACATCGTAGCTCGGCGGCAGCGGTTCGAAGCGAAGTTCCCGCTCTTCTCCGGCCGCGAACGGAAACCGTCCCAGCGAGGTCCCGTTCAACCAGATCTCGACCTCGGCCGGCCGCCGGCCGCCGACGAGCACGATCGAGAGCGCCCGCTTCCCCGGTCCGGGACTCGCCTGGCGGTAGTCGCCGGCCGCCGCCACCAGGAACACCCGGTCGGCGACCTCGAGATCGCAATCCCAGCCGCCGTCGAATCGGGACAGGACCCCGACCGTCCCGGCATCGGCCAGTTCCGCCGGCCAGAGGGCGATCCAGTCGGTGAAGGGGATCAGCGTGCTGTAGTACTGGCCATAGACCTCGCCCGTCGCCCGCCCGGTCGAGGCGAACTCGAGGTGAAAGGGTGGGCGGAAGCCCTCCCGACCGCCGATCGGCAGCTGCACCGAGTACATGGCGGCCTGATCCAGATGGCGCTGCTCGAACACCAGGCGGCGGTCGGCATCCCACAGCCGGAACTGATCGCCGGCCTCGGGGATTTCCGGCGACCGGAACATGGTGACCAGGAGCCGGCGCATGCTCCGGCCCCAGGGCCCGTCGAGGTCGGGCGCGATGTCGAAGGCGACGCCGGCCGCGAGATCGCCGTCATGCTCCACCTCGCGGAGGGGCCAGCGACCGAGGTCCTCGGGGCGGATGGTGGCCAGGAGGTGCCCGAAGCCGAGCCCGGTCACCGGCCAGGCCGCCAGGGCATCGAGCATGGCCGCGCCGAGCGCCGGATCGGGGATGGGCGCGGCGAGGATGCCGGCCTGCAGGCGAACCTCGTCGTGCGGCTCGCGGCGGATCACCTGGGCGAGCAGGTCCCGCTTCCAGTCGCTGTCCGGGAAGGCGCCCAGGCCGGACACGGCGATCCGCTTGAGGCTGACGGTGCGCAGGCGCAGGAAGCGCCGCACCAGATCCCGGCGCAGCTCGGTGTCCCGTTCGCCGAGCGCCTCGATCGCGTTCATGGTGACCCGCACGTCGGCGGCGTGGAACAGGTGGTCGAGGTGGGGCGCGAGCATGGCATCGTCGAGGGCCATCAACGACCGCACCAGACACTCCTGGGCCCGGTTCTCGATCCGATCGACCATCATGACCGCCTCGCGGACCTGCGCCTCGTCCGGTCCGGAGGCCAGGACGACACCGAGCAGGAAAGCGCGGAGGTCGAGATCCTCTTCCGTCGACAGGGCCTCGACGGCCACGGCCCGGGTCCAGGGACGGCGGCGCTGATGCCAGAGTGCGCTCGCGGCCCGGCGACGGAGATCGGTCTGATCGCTGCCTAGAAGTGCCGCCCCGGCGCGCCATTCCCGGTCCTCCCGGACACAATCGACCAGATCGGCGAGCCCGGCCAGGACGGGATCGGCGGTCTCTCGCGCCGCCGCCGCCAGCGGCCCGACCTCGGCCAGACCCTCGAGCACGGCGTCGTGATAGGCGAGCGCGGCGGCACGACGAAGCGGCTCGGCGGCGGCGGTCAGGAAGGGCCGGATCTCGGCCACGGCCTCGGCCTTGCCGTTCGCCAAGCGGTCGCGCACCGCGAGGAACTCCAGCGGCAGGCTCCGACCGCGGAGACCGGCGAGTCGCCGGTCGTCGCGCGCGCTCCGTTCCAGGGCCCGGAGTTCCTCCAGCCGCTCGCCCTCGCGACCGGCGAGATCCTCGCGCTCCCCGGGGTCGGTCACGAGGTCGTAGAGCTCGGCCACCGCCGCGTCGTGGTCGTGGATCATCTTCCAGCGCCCGCGGACGAGGGCCGTGACCTCGGGCCAGGTGGCCCGGTTGTAGAGCGTCGGCCGCTCGATCAGGGCGAAGACCCGATCGGGATCGTGCTCCTCGAAGATCATCGGCACCAGGCTCGTCGCCTCGACGTCGCGTGGATCCTCGACGCCGAGCAGGTCGCAGAGGGTCGGCACCAGGCAGGTGAGCGACACCGCGCCCCGGATTCGCCGACCGCCCTCGAGATAGGGGACCCGGATCAGGAAGGGCACGCGGGCCTGTTCCTCGTAGGGAGGGCCGCCATGCAACAGCGAGCCATGCTCGCCGAAGGCCTCGCCATGGTCGGCCGTGATCACCAGGATGGTCCGCTCGAGGAGGTCCCGCGCCTCGAGTTCGCCGACGAAGCGGCGCAGCTGGCCATCGACGAAGGCGATCTCCGAATCGTAGAGGTCCTTCGGCTCGTCGCCGAAGTCGAAGCCCGCATGCTTGTCGTAGGAGTAGTGCGGGTCCATCAGGTGGCTGAACAGCATGAAGGGTCGCCGGGCCCGATCGATCTGATCGAGCAGAAGCGGGATCATCGCCTCGCTCTCTTCGGTCGAGATGCGGAAGTCGGCGAAGCCGAGTCGCTGGTCGGGTGCGCCCCAATCGGGCGAACGGGCGGTGAAGACGGCGTCGGTGTAGTAGCCGATCGTGCTCCAGCCCACGCGACCGAGTCGTTCCGAGAGGAACTCGGGGGCGCGACCGCGCCGGAGCGAGATCGAGCTCGGATAGACGCCCGAGAGCATCGCGGTGATCGAGAAGAAGCTGGCGGTCGAGGGCGAGTAGGCGTTCTCGAACAGGACCGAGCGCCGGGCCAGCTCGACCAGGAAGGGCGTGGTGTCGCGGCGATGGCCGGCCAGGCTGGTGTGATCCCAGCGCAGGGCATCGACGCTCAGGATGACGACGTTGTAGTCGAGCTCGGGCCGCAGTCCGGCCAGACGTTCGCGCCCGCGGGCCCGGGCGGCCTGCTCCTCCGACCAGCGGGCCGAGAACTCCGTGGCCGCCTCCTGCGGCGACGATCGACGATAGGGCAGGTAGCGGGCGATGCTGCGCGTCGCCGGCAGGCCCCGCTCGGAGAGGATCAGCTGCCGTCGCGCCATCGGCGCCTCGTGGAGACTGAGGAGGTGGATCGTCGCGGCGGCGCCCAGGACGATCGGAACGGCGATGAGGCGCGTCCGGGTGGGTCGCGGCGCCGGTAGCCCGAGAAAAGCGATACCCGCCGCGGCCATGGCGGCGAGACCGCAGGCGGCGTGGTGCAGCGGATAGAACCCCACGAGCAGGCGCCGATCCGCGAGGTGGAGACCGACCGCGACGGCGAGGGCGAGTAGCGCCGCGGCCGGGTATCGGCCGCGGCGACGGAGACCGCCGATCTGCGCCAGGCCGAGGCCGACGAGGAACGCGAGGACGAGGCCGAGCGCGACCGGAGCCAGCCCGCCGGCCGCGAGCTGCGTCGCCCGCCGGCCGGCGAAACTCTCGTGGGCGACCAGGGCCAGCAGGGGCGTCCAGGGCAGGACGGCGAGGACCAAGCCCGCGCGCCCGGGCCGGGCGAGGCCACGGCCACCGAGCCAGAGAAGGGGAGCCAGGACGAAGGCCATGGTCGCGGCGAATCCCGCGAGCTGGGCGAGATCGAGGAGACCGGGTCCGGATTCCGCTCCGGCCCGGCCGATCAGGCCGAGGAGCAGGATCATGACCACGCCCAGGATCGCGGCCAGGTAGGCCTGGAGGATCGTGGGCGCGCCGCGGCGCCCTCTGCCCCGCTCGCTGTCGGCTGCCGGCTTCATCGCCTGGGTTTTACGCCCTGTCCCAGACGCCGGCAACCGCGTCCCCACCGTTCACCCGGGTGCGCGGAACGGTTACGATCCGCGGAGCCACGCGCTGGACCGGAGACCTGACGATCATGACCAAGCTCGCCCCGCTCGTCGTCCTCGCCCTCGCCGGCCTGCTCGTCGGACCGGTCTCCGGCCAGACCGAGAAAGTCCCCCAGGGCAAGGAGCTCCGCGCCCTGGTGCAGCGCTATCTCGAGGCCGACGAGGCCGAACGAAGGCAGATCCGCGACGACTGTGACCGTCGCTATGCCGTGCTCGACCGCGGTGAGGGGCTCGAGAAGCTGCGCGCGGAGGTCCTCGACCTGGTCATGAAGAGCGGACCGAAGCTGAAGGGAGCCGGCAACCAGTACTTCTACGACAAGAAGACCAAGAAGGGCCGCTTCATCCTGAAGGGCCGCCCCAAGGACACGCTATTCGTCGCCCTGCACGGCGGCGGCATCGGGGTCGGCGACGCCGGCAATCTCACCGGCTCGATGGGCAATCCCGACTGGTGGTGGATCTTCCCGGAGGTGCTCGAGAAGACCGAGAAGGGCTGGACGACCTCGGGAACCGAGGAGTTCGTCCTGGAGCTGATCGAGGCCGCCAAGCGCAGTGGCAAGGTGGATCCCAACCGCATCTACGTCACCGGGCACTCGATGGGTGGCTACGGCTCCTGGACCTTCGGCGCCCACCACGCCGACCTGTTCGCCGGCGTCGCCGCCTATGCCGGCGCGCCCTCGCCGATCTGGATCGACGAGAAGGCCGGAACGATCGAGGCCATCGAGCTGGGCATCCTGCCCAACTACTACAACCTCCGACTGCACGTCTACCAGAGCCTCGACGACCTGAACGTCCCCTGCTACGCCAACGAGTTCGCGACCAAGCAGCTCGCCCTGCTCAAGGGCGAGTACCCGGAGGGCTTCGATTACCGGTACGATCGCGTCGACGGTCGTGGCCACGCGGCGCCGGCCGAGGGCTATCTGCCGAGCCAGAAGTGGGTCGCCGAACGCCCGCGCGATCCGCGGCCGAAGTCCTTCCTCTGGCAACCTTCGCTCAAGTGGAAGAAGCAGTTCTTCTGGCTGTACTGGAACGACCCGCAGCCCTACTCGATCATTCGCGGGAAGGCCCTCGAGGGCAACGTGATCGCCATCGACCAGATCGAGAGCCGGGTGGAGATCGCCGACTTCTCGGTCCTCCTCGGGGCACCCCTGGTCGACCTCGATCACGAGGTGACGATCAAGATCGACGGCGAGGTCAAGTTCAAAGGCATGGTGGCGGCCCGGCTCTCGACCCTGCTCCTCACCGCGGTCCGCAACGATCCCTACCTGCTCTTCGACAGTCGCGTCGATCTCTGATCGGCGGCGCGCGGCCGCCGCTCATCCCGGGCCCTGGCTTCTCGGATCTGATCGAGTCGAAGCAGACCCGTGCCTTTCCGTGCCCCGAATCCGGTGCCCGGAGGTGGTCACCGACGCGGGACGGGGGCATCGCGGTAGGCGGGCGGACGCGGTCCTGCGGCCGACACGGAGGCGCGGTGGTCGGCGGACTCGACTGGAAATCGACGCTTCAGACCCACCGCGCATGCCCGGCCGAGGAACGAGTTCGGCGGTGGGCCCAGGTGGCCATCCTCGCCTCCGCGCCGCGACTCGCGCCATGATGCTTCCCAAGCATCAACACGTTCCATTTCGTGTCTTTTCGCCACCCCATACGATGCCTGAATCCCACGGCAACAAACTGCCCTAAGTCCTGGCCAGTTCTTCGATTTCGTTATGCATCCCGGCGCGGGGTGTTTATCTTTCTCGAGTCCTCGGAGCCCTTGCCAGCTCCGCGGACACGGCGGCATTCGGAAGTTGGCCGCCCATCCCCAGCACCCATGTACGGTCTTGGGATTCCAGTTTGCCAAGCACCAGCAATCCCGGAGCACCTCAATAATGCTTAGATCCGTTTGCAGAAAGGGCCTGTCCGCGCTCGCGATCCTGGCGCTCGTCGCCTCCTTCGCCAGCGCGCAGAGCCTGACCACGACCTTCGCGTCGAACAACGGCCAGTCGGGCAACATGTTCGACGTCAAGGCGCTGATCCAGGGCGTCTTCATCAACGACTTCGACGTCAACATCGATGTCGGCACCTGGACGGTCGACGTCTGGGCCGTCACCGGTGGTGGCACCTTCCTCGGCAACGAGGGCAACCCGGCCGCCTGGACCATGCTGGCGAGCACCACGGTGAGCTCCGCCGCCCAGGACGTTCCCACCAACCTGGGCCTCTCCCTCGGCTACCTCGTGCCCGTCGGCACGACCCAGGGTTTCTATATCACGGTCGCCAGCGGCACCGGCATGAACTACACGACCGGCGCCACCGGCACCTTCCAGACCGTCGCCGCGGCCGATGCCTTCCTCGAGATCTACTATGGCATCGGCAAGGCCCTCTCCGGCTACCCGACCACCTTCGGTAGCAACCTCGGCGGCCTGACTCCCGGCACCAGCGGTTCGCGCCTGTGGAACGGCACGGTCTACTACGCGCCGCAGCCGTCCCTCGCCGACGACATCAGCCTGACCCAGATCACCGCACCGGTGGACAGCCAGGGCTGCGACTTCCTGTCGACCAGCGAGATCACCACGGTCACGATCCGGAACCTGGGCATGAACATCGTTCCGGCCTCGACCGCGATCCAGATGGACCTGGTCGCGGATGGCGGCACGCCGATCACCGAGTTCCTGATCCTGGCCAACGACCTCAATCCGCTCGACACCCTCAACTACAGCTTCGCGACCGGCGTCGATCTCTCGGCTCTCGGCTCGCACTCGATCCAGGTCACCGCCACCTACTTCGGCGACCTCGATGCCAGCAACGACAGCAAGACGATCAACGTCAACAGCGGCAACCCGATCCTGGTGAACAGCTTCCCCTGGGTCGAGAACTTCGACTCGACGGTCACCAACAACACGACGATTCCGCCCACCGGCTGGACCCAGGACCTGACGGACGCCAGCGGCACCTACTCGGACTGGTACTTCCTCTCCGGCCAGACCGGCTCGGTGAACACCGGCCCGGTCGGCGGTGACCACACCACCGGCAGCGCCTACTACGCCTACACCGAGGACAGCGGCAACTTCGCGCAGATCAACCTGATCAGCCCCTGCATCGATCTGTCGACCGCGGTCAATCCGGCCCTGACCTTCTGGCTCCACTCCTTCAACGCGAACACGACCAACAGCTTCGAGAACTTCTTCTCGCTGGACGTGATCACCTACCCGGGTGGCGTGGTCACCACCGACGTCATCGGCCCGATCGGCCACCAGCCGACCGCGACCCTGTGGTCGGGTTCGCAGTGGACCCAGCAGGCCCTCAACCTGGCGCCTTACAACGCCCAGATCGTCCAGTTCCGCTTCCGTAGCCGGACCGACGGCGGCAGCACCACCCACGACATCGCCATCGACGACGTCGCGGTGATCAGCGCCATGCAGGGTGTCGGCCAGGAGCCGCGCGCCGGTCTCGCCTCCTTCGACATCGAGAACGCGGTCGAGAGCAACGGCTTCGGCGTCCAGAGCGGCTTCGCCGGTCCCTTCTTCACCTCGGTGCTCCAGGGCGGCAGCATGACCATGGAGTTCACCGGTGAGCCCACCCAGGCCATCGCGGTCCTCTACGGTCCGCTCAACCCGGTCGCGGCCACCTACCCGGGCGGCATCGGCCAGTTCGACATCGGTGGCCCCGGCGTCAACGGCCAGGGCATCCCGAACAACATCGGTGTCTTCGTGGACGCGATCAGCTGGGCCCAGGGCGGCTTCATCGGCTTCCCGCTCGATGCCCTGTTCTTCACGGACGCGGCCGGCGACTGCAGTGTCGGCTTCAGCTTCCCGAACTTCGGCATCCCCTCGGGCACCATCCTGACCAGCTTCCAGGCTGCGGTCACCTCGAGCTCGGCGCCCTTCGTCTACCTGTCGAACGCGATCGAGGTCACGGTGAACTGATCCCAGAACTCACCTGAGCATGAAGGGGGACGGGCCTCGGCCCGTCCCCCTTTTTTTCGTCGTCGCCTCCCCTCCAGGGCCGGTCGACGCCGCCGCAAGATCCTTCCCGATAACGAGATCCGGCAGATTCGAGGCATGAGGTCACCGCCTCTGGTGCGCCATGGACACGAATTTGTCGTGTTCGGAAGACGATTTGTCTCCATCTTGCCCCCCAAAGGGACTATCGTCGCGGCGTTCCCGGTCCTTGCCAGGCCGGGATCGCGAGAGGACCGAGAACGGCCTCCGCGTACCCAGTTGTCCCAGCCGTCCAGCTCCACGAGCGCGACGGAACTCCATACCCGGAGCACCTCGATGACCAAGTCCCTCTGCCGAGCGGGCCTCGTTCGGGCCTCGCTCGTCGTCATGCTCTTCGCGTCGCTCGCCGGCGCGCAGACGCTCACCACGACCTTCCTGTCGAACAACGGCCTTGCCGGCAACATGTTCGACATCTCGACCCTCGCCGGCCCCGTCATCATCGACGACTTCGACGTCAACCTCGACGCCGGAACGTGGACGGTCGACGTCTGGGCCGTGACCGCCGGCACCAGCTTCGAGCCGGTCCACGGCAACATCGCCGCCTGGACCATGCTGGGCAGCGCCACGGTCACCTCGACCGCCAGCAACGTGCCCACCAACCTGGGCCTCTCGCTCGGCTACCTCATTCCGCCCAGCAGCCAGCAGGGCTTCTACATCACCGGCACGAGCGGCAGCCCGATCAACTACACCAACGGGACCAGCGGTGGCGGCATCTACGCCTCCGACACCTTCCTGGCGGTCCACGAGGGCATCGGCAAGAGCCTCTCCGGCTACCCGACCAGCTTCAGCACGACGGTCGGCGGCGGCACCCTGCCCTTCCCGAGCACCAGCTCGCGCGTCGCCAACATCACCGTCTACTACACCCCGCAGGCCACGCTCGCCGACGACATCGCCCTGACCAAGATCACGGCGCCGGTCGACAGCCAGGGCTGCGACTTCCTGTCGACCAGCGAGATCACCACGGTCACGCTGCGCAACTTCGGCATGAACCTCGTCCCGGCCTCGACCGCGATCCAGATGGACCTGGTCGTGGACGGCGGCACGCCGATCACCGAGTTCCTGATCCTGGCCAACGACCTCAATCCGCTGGACTCGCTCACCTACAACTTCGCGACCGGCGTCGATCTCTCGGCTCTCGGCTCGCACTCGATCCAGGTCACCGCCACCTACTTCGGCGACCTCGATGCCAGCAACGACAGCAAGACGATCAACGTCAACAGCGGCAACCCGATCGTCGTGAACAGCTTCCCCTGGGTCGAGAACTTCGACTCGACGGTCACCAACAACACGACGATTCCGCCCACCGGCTGGACCCAGGACCTGGCGGACGCCAGCGGCACCTACTCGGACTGGTACTTCTACTCGGGCCAGACCGGCTCGGTGAACACCGGCCCGGTCGGCGGTGACCACACCACCGGCAGCGCCTACTACGCCTACACCGAGGACAGCGGCAACTTCGCGCAGACCAACCTGATCAGCCCCTGCATCGATCTGTCGACCGCGGTCAATCCGGCCCTGACCTTCTGGCTCCACTCCTTCAACGCGAACGTGACCAACAGCTTCGAGAACTTCTTCTCGCTGGACGTGATCACCTACCCGGGTGGCGTGGTCACCACCGACGTCATCGGCCCGATCGGCCATCAGCCGACCGCGGCCCTGTGGTCGGGTTCGCAGTGGACCCAGCAGGCCCTCAACCTGGCGCCTTACAACGCCCAGATCGTCCAGTTCCGCTTCCGTAGCCGGACCGACGGCGGCAGCACCACCCACGACATCGCCATCGACGACGTCGCGGTGATCAGCGCCACGCAGGGCGCTGGCCAGGAGCCGCGCGCCGGTCTCGCCTCCTTCGACATCGAGAACGCGGTCGAGAGCAACGGCTTCGGCGTCCAGAGCGGCTTCGCCGGTCCCTTCTTCACCTCGGTGCTCCAGGGCGGCAGCATGACCATGGACTTCACCGGTGAGCCCACCCAGGCCATCGCGGTCCTCTACGGTCCGCTCAACCCGGTCGCGGCCACCTACCCGGGCGGCATCGGCCAGTTCGACATCGGTGGCCCCGGCGTCAACGGCCAGGGCATCCCGAACAACATCGGTGTCTTCGTGGACGCGATCAGCTGGGCCCAGGGCGGCTTCATCGGCTTCCCGCTCGATGCCCTGTTCTTCACGGACGCGGCCGGCGACTGCAGTGTCGGCTTCAGCTTCCCGAACTTCGGCATCCCCTCGGGCACCATCCTGACCAGCTTCCAGGCTGCGGTCACCTCGAGCTCGGCGCCCTTCGTCTACCTGTCGAACGCGATCGAGGTCACGGTGAACTGATCGTTCCGACTTCCTGAGCCTTCGAGAGGGGACGGGCCCAGGCCCGTCCCCTCTCCTTTTAGCCCCCGCGAAGGGGCCACGACCGCCGGGCTCGCGATGGGCCGCCTCCTTCGCTCGCTCGCGGAACCGATGGGCATCCCGGCCGGAGCCCCGGCGTCCGTCACGCCCTGCCCACCCGCGAAGGGGCCCGCCCCTTTCTTGTCGCGATCGACCTGCCCCGTCTTCCCCGAACCACCAGCACGGACGAGGAGACATCGGAACCCCGGGTCGACGGGAGAGCGTCCCCCGGCCTCGATACTGTGTCGATGCACAGCATGTCCATCGACCCAGCACGAGGTGGCTCATGAAGGAACTCACCGCCGCACAGCAACGCGTCCTCGACTTCATCCGCCGCTTCCTCGACCAGCACGGTCACCCCCCCAGCCAGGCGGAGATCGCCCGGGCTCTCGGCTACCGCTCCGCCAACGCGGCGGCCCAGCACCTCCGCCTGCTGGAGAAGAAGGGCGTCCTGCGCATCCGCCCCGGCGTCTCGCGCGGCCTCTGCCTCGAGGCCGGCGCCGGCACCGAGCCGGGCCTGCCGCTGATCGGCGAGGTTGCCGCCGGCAGTCCGATCCTCGCCGAGGAGAACGTCGAGAAGCAGCTCCAGCTCCCCGCCGGTCTGTTCCGACCGCGTCCGGACTACCTCCTCCGCGTACGCGGCGATTCGATGATCGAGGCCGGCATCCGGGGCGGCGACCTGGTCGCGGTGCATCGCGCCGGCAAGGCCGAGGACGGTCGCATCGCCGTGGTTCGGCTCGGCGAGGACGTCACCCTCAAGGTCTGGCGGCGGCGGGGCTCCCGCATCGTGCTCGAGCCGCGCAACCCCGCGCACCAGGAGATCGTGGTCGACCCGCGCCGACAACCGATCACGCTCGAGGGTCTCGTCGTCGGCCTCCTTCGCCTGGACATGCGAATCTGAGGAGCGCAGATCATGAAGACCCTCGAGGATGCCCCGGGCAGCGCCGAAGCCCAGGCTCGTCACCCGCTCGCCATCGAGACGGAGCCGACCGGACGCGCCACGACGCTGAACCGTCTGCGCCATCTGCTCGCCCGCAAGACGCAGGCAGGTCGCGGCGGGACCGACCGGCTCGCCACCGGCTGGGCCGCTCTCGATCAGGCCCTGGGCGGCGGCTATCTCCGGGCCGCCCTCAACGAGATCGCCGACCTCCGGGCCGGCAGCGGCCTGCTCGAAGCCCTTCTTCCCGCCTTGCTCCAGCGGGAGCATCGTCCGGGTGGACCGACGCGTTTCTGGGCCTGGGTCGGACGCGAGAACCCACCCTATCCCCCGGCTCTCGCTCACCTGGGTTTCCCGCTCGAACGCTGGCTCGTCCTGCGGCCGCGCGACCTCGACGAGCAGCTCTGGGCACTCGAGCAGCTGCTGCGCTCGGGTCTCTGCCGCGGCCTGCTGAGCCCGCTCGCCGGTCTCGGCGGCAGGCAAGAAGCGGCTCTCCGCCGGCTTCAGCTCGCGGCCCGTGACGGCGATTGCACCGCCTTCCTGCTGCGTTCCTCGCGGGATCTGCAGCGCTCTTCGCCGGCTCCCCTGCGCCTCCTGGCGCGGCCCCTGCCGGCACTGGGCCGCCGACGACGCCTGATGATCGAGGTGATCAAGACCCGCGGACGCTTCGATTCCCGACCGGTGCTGCTCGAATGGAGTCACGACGCTCTCGACGCCCCGCCGTCCTCCCGCGGCTGCCTCGACGAGAAGGAGCTGCTCCGTCAGGCCGAACCGACCACGACCACGCGGGCCCTCCCCGCCTGAGAACCAGGCGCGGCCCGGCCCGATCGGCAACCGGAGGTCCTTCGCCTCCGCGTCGCGCCTTCGATTGGAACCACGATGCTCTGGATGAGTCTTCGTCTGCCCGAACTGGCCCTCGAAAGCCTGACCCGAGGCCAGGAACTGGCGCAACCCCTCGCGCTCTCCCGCGCCGAGGGCCGCCGCGAGTTCCTCTGCGCGGTCTCGCCCGAAGCGCGCCGCCAGGGCGTTCGGCCGGGCCAGAGCGTCACGGCCGCCCGGGCCGTCTGCGCCGGGCTCGAAGTGCGCCCCCGGGACGAGGCCCGGGAACGGGCCCAGCTCGAAGCCCTGGCGCTGATCATGCAGCGTTTCAGCCCCGAGCTGGTGATCGATCGCCTGGGCTCGGGCTCCGCCCTCCTGATCGAGATCGGCCGCAGCCTGGTCCACTTCGACGGCGAGGCCGGCCTCCTGGCTCGCGTCGAGGATCTGCTCGCCCGTCTCGGCCACGACTACCGGATCGTGATCGCCCCGCGGGCCGCGGCCGCCTCCCTCCTCTCCAGGCTGCCCGCGCCAAGGGTCCGCTCGATCGGCGCCACCGCCCTCGATCAGGCCCTCGATCGCGCCCCCTGGCTGATCCTCGAGCCCGAACCCGCCATCCTCGGTCCGCTCGACCTGCTCGGCCTCGAGACCCTCGGCGACCTGCGCCGCCTGCCACGAGCCGGTCTGAGAGCGCGTTTCGGTGACGAGCTGGCGCAAGGATTGGCCCTGGCCTACGGCGAGATCCCGGCCGACCTGCCGCGCTTCCGGCCGCCGGACCGGTTCCGCCAGCGCATCGACTGGTGGCCCCCGACCCGGCGCAGCAGCAGCCTGCTCTTCGCCGCCAAGCGCCTCTTCGATCTCCTCGAGTCCTGGCTCGAGGGGCGCTCGACCGGTCTGATCTTCGGGCGCCTCGACTTCGTGCCGGCCGACCGCCGCATCGCCCCCATGGCCATGGCCCTGCGCCCTCGGCGCGCCCTCCGCGAGGCCAAGGCCCTGGTGGACCTGCTCGGCCACAAGCTGGAACGCCTCCGCCTGGACGCCGAGATCGATCGGCTCGAACTCCGGGTCGAGGCCGAACGCAGCCTCCTGCCGGAACAGGGCCTGCTCTTCGCCGAGGACCACGAGACCTGCTGGAACCGCGAGGCGATCGGCCTGATCGATCGCCTCGCCCATCGTCTCGGCGAGAGTCGCGTACTCAGTCCTCGGCTCGAGGCCGACCATCGTCCGGAGCGAGCCTACTCCTGGCGCCGGGCCGGCCTCGACGAGGACGAGGACCTTCCCGACCCGCCCCGGGGGCGACGGCCGCTCGACCTCGAGGAGCGACCCCTCAGACTCGAACTCGAATGCGACGACCTGGGCCACCCCCGAAGGCTCGCCGCCGGCCGCGAGCCCGGTCCTCTCCGCTGTCTGGCCGGACCCGAACGCCTGGCCTCCGGCTGGTGGGATGGTCAGGACATCGTCCGCGACTACTACGTCGTCGAGACCGTCACCGGCGCGCGCTGGTGGATCTTCCAGGACCGGACCAGCGGCTTCTGGTATCGCCATGGTCTCTTCAGCTGAGGCCACGGGTCGGGGCGGCCCGACCCTCGTGATCGACGGCCTGGCGACGCCGCGAGCGACCAGGGGCCTTCCGAGCCGGGCGGACGAGGACCGCGCGCCGATGGCCGCCGACCGCGGCCTCCCCCATCGCATCCCGAACCGCGCCGCGGCAAGGAGAGAGCCCGCGCGCGGCCGGCCCGTCGTTCGGAGGCGCGAGTCCGATGCCTGAGCACACCAACCCGAAACGTCGGCCCCACCCCTCGAAGCGCCAGGGCCTGGAGCCGACGGACGATACCGACGCGGCCCGGGCCGAGCGACAGGCCGGCCCCGTGGAACTCTGGTGCCGCAGCAACTACAGCTTCCTCGAGGGTGCCTCGCACCCGGACGAGCTCGTGGCCCGGGCGATCGAACTCGGCTACCAGGCGATCGCCATCACCGATCGCTGTTCGCTGGCCGGCGTCGTCCGCGCGCACGTCGCCGCGCGCGGCCAGGCCATCAAGCTCGTCGTCGGCGCCGAGATCGAGACCGAGGACGCCGGCCCCGCCGTCCTCCTGGCTCCAGATCGCGCCGCCTACGCCCGCCTCTCCCGCCTGATCAGTCTCGGCCGTCGCCGCGCCCGCAAGGGTGAGGCCCATCTCGGCCAGTACGACCTCGCTCGCGGCGCCGAAGGACTGGTCGCGCTGCTCCCCGTCGCCGCGGAAGCGCTCGATGCGACGGCCGGCCAGGAGCGCCTCGAGGCCGAGGCCGCTCGCCTCGAGCGCTGGGCCCGGCTCTTCGGCGACCGGGCCTTCCTCGCCGTCACCCTCCACGACGGTCCCGACGACGAGGCCCGCCTCCGTCGTTACGAGTACCTGGAGGAACGCTGCGCCCTGCCTCTCGTCGCCGCCGGCGAGGTCGATGCCCACATCGAGGAGCGCCGGCCCCTGCGCGACGCCCTGGCCGCGATCCGGCTCGGCTGCCGCGTCGACGATCTCGGCCGCCGCCTCGATGCCCGAGGCTGTCGCCCTCTGCGCGATCTCGCCGGGCTCGCTCGTGCCCATCGCCGTCGTCCCGACCTGCTCGAACGCGCGCGGGCCCTGGCGGCCACCATGCACTTCTCCCTCGACGAGCTCCGCTACGAGTACCCCGACGACGTCCGCGGCCGCGATCTCCGCGCCCTGGTCGAGGAGGAGTCCGCCCGACGCTGGCCCGAGGGGGTTCCAGCCCGGGTCCGCGAGCTGATCGAGCACGAGCTGGCGCTGATCAGCGAACTCGCCTACGAGGGCTACTTCCTCACCGTCTACGACCTGGTCCGCTTCGCCCGCTCGCGCGCCATCCTCTGTCAGGGTCGCGGCAGCGCCGCCAACTCGGCCGTCTGCTACGCGCTCGGCATCACCGCGGTCGATCCCGATCGTTTCGATCTCCTCTTCGAACGTTTCGTCTCCCGCGACCGCAACGAACCGCCCGACATCGACGTCGATTTCGAGCACGAACGGCGCGAGGAGGTCATCCAGTACGTCTACGAGCGCTACGGCCGCGACCACGCCGCGCTCGCCGCGACCGTCATCACCTACCGTGGCCGCTCGGCGGTACGCGATCTCGGCAAGGCGCTGGGGCTCGCCCTCGACCAGGTCGAACGTCTGGCCCGGAACCTCCACTACTGGGATCGCGCGGAGCTCTCCGACGACCGCCTGCGCGAGCTGGGCCTCGATCCCGCGGACCCCAGGCTCCGGCTGGTGATGCGACTCACCGCCGAGATCCAGGGCTTCCCTCGACATCTGTCGCAGCACGTCGGCGGCATGGTCATCACCCGGGGACGGCTCGACGAACTGTGCCCGATCGAGAACGCGGCGATGGACGGGCGCACGGTGATCCAGTGGGACAAGGACGACCTCGATGCCCTCGGCATCCTCAAGGTCGATTGCCTCGCCCTCGGCATGCTCACGGCCACCCGCAAGTGCTTCCAGCTGATCGAGGAGCTGCGCGGCCGGCGCTGGGAGCTGGCGACGATCCCCGCCGAGGTCCCCGCGGTCTACGAGATGGCCGGCCGGGCCGACACGATCGGCGTGTTCCAGATCGAAAGCCGGGCCCAGATGGCGATGCTGCCCCGCTTCAAGCCGAAGCGCTTCTACGACCTGGTCATCGAGGTGGCGATCGTCCGCCCCGGGCCCATCCAGGGCGGCATGGTCCATCCCTACCTGCGGCGCCGCGCCGGGCTCGAGGAGGTGAGCTATCCCTCCGCCGCGCTCCGCGACGTCCTCGACAAGACCCTCGGCGTGCCGATCTTCCAGGAGCAGGTGATGAAGCTCGCGGTCGTCGCCGCCGGCTTCAGCCCGGGCGAGGCCGATCTCCTCCGCCGCGCCATGGGCGCCTGGCGCCGGCCCGGCCTGCTCCATTCCTTCCGCGACAAGCTGATCGACGGCATGCTCGAACGCGGCTACCAACTCGACTTCGCCGAGGCGGTCTACCGCCAGATCCAGGGCTTCGGCGAGTACGGCTTCCCGGAGAGCCACGCCGCCTCCTTCGCGCTCCTCACCTACGTCTCCCTCTGGCTGAAGCGATTCGAGCCGGCGGCCTTCACCTGCGCGCTCCTGAACAGCCTGCCGATGGGTTTCTACGGGCCGGCGCAGCTCGTCGCCGACGCCCGTCGTCACGGCGTTCCGGTCCGTCCGGTCGACGTGCAGCGCAGCGTCTTCGATTGCCGGCTGGAGACCGACGGCCTACCAGCTCTCCGGGAGACCGCCGCCGACCCGGACCTGCCCCCGGAACGCTACGGCGAGGGCGGGCCGGCCTTGCGCCTCGGCTTCCGGCAGCTGAAGGGGCTGCGCCGGGAACGGATGGACCGACTGGTCTCCGCGCGCGAGGAGGCGTCCTTCGACTCGATCGAGGACTGCTGCCGTCGGGTCGGACTCGACCGGCGCGAGGCCGCGATCCTGGCCGAAGCCGGCGCCTTCGCATCCTTCGGCGACCATCGTCGGGGCGACTGGTGGCGGGCCGGACGTCGGCTCGACCAGGCTCCCCTCTTCCCTACCGAGGCCCTGGTCGAGGAGCGCCCGCGACTCGAGGCGCCGGGCCTGGCCAGCATCGTCCACTCGGACTACCGCCACGCCGGGCTCTCCCTGGCCGCCCATCCGATGGAGCTGCTGCGTGGCGAGGCCCTGCGCCGCGGCGCCATCGACTCGCGCGCCGTCGCGGCCGCGCGCCACAAGGAACCGGTCACGGTCATCGGCATCAGCATCTGCCGGCAACGCCCGGCCACCGCCTCGGGCGTGATGTTCGTCACCCTCGAGGACGAGTTCGGTCAGGTGAACGTCATCCTCCGCGTCCGCGAACAGGAGCGTTTCCGCGTCGCCCTGCTCTCCGGCAGCCTCCTCCTGGTGAAGGGCCAGATCGAACGTGGCGACGGCGACGTCGTCCACCTCATGGCCGGCTTCATCGCCAACCTCAGCCCCCTCCTCCGCGGCCTCCCCACCCGCTCCCGCGACTTCCACTGACCGCCCGTCCGACGCGATCTCGGCTCGGGACGAATGACCGGCCGGATGCCCGGGGAGATCACCCGACTCCGGCCGAGCCGATTGGGGGATCGACCAGAACGCGCGACGGTCACCGCGAGGCACTGCGAAGGCTCTCGGCCTTCGTTCAGTCGAGAGTCATCTGGATCGCGTTGGAGATGTAGACGAAGGGCGCGTTGCTCGAGAGGATCGCGGCCTGAAAGGTGGTCAGGACGGTGCCCGCCGGCAGACCGAATGGCGGCATCGCGATGCCGACATCGAGAACGCCCGCCGTGTTGGTGAAGAAGAGCGCATCGAAGTTGAGCGGCGGCGCCGTCGCCTGCGACCAGGCGATGCCGTTGGCGAAGACCCCGATGTTCACCGGCAGTCCCTGCGGGTCGACTCCGGGGCCGCCGATGTCGAACTGGCCGATGCCACCCGGAAAGGTGGCCGAGAGCGGGTTCAGGGCGCCATAGAGCAGGGCGATCGGCTGATAACCTCCGCCTTCGAAGTGGAACACGAAGGCCGAGCCCTGGTCGATCGACGAGAAATAGGGGCCACCTTCGCCGGTCGTGACCCGATGCGCATTGGCGTTGACGGCGTCGTTGACATCGAAGACCGCCTGCCCCGGCCTGGGCGCCTGGCCCGGGGTCGGTGCCGGGGCGAAGGACGAGTAATGGACCGTACCGGACCATGCTCTTGCGTCACTGCCCGGAGTGAAGCCACCGAAATTGGGGCCGTCGAATGCCGCCGGGTAGCTTCCTCTGCTCTTGCCGATCCCGGCACGAATCTCGATGTTGCCATCGGATGCGATCACCGTGTCGAACGCTCCGCTCCGGGTGATGTACTGGACCGAGCCTCCAGGCAGAAGGTAGATGAAGAAGCCCTGCGTCGAGCCCGCGGGAATCTGAAGGCCGAGCGCGAGGCCGAGATTCGTCGGCGTGCCGATGCCGGACGAGGTCACGACGGTCGAAGCCAAGAGGGTCCAGGCCGAGACGTCGTCCTGGTGGCCGATGAAGCTCCCACCGCCGCTCACGGCCCAGATGTCCACCTGCACCGCACCGGAGGTGAAACAGTTGAGGTCGAAGTCGTCGATGTTGAGCACGCCGACTCCTGCGGACGCCTTGATGTCGAACATCGCGCCGGCGCTGTTGTTGTTGGTCAGATAGCTGGTCGAGAGGCTCTGGGCCCCGGCAGGCGACCCGAAGAGGACGATGAGGAGGACGACGAGCGTGGACTTCGAGCGAAGGAATGGCCGGGTCATGTGAGCGCTCCAGGGCAGGTCCGGGGTTTCGACGCGTCGCCGTCGGCCCCTGCGGATCAGGCTTCGAGACCGATTGCCGAGGACGAGGGTGAAGGCCGGCCGGAACGGGCCCAGCGCGCGCCGTGGAATCCGAGCATAGCCGCCGTCGAAACCGAGTGCCAAGGAGGAAACCCAGGGCGCCATCGACCGGCGTGGGGCCTGGCGACTTCGAAGGGGGCGGCTCGACGGCTCCCAGGCCTCGTCAGCCCGCGATCTCGAAGCGGTTGCGGTCGGGGACGAAGCGCCGGCCGGGGACGTCCTGAGGCTCGAGGCCCTCGATGGTGCGCATCATGTCCTCGATCACGGGCGCGGTGTCGAGGAAGTAGCTGTGCTCGACCAGGCCGGAGACGACCCGCGTGCAATCGATCTGCGTGACCTTGGCCGGCACCAGGAAGGGGCTCCGCGGCCCGTCGTCACCGAGCCGCGAGGGATTCCCCTTGGTCCGGTCGCTGATCGACATGGCCCGGTCCTCGCGGTTGAAGTAGACGTTCACGCGGCGACCGATTCGCGGCAGCTGGCGCATCTTGTGATCGTGCTCGAAGGTGTCGTCGTCCTCGTCCGCCGCCATCAGGAAGATCTGGTCGAAGATCCGCGGCGGGCTCCCGGCGGTCTGCCGGAGCAGCTCCTGGAAGGCGTGGCGTAGGACGTAGTTGCCCATGCTGTGGGCGACGAGGTGGATCTTCCGTTCGCAGTCCTTCTCGCGCGGGATCGAGACCAGGAAGTCGCGCAGCTTGAGCAGGCCGCGCGCAAAGGCGGGACCGGAAGCGGCGGCGTCGCGACGATCGCTGGAGTAGGCCAGCCAGGGGGTCAGCGAGCCATCCGAGGGCCAGGAGAAGGCCGCGACGTTGACGCCCCTACCCCCGCCGAGAGGGGCGAAGTTCCGTTCGAGCCGGGCGGCCGAGATCATCGCCTCCTTGAAGTCGACGTTGTAGCCGTGGATGAACAGCACCGTATCGCGCTGGTTCTTGCTCATCAGCTCGCGAAGTCCCTCGAAGACGCTCTGGCTGCCGAGCACCGGCGCTTGCTTCTCGCCCGGGGCGCTGAGCCGCTCGTCGGCCACCTTGATCGTGACCTTCTTGCCCTCGACCTCGGCGCGGCCGAAGCGCAGGTTGGCGATCCCGTCGGGCCCGAAGCGACTGCCGAAATTCGTCGGCTTGCCGGCCGGCTTGGGGTCGCGATTGGTTCCGAAGTAGACGTTGATGGCCATGGCCGATCCTCCGTTCTTCCGTCCTCTTGGTGGCCGTTCGGGCAACGATCGCGGTCCGACCCCTGGCCGACCGGGTTGCCGCCGACGGTTCCTGCTCTCCGCACGAATCACCAGGAGAACGCAGGACCTCGTCGACGTCAAGTGAGGCCAGGGACGGCGGCCGCATGAAGCCCGGCCGGCAGAAGACGATCGCGGGCCGCGCCACCGGGGTGGCACGGCCCGCGCGGATCGACCGGAATCGGTCGTGATCAGTCGAGGTCGAGAGCGTGGGTCAGGTCGCGCTCCAGGTCGGAGAGATGCTCGATGCCGACCGACATGCGGATCAGGCCCGGCTTGATCCCGAACTCCTCGCGCTCCTCCGGCGAAACGTCGGCGTGGGTCATCGAGGCCGGGTGCTCGACCAGGCTCTCGGTGCCGCCGAGGGAGACGGCGAGGCGGGCGACCTCGAAGCGGTTGAGGATCTTGAAGGCGGCCTCCTCGCCACCCTCGACCTCGAAGGCGATGAGCGAACCCGGGCCGGTGCAGCAGCGCCGGTAGATGTCGTACTGAGGATCGCCCTCCTGAAGCAGGTCGGGATAGGCGACGGAGATGACACGGGGGTGCTCGACCAGGAGCGCCGCAAGCTTGCGCGCGTTCTTCGCCTGCCGACGCATGCGCACCGAGACGGTCTCCAGCGAACGCAGGAGCAGCCAGCCGGCGAAGGGACCGGCCATGGTGCCGAGGACGGTGCGCATCATCATCACCGTCTTCATCAGCTCGGCGGATCCGGTGACCACGCCGGCGACGAGATCGCTGTGGCCGCCGATGAACTTGGTCGCCGAGTAGATGACCAGATCGGCGCCCAACGCCGCCGGCCGCTGGAAGACCGGACCGAGGAAGGTGTTGTCGACCGCGACCACGGGCTTTTGGCCGTCGCGCCCGAGGTCTTTCGCCAGCGCCGCGATCGCGGGGATGTCGATCAGGACGTTCGAGGGATTCGCCGGGGTCTCGACGTAGAGCATCTTGATCTTCTCGGGACCGATGCGCGCCGCCGCCTCCCTCATCAGCTGCGGGGTCTCGGTGCCACCGGTCACCTGGGTGACGGTGATGCCGAAGCGCGGCAGGACGACCTCGAAGAAGTAGTGGGTGCCGCCATAGACCGGCGAGCTCGACAGGATGTGGTCGCCCGGCGACAGCAGCGCCAGGACCGCGGTCGAGATGGCCGACATGCCCGAGGAGAAGACGGCCGCCTGCTCGGTCCGATCCCAGGCCGCGATGCGTTCCTCGAAGATCTGCAGGTTCGGGTTGTTGAGCCGGGAGTAGATCAGGCCCGGGTCCTCGCCGGGGCGCTTCTCGTCGAGACCGTAGGCGATCTCGAAGAAGCGCTTGCCGTCCTCGGCGCTCTGGAACTGGAAGGTCGAGGTCAGGAAGATCGGCGGCTTGATCGCGCCTTCGGAGAACTTCGAGTCGTAGCCCAGGCCGAGGGCCAGGGTCTCCGGATTGAATTCCTTCTTCTCGCGGCTGTGGTGTCGCTTCATCGCTTGCTCCTCGGGCGGACGATTCCCCCGCTGCCCCGCGGGAGCAAGCGCCGTGCCGCGATCACCACCCCCCGCCCCGGGGGCCTCGGGCAGGGCCGCAGGGCCGGATCGAGCCCGTCCGCGCGGGCGACGAGCCGGAAGCCTGCCAGCTGGCCCGGCCTCGACCTGGGGGATATCACCCAGAACGACGGCCGCGGCCGAAGTCAGCGCCAGCGCGGGTTCTTCGAGGACATGTCGACCGAGTAGCGGACCTCCGGTTCGAGGCTGCCCGGTTGGAGCAGCTCGAGGAGGTAGCGCGCGATCCAGCGCTCCAGCTTGATCACCACCATCTTCTTCCGGAGCCGGCCCTGCATGTCGCGGTTGAGGATCGTCGGCACGGTGTTGGTGGTGACGATTTCGTCCAGGAGCGGATCGGCCAGGACCGAGCGCGATTCATGGGACGAGTAGAAGTGGGTGACGCCGAAGACCACGCGGCGGGGCTTGCCGGCGCGCAGCCGACGGCAGCATTCCATGATGGTCGAACCGGTCCGGACCATGTCGTCGACGATGAGCACGTCGCGACCGGCGATGTCCTCGAAGCGGGCCTCGGAGAGCTTGGCCAGGGTCGACTGCACCGAGCGCTCGCCGCGCCGCTCCTTGGCGAAGGCCAGCAGCCGTGAACCGGGCAGGCCGAGCCGGTCGCGGATCTCCCGGGCGAAGCCGAGGGCCCCCTTGTCCGGCGCGCAGATCAACAGCCGCTGGCCCTCGTCGGCGACGTCGACCAGATCGGACCGCAACACGTAGTCGGCGAAGACCTCGGCCGGCGACAGGTTGTGGTAGCCCTCGCTGAGCCAGCGGTTGAACTCGTTGCCCACCGAGGCCGAATGGTTGTGGACGGTGACCGCGGCGTCGACGCCGGCATGGCCGACGAGCTGGGCGTAGAGCCTGCAGGAGAAGGGCTGCCCGTCGAACTTCTGGTAGTCCCAGGCGTCGCGCTCGAAATCGACCTCGCCCTGGTCCACCCGCGGACCACGGTCCTGGGCGCTGTAGAAAAGGTCGGGCTCGACCAGCACGACGCGTTCGGCGCCGTTGTCCTTCGCCGCCCGCGCCACCAGCATCGTCCTCATGGCGAGGGCGTCGCGCGAGAGGTGGCCCGAGGCGGTCGACACGATGACCACGCTCCGCCCGCGCAAGCCCTGACCCGGTTCGCCGCCCTCCTCGTTGATGAACTGGGGACAGAACTCACCGTTGGCGAAGCAGCGCAGCGAGATGAGGTCCGCCACCTCCTCGCGCTGCCCCAGCCAGCGGGCGATGTCGATGGCGAAGGGGTTGTCGGATTCCGTGTCGACGACGATGGGCGTCATGTTCGCTCCGCTCCTGCCATCCGGACCCGGCCACCGGGCGTGCCGGGATTCTAACGAGATTGGGCCCGGGCGCTGGCCGTGGCGGCGCCTTTTCCCCGAGGCCCGCTCCTCCTACCATCGCCCATGCTCGTTCTCTTCGACATCGACGCCACCCTGCTGAAGACCCAGCGTGCCGGCCTGCGGGCCATGCAGGAGGCCTTCCTCGAGCTCTGGGGCCGCCCCTGCAGCCTCGAGGGCGTCCATTACGCCGGTCGCCTCGACCCTTTGATCTTCGCCGAGGTCCTCGAGCTCAACGGCGTCGCGGCGGTGGAGCCGGCCAATGGCGACTTCCGCCGTGCCTATCGGCAAAGCCTGGAGCGGATCCTCGCCGAGCCGGGGCTGGCCACGCCGCTCGCCGGCGCGCGCGAGCTGGTCGACCTCCTGGCCGACCGCGCCGACCTGATCCTCGGCCTCTGCACCGGCAACTACGAGGACACCGGCAGGATCAAGATCCGCGCCGCGGGCCTCGACGAGCGCCACTTTCGCGCCAACGCCTTCGCCGACGAACCGCGCGAGTTCCCGCCCCATCGCCGCCACCTGCCGCCCATCGCCATGGCCAAGGCGGCCGCGATCCGCGGCCGTAGCCTGGCGGCCCGCGAGGTGGTGGTCATCGGCGACACCCCTGCCGACGTCGATTGCGCCCGCGCCAACGGTTGCCGTTCGATCGGCGTGGCCACCGGCCTGCACGACCTCGACTGCCTGCGCGCGGCCGGCGCCGATCTGGCGACGGCGAGCCTCGAGGACGCCGCGGGCATCCTCGACTTCATCCTCGGCCGCTGAGCTCTCAGCGCCGCGACAGCACGAGGCGACCGTTGACCGTGTCGTTGACCAGGTCGAAGTTCTGCAGGAAGTCCATGCCCAGGAGTCCCTGGCCGGCGCCGCCCGAGAGATCACCCACGACGACGCTCAGCCCCTCGATCCGCAGGCTGCCGAGCTGGATGCTGCCGGAGGGCGTGTAGGGCAGGACCCGGCTCGAACCGGCCGTGTCGAGGCGGACCTTCGGCGCGCGCTCGGAGGTGTCGAGGCCGGCCGCCCGGGCGAGGCCCTCCGGCACCATGCTCACGGTGGCGCCGGTGTCGATGATGAAGTCGCCGCTGGCGCGGTCGTTGATCGCGACCTGGACGACGATCGAACGCTGGCGCGGATCGTAGTCGACCACCTGCCGACCGGGCCCCTCGATCAGGCGCTCGGCCCGGGCGATCGCCGCCTCGAGTTCGGCCGCGAGGCCGCCATCGAGATCGAGGGCCGCGCGCCAGGCCGCCGCCGCGGTGGCGTAGTCCCGGCGCCGTTCGGCGAGCTGCGCCTGGAGCAGCCAGAGATCTAGATTGGCCCCGAGCCGGGGCAGGATGGCGAAGAGGAGCTCCCGGGCCTCCTCCACCCGGCCGCCGGCGACCAGGGCCTGCGCCTGTTCGAGACGGATGGCGGCCTCGAGCCCAACCGGGTCGCCGATCAGCTCCGGGGCCAGCCGGGCCGCTTCGGCGTAGGCCTGCACGGCGCCGTCCCAGTCCCTCTCCCCGCGCCGCAGTTCGCCGAGTTCGGCCCAGAGATCGGCCGCCGCGGGCAGATCCTTCAGGGCCCGGGCCAGGAGACCGGACCGACCGGCCGAGCCGGGGCCCTCGCTCGCCAGGGCCTCGCGCCAGGCGGCCTCCAGCTCGTCCTCGAATTCGCGCCGGCGGCCCGGATCGAGTTCGAAGACGCGCTGCCAGACCAGGACCGCCTCCAGAGGTCGATTCTCGGCCCGGGCCAGCCGTGCCTGGGCGATCAGGTCGGCGACGCTGCCGGCGTAGAAGCGGGCGTCCCAGTCCTGCGGCGCCAGGTCGACCGGCGGGAAGCTCGCGACCTCGATGCCCTCGAGCGGCAGGGCGCTGGCGGCCGGCCCGGCGCCCGGCACCAGGGCTCGGGCCGCTCCGGACTGGTCGAGGAGGACGAGCGCCGAACGCGGCAGCTCACCGGGCCGAAAGCGGAGCAGTTCGCAGCGCAGTTCGGGGTCGAAGTCCCGCGCCGCCACCTCGACGCTCCGCCGGCGACCGTCCCCGGCCAGCGCCATGAGGCTCGTCCCTGGCGTCACCCGCTCCGGCTCCAGCGCGACCGGCCGCGCGCCGAGGTCGACCACGAAGAGCACGAGACCGAGGTCGTCCCGGGTCCCCCGCACCAGCTCGACCCGGCGGGTCCGGCCGCCGAGGCTGGCCTCGACGAAGGCGGCACCGCGGAAATCGACCAGCGGAGCCAGCACGAGCCCAGCCGCCTGATCGACCGCCAGACCCGGGCCCTCCCGCAGGACCCGGCCCTCGCGGTCACCGTAGTGGAGGATCAGGACGTCGGGGTCGGCGGGGTCGACGGACTCGACCGGATCCCGCCTGGTCGGCCGGGTATTCATGCGCTCGGTCTGGGAAGACGGCGCGCGCCCCGGTCCGGCCCGACCTCCGCCGGCCGGATCGCCGCCCGCGGAGCCCAGGGTCTCGATGTAGACGGGTTCCGGCCGCGGTGCGGTCGCGCGACCGAGGAGCCAGCCCGTGATCAGGCCGACGGTGAGACCCAGGCTGACGAGAAGGAGACCGCGCATGAGGCTTTTCTTTGACTCGACTTCCGCTTTCGGCGACGATCCGGCGTCAGTTTAGCACCCGCTGGTCCCGGCGCAGCCCCCATGAGGGCAGCGCCGACCGTTGCCGCCCCAAAGGAAGTCATACGGACGAGAACATGAGCCGACGAGCCACCGCCCTGTTCCTGGTCACGGTCCTGGCCCTTGGCACCACCGCCCTCGCCCAGACCTTGCAGCGCACGGAGTCATCCGCGACCCACCTGATCCTCGGCGGCAATCCGATCGTCGACGGGGCGCCCGTGGACTCGAACTACTTCCTGGCCAAGAACGAGGTCGACTTCGAGCCGGTCGACATCGACCACGACGGCGACGTCGACGTGCTGGTCGCGGTGAAGGGGGCCTACACGCCCAACGACCATGGCCGCCCCAACCTGATCCTGATCAACGACGGCACCGGCGTCCTCAGCAATCTGACCGCCACCTACTCCAACTGGCTGACCCGCTTCGACAACACCCGCGACATCGAGGCGGCCGACGTGGACGGTGACGGCTGGGAGGACGCGATCGCCTACAACGCCTTCGGCGAGCTGACCGAGATCTATCGCAACCTCGGCAACGACGTCATGGGCAACTGGCAGGGATTCGCGGCCACGCCGATGGCCACCCTGCCCGGCATCGCCGGCACCTCGAACGGCGCCTGCGAGGGCCGCACGGTCGACTTCGATCTCGACGGCGACCTCGACATCGTACGCGCCAACTACAAGACCTCGGCCTCGGTCACCCAGTACGACGATCTCTGGAGCCAGGGTCCGGGCCTCGCGTTCAGCAACGCCAGCTCGCTCCTGCCGGCCAGCTTCTGGCAATCGAGCTTCGGCGCCGTGGTCCAGACCCGCGACGTCTTCGACGGCGGCATCCTCGACCTGAACGGCGACGGCTACGTCGACATCCTGCTGATCGGTTCCAGCGAGGTGAAGGCGGCCTACACCGACGGCATGGGCGGCTTCGTCACCGCCCGCGACGACATGCCGGAGAACCTGACCTATGCCGGCGTCGCCGCCGACTTCGACCGCGACGGCCGGGTCGACATCTGGCGGACCAATGACGGCACCGACTTCTGGTTGCGCAACACCAGCACCGGAGTCGCCGGCGAGATCAACGAGACCCAGACCGACAACACGAGCTATGCCGGGCAGGTCGGCGGCAACACCCATGTCTGCGACATGAACGGTGACGGCCTACCGGACGTCTTCGTCAACCACGTCGACGTCGACCTGCCCAACTTCATCAGCAACCAGCCGCTTTTCCTCTACGTCAACACCGGCAACCTCGCCGGCATGTTCGTGCAGGACACGACCGTCGGCTATCCGCTCAACACCTTCGACACGGCCACCGCCGACTTCGACGGTGACGGCATCGAGGACGTGCTCACCGCCTCGATCGGCCGGCCGTCGACCCCGCAGAACGCACGCTTCTACCTCTACCTCTCCGACCCGACCGGCTCGAGCCAGGGTTTCCGGTCGACGATCACCCTCAATCCGGGCAACCCGAACCTCTACGACTTCAACGTCGTCGACATCCCGCTGGGCTCGACCTCGACCCGCTCGTTGTTCAACCTGTTCTCGCTCGACCTGTCGGGCCCGCTCGGCTCGGGGCCGATCCTCGGCATGGGCGCCGACGTGCTGCCCCAGTTCAGCTACGGCTTCCCCTTCCACAACATCCTGCCCAACGTGGTCACCACCTTCTACGTGCCGATCGCCCGGGTCCCCGGCATCGCCGGCGTCCGCTATTCCTCGGTGATGGTGGACTTCGCCAACGGCAGCTACCAGCAGGGAACGCTCCGGGAACTCCTGCTCGCGCCCTGATCGGGGCCACGCGACCGGAACGTCCTCGGCCCGGCGCTCTCACGTCGGGCGGGCCGCGGGACCGGAGCCTGTTCAGGCCCGGCCGTTCAACCAGTCGATGACCGGTCCGGTGAGGAAGTCGTAGACGCCGCGCACGGCCGATTCGATGACCGCGACCGGATCGGCCGGCTCCTCCTGCAGGGTTAGGATGCCGGCATCCTCCAGGAACAGCGACCGCCGATCGCCGTTGAAGGACTCGACCCGCACGTTGTGCAGGGTGGCGTCGCCCATGCTCGGGCCGAAGCCGAGCCGGAGTCCGAACAACGCCGGTTCACGGCCGAAGCAGGCGGCCTCGTCGGCCCGCGGGCCCTGGAACCGATCTTCGAGCCAGGCGCGGCAGTCGTCGACGCCCGGGACGCTGGCGAGACTGCGCACGACGCACTGGATGGCGGCGAATCGGGTCACCGGCAACTCCTCGAGGACCAGCGCCGAGGCCGCCTTCGCCTTGTCGATGAAATCCTCGATGCCGATCGCGGGCCACTCCTCGGTGAGCTGGAAGCGGTCCGGAAGGATGGCGAAGATCGAGTGCGACTGCGCGTTGGGGAAGCTGGCCGGCCCGTGGACGGTCATCATCCGCGCCCCCATCGCGCCGGAGTTGAAGTTGCCGTAGGCGAGGCGCGGATCGGCCGAGGTCCGGGCGTAGAGCTGCTTCAGCTGGGCCTGGTCATGGCGCAACGGCGGATGCACGCACTCCAGGACGTAGGAAATCGAGCGGGGATCGCTGAGCATGGGGATTCCTCGATCAAGCGGGCTCACGGACCAACCGGGATAGCAAGCCGGGCCGTGACCGACAAACTCCGTCGAGGTCGGACTCGGCGAACCACCTCGTCATGCCCCGGGTCGGCTGCCGCGGTGGCGGTCTCAGACACGGTCTGGCCGGAGCAACGCGGTCAGCCGACCGAATCGCCGGCCTCGTCCGTGGAGGTGGCGAGCGAGCGGGGGACCCGCATCGCTCGCCGGATCCCCGAGAGCGAGGCCCGGAGACCTCACGAATGGAGGGGCTCCGGGCCGAGCGGCGAGGGCGGCGGGCTCGGTTCGGATGACGAGGCGCGAGCGGCGCAGGCGATGCCGGACATCGTCGAGCCCGAGCAACGCGGTCAGCCGGCCGAAACGCCGGCCTCGTCCGTGGAGGTGGCGAGCGATGCGGGTTAGCTTGTTGATCGGGTCGATGTCGGTCGGAGGAGGTCTTCGTCGATGATGCGAGCTGGACGTTGGGCGATGATGGTGACGGGCTTCGCCCTTCTCCTCAGCCTCATCCTGCTGATCATCATCGAGCCCTGGCGTGACGAGGGCCAGCTCCGGGTGCTGACGATCGAGCCGGCCGACCGACCGCTGGCCCGCAACGAGCCGATCCTGGTCCGCTTCGACCGCAGCATCCATCCCCAGACGCCGGTCGAGGCCCTGGTCTCGGTCCGCGCCGGGGGCCGGCGCCTGGCCACCCGCATCCGCCGCCAGGATGCCAGCCTGGCCATCGAGGCCGAGGGCTCCCTGGGCTGGCCGGCCGACGCCGAGCTCCGGCTCGAGATCAGCCCTGGTCTGGCCGTTCCCTTCCGAGCCCGCGACCATGCCGTCCTGGGTGCGGCGGTCGAGCAGTCCTTCGCCGTGGGCCGCGGCTACATCGATCTCGGCGTCGGCCTGCGGCTCGAGCTCGTCGCGCCGCGCAGCCTGGTCGCGCTACCGCGCGGAACCGTCTTCCGATTCCGTTCCTCGCTCGCCATCGACCCTGATTGTCTCGAAGCCGCGCGGCCACCGGTGACCGTGGTGGTGGACGGCGGCGACCGCGGGCAGCGCAGCTTCCGGCCCCGACTCGAACTCGGCGCCGACGGCCGCGAGCTGAAGGTGTTCCCATGGCCGGCCGACGGCGACTTCGATCCGGGGCTGCCCCATCGCCTGGTGGTCCACAGCGGCCGGCTCCGGAGCCTCACGCAGCGCAGCCTCGAACGGGAGCTGGCGATCGATTTCCGCAGCAGCGCCGACGACTCCTTCGAGGGCCAGCTCGACATCAGCTTCGCCCTCGACGATCTCGATCCCGAATGCCGGCGCTCCCTCGGCGATCTCGGCGGCTTCGCCCGGCCGGTCCAGACCTTCTTCAACACGGTCGAACTCGGAGCCAAGGAGGAGCAACGGAGCAAGGACTGGCCCGGCCCCTGCGTCTTCGGTCGGCAGCCGAACCGGGTCCAGATCCTCGTCCCCGGCGCCTACCTGGGCGAGGCCCCGGGCCTGATCACGGGCTTCTCGTTCTTCGCGATCGTCGATCCGGCCGACCCCGAGACCGTCCTGCACCGGGACCTGATCCTGCCCCGGGTGGTTTTCAGGCTCGGCGAGGCAGCCAATCCGGGCGGCGGACTCCTGCCCGTGGCCGCCCTCAATTTCGCCGCGCCGGGACCTATGGAGACCGTGCTCCAGGGCTCCCGGGAAGGCGAGATCCTCCTGCCGCGACGACTCCGCCGGGGTCCCTACGGCGACTGGATCGATCTCGCCTTCGAACGCCCCTTTCCCTACCGGGGCGGCGCCAGGGATCTGGTCTTCGAGGTGATCAACGACGGCGGCGCCTATGCCGCGGACGGTCACGACCTGCCCGCGGACTGGGACGGACCGCGCTGGACCAGCAGCGGCACCCGGCGGACCAATCCCGGCCAGGAGCTGACCAGCCTGGTCCTGGGCGGCTGGCTGGGCGAGGCGGCGGGCGGAATCCCCTCGCCGGAAGTTTTCGCGACGAAGTTCCACATCGACCGCTACCAGGAGGTCGTGACCCGATGGTACGAGGTCGAGGCCGAGGCCCCGAGCTGGTTCCGGGTCCCCGCGGAGGACCAGATCGATGCCGACGGCCGCGAGGGCCGTGACTTCGTCCTGGATTTCGAGGGTCTGGACGCCCAGGGACGGTCCCTGGGCTGGCGGCGGTTGGAGGAACTGGCCGGTTGCCGTAGGATTCGCGCACGCCTTCGCTTCCTTCCGGACGCGGACTGGCACGACGTCGGGGTCGAGGTTCGACGCCTGCGGATCAGATTCAGGGACTCCCGCTAGGGCTCGCGCGTCGGGCTCGATGAGGACGACAGCAATGAGAATGCAGACTGCCCTTTGGTTGCCGATCATCGCCCTGCTGGCGCTGCCGCTCGCGGCCCAGGACATCGATCAGTCGCCGATCCCCCTGCCCCGGCTCAAGCAGGATTTCGTCGAGGTGGCGCAGGTCGATCGCAGCGGCCTGAAACTCCCCGCCAAGCCGGTCGCGACCGTCGACGAACACGTCCTGACCCAGGGTGATCTCCTCTGGATCCTCCTCGAATCGAACATCTCGACGATCGCCAACGTCCTGCTCGACACCAAGATGCTGGAGTGCGAGCTGGAGCGCAACGGCGTCGAGGTCACCGAGCAGGAGCTGCAGGAGGAACTGGGCGAGATCCTGCCCCGTATCGCCCCCGACAAGAGCTTCGAGGACCTGGTCGCCAGCGGCATCTACACGGCGGACTACCTCCGCACCACCGCCCGCACGACCCGTGGCTGGAAGAAGCTGGTCTGGGCCGCCCGCAACATCCCGCCCGAGGCCCGGAACGCGCAGACCAACGCCTTCCTGCTCCAGCTCTTCAAGCGCGAGATCACCGGCCGCTACCAGATCATGCTGCGTGGCCGCCGCCCGGCCCCGCCGGAGGGCGCCTTCGCCGCCCTGTCGACGCTGGTCAAGGGCAAGGTCGTGACCTACGAGGTCGGCCCGGCCGAGGCCATGCAGTTCCTGCTCGGCGTCCTGCGGCCGATCAGCATCATCCAGGGCCGGCGCCAGCTGATCGAGGAGTACCTGGTCCAGCGGGCTATGACGAAGGCCGACGTGGCCGTCACCGACTCCGAGATCGAGGCCTACGTCCGCGAGATGCAGACGAAGTTCCAGCCGCCCTTCAGTTGGGACATGGTCCTCCAGGCCAAGGGCCTGAGCCAGGATCAGGAGCGCGTCCGCTGGCGCAACGTCGAGGCCTGGCGGCGCTCGACCGGTACCGACGTCACCAAGGAGGACGTGCTGGCGTTCTGCGCGGCGAACGAGGACCACTTCCGCGGGCGCTACGTCGAGGTGAAGCACATCCTGATCATGACCGTCGATTCCGCGACCGGCATGTCGCTCGGCGAGGACGCCGAGGCCACCGCCAAGGCCAAGGCGGAGCGCATCAAGTCCCTGCTCGAAGAGGGCGTCGAGTTCGACAAGCTCGCCGAGCTCTACTCCGAGGACAAGACCACCGCGCAGAGCGGCGGCAAACTCCCGCAACCGGTCAAGAAGTTCGGCGGTGCCCTCGACGAGAACTTCCGTGACGCCGCCTACGCCCTCACCAAGGAGGGCGAGGTGACCGGACCGGTGAAGTCGGTCTACGGCTGGCACGTCATCCAGGCCGCCAAGATCAGCCCGCCCCACAACCGTCCGACCGACTTCGGCGATCCGCGCTACTACGACTGGATCCGCGAGGAGTACGAGACGATGAAGATGCAGGCCTGGCTCCGCGGGCTCAAGACTTCGGCCCGGATCAACGAGGTCCCGGTCGAGGACCTGCTCACGATCAAGGATCTGAAGCTCGAACAGAGCAACTGATCCCGACCGACGGAACGTCCCTTCGACGAGGCTCCACGCCAGGCGTGGAGCCTCGCGTCGTTCGAAGCCGCGTCTCGGCCTGGAGCTCGCGTCGCCGGAACGGCGGTCGCCCGGCAAGCCGCGCCCACCACCGAAGTCGTCGATCACCGAGGCCCGCGCTTCGAGGCGAACCGGAAGCGAGGCTCCTCGCCTCCGGTCCGCCGCCCGACCGCGTGGACCGAACCGGTCGGCCGGATTTCGCCGGTCCGGCCCGGGTGCTTGGGCGTCCTTGTCCATGTGGCCTCCCCCGGCACGGCCCGATGGCACATGAGACGACTCCACGCGGCGAGCATCCTCGCCCTACTGATCCTGGCCGGCGCGAGCCCGGCCCAGGCACTCTTCACCAGCACGCGGGGCCAGGCGACGGCCGGGCCCGAGTCCGATCGGAGCTTCGATGGCGCCGAGATCCTGGCCTTCGCTCCTGGCGCGGGCGAGATCCGTCACCACCGGAATCACGGCGCCCTTCACGCCCTGCTCGGTGACGCCGACGGCAACGGCATCCACGACGACTTCGGCGGCATGATCGACGCCCTCTGTCCGCCGCCGGCCGGTGTCGACGGCGGCATCCTCGGCTTCCTCTTCTCGGTCGACCGCAGCGTGCCGACGCTGTCCGGAACCATCGAGGACGGCGACATCGTCGTGCTGATGCCCGGAGGACTGGTCACCGAGATCATCGACGAGTCGGTCTTCGCCGTGATGACCGGAACCTCGACCATCGACGTCGATGCCTTCCACATGGCGGACGACGGCAGCATCTGCTTCTCCTTCGCCGATGACGAGACCACCAGCTCCGCCGCCCTGGCCGCGGCCAACGGCGGCGATCCCCTGCTCGACGAGAGCACCGTCTTCGTCCTGCCGCCCGGAGCCCCCGAGGCCCTGATCCTGTTCAGTCGCGGCCAGATCATCGCCATGGTCAACCAGGCGATGGGCAGCAACCTGAGCAGCGTCGTGGACGTGACCGGGATCTCGCCGGACCCGGGGAATCCCGGCGAGTGGCTGTTCACCACCGGCTCCACGAATGCCAGCATCGAGGGTCGGGTCTTCAGCAGCGCCGGGGGCGGCAGCCTCGCTCAGCTCGGGGGCAGCCCGCTCGATTCCACCGCCTTCGGCTTCGTCGACGAAGAGGTCCTCGAGGCGCTCGCGGTGGCCGACCTGCTCGAGGTGCCCCTCACGCTGGTGGGCCCGGACCTGGCTCAGGCAGCGCCGGGCTTCAGTGCCTGGGAGGTCGCCGGCGCCACCCCGTTCGGGCGGGTTCACCTCATCGCCAGCCACAGTCTCTTTCCGGCGCCACCCGGCGAGCCCTATCCCGCCCTGCTCGGCTTCCCCTGGCTCGTGGTCAACAGCTCGGATCCCTTCCTCTACGCCTCGATCCAGAGCCTCTCGTTCAGCGACTATGCCGACTTCGATGGCCGGGCTCGGGTCGTCTTCGACGTGTCCGGGCTGATCAGCGGCCTGCGGATGACGATGCAAGCCGTCGACCTGGTCAGCCTGCGGGCCTCGCCACCGGTCACCGCCTGGCTCTGAGGACGCCGCGCGGCTCGCCGCCGGCGCCCGCGTGTCCGAGGTCTGCCCCCTCGGACACGCGGGTTCGATTTCCTGGAACCGCGGTCAATGGCCCACGTTGTGAGGACTGACCTCGCGTAGCCCGCCCATCGGGAAGCGCAACGGGTCGACGAGGGAAGGTCGGCAGGATGTCCCGATGAGAAGCGCGCGCTTGCCGCGCTCGGAGCCGAGGCATACGATCGACCTTCGAGATTCGTGGCCATGACGGCCAGTCGCCACCCCGGACCAGGACGAAGCCAACTCGATGCGATCGGGCACCGACAGGGTCATGCTGATCATCGCCATCCTGGTGGTATCGGGCCTTGGCGTCACGGTCGCATCGATCTTCGCCGGCGGCGAATCGACGGCGATCGGCGAGAGCACGCGCCTCGAGGAGGTGGAGTCCACCACGACCGGCGGGGCCCGACGGGCCCCGGGCCCGGGTCGTCGGCCGGAAGAGACTCCGGTCGCGACCACGGAGGTGGTCGAGAAGCGGCCGGTGCTGATGGCGCGCGAGGGCGAAGGGCTGATCGAGGGCCGGGTCCACGACCGGGACGACCAGGCCATCGCGGAAGCCCGGGTCGACCTCGAGCTCTACTTCGAGCAGGGCGAGCTGAACTACGGCCTGCTCGACGAGTTCACGGCGACCGTCACCACCGACGAGGAGGGTCGCTTCGCCGTCGCCGTGCCCCTCGAGGGCCGCTATCGCATCCAGGTCCGCCACGATCTCTTCGCCCCGTCGCATCGCGAGTCGCTCCAGGCCGGTGACGAGGTCGAGATCGAACTCGGACCCGCGGCCGGCCTCGTCGGTCATGTGCGCTCGTCGCAGGGGCCGGCGATCGCCGGCGCCCGGCTCCGGCTGCGCCAGGAGAAGGGCAACTGGAGGCTGGAGGCGACGACGGATGAATCCGGTCGCTTCGGACTCCCCGGCCTTCCCGCGGGCAAGGTCGTGGTGGCCATCGAGGCCGCTGAGTACATGCCGCTCGAGGACACGGTGGTGGAACTCGTCGCGGGCGAGGTTCTCGACCGGGACTTCGACCTCCAACCCGGGCGCGCCATCATCGGCAGCGTCATCGACCAGGACGGCGTCCGCGTTCCCGGGGTCCAGATCCGCTGCGGGCAGATCACCGCCGTCGCGGACGACATCGGTCGTTTCCGGATCAGCGGCCTGGCGCGGAGTTCGCACTCGGTGGAGTTCATCGCCGCCGGCTTCCTGACCTACTGGCAGGAGGTGAACCTCTCGGGCAGTCGCGAGACCGCCGAGATCGAGGTGAAGCTGTCGCGCGGCGGCAAGGTCCAGGGCCTGGTCGTGGACGACACCGGCAAGCCGGTCGCCGACGCCGAGGTGAAGGTCTTCAACTCCTGGGGCGGCGGGGAGCACATGTGGGATTCCGGCCAGACCCGCTTCGTGACCCGCAGCGACGCTCAGGGCCAGTTCATGATCGACGGGCTCGCCGCCGAGCGCTGGAGCAACTTCCGCGCCCGGGCCGCCAAGGAGGGCTTCGCCAACGGCTACTCCGAGTCCTTCAAGATCACCGACATGGAGAAGGTCCCGCAGCTCACCATCATCATCCGCCCCGGCGGCCGGATCTCGGGCCAGGTGCGCAACGAGGACGGACAAGCGCTCGCCGGCGTCAAGGTGATGCTGAACGACAACCGGGTCTACGAGTGGAATTCGTCCGGCAACCAGCGTGGCAACTCGACCTTGAGCGACGCCGAGGGCCGCTACGCCTTCGACCGGCTCTCGGAGGGTCAGTATCGGGTCTCGGCGATGGCCCGTGGCCACGCAACGGTCTTCAAGGGCAACATCGCGGTCGTCGGCGCCGGCCACTCCGAGGGCAACGACCTCGTCCTCAAGAAGGGCGGCACCGTCAAGGGCAGCGTCAAGACGCCCGAGGGCCAGCCGATCGCGGACGCGATGATCCAGCTCAACAGCCGATCGAGCTGGGGCACGGCCAAGACCGACGAGAAGGGCGAGTACCTGGTCAACAACGTCGGCGAGGGTCCCTACTGGATGTCCGCGGCGGCATCTGGCTACTCGCGGGAGCGGAAGAACGAGGTCTTTCCGGTCGCCGAGCGCATCGACTTCGAGCTCCGTCGCGACGGCTACGTCTGGGGTCGTGCGGTGACCGGCGAGGCCAAGGAGCCGGTGCGCCAATTCCGGGTGGAGTTGCTCAAGCAGGATGCCCGCGGGGGCAGCTCGAACTGGCATCGGGTGAGTCAGCAGCACGTCAACGACCCCGAGGGCAAGTTCAAGATCTACGCGCCGGACGGGAGCTACCGGCTCGCGATCATCGCCCAGGGCTTCATCCGCAAGGAGATCGACAACGTCGCCCTCTCGGTCGACGCCGATCCCGAGGAGCGACTGGTCTCGCTGGTCTCCGGCGGCAGCGTGGAAGGCTGGGTGCGCGACGACGAGGGCCGACCCGTCTCCTGGGTCCAGGTCTACCATCGCAGGGAAGGCGACGAGTACTTCCGCAGCGTCGGCAATACCGAGGCCGACGGCTACTACTACGTCGATTCCCTCGCCGCGGGCAGCTATGAGATCGCCTTCGAACGCCGGGGCTTCATGCCCCTCTCGATCCATCCCTACATCAACGTCTACGGCGGCGAGATCGCCCGGCTCGATCACGTCCTGCGCGACCGGACGAATCTCGTCTTCCGGGACGAGAGCGACCCCAGCGACAACAAGGCGCCGCGCTGGATGGCGATCAAGGTCGGCCGTTCCGACGGCCGTCCCCTGACGCTCAGCAATCAGCGCTGGACGCAGGAGGGCGCCGAGTCTCGCCCCTCCCGCCTCATCGGCTACAATCTGTCCCGTGGCCAGACGACGGGCGCCCGAGAGCTCGCGCCCGGCGACTACGAGATCGAGATCAGCGCCAAGGGCTTCGTGACCCGCAAGGAGTACGTCACCCTTCGGGCCGGGGACGACGTCGAGTTCCCGGTGCACCTCGTGCGGGAGGAGAAGAAGTAGTGCCCGGCTCGAGAAGCGCGCGCGGTACCCGTCGGACATCCTGGCGCCGATCCTGGTCGTCTCCGCTTTCCTCGTCCGCGGTCGTCGGCCCCGCGGCCGGAGCATCGCCGCGCGAGCTGCTCGATGGCACCGCTCGCGGAACGGAACGATAACTTGCGCCCGACCCTCCTCGTCTACGGCTTGTTCCTCCTCGTCGGCCTCGGCATCCTCGCCTGGCTGGTCGACCGCGGCCATCTCGGTCCCAAGCTGGACGACCTGGAGCGGCGGAAGTCGGTGAATTACCACCCTCCGGCGGAGGCGGACCTCCCCTTCCCCTACGATCGGTCCGGGCGCATCGCGGCCTACCGTCTGTACGACCGGGCCCCGGATTCGACCGACGCCCAGCCGCTGTTCTGGCTGAAGGGCAATCTCCAGATCGTCCGCGACGACGATTGGCACGACGGACGACCGCGCTTCCAGATGACGACGCTGCCCCGACCCGACCTCGAGGCCCTCATGAACGCCATCGCCGCCCTCGCCCCCGGCACGACGGGCGACCGTTACTGGCTGGAGCGCCGTGATCGGGAAGGGAGGAGCGAGACGGTCACGATATCGGCGCGGCAGTTCGAGGATCTCCTGGTCACGGTCCTGGCGGACCGGGACTGGCGGCCCTTCCTGCCGCCGGCGGTGGCGCTCGAGGTCGAGGATGCGCCGGCTGCCGCGGCGACGACGCCCTGGCCCCTGCGCCGGCCCGGGCTCGCCGAGCTGGAGGAGACGGGCCGGCTCACGATCGACGAGGCCCGGATCATCGACCGGCTCCTCGGTGAACTGCGTCCGGACGGGTTCTACCCGGGCGCGCGCGGGCCGCTGCGTCTCCGACTACGCGTGCTCTGCGATCGGCCATGACCATCCGAACGCTCTACACCCTCGCGATCCAGCTCTTGCTGATCGGTCTGGCGCTGACGCCTCTGGTGATCGCCTGGAGACTGGCGCCGGACGCCCGCGGCTTCGGCACCCACGAGCAGCTCGGCATGGAGCCCTGCGGCTGGCTCGAGTCGAGCGGCCAGCCCTGCCCCACCTGCGGGATGACCACCGCCTTCGCCAACACCGTGCGCCTGCGCCTCGTCGCCGCCTTCATGGCCAACCCGGCGGGGCTCTTCCTCTGCCTGCTCTGCATCGCCCTGCCGATCTACGTGATCCGTTCCTGGTGGCTCGGTCTACCTCCCGGTCGCTTCTTTTACGGGCGCCTGGGACGGAGCTGGCTCGCGGTCCTGCTCTTCGTCCTGGTCTTCGGCTGGCTGTTCAAGATCCTGACCTACCGGCCCTGAGCCGCGTTCAACGCGACTCGACCAGAGAGGCGAGGATGCGGCGGTACGAGTCGTAGCGCTCCTCGCTGATCGCCCCCTCCGCGACCGCCTCCTTGATGCCGCAGATCTCCTCGTGGTCGTGCGTGCAGGTCCGGAAGCGGCACCGGGTCAGGTGTTCGCGGAATTCGACGAAGTGGTGCCCCAGCTCCCAGGCCTCCAGGTCGAGCACGCCGAACTCGCGCACGCCGGGCGTGTCGACCACCCAGCCGCCGCCCTCGAGGGCGAGCAGGCTGGCGTGGGTGGTGGTGTGTCGCCCCTTGCCGGTCAGCTGCGAGACCTCGGCCGAGCGCAGGGCCAGGCCGGGCTGGATCGCGGTCAGGAGTGCCGACTTGCCGGCACCGGAGGGGCCGGCGACCACGCTGATCCGGTCGTGAAGCGCTTCGCGTAGCTCCCCGACCCCTTCGGCGAGAGGCACGCTGGTCTCGATCACCCGGTAGCCGAGCCCGCGATAGAGGTCGACGAAGTAGGCCAGCCCCTCGCGGTCTTCGAGGAGGTCGACCTTGTTGATGACGATGACCGCGGCGAAGCCGCTCTGTTCGACGGCCACCAGCATCCGATCGAGCAGCCGTTCGTTGAGCGCCGGTTCGGCCACGGCCTGGACCAGGATCGCCTGATCGACGTTGGCGGCGATGACCTGTTCGTCGCCCCGCCCGCCACGGCGCCGGGACAGGTAGGTCCGCCGCGGCAGGACCTCGACGACGACGTGCGGCGGTTGATCGCGGCGTTCGAGGATCACCCGGTCGCCCACCGCGACCGGCCGCGAGAAGCGCTTCTCGTCGCGGAACAGGAGTCCACGCACCCGACACTTGAAGAGGCCCTCGGCGGTCTCGACGTGGCACATGCGCGAGTCGACGCGGACCACCAGACCCTCGAGGGTCGAAGGCTCGCCGGGGCGGGATCGGGTCGGGCGTGGACGAGGGGGCATGGCCGAACGATACGATGTCCGCAGGGCCGGCGCGAGGTGGCAAGGGATCGGCTTTTCGCGGTCGTCCGGGGCTTGCTATCCTGCGCCATCCAGTTGCAGCGAGGTGCCCCATGTCCTTCAGCCCGACCGAAGAGATCATCGAGGAGCTGAGCGCCGGCCACATCGTCGTGCTCACCGACGACGAGGACCGCGAGAACGAGGGCGACCTCGTCGTTCTCGCCGACCGGGTGACACCCGAACAGATCAACTTCATGCTGCGGGAGGCCCGGGGCCTGCTCTGCCTCAGCCTCTCGGCCGAGATCTGCGAGCAGCTCGACCTCAACGTCCAGACGCGGGGCGACGCCGCCCGCCAGGGCGCGACCGCCTTCACCGAGACCATCGACGCCGTCCAGGGGATCACCACCGGCGTTTCCGCGCTCGACCGCTGGCACACCATCCGGTCGGCGATCGCGCCGACGGCCCGGACCCGCGATCTGGTCCGCCCCGGCCACATGCAACCGATCCGCGCCCGCCGTGGCGGCGTCCTGGTCCGCCCCGGGCACACCGAGGGCTCCGTCGATCTGGCGCGCTTCTGCGGGGCGCGCGAGGCAGCCGTGATCATCGAGATCATGAACGAGGACGGCAGCATGGCCCGGCTGCCCGACCTCCTGCCCTACGTCGAGCGCCACGGCCTGAAGATGGGCTCGATCGCCGACCTGATCGAGTATCGGCGCCGGAAGGAGAAACTGATCCAGCGGGTCAGCTCCGCCCCCTTCCCCACCGCCTGGGGCGAGTTCCAGGCCCATGTCTACCGGTCGCCTTTCGACCGCCAGCCGCATTTCGCCCTGACCCGCGGTATCGACCTGCCGGCCGATGGGCGGCCGGGGGAACCGATCGAAGAGGCCGTTCTCGGCCGGGTCCACGCCGAGTGCTTCCTGAGCGACGTCTTCGGGAGCCCCCTGACCGGACGGGAGGGCGAGATCGATCGGGCGCTCGGCCGGCTGGCCCAGGAGGAGCGTTGCTTCTTCCTGTACATGCGCCAGGAGGATCGAGGCGGTCAGCTCGAAGCCCGCCTCGCGTCACTCGGCGAGCGCGCGGAACCGGATGCGCCCCCCATGGACGCCCGGAACTACGGAACCGGAGCCCAGATCCTCGCCGATCTCGGCATCCGCAAGATCCGCCTGCTCACCAACAGCAGCACCCGGCGGCGGAGCATTTCCGGCTACGACCTCGAGATCGTCGCGCGCGAGCCCTTCCCCGAGTAAGTTCAAGAGCCGTCGCCCCAGGGACTTGAGTCCGATTCACCGGGTCGGGAATTGGCCGGAATTCCGACCCGGCCGCCGCCGTCGAAGCCCCATGGTGTCCAGGGGGACCGAGACATGATCGCGACCAGGCCCGCGCGGCGACCAAGCCCGGAGACGAGAGCCGTGGAGCAGGAGACCGAGAGCCGGGACGACGAGTTGCTCGTGGCCGGACTCCGTGCCGGCAGCGAGCGGGCCTTCCGCGGCATCGTGGAGCTCTACGGTTCACGCATCTACACCCTGGTCAGCGGCATGATCTCCGATCGGGTCGAGGCCGAGGACGTGGTCCAGGAGGTCTTCTTCAAGGTCCACCGCAAGATCCACCTGTTCGAGGGCAAGTCCGCCTTCTACACCTGGCTCTACCGCATCGCCCTGAACACCGCGACCGATCACCTGAAGCGTCGGCGCCATCGCGAGACCACGAGCATCGAGGACCTCCCCGGCTACGACGCCCCGGCACGCGCGGGACGCCCCGACCTGGGCCTCGATCGCCACGAACTCCGGGTGCGGATGGCCGAGGCGATCGCCGAACTGCCCGAGATCTACCGCGACATCATCGTCCTGCGTGAATACGAGGACCTCTCCTACGAGGAGATCGCGACCACCCTGGGTTGTTCCAAGGGGACGGTCGAGTCGCGTCTGTTCCGGGCCCGGGCCCGATTGAAGGACAAGTTGAGCACCTACCTGAGGTGAGGCCGAGATGAACGACGAGCAGATCCGCATCCTGATCCAGGCCGAACTCGCCGGCGAGATCCGCCCCGAGCAGGAGGCCGAACTCCAGCAGGCGCTGGCCGAGAATCCGGACTTCCAGGCGATCTACGACGAGGAACGCCGGCTCGGCCGGCTGTTCGCCACCGACCGGGCCTCGATCGAGCCGCCGGCGGGTCTCCACGAGCGCGTCTGCGCCGGGGTCCTCGCGCGGGCGACGCCCCGGCGACGCTTCGAGTTCTCCCGCCTCGGTCCCGTCCTGGCCATCGCGGCCTCGATCCTGCTGGTGATGGGCGTGTCCTTCTGGAGCGGTCGACGCAGCACCAGTGCCGGCGCCGACGAGACCCGCCATGGCATCCTGGAGCGACGCGACCAGATCGTCCGGGAGCTGCCGGCCGCCGACCGGGCTCCAGTCGAGGCGCTCTTCGAGCGCGCCCTCGAGCGCCTCGCCGAGAGCGACGCGCGACACGAGACCGAGACCGGTCGGATCCTCGAGGAGCTGGAAAACGAGATCAACCGACGGCTCCCCGGCAGGTCTCCCCGATGACCGCAAAGGTCCGAAAGTACGGGGGATGCGATTGCGAAGACCGGCCTCGCTGATAGAGTAGCGGCGCGAGTCGGGCGGCCGGAAAAGCGGCCGCGACCGGAGTTCCGAGGGCCCCGGGCCGGGCCGATCCCGGGCCGGCGCGGGAGGATGGCGACAGAATGGCAAGAGCGACCGGAGTTCAGATCACCGGCACGGCGGTTCGCGTCGTGGACATCGAGGGCTCGCCCAAGAAGTTCAAGGTGCGAGGCTTCGCCGAGGTCGCCATCGTCGACGACGAGAGCGATCCGGACGGCGCCCTCACCAAGGCGATGCGCGAGGCCTTCAAGGCCGCGAAGGCCAGCAAGGAGCACGTGATCCTCGGCGTCCCGGTCCGGGATTGCATCATCCGCGAGATCACGATCCCCTTCACCGACCCGGACCAGATCCGCAAGGTGATCAAGTTCGAGAGCGAGTCCCACCTCCACTCCTGCTCGATCGACGACGTCGTCGTCTGCTTCCACAAGGTGGCCGAGAGCGGCAACCGCAGCACCCTCTTGGTCATCGCCGCCCGCAAGGAACTCATCGCCCGGATCCTGCTGGCCCTGGAGAAGGTCGGCGTCGATCCCCTCGCGGTCGACATCGACGCGGCTGGCCTCTTCGGCATCGCCACCGAGCTCGACGAGACCGCCGAACGGGGCGACTACGTCGTCTGCGACATCGGCTACACCGCGACGATGATCACGCTGGTCAAGGACGGCGAGCTGCGCATCGTCCGCTCGGTGCGCATGGGCACCGACTCGATCACCGCCCGCGTTTCCCAGGACCTCGACATCGACCGGGCCGAGGCCCGCACGCGCACCCAGGCGATCCTCCAGCAGGATCTCCGTCTCGCCGACGACCTGATGGTCCGCAGCGGCGACGTCGTCCATGACGACGACGAGGTCGGCAAGACCTCGTCCGAGCTCGAGCGCGACATCATCCGCCAGCGCCAGGCCGAGCTGATCGTCCGGCTCAAGCAGGAGATCCTGCGCAGCATCAACCCGGCCAAGCTGACCGAACCGCCCAAGTGCATCTACCTGCTCGGCCCCGGCAGCAACCTGCCCCGGATCAACGCCGACCTGGCCGAAGCCTTCGGCGTCCCGGTCAAGTCCCTGAACGTCCTCGACGAGGTCGATCATCACTTCAGCTCGGACGAGGTGCCGGTGATGAACGCGGCGCTGCCGATCGCCACCGGCCTCGCCCTGAAGCATCTCGGGCACGACCCCCTGAACCTGGACTTCCGGCAGGAGGAATTCGTCTTCGCCCGGCGCTTCGACCGGCTGAAGATCCCCTTCATCTGCATGATCTTCCTGTTCACGGTCCTGAACGCATTCTGCTGGTTCTACCTCAGGACCATCGAAGCCCACGAGAACAACAAGCTCAAGGCGGCGGCGGAACGCGCCGGCGACATCTTCGACAAGGCGATCGGCAAGGGACTCAAGGAGGGCCAGAAGCGCTACATGCCCTTCGACGAGGCCGAGATGAGCCGGAAGTTCCGGGGCGCCGACAACAGCAAGGCTCCCTACAAACGGATCACCTACGTCGGCAAGACCCTGAAGGAAGTCCACGACGAGCTGCGCAAGACCTACAACCTCGGCGGCAGCGAGGCCGACAAGGGCACGACCGTCCGGCGGCGGAGCGGCACGAGCGGCAGCAACGTGAGCTTCGCCTCGGCCCTCGAGCAATGGGAGACGGTCTTCTCCTGCTTCGAGCGGATCAAGCTGAAGGAGTTCTCGATCGACTCCCTCAAGGCGACGCCGAAGGAGGTGGCCTTCGGCCTGACCATCCCCGAGAACGCGGAGATCGGCGGCCGCCTGGTGGGCTACCAGGAGATCTACTCGCTCTTCCGCGACCAGCTGGTCGCGCTGCCGCCCGAACAGGGCTTCAAGGAGATCGAGGTCCGCGGCGGCCAGCGCCAGAGCGAAACCCGCGAGGGCTTCGTCTACTACCCCCAGATCGTCGTCCAGTTCAACCGGGAGTAGACCATGGGCAACAAGATCCTGAAGGTGGTCCTGAGTCTCCTCCTGCTGGGCAACATCGCCTGGCTGGGCTGGAATGCCGTTCTCTTCTTCGATGACCTCGCCAGCACCCAGGAGCAGGCCGAGAAAGCCCCGGAGATCCTGGCCAAGATCGAACGGCGCCGGCAGTTCATGAAGAACGACCTCGACCTGATCGTGCAGAACAAGTACGTCAAGGTGAAGGACGTCAACGTCGCCCTCCAGGATCGCCTGGAAGCCGTGGGCATCCGCCCCCTCGACGACGGGGTCGCCGTTCCGCCCGAGCCGAAGAACGGTCTCGCCGGTGGCCGCGCCTACGATGAGCAGGTCTGGAAGATCACCTTCAACAATCGCGAGAAGATGTTCAGCGCCCGCAACCTGGCGCGCTTCTGCGTCCTGGTCGAGAAGGACATGCCCGGCTACCAGCTCAAGACGATCGACCTCGGCCAGCGCCAGAAGCAGTGGGGCACCGATCTCTGGAAGCCGGTGGCCATCGAGATCCGGCGCCTGACCCGACGCGAGAAGCGCTGATCGGCCCCGCCGAGGGCGCCCCCGGCCGCCACTCCCCCACGAAGGACCTCGCTCCCCGACCCGAGACGCCGGCGACGCCAGGGCAGCGCCCGACCCGGCCCCGTGGATCGTGACCAGGACGACCGGCCGCGGCGACGCGGCCGGTTCTCGTTTCAGCCGCGCACGGTGTTGGCGAGGTACTCCTGGATGCTCGCCACCCGGATGCCGCGCTCCTTCTTGGCGGCGATCGCCGACACGATGGCGTCGGCGGCGGCGAGCGTGGTGATGCAGGAGACGCCGCGGGTGACCGTGAGCCGCCGGATCTTGGCCTCGTCGAAGCGCGGCCCGACGCCGGAGGGCGTGTTGATCACCAGCTGGATCTCGCCGTTCTTGAGGTGGTCGGTGATGTTCGGCCGGCCCTCGGCGATCTTCTTCACCACCCGGTTCGGGATGCCGTTGCGCGAGAGCATCTTGGCCGTGCCCTTGGTGGCGACCATCTCGAAGCCGAGCGCGACCAGCTGCCGCGCCAGCGGGATGACCTCGCGCTTGTCCGAGTCCTTCACCGAGACGAAGACGCAGCCCTCGAGCGGCAGGGCATTGCCGGTCGCCTCGTAGGCCTTGCCGTAGGCCGAGCCCAGATCGTAGTCGATGCCCAACGACTCACCGGTCGAGCGCATCTCCGGGCTGAGGATGATGTCCGTGCCGGCGAACTTGTTGAAGGGGAAGACCGGCTGCTTGACGGTCAGGTGCTCGGGAATGACCTCCTCGGTGAAACCGAGCTCGGTGAGCTTCATCCCGCCCATCACCTTGGCCCCGATCTGCGCCAGGAGGACACCGATCGCCTTGGAGACGAAGGGAACCGTCCGCGAGGCGCGGGGATTGACCTCGATGATGTAGATCTCCTCGCCACGCACCGCCCACTGCACGTTCATCAGCCCGCGCACGTCCAGCGCCATGCCGAGCTGGCGGGTCATCTCGCCCAGGCGCTGGACGATGGAATCGGACAGGGAGTAGGGCGGGATCACGCAGGACGAGTCACCGGAGTGGATGCCGGCCTGCTCGAGCTGTTCCATGATGCCGCCGATCACGCAACGGTCGCCGTCGCAGATGGCGTCGATGTCGACCTCGATCGCGTGCTCGAGGAACTTGTCGATCAGCACCGGATGTTCCGGTGAGACGCTGACCGCTTCGCTCATGTACTCGTCGAGCTCGCTCTGGACATAGCAGATGCGCATGGCGCGGCCGCCGAGCACGTAGCTCGGGCGGACGAGGATCGGGTAGGAGATCTCGTCCGCGACCGCCAAGGCCTGCTCCTTGGTCATCGCCACGCCGTTGGGCGGCTGGCGGATGCCCAGCTCGTCGACGATCTTCTTGAAGCGCTCGCGATCCTCGGCGATGTCGATGCTCTCCGGGCTGGTGCCGATGATCGGCACCCCGGCGGCCTCGAGCTTCTTCGCCAGCTTGAGTGGCGTCTGGCCACCGAACTGCACGATGACGCCGTGGGGTTTCTCGTTCTCGCAGATGTCGAGCACGTTCTCGAAGGTCAGCGGCTCGAAGTAGAGGCGGTCGGAGGTGTCGTAGTCGGTCGAGACGGTCTCCGGGTTGGAGTTGACCATGATGGTCTCGAAACCGATGTCCTTCATGCCGTAGCTGGCATGGACGCAACAGTAGTCGAACTCGACTCCCTGGCCGATGCGATTCGGGCCGGAACCGAGGATGATGATCTTCCGGGCGTCGCTCGGCCGCGACTCGTCTTCCTGCTCGTAGCTCGAGTAGAGATAGGGCGTGTAGGCCTCGAACTCGCCGGCGCAGGTATCCACGAGCTTGTAGACCGGCTTGACGCCGAGGGCCTGGCGATGCGCCCGCACCTCCAGCTCGGACCGGCCGAACAACCGGGCGAGCTGCTCGTCGGCGAAACCGTAGCGTTTGGCCTCGCGCAGGAGCGCCTCCGGTACCGCCTCGAGGCTCGCGTGACGGGCCAGCTCCTCCTCCATCGCCACGATCTCGAACAGATTGGCCAGGAACCAGGGATCGATCTGGGTGAGTTCCTGGATCTCGTCGGCCGGGATCCCGGCCTTGATGGCATAGCGCAGCCAGTCGACCCGATCGTCGTGCGGAACCGAGATGGCCTCGACGATCCGCTCCCGGCTCGGCTGGGCCTCCGTTCCCCAGAGGTCGTCGCGGTTGAGGCCGAAGCCGCCACGATTGCGCTCCATGGAACGCAGCGCCTTCTGGAAGGCCTCCTTGAAGGTCCGGCCGATGGCCATGACCTCGCCCACCGACTTCATCTGGGTGGTCAGCGTGGCGTCGGCCTCGGGGAACTTCTCGAAGGCGAACTTCGGGATCTTGACCACGCAGTAGTCGATCGAGGGCTCGAAGCAGGCCGGCGTCTCGCGGGTGATGTCGTTGCGGATCTCGTCCAGGGTGTAGCCCACCGCGAGCTTGGCGGCGATCTTGGCGATCGGGAAGCCGGTCGCCTTCGAGGCCAGCGCGGAGGACCGCGACACGCGCGGGTTCATCTCGATCACGATCATCCGACCGGTTCGCGGGTCGATCGCGAACTGGATGTTCGAGCCGCCGGTCTCGACGCCGATGGCGCGGATGATCGCCAGGGCGGCGTCGCGCATCCGCTGGTATTCGCGGTCGGTCAGGGTCTGGGCCGGCGCGACGGTGATGCTGTCACCCGTGTGCACGCCCATGGGGTCGAAGTTCTCGATGCTGCAGATGATGACCACGTTGTCCTTGTGGTCGCGCATCACCTCCAGCTCGTATTCCTTCCAGCCGAAGATCGACTCCTCGATCAGGATCTCGTTGACCAGCGAGAGCTCGAGACCGCGGCTGGCGATCTCGATGAACTCCTCGTTGTTGTAGGCGATGCCGCCGCCGGAGCCGCCGAGGGTGAAGGCCGGCCGGATGACGCAGGGCAGCCCGATCTCGTCCCGGACCGCGATGGCCTCCTCGATCGTGTAGGCCAGACCGGAGCGGGCCGACTCGAGCCCGATCTCGTCCATGATCGACTTGAAGGCGCTCCGGTCCTCGGCCCGGTGGATGACCTCCTGGCTGGCGCCGATCAGCTCGACGCCGTGCTTCTCGAGGACGCCCCGCTTGGCCAGGTTGAAGACCAGGTTCAGGCCGGTCTGTCCGCCCAGGGTCGGCAGGATCGCGTCGGGCTTCTCGCGCTCGATGATCTTCTCGACGAACTCGGGGGTGAGCGGCTCGATGTAGGTCCGATCGGCGAGGTCCGGATCGGTCATGATCGTGGCCGGGTTCGAGTTGACCAGGATCGTCCGGTAGCCCTCCTCGCGGAGCGCCTTCAGGGCCTGGGTGCCGGAGTAGTCGAACTCACAGGCCTGGCCGATGATGATCGGCCCCGACCCGATGACCAGGATGGACTCGATGTCGCTGCGCTTGGGCATGCCGCTCCTCGGGAGACGCCCGCCGATCGCGCGCGGACCGCCGCCGCGCATGGCTGGACCCCACCCTGCTTTCCCTTCGAGGATGACTCAGAATCCGGCTCTTGGAGGCCGGCGTAATTAAGCAAAGTCGCCCCGGGCGAGCAAGTGCGGCGCCCGCCTTTCGACAAATGGCGCCACCCCCACTTGCGTCCGTCGCCGACTCGGCCAAACTCCTGGTTCCGAGACCCGGACATGATGACATGGAGCTCCGACGGAGGGCGGTTTGACCAGCATCGCCAGTCACATCATCACCGCGCTCGAGAGCCGTCCGGACCAGCCGATCCTGGCCGGTGGGCGGCTCAGCGTCGCGGAGAGCTGGCGTGCCGGCGACCTCGCGCGGGCCGCCCGTCGGCTGGCGGCCGGGCTCGCCCGGGCCGGCCTCGCGCCCGATGACCGGATCGGCCTGGTCGCCGACAATCACGACCGCTGGATCCTGGCCGACCTGGGGGCCCTGGCCGCCGGGCTCGTCGACGTCCCACGCGGCGCCGACTGCTCGGCCGAGGAGGCGGCCTTCGTCATCGAGCACTCCGGCGCCCGGGCGCTGATGATCCAGGATGCCGCCCTGCTCGAGTCCTTCTGGCCGGCCCTGTCCCGGGTCGCCGGCCTCGAGCTGATCATCGTCATGCGTCCCGGCGAACCGGCGATCGACCCCGGAGGTCGTCGCCTCCTGGTCCTGGACGACCTGCTCGGCGAGGACGAACTGCTGGTGGACCGCGCCGACGAGGCGCTCGCGACCATCGTCTACACCTCGGGCACGACCGGCAATCCGAAGGGCGTCCGGCTCCGGCACGGCAACATCCTGCACAACGTCCGCGTCCTGCCCGACATGGTCGGGCTCGGCCCCGGCGATCGTTACCTGAGTTTCCTGCCCACCTGGCACAGCTTCGAGCGCACCCTCGAGTACTGTCTGCTGGCCGCCGGTTCCGCCATCCACTACTCGGACAAGGCCCGTCTGCGCCACGACATGCCCCGGGTCAGACCCACCATCATGGCCGGCGTGCCAAGGCTCTGGGAGAGCCTGGTGGCCTCGGTCCTCGGCAAGATCGAGCGCTCGTCCGGGCCATCCAGGCTGATCGCGCGGGCGCTGCTCGCCGGCAGCCGCCGCCGCTGCGCGGCCCGCCGGCAGCTCATGGGCCTGGTCCCGGACGCCACCGGGCGCCTGCCGCGCGCCCGGGGCCCAGGGGCCCTGCTGGAACGGCTCGCGGCCCTCGCCTGCGCGCCCCTCCACGCCCTCGCCGATCGCCAGGTCTACGCCCGCCTCCGCGAGGCGATGGGCGGAGCGCTGCGACTGGTCATCAGTGGTGGCGGCGCCCTGCCGGGGCACGTCGACGAGTTCTTCGACCGCGCCGGCCTCCTGCTCCTCAACGGCTACGGCCTGACCGAGACCGCCCCGGTCGTCAGCCTCCGCGACCCGAAGCGCAACGTGCTCACCACCTCGGGCCGGCGCCTGGCCGAGACCTCGTGGCGGGTCATGGACGAGGACGGCAAAAAGGAGCTGGAGCGCGGCCGGAAGGGCGTGCTCTGGATCCGCGGTCCGCAGGTGATGGAGGGCTACCATCAAAACCCCGAGGCCACCGCCCGGGTCCTGCGCGACGGCTGGTTCTGCTCCGGCGATCTGGCGATCCTCACCGAGGAGGACGACCTGATCATCTGCGGCCGGGCGAAGGACACCATCGTCCTGCGCGGCGGCGAGAACGTCGAGCCGGAGCTGGTCGAGGCCGCGCTGGTCGAACTGGCCCTCGTCCAGGACCTCGTGGTCGTCGGCCACGGCGAGAAACACCTCGCCGCGCTGGTCGTACCCGATCTCGAGTCGCTGCGAGCCCGGCTGCCCGAACTCGGCCCCCTGGACGCCCCGGCCGCAGCGCGCGACCCGCGGGTCGGTCGGCTCCTGCACGAGGAGATCCGCCGGCGCCTGGCCCCGGCCCGCGGCTGGCGCATCTACGAGCAGGTCCCGCGCATCGCCCTCCTGCCCCAGGGTTTCAGCACCGAGGACGGGACCCTCACCCTGACCCTCAAGAAGCGCCGTTCGGTGATCGAAGACCGCCATGCCGACCGTATCCGCGCCCTCTTCGTCGAGGGTGCCGACGAGGTCCAGCTCTGGCCCGGCGAGGGGAACTGAGATCCGGCCTTTGGGGGAGCGGTCTCCAGTTGCCTATACTCGCGAGAATCCACGACCGGTGATCCGGGAGCCCGACGATGACGATCCAGGCCGAACTGGCGCCACGCTACACCGAGAGTCCCATCGAGGAGACTCGTGCCCTCATCGCCGAGGTCAGGGCGCGTCTGGGTTCGCGCCTGGTGATCCTGGGCCACCACTACCAGGTCGACGACATCGTCCGCTTCGCCGATTTCACCGGTGACTCCTTCAAGCTGGCGCGCATGGCCACGAGCCGGCCGGAGGCCGAGTTCATCGTCTTCTGCGGCGTCCACTTCATGGCCGAGTCGGCCGACATCCTCACCGGCGGCGAGAAGATCGTCGTCCTGCCGGACCTGAATGCCGGCTGTTCGATGGCCGACATGGCCAGCATCGACCAGACCGAGGAGGCCTGGGAGCGCCTGACCGCGATCAACGGGCCGGACAGCTACCTGCCGATCACCTACATGAACTCCTCCGCGGCGATCAAGGCCTTCGTCGGTCGCCATGGTGGCACGGTCTGCACCTCGTCGAACGCGGCCACCGTCTACCGCTGGGCCCTGGCCCAGGACAAGCGCATCCTCTTCCTGCCCGACCAGCACCTCGGTCGCAACGTCGGCTACCAGATGGGCATCCCCCTCGAGGAGATGAAGCTCTGGAATCCGCTGACCATCGCCGAGGACAACCTCGAGGCGGGCGTCGCCGAGGCCAAGGTCGTCCTCTGGCAGGGACACTGCAGCGTCCATGGCCGCTTCCTGCCGGAGCACGTCGACGAGGTCCGGGCGAGGATTCCCGGCGTCAAGGTCATCGCGCACCCCGAGTGCAGCTTCGAGGTGGTCCAGAAGGCCGACGACTCGGGCTCGACCGAGAAGATCATCAAGGCGGTGAGCGAGTCACCCGCCGGCTCCGCCTGGGCCGTGGGCACCGAGGTCAACCTGGTGAGCCGGCTGGCGGCGGAGAACCCGGACAAGACCGTGGTGAGCCTGTCGGGCATCAGCTGTCTCTGCGCCACGATGTACCGGATCGACCCCCCGCATCTCCTGTGGGTGCTCGAAGCCCTCGAACGCGGCGAGATCGTCAACCGGATCCAGGTCGATCCGGAGACGGCACGCTGGGCGCGCATCGCGCTCGACCGGATGCTCGAGCTGGCCTGAGCGCGCCGGACTCAGGAGCGGACGAGACCGGCGAAGTCCTCCGGGGCGATGTTCGCCCCGCTGAGGACCAGGATCACCGGGCCGGCGGGACGGAAACGCCCCTCGAGCAGGGCCGCGAGAGGCACCGCGGCGGCCGGCTCCACCATCAGGCGTTCCTCCTTCACCAGCAGGCGCAGGGCGCGCCGGATCGAGTCCTCCGCCACCTCGGTGACCCCGATGCCGAATTCCCGTACCAGCTCGAAACCGAGCTTGCCCGGCACCGCGGCGCTGAGACCGTCGGCGATCGTCCGGACCCGGTTGCTGCACAGCCGGCGACCCTCGGCGAGCGAGCGGGCGAGCGAGCCGTTGCCGGCCGGCTGACAGGCCTGGACCCGGGCCGGGTGCCCGGCTCGATCGAGGCCGAGCGCGACGCCCGCGACCAGGCCCGCCCCGCTGGCCGGCACCATGATGGTGGCCGTCTCCGGCACCTCGCGGGCCAGTTCGAGTCCCAGGGTCGCGTCACCTGCGATGCTGTCCTCGCCGTCGTGGGGATGGAGAGGCAGGCGTCCCTTCTTCTCGATCAGCGCCCGCACCCGTTCCTCGCGGGCCGCGTAGTCGTCCGCGCAGCGGAGGATCTCGGCGCCGAGCGCCTCGGCGACCCGGGTCTTGTGGGTCGAGGCGGAAGGCATCATCACCAGCTTGAGAGGGAGACCGACGCCGCGCGCGGCCCAGGCGGCGGCGATGCCGAAGTTGCCGCTCGAGGAGGTGACGAAGCCGGGCACCGGACCACGCTCGAGCGCGGCCAGGACCGAGTTCAGGGCCGGTCTTGCCTTGAAGGAGCCGGTCGTCTGCAGGTTCTCGAGCTTCAGGCCCAGCTCGAAGCCGAGGGCTTCGCCGAGCGCGGGCGACCACAGCAAGGGCGTGCGCCGCAGCCGCCCCTCGAGTCGGCCGGCCGCACGGTCGACCGCCGCGAGGAGCTCGGGGCGGCGTTCCGCGGTGGAGGTCACTTGCCGGCGCCGTCCTTCCCGGCCTCGCCGTCGCCCTCTTCCGTGCCCTGCGCCTTGTCCTTGCGCTTGCCCTTGCCCTTCTTCTTGCGGTCCTTGGGCAATTCGCCGGCCTCGAGCTTGCGCTGGAGGTTGCGCGGATTCCGGGTGGGCAAGGCCTCGGGGAAGAGCTCGAGCTGGAGCAGGATGTCGGTGTTCGGCCCGACGCCGACGCGTCCGGTCGGTCCCCAGGCCAGTTCGGCCGGGATCCGGGCGCGGATCATGCCACCCGGTGCGATCTTGGCCAGCGCCTGACGCATGCCGGCGATCAAGCCGACCTGGCTGAAGTTGTTGGTGATGCCGCGCGTGTAGCTGGCCTCGATCAGCTGCCCTTCGGGCAGCGTGAAGTAGGCGTAGTGGATGTGGGCCCGCTCGTCGGGCTGCAGGGTCTCGCCGATGCCCGGCCGGATGATCCGATACTCGAAGCCGTTGGCGTCCTTCTTCATCTCGGCATCGCCCGGTTCGCGGAAGGGAGCGATGTCTCGGGGCATCATGTCGATGAAGACGTACTGGCCGTCCGGATCGACGATCGCGAGCACCTCGCCGCGGAAGATCGCCTTCAGGGGCAGCCGCAGGAGGTAGTGCCCTCCCGGGCGAGAGATCCGGCCGACGGTGTTGAAGACCTCCAGGCCGAGCCGACCGACCTGACCGCCCATGGGAGCCTTGTCGGCGAACAGCGACGAATCGATGATGTTGCCCCACTCGTCGCGCATGACGTAGTCGAAGGCGACCGCCGCCTGATCGCCGGCCATGTCGCCTTGGCCATCCACCAGGATCATGTAGGCCGGAGCCGGCATGCCCTCCTCCGCCTCGCCCACCTTGTTGGCCTTGGCTTCGTCCCAGGCGACGAAGGGCGGGATGTCGGTGTGGCTGGTCACCTCGAGGACCTGCAGGGCGTAGATCAGATCGGCATCGGGGGGCACGCGGCCGCGAAGGCCCTTCTTGCCGAAGGCCATGCGGGCCGGCACGTCGATGCGCACCTTGTCGCCCGGGCGCAGATTCGGCATCACGACGTTCAGACCGCGGACGAAGGCACCGGTATCGAAGGTCTCCGGGTTCGGAGCGATGCCCTCGCGACGCCGGGAGGAGCTGATCTCGGTGCCGTCCTTCGCCAACCAGACGGTCATGTGGGCGCGGACCCGATCGCCGATCACGAGGGTCGGCAGGTCGGTCTTCTCGTTCCGCTTCAGGAAGGACCAGACCACGCCGGTCGCCTCGTCCTGGTGCCTGGACTTCTCGTCGTGCTTCGGGATGACCAGATCGAGGTGGGCCTCGATCTCCTCCTGGCTCCGGACCTTGCCGCGCGGGTTCTTGGCCTCGTCTTGCGACGAGGGCCTCGAGCTCGGCCGGGAATCCGGGTCGACCTGAGCCGGAAGGCAGGTCGCGACGGCGAGAAGGAGGGTCGACAGCAGGAGCAGCGAGCGGATCATCGGCTTCCTTTCGTGACGACCGCGACCACGGTGGCGAAGCCGGGGACGACGCCCCGGAGACGGTGTTCGACGGTCTTCTGGTTCGACGGCGGCGTAGCTTAACATCGGGACCGCTGCGCTCGAAGTGATTCCCGAGCGCCGGAATCGACGGTCCGAGCGAGAATTTACCCATGGCCGAGGATCGACTCATCGAGGGTCTCGCAGCCCTCCAGGACGCCATCCGGGACCGCGTGCTCGCCGCGCGCGCCGGTCGCCCCAGCGAAGAGCTGGCCCGCGTCGTGCGCGAGGAGGTGGACGACCAGATCTTCGAGATCGACCGCATCGCCGAACAGGATCTGCTCGCCCTGGTCGAGCGCTGCTGCCACGGTTTCGGTCGGCTCAAGGTGACCGCCGAAGGGCTGGCCGAGGAGGCGGTGCTCGCCACCGGCGGCCCCGGTCGCCACCACCTGATCCTCGATCCGGTCGACGGCTCGCGCCTTCTGGCCTGGGACAAGCGATCCGCCTTCGTCCTTTCCGGCCTGGCGCCGGACCGCGGCGACGAGGAAACCCTGGAGGACATCTTCCTCGCCGTCCAGACCGAGATCCCGACCACGCGGTCGCATCTCGCCGATCGCCTGGTGGCGCGCAAGGGCGGCGGCTGCCTGGGTACGACCCTCGACCTCGATCGGGGCACGACGACCGACTTCCGCCCGCGGAGCTCCGCGGCGCCCACGGCCGCCGGTGGCTTCGGCTCGGTCCTCCGCTACTTCGCGCCCGGCCGCGAACTGCTGGCCCGGATCGACGACCGCCTGGTCGCGGCCGCGCTGCCCGGGCCCCGGCCACGCCTGTTCGAGGATCCCTACCTCGCGACCGGCGGCATCTTCCACCAGATCGCCACCGGCCGCGACCGGTTCGCCGCCGACCTGAGGCCGCGGGTCGCCGCGGTTCTCGAGGCCCGGGGCGAGACGCCGCCGCTCTGCAGCCACCCCTACGATCTGGCAACCCACCTGATCGCCCGCGAGGCCGGCGCGATCGTGACCTCGGACCGTGGTGGTCCCCTTCGTCAGCCGCTCGACCGCAGCGGACGGGTCGGCTATCTGGTCTGGGCGAACGAGAACATCCGCGCCGCCCTGGAACCGCTGCTCCTGGCCATCGCGGCCGAGGTTCTCGGCGAGGGCTGATGCGGGCGCCGCGGCCATCCGTTATCATCCGCGCCCGGAGGAGAAGCCCTTGGCCAAGAGAATCGTGATCCTCGGTGGCGGCTTCGCGGGCGTCAAATGCGCCCGCGTGCTCGCCGGCAAGCTCGACCGCGCCAGCCATGAAGTGGTCATCTTCAACCGCGAGAACCACATGGTCTTCCACCCCATGCTGGCGGAGGTGGCCGGTGGCTCGCTGAACCCGGACGCGGTCGCGGCGCCGCTGCGCCAGCTCCTGCCCCGGGTCTGGTGCCGCACCGAGGAGGTGCTGGGTGTCGATATCGAAGCGCGGCTGATCCGCTATCGCGCGCATGACGAGCGCGAGGCGACGCTCAGCTACGACGAACTCGTGGTCGCCTGCGGCAGCGACGTCAATCTCGGGGTCATGCCCGGGATGGCGGATCACGCCTTCCCGCTCAAGACCGTCGGTGATGCCGTCGCCCTGCGGGCCCAGGTGATGCAGCAGCTCGAGAAGGCGGAGGTCTGCGACGACGAGGCCACCCGCCGCTGGTACCTGAGCTTCATCGTCGTCGGCGGTGGCTACAGCGGAGTCGAGGCCGCCGGCGAGATCAACGACCTCGCCCGATCCTCGCGCCGCTTCTTCAAGAACATCCGCGCCGAGGACATCAGCGTCCACATCATCCACTCCCGCGACCAGCTCCTGCCCGAGATCGGCGAGAAGCTGCGCCAGTTCACCCGCGATCGGATGGAGCGCGCCGGCATCGACGTGGTCCTCGAGGCCCGGGTCGCCATGGCCACGGCCCGGGGCGTGGTGCTCCAGGACGGCCGAACCATCGAGGGCGGCACGATCGTCTGCACGATCGGCACCGCGCCCTCGGCCGTGGTCCAGCACATGGCCGTGGCGAAGGACCGCGGGCGCCTGCTCACGCAGGCCGACATGCGCGTCCAGGATCAGGACGACATCTGGGCGATCGGCGACTGCGCCATCGTGATCAACGAACTCGACGGCAAGCCCTCGCCGCCCACCGGCCAGTTCGCCGAACGTCAGGGCAAGCAGGCGGCGCTGAACATCCTCCGCAAGCAGCGCGGCGAGCCGACCCGCCCCTTCCGCTTCAAGCCGGTCGGGCAGCTCTGTGCGATCGGCGGTCACAAGGCCGTGGCCGAGATCCTCGGTCTGCGCATCTCGGGCTTCGTCGCCTGGTTCCTGTGGCGCACCATCTACCTGATGAAGCTGCCCAGCTGGTCGCGACGCATCAAGGCGGGCTTCGACTGGGGCTGGCAGATCTTCTTCTCCCGCGATCTCTCGCACCTGAAGGCGGACACGACCTCGAGGGTGTCGCGGGCCTACTACCGCGCCGGCGACCTGATCTTCGCCCAGGGCGATCCGGCGACGGACTTCTACGTGCTCGAGAAGGGTGAGGTCGACGTCCTGCGCCGCGATGCCTCGGGCGCGGAGACCAAGTTGGCGCGACTCGGGCCCGGCGACTTCTTCGGCGAGATGGCCCTGCTGACCAACAACCCGCGCAACGCGGACGTGCGCGCGGCGACCGACGTCGAGGTGGTGGTGATGGGGCGGAACGTCTTCAGCCGGATCTCCGAGTCGATGGCGCCGCTGAAGGAGGTCCTGGTCAAGGCGATGCGGGAGCGCGCCGACTGACCGGAAGGCGATGAGGCGCGCGCCGCCGGGCTTCGGGGCACGCGTCAGCACGACCCGGCACCGGCGCCGGGAGCGGCCGGTCCGCCCCGGAACTCGGGTCAACGCAGCGCGATGACCTCGAAGGCCTCGATCTCCATCTCCTTGCCCTTGAGCGCCCGGAGGCCGAGGCTCCGGCAGTCCACGGCGTCCTTCACCAGCTCCCAGGTGCTGCGCCCGATGACCACCATGCCCGGCTCGGCCACCGAGGACTCGAGCCGGCTGGCCACGTTGACCGCGTCGCCGATGACGGTGTAGTTGCGACGCGAGGGCGAACCGATGTCGCCGACGATGACCGGACCGGTATTGATGCCGATCCGCATGCGCACCGGGCTGCGGGCCCCGATCTGCTCGTTGAAACGCGCCAGGGCCACCAGCATGTCCAATCCCGCCCGCACCGCCCTCAGGGCGTGGTCCGGCTGGTCGAGCGGCGCGCCGAAGAAGGCCATCATGCCGTCGCCCATGAACTTGTCGAGCGTGCCCTCGTGGGCGAAGACGGCGTCGGTGAGCTTCTCGAAGATGCCGTTGAGGAGCTGCGCCACCTCGGTCGGTTCCAGCTTCTCCGACATCGAGGTGAAGCCGGAGAGGTCGGAGAAGATGACCGTCGCCACCTTCTCCTCGGCCATCATGTCGCCGACCGAGACCTGGGCGGCATCGAGCGCGCCCTGGACGATGCGATCGACCACCGCCGGCGAGTTGTACATCGCCAGGCGGCTGCGGATGCGCTGCTCGCGATCGTAGCGATCGCGAAGCCGGGTCTGCTCGACGGCGATCGCCGAGAAGATGCCGAAGGTGGACAGCAGCCGCAGCTGGTCCTCGGTGAAGCGGTTGCGCGGATCGCGGTTGTCGACGTAGATCACGCCGCTGACCCGACCCTCGTTGTACATCGGAGCGCACATCGCCGACTTGATGTTGAGGGCGAGGATGCTGGCCTCGGCGCCGAAGCGGGCATCGGAACCGGCGTCGCCCACGATCACCGCCTGCTTCTGGCTGATCGCCTCCTGGGCGATCGAGTGGCTGATCGCCATCAGCTCGCCGCCCTGGCGGATCGATCGGAAGCTGCGCGGCTGGAGACCTCCGGCCTCGTCGAGCAACGCGATGCAGGCCCTCTCGACCGGCAGGTTGCGGAAGATCAGGTCGAGCACCTTGGCGAAGATGTCGTCCAGGTTCTCGCTCGAGAGCAGGGCCTGCGCCGCCTGATTGAACAGTCCCACGGCCCAGGCCGCGGCGGTCAGGCTGCTCTGCGAGGACGTCGCCCGGCTGTCGGGCGGACTCGAGATGCTCGAGATCAACGACAGCTCCGCCATGTCGAAGACGGCGGTCTTGTTGGCCGGCGTGGCGGAACGATCGACCACCACCTGGCTGGCGCCGGATGCGGCCGGATTCTTCAGCGAGAAGGTGACCCTGAGCTCGCCGAAGGTGAGGACGTCGCCCTGGCGCAGCTCCGACTTGGTGACCGGCTGATCGTTGAGCAGGGTGCCGTTGGCGCTGCCCATGTCGAAGACGACCCAGTGGTCGCCGTCGCGGTAGATGGTGGCGTGCTGGCGGGAGATCCTCTCCTCGGGGATCACCAGATCGCAGGAGGGTGAGCGACCGATGACGACCCGCTCACGGTCGACCGGAACCGACTGTTCCCGACCGGCAAGCGTGTAGCGGAGGATGTAGCCGTTGGTGGCCGCGCTCATGGAATGATCCCGCAGGCTTCGATGTCGCCGAACATAAGTCATACCGGGTCTTCGATCAACGGCCGAGCGCGCGACCACCGGACGGGAGGTCGACCACGGGACCGGTTTCGCCTCCGTCCATCCCGGACGTTAGGATCTCGGCATGATCGTCCCCCTGTTCCCGCTTCGCGGCATCTTCCTCTACCCCGGCGCCGTGTTGCCGCTGATGATCTTCGAGCCCCGCTACCGGCAGATGGTGGAGGATCTCCTGGACACGGCCGGCCGGCTGGTGATCGCCACGACGGTCGGCGACCAGGACCCGGGCTTCACGCTCGACTTCCTGCCTCGGGTCCACCCCGTCGCGGGCCTGGGCGAGATCGCCGGTCACGAGCGCCTGCCCGACGGTCGCTTCCTGATCGCGGTCTACGGCCTGGATCGGGTGCAGATCGAGGAACTGCCCAGCGATCGACTCTACCGCCAGGTCGAGGCGACGCCGCTCGAGGAGCGCGGCCTCGCGGCGCGCGACGAGCCGGTCGTCCGCGGCCGGCTCGAGACCCTCCTGAGAGAGCGTGGTGGGGAAGCGCTGCGGATACCCGGGGACTTCCCGACCGAGCGCCTGATCGACGTCCTGATGATGCAATCCAGCGCCACGCCCGACGAGATCGCCCGGGTCTACGGCCTGTCCGACATCGCCGAGCGGGCCGAAGCCGCGCTCGGGCACTTCACCTCACCCTAGGAGCGGACCATGCCGACGGTCAGCATTCGCTACGAGAACGACCTGCGCTGCGCGGCCACCCACGAGGCCAGCACGACGACCATCCATACCGATGCCCCGAAGGACAACCAGGGTCTGGGGCGTTCCTTCTCCCCCACCGATCTGGTCGCGGCCGCCCTGGGCTCCTGCATGGCCACGATCATGGGCATCTACGCCCGCCGCCACGAACTCGACATCGAGGGCATGGAGGTCACCGTCGACAAGCGGATGACCGACTCGCCGCGCCGGATCGGTGCCCTGGAGACGACGATCACCCTGCCGCGCCCGGTGCCCGATCGCCATCGCGAGCCACTGCGGCGGGCCGCGGAGAGTTGCCCGGTTCACAAGAGCCTCCTGGCCGAGATCGACAAGCCGATCGTCTTCCACTTCCCCGAAGCGTGAGCGAGGACGGGATCGATCTCCTGATCACCGGCGCCGGGGGTTTCCTCGGCGGACGGCTCCGGGGCCTGGCCCGGGCGCGTGGCCTCCGGGTCGCCTCGAGCCGTGACGGCCTCGGCCGGCTCGACCTCGAGACCCCGGGGGCGACCGGCACCCTCGTCCGCGCGCTCCGGCCGCGACGCATCGTCCACGCCGCCGCCATTCCCGACATCGCCGCCTGCGCGGCGGCGCCCGATCTCGCCTGGCGGGTCAACGTCGAGGCGAGCCGCGAACTGGCCCGCGCGGCGGCCGACCTGGGTTCGAGACTGCTCTTCGTCTCCACCGACCAGGTCTTCGACGGTCGCGACGCTCCCTACACCGAGGACGCTCCGGCCCGACCCCTGCACCACTACGGTCGGAGCAAGCTCGCGGCCGAGACCGCCCTCCTCGAGCTCGACGCCGACCTCCTCGTCGTCCGCCTCCCGCTCCTGCTCGGTCCGGCCCGTGGCGGCCGGCGCTCGGCCTCGGACCAGGTCTACGACGCGGCCCGGGAAGGTCGGCGGCTCGGGCTCTTCGTCGACGAGTACCGGAGCCCCCTGGTGGTGGAGGCGGCCGCCGAAGCGCTCCTCGACCTCCTCGACCGGCCGGCCCGCGGACTGCTGCATCTGGGCGGCCCCGAGCGCCTTTCGCGCTTCGAGATCGGTCGTCTCCTGCTCCTCGGGGCGGGGCTCGATCCGGACTCGACCCTCGACCCGGGCCGGCTCGCCGGTCATCCCCTCGAGGCCACGCGACCGGCGGATCTCGGCCTCGATAGCGCTCGAGCCGAAGCCTGGCTCGATCGAGTCATGCCCAGGATCACCGAGGCAATTCCCTTTCATTGAGGGACTTGCACCGGCCAGGGACCAGGGAGACAATCGCCGGTTGCGCGCCACGCTCATGGGTTAAGTTGCGAACGGCTTGCAAGGTCCAGGCTTCTTCCCTCTATGAAACCGAGGAAAAGTAAAAGCCTTTTGCTTCAGTCGGCTCAATCCATATCCTTCGCGATACATCGTCGCTCTCGGGCTTGAACACACGAGAGCTTCGCGCCGTGCGGAACCGAGTCGGTCAGGTCCGACTCATCGAAAACAGGGGTTTGAACATGATCCACCGCCTCGCGACTCTTCGCCAGCTGCTGACCCTCGGCCTGATCGCTGCCCTCGGCAGCACCCTTCAGGCCCAGGTCAGCTTCAACTTCGGCAACACCTCGACCTTCGGCACCGGCAACATCCCCGGTCGCTCCGCCAGCGCGGACCTGGACGGCGACGGCGACCGCGATCTGGTCGTGCTCAACGTCCTCGACAACACCGCCACCGTCTGGCGCAACGACGGCAACCTGACCTTCACCAACATCGCGACCCTGAACACCGCGAACTCCCCGGCCGACGTCGACCTCGTCGACATGGACGGCGACACGATCCTCGACGTGGTGATCACCGCCCGCCAGTCCACGGTCCAGGTCTTCATCAACAGTGGTTCCGCCAGCTTCGCGGCGCCGCTGTCGAGCCCGGCCGGTTTCGACTCCTACAGCGCCCTGCCGATCGACCTCAACGCCGACGGCGCGCTCGACCTCCTGGTCTGCAACTACGCCTCGAACAAGATCTCGGTGCTGTTCAACGACGGCTCGGGCAACCTGAGCCTGGTCAGCGCCAGCTTCGCGGGTGGCGGTGGCCCGACCAAGATCATCGCCGCCGACCTGGACAACGACAACGACGACGACCTCCTGGTCGAACTCGCCGGATCGAACGCGGTCATGCTGGTCCAGAACACCGGCGCCGGCCTCGTTCCGCTCACCTACCTGGGCACCGGCGTCTTCCCGCTGGACATGATCGTCAACGACTTCAACTACGACGGCCTGCTCGACATCGCCACCTGCAACGTGTTCAGCAACGACGTCACCGTCATCCTGAACCAGGGCGGCCTGACCTTCGCCGCGCCGGCCAACTACGCGGTCGGCGATCGTCCGACCGGTCTCGCCGTGCTCGACGCCGACAACGGCCTCGGCATGGACATCGCCGTGGCGACCTTCGACGGCGGCGGCGTCAGCGTGCTTCGGAACGACGGCACCTCGGCCTTCGGTATCAACAGCGTGCTGAGCACCGGCGGCAACATCTTCCATGTGCTCACCGGTGACTTCGACGGCGACTGGGATGACGACATCCTCGCGGTCAACCTCAGCGGCAACGCCATCCACGTGCTCGCCAACCAGATTCCGGCCCGCCGCTACCCCGGTTCGGACGAGGACCTCGAGCTGGTGTCGATGATCGACGGGATCACGATCCCGAGCGGGCAGGCCGTGACCGTCGGCCAGACCAACTCGATCGTCATCAACACGCTCATCTCCTTCATGGGCACCTTCGACAACGACTTCGGCATCATCGCGATGCAGCAGTACAACCGGGGCTTCCCGCCCTTCACCAACTACCCGGGACTCTACCTGAACAACTTCGTGTACCCGGCCCAGGCCCTGCTCCAGCAGACCCTGGTCCCCGGTGGCATCACCGTGCAGTTCAACATTCCCATGGGCCTCGTCGGCAACCACTACCTGGTCCAGGGCATCGCCCTGAGCCCGAACGCGGCCAACGGCATGGCGGCCTTCACCGACGCCCTCGAGTTCCACGTGCTGCCCTGAGTTCGCAGGCGGGTCGTGACGGGGCGCCGCCCGGCGCCCCCGCCTCAGGGCGATCGCGACCCGCAGCGGCCGTCACGGCGGCTTCGATCGCATGTTCAAGCCCGATCGGGGAGGTCTGGAGCGCGCACTCCGGATCTCCCCTTCTCCTTTCGAAATCCCGACTGCCACATCGTCAGGGCGGGATTCGCCATCCGCTCGGGCCGTTCCCGTATCAATCCATGATCGAGGGCCGCGATCTGGATCGTCGTCCTCGTCCCGGTGCCCATGGACACCGCGGTAGAGGGAGCGATCCGCGACCTGAGCCGTCGGACCATGCGCGGAGCAGCACGATGAGCATGCAACGAGCCCTGTTGAGCGATGGCATCCGACTCGGACGATTGGCCGGGATCGAGATCAACCTGTCACCCAGCTTCCTGCCGCTGGCCCTCCTCCTGGTGGTCGGACTCGATCCGATCGCCGGCGGCCTCCTGGCGGCCATCCTGCTGGCCGTCCTGCTGGCCTCGTCCATCGTCGCCCACGAGCTCGGTCACGCCCTCACGGCCCGGGCCTTCGGCATCCGGACCCGGGCCATCACCCTGCACCTGCTCGGCGGCGTGGCCAAGATCGAAGGCGAGCCGCGCCGACCGGCCCATGAGATCCTGATCGCCGCCGCCGGACCGGCCGTGAGCCTCCTTCTGGCCGCGATCTTCTTCGGCCTGACCTGGCTGACCGCCCTGGTCGCGGGCCCATGGCAGGGTGCCTTTCTCTACCTCAGCGTGGCGAACCTGATCCTGGCCGCCTTCAACCTCCTTCCCGGTCTGCCGCTCGACGGTGGCCGGATCCTGCGCGGCATCCTCTGGGCCCGTTCCCAGGACCGCCGTGGCGCGACGATCAGCGCCGCGCGCGGCGGTGAGATCATCGCCTATCTGATCTTCGCGCTGGCCTTCCTCCGCCTGATCGACCCCACAGGCGGCCTCGTCGCCGCCTTCTTCCCGGCCCTCATGGCCTGGTTCCTGCTGGGCGCCGCGCGCGCCGAGAAGGCCCGGGCGGAGCTTTCGGGTCGGCCCTCGGGTCAGACCCGGCCCGGCCTCGCCGAGCTCCTGGAGCTGGCGCGGCGAACGCGACCGGTCGAGGTCGTCGTCAGCAGGGCCAGCCGACCCCGGTCGACCATCGATCCGGAGCGCGAAGTGATCCGCTACCCGGACGGCCGTGAGCTTTACATCGAGCGGCCGAGACGTTCTCATCCGGGGCATGACCGTCGATGAACGACTGGAGGCCCTGGTCGAGGACCGTCTGAGCTCCGACGGCCGTCTGGTCGTCCTCTCCGGAGCGGGCATCTCGGCCGAGAGCGGCATCCCCACCTTTCGCGGGGCCGATGGTTTCTGGACCGTCGGCTCCACCGTCTATCAGCCCCAGGAGATCGCCACCTTCGAGTTCTTCATGCGCGAGCCACCGGTGACCTGGGCCTGGTATCTCCACCGCCGGGCAGCCTGCCACCGTGCCCGCCCGAACGCGGCCCATCTGGCGCTGGTCGAGCTCGAGTCGCTGCTCGGCGATCGCTTCACGCTGGTGACGCAGAACGTCGACGGCCTCCATCGGCGAGCGGGTTCGGGCCCGACCCGCCTGCTCGAGATCCACGGCAATCTCGACCGGGTTCGCTGCAGCGCGAACTGCGGCGGCGCGACCTGGCCGGTACCGGCGCGCTTCGACGACTGGGAGGATCGACGGCAACTCGACGCGGAGGAGCTGGACCTCCTCGCCTGCCCCCATTGCGCCGCTCGAGGGCGCCCCCACGTGCTCTGGTTCGACGAGTTCTACGACGAGACGAACTTCCACTTCTACGGGGCCCAGAACGCGGCGGCCGCGGCGACCCTCCTGGTCGTGGTCGGCACGACCGGCGCCACGAATCTGCCGATGCGCATGGCCGAGATCGCGGCGGGTCGGGGCACGGCCTTCATCGACGTCAACATCGAGGACAACGTCTTCCGCCGCCACGCCGCCAGTGATCCTCGATCACTCGTCCTCGACGGCCCCGCCAGCCACTGGCTCCCGCGTCTCGCCGCCGCGGTGGCACGCCGAGCCGGCTCGTCCTGAGACGGGCTCGGAGGACGAGAAATCAAAAAAGCCCCGCGGCTTCAGATGGTCGCAAGATCGCCTCCCTAGGCTCGTGCTCGTGGTCAATGAGTGCGGCCACGCGGAGCGCAATCGAAACGCGGAACAAGGAGACACGAACATGAGACGACTCGGCCTGGTGCTGCTGATCGCCATCCTGGCGACTGCGGCTTCGGCACAGAACGCGGACCTGACCGTCATCAACGGTCTGCCCGGCCTCGGCGCGGCGGCGGACCTGGCGGTCGATGGCAGCACGACCTTGACCGGCATTGCCTACGGCCAGAGCCAGGCGACGACCCTGGCGGCCGGCACCCATCTGATCGAGATCCTGGACGGCGGCGCCGTCGTGGTCAGCGACAACCTCACCGTCGCGGCCGGCGACAACGTGACCGCGGTCGCCCATCTCCTGGACGACGGGTCGCAGGCCCTCTCCTTCTTCACCAACGATCTCTCGGCGGTGACGCACTATGGCGACGGCCGCGTCGTCCTGCGCCATCTCGCCGACATCGGGACCTTCTCGGCGCGGCTCCAGGCGAGCACCTTCAACTGGGGACCGCATCACGCCGGCAACAGCCAGATGTCGAATGGCGACGAGGTCAGCCTCGATCGCATCGCCGACAGCTACGACCTCACCCTCTCGACCCTGAGCGCACCGCCGACCTTCCCGGGCTTCGGCGGCCCCGGCTTCGGCGGCCCCGGCGGCCATCATCACTTCGGCTTCGGTGGCGGCTTCGGCATGCCCGTCGTCGTGCTCGGACCCGAGACCCACGTGGTCACGGCCGACACCGCGACGATCATCCACGTGGTCGGCATCGAGAACGACGCCAGCTTCATGACCGTGGTCCAGACGGTCGCCCTCAGCCCGGCCACCGCGCCGGCGGCGGCCGACTTGAGCGTCACCGGCAGCCTCGTGGGTGGTTCCTGGGCGGCCGGCGGTGACATCACCTACGGTCTGACCGGCGCGGGAGCGAACGCCCTCGTCATGGTCTTCGTCAGCCAGGACAACACGCCGCAGACCGGCATCGGCGGCTGGAACATCGGGCTCGGCATCGGCGGCAACGGCTGGGTCTTCCCGGTCGCCATCGGCCATGCCGACGCCACCGGCGTCTATGCCAAGACCTACACCGTCCCGGCGGGCATGACGGCCTTCGCCCCGACGACGGCGGTCACGCTCTACCATCAGGCCATCAGCTTCAGCTCCGGCCACTGGTGGGGTTCCGGGCTGTTCAATCTCTCCGACATCGAATCCGTGGTCATCAATCCCTGACCGCGGATCCTCTCCGTGCCGTCGCCTGGCCCCGGGGCGTCCCAGACGCCCCGGGGCCCCTTCACGCAGCGTGACTCCATGGCCCGGCGACCGGGCCCGGCCGCGGGATGGAGGTCGCGAGTCGCGGTCCGGACTGGTAACCTGCGTCTGACGATCGGAGTTTCCGATGAAGCGACACGAGTCCCACGGTTCCACGCGCCGGATTCCGGCCGCCGGCTCGAGGATCCTCCTGGTCGAGGACGACGCCAAGCTCGCCTCCCAGGTGCGCGCGAACCTGGAACGCGATGGCTTCGCGGTCGACTGGGTCGACCAGGGCGACTCCGTCCTCGCCTGCGATCCCGACCGCTACGACCTCGTCATCCTCGATCTCATGCTCCCCGGCATGCACGGCCTGGACGTGATGAAGCACCTGCGGCAGCGCTCCGACCTGCCGGTCATGATCCTGAGCGCGCGCAACGAGACCGACGACAAGGTGAAGGCCTTCCGCTTCGGCGCCGACGACTACATGACCAAGCCCTTCTGGCCCGAGGAGCTGGTCGCCCGGGTCCGTGCCAGGCTGCGCCGTCCGGGCCTGCTTCGGGACGGTCGCATCGAACGTGGTGAACTGGTGATCGACCTGCCCGCGCGGCGCGTCCTCCTCGGCGACCGCGAGATCGACTTGACCCGGGCCGAGTTCAATCTCCTGGCCGCCCTCGCCCGGCGGGCCGGCGAGGCCCTGACCCGTCACGCGCTGGTCGAGGCGAGCCTCGATGGCGAGGCCGAAAGCGGCGACCGGGCCCTCGACGTCCACGTCTCCAGGTTGCGCCGCAAGCTGGGGCCGGCCGCCGAGGCGGTGGTCACGGTCTGGGGCGTCGGCTACCGGTTCGACCCCGGCGACCCCCGATGACCATCCGGCTCCGACTGATCCTGGCCATCGTCGGCACGGCCCTGGCCCTCGCCCCGGTCATCCTCTGGCAGACCGCTCGCATGGATCGCCAGGCGATCGAGGACAGCATCCATTCCCTGGCCCTGGCGACCATGAACGACTGGGGACTGGAGGCCTGCCGCGACTGGCCCGAGAGCTTCGCGGGAGGCAGCGCCTGGTTCGAGAGCCGCGGCCCCTTCGGTGGTCCCTTTCGTGGCGGCCGACCGCGATCGCGACCGGAGCACGACGACGACCGCGATGCCCGGGGTCAGAACGGCGACGGTCCGGGCGGATCGGGCCCGCCCCCGCCCCACGACCACGGCGACGAGCCCCGCCGGCCACCGGACGAGGACGACCGCGCCGGAGACGGCGACCAACGGCCGGGACGACCGCTGCGCGCCTTCGCGCAGCGCGCGCGCGAGCGCTTCGCGCCCTCGCCGGACCGCATCCTCGGCCCCACCGAGAGCCGCTTCGACTACAAGCTCTGGGCCTACCGCTCGGACTACCACTCCGACAATCCCAACGCCCCCGAGATCCCGTCGAGGCTGCGCCTGCAACTGGAGAACGGCGCCGCCATGGCCACCGAGCCCTTCGAAGTCGAGGGCGATGCACGCCGGCACACGATGGCGCTGATCCGGACACCCTGGCCCGACGACCCCTGCGCCTTCCTGCTGGTCAAGCACTCCGCTCCCGATCCCGGAGATCGCGACGGCGAGCGGATCCGCATCGTCGGCGGCGCCACCCTCGCTCTCCTCTTGGCGGCGATGCTGGCCTGCTATCCGGTCATCCGCCGCATCCGCTTCCTCGCCCGTGAGGTCAGCCGAAGCGCCGACGAGGGCTATGGCGGCGAGATCCGCCTGGGTGGCCGCGACGAGGTCGCCGTCCTGGCGCGCGCCTTCAACGAGGCCGCCTCGTCGATTCGCGGCCATCTCGCCGAGGTCGCCGCGCGCGAGCATGGCCTGCGTGAATTCGTCGCCAACACGACCCACGACGTGATGCTGCCGATCACCGTCCTGCAGGGCCATCTCGCCGCGATCGAGAACGCGCTCCGCGACGATCGCCCGATCGATCACGGCGCGCTCGCGGGCAGCTTCATGGAGGTCAGCTACATGACCTCGATCATCAACAACCTCGCCACCAGCGCGAAGCTCGAAGGCGCCCATCTCGATCTGACCCGCGCGCCCGTGGACCTGAACGAGATCGTCCGCCGCGTGGTCGCCCGCAACACGCCCCTGGCGCGCATCCGCGCCCTCGAGATCGAGGCCTCGTTGCCGGAGGAGGTCGCCACGATCGAAGGCGACGTCACGCTCCTGGAGCAGGCCATCGGCAACGTCGTGCACAATGCCGTGCGCCACAACCACGTCGGGGGCCACGTCGCGGTCATCCTCGAGTGCGCGAGCGACCGGTTCCTCCTGCGCGTGATCGACGACGGTCCCGGCGTCGATCCGGCCGACATCGACCACCTCTGCGAGCGTCGCTTCCGCAGCGAGGAGGCGCGCAGCCGGACACCTGATGGACGCGGCCTCGGCCTGCACATCGCCCATGACGTCTGCCAGCGCCACCACCTCGACCTGACCTTCAGGCGCTCCGAGTACGGTGGCCTCGAGGTGCGGATCGCCGGGGCGCTCCTCACCGGCCAAGGCGAGGAGGCGGGCTGAGCCGAGCCGCCGGCGGAACCACGGTGACCGCCGCCGGCCTCAGCGCCGACGCGGGCGCGTGTCCTCGTAGAAGCGGCCGGCGGCGGCCGCGAGCCGGGTCAGCGAGGGCTCGTGGACGTACATCATGTGCCCGGCCTCGAAGTACTCGAAGCGCAGCCGCTCGCGACCGGCCGCGCCCAGCCCGAGGTGATCGACCGTGTACTCGATCGCCGCGAAGGGCGTGGCCAGATCCTGGTAACCGCAACAGACCAGCACCCGCAGGTGCGGGTTCACCACCATCGCCTTGCGCAACCGGTCGGCGACGTTCACGTAGCGGTTCTGGAAGCCGGCGTAGGACCAGGGATTGACCTTGCCGGTCAGGACCCGGTACTGGAGGTCCGACTTCCAGCCCAGCTCGGCGGCGAAGTAGTGCTGGATCGCCGAGGCGTAGGGGCCGGTGATCGCGGTCAGGCTGTGATCGACCTCGCAGCGGATGCCGTCGCCGTCGCACTCGGGCCCCTTGAAGCGGCCATCCATCCGCCCGACGCTCGCCTGTTCGTCACGCAGGAGCTCGCGCCGGAAGCGGTCCTGGTCGAGGCGGAGATCGGCCGCCAGCCAGGTCTCGGCCGCGATGCCGGTCAAGGTGGCGAGTCGTGCCGCGATCCGACCTCGTTCCTCGGGGGCGAGGGTGTCACCCCGGGCGAGTGCCAGCAGGTAGTCGTTCCTGGCGAAGTCACGGGCCTCGGCGAGAAGGGACTCGAGGGGTCGGTCGACGCCGGCCCGGCCATGGTGGCGGGCGATGGCCGCGTAGCTGGGCAGGAAGCAGAGGTAGGGCAGATCGTTGCCCGGATCGAAGCGCAGCGTGCTGAAGTCGAGGACCGGCGAGATCAACACCAGCCCGTTCAGGTAGAGATCGCAGCTCGACTGCAGGTGCTGGGCGAGACTCGCGGCGCGGGCGGTGCCGTAGCTCTCGCCGACCAGGTACTTGGGCGAGGCCCAGCGTTGTTCGCGGGAGCAGAACAGGCGGATGAACTCGCCCACCCAGCGGGTGTCTTCCTCGAGACCGTGGAACTCGCTGCCCTTCACGCCCTCCAGCGGACGGCTGAAGCCGGTGTCCACGGGATCGATGAAGACCAGGTCGCTGAAGCGGAGCCAGTTGTCCACGTTGTCGAGCAGGAGTCCGGGCGGGCTGGGCGCCACCGCGTCCTCGCCCATCGGAACCCGGCGGGGACCGAGGCCACCCAGGTGCAGCCAGACCGATGACGAGCCCGGCCCGCCGTTGAACACGAAGGAGATCGGTCGCCCCGCCGTCTCGGTCCCGAGGAGACGGTAGTAGACGTGGAAGATCTCGCCCTTGTCCTTGCCCTCGTCGTCGGCGATCCGCCAGCTGCGCGCCTGGACCTCGTAGCGCTCGGCGCCGCCCGGCAGGGCACGGTTCACGGGACCGGGAGCCGGATCGCGCGGGGTTTCCTGGGCGGGGAGCAGCGAGCAGAAGATGGCCAGCAAGAGCGGGATCGTCGTCTTCATCGGGCACTCCTCGGGGCGCGCATCATCGGCCCTGGCGCGCAGGAGCGTCAAGGGTCATGATCGGCCTGGCCAATCAGCGGAGGTCGGGACATGATCGAGCGAACGGTGGTCGAGATCGTGACCAGGGGACGTGCCTTCCACGACCTCACGCCCGCGGCGGCCACTCTGGCGCGAGACCACGGCGGCACCGGCCTCCTCCATGCCTTCGTCCGCCACACCAGCGCCTCGCTCCTGATCACCGAGAACGCCGACCCGACCGTGCGGGACGACCTCGAGCGCTTCATGGCGCGGCTCGTGCCCGATGGCGATGCCCTCTTCCGGCACGACGCCGAAGGTCCGGACGACATGCCGGCGCACGTCCGCAGCGTGCTGACCGCCACCGCGATCAGCCTGCCGATCGCCGAGGGACGATTGCTGCTCGGGACCTGGCAGGGGCTCTACCTCTGGGAGCATCGCCTCGGCCGTCACCGCCGGCAGGTGGTGTTGACCGTCCTGACCTGAGGCTCGTGAGGCTGGCGCCCGGTCGACCGCGCGTTCAACCCCAGCTCGGCAACGCCGACCGCGGCGCGACCTTCTCGAGGCGCGCGCGGGCCCGGTCGAAGCCCTGGCGATAGCCCAGGTCGCGAGCGATGAGCGCGAACAGACGGAGGGCTTCGACCTGGTCGGGCGCGAAGTCGAGGATCTCCGCGACCAGGCGCGAGGCCTCGTCGAGCCGGGCGGCGTCGCGGTGGAGACGGGCGAGGAGCAGCCGCCCCGGGATCTGGAGATCATCCGCCGCCACCAGGGCCTCGAGCCGCGCGGTGGCCGCCTCGCGGGCACCGACCGCGATCTCCGCGGTGGCCAGATCGATCGAGGTGGCGGCATCGCCCGGCAGGATCGCCAGCGCCCGTTCGAGCGCCGCCCGGGCCTCCTCGGTCCGGCCGAGCAAGAGCAGGACCCGGCCGAGTCCGGCGTGGCAGGCCGCCAGCTCCGGGTAACGGGTCATCAGGTCCCGGAAGGCGGTTTCGGCCTCGTCGAGCCGGCCCGCGCCCAGGGCGGCGACGGCCGGCCGGAAGCCCTCCTCGAGTTCACGCAGGGCATGCAGGTCGGCCGCGGAGCCCTCGTCGAGCTCCAGGTCGGGCCTGACCTCGAGGCCGCCGCGATCGCAGAGCGCGACGACCTCGTCCGAGGCCGCCGAGCTGGCGAGGGCCTCGAGCCGCTCCTCGATCAGATCCACGACCTGGTCCCAACCGAACTCGGCGGCGATCAGTTCACGCGCGGCCAATCCGCGCTTCCGGCGCAGATCCGCCGAGACCGCCGCGTCCTTCATCGCGGCCACGAGGGCGTCGAGGTCAGGCTCCGAGATCCAGGGATGGGCGCAGACGTCGAGATCGCCGACGCGTCGCGCCGCGAGGTCGAGACGCCGCGCCGACACGAGCCAGGCGTTGTCGCGATTGCAGAAGTCGAGGGCGGCGCCGAGCCCGGTGACGATGACCGGCAGGCCGCAGGCCATGGCCTCGGCGATCGGCATGCCGAAGCCCTCCCCGAGGTAGGGGTGCACCAGGACGTCGGCGGCCCGGTAGAGGGCCACGAGTTCATCCTGATCGAGATCGCGATCGAGGTAGAGGATCTCCGGCCGCGCCGGGTCGGCCGCCATCGCCCTGACGGTCGAGCCCATGGTCGAACCCTCGTAGACCCCGCCGACGCCGACGTCCTTGACGATCAGGCAGACGTCGTCCTGCGGACCGAAGGCCCGGGAGTAGGCCTCGAGGAGGATCCTGATCCCCTTGCGCGGGATCGTGCCGCCGACGAAGAGAAACTTGAACGCCTTGCGGGTCGGCAGCCGGAGCGGCGCCACCTCCGGATTGAAGCGCTCGAGATCGACGCCGTTCGGGATCACCCGGACCCGATCGGCGGCGAAGCCGCCGTCGATGTAGCACTGCCGGTTGTAGCGGCTGGGCACCCAGAGCTCGCGGAGTCGCGAGGACATCTCGTCGATCCAGGTCCGCGGCACGCTGCCGAACTCCCAGGGTTGGATCATCACCCCGGCCGGAGCATCGAAGTCGGCGAACCGGGGCGGCCACTGGTGCCGCACGTGGACCAGGGCCGGCTCGCGGCAGGGCTGGTCGAAGCGGGCCTGGAGCCGGCGGAACCGCGGCATCGCCGCGGCGTCGAAGGCGTGCTCCTCGTAGAGACGGGCCTCCAGGTCATGGCCGCGCGCGATCAGTCGCGAGCAGATCTCGCGATTCACCACCGCCAGCGAATGGTGGCGGAACTGCGTACCTTCCCAGATCAGCGGCAGCGCAGCCAGGGATCGGGCCGGAACGCGGCGTGGTTCGGCCAGGAGCCTGCGGGCGGCAAGCTCGGTGGCCCGGTCGGCGATGGGGCTCGTCGGCATGGTCCTTCTCCGCATGATCTTTCGACCGACCCGCCCTTCCCGCCGAAGCCCGATGCAAAAAAACCCGCTCCGGCGGGACCGGAGCGGGCTGGGGTGCTCGACTCGTGGATCGATTCGAGGGGGCTATCTCTTACCGGCGACCGCCGCCCCGGCCGCCACCGCGACCGCCGCGACCGCCGCGATTCTTGTTGTTCCGGCCGTTCTCCTCGTCTTCGAAGATCTCGTCTTCATCGAAGAACTCCAGGACGCCGCCGATGTGATCGGCGTCCTGGTCGCCCTGGACGACCTTGAGGCAGACCTCGGCGTAGGAGCGCAGCTCGGGGCTGCGGTCGCCCGCGGCGACCTTCTTCAGGGCGGCGACCAGCTTGGTCTCGACCGTCTTCTGCATCTTCTCCGGTTCGGGGAAGAAGCTGTTCGGACCGCTGAGGTCACCGAGCTGACGAAGGCGCAAGGCCACGGTGGTGCCGACATAGCAGGACACCGCCCGGACGGTGGTATCCGTATCGCCCTTCGCCAGCGAGGCGATCTTGTCCAGCTCGCCGTCGTTCATCTTGACGTCGAGCAGGGCGCGGACGCTGTGCGCTCGCACCAGCTCGCGGCGGGAGCCGATGGCCTTCTTGAGGAACTTCCGGGCCTCGACGCCCTCCGGATCGCAGACCGTGACGGTGCGCGCCATGAGGGCCTGGTTGCGCTCGGAGTTCTCGACGCCGTAGGCCTTGACGATGGCGCCGACACACTCCCTCAGGCCCAGCTTCATCAGGGCGATGAGCGTGTTCTTGCGGAGCATCGTGCTGCGATCGGTGATCAGGCCCATGAGGCAGGGCAGGCAGTTCGGGTTGCGGGCCTCGCCGATCGCGCGCACGGCCTCGTTGCGCTTGACCTCGTCGACGTCCGGCGAGGTCTGACCGATGAGGAACTCGATGATCTCGGGATCGTCGCGCTTGGCGAGGGAATCCAGGGCCTTCTTGCGGGTGGCCGCGTTGTCCGAGGCGCCCTCCTCGAGCAGCTGGGCGAGGGCTTCCTTGTCGCGCTTCGCCGCCTCTTCGGGCGAGAGGTCCGGGTTGTAGTAGTAGAGCGCGCGATTCATCAGCTCGATCAGCTCGCTCGACGGCAGGTCCCAGGGCCGGCGGACCAGGACCTTGCCCTCCGGGGTCGCGAAGACGAACTGGGGGGCCGTGACCGTGTCGGTCTGCATGATGTCGGCCCGCGCCTCGCTCTCGGTCTGGCGATGCTCGGCGCAGGTGACGGTGCCGAAGCGGCGGCACTCACCGTCGGTGCCCGGGAAGACGTCCTCGTCGCCGTGCTCGCCGAGGCTGCCGAGGACGCAGACGAACTGCTTGGAGAGCGCGATGACCTTGTCGTTCTTGAAGTGGTCACGGGCCATGTTCCGGCAGGCCGGCTCATCGTCCATGTTGAAGTGGATCATGATCGGCCGGCTCTCGGCCTTGGCCCGCTTCACCGCTTCCTTCCAGCTCTTCTCCCAGAGGATGCGATCATCTCCGGCGACGCGCTCGGGCGCCGTCCGGAACGCGGACAGGGCCGCGATCAGGGGAAAGAGCAGGACCGCGACGGCAAACCTCTTGTTCATCTCGGAGCCCTCGGTAACTGGAACCGTTCTCTAAACCCGGATTTCCGTGAGGGTTTCCCTCAAAATCGGACTTCCTTCTCCGGCCGCGGCCCAGGTAGGCCGGGCCTGGGCCCCTTTTTGCCGAAAGGGCAGCGGCAGGTTATCTTTCCGGGCAGTCAGTCGCGACCGTAATCCCACGAGAAGAGGACAAAGGCATGGCCCACGAACTCCCCCAGCTCCCCTACGCGATGGATGCCCTCCAGCCGCACATCTCCAAGGAGACCCTCGAGTACCACTACGGCAAGCACCACAAGGCCTACGTGGACAAGCTCAACGCCGGCCTGGCCGGCTCGGGCTTCGAGAACGCGGGCCTCGAGGAGATCGTCAAGGGCGCCAAGGGTGGGCTGTTCAACAACGCGGCCCAGACCTGGAACCACAGCTTCTACTGGAACTGCCTGAGCCCCAAGGGTGGCGGCGAGCCCCAGGGCGCCCTGGCCGACGCCCTGACCTCCGCCTTCGGGTCCTTCGCCGCCTTCAAGGAGAAGTTCAGCGCCGAGGCGGCGGGCCATTTCGGCTCCGGCTGGGCCTGGCTGGTGAAGAACGCCGCCGGTGGCCTCGAGATCTGCTCGACCCATGACGCCGGCTGCCCGCTCACCGACGGGAAGAAGCCGCTGCTCACCTGCGACGTCTGGGAGCACGCCTACTACGTCGACTACCGGAACGCCCGCCCGAACTACGTCGAGGCCTTCTGGAAGCTGGTCAACTGGGACTTCGTCGCCAAGAACCTCGGCTGATCGTCCGGACGGCCACGGTGCAACCGGAGGGGGGCGCGGGAACGACCCGCGCCCCCCTTCCGCGTTCCGGACCTGTCCTGGCCCGCGGCGACAATCGACGGCCCTGGAGGTCGCCATGTCCGCCCCCGAAGGGCCCCGGGGACGGGGCGCCGCCCACAATCCGCAGAACCGCTACGAGCATCTGGCCCGTGAGCTCGACCTCGAGGCCCTGGAGGATCTCCGGCGCGCCGGCGAGCTCGGCCCCGATCCCCGGACCGAGCTCAGCTTCGACCGCAGCCGCAGCATCCTGAGCGAGAACGACTCGCCCGATCTGCCCTTCCGCTGGTCGCTCAACCCCTACCGAGGCTGCGAGCACGGCTGCATCTACTGCTACGCCCGTCCGGACCACGAGCGCCTGGGCTTCTCGGCCGGGCTCGACTTCGAGACCCGTATCGTCGCCAAGCCGGAGGCCGCCCGACTCCTGCGCGCGGCCCTGCGGCGCCCATCCTGGCGCGGCGAACTCATCGCCATCGCCGGAGTCACCGACGCCTGGCAGCCGGTCGAGGCCGAGCAGCGCATCACCCGGGCCTGCCTCGAGGTCATGAAGGAGGCTCGCCAGGCGCTGACCATCGTGACCAAGAATCGTCTTCTCCTCCGTGATCTCGACCTCCTCGGGCCGATGGCCGCCGAGGACCTGGTGGCGGTCAACATCAGCCTGACCACGCTCGACGGCGATCTCGCCCGGAAGATGGAGCCGCGCGCGAGCAGCCCCGAAGCTCGACTCGACACCCTTCGCCACCTCGCCGCGGCCGGTGTCCCATCGGGTGTCATGCTGGGCCCGCTGATCCCCGGGCTGAACGACCGCGAGATCCCCGCCCTGCTCGAAGCCGCCCGGGCGGCCGGCGCGCGCTGGGCGACCTGGTTGATGCTGCGCCTGCCGGGGGCGGTGGAGGCCTTGTTCGTGGACTGGCTGGAGCGCGAGTTCCCCGGGCGCAAGGAGCGCATCCTGGCTCGCCTGCGCGAGGTCCGAGGTGGCGACCTGCACGAGGGCCGCTTCGGGCTCCGCAACCGCGGCCTGGGCGCCTACGCCGGCCAGATCGAGGCCCTGTTCGCGACCAGCCTTCGACGGCTGGGCTTCGATCGGAACGCCTTCGTCCCCGACCAGGACCGCTTCCGCAGGCCCGCGCCCGAGGGCCCTCGTCAGCTCGAGCTCTTCGGCGATCCGGAGTCCTGAGTCCCGGGGCCCTGGTCGAGGGCTCCGCCATCGCCCTTCTCCGGCAGCTTGGCGCCTCCGAAGGCGGCGACGAGATTGCCGGCGACGCTGCGGATGTTGAGGTCGCGCTGCGGGAAGGGGATCTCGATGCCCTCGCGACGGAAGGCGGCATCGAGGGCGAAGCGCAGGTCGCTCATCGTCCGGGGCCGATGGGTGGTGATGTTGGTCCAGATGTTGACCTGGAAGTCGAGGCTGGAGTCGCCGAAGCCGACGAAGAAGACCTCGGGCTCGGGGCGCTTGAGCACCAGACCGTGGTTGTTCACCACCTCGTAGAGGATCTTGCGGACCTTCTGGATCTCGCTGCCGTAGGCGACGCCCACGGCCAGGGTCGAACGCAGGCGCGGATGGCCCAGCGAGTAGTTGGTCAGGCTGCCACCGATCATCAGCTCGTTGGGGATGACCACGCCGATGCCCTCCCAGGTCATCACCGTGGTGGCGCGCAGGGTGATCTTCTCGACCGCGCCCGACCGGTTCTCCACCTCGACCATGTCGCCGATCTTCACCGGGCGTTCGATGAGGAGGATCAGGCCGGAGAAGAAGTTCTTGACGATGGACTGGAGGCCGAAGCCGATGCCGAAGGCCAGGGCGCCGGTGAAGACCGCGATGTGCTCGCCCTGAACCTTGAGGATCTGCAGGGCGATCACCATGCCGACGGTCCAGAGCCCGTAGGTGGTGAGCATCACCACGGTGTAGCGCAGGCCGCGGTCGAGACGCGTGCCCGGCAGGATGACGAAGTTGAGGGCTCCGCGCACCTTGCCGACGACGATCGCGGTGACGAAGACCACCAGGATGGCCTCGCCGATGTCGACCAGGGAGATGCTGCCCTCCCCGACCAGGCTCCGGCTGGCCCAGGCGAAGGACACCTCTTCCCAGACCCGGGCGATGACGATCATCAGCGGAATCGCGAAGGCGAAGCGGAGCAGCGTGCGGACCAGCTTGGCCGAGAACTGCTTGCGTCCGGCCGCGACGTAGGCGTCGTCGGACTCGAACTCGTCCTGGTTGAGGCCCTGATTGATCTCCTGGCCATGCAGGAACGCGCGCAGGACGATGCGGTAGAGGACGTAGCCGCCGATCAGGAGCGCCAGGCTCTTGGCGATGATGACCTGGAAGAAGTCCTGGGCGGTCTCGTAGCGCAGGCTGCCGAGGAGGAAGATGAACAGCGTGCCGCCGACGATGAGCGGATAGGCCAGGAGGATCCAGGCCTTGAGGCTGACCGCGACGATGTTCTGGCCGCGGATCAGCGTCCGGACCACCTTCGGTCGGAAGATGCTGAACAGCAGGACGAGCTGGGTCAGGCTGCCGTGCACCAGCCACCAGAGTTCGACGAAGCCGGGGTTCTTGGCCTCGTAGCCGGACAGCTCCATGAGATAGCCGATCGGCAGGAAGAAGAGCGCCAGGTTGAGCATCCAGCGCCCGGCCCGGTGCACGATCTGCGCCAGCTCCTCGTCCATGTCGAAGAAACGGACGTCGTTGCTGCCCGGCTGGAAGAAGACGTCGAGGATCGTGCGGCCGAGCCGGTAGAGGAAGGGCGTGCCGAAGAGACAGGCCGAGACCAGGACGATGGTCTTCTCCATGCCGGCGGCCAGGGGCGCGCCGACGAAGAGCAGGGCCACCAGGAGGCTCAGGTCGGTCCGGCGCAGGAAGATGCCCAGGACCTTGAAGAACTGGCTGCCCCCCTGCGACTGTTCCTCGATCCAGACGTAGGTCGTGGGCAGGCGCTGACGGACGCGCCAGAGCAGGAAGCCGAGGGCGACGAAGAGGACGGCGACGACGATCAGCCGGGTCCGCCGGTCCTTGGCCAGCAGGTAGCCCTTCACCACCTCGACCGCGCGACCGAGCAGGCTGGGCGCGTTCTCGACCACGTCGACCGCGTCGCTGGCGGCGTTCTCCAGCGAGTCGGTGGTGATGTGCCCTTCCTCGCGCGTCCAGCGCAGGCGGTTGCGGAGCTTGGCGATGTTCTCGTCGGCGATGCGGCGGAGACCGTTCCAGCCGTCGCGGAGGCTGTTCAGATTCGACTGCTGCTTCTCGACCGCGCCCTGGAGGTTGCCGAGGGCGGTGCGGAGCTGGTTCTCGATGTCGATCCAGTTCTGCTCGGTCGGCCGGCCATTGGCATCGCCACCCTCCCAGCGCCGGGCCTCGTCGCGAGCCAGGAGGATCCGGCTCGACAGCCGCGCCTCGGCCTTGTCGGCTCCCTTGGAGGTCTGGATCAGCTCGTCGGCGGCGGCCTTCAGGAGGGCGTTCGCGCGCCGCGAACCCTCGGCGCGGCCGAGGGCGTCATCGAGGCGCTGGCGGATCTGCGCGGCGGACACCAGCGCGTCGGCCTCGCCATCGTCGCCGCGGCTGGTCTTGATCTCGTCCTGGAGACCCTTGGCCTCCTCGGTCAGGGGCTCCAGCGCGCCGACGTCGGCCAGGCTGCTCTCCAGGTTGATCGAGCTGGACCGGAGCGCGGTGAGCTTCTGGTCGGTCTCGAGGGCCTCGACCTGGAAGGCATACCAGTTGCGCCAGGGATGGCCCTGCGGATAGCGATCGCGATCGCGCTTGGCGTTCTCGAGCGCCGTGCGCCCGTCACGTTCCTGCTTCTCGGTGAAGGCCTTGGCGATGGCGTCGCGGATCGCGGTCTGGTCGCTGACCTTGCGCCGCGCGATGGTCTCCTCGAGGACGATGATGTCCTCCTCGAGCTGACGCCGGCCGGTGATCTGCTCCTTCTCGAGCACGGCCTTGCGCTGGACGAGGACCGCCCGGGCCAGGCGGGCCGCGAAGGCCTGCTCCTCGCGCAGGAGGACGTCGCCGCCCTTCTGCGACTCCTCGCGCAGGCGCTGGTCGGCGGCTTCGATCTCGGCCGCCTTCTCGCCGATGGTCTTGCTGAGCTTCTCGATCGAGTTGGCGAGTTCCTGGCGATCGGTGCGCTTCTGGGTCAGCCGGTTGCTGATCTCGGTCAGCTCGCGCTGGTACTTGTCGAGCAGGGTCCGGGCCTCGGTGTCCTTCTCCTTGTCGACGCTCCGGTAGGAGATGGTCGGCACGACCGGTTCGGGCAGACGCTTGATCTCGGCCTCGAGCGCCTCCTTCTGCTTGAGCAGCTCGTCGCGGCGAGCGTCGAAGGTCTCGAGGGCGCCGTACTCGCGGTAGAGCTGACCGAGCTGCTGGACCTGCACGTCGTAGGCGGCGCGCAGCTCCTTCTTGTCGGTGGTCTCGGCCGGAATCTGATCGAGGAGCGCCTGCACCACCTTCTGCATCTTCTGGGCGTCGGCGGCGTTCTCGGGGACCTTCTTCTCCTCGAGCGCGGGCGCGGTTCCCGGCACGCTCCCGGTCCCGCCCTGAGCCGACAGGAGCGAAGCGAAGGCGAGGACGAGGACGAGGATCGAGCTGAGCAGGCGCGTCATGGAAAGGACTGGAACTCGTCGGGACCGGGTCTGCAACCGGCCCCATCATAAGTGCCTTTCGGCCTCGACCCAATCAGCCCTCGCCCTCGGCTCGACGCGGCAGGAAGAGGAAGCCTGCGAGCGCGACCAGATAGGCGGCGCCAGCGACCAGGAAGGAGGCCGAGAAGCCCCGGATCATGGTGAGGGGGATCGCCGCCAGGGAGGCGGTGACCGAGGCGAAGCCGTTCACCGCGATGGCCCAGACCGCGGCCCGGGGCGAGCGGCGACCGAGGATCGCGAGCGCGCTGGGAAAAGGCAGGCCGAGCAGGAGGCCGAGCGGCAGGAGCCAGAGCGCCAGCGCCAGGATGCGCTCGACGGTGCTGCCGTCGAGCCGGGTCTCGAACCAGGCCGGCGCGTGCCGGACGAAGAGGAGGGTCCAGGCGACGATCCCGGGCACGGCGACCAGGATCAGGGCGCGCGGCCAGCGCTCGAAGCGCCCGGCCAGGGCGCTGCCGAGGCCGCTGGCGACCAGCAGCATGGCCAGAACGACCGCGATGGCGAGGTTGGGGTGACCGAGGAAGAGCGCGCAGCGCTGCATCAGCACGATCTCGAGGAACATGAACCCGGCGCCGATGCCGGCGAAGCCGAGCACGGTGGCCAGGAGCGAGCGCGCGCCGACGCCCCGACCGCGCCGGGTCATCAGGGGCGCGACGAGGAGCAGCAGGGCCACCGCGGCGATCTGCAGCGCGACCCGCAGGTAGTCGGCGAGGCCCCAGTGGTGGCGATCGAAGGCCCCGGTCGAGAACACCTGCCGCCAGGGCAGTCCGTCGAGCCGATCGAACTGGAAGAAGTAAGGCCGGTCGTCGACCACCGGCCGGAGGTCCTTGCCGGGACTCGCGAGATTGCGGTCGATGGTGGCCCGGTCGATCCCGAGCCCCGGACGATAGGCGAGCTGCAACGGCGAGTCGAAGGCGAAGCCGATCGCGTTGAAGGCCGGCATGAAGCAGCGGGCCGCGGGCGCCGCGCTCTCGGCACAGAGCGCATCGATGCGTGCACCCTCCGCCGCGGTCACCGGTCGATCGAAGACCAGGACCGAGGTCCACTGGTTGAGCGGACCCTGGGCGACCACGACGACGTGATCGAGGGGCCGCTCGACCCCGCGCTCCTCGAGCGCCGCCAGCGCCGTGTTCAGGATGCGTCGGCTCTCGATGCCGAAACGGGTGACCTCGAGGATGCCGCCGGGACGCAGGGCGGCGAGATGGTCGACGAAGGCCTCGCGGGTGTAGAGGTAGCTCTCGGACAGGATCGACGCGCCGGCGGGATTGGCCGCATAGGTATCGGCGCCGGTCATCTGGATCAGATCGAAGGCCTGCCGCCGGCGGCGCAGGTAGCCGCGACCGTCGGCATGCTCCAGGTGGAGACGTCCCGACTCGAGGTCGTCGGCGATGCCGAGGAAGGCGGCAAAGGGACCGGAGAGCGCGGCGATGGTGGCGGCATTGATGTCGACCCCGACCAGCCGGGCCTGGCCGGCGGCGAGGATCGCCAGCAGATCGGGTCCGCCGCCGACGCCGACGACCAGGGCCTCGCCGTCGGGACGCAGGTTGGCGCCGAGGCCGTAGAGCGTGCCACGCGCCAGATCGGCGGCCGCTTCCGGCACCTGTCCGGCCCCGATCATGAAGCTGCCGGCACCGGCGTCCTGGCTGTAGTAGTAGAGCGGCGCGCGCCCGCCGATCAGCCCGAAGGCGCCGGGAAGACGGTGGATCTCGATCCGCCCCACCGGGTCCCAGGCCGCGTGGATGAGCTCCGGCCGGCCGGCGCCGACCCGTTCGATCTCGCGCTCCAGCTCGCGATACTGGTCGGCGTCGTCGGGCCGGTAGTCCGGCAGGGCCCGATCGGAGAGCAGGCCGGCGAGGGCGGCGAGCAGGCCGAGTCCCAGGATCAGGCGATAGGGACCTCGAGCCGCCGGCAGGCCGGCCAGGAGGCAGAGGAAACCGAGCAGGGCCAGGGCCCGCGGGGCGCCGAAGGCCTCGAGGAGGGGCTGGGCCAGGACGCAGCCGGCCGCCGAACCGACCAGGTTGAGGGCATAGCGGCCGCCGACGCCACGACCGGGAAGGACGAGGCTCGCCGCGATCCCCGCGCCGGCGAAGAAGAAGGGCGGGACCAGCATCAGGAGCGGCCAGGCCGAGAGCCTGAAGATGCTCAGGCCGCCGGCCGGCACGATGCCGCGGCTATGGTCGGCGAAGACCTTCAGTCCGCAGGCGAGGCTGAGCGCGAAACCGAAGGCGGCAAGCGGCAGGAAGGTCTCGATGCGCAGCCGCTCCAGGCGCGGGCTGGCCGCGATCACCAGGCCACCGACGGCGAAGCCGAGCATCCCCAGGCTGATCGCCATGTAGACGAAGCCGTGGTTGAGCGTGTAGGAGAAGATCCGGACCAGGAGCAGCTGCGCCGCCAGCGCCGCGGCCGACAGGACGACGAGGAGCGGCGCCTGGGCGCGGCCGAAGCCGGCACTTCCGGTCCCGTTCATGGCCGCTGCTCCAAGCCGGCCATGCCTTCGCCGAGCCGACCGGCCCAGGCCTCCAGGTCGGCGGTGGTCACCGGCGGCTCGGCGACGAGGACCAGTTCGTCACGCGCCCCGCTGCGGCCGCAGATCAGCCGGAATCGCGGTTGGCCCCCGATCAGGACGACGCCGGCCTCGTCCATCCGCCAGCCGAGGGCCGCGAAGGCCCGCTTGGTGGCCCCGGCCCGATCGTCGAGACCGGCCGGCAGGCCGATGGCGACACGGCGCGCTTCGATCACGCGCGGCGCCCAATCCGGCGCCGCTTCGGGCGAGGGCCCGACGCAGGCGAGGACCGGCAGGAGGACGACGAGCACGACGAGGATGCGCATGGGATCTCCACTCGCGCGCAGGATATCAAAGCCGTCGCCGGCGGGCAGGGCCGGCGGTCAAACACCCGGCGGCCGCTCCGGCCAGTCGTGCTTCGGGTAACGACCACGCAGGTCCTTGCGGACGAGCTGGTAGCTGCTGCGCCAGAAGCCGGCGAGATCGGCGGTCACCTGGACCGGACGCATGTTGGGCGCGAGCAGCTCCACCACCACCGGAACCCGACCACCGAGGATGCGCGGCGTCTCGAGCAGACCGAAGAGGTGCTGGACCCTGGCGCCGAGGACCACACGGTCCTTCTCATAGCGCAGCGCCGCGCTCCGGCCGCCCGGCAGGTCGAGGCGCTCGGGCGCCTCGCGATCGACGAGGTTCGCCTTCTGCCAGCCCAGCTCGGCGCGGATCAGCGCGACCAGATCGAGGGCGGCGAGTTCGGCGAAGCTCGACCGGCCCGGCGTCTCGCCGGCGAGCAGCTCGATCAGGGCGGCATCGTCCAGGGCGACGATGCCGCTCTCCGGCCAACGCTCGGCGAAGAGCGCCAGACGATCGCGCAGACGTTCCAGCGCCGGCGTCGTCACCCGACGCAGGAGGAGTTCCGGTCGGGCGCGCAGGGCCCGCTCCAGCTCGGCGGCGACGAGCCGCGGATCGCCGCTGCCGAGCGCCCGTTCCTCCAGCACCAGATCGCGATAGCGCAGCCGGCGGAGGACCCGAACCTTCTCGGCCTGCTCGTCGAATCGGGCCAGCTCCTCGACCACCAGCGCTTCCGGCAGCATCTCCTCCAGCCACGAGCGCTCGATCGCCGAGGCCCAGGCGACCGGTGACTCGGAGCCGCGGCCGCGCCGACCGGCCTCGAGTCGCAGGGCGAGGAAGAGCGGCTCGTCGCGGAGTACGGACTCGTCGAGGAGCTGGAGCCCGCGGCCACCGCAGAGAAGTGCGCGCCGGCCGTCGCCGCGCGCCGCCGCCACCCGATCGGGAAAGCCGACCAGGAGCGCGCGCATCAGGTCCTCGTCGTCACCTTTCCTGCCGTCGTCGAGTCCACGCAGGATCCGCCGGTACTGGCGGGCGGCGCTCTCGATGGCCGTCAGCGCCCGGCGATCGAGCCGGCGGTCCCGGGCGGCGACGAGGTCGAGCCGAAGGAGGAGGTCGGAGCGGGCCTGCATCGATCCCGCCAGTCGTCGGCGCTCCTCGAAGGGCAAGGGGTCGCGTTCGCCCAGCAGCGCGGCGGCCCAGGCCGCGCGCTCGGCCACGCCCCGGCGCGCGCCCTCGACCAGCATGCGCGCGATCCGGGGCGAGGCGGGGATCCGAGCGAGCTGGCGGCCGAGGGCACCGAGCCGTAGGCCCCGCGGCCCGCGCTCGAGGGCGCCGAGCGCGTCGAGCAGTTCGATCGCCGCCTCGAGCGCCGGCTCCGGAGGCGCCTCGAACCAGCCGAAGCTCCGCGGGTCGGTCGCACCCCAGGCCAGGATCTCGAGGAGCGCGCCGGCCAGATCGACGCGCCGGATCTCCGGCTCGTCGGCGGCGGCCATGGCCCGTTCGTCCGCCAGGGTCCAGAGGCGTCGGGCGCGGCCCGGAGCCTCGCGCCCGGCCCGACCGGCACGCTGATCCGCGGCGGCGCGGCTGATCCGCTCGAGCTCGAGACGATCGAGACCGAGATCCGGGTCCTGTCGCAGGACGCGAGCCCGACCGCCGTCGATCACGACCCGCACGCCCGGGATGGTCAACGAGGTCTCGGCGACGTTGGTGGCCAGGATCGCCCGTCGGCCGGGCGCCGGCCGGAAGACGAGGTCCTGTTCGGCGGCGCCGAGCTCGCCGTGAAGGCGGAGGATCTCCAGACCGTCTCGTCCCTCGAGATCGGCGATCCGGTCGCGCACGCGCTGGATCGAGGCCATGCCGGGCAGGAAGACCAGAACGTGTCCCTCCCCTTCCGCCAGCTCCTCCCGCAGCGCCCGCGCCGCGCGGTCCTCCAGGCTGCCGTCCTCCTGGACCCGGTCGTGCTCGATCGCCACCGGATGGCTGCGGCCGGGCACGCGCAGGACGCCCACGGCGCCGAGATAGGCGGCGATCGGCTCGGGATCGATGGTGGCCGACATGACCACCAGTTCCAGGTCCGGTCGCAGCGAACTCCGGATCTCGGTCAGGAAGGCCAGGGACAGGTCGAGGTCGAGGCTGCGCTCGTGGAACTCGTCCAGGATCACCGCCGCCACGCCCGCCAGCTCGGGATCGGCCTGGATCCGACGCAGGAACAGGCCCTCGGTCAGGACCTCGATCTCGCTCCGCTCCGAGATCTCGCTCTCGAAACGGGTGCGGAAGCCGATGCGGGAACCGAGCGGACTGCCCTCCTCCTCGGCCATCCTCCGCGCCGCCGCCCGGGCGGCGATCCGCCGGGGTTCGAGCACCAGGACCCGTCCGCCAGGATGACGCCGCGAGATGAAGGGCGGGACGCGCGTGGTCTTGCCGGCGCCGGTCTCGGCGACCAGGACCACGGCACCGGACCGGTCGAGCAGGTCGCCGAGCTGGTGGAGGTGGTCGTCGATGGGCAGCGCCGCGCTCACCGGCTCTCGACCCAGTCGCGCGCCGACTCGATCGCCTGGCGGCAACGGTCGCGGGCCTCGAGATCGGCCAGACCGATCTTCGACGCCCAGGCGCGTTCGATCTCGGCCGGGAGATAGCCGGCCTCGACGAAGGCCTCGCGGAGCGGCGTCAGCTCGACGTCGATGCCGACGTCGGCACCGTAGCCGACCGCCCGACCGGCGCTCTCCAGGCGCTGACGGAAGTCGTCCCGCACCGGCGCGAAGACCCGGAGGACGATGGCCGGGTCGCCGTTCTCGCCGTGATAGTCGCCGCGCAGACGGGCGGACTCGATCCGCCGCACGGAGCGATCGAAGTCGTCGAGGATGGCTTCCAGGGCCGCCAGGGCCTCGCGGGCGACCTTCGGCGTGACCCGGTCCGGGCCGCGATCCTCGATCGGTCGCCCGCCCAGCGGCTCGGCCAGTTCGGGCAGGGCGGCGCCGGGCCGCGGCCGCTCGCCGGAGGGGGCCTCGGCGCGCGGGCCTTCCTCGAGGCGTTGGCGATCCAGGCCGGTGAGGAAGATCACCGGCAGGGCGATCAGGATCACGATCGTGATCACCACCAGGAGCATCTCCCGGCGGCCCGTGCCGGCGGGCATCCGGCCCCTCTTTCTCCTCGCGGTCGACTCCCGGGTCATGGGCGCATGATAGCGCCCACGAGACGAGGAAGCGAAGGACCTCGATCGTGACGACCGGCCGCGGTCAGCGATGCCAGTCCCGGGTGAGGTCCAGCCAGAGGGCGAGACCGGCCCAGGTCCCGAAGGGCGCATAGCGTCGGGCCAGCTCGCTCTCGCTCGTCGCCCCGCCCGGTCCCCCGAGCTGGGCGAGACCCGCTCGACACCAGGAGTCGAGCGCGAGGTCGTCGTAGCGACCGAGCAGACGCAGGGCCTGGCCGGCGGCGTAGGGCCCGAATCCGCGCAGGGCCCGCAACTCGCGCCGGAGTTCCGCGGTCGGCAGGTTCTTCAGCCGCGCCTCGTCCAGGCTGCCGTCGGCGCAACGCTGCACCAGCTCGCAGGCGGCCCGGGCCCGATAGCCGACGCGGATCCGATCACGCCAGAAGCTCTCGTCGCGGTCGACCAGGGCCGCCGCCGAGGGAAAGGCGCGGCGGCCATCGGGCGCGACCGGACCCTCCAGGGCGACCAGGTTGGCGGTCATCGACCGGGTGGCGCTCCAGCTGCAGTTGGTCGTGAACAGGATCTTGAGCAGGTCCTCGAACAGGCTCACGGAACGGAGGAGCCGTCCCGCGCCCCGTTCGGCCACCCAGCGCCGCTCGGGCTGGCCCCGGCAGATGGTCCAGAAGTCCTCGAAGTCCTCGTCGAACCGCAGCATGCGCAGGACCGCAGCGCGCAGCGCGGCCCGGGTCGTCGCCTCGAGCGGCCTTGTCGAGGTCACCACCACCCGGATGCGCCCCTGGCGCGCGCCCAGCCGGCAGGAGAAGACCTGGCCGGCCAGAGAGAAGGCCGTGTCCAGGCGCTCGCTCTCGGCGCACCAGGCGTTGGGTTCCAGGTCGTACCAGCCGTGTCCTCGCACGATCAGGGGAAACTCGCAGGGCCCCGGCACCGAGAACTGAAGTGTCGCACTGTGGCTCGTCATCGGGCAGAATCGCTCGTCGACCTTCGTTGGACGGAGAAACCTCGATGGCCGGAAGGTTAACCCGCGGCATTCGACGCCGCCACGCGTCGCAGGGCATTCTCGCCCTCCTCGCTCTGCTGTTGTTCGCCACGGCGGCTGACGCCCAGAAGCTCGGCGAGGTCGAGAAACGGCGGCCGGAGGCCCGCGCGCCGCGGGCGCAGGTCCTCGAGTGGCGCTCCAAGGCGGACCGCCCCTACTGGTACCGCCTGCCCGAGAAGGGCAAGGAGTCGGGCAGCCTCCTGCTGATGCTGCATGGCACCGGGGTGCCCCATGGCTGGGCCTTCTGGAACTACCCCATCGGCGACGGCAGCTTCCGCCCGGGCGACGTCGTGGTGGCCCCGGAGGGCGTGACGCCCGGTCAGGGCGAGTCCTTCAACTTCATCCAGGGCGACAAGGACGGCGACCAGCTGGTCGAGATCATCCGTCTGTTCCGCGAGGAGTTCCCGATCGAGCGGGTCTACGTCTACGGTCACAGCCAGGGCGCCTTCTTCAGCTACTGGTTCGCCGGTCGGCATCCGGAGCTGATCGACGGCATCGTCGCCCACGCCGGCAATCTCCTCGCCAACGTCTCGCATCCCCAGCTCGCCCGCGACAAGGTCGCCATCACCATCCTCCACGGTCGGGCCGACGCGGTCGTCCCGGTCGACTGCGCCATCGCCAGCGAGAAGGCCCTGCGCGAGATCGGCTATCGGAAGCTGAAGCTCGAGATCGTCGAGGGGCTGACCGAGCAGTCGGGGCACTGGCCTCTTCCCGGCCCGGTCGCGCGCCTGCTCGACTGGCTCGACCAGGTCTCGGTGGCCGATCCGGCCGCGGCGCTCGAGATCTACGAGAAGGCCCTCGCCCTGGAGGCACCGAACCTCGACGACCTGACCGCCTTCGCGGCGCGCGCGGACGCCCTCGTCGGCAAGCACCGCGGCGCCGACCACGAGGAACTGGTCCGCCGCCTCGAGACCGCCCGGAACGACCACGACGCGGCCCTCTCTCGCCTGGTCGCGACCCTCGCCGAGCTCGACCCGAAGGCCAAGGAGGACGGCGAACTGGCGGCGCTCTTCCGGCTCGCCGCCGAGAAGCTCGCCCAGCACGATGGTGCCCGGAAGGAACTGCGCGCCTTGCTCGCCGCCTGGCGGGGCGAGACCAAGGAGGTGACCAAGTGTCTCGACCTCGTCAGTCGCAAGCGCGACGCCAAGAGCCTCGAGGCCGCGGCGAAGGTCCTCGGCCGTCGCTTCCTGGCACCGGAGCGGGGCGAATTGCTGCGCCTCGTCGGCCGGCTTCTCGACCCCTGCCCCGAAGGGCTGGCCCGTCCGACCCAGGCCCGTCTCGCCGAGCTGGTCACGCGTGATCTCGAACTCAGGACCGCGGCCGAGAAGCGGCTCGCGGAACTGCTGCGGCGCCCGACGATCGGTCGGTGAGGGCAGCCGCCGGAGCGACCGGCGATCCGGGTCCGAACTCCGCGTCCCTTGAAGGCGACGCTCGAGCCCGCTCTAATGCCCGGGCGCGAGCACCGGGTTCGCCGCGCCACGCCGTCCCAGCCGCGAAGTCGAGGCATGCTGAAGAAGCTCATCATCAGGACCATCCAGAATCCGCTGGTCTTCAGGATCTTCGAGACCCTGTCCTGGCTCCGCCACCGGAAGGCCATCCTCGCCCAGGCCGCGCAGGGCGAGCTCAAGCTCCACCTTGGCAGCGGCCGTGAACTCCTGCCCGGCTGGGTCAATGCCGACGGCCGCCTCGGACGCGGCATCCTGTCGATGTACTTCCCGCGCGGGCTGCGCCGCTTTCCCGACCGTAGCGCCCGCCTGATCTACAGCTCCCATTTCCTCGAGCACCTCGAGTACCCGGACACCGTCCTCGCCTTCCTGCGCGAATGCCACCGCGTGCTGGTTCCCGGCGGCACGATCCGGATCGTGGTGCCGGGCATCGAGAAGATCATCCGGGCCTATGTCGAGGGTGACGAGGGTTTCTTCGCGGTGCAGGCCGAGCAGCACCCGGCCTGGTGCAAGAGCCGCCTCGACCACCTCATCTATCCGCTGCAGATGGAGGGCCGTCACAAGTACGGCTACGACATCGAGACCCTCGGCAACGTCCTGGTCGAGGCGGGCTTCCACGACGTGGTCGACAGCGATCACAACCAGAGCCGGATCGAGGAACTGCGCGTCGATTACCGCGGCGGCCGCGACAACCACGGCCGCTACCTGAGCCTGTTCGCCGAGGCCACGGCCTGAGATTCTGGCCCGATTCCGGTCCCGAAAACGACCGGGCGCCGGAGTGATCCTCGGGGTCGATCCGGACGGCGCCGAGGCCGAGAGGAAGCGCTCGAGAACGGCTCGAGAGCGAGGAACCAGGGCGCCTCGCCGGGGTTGATGAGCGCGTCGTCGCGACCCAAGGTCGCAACCCTCGAACCCTCGGGAGCAAGGCATGGAACCAGCCACCGAATCCCAGACCGTCGCCACGCTACGCACCTCCTTCGCCGTGCTGCGCGCGGACGGACACTATCGTGTCGTGGCGACCCGATCGATCGCGATCGAGCAGGTGATCATGAGCTTCGAGGGCATCATGGTCGCCGAACCCAGCCGCTACTCGATCCAGATCGGCAGCGACCAGCATCTCGAGTCTCCGCCCGATGAAGCCCGCGAGGTGATGTTCGACATTCGCCCCTGGCGCTTTCTCAACCATTCCTGCGCCCCGAATGCTCGTGTATCGGGTCGAAACCTGATCGCGCTCCGCGCCATCGCTCCCTGGGAGCAGATATCCTTCGACTACAACACCACCGAATACCGGCTGGCCGCGCCCTTCCAGTGCCGCTGCGGCGAGACGACCTGCTGCGGCACGGTCAGCGGCTTTGCCGCCCTCGCCCCCGAACAACGCGAGCGGCGCCGGCCCCATCTCGCCCCGCATCTGATCGCGATGCTCCGCGAGGAGGACGCCCGGGATTGAGCGACCGATGATCGACGAGCCCGACCAGAGGACGATCGCGGCGGTCTTCCGCGCCGTGGCCTCCGCCCGGGGCGAGGCGGTCGCGATCGAGGTCCCGGCCGGCGCCGGCCATCCGCAACGGCAAGGTCGGACCTATGCCGCCCTGTGGGCACGGGCGCAGGCCCTGGCGACCGCGATCCTGGCCCGGGAACCGGAAGCCGGCGAGATCCCGATCGCGTTGTTCCTGCCGCGCTGGAATCCCGATCTCGTCGCCGCCCAGATCGCCGCCGGCATCCTGGGCCGACCCTGGTTGGCCCTCGAGCCCTCCCTGCCGGACCCACGACTCGCCGAGATCGTCGGCGACTCTCAGGCCTCGATCCTTCTCTGCGACCAGGGCCATCGCGACCGCGCCGAGGCGCTCGGTCCCGCGATCCTCGCGGTCGAGACCGTCGGCTCCGCGGGCGACGAGCTGGAGATCCGGGCGACGGCCTCCTCGGCCGCCTACCTCATCTACACCTCGGGAACGACGGGCAAGCCGAAGGGCGTGGTCATCGAGGAGGCCTCGCTGGTCAACCTGGTGCTCGGCGATCGGGCGGAGTTCGGCCTGGGGCCCGGCGACCGGGTCGCTCAGGGCTCGTCGGCGGCCTATGACTCGCAGGTCGAGGAGGTCTGGCTGGCGCTGGCGGCGGGCGCGACCCTGGTCGTACTCGACCACGACCACCTGCGTCTCGGGCCGGACCTGCCGGCCCTGCTGCGCGCCGAGGGAATCAGCGTCTTCTGCCCGCCGCCGACCATCCTGCGCGGCATGGCCTGCGCCGATCCAAGGGCCGAACTGCCGGCGCTTCGCCTGCTCTACGTCGGCGGCGAGGCGCTGCCCGGCGACCTCGCCCGGGCCTGGGCTCCGGGTCGGAGGCTCGAGAACGGCTACGGGCCGACCGAGTGCACCGTGACCGTGATGCGGACAACCATCGGGCCGGACGATCCGGTGACTATCGGCCGACCGGTGCCCGGCAACCGGGCCCTGGTGCTCGACGCCGAGCTGAACGAGGTGGCGCCGGGGCAGGTGGGCGAGCTCTGCCTCGCTGGCCGCGGCCTGGCCCGCGGTTACCTGCGCCGTCCCGAACTCGATGCCGAGCGCTTTCCGGTCCATGCCCGCCACGGACGCATCTACCGCAGCGGCGACCTGGTCCGGGTCGACGAGGCGGGACGCCATCACTATCTCGGTCGCGCCGACGCGCAGGTGAAGATCCGCGGTCATCGGATCGAGCTGGAAGAGGTCGAGGCCCGGCTGGCGGCCGAGCCGACCGTCCGCGAGGCGGCCTGTCGCGTCCAGGGCGGCAATCTCGTCGCCTGGCTGGTCGCCGAGGACGACCTCGACCTCGATCGCCTGCGTCGTCGGCTCGAGACCGAACTGCCCGAGCCGATGCGTCCGAGCGCCTACGGTCGGCTCGCGGAGCTGCCGCGCAATACCGGCGGCAAGCTCGACCGCGCCGCGCTCCCGGCCCTGACCCTGGCCGCCGGTACGGGTGTCCTGGCCGAGGACGAGCGCGTGGCGCTGGTGCAGGAGGCCTTCGCGGCGGTCCTCCAACTGGCGGCGCCACCGGCGCCCGAGGCCGACTTCTTCGTCGAGCTCGGCGGCCATTCCCTGGCCGCGGCCCTGGTGGTCTCGCGACTGCGCGAGGACCGGCGCGGGCGCGGCCTGAGCGTCCGCCAGCTCTATGACCGGCCCACCGCGGCGGGCCTGGCGATTGAACTGGGCCGCGAGCGGTCGCGAGCCGACACCAGGGACGTCGGCCCGCGCGAGGTGGGACGACCGAGGCTCCTGACCCTGGCCCAGGGAGTCCTGCTGCTACTGGTCCTGGTCGCCGGGTCGGCCCTGGCCAGCGCGCTGCTCCAGGTCCTGCCCGGTCGGCTCCTCGAGAAGGTTGACCTCTTCGGTTCCGGCCTCAGGCTGATCGGCCTGACCATCCTGCTCGGCCCGCTCCTCGGCCTGACCTCGATCCTGCTCACCCTGATCCTCAAGTGGACTCTCGTCGGCCGTTATCGGGCCGGACGGCAGGCGGCCTTCGGCGGCTTCCACCTCCGCCACTGGCTGGTCCGCAGCGCCGCCGCGACGATCCCCTTCGCCGCGTTGCGCGACACCGGCCTCGATCGTCTCCTCTTACGCCTCCTCGGCGCCCGGGTGGGCCGGAACCTGCGGGTCGGTCGCGGTGTCGACCTGCTCGGCGGCGGCTGGGATCTGCTCGAGATCGGCGACGACGTGGTGCTGGGGCGCGACGCCGCCCTGCGGCCGGTCCGACTGGAGGACGGCGGCTTCCGGCTCGGCGAGGTGGTCGTCGGCGCCGGGGCCCGCCTCGAGACCCGGGCGATGATCCTGGGCGGCGGTCGGCTCGAGGCCGACGCGGCCCTCGGTCCCCTGGCCCTCGTCGACGACGGTCAGGAGATCCCGGCGGCCGCGCGGGCCGAGGGCGTGCCCGCCCGCGTGACCGGGACCGAGCCGGCGGCGGCGGCGACCCCGACCGGCTGGTCTCCCCTCCGCCAGGCCGTCACGGCCCTGGGCAGCCGCGCCCTGCTGGCGTTCCTGCTCTGGTCGCCGGGCCTCGGCTACGGACTCTGGCTCGCCGCGCGGCTGGAACTCGATGCGGTCGCCGCCGGACTCCGCATCCGTGACCTCCTCGGCTCGCCGGCCCGGCTGGGCGCCCTGGCCCTCAGCCTCGCCGCCTTGTTGGCGATCGATCTCGGCCTGCGGCTCCTGCTCGTCCGCGCCCTCGGCCGGATCGCCCCGGGCCGGCATCCGGCGCGCTCCTGGGCGGCCCTCCGCCACGACCTGGTCACCGGCCTGGTCGAAGGCGCCGGCCGCACGCTCAGCGGCACGATGTTCTGGCCGACCTGGCTGCGCCTGGCCGGGATGAAGATCGGCCGTGGCTGCGAGATCAGCTCGATCATGGATCTGGACCCGGACCTGGTCACGATCGGCGCCGGTTCCTTCTTCGCGGATGGCATCTATCTCGGCGGCCCGCGACAGGATCGCCTCGGGATCGACTTCGCCCCGCTCCGCTGCGGCGGCGGGGTCTTCCTCGGCAACCACGTCGTCCTCCCCGGAGGCAGCGTGCTGCCGGACGACGTCCTGCTCGGGATCGCCACCACCCTGCCCGCGGAGCCCCTCGTGGCCGGTGAGTCCTGGTTCGGCAACCCGCCCTTCCGGCTCCCGCGGCGCGAGCCGGTGACGGTCGATCGTCGGTTGACCCATGAACCCTCGCCGACCCGTGTCCTCACCCGCGCCTTCTGGGAAGGCGCGCGCTTCCTCTTGCCCCTGCCCCCGACCATCGTCCTACTCGCCGCCTATGCGCTTCTCGAACGCACCGCATCCCTGGCCACACCGATGGCGGCGAGCTTCCTGCTGGCGCCTCTGGTCTTCCTCGCGGCCGCGCTGACCATGCTCCTGACCGTGCTCGCCGCCAAGTGGCTTCTGCTCGGGCGGACCCGACCGGGACGACACCCGCTCTGGTCCTGCTGGTGCAGCCGCTGGGACTTCCTCTACGTCCTCTGGCAGCGCTGGGCCCTGCCCATCCTCCGGCCCCTCGACCAGAGCCTCCTCCTCGCCCCCTGGCTGCGCGCGATGGGCGTCCGCCTCGGCCGACGCGTCCTCCTCGGCTCCGGCTTCGCGCAGGTGGTCGATCCCGACATGCTGGTCATCGAGGACGAGGCGACGGTCGAAGGGCTGTTCCAGGCCCACAGCTTCGAGGATCGCGTCCTCAGGACCGAGCCCCTGCGGATCGGTCGGCGCGCCAGCACCGGCGCCGGCAGCATCATGCTGCAGGGTTCGGAGCTGGGCGCGGCGGCGCGGCTGGCCCCGCAGTCCCTGGCGATGAAACGCGAGCGCCTGGAAGGCGGCGCGCGCCACCTCGGCTGCCCGAGCGCCGCGGTCGACGAGCCCGAGCGTTAGCGACGGGCAGCTCCCGGTCGACTCGACCCCGAAGCCGCCGACCCGGGCTCGCGGTCGGAGCGGCGAATCGCCGCGGCCGGCGGTAGACGTGCCGAGCGCCAGGAGCTAGGCTCTCGGCCACGGAGGAACGATGCGCGAGAACGCGGCAAGGCCATCGGAGATCGGCAGGACGCGGCCTGGAATCCTCCTGCTGCTCGCGCTGTTCCTCGTGCTCATCGGCTGGCGGCATCTGGCCGAGCTGTCGAGCCTGCCGCGGCAGCTGCCCCAGTCCTGGGCCGACGACGCCCGGCACCTCCGCCAGGGCTTCAGCCTGATGAACGGCGACGGTCTCGGGCCCTACGACGCCGACACCCTGCGCGACCGCCCCGGCTTCGCCCTCTTCCTCGCCCGCTGCCACCAGCTCGGCATCGAGGATCGTCAGGCCCTGGGCCTGCTCGACCTGCTGTTCGTCGTCCTCCTCGCCCGCTTCCTGCTCCGACTCGGCCTCGCTCCAGGTCTGGTCGCGAGCGCGGCGCTCGTCGCCCTGTTCACCCCGGCCCTCCTCGGCGAGCTGGCCGAACGCCTGGCTCCCGAGCAGCTCCACGCCCGGCTCGCCGGGCTCGCGGTCGCCCTCGCCCTGCAGGCCCTCCTGGCCGACCGGCCCGACCGGCGGTTGCTGTTCCTCGCCGGCACCGGGCTGATGCTCGGTCTCGACGTCATCACCGAGGAGCACTGGGCCCGGGTCCTGCCACTCGTCCTCCTGGTCCTCGGCGCGACCTGGCGGCGGGACCGACGGACCGGCGCCACCACCCTGGTGGCGACCGGCAGGGTCCTGATCGCCCTGATCCTCCTCGCCCTGCCGGTCTGGCTGGCCGCCGGCCGGATCGTCGACGGCAACGACCGGGAGCATGGCCTCGCGCTGCTCAGCGACGAGGACGAGCCTGGCTTCGAGGCCGCCCTCGGCGCGCTGCAGCGGATCGCGCGGGCCCAGGACGGCGGCCGGCTCGACCGCGACCTGCGGGCCCGTCTCTACCGGCTGTCACCGACCCTCGCCCGGCTGGAACCGGCGCTCGAGAGCGACCTCTTCTCGGGCCCGACCGACCCGACCGACCACCATGGCCGCCCGGCCGCGCTGCTGCGCCGGACCGTACGGGAGGGGGCGCGCCGCATCGGGGTCTACGAGAGCGCGGCCGGCGCGGCCGCGTTCTACGGCCAGATCGCCACCGAGTTGAACGCCGCCGTCGACGCCGGCGAGGTCGAAGGTCTGAAGTACCGCCTCGACGACGATCGACCACCCTTCCCCCTGGCCGCCTTCGGGCTCGTCTGGCTCCGACTCGGCGAACTCTGGAGCCTCGGCTTCGAGGACGTCCTGCCCGGAGCGGCGCTCGCGCGGATCGAGCTGGACCGGGCCGACCTCGACCGGGCGCGCTGCCTGCTCGGCGAGGAGCGACCGGCCGAACCGGCGGACGAGACCCGGGCCCGGGCGCGCAGCGGCCGGCGACTCCTCTACCAGCGCGCGCTGCCCGGTCTCGCGCTGCTGGCGGTGATCGGTCTCTTCCTCCGCCTGCGGAGCCTGCGCGGCCGCGGTCTCGACCAGAGGCTCGTGGCCGAACTGGTCCTCGTCGTCGGCCTCGGCCTCGTCCTCCTGTCGCTCTGCGCCGAGGAGGCCGCCTGGCTGCGTGACCGCGGTCGCGGCTACCTCCTCTTGCACCTCCTCTTCCCCTTCTGGTTGGCGCTCGGCATCGACCATCACCTGACCGACTGCCGACCGCTCCTCAGCCCCCGCCAGCGCCGGGTCACCGCCGTCCTGTTGCAGGCCCTCGCCGGGCTCGGCGGCATCGCGCTGGTCCTCCTCCCCGGTCTCGCCGCCGAGGGCAGGGCCCGGACCCTGGTGGCGGGGCCGGAGTGGATCGCCATCCTCGGGGACGCGCGGGCGACCACCACCATGCCGGGCGCCTTCACCTTGCCGGGCGCGGATGGGGAGCCGCTCAGGCTCCACCCCCGGGTCGACTCGGACGGCCCGGGGGCCCGGCTTCTCGTCCTCGAGGCCGAGGTCTTCGACGCGCCCTTGGGTGCCGCCTACGAGCTGGACTGGGAGGGGCCGGCGCGGGACGAGCGCGGCGCGACCCGGCGCCAGCTCTTCGTCAAGGAGCCCGGAGGCCGCAATCGCTGGGAGATCGCGGTCCGGGGCCGGCGGGTCGGCGAACTCTCGCTGCGGTCGGCCGAGAATCCGGGCCTCGTCTTCCGGCCCACGAGCCTCGGCTTCGCCGCGCTCGAGCGCCGCTTCGCCGCCGGCCCCGACCCGCTCCCCGAGGTGGAAGCCTGGCGGCCGGCGCCGGACCGCATCCACATCCGGCTGCGCGGTGGCGAACGGGAGAGCCGCTACCGCTTCTACTTCTCCGCCGGTCTCGCGCCCGAGCCGCGGGTCTACCCGGAACGTCAGGGCGAACTCTGGCTGAGCGCCGAAGGGGGTCTCCACTGTCCTGACGATGCCGACCTGACGGTCGAGCTGCTGACCGACGCGGCGGGCAACGGCGAGCTGGAGACCCGGCTGGAATGCCGGGAGGAACCGCCCGCGACGCTCTACACCCAGGGACTCGGCACCCAGCACTTCAGCAAGGACGCCGTTCTCTGTCGGCCCGACTACTGAGGATCGCTCAACCGCGGGCGCTGCGGATGATCCGCTCCATGTGGGCGAGGTAGCCCTCGAGGGCGGTGCGGCCGGCGCGGGTGATGTTGTAGTCGGTTCGCGGCACACGACCGTCGAAGCTCTTCGCGCAGGCCAGGTAGCCGGCCTCTTCGAGCTTGCGGGCGTGGACGCTGAGATTGCCATCGGTGGCGTCCAGGGCGTCCTTCAGCTCCTGGAAGCTCATCCGGTCGTTGACCGCCAGGGCGCTCATGATGCCCAGGCGCATGCGCTCGTGGATCAGCTTGTCGAGCGCCTCAGGCTTGAAGCTGGGCTTCCCGGCCTCGTCCTTGCGCCGCCGTCCGCTGGTTCCGGTTCGTCCTGCCTCGCGCGACCTAGCCACCGTACCTCCTCGCGATCAGGAAGCCGAAGACCAGATGCAGGCCTCCGAAGCCGATCGCCATGTATTCGTTCAACCAGGCCGCGGGACTGAAGCTGGCCGCGGCCCCGAGCAGCATGAAGCCGAGTCCCATCACCGGCACCGCCGGGACCGAGAACATGCCCGCCGCCACCACCGCGGCCCCGTAGAGCAAAAGCCAGCAGGCGGGGATGAGATCGAAGAGATCGGCGCGATAGAGCGCCGCGGTGAGCACGGCGCCGGCGATCATCGCCGGTCCCAGACCGAGCAGGAAGCGCCGACCGGGGCCCCGGCGCAGCGCCTCGCCGGCCTTGCGCTGGAGGCAGACCAGGCCGACCGCGAGCGCCAGCCCGGCCTCGGCGAACCAGACCATCAACCAGGAGACGTCGTCGGCGCGCGTCGAGGCCGCGAAGGCGGCCAGCAGCGCGCTCACCCCCACCAGCATCAGGCCGACGCCGGGGATCGCGGTGAAGGACCCGGACCGTTCCATGGTGGCGCGGATGAACCGGAGGTCGGCCAGGGCCCGTTGTTCGGGGTCGCAAAGGCGTTCCGACCGTTCCGGTCGCCGCAGGCCTGTGGGTCGTGCGCGGAGCATCAGGTCGCCAGGATAGCCGAGTCCTCGATCGAGGCAAGAACTTTGCCCGACAAACGTCGCGTCCCGGGACGGGTCAGGGCAACTCGACGCCGAGGGCCGCGAGCTGCGCGGTCGCGGCCTCGGCCCAGCCCCGGTTGGCGGCCGGGCTGGCCGGGCTCGGGTGCAGGACGGTGCCGAAGTCGAGTTCGAGACCGGAAAGGGCCTGACCGGCACGGTCGCGCGCGAAGGCGCCGACCCCGACCACCAGCCGCGGGGCGAGACGGACGACCTGGCGACGCAGGGCCCGGTCGCAGGCGGCGAAGAGGGGCTCCCGCTCGGCCGCGGGGAGCTTGTCCGGGGTGAAGTTGCGCCCGCCCTCCTCCATGAAGACCAGCGGACAGTAGTTGATCACCAGGAAGCGGGCGAAGAAGTCCGCCGGGTCAGGGTAGTGGTCACGGAAGAAGCCCCAGAGCCGCCGACCGCTCACCTCGCTGCGCCGGCAGGCGAAGCCCTCGATCGGTCGCTTCGGGTGCTCCTGCTCCGGCCGGTCGATCGGGCAGTCGATGCCGAGCCAGTCACGCACGTGTTCGACCTCGCCGAAAGGAACCCCGGTCTGGGCCATGCCCCAGGGCCCCGGGTTCATGCCGAGCAGGACCACCTCCTTCCGCCCCCCACCGTAGCGGCGGAGGTACAGGTCGTGCGCCCGGCGGGCGTAGACCAGGGGGTTGTAGACCCGGCTCACCGGCGGCGCGAAGCGCAGGCCCGCCAGGTCGGCATTCAGGTCGTCGAGGATGCGCGCGAAGCTCTCGGCCATCAGCGTCCCTCGAGGTCGAGCACGACCGGAGCGTGGTCCGAAGCGGTCGAACCCTCGGGACAGGCGCCCTTCTTGCGCTGGTCGCGATCGATCCAGGCATCCCGGACCCGACCGGCGACGGAGCGGGTCACGAAGAGGTGGTCGATGCGCAGGCCGTCGTTGCGCTGGAAGCCGAGGTTGCGGTGGTCCCACCAGCTGAAATGGCCGCCCTCCTGGTGGACCAGCCGGAACCCGTCCTCGAGCCCCCAGTCGAGCAGCGCCTGGACCAGGCCCTGGACCTCGTCGTTGTAGAGCACGCCGCCCTTCCAGTGGTCCTCCTTCAGGTCGCGCTCGTCGAGAGCTACGTTGAAGTCGCCGGCGAGGACCAGCTCCTCGGCGGGATCGTGGTGCCGCTCCAGGTACTCCCGCAGGCGCCTGAGCCAGGCCAGCTTGTAGGGGTACTTCTCCGAGTCGAGGCTCTTGCCGTTGGGGAAGTAGGCCGAGAGCACGCGAAGGCCGTCGACCCGCGCCGAGATCAACCGGGCCTCGGCGTCGTCCACGCCGTCGTCGAGACCGCGGCGGACGTCCTCGATGTCGGCGCGGGCGAGGATGGCGACGCCGTTGTAGGTCTTCTGGCCGTGGCTGACGAAATGGTAGCCGGTCGCGGCGATCGCCTCGGCCGGAAAGGCCGAGTCCAGCACCTTGAGTTCCTGCAGGCAGAGGACGTCGGGGCGATGGCGTTCCAGCCAGGCGCAGAGGCGGCCGAGCCGGGCGCGGATCGAGTTCACGTTCCAGGTGACGAGTCGCATGCCGGGAGGATAAGGGATCGCGCCGACGTCGTCCTCCCGAAGCGGTGCTCGGGACCCGAAATCGGGCGCTCCGCCCGCCCGAGGGGCCCGGGAGGCATTGATTGCGGGCGGATTCCAGCTATGAAGGGTCAATCCAGCATAAGGACGCTCGTTCAGCCATGGCCAAACCAGCAGATTCCGCCACCGTCATCGACGAACTGACCCAGAGCCTGCGCGCCACCGCCGCCGAGGTCGTGCCCTGGTTCATCGACAGCATGCCGGTGATGTACTTCCAGGACACGAAGCCTCAGGAGCGCCTCAACCACATCCGCGCCATCATCGCCGCCCGGGCCTCCAACCGGCCGGTCGAGATGGTGCTGCGCGACGACGCCCACGGCCAGTGGACCTTCATGGCGCCGCGCAACTATCCCGGCGTCCTCGCCGAGCAGCTGAACGCCCTCCCGGACGACATGCCGCTGCGCTCGGCCAAGATCCATGCCGCCCGCGACGGCGACCTCCTGATCGTCACCTTCTCCTTCGGTCAGTCGCGTCCCTTCGACCTGAAGGCCCCCGGAGCCGCCGAGAAGGTCGCCCAGATCCGCGACTACGTGGCCAAGAACGCGCCGGACATCGCGCCGGACGAGGTCGACCGCCACCTCGAGCGCTGCTCGGCCGGCTACGTCGAGACCCTGACCCCCCTGCGCTTCGCCGCCCAGTGGCACTACTTCAAGCAGGTGAGCGGCACCGAGAAGGCCGCGGTCTTCCTCGAGGAGGAGAAGGATCCCGGCTACAGCCGGATCATCGTCACCGTCGCCAACGCCCACCCGAACCGGATGTTCAAGCGCATCACGGGTCGTCTCGGCCGGGCCGGGATCATGGTGGACCGCGCCTACCTCGACGTGGTCAAGGACGAGCCCAACGGCAAGGTCTACATGATGAGCCTGGTCTGTCAGGGCCCCGACGGCGGCCCGATCGACCGGCACAGCGAGCCCTGGATCTCGCTGATGAAGGACCTGAACCGGGTCAAGTGGATCGACACCAAGACCCTCGAGCTGGCCTACCGCCACGAGGGCCTGAGCCTGACCCGGGCCGAGGTGGTGATGAGCCTCTGCCATCTGGCCCACCACATCCTGGTGAAGAAGAACCCCAGCGCCTTCGACCGCGACCGCATCCTCAAGCACGCCGAGCGCAACTTCTCGCACACCGCCGAGATCGTCGACCTCTTCCTGTTGCGCTTCAACCCGCAGCGACCGCTGTCCGACTCCGAGTTCGAGGAGGCCCTCGACCGGCTCGCCGGCCGCATCGACCGCGAGGTCGACCTCGAGGGTGGCCGCACCGTGCTCCACACGATGCTCACCATCCTGAAGGGCGTGCTGCGGACCAACGTCTTCCTGCGCTCGCGGTTCAGCCTGGCGATGCGCATCGACCCGAGCCTCCTGGCCTGCGACGAGCGGCCGGAACTGCCCTACGGCGTCTTCTTCGTCCACGGGCGGTCCTTCAACGGCTTCCACGTCCGCTTCCGCGACATCGCGCGCGGCGGCGTCCGGGCCGTGCGGACGATCGGCTGGGATCAGCACGCCCGCGAGGTCGATCGCCTCTACGACGAGGTCTACGGTCTCGCCTTCGCCCAGCAGCTCAAGAACAAGGACATCCCCGAGGGTGGCGCCAAGGCCGTCGTGCTGCTGGAACCGGACACGCCGGTCGATCGCTGCGTTAAGGCCTTCGTCGACGGCCTGCTCGACCTCCTGGTGGCGGAGACCCGTGACAAGGTCATCGACCACTTCGGGCGGCCCGAGCTCCTCTACCTCGGCCCGGACGAGAACATCGCTCCGGACATGATCGAGTGGATCGTCGACCACGCCCAGAAGCGCGGCTACCCCTGCGCGACGGCCTTCATGAGCTCGAAGCCGGGCGCCGGCATCAACCACAAGACCTACGGCGTCACCAGCGAAGGCGTCACCGTCTTCCTCGACACCGCCCTGCGCTCGCGCGGGATCGATCCCAAGAAGCAGCGCTTCACGGTGAAGATCACCGGCGGTCCGGACGGCGACGTCGCCGGCAACGAGATCCGCATCCTCGACCGGGACTACGGCGCCAACGCCGTCATCCTCGGCATCGCCGACGGCTCCGGCTGCGGCGAGGACCCGGACGGCCTCGACCATCAGGAGCTGCTGCGTCTCTTCCGCGAGGGTCTGCCGATCGCGTCCTTCGACCGCTCGAAGCTCGGCCCCAAGGGCCGGGTGGTGACGGTCGAGGAGCCCGAAGGCGCCCAGCTCCGCAACACGATGCACAACCGCATCGTCAGCGACGCCTTCGTGCCCGCCGGTGGCCGCCCGGCCACGATCCACGGCAACAACTGGCGTGAGTTCCTCCAGCCGGACGGCAGCCCGGCCTCGAAGATCATCGTCGAGGGCGCCAACCTCTTCCTCACCCCCGAGGCACGCCTCCGGCTCGGCGAGCACGGCGTCGTCATCATCAAGGACAGCTCGGCCAACAAGTGCGGCGTGATCACCTCGTCCTACGAGATCGCCGCCTGCATGATGCTCGAGGTCGACGAGTTCCTGGCGATCAAGGAGACCTTCGTCGATCAGGTCCTGAACAAGCTCCGCATCCTGGCGCGCCGCGAGGCCGAGCTGCTGATGCGGATGCACCGCCACCAGCCGGAAACGCCGCTCTACGAGCTGTCGATCCGTCTGTCGCGGGTCGTCATCCGCACCGCCGACGCGATCCACGGCACGATCGCGCGCCTGGAAGAGCAGGACGAGGATCTCATCCACCGCCTGGTGATCGAGCACCTGCCCCCGATCCTGATCGAGAAGGCCGGCGACCGGCTGTGGAAGAAGACGCCGCGCAACTACCTCGAGTGGATCATGGCCAAGTCCATGGCCGCGCGCCTGGTCTACCGCGAGGGCTTCGAGTTCCTGGAGTCGATGTCGGAGCAGGCCCTGGCCAAGCTGGCGCTCGACTATCTCCGCCTGGAGACCGAACGGCGTCGCCTGGCGGCCGAGGTGGCGGAGAGCGAGCTGCCGCATCGCGACCGGATCGCTCGCCTCCTGGAGCAGGCCGGCATCCTGTCGACGCTCGGCGAAGCCTGATCGCGAACCCGCGAGACCCGACGAGATGGAGAAGGCCCGCGCCCGGCGCGGGCCTTCTTCGTGACCATGCTCAGCGGAGGGGCTTGCCGGCGCGAACGACGCGCTCGAGCCAGGAGCCGGCGAGAAGCGAGGTCACCACGGCGACCATGACCAGCTTGGCGTAGAAGGACTCGTTGATGATCGCGTGGTCGTAGGCGACGGAGGCCAGGACGATGCCCGGTCCGCCGCGCGCGTTCATCGCCACGGCGAGGTTGATCGCGCCGGGACGGCTCTCGCCGGCGAAGCGGGCGCCGAAGTAGACGCTGACGGCCTTGGCCGCGCAGGCGAAGGTCAGGAAGAAGAGGAAGTAGAGGATTTCGAATTCCTTGGCCAGATTGAGCTTCAGGCCGACGATCGCGAAATAGACCGGGATGAAGAAGGCGAAGCTGAACTGCTTGATCGCCTCGCGCGCGGTGCTCAGGTCCTCGGTCCGCGAACTCACCACCATGCCGGCGACGAAGGCGCCGAACATCGGCGTGACGCCGAGGAACACGCAGATGCCGGTCATCAGCAGCATGAAGACCAGGAGGAAGGCGATCGGGCTCGATCGGGCCAGGAGGTTGTAGCGGAAGGCCCGGACCCGATCGAAGAGCGAGGGTCCGACCACCAGCGAGATGCCGATGAACGCGAGCGGCGCCACCACGTGGTAGGCCTTCGCGCCTCCACCCTGGCCACCCAGTCCGAGCATGGCCTGCAGACCGAAGGCGTCCTCGGAGCCGCCGCCCACCATGCCCAGGGCCATCGCCAGCACGATGTAGAGGATGATGTCCTCGATCACCGCCGCGCCCAGGACGATCCGCGCGAAAGAGGTCTCGAGGAGCCCGAGATCGAACATGATCCGCGAGATGACCGGGATGCTGGTCACCGCGATGGCGATGGCGAAGACCAGGAGGAAGGCGGTGTCGTTGTCGGCCTCGCCGAGGAAGCGCGAGGTGTCGAGGAAGGAGGCGCCATCGAGACGACCGGCCTCCAGGAGGAGAAGGCCCAGGATGAAGGGCACGACCGTACCGGTGCCGGCGGTGAGGATCGCCGTCTTCCGTTCGCCCTTCTCGAAGCTCGAGTGGATCTCGAGGCCCGAGCAGAACATGAGCAGGAGGAGGCCGAGCTGGTAGACCGCTCCGAGGACCGGCCCGGTGACGCCGTCCCAGCTCGGAAAGATGCTGCCGTGCACGTCGGGCAGGAAGTGGCCCAGCACGGTGGGACCGAGCAGGAGGCCGCCCAGGATCTCGCCGATCACCCGAGGCTGCCGGTAATGGCTGAACAGGTAGCCCATGCCGTGGGCCAGGACGAGCAGCGCCGCCAGGGCCGCCAGGACGTGGGCGGTCTGGATGGTGGTCAGGCTCATCGTGCTGTTCCTGTCATGGCGTGAGCCGGCGGCCGCATCGAAAACTCCTCGAAGTACTCACCCGCCGCACATGTTCGGCCGGCGGCGAGGCGAGAGCGTAGCAAATCGGGGCGGAGTGCGGACTTCAGGTTTCGGGGCCTCAGTCCAGGGCGCCGGACCGGGCGAATCCCCAGAGATAGCGGGCGAGGACCAGCGCCGCCACCAGGCTCAGGAGCGCGAAGGCCAGATAGCGCCCGCCCTCCTCGACCCTGAGGTAGAGCCTGAGGTAACGAAGGGCCAACAGGGCCAGAAAGACCACGGCCGCTCCGATGGTGAGCTTGTGGAAGCGGCGAAGGCCGATGGCCGGCTGGTTGGTGGGAAACTCGTCGGGCATGAGCGCAGTCTGATCCAGGTTCCGGCCCCTGGCAAGCTCCTGCATGTTCATGCAGTCGCGACGATCCGCCACGGTCGCCGGCCGCTGATTTCCGGTCGAGGCTTCCGGGCCCCTTGCGGATCCCTATACTCGACCAGCGCGCCGTCCAGCGACCCGTCTCGCGGCGCCCAAGGTTCTTGCCACGAGACCATGTTGATCCAAGGACGTCGACCGACCGAAGCTCCAGGTCTGGAATTCGGCAGCGGCGACGGACCGCGAATCGAGGTGAATCCATGCCCCGGATCCGAACCAAGACGCTCTCCCTGCTCCTGCTCGCCCTCGGCCTGGCGGCGGGGCTCGAGGCCCAATCGAACTACCCGAACGTGACCTACCCGCCCGAGAACCTCTACAGCGCCAGCAAGGAGATCCTCGGCAAGATCCTGTTCTGGGACGAGCAGCTCAGCTCGACCAACACCATGGCCTGTGGCACCTGCCACATCCCCTCGGCCGGCGGCAGCGACCCGCGCTCCGCGGGTCTCGGCTCGAATCACCCCGGCCCGGACGGCATCCTCGGCACCTTCGACGACTTCATCGGGTCGCGGGGCGTCATCCGCGCGCTCGACGGCGGCAAGATGATCGACGACGGGACCTTCTTCCCCGAGGTCCAGCGGACCGGACGGAAGGCGCCCTCGATGATCGACGCCGCCTTCTTCACCGATCTCTTCTGGGACGGCCGCGCCACCAGCAAGTTCACCAATCCGGTGACCGGCGTGGTCGAGATCCAGACCGGCGGTGCGCTCGAGAGCCAGGCGGTCGGCCCGCCGGTCTCCAACGTCGAGATGGCCCACGAGTCCCGCAGCTGGGCGCAGATCGTCGCCAAGCTCGAGAAGGTCAAGCCCCTGCGCCTGGCCAGCAACCTCCCGGCGGACATCGCCGCCGCGCTCAGCGCCAACCCCAGCTACCCCGCCCTCTTCCAGGCGGCCTTCGGCGACCCGGCGATCGACGTCAAGCGCATCGCCTTCGCCATCGGCACCTACGAGCGCTCGCTGGTGGCCGATCAGACCCCCTTCGATCTCGGCACCCTGACCGCCCAGCAGGCCAACGGTCTCGCGATCTTCAACGGCATCGGCAACTGCAACGTCTGCCACCCGGCGCCCTTCTTCTCGGACGACGCCTTCCACGCCCTGGGCGTGCAGGGACAGGACGTCACCTTCGACTCGGGGCGGGCCGCGATCACCGGCCTCGCCACCGACGCCGGCAAGGTCAAGACGCCGAGCCTGCGCAACGTCGGCCTGCGCGAGCAGTTCGCCGGCAACCTGTTCCACAACGGCAGCAGCTCGGGTCAGGACCTGGACCAGATCATCCAGTTCTACCGGCTGGGCGGCAACCAGGTCTCGCTCCCCTTCACCGACCCGAACCTCGTCGCCGTCCTGCTGACCCAGTCGGAGATCACCGACCTGGTCGAGTTCCTGCGCAACGGCCTGACCGATCCGCGGGTGGCGAACGAGACCGGTCCCTTCTCGCGGCCGACCCTGCGCAGCGAGAGCGGGGCGATGAATCCCCTGATCATTCCCGGTTCCGGCTTCGCGGACTCGATGGGCAACATCCCGAGGATCATCGCCGACCAGCCCGCCAACCTGCAGCACCCCTTCTTCACCATCGGCGTGGCCGATGCCTGGGGCGGGATGGGCGCCTACCTCGTCGCGGGCAGCCCGAACACGATGTTCGAGACCCTGTTCGGCTTCATCCCGCTGGCCGTGGGCAGCGGTCCGATGCTGCCCTTCATCGACCAGATCACGCTGGAGGGCACAATGGGCAGCTACGGCACGGGCTACGGCTCGGTGACCCGTGGCATCGCCGACAACCCCTACTGGATCGGCAAGACCTTCTTCACCCAGTGGATCGTGCTCGACCCGGTCTCGCTGGTCGACCCGGTCAGCAAGCAGTCGATCCCGGGCTTCGGCATCTCGCTCTCGGACGTGGCGATCATCACGGTCCTGCCCTGATCCACGCTCGCTCGAGTGGAACCTGAACGGACGAGAGCCGGTCGCGACGCGACCGGCTCTCTCTCGTTACCGCGCTCGCCGCGCGAGCTGGCCGGCCGACCGGAAGCGGAACCGCCGATCGAGAAGTCAGGAAGCGCGACGCCGGAAGGCCAGGACGAGAGCCGCGAGGCCGAGGAGGACGGCGAGGGCCGAGAGCCAGCCGACGCGGGACTCGAAGGCCGTCATCTCGTCCTGCTGCTCGCCGCGGACGCGGAGAGCGCGTTGCGCCGCGGCGAGCTGCCGCGACAGCTCCTCCCGGACCTCGGCCCGGGTCTCGCGCTCGAGCGCCTCCCGGAAGCTCCCGACCGCCTCGCCGGGTCGGCCGTCGGCGAGCTGCAGCTCGCCGAGGAGCTTCCGGTGCCAGGCCTGATCGGGGTCGAGGCGTACCGCCTCCCGCGCGGCATCGAGACCGTCCCGCGCCCGACAGTCGGCCCTGAGGAGCGCCTCGAAATGATGGACCCAGGGATTGCCCGGCTCCGCGTCGCGGAGCGTCGCGAGCCGGTGCCCGGCGTCGACATCCTGCCGGTAGATCTGCTCGAGCGCCGCATAACCGGTCTGCGCTCGCAGACCGGCCGAGGTCATGACCAGGAGGACCAGAAGCGCGAAACGCATCACCGTTCCTGCTCCAGGGCCAGCTTCATGTAGCCCTCGACCGGGGCATGGTCGTCGGTCAGGGGATCGATCGGAGACTTCGAGGCCACGACGAATCGGTCCGCGAAGCGCCGGGCCTGAAGCTGGACCCGCGCGAGTTCGGCGTGGACCGGCGCCTCGGGAAAGAGCAGCGGAGCGTCGCCGCGCCGCGCCCACATCATGGTGTTGCGCCAGAAGCGCACCTTCAGCGCCGCCGTCGGTCCGACCCGCTCCAGGCTCTGGCCCAGCGCGCGGTACATCGGGTTGTCCCGCTCGCCCAGGCTGAGGTTGATCGCGACGACCCCGTCGTCGACCAGGTGTTCGCCGACCTCGGCGAAGAACTCCACCGTGGTCATGTGGAAGGGAATGTCGACCTGCCGGGCGTAGGCGTCGATCATCACGATGTCGAAGCGCTCGTCGAGCAGGCGCAGCGCCGCCCGGCCGTCGGTCACGAGGGTCCGGAACCTCGAGCGGTCGCCGCCCGGGTCGAAGCGTTCCTCGAGGGCCACGATCGCCGGGTCCAGCTCCACGTTCACGACCAGCTCGATGCGGTCGCCCCAGAAGTCGCGCAGGAGCCGCGCCATCGTCCCGGCGCCGCTGCCGAGGACGAGCACGCGCAGCGCGCGATCCGCCGGGAAGAGGGTCGGCAGAAGGGCGAAGTAGTCGTAGTACTTGCCCATGGTGCCGATGCGCCCCGCGCTCCGCAGCGAGTGGAACTCGGTGAGGCCCTCGTCGATCCGGAGGACCGTCTCCTCGATCGCGGGGGCCTCGGCCGCGGGCGCCTCGACGACGCGCAGGTACTGAAGCGCGCTCTCCTTCTCGATCAGGAGTTCCTCGCCCGCGAGCGCCGGTCTGATCGGTCCGCGGAAGCCGGCGGCGCCGAGCACGAGGCCGATCGCGGCGATCGCGACCGCGCGCAGGACCGTCCTGCCGCCCTGCCCTTTCGCGGCGATCAGGGCCGCCGCGAGCAGCATCAGCCCGGCGATCACCATCGCGATGCGGGTGCCGAAGGCCGGCACGAGGACGTAGGTCGGCAGGAAGGTGCCGACCAGGCTACCGATCGTTCCGAGCATGAAGACGCGACCGGCGCCCCGACCGGCGGGCATGCCCAGATCCACGAGTTCGCGGACGATCTGGGGCGAGACCGTGGCCAGGAGGAAGACCGGCGGCGCGAACAGGAAGACCGCGCAGAGGAGCGAGCCGAATTCCAGCTTGCCGCGGGGTGAACCGAGGGCGGCGAGCGCCTCGGGCCCCGGCAGGAGCCAGGTCGCGAAGGTCGGCAGGATGAAGACGAGCGCGAAGGCGATGGCCGCGGCCAGGGCGAGCGTGCGGGCGATCCGGCCGGGGCCGCCCGCGCGCGCCGCGAGACGACCACCGAACTCGTAGCCCAGGGCCAGCGCCAGGAGGATGACGCCGATGACGTTGGTCCAGACGAAGGCCGAGGCGCCGAAGAAGGGCTGGAGCATGCGCGGGGCGATCAGCTCGAAGAGCATCGTCCCGGCACCGGCCAGGAAGACGACGAGGCCCCAGGTGAACCTGGAGCCTCGGCTGATCGGCGCGCCGGTCGAGCCGGCGGTCACTTCTTGGCGCCTTCGTCGGCGGGCTTGTCGTCGGCGGGCTTCTCGCCTCCGGCCTCGCCGGTGGCCTTCTCGCCGTCCTTCGGCTCCTCCTTCACCTGCTCGTCCGGCACCTCGACCAGGAGCAGGCCCGGCAGGACCTGATGGTAGTTCACCGGCTGCCCCACCATGTCGGAGACCATCTGCTTGGTGCTCCGGGTGGCGGTCCGGTTCTCGAGCGTGACGCCGTTGATCGAGACCTCGATCGGGCGATCGAGGTCGAGGATCTGGTCGTTGAGGAAGACCGTGAACTTGAAGAAGGCCTTGCCGGTGACCTCGATCCGGTTCTTCGCGCGATCGAAACGCAGGCTGAAGTCGAGATAGTTGTCCTCGGTCACCTCGTGGCTGGTGATCTTGACCAGCGGGTGGCTCTTGAAGCCGTTCGGTCCGTTGACGATCCGCACCCGGGCCGGATAGGGGTCGAGCTTGACCCGACCGATGAAGTCGGCGACGGCGGCGTTCTGTTCGAGGACCGGATCGGTGTCCTGATCGGCCTTCTGCTTGGCGGTCAGGCGATCGACCTTCTCGGCCTCGGCCAGCTCGAAGTCGATCTGCCCGTCCTCCTTCGCCTTCTTCAGGACCTCGAAGAAGGGCTGCTGCTTCGCCTTCTTGTCGTAGTTGGGGCCCTCCGCGCGACTGACGACGAGCAGGTTCGTGCCCTGCAGGCCGGGCAGGATCTTCTCGTCACGGAGGACGCCATGCCGATCGATGACGCCGGCGAAGCGTCCCGGGGCCAGGGCGGCCAGTTCGAGCGCGGCATCGGCGCCGGTGCCGACCCCCTCGATGAAGATCTTCTCGGGGTCGCAGTGGAAGCGCTTGCGGATCTCGTTCAGGGGCAGCAGCACCGAACGGAGGTAGTTGACGTCGAGCCACTGGATGCGGCGCTCGACCGACTTGCCCTCGCGGTACTTCTTGTCGAGTGTCTTCTCACGAATGTTGGGGGCGACGAGGATGAAACCCTCGCAGAGTTCCTTGTCCTCCTTGGCGGCCTGCCAGAGCTTGCGCAGGTAGGAGTCGCCGTCCGAGCCCTCGTCGTGCAGGCAGAGCAGGACCGGCCAACGCTTCTCGTGGTCGTAGCCGCGCGGCACGATGTAGCTGTACTCGAAGGCGAAGAGTTCGCCCTTCACCTCGACCAGGACCACGTCCTCCTGCGGTCGACCGGTGCCCGAGACGCGATCCTTCTTGATGCCCTCGTAGAAGTGCTGCTCGAAGGCCTTGCGCCAGGCCTCGGGATCGCCGAGCGGCGACCAGCCCTTTTCGGTCTCGAACTTGGCGATCTCGCCGTCGAGCTTCTCGAAGGCCGAACGGTCCTTCGGGTCCGAGAGCAGGGTCTCGAGGAGCGGTGCGAGAGCGCCCATCTCCTCCGCGCTCAGCAGATGCTTGGGCACGAGGAGAGGCTCGTCCTGGCTAGCCGTGGGCTGGCTCGCGGCGGGCTCCGCCGGGCTCTCCTTCTTGGCTCCCTCCTCGTCGCCCTGGGGCGGCGCGCAGCGGGTCGCGGCGAAGGTCGTGCCGCCGAGCACGAAGAGGACGAGCAGGAAACGGGTCAGAACGAGTCTCGGGCTGGACATGGTCACGGGTTACCCCTTTTCAATTCCGCGAGCGAGGATTCTAAACCGTGGCGCCGAAACCGGCAAACGCGAGCCATTCGGCCACCGCGGTCGACCCGACCGCTCATTCCTACGGTGCGCGGAGGCCGGAGTTGGATCGCGCCGGCGCGGGCCGTCATCGCCGTAACGCCCGCAGGTGGTAGCGCGCCCGCCAGTTCGCCTGGGTCCCGGTCTCGCCGGCCGCCCGGCGGGCCGCGATGGCGGCCTCGAGGGCCTTCCGGGCCTCCTCCTTCCGGCCCAGGCGGGCCAGCATGACGCCCAGGTTCTCGGGCGCGTCCGCCTGGCGTTCCCAGGTCCGGCCCGCCTCCTCGAAGGCGCGGATGGCCTCGTCGATCCGCCCCAGCCCCTTCAGGCAGAGGGCGCGCTCGTTCATCATCGCCGCGAGGCGTGAGGTCTCGATCGGCGCCTCGGCGATGATCTGGTCCAGGATCGCCAGGCTCTGCTCCGGTCGACCGTTGTCGCGGAGCAGGACCGCCTGGTTGCGGGCCAGATCGACGTCGCCCGGATCGAGGTCGTAGAGCCGATGGTGGAGTTCCAGGGCGGCGGTCCAGTTCCGCTGTTCGACCAGGGCGGCGACCACGCTGGCGGTCTCCGTGCGCGCGACGTCGGAGTCGGGCGCGGCGACCAGCAGCTCCCGCGCCAGGCGGCCGGCGTCGTCCAGGCGGCCCTGGAGCCGGGCGATGTGCGCGAGGTGGGCCAAGGTGTTGACGTCCTCCGGACAGGAGCCGAGGAAGGCCTCGAATTCGGTCCGAGCCTCGTCCAGCCGGCCGGCGACCGCGAGGGCATAGCCCAGGTAGCTGTGGCCCAGCCACTCCTCGGGGTGGATCTCGAGGTGATGGCGGAGCAGCTTGATCTGTTCCTCGAGGAGCGGCTCCTTGGCCCAGGCCCGGGCGAGGACGGCGTAGGGTTCGCTGCGGCCGGCCCAGCCCTCGGCGAACATCCGCTCGAAGACCGCGGTGGTCTCGGCCACGCGACCGAGGCGCGCGTTGGCATCGAGGATCCAGTCGAGGCCGCCGGGCATCTGCTCGCCGTGGTCCCGGCAGGCGACGAGGAAGTCCTCGTAGCGGGCCGAGCGATAGAGCAGGCCGAGGCGGTTGGCGATCAGGTCCCGGTCGTCCGGCGCCAGCTTCAGGGCGGCGGCGACCTCGTTCAGGGCCTCGTCGAATCGCTCGAGGACGAAGAGGACCCGGACGGCCGACCGCCGCGGTTCGAGCTGGTCCGGGTCGAGTTCGCTCGCCCGCCGATAGGCGGCCAGGGCGTCGGCCAGCGTGGCGCGGGCCAGGAGCGCGCTGCGCTCGAGTCCCTCCATGCCGCTGCGTTCCAGGACATGGCCCTGCCAGAGCAAGGGCTCCATCGCCTCGGCCCGAAGCTTGTGGGCCCGCTCGAAGAGAGCCAGCGAGCGGTTGCTCTCGTGCTGCATGTACAGCGACCGGCCGAAGCCCATCACCGCCTCGAAGTCCTCCGGTCGCTCCGACTGCAGCCGGTCGTAGAGGCGCCCGGCGTCGGCGTAGCGCCCGGCCTCGAAGAGCTTCCGGGCCTCCTCGAGCTCTCCCTGGGCCAGGAGGCCGCCGGCCACGAGGCCCAGGACCACGAGGGCCATCAGGATCGTCTTCATCCTTCGTCCTCCCCTTCGACCAGCGCCCAGCTCAGACAGCCCAGCCCTTCGACCCAGGCCTCGACCCGGGAGCCTGCGGTGACGGTGCTGACCCCGGCGGGCGTCCCCAGCAGGACCAGGTCGCCGGCACTAAGGGGCAGGCGTCGCGAAAGCCATGCCAGAAGCTCCGCCGGCTCGGCCTGGAGCCCGCGGTAGTCGGTGTCCTGCACCACCTCGCCGTCCACCCGACAGACCAGACGTCGCTCCCTCGGCTCGGGTAACAGGAAAGCCGGGACGATGGCCGGCCCGCAGGGCATGGCACCGGGCAGGTTCTTGGCCAGGAACCAGGGCTGCCCGGCCTTCTTGGCCCGATCCTGTTCGCTGCGCCAGGTGAAGTCGTTGGCGATGGTGTAGCCGGCGATCGCCCGGGCCGCCTCGTCGGGTTCGGCCCGGCGCAGATCGGCCCCGAGGACGACCGCCAGTTCGACCTCGTTGTCGTAGCGCTCCCCCGCCCCCGAAACCGGCAGGACGATGCTGGCCCCGGAGCCACGCAGGTTCTCGGCCAGCTTGCCGAAGACCAGGGGTTCCTTCGCCGGCTCGTTGCCCAGCTCCCGGGCGTGCGCCGCGAAGGTCCGGCCGAGGGCGACGACCTTGCCGGGGGCGGCGAGCGGCGCGGCGAGCGCGCCGACGTCGGACCGGGTCGGGCCCTGGCCGCGGGCCCGGACGACCAGGGCCTCGAGCACCGCGGCGCCGGCCCGGCAGAGCCGATCGACCAGGAGTTCCGGCGGCCCCTCCGCGAGTTCCGGTCGGCACGAGCGGACCAGGGGCCCGAGCGCATGGAATCCGCCCTCGAGGACCAGCAGGGCCTCCCCCGCCACTGATCGGACCAGACCGATCTCGGGCAGAGCGCTACCGAATGGTGACATCAAGGCGATCCCTCCTGGCGCGACCACGCGGCCAGGAGGACCATGCCCCCCGGAGTCCCCGGCCGCAAGTCCTCGCCACGCCCGGGCCTTCCCGGCCGCGGGCGAATGCGTTGCAATCGCCCGGTCGGCTGCTATACTGGGGCGCTGCTGGAGCGCCCTAAGATTCGCCGCTACAACGGCTTAACGGACCCATCCGACGCGGCTCAGAGGTTTCCCGCCCGATGAAGCAAATCGCCGTCTTCGGCTCGACCGGTTCGATCGGCCAGAGCACGCTCAACATCTGCCGGGATCACCGTCAGGCCTTCCAGGTGATGGTGCTCGCCGCGGGTTCCAGCGTCGACGAGCTGGCGCGCCAGGCGCTCGAGTTCCGCCCCGAGGTCCTGGTGGTCGGTCGCAGCGAGAGCGAAGCGCCGCTGCGTGAGGCACTCGGCGGCGCGGCCCAGGACTTCGAGATCATGGCCGGGCCCCAGGGCCTGCGCGAGGCGGCCGGCCGCCCGGGCCTCGACGTCGTGGTCAGCGGCATCACCGGCGCCCAGGGCCTGCCGGTGAGTCTCGGCGCGCTCGAGGCCGGCACCCGGCTCGCGCTCGCCAACAAGGAATCGATGGTCATGGCCGGGCCCCTGCTCGATGCCATGGCGCGTCGACACCAGACCGAGATCATCCCGGTCGACAGCGAGCACTCCGCGCTGTTCCAGTGCCTGCTCAGCGGCCAGTCCCAAGACCTCGGCAAGCTGATCCTGACCGCCTCGGGCGGTCCCTTCCGGACCAAGAGCCGAGCCGAGATGGAGCGCGCCACCCTGGCCGAGGCCCTCGCGCATCCGACCTGGAGCATGGGTCCGAAGATCACCATCGACTCGGCCACGATGTTCAACAAGGCCCTGGAGATCGTCGAGGCCCGCTGGCTCTTCCACGTGCCGCACGAGCAGATCGACGTCGTGGTGCACCCGCAGTCGATCGTGCACTCGATGGTCCTCTGGCGCGACGGCAGCGTCATCGCGCAGATGGGCGCGCCCGACATGCGCGTGCCCATCCAGTACGCCATGACCCATCCCGAGCGACTCGACGCCACCCTCGAGACCTACAGCCCGCGCCTCTTCAACGGCCTCAACTTCGAGGCTCCCGATCTCGAGCGCTTCCCGTCGCTCACCCTCGGCTTCCTGGCCGCGGAGCGCGGCGCCACCTACGGCGCGGTCCTGAACGCCGCCAACGAGGAGGCGGTCGCCGCCTTCATGGCCGGCAGGATCGGCTTCACCGACATCTTCGATCGCGTCGGCCAGGTGGTCGAGCGCCACCGTCCGCACCCGGAGCCCAGTCTCGAGCAGATCCTCGAGGCCGACGCCTGGGCCAGAGAGGAGTTCTCCCGTTGCTAGCCATCGTCAACGGCGCCATCGTCGTTCTCGCCATCGGCATCCTCATCTTCGTGCACGAGCTCGGTCACTTCCTGGTGGCCAAGAAGGTGGGCATCCGGGTCGAGGCCTTCTCGCTGGGCTTCGGTCCCAAGATCTGGGGCTTCACCCGCGGCGACACGGTCTACAAGCTCTGCGCCATTCCCCTGGGTGGCTACGTGAAGATGACCGGCGAATCGCCGGAGGACCGTCCCGATCAGGTCCGCGGCGACGAGTTCTTCGCCAAGACCGTCTCGCAACGGGCCTGGGTGGTCTCGGCCGGCGTGATCATGAACCTGATCTTCGCGGTCGTCGCCTTCCCCATCGCCTTCGCCATCGGCGTGCCCTACGAGACGCCGGTGATCGGCTCGGTCGCGCCGCAATCGCCGGCCTGGATCGCCGGTCTCGAGAGCGGTGACGAGATCCTCAGCATCGACGGCACCGAGATGCTCGGCTTCCCCGACATCCGGACCACCGTGGCCTTCTCCGACGCGCCCCTCGAGGTCCGCTTCCGCCGCGGTGACCAGGTCCTGGAACGCGAGATCCGGCCCCGCTACAGCGACGACGCCGGCATCCACGTCATCGGCGTCGGCCAGGAGGTCGGTCGGCCACGGATCGCGCCGGCCGATCGGGCCCCGATCCTGGCCAAGGTCGAAGACGGCCTGCTCGCTCCCCGCGACGTCGTGGTCGGCATCGATGGGGTCCCGATCGACTGGACGATGGCCAACGACCTGATCGTGCTGGCCGAGGACGACCAGCTCGCGCTGCAGATCGATCGCGATGGCAGTCGCCGCGAGGTCACCGTGCCCCTGGCCTTCGGCGAGGTGGACGACGAGAGCCGGCCGCTCCTGGGCGTGGCTCCGATCGTCACCACGATCGCCGAGCTGGGCGATGCGGCCGGCCAGTCCGATCTCGGCCGCCGCCTCGGCCTCCAGCCTGACGACCGGATCGTCGAACTCAACGGCCGGGCGATCCGGCGCAGCGTCGATCTCGCCATCGCCCTCCGCCTTCCCGCCGGCGACGAGGCGGCCCGAGGGCTCGGCGCGGTGGTCGAGCGAGCGGGTGAGCGGATCGCGCTCGGCCCGGTCGCCTGGGACGGTCGGGAGGGCTCGTTCTGGGGCAGCGTCGTGCTGACCAGCAGCGGCACCCGGGCCAGCGTCTACTACGGCAGCCCGGCGCAGCGCGCGGGCCTGCGCAACGGCGACCGCATCCTGGCCTATGGCGAGATGCGCTTCGACGGCGAGAAGCCGGGCAAGTGGAAGGACCTCTACGACGCGATCCGCGACGCCAAGGAGGCCCCGCGCCGGATCGAGGTGGCCCGGGACGGCGAGGTCCTCGTCTTCGAGGGCGTTCGCCCCGAGCGGCCCCGTCCCATCCTCCTGGCGCTGAGCCTCGAGGCCCTGCCCAGGATGCGCGAGGTCCATCGTCCCTTCCCCAGCTCGATCTCGGCCGGCTTCACCCAGACCCGGAACAAGCTCACCGACATCTTCATGACCCTGCGCGGCCTGTTCACCGGCGGGGTGGCGGCGGAGAACCTCGGCGGCATCATCATGATCGCGCGGGTGAGCTACACCTTCGCGGAACAGGGGCTCGGCAAGATCCTGTTCTTCATGGCGATCCTCAGCCTCAACCTGGCGATCCTCAACATCCTCCCGATCCCGGTCCTCGATGGCGGTCACCTGGTCTTCCTCGCCCTCGAGAAGATCAAGGGCGGACCGATCGACGAGCGCTGGATGGGTTACGCGAACATCGTCGGCCTGGTGTTCATCCTCGGCCTGATGCTGTTCGTCACCTACAACGACATCATGCGGCTGGTGGCGGGTTGAGGGGCGCGCGTCGGCCGTGATCGGCGCCCTCGTCCGCCTCGTTCGCCTGCCCAACACGCTCTCGGCCGCGAGCCAGATCGTCGCCGGCGCGGCCCTCGCCGCGGCGGCCACGGGACGGACTCTCGCGCCCTGGCGGGTCGTCGTCGGCGCCCTCGGCGCCGCGGCATTCTACGCCTTCGGCATGGCGCTCAACGACTGGTACGATCGCGACCGCGACCGTCGGATCGCGCCCGGACGCCCGATCCCCTCCGGGCAGATCTCGGCGCGGGCGGCGCTCATCGCCGCCATCCTGCTCCTGGCCCTCGGCTTCGTCCTCTTCGCCGTCGCCGCTCCCGCGCTGGCCCTGGTCGGCATCCCGCTGGCGCTCGCGATCTTCCTTTACGACGGCCCCCTGAAGGAGAAGCCGCGGGCGGCGGCCGTGGCGATGGGGCTCTGCCGGGCGATCTGCGGCCTCGCCGGCCTCGTCCTCGCCGGTCTCCTCGAGCTGAAGTGCGCGGGCGCCGACCTGCCCCGGCTCCTGCTCTACCCGGCCTCCTGGTTGCTCCTGGTCACCGCGGTCACCGCGGTCAGCCAACAGGAGGAACGGGTCGACACCAGGGGTCTCCTGCCCCTGGCTCTGGTCACCGCCCTCGCCTTCGCCACGCCCCTGCTGGCCGACCGGTCACCGGTGGTCGTCGTCGGCGCCCTGGTCATGGTGCTGGTGGTCGGGCGCGAGGCCTTCGGGCCGCGGGCCTCGGCCGGGGCCGTGGTCCGGCGCACGATCTTCTCGCTACCCCTCTTCGATGCGCTCTGGGCCTGGCCGGCCGCGCCGACCTCGGCGCTCGCCTGCGGCGCCCTGTTCCTGCTCGGCAACCTGCTCCGGAGGCTGGTCGGTCAGCGATCCTCCTGAGCCGGGCCATCCGGTTCACTCAGAGGGGAATGCGTTCGAGCGCCGGATCGAGCATGAACTCGTGCAGGTGAGGATAGTCCGTCTCGACCTCGATCGTACCGGAGGCCGAGCGCTCATTGCTCGACTTGCGGGCGATCAGACCCTCGACGCGGGCGTGGGCCTCACGGGCGAAGGCGGCGGCCTCGGGGTCGCCGCAATCGTCGGCGACGATCCGGAGTCGACCGAGCTCCTCGGCGAGATCGCGAAGCCGGGTCAAGATGGCGAGCTGCCCCTCCTCCCTGGTCACCGAGAAGATGCCGGAACCGGGCTCGTCGCGCCCGCTCAGCACCGAGTCGATCCGGTCGAGCATCGCATCGATCTCGACCCCGTCGATGGGCGGAGCGGGACGCAGGCCGGGGTTGCGGCTCTTCTTCGTGCTCTTGCTGTCGAAAGGATCGATCATGGCTTCGTCGCCGCTCGCTCGCCCGGAAGGGATTGAGCAACATCCATGAGATCGGCACCGACGCGGGAGGACTTCAGGCTGAATCTTGTTCCGCCGTCATGCGCCGTCGAGGTAGCGAGTCCTTACCCAGTCGCGAGCCTCCTCCGGGTCGAGGATCTGGCCTTCCAGCTGTCGCTGGCGCAGACGGCGCATGGCGCGCCCGAGCGCCGGCCCGCGAGGCAGGCCGAGCGCGACCAGCTCGTCGCCCCGGAGCAGCGGCTCCGGCAGGGGCACGGCCTCGACGCGCCGCGGTCGCGGGGCCAACGAGCCGCGATCGGCAAGCGTCGACTCGACCCGGTGCAGCAGGCGGAAGGAGTCGAGGTCGGGATGAGCCGCGAGCAGACGCAGGCGACAGCGTGACACCCTCGTCGCGAAGAGGAGACGGTCGCGACACGTGATCAGCAGCGCGACGCGCTTCTTGAGTTCGTTGGTCGCCCGGAGTCGGTCCAGGACCGCGGTCGCCGCGCGCGCGTTCCGGAGCGGTCCGCCCCCGTCGAGGTCGCCGAGCACGATGCTCCAGCTCAGAGCCGGGTCGATCGGGGGCAACAGCCTCTTGGCCAGTTCACGGCGTCGTTCGAGGCCATCGAACGACTCGTTCGACGAGGCGCGAAGGCGCGGCTCGACCGACCGGCCGCGTTGGGCCTCGAGCTCGGGCAGCAGCGCGGGTAGCAGCCCCAGACGGTCCAGGAGCTGGAGCGCTCGGGCCGGGCTGCGCTCCCGGAACATCCGATCCAGCTCCGCGAAGATCCGCTCCGCCGACGGACTGCCGGCGCGCTCCGCGAGCCGACGGATCGCCGCCGCCGTGGTCTCCTCGATCTCGAAGTCCAGCGCGCAGGCGAAACGCAACGCGCGCAGGATGCGCAGGTGGTCCTCGGCGAAGCGCTCCTCCGCCCTGCCGATGGTGCGGATCAGGCCGGCCTGGAGATCCGCCTGCCCGCCGACGTGGTCGATGACCGCCCCGGATTCCGGATCCATGAGCAGGCCGTTGATGGTGAAGTCGCGCCGGGCGACGTCCTCCGCCGCGGTGGTAAAGCGAACCTCGTCGGGCCGGCGACCGTCGCCGTAGGCGCCGTCGCTGCGGAAGGTCGCGACGTCGAACTGGAGGTCGCCGACCAGGACGATGATCACGCCGAAATGGGCGCCGACCGCGATGGTCCGCCGGAACAGGGCGCGGACCTCCTCGGGGCGGGCCGAGGTGGCGATGTCGACGTCCTTCGGGCTCCGGCCCAGCAGGCGGTCGCGTACGCAACCGCCGGCGAAGTAGGCCTCGTGGCCGGCCTCGCGCAGGCGCTGGGCGACCGACCGGGCGGCGGCGAAGAGCGGGTCGTTCATGGTGGCGACGATACGCGGTCTCGATCGGCGGCGGAACCCGGGACGCCAATTGCGACCGGGGCTGCGCCGAACCGGTGCCGAGGTTATCCTTGGCCCGCATGCGATGCCGGCGGTCCGAGAACGCGAGCGTCCTCCTGCAGTTCGTGGTCTTCCTGTTGATCGCGAGCTCGGCGCTGGTCTACCTCGTCGCCTGGAAGACCAGCCGACGCATCGGCGCCGGCGAGCTGGAGGCCCGGATCGTGATGCGGGCGATCGCCGCCGCCGAGAACGAGTCGCGGGCGGCGACCGGCGGCTACGCTCCTCTGCTCGGCCTGCTCGACGTCACCGGGACGGAGTCGGCTCCCGACTCCGCGCGCCTCGCCCTGCGGCGGCGCCTCGCGCGCGCCGGCGTCCTGGACGGGGTCGTCATCCACGGCGGCTACTGCTTCCTCATCCGACTTCCCGATGCCCGCGGCCTCGAGACCCGGGTCGAGCAGCCGGGCCTCGATCGCGATCACTACGTCGCCTACGCCTGGCCGGAGCGCCATGGCGTCAGCGGCCGGCGGGTCTTCGTCGTCGATCCGAGCGGCGGTCTGCGGGCCTGGGAGAATCGGCTTCCGGGCGAGTTCTCCTACTCGGGGCCCGAGGAGGCGCCGCCGGTGCAGATCGCCCCCCTCGCCGACGGCCGCGACCAACCCTTCGCGCTCAAGCGCCAGGGGCCGCAGAAGACCCTGGTCTGGGTCGATCTCGACGAGGTGGACTCGTGAGCCCGGGCTGCGAAGACCTCGATCGCCTCGTGGCCGCCCTCGAGGTCTTGAGCCTGCCGGATCGACCGGAGGCCGAGGCCTTCCGTCGGCGCGCGCTCGAGGCGGCGGCCGCCCTGCGTCATCGTCGCCGTCGGCTCGGTGGCGAACGCCTGCCCACGATCCGCTTCCTCTGCGGTCCCTCGGGCGGTGGCAAGTCGAGCCTCTTCAATGCCCTGGTCGGCGAGCGACTCTCCTTCACTTCCAGCGTGGAGCGCCCGGCGACTCGCGGCGTGATCGCGGCCCTCGGCGGCGGCGCCGGCGAGCAGGGACTGATGCCCAGCCTCGACCGCTGCTCCACGCGCGAACACCCGGGCGGCAGCGCGTTTCGGCTGGCGCCGATCGAGGTGGCCGGGCTCGACTTCCAGGTCCTGGTCGACTGCCCCGACTACGACAGTCGCGAGGATCGCAACCGCGCCCTGGTCGACCTCGTCCTGCCCTGGGCCGACGAGGTGGTGATGGTCACCTCCCAGGAGCGCTATGGCGACCGCAGCGCCGGCGGGCTCGTGGCTCGCCTCCGTCGCCTCGGCATCCCGCTGGTGGCGATCATCAACAAGGTGGAAGGCGACCTCGATGCCGCGCTGGCCGAGTTCCGGGATCGACTCCTGGAGCTCGGCGCGCCCGAACCGCGACTCGGCGCCGCCCTGGCCCGCCACGAGACCGGGCTCGCCGGCGACACGCCGGTCGTCGGCGAGCTGCGCCGCGCGGCCGCCCCGCTCGGCGACGACGAACGCCCCTTCATCGCCGAGATCGTCACCGGCCTGCGCGACGGTCTGCTGCCGGAGATCGAGACCTGGCGCGGCGAGGTCGCGGCCCTGCGCGAGGACCTCGACGGACTCCTCGCGCTCGACGACGACCTGCGCGACGACGGTCGCATGCGGCGGCTCGCCGAATACGAGGAGGAATCCAAGTTCTGGCTCCGCTACTCGCCCCGGGGACTGGCGCGCGGCCTGCGGGAGCTCCTGCGCAATCCGGGGCGACTGTTCCGATCGAGCGAGCTGCCGAGCGAGCCCGAGGAGAACACCCTGCTCGAACTGGTCATGGAGCAGGCGACCGGGGTGGCCGAGGGCATGGACCTGCGGGCCCGCGAGGTCCTGAAGCGTCATCGCCCGGGTCGGCTCCTCATCGCGCGCGGCCTGCCCACGGCCACCGAGGACGACGCCGAGGCCCTGGCGCGGAAGATGCGTCCGATCGCCCAGACGCTGCACGAGTTCGGCCGCCAGCGCATCGAGACCTTCCGCCGGGAATGGGCGCGGCAGAAGCAGGGCTTCCTGGCCCGGGCCCGCTTCTGGGCGGTCGACAAGGTCCTGCGCCTGCTCGGCCTCTGCCTGACCCTCGCGGTGCTGCCTCCGCTCATCTGGGAGCTGCTGCGCTTCATCGGGCACCCGGCCTTCACCAACGAGGTCACCGCCGAGTTCCATCGCGCCCGGGCCGCCTTCCGCGACGGGATGGCCGAGGTCGAACAGGAACGCATCCGCAGCATCATGGCGGCGGTCGACGGCCTCGGCCCGAGCAGTGCCCAGCTCGCCGGCGTCCGCGCCGCCCTGGGCGGGATCGAGAAGGGAGCGACCTCGCGATGAGTCTGCATGCCGAGCTGGTCGCCCTGGAGCGCGAGATCGACCAGGTCGAGAACGCCCTGGTCCGTCGTCATGGCGAGTCGCTCCGACCTCCGGTGGCGCCGCCGCGGGTCGAGAACCTGCCCGCCGACCTCCTCCTCGTCGGCCTGGTGGGCGGCACCGGTGTCGGCAAGAGCACGCTGGTGAATGCCCTCGCCGGCCACGACATCTCCCGGACCTCGGCGCGGCGCCCGACGACCGACCGGATCATCCCCTATCTCCATCGCCGCCGTCTGGCCCTGATCCAGGACCTGGACTTCCTCCGGGAGTCCCTGACCGAGACCATCCGGCCCCACGACATCGACGCCCTCGAGCACATCGTCATCCTCGACCTGCCCGACATCGACAGCAGCGAACGTAGCCACGCGGAGGTCGTGGAACGGGTTCTCGGTGGGCTCGACCTCGTGGTCTGGGTGACCTCGCTCACCAAGTACTCCGACCGCCTGTTCCACGACTGGATCGAGCGCCATTCCCGCGGCCGCGAGATCGGCAACTTCCTCTTCTATCTCAACAAGATCGACGAGATCGATCAGCGCGACGGCCCCGAGGCGGCGACCGAGGTGGCGCTGCGATTCCGCGCCGCGGTCCGCGACAGCCTGGGGGGCCGCGGTGCGGCCCTTCTTGACCAGCAGTTCTACACCGGTGCCGCCACCCGACCGGAGGCAAGGCTGCCGGGCAATCGCGTCCTCGAACTACGGTCGGAGTTGTTCCGCGAACGCGATGCGCTCGAGATCCAGCGGCTCAAGTCGTCCGACCGGCTGGCGCTGGCGGCGAACCGGCTCGATCATCTGGCCACCGCCCTCGACCTCGATGCCCGTCACGAGCGTCTGGCGGCGGAGTTCGACCGTCACCGTGGCCGCTTCGGCAAGGTGGCCGAGGAGAAGGACCTCCGCGCGGAATTCGCCGATCGCCTGATCGCCAGCTCGGCGGCCGAGGAAGCCACGCGCCCGATCATGCGCCGCATGCTGGCCCGATGGCCTCTCCTGCCCCAGCTCGCGTTCCTGACCCGACCGCTCCGCCAGCTCGCGCGCCTCGGCCGGCTCCCGGCCCTGTTGTTGCCTGGCGAGGAGGAGACGAGGGCCGAGCTTCCACTCCTGCGCGCCCGCCTGCGCGACCTCGACCGCGAACGTCGTTCGCAGGAGAGCCTGCGTCTGGACACCGAGGACATCGAGCGGCCACCGCTCGAGACCGAGGAGATCGACCTCCTCCTGAAGGCCCTGGAGACCGAAGCCGTCGCCGAGCTGCGAGTCCGGGCCCAGGAAGCTCCGGGACCGGCCGAACCCGAGGGCTTCGTCACCCGCCTCGGCCGACGAGTCCTGGTCTGGTTCCCGCTGGTCTGGTTCCCGCTCCTCCAGCCGATCCTGCAGGACGTCCTCGATCCCGATCGCAGCGCCGCCGGGCTGCCACCACGCATCCTCTACCGGCTGGTCCGCATGCTCGGCGCCCAGCACCTGTTGATCTCGCTGGCCTTCGTTCTCGCCGTCTACGTGGTGATCCTCCTCTTAGTCCAGGCCGCGGCCCGACGCCGCGCCCTGCGGAGTTGCCGTGAACTCGAGCGCGGCAGCTGGTGGTCGACCAGCCTCGTTGCCCGGCTCGAGGAGCTCTTCCTCGGACCGGCGCTCCGACGCATGAACGAGATCGTGGCGGAACGCGACGAGCTCGGGCGGTTGCGGGACGGTCTCGGCGACCTCAGGCGGCGGATCGATCAGGGTTCCTGATCGCGGCGACGAGTCAGCCGGGCCCGGTGTCGGGCGATGTCGTCCATGCCGCTGACGATGATGTCGGCGAAGCCCAGGATGCTGACGAAGTTGATCAACGCCACGCCCAAGCTCACCAGGATGCAGGCCAGGAGCGAGAGGTCGATGACCAGGCCCGCCGCGGTCGCGAGCGCGGCCGAGGTCACGACGTTGAGGATCACGGCGATCGCGACCGGCCTCCGCACCTGATCGAGGACCGGCGTCGGGTCGACGTCGACGCCACCGTTCAGGAGCCGCTCGAGAGCCTCGCCCTCGAGCTGGAAGTAGAGGTGATCGAGGTGGCTCCAGAGCCGGAAGCGGGCGTCGATCCGGTAGTCGACGGCGACCAGGAGGTCGCCCTCGTCACCGCCGAGCCGCGGGGCGATGCGGAGGTCGAGCCGGCCGGCGACGTCCTCGATGCGCCAGCCGAGGAGTCCGCGGAAGGTGAAGGGACGCGAGAAGGCGGAACGCTCACCCTCCTGCGACCGGAGCCGCCAGCCGCGCCCCTCGAGCCAGAGCCGAGCCATCTCGGCCGCCCGGGCCGGATCCAAGCGGACCGAGAAGTAGGCGCGATGTTCCATCAGTACTTGGCGAGGGCGAGATCGAGACGTCGGATCAAGGTGCGCTGCATGCGCCAGTACTCCCGCTCGCTGCCGAAATCGAAACCCTCCAGGGTGGCGCGCGCCGCGGCGCTCTCGATCGAACCGATCGCGCCCAGGGCATCGAGCTTGAGGATGCGATCATCGAGCGACAAGACCAGGTCGCGCAGATGAGGCAGGGCCGCGTCCCCGAAGGGACGGAAGGCAGCCATGGCGAGCTGACCGACTCGGTCCTTCCGGCGGGCCTGCTCGACGATGTACTCGAGCGCGCCGGTGGCGAGTCCCCGGCCCGCGGCGTTGAGGAAGACCGCGAACTCCTCGATGGTCATCTGCGGCAACCGCGGTGCCAGGCGATCGATCTCCTCGTTGCGGCCACAGGAGGCGAGAATGCCGATGGCGAGCCGCCGGCGATCGGCGTAGTCGGAGTCGAGATCGGCATGCAGCCCGGCCAGGACCGCCTCCTCGCCGGACGTGGCCAGCGCCAGCCGGGCCTCGAAGGCGACCGCGACCTCGTCGTCGCCGAGGAGCTCCCGCATCAGAGCGACGACCTCGGGCCGTTCGATCATCTCGCTGCCGAGGATGTTGGCGGCCTGGGCCCGCACGGGTCCGGGCAGGTCGTGGTCGCGACAGGTCGCGATGAGTAGTCCGCGACCCTCGGTCTGCCCCATCCGCATCAAGGCCCAGGCGGCGAGCATGCGGACCTCGGGGCTTCCGTCCTCGAGGACCGGGCGGAGGTCGGGAATCGCCGGCCGATAGGCCGCGCGCGCCAGCGGCACGATCAGCGCCTTGCGGATGTCCGGGTCCTCGCGCTGAAGCCCGTAGGCCAGGGTTCCGTAGGCCTCGTCGCCGCCGATCCGGGTCAGGGCATCGATGACCCGCAGGATCTCGATCCCGGATTGCTCCATGAGGGACTGGGCCAGCATGGGGATCGCCCGCGGATCGCCCTGGGTGATCGCGGCGTCGGCGGCGTTGTAACGCACCTCCCAGACCGGGCTGTCGAGCCCCAACGGTGGCAGCGCGGCGAAATGCGGACTCCGGACCCGGGCCGCGATCTCCATGATCGCCGACAGCTCGACCGCGCCGAGCCGCGCCTGGGCCAGGACGTGGTCGGCGAAGGCGCGGGCGCAGGACTCGTGGAAGGCGCAGAGCAGGGCGACGTCGTCCTTGGTGGGCCCGGCCTGTTCCGGCGGGATGGCCGTCGAGGTGAGGAGCCGCGAGCGCCGCGCCAGCGCGGTGAGGCAGGTCTCCTCGTCGGCATGGCGATACCAGAGCGGGTCCTCGACCCGATCGATCAGCCCGCCCTGGTCCTCGCGCGCGCTCTCGTCCTTGCGGTCATGGAAGATGGCGTAGGCGATGAGCCCCGAGCCGGCGATCACCACCAGATAGAGGACGACGGTCTTCAGGTCCATTCTCGTTCAAGCTCCCGACCGACTCGTCGCCTGCGCCCGGTTCGATGGCGACGAGGTCCGCGCTCCTGCCTTGGTGGCCCGATTCAGGGCCGGATCGGCCAGCTCAGCACCTCGAGGCTCGAGCCGAGAGAGCGCGCCAGGGTTGCCAGCGCGATCCGGTAGTCGACCAGGGCACGAAGATACTGGCTGGACCTCAGGGAAAGGTCGTTCGAGACCTGCAGCACCTGGAAGTTCGTGGTCACCTTGCTCTCGAGCTTGATCTGCTCGTTGCGCAGTTCCTCGCGCTTCAGCTCCATGGCCTTGCGGGTCGAATCGATCGTCTTGACCGCCGTCTCGACGCGCCGGAAGTTCCGCCGGACCTCCTCGATCGCGCCGAGCTGGAGGTCCCGGTAGCTGAGCAAGGCCTGATCCCGCTGCAGGCGGGAGCGGGCGAGGCGCGACCGCGCCGCGCGATTGCCGAGCGGCACCTCGAGCGAGAGCCCGATGCTCCAGGACTCGGCCCCCGTGCTGCCGAAGGAATCGAGGAAGGAGTCGCCATAGGACTCGGAGAGGCCGGTCCAGCTCACCTGACCGGTGACGTCGAAGCGCGGCATCGACTCGTTGTCGGCGACCGCCACGGCGATGTCCTGGCGGCGCAGGCCGATCCGGGCCTCGGCGAGATCGGGCCGCTCCTCGAGCGCGACCTCGATCAGCTCGTCGAGCGTCGGCACGCGCAGGACCTGCTCGAATGGGTCGTCGCTCGGATCGATCACCACCTCCCAGTCACTGCCATCGCGGAAGGGCATGATCAGCCGGCGCAGGCGATCCGCGTTGTCCTTGATCGCGTTCTCGGCGACGAGGACGTCGGTGACCCGGTCGGCCACGCCCGACTCGGCCGCGGCGATCTCGATCGGCGCGAAGACGCCGGTCTCGACCTTGACGCGGTTGATGTCGAGCAGCTCCCGCGCGACCTCCAGGGAGCGCTTCTTGACCTCGAGATCCCAGAGGGAGAAGACGTAGTTCCAGTAGGCGTCGTGGACGTCGGCGATCAGGGCGACGGTGTCGAGTCGCAGGCGCTGCCGCGACTGCGACTCCGCGTAGCGCGCCAGCCGGATGTTGGCGTAGTTGTACTGGAGCCAGGCGTTGCGAAGGATCGGCTGGCTGAGGGTCGCCAAGGTGGTGGTCTGGTAGGTCGGATTGAGCAGACCCCCGGCCTCGCGATCCCGGTAGTCGCTGGAGATCTGCAGGTCGTAGGTGGCGCCGGTCGGGAAGATGCCGGAGACGCTCGTGGTCCAGTTGGCGTTGTCCGTCTTGTCGTTGACGATCGTCTGGAAGAACTCGGGGCTGCCGTCCGGCAGCACGTTCCCGGTGGGGAAGATCTGCGGGAAGATGACCTCGCTGATCCCGTAGTGACCGGTGAGCTTGAAGACCGGCTCGAAGCGGGCCTCGGCCTCGCTGATGCTGGTTCGGTCGACGAGGTGGTTGTAGTAGGCGACCTTGAGGCCGCTGTTGTAGGTCGTCGCCAGCCGCACGGCCTGGCTCACGCCCAGCTCCATCCGGGTCGCGGAGGGCTCGGCGGGGAGCCGCGGCGTCCGGCGCGGGCCTCCCGAGGCCGGCAGGAGGTCGATGGGCTCCTTCTTGTCCTGGGCCACGGCGGCCGCGGCCAGGAACGCGAGGACGACGCAGCTCAGGACGACTTGGACGACGCGCTGGCGGGCCATGGATCGGTCTCCGGAAAGCTCGAAGGGCGTCAGGGCCCGAGCGACCGGGCGCGCCGCAAGAGATTAGCAGTCATGGCCTTGGCCATCAATCGAGGGGCTTCAGCGTTGCCAGCGCTTGCGCCGTGCCGCCCGCTCGTCGGCGAGGGTCTTCTGGAAGGCGTCACTCCGGATCCGGACGAGGAAGCGACGCAGCTCGGGGTCCGCCTCGGGATCCTTGCGCAGCTTCTCCTCGTAGTCCCTCACCGCCAGGGCCGCCTCCGCGGTGTTGACCGCCACCAGGGCGACGAGGGCTTCACGGAGGAGTCCGGACTGCTCGGTCGCGGCCACCAGGAGCGGCACGCTACGCATCGCGGCGATCTTGCCGATCGCCACCACCGCGGCCTGCCGGGTCGCCACCTCGGCCTCGCCGTCCCGGACCAGGGCCTCGAGGCGGCCCAGTCCGGCGCCGGACTCCATGTCACCCAGGAGCTTGCAGGCATGGCGGAGGACCTCCCCGCTCTCGGTGGCGAGGAGCAACGCGAGATAGGGAGCGAAGCGCCGGCCGAAGACCTCGGAGGCGTCGTCGAGGAAGCGGATCCGCTCGACCGGGTCGCCGCCCCGCTCGAAACGGGCGAGGTCGGCCAGGAACGCGCGTCGCGTTTCCTCGTCGGGAAAGACCAGGCTGCCACGGGTCCAACCCAGCGCCTTGCCCTCCTCCACCAGCTGCGACGCCTCCCGGAGGAAAGCCTGCTCGCGCGGAGGCAGGCTGCCGAGATCGAAGTCGCGGAGTTCGAGCATCTCCTTGGCATCGAAGATCGCGGGCCGGGTCCGGGCGAGTTCGTGGAGTTCCCGCACCGCGATCCGCTTGATCCACAGGTTGGTGGCGGGCAGGTACTCGAAGGCCAGGGCCTTCAGGCGACGCTCGAGCGCGGTCGCGTCCTCCGCGCGCAGGATCTCGAGGTAGCGGCTCAGGAAGTCGACGCGTTCACGGCCGCCTTCATCGGGCAGATCGACGAAGTCGATGATCGGCTGAAAGTAGCCGTCGCCACGCGCGGCCAGGAAGAGGAGCTTGGGCAGCTCGGCGTAGGCGAGGATCTCACGCCCGGCGCCGATGACCAGTACGCGCTCGGAACCCTCGCCCTTGAGGCGCCGGCTCACCTCGAAGGTGAGCAGGCGGTCGCGGCTCGGCAGGTTCGACTGGGCCACCAGCCGACCCACGACGATCTCCGGGGTCTGCGCGAGGAGGACCTGGTCCAACCAGGGGCGATAGGGAGCCTGGGCGGGACTGACCGCCACCAGGGCGAGCAAGGACAGGACGAGCAAGGCGGATCGCGTCACCGGCGCCGATTTCCCTGGACAAAAAAGAAGGGAGGCAGGACTGCCTCCCAGCTTATACGGGATCGCTCCCCGGTAAAGTTTCGAGACTTCAGCTCGGGCGGCCGGGGACCGCCGGTCGGACCATCAGGAGGCGCGAGCCTTGGCGGCGCGCTCCATGGCCTGGCGCTCGAGGACCTTCTCGTTGTGGATCGCGATGAAGCGCTTGCACTCGCCCAGGGTGCCCATGAAGATGTCGTCATCCCCCTCGAACACCTGGTAGAAGCGAACGCCCTGCATCGAAAGTGCGTACTTGATGATCATGTCGAGCCTCATGGACCGGTTTTCGGGACATCGCTCCATTCGCAAGGATCGTGCCTCCGGGTCGCCGGGCCTGAGGGGAAATCCAGGAGTCGCCCACGACATGACACAAGACGCTGCCATGAAACATCTTGTGACCGTGGCTCGCGAGTCCTGAAGACTCGAAGAGCAAGGGGCAGGAGCCTTCCGGCCCCTGCCCCTTGACGTTTTCGTGCAGTCCATCGCGAGCCAGCTGACGTCCCGGTTCAGCCCCCAGGGCCCGGCGGTTCAGCGATTCTCGTCGAAGGGCGAGTCCGCCGGCCGCGACTCGGCCGCCGGCGGTTCGACCGGGAGCTCTTCTTCCCTTCCGGCCGGGATGCTGAGCTCGAAGCCGGGACCGTCCGGGAGGACGTTGCGGTCCTCCTCGAGGAGGCGACGCTCCTCGGCGCGGAGTCCCTGATGGATCGAGGTGATGGTGGCGATGCTGAGCACCAGGCCGATGCCCAGGGCCAGGGTGAGCTGGCTGGTCAGCCGGAAGGCCAGCGAGGCCCGGCTGAGTTCGCGCCAGCAATCCCAGAATCGACGCCAGCGCGCGACCAGGAGGGTCGCGAGACCGACCCGCGGTCGGCAGGCCAGGACGTCCTCCGTCACCAGGCCCAGCAACATCTTGTGCATGGCCGCCCGATGGCGGGAACTCGGCTCCAGCTGATCGAGCACGTCGCGACGGTAGCGACCGATGAGCCCACCCAGTTCGGCACGGGCCGACTCGAGTTCATGCTCCATTCGCTCGTCCAGCGGCTCGCCTTCGTGATCGCGTGTCATGTCAGTCCATCTCCCGATGGAGGAGTTCGCGGAGCCGGCGGATGGCGTTGAACATCCGCGATTTGACCGTGCCCACCGGGATGTCCAGGATCTGCGCCACGTCCTGGTAGCGCAGGCCCTGGAATTCGGCCAGGACGAAGACCTCGCGCTGGGGCTCCGGCAGGCGGCCCAGGGCCTCCTCGATGATCTCCTGGAGTTCCCGGCCCGACAGCTCCGCCAGGGGGGTCCGTTCGGCGCCGGGCACCGCGGCGGCCATGCCGGGATTCTCCTCCTCCTGGGCGCCGTCCAGCGACAGCAGCGGGCCATGCTTGACCCGGCTGCGGTAGACGTCGATCCAGTGGTTCCGGGCCACGCGGAGCAGGTAGGTCTTGAAACGGGCCCTCACCTCGTAGTCGGCCCTGGCCTTGAAGACCTTGCGCCAGACCTCCTGGGTGCAGTCCTCGGCCATCTGCCGGTCCGGATGCTGGGCATAGAAGAACTGGATCAACGCCTTCTGATGCCTCTCGACCAGGGTCGCGAAGGCGTTGTAGTCGCCGCGCTTGAAGGCCAGCATCAGCCGGGCGTCGTCGTCGATCTCGTCGTCCTGGTCCCGTCTCATGGCCCTGGAAACGATAGCCCAGGACGCGGGTTCGCGGTTCATGGACTTTTTTCCAGGACCAGGACGACCTTCTGGTCCTGACCCGGCCGCAGGGCGACGCGCTTGCTGCTGCCCTTGAAGCCGTCCTTCTCGGCCCGGATCAGGCAGGTCCCCGAGGGCACGAGCCCGAGCCGCCGCGAGCCCCCCGCGGAGACCGAACTCGGCCCCTCGTCCAGGGGCTCCGCCTCGCGCCCGAGGAGCGGCATCCCGGCGTCCTGCTCGAGCATGATCCGGGCGCCGGGCAACGGCCGGCCGCCGGGAAGCCGGCAGCTCACCGAAAGGCTCGCCCCCGGGGTCGCGACCAGCTCGTGAAAGTCGCGCCGGCCCGCGACCGGGCTGAGCTTGCCCAGGATCTGGGCCGGGAAGCCGGGCCCGCGCCCGGCGATGGTGATCTCGACCTCGGGCAGGTCGGCCAGCTCCAGCCGCCCATCCGGGTCGGTGAGCAGCAGGCGATCGTCATGGATGCCGATCCCACGACCATCGGCCAGGAAGACCCGCATGCCGGGCAGGGGCCGGCGATCCGCGGTCACCAGGCGCAGCTCCAACCGCCGGCCCTCGGTCAGATTCAACTCGACCCGACGTGACGGCCCGACGACCTGGAGGTCGACGCCCAGGTGACGCCTCGGCGCCAGGCCCGGACAGCTCACCTCGACGTCGTAGTGCCCGAGCGGAAGCTTGCTGAACCGGATCTCGCCCTCGTCGTCGGTCCGTCCCTCGGCCACGATCGCGATCTCGCGGCGGAACACGCTCTTGCTCTCGATACCGCGCAGATCGGTCCGCATGATCCGGACCACGGTGTCACGCAGGGCCCGGCCGTCGCGCTCCCGCCTGAGCGCCACCACGAGTTCGCGGCTGGCGAGCGCCAGGTCGGGTCGCTGCGCCGCCGTGCTCGCGGGCAGGACCAGCGGGAGGGTGACGCGATAATCGATGCCAGCCTCGTCCCGGTAATCGAAGCGCAGGGCATAGTCCCCCTCCGGCAGGCCCCGCGCCGCGAGGTCGCCGTCCTCGCCGGTCTCGAGCAGGAAGCCGGGACGATCGAAGTCGTAGGCGTCGTGGTTCAAGGGGATCAGCTCGATCGGCCAGTGGCCAAGTCGCTCGCGATCGACCGACAGGCGACCGAGCAGAACGGCCCGACCGCTCCCGGTCAGGGCCTCGCGATCGACCCGATCGGCCTGTTCGCCGACGATCATCTGCCGCCAGGCGCGCCGCGGCGAGGCCCCGAGCTCACCCTCGAGGTCGATCGCGACTCGATAGCTTCCCCTGAGGCGGAAGCGACTCCTGGCCCCGACCTCACGGGTCGACCAGCGGTCGCGCAGGCTGGCGCCGACGCGCGCGCGCCCATCGAGCAGGAACTGCGGCTGACGCGAAACCGACGGCGCGATCTCGCCCAGATCCAGGGTCTGGTAGGGCTGCAGGTCCAGCTCCAGCTCCAGCCCCATCATCTGTCCGTCGAGGCGGAGCACCGCCGGACCCGAGGGCGCCTGCTCGATGCGGAAGGTCCCATTGGCCGAGATCCCGGTCTGGGCGACCGGAACGGTCCAGGGTCGGACCAGGTCGCCGTTCGGTCCGTCGAGACTCGCCCGCATGACCTCGTCGCCGACGGTCTCGGTCTCGCCGAGCACCAGCTGGCCGATCAGCTCCGCTTCGCCGGCCAGATCGAGGGTCAGCTCCGTCGCGCCGCGCTCGTCGAAGCCGGTACCGAGGGTGATCGGCCCGGCCCAGCCGCTGGCCAGCTCGGGAATCCGTCCGTGAAAGAGCCAGACGCCACGCGGCAGCTCGAGGTCGAGCGAGTCCTCGCCGACCGGCGCCGCCAGCCGCAGGGGCTTCATGGGCCAGGCGCCGGAAAGCGAGTACGCGGTCAGCTCGGGCCGGCGGCCGCCGGCGGGATCGCCCTGCACCAGGAGGTGGAGACGAAGTGGACTGAAGGCGACCGGCTCCGGCTCGCGGACGGCGATCGCCTCGAGGGCCGGCAGCGAGAAGCGCGCGAGAGCGGCGTCGGCCGCGAGCTCGCGATAGGGGCGATCGGCGGTGGCGAAGCGGCTGACGCCGCCGCGAAGTCGCTCGACGCGATATCGCCCCGGCGGCAGCCCGTCGAGGAGCAGAGGCCCTTCCCCTTCCGCGCGCCAGAGCCAGAGGTCGAGCCCGGGATCGTTCTCGGAGCGCAGGCGGAGCATGACGTTCTCGGGCAGGTCGAGCCGCGCCGACGTGGAGTCCGAGAGCCGCCAGTTCATGCCGGCCTCGTTGTTGCCGGGCTGCAGCTCGACCGGCGCCAGGAGTTCGGCGGGGCGACCCTCGCGGCGCACGATCCGATCGTAGGAGCCGGGTGGCAGATCGGCGAAGGCGTAACGGCCCTGCTCGTCGACCAGGACCCGCCGGGCGAGGATGCCCCGTTCGGCGGGCACCAACCCGTGGCCGAGACTCCAGGCCCGGGGCGCCGGCGCGGCGACGAACCAGAGTTCCGCGCCCGCGGCCGGACCACCGGCGGCATCCTCGACCCGACCGGCACCATGGGCCGCGACGCCGAGCCGCGGTCGGGCGACGACCACGGCATTGGCGTCGACCTGGAACTCGTCGTCGAGCGCCACCGAGCCCCTCGGCGCCACCACCGAGAATCGGGTGAGCCGCGGCGGCAGGCCCTGGATCTCGAAGTCGCCGTTCTCGTCGGTGACGCCCTGGACGTAGCGACCGATGCCGTCGTCGCGATCCCCGACCTCGTCGGCGCCGACGAGCACGCCCGGGAGCGGCTTGAGGTCCTGATCGCGGGCGGTCCCGGAGCAGCGCGCGCCGGGCTCGAGATCGAAGTCGAGACGTCGCTCGTGACCCCAGTCCTCGATCACGACCTGGCCACGTCGGCCGCCGACCAGGCCGGGCTTCGCGACCACCACCGGCTGCGTGCCCGGGAGCAGACCGGTGATGAGGAAGCGGCCGTCGTCGTCGCTGGCCACCAGACGATCGCCGATGAACACGCGCGCGCCGGCGACCGTCGTGATCGTGCCTCCGAGCCGGAGTTCACCGCTCACCTTGCCGCCCTCGCGCAGCGTGATCTCGCGCTCGGCCTCGCCGGGAACGCCTTGGCAGATCGCGCGCAGGTGGCCGGCGTCCAGTCGCAGCTCGAAGGCCGAGGTCGGGAGATGACGAAGCTCGAGAACACTGCGCTCCGCTGCCTCGAGGCGGCCCCCGACGCGCAGCCGCAGCCGGTACTCGCCGCCGCCGTCCGGATGCCAGCTGCCGCTGCCGACGATCAGGTCGCCGAAGTAGCTGCCGTCGATCGGTGACCGGATGCGGAAGCTCGCCGTCCGTCCCGGGTCGAGAGAGATCGGCGGCAGGCTGCGCGTGCCGGCACCGACCCGCCAGACCATGAGCTCGGGCGCGAGCCTGGTGCGCCCGTCCCCGACGACGAAGGCGTAGAGGCCGTCGGCTAGCTGGAGGCGGGCCCGGCCATCGGTCAACACGGCCGTGGCGATGGGCGGGGCGTCGAGGTCGATCAGCCGATCCTCCTCGCCCAGGGGGAAGACGTCGACCCGCAGGGTGCCGATCGGGACCGCGAAGGGCGTCAGGGCGACCAGGTCGACCTGGCGACCGGGACCGAGCACGAGATCGGGGAGGAGGAGACCGTCCCCGCGGATGAGACTGCGCAGGGGGAATTCCATCGGCGCGTGCCCGCCGTGGCGGAGGCGCAAGCGCAGGGCGCCGGGCAGGGCACCCGTCTTCAGCCGGAAGTGACCATCCAGGCCGCTCTCGGCGCGCGCCGCCACCAGCTCGCACGGCCCGGAACGACGCAGGACCTCGGCGGCGACCCCCGCCAGCGGCCGGCCGTCGGCGCCGAGGACCCGGCCACGCACGACCCCGAGGATCTCGTCCTGGGCCGAAAGCACCGGGGCGACGAGCAGGAGGAGGACGCAGAGCGCGGGCCATCGGAACCCGGTGATTCGAGGCATCATGAGCACATCCCGCCGTGATCGAAGCCGCCCGCCTGGACGGCACGCCTCTGCCCGTCGACTTCGAGCCAGAGTCCCGCTTCCACCAGCTCCCCTGCGACGACGATCGGAGTCTCGAGCTTCCAGGCGCGCAGGAGCTTTTCCGCCGCCGCCGGGGCCATGGTGAAGACCAGCTCGAAGTCCTCGCCGTCGTGGAGCGCGTGATCGAGGGCGCTGCGTCCGTCACGGGCCGCCAGCTCACGGGCCGCGGGGGCGATCGGCAGGGCGTCGGCACGCACCAGCGCGCCGCAGCCGGAGGCGGTGGCGATGTTGGCGAGGTCGCGCAGGAAGCCGTCGGAGACGTCCGCCATGGCGCTCGGCGGGCCGAGCCGGACCAGCTCCGCGGCTTCGGCGAGACGCGGCAAGAAGGACTCGTGATGGCCGAGGATCGAGCCGCCGAGCCAGCCGGTCACCAGGACCAGGTCGCCGGGCCGACCCCCACCCCGCCGGATCGGTCGATCGATCGGTCGCCCCAGAACGGTGACGCTGGCGAACATGGCGCTGCCGGCCACGACGGTATCGCCGCCGGCCAGTTCGACGCCGTGGAGTCGGCAATCGTCGATCATCGCCCGGCTGAAGCGGCGCGCGGTCTCGGCATCGGCGGACTCCGGAAGGCCGAGTCCGACCAGGACCGTCTCGGCCCGCCCGCCCATGGCCGCGATGTCGGAGAGATTGACCCGCAGCGCCTTGCGGGCCATGCGCTCGGGCAGGTCGGGCCCGGCCAGGAGGTGGCGGCCCTCGACCACGGTGTCGAGGGCGACCAGCGTGCTCGGCCCGGTCTCGACCAGGGCGGCGTCGTCACCGATCGGCACCGGCAACCGCGAGTCCGAACTCTCGGCGCGGAGCCAGGCCAGGAAATCGTGTTCGACGAAACGCTCGCCCATGCACCAAGAGTAGCGGCCCGGTCCGTCGAGGAACAGACCGGGCCGCGGCGGAGATCCGTCGGGGAGGAAGGCCCTGCCCGCGACGCCCACCACCTCCAGGGGCGAGGCCTCCCGGCCCCGCTCCCGCGGAGCCGGTGGGCGATGGCGCTAGTTCTTGGCCAGGGCGTCGCGGATCTGGGTGAGGAGCTTGACCTCGGCGCTCGGCTCCGGCGGCGCCGACGGCTTGGCCTCCTCCTTCTTCTTCAGCGAGTTGATGCCCTTCACCAGCAGGAACACGCAGAAGGCGATGATGGTGAAGTCGACGACGGTCTGGATCAGATTGCCGTAGGCGAGCACCGGCACGCCGGCGCCACGGGCCTGCGCCAGCGACATGTCGGCCACCTGCTTCACGGTCTCGACGTCGAGATCGCCGACCTTCTCCTTCACCTTGACCGTGGCATCACCGAGGTTGACGTAGAGGTTGGTGAAGTCGACACCGCCGAGCAGCTTGCCGATCGGCGGCATGATCACGTCGTTGACCACGGAACTCACGATCTTGCCGAAGGCACCGCCGACGATGATGCCGACCGCCATGTCGATGGCATTGCCCTTGACCGCGAACTCCTTGAATTCCTTGATGATGCCCATCACCAGCTCCTTTGGGTTTCGAGTGAGGCAGACGGCCGACGAACGGGCGAGGTCGAGGCCCGGTCAGGCCGCCTGGAGAATGGATCGAGATCCGAGTCGCCGATCCCTTGGATCGAGTCGCGCCCAGAGTCTGGCATGGGCCCGCATCCCTGTCATCAGGCCGGAAGCCGACGATCGCGGAAGCCTGAACCGGCCGGGCTCCTCGAGATGGACGAGATCAAGAACCAATGAACGCGCGGACGCCTCGAATTGAAACGAGGCACCGGCGGCACCGATCACTGGAAGGGGTTGAGGGCGGTGAGGAGGCGCTTCTCGACGACATCGAGGCGGATGAAACCGAAGTTCCGGCCGTCGGGAAGCTGCGTCGAGGCGTCGGTCAGTCGATCGCCATTCAGGATCAGGGCCTGGCCAGCGGGGATGCTGCCGCTCGCCAGTTTCATGTCGGGAGGAAACGGCAGCGATTCCTTGCGGACCTCGCCGTCCGCGCTGTGGATCTCGAGTTCGCCTGCGCCCGGTCGGCTCGTGTTGACCCAGACCTGATCGCCGGGCAGCCCCACGATGACGCCGTAGCAGTAGCCCTCGAAGGGGGCCGGCGCCCGGTAGAGGACGACGTTGCCGATCCGCGCCTCGTCCGGATCGAAGGCGGTGCTCACCACGGAGGAGCCGGCGCGCATGTGCTGCGGCGCGAGGTGGTCGTAGTCGGCGGGGATGGCGTCCACGTCGTAACGGATGAAGAAGTAGGCGATGCCGCCCAGGATGCCGAACCAGACCAGGCGACGCACCAGATGCTGGATCCGGCGGTGTCTCTGCTGCCCTGCTCGTGCCTCGTTCATCCTGCTGCCTCCCAGGCCGTCCTCATCCGTCGCGCGGCTTCCTCCGGTTGCTCGGAGAAGAAGCTCCTGATCGCCGCCACCCCGGCCGCGCCGGCGCGCCGCAGGGCACCGACGCGGTCGGGCTCGATGCCACCGATGGCAATCAGGGGCCGATCGATCCCGGCCGCCAGGGCCGCGAAGCGATCGAGACCCTGCGTCGGCACCAGCCCCTCCTTCGAGGGCGTCGCGAAGACCGGGCCGTAGATCAGATAGTCGAGCCCGGTGGCCAGGACCGCCTTCGCCTCGTCCGGATCATGGACGCTGCGCCCGACGATGAGCGGCCGTCGGCGTTCCGGTTCCGGCTCCGCCGACCTCCAGGTCAGATGAACGATCTCGGCGCCGATCGGTTCGGCGAGTCCGACCCGTTCGTTGAGGATGAAGGCCAGGCCGAGCATCCGGCAGCGGTCGCGGAGCCGGCGACCGAGCCGCACGAATTCGTCGTCGTCCAGGCCCTTCTCGCGGAACATGAAGGCGGTGACGCCGCCCCGCGCCAGGAGGTCGAGGTCCTGCGCCAGCCGTTCACGCCGCTCCGGACGATCGGGGCTGATGGCAAGGAGGCGGAGATCGAGCTCCCCGGTCATCCGCCGAAAGGCCTGCGGCGCGCCCGGGCCGCCTCGAGCTGCGACCAGTAGAAGTCGGCCGGGTCGTGACCGGCGGCCGCCAGGGCCTTGGGAACGAGCGAGGCCGCGGTCAGGCCTGGAATGGTGTTGGTCTCGAGGATCATCGGCCCCGCCTCGCCGACCATGAAGTCGGTCCGGCTGAGCCCGCGCAGCCCCAGCAGCCGGTGGACCGCGACGGCCAGCCGGCGCAGCTCCCCGGCGAGCGCCTCGTTGATCGGCGCCGGACAGATCTCGTCGGCGCCACCGTCGTCGTACTTGGAGGCCAGGTCGAAGAAGGCGCCCTTCTTCGGCCGGATCTCCAGGATCGGCAGGATCTCGATCTCGCCCTCGGGCTCGCCGCACAGGGGCACGGTGAACTCGCGACCCGCGATCCGTTCCTCCCAGATCAGCTGGCCGTCGCCGCGGAAGACCTCGGCCAGGGCACGGCGGGCCTCGTCCTCGTCCCGGACGAGGTGGACGCCGTAGCTCGAGCCGGCATTGGCGACCTTGATGAAACCGGGCAGGAGACCCAGCCCCCGCGCCCGGACCAGAAGGGCCTCGGGATCGGTGACGTGCTGGTGACGGCTGCAGCTCAGATGTCGAGGCGTCGGGAGTCCGGCCTCGACGATCAGGGCCTTGAACAGGAGCTTGTTCATCGCGACCGCGCTGGCCTCGAATCCGGCCCCGGTGTAGGGCAGGCCGGCCCAGTCGAGGAAGGCCTGGATGCTGCCGTCCTCACCGCCCTGCCCGTGCAGGGCCAGGAAGAGCGCGGCGACGTCGCGCTTGCGCATGGCCTCGAGGAAGCCGGCGGCGTGGACCGCGAGTTCCGGGTCGAAGTCGTCGACCTCGTCCGCGATCACGAACCGACCGGCGCGCGTCACCAGGACGGCGAGCACGTCACGTCCGGCTCCGCGCAAGGCGGCATGGACCGCTCGACCGGACGCGATGGAAACGTCGTGTTCGGGCGCTGGGCCGCCCATCAGGACCGCGACTCTCATGCCGCGAGTCTACTCCAGAACGACGTCCGTGCCGAAGTCGGGCGCGCCGATTCCGCGCGCGCGCAGCGCCTCGGCCGAGTCGGCGAAGCGGGGGTCGATCTCGATCGCCACCCGCGACCGGCCGTCTTCGTCGCGCGGCACCGGGTGGCCCGCGCTCGCGAGCCAGCGGGCGAAGAGCTCGGTCTGCGCGGCCCGGGAGCTGGCCGGCGAATCCTCGCCCTCGGCGTTCTTGATCGGGGCGAATTCCTCCGCCCGGTCGACCTCGAGCACGACCGACGAACGGCAGCGCGCCAGGGCATCGAAGACGAAGGTCTCGAACTTGACCCCCTTGGTCGGCCGGGGCTCGGCGGTCTCGGGACAGATCGCCGGGATGCTCTTCCGCGCCAGGTGGAAGGGCAGATCGAGCCCACCGCGGGTGAGCTCCTCGACGAAGTCGCGGCGGATCGCATGGATCGCGATGTTGCCGTCACGGAAGCGCAGCCGGCCGGTCTGGTCGCGGCTGGTCCTTTCGGCCTCGGACAGGTCGGAATACTCGATGACGCCATAGCGACCGCCCACGAGCCCCACCACGCCGACCTTCTCGCCAGCATCGCGCTTGGCCACCACCTTGGTCGACATCTCGGCGCCGGCCAGGTCGTGATGACCGAGGAAGACGGGGTCGGCGATGACCGCGAGCGGGTTGTCGACCTGGAAGTAGAAGATCTGCTCGATCCCGAGCGCCTTCATCTCGGCCAGGGCGCCGCTGGTCGCCAGCGCGAGCAGGCTGCCGCCATGGCCGTTCGGGCTCATGAAGAGCCGCCCCGGAGCCTCGAGGAGGAAACGCCCCTCCTCGTCCATGGCCGGCAGCATGTCCTGCGAGAAGAACCGCAGCTGGTTCGGGGCGAGGCAGAAGTTCGCGTTCTCGGCGAAGTAGGCGACCGTCGCCTCGTGGTTGGCCCGACTGGTCATCAGGTACCAGGGCAAGGCGACGCCGTGGCGCCGCGAACAGGCCAGGATCTTGGCGGCGAAGACCTCGAAGAGGCTGCGACCACGGACCGGGGTGGCCGGATAGAGGCCCTTGGGTCCGTCGTAGCCGAGCCGCGAGCCCTGGCCTCCGGCGACCACGAAGACGGCGACCTTGCCAGCGGCGAGGAGCTCCTCGCCCCGCGCCCGGGCGGCGGCGTCGGCCGCCGGGTCGGCGCCCTTCTTGACCGAGGGGGCCGGTTCGAGCTCGACCGCGGCCGGCTCGCCGCTCGAGCGCAGCAGGTCGCGCAGCCGCGCGATCAGGCCCCAGTCCATGCCGGCCAGATCGCCGAAGAACAGGCGACGATCGGCCGCGGTGGCCTGCTCGAGGGTCCGGAACAGGTGGCCCTGCCCGGCCTCTTCGGCGCGGGTTCTGATCTCCGCCTCGGTCGCCCCGCTCATCGCTTCAATCCTCGAACCGCCGGAAGGCGAGGGTCACGTTGTGGCCGCCGAAACCGAGCGAGTTGCTGAGCGCGGCGCGGATGTTGACGTCCCGCGGCCCCTCCTGGACGTAGTCCAGGTTGCAGTTCTCGCCCCGCTCCACCAGGTTCGCGGTCTTGTGGACCACGCTGTTCTTGATCGACTGGCAGACGACGACGCTCTCGACCGCCGCGGAGGCTCCGAGCAGGTGGCCGATCATGCTCTTGGTGCTGTTCACCACCAGCTTCCGGGCCTGCTCGCCGAAGACCGCCTCGATCGCCAAGCTCTCATTGGGATCGTTGATCGGCGTCGAGGTGCCGTGCGCGTTGATGTAGTCGATGTCGGTGGGAACGAGGCCGCCCTCCGCCATCGCCAGGCGCATCGACCGCTGCGCGCCCTCGGCGTTCTCGGCCGGAGCGGTGATGTGATGGGCATCGGCGGTCATGCCGGCGCCGACCACCTCGCAGTAGATCTTGGCGCCGCGCGCCCGCGCGTGCTCCAGTTCCTCGAGCACGAGGATGCCGGCACCCTCACCCATCACGAAGCCGTCCCGGTCCTTGTCGAAGGGCCGCGAGGCGTGCTCGGGATCGTCGTTGCGGGTCGACATGGCGCGAAGCGATGCGAAACCGGACATGCCGAGGTGCGTGATCGCCGCCTCCGAGCCGCCAGTCACGACGAGATCCTGCTCGCCCAGCTTGATCGACCGCATCGCCATGGCGATGGCGTGAGCCGCCGAGGCGCAGGCCGAGGCCGTGGCGAAGTTCACCCCCTTCAGGTTGAACTGCATCGAAATCTCGCCGGCGAGGGCGTTGAGCATGAGCTTGGGAATCAGGAAGGGCGAGACCCGGTCGGGACCCTTGGCGATCAGCTTGCGATGCTGGTCCTCGATCTCGAGCAGGCCGCCGATGCCCGAGCCGGCGATGACGCCGCTGCGGGTGGCGATGCTCTCGTCGACCTTGTCGAAGCCGGCGTCGCGCATGGCCTCGAAGGCGGCCACGAGGCCGAGCTGCACGAAGCGGTCGAGCTTACGCGCCTTGGCCGCGGGGATGGCCACGGTGGGATCGAACTCGCGAATCTCGCCGCAGATACGGACTGCGTACTCGGTGGCATCGAAGGAGGTGAGGTCCTTGATGCCCGACTTGCCGGCCAGAAGTGACTCCCAGGTGTCGGCCACGGTGACGCCCACGGGCGAGACGGCGCCGATACCGGTGACGACCACTCTCCGCTTGCTCACGGTCTGCTCCTTGCGCTCCTCGGATACAGAAATGCCGCGCTCCAGAGCTGGAGCGCGGCACCTTGATGCTTGGATTCACATCGCCGGCATCGGTTTGCCGCGCCGGCAGGCTTCATCAGCCCTTGTTGTTCGTGATGTAGTTGATGGCGTCGCCGACGGTCTGGATCTTCTCGGCGTCTTCGTCCGGGATGTTGATGTCGAAGGCCTCCTCGAACTCCATCACGAGCTCGACGGTGTCCAGGGAGTCAGCTCCCAGGTCGTTCACGAAGGAGGTGGTCTCCGTGATCTTGTCGCGGTTCGCACCCATCTGCTCGCAAACGATGTCCTTAACCTTCTCGGCGATATCCGACATGCTTCGAATCCTCTGACTCAGTTCCCGGCCGGGATCATCATCGGCCCGACCAACCGCCGCGCGCGGAGCGGCTACCTTGCCCCGGCCCGGCTCTATCCTGTGTTCTGGCCTGCCTTAGTACCACGACGCGGCAGGCCCTTCAATCGGCGACCGCGGCTTTTGCCCCGCCTCGCCGCCGGAATCTCAAATGGCCATGCCACCGTCGATTACGAAGGTCTGGCCGGTCAGGTACGAGCCCGTGTCCCCGGCCAGGAAGGCCACCATCCGGCCGACCTCCTCCGCCGCCCCGAATCGGCCCAGCGGAATGACCGCCCGCATGGCCTCGCGCTGCTCGCCCTCGAAACCATGGGTCATGTCGGTCTCGATGAAACCGGGCGCCACGGCGTTGACGCAGACCTGGCGGGAGCCGAACTCCTTCGCCAGCGACTTGGTGAAGGCGATCAGGCCGCCCTTCGAGGCCGCGTAGTTGGACTGGCCGGCGTTGCCGTCGAGACCGATGACGCTGGCGATGTTGATGATCCGGGCGTTGCCCTTCCGCTTCATCAAGGTCTTGGCGAAGGCCTTCGAGGTGTTGAAGGCGCCCTTGAGGTTGACGTCGATCACCTGGTCCCAGTCAGCCTCGCTCATCCGCAGGATCAGCTGATCGCGGGTGACGCCGGCGTTGTTCACCAGGATGTCGATGCCGCCGGCGTGGTCGGCCAGGATCGAGGCCGCCAGTTCCTGGGCCGAATCGAAGCGCGACACGTCGGCACCGTAGGCCTTCGCCTTGACCCCCAGGTCACGCGCCATCTGCGCGGTCTCCTCGGCGCGTTCGGCGGAGGTCGCGACGCAGGCGACGTTGCAGCCCTCGCGCGCCAGCTCCAGGGCGATGGCCCGGCCGATGCCACGGCTGGCACCGGTCACCACCGCGATTCTGCCTTCGAGATTCAGATCCATCGTCTCACTCCACGGCGGGCCGGCGGCCCGCGCTCGTCAGCCGGCCAGGTCGGCGACCTGGTCGTAGTTGATCGTTCCGCGGTCCTTGTCGATCTTCTTCATCAGCCCGGCCAGGACCTTGCCCGGGCCCGGCTCGACGAAGGTCTCGACCCCGGCCGCGATCATCGTCTGCATCGATTCGACCCAGCGGACCGGTTCGACGATCTGGCGCTCGCTCGCCGCGCGGATCGAGGCCGGATCGGTCATCATCGCGGCGCTCACGTTGGCGACCACGGGCACGCGCGGGGCTCGCATCTCGACCGCGTCGAGCGCCTCCTTCAGCTCGGCGGCGGCGGGCGCCATCAACGGGCTGTGGAAGGCGCCGGCGACGTTGAGGGGAATGGCGCGACGGACGCCCAGGCCCTTGGCCACTTCGGGCACGCGAGCACAGGCGGTGCGGGTGCCGGAGAGGACGATCTGCCCCGGCGACAGCAGGTTCGCCACGACCAGCACCTCGCCCTCGGCGGCGGCCGCGGCGATGGCATGGGCCTGGTCCTCGTCGGCCCCGATCAGCGAGACCATGCCGCTCGGCGGCGCGTCGGAGGCCTTCTGCATCGCGTCGCCGCGCCGCGCGACCAGACGCAGTCCGTCCTCGAAGGAGTAGACGCCCGCCCAGTAGAGGGCGGTGAACTCGCCGAGCGACAGCCCCGCGACGCAGGCGACGCGCGCCGGGTCGAGCTTGCCCTCGGCCTCCGCCACGGCGGCGATCGCCGCGCTCACCAGGTAGATGGCGGGCTGGCAGTGGCAGGTGAGGGTCAGGGTCTCGTCCGGCCCGTTGAGGCAGATGCCGGCCAGGTCGTACCCCAGGGTCTCGTTGGCGCGATCAAAGAACTCGCGCGCGAGCGCGTGGCCCTCGACGAAATCGGCGGCCATGCCGACCTTCTGGGCGCCCTGTCCCGGAAAGAGGACTGCGTGCTTGCTCATGGTTTGCTCCGGGCTACCAGCGGATCGCCACCGAGCCCCAGCCGAGACCGGCACCGAAGGCGATGAAGCTGATCAGCTCGCCCTCCTTCACGCGCCCGGCCTTGCGCGCCTCGTCGAAGGCGATCGGGATCGACGCGGCCGAGGTGTTGGAGTAGCGGTCCAGGTTGATGTAGATGCGGTCCATGTCGATGTCGAGCTTCTTCAGCGCCGACTCGATGATGCGGATGTTGACCTGATGCGGCACCACCAGTCCGATGTCGTCGTAGCCGACGCCGAGAGCATCGATCTGCTCGCGCATCAGGTCGCGGAACTTGCCGACCGCGAACTTGAAGACGTCGTTGCCCTTCAAGGCCATCAGGTGATCGCGCTTCTCCACCACCTCGTGGGTGATGGCGCGCTTGCTGCCGCCCGCCGACCGGCTGATCGCCTCCCACTGGGCGCCGTCCATGCCGGAAGAGGTGTAGAGGATGCGGCCGCGAGGATGGTCGGCCTTGAGGATGGCGGCGCCGGCGCCGTCGCCGAACAGGATGCAGGAGCCGCGATCCTGGAAGTTCATGATGCTGGTAAGCACCTCGGCGCCGACGATCAGGCAGTTGTCGATGGTGCCGGCGGCGATCATGCCGTAGGCGCTCATCATCGCCGAAAGCCAGCCGGTGCAGGCGTTGGTGATGTCCCAGCCGCCGGCGCGACTCGCGCCCAGCTTGTCCTGCAGGAAGGCGACCGTTGCCGGCAAGAGCTGATCGGGCGTCACCGTGGCGACGATGATCAGGTCGAGTTCGTCCGGCGTCATGCCGGCGTCCTCGAGCGCGCGGCGCGAGGCATGGAGGCAGAGGTCGGAGCAGGCCTCGCCCTCGGCGGCGAAGCGCCGCTCGCGCATGCCGGTACGGCTCTCGATCCAGTCGGAGCTGGTGTCGAGGAAGCTCTCGAACCAGGAGTTCGGAACGATGCGTTCGGGGACGTAGTGCCCCGTTCCGGCGATGCCGACTTCCCGGAGAGTCTTCATTCTCTGCTCCCTATGTGGCTGGAGGATCCGGTCCGACCCTCCCTCATCGCGCCGATCGGGTCGCGAGTCAAGAGCTGGCCTGGAGTTCGCCGAGCCCGGACTCGATCTTGCCGCGCACTCCGGCGCGAACGAACCGGGCCGCCAGCGTGACCGCGTTGCCGATTGCGCGGCGGTCCGAACGACCGTGGGCGATGAGACAGGTGCCGTTCACGCCGAGCAGCGCGGCGCCGCCCACCTCGGCGTAGTCGGTCGCCCGGCGGAATTCGGCGATGTGCTGGGCGACGGTCGGGTGCTTCTCCGGATCGACGTGCACGCCGACGATCTGCTCGAAGCGCTCGTGCATCCGCTCGGCGAGGCCTTCGCTCACCTTGAGGACCACGTTGCCGACGAAACCCTCGCAGACGATGACGTCGGCCTTGTGGGCGAAGATGTCGTTGCCCTCGACGTGGCCGATGTAGTTGAGCGGCGACTCCTCGAAGAGACGGCGGGTCTCCTTGACGAGGTCGTTGCCCTTGCCCTCCTCGGTGCCGATGTTCAGCAGCGCGACCCGCGGGTTGGCATGACCGAGCACGCCCTCCGCGAAGATCGCCGCCATCATCCCGTAGTGGAGGAGGTGGATCGGCTTGCAGTGGATGTTGGCCCCGACGTCGACCAGGACGCTGTTGGCCTTCTTGCTGCCGAGCGCGACCGCGATGCCGGCGCGACGGACGCCGGGGATGAGCTTCCAGAGGAGATGGGCCGCGCCCACGACCGCTCCGGTCGAGCCGGCGCTGACGACGGCGTCGGCCTTGCCCTCGAGCACGGCGGCGAAGCACTTGACGATGCTGTTGTCGCGCTTCTTGCGCAGGGCCTCGACCGGGCTCTCGTTGCAGCCGACCACGTCTTCGGCGTGGATGACCGACAGACGCGTGCGGTCGATCTCGATCTCCGCCGCCGCGAGTTCGGCCTCGATTTCGGCTTCGCGACCGACGAGGACGACGGCGAGTTCGGGATCCTTCCTCAGGCCCTGGAGGGCGCCGAGGACGATCTCGCGAGGGGCATGGTCCCCTCCCATGGCATCAAGGGCGATTCGCTGCATGGATCAGGCTCCGCCGGGGGCGACGGCCGAGACCGCGCGCGGGCCTCGGGACGTGCCCGGATCAGTCGTTCAGTTCGAGGTGCAGCACGTTCTTGCCGCGATAGTGTCCGCAGTTCCCGCAGACACGATGCGGCATCACCGCGTGGTTGCAGTTCGAGCAGCGCACGAGCGACTTCGGGCTGATCGAGTGATGCGACCGGCGGTTGTTCTTGCGCGACACGGAGGTGCGTCGTTTCGGTACGGCCATGGCCAGCTCCTCGACGGCCTGCGGCGTCCTCGCACGCAAGCCTTGCAATTTGAAGTATTTATGGACCTAGCCCATGAGGGCGAGCGAGATTCTATTGTGAGCCAGAAAACTTCACAACGGCGCGGCGCGAAATTGACGCGCTCCCCGGCCCCCTGCAGATGGCACCCAAGTCCCTCCCTCCGGAAGACTTGGGTCCGGGGCGACCGGGTCCGGGGCAGGCCCGCTCGGAAGGAGCCTTGCCCGGACCGTCGCCGAGAGACCTCGCGCTTCGGATGCGCAGCAGGCGCTGCGCGGTCCGGCCGGAGCGCCAGCCGCTGGCTGGCCTAGCCTTCTTCGCCCGTTGCCCACGCTCTCGCCCGACGATCCTGCCGAATGCTCAGCAGGCGCTGCGCGGTCCGGCCGGAGCGCCAGCCGCTGGCTGGCCCAGTCTTCTTCGCCCGTTACCCACGCTCTCGCCCGACGATCCTTCCGAATGCGCAGCAGGCGCTGCGCGGTCCGGCCGGCTGGGCAGCCGGCGCTCCGAGGCGGCAGGCGCTGCGCGGGCCCGGTCGTCGCCGAGAGACCTCGCGCTTCGGATGCGCAGCAGGCGCTGCGCGGTCCGGCCGGCTGGGCAGCCGGCGCTCCGGAGCGCCAGCCGCTGGCTGGCCTAGCCTTCTTCGCCCGTTGCCCACGCGCTCGCCCGACGATCCTTCCGGATGTGCAGCAGGCGCTGCGCGGTCCGGCCGGCTGGGCAGCCGGCGCTCCGAGGCGGCAGGCGCTGCGCGGGCCCAGTCTTCTTCGCCCGTTGCCCACGCTCTCGCCCGACGATCCTGCCGAATGCGCAGCAGGCGCTGCGCGGTCCGGCCGGCTGGGCAGCCGGCGCTCCGAGGCAGCAGTCGCTGCGCGGTCCGCTCGGAGCACCAGCGGCTCCGAGCACCGAGCGCTGGTCGGCCTTCGGGATCAGGCGATCTCGGCGGCGGCCTCAGGCGCCGCGGCCGGCGTGGCCGTCACTTGGCGGCGCGGATCGAGCTTGTCGAGGACCTTCTCGGCCATGTCGGCCGAGACGTCCTCGTTCTCCTTCAGGAACTGCTTGGCCCGCTCCCGACCCTGACCGAGGCGCAGCTCGCCGTAGCAGTACCAGGAACCGCTCTTGTCGGCGATCTTGTTGTCCACCGCCAGGTCGAGCAGGTCGCCCAGATAGGAGATGCCCTCGTTGAACATGATGTCGAACTCCACCACCCGGAAGGGCGGCGCGATCTTGTTCTTCACCACGGTCACCTTGGTGCGGTTGCCCACCACGGCGTCCCGGTCGGTGATCCGGCCGATGCGGCGGATGTCGAGGCGCATCGAGGCGTAGAACTTGAGCGCCCGGCCACCGGTCGTGGTCTCGGGGCTACCGAACATCACGCCCACCTTCTCGCGGATCTGGTTGATGAAGATCACGCAGGTGTTGCTCTTGGCGACGATGCCGGTGAGCTTGCGCAGCGCCTGCGACATCAGCCGCGCCTGCAGGCCGACGTGGCTGTCGCCCATCTCGCCCTCGATCTCGGCCTTGGGCACCAGCGCCGCGACCGAGTCGATGACGATCACGTCGACCGCGTTCGAGCGCACCAGCATCTCGCAGATCTCGAGGGCCTGCTCGCCGGTGTCGGGCTGCGAGACCAGGAGGTTCTCCATGTCGACGCCCAGCTTCTTGGCGTACTGGGGGTCGAGCGCGTGCTCGGCGTCGATGAAGGCGCAGATGCCGCCTTCCTTCTGGGCGTTGCCGACCACGTGCAGGGTGAGCGTCGTCTTGCCGGAACTCTCCGGGCCGTAGATCTCGACGATACGGCCACGCGGCACGCCACCGCCGGCGGCGAGGTCGAGCGAGATGGAACCGGTCGAGATGCAATGGATCTCGGTGCTCTGCCCCTCGCCGAGCCGCATGATCGAGCCGGTGCCGTACTGCTTCTCGATCTGCTGGAGGGTGTAGTCGAGCGCCGCCTTCCGGGCCTTGTCGTCCTCGGGGCGGGTCGCCATCGTCTTCTGGGTCTTCGCGCTACGGGCCATGCTGCCGTACCTCGTGGAGTCTGGTTGGAACTGGTCGGGAGGTCATCTTGCGCCCGACCGGGGACAGCTTCCCCATCCACGAAGTCGACGGCGCCGGACCCGAGGACCGGGAAATTCCCGACTCTCGCAAGTCCGGCGCCGAAGCGGGCGGCCACCGCAGCCTGTGGCCAGGGCCCGGGTGACCCACGGTCGCTCAGGGGACCAGCTGGAGGCGCAATCCGTTCGAGCTCCGCAGGGTCGCCCCCAGCTCGAACCACTGGACGTGGGCGTACCAGCCGGCCAGATAGGGGTTCTGGCGGCTGATGGAGGGCGCCCGGAATTCACCGGTCGCATCGAAGACGGTGTTCCCCACCTCGATCAGGTTCGCCGGGTCGGTCGCCACCAGGAGTTCGATGCCCATGAAGGGGTAGCGCGTCGGCGCCAGACTCACCACGTGGACGCCCGGGGCATGGGCCGCGGCTCCCTCGACCACGACCGTTCCGGTCAGGGAGGTGACCTGGTTGGCATCCGGACTCCAGCTCAGGAAGAGATCGTCGATCGCCCGGCTGCCGTGATAGACGAGGCTCGGCAGCTCCGGGGACTTCTCCACCCGGTAGAAGCCGCAATTCGTTCCGCCCACGCCGTCGTAGTAGAGGTCGCTGAAGACGATGTCGGCGAAGCCGTCGCCGTCGAGATCACCGACGCCCTTGACCCCGAGCGTGTTGCCGGTCGGGTCCACCGTGAAGGCGCGAAGGACCTGGCCGGTCTTGCCGGACCAGATCTTGGTGCGGAACTGGGCCGATGGGCTGCTGGGGGATGCCGACGCGGCGTAGTCATCGAAACCGTCGCCATCGACGTCGCCCAGCATCGACACGCCGATGCCCAGGCGGTCGAGGGCGTTGTCGCCGACATGCGAGCGGATCACCAGCCCGGTGAGCCCGGAGCGGACGACGACCCGGCCGACATCAAACAACGTGTTGCCGTAGCGGTATTCGCCATAGATGAAGTCGGGAACACCGTCACGATCGACGTCGCCGCCGCCAGCGACCGGTTGGCCGGCGTGGGACGTAGGACTCGAACCCAGGAAGGAGTAGATCAGGTTGCCAGTGGCACCCGAGCGGACCTGCACCGCGCCCGGGTAGTTGTTGCCTCCGGTGCTGTGATTCCGAATGCCCACGACGATCTCGGCCAGGCCATCGCCGTCGATGTCGCCGAGGGCGGCGATGGAATCGCCGAAGCCGTCGCCCACGACGTTGCCGCTGATCATCCAGAGGAGACTGCCGTCGATCCCCGAGTGGACCTCGACCCGCCCCACCGCCACGTTCGCTCCATTGGAGCCGAGGGCCCCGAAGGCGAAGTCGTCGTGACCGTCGGCGTTGAGGTCGCCCATGGCGCAGAGACCCGAGCCGAGACCGTCGTAGGGAGCGCCGAAGTAGCTGTAGAGGATCGCGCCGGTGGCGCCCGAGTAGAGGCGCAGGACACCATCGTAGGTCCCCGTCGGCGACTCGAGGATGTCCGAGACCATGAGGTCGGGCACACCGTCGCCGTCGACATCGCCCGCGGTCGAGACCCCGGAGGCAGGAAAATGCGCGGTCGGGAGCGGAGCGATGGTCCGGATCACCGCGCCGGTGGCACCCGACAGGACGAAGACCTGCCCCGGATTGCGGTTGGCGACATGGACGTCATTGATCCCGTCGCCATCGACGTCCCCAGCCGAGCCGATCACGCGTCCGAGCAGCTGCTGATTGGCCGTTCCCTCGCCACCGAAGAGCAGTGTCTGCGCCCTGAGCGCCGAGGCGGCCAGGGTCAGGACCAGACTCACCGTGAGCAGCACTCTTGCCGTGTTCTTCATCACCGAAGGTTCCTTTCTCGACCTCGTCCCGTTTGGACCTGGCCGCCGCCATCTCGGCCCAGGGCCATCAGGTGAGCAGGAACCCATTGCGGTCTCCCGCAACGGCAAATCTCGGACTCCGCCCCCCGCGACCGGATCGGGCCTGGAGATGCGGGCCGACGTGGTCGATCCACATCGCTCCGTACCGACGCGGCCGCGGAAGGTCGAGCCGGCCGGAGACAAGGGAAGGCGAGGCGCCCGGTCCCGGCCGGACGCCCCGCCTCCACCGCCTGGCCCCTGCTCCTCAGAGGATCACGACGGTCACCGCGTTGGCGATCTTGACCCCGGTGGGGCTGGCGATCGCCGGCTGGAAGGTGGTCAGGACCAGGCCGCTCGGCAAGGCGAAGTTCGGCAGGGTCCGGGCGTCGAGCAGGACGCCGCTGGGATCGGTGAAGTAGAAGGCATCGTAGGGGAAGCCCTGGAAGCCGCCGTTGGCCCAGGCGATGGCGTCGATGAAGGCGGCGATGTTCAGCGGCAGGCCCTGGGCGTCGATGCCGGGCCCGCCGATGTCGAACTGCCCGATGGTCCCGGGATAGACGACCGAGCCCGGATTGAGCGGGCCGTAGAGCAAGGCGATCGGCTGGAAGGGGGCGCCCTCGTAGTAGAGGCGGAAGGGCCCACCCGGGCTCACGGTCGCGCTGAAGGGACCGGTCACGCCATGCCGAGGACCGAGGCCCTGGGCGTTGACCGCGTCGTTCAGGTCGAAGAGCGCCACGCCGGGTCGCGCCGGCTGGCCGGGGTTGCTCGGTCCCATGAGGTCGGCGACCAGGATGTCGTCGATGGCGATGTCGTGGCCGTAGGCGCCGTTGTCGGTCCGGCCGCGGAAACGGAGCTGGACGATCTGGCCGACGAAGGCCGAGAGGTCGACGTCGTGAAGGCGCCAGGCGGTGCCGTTCCAGGTGGCGAGGCTCGGGTCGTGGCCGTAGGGACCGAAGACGTCGAGGACGTCACCAGCCTGGGCCAGGACGTCCACGGAGAGTTCGTTCTCGAAGCTCGTGTGCGGCAGGTTCAGGTTGTAGCTGTGGCTCCAGAAGCCGAGGTGCGGCGCGATCGCCGTCCGCAGGTCGAGGCAGGGCGTGAGCAGGTTGATCTGCGCCTGCTCGCTACCCGGCGGATCGTCGATGTGGGCATAGACGCCGGTCGGCGTGCCGACGAAGGTGTGGTCACGGCTCGGTCCGGTGAAGGCCGTGGCGGTCGGACCGCTCTGGATGATCCAGTCGGCGCCGGTGCCGCCGCCGTCGTTCGCGTCCTGGACCCAACCCGGAGGCGGCAGGGTTCCCGGCGTGCCGGGCAGGGAATCGAAGGTCTCCGCGAAGGGCAGGCCACGCAGGTTCGTGAGCCCGTCGCCACCGTAGCGACGCACCAGGGCATCGTTGCCCGGCACGACGTCCCCGACCAGCTGGATGGCGACCCCGAGATCGACCTGGCCGGCCGCGGGGAAGCTGGCGGGCGCCGAGAAGATGGCCGCGTAGGATCCGGCGGGCGGCAGGCCGCCGACCGGTTGGAAGCTCTCCACCACCGGCGCGCCGCCATTGATGCTGAAGCTGGCCTGGAAGGGCGAGGTGATCGTGTTCGTGCCCAGGTTCTTCACCTGGAAGCCGACCGCGACGTTGCCCTGGGGCGGACGGCAGGAGTCGGCCAGGGGCGTCGGCAGGAGGATCGCCTCGACCGCCAGGTCGCTGGGCTGGATCTCGCTCACCAGGACGTTGTCCAGGCACCACCAGTAGATGTCCTTGAAGATTCCGCGGAAGCGGATCTCCATGCTCTTCCCGGGCGAGAAGTAGGGCGTGAGGTCGATGGTCTCGTGGACGACGGCGCCGAAGAAGCCCGGCGCCCAGCCCACGTCGGTCCCGACCCAGCTCCGGACGACCTGCCAGCTCCCGGCCGGACCGGACCGCAGCTCGACGTAGGCCTGGCTGTTGTCGTCTCGGAGCTGGTGGTCGAACTCGAGGGTCAGCGCGGCCAGTCCGTTGCTCGGATTGAAGGGCGGACTGGTCAGGATCGACTCGGTGGCGATCGAACTCGAGAGCCAGCTGGGGTCGATCGCGGCGAAGCGACCGGAGACCGGCGGGTCGAGGAAGCGCATGCCCTGGTTCGAGAAGTCCCAGGACAGCGCGCCGCCGCCCGGCAGGGCGGTCGCCACGTTGCTCCAGCCCGCTGGCGGATTGGAGAAGGTCGTGTTGCTGAAGTCCTCGGAGAGGAGGACGGTCTGGGCCATGAGCCCGGTGCTCGTCAGCACCAGGACCAGGGCCAGACGGACGAACTTACCGTTCACGGTTGATCTCCTCGGGGGGAAAGAGATGACAGCGCGACGTTCTGGCGCGGACGACGATACCCGGTGCGCTCGCGAGCGTCACCCCGCGATCACGATCCCGGATCGAGTCATCGCCGTCGATCGATGAAAACGACGGCGCATGGCGGAGATACGGCGGCCTCGACCGGGACTCGAAAAGAAAAAGGGGCCGACTCCGCGGAGCCGGTCCCCCATCGTTCACCCTCGCGCGCCGGATTCACTCGCCCTTCAGGGTGGCGATCTCGCCGCGGAGCTTCTCGAGCGTGTTACCCATCTGATCGCCCAGGTCGGCGGCCGCGATGATCTTCTCGAGCGCGGCCAGGATGGTCTCGGCGTCGGCCTTCTGCCCGGCCTTCACCGCGCCGAGCACGGCGTAGTAGTGGAAGCCCAGCTCCACCGGCGAACCGGCGTCGGGGCCCTCGCCCTTCTTCCACATCTCGTAGACCGCGACCCCGCCGTCCTCGCGGGCCTTGCGCATCGCCTGGCTGACGACCTGGTTCTTCTTCCAGGTGCGGTACTGGCCCAGGACCCGCTCGTCGACGCCTTCGACCTTGGCCGCGGCGTCGACCTCCTCGAGGCTCGGGCCGTTCTGTCGCTGACCGTGGCCGAGTGCGTCGAGGATGGTGATGCTCGCCTTCAGCGCGGCGTCGTCGGGTTTCTCCTTCGCCTTGGCGCGCAGCTTCACCAGGAGCTGGGCATTGGCGAGCCCGGTCTTGAATTCCAGCTCGGTGGTCGGCCGGGCCTCGTAGACGACCTCGCCCTCGGCGGTGATGAAGCAGCAATAGGGGAAGCCGCGGCCACCCATGGGCTTCAGGAGACCCTGATCGGGCGCGCTCGCGAGATGGGCTTCGACGTTCAGGTAGGGAACGACCGACTTCGCGGCCTCGACCCACCAATCTTGCAGGAGGGGACCCCCCTCCAGTGATTCACAGGGTCCTCACCGCGCGTAGCTGCGGGAGAAGTAGGCATAGATCAGCTTGCCTTCCGCCGCGGCGCGCGTCTTGGCCGTCTCCAGCGACTGGACCCATTCGATCTTGCCGGCGAATTCCTTGCTCAGCTTCTTGTCGTAGTTCGCCTTCAGCACCTCTTCGCTCGGCTGGTTCTGGGCCAGACCGGTCGTGGCGCCGAGGGCGAGCACGAGAAGAGCCATCAGGAAACGATGTCTCATCTGGTTTCTCTCCTGGACTTCGGTGAATTCGGTTCGGGCGTCGAGTCTACACCCGCCGAGGCGGCGCTGGAAGCCGGCCGCGCGATCATGAACGCCCACCGGGCCAGGAACATTCGCGGCTTCTGTTCCGCGCCTCAGCGGCGCGAGGCGACGAACTCGCCGATCTTCGTGTAGGCGGCGCGCAGGGTCGCCTCCGGCGGCAGGAAGACCACGCGGAAATGCGCCGTTCCGGGACGTTGGCCGAAGCCGCCGCCGTGGACGACGACCACGCCGGTGGCCCGGATGAGGTCGGCGATGTAACTCTCCTCCGCCGCCGGATCGACGTCGAGGCTCGGGAAGGCGTAGAAGGCGCCGAGCGGCGGCACGCAGCTGATGCCGTCGACCGCGTTGAGCATCTCGACGGTGATGTCGCGCCGATGCGAGAGCTTCCGTCGGAGCGCGGGCAGATGGGACTTGTCGGCCAGCGCGGGGGCGATGGCGTACTGCTCGGGGTGATTCGAACTCAGGCGCGCGCGACAGAGCTGGGCGATCGCTCCCTTGTAGTCCTTGAGCACGGCGGCGGCGCCCGAGAGGATGCCCCAGCCGACCCGAAGGCCCGGGCCGAGGTAGGCCTTCGACAGGCCGTCGAAGGTGAGGATCGGCGCCTCGTGATCGATCGAGGCCATCGGCACGTGGACCGCGCCGTCCAGGGTCAGCTCGCCGTAGATCTCGTCGGCGATCACCAGGATGCCGTGCTGCTTCGCCAGCTCGATGACGCCGGCGAGCGTCTCCCTCGAGGCCACGCTGCCGGTGGGGTTGTTCGGGTTGATGACGACGATCGCGCGGGTCTTGTCGTTGATGCGCCGGGCGATGTCCTCGAGGTCGGGCTGCCAGCCGTTCGCCTCGTCGAGGAAGTAGGGGTTCTCCTCGAGGGATAGCTTGGCGACCAGGGCGGTGTAGAGCGGGTAGCCTGGCGATGGGGTCAGGATGTTCTCGCCCTCGTTGCAGAGCGCGCTCAGGGCGATCTCGATGCCCTCGGAACAACCGTTCGAGATGTAGACGTCCTGGATGTTGCGGATGCCCTTCGCCTCGGCGTCGGCGCGGATCGCCGCCAGGGCGGCCGGAATGCCGTCGGAGGGCGCGTAGCCGTTCTTGTTGTCGTGCAGCGCCTTGGTGACGGCCTCGATGATGACCGACGGGGTCTCGTAGTCGAAGATGTTCGGGTCGCCGACGTTCAGGTAGAGCATCTCGCGACCGGCGGCCTTGGCTTCGGCCGCCACGGTCAAGATGTCGCGCACCGCGTACTTGATGCTCGCCACCTTGCGGGCGGGCTTGATCGCCTGTAGCTCCGAACTCATCGCAACTCCTCCGTGAACGGCGCCGAGGCTACCACCGCCCTGGTTTCGCGGCAACATCGCCGGCAGGGGCTCTTCCGCCGCCGACGGGCGATGTTAAGGTCTCGCCACCAGCAGCGAACGAGGGTCGCAGCCATGGGTAAGAGCGTCGAATACCTCCTGCTCTTCGTCCTCACCGGCCTCAGCGCCGTTCTCATGAAGTACCTCGCCGAGGCCAACGCCGCCCGCTGGACGGGCCTCGTCGCGACCTTCCCCATCCGGATCGGCATCGGCCTCTTCCTGGTCTCCGAGGCCGCCGGCCTGAGCGGACTACGGCGCGGCACGACCGGGACCATCATCGGCCTGGTGGCGATCATGGTGATGATCGGCGTCACCCACCTCCTGGCCCGCTCGATCGGGGTCCGCCCGGCCCTCGGCGTCGGCATGGCCGTCTGGTTCGTCGCCGCCTACGGCCTCGGCCAGATCTTCCGCGGCTGAACGGCGGCTCCGCGGCGGTCGTGAAGACCTGGCCAGCCAGCGGCTGGCGCTTCGGCAGGACCGCGCAGCGCCCGCTGCGCATCCGAAACTCGGAGCCTCGCGGCAACCAATGGGGCAACCAGCGGCTGGCGCTCCGGCAGGACCGCGCAGCGCCTGCTGCGCATCCGAAGCTCGAAGGCTCTCGGCGAAGAATCCTGGCCAGCCAGCGGCTGGCGCTCCGGAGCGCCGGCTGCCCAGCCGGCAGGATCGCCGGCCGCTGGCCGGCGCTTCGTCATCAGGACCAAGGCGACGAGGACTCCGACGACGAGATCGTCGAGGCGAGACCGCGAGCAACGGGCTAGTTCGACTAGGCCAGCCAGCGGCTGGCGCTCCGGGCGGCTGGCGCTTCGGAGCGCCGGCTGCCCAGCCGGCAGGATCGCCGGCCGCTGGCCGGCGCTTCGTCATCGCGACCAAGGCGACGAGGACTCCGACGACGAGATCGTCGAGGCGAGACCGCGAGCAACGGGCTAATTCGACTAGGCCAGCCAGCGGCTGGCGCTCCGGGCGGCTGGCGCTTCGGAGCGCCGGCTGCCCAGCCGGCAGGATCGCCGGCCGCTGGCCGGCGCTTCGTCATCGCGACCAAGGCGACGAGGACTCCGACGACGAGATCGTCGAGGCGAGACCGCGAGCAACGGGCTAGTTCGACTAGGCCAGCCAGCGGCTGGCGCTCCGGCAGGACCGCGCAGCGCCTGCTGCGCCTCGGAGCGCCGGCTGCCCAGCCGGCCTGGAGGCCGATCGCGTTCAAGTCGCCGACGACTGTAAGCACGGCCATCGTCGCCGCAAGACCACGAGCAACGGGCTAGTTCGACTAGGCCAGCCAGCGGCTGGCGCTCCGGCAGGACCGCGCAGCGCCTGCTGCGCATCCGAAGCTCGAAGGCTCTCGGCGAAGAATCCTGGCCAACGGGCGGCTGGCGCTTCGGAGCGCCGGCTGCCCAGCCGGCCTGGAGGAAGAAGCGGAGCAGGCTCTCCGGGCGGTGACGATTGCGGCCCTGGTGATGCGAGCGAGCGCTGGCTGATGGTAGACTCCGACCCCTGGGGAGAGTCCAAGCTTGCAGTTCGACTCACTGGCCTATCTCGTCCTGCTCGTCCTGACCTTCGGGCTCTTCCACCTGGGGCCGAAGCGCCTGCGTCTGCCCCTCCTCCTCGGGGCGAGCCTGGTCTTCTACGCCTCCTGGAGCGCGGCCTTCCTCGGTCTGGTGATCTGGTCCGGCCTGCTCGACTTCGTCGCCGCCCGCAAGATCGCCGGGGCCGCCAGCGACCGTGGCCGGAAGATCTGGCTGGTGATCAGCCTGGTCTCGAACCTCTCCCTGCTCGGCGTGTTCAAGTACGCCAACTTCCTGCGCGAGTCCCTCCACCTCGCCCTGCCCGACGTCGGCGCGCTGACGAGCCCCTGGCACATCGTCCTGCCGGTGGGCATCTCCTTCTACACCTTCCAGACCATGAGCTACTCGATCGACGTCTACCGGCGCCGACTCGAGCCGGAGCGCGACTTCCTCGCCTTCATGCTCTACGTCTGCTTCTTCCCCCAGCTCGTGGCCGGTCCGATCGAACGCGCCGGCCACCTCCTGCCCCAGCTCAAGGGCCGACTGACATACCGCCTCGGCCGCGACGACTTGCTCTCGGGCCTCGCGCTGATCAGCTGGGGGATCGTCAAGAAGGTGGCGCTCGCCGACAACCTCGCCCGCGTGGTCGAGGTCGCCTACTCGCGCCCCGACGCCCACTCGGGCCTCGACCTGCTGATCGCCACCTACGCCTTCGCCTTCCAGATCTTCTTCGACTTCTCGGCCTACAGCGACATCGCGCGCGGGTCGGCGGCGCTCTTCGGCATCAAGCTGGTCCGCAACTTCCGCCTGCCCTACCTGGCCGAGAGCCCCTCCGACTTCTGGCGGCGCTGGCACGTCTCGCTCTCCGAGTGGATCCGCGACTACCTCTACGTCCCCCTCGGCGGCAACCGCGGCGGCGTCGCCAGGACGCTGGTCAACCTGACCCTGACCATGGGGCTCGCCGGACTCTGGCACGGCGCCGCCTGGCACTTCGTGATCTGGGGGCTCTACCACGGCCTGCTGCTGGTCCTCTACCGCCTGTTCGATCGGCCCCTCGCCCGGCTCGCGGCGCCGCTGCCCGAGCTGGCCAGGAAGGGGCTGCGGATCTTCTGCATGTTCCAGCTCAGCTGCCTGGGCTGGATCTTCTTCCGCGCCGACGACCTGGACGCGGCCTTCACCATCATCCGGGGCATCGCCGCCGCGGTGACCGGCTCGCTCAGCATCGGCCCGGGCGCGAACCTGGCCCTCGCGCTCCTCCTGCTCGTCTTCGCCATCATGATGGCCGAGGAGCGCGCCCGTCTCTTCCATCGCCTCCTGGCCCGGCCCCTGGGTTACGCCCTGCTCGTCGCCGGGTGCTGGATCGCCGCCGCGATCCTCGCGCCCGAGGTCTCGACCCCCTTCATCTACTTCCAGTTCTGAGGAGACCATGAGCCGCGACGCCGTGACCCGAGCCGAAGCCGAAGACGACCGCGAGTTCGAGGGACTCTTCGCGCGTCATCGGAGCGGTCGCACGCTGGTCATGACCCTGCTCGTCGGCCTCCTGGCGATCCTCCTCCTGCGCGGTCTCGCGCCGGCGCCGCGGCCTTCCGACTTCGACCAGCCGATGGGCTGGTCGGACGTGGTCGACGCCCTCGAAGCCGCCGAGCACGACCCGGCCGGGCGCGTCGTGCTCTTCCTGGGTGACTCGGTCCTGCGCGCCAACGTCATGCGCGAACAGGGCCTCGCCGACGCCGAGGATCAGACCCCCGTCGCCTGGGCGCGACGCCTCGCCGATGCCGACGTCGCCTTCTACGACCTTTCCGTGGACGGCATGCTGCCGGCCGACATCGCCGAGGTCATTCGAACGCTCCAGGGCGGCCGCGTCGAGGTCGTCATCGAGCTCTCGCCCCGCTACCTGTCTCCGGACTACGCCTCGCGCGAGCGAGCGCATTCACGCGACTTCTTCGTTCGCTCGACCGGACCGCTGAAGCTGGACGACCAGATCGACCGGCTAGGGCTCGTCCATCATCGCCTCGGCCTCGACCGGACCCGCCGCGCGCTCGGCGCGGCCCTCGCCCGCCCCGAGGTTCTCCTGCTCGCGCCCCCGCGTCCGACGAAGGACGTCCGGAGCATGCTCCGGAACGCCCGCCACTTCCTGGCGCCGGTCGAGGAGAGCGTCCAGCTCGAGCACATCAGGGAGATCTGTTCGAGCTTCATCGGCGTGAACGGCCAGCTCCTGTTCATGACGCCGGTGAACGCCGCCGCGCTCGGACAGGCCGAGGCGACGCCGCCGGGGCTCGTCGCCGCCAAGCGCGCCTTCCTGCGCGTCGTCCAGGAAGGAGACTCGTACCGCTCGCCCGATGATCGCCTCGGGATCACGCTCCGCGACTTCGACGACGGGACCTTCCGCCCCGAGGACTTCCTCGATCACGTCCATCTCCGTCCGAGCGCCAACGCGCGGCTGGCGGCGCGCATCCTGCGTGCCCTCGACATCCCGCTGAAGCTCGACGAGCGCGTACCCCTGCCCTCGCGCGACACCTTCGCTCCCATCGCCGGGGTGACGGGCGGCGCCTTCCTGGATCGCGAGCGGATCCTGCTCGCGCGCGCGGAGGGCAACGCGATGGCCATCGACCTCGCCAGCGGACTCGAAGGCGAACTGGACATCGAGCTCGGCGGCGGGATGATCGCGCAGCCGAAGCTCGGCCGAGTCGTGTTCTGGCGCAAGGACGCACAGGGTCGACTGACGCTCGTGAAGAGCTACGGCCTGGACGAATTCGAGGAGAAGACGGAGAGCGGCAACTGGCCCTTCGCCGAGCCGCCGCGCTTCGACCTGATCGGCAACACGATGCTCGCGATCTCCGGCCGCAGGCTCTACCGCATCGCCTTCGACGAGAACACGCCCGACGCGCGGATCGAGGGCTCCATCGAGCTTCCCGAAGGACTGGGCGACGCCCAGCCCCGCGTGGTCGGCGATCGACTCTACCTGGCGGTACCCGATCCGGCGGGCGGCTTCCGCGAGATCCAGGCCATCGGTCTCCAGGACCTCCAGGCCGGACGACTGGATCGATTCGAGCCCTGGGCCCGCTGTCGGCCCGACGTCGACTTCGATCGTGAATTCGCGACGGCCAAGGGCCTGCGACAGCCGGCCCGGGATCGACTGGCCCTGCCCTTCGAGCGCTTCTACTCCCTCCGCTCGACCGGCGACGCCTTCGTCATGGAGGCGCCCTTCCCGGCCGCGCCCGAGGCCCGCTGCCTCTGGTGGCTCGCGATCGAGGCCGGCGTCGTGCAGGCCCTGGTCGAACCCGGGGCCGACGGTCTCGTGCTCGACCCTGGCGGCGCGCCGCGACGGCTTCCGCGGCGCATCCTCGCCTTCGACCCGCCGAGCGGTCGCGCCCTGATCGACCACGGGGACGGGTTCGAGGTCATGGAGACGGCGCTGCTGCACCGTTCGGACTGGACCTACGGCGCGCCGCCCTGGCCCGAGCGCGACATCGTGGTCGCCAACGGCTTCAGTCATCGCATGAGAAGCCCCGAAGACTGGCGCGTCGGGCTCTTCGGCAGCTCGCGGGTCGGCGCCAGCTACCCGGCCGGCGTGCCCGACGCCCGGGCGCTGCGCTGTTCGCTGTCGCTGGCCACCGAGCTGACCCGCGAGCTCGATCGTGAGCTCGCCGACTCGCCGAGTCGCGCCCAGGCCCTCGACTTCTCGCAGGCCCGCTCCGATCTCCTGCGCTGCCTGGCGACCATCAGCCAGGTCGACCCCGGGGAACTCGATCTCCTCCTGCTGACGATCGACGACGAGTCGCTCCGCGACCCCGACCGGCCCGACGACGACGGAGCGCCCAGGCTTCCGGAACGCTATCGCGCCATCATGCGCGACGAGAGCGGAGCGCCGCTCATCGACTTCCAGGCCGGCTTCCGACCGCGCCTGCGCTTCGGCCCCCTGCCGCCCGCGGCAACGGTCGACGCCAAACGGGCGCTCGAGGATTGCCTGGCCGAGATCGCCGAGATCGCGCAGCGAAAGGGCCTGCCGCTCCTGATCCTCGATCTCTCACGGCTCTCCGAGGCCGACGACCCCGAGCTGTCGCTCCTGCGCGAGGCCATCGCGGGTCGCGGGCTCGAGAGCCTGGAGGCGCGCGCCCTCCTCCGCGCCGAGGCGCCCGAGATCGAGGCCTACGACTACGGCCGCGACCCGCACCTCCGGGTCGAGACCATCCGGGCGCTCGCGCGCGCCCTCTCCGAGCGCCTCGCGCCCCGACTCTGGAGCGACCTCTTCGTCCGCCAGGCGCGCCGGCCGGCGGCCGCGGCGAGTGATGGGAGACCGGTCGGGACGGCCGGCGGCGTCCTCGACCCGATGCGCGCCCTGCGCGAGGACGTCCACCTCGAGCGGAGCCTGATCGACGGCGATCGACTCGTCTACGACCTCGGGCCCGACGCCCGCGCGGTCGCCCCCTGGAGACGCGCGCTGGCCCTCTTCGGGCTGCGCGGCGCCCCGAGAAGGGCGGCGGAATCCGGGGGCCTGACGATCGAGATCATCCGCTTCCCGGACTACGATGAGTACGGCCTCGGGCGGCACGACGACCCGGTGGTGGTCGCCCGCTTCCTGATCAAGGCGGTGGATCTCGCGAGCGCGCTCGAGCAGGTCGAGTCGGCTCTCGTGGCCGAGGCCCCGCCGTCCTGGCTGCGCGAAGAATGACCTCGCCCATCGCGCGGAGACTGGCCTTCGGGCCGGCCCTTCTCTTCGATGGCGCCCTGGCCACCGAGCTGGAGCGCCGCGGCTTCGATCTCGCCGGTGGCCTGTGGTCGGCGCGCGCCCTGCGCGACGCGCCCGAACTGATCCGGGCCATCCACCTCGACTACCTCGCGGCCGGCGCCGAGCTGATCACCAGCGCCAGCTACCAGGCCTCCTTCGTCGGCTTCGCGGCCGCCGGGATCGACGAGGCCGAGGGCGCCCGTCTGCTCGAACGCTCGATCGGGCTGGCGCGCGAGGCAGTCGCCACGGCGGGCCCGGGACCCCGGCGCTTCGTCGCCGCCTCTTGCGGTCCCTACGGCGCGATGCTCGGCGGCGGGCACGAGTACGACGGCGATTACGGCGAGGTCGATGAGTCCGCGATCGCGGACTTCCATCGCCGTCGCCTCGAGCTGCTCCTCGGCGGCGGGGCCGACCTGATCCTGTTCGAGACCATCCCGCGCCAGGACGAGGCCCTGATCGCCGCCGAGCTCCTGGAGGATCTGGGCGGCCGCGGGATTCTGAGCTTCCAGATCGGTGGCCCCCAACGCCTCGGCAACGGCGACTCCCTCCGTCAGGCGACCGAGGAGCTGCAGTCGCTGGCCAGCGTGGTGGCGATCGGGATCAACTGCTGCGCGCCCTCGATCGCGAGCGCGGGTCTCGACCGGATGCTCGAGGTCTCGCTGAAGCCGATCATCGTCCAGGCCAACTCGGGCGAGGGCTGGGACGGCTCGGGCTGGACGCCGGCGCCGGCCGGCGAGGACCTGGTGGCGGAGGCGCAGCGCTGGCTCGACCGCGGCGCCCGGGGCATCGGCGGCTGCTGCCGGTCGCGGCCAGAGACCATCGCGCGGCTCCGCCGGCTGATCGACGAGCGCGACCCGGGCCCTCAGTCGCTGGCGTGACGCGCCGCCTCCTCCTGTTCCTCGTGGGCGATGCGCGACCGGCAGCGACGCTCGCGGAGCAGGCGGTGGACGACGATCTCGGCGCGGCAATGCGAGCGCAGGGGCAGGCCGCTGAAGCCGACGCCGCGGCTGGTGTAGCCGCGCATGCCGCCGAGAAGCCAGCTGCCCCGACAGAAGCGCCGCGAGACGCTGGCGTTCGAGATCAGCGGCTTGCCGCCGGGCAGGCAGAGCTGACCGCCGTGCGTGTGCCCGCAGAGGTAGAGGTCGCAGAAACGCGCCGCGGCCTCGTAGATCAGGTCCGGGCTGTGGCAGAGGAAGATGCAGGACTCGTCGACCGGCGAGGCCTCGAGCGCGCGATCGATGTCGTCGGCGCCGAAGAAGTGGGCGTCGTCGACGCCGGCGACCTGGATCCGCTCGCCGTCCCGTTCCAGGCCGACCGACTCGTTGAGCAGGTAGCGCAGGCCGAGGCGCTCCAGGGGCTCGACCAGATCGAGGCAGTCGTGGTTGCCGAGGATCGCATAGGCGCCGAAGGGACAGGCCGAGAGCACCGCCACCAGCGGGCGCATCTCGTCGAGGACGGCCTCGATCGGCCCCTTGATCTCGAGCCGGAGGTCGCCGGTGATCACGACCAGGTCGTAGGCGAGCGGTGTGATCGCCTCGATCAGACGGCGTCCGAAGCCGGCGAAGGAGTCGATGTGCAGGTCGGAGAGATGGAGGACCCGCAGCCCCTCGAAGGCCTCCGGCAGGCCGCGCAGCCAGACGTCGTGCTGGACGATCTCGAAGTGCGTCGCCCGCCGGGCCATGGGGTCGTAAAGGCCGCAGTATTCGAGGCCACGGCGGATCAGGCTCATCACCGGATCGAGGACGGTGAGGGGGATCCACTTCCGGCCGTCGCCGAAGAACTGGGGCCGACCCTCGAGTTCACGCCGACGCAGGGCGCGATCGCCGCCGAGCCGCTCTTCGGGGCTCAGGACGACGGGCTCTTCCTCGAGAATGGACGTCGGGCTGCCGGACATGGAGGTCCTCCGGAGCCCCTATCGTCAGCCCGGCCCGCCGCCTTTCGCCTCTGCAAGAAGATGCGTCCGCGCGGCCTGGAAGGTGGCCAGCATCTCCTCGCTGAAGAGGACGAAACGGAGGTCCCGCGGGGCCCCCTCGGCCAGGGCGGACTCGGCCACCGCGCGGAGGGCGATTTGGGCCGCCGCCCCGTGGGGATAGCCGTAGACGCCGCAGGAGATGGCCGGGAAGGCGACGCTCAGGCAGCCGGCCTCGCGGGCGAGGCGCATCGACCAGAGGTAGGCGGAAGCGAGGAGGCCGGCCTCGCCGGCTCCCCCACCCTGCCAGATCGGCCCCACCGCATGGATCACGAAGCGCGCCTCGAGGGCGAAACCCGCGGTCAGCCGGGCCTCCCCGGTCGGGCAGCCCGCCGGGTGCTCCCGGCGGCAGGCGGCCAGAAGCTCCGGTCCGGCCGCGCGATGGATCGCGCCGTCGACCCCGCCGCCCCCGAGCAGCCCGGCGTTGGCCGCGTTGACGACGGCATCGACCCGTTCCCGGGTGATATCGCCCCGATGGCAATCGATCCGCCCGAGGGCCTCGTAAGTCCTTTGGTCCATGGCCTCCGCTCTCCCTGGGAGCCGATCGGCGGGAAGGCCGGCTGCGGGATATTCCTGAGGAATCTCCACCACTCCGGGGTCTCCCTTTAGTAGGCTACGGGCGTCCGTCCAGAGTCACCGACCCGCCGGGTCGGCGCTTCCGGTCGGGCACAACACGTGTTGATTCTAATGGAGGACCGAGATGAATCGAATCATCGGTCCGCTTCGAGCCCTGACCTTGGCCGCGTGCATCGGCCTCATCGCGACGAACGTCTCTGCCCAGGACGACGGCGCGAAGACGACGAAACTACGCTACAAGACCATCTCGAAGTGGAACATCCAGTTGCCGTCGGAGACATTCACTCCGATCAACGGCTCGATCGCGGTTGGTGCCGGCTTCACCACCGAGATCGATGGAGCGGCTCTTGCCGTCGACTGCAATGGCGACGGGAAGACCGACGAGAAGGCCAAGGGCGTCGGCGGCCTCATCACCCTCAAGGGTGGCACGGGCGGCCTCGCTCACGACTACAGCCTGCGCCTGGTCAACGAGGGCGGTTGGAGGTGGGCATCCTCCGGCGCGCTCGAGGGCAAGGTGGCCGGCCAGAAGGTCGCCATCATCGACCAGAACAACAACGGTCGGTTCGACGACTTCGGCGCGGACGCGATCGTCATCGGCAAGTCCGATGCCGCCGCGTACCTGTCCAAGGTCGTGAACATCAACAACTCGCTCTTCGAGATCTCCTTCTCCGAGGACGGCAGCGAGCTGGCCTACAAGCCCTTCGAGGGCGCCACCGGCACGCTCAACCTGGTCGCGGATTTCGAGTCGAAGGGCAAGCTGACCGCCGTCGTCGTTCGCAACGAGAACAGCGACTATTCCTTCGAGCTCTCCGACGCGAAGCGAGGCATGACCCTTCCGGAAGGCCTCTACTCGATCGTTTCGGGCAAGGTGGAGATGGGCAAGGAGTCCTGCCTGATCCGGACCGGCGAGTGCAAGCCGATCCGCGTCAGCGCGGACGAGCCCGCGGTCTTCGCCTGGGGCGGGCCCATCCGGGCCGAATTCGCCTACACCCGCGAAGGTGACCAGGTCACCTTCAGCCCCTCGACCCTCTGGTTCTTCGGCAAGGCCGGCGAGGAATACCACACCTGGGTTCCCGACGGCGCCCCGCCGAAGTTCATCATCAAGGATGAGAACGGCCGCGAAATCACCACGGCCAAGTTCGGCGGATGCTGAGGGGGCGGCTTCAACCCGGTCACCGTGAGTGTACCGAAAGACGCCAAGATCGAAGTCGAGCTCGAGCATGACCGCAAGACCTTTGGTGGCATCACCGGGGTTCCTCGTGGCGAGAAGCGCGAGGGCGGTGTGACTCCGAGCAACTGATTCAGGGCTCGAATCCGACACTTCGTTCTCCGAAGAGGCCGGCGCGACGCGCCGGCCTCTTCTTTTTCCCCGCCCCGCCCGCTTTCCCGATGGCGCGCGGAGGGCTACCTTGAGCCCGGCGAACCGCCACCGCGACGACGGCGCTCCGTCGTCGCGAATCGTGCTGCCCGGCAAGCCACGCGTGATGAGCCCATGACCCGTCCGGAATCCGATCGCGCCCCGGCCTTCGAGGCGATCTGCTTCGATGCCGGCTTCACCCTGGTGGAGCCGACCCGGCCGATCGCCGAGATCTACCACCACTTCGCCGCCGAGGTCGGGGTCGAGGTCGACCTGCGCGACTTCGGCCGCCGCGTCGCCTCCTGCTGGACGAGGCTCAACGCCGAGTTCCGTTCCGCCGATCCGGAGCTCAGGACCTCGGAGGAGATGGAGCGCGCGCAGTGGCGGGCCTTCACCGCCGAGGTCGCGGCCCCCTACCCCGAACTTCGCGAGCGGCATCAGGACTGGCACGAACTCCTGGTCGGGCACTTCGATCGCCCGGAGGCCTGGCGTCCCATCGCCGGGGCGCGCGAGACCCTGGAGGCCCTCGAAGACCGCGACCTCGTCCTGGCCGTGGTCAGCAACTGGCATGGCGCGCTGCACGGCATCCTCGCCGCGCACCGGCTCGATCGTCACTTCGACCTCGTCCTCACCAGCGCCGAGGCCGGTCGCAAGAAGCCGCACCCCGAGATCTGGCGCGAGGCCTTCCGCCGCCTCGACATCGCGCCGAGGCGCTGTCTCCATCTCGGCGATTCGCCCGAGGACGACGTTCTCGGCGCCCGGGCGGCGGGCCTCGAGGCCCTGCTCTTCGACCCCGCCGGCCGATCCGAGGAGACCGAGCGCATCGCCTGCCTCACCGACCTGCTCGATCGGGTCTGAACGACGCCGCGGTCGCCGGCGCCGGAAATCGGCCCTTGCTTCGGGCCCGGCCGGCCCCTATGATCCGCAAGACCGACCAGTTGGTATGGTGCCACGATGACCCAGCACAAGCAGCTCCTCCTCCAGGCCGCGCGCGGCCTGATCCTCACCAAGGGCTATCCGGCGACCCGCGTCGACGAGATCTGCTCAGCGGCCGGGGTGACCAAGGGGAGCTTCTACCACCACTTCTCCTCCAAGGAGGATCTGGCCTCGCAGCTGGTCGACGACTACTTCGACGAGGTGGCCGAGGCCCTCGCCGGAAGCTGGCAGGAGCTCGGCGATCCCGGTGAACGACTGCTCGCCTTCCTCGACCAGACCCTGAAGCTGGTCAAGGGGCCCCTGCTCAAGCGGGGCTGCCTGCTCGGCAGCTTCGCGCTCGATCTCTCGGCGACCCATCCCGAAATCCGCAAGAAGGTGGAGGAGCGCTTCGAGTTGCTCCAGGGCGTGGTCGAACCGGTCATCCGTGACGCGCTCGGTGGGCGCAGCGCGCGCGCACCGCTCTCGCCGGCGATCCTCGCCCGCCAGTTCGTCGCCGTCCTGCAGGGCGGGATCGTGCTGGGCAAGGCCTATGACGACCACGGCAAGGTGGTCGAGGGTCTGCGCTGCTACAGGTCGATGCTCCAGATCCTGATCGAATCCTGAGGGCGCGGTCGTGGTGACCGCGCCCTTCTTTCCGTTCCGAGAACATACCAACTGGTTGGTTTGGCCCTGTCCTCAACCCCCTGTCCGAAGGAGTGAACGTCATGAAGACCCTGATGTCCTGGAAGAAGGCGGCCCTGGTGCTGGTCGATCCGCAGGTCGACCTGCTCGCGCCCGAAGGTGGCGCCTGGGATCTGTTCGGCGCCCAGGTCTTGAAGCGCGGCGTCGTCGCCAAGCTGGTCGAGCTACGCCGGGCGGCGGCGGCCGCCGGGTTGCCGATCTTCTACTCGCGCATCGAGATCAGCGAGAACGACTACCGCGACCTGGAACCCCGGAACGGCCTGCAGAAGCTCTTCGCCGCCCGCAAGCTCCTGCTCGAGGGCGAGGGCTCGCGCTTCTTGCCGGAGCTGGAGCCCGGCCCGGAGGTGGTGGTGCTGAAGGCGCGCAAGGGTCCCTCGGCCCTGCGCAGCGAGCTGCCCGGCCTGCTGCGTGAGCGCGGCCTCGACACCATCGTGATCGCCGGCATGGTGGCCAACCTCTGCGTCGAGTCGCAGGTGCGCGACGCGGCCGAGGACGGCTTCAACACCATCGTGGTCGGTGACGCCATCGCCACCACCAGCGACGCGGCCCACGACGGCGCTCTCGCCAACTTCGGCCTGCTCGCCACCGCGGTCCTCGACACCGCCGAGATCCTCCGGTCCATCCGCGAGCTCGAGTCCTGAAGCGACCGGGAGCCCCGGCGCTCCCGGTCACCGGCGGGGCGAGCCCTGCCCCGCCGGTCCTCCCCCCTCCCCGGTCGCGACCCGCGCCGTAGCCATCACCCTCCTTCTCGTGGTCACGATCCGGTCCTCCCCTCGCTCCGGTCGCATCGGGTAGAATCGGCGCCCGGCCGCCCAGGCGCGCGGCCCGATCGGCGTCGAGAAGGAGATCGCGAGAACATGGCCCGCCAGGAACTGGTCTCGTACCGGCGCGACGGCAAGCGCAACGCCGTCGTCTTCATCCATGGTTTCTGTGGCGAAGCGACCAAGACCTGGGGCTCCTTCGGCGAGCTCCTCGCCGCGACCCCGGCCTGCCGCGACGTGGACGTCCTGAGCTTCGGCTACGACACCAACCTCCGACCCGACCTCATCGGCCTCTGGCGGGCGGCGCCCGACATCGCGACCGCGGCCATGCAGCTCACCACCACCGCGCGCCACGAACTCGGGAACTACGAGTCCTTCGACTTCGTCGGTCACTCGATGGGCGGCCTCGTGCTCCAGCGGGCGATCCTCGACGACCTCGACCTGCGCCGGCGGACGCGCGCCCTGGTCTGCTTCGGCACGCCCAGCAGCGGGCTGGTGAAGGCCTGGCCCTTCCGTCTGCCGATCTTCCGCCACCTGAACCGGCAGGTCGCCGACATGGCCGAGGGTGGTCGCTTCATCACCTCGCTCCGCCACGACTGGAACCAGGCCTTCGGCGACCGGCCGCCCTTCCGCTTCCTCGCCGTCGCCGGCGCCGCGGACGAATTCGTGCCGCGCTCCTCTTCGCAGATGGCCTTCGCGGGGGAATTCCGCGCCGTCGTGGCCGGAGACCATCTGTCGATGGTCAAGCCGAAGGCCGGCGACGAGAACGCGAACGACGGGAGCCTGAGTCTCCTCGCCGACTTCCTCGGCGCCACGGGCTATCCGCCCGGGGTTCCCGCGGCCCACCTGGCCCGACAGCGAGGCGACTTCCGTCGGACCATCGATACCCTCGGCGCGCGGCCCGCCGAACTCGACCGCAAGGCGCTCGGCCAGCTCGCCCTCGCCTACGACGGCTTGGGTCAGGCGGAGACCGCGATCGCGATCCTCGAGCAGCTCGGTGATCGCGGCACGGACGCGATGGGCATCCTCGCCGGCCGCTACAAGCGACGCTGGCGGGTCGAGCGGAAGGAGGCCGACGCACGCAAGGCGCTCGAGATCTACGAGAAGGCCTATGGCGAGTCCGGCAAGGACGAGGACCAGCGCTACTATCACGCCATCAACGTCGCCTTCATGACACTCGCTTTCCTCGACGACGAGGGCGCAGCACGCGACTGGGCGCGGCGCGCCCACGACCACGTCGAGGCGGCCGAGGCCGCCAGCGCCAGGTCGTCGGCCCGCCACTGGCGACCGGCGACCCGGGGCGAGGCCCGCCTGATCGAGGGCGAGCTGGAGCAGGGTCTCGCGGCCTACCGCGAGGCCCTCGCCCAGGGCCCCGAGCTCTGGGAGATCAAATCCATGTACCGCCAGGCCCTGTTCATCGCCGACCTCCGTCGCGACGAGGCCCTGCTCGAGCGCCTGGGGTCGCTGTTCGGAGAGCGCGAGTGATGAAACCGCTCTGCTTCGTCCTCATGCCCTTCGGCCGCAAGCCCGGCTCGGGAGGCGGCACGATCGACTTCGACGCCGTCTACCACAAACTCATCGTCCCGGCCGTGGAGCGCGCCGGCCTCGAGGCGCTGCGCGCCGACGAGGAGCGCACCGGCGGGATCATCCACAAGCCGATGTTCGAGCGGCTTCTCCTCTGCGACTTCGCCATCGCCGACCTCACCTCCGCCAACGCCAACGTCTACTACGAACTGGGCCTGCGCCACGCCTCGCGACCGCGGAGCACGGTGCTGATCTTCGCCGAGGGCGAGCGCCTTCCCTTCGATCTCGGTCCGATGCGCGGCCTGCCCTACCGACTGGGCAAGAACGGCCGCCCCGTCGCGCTGGAGCGGACGATCGAGGCCCTGGCCCGGCAGCTCGAGGAGGGCCGCAAGGCCGCCGTCGACAGCCCGCTCTTCCAGCTCCTCGACGGGCACCAGCCCGGCACGATCTCGCACGAGAAGACCGACGTCTTCCGCGACCTGGTCGCCTATTCGAAGGAGCGCAAGCAGGAGCTGGAGCGGGCGCGGGCGAGCGGCGACCCCGACGAGCTGAGGGAGATCGAGAGCACCCTCGGGCGCCTCGAGGACTGCGAGACCGGCGTCCTCGTCGACCTCTTCCTGTCCTACCGCGGGCAGAAGTGCTTCGCCGACATGATCCGGCTCCATGGGCTGATGCCCGAGCCCCTGAAGCGCACGGTGATGATCCGCGAGCAGCTCGCCCTCGCGCTCAACCGCGCCGGCCACGACCGCGAGGCCGAGAGCGTCCTGAAGGAGCTGATCGCCGAGGCCGGTCCGAGCAGCGAGACCTACGGCCTGCTCGGCCGCATCCACAAGGACCGCTACGACGCGGCCCGGAAGGCGGGTCGGACGGCGGCGGCGGGGGCGCATCTCGAGGCCGCGATCGAGGCCTACCTTCTCGGCTTCGAGAGCGACTGGCGCGACGCCTATCCCGGCATCAACGCCTGCAGCCTGATGGAGCTGCGCGAGCCGCCGGACCCGCGTCGCGCGCAGCTCCTCCCCGTCGTCCGTTACGCGGTGGAACGCCGCATCGCAGCCGGCGAACCCGACTACTGGGACCAGGCGACGTTGCTCGAACTCGCGGTCCTGGCCGGCGACGAGGACGCGGCGCAGGCGGCGCTCGGGCGCGCCCTGGCCGCCCTGCGCGAGCCCTTCGAGGCCGAGACCACGGCCCGCAACCTCCGCCTCATCCGCGAGACCCGCAACGCGCGCGGCGGCGCCGAGGCCTGGATCGAGCCGATCGAGAACGAGCTCGCGGCCCGCGGCGGCTGACGAAGGACGCCTCCCCGAAGACCGGTCACGAGATCCTCGAGATGAAGCGCAAGAAGCCATGACCGAAGCCAGCACGCCAGAACCGCCCCTCCGCGACCTCGCGCTCCGCGCCCAGGTCCGCAAGGCCCTCGCCCGGGGCCGGACCGTGGCCGAGATCGTCGAGAAGGCCGCCTGCGCTTCCGAGGACATCGAGGCCATCCTCGGGCGCGCGGCAGGCCCGACCGGGGATCTGCGAAACCGCGTCCTCGCCGCGATCGGCAGCAAGAAGGGAGCGGCCGAACGTCTCGAGATCTTCGTCGCCTGGGGCACGCGATCCGAGTCGGCACGCGTTGCTCTCGCTTTCGCGCGCGACGAATGTGCGGATGGCATCTTCCTGAACGTCCCCTGCCTCGATCCTGACCAGGAGCTGATCTTCAGCGGCATCGTCCAACCGGGCATCGAAAGCGCGCACCGCCTCATTGCCATCCTTGACCTTCCGAACCCCAACGTCACCTTCGAACTCGGCTACGCCTTCGCTCGCGGCCTATCGTGCTCTCTCTGCCACATGAGCCGGGAGCGCCCCCTTTGGCTCCGGCGCTCGGTCTTCTCCGAACTCGTCCATGGCTTCTTCACGAACGGTTCCGAACTGCTCCCGATCCTGGAGCAGACTCCGTTGCGCGATTCTCGTCCGAAGATCGAGTGGTCCTGCCAACCCCGGCCGAGTGGGCTCGACACACTGGTCCTCTGCCCGGAACAGGGCATGGGAACGGATTTCCTGGCGACCTTGAAGCGCCGTCAACCCGAATGGCGCTTCCAGTCGGCCGAGGGCTGGCCGCTGGATGGTTGCGAGGACCTGCTCGAGGGTGTCGGGCGCGTGATCTGGATCATCACGCCCGACGATGGCGCCGAGGAGGCGGGCGAGTGCCGCGCCAATGCCAACCTCGGTTTCCTGGCCGGCATGGCGCTGGCGAGCGACCGCAAGCTGGCGGTCTGGAGACAGCGGACGGCCCCGGAGATCTCCGATGTCGGCCACCTCATGCCCGAGGTCTTCATCGACCACAACCAACTCGCCACGCTCGCCGCCAAACTCCCCGCGCTGACCGCGGAGCCCGCGAGGGAACGCGAGCCGAGCGTCCTCGAACTGTGGCAACGGCACGCGCGCGAGCACCACGACAGGGTCACCGGTCGCACCGCGCACGGCATGGGAATCGTGGTGCCGATCGCCATCCAGCGCCGGCCGGATCGCGGCCGGCCCGCGACCGCCACCGCGGAGTCCGAGGCCGAGGCCGAGGACTGGGCGGAAGCGCGCGGCGAACGGACCCTCGGCGAGCTGCTGGCGACGCTCGACGCGCGGCAGGATCCGGTCGCGGGGATCATCCTCATCGGACAGCCCGGTGCCGGCAAGACCACCACCATGCGGCAGCTCGCCTGGACCGCGGTGACCGAGCAGCCCACGACGCCGGTGCTCTATCTCCACGCGGCCCGGCTCGCCGAGAAGAGCGCGGCGGCGGCGCTGGCCGAGGATCTCGGCATCGAGCCGCAGCGCGTGACCGAGGCCTTCCTGGAATCCAAGGCCGATCGCCCGGGCCCGGTCTGGCTGCTGGTGGACGGCTGGGACGAGATCGGCCCGGGTCAGGGCGAGGAGGCCGCCAAGAAGATCCGCGCGCTCGCGAGCCTCGACCAGGTCCGGTTGGTCCTGGCCTCCCGTCCGGTGGGCGAACCGGAGAAGACCTTCACCGCGTTCCGCCCCTTCGAGCTCCGGCCCCTGAGCCGCGAGAGCCAGCTCGCCTTCCTGGTCGGCGTCCTCGGTTCGTCCCGGGGCGAGGAACTCCACGAAAAGGCCTCGAATCAGGCGGCGATCGCCGAGCTGATGTCTTCACCGCTGGTCCTCGACCTGCTCGCCGAACTCTGCCAGGCCGGCAAGCCGGTCCCCCGGCGGCGCTCCGAACTCTACGAGGAGGCGATCGCCTGGTTCCTCGAACGACCGCGGCATCGCCCCGCCGACGGCCCGCCCTGTCCCGCCCACTGGGCGCCGATCGAGGCCGGTTTCCTGCTCGAACAGATGGCCCTCGTCCTCCATCGTGATCACCCGGGTCGCGAGGCCTGGTCGGAGAAGGAGGTCGTCGGCGCCCTCGACCGGGCCCTGGAGGACGTGCCGCGGCTCGAGGACCATCTCGCTCCCTGGCCCGACCGGATGTCGGGCTTCATCCGGGAGATCGGCCGTCTCTCCGGCATCCTCGGCCCGAGCGGCGGCCCCCATCAGCCCTGGAGCTTCCCGCATCGGTCCTTCCGCGAGTTCATGACCGCCGCCGCCCTCGCCCGGCGCGGCGCCGAGGTCTGGCGGCCCTTCCTCGACCGGCTCGATGACGAGGACGGCAAGGCCCACTGGGCCGAGGTCTTCGTCTTCCTGGCCGGCCAGATGACCGGTGAGGAGCAGGAGGACATCCTCGAGAGCCTGCTCGCTTCGCACCCGGACCTCCTGGCCCGCGCCCTCCTGCAGGCCCCGGGCCTCGACCCGGCCACCGGCCTCGGCCTCTTCTTCCGCCTCGAGGCCGAGCATCAGGACGGCGACCTCCTCGTCGAACTCATCAAGGCCTGGGCGAGCGACGGGCAGGAACCGGAGGCCCTGCGCGATCGGCTGATGACCGAGCTGCTGGCCACGAACCCTGACGACGACCGACTCCAGAGGGCGGCCCTGACCCTCTACGCCCTCGAGGGCTCCTTGGGCGTCCTCGACGAGGCCGGCCTCGATGACTTCTTCAGGAGCATCGGCCGCCCCCGCCGCCCCGATCTCCTGGTGGACGCGCGGGCGACATGGACCGGTTCGACCTGGCTCCAGGAGGCGCCGCGCCCCCTGGCCGGCGACGAGGTCCTCCTCGCGAGCCTGCCGCCCGAGGGCGGAACCATCGGCTTCAGGATGGTTAGCGAGGAAGGTGTCGGCGATTCCGACGAGTGGCCTGCCCACCAGGTCCGCCTCGAGCCCTTCCGGCTCGCGCGAACGCCCATCACCAAGGCTCAGTACCAGGCTTTCGAAGACGAGCAGGCCTGTTCAGGCGGGCCCGGCCACCCGGTCTCCGAGGTCAGCTGGTGGCGGGCCTGGCTCTTCTGCCGCTGGCTCGGCGGCGACCTGCCGACCGAGGCCCAGTGGGAGGCCGCCTGTCGGGCCGGGACGACGACCGCCTATTCCTTTGGTGACGATGTGGCCGGGCTTCGCGACCACGCCTGGTACGACGACAACTCCCAGCTCTCGACCCAGCCGGTGGGCACGCGGCGAGCCAATCCCTGGGGCCTCCATGATCTGCACGGCAACGTCTGGGAGTGGTGCCGGGATTGGTTCGGCTCCTACGAGGACGAGGACGTCGATGAGCCGACCGGCCCCAGGACCGGCACCGTCCGCGTCCTTCGCGGTGGGTCCTGCTGGTTCGGCCCCGTCGGGTGCCGTTCCGCGTACCGGTTCGGGAGCCAGCCCTGGTACCGCGACGTCGACTTCGGCTTCCGCGTGGCCCTGCCCCCGCCCCCGGATCGGCCCTCGAGTCTCGATTCTCGAGCTGCGCCTTCCGGCGGCAAGAACTGACCGCCCGGCCTGGCCATGACTCGAACCTGACCGGTCGGCGCCGGCCACCACGACGAGTCGCTCGGCCGAAGTTCCGATGCCGGCCGCCGACCCGGAGCGCAAGCGGGTCGGCCGGACTCGCCCCGTTCGATCGTGACCGGGTCACACGACGCATGGTCTCGCGACAGCGGGCGTCGGCCTAGGCCACAGGACCGATGGCGCGGCGCCCACTCCTTCCCCAGGACGGCGAGGCCATCGACTCGCTACTTGTCGGGTCGAGGCAGGTGACGACCGCGTTCCCTGGGGTCTCCACCCCAGCGCACGCGACCTCGTCGTCGGTCCATATCTCCATCGCGGAAACACC
>JACKGY010000030.1 GCA_020639295.1 Planctomycetota bacterium
GGCGTGTTCTCGAGCCGGGTCAGGGTCTCGTTGGCGTGCATGCAGAAGTAGTACTTGAAGCTCGGATCGACCGCCTTGAGCATCTCGACGTTCGCGCCCGGACAGAAGAACTTGTCGCCGGCGCCGGTGAGCAGGATGACGTGGACCGCGTCGTCGAAGCGCGCCTTCAGAATGGCGTCGTCGAGATCGCGCATCATCTCGTGCGTGTAGGCGTTGAGCGGCGGGTCGCAGAGCGTGAGCCGGGCGATGCCCTCGATGGTCTCGTAGCGGACGAGCTTCTCGGCCATGGGATGCTCCAGGAGATCGGTCCAGGATACCGGACGGGGCGGCATGTTATGGAAATCCCCGGCTTCGCCAAAGGCGGCGGCCCAGCCCGGAACTCAGGCCATCGAGACGATGGGGATGCCCTCGAAGGTCTCGAGGCTGAGGAGGTTGGAGCGGTCGGTGGTGGCGATCGCGTGGGCGGAGCCGATGCGCGCGGCCCGCAGGATCGGCGGCAGATTCTCGGGAATGCCCGCGGCCGGGGCCTCGCCCAGCTCGACGATCTCGACCTGATCCTCGACGAAGCGGCGGACTTGATCGAGGGCGGCCTCCGAGAAGTCGAGCCGCTCGCGCAGGACCTGGATCAGCTTGTCGAGCTGGACCCGCGAGGAGATCAGCTGGACGCGACCGGTCAGGGACATCTTGACCAGCTCCTCGGCGGTGCCGCCGAAGAGCAGGGCTTCCAGCCACAGCGCGGTCTCGATCGCGATCCTCTCGGTGCCGGACTCGCTCATCTCAGAGGCTCAGCTCCTCGATGAGCTTCTCGATGTCGACCCCGTTGCCGCCGGCCGCGGCGGCCTTGGCCGAGCTGTACTCGCGCAGCGCCTGCCAGCGCCTGAGCTTCAGGTACTGACGGAGGGCCTCCCGGTAGAGCTCGCTACGATTGCGATGCTCGAGGTCGCAGACCCGATCGAGCTCACGGACGAGACCGGCCGGGATCGAGACGCTGACGATCTTGATCTCTTGGGGCATGGCGCAGGACGACTGAAACGGAGGTCGCTTTTCCGCTCCATTCTTTAAGGGATGCGTCCGCGAGCGTCAACGCGCCGACTGGAAATCGGCGGGTCGAAGGCGCATCGGGTCGATGATCGACCCGGACCGGATCAGACCGACAACGCGAGACGGCCGCGCAGCCAGATGGCCTCGGCGGCGGCCAGATCGTCGAGGCCCCGGATGCCGCGGGCTTCCTCCTCGTCCAGCTCGAAGACCCGGGGCGCGCGCGCGAACAGGCGATCTCGCTGCCGGGCCTCCTCGGGGCGGAAGATCATGAAGGCATCGCAGGCGGCGAGCAGCTCGCGCTCGCGGCCGAGCTCGAGGCTCGAGGGATCGAAGAACGGGCCGCTCACGCGCCGCGCGCTCACGAGCCCGCGGTCGGGTTCGGCCTGCTGATCCTCGACCGCCTGCCACCAGCGATCGCCGTCGAGCAGCGGATAGCGCGGATTCAACCACAGCACCCGACCCTGATCGAGGCGCGCGAGGCAGGAGAAGCTGGCGCGGGGTTGGGCGAGATCGCAGACGGCGCCCGGCTGCCGCAACAGCCGTAAGCCGGGACGGGCGCGAACCCGGGCCCGATCCTCGGCGCCCTCGGCGAGCACGACCCGCGGCACCGGCACGTCCAGGGCCACGAGCTTCTCGAGCGCGATCTCCATGAGATCGGCGTCGCCGAAGGGGCGCCGGAGCAGACCCTCCATCCGCTCGGTACGGACTCTCAGATCGAGAACGATCGCCAGATCCACCGCTTTCCCCGTTCTTCACGGCACCGGCTTCCCGACCGGCGCGTCAGCCCTGTTCTCGGCAGAGTCGGCCACCGCTGAACGGGAAATCCGCGGCCGGTTCTCCTCAGTAGGGCCAGGAGGTCGCCGGCGCCAGGGAAAGGCTCGACCCGGCCGCCGGGAAGACGATCGGCAGGCAGAGCCGCGTCTCCGGCAAGCGCGGCAACCCGGCCGGCGCCAGGAGCGCCGGGACGCAGGGTGATCCCGGCGGCAGGTTGGCGACGGCGGCGAGCCCTTCGTTCGTGCCCGGCGCGGGCAGCGGCAAGCCGGTCCAGAGGAGGCGATCGGTCTGCTGGTTGCGGAAGCAGAAGCCGTTGCTGGCGCAGTAGTCGTCGAAGGCCGGGCCGACGAAACCGGTCGGGATGATCAGGGACCCGGTGGCCAGCGAGAAGGGCGGTTGGGCCAGCGGGTTGCCGATGGCGAGCGGATCGGTGATCGCCTGGTGGAAGGCCACCAGCATCTGCAGGGAGACGCGACCGCCACCGAATTCGTCGCGGCCGAAACGGGCCATGGCCGGAGCCGGGGCCCCGAAGATCGCGTGGGCCTCGGCCAGCTCGAGGTTGTGGGCCTCCTCGACGTAGACGTTGATCGGGTTGATCGGCCCGCCGGGCAGGGCCTGCGGCAAGGTCGCCTCGTCGCCGTGGACGAGCCCGTCGTTGCCGGCGAAGTCGGCGAGGATCCCGGCCGGCACCGGCAGGCCCAGGATCGACAGGATGAAGTCGAAGTCGAGCCCCGCGTAGCCGACGACGTTGAGCACCGGGATCGTGGGCGCGACCTGACCCCAGTCGAGACCCAGGTCGTCGAGGAAGTCGCTACCCGGGGTCAGTTCCTCGCGGATCGCGGCGGTCATCGGCGGGACGAAGGCCGAGACGATGCTGGTCGTGGCCGGTGCCGTGTAGACGGGATCGAAGAGGAAGGCGGCGCGCGCCCCGAAGTTGGGCACGCCCAGCAGCACGAGGCGCCGGTCGCCGCCCGCCATCGGCTGCTCGGCGAGGAAGCGCCGCGCCACGAGTCCGCCGAGGCTGTGCGCGACGATGGTGTAGTCCGCGTAGCCGGTGTCGGCGACGAAGGCGGCCAGGCCCATCGCCTTCGAGTCGAGCGCGTCCTGACCGGGGAGCGCGTTCACCGCGGCCGCGGTGTAGAGGAATCGACGCACGGGATAGCCGAGCGTCGGCTCGTCCTCGAGGATGGCGGCCAGCTCGCCGAAGCTGGTCTCGTCACCGCCGAGACCGTGGACGAGCAGGACCGGTCGCCTCGTCGTGACCTGGAAGTCGTCGAGCACCGGCGGACCCTCCGCGACCCAGACGCCAGGGGCGCTCTCGAGCTCGAGGCTGGCGCGGAGCCCGTAGCGCGCGCCGGGGGGGCAGGCGGCCTGATAGGGACCGCTGGCGATGGCGAAGCGGTAGTCGTGATCGCGGGCGTCGGCCGGCATCGCGAAGGGTGGCGAGATCAGGCCGGCGACCAGGACCGCCCCGCCCTGATCGAGGATGTCGTAGACCACGCGCCCCTGCCGGGGCAAGGCGTCGGTGACCCGGCAGGTGACCGACAGCCAGGGGTCGTCGAGATCGTGGAAGCAGTCGCTGGGCTCGACGAAGGGCACGCTGCCCAGGGCATCGTCGACCAGGTTGGCGTCGCAGAGCGTCACCGAACGCAGCTGCACCAGGACGCCGCCGCCGGTGATCGTGGTCCGCGACGCGGCCGAGTCGTTGTCGGGATCGCCGTCGTCGCTGAGTCGCCAGTCGCCGATCAGATGGTCGTAGAGGAAGGCCTGGCTGTGCAGGACCTGCCCCACCAGGAAGGTCGGAATCGGCCCCAGGTCGCCGTGGAACTGCCCGCTGGCATCGGTCATCAGCGGCAGCGGCAGGTAGTTCTGGCCGGGGAAGACGCCGGTGCCGTCGAAGACGAAGGCCGAGGGACTCGGCGGATAGAGGACGCCGAGCCGACCGTAGGGCGGCACCGCGAGATCGATGGCGAAGAAGTCCGAGACCAGGGCGAAGTAGGCGTTCGGTCGCCCGATCAGTACGAAGCGCGAGTTCTGCCCGGCGGCCACCGTGTCGTTGGCGAGCAGGAGTGGGAACTGGTCGACCGCGGTCCCGGTGACGAAGAGCCGCCGTTCGCCGGCGACGTCCTGATCGAAGTAGACCAGGCCGGCCTCGTCGTCGACGAAGGCTCCGGCCGGAGAGCTGGCGCCGGTGATCAGGTAGGGCGTCGGCGTCGACCAGGCGGCCGGATTGCCGAGGAAGAAGGGGTTGGCGCTGGCGACGCTGCTGCGCCAGGGCCCCTCGACCCCGTTCACGGTCGCGTTGAAGTAGAGGGCCACCTTGCCGTCGGCGAGCAGGGAGACCTTCGGGGAGCCGACCGCGGTCGCGCCCGGGATGCGCGCGCGCAGGTTGAGCGCGACCGGTGCCGACCAGGAGCTGGCCTGGAAACCGGGCAGGCCGGCGTGGGCGGCCCAGTAGATCTCGAAGGCGCCGCCCCGATCGGAGGCGAAGAAGAGATCGCCGACCAGGGTGTTGGTGGGCGTGCGCAGGATCGTCGCGCCGCGATCCGAGCTCGCCGGCGAGCCGCCCAGGCCGGTCAGGGCCTGCGGACTCGTCCAGGTGGTGGTGGCCGGCTCGGTGGCGTCGCCGGCGATCAGCTGGAGCTTGAAGCCGCTTCCGGCCGCCGTCTGCGCGGCGGCGAAGACGAGGCCCTGACCGTCGGGCAGCGGCGCCGGATCGACCTGCTCCGAGCCGACCAGACCGGCCGCGAGCGGACTGCGCGGCCCCCAGGGTCCGACCAGGCCCTGGGGCCTGAAGGCGAAGACCAGGCCGCGCGGACCACCCACGAGATCGCGATCGACGAAGTAGAGCACCCGCCGCGTCGGATTGAGCACCGGCGTCATCGAGTCACGCGCTCCGGCCGCATTGGGCGTCGGCGTGGCCAGCTCGAGCGGGCTCTGCCCCCAGGCCGAGCCAGCCGTCAGCAGGGCCATCAGCAGGACGAGAACCGAGGCGAGGGTCTTCATCACGGGACTCCGGTATCGGCCCGGGCAGGGCCTGACGGCGAGATCCTGTCAGATCGATGGGGTCGGTCGCTACCCGATCGAGCTTCCACGCCCCGATCCGGAAGTCAAGGCTCGCCACGCCTCAGGACCAGGCTTCCGGCCCCAGATGCGATCGGAGCGTGAGCCTTCGCTGCGACCGTGGCCGCGCCCACGGCGTCGATGCGGTGGTCCATCGATCATGGCGCGCTCCCCCATGCGGGGCGCACTTCGGGAGACCGCGATCCCTGGACTCGGTCCGTGGCGGATGAGCGGATGGTTCAGCCGGCGAAGAACTCGGAGCGGACGCGGTAGCCGTAGAGGAGGGCCTGGGCGATCAGGAGGAGGAGGACGCCCGAGTTGAGGATCATCGAGAGCTGGTGGGCCTGTTCGTAGGCCCGGCGGTTCTCGCCGTGCTCGGGAGAGCCGGCGCTGGAGGCGGCGGCGAGCCGGAGGCGGCGAACGCGAGGCATCACGGCGCGGCCCGCGTAGATGGCGATGACCGTGGCGATGAGAGCCAGCGACCAGGTCGCCCAGCAGTTGGCCGAGCCGGGATCGAGATAGACCGGGTAGGCCGCGGCGACCAGCATGGCGGAGCCGCAGAAGTAGCCCAGGTTGTAGTAGCGCGGGAACATCACCGAGATCAGGTCGGCCGCGGTGTTGCGCGGCAGCCGCTCGAAGATCACCGGCGCGGTGAAGAAGGAGAAGAAGACGACGCCGCCGAGCCAGACGCCCATGGCGACGAGGAAGATCGAATTCGCGGCGAACTCAACGAACCAGGTCATCTGACGTCTTCACTCCATCGGACCGGAGGGGCCCTCGATCGGCGCCGAGCTCCGGTCGGACTGGGAGTCCCCTGGGATCAGTTCAGGGACTCGAGGGCCGTCTTCACCATCCTCATCGCCGGCTCGACGCCGAAGTGCATCACCTCGAAACCGAAGCCGAGCCAAAGTGTCGCCACCAGGGCGAGCACCACCACGAAACGGAGCGCCGGCGTTCTCGCGGCCATGACCTCGGTGGCGCGAGCCTCGGGCAGGTCTCTGGCATAGAGCTGGATCGGCACCCGCAGGTAATAATAGAGGCCTACCAGCGAGTTGAGAATACCCAGGACGGCCAGAAGCATGAAGGACTCGTCCCCGGTGGTCTGGGCGGCGTCGACCGCCGCGGCGAAGACGCCGTACTTGCCGATGAAGCCGGCCGTCCCCGGGATGCCCGCCAGACTCAACATGAAGACCGTGAGAGCGAGGGCCAGGAGCGGCTGCTTCGTCTTGAGACCGGCCAGGTCCTCGAAGTCGAGGCCGCCGCCGGCGTC
>JACKGY010000031.1 GCA_020639295.1 Planctomycetota bacterium
GGCCCGCTGAAGGGAAGGTAGAACGCCATGAAGGACGACACGAACTCCAAGGGCGGATTCAGAAGCGAGGCGATCCTCGGCTTCGGCGTGATGGCGATGATCTTCGTCCTGATCGTGCCGCTGCCCTCGGCCGCGCTGGACGTCCTGCTCGCCCTCAACATCTCGTTCGCGACCCTGATCCTGCTGATCACCCTGAGCGCGCGGGAATCGCTCGAGCTCGGCATCTACCCCACCCTGCTGCTGCTGACCACCCTGTTCCGCCTGTCGCTGAACGTGGCCTCCACCCGCCTCATCCTGCTCAAGGGCCAGGCCGGCGAGGTGATCCAGGCCTTCGGCGAGTTCGTCGTCGGCGGCGACCTGGTCGTGGGCGCGGTCATCTTCGCGATCCTGGTGATCATCCAGTTCGTGGTCATCACCAAGGGTTCGAACCGCATCGGCGAGGTGGCCGCGCGGTTCACCCTGGACGCCATGCCCGGCAAGCAGATGGCCATCGACGCCGACCTCAACTCGGGCATCATCACCGAGGACGAGGCCAAGGCCCGGCGCGAGAAGATCGCCCAGGAGGCCGAGTTCTACGGCGCCATGGACGGTGCCGGCAAGTTCGTTCGCGGCGATGCGGTCGCCGGCCTGATCATCACCTTCATCAACGTGATCGGCGGCGTCATCATCGGCATGACCCAGAATCTCAGCGCCGTCGAGTCGCTGCAGAAGTACAGCATCCTGACCATCGGCGACGGCCTGGTGTCGCAGACGCCGGCCCTGATCATCGCCATCGCGGCCGGCATCCTGGTCACCAAGAGCTCCAGCAAGGAGAAGATGGCGACCGAGTTCGGCATGCAGCTCTTCGCCAACTCGCGGGCGCTCGCCATCGCCGCCACGGTGGTGACGCTGCTCAGCCTGGTGCCGGGATTCCCGAAGCTGCCCTTCATCGGGCTGGGTATCCTGCTCTTCGTCGCCTTCCGCAAGCGGCGCGCGGCGGAGGTCGCGGCCGAGAAGAGTCCCGAGGGCGACGAGGTGGCGGCGAGCGCGGCGGAGGACGAGGGGCCGGAGCTGACCCCCGAGGTGCTGGGCCGGCTCCTCCACGTGGACCGCATGGGTATCGAGATCGGCTATCGCCTGATCCAGATCGTCGACGCCCACAAGCGGGGCGGCCTCCTCGACCACATCAGCATGATCCGCAAGCAGTTCGCCAAGGAGCAGGGCGTGGTGGTGCCGCCGATCCGTCTGCGCGACAACCTCACGCTCGACGCCAACGAGTATCGCATCCTGATCTCGGGCCAGGAGGTGGCCCGCGGCGTCCTCTATCCGAACCACTACCTGGCGATGAACCCCGGCCACGTCACCGAGGAGATTTCCGGCGTGAAGGGCGAGGACCCGACCTTCGGCATGCCGGCCACCTGGGTGCGCGAGGAGCAGAAGACCGAGGCCGAGATGCTGGGCTACACGGTGGTCGACGCCATCAGCGTGATGGTCACCCACCTCACCGAGACGATCCGCGGCCACGCGGCCGAACTGCTCACGCGCGAGGACGTGCAGGCCCTGCTCGACCGCGCCAAGGAGCACGCACCGACCGTGGTGGGCGAACTCGTTCCCGACGTGCTCGGCCTGGGCGAGGTCCAGGCGGTGCTCCAGAACCTGCTCGCCGAGCGGGTGCCGATCCGCAACCTGCCGGCGATCCTCGAGACCCTGGCCGACCACGGCAAGAAGCTGAAGGACCCCGACCAGCTGACCGAGTTCGTGCGTCAGCGCCTGTCGCGCCTGCTCTGCGAGATGCACGGCGGTCGCGACGGCCGACTGGCGGTTATCGTGCTCGATCCGCAGCTGGAAGGCGCGCTGGAGGCGGAACTCAACGGCCAGACCTCGGGCAACCTCTCGGCCGCGGCGCTGCAGAAGATCCAGGAACGGGCGGTCACCGCCTACGGCGAGGCGGTCGGCGGCGGCAACGAGCCGGTGATCCTGGTTCGCGCCGGCGTCCGCCGCTATCTCGCCGAGGTCCTGGCCTCGGCGCGACCGCGCATCCCGGTCCTCTCCTACAACGAGGTCGCGATGGCCCGATCGGTCGAGCCGGTCGGCCAGATCGCCATCACCCAGCCCGCCGCGCAACCGGCCGCGCCGGCGACCCGGCGGCCGATGACCGCGGGCGTCTGATCTCCGACCCCGGTCAGAGGACCGAGAAGGTCACCGCGTTGGACAGGGCGAAGAAGTAGCCGTTGCCGGTGAGGACCACCGCCTGGAAGGTGGCGAAGGGTCCGGCCGGAACGTTCGGGGTGACCAGTCCGAGCTGGAGCTCGCCGGCGAAGGTGTTGAACTGGAGGTCGAAGAAGCCCAGCGGGTTGAGCCCGTTGCCGATCACCACGAGACCGGTGGGGATGCCCATCGGATCGGGCGGACCACCGATGTCGAACTGGCCGATGTTCGGGTAGGTCGCGGCGCCGACATTGATCGGACCGGCGACCAGGATGATCGGCTGGGCCGGTTCGCCGGCGATGCAGAGCGCGAGCGGCTGGCCCGGAGCGGCGGCGGTCGCATAGGGACCGGGCCGACCTGACGAGACCGGCCAGTCCTCGACCTCGAGGGAGCGGTTGAAGTCGAGGACGGCGAGCCCGGCCTGCGGAACCTGACCGGCGCCGGGAATGGCCTGGATCGTCGCGGAGGCGAGGACCGAGGTCGTCGTCGCGATTCCGTCCGATGCGCTGACCGTGCACGAGACCTGATCGCCGAGCGCGTAGTGGGTCGGATCGAGGAGGTCGCGACGACCGGCCGTCGTGACGTCGCGTACCACGACGCCATCGACCTTCCAGATCCAGTGGAATGACAGGACGTCGTAGTCCGGGTCGTCGAGCGCGACCGAAGTCGTGACCTCGCAGATCATCGGGTCGTAGGGATTCGCCGGGCTCGGCTGCAGCTGGATCGTGATCGGATTCGGCGGTCGGTTGTAGGTCGGCGCCGGCGGCGCGGGCAGCACCTCGAAGGGCGCGGTCACGAGCACCTGACCGTTCATGATCACGTCCATGGTCCAGGTTCCCGGCGTGGTGGCGATGCCGGCCAGGTTGTAGCTGAAGCCGAACCAGGCGTCGCCCCAGGGCGTCGCGTTGAAGAAGGGATAGGGCGTCCCGGCGAACTCGACCGTGCCGTTCGGCCGGCGGAAGGTCATGTTCCAGGTGCTGTTCGCCGGCAGGTCGACCACCCAGGTCCAGAAGTTGACCATGCCGCTCGCCTGGGACACCCAACCGCCCCGCGGCAGGGAGGCCGGCGGGTAGTAGTTGAAGGGATCGTCCTCGGTCACGGCGAAGTCGACCAGGCGCACCTGCGCGGAACCAGGCTGGCTCTTCCAGCCGCTCGGTCCCGGCCGCGCCGCGCCGGCGAAGGGCTCGTAGGGCTGGCCGTCCTGGTAGCTGCCGAAATGGAGGTGGGGGCCCGAGCTGTTGCCGCTCGAGGCCATGCGACCGATCTGCTGCCCGAGCGCGACCTGATCGCCCGGGACCACGGCGACGCTGCCGTTGGCCAGGTGGAAGTACCAAGTCACCCGGCCGTTGCCGTGGTCGAGGATGATGTAGTTGGCGGGCTGGCCGAGGTTCTGCGTGTTCATGTCGGGCTCGCCGTCGTGGCTGAAGGTGACCACGCCGGGCAAGGCCGCGAACACCGGCACGCCGATCGCCATCTCGTCCCAGCCGCCGACGCCGGAGTCGGAACCCTCGTGGCCGTCGTAGGTCCGATCGAAGCCGTCGAAGTCGAGGATGCCCGGGCTCGGGTCGAGATCGTTGTAGAGTCCGATCCGGAGATCGGCGCCGGGGATGCCGCCGAGCGGGAAGACGGGATAGCGCGGCACCGCCGTCGGCGGCAACGAGGAACCTTCGGGCCGGGCCAGCGATAGGGCGACGGCCGTGGTCACCAGGGCGCGCTCCGCGGCGGTGAGGCAGTCGCCCTCGGCGTGACCGAGAGGACCACCCCGAACGAGCTGGGCCGCGAGCGGCGA
>JACKGY010000032.1 GCA_020639295.1 Planctomycetota bacterium
TTCCTCGAACGATGTCGGCTGGGCAGCCGGCGCCCGGTCAATGCGCCGGCGCGGCGTTGAGGTGCCGGAGCAATTCCCCGCGCGTCGACAGGATCATCATGCTGTCGCGGTCGAGGATCTTGCGGTAGGTCTCCATCGACTTGAGGAAGGCGTAGAGATCACGTGACTCGGCCGACTGACCGTAGGCCTCGGCGTAGATCGTCGTGACCCGGGCGTCGGCCTCGCCACGGAGCACCTGGACCTTCTGGTAGGCCTCCGACTGGATCACGCTCAGGTCGCGGTCCATGCTGCCGAGGATCTTCGCGGCCTCGCCCTCACCCTCGGAACGGAAGCGCGAGGCGATCTGCTGGCGCTCCGAGATCATCCGCTCGTAGATCTTCTCGACCACGCTCTGGTTGTAGTTGATCCGCTTGAAGCGGATGTCGAGGAGTTCGATGCCGAATTCCGCCAGCTTGGCGCGCGCGGCGGTCTCGATCTCGTTCTCGATCCGCTTGCGACCCTTGGTGATGGGGTGGAGGACCCCGATCGTGCCCAGGGCGCCGCTCAGCTGGTCGAAGGTCTCGTCGCGCAGCGGGACGCGGTCGGCGGTGGTGCGGATGACCTCGATGAGGTCGTTCTTGGCGATCGCCGTCAGGGTCTCGCTGCCGAGGATGTCGTCGAGTCGCGAGCGCGCGCTGCGCTCGTCGCGGAGGCGGCGGAAGTACTCGAGCGGTTCGACGATGCGCCAGCGGGCGAAGGTGTCGACCGAGATGTAGAGCTTGTCCCGGGTGGGCATCTCGACCCTCAGGCCGTCCCACTCGAGGATGCGACGGTCGATCCGGTTGACGCTGCGTACGAAGGGCAGCTTGAATCGGAGCCCGGCCTCCCGGATGGGCTCCCCGACCGGCTTGCCGAAGGCGGTGATGATGACCTGCTCGGTCTCGCGCACGACGTAGAAGGCGTCGAAGAGAGCGATGATCGCCAGGAGGCCCACGAGGGCGAGGACGAGATTGCGGGCGCCGCGCTTCATCGATCACCCTCCCGGCCCTCGGCCAGACGTCCCAGATCGAGCAGCGGCAGGATGCCCTCGAGGTTCTCGTCGACGATCACCTTGCGCGAGACCTGAGGCAGGACCTCGGCCATGGTCTCGAGGTAGAGGCGCTGGCGCGTCACCTCGGGAGCCTTGAGGTACTCGGTGAGCAGGGCCCGGAAGGCGGCGACGTCGCCCTCGGCCTCGTTGATGCGCCGCCGGGCGTAGCCCTCGGCGGCCGAGATCGACTGCTCGGCCTGACCCTTGGCTCGCGGGATGGCCTTGTTGTATTCGCCGTTGGCCACGTTGACCGCGCGTTCCTTCTCCTGCTGGGCCTGGTTGACCTCGTTGAAGGAGTTCTGCACCCGGCGCGGCGGATTGACGTTCTTGAGCTGGACCTGGTCGATGCGGAGGCCCATGCCGTAGCCGTGGACCAGGTTCTGCAGCTTGCTCAGCGACTCGATCTCGATCTCCTGCCGACCGATGGTGATCACCTCGTCGACCGTGCGGTCGCCGACCACCTCGCGCATCACGCTCTCGGAGGCGTCACGCAGGGTCGCGATCGGACTGCGGACGTTGAAGAGATAGCGTTCGGGGCGTTCGATCCGGTACTGGATGACCCATTCGACCGAGACCGCGTTGAGGTCGCCCGTGACCATCGACCGGGCGTCCTCCTGTTCCTGGCGGCCGACGTGTTGCTCGGGATTGGTGGCTCCCTCGGTGGCGAAGCCGAACTCGAGCTTGAGCTGGCGGCGCACCGGGACCAGGTAGACCTCGTCGATGCCCAGCGGCAGCTTGAAGTGGAGGCCGGAGGGTTCGGTGGCGATGAAGCGACCGAAGCGCAGGACCACGGCCTCGGATTCGGCCGGAACGGTGTAGAAGGCGGTCCAGAGCAGGATCAGGACGAGCAGGCCGAGGGCCGTCGCCAGGACCCCGCGGCGGCTCACCACCAGGCCTTTCAGCCGGCGGCCGTCGCGGAACTGGGCCTTCCAGGGCGGGAGATCGGAGCGTGTCATGTCGCGATCATAGCCCAGCCCTCCGACTTCCCCTGAGGTCACCCGTGACTGGTAGTCTGCCCGCGCGGAAGGAGTGCCATGTTCGAGCTGGAAACCAGACACGAGATCCTGATCGGGGCGGCCGAGGAGATGGTCGGGGTCCAGGATGGGTCGATCGACCTCGTGGTCACCTCGCCGCCCTATCCGATGATCGAGATGTGGGACGAGGGCCTCGCGGAGCAGGACCCGCGAATCGCCACCGCGCTCGCCGAGGGAGCGGGGGAGCAGGCCTTCGAACTGATGCACGGCCTGCTCGATCGGGTCTGGGCCGAACTCGCCCGCGTCGTCCGTCCGGGCGGTTTCGTCTGCGTCAACGTCGGCGACGCCACCCGGAAG
>JACKGY010000033.1 GCA_020639295.1 Planctomycetota bacterium
TGAAGGCCAGGTTGCCGAAGAGATCGAGCCGATTGGCCCACTCGACGCGCGGATCGCGACCGTCGTCGTTGACCTGGATCGCGCTGCGGAAGCTGCCGAAGACCTGGAAGCCCGGGTTCCAGACCGCGCCGGTGCCGAGCTCGAAGCCGGGCCCGATCGGACCGACCCCGAGAAAGGGATCGCCCAGCTCGAGGAGGGGTCCCGGGCGGTCCTGGTTCAGGTCGAGGCGCAGGGGCAGGACCTGATCGGAGAGCCGGTTCGGCGAGGCCTCGAGCGGCATCGGCTGGCCCTCGACCTGATCGATCGCCCGGTCGAGACCGCCGTCGTCGTCCTGCGCGGACAGCGGCAGACCGAGAACGAGGCCGGCGACGATCAGAACCAAGAGCGCGCGCGCGCTCCGGCCTCGACGGGCATCAGCGGACATCGATCACGACCTCCCGCTCCCAGAGCACCTGATGCCCGGCGACCACGCGCCGCGCCAGCTCGCGCGCGCTCAGGCCGTAGTCGAAACCGACCTCGCTGATCGCGGCGATCAGGTTCGGTGGAACCATGCCGGCGATCAGCCGCATCGTGACCCGATACTCCCCGGGACCGGTGAGCAGGTCGGCATCGACTTCGTAGTCGGCGCGACGCGATCCGAGCGGCTCGATGCCGTACTTGTGGATGCGGGCGCCGTTCGGACGCCCGGTGAGGGTGCTGGGGAAGCGCTCCGGGCGGACGAAGGGCAAGGCGTCGACCGAGAAGTTGATCGCCAGCACCTGTTCGCGCTCGCCACCCCGGACGTTGGTGGTGATGAACTTGGACTGCAGGTTGAAGAGCTGCTCGTCCTCCTCCAGCTCCCCGGCGTGCACGTAGAGCGAGTGGCGGTCGCGCAGATCGCCGTTGGGATCGAGGTCACCGGACCGGAACACGACCCGACCGGCCGGATCGCGCAGCTCGACCTGGACGAAGACCATGCGCTCGGCGACGAAACCCGTGGGGGCACTGTGCCCATCGGTCCCGTTGCGCACCCGCGCGCCGAAGCGCAGACCGGCGAGCGAAGCCTCGGCCACCTCGATCGGATCGAGGACGTAGCCGCGCCTGAGGAGTGCGAGTCGTCGCGACTCGATCTCGGCCAGCAGCTCCTCCTGGCGATCCAGGACCTCGCGGGCGTCGTAGCGGTCGTCGGCCGAGCTCCAGCGGTCCGGGAAGATCGCGTCGTCGCCGACCTCGTCCTCGAAGTCATCGCGCCCCCAGCCGGCCTCCCAGTCGAACTGGAGCCACTCGGCCATGGTGGCCAGCTTCTGGGCGCGCGGATCGTGCGGGAAGATGCCCGGGTGGACGACCGGGTAGTCGGGGCCGGCGAAGTCGTGCCGGGTGATCCGGCGATCGCGGGTCGGCTTGCCGCCGACGATCGCGGCCGGGCCATGGGGGTAGCCGGCGGCCAGGCCGGGCTCCTCGCCCATGTGGCAGTCCTGGCAGGACTCACCACGCGCGGCGGCCGCCGAGGTCTTGTACTCGCTGAAGGCCTCCTCGAGGCGCAAGCCGTTGGGCAGGTTGACGTCGTGACAGGAGGCGCAGAAGCCGGACTCGGTGAGCTGCGGCAGCCGGCGGACGTCGCCGTGAATCTGCCGGCCCTGACCGTCGTCGTCGGTCTCGACCCGGTAGTCCGGGCTGTCGATGACGCGCTTCAACTCCTCGTTGCCGCTGGGACCGATGATCGGCTCGACCAGCGGCGCCTCGATCAGGGGCCGGCGCCCGCTCACCTTGCCGAGCGCCTCGTCCATGCGATGGCAGACGATGCAGGTGACGCCCTCGAGGGCGACGGGATCGCGATCGGCGTTGGCCGCCACGAGCGGCTCGCCGAGGGCCATGCCCACGGGCGTATGACAACGGATGCAGAAATCACCGCTGCTGCCGTTGGTCCGGAGCAGGATCGTGGCGTGCATCGCGTTGAAGACCGGTGACAGCTGGGCGTAGGCGTGCGGCGAGGCCGACCACTGCCGGAAATGCTCGGGGTGGCAGTTGCGGCAGGCCTGGGCCGAGGGGAAACGCTCGCGCCGGAGCAGTTCCTCGTGAGCCGCGCGACTCTCCTCCTGGTCGCCCTCCCGGGGCGCCGAGACGAGTCGCGCCTCCGGCGGATCCTCGGATCCGCGGCCGGCGCAGGCCCAGACCAGGGCCGCGATCACCAGGCTCAGCAGACGCAAGGCCTTGCGCGTCGGTGACATCGGTTCGATTTCCCTTCTTGCGACCGGCCGGCGCCGGTCAGAGCTTCTTCCCGGACCTTATCGGCCGGCGGCCGAGCCGAATTGAAGGCCGCCCGCGAATCACGACC
>JACKGY010000034.1 GCA_020639295.1 Planctomycetota bacterium
CGATGATCGAGGGCCCCGGCAACAGCGTGTCAATCGGCCCTCAATCGGGACCCCCAATTGGCGTGCAAAAGGGATCCCCTCTGGTGCACGGGTAGCCGGCCCGAGGCGTCGTAGCTTTTCAGGTGGCGGAGACGGCTCGGGCCGGCGGGGGACCGGGCTCAGGCTCTGGTCTTGAAGCGCCAGCTTTCGTTGCCGGTCTCAAGGATGTCGCAGTGGTGTGTGAGCCGGTCGAGGAGCGCGGTTGTCGTCTTGGCATCGCCGAAGGCGCTCGGCCATTCGCCGAAGGCAAGGTTTGTGGTGACGATGACCGAGGTGCGCTCGTAGAGGCGGCTGATCAGGTGGAAGAGCAACTGCCCGCCTGTCTGGGCGAAGGGGAGGTAGCCGAGCTCATCCAGGACCAGGAAGTCGAGACGGCAGAGCAGGTCCGCGGTGCGGCCCTGGCGGTCGGCACGGGCCTCGGCGTCGAGCTTGTTGACGAGGTCGACGGCGTTGAAGAAGCGGCCTCGCCTGCCGCTCCGTATGCAGGCTCGCGTGATGCCGACGGCCAGGTGCGACTTGCCGGTCCCGGTGCCGCCGATCAGCACGACGTTGCGCTGCTGCTCGAGGAAGTCACCGCCGGCAAGCTCCCGGACCAGGGTCTCGTTGACGGGCGTGTCCTCGAAGTCGAACTCGTCGATCTCCTTGGCGAGCGGCAGTCTGGCGATGGTCATCTGATACTTGATCGAGCGCGCCTGCTTCTCGCTGATCTCGGCGTTCAGCAGGTCGCCGACGATCTTCGGCGGCTCGTGCTGGCGCTTCACCGCGGTGGCGAGGATCTCGTCATAGGCCGCCTTCATGCCGTAGAGCTTGAGCTGGCTCGTCGTGCCGGAGGCACGCCTTCGGCGTGACGCGTCCAGCACCTGCGATCTTTCCATGGTCGGTCTCCTGAGGCTGTCGTATCGGGCGCAGTCGGCGGCGGGCTCGCAGCTGAGGCGGAGCGCATCCGGCGTCGCGATGGTCAGCGGCGGTGCCGGCTCGCGGCGCCTGGCGAGGATGTTGAGAATGACACCGGCGGAATGAACGCCCTCGGCGAGGGCCTCGGCGCAGGCGGCCTCAACAGCCTCGAGCCCGTCGGTCAGCACGGCGCCGAGGATGTCGACCATCTGGCGGTCGCCGTTCGGCATGCGGCCGAGCTTGTAACGCACGCGCCGCATCGCCGGCGGCAGGTCCCACTCCTTGAATGGCGCACCGTTCCTGAGCGCGCCCGGCTTGCGTGCCAGCACCGGGATGTAATGCAGGGGATCGTAGATCGTCTTGCCGCGACCGAGTGCGCGTGGGTGCTCGCCGACGACCTTTCCGTCCTGCCAGAACTCGACGCGCTCGGCGTAGGCTCGGATCTCGACCGGACGGCCGACGGCGCGGGCATCGACCGAGTAGCGATTGGTGTCGAACCGAACCAGGCAGGTCTTGGAGACCGAGGCCGGCACCGCATGGAAACCGTCAAAGGGCCCCACATAGGGCACAAGGCTCGGGCGCTCCTCCTCGAAGACATCCCAGATCGTCTTGTCGCGCAGCTCCGGATGGGGGCGCGCCTTGGCCCAGGCTATGCAACGGTCCATGAGCCAGGCATTGAGCTCGGCGTAGCTTCTGAACCGCGGCCGCGGCACGAAGAACCGCCGGCGGATCACCCCGACCTGGTTCTCGACCTGGCCCTTCTCCCAGCCGGAAGCAGGCGTGCAAGCGACCGGCTCGACCAGATAATGCCCGCACATCTGCTGGAGTGAGCCAATGGAACGCCAATGGTCCGAGAGACATTGGCGAACGCGATTGTAGGCGCGGTCGCG
>JACKGY010000035.1 GCA_020639295.1 Planctomycetota bacterium
CTCGAGTTCCCCAAGGAGGGCGGCGAGTCGATCTTCGGCATCGCGCTCAACCTCGAGGAGGACTCGGTCGGCGCCATCATCCTCGGCGACTTCACGTCGATCGAGGAGGGCGACACGGTCAAGTCGACCGGCCGCGTCATCTCGGTGCCGGTGGGCGATGCCCTGATCGGCCGCGTGGTCAACGCCCTCGGTCAGCCGATCGACGGCAAGGGACCGATCAAGGCCGAGGCCATGCGCCCGGTGGAGCGCATCGCGCCCGGCGTGACCGAGCGCCAGAACGTCAACGAGCCGGTCATGACCGGCATCAAGGCGATCGACTCGATGATCCCGATCGGCCGCGGCCAGCGCGAGCTGGTCATCGGCGACCGCCAGACGGGCAAGACGGCCATCGCCATCGACGCGATCATCAACCAGAAGGACTCCGACCTCGTCTGCATCTACGTGGCCATCGGCCAGAAGCGGGCGCAGGTGGCCAACATCGTCGCCACGCTCGAGGCCAACGGAGCCATGGACCACACCATCGTGGTGGTGGCCAGCGCCTCCGACTCGGCGGCCATGCAGTACATCGCGCCCTACGCGGGCACCTCGATGGGCGAGGAGTTCATGGAGGCCGGCCGGCATGCGCTGATCGTCTACGACGACCTCAGCAAGCACGCCCAGGCCTACCGGCAGGTATCGCTGCTCCTGCGCCGCCCGCCCGGCCGCGAGGCCTACCCGGGCGACGTCTTCTACCTGCACTCGCGCCTGCTCGAGCGCAGCGCCAAGCTCAACAAGGAGCGCGGCGGGGGTTCGCTGACCAGCCTGCCCTTCATCGAGACCCAGCTCTCGGACGTGTCGGCCTACATCCCGACCAACGTCATCTCGATCACCGACGGTCAGATCTACCTGGAGCCCGAGCTCTTCTACGCCGGCATCCGCCCGGCGGTGAACGCCGGCCTCTCGGTCAGCCGCGTCGGCGGCGACGCGCAGTTCAAGGCCATGAAGCAGGTGGCCGGCAAGATGCGCCTCGACATGGCATCCTTCCGCGCCCTGGCGGCCTTCGCGCAGTTCGGCGGCGACCTGGATGCCGCCACGCGGCGCCAGCTCGATCGCGGCCTGCGCCTGCAGGAGGTGCTCAAGCAGGGCCAGTACCAGCCCGAGCCCTTCGCGCAGCAGGTGCAGGTGATCTACGCCGTCACCAACGACTTCGCCGATCAGGTGGCCGTGGACGACATCAAGACCTGGGAGCAGGGGCTGGTCAAGTTCATGGCCGACACTCACTCCCCAACGTTGGCGTTTGATCCTGAGCGCAAGGCGCTCGACGACGAGATCCAGCCTGCCTGACGAGGCGATCGCAGCCGCAACCCATTAAGCGCCGGCGCGCGCATATAACAACGGTATACATCTCGCGAAATCCAGCGCCGGCGCGTCGGTGCAGAACATCGGCAAGGTGACGTCAAAGCCATGAGGCGGGCCGCGCTCTGATGCGCCGCTGCGCCCAGGAGGCGATCTCAGCAGCCGGGTCGGCGCTGGCGGGCCAGGTGATGGTCAACCTGCGCGCCAACGCCTGGCTGCGAGACGCACCCGCTGCCTGTAGCGAGCATCCGCAGGGCAAGGCGGGCGCCCGCTGGTCACATGCCCGACTGCGGTCGACCGGCGGTCTGCGCTCAACATCACCGCTTCTGCGGTGCGCGAGGCCGAGGAGGCTATGGCCAGACCTGCTCGGGTGGCTGCGCGCATGGCCGCGATTTCTGGTCCGGCACGGGCGCTGGATCTCAGTGCGCCTTCATCGCCATATTCCGGACGCCCTCACGCGGCTGACGTCACGCCGATCGCCCGACTGGTCATCGACGGCCTTCGGCGAGGATTTCGTCGGTGCATCTGGTCTGCCGACTTCATCAGCGCGGTGAAGCAGGTGCCGGTCATCCAGCAGCCCTGCCGGTGGTGCGCCCTGACGACAATGGCTTTCGAGCGCTTGCCTGGCGGAGTTCGGAGCCTCGCCTGAAGAGGTACGACGAGTCCTGCCGGCCCCAACAGACGCGACCTATCAGGCGGTGCTCGAGGCTCAGGCCAGCGAGCACTCGGCCCGCATGGTGGCCATGCGCAATGCCACCGACGCGGCTGGGCGATACGACGATCTGACCGAGCACAATACAGTGCGCAAGTCCGATGAATCACCAGCGAGACCGATATCGCCGGTGGTGTTGAGGCGCTTCGCCAGGTCGATGCAGCGCCTGGCGGGCTGAGGCTCGCGCGGATTCTTCGACGGAGGAAACGACATCCATGGCTGAAAACGGCAAGGTCGGCGAGGTGACCCAGATCCTGGGTTCCGTGGTCGACATCAAGTTCCCGCCTGACGCCCTGCCCGAGATCTACTTCGCGGTGGAGATCCCGATGGAGGGCCGGGCCTCGCTGGTGGCCGAGGTCCAGCAGCACATGGGCAACCATACGGTCCGCGCGGTGTCGATGGGCTCGACCGATGGCCTCGCGCGCGGCGCCAAGGCCATCAACACCGGCGCGCCGATCATGGTGCCGGTGGGCGACGTCACGCGCGGGCGCATCTTCAACGTGCTGGGTCAGGCGATCGACCCGGGCGAGCCGGTGCACTCCGACGTGATGTACCCGATCCACCGCTCGGCACCGGCCTTCGACGAGCAGTCGACCCAGACCGAGGTCTTCGAGACGGGCGTGAAGGTCATCGACCTGGTCGCGCCCTTCACCCGCGGCGGCAAGACCGGCGTCTTCGGCGGCGCCGGCGTCGGCAAGACGGTCGTCATCATGGAGATGATCCAGACGATGGCGCTCGAGCACGCGGGCGTCTCGGCTTTCGCCGGCGTCGGCGAGCGCTCGCGCGAGGGCACCCAGCTCTGGGGCGAGATGCTCGAGGCCGGCGTCATGGACAAGACCATCATGGTCTTCGGCCAGATGAACGAGCCACCCGGCGCGCGCCTGCGCGTCGCCCTGACGGCCCTCACCATGGCCGAGTACTACCGCGACCAGGGCCTGGACGTGCTGCTCTTCGTGGACAACATCTTCCGCTTCGTGCAGGCCGGCTCCGAGGTTTCGGCGCTCCTGGGCCGCATGCCCAGCGCCGTCGGCTACCAGCCGACCCTGGGTACCGAGATGGGCCAGCTGCAGGAGCGGATCACCACGACCAAGACCGGCGCCATCACCAGCCTGCAGGCGGTCTACGTGCCGGCCGACGACTACACCGACCCGGCGCCCGCGACCACCTTCGCCCACCTGGACGCGACCATCTCGCTCGAGCGCGCCATCGCCGACAAGGGCATCTACCCGGCCGTCGATCCGCTGGCTTCGTCCAGCCGCATCCTCGACCCGAACATCGTGGGCCAGGAGCATTACGACACGGCGCGCGAGGTGCAGCGCGTCCTGCAGCGCTACCGCGACCTGCAGGACATCATCGCCATCCTCGGCGTGGACGAGCTCTCGGACGACGACCGCCTGCTGGTGGCTCGCGCCCGCAAGATCGAGCAGTTCCTGAGCCAGCCCTTCCGGGTGGCCGAGCAGTTCACCAGCATCCCGGGCGTCTACGTCCCGCGCGAGGAGACGGTGCGCGGCTTCAAGGAGATCCTCGAGGGCAAGCACGACGACCTGCCCGAGCAGGCCTTCCGCATGGTCGGCACGATCGACGACGTGATCGCCGCTGCCGCCAAGATGGCTGGCTGATCCGAGCCCGCCCCTAGGAGCGAGCGATGCCGATTCAACTGGACGTGGTCACCCTCGAGCGCAGCGTCTACAGCGCCGATGATGTCGACATGGTCGTGGTGCCCGGCAGCGAGGGCGTGATGGGCATCCTGCC
>JACKGY010000036.1 GCA_020639295.1 Planctomycetota bacterium
AGGACGCCCCACGCCCGGGCCCAACGGGCCTGAAGAGATCGAGACGGTCTCGCAGGCGTCGCGGGACGGGGGCCCCGACCTCAGCGCCTCCAGTGGCGTGACCAGAGGGCCATACCTACCGGCCGCCTCGAATGCATCGAGGGCGACCTCGGATCGGTGTGAGGAGTACCCATGGCGAAGATTCCGGTGAAGAACCCGGTCGTCGAACTCGACGGCGACGAGATGACGCGCATCATCTGGGGGTTCATCAAGGAACGCCTGATCCTGCCCTACCTGGACATCAAGCTTGAGTACTACGACCTCGGCATGGAGCACCGCGACGCCACCGACGACCAGGTGACGATCGACGCCGCCGAGGCGATCAAGCGCCACGGTGTCGGCGTGAAGTGCGCCACCATCACCCCGGACGAGGCGCGCGTCGAAGAGTTCAGCCTCAAGAAGATGTGGAAGTCGCCGAACGGCACGATCCGCAACATCCTGGGCGGCACCGTCTTCCGCGAGCCGATCATCTGCTCCAACATCCCGCGCATCGTCCCGAACTGGACCGAGCCGATCGTCATCGGCCGTCACGCCCACGGCGACCAGTACCGCGCCACGGACTTCCTGGTCCCCGGCCCGGGCAAGCTCACGATGAAGTGGGAGCCTTCCGCCGGCGGCGACGCGATGGAGTTCGAGGTCCAGGACTTCGACGGTCCCGGCATCGCGATGGGCATGTACAACACGGACGAGTCGATCTACGGCTTCGCCCGCGCGTGCTTCAACTACGCCCTGATGCGGAACTACCCGCTGTACCTCTCCACGAAGAACACGATCCTGAAGGCCTACGACGGCCGCTTCAAGGACCTGTTCGAAGAGGTCTACCAGAACGAGTTCAAGCCCCAGTTCGACAAGAACGGCCTCACCTACGAGCACCGGCTCATCGACGACCTCGTCGCACAGGTGCTCAAGTGGAACGGCGGCATCGTCTGGGCCGCGAAGAACTACGACGGTGACGTGCAGTCGGACATCGTCGCGCAGGGCTTCGGCTCGCTCGGCATGATGTCCTCCGTGCTGATGACGCCGGACGGCCAGACCGTGGAGGCCGAGGCCGCCCACGGCACCGTGACGCGCCACTACCGCCAGCACCAGGCCGGCCAGGAGACGTCGACGAACCCGGTCGCCTCGATCTTCGCGTGGACCCGTGGCCTCGCCCACCGCGCCAAGCTCGACGACAACTCGGACCTCGCCACGTTCGCCGCGGCGCTCGAGGAGGTCTGCGTGGCCACCATCGAGGGCGGCCAGATGACCAAGGACCTCGCGATCCTCGTCGGGCCGGAGCAGCCGTGGCTCACGACGCAGCAGTTCCTCGCCGCGCTGGACGAAAACCTGCAGAAGAAGATGGGCATGTAGCGTTGCCCACGGCGCCCTGCTTCCTCCTCGGAGGGACTGGGCGCCCCAGCTGGGCGTCCGCGACCGCCACCGCGGCCCGCCGGACGCTCTGAACCCAGGAAGGGCCGCTGGCGGGCGGAA